>NZ_LK391971.1 GCF_000939975.1 Pseudomonas saudimassiliensis | reverse complement strand
TCCGGCACCAGCTCAAACAGGTCACCCACCAGGCCATAATCCGCTACCTGGAAGATCGGGGCTTCCTCGTCCTTGTTGATGGCAACAATGACCTTGGAATCCTTCATACCTGCCAGGTGCTGGATCGCACCGGAGATACCAACCGCGATGTACAGCTGGGGAGCAACGATCTTGCCGGTCTGGCCGACCTGCATGTCGTTGGGCACAAAGCCGGCGTCCACTGCGGCGCGCGAGGCACCTACGGCAGCGCCCAGCTTGTCGGCCAGGCCGTACAGCAGCTGGAAGTTGTCGCCGTTCTGCATGCCGCGACCACCGGAGACCACGATCTTGGCACCAGCCAGCTCGGGACGGTCGGACTTGGCCAGTTCTTCGCCCACAAAGGCGGAGGTGCCGGCGTCCTGGGCGGAGGCAACCGCTTCTACCGCAGCACTGCCACCTTCGGCAGCCACGGCGTCAAAGCCGGTGCTGCGCACGGTGATGACCTTGATCGCGGCGTCGGACTTGACGGTGGCGATAGCGTTACCGGCGTAGATCGGGCGCTTGAAGGTGTCGGCGCTTTCCACGGCGATGATCTCGGAGATCTGGTCGACGTCCAGCAGGGCCGCCACGCGCGGCAGGTAGTTCTTGCCGTTGGTGCTGGCCGGGGCCAGGATGTGGCTGTAGCCCTTGCCCAGCTCGGCAATCAGCAGGGAGATGTTCTCCGGCAGCTGGTTGGCGTAGGCGGCGTTGTCGGCCAGCAGGACCTTGGAGACACCAGCCACTTTGGCAGCGGCTTCAGCCACGGCGCCACAACCGGCACCAGCGACCAGGACCTCAATATCGCCACCGATGGCAGCGGCAGCAGCCACGGTGTTCAGGGTGGCGGCATTCAGTTCGGCGTTGTTGTGTTCAGCAATAACCAGAATCGTCATGTCAGATCACCTTGGCTTCATTCTTCAGTTTGTCGACCAGCTCGTCGACAGTCTTGACCTTGATGCCAGCGCTGCGGGCAGCCGGGGCTTCGACCTTGACGGTGCTCAGGGTGGAGGTAGTG
>NZ_LK391970.1 GCF_000939975.1 Pseudomonas saudimassiliensis | reverse complement strand
GGAAAGTCCTCCCTGCGTCCGCTGATGGCCGGCAGCAGCCCGTCGTTGCCTGATGGATCCAACCCCTCCGCTGCTATAGTGCAGTCGGCTTCTGACGTTCAGTGCAGCCGTCTTCTGAAAACGACAATCTTTGCAACGCTCGTTATAACCTTCGTCGGGGCAAGGCAAGGTTATATCGACGCAGCGGAATACCCGGTTGACGGCACTATCGCGCTGATCGTGGCATTCATCTTCGTTGCGGCCGGGAGTCGAGTTGCGCGGGACTTACTCCCAACACCGAAGGACTCTCAATAACGGTCGTTTGCGAGAATCCAAACGCCATGTAGAAAATGTCATTTTCAGAAGACGACTGCACCAGTTGATTGGGCGTAATGGCTGTTGTGCAGCCAGCTCCTGACAGTTCAATATCAGAAGTGATCTGCACCAATCTCGACTATGCTCAATACTCGTGTGCACCAAAGCGAGGTGAGCATGGCGACGGAGGCTCTGTTGCAAAGATTGGCGGCAGTCAGAGGTAGGCTGTCGCTCTGCGCCGATCAGGCGGCTGCTGCGAAATGGTGGTTGAGCATGCCCATGGCCTCCGTCAGCGCCGAGGGCCCAATGCCAAAAGCTCTCTCCACAAGGCGCACCTCGCCCCTGATGCCGGGCTGCAGGCACCAGGGGCGAGCCTGTCCTTTGCGCAGGGCTCGCATGACTTCGAATCCCTTGATCGTGGCATAGGCCGTGGGGATCGATTTGAAACCGCGCACCGGCTTGATCAGTATCTTGAGCTTTCCGTGATCGGCCTCGATCACGTTATTGAGATACTTCACCTGCCGGTGGGCCGTCTCCCGGTCCAGCTTTCCTTCGCGCTTCAATTCGGTGATCGCTGCACCATAGCTCGGCGCTTTGTCGGTATTGAGCGTGGCAGGCTTTTCCCAGTGCTTCAGGCCTCGCAGGGCCTTGCCCAGGAACCGCTTCGCTGCCTTGGCGCTGCGGGTCGGCGACAGGTAGAAATCGATCGTGTCGCCCCGCTTGTCGACTGCCCGGTACAGGTAGGTCCACTTGCCCCGCACCTTGACGTAGGTTTCATCCAGGCGCCAGCTCGGATCAAAGCCACGCCGCCAGAACCAGCGCAGCCGCTTCTCCATCTCCGGGGCGTAGCACTGGACCCAGCGATAGATCGTCGTATGGTCGACCGAAATGCCGCGTTCCGCCAGCATTTCCTCAAGGTCGCGATAGCTGATCGGATAGCGACAATACCAGCGCACCGCCCACAGGATCACATCACCCTGGAAATGGCGCCACTTGAAATCCGTCATCGTTCCGTCCGTCCAATCTCCGCCAAGCATGCTCAAGCTTCACGATTTTTGCAACAGAGCCCACACGAGTATTGAGCATAGTCGAGATTGGTGCAGATCACTTCTGATATTGAACTGTCAGGAGCTGGCTGCACAACAGCCATTACGCCCAATCAACTGGTGCAGTCGTCTTCTGAAAATGACATTTGGTATCTCTCATAAACGGATGTTTTTGAGAGAACTATCTTCGGCCTTCACACGCACGAAAGGCGGCGAAGCTCCGCCGTTAATCCGTCCGCCGGAGATCTCGCCCAGGCAGGCTGAAGGCCGAGCAAGCCTGACAGGCCCGAAAAGCCCGGCACGGGCGTCGGCGGCGATGACGGCGGCGGCATTATCCAGGGTTGATGATGGAAGTGGAGGATATCGACAACCTCTCGCGCAACCAAGACATCGCGGTCGGACTGCAAGTGATCTTGAAGCCACGGGCCCGTCCCACCCCGACATGGACCTCGATGCCCGAACGGACGTTAGATTTCGAGTTCTAGGCGTTCTGCGATGAAGGTTGGATCCCAGCCGGGATTGAAAGTGTCGACGTGGGTGAATCCGAGCCGCTCGTATAGGCCACGCAGGTTCGGGTGGCAGTCGAGCCGCAGCTTGGCGCACCCCTGCGTTCGCGCGGCATGGCGGCAAGCCTCGATCAGCGCGGAGCTGACACCCCGGCCCGCATGTGTCCGTCGCACCGCGAGCTTGTGCAGATATGCGGCCTCCCCCTTGAGGGCGTCGGGCCAGAACTCGGGATCCTCGGCCGACAAGGTGCAACAGCCGACGATGCCGTCGCTGCAACTCGCGACTAGGAGCTCGGATCTCAGGACGAAGGTCTCCGCGAATGTCCGGTCGATCCGCGCGACGTCCCAGGCGGGCGTTCCCTTGGCGGACATCCACGCCGCAGCGTCGTGCATCAGCCGCACAACCTCGTCGATATCACCCGAGCAGGCGACCCGAACGTTCGGAGGCTCCTCGCTGTCCATTCGCTCCCCTGGCGCGGTATGAACCGCCGCCTCATAGTGCAGTTTGATCCTGACGAGCCCAGCATGTCTGCGCCCACCTTCGCGGAACCTGACCAGGGTCCGCTAGCGGGCGGCCGGAAGGTGAATGCTAGGCATGATCTAACCCTCGGTCTCTGGCGTCGCGACTGCGAAATTTCGCGAGGGTTTCCGAGAAGGTGATTGCGCTTCGCAGATCTCCAGGCGCGTGGGTGCGGACGTAGTCAGCGCCATTGCCGATCGCGTGAAGTTCCGCCGCAAGGCTCGCTGGACCCAGATCCTTTACAGGAAGGCCAACGGTGGCGCCCAAGAAGGATTTCCGCGACACCGAGACCAATAGCGGAAGCCCCAACGCCGACTTCAGCTTTTGAAGGTTCGACAGCACGTGCAGCGATGTTTCCGGTGCGGGGCTCAAGAAAAATCCCATCCCCGGATCGAGGATGAGCCGGTCGGCAGCGACCCCGCTCCGTCGCAAGGCGGAAACCCGCGCCTCGAAGAACCGCACAATCTCGTCGAGCGCGTCTTCGGGTCGAAGGTGACCGGTGCGGGTGGCGATGCCATCCCGCTGCGCTGAGTGCATAACCACCAGCCTGCAGTCCGCCTCAGCAATATCGGGATAGAGCGCAGGGTCAGGAAATCCTTGGATATCGTTCAGGTAGCCCACGCCGCGCTTGAGCGCATAGCGCTGGGTTTCCGGTTGGAAGCTGTCGATTGAAACACGGTGCATCTGATCGGACAGGGCGTCTAAGAGCGGCGCAATACGTCTGATCTCATCGGCCGGCGATACAGGCCTCGCGTCCGGATGGCTGGCGGCCGGTCCGACATCCACGACGTCTGATCCGACTCGCAGCATTTCGATCGCCGCGGTGACAGCGCCGGCGGGGTCTAGCCGCCGGCTCTCATCGAAGAAGGAGTCCTCGGTGAGATTCAGAATGCCGAACACCGTCACCCTGCTGCGTAACATCGTTGCTGCTCCATAACATCAAACATCGACCCACGGCGTAACGCGCTTGCTGCTTGGATGCCCGAGGCATAGACTGTACAAAAAAACAGTCATAACAAGCCATGAAAACCGCCACTGCGCCGTTACCACCGCTGCGTTCGGTCAAGGTTCTGGACCAGTTGCGTGAGCGCATACGCTACTTGCATTACAGCTTACCAACCGAACAGGCTTATGTCCACTGGGTTCGTGCCTTCATCCGTTTCCACGGTGTGCGTCACCCGGCAACCTTGGGCAGCAGCGAAGTCGAGGCATTTCTGTCCTGGCTGGCGAACGAGCGCAAGGTTTCGGTCTCCACGCATCGTCAGGCATTGGCGGCCTTGCTGTTCTTCTACGGCAAGGTGCTGTGCACGGATCTGCCCTGGCTTCAGGAGATCGGAAGACCTCGGCCGTCGCGGCGCTTGCCGGTGGTGCTGACCCCGGATGAAGTGGTTCGCATCCTCGGTTTTCTGGAAGGCGAGCATCGTTTGTTCGCCCAGCTTCTGTATGGAACGGGCATGCGGATCAGTGAGGGTTTGCAACTGCGGGTCAAGGATCTGGATTTCGATCACGGCACGATCATCGTGCGGGAGGGCAAGGGCTCCAAGGATCGGGCCTTGATGTTACCCGAGAGCTTGGCACCCAGCCTGCGCGAGCAGCTGTCGCGTGCACGGGCATGGTGGCTGAAGGACCAGGCCGAGGGCCGCAGCGGCGTTGCGCTTCCCGACGCCCTTGAGCGGAAGTATCCGCGCGCCGGGCATTCCTGGCCGTGGTTCTGGGTTTTTGCGCAGCACACGCATTCGACCGATCCACGGAGCGGTGTCGTGCGTCGCCATCACATGTATGACCAGACCTTTCAGCGCGCCTTCAAACGTGCCGTAGAACAAGCAGGCATCACGAAGCCCGCCACACCGCACACCCTCCGCCACTCGTTCGCGACGGCCTTGCTCCGCAGCGGTTACGACATTCGAACCGTGCAGGATCTGCTCGGCCATTCCGACGTCTCTAC
>NZ_LK391969.1:2632599-3338867 GCF_000939975.1 Pseudomonas saudimassiliensis | reverse complement strand
TAACTTGATTCCAATTTGTTAAAGAGCGATTCGGTCCGCGTTTCCGCTTAACCAAGGCCGCGCATTATACGCCAACCTTCTGATCCGTCAAGCTTTTTTGTGAGGCTTTTCAGCGCTGCACTGCTTGGCAAACCTGCCTGGAACGCTGCTGCTGTTCCGGGCCAGGGAGGCGCATTCTACAGGAGTCAAACCCCTTGTCAACGCCTTCCTGAAAATCCTTTTTCACCGTGAAGAAGCGATCTTGCCAGCCTCTTCAGTGAGCGGCGCATTCTACGCCGTTTCGCTTGCCTGTCAACCCCAAGTTATCGCTAACTTATTGATTGGACGGGGCTTTTTGAAAAGCACCGCGACGTGCGAGGGGCGCATTATAGACCCCTCACATTTGCCGTCAAGGGGTTTTATTCAACTTTTTCCGCTTCCACCGCTGCGGCCGGACGACGGCGCCAGCGCCATACCGCCTGCACCGGCCCCGACGCACTGTAGGCAATGAAGATGAACCATAGAATCCGCGAAGGATCGGTGGAAATCACCGCGAACACCAGCACCACCAGCAGGATGACGAAGAACGGCACCCGGCCGCGCATGTCCAGATCCTTGAAGCTGTAATAGCGCACGTTGCTAACCATCAACAAGCCACCCAGGGCGGTCAGGATACCTACCAGCAGGGAAATATCACCGCCGTCGATGCCAAAATCATTCAGCGCCCAGACCATGCCTGCCACCAAACCTGCCGCCGACGGGCTGGCCAGACCGGTGAAGTAGCGCTTGTCTTCCGAACCGATATGGGTATTGAACCGCGCCAGGCGCAACGCCGCCCCCGCTACATAGATGAAGGCGAACACCCAGCCCACCTTGCCCATACCATCCAGCGCCCAGGTGAAGGCTACCAGTGCCGGCGCTACGCCGAAGGCCACCATGTCGGACAGCGAGTCATACTCGGCGCCAAAGGCGCTCTGGGTATTGGTCAGGCGCGCCACACGGCCGTCCAGCCCATCCAGGACCATCGCCACGAAGATGGCGATCGCGGCATGGGAAAAGTTGCCGTTCATCGCACTGACAATGGCATAGAAGCCGGAGAACAGCGCTGCCGTGGTGAACAGGTTCGGCAACAGGTAGATACCCCGATGTCGCACCTTCTTACCGTCTGGTCCGGGCACCTCCTCGATATGCTCATCGATAGGCAATAGCGTATGCGGGCCCTCACCATTGAAATCTGAATCGTGTTGCTGCTCGTCTTTCATATGCTTACCTTGCCACTTTGCCGGACTACACAGTGTGGCAACTTGATCGCCAAATAACCAGTCCCGGCATTCTGCGGGCATAAAAAAACGCGGCCTGAGCCGCGCTTTTTCAACCGAACCGAAAATCAGTTCTTGGTCTTGTCAACGATCTTGTTGGCAGAGATCCACGGCATCATGCCGCGCAGCTGCTCACCCACCTGCTCGATCGGATGTGCGGCGTTGTTACGACGGGCAGCAGTCATCGAAGGATAGTTGTGGGCGCCTTCAGCGATGAACATCTTGGCGTATTCACCAGACTGGATGCGCTTGAGCGCATTGCGCATGGCAGCCCGGGACTCGTCGTTGATCACTTCCGGACCGGTAACGTACTCACCGTACTCGGCGTTGTTGGAGATCGAGTAGTTCATGTTGGCGATACCGCCTTCGTACATGAGGTCAACGATCAGCTTCAGCTCGTGCAGGCACTCGAAGTAGGCCATTTCCGGCGCATAACCCGCTTCGGTCAGCACTTCAAAACCAGCCTTGACCAGTTCGACCGCGCCACCACACAGAACTGCCTGCTCGCCGAACAGGTCGGTTTCGGTCTCGTCCTTGAAGGTGGTTTCGATGATACCGGTACGGCCGCCGCCCACGCCGCTGGCATAGGACAGAGCAACGTTCTTGGCGTTGCCGGAGGCGTCCTGGAACACGGCGATCAGGTCAGGAATACCGCCACCCTTGACGAACTCGGAGCGCACGGTGTGGCCCGGTGCCTTGGGAGCAACCATGATCACGTCCAGATCCTTGCGCGGTACGATCTGGTTGTAGTGGATAGCGAAACCATGGGCGAACGCCAGGGTAGCGCCCTGCTTCAGGTTCGGCTCGATCTCATCGCGATACAGCTGAGACTGGAACTCGTCCGGAGTCAGGATCATGACCACGTCGGCGGCAGCGACGGCGGCCGGCACGTCGGTGACTTTCAGGCCATGGGCCTCGGCCTTGGCGATGGAGGACGAACCCGGGCGCAGGCCCACGGTTACGTCAACACCGGAATCCTGGAGGTTGCAGGCGTGGGCGTGGCCCTGGGAGCCGTAACCGATGATGGCAACCTTCTTGCCCTGGATGATGCTCAGGTCGCAATCTTTGTCATAAAAAACGTGCATGTAAATCCCCTTTCAATGCGGGTCCCGCCGGACCACTCTTAATTGTTTAAATGCTCAGAACTTTCTCGCCGCGCGCGATACCGGATACACCGGTGCGCACGACTTCCAGAACTGTCGCCGGGCCAACCGCTTCGATAAAACTATCCAGCTTGTCGGAGGTGCCTGCAAGCTGAACGGTATACACACTACTGGTCACATCAACAATCTGGCCGCGGAAAATATCCGTGGTGCGTTTGACTTCCGCACGCTGGGCGCCAGTGGCCTTGATCTTGACCAGCATCAGCTCACGCTCAATATGCGCCCCTTCGGACAGATTGACGAGCTTGACCACTTCGATCAGCTTGTTGAGGTTCTTGGTAATCTGTTCGATGACATCTTCCTGGCCGATGGTGGTCAGCGTCAGGCGCGACAGCGTCGGGTCCTCGGTCGCCGCCACGGTCAGGGTCTCGATATTGTAGTTGCGCTGGGAGAACAGGCCGACCACGCGAGACAGTGCACCGGGCTCGTTTTCCAGCAATACGGAAATGATATGTCTCATGTCAGGTACGCTCCGTCTTGCTCAGCCACATGTCACGCATCGAGCCGCCCGCGATCTGCATCGGGTAGACGTGCTCGGTATTGTCCACACGGATATCCATGAACACCAACCGCTTGGTCTGGGCGAACGCCTCTTCCATCGCTGGCTTGAGGTCTTCCGGCTTTTCCACCCGCATGCCGATATGGCCGTAGGATTCGGTCAGCTTGACGAAATCCGGCAGCGACTCCATGTAGGAATGGGAATAGCGGCTGTTGTACTGCATATCCTGCCACTGGCGAACCATGCCCAGTGCCTGGTTGTTCAGGGTGATGATCTTCACCGGCAGATCGTACTGCAGGCAGGTCGACAGCTCCTGAATGTTCATCTGGATACTGCCTTCACCGGTGACGCAGGCGACTATCGCATCCGGATGATGCAGCTGTACGCCCATGGCCGCTGGCAAACCGAAGCCCATGGTGCCCAGGCCACCGGAATTGATCCAGCGGTTGGGCTTGTTGAACGGATAGTACTGGGCCGCGAACATCTGGTGCTGACCCACGTCCGAGGTCACATAGGCATCACCCTTGGTGACATCCCACATGGTCTCGATAACGGTCTGCGGCTTGATGATAGACCCGTCACCCATATCGTAAGGGAACAGCTTGCCGTCACCGCGCCATTCGTCGACCTGCTTCCACCAGGCCACGAGCACGTCGGCGTTGGGACGCAACTTGTGCTCCCGGGAGATGGCCAGCATCTCGGTCAGCACGCTGTCGACCGGACCCACGATCGGAATGTCGGCCTTGATGGTCTTGGAAATGGACGCCGGATCGATATCGATGTGAATGATCTTGGCGTTCGGACAGAACTTGCTGGCACCGTTGATAACCCGGTCGTCGAATCGCGCACCGACGCACATCACCACATCCGCATGGTGCATCGCAACGTTGGCGACGTAGCTGCCGTGCATGCCGAGCATACCCAGGAACTGACGATCGCTACCCGGGAAGCCGCCCAACCCCATCAGGGTGTTGGTGACCGGGACGCCCAGCTCCTTGCCCAGGTCGGTCAATTGCTTGGCCGCACCACCCATGATTACGCCGCCACCGGCGTAGATGATCGGGCGACGCGCCTCGACCAGCAGTTCAAGCGCCTTGCGGATCTGCCCGGAATGACCGCGGACAGCCGGGTTGTAGGAACGCAGCTTGACCTTCTTCGGGTAGCTGTATTCGAACTTCTCGGCCGGGTTGGTCATATCCTTCGGGATATCGATGACGACCGGACCGGGACGACCGGTCTGGGCCAGATAGAAAGCCTTCTTGACGATCTCGGGGATCTCGCGCGGATCCTTGACGATGAAGCTGTGCTTCACGATCGGCCGGGAGATGCCGACCATGTCGGTTTCCTGGAACGCGTCGGTACCGACCATATGGCTGGCAACCTGACCGGAGATAACCACCATCGGGATGGAGTCCATGTAGGCCGTAGCAATACCGGTAATGGTATTGGTCGCGCCGGGACCCGAGGTCACCAGCACCACGCCGGGCTTGCCGGTGGCGCGCGCGTAACCATCAGCCATGTGGGCGGCGGCCTGCTCATGGCGCACCAGCACATGGGTCACATCGTCCTGGCGGAAGATTGCGTCATAGACGTGCAGCAGGGCACCACCGGGGTACCCGTAGATAAATTTAACACCCTCGTCACGCAGCGAGCGGACGACCATCTCAGCGCCGGATAAAAGTTCCACTTTTGAATCACCTCTAGCATGCCGTTCACCCCAGGCGAGCGGCAGGATACCTGTTTTACTGCTCGGCAGTGCAATGGCAACGGTGGTTGTCATGCAACAGCTTGACTGCGTGCAATGGAGATGTGTCCCTGCAGGTCGCCGGACAATCTCACCCAGCGCGAGGTAGCGCGTGCGGGGCCAGGCCAGGAGCATGCGGGTCCGCCTCCTGGATTGAGCAACAAAGCATGCCGCCCCGGACGCCGAGTAGGCTCCGACAACAGCACGCTTATGAGAACCCCGAATTGTTTACACTCGGGGGCAACAAGTCAAGTCAAGTTGCATAAAAGCCCACCCCGCACGCATCTTTACGGATGAGCAGTGCCGCTCCCTCAGCGATTGGCTATAGTAGCCGAGCCGCTGACCGGTCGGACGAAGATGACAAGGAAGACGATACCATGCACAAACTGATGATAGCCCTGGCTCTGGGGCTGCTGAGCAACAGCGCGATGGCGCAGCAGATGTACCAATGGAAGGATGAACGGGGTGTGGTGCAATACGGGCAACTGCCCCCGGCCGGGGTCCCCTACCAGCAGATCCGCGTGCAACCCTCGCCGCCACCCGGTGGCCAGCTACGCGAACCCGCCCCTCTGCCCTTGCAGCCTGATACCAGCGCCCGCGAGGCCGCCGCCGAACAGCGCAAGCTGGAGCGTGCCCAAGCCGAGCAACGCGCCGCTGCCTGCGACAAGCTGCGCAGCAATCTGGAGACCCTCCTGAATAATCCACGCCTGCGCCGGACCAACGAGGCCGGCGACGTCGAGCGTATCGGGGAAGACGAGCGCCAGCGGCTGATCAGCCAGACGCAGGAGAACCTGCAGGAGAACTGCAGCGCTCAGCCCTGAGCGGCCAGCGCTACCGCCAGACGATCAATGCGGCCCAGGGCTGCCAGCAACTGATGACGGCGACGCCCCAGGGGTGCAAAGGCCTCTTCGCCCATCGGCAGGATGTTGCAGCCGCCTGGCATAGGGCCGCTGTTTTCAATGAGCTGGGCCATGCGGGGGATAAAGATCCACTGCAGCCAGGCGTCGAAATCCAGGGTGTCCACGCAGAACGGTTGCTGGCTGGACAAGGCCGCAGCCGAGGGCGCCTCGGCCGACCACAAACCAAGCGCCCGGAGCTCACATTCGAGCTCCAGCAGCGCATCGGCCAGTTCGTGCCACGGCTGCATTAGAGTGCCACCTTGGCCCGCTCACGGGCCTGGGCAGCGCCGGCCCGGTCACCCTGACGCTCCCGCGCATCGGCTACCAGACCCCACAGACTAGCCTGCAGCGCAGGCCTGCCGGACGCATAGGACAGGCCGCGGCGGGCCAACTGCTCCGCCTGGGCGGCATCGCCCTGATCCAGCCGTACCTTGGCCAGACGGTACAACACCTGGGGCTCGCGCGGCGCAATCCGCAGGGCGCGCTCAAGGCTTGCTGAGGCGCTGCTAAGGTCTCCGCTGCCCTCCTGCTGGCGGGCGGAGGTGAGCAGTGCCAGCACCGGACCGGCCAGCTGTTCGTCTTCCTGCAGCGCGCCTGCTCCGGCGCCGCTTGACGATGGCGCCTGGCCCGACGGCTGGCTGCTGATCGGCGCGCTGTCGAGGGGGTAAGACTCGACGGCACTGGAGCCACCCTCCCCGTCAGGCACCAGCACCACCACACCCTCGTCGACCGGCTGCTGTGGCTGGGTCTGAGGTTGACTTGCCGGCCGGCCCGCGCCGCTCTGCATATCCTCATTGGATACCGGCCGCCCGGAGTCGGTTACCGGGATGGTACCGCCCGAGCCGGCACACCCTGCCAACACCATCATGCAGCCCACCAGCAGACCAATTCGCTTACTATCCATTGCCTTGTTCCTCATGTTCATTGCAGCCATCCGCGGATGACATCCATCACTCGGCCAGCCCCTTCCTTCACCGGCGTCGGATCAATCAGCGGCCGGCAACCCGGGCCCGGCAGCGGCTCATAGCCCGCGCGGAACGGCATCTGCACCGTGTCCGGGCAGCTTGGGTCGCTCCCCTCACCGGTCAGACGGTCGACCCAGGCGTAGACGATATCACCCGGCGGCACCTCGGACAGGCTGGTCGGATGCGCCTCGGCCATGAAGGCACTCCACACCTGCAGCGCACCCGTGGCACCGGTAAGGCGCGTCTGGCCGTTGTCATCGCGGCCCAGCCAGGTCACCGCCAGCAGATCATCGGAGAAGCCGGCGAACCAGCTGTCGCGCAGATCGTTGGTCGTTCCGGTCTTGCCGGCCAACCGGATCGACGATGGTACCTGATTATAGGCCGAGCGCCCGGTTCCTTCCGCCATGACCCGGGACATCGCTTCCTGCACCAGGAAGATGGTCGCCGAGTCGAAGCGCTGCTGTACCTTGAACGGATAGCGGCTCAGCTGCTCGCCCTCCGCCGTCAGGACGCTGCGAATGGCGCGCAGGGGCGTATTGAAGCCGCCGCTGGCCAGGGTTTGGTACATGTCGGTCACCTGCATCGGAGTCATCGCCCCGGACCCCAGCAGCATCGCTGGATAGGCCGGCCAGCCGTGCTGCACACCCATGCGCTCGACGGTGTTCAACACCTTGTCGACGCCGACTTCAACGCCCAGCCGCACCGTGGCCTGGTTATAGGAGCGCGAAAGGGCTACATGCAGCGGCACCAGTCCATGGCTCTGGCGGCTGTAGTTCTGCGGCGACCAGGTCTTGCCCTGCTCAGCCGGCAGGGTAATCGGCGAATCATCCACGGGAGTGATCAGCGAATAGGTCTGTGGCTGTTCCAGTGCCGTCAAAAATACCGCCGGCTTGATCAGCGACCCGATGGGCCGGGCGGCATCCAGCGCCCGGTTGAAGCCGGAAAAGCGTGGATTGCGACCGCCCACCAGGGCGAGAATTTCCCCGGTCTGCGCGCCGGTGACAATCATGGCCGCTTCCGTCTCCGGGCCAGCCCGCTCCCCGAGCCGCTTGAAGCCGTTGGCTACCGCCTTTTCCGCCTTCAGCTGCAACAGCGGATCGAAGCTGGTAAAGATCCGCAGGCCTTCGCTGGTCAGATCCTCATCCTGGTAGTCCTCGCGCAGCTGACGCTTGACCAGGTCCATGAACGCCGGATAACTGGTGTCGGCCATGCTACCGCGCACTGTCACGTCCAGTGGCTTGGCGATATTCAGGCGCGCCTGCTCGTCGGTAATCACGCCCTGCTCTTCGAGCATCTGGATAACCAGGTCCCGGCGCTTCTTGGCGCGCTCGGGCTGGCGGCGCGGATTGAATAGCGACGGTCCCTTGACCATCCCGACCAGCAGCGCCACCTGGTGCAGCTCCAGTTCATGCAGCGGCTGGGCAAAGTAATACTGGCTGGCCAGACCGAAGCCATGCACCGCGCGCTGGCCGTCCTGACCGAGAAACACCTCGTTCAGGTAGGCTTCGAGAATGGCTTCCTTGGAATAATGCAGCTCCAGCAGCACCGCCATGATGGCTTCGGTGCCCTTGCGCACCAGGCTGCGCTCGCTGTTCAGGTAGAAGTTCTTCACCAGCTGCTGGGTCAGGGTACTGCCGCCCTGCACCACACCACCGGCAGCGATGTTGACGTAGGCCGCCCGGGCAATGCCCTTGGGTGAAATACCGAAGTGCTGGAAGAACTCGCGATCTTCCACTGCCACCAGGGCTTCGACCAGATAGGGCGGTGCCTGATCCAGGCGGATCAGGATGCGGTCTTCGTTGTGCGCCGGGTAGATACCGCCGATCATCAGCGGCTCGACCCGAGCCATCACCACATCGCCATTGCCCGACAGCCCGGTCACCTGCTGGCCGCTGAAACGCACGCTCAGGCGCTGCGCCGGCTCGGTACCCTCGAAGGACTGGAACCCGCGGGTGTGGACATCGACCCGGTTGCCGGCCACGGACATCTGCCCCGGCTGGCTGATGGCCGATACCGAGCGATAGCCCAGGGCCGACAACTCGGTGACGAAGTCATCGCGGCTCAACTTCTGACCAGCGTAGAGTTCGAGCGGCCGGGCGAATACCTTGGCCGGCACCGCCCAGCGCTTGCCGGAGAATTTCTCCTGCACCACGGCGTCGAGATAAACGGCCAGGCCCGCCAGCAGCACCAACCCGACCACCGCGAGTTTCCACAGCAGCCCCCACCAGCGTTGCCAGAATCCGGTCTTGCGTACAGCGCGTTTACTGCGTTTTCTACCCATAATTCCCTGATCACTCCACGTCTCGGGAAGCCGCGCCCGCGTCAGCGAACGGCGGCGACGGTTGGCCTTGTTGCAACCAACCCGCATAATGCCCGCATAGCCAAGCCATTACAGGATCCATCGTGAGCCAGACACTGCTGACCGCCCTGCAAAACCCAGCCTTGTACGACCATCCGGTTACCGGTTTCACGCTGATGGAAACCCACATTTCCTGGGTGATTCTCACCGGCGACTTCGTCTACAAGATCAAGAAACCGGTCAATTTCGGCTTCCTTGATTTCTCTACCCTCGAGAAGCGCGCGCATTTCTGCGCCGAGGAGCTGCGCCTGAATCGGCGTCTGGCTCCGGACCTCTACCTGGATGTCATTGCCATCCGCGGCAGCGAGGACGCGCCCCGTCTCGATGGCGACGGCCCGGCCATCGAATACATGGTCAAGACCCGTCAATTCCGCCAGCAGGATCTGCTGGGCAACATGCAGCGCGCCGGTCAGTTGGCCCCGGAACACATCGATTCGCTAGCCGCGACACTCGCGACCTTCCACGGTCAGATCGAGCGCGCGCCCATTGAGTCAGCCTGGGGCCAGCCAGACCAGGTGCATGCGCCGGTGGCCCAGAACTTCGAGCAGATCCGCCCGCTCCTGAACGAACCAGCCGATCTGGCACAACTCGAGCAGCTTGAGCAATGGGCGCATACTACCTTCCAACGGCTGATTCCCCAACTGGCACAACGCAAGGCCGAGGGTCTGGTGCGTGAATGCCATGGTGACATCTACCTGGATAACGTCACCCTGGTCGCCGGACAAGTGACCCTTTTCGACTGCATAGAGTTCAATGACGCCTTCCGCTGGATCGACGTCATGAGCGATGTGGCCTTCATGGCCATGGACCTCGAGGACCGCGGCCTGCGCGATCTCTCCCAGCGCTTCGTCAATGGCTGGCTGGAACACACCGGCGATTACGCCGGCCTGGCCGTGCTCAATTACTACAAGGCCTACCGCGCCATGGTGCGGGCGAAGATCGCGCTGTTCAATCTCGGCCCGGATACCAGTGACCAACAGCGGGCCGACATCATGGCGCGCTATCGCGGCTACGCCGCCCTCGCCGAGAGCTATACCCATATTCCGCACCGGTTCGGGCTGCTCACCCACGGCGTCTCCGGCTCCGGCAAAAGCACCTTGGCCCAGCAGCTGGTCAGCCGGCTCGGCGTCGTCCGCCTGCGCTCGGATGTGGAACGCAAGCGGCTGTTCGGCCGCGATACTAGTGCCGACCAGCGCAGCGAGCTGTACTCCGCCGAGCTGAGCCAGCGGACCTACACCCACCTGGCGGCGCTGGCGACGCAGATCCTCGCCGCAGGCTATCCGGTGGTAGTCGACGCTACCCATCTGCACCAGGCGCAGCGCCAACAGGTGCGCCAGGCCATCGAGGATCAGGGCGCGCCTTGCCTGATCCTGCACTGCCGGGCCTCGCTGGATACCATCGAGATCTGGTTGAACGAGCGTCAACGCAAGGGCAGCGACCCCTCCGATGCCGATATCCATGTTGTTCGTCATCAGCTGGAACACCTCGAAGCACTGGACGACGAGGAGCAACTGATCACCCTGACCGTGGATACCGAGCGGCGCGATAGCATCGACCAGCTCACCGAGCAGCTCCGCGCCCGCCTGGGACCGGCCGGCTAACTGTACGTATCCGTCGACCGCCACTACACTGACGTCGGGACCCAATAAAAAGAAGCCCGAAGCCATGCCAAAACCAGACAGATGCCGGTTATCGCAACCGGCACCCGTATTGCGCTCGTCATGCCCCGCATCGCCGTGTCCGCGAGGTGCCCATGACCGATAATGAACTGCTCCAGTTGCGCAACCTCGGCAAGACCTCCGTGCAGTGGCTGCGCGCCACCGGCATCCACACCACCGAAGAACTCCGGCGACGGGGCCCCGTGGCGGCTTATTGCGCGGTCCGCTCCCGGGGTTTCGGCGCTTCCCGTACCTTGTTGTTTGCCATTGCCGGGGCGCTGCAGGACGTGCACTGGAACGAACTCGACCCTCACTACAAGCAGCAATTGCTGCAGCAGCTGGAAGAACAGCAGAATCAACCACCTCCGGGGTAGCCTCGTACTGCTGGTTTTGCCAACGAACGCGCGTTTTCCGTTGGCGAAAGCCCGAGCAATTGCAGTAAGGTATCGACAATTCAGGACCGCGAAAAAGGAATTACCCATGTACCTCATCGGTGACCAGCCTCCCTATGCAGAAAAGCTGATCAGCACGCTGCAGCGCATCCCGGCGCAGCTTCTCGATGGCCTTGCGCCCTGTGCAGCGCCAATCCGGCTGGAGGCGACCGGTGACCTCTATAGCAAGGTCGGCAACAAGAACCTCTATCTGCTGCAAAGCGGCCTGCTGCACGCGCTCATTGATGGCAAGCCCCTGTTCTATGTCCAGGAGGGCGACCTCATCGGGCTGCGCCAGGGACTCAACACTGCACCCTGCGTCTACATGAGCGAAGAGCCCCTGGTCCTGGTGCCCTATGACCGCGAAGCGCTGTTTCGTCACATCCATACCAGCAACACGCGGCAGGAACAGTTCACCCAGTACATTCTCGGCCAGGCAGCCTTGATGTCCGATGCACTGGCACGCAGCAAGCCAGTGGAGATGCGGCCGGTGACGGGCTTCCAGCACTTCGCGCCCGGCGATGAGCTGATCCGCCAGGGCGACGAGGCGGGTCACGTCTTCATCATCACCGAGGGGCATGCCGAAGCCTTCGTCGAGGGCATCAAGGTCGGGGATGTGCAGAAGGATGAGATTTTCGGGGCGATGGCGTTGTTTACCCGGGAACAGCGCTCGGCCACGGTGATCGCCAGCGCGCCGACTACCGTCATGATGATTCCCAAGGAACAGTTCCTGTCGCTGATGCAGAGCAACCCGCGGATTGCGCACAGTCTCATCGAAAGCATGGCGCGGCGGATCGACCTGATGAATCGTGAATTGACCTACTACAAACAGCTGGCAGTAAATTAATTACGCCATTCGCTTGACATGCAAATGATAACTATTATTATTAACCACAAGTCGCCGCGAGGTGGCTTGGATAACGGAATGTCGCGAGACGGACGGTTATCTCCTCATCAGGCTAATCACGGATTTAGGCCCGCTCCTTGAGCGGGCCATTTTTTTTCCTGATACGCCTGTGCAGCAGACCGCCATAGCGGCCTGGCGCAGCCTCCCCTCAGGTTTCCGGCACGGCCGAAGCCGCCGCAGTATCCTCGACCTGCCAGCCACCACCCAACGCCTTGAACAGGTTCACTTCGCTGATCAGCTGGTTGCGGCGATCATTCACCAGTTGCTGCTGGGCCATCAGCAATTGCCGCTGGGCATCGAGCAGGATCAGGTGACTGTCCACCCCGGTGCGATAGCGCTGCTCGGCGATCTGGTAGTAGCTTTCACTGACGTCCAGCAGATTCCGCTGCGCCTGCACCTGATCGGCATAGGTTTCGTGGGCAGCCAGACCGTCCGCCACATCCCGGAAGGCATCCTGGATTGCCTGTTCGTACTGGGCAACCCGGATGTCGCGGGAGATTTCGGCATAGTCCAGATTCGCCCGCAACCGGCCGGCGTTAAAGATCGGCACACTGATGCTGGGCATGAAGTTCCAGTACCCGGTACCGCCACTGAACAGCTCCGACAGATCATTGCTGGCCGAGCCCGCCGCGCCGGTCAGGCGAATGCTCGGGAAGAACGCCGCCCGCGCAGCGCCAATACTGGCATTGGCGGCCCGCAGCTGCTGCTCGGCGGCAATCACGTCGGGCCGCATGAACAGCAGCTCCGAGGGCAGCCCGACGGGCAGGTCCGCCAGCAGCTCCATTTCCAGCCCGCCCATCTCCACGTCATCCAGCGGCATGTTCTGCCCTAACAGCTGGGTCAGCGCGTTGCGGTCCTGCGCCACCAGCCGGCGGTACTGCGCCAGCGCCGAGCGGGCGGTTTCCACGGCGGTACGCGCCTGGGTCAGCTCCAGCGTGGACGCTACGCCCACGTCATAGCTGCGCTGCACCAGCGCCAGGCTGTCTTCATAGGCCTTCAGGGTCTGGGCGGTAACCGCGAGCAGCTCGCGGTCGGCTTGCCAGGTGAAGTAGCTGTTGGCGACAGCGGCGATCAGGCTGATCCGTACGCTGCGCTGGTTCGCTTCGCTGGCCAGGAACTCTGCCAGTGCCTGCTCGCTCAGGCTGTCCAGGCGGCCGAACAGATCCAGCTCCCAGGCAACCCCCAGCGTGGCGGAGTATTGCCCACCGGTCGTGGCTTCACCGGTCGGGCTCAGCCCGGCCGGGGTGCGCGCACGGCTGCCACTGCCGTCGGCGGTCACATCCGGAAACACCGCCGCCCGCTGTATGCCATACAGCGCCCGGTAGGCATCCACGTTCAACGCCGCGATACGCAGGTCACGGTTATTTTCCAGCGCAACGCCGATCAACCGTTGCAGCGTCTGATCACGGAAGAACTCCCGCCACCCCAGCTCCATCGCCTGGGTATCGGAGTTGAGCGGGCCGTAGGCCTCGCCCGTCGGCCAGACATCCGCCACCGGGGAAGCAGGCCGCTCATAGTCGGGTATCATCGAGCAGCCGCTCAGGACACCCAGTACCGCCAGGCACATCAACGAACGCTTCACTCTGCCTCCTCCTTGTTGTCATAGCTGACCTTGCGTGAAAACAGCGAGGAAACCATCACATAGAACAGCGGTACCCAGAAAATCACCAGCACGGTCGCGGTCAGCATGCCACCTATCACACCGGTACCGATGGCATGGGAGCTGCCGGCTCCCGCGCCACTGGCGATGGTCAGCGGAACCACACCCAGGGTGAAAGCCAGCGAAGTCATGATGATCGGCCGCAGGCGCATGCGGCAGGCTTCCACCGCGGCGTCGACCAGCGACATGCCCTGCTCATGCAAGTCCTTGGCGAATTCGACAATCAGGATCGCGTTTTTCGCAGTCAACCCGATGGTCGTCAACAGACCGACCTGGAAGAACACATCATTGGACAGGCCGCGCCCCATGGTGGCCAGCAGCGCACCGATAACGCCCAGCGGCACCACCAGCATCACCGCAAAGGGAATCGACCAGCTTTCATAGAGCGCCGCCAGACAGAGGAACACCACCAGCAGCGACAGCGCGTACAGTGCCGGCGCCTGGTCTCCGGATAGCCGCTCTTCGAAGGACAGTCCCGTCCAGTCCACGCCGATACCGGCTGGCAACTGCTGCGCCAGGCGCTCGATTTCCGCCATGGCGGCACCGGTACTGTAGCCGGGCGCCGCCTCACCCTGGATCTCCATCGCCAGTACGCCGTTATAGCGGGCCAGCTTCGGCGGTCCATAGATCCACTCGCCACTGGCAAAGGCGCTGAATGGCACCATCTCACCCTGGTTATTGCGCACGAACCACTTGTCCATATCCTCGGGGTTCATGCGGGCATCGGCCTCGGCCTGCAGGTAGACCCGCTTGACCCGGCCCCGGTCGATGAAGTCGTTGACATAGCTCGACCCCCAGGCGATCGACTGGGTACTGTTCACATCGCTGAGCGAGACCCCGAGCACCTGGGCCTTTTCATCATCGATGACCAGCCGGTACTGGGGTTCGTCATTCAGGCCGTTGGGGCGCACCGCAGTGAGGATCTCACTCTGCGCAGCCAGCCCCAGCAACTGGTTGCGCGCCTGCATCAGGGTGTCGTGCCCAAGCCCGGCGTTGTCCTGCAGGAAGAAGTTGAAACCGGTGGCGTTACCCAGCGCCATGACCGCAGGCGGGGCAAAGGCCTTGACCGCCGCATCCCGGAAGCCGCTGAAGTGCTCCTCGGTGCGCTCGACCAGGTCGAATACGCTCATTCCCGCGTCAGATCGCTCTTCCCAGGGCTTGAGTCCAACGAACGCGATGGCGGCATTCTGGCCCCGACCGGCAAAACTGAAGCCGGTTACGGTGAACACCGATTCCACGACATCGCCCTCTTCGGTCAGCAGCTTCTCACGCATGGCGTCCACGGTCTTCTGGGTACGCTCCATGGTCGAGCCCGCTGGCCCCAGCACCTGAACGAACATGACGCCCTGGTCCTCGTCGGGCAGGAAGGAACTGGGCAACTTGCTGAACAGCATGACCATTGCGCCGACGATCACGGCATACAGCAGCAGGTAAGGCACCTTGCGGCGCAGCACGGAAGCCACGCCCTTCTCATAGCGATTGACGCCCCGTTCAAAGGTACGGTTGAACCAGCCGAAGAAGCCCCGTTTCTCGTGGCTGTGGCCCTTGGGAATGGGCTTGAGGATGGTCGCACAGAGCGCCGGTGTGAAGATCAACGCCACCAGCACCGACAGGGTCATGGCCGAGGCGATGGTGATGGCGAACTGGCGATAGATCACCCCCGTGGAACCGCCGAAGAACGCCATGGGCACAAATACTGCCGACAGCACCAGGCCGATACCGATCAGCGCGCCCTGGATCTGGTCCATCGACTTGCGCGTGGCCTCCACCGGCGACAAACCTTCCTCGGCCATCACCCGTTCGACGTTCTCCACCACCACGATGGCATCGTCCACCAGCAGACCGATGGCCAGCACCATGGCGAACATGGTCAGGATATTGATGCTGAAGCCGAACGCCGACAGCACACCGAAGGTCCCCAGCAACACCACCGGCACCGCCAGGGTCGGGATCAGGGTGGCACGGAAGTTCTGCAGGAACAGGTACATCACCAGGAATACCAGCACGATGGCTTCCATCAGCGTATGCACTACCCCGCTGATGGACTCGGAGACCACCGGGGCGGTCTCGAAGGGGTAGACCACATCGACGCCCTGCGGGAAATACGGCCGCAAATCGGCAATGGTCTGCTTGACCGCCTTGGTGGTCTCCAGCGCGTTGGCGCCAGTGGCCAGCTGGATCGCCATACCGGTCGCCGGCTGGCCATTGTAGAGCGCGCGGAAGGCCGAGTTCTGCGCACCCAGCTCGACCCGCGCGACGTCACCCAGGCGCACCTGGGAGCCGTCACTGTCCACCTTCATCAGGATGTCGCGAAACTGCTCCGGCGTCTCGAAGCGGGTCTTGCCGATGATGGTCGCGTTGAGCTGCTGGCCGGGCACCGCCGGCGCACCGCCGAGCTGCCCGCCGGACACCTGGACGTTCTGCGCAGCAATGGCGTTGCGCACATCGATGGGCGTCAGCTGGAATTTATTCAGCTTTGCCGGATCCAGCCAGATACGCATGGAATAGGCCGAACCGAACACCTGGAAGTCGCCCACCCCACTGGTCCGGGAGATCGGGTCCTGGATGGTGGAAATGATGAAATCGGACAGGTCTTCGTTGTCCATGGAGCCGTCAGTGGAGATCAGACCGACGACCATCAGGAAGTTGGAGGATGCCTTGGTAACCCGGATCCCCTGCTGCTGCACTTCCTGTGGCAGCATTGGCGTGGCCAGCTGCAGCTTGTTCTGCACCTGGACCTGGGCAATATCCGGATCGACGCCCTGGTCGAAGGTGACGGTGATCCGCATGCTGCCGTCCGAGCCGCTCTCGGAGCGCATGTAGCGCAGCCCGTCGATCCCGTTCATCTGCTGCTCGATGACCTGGGCCACGGTGTCCTGCACCGTCTGGGCCGACGCACCCGGGTAGTTGACGGCGATGTTGACCGCCGGTGGCGCAATGCTCGGATACTGGTTGACCGGCAACCCGAGGATCGCCAGCCCGCCCATCAGCATCACCAGGATGGCCAGCACCCAGGCGAAGATCGGACGATCGATAAAATAGCGTGGCATGGGTGATTATCCTTCCTGTTCGGCAGTGGCGGGCGCGGCGGCCGGCTCGGCATTCTCGACATTGGCCGCGGGGACCGCTTCGACCTGCATGCCCGGCTGCACCATATGCAGCCCTTCGGTGATCAGCCGATCACCGACGTTCAAGCCTTCACTGACCAGCCAACGGTTACCAACCGTGCGTTCGGTCTGGATGATGCGCTGCTCCACCTTGTTGTCCGCGGTAACCAGCATGGCCACCGCCTGGCCACGTGGGTTGCGGGTCACGCCCTGCTGCGGCGCCAGGATGGCATCGCTGCGCGAGCCGGCGACCAGCTGCGCATGCACGAACATGCCAGGCAGCAGGATGCGGTCGGGGTTGGGGAACACCGCCCGCAGGGTTACCGAACCGGTACCGGCGTCCACCGACACCTCGGAGAATTCCAGCTTGCCGTCGTGCTCATACTGGGAGCCGTCTTCCAGCTGCAGGGTCACCTTGGCCGCGTTATCGCCAGCGCGTTCCAGCCGACCGGCGTCCAGATCCCGGCGCAACGCCAAGAGGTCCCGCGACGGCTGGGTCACGTCCACATAGATGGGGTCCAGCTGCTGGATAGTCGCCAGTGCCTGGGCCTGGCCGCTGCTGACCAACGCCCCTTCGGTTACCGCCGAACGGCCGATACGGCCGGAAATCGGCGCCAGCACACGGGTGTAACGCAGGTCGATCTTGGCCCGTTCCAACGCCGCATCGGCCTGCAACCGCGCCGCCCGCGCCTCGTCATAGGCCTGCTGGCTGACGGCGCGATCCTTGACCAGGATTTCGTAGCGATCAGCCAGGGTGCTGGCGGACAGCCGCGTCGCCTCTGCGCTCTTCAGCGCCGCTTCATATACCGCCGCATCGATCTGGTACAGCTGATCGCCGGCCTTGACCTCAGAGCCCTCGTCGAACAACCGCTTCTGGATGATGCCATTGACCTGGGGCCGCACTTCGGCCATGCGGAACGCCTTGGTACGCCCAGGCAACTCCGTGGTCAGCAAGAAGTCCTGAGCACTGATGGTGACCACCCCCACCTGCGGGACCTGGGGCGCCTGGGCGGTGGGTTCAGCCGAATCACCGCAGGCGCTGAGCAGCGCCGTGACCGTGAGCAGGGGGATCAGGGCAGCGCGAACTGACTTGACAGGCATGGGCGGGGCACCTCTATGGAACATAGGATCAGTTGAAAAGACGATGACAGAATACGAAACCGACTCATGGGATAACGGGTAATAATACTTACATCCACGAATGTTTGTAAGTTGTTTTCACATTGGCTAACATCTTTGGCGCTTGCGGCCTTGCTCATTTCCGAGCCTCCCCTGTCAAGCGCTACCCAGGTCAATCAGAGGGCTACATGGCCAGACGCACCAAGCAGGAAGCTCAGGAAACCCGCACCCAGATCATCGACGCGGCGGAACTCTGCTTCTTCAAGAAAGGTGTTTCCCACACCTCACTGGCCGAGATTGCCAAGACCGCCGGGGTTACCCGCGGCGCCATCTACTGGCACTTCGAGAACAAGGGCGAAGTGCTGGATGCCCTGTTGCTGCGCGCCAAGATACCGATCCAGCATCTGGAGCAAGCCAGCCGCGCCGACGATGAGCCCGATCCACTGGGCCGCCTGCAGGCCATGGTCGCGACCGTGTTTCGCCAGGCCGAACGCGACCCTTCCACCCGGCGCGTCAATGAGATCATTTTTCACAAATGCGAATATACCGACCAAATGTGCGATCTGCGTGAACATATGCGCCAGCTGCGGTTGCAATCGGACACCAAGCTGGAAAGCGCGCTGCGCAACGCCATCGCCAAGGGTCAACTACCACCCCGGATGGACGTCCCCATTGCGGCGCGCTGCCTGCATGCCTTCGTCGCCGGCACACTCGATCTGTGGCTGCTGCGCCCTGAAGACTTCTCCCTGGCCGAGCGGGCCGATCAGCTCGCCGCAACCGCCATCGAGATGCTGAAAAACAGCGAGGCCCTGCACTCGCCGCCGGCGGCACCCGCGGTGTCGCCGGCCT
Organism: Pseudomonas saudimassiliensis; assembly: GCF_000939975.1. GTDB lineage: Bacteria > Pseudomonadota > Gammaproteobacteria > Pseudomonadales > Pseudomonadaceae > Halopseudomonas > Halopseudomonas saudimassiliensis. The sequence goes on along the minus strand of NZ_LK391969.1, from coordinate 3,320,209 downwards.
GACCGACGCGGAGTCCCCTTGCGTTGCCAGCGGTCTTGATTCTGCATCGCTGGCCAAAGATTATCCTGCCCGCAAGCCAAAGGCATTCCTGCCGGAAGGAGGCCGCATGACCACTCACCCGTTGCCACCCAGCCCCCGCGCCGTCGCCCTGTGCCGGGTCGACGAGCTCGCCGATCCCGGCAGCAAGGGATTTGTGGTAGCCGGCAAACAGGTGTTTGCGGTACGCCAGGGGCAGCAGTGCTTTGTCTACCTCAACCGCTGCCCGCACCGCGGCATTCCCCTGGAATGGGTGCCCGACCAGTTTCTCGACAGCTCGGGCCGGCTGATCCAATGCGCCAGCCATGGTGCGCTGTTTCTGCCCGAGTCCGGCGAATGCGTCGCTGGCCCCTGCAGCGGCCAGCAATTGGTCGCCCTGCGCAGCCACATCGACGCTGGCCAACTTTGGCTGAGCGAGCCGCTATAAAACGACCGGCAGCTGGCCGACCACGGACAACCCCTCCGGGCTGGGATGCACTGCCCAGGCCAGCACCAGCACCCCGGCGGCCACCGCTTCGCGCAGCAGTCGCCCATACACCGGATCAATTTGATCGGCTGGCTGCACGCAGCGGATGCCGCTGTGCATCACGCAAAACAGCAGGCAGGCGCGCTGCCCCGCCTGGGCCAGTTGCGTCAACTCGCGCAGGTGTTTCTGGCCGCGCAGGCTGACCGCATCCGGAAAGGCGCCCACCCCGTCCCCCAGCGCCAGGGTGACGCTCTTCACCTCCAGCACACAGGTGTCACCGGGGCCCTCCAGCAGGAAGTCGAAGCGACTGCCGCCCGGCGCCAGGGTCACCTCGCGCCGCACCATGGGGTAGGTCGCCAATGGGGGGATCAGCCCGGCCACCAGGGCGGCGGCCACGACCGTATTGGCGCGGGCGCTATGGATGCAGGCCAGCTCGCCGGGCAGAGTCTCCACCAGCTCCCAGGTGCCGGGCAGCTTGCGCCCGGGACGCTGCTCCAGATTAACCCAGACCCGGCTGCCCGGCCCGCCGCAGTTTTTCATCGACCCAGTGTTGGGGCAATGCACCGTGAGCTCGCGGCCATCATCCAGCCGGATGTCGGCGAGAAAGCGCTTGTAGCGCTGTATCAGGGTGGCGCCCACCAGGGCCGGCGCATAGGGAATCAGCATGCCGGCCAGCTGCCCAGCCCGCGGGCGATACGCTCGACCGCCTGCTCCAGGCGCTCCAGGGAATTGGCATAGGCGAAGCGGACGTGCTCGGTGGCGCGGTGATGGCCGAAATCCAGACCCGGGGTAATGGCCACATGCTCGGTTTCGATCAGGTGCTGGCACAGGCCCTGGCTATCGCTACCGAAGGCGGTGCTGTCGGCGTACAGGTAAAAGGCACCGTCGGGCGTCTGGGGGATGCCGAAGCCCAGCTCGCGCAGCGCCGGCAGCAGAAAATCCCGGCGCCGGTGGAAGGCGGCCCGGCGCGATTCGCAGATGGCCAGGCTTTCTTCGCTGAAGGCCGCCAGTGCGGCCCGCTGGGAAAGGTGGGGCGCGCAGATGTACAGGTTCTGCGCCAGCTTTTCCAATTCAGGAATGGCGTCTTCCGGGGCGATCAACCAACCCAGGCGCCAGCCGGTCATGCCGAAATACTTGGAAAAACTGTTAAGCACCCAGGCGTCCGGAGCCACTTCCAGTACCGAGGTGGCATCGCAACCGTAGGTCAGACCGTGGTAGATCTCATCGACCACCAGCTGGCCACCCAGGCGCCGGGTGGTATCGGCCAGCGCCTGCAGCTGCCCGCGGCTGAGTACACTGCCCGACGGGTTGGCGGGCGAGGCGCAGAGCACCGCCGCGCTGGCAACATCCCAGTACTGTTCCACCAGCTCCGGCGTCAATTGATAGCCCGTATCCGCCCCGGTGGGAATCAGCGTCGCCTGCCCCTCGACCAGCCGCAGGAAATGGCGGTTGCACGGGTAGGCCGGATCCGCCATCAGCACCTTGCTGCCGGGGTTGACCAGCAGGGCGCTGATCAACAGCAGCGCACCGGACCCACCCGGGGTGATCACTACCCGGCGCGGATCGATACTGATGCCGTAACGCTGCTCATAGAAGCCGGCCACCGCCTCCCGCAGGGCCGGCAGCCCCAGTGCCGGCGTATAGTCGGTACAACCCTCGGCCAGGGCCGCCTGCCCGGCCCGCACGATGGGTTCGGGGGTAGCAAAATCCGGTTCGCCGATTTCCATGTGAATGACATCGCAGCCCCGGGCCTGCAGCGCCTTGGCCCGTTCCAGCACCGCCATCACATGGAAAGGTTCGATCTCCGCGATTCGCCGCGCCCAACGCTGCTCTACCATGACATCCTCCACCGCAACCACCGGCAAAAAGGGTGATGATACCTGCCGCTGCTGACACAGGGCCAACCAAATCCCGACTATGCTGTCGAAGTGAAAATATCTTAAGTCGGCAAAAAGTAGCTTCGCAGATCGGGTTCTGGTAGTTTTGCCCGCTTGCAGGCCACCGGCCGCACCCCCCGCCGGTCAGTAGTGGTGTCGACCTGGCACAGGATGATTGAGCTAAAAGTGAGGCTGTTCACATGCCCAGCAATACCAAAGAAAAGAATGCATTGTTGATTCGCGGTTTCGTTCCGTACAAGGAAGAGAAGGGCGAGGAGTACATGAACGAGCGCCAGCTCGAGCATTTCGCCAACATCCTCAATGGCTGGAAACGCGAACTGATGGAAGAAGTGGACCGCACCGTATCCTACATGCAGGACGAGGCCGCCAACTTCCCCGATCCCGCTGACCGTGCCAGCCAGGAAGAGGAATTCAGCCTGGAACTGCGGACCCGCGATCGCGAGCGCAAGCTGATCAAGAAGATCGATCAGACCCTGCAGCGCATCGAGGATGAAGACTACGGTTTCTGCGATTCCTGTGGCGTCGAAATCGGCATCCGCCGCCTCGAAGCCCGCCCCACGGCCACCCTTTGCATCGACTGCAAGACCCTGGCCGAGATCAAGGAAAAGCAGATCGGCGGCTGATAGCCCTCAGCCCTGAGGCAGACAGCCCGCCTGCAGACTGTCTGCCCCAGCGCGATCTCCGCAAGGCCCCGCTGCCATGCCCTCCCCCTATATCGGGCGTTTCGCCCCCACCCCCAGTGGTTATCTGCACTTTGGCTCGCTGCTGGCTGCCGTCGCCAGTTACCTGGACGCGCGCCATCACCGCGGGCGATGGCTGGTCCGCATTGAGGACCTGGATACGCCGCGCAATATTCCCGGTGCCACCGAGCACATCCTGCGCACCCTCGACGCCTACGGCCTGCATTGGGACGGTGAGGTGGTCTGGCAGAGCGAGCGCCTGGCGCTTTACCAGCACGTTATCGACCATTGGCTGGCTACCGGTCAGGCTTACCATTGCGACTGCTCGCGCAGGACCATCCTTGCCCACGGTGGTGGCTACCCGGGCACCTGCCGCGAACGCGGGCTGCCCGCAGCACCCGATCACGCGGTGCGGGTGCGGGTCGAAAGCCAACCGATCGTCTTCCGGGATCGGTTGCAGGGCGAGTTCCGGCAAGCCGCAGACGATCTGTCCGGCGATTTCATCATCCGGCGCCGCGACGGCATCATTGCCTATCAGCTGGCCGTGGTGGTCGACGACATTGCCCAGCAGGTAACGGATATCGTCCGCGGCGCCGACCTGCTCGACTCCACCCCCCGCCAGCTCTGGCTCTATCACCTGCTGCAGCAACCCGCCCCGCGCTACCTGCACGTGCCGCTGGTGATGCGCCAGGACGGCGAGAAGCTCAGCAAGCGCTTGGGTTCGGCGCCGCTGGAGGCCAGCCAGGCCGCTGCTACGCTGTTCCGGGCATTGCAGGTGCTCGCGCAAGAGCCGCCAGCCGAGCTGGCGCAGGCGCCGGTCGGCGACCAACTGGCCTGGGCTGTGGCACACTGGCAACCAGATAAGCTCCCGGCCAAACGGCAGATCCCGGAGCCAAGGACCTGATCCATGTACATCTATCGCCTGGTATTGCTGCTGGTCATCGGCATCTACCTGTTCTCACCAGCCATCATGGACTGGTGGATCGAGCCCATGGGCGCCTGGTACCGGCCCTATGTGCTATGGCTCATTCTGATCATCGCCGGCATGCTGCTGCAGAGCCCAAGGGATACCGATGAGTTTTGAACTCAGCCTGCTGATACTGCTCAGCGTTGCCTACCTCGTCATCCTGTTCAGCGTCGCCTGGGCCACCGAGCGGGGCTTGCTGCCCAGCGCCGTCGTCCGTCACCCGGCGATCTACACCCTGTCCATCGGCGTCTACGCCAGCGCCTGGGCCTTCTATGGCACCGTCGGCCTGGCCTACCAGTACGGCTACGGTTTTCTCACCTATTACCTGGGGGTATGCGGCGCCTTTCTGCTGGCGCCGGTACTGCTCAACCCGATCCTGCGCATCACCCGGACCTACCAGTTATCGTCGCTGGCGGACCTGTTCGCCTTCCGCTTTCGCAGCACCTGGGCCGGCACCCTGACCACCCTGTTCATGCTGCTGAGCATGTTGCCGCTGCTGGCGTTGCAGATTCAGGCGGTTACCGACTCGGTGCAGATCCTCACCCATGATCCGCGCCAGCGCCCGGTGGCCCTGGGCTTCTGCCTGCTGATCGTGCTATTCGCCATCCTGTTCGGCGCCCGGCATATCTCCGCCAGGGAAAAACACGAAGGTCTGGTGATCGCCATTGCCTTCGAATCACTGGTCAAGCTGATCTGCCTGTCCGCCGTCGGCCTCTACGCCCTGTTCGTGGTGTTCGAGGGTCCATCGGGCCTGGAGCTGTGGCTGAGCCATAACCAGGAAGCGCTGAAAACCCTGCACAGTCCGCTGCAGGAAGGTCCCTGGCGCACCTTGCTGCTGGTGTTCTTCGCCGCCGCCATCGTCATGCCCCACATGTACCACATGGCCTTCACCGAGAACCTCAACCCCCGGGCGCTGAGCGCAGCGAGCTGGGGCTTGCCGCTGTTCCTGCTGCTGATGAGTCTGGCCATCCCGCCAATTCTATGGGCGGGCCTGTATCTGCGGGTGCCGACCAGCGCCGAGTACTACACCCTGGGCCTGGGGGTTGCCGCCGGCGCCGATTGGCTCACGTTGGTCGCCTTTATTGGCGGCATCTCGGCAGCCAGCGGCCTGATCATCGTGGTGACCCTGGCCCTGTCGGGCATGGTGCTCAACCACCTGGTGCTGCCGGTCTACCAACCGAGCGCCGACAACAACGTCAACATCTACCGCTGGCTGCTGTGGACCCGGCGCAGCCTGATTGCCGCCATCATCATGGCCAGCTACGGCTTCTATCACCTGTTGGGCACCGACCAGCCGCTGACCAATCTGGGCATTACCTCCTTTGTCGCCACGGTGCAGTTCCTGCCTGGGGCGCTGTCGGTGCTGTACTGGCCGCAGGCTAATCACCGCGGCTTCATCTGTGGCCTGATCGCCGGCATGAGCATCTGGGCCAGCACCATGTTGCTGTCGATGATTACCGGGTTCGATACCTTGCAGGTGATGGGCCTGCAGCTGCACCTGGACTCCGAGTCCTGGCACATCGCGGCGATCGCCTCGCTCACGGTGAATATCGTGGTGTTTACCCTGGTGTCCCTGTTCACCCGCCGCTCCGATGAGGAAATCAGCGCCGCCGAGGCCTGCCTGGTGGACAATGTCCGGCGCCCACAGCGCATGGAGCTGGTGGCCTCCTCGCCCCAGGAGTTCGCCCAACAACTGGCCAAGCCCCTGGGCAACAAGGCCGCGCAACAGGAGGTCGAGCAGGCGCTACGCGATCTCAAGCTGCCCTTTGACGAGCGTCGGCCCTATGCCCTGCGGCGCCTGCGCGACCGGCTGGAGGCCAACCTCTCGGGCTTGATGGGTCCGGCCGTGGCCCAGGAGATGATCGAGACCTTCCTGCCCTTCAAGCTGGCGCGCAGCGGCTATGTGACCGAGGACATCCACTTCATCGAGAACCGGCTGGAGGATTATCACTCGCGGCTGACCGGCCTGGCCGCCGAACTGGACGCCCTGCGCCGGTATCACCGCCAGACGCTGCAGGACCTGCCCATGGGTGTGTGCTCCCTGGCCGAAGACCGGGAGGTGCTGATGTGGAACCGCGCGCTGCAGACCCTGACCGGTATTCCCGCCGACAGCGTGGTGGGCTCGCGTCTGGAAAGCCTGCCGGCGCCCTGGAATGAACTGCTGGAACGGTTCGTCAGCGACGAATCGGCGCACCTGCATAAACAGAAGCTGAACAATCACGGCCAGACCCAGTGGCTGAACCTGCACAAGGCGGCGATCGACGAGCCGGGCAATGCCCGCGGCGGGCTGGTGCTGCTGATCGAGGACCAGACCGAGACCCAGATGCTGGAAGAGGAACTGATCCATTCTGAGCGCCTGGCCTCCATCGGCCGGCTGGCCGCGGGGGTGGCCCACGAGATCGGCAACCCGATTACCGGCATCGCCTGTCTGGCGCAGAACCTGCGCGAGGAGGCCGTGCAGGCAGAAACCCTGGAGGCGGCCGAACAGATCCTCGAGCAGACCCGCCGGGTCTCGCGGATCGTCCAGTCCATGGTCAACTTTGCCCATGTCGGCAGCCGCCACAACAACGCCAACGACGAGGTCGACCTGGCGGCCTGCACCAACGAGGCCATCCACCTTCTATCGCTCAACCGCCAGGGGCCCGAGGTCATCTATGTTAACCTGTGCGATACCGCTCACCGGGTAGCCGGTGACAGCCAGCGGTTGGTGCAGGTGCTGATCAACCTGCTGGGCAACGCCCGGGATGCCAGCCGCAGCGGTGACAGCGTCACCATTCGCACCTTTGCCGATGAGCACCAGATATTGCTGACGGTCGAGGACCAGGGCAGCGGCATCGAGCCCGAACTCAAGGATCGGTTGTTCGAGCCGTTTTTCACCACCAAGGAGCCGGGTGCAGGTACCGGGCTCGGGCTGGCGCTGGTGTACTCGATCATCGAGGAGCATTATGGTCAGATAACGGTAGACAGCCCCATCGATGATGCAACTCAGCGGGGAACCCGGTTCACCATTACCCTGCCCCGCTATGGCGTCTTTTAGTTTCGACAGCCGCTGACCCCGTCGGCGGCTGCCGCAAGAGGTAGATATGTCGCATATTCTGGTTGTTGAAGACGAGCCCATCATTCGCACAGCATTACGGCGGCTGCTGGAACGCCACCAATACCAGGTCAGTGAAGCTGGCGCCGTGCATGAAGCCGTCGAAAACCACAATCTGGACGATTTCGCGCTGATCATCAGTGACCTGCGCCTGCCCGGCGAGCCTGGTACCGAGCTGATTCGCCGCGCGCCCAATACGCCGGTGCTCATCATGACCAGCTACGCCAGCCTGCGCTCGGCCGTGGACTCGATGAAACTCGGCGCCGTGGACTACATTGCCAAACCCTTTGACCATGACGAGATGCTGCAGACGGTAGCGCGGATCATCCAGGCTAACCAGCAGGCCCGCAGCGCGCCGGCCAGCCCCGCAGCAGTAGCCGCCGACACCCCGGGCGAGGGCGACGACGATACCCAATCCATGGGTATCATCGGTGCCAGCCCGGCCATGCTCACGCTGTTCAAGCGTATCCGCAAGGTCGCGCCCACCATGTCCACGGTGCTTATCCAGGGCGAGTCGGGTACCGGCAAGGAACTGGTCGCCCGCGCCCTGCATGAAAACTCCCCCCGGGCCCGCGCACCGATGATCTCGGTCAACTGTGCGGCGATCCCCGAAACGCTGATCGAGTCGGAGCTGTTCGGCCATGAAAAGGGCGCCTTTACCGGTGCCGTCGCCGGGCGTACCGGCCTGGTCGAGGCCGCCGATGGTGGCACCCTGTTCCTGGATGAAATCGGCGAGCTGCCGCTGGAAGCCCAGGCGCGCTTACTGCGGGTATTGCAGGAAAGCGAGATCCGCCGGGTCGGCTCCGTCCAGTCGCAGAAGGTTGACGTGCGCCTCGTCGCGGCAACCCACCGGGATCTCAAGACGCTCGCCCGCCAGGGGCTGTTCCGCGAGGACTTGTATTACCGGTTGAATGTCATCGAGCTGCGCCTGCCACCCCTGCGCGAGCGCGGGGATGACGTCATGCTCATCGCCGAGGCGTTACTGGCCCGGATCGGCCGCAATATGGGCACCCCTTCCCTGCACTTCAGCAAGGAAGCGGCGAACTCCATCCGCCATTACCAGTGGCCGGGCAACGTGCGGGAACTGGAAAACGCGATCGAGCGGGCCGCCATCCTGTGTGACGAGGATGAAATCTCCACCGACCTGCTGGGTATCGAGCCTGACCTAGAACAGGAACGCACTTCCCAGGCCACCAGCGCCCTGGAGTCCATGCGCTCGCCCTCCTCGCCGAGCAGCGAGCCGGCTGAGGATCTGTCACTGGAGGATTATTTCCAGCACTTCGTGCTTGAGCATCAGGAGCATATGACTGAAACCGAGCTGGCCAATAAGCTGGGTATCAGTCGCAAGTGCCTGTGGGAACGGCGTCAGCGCCTGGGCATCCCGCGCAAGAAGACCGCCAGCTCCTGAATGGCGGTCCTCCTCCATATGGAGGATTCCGTTACCCCCCCCGCTACGGCAAAGTGTTACCTGTTACCTGTCATCCTCGCGGGAACTGTTACCCCTCTTCGGTGAGGGGTAACACTTAAACGGGGCATAAGGTAACGAATCCCCCCTCGCACCCCGCCCCACTTTCCCCGAAAAACCCTAAGCTATTGATTTAAAAGACTTTTAAAAAGATGGCACGACAAGTGCTTTATTACTGACACAACAAGAATAAAAACCAGGCAAGACCCATAACAAAAACAAGATAGAGCTCCACCCATAACAAGAACAAAACGTGCGAGTGCAGCAAACTGATTTTTTTGGAGAATAGGAAGCATCGCCGGCGAACCTGAGGTTCGATCGGAAGCCGAGAAAAATAAAAGTTGCTTGAAGCAACCTGCCGGTTTCGAAGCCAATTTGGCCAACGCAGCTTCCCACGCGTCCAAAGCAATCCGCTTGCTTTAGGCAACCCGGGATGGGTTTAACGGGGTGACACTGTCGCCCAGCCCAAAAGAACAAGAAATAGCTCAGATAACAACAATAAAAAAACCATTAGGGGGAGTGAAAACTCCCCTTGAGCTTTCTCCCAGCACCCCCCAGCGACATTCCACCACAGCTTCCCTACAATTCCCCCGTCATTCAAGCTAGAATGGGCGCCTGTTGATACAGGCAACACTGTATTCGAAACCGAACTTACGCCTATCCAGTGTCTTGCCCATGATATTCATGTTGACTTCGGGCTTATTGAAGCCTCTGTAAAATGTAGCAGCCAGGGACATCCAGCCGCCGTTTTTCACAGGATTCGAGGTCTGGGTTGGAGACGCAGGTGGACTACCCACTCATATGATTCGCAAGCTACTGAAGAAAATTCCCTCTCCGTTCGGGCGACCTGCCCACCGGCGCACCACGCCCGCCATTATTCCGCCCAGCCAGCATGCCCTGCAGCGCAGCCAGATCAGCCGCAATGCGGTGACCGTGGTCGAACGCCTGCAGCAGGCCGGCTACCAGGCCTTTGCGGTGGGCGGTTGCGTACGCGACCTGCTGCTGGAAATGGACCCCAAGGACTATGACGTCGCCACCAGCGCCACGCCGGAACAGGTTCGGGCGACCTTCCGCAACTGTCGGCTGATCGGCCGCCGGTTCAAGCTCGCCCACGTCTACTTCGGTCGCGAGATCATCGAGGTGGCGACCTTCCGCGCCGGCCATGCGGAGGACGATGACGGCGATCTGGGTCGCGAGCAATCCCTGCAGAGCGAGTCCGGTCGGCTATTGCGGGACAACGTGTATGGCACCCTGGAACAGGATGCCCAGCGCCGCGACTTCACCATCAACGCGCTGTATTACGATGTCTGCACCGGCAATATCCACGATTACGCCAACGGCTTGCAGGATATCCGCAACGCCCGGGTGCGGTTGATCGGCGATCCCGTGCAGCGCTACCAGGAAGACCCGGTCCGCATGCTGCGGGCGGTGCGCTTCGCCGCCAAGCTGGGTTTCGAGATCGAGCCGCACAGCGCCACGCCCATTCCCGAACTGGCCGAGCTGCTGTACGACATTCCCGCAGCGCGCCTGTTCGATGAAGTGGTCAAGCTGCTGCTCAGCGGCCAGGGCGAACGCACCTTCGACCTGCTGCTGGAATACGATCTCTTTGCGCCGTTGTTCCCGGACACCGATGAAGCCATCGAGGATAATCCGGGCTACACCTTGAAGCTGATCCGGCAGGCCCTGCGCAATACCGATGACCGCATTCATCAGGGCCGCCCGGTGACCCCGGCCTTCCTGTTCGCCGCCCTGCTCTGGCCAGCCCTGCCCCAGCGCACCCGCGAACTCGAAGACCAGGGCATCCCGTTGATACCCGCCCAGCAGCAGGCCACCCATGAACTGCTGCTCGATCAATGCCAGCACACGGCCATCCCCAAGCGCTTCAGCATCCCGTTGCGGGAGATCTGGGACATGCAACCCCGTCTGGAACGGCGGGCCGGCCGGCGTGCCGACCAGATGCTGGAGCACCCGCGCTTTCGCGCCGCCTACGACTTCCTGTTGCTGCGTGAAGAAGCCGGCGAGGATACCGGCGGGCTGGGCCAGTGGTGGACCCGATACCAGGCTGTCAGCCCGGATGAACGGCGCCGCATGATCCAGCAGTTGAGCAGCCGTGAACCCGCCGGCAAGCGATCGCGCCCGCGGCGCAAACGCAAACCGGACGGGGCGGGCAACTGATGCAGCGCTGCTTCGTCGCCCTGGGCAGTAACCAGGCCGACCCCGTGGCCCAGGTACGCAAGGCTTTCGGTGAGCTGGAAACGCTGCCCCAATCGCACCTGCGCGCCTGTTCCGCGCTCTATCGCAGCGCGCCGCTCGGCCCCCAGGACCAGCCGGCCTTCATCAATGCCGTCGCCATGCTCGATACCCAACTGGCTCCCGAGGCACTGCTGGACGCCTTGCAGGCAATCGAGCAGCGCAGCGGCCGGGTCCGCAAGGCCGAACGCTGGGGCCCCCGCATCCTTGATCTGGACCTGTTGCTGTATGGCGACCAGCGCATCGACCTGCCGCGCCTGCAGGTTCCGCATTATCATATGCACGCCCGTTCCTTTGTGCTCTATCCGCTGGCAGAATTGGCAGCGGATCTGACTCTGCCCGATGGCACGCCGTTGCAGCAGCTGTTGGCCGCCTGTCCGCCAACGGATCTCGAACGTCTGCCGGACACGGCGGGACAAGGTTGAAATATGCATTCCCTGGAGCGTCATCGTTCAAGTCAGGAAGACTATACTGCCGGAGCCGCCAGCGCCTCGGGCAGTCGGAGCGACAGTCAGCCCAGCTGCCTGCCGATCACAGCCATGTTGCCTCTTGAAGGCCGAAATACTGGAATCTGCCATGCCTGACATTACCCTGACCACGCTCAACAAGCTCAAGCAGAGCGGCGAGAAATTTGCCTGCCTGACGGCTTACGACGCGCTTTTCGCCCACCTGGAAAGTACCGCAGGTGTCGAACTGCTGCTGATCGGCGACTCGCTGGGCATGGTGCTGCAAGGGCACGACAGCACCCTGCCGGTCACCGTCGAGGATATGGAATATCACACCCGCGCGGTAAAGCGCGGCAACCAGGGCGCGCTGATCATGTCGGATCTGCCGTTCATGACCTGCGCCACGCTCGACCGCGCGCTCGATGCCAGTACCCGGCTGATGCAGGCCGGCGCACATATCGTCAAGCTCGAAGGTGCCGGCTGGCTGGCCGACACCATCCGCGTGCTGACCCGCAACGGCATCCCGGTCTGCGCGCATCTGGGCCTGACGCCCCAGAGCGTCAACGTGACCGGTGGTTACAAGGTGCAGGGCCGCGAGGAAGCCCAGGCCAAGGCGCTGCTGGCGGACTCCATCGCCCTGGCCGAGGCCGGCGCGGCGCTGCTGTTGCTGGAGTGTGTGCCCAGCGCCCTGGCCGCGGAAATCACCCGCTCGGTGAACATCCCGGTGATCGGCATCGGTGCCGGCCCAGATACCGACGGCCAGATGCTGGTGGTGCATGACATGCTCGGCCTCTCGTTCAACGGCCGCCTGGCCAAATTCGTGAAGAACTTCATGGTGGGCCAGCCGGATATCCAGTCGGCCGTGCGCGCCTACGTGGCGGCCGTGAAGGCGGTCGAGTTCCCCGCAGCCGAGCACGAGTTCTGACAGCATGAATACCTTGCATTCGATTGCCCAACTGCGCGCCGCCCTGGCGCGCGCCCGTCAGGACAACAAGCGGATCGGCCTGGTGCCAACCATGGGCAACCTGCATGACGGCCATATCGCCCTGGTGGAGAAGGCCCTGCAGCGTACCGACCATGTGGTGGTGAGTATCTTCGTCAACCCGCTGCAGTTCGGCGCCAACGAAGACCTCGACAGCTACCCGCGCACCCTGGCCGAGGACCAGCGCAAGCTGCTGGACGCCGGCGCCCACGTGGTGTTCGCCCCTAGCGTCAACGACATGTACCCCGAGGGGATGCAGGGCCACACCCTGATCAGCGTCCCGGTGGTCTCCGAAGGCCTGTGCGGCGCCAGCCGTCCCGGCCACTTCGATGGCGTGGCGACCGTGGTGGGCAAGCTGCTGAACATAGTGCAGCCGGACCTGGCCGTCTTCGGTGAAAAGGATTTCCAGCAACTGGCAGTGATCCGCAAGATGGCCCACGACCTGTGCCTGCCGGTGCAGATCATGGGCGCACCCATCGTGCGCGCCGCGGACGGCCTGGCGCTGTCCTCGCGCAACGGCTACCTGAGCGATGAGCAACGCCGCGTTGCGCCGCGCCTGTATCAGACCCTGCAGCAGATCCAGCAGCAACTGGTGGGCGGTCGCCGCGATTTCCCGGCCATCATCGAAGAAGCCCGCGTTGCGCTGACTGCGGCAGGCTTCCAGCCTGACTATCTGGATCTGCGCGATGCCCACAGCCTGCAACCGGTAACCCCGAACTGCCAGGATATCGTCATCCTGGCCGCCGCCTACCTTGGCACCACCCGCCTGATCGATAACCTGCAGGTCAGCCTGGCCTGAGGGCCAGTTCCATCCTCCGCCGCCGGCCGGGTGCTCACCCGGCCAGTCGCATCCTTTAGACCAAAGCAGGGTTGAATTGCCCCCCGTTCTGGTCGACGCTTGATGCATACCAATAAAGCAGAGTCAGGCTGTGCGCCGGCTACTGCGGTCAACAATAACAACAGAGGACCATGCCCCATGTACAAGATCGAACAGCACAAGGTTTCCGAGGCGGCCAAGCGCGACACCCACCTGGACGCCGACGGCTATGAGCGGATGTACCGCCAATCCATCGACGACCCGGATACCTTCTGGGCCGAGCAGGCCACCCGCTTCATCGACTGGATGCAGCCCTGGAGCAAGGTGCACGAAAGCAATATGGAGCGTGGCGAAGCCGCCTGGTTCATCGACGGCAAGCTGAACGTCAGCGCCAACTGCATCGACCGTCACCTGCCCACCCGCGCCGAGCAGACCGCCATCATCTGGGAGGGCGACGACCCCGGCCAGGACCGCCACATCACCTACCGTGAGCTCCACGAGCAGGTCTGCCGCCTGGCCAACGTCCTCAAGGCCCGCGGGGTGAAAAAGGGCGACCGGGTGTGCCTGTACATGCCCATGGTCCCCGAGGCGGCCTTTGCCATGCTCGCCTGCGCCCGCATCGGTGCCGTGCACTCGGTAGTCTTCGGTGGCTTCTCCCCCGACGCCCTGCGCGACCGCATCCTCAACGCCGACTGCCGGGTGGTCATTACCGCTGATGAAGGCGTGCGTGGCGGCAAGAGCGTGGCCCTCAAGCAGAATGTAGAGAAGGCGCTCAATGAATGCCCGGACGTGCATACCGTGGTCACGGTCAAGCGCACCGGCGCCGATGTCGCCTGGAACGAACATCGGGATGTCTGGTATCACGAAGCCTGCGCTGCGGTCAGCGCCGACTGCGCACCGGAGCCCATGGACAGTGAAGATCCGCTGTTCATCCTCTACACCTCCGGCTCCACCGGCAAGCCCAAGGGCGTGCTGCACACCACCGGCGGTTACCTGCTCAGCGCTGCCCTGACCCACCACTACGTATTCGACTACCACGATGGCGAAGTGTACTGGTGCACCGCCGACGTCGGCTGGGTGACCGGCCACTCCTATATCGTCTACGGCCCGCTGTGCAACGGCGCCACCACCCTGATGTTCGAGGGTGTGCCAACCTACCCGGACGCCTCCCGCTGCTGGCAGATCATCGACAAGCATCAGGTCAACGTCTTCTATACCGCGCCGACCGCTATCCGCGCCTTGATGGCCCTGGGTGACGAGCCGGTGAAGTCTACCTCCCGCGCCAGCGTGCGCCTGCTCGGTAGTGTGGGTGAACCCATCAACCCCGAAGCCTGGGAGTGGTATTACCATGTGGTAGGTGATGCCCGCTGCCCGATCGTGGATACCTGGTGGCAGACCGAGACCGGCTCGATCATGATCGCGCCGCTGCCGGGCGCCCATGATCTAAAACCCGGCTCGGCCACGCGCCCGCTGTTTGGCGTGGAGCCGGCCCTGTTCGATAACGACGGCAACGAACTGCATGGCGCGGCCGACGGCAACCTGGTGATCAAGCGCTCCTGGCCCAGCCAGATCCGTACCGTCTACGGCGATCACCAGCGCCTGATCGACACCTACTTCAGTACCTACAAGGGCGTCTATTTCACCGGTGACGGGGCTCGCCGCGACGAGGATGGCTACTACTGGATCACCGGACGGGTGGATGATGTGCTGAATATCTCCGGCCACCGCATTGGCACCGCCGAGGTCGAAAGCGCCCTGGTACTGCATGACGCCGTGGCCGAGGCGGCCGTGGTGGGTTGCCCCCATGACATCAAGGGCCAGTGCATCTACGCCTACGTGCTGCCGATGCGCGGCGTCACACCGTCCGATGAGCTGCTGGCGGAGCTCAAGGCGTACGTCAGTGAACAGGTGGGGGCCTTTGCCCGGCCCGACTTCATCCAGTGGACCCCCGGCTTGCCGAAAACCCGCTCGGGCAAGATCATGCGACGGATTCTGCGCAAAATCGCCTGCGATGAGCTGGATACCCTGGGCGACACGTCCACGCTCGCCGATCCCTCGGTGGTCGAGGAATTGATCGCCCATCGGCTGAATGGGCCCAAGGGATAGTTGTTGCGCCGGGCAGAGGTCTCTATCCTTGCAGCTGTTCCGGATAGAAGCTGAGGAAGTTATCCATGCAAGAGGTCGTGATTGTTGCCGCCACCCGAACTGCCATCGGCAGTTTCGGTGGCCAGTTCGCCGAAGTGCCCGCCCATCAGCTCGGCGCCACGGTCATCCGTGCCCTGCTCGACCAGACCGGCGTGGATCCAGCCAGTGTCGACGAGGTGATCCTCGGGCAGGTGCTGACGGCGGGCTGCGGGCAGAACCCCGCCCGCCAGGCGGCCATCCATGCCGGCCTGCCTTCGAGCGTGCCGGCCCTGAATATCAACAAGGTCTGTGGTTCCGGGCTCAAGGCCGTGCACCTGGCGGCCCAGGCCATCCGCTGCGGTGATGCCGAGATCATGATCGCCGGCGGCCAGGAATCCATGAGCCGCTCACCCCATCTGCTGCCGACCTCCCGGACCGGCCAGCGCATGGGTAATGGTCAGCTGATCGACAGCATGATCCATGACGGACTGTGGGACGCCTTCAATGACTACCACATGGGCATCACTGCGGAAAACCTGGCGGCGCGTTACGATCTCAGCCGCCAGCAGCAGGACGCCTTCGCCCTCGCCTCTCAACAGAAAGCCGCCGCCGCCCAGGCTGCCGGTCGCTTCGCCGCAGAAATCACCCCGGTGGTCATCCCCCAACGCAAGGGCGATGCGCTGAGCATCGACCAGGACGAACAACCCCGGGCGGCCACCACCCTGGAATCCCTGGGCCGGCTGCGCCCGGCGTTCAAGCAGGATGGCACCGTTACTGCCGGCAACGCCTCCAGCCTCAACGACGGCGCAGCAGTAGTTATGCTGATGAGCGCTGACAAGGCCCGGGAGTTGGGGCTACCGGTACTGGCGCGTATTGCTGCCTGCGCCAGCTCCGGCGTGGACCCGGCGGTGATGGGCATTGGTCCGGTGAGCGCGACCCAGCGCTGCCTAAGCAAGGCTGGCTGGAAAGTCGAGGAGCTGGACCTGGTTGAAGCCAACGAGGCGTTTGCCGCCCAGGCCATGGCCGTGGCCAGTGAGCTACGCTGGGATATGGACAAGGTCAACGTCAACGGCGGCGCCATCGCCCTGGGGCATCCCATCGGCGCGTCCGGCTGCCGGGTACTGGTGACGCTGCTGCATGAAATGCAACGCCGGGAGGCGCGCAAGGGACTGGCTACGCTCTGTATCGGCGGCGGTCAGGGTGTGGCCCTGGCGCTCGCCCGGGACTGAACCGGGGTCACACCAGGGCAAAGCGCTGCAGCACTTCGTAGTGCACGCTCTGGGCGCCGCCACGGCTGACGTACAGGCAGATGTGCTCAACCGGGAAAGCCGGCAATGACAGCTGAGCATACCGCTGCAACCAGGCTTGCAGAGGTATGCCCTGCCGCACCCGCGCCAGGGTGATATGCGGCGCATAGGGCCGTTCATCAGGCATCAACCCGAGCGGCAGCAGCCGCGTCTCCAGGTTCCTCTGCAACACGCGCAGCGGCGATGATTCGGCTACCCCCGCCCAGAAGATCCGCGGCTGCTCTGGCGAGCCGAAATACCCCACCCCCTCAACCTGCAGCGCAAACGCCGGGCCGGGCGCCGCCTCCAGCGCCCTGGCCATCTGCTCGGCCACCTGTGGCGCTACCGACCCGATGAAGTTCAGGGTCAGGTGCAGCTGCTCCGGTCCATGCCAGCGCGCCGCAGGGTGCTCCTCGCGCACCAGGGACAGTGCCTGCCGTACTGATTCCGGCAATTCGATACCTACAAAGAGTCGCAGCATGGATACTCCGGTCAACCTACCTGGTAAGCCCTTATAATAACGCCCATGCGCCTCGACCGATTCATTGCCAAACATACTGAACACAGCCAACAGACCGCCCGCCGGTTGATCGCTTGCGGCCGGGTGCGCGTCGACGCCCAGGTCATGCGCGATGGCCGCCAGGAGATCGACCGCTTTGCCACTGTGCAGCTGGATGAACAGCTGCTGCAGCAGCGTGAAGCGCTGTTCTTCATGTTGCACAAGCCGGCCGGCTACCTCAGCGCTACCTGCGACCCGGTCCACCCTACTGTATTGGAGTTCTTTGCCCCCGCGCTGCGCCCGCAGCTGCACATCGCCGGCCGCCTGGATCGCAGCACCACCGGTCTGCTGATCCTGACCAACGATGGCCTCTGGTCTCGGCATCTGACCGAGCCCGGGCAGCGCATTCCTAAGGTCTATCTGGTCGGCACCGCTGAGCCGGTCGCCGAGCAGGCCGCGCAACGTTTTGCCCAGGGTGTGCATCTGGCACGCGAAGCGGTCGATACCTCCCCGGCTCAGCTACAGCAGCTCGGCCCCTGCCTGGCCCGTCTGACCATTCACGAGGGCCGTCATCACCAGGTCAAGCGCATGTTTCACGCGGTCGGCAACCGGGTGACATCACTGCATCGGGAACGCATGGGCCGCATCGAGCTGGACCCGAGACTCCCGCCCGGCCAGTATCGGCCCCTCACCGCAGCCGAAATTGCCAGCGTCACCTCGCCGGCCAGCCGCTTGGTTTGATCCTGTTCTGCTTGCTACGCTGTGAGGACCAGCACCTTCGAAGGGCGAGTTCATGCATACCATCATTGCGGGACGATTCGACACCCAGGACCAGGCGGATGCCGCGCTGGCGGCGCTACAGCGTGCGGGTTTCCCCCGCGACGGCCTGGTGGCCTTTTATCTCAATCCCAATGGCCAGCACGATCTCTACCCGATCGGCGGCGATGTTGAAGAGTCACCCGGGGCCCACAAATCCGGCCCGGGAGCTGCCAAGACCGGCGGCGTTGGCGCAGCCATCGGTGCAGTAGCCGGGGCCGCCGCCACACCGATCATCGGCCCGGCGGGCATTGCCATCGGCGCCGGGCTGGGCGCCTACACTGGCTCGCTGGTCGGTGCTGTGAGCAATACCGACCAGACTTCCGAGGTCGACGAACAAACCGGCAAGCCATCCGCCGCGCAGCCCGAGGTCACAGAGCGCATGGCCGGCATGTTCGTTGCCGTACGGGTGGATGAGCAGTCGCGCCAGCGGGCGATCGATACCCTCAGGGCCGCTGGGGCGGCGGATGTGGAACATGCCGAGGGCGAGCTTAGCGGCGGCGAATGGCGGGACTTCAATCCGCGGGCAATCGTCCAGCGCGTGTGATCAACCCCCGAGCCAGGCCAGCGCATCGGCCTCCCGCTCGGGGCGAAATGACCTGACTTCCATCCCCGGGAGCATGGCTCCTTCGATCTCACCCATCCTGCGGATCCATTCCCGACCGCTGATCACCGCGCACCGGTCAAACTGGCGCACCAGCCGCAATAGCTGGGGCAGATAGGACAGCTCCACAGCAATCGCCCCCGGGGTCGGCAGGTCGATATCGCCGACCCGGATCAGCAACTGACCATGCTGAACACCATGGGCCTGGGTAAAGAGTTCACGCAGGCCGCGGCGCATACCATCACTGTCTAGCTTGCCGGAAACGTCCAGTTCAAGACGCCCGTTACCGCTACGCATTACCTGGAACATGGCACTCCCCTCGTGGCTGTGTCTGGGCAGTATAGACAATGGGTTCGGCGCAGCAGACGGACGCAAACATGGAATCTTTTGCCCCCCTCCGGCGTCAACTGAAAGACAGATAAGCGGAGGTGAATATGAGCGACGATCAACACGAGCCGGATGAGCGGGCCCTTACCGAAGCTGCCAGACGGCGGGTCGAGGAAGACTATCGCGAAGCGCCCGATGATCGCCCCATGGGGCCCGTCGGCAACGTGCCGTCCCGGGCCGAATCGGCAGAGCGGGCGGAGGAAGGCGGCCTGACCGAGGCCTCTATGCCAGGGCATGGCCCGACCGCCGATGATGCTACCCCGGAAACGCTGAACCCGGATGATGGATCACGTTCCGCCGAGGAGGCCAGCACGCCCGATACCGCCCTGGATACCGAACTCACCGAGGTAGGCAAGGCCGGTGCCGGCGGCCGCTACGGCCTGGATGAGGCAGAACTGGGGCGGGTGAAGCCGCTGGACGGCAAACCCTGGGACGGTGATCCCACCGATCCCCTGGAGCCGGAAACGGCAACTGACCGCAACCTGACGGCCGACCCCGCCAGCGAACCGGATAACCGCACCGACCAGTAGCATGGCCGCAAACAAAAAACCCCGGCACCAGGCCGGGGTTCTTTATTGCACTGCGCGAAGGCGGTGCGACAGCAATCAGACGCCGCTGTTTTCAGCCGCTTCCACATCCTTCATGGACAGCTTGATCCGGCCGCGGTTGTCCACGTCCAGTACCAGCACCTTCACTTCCTGGCCTTCCTGCAGCACGTCGGTGACCTTCTCGATCCGCTGGTTGGCGATTTGCGAGATGTGTACCAGACCGTCCTTGCCGGGCAGGATGCTGACGAAGGCGCCGAAGTCGACAATCCGCTCGACCTTGCCGGTGTAGACCTTGCCGATCTCCGCTTCAGCGGTGATACCGTCAACCCGTGCCTTGGCAGCGTTGGCGGCGTCCTTGCTAGCGGCGAAGATCTTCACGGTGCCGTCGTCGGTGATGTCGATGGAGGCGCCGGTCTCTTCGCAGATACCGCGGATGGTCGCGCCACCCTTGCCGATCACGTCACGGATCTTGTCGGAGTCGATCTTCATGCTGATCATGGTCGGTGCGTTGGCGGACAGCTCCTTGCGCGACGCCGGCAGCACTTCGTTCATCTGCTTGAGGATGTGCAGACGAGCATCATGGGCCTGGTGCAGGGCCAGCTCCATGATCTCTTCAGTGATGCCCTTGATCTTGATGTCCATCTGCAGAGCGGTAACACCCTTCTCGGTACCGGCTACCTTGAAGTCCATATCGCCCAGGTGGTCTTCGTCACCCAGGATGTCGGTCAGTACGGCAAACTTCTCGCCTTCCTTGACCAGACCCATGGCGATACCGGCTACCGGCGCCTTCAGCGGCACACCGGCGTCCATCAGGGCCAGCGACGCGCCACAGACCGAGGCCATGGAGCTGGAACCGTTGGATTCGGTGATTTCCGAGACCACGCGGATGCTGTAGGGGAACTGGTCCATATCGGGCATCACGGCCTGGATGCCACGACGGGCCAGACGACCATGGCCGATTTCACGGCGACCGGTACCACCCATGCGACCACACTCGCCCACCGAATAGGGAGGGAAGTTGTAGTGGAACATGAAGGGATCTTTCTTCTCGCCTTCCAGGGTGTCCAGCAGCTGCGCGTCACGGGCGGTACCCAGCGTGGTCACGACCAGCGCCTGGGTTTCGCCACGGGTGAACAGCGAGGAACCGTGGGTGCGGTCCAGTACGCCGACTTCGATGTTCAGCGGACGGACGGTCTTGGTGTCACGGCCATCGATACGCGGATTGCCGTTGACAATGCTCTCGCGCACGGTGCGGTATTCGATTTCGCCAAAGGCTTCCTTCACTTCACCTGCAGAAGGCTGGCCTTCTTCGTCGCCCGCCAGGGCAGCGACCGCAGCGTCACGCAGCTCGCCCAGGCGGGTATAGCGCGACTGCTTGTGGGTGATGGTATAGGCTTCGCTGATACCGGCACCGAACTGGGCCTTGATGGCATCCAGCAGTACGGTGTTTTCCGGCGCTGGCTGCCAGTCCCACGCCGGCTTGCCCGCTTCAGCGGCCAGTTCCTTGATGGCGTCGATGGCCGGCTGGAACTCCATGTGGGCAAAGAGTACCGCGCCCAGCATCTGGTCTTCGGTCAGTTCCTGCGCTTCGGATTCCACCATCAGCACGGCGTCTTCGGTACCGGCGACAACCATGTCCAGACGCGAGGTCTTCAGCTGCTCGTAGGTCGGGTTCAGCACGTAGCCAGCCACGTCGTCGAAGCCAACGCGGGCACCGGCGATCGGGCCGTCGAACGGAATGCCGGAGATGGCCAGCGCGGCGGAGGTGCCGATCATCGCGGCAATATCCGGATCGGTGGTCTTGTCGGTGGACACCACGGTGCAGACCACCTGGACTTCATTCATGAAGCCTTCGGCGAACAGCGGGCGGATCGGGCGGTCGATCAGGCGCGAGGTCAGGGTTTCCTTCTCGGTGGGACGGCCTTCACGCTTGAAGAAACCACCGGGAATGCGGCCTGCCGCGTAGGTTTTCTCGATGTAGTGCACAGACAGAGGGAAGAAGTCGCGACCGGCGTCGGCGGTCTTTGCGCCTACCACGGTGACCAGAACGCTGACTGCATCATCAATGCTGACCAGTACCGCACCGGAAGCCTGGCGCGCGATGCGACCGGTTTCCAGGGTAACGGTGTTGTTGCCCAATTTAAATTGTTTGATAACCGGTTTCACGGTGTCTTCTCTCTCTGTTTTTGCCTTTGGGGAAACTCTGGGCACAGCCGGGATTCGGACCCGGCCATGTCCAAACGGGGCTGGTCTTAGCGACGCAGACCCAGACTGCTGATCAAGCTGCTGTAGCGGCCCAGATCCTTGCTTTTCAGGTAATCCAGCAGCTTACGACGCTGGTTGACCATGCGGATCAGGCCACGACGGGAGTGGTGGTCCTTCTTGTTGTCCTTGAAGTGACCCTGCAGCTTGTTGATGTTGGCAGTCAACAGAGCTACCTGGACTTCAGGAGAACCGGTATCACCTTCACCACGTGCATACTCGGATACGATTGCAGCTTTTTCTTCAACGCTCAGTGCCATGACAGCTATTCCTCTGAGGTAACAGGCCGGAACCTCGGGTTCCGTGTTTTAAATCGAGCAATGACCGCGCCTGTTGACAGCCACCCTCGTTGCGACCCTGATGGGTCAACTACCGGCAGACGTGATCCACGTCTGCAAAAATCATTCAACCGTTGAAACGCATCAAGCGTTTGGGGGCCACCCGCGCGTCGTCGGTCATCTCGCCAATACCGATAAAGCGATCTTCGTGGTCCCGCAGCCGGACCATACCGAAGGCCGGACTACCAGGAACCCGCACCGCCTGCCCATGGTTGAGATAGAACGCGGTCTGCTCAGTCAGGCTGACTACCGGCCAATCCGCCAGGCCACTGTCGATCGGCAGCAGCAGCTGATCCAGCGCCCCGGCGCCGCCTTCGGCATGCAGCGCCTCAAGGGTCTCCAGGGTCACCGCCTGACTCAGATCAAAGGGCCCGGCGCCAATCCGCCGCAGCTCCGAGACGTGGGCACCGCACCCCAGTGCAGCGCCCAGATCCTCCACCAGCGTGCGAATGTAGGTGCCCTTGCTGCAATGCACTTCGAGGCGCAGCCGATCACCCTCAAGCCCCAGCAGCGTCAGCTGGCTTATGGTAACAGATCGGGGCTTGCGCTCCACTGTTTCCCCGGCCCGGGCCAGCTTGTACAGCGGCTGGCCTTCATGCTTGAGCGCCGAGTACATGGGGGGGACCTGCTGGATATCGCCGGTAAAGCGCGGCAGCAGCGCTTCCACCTCAGCCAGGGTCACCTGGCAGGGCTTCATTTCCAGCACCTCGCCTTCAGCGTCACCGGTGGTGGTGGTCATGCCCAGCCGTGCTTCGGTGACATACACCTTGTCGGCATCGAGCAGATACTGGGAAAACTTGGTCGCCTCGCCCAGGCACAGCGGCAATACGCCACTGGCCAGCGGGTCCAGGCTTCCGGTGTGACCGCCCTTGCTGGCGTTGAACAACCAGCGCACCTTCTGCAAGGCGGCATTGGAGGTCATGCCCAGGGGCTTGTCGAAAATCAGTACGCCGTCGATATCACGACGCTTGCTACGTGGTGCCGACACGACTACTCCTCATCATCCCCGGAACGCTGACGATCCTGCGCGACCGCACGCTCGATGAGGGAAGACAGATGCACGCCGCGGCGTACGCTCTCATCGTAGTGGAAGTGCAGCTGCGGAATGCTGCGCAGCTTCATTACCCGTCCGAGCTGGACGCGCAGGAAGCCGGCAGCGTCCTTCAGGGCAGCCAGGTTCAGGGCGATATCCTCATCGCTGGCTTCGCCCATCAGGGTAATGAAGATCTTCGCATGGGCCAGATCGCGGCTGACTTCTGCGGCGGTGACAGTGATCATGCCAACCCGCGGGTCGCGCACCTCACGCTGGATCAGTACCGCCAGCTCACGCTGCATCTGATCGGCCACCCGCTGGGTACGACTGTATTCTTTGGCCATATGAACCTCTGGCTTCAAGCCACAAGCTGTTAGCTGCACAGGTGCAACTCTGGGTAAATGCCAAGCTGGACAGACGACAAGCGGCCCTCTCGGACCGCTTATCGCTTGCAGTTTGGCGCTTGTCGCTGGGTTACAGCGTGCGTGCTACCTGGACCCGCTCGAACACCTCGATCCGGTCGCCAGCGCGCACGTCGTTGTAGTTCTTCACGCCGATACCGCATTCCATGCCGTTGCGCACTTCGCCAACGTCATCCTTGAAGCGACGCAGGGATTCCAGCTCGCCTTCGTAGATGACCACGTCTTCACGCAGTACCCGGATCGGACGGTTACGGTAGACCGTGCCCTCAATGACCATACAGCCAGCCACCGCACCGAATTTCGGCGAACGGAATACGTCACGTACTTCGGCAACACCGAGGATCTGCTCGCGCACATCGCTGCCAAGCATACCCGACAGGGCCTTCTTGACGTCTTCGATGATCTCGTAGATCACGCTGTAGTAGCGCAGATCCAGACCTTCGGTCTCGATCACCTTGCGCGCCGATGCATCAGCCCGGACGTTGAAGCCGAAGATCACGGCGTTGGAAGCCAGCGCCAGGTTGGCGTCGGTCTCGGTGATACCGCCCACGCCGCCGGATACGATCTTGACCTGGACTTCGTCGTTGCCCAGCTCGTTCAGCGAGCCCTGCAATGCCTCGAGCGAGCCGCGCACATCGGCCTTGATGACGATATTGAGCGTCTTCTTCTCGCCCTGGCCCATGTTCTCGAACATGTTCTCCAGTTTGGCCGACTGCTGACGGGCCAGCTTGATCTCGCGAAACTTGCCCTGACGGAACAGCGCGACTTCCCGCGCCTTCTTCTCGTCAGCCACCACGGTCATCTCGTCACCCGCTTCCGGAGTGCCATCCAGGCCGAGGATCGCAACCGGAATGGACGGACCGGCTTCCTTCACCAGGTTGCCATTCTCGTCGAGCATGGCACGCACACGACCATGGTTGAGGCCGGCCAGCACCACGTCGCCCTGACGCAGGGTACCGTTCTGGACCAGTACGGTGGCAATCGGGCCACGGCCCTTGTCCAGCCGCGACTCGATGACCACACCGCGGGCCGGAGCCGAGGGCTGGGCCTTGAGCTCGAGAACCTCAGCCTGCAGCAGGACCGCTTCCAGCAGATCGTCGATACCGGTACCGACCTTGGCGGATACGTGGACGAACTGGGTGTCGCCGCCCCACTCTTCCGGAATGACATCCCGCGCAGCCAGATCGTTCTTGATGCGATCCGGGTCGGCGTCTTCCTTGTCGATCTTGTTCACTGCGACGACCAGCGGAACGCCGGCGGCCTTGGCATGCTGCACCGCTTCTTCGGTCTGCGGCATGACGCCGTCGTCGGCTGCCACCACCAGGATCACGATATCGGTCGACTGGGCACCACGGGCACGCATGGCGGTAAACGCCGCGTGGCCGGGGGTGTCCAGGAAGGTGACCATGCCGCGATCGGTCTCCACATGGTAGGCACCGATGTGCTGGGTGATACCACCCGCTTCACCAGAGGCCACCTTGGCGCGACGGATGTAGTCGAGCAGCGAGGTCTTGCCATGGTCAACGTGACCCATGACGGTCACCACCGGCGCACGGCTGACTTCTTCACCTTCGAAGTGCATGGCCAGTGCCAGGCGGTCTTCCAGATCGCTTTCCTTGACGTGCTTGACCTTGTGGCCCATGTCTTCGGCAACGATGGTCGCGGTGTCCTGGTCCAGCACCTGGTTGATCGTCACCATGTTGCCGTTCTTGAACATGTACTTGATGACCTCGGCTGCCTTCACCGACATCTTCTGGGCCAGTTCGGCCACGGTGATGGTTTCACCGATTACCACTTCTCGCACTATGGGTCCTGTCGGCTTCTCGAAGCCGTGCTGATTACGTTTTTTCTGCGCCTTGAGCTTGCCGGCGCCACCGCGACGACGCGCCAGCGCGTCCTCGTCTTCACCACGCGGTGCACCACGGCCCTTGCCGGGGCCGCCAGCGCGCTTGCGGCTGCGCTCGTCTTCATCGGCCCGGGCCTTGCGACGCTGCTCTTCTTTCTTCTTCGCGGCAGCGGCCGGTGACGGGGCTGCCTCGACACTGGCCTGCTCCGCTTCGGCGGCGGGTGCCGCTACGGCCGGCTCGGCGGCCACGGCATCGGGCTGGGTCTTGGGCGCCGCTTCGGCTGCCAGACGGGCCGCTTCTGCAGCCTGTCGTGCCTGTTCTTCCTCGGCCTTGCGCTGGGCTTCCGCCTCGGCAGCGGCTTGACGAGCCTCTTCGGCGGCGCGTAGCTCTTCCAGCTCGCGCTGGCGCTCGGCCTCGAGATCAACCTCGTCACGCTTGACGTAGGTGCGCTTCTTGCGCACCTCGACGTTGACCGTCTTGCTGCCAGCGACCTTCAGAGTACTCACGGTCTTGCGCGTGAGCGTGATCTTGCGCGGCTCCGATGCGGAGTCGCCATGGTTGCTCTTGAGGAAGGTCAGCAAGCGCTGCTTCTCGTCATCCGATACCTGTTGTTCCGCACTGGTGTGCGACAACCCGGCTTCCTTCATCTGCTGCAACAGGCGCTCTACCGGCGTACCTGTTACCTGAGCCAATTCTTTGACCGTCACTTCCGCCATTCACTTTCTCCTCAGTCGGTGCCCTGCATCAGTGCAGGGTGATACTGCCAGCCGACCGGTTTATTCAAACCAGGGCGCCCGAGCTGCCATGATCAAGGCGCCGGCACGGGCTTCGTCGATTCCATCAATGTTCAGCAGGTCGTCCACGGACTGTTCGGCCAGGTCTTCCATGCTGATAATACCTTGGGCTGCCAGCTGGAAAGCCAGGGCGCGATCCATACCCTCCATATTCAGCAGGTCGTCCGCTGGCTGGGCCTCTTCCAGTTTTTCCTCGTTAGCGATCGCCTTAGTCAACAGACGATCCTTGGCCCGGGAACGCAGCTCATTGACGATGTCCTCGTCAAAACCGTCGATTTCGAGCATCTCCTCCATGGGTACGTAGGCAATCTCCTCCAGGGAGGTGAAGCCCTCGTCGACCAGGATCTGAGCCAGATCCTCTTCAACATCCAGCTCATCGATGAAATTGCGCAGCACATCGCCGGTTTCGGCTTCCTGCTTGGCGCGAATGTCGTCTTCGGTCATGACATTGAGTGTCCAGCCGGTCAGTTGACTGGCCAGCCGGACGTTCTGGCCACTGCGGCCAATTGCCTGGGCGAGGTTGTCCTCGGCCACGGCGATATCGATCGTGTGGGTGTCCTCATCCAGAATGATCGAGGCCACTTCGGCAGGTGCCATGGCGTTGATCACGAACTGGGCGAGGTTGTCGTCCCACAATACGATGTCGACCCGCTCACCGCCCAGCTCACCGGAAACGGCCTGCACGCGCGAGCCCCGCATACCAATGCAGGCGCCCTGGGGGTCGATACGCTTGTCCTTCGAGCGCACGGCGATCTTGGCGCGCGAGCCCGGGTCGCGGGCAGCGCCCATGACTTCGATCAGCTCCTCGGCAATTTCCGGCACCTCGATGCGGAACAGCTCGATGATCATTTCCGGAGCGCTGCGCGACAGCACCAGCTGCGGGCCGCGGTTCTCGGTGCGAATGTCCTTGAGCAGTGCGCGGATGCGGGTGCCGGTACGGAAGGTTTCGCGGGGAATCATCTCCTCACGGGGCAACACGGCCTCGGCATTGTTGCCCAGGTCCACGATGACGCTGTCGCGGGTAACCTTCTTCACGGTACCGCTGATGATTTCACCCAGACGATCACGATAGGCGTCCACTACCTGGGCACGCTCGGCCTCACGCACCTTCTGCACGATGACCTGCTTGGCAATCTGCGCGGCGATACGACCGAACTCGACCGACTCGATCTTCTCCTCGACCACATCACCGACGTTCAACGCCGGGTCGCGGGCATGGGCCTGATCCAGAGCCAGCTGCATGCCGGGCTCTTCGAAGTCGTCGTCCACCACCACGGTCCAGCGGCGGAAGGTGTCGTAACTGCCGGTCTGGCGATTGATCGCCACCCGCACGTCCACCTCATCTTCATAGCGCTTTTTGGTGGCCGTTGCCAAGGCCATTTCCAGCGCCTCGAAAATGACTCCGGGCGGTACGCCCTTCTCATTGGAAACGGATTCCACAACCAGCAGCACTTCTTTGCTCATCGTATGCCTCGCCTAACGCCGTCCATTGGGGCCACTGGAGCCCGAAAAATGCTCAAAACCGCGGGATGATGTTGCTTTTATCGATGCTATCGATAGGCAGCAGGTACTCGTGCTCCTCTACCTGCAGTACGACATCGTCACCTTCCACACCGCGGATGACACCTTGAAAATTCCGCCGGCCTTCATAGGGCACGCGCAACCTGATTTTGGCTTGCTCGCCAATATAGCTAGCGAACTGCTCAAGCGTGAACAGGGGACGATCCATTCCCGGAGAAGACACTTCCAGCGTGTAGTCACCACTGATGGGGTCCTCAACGTCCAGCACCGCACTGGCCTGACGGCTGATCGTCGCGCAGGCTTCCACACTGACGCCATCGGGATGGTCGATATAGACTCGCAGCAGACTGTGACGCCCCTGCGACAAAAATTCGATCCCCCAACAACGATAGCCCAGAGCTTCGACAATCGGGACCAACAGGTCCTCCAATTCGGTAACTTTGCCGGACAATTTCACCGCCTATCTTTGATGAATAAAAAATGGGCCTAAAGCCCATCCTTGGTTCCGGCCACTTCAGATGAAGTCCGGAGTTAACAAAAAGCCCCTGAAAAGGGGCCTTTGACTGGTTGCGGGGGCAGGATTTGAACCTACGACCTTCGGGTTATGAGCCCGACGAGCTACCAGACTGCTCCACCCCGCGTCGAATCTAGGGCATGAATTATACGCGCGGCCGCCTGACAAGACAACCGGGCATATTGTGCCCGAAAAAAACAAGGGGCCTGCATCGCTGCAGACCCCTGACACATGGTGCGGAAGATGGGACTCGAACCCATACACCCTAAGGCACTACCCCCTCAAGATAGCGTGTCTACCAATTCCACCACTTCCGCAAAACTGTTGGCTTACTCTACGACAGGTACATCGTCTGTCACAGGAGCCTGAGGAGCCTGCTCTTCAAGAACAGGTACATCTTCACTGATCGGCGCCACCGGAGCGCTCTGCATGACCGGAACCGGCAGGCCCGCATCACGGATCTCGGTCGCCTTGTGGCTGGCGTAAAACGCCAAGCCCAGCGAGGTGACGAAGAATACAGTGGCCAGCACAGCTGTCAAGCGGCTCAGGAAAGTTGCCGAACCCTGGCTGCCAAAAACCGTGCCGGAGGCACCGGAACCGAAGGACGCGCCCGCTTCCGCACCTTTGCCCTGCTGGATCAGGATCAACCCGACCAGACCGATGGCAACCAGCAGATGTACTATTACAACAACGGTTTCAATCATTAAGCTTGTCCCGCGGCACGAGCAATCGCACCAAATTCATTCGCATTGAGAGAGGCACCACCTACCAGCCCCCCATCGATATCCGGCATCTCGAACAACGCCGCGGCATTGGACGCCTTGACGCTGCCGCCATAGACAATCTGTACACACTGGGCCTGCTCGTCATCCAGGGTAGCCAGGCGTGCGCGAATCATCGCGTGCACCTCCTGCGCCTGCTCCGGCGTAGCGGTCAGACCGGTGCCGATGGCCCATACCGGCTCATACGCCACTACACCCTGAGCCAAGCCGCCGACCCCGAAGGTCTCCAGCACGGCCTGCAACTGCCGCCCGACCACCTCAGCGGTCTCGCCTGCTTCGTACTGCGCGCGGGTTTCGCCGACACAGAGAATGGGGCGCAGCCCGCAGGCCAACGCCGCGGCAAACTTACGACAGATCACCTCGTCGGTCTCACCGAACAGCGTACGGCGCTCGGAATGACCCACGAGAACAAATTCACATCCCGCATCACGCAGTTGAGCCGGGGAGATTTCACCGGTCAGCGCGCCAGACTCTGCCTGAAAGGCGGAACTCTGGCCAGCCAACCGCAATGGCGAACCTTCCAGCGCTTCGCGGCACTGCTGCAGATACAGCGCAGGCGGCGCGATCAGCAGGTCGACTTCGTCCGGCCACTGCTGCTCGTTCAACCCCGCGAGCAACTCATCAACGGACTGCCGAGTACCGTACATTTTCCAATTTCCGGCGACCAGCGGACGACGCATGCCTAACCTCTCAGCTCAAGCGGGCGCCAATGTTAACCAAGTTGCTCACCCGACACAACCGCCTTTTCAGTCCGCACCAAACATTTCTTGCACCTGTGCAGCGAGCGCTTCGGCTTCGCGCACAACCTGCTCTGCGTCCTGCCCTTCGACCATCACCCGGATGACCGGCTCAGTGCCGGAAAGCCGCAGCAGCACCCGCCCGGCATCACCCAGTCGCGCCTCGGCTGCAGCCACCGCAGACTTGAGCGCAGGCGCTTCCAGTGGCGAAGTGCCGCTACTCTGGTAACGCACATTGATCAGCTTTTGCGGACACTTGCTCATGCCCTCGCAGGCTTGGGCCAGGGTCTTGCCCGACATGCGCAGGGCACGCAACACCTGCAGCGCCGCGATAATGCCGTCGCCGGTGGTGGTGTGCTGCAGGCATACCAGGTGCCCGGAGGATTCGCCACCCAGCTTCCAGCCCCGCTGTTGCAGTTCAGCCATGACGTAACGATCGCCGACCTTGGCCCGGACGAAGGGAATATCCCGCTCACGCAGCGCCAGCTCCAGCCCCAGGTTGGTCATCAGGGTACCGGCTACACCGCCGTCCAGCAGACCGCGCTCATACAGGTCCAGGGTCATGATGTACAACAACTCGTCACCATCAACCGGGTTGCCCTGGTGGTCGACCATCATGACCCGGTCGCCGTCGCCATCAAAGGCGATCCCCAGATCAGCCTGACGCTCGACCACCGCCTTGCTCAGCGCCGCCAGGTCGGTGGAACCCACCCCGGCATTGATATTCAGTCCATCCGGGGTCGCACCGATCACGCTGACCTCGGCCCCCAGCTCCGCGAACACGCTGGGCGCTACCTTGTAGGTCGCGCCATGGGCGCAATCGAGCACTATCTTCAGGCCCTTGAAATTGGTGCTGGTGGGCACGCTGCTCTTGCAGAATTCGATATAGCGACCCGAAGCGTCCTCGACCCGCGCCACCTTGCCGAGCTCGCCGGAGCCGACCACCTGCATCGGAGTATCGACCAGCCGCTCGATCTCGTGCTCCAGCGTATCGGGCAACTTGGTGCCCTGGGCGGAGAAGAACTTGATGCCGTTGTCGAAGTACGGGTTATGGGAAGCGCTGATGACGATACCCGCGTCAGCCTGGAAGGTACGCGTCAGATAGGCGATGGCCGGGGTCGGCATGGGCCCGAGCAGCCGCACCTTGGCGCCGGCGGCGGACAAACCGGCTTCCAGCGCCGACTCGAACATGTAGCCGGAGATGCGCGTGTCCTTGCCGATGACCACACTGCACTGGCCGTTGTGCTTGAAGGCCATGCCGGTCGCCCAGCCCAGCTTGAGCATGAATTCCGGGGTGATCGGGTGCGTGCCGACGTGACCACGAATGCCGTCGGTGCCGAAGTAGCGCTTTTCCATGTAGGGGTATCCTGAAATTAGATTGCCGAAGTTCCTGCGGCAACGACCGCGTCCACCATACGGACCACGTCAGCGGTTTCCGCCACATCATGGACACGAATGATACGCGCACCCTTGGCTACCGCCAACGCCGCCAGCCCCAAGCCTCCGAACAAGCGCTGCTCGACGGGGCGATTCAGCGCCTGACCGATCATGCTCTTGCGCGAGACGCCGACCAGGATCGGCAGATCCGGCGGGCTCAACTGGTCCATGCGGGCAAACAGCTCAAGGTTGTGTTGCAGACTCTTGCCGAAGCCGAAACCGGGGTCGAGTACCAGCTTGCTGCGCTCGATCCCGGCATCCAGGCAGGCTTGGACCCGCTCGTCGAGAAAAGAGTTCACCTGCGCCAGCACCGAGTCATAGACCGGCGCCTGCTGCATGGTCTGCGGCTCACCCTGCATGTGCATGAGACATACCGCGAGCCCCGAGTCCACCGCAGCCTGCATGGCCCCGGCACGGGTCAGCGCGCGGATGTCGTTAATCAGGCCTGCGCCTACCGCCGCCGAGCCACGAATGACCTCCGGCGTGCTGGTATCGATGGAGACCACGGTATCGAAACGCGCCTTCACGGCCTCGACCATGGGCACCACGCGGTCGACTTCTTCCTGGACGCTGACCAGGGCTGCACCGGGCCGGGTTGACTCACCACCGATATCGATCAGGGTCGCACCGGCGGCGAGCATCTGCTCGACCCGCTGCAGCGCCGCATCACGGTTGTTGTAGCGCCCGCCATCGGAAAACGAATCAGGGGTGATGTTGAGGATACCCATGACATGGGTATGGGAAAGGTCAAGCACCCGGTCGCCACAGGGCAACCGGGTGCTGGTACGTAATGATGTCATACCGGTTTCAGTGCTCTCCAGCCGGTCCGCCAATGATGCCGTCATCACGGGGGGCATCCTGCGGGTCTACTGAATCGGAAGCCGGCGCTGCCGCGCCCGGACCACGACGGTCATCATCCGCCCAGCCCTTGGGTTCACGGGCGGGTTTGCCGTTCATGATGTCGTTGATCTGCTCGACATCAATGGTCTCGTACTTCATCAGTGCCTCGGCCATGAGATCCAGCTTGTCGCGGTTCTCCTCCAGCAGACGCTTGGCGGTGGCATAGCAGTTATCGATGATACTGCGAATTTCCTCATCGATCAGCCGCGCGGTCTCACCCGACACGTTGGCATGTTGGCTGCCGGCGCTGCGACCGAGGAAGACTTCACCTTCCTCCTCGGCATACATCAGCGGGCCGAGCTTCTCGGACAGACCCCACTTGGTCACCATGTTCCGCGCCAACTGGGTGGCGCGCATGATGTCGTTGGAGGCACCGGTAGTCACCCCATCGAAGCCCAGGGTCATCTCCTCGGCGATACGGCCACCGAACAGCGAACAGATCTGGCTGGTCAGGGCGCGCTTGGACAGGCTGTAGCGGTCTTCCTCGGGCAGGAACATGGTCACACCCAGGGCGCGGCCGCGGGGAATGATCGACACCTTGTAGACCGGGTCATGCTCAGGCACCAGTCGACCGACGATGGCATGGCCGGATTCGTGGTAGGCGGTGTTGAGCTTTTCCTTGTCGGACATGACCATGGATTTGCGCTCGGCGCCCATCATGATCTTGTCCTTGGCCATCTCGAATTCGTTCATCTCGACCAGGCGCTTGCCAGCCCTGGCAGCGAACAGCGATGCCTCGTTGACCAGGTTCGCCAGGTCCGCACCGGAGAAGCCGGGCGTGCCGCGGGCGATGGCCGAAGGCACGACGTCGTCGCCCAGCGGCACCTTGCGCATATGCACCTTGAGAATCTGCTCGCGACCGCGGATATCCGGCAGGCCGACGACCACCTGGCGGTCGAAACGGCCCGGGCGCAGCAGCGCGGGGTCGAGCACGTCCGGACGGTTGGTCGCAGCCACCACGATGATGCCATCGTTGGCTTCGAAACCATCCATCTCTACCAGCAACTGGTTCAGGGTCTGCTCACGCTCATCGTGACCGCCGCCGAGGCCAGCGCCACGATGGCGACCAACCGCGTCGATCTCGTCGATGAAGATGATGCAGGGAGCGTGCTTCTTGGCCTGCTCGAACATGTCGCGCACACGGCTGGCACCGACACCGACGAACATCTCGACGAAGTCGGAGCCGGAAATGGTGAAGAACGGCACCTTGGCCTCGCCGGCGACGGCCTTGGCCAGCAGTGTCTTACCGGTCCCCGGCTGACCGACCATCAGTACGCCACGGGGAATGTGGCCACCCAGGCGCTGGAACTTGCCCGGATCGCGCAGGAACTCGACCAGCTCGCTGACCTCTTCCTTGGCCTCGTCGCACCCGGCCACGTCGGCAAAGGTGGTCTTGACCTGGTCTTCGGACAGCATCCGCGCCTTGCTCTTGCCAAAGCTCATCGGGCCGCCGCGGCCACCGCCGCCGCCCTGCATCTGGCGCATGAAGAACATGAAGATGGCGATGATGATGAGGATCGGGAAGCTGGCGATCAGCAGCTGGGTCCAGATGCTCTGGCGCTCCGGCTGCTTGCCTTCGACGACCACGTCGTTCTCCAGCAGATCACCGATCAGGCCGTTATCCTGGATAGCCGGACGCACCGTCTTGAACACCTCGCCATCCCGGCGCTTGCCGGTGATCACGAAGCCGTCCACGGTGACCCGCTCGACCTGGCGATCACTCACCAGCTCGAGGAATTCGGTGTAATTCAGTGCTCGCGGTTCGGCAGGACTGCTGAAATTGTTCATCACAGTCACCAGCACTGCAGCGATGATCAACCACAGAATGAGGTTTTTCGCCATATCGTTCAAATTGCTATCCTCTTGCCGCCACCTGGGTGGTCAGGCCTGGCTGTATTCGTCTGTTTACTTGGCCTATCTACCTTACACCAGAATCCGGCGCGGCGGCAGTTGTGCCAGTGTAACGCCCTGTGTCATCGGCACGGGGTCAGCCCTTGAATCCCCGCGCCAACAGGTAGGTCTCCCGGGACCGATCGCGCGAGGCCCCCGGCTTGCGCGTCACCATCCTGTCGAAATGGCTGCGCATCTCCTTGAAGTACTCGTCAAACCCTTCGCCATGGAAGACCTTGATCAGGAAGTCGCCACCCGGACGCAGCACGCGGGACGCCATGTCCAGCGCCAACTCGCACAGATACATGGCGCGCGGCTGATCGACAGCGGGCGTACCACTCATATTGGGGGCCATATCGGAAATAACAAGATCCACCTGTCCGTCACCGATCGCCGCCAGGATCGCCTGGAACACCGCATCCTCGGTAAAGTCGCCCTGGATGAAGGTTACATCGGGGATGCTGTCCATCGGCAGGATATCGGAGGCGATGATGCGCCCCTTCTCACCGATTACCCGACTGACCACCTGGGACCAGCCGCCCGGCGCCGAGCCCAGATCCAGCACGGTCATGCCCGGCCGCAGCAGACGATCCTTCTCCTGGATCTCCAGCAATTTGTAGCTGGCACGGGACCGGTAACCGTCCTTTTGCGCCTGCTTGACGTAATGGTCATCAAAATGTTCTTTCAGCCAGCCCTTGCTGGTCTTTGATCTTGCCACGGAATACCTCATGCAGCGGATTGCGCCGCCGGTTATACTAGCTCCCTCTGATAAATGACTCATCAACGGGAATCAAACGGATCATTATGGCGCTCAGCTCTGAACAGAAGAAAGCCTACAAACGCATCGGCCACCATCTCAAGCCGGTGGTGATAGTCAGCGAGCAGGGCGCCAGCGAAGGCGTACTGGCGGAACTGGATCGCGCTCTGGATGACCACGAGCTGATCAAGATCCGGATCACCGTTGGCGATCGTGATACCAAGCAGGCGCTGATTGACGAGCTCTGCAAAGCCAGCAAAGCGGAGCTGGTGCAGGTCATCGGCAAGATGGCCATATTGCTGCGTCGCAACAAGAAAGCCAACCCCAACCTGTCGAACCTGGCGCGTTTCAAGGACTTCTGATCCGCTGTCAAGGCTGCAAAGCAGGAGCCCAGGGGTACGCGGCCTGAGCCGCCGCCCCCTCAGCGCTCGGTTATTTCATCCGGGCGCGGCTGCAGAATCAGCACCAGACCGGCGAAGGCCAGCACCAGGTAGCTGAACAGTTGCCAGTAGTCACCCCGGGGCAAATGGCCGACAACGTAGAACACCCCTGCCGCCAGCACTACCAGCAACAGCAACTGCCCACGCAGATCCCGCCACAGCGCCCAGCCCAGCACCGTGCCGGCTACCACCAGTTGCAACAGGGCGCACACCGCCGTAAAACCAACCAGCAGCGGCCGCATGAAATGGGCGATCTCATCGATCAGCAGTGGCGCCAGACCAAACCGCTCCAGCGCCGGCAACATGACGAAGTGCAACATCCAGACCCCGCCAACCCACAGGGTCAGCGCCAGCTGCCAGGCCACCCTGCCACTGCGTATTGCCGGCAGAGCAGCCCGCGGCCTCACAGGTGCTGGACCTCGACGATTTCATACTCGACCACCCCGCCGGGGGTTCTCACCGCGACGACCTCGCCCTCTTCCTTGCCGATCAGCGCGCGGGCAATGGGCGAGGTGACGGAGATCTTGCCTTCCTTGATCTCGGCCTCGTCTTCACCGACGATCTGATACTGCACTTCCTCGTCGGTATCGACGTTGGCAATGGTGACCGTGGTACCGAAGATCACCTTGCCGGTGGGTGCGATGGCGGTCACATCGATCACCTGGGCCGCCGACAGGCGCCCCTCGATGTCGCGGATCCGCGCCTCCACCATGCCCTGCTGTTCCCGCGCGGCATGGTATTCGGCGTTTTCCTTCAGGTCACCCAGCTCCCGCGCCTCGGCGATGGCCTGGGTGATCTGCGGACGCATCACCGATTTCAGGTGCTTGAGCTCTGTTTCCAGGGCCTCGGCACCGCGCTTGGTCATCGGATACTTCATGTCAAACTCCCTCGTGCAGGTCCTGCAGGCGGCGCACTGCGCGCTCAGGACCGAACTTCAATGCCATGCAGACGGCCTGGCCGCCGGCCAGGGTGGTGGTGGAGTACACCTTGTGCTGCAGCGCGTTGCGACGAATGGAATAGGAGTCGGCGATGGACTGGCGGCCCTCGGTGGTATTGATCACCAGCCGGATCTCGTCGTTCTTGATCATGTCGACGATATGCGGCCGCCCTTCAGTCACCTTGTTCACCCGGCGCACCGGCAGACCGGCGGCCTCGATGATCTTGGCCGTACCCGCGGTGGCCACGATCTCGAAACCCAGCTCGACCAGTTCGCCGGCCATGTCGGCCACGAACGGCTTGTCGTCCTCACGCACACTGATGAACACGGTGCCCGAGGTCGGCAGCACTTCGCTGGCGCCCAGCTGGGATTTGGCGAAGGCTTCGGCGAAGCTGTCGCCCACGCCCATCACCTCGCCGGTGGACTTCATTTCCGGCCCGAGAATGGGGTCGACGCCCGGGAACTTGGCGAAGGGGAATACCGCTTCCTTCACTGCGAAGAAAGGCGGAATCACTTCCTCGGTAAAGCCCAGCTCCTTGAGCGTCTTGCCAGCCATGACGCGGGCGGCAATCTGCGCCAGGGAACGGCCGATGCACTTGGAGACAAAGGGCACGGTACGCGAAGCCCGCGGGTTCACCTCGATCACGTAGATGGTGTCGCCCTGCAACGCCAGCTGCACGTTCATCAGACCGACCACGCCCAACTCCAGCGCCATGCGCTTGACCTGATCGCGCATCTGATCCTGCACTTCCGCAGACAGCGAATAGGGCGGCAGCGAGCACGCCGAGTCTCCGGAGTGGATGCCAGCCTGCTCAATGTGCTGCATGATGGCGCCGATAACCACGTCGGTACCGTCGGACACCGCGTCCACGTCGATCTCGATAGCGCAGTTGAGGAAGTGGTCCAGCAGCACCGGGCTGTCGTTGGAGACTTTCACCGCGTCACGCAGGTAACGCTTGAGCTCTTCCTCCTGGTAGACGATCTCCATGGCCCGGCCACCCAGCACATAGGAGGGGCGCACCACCAGCGGATAACCGATCTTGTTCGCGGCGGTGATGGCTTCGTCTTCGCTGCGCACGGTAGCGTTCGGTGGCTGACGCAGGTTCAGGCGCTCGACCATCTGCTGGAAGCGCTCGCGGTCTTCGGCGCGGTCAATGGCTTCCGGACTGGTGCCAATGATCGGCACGCCAGCCTCTTCCAGGGCGCGGGCCAGTTTCAGCGGGGTCTGGCCACCGTACTGGACGATCACGCCCTTGGGCTGTTCGACGCGGACGATTTCCAGTACGTCTTCCAGGGTGACCGGCTCGAAATACAGGCGATCGGAGGTGTCGTAGTCGGTGGAGACGGTTTCCGGGTTGCAGTTGACCATGATGGTCTCGTAGCCGTCTTCACGCATGGCCAGCGCCGCATGCACACAGCAGTAGTCAAACTCGATGCCCTGGCCGATACGGTTCGGGCCACCGCCCAATACCATGATCTTGTCGCGGCCGGACGGATTGGCCTCGCACTCTTCCTCATAGGTCGAGTACATGTAGGCAGTGTCGGTGGCGAACTCGGCGGCGCAGGTATCAACCCGCTTGTAGACCGGGAACACACCGAGCTTGTGCCGCTGCGAACGCAGGTTCTTCTCGCTTACCCCCAGCAACTGGGCCAGGCGGGTATCGGAAAAACCCTTGCGCTTGAGGCGGAACATCAGGTTCTTGTCGAGATCGGCCAGCCCCAGCTTGCTGACGCGCTCCTCGTCCTTGATCAGATCCTCGATCTGCACCAGGAACCAGGGATCGATCTTGGTCAGCTCGAAGATCCGCTCGACGCTCATGCCGGCACGGAAGGCGTCACCGATATACCAGATGCGCTCGGCGCCCGGCACGGTCAGCTCACGGGTCAAGGTGGTGGCAGCATCGCTGTCGCTCAGCTCCAGCTGCGGGTCGAAACCACAGGAGCCGACTTCCAGCCCGCGCAGAGCCTTCTGCAGGGATTCCTGGAAGGTGCGACCAATGGCCATGACTTCACCCACGGACTTCATCTGGGTGGTCAGGCGCGCGTCGGCGTTGGGGAATTTCTCGAAAGCGAAACGCGGGATCTTGGTTACCACGTAGTCGATCGACGGCTCGAAGGACGCCGGCGTGCGACCGCCGGTGATGTCGTTGGAGAGCTCATCCAGGCTGTAACCCACCGCCAGCTTGGCCGCGATCTTGGCGATCGGGAAGCCGGTGGCCTTGGAGGCCAGCGCCGAGGAACGGGACACCCGCGGGTTCATTTCGATGACCACCATGCGGCCATCGACCGGGTTGATACCGAACTGTACGTTGGAGCCCCCGGTTTCCACACCGATTTCACGCAGCACCGCCAGCGAGGCGTTGCGCATGATCTGGTATTCCTTGTCGGTCAGGGTCTGGGCCGGGGCCACGGTGATGGAGTCACCGGTATGCACACCCATGGGATCGAAGTTCTCGATCGAGCAGACGATGATGCAGTTGTCCTTCTTGTCGCGGACCACCTCCATCTCGTATTCCTTCCAGCCGATCAGCGATTCGTCGATCAGCAGCTCCTTGGTCGGCGACAGGTCCAGACCGCGGTTGCAGATTTCCTCGAATTCTTCCCGGTTGTAGGCAATGCCGCCACCGGTGCCGCCCATGGTGAAGGACGGACGGATGATGCAGGGGAAGCCAACCTGGTCGAGCACGCCGTAGGCTTCGTCCATGTTATGGGCGATACCCGAGCGCGGGCACTCCAGGCCGATGTCACGCATGGCCTTGTCGAAGCGCGAGCGGTCTTCGGCTTTGTCGATGGTATCGGCATTGGCGCCGATCATCTCGACGCCGAACTTTTCCAGGACGCCGTGCTTTTCCAGGTCCAGCGCGCAGTTCAGCGCAGTCTGGCCACCCATGGTCGGCAGCAGCGCGTCGGGGCGCTCCTTCTCGATGATCCGCGCCACCGTCTGCCACTTGATCGGCTCGATGTAGGTGGCGTCGGCCATGGCCGGATCGGTCATGATGGTCGCCGGGTTGGAGTTCACCAGGATCACCCGGAAACCTTCCTCGCGCAGCGCCTTGCAGGCCTGGGCGCCGGAGTAGTCGAACTCGCAGGCCTGGCCGATCACGATGGGACCGGCGCCGAGGATCAGGATACTCTTGATATCAGTACGTTTTGGCATAGTGTGCAATTAATCCTTGGAGATAGACCGGCGACTCAGGCGCGCTTTTTCATGGCTGCGATAAAACGCTCGAACAGCGGCGCGACATCGCCCGGGCCGGGGCTGGCCTCAGGGTGCCCCTGGAAGCTGAAAGCATCCTTGTCGGTGCGCTCGATACCCTGCAACGTGCCATCAAACAGGGATTTGTAGGTCGCACGAACATTGGCCGGCAGACTGTCCTCGTCCACGGCGAAGCCGTGATTCTGACTGGTGATCATGACCGCCCCGGTGCGCAGGTCCTGCACCGGGTGGTTGGCACCATGGTGACCGCTGGGCATTTTCACCGTACGTGCACCGGAGGCCAGGGCCAGCAACTGATGCCCCAGGCAGATGCCCAGAATCGGCGTATCGGTTTCCAGCAGCTCCTGGATGGCCTTGATTGCGTAGTCACAAGGCGCCGGATCGCCGGGACCATTGGCCAGCACCACGCCATCGGGATTCAGCGCCAGCACTTCCGCCGCCGTGGTTTGCGCCGGCACTACCGTCAAGCGGCACCCACGACCGACCAGCATCCGCAGAATGTTGTACTTGACGCCGTAATCGAAGACCACCACATGGTAGGGCAGATCAGCGGCGTCGACGTCCGGGTGGCTATCGGTCGCCAGCTCCCACGGACCGGACCGCCACTCGTAGGCTTGCTTGACGCTGACTTCTTTAGCCAGGTCCATCCCCTTCAAACCGGGAAAGCTGCGCGCCAACTCCAGCGCCTTCTCTTCAGTCGCATCCGCGCCCGCCATGATGCAACCATTCTGCGCGCCCTTCTCCCGCAGGATACGGGTCAGGCGACGGGTATCCACACCGGCGATCGCCACGGTACCGTTTTCCTTGAGGTAATCCGGCAGCGATTGCTTGTTGCGCCAGTTGCTGGCCACCAGCGGCAGGTCGCGAATAACCAGGCCCGCGGACCAGACCTTCCAGGACTCGGCATCTTCCGGCGTGGTGCCGGTATTGCCGATATGGGGATAGGTCAGTGTGACGATCTGACGTGCATAGGAGGGATCGGTGAGAATCTCCTGATAGCCGGTCATGGCTGTATTGAACACGACCTCACCGACACTGTGACCGTCGGCGCCGATGGCCTCACCGTGGAAAATACTACCGTCGGCGAGAGCGAGAATGGCGGGCTTGGACAAGAAAACCTCCGAATGACTGACACGTTTTTGCCAAACGCGGGCTGCACAAAAGCGGGAATGATGTGTTTGCCACTTCATTCCACTGCATAGGCATTGGTCAGATACGCGCTGATATAGACTGATTAGCGCGATAGCTTACCGGTTTGAGCGATAAATATCCACACCGACCATCCCCCGTCCGGCCGCCAGAAGGACCGCGTTAACACTCTGTTTCATAATCGCGATGAACATGCTAAAACTGCAGGGAGGGATTCCCGGCCAAGGAGCACGGGAAGTTCTGCCGGTACGCGCCAGCCGCTACCGGGTCAGGATCAACAACAAAAACAGGGACTTCAGCATGAAAACCTACCTGAAATACTTTCTGGTTCTGGTATTGCTCGGCTTCGCCGTCCGGGCGCCCGCCGATACCGACACTCAACTGGCGCAGAATATTCACGAACTGCGTAGCGAAGGCTACCGTGCCGCCACCTACCTGCTGATCGACAACAACCTGTTCGAGCGGGTACGCGAGCCCGGCCACCGGGAAGCCTATAATGACGCACTGGGCAAGATGGAAAAGCTGCTGCGCCTGATGGATAACCCCAGCGACCTGCGCACGCCCTTCAATAATTTTGTCAGCCTGATCCGGGAGCTGGAAAACCAGCCGGCCAGCGAAGACCAAGCCCATTACCACCTGGCCACGGTCAACCGCATCATGATGGCCCACGGCGCACTGGATAAGGCCGCTGCTGCCCAGTATTCCACCCTGGCCAGCACCATCAGCGAGCAGCTGCATGCGCTGCACCAGCAGAGCCTGGAAACCAGCCAGATTCTGCTGCTGTACCAGAACAGCATGTTCAGCTCGATCGGCATCTACTTCATCGAACCGGGCGAAACGGTATTCCAGACCATTGACGCCAGCATCGTCCAGCGCGCCCAGACCCTGAAAACCATGCTGCCCGAGCAGACCGGGACGCTGGAGAACCTGGACAAGCAGTACAGCTTCATCCAGCCACGCCTGCTCAACCACCGGTCCGACTGGGTACCGACCATCGCTGCCTTCTATCTGCAGCGCAACACCGAAACCCTCAACGCCCTGGCCCGGGAGCAGGCCCTGCAAAAGCAGGCCGGCTGACGAGCGCCCACAAAAAACCCGGCGCGCAGCCGGGTTTTGTCTACCTGAACGCTCAGTCGCGCAGCGCCAGTACATCCTGCATATCGTACAGACCGCTGTTGTGCTGAGCCACCCAGATGGCCGAGCGTACCGCGCCCTTGGCAAAGGTCATGCGGCTGGAGGCCTTGTGGGTAATCTCCACCCGCTCGCCCTCGGTAGCAAACAGTACGGTGTGGTCGCCGACTACATCGCCGGCGCGTATCGTGGCGAAGCCGATGGTATTGCGATCCCGCGCGCCGGTCTGCCCTTCGCGGCCGTAGACGGCCACTTCCTGCAGGTTGCGGCCCAGGGCATCGGCAACCACGTCACCCATACGCAGCGCGGTACCCGAGGGGGCATCTACCTTGTGCCGGTGGTGCGCTTCGATGATCTCGATATCCGCCTCATCACCCATGACCCGGGCCGCCATATCCAGCAGTTTCAGGGTCAGGTTGACGCCAACGCTGAAGTTGGGCGCGAATACCACCGGGATGCTTTGCGCCGCGTCGGCGATGCGCTGCTTTTCGTCTTCCCCAAAGCCGGTCGTACCGATCACCATGGCCTTGCCCGCCGCGCGGCAGATATCCAGGTTGACCAGGGTGCTGGTGGGATGGGTGAAATCGATGAGCACATCGAAATCGTCCAGCACCTGCTCCAGCTCACCGACAACCTGCACGCCGAGCTTGCCGACCCCGGCCAGTTCGCCGGCATCGGCACCGACCAGGCTGCTCTGGGGCCGCTCGATGGCGGCAGCCAGACTGGCTCCCTCTGCTTGCTGGATGGCCTCGATCAACGTCTTGCCCATCCGCCCGGCTGCGCCGATTACCGCTATTCTTCTCATGCTTGCCCCGATCAGAACTTCATGTCTTCAAAAAAATTCTTCACACCTTCGAACCAGCTCTTGGCTCGCGGCGACTGATTGCTGCCTTCGGCCTGCAGCGTATCACGCAGCTCGTCCAGCAGCTCGCGCTGGCGCTTGGTCAGGTTGACCGGCGTCTCGACCACCACGCGGCAGAGCAGATCGCCCGCCGAACCACCACGCACCGGCACTACACCCTTGCCGCGCAGGCGGAACAGCTTACCGGTCTGGGTGCCTTCAGGAATCTTCAGCTTGACCCGACCATCCAGCGTCGGCACTTCCAGCTCGCCACCCAGGGCCGCATCGGCAAAACTGATTGGCACTTCGCAATACAGATTCTTGCCATCACGCTGGAAGATCTTGTGCTCGCGCACCGAGACCACCACATACAGATCGCCCGATGGCCCGCCATTGACGCCCGCCTCGCCTTCGCCAGCCAACCGGATGCGGTCGCCGGTATCAACGCCCGCCGGCACCTTGACCGACAGGGTCTTGTGCTCTTCCACCCGGCCCTGTCCGTGGCAATCCCGGCAGGGATCGCTGAT
Source organism: Pseudomonas saudimassiliensis (assembly GCF_000939975.1). Classification (GTDB taxonomy): domain Bacteria; phylum Pseudomonadota; class Gammaproteobacteria; order Pseudomonadales; family Pseudomonadaceae; genus Halopseudomonas; species Halopseudomonas saudimassiliensis. Next base: position 3,277,368 of record NZ_LK391969.1, on the reverse strand, counting down.
CATCTGGCCGGTGCCGTGGCAACGGGGACAGGTCTGCTGCACCGAGAAAAAGCCCTGCTGCATGCGCACCTGGCCATGGCCGCCACAGGTGGTACAGGTCACCGGGCTAGTGCCCTTCTTGGCGCCGCTGCCATCGCAGGTCTTGCAGCCCACCAGGGTGGGAACCCGGATGGTAACCGAGGTGCCGCGCACGGCCTCCTCCAGGTCCAGCTCCAGGGTGTAACGCAGATCACTGCCGCGCTGCACGCTGGAACGGCCGCGACCACCGCCGCCACCGAAGATATCGCCGAAGACATCACCGAAGATATCGGAGAAGTTGCCGCCACCAAAGCCGCCGGCCCCGGCACCCATATTCGGGTCGACCCCGGCGTGGCCGTACTGGTCGTAGGCGGCTCGCTTGCTGGCGTCGGTGAGTACTTCGTAGGCCTCGTTGGCCTCCTTGAATTTCTCTTCGGCATCCTTGTCATCCGGATTGCGGTCCGGGTGATATTTCATTGCCAGCCGGCGATAGGCCTTTTTCAGCTCGGCTTCACTGGCGCCGCGCTCCACGCCCAGCACTTCATAATAGTCACGCTTGGCCATATATCCTGTTTCCTTTAGAAAGCCTTACGGCACAAACAGCAACGCGGGAATAGCTCCCGCGTTGCCCTGCCGCGTTGTGTACCGGGCCTCAGGCAAGGCCCGACGCCCGGTCACGCAAGGACTACTTGTTGTTGTCCTTGACCTCTTCGAACTCGGCATCGACCACGTCATCACCATTGGCATCGCCGGCGTCCGCCGCCTGGCCATCAGCCTGGGCCGATTGGGCCTGCTCGGCGTACATCTTCTGCACCATGGGACCGGAGGCCTCGGACAGTGCATTGATCTTCGCCTCGATCAGCGCCTTGTCGTCACCCTTGATCGCTTCTTCCAGTTCGCTCAGCGCCTTCTGGATGGCGGTCTTCTCTTCCTCGGTGGCCTTGTCGCCCGCCTCGGTCAGGGTCTTGCGGGTAGCGTGGACCAGTTGATCGCCCTGGTTGCGCACGGTGACCAGCTCCTCGAACTTGCGGTCTTCCTCGGCATTGGCCTCGGCGTCACGCACCATCTGTTCGATTTCCTCATCACTCAGACCGGAAGAGGCCTTGATGATGATCGACTGCTGCTTACCAGTGGCCTTGTCCTTGGCGGACACGTTGAGGATACCGTTGGCATCGATGTCGAAGCTGACCTCGATCTGCGGTACGCCACGGGGCGCCGGCGGAATATCGGCCAGGTCGAAACGACCCAGGGATTTGTTCTGTGCCGCCTGCTTGCGCTCACCCTGCAACACGTGAATGGTCACGGCAGTCTGGTTGTCGTCCGCGGTCGAGAACACCTGCGACTTCTTGGTCGGGATGGTGGTGTTCTTCTCGATCAGCGTGGTCATCACACCGCCCATGGTTTCGATACCCAGCGACAGCGGGGATACGTCCAGCAGCAGTACGTCCTTCACGTCACCGGCCAGTACCGCACCCTGGATCGCAGCACCAACGGCAACCGCTTCATCCGGGTTGACGTCCTTGCGCGGCTCCTTGCCGAAGAACTCGGCAACGGTCTTCTGCACCAGCGGCATACGGGTCTGACCACCGACCAGGATCACTTCGTTGATGTCGGATACATCCAGACCGGCGTCCTTCATGGCGACGCGGCAAGGCTCGATGCTACGCTTGACCAGTTCTTCGACCAGCGACTCCAGCTTGGCGCGGGTCACCTTGACCTGCAGGTGCTTGGGCCCAGTGGCGTCAGCAGTGATGTACGGCAGGTTGACATCGGTCTGCTGGCTGGAGGACAGCTCGATCTTGGCTTTCTCGGCCGCTTCCTTCAGGCGCTGCAGCGCCAGCGGATCGTTATGCAGGTCAACGCCGTTCTCTTTTTTGAACTCATCGGCCAGATAGTCGATCAGGCGCATGTCGAAGTCTTCCCCGCCGAGGAAGGTGTCCCCGTTGGTGGCCAGCACTTCGAACTGGTGCTCGCCATCCACTTCGGCAATTTCGATCACGGATACGTCAAAGGTACCGCCGCCCAGGTCATAGACCACGACGGTGGAGTCGCCACGGGCCTTGTCCATGCCATAGGCCAGTGCGGCCGCGGTCGGCTCGTTGATGATCCGCTTGACGTCCAGACCAGCGATGCGGCCGGCGTCCTTGGTGGCCTGGCGCTGGCTGTCGTTGAAGTACGCCGGTACGGTGATCACCGCCTCGGTGACGGTCTCGCCCAGGTAGTCCTCGGCGGTCTTCTTCATCTTCTTCAACACTTCCGCAGAAATCTGCGGCGGCGCCATTTTCTCGCCCTTGGCTTCGACCCAGGCATCACCGTTGTCAGCCTTGATGATCTTGTAGGGCACCAGCTTGATGTCCTTCTGCACGACGTCTTCGTCGAACCGGCGACCGATCAGACGCTTGACGGCGTTCAGGGTGTTCTGGGGGTTGGTGACCGACTGCCGCTTGGCGGACTGGCCGACCAGGGTTTCCCCGTCATTGGTGTAAGCAACGATCGACGGCGTGGTACGACCACCCTCAGCGTTCTCGATCACCTTGGCCACGCCATTTTCCATGACCGCGACGCAGGAGTTGGTGGTCCCCAGGTCGATACCGATAATTTTACCCATGTGCTGTGTCTCCGAATATGCTGGCCGCGCGTTTGGTCAACGGCCCGATGTCATCTGTGTATGAGCCCTAGATGGGGTCAGCCAAAATCTTTTTCAAGCCTTCTCGTTGATCGAGCCGGAGGTGCCACCGGCACCTGCCTTGCTCACGACCACCATGGCCGGACGCAGCAGTCGGCCGCTCAGGGTATAACCCTTCTGGAAGACCTTGATGACCGTGTTGGGCTCGACATTGTCGCGCTCTTCCATGGTCATTGCCTGGTGCAGTTCGGGATTGAAGGGTTCGCCGTGGGGGTCGACCGCCACGATCTGATGGCGCGCCAGCGTATCGCTGAACAGCTTGAGCGTCAGTTCCATGCCATCGCGCATCGGCTTGATGGCTGGGTCTTCCTCACTGGACAGCTCCAGGCCACGCTCGAGACTGTCTACTACCGCCAGCAGGTCATTGGCAAACCGTTCCAGCGCAAACTTGTGCGCCTTTTCCACTTCCTGTTCGGCGCGACGACGGGCGTTCTGCACATCGGCAGCGGCACGCAGAACCTGGTCCTGTGCTGTCGCCAGCTGTTCTTCCAGGCTGGCGATCCGGGCAACCAGATCCTCCTCCACGGCAACAGTGCTCTGCTCCTGATCGATCATGGACTCCTCGTCCTGCAGATCCTGCTTCGGTTCGTCCACCATGTATATCTCCTGTCTGACAAAATAAGGCGACACGGCCTCAGGCCGGATTGAGCTTCACTGCAACCCTATATGGGGACTGCCTCTGCAGGTTCAAGGGGCGTTTTTTCCGGATGATGATCGGGGCTTGAACAGCAATATCCGACTACTGTATAAATAACCAGAACAACAACCTTCGGGGAGCGACGCCATGCTGGTGCATCTGGCGGTGAACAACTACGCAATTGTCGATCATCTCGAGCTGGAGCTGGACCGGGGCATGACCGTGATTACCGGCGAAACCGGCGCGGGCAAGTCCATCATGCTCGATGCCCTGGCCCTGACGCTGGGCGATCGTGCTGATAGCGGCGCCGTCCGGCCGGGCGCCGATAAGGCCGATATTCTCGCCACCTTCGATATCCGCGACATTCCCGAAGCCGCCCAATGGCTCGCCGAGCGCGACCTGACCAGCGATGACTCGCAGGTCATCCTGCGCCGGGTGGTCACCGCCGAAGGCCGCTCCCGCGCCTACATCAATGGCAGCCCCTGCCCGCAGCAGCATCTCAAGGCCCTGGGCGAGATGCTGATCGACATCCACAGCCAGCACGAGCACCAATCCCTGCTGAAAACCGACACCCATCGCCGGTTGCTCGACGAATACGCCGGTGCTGGCGACCTGGCCCGCCAGGTCCACCTGGCCGCCCAGCGCTGCCGCCAGACCGAGCAGGCATTGCAGCAGGCCAGCGAGATCAACGACGAGCAGAATGCCCGCATCCAGCTGCTCAGCTATCAACTCGAAGAACTGGACAATCTCAGCCTCCAGGAGGGGGAGCTCGAGCAACTGGAGGCCGAACAGCGCCAACTGGCCAACGCCGAGCTGATCATGCACTCCTGCCAGCAGATCATCAATCTGTGCAGCGAAAACGACAGCGGCAGCGTACTGCAGGCGCTGACCTCCAGCCTCAACCGCCTGGGTGGACTCAAGGAACACAGCCGCAGCCTGGATGAAGCCCATAACCTACTGTCCGGAGCGCAGATCCAGGTAGAGGAAGCCGTCGGCGAACTGACCCGCTACCTGGATCACTTCGAAGCGGACCCGCAACGCCAGCAACAGGTGGAAGAACGCCTGGGCGTGATCCATGACCTGGCCCGCAAGCACAGGATCAACACAGATGAGCTGCCCGCCCTGCAACAGCGGCTGATCGATGAACTGGAAAGCATCCAGCAACAGGACGCTGACCGCGAGCGGCTGGCCGAGGAACTCACCGCCTACCGCGAACATTTCCAGACCCTCGCCAGCCGCCTGTCGGACACTCGCCGCAAGGCAGCGACCCGCCTGGCCAAGGCGGTGACCGGGGAAATCCAGCAGTTGGGCATGCCCGGCGGCCAGGTCCAGGTCGAACTGCATCCGCTGAAGCCAGAACAGTATCCCCTGCAGGGTCTGGAGAACGTGGAGTTCCTGGTCAGTGCCAACCCCGGCCAGCCGGCCAAGCCGCTGGCCAAGGTCGCGTCGGGCGGGGAACTGTCGCGCATCAGCCTGGGCATCCAGGTCATCACCGCCCAGACCTCGCGGGTACCGACGCTGGTGTTCGATGAAGTGGATGTGGGCATTGGCGGACCGACGGCGGAAATTGTCGGCAAGCTGCTGCGCCAACTGGGTGAACGCGGCCAGGTCCTGACCGTGACCCACCTGCCGCAGGTGGCTGCCCAGGGGCATCAGCACCTGTTCGTACGCAAGGAACAGAAGCGCGATTCGACCCGCACCTGTATCGACCGTCTGGATCAGGAAGGGCGCGTGCACGAGGTGGCGAGGATGCTGGGCGGGGTGGATCTTACCGAGGAGTCTCTGGCCCATGCCCGCAAGCAGCTGGCGGGCAATCGGCCATAAGCGGCTGACGGCTTGCCCGTCAGCCTGGCTGGTCAGGCGACGCCTGACCAGCTGTCACGTCAGTCTTTCTTTTTCACATAGAGCACGAGATTGTGATCCACCATCTCGTAACCGTGTTCCTTGACGATTTCCTTCTGGCGGCGCTCGATCTCGGCATCGAAAAACTCGATTACTTCGCCGGTGTCCACACAGACCATGTGGTCGTGATGTTCACCGTCGGCGAGTTCGAATACGGCATGGCCACCATCGAAGTTGTGACGCACCACCAGACCGGCGGTCTCGAACTGGGTGAGAACCCGATAGACGGTGGCCAACCCAACGTCTTCCCCCGCCTCCATCAGCGCCTTGTATACGTCCTCGGCGCTCATGTGGCGGTCTTCGGTATTGTCCAGCATCTGCAGGATCTTGACGCGCGGCAGGGTCACCTTAAGCCCTGCCTTGCGGAGTTCGTGATTTTCAACCATGGTCAGATTCTCTCTCAACGCTTCGCAGCACCGAATCAGTCGGGTATGATTCAGGGCCATTCAGCCAACTTTCGATAGTGGATGTTACCACGCGATGCCAAATAGTCTGAACCGTGTCATTTGTATCCTCTTGTTCTGCGCTGCGGGCGCAGGTCTTACCGGCTGCGGTTTTCCCGGTGTGTACAAGATCGATGTCCAGCAGGGCAATGTCGTTACCCAGGAGATGGTGGACCAGTTGCGTCCGGGCATGACCCAGCGGCAGGTCCGCTTCATCATGGGTACTCCCCTGGTGCAGGATACCTTCGCGCCCAACCGCTGGGATTACCTCTACAGCATGCAGGCCGGGCATAACCCCCGGGAGCAAGAGCGCATCAGCCTGGTATTCGAGAACGATTTGCTGGTCGGCCTGGCGGGCGACTTTGTCCCCGGCACCAGCCGCGATGAAGCGATCATGGGTGGTGACAGTCCTGCCGAGGACCCGGCAGCAACCAGCTACCCGATTGACCTCGGCGCCCCGCTGGGTACTGGCGAGTAAGTCAAGCGGACGGTATCGCACCGTCCGCTAGCGCCTCATTCCGCTTTGCCAGCTTCCTTGGCTCGAGCGGCCCGCTGCTTGCGGACCTCCTTGGGGTCGGCGATCAGCGGCCGATAGAGTTCTACCCGCTCGTTATCACTCAGTACCCGCTCCGCCGGCTTGGGCACCAGCTTGCCGAACACGCCCATGGCGCATTGCTCCACATCCAGTCCCGGAAAATGCTCGGCCAACCCGGACAACCGCGCCGCCTCAAGCGCCGTGGTGCCCTCCGGCACGGTCAGCCGGATGATGCGTTGCTGGTCCGGCAACGCATAGGCCACCTCCACCGTGATGGCCGGATCACTCACCCGTAGAGCTCCTGCGCACGCTTGGAAAACGCCTCGACCATGGTATTGGCCGCATGGTTGAACAACGGCCCCAGGGTCGCGCGAACCAGGGCGCCAGAATAGTTGAATTGCAGATCCAGGGTGATCTTGCAGGCTTGTTCGTTCAGTGCCTGGAAGGTCCAGATACCGTTGAGCTCGGTAAAGGGCCCGTCCTCCAGACGCATCTCGATGCGCTCACCCGGCACCAGCTGATTGGTCGTGGTAAAGGACTGGTGCAACCCCGCCTTGCCCACCGTCAGGCGCGCCTGCATGGCATCGTCGGTCTCGCTCAAAACTTCGGCCTTGGTGCACCAGGGCAGGAATTCAGGATAATGCTCGACCCGGTTGACCAGATCGAACAGGCGCTCCGCCGGAAACGGCAACAGGGCCGAACGCTTGATGTGCGTCGTCATAGGTTATTCACTTGAACAGTTCGGTTTGGAAATATCATCTTCACCCCTAGGGCAAAATATAGCCTACCAGCGAACAGGGCACCGGGAACAGGCGCGATTGGCTCAATCCGCTCCCACAACCGCCGGCCAGCCATCACCCTCAGTGCAAATGTCGCTGCCCCGCCACCATCAGAGATAGCCGAAGCCAGTCCCAGCCCCTATAATACGCCGCCTATGAGCAAGCAAAAGAAACCCCAGGCCAACGGCGGCACCATCGCGCTGAACAAACGGGCCAAACACGAATACTTCGTCGAGCAGCGCTTCGAAGCCGGTATCGCCCTGTCCGGCTGGGAAGTGAAAAGCTTGCGCGCCGGCAAGGCGCAACTGGTGGACAGCTACGTACTGCTGAAGGATGGAGAAGCCTACCTCTTCGGTGCGCATATCACCCCGCTGCTGACCGCCAGCACCCATGTCATCGCCGACCCGACCCGCACCCGCAAGCTGCTGCTGCACAGCAAGGAGCTGGACAAGATCATTGCCGGCGTCGAGCAGAAGGGCTACAGCTGTGTGCCCATGGCGCTGTACTGGAAGAAGCATCTGGTCAAATGCGAGATCGCGCTGGTCAAGGGCAAGAAGGACTACGACAAGCGCGAGACCGAGAAGAACCGCGACTGGGACAGAGAGAAACAGCGCCTGGTCCGCGAGAACAACCGCTGAGCCAAATTGTTGCCAAAGGTATCTCCGCTATACGCTAGCGAACCTATGGCGTAGAATGGCGTCTGATGTAACAAGCACCAAGGTTTTGGGGCCGATCAGGATTCGACGACGGTTACAAAGCTTGAGGGGCATGCCGAGTTGGTAACAGAACTCGTAAATCCACTGTTGCAAACTAATAGTTGCCAACGACGACAACTACGCCCTAGCAGCCTAAGCGCCGCTAGCAGCCTCTAGGGGATGCCTGTAAACCCGAAGATCTGGCTGTCATATAGAACAGGATCGCCGCCAAGTTTGCTGTAGACGTAACGGCTAAAACTTATACAGCTCGCTCCAAGCACCCTGCCACTCGGGCGGCGCGGAGTTAACTAAGTAGAGATGGCTAAGCATGTAGAACCGATAGTGGCGGACTGGCGGACGGGGGTTCAAATCCCCCCGGCTCCACCAAAAACGAAGCCCCAGCTGAGCTCAGCTGGGGCTTTTTCTTTGTCCGGAAAACGGCTCGATCTTTCCCCCTTAGCTTACCCAGCCTCAAAGCTGCGCCGAAAACGTATCGCATTGCCCCATATCCCCGCTCTCGAACCCGCGCTTGAACCATGCCACGCGCTGGGCGGAGGTGCCGTGGGTGAAGCTGTCGGGCACTACCTCACCACCGCTGCGCTTTTGCAAGCGGTCGTCGCCGATGGCAGCGGCGGCCTGCAGGGCTTCCTCCAGATCACCCGGCTCCAACAGCTGGCTGTAGTTGTGCGCGGCGTGGCCCCAGACGCCGGCCAGGCAGTCAGCTTGCAGCTCCTGGCGCACCGACAGGGCATTGACCACGGCGGCGGATTTGCCCCGGCTGGTGGCGCGCACCTCCTGGCTGATGCCCAGCAGAGTCTGGATATGGTGCCCGACTTCATGGGCGACCACATAGGCCTGGGCGAAATCGCCTGGGGCGCCGAGCTGGCGCTCCAGATCCTGGAAAAAGCTCAGGTCGAGATAGACCTTGCGATCCGCCGGACAATAGAACGGACCGACGGCGGCGCTGGCCGAGCCGCACGCCGAGGCTACCCGCTGGCTGAATAGCACCAGTACGGGCTCCTCGTAACGTTCGCCATATTCAGTGAAGACCCGCTGCCAGGTCTGTTCCGTATCGGCCAGCACCACGGAGACAAATTCGGCCAGTTGCTGCTCCTCGGCGGACAGGCTGGCAGTCTGCGAGGGCGTAGGGCCGGTCAGTTGCAGCAGGTCGATGCCGAGCATGCGCGCGCCAAAGAACCCCACCACCCCCACGGCGAGCACAACGCGCCCAGCGCGGGTGCGTAGCAGCCAGGGCAGAATGCGCAGGAGCAGCAGCAACAGTCCACCGCCCCCGGCCCGCAGCGGCTGTCCCCGCCGGTCCTCGATATTGCTGCTTTGCCGCCTGCCCCGCCAGTCCATATCCTGCTCCGCTGCCCCCGTTATCCAGATGGAGCATAGATCAGCCCCACCACCGCCACAACGCAGGCGGCCGGCGGCCGGGTTGCCAAACGCGAGTCGCGTCCTATATTGAGTTATCACAACCAACCCTAGTGGGCGCCACGCAGTTAGGGGTAGCGTCATTCCCATTGATACAAGGAGCAGTCATGATCCCTTTCCGCCACTCATTGATTTTTCTCGCAACCCTCGGTGTGCTGACGGCATGCGACAATTCAGCGGATCGGGAGGATCAGGCGCAAACAGCGCCGGCCACCAACGAGTCCCAGGCTGAGCTGGCCGAGTCTGTTGAAGCCAACGCCGACCCGGTGCCCGCCCCGCCCGAAGCAAACCAGGCCGAACCAGAAGACGCCGATGCCAGCGCGCCCTTCTCCGTGACCGAATTGACCCGCTTCGATGATCCCTGGGCCATGACCTTCCTGCCGGATGGCCGGTTGCTGGTAACCGAGATGGGCGGCACTCTGCAGATCTATGACGCCAGGGAAGATGCCAAGACAACGGTCGACGGTGTGCCTGAGGTAGCGCACGCCGGACAGGGCGGATTGGGCGATGTGGTGCTGCATCCGCAGTTCGATTCCAACCAGCAAATCTACCTCAGCTATGCCGAGGCCGGCGATGGCGGCTCCGGGGCGGCGGTAGCCCGGGCCCGCCTGGTGTTGAATGAGCAAGGCGGTACGCTGGAGGACTTACAAGTGATCTGGCGGCAGACGCCGAAGATGTCCGGCAACGGGCATTACGGCCATCGCCTGGTCTTTGATCGCGATGGCATGCTGTGGATCAGCTCCAGCGAACGGCAGGAGTTTGATCCTGCCCAGGACATGAACAGCAACCTGGGCAAGATCGCCCGCCTGCATGATGATGGCAGCATCCCCGAAGACAATCCCTTTACCGATCAAGGCGAAGTGGCGGCCCAGGTCTGGTCCCTTGGCCACCGCAACATCCTGGGTATGGCCTTTGACGCCGACGGCAAGCTGTGGGCCCATGAAATGGGGCCAAAGGACGGTGACGAACTCAATCTGATCGAGAAAGGCGCCAACTATGGCTACCCCCTGGTCTCCAACGGCAACCATTATGACGATACGCCCATCCCCGATCACGACACCCGTCCCGAATTCAACGCCCCGGCGATCACCTGGACGCCCGTGATCTCGCCGGCAGGCTTCATCATCTATAACGGCGAGATGTTCCCGGACTGGCAGGGGGATGGCTTCATTGGCGGTATGTCGTCCCAATCCGTGGTGCGGGTGGAGTTCGATGGTGATACCGCCCGCGAAGCGGAACGGCTTGAGCTGCAGAAACGTATCCGTGAAGTCGAGCAGGGTCCGGACGGCGCCATCTGGCTGCTGGAGGACGGTACCCGGGAAGGGGAAGGTGCGCTGCTGAAGCTGACACCCCGGGGCGAATAAGCCCTGGATCGCTGTGCGACCGGCATGCCTGGTCGCACAGCCTCCCTGATGCTTCCCGAACGCGGACAGCGGTAATGGTGACCATGCCCCACGACGGCGGGTACAGCAGCAGTCCGTCGCCCCAGGCATTACACTGTCGCCAGGGCCACCCAGGAAGCCACCATGCAAGTTGAACTGATCGAGATACGCGACCACCTCAGCCGTTTTGCCCCCTTCGACGAATTGCCGGAAGAGACGCTGGACGAGACCGCCAGCCAGGTGCAGGTGCGCTATTACAAGGCTGGCACCTCGATCCTGGAGCCTGGCGATGACATCGCCGACCTGCATTACATTCGCAGCGGCGCGGTGGAAGTATTCCGCCGCAACGGCGAGCTGTTCAATCGACTGGGGGAAGGAGATATTTTCGGCCAGGCCAGCCTGCGCCGCGGCGGTCGGGTGCGCTTTCCGGCCCGGGCGCTGGAAGACACGCTGATCTACTTCATCCCGGTCGCGGTATTCGAGCAGTTGAGCGATAACTTCGACAGCTTCGCCGACTTCATGGATACCGAAGGATCGGGCCGGCTGCGCTCGGCGGTGGCGGCCCAGGGGCGTGCCAACGAACTGATGAAGGCACGCGTCAACAAGTTGATCAGTCGGCCGCCCGTCATGCTCAATGCTTTATCGAGCATTCACCAGGCCGCCAGCGTGATGACCGACAACAGTGTGTCTGCCCTGCTGGTTACCGAGCCGGCTGCGGACGATCCCCAGCAGCAGCGGGTGGTCGGCATCATCACCGACCGGGATTTTCGTACCCGTGTGGTATCCGAGGCCCTGCCGCCGGAAACACCCTTGCACCACATCATGTCCGCGGACCCGGTTACCCTGCAGTCCAGCGCATCGGTGTTCGAGGCGATCCAGTCCATGCTGCGGCATAACGTCCACCACCTGCCGATTCTCCATCGGCGTCGGCCGGTGGGGCTGATCAACCTCGCGGATGTGATCCGCTATCAATCCCAGAGCAGTCTGTATCTGGTCAATGCCATCTTCAATCGCCAGTCCGTCAACGAGCTGCAGAGCCTGGTGCCGGATGTCCGGGCGACCTTCGTGCGCATGGTCGAGGATGACGCCAGCGCCCATATGATCGGCAGCGCCATGTCGAGCATTGGCCGCAGTTTCATCCAGCGCCTGGTGGACCTGGCCGAGGCGCAGCTGGGACCGCCGCCGGTGCCCTACTGTTTCATGGTGATGGGCTCCATGGCCCGGGACGAGCAGTTGATCGTCACCGATCAGGATAACGCGCTGATTCTGGACGACAGCTTCGACCCTGACGTCCATGACGACTACTTCCTGCGCCTGGCCACCTTCGTCACCGACGGCCTGGCCGCCTGCGGTTATAAATACTGCAAGGGAGACATCATGGCGACCAACCGGCGCTGGCGCCAGCCGCTGACCGTCTGGAAGAGTTATTTCAGCGACTGGATCGAGCGCCCCAATCCCGAGACCCTGCTCAACAGCAACATCTTCTTTGACCTGGAGGCGGCGAGCGGCCAGGCCGATTTCGTCGAGCAGCTACGGGAACTGATCGTGGCAAAAGCCAGCCGCAACCCCCGCTTTCTCGCCCTGATGTCACGGAACGCGGTCAATCGCACGCCGCCGCTGGGGTTCTTCCGCACCTTTGTCATGGAGCAGGACGGTCGGCAGAAGAACATCATCAACATCAAGGGGCGTGGAACGGCGCCGCTGACCGACCTGATCCGCATTCACGCCCTGGCCTGTGCTTCCACCGCCCAGAGCTCAGTCGACCGGCTGGACGATATCGCCAAGACGCGCCTGATGCCCCCCGAGTCCGTGGATCGATTGCGCTATGCGTTGGAGTTTTTGTCCCTGGCGCGGATCCGCCACCAGGCGCTGGACCTTCAAGAAGGGCGGGAGCCCGACAACTATATCGAGCCGGAAAACGTCTCCGCGGCGGAGCGGCACGGGTTGAAGGACGCCTTCCAGGTCCTCAGCAATGCGCAGAAATTCCTGCGTTACCGGTATCCTCCTGCCGGCGGCGGCAAGCCATGAAGCCAACTACTGCGCCACGCACGGGCGATTGGCCGGAATACCTGGCCAGCATGGCCGCCACCAGTGCACAGCCCGCCCTGCAGCGCTTCTACGCAGCCGACTGGCCAGCCGCCGATACGCCCCTGGCCGAGGTCGAATTCGTGGCGCTGGATATCGAGACAACCGGGCTCAACGCCAAGCGCCACTCCATCCTGAGCATTGGCGCCATTCCCTTCACCCTCCAGCGCATCCGCAGCAACCAGGCTTGGCAGCAGCTGGTTCGGCCGCAGGGGGACCTGATGCCCGAGTCGGTGGTCTTCCATCGCATCACCCATTCGGACATCCAGCAGGCGCCGCGCTTCGCCGAGATTCTCGACGACCTCGTGGACCAGCTAGCGGGCAAGGTGGCGGTGGTTCATTACCGCAATATCGAACGTAATTTCATTGACCAGGCGGTACACCAGGCCTGCGCAGAACGCCTGCTGTTTCCCATGATCGATACCATGCAGATCGAGGCCAACCAGTATCCACAGCGCCAGCCCGGCTGGCTGCGGCGACTGCTGGGGCGCGAGCCGATCTCCATTCGCCTGGCCGACAGTCGCAGCCGTTACGGCCTACCCCTGTACCAGGCGCACCATGCCCTGACCGATGCCCTGGGCACCGCCGAGCTGTTCCAGGCGCAGGTGGCGACGCATTTCTCGCCACAGCAGCGCCTGGGTGATTTCTGGTGCTGAGCCGCTAGCGCGGCTCGCTCATCAGTCCCTTCACTACCGCAACACAGCCGACCAACAACACCAGGGTAAACGGCAGGCCGGTGGACACGGCCATGGCCTGCAGGGCCACCAGGCCACCACCCAGCAACAGCGCAATGGCTAGCACCCCTTCGGTTATCGCCCAGAAGATGCGCTGCGACACCGGTGCGTTGATCTTGCCGCCGGCAGTGATGGCATCAATCACCAGCGAGCCTGAATCGGACGAGGTGATGAAGAACATGATCACCAGCACGATGCCGATGAACGAGGTAATCGCCGCCAGCGGCAGCTCGCCGAGCATGACAAACAGCTGCAGCTCCAGCGCCGCATCCTGCACCCCGGTAAAGCCATCACCCAGCACCTGGTCGATGGCCACGCCACCGAAGGAGGTCATCCACAGCACCGAGACCAGGGACGGTACCAGCAGTACCGCCGCCAGGAACTCGCGCACGCTGCGTCCGCGACTGACCCGGGCGATGAACATCCCGACGAAGGGTGACCAACTGATCCACCAGGCCCAGTAGAACCCGGTCCAGCCTTGGCTGAAGTTGGCATCGTCACGTCCCACCGGGTTGGATAGCGCTGGCAGGTAGCTGATATAGGCGCCCAGGTTGTTGAAGAAGCCCTTGAGGATCTCCAGGGTCGGACCGAAGACGATGACGAACAACAGCAGCGCCACCGCCAGCAGCAGGTTGATCTTGGATAGCTGTTGCACACCCTTGTCGACTCCGGCCACCACCGACCATAGCGCCACCACGGTGATGGCGATGATCAGCAACACCATGGTCAGGTTGCCGGTCGGGATGCCGAACAGGTGCTCCATACCCGCGCCAGCCTGCTGCGCGCCCAGGCCCAGCGAGGTCACCAGGCCGAACATGGTGGCGAACACTGCCAGAATGTCGATCACGTGACCAGGCCAGCCCCAGATGCGCTCGCCCAGCAGCGGATAGAAAATCGAGCGTACGCTCAGCGGCAGCCCCTTGTTGAAGGAAAAGATCGCCAGGGACAGGGCCACGATGGCGTAGATCGCCCAGGGGTGCAGGCCCCAGTGGAAGATGGTCGCCGCCATACCCAGGCGTACCGCCTCCTCCGCATTACCGGCAGCGCCACCAAGCGGCGCCCAATCGGTACGGACCCCATCAGCCCCAACTACCACGCCGTCAAACGCCGCGGTGAAATGCGACATCGGCTCAGCCACCCCATAGAACATCAACCCGATACCCATGCCGGCGGCGAACAGCATCGAGAACCACCCCAGGTAACTGTAGTCCGGCGTGGCGTCCTTGCCGCCAATGCGGACCTTGCCCAGGGGCGAGACAATCAGCGCCAGGCACAGCACCACGAAGATATTGGCCGCACCGATGAAGAACCAGGCCATTTTGCTCGTCAGCCAGCCCCGCAGGCCGGTAAACACCTCCGCGGCCTGTTCCTGCAGGGCCAGGGTCAATAGCACGAACAGCAGGATGGTGCCCGCCGAGATCAGGAAGACCTTGCTGTGTATATCCAGGTTGATGGTCAACTTCCCGGCGAAGTTATCCTGCCCCACAACATAATCGGTATCGATCAGGTTGGCGTCGCCGGATGGCGCGGGAATGCCATCCTCACTGTCCTTGATAGTCGGGTCGGTTTCATTCGTGGGCTGGGTTCCCATGGAGTTACTCCTTGCATGTCATACTCAGCAGCACACTGAGGAAGGGGCAATAGCTATTGCCGACGATGCCCGTAGGCATGAGTAGCAGACTCAGGTCTAACCTTAGTCGCTAGTAAGAAAAATTGCTGGCAAGCCAGCGCAAGCATGGCCTGTGACGATGGTTGCACGGGCCTGGGCGAGCATGCCCGTAGCTAAAACTGCCGGTCAAGCGGAAAGTGCAGCGGTGGGCGCGGTCAGGAGGCCGAGCGGATGATCCCCAGAACATCCGCTGCAGACAAGCGATAGTTTTTCATCAGTGTCTTGAGTTCATTGTTGAACGCCTGTTCTTCCGATATATGTTCAGCTTCTTTCTTTGCTTCAAGTTGCGCCAGACTTTCTGCCAGTTTGCGTTCGATTTCCCGAAACGTCGCGTTCTTGGTCATGATTAACCTATCAGGAATGGGAATTGAGCCCCGTTGCATATCGGGCAGCATCCAATGGACGATGCCGCGGTCAACGGCTAGCCTTGTCATACAGGTCAATGCTTGTTCAGGGTTGCACACGGAGGCGCCTACCCGAGGAGCGAAAACACCCCTCAGCTCCGCTTCATACGACACATGGAATTGACGATGCTGTTGTCGTGGCTGGAGTCGCTAGCGCAAGCTACCGCGGAAACTATGACAACCCAACCGGATGAAGTTCCGGACGAGACAGCCGGGACGCCGGACCGCCGGACCGCCAGAAACGGAGCAGAGCGATTCTATCACGCCGAACCTAACCTGGGACCAGCCTGAAAAATGCCGATATTAGCCGCGCCACCCGCACTGCCCACCCGCAGCCATACCGATCAGGGAATCATGCGCCGCGTTGGGGTGGAACTGGAAATGAACGGCCTGGACATCGACCGGCTTACCGCCATCTGCGGTCGCTATCTGCAGCTGGCGCACCAGATCACCGGCCGCTATGAACGACAGCTGGTGGGCGACCCCGCCGGCGACTGGCGCATCGAACTGGACTTCACGCTGCTGCGGGAGATGGGCCGGGAGCAACGCTCCGCCGACGATCTCGGCGATGACCTGCGCGCCTCGGTGGAGGAGCTGCTCAAATGGGTCACCAACGACCTGGTTCCCCTGGAGCTGATCAGCCCACCGCTACCCATGGACCGCCTGGGCGAGATCGACGGCCTGATCGAGCTGTTGCGCGCCGCCGGCGCCAAAGGCACCTCGGGCAGCCTCGTCAGCGCCTTCGGCATGCAGTTCAACCCCGATCTGCCCAACCTCCAACCCGCCACCATCACGGCCTACCTCAAAGCATTCGCCTGCCTGCACGACTGGCTGGCGCCGCGGGCGCGGTTCAGCCTGACCCGGCGGCTGTCGCCCTTCGCCGATCCCTTTCCCCCGGCCTATATCCGCCAATTGGTAGCGGTTGACTACTGGCCGGATCAGCACCAGTTGATCGCGGATTATCTGCAGGCCAACCCGACCCGCAACCGCGCCCTGGACATGCTGCCGCTGTTCAAGCATCTGGATGCCGAGCAGGTACAGGCGGCTACCGCCGACCCGCTGATCAAGGCCCGCCCTACCCTGCACTACCGGCTGCCGGACAGCCTGATCGATCAACCCGGTTGGGGAATAAGCGCCACCTGGCAGGATTGGCTGCAGGTGGAAGCCCTGGCCGCCGACCGGGCACGCCTCGATGCCTGCTGCCGCGCCTATGGCGACCATCTGGAGCAGGGGTTGGGGCGGCTACTGGACAGCTGGAAGGCACAAGTGGAGCGCCAATGGCTGAGCCGGACCTGAACAGGCCGCCGGTCATTGCGGTAACCGGGCCCACACGCGGCGCCTTCGGGCCGCGCTTTCTGGTCGGCTGTGCCATTCGCTGGTATGGCGGCAAACCCCTGCAGCTGCGCCCCGGCGACCCTTGGCAGGACTATCGTTACGATGGCGTGGTCATTACCGGCGGGCATGATATCGACCCGGTGCTCTATACCGCCGAACCGGAGGTCGTGCCCAAATACGACCCGGAGCGGGATGCGCTGGAAGCTGCGATCATCGATGATGCCCTGGCGCACCGGTTGCCCTTGCTGGGCATCTGCCGTGGCGCCCAGCTGCTCAACGCCCGTCGCGGCGGCAACCTCTACCAGGAGCTGCGCTCCCAGCGTCGCAAGACCTCCAACCGCCGCACTGTGCTGCCGCTCAAGACTCTGGATATCGTTCCCGGTAGCCGGCTCGCCGAGCTGTTCGGCACCGAACGGGCGCAGATCAACAGCCTGCATAACCAGGCCATCAACCAGCTCGGCCAGCAACTGCAGGTGAGCGGCAGGGACCTCGACGGCATCATCCAGTCGATCGAAGACCCGGACCACCCTTTCCTGCTCGGCGTACAATGGCACCCGGAATTCCTGCTGCTGGTGCGCCGCCAGCGCCGGCTGTTCCAGGCGCTGATCGAAGCAGCCATCCAGTTTGCGGCGCGCCGTTAATCCGCCGCCAGATCCAGCCCGCTCACGCGCCGCACCGGCTGCGCCACCGCCGCCTCGAACACTCCGGCGCGGGTCTCCAGCAACGTGAAGTCCCGGCTGGCACGGGTGATGGCGGTATAGACCAGCTCCTTGGTCAACAAGGGGCTGCGGCTTTCCGGCAAGACCAACAGCGCATGGGCAAACTCCGAGCCCTGGGATTTGTGCACCGTCATGGCAAACACCGTTTCCACGTCGGTCAGGCGGCTGGGCAGGACGAAGCGCAGCCGGCCCGTGCCGTCGTTGCGCGGGAACGCCACCCGCAGCACCATCCGCTCCGCCTCCCCGGCATGCAGCGGTCGGTCGCGGATCATCAGGGCGATGCCGATATCGCCGTTCATCAGGCCCAGCCCGTAGTCGTTACGGGTAACCAGTACCGGGCGTCCTTCATACCAGCCCTGGGCCGCCGAGAGCAGCCCCCGACGTTGCAAGAGCCCGGCCAGATGCCGGTTCAGCGACTCCACCCCCCAGGGGCCCTTGCGCACTGCACAGAGCACCTGGAAACGGTCAAAGGCCTCCAGCACCGCCTTGGCCCAGGCTTCCCAAGCCGGATCGTCGGCCGGCAGGTCCGCCGCCGGACGCTGCTGCGCCAGTACCTGGAGGTAGTCGCCGTACCCCGGCAGTTGTGCGGTCGTACCACCCCCGAGTACCAACGCGGCGAACCTGGCGTCATCCAGTCCGGAGGCCAGGTGATTGTGCAGATCGCGGTAGCCTGGCTGACCCAACGTCTGCCGCGCACCCTGGGCATCGCCCCGGTTGACGCAACGGGCCAATTCACCAATGCCGCTGTCAGCACCGAAACGGTGGGAATGGCGCAACATCACCGTCTGCTGGGCGAGGGGATGGCGGCGGGCGTCGCCCGGCTCCAGCCCGGTACCCTTGAGGGAATGACCACCGACCTGCTCCAGCCACTGGCGCGTGTCCTCATCATAACGACCAGCCTCGGCATCCCGGCACAGGTCACCCAGTACCGCACCGGCCTCCACCGAGGCCAACTGGTCCTTGTCGCCCAGCAACACCAGGCGCGCATGGGCGGGTAACGCCACCAGCAGACTGGCCATCATTTCCAGGTCGATCATCGAAGCTTCATCCACCACCAGCACATCCAGCGCCAGGGGATTACCCGCGTGGTGGCGAAAATGCCGGGTGTCCGGCCGGCTTCCCAACAGCCGGTGCAAGGTGGTGACCTGGGTCGGAATCTGCCCCCGCACCGCTTCGCTGACCTGCAGACCTCCGACCTGCCGGCCAATGGACTCGGTCAAGCGGGCCGCCGCCTTGCCAGTGGGCGCCGCCAGGCGGATACGCAGCGGCTGGCCGGCTTCAACCGCCGGCTCCTGCAATAGCGCCAGCAGGCGTACGACGGTGGTGGTCTTGCCGGTGCCGGGGCCACCAGTAATGATGCTGAAGGCGCCGCGGGCAGCCAGCGCGCAGGCGAGCTTCTGCCAGTCGGGCTGCTGACGGCTGTCGGCGAAGAGGCGCTCCAGCCCGGCGGTCAGCCCTCGCGGCAACGGCGGACGGGCCCGCAGTCGACGCCCCAGGGCCGCCACCACCTGGCGCTCGTGGCGCCAATAGCGCCGCAGATACAGCCGCTGCCCATGCAGTACCAGGGGCCGCTCGCAATGGTTGCTGTCCGGCGGCGTATCGACCAGGGGGCTGGTCGCCAAGGCCTGCCGCCAGGCTGCTGGTGTGATGCCCCGCAACAACTGTGAGGGCAGCAGGATGTCGCGCCCCGCCTCCTGGCCTTCGGGCGGCAGGGACAGGCTCAGGTCGGGCGCCGCCAGCGTCGCGTCCAGATCAAGGCAGACATGGCCATGCCCGAGCTGATGGCTGGCCAGCGCCGCGGCCAGCAGTACCAGCGGTTCGGTATCCGGTATCAAGTCCAGCAGGAAGGCCGCCAACGCCCGGTCCAGCGCGCGCAACCAGCCGACCGCCACCCACTGCTCCAGCTGGTGCAGTACATCCGGGGCCGCGGCCGGCTCGGGCTCGCGCTCCGGCAACTGCGCCAGCAGGTCCAGCTGTTCAATGCTCATGTGTCATCTCCCCGGCAAACAACTGGTCCAGCGATTCGATCAGCGCCCGCGGCGGGCGGTCGTGCCAGATTCCCGCGTTGTCCGCCTCGGCGCCGCGGATGAACCAGTACAGCGCTCCGCCCACGTGGCGGTCGTAGTCGTATCCGGGCAAGCGGGCGCGGAGCTGGCGATGCAGCGCCAGCACATAGAAAACGTATTGCAGGTCATAGCGGTGCTCCAGTACTGCCGCCTGCATGGCCGCGGTGGAGTAAGCCTCGGTATCAGCGCCCAGCCAATTGGACTTGTAGTCGATCACGTAGTAGCGCCCGTCCCACTCCAGGACCAGGTCCATATACCCCTTGAACAGGCCGTTCAGACGCTCCGGCGGCAATGGCGGTCGGGGCGCGCCCGGGATAATGGCACGCTGCACCAGCTCATCCAGGGCGCGAACATCCACGCCGCTGGCGGCGAACAGAAACTCCATTTCCGGCTGGTACTGCCCACGGGGCAATTGCGCCAGGCTGAACACCGCCTGACCCCCCGCCAGTGGCAGCGCTCGGGTGATCAGCGCGCCGAGCCACTCACTCAATGGCTTTACCCAATCGGCCAAGCCGCGGCGCAGGCAGCGGGGCCGCAGCCACTGAACACAAGCCTCCGCGCTGGCCAGCTGGGTAAAACCTTCATTGCCGGCCAGCTCCAGTAACCCATGCAGGAAGGTGCCCGGATTGGGGCCGCGGGGGAACCGATGGATGCTGGGTGTTTCGCCCGGCCGCAGCGGCTGGAAGACCGCCCGGCGATCATCATCCACCGCCTTTTGCGCGGCCGGGCTATCCGGTGCGGTGTCTTCGCTGCGGGTGCGCGGGATGGCAGTGTCGTCCGGGCGCAAAGCACTATAGGAGGCAATCCACCAGTGTTCGGCGGGCCGGCGCTGGGGCTGCCGCGCCTGGAGCTGCGGCTGCTCCCGCTGCGGCGCCGCGTAGCTTGTCTCGTCCTGCTCCGGTGCGGGCAATACGGCGATGCCGGGGGCCTGCCAGCGGGCCAACCAGGCGGCCAGATCCCCTGACGCAGATAATGCCTCGCCGCCGCCCAGCAACTGCCCGACCGCCGAGCGGTGCAGCACCGAGGTGCCCTTGTTGCCATAGCGCAAATCAGCCATGCCCAGCCAACAGGCATGTTGCGCCCGGGTCAGCGCCACGTAGAGCAGGCGCAGGTCTTCGGCCAGGCGCTCATCATCGGCACGCTGCACCTGCGCTTCACTGGGTTGCAGCACCACCTCGACGCCCCCCTCACCCTGGATCGCCAGGGGCTTGTCGCCCTGGGTGACCCGGGCATTGCAGATGAAAGGCAAGAACACCAGGGGATATTCCAGCCCCTTGGATTTATGGATGGTAACCACCTTGACCAGGGCGGCGTCGCTTTCCAATCGCAGCACCTGCTCATCCTGGGTGTTATCACCGGGGCGGATCACCAGCTCCTCGAAGTGGCGGATCAATGCCTGTTCACCATCCAGTTCCCGTGCGCCCTGTTGTAGCAGTTCGGCCAGGTGCAGCAAGTTGGTCAGCCGCCGTTCGCCATCGCTGCCGGCCAGCAACTGCGCCGGCAGATCGAAGTCGTGCAGCAGGCGGTGCAGCATCGGCAGTACGCCCTGCCGGAGCCAGATGCGCCGATAATCGCGGAACTGGAAGACCCGGTGCTCCCAGATGCGCTCATCCTGGTTGAGCGCATCCAGCACCTGCCAATCCAGATCCAGCGTGGGGCTGGCCAGCGCGGCCCGCAGCAGCCGGTCGTTGTCCGGCTCGGCGCAGGCACGCAGCCAACGCAGCACGTCGGCGGCTTCGGCGCTCGCGTAGACCGAGTCCTTGTCCGACAGGTAGACACTGCGCACCCCGCGTGCGACCAACTCGTCGCGGATGGCCTGGGCCTCGCGAAAATCCCTGACCAGCACCGCCATGTCCGCCGGGCACACCGGCTGCAAACCCTGCTCCGGGTGCAGGAAGCCGGCCTGCCCCTGCTGGCCGAGATTCAGCAACCGCACCATTTCCGTAGCGCAGCGCCCGGCCATTTCGGTGCGATAGCTGCCGCTGGGCAGTGGCTTGTCACTTTCCAGGTGCCAGGCGCTCAAGGCCGCCGGGGCCTGCCCCTCCACTACCCATTGTTCCCGCCGCCCGCGCGCGCCCACCTGAATGAACGGCAACGGGTTATCGCCGTCGCGGGCAAACAGGAAGGCGCCGCGCCCGGCAGGACGCTCCTCAGCCAGCCGGAACACATGGTTGACCGCGGCGACCATGGATTCGCTGGAGCGGAAGTTGGTATCCAGGTTGTCGTGCCGCCCGGCGGTGGCATGGCGGGCCTTGAGGTAGGTGAAGATATCCGCGCCGCGGAAGGCGTAGATCGCTTGTTTGGGATCACCGATCAGGAACAGGCCATGTTCCGGATCATTGGCCTCGACCCGGTAGATGCGGTCATAGATACGGTATTGCAGCGGGTCGGTATCCTGGAACTCGTCGATCATCGCCACCGGAAACTGCCGGCGGATGACCTCCGCCAGACGCTCGCCATTCACCCCCTGGAGGGCCTGGTCGAGCCGCTCGAGCATGTCGTCGAAGCCCATTTCCGCGCGCCGCCGTTTCTCCTGTTCGAAGCGCTGGCGAATCCACCAGGCGGCATGCCGCAACGCCTGCAGGCCGGGGTCTGGCAGGCAGGCCAGGGCCTCGCGCAACTCACCCATTGCATCCAGTGCCGGGTGGGTCGGCACCTCGCCGGTTTTCCAGCCTTCCGCCAGGCCATCGTAGCTGAGGCGGTGCCAGGCAGAGTCGGGAAGTTTGAGTTCGGTCAACGCCGGATCGGCCGCCCAGCTGCGCAGGATGTCGAACCAGGGGCGATAATAGCGGCCGTGGATTTTCTGCTTGTTCACCGCCCCGGCCTCGAATGCCTGATCGAGCAATTGCTCGAGCTCGTCGGCCCAGCTGGCCCAGGGCTGCTTGAGTTCGGCCAGCCGTTGGCTGCATTGTTCCAGCACCGGTTCGATCAGCTCCTGCAGCTGCTGCCCCGCCGCGTTGGGCTGTTCCCGAAACAGCGCCCGGGCCCGCGCCAGCAGGCTGTCCGGCTGCTGCCATTGCTCTACTACCCAATGCAGCGCTGGGCCTTGCAGGCTGTAGCATTGCTCGCGCCAGTAATCGCGGGCGACGTCCGCCAACAGCTCGCTGTGATCGGTCTCCAGCTGCTGGGCAAAGAGGCTGCCGCTGTCGAAGGCGTGCTCGCGGAGCATGCGCTGACACCAGCTGTGGATGGTCGATACCGCCGCCTGGTCCATCCACTGGGCGGCGATGTCCAACCGCCGGGCACAACCGGCATGCAGCTCTGCCGGGTATTCGTCCAGCAGTGCCTGCAGCAACGGATCCGGATCTGCCAACTCGCCGCGAAACGCCTGTGCCGCTTCCACCAGGCGAGCACGGATGCGGTCGCGCAATTCTCGAGTGGCCGCATCGGTAAAGGTGACCACGAGGATTTCCGGTGGCAGCAACTCGCGCTGGAAACGGGTTTCGTCGCTACCGTGGCCCAGCACCAGCCGCAGGTAGAGCGCCGAGATGGTGAAGGTCTTGCCGGTGCCGGCGCTGGCCTCGATCAGGCGGCTGCCGCGCAACGGGAAGCGCAGCGCCAAGGGCAGGGTCTGGTTGCTCATGCCGGTTCCTCCATGTCCTGTACCAGGGTCATCAACTGGTCACGCCAGGCCTCCAGCAGCGGAGCATAGAGCTGGTAGCTTAGCTCGGGGAACTCGCCCGATTGGCTGAGACTGGCGAAGTCCGGGTATTGCCGCCGCAGCGCTGCGCTTTTGTCGACCTCGCCGGTGGACTTGAACCCGCCTTCGTACACCGCTTGCGCGGCGCTGGTCGCTTTCGCCTCGTTATCCGCCGCCTCGAGCCAGGCGAAGGCGGTCTCCGGTGCGCACGGCAAGGGGCGGTGCAACCCTTCCAGCCAGGCCGCCAACCAGACTTCCATCAGGTTCTGGGCCTGGGGCATGGTCAACGGCTTGAGGTGCAGCGTCGCATCTGCGGCGACAATCCAACTGTGCAGCTGGTGACCACTGGCCGACGCCAACACGTGAATGACCCAGTCGGGTAGCAGCTGGCGCCAACGCAGCGAGCCGCGCTTGCCGAGCCGTTTGCCCGGCACCAGATTGATCCGCGCGAGATCCGCGCTTGCCTGCGCCTGGCGGACACCGCTCAGCCAACTGGTTAGTTGCACCTGATGCTGTCCGGCCTCGAGCGCCAGCGGGTGCTCCAGTATCTCGGGCCAGTCGGCAGCCAATCGGTGGAAGCGCCGCAGCTGATCGCCCAGCGGCAGAACCAGTTGCTCGCGAGCCAGTTCGCCGAAGCCGGCCAGCGGAAAGCAGCCCTGGCCCTGCAGGCGGGTGGCAAGCTGGGCCAGGGCCTGGTCGACATCCTGCTCCACCGGCAACGGCAGACAGGCTTCCAGCAGCCCCTGGCTGAGCTGGTGATGCTGCAGGGCGTCCAAGGCGAAGGGTTCGTGGTCATCGAGGCTGTCGTTGCGCTCATCCAGGAACACCTTGAGCCGGCCGGTGAAGAAATGCCCGGTCGGGTTGCGCAGAAAGCGCTGCAGCTGCTCCACCTCAAGCGGCGCATCGGGCAGCAGATCCGGCAAGCGCTGTTCGGTGGCCGCGGCAGCGGCGCCGGAATGCATGGGCAACCATTCCCGTGCATAGCTGAACAGCGCCTGCGTCCCGGTAAAGTAGGCCTTGCTGAAGGGTTGCAACGGATGCTCCAGGGTCAGCATCGACAGCAGCTCGCTACCATCGGCCGTGCGCCAGCCGCTGCTCAGGTGATCGCGCAACTGGCCCACCAGCACCGATGCGGGACGTTCGCTGTTATCACGGATGCTGCGCCCCACCCAGCTGATGTACAGACGTTCGCGGGCGGACAACAGGGCCTCCAGCAACAGATAGCGGTCGTCTTCACGGCGCGAGCGGTCACCGGGGCGGTAGTCCCGGGCCATCAGGTCGAAGTCCAGCGGCGGCTGGGCCCGTGGGTAATCACCGTCGTTCATGCCCAGCAGGCAGATACGGCGAAAGGGAATGGCGCGCATGGGCATCAAAGTGCAGACGTTGACCGCGCCGGCGAGAAACCGCTGGCCCAGCTGACTCTGCTCGACGCCTGACAGCCAGGCCTCACGGACCACATTGAGCGGCAAGGGGTCGTCCAATTCTACCGCCGCGCACAGCTCCAACCACTGATCCAGGGCGTCGTCCAGCTGGCCCAGCAGGCGCTCGTCGCGCTCATTGGCCGGCAGCAGGAAATCCGCCAGCAACATGCGCAGCCGCTCTCCCCAGGTGGCTATTGGCGCGGGGTCTGCCAATATAGCGCAGGCGTCGTCCAGCGCTTCCAGCAAGGCCACCAGCGGACCGATCAGCGCCGCATCCAGCCCACCCACTTCGTCGTAGGGTTCGATGCCGGAGCAGGCATCGCCCGCCCCGACCGCATAGCCCAACAGCATGCGCCGCAGGCCGAAACGCCAGGTATTGGCTTCCAGCCCCGCCGGCAAGCCCTGGGCGGCGCGGCGCTCGGCATCCATGCCCCAACGAATGCCAGCCCCTTCAATCCAGCGGCGTAGCGTCGGCAACTCGCTCTCCTGGATGCCGAAACGCGCGCGCAGCGCTGGCACATCCAGAAGGCTGAGCACCTCGCTCACCGGCAGCCGGCTGTCGGGCAGACGCAGCAGGGATTCCAGGGCGATCAACAGGGGCTCGATGCCGCGCTGGCCCTGATCGGCCAAGGTGAAGGGAATATGGCGCAGGTCATCCGGCGGGTATTGGCCGAACACCGCCTGCACCGAGGGGGCATAGGTATTGACGTCGGGGACCATGACGATGATATCCCGCGGCCTGAGGCTTGGATCCTCGTTGAACCAGGCCAGCAACTGGTCGTGGAGGATTTCCACTTCCCGCTGCGCACTGTGGGCGAGATGGAAGCGGATCGACTGATCGTCCACCGCAACGGCTGGCCACTGCTCGCGGGTTTCGGCCAGGGGCCGCAGGTCCAGGATATCGGACTGCAACTGACCGAGCAGGTGGCCGGTATCCGGTTCGTCGAACAGGTCGATGCGCCCGCCACTGATCGCCTGGAACTGGGCCTCGTAGCTGGCGCGGTCATCGTGGCTGTCGAGCAGGTTGATATAGTCGCGGCCCTGCTTGCCCCAGGCCGCGAGCAGTGGATGCGCGTGCTGGTGCAAACTGTCGTCATCCAGCTCCAGCGGCATGCCGGGGCGGCGCTGCTGGCGCTGATACTGGTGCCGCAGCAGGTCCTGGTCGCCGACGATATTGCCCCAGTGGTGCTGGCAGGGATTGAGCACGCAGAGCAGCACCTGGCTGAACCGGCCGATGGCGGCCAGCGCCTCCAGCATCTGCGCCGGCAGGGAGGAGATACCGAAGACGATGACCCGCCGCGGCAGGCCCGCGGGCCGCTCATCCAGCTCGGCGAGGCGCCGGATGAAGCGGGGATGGATACCGGCGCGGCTGTCTGCCAGTCGGGCCGCACCAACATCCTCCAGCAGGGCGCGCCACAGTGCCGGCTGCCAGCAATCGGCCCGCTCCAGGGTTTTGATGCCGTCGCGGGCGTGGCGAATCTGGTCACGCCCCTCGGCCCAGTCACCCAGCCAGTCGGCGCGGTATACCTGATACTGGTCAAACAGGTCAGCCAGTCGCTCGGCCAGTTGATAACGCTTGCGGCAATCCTGGTCGTCGGCCAGGAAGCGCTGCAGGGGTTCAAATACGGGCTCATCCATCACCGCTGGCAGCAGCCGCATCAACCGCCAGGTCAACGGGGCCTTGTCCAGAGGTGAGCTGACCGGCACGGTGTCGGCGCCAAGCACGCTACGGTAGGCATCCCAGAGAAAGCGTGCCGGCAGCGTCACGTCAACGGCCGCGGCAATGCCGCACCCGCTGGTCTCATCATCGGTGACGTCTGCCGCCAGCGCCTGCTTGAGCCATTGGGCGATACCGTTGCTCTGCACCAGTATCACGTCGTTTTCCAGCGGCCTGAGCGGGTAACGGGCGACCCAGTTGACCACCAGCTGGCGCAGGCTCTCCAGCCGGTTGCCGTGGATGATCATGAAACCCGGTGCGAGTGAATCAGCGTCGGCCATGCCAGCTCCTGTGCAACTATGGGCGGCCGGCAAGCGCTACCGGCCCGTCAGGGAGATAGTATCAGCCCGCCGCACCCGGCGCGTGGCCACGGAGCGGGAAACACGTGCCTGGTCAGATGACGCTGCCGAGGAAACGGCGCTCCCACGGACTGATCTCATCCATGAAGTTATCCAGTTCCATGCGCTTGCAGGCCAGGTAGCCCTCGATGAACTCCTCGGCGAACATTTCACGCGCCATACCGCTGCGCTCCAGCCGCCGGATAGCACGATGCAGCGTACAGCTCAGCCGCAGATCGTCCGGCACCTCGAACTCGCCCTGGGCCGGCAGATCCGGCTCCAGGCGGTGTTCAATGCCGTACAGCCCCGCAGCCAGGCTTGCGGCCACGGCCAGGTAAGGGTTGGCATCGGCGCCGGGCACGCGGTTCTCCACCCGCCGCGCATCCGGCTCGCTGGCCGGCACCCGCAGCCCGGTGCGACGGTTGTCATTGGACCAGCAGAGGTTGTTCGGCGAGGCGTAGACGTGGCAATAGCGCTGGTAGGAATTGATATTTGGGGCCAGCAACAGGATCAGGTCGCCCAGGTGGGCCTGGAGCCCGCCCAGGTAATGACGAAACTCTGCTGACGCTTCCTGGTTGGCTGCAGTAAAAATGTTGCGCCCTGCCTGATCCACGACGCTCTGATGGATATGCATCGACGAACCCGGCATGCGGGATAACGGCTTGGCCATGCAGACGGCAATCAGGCCGTGCTTGAGCGCGACTTCGTGCAGCAGGTACTTGAACAGGAAGGTCTGGTCGGCGATCAGCAGCGGATCATCATGGGTGAAATTCACCTCGTACTGGCTGAGCCCCATTTCATGCATCACCGCCTCGCAGGGAATACCCACTGCCGCCATGCTGCTCTTGAGTTCGGTGAAGAAGGGTTGCAGGCCGGTCACCGACCCCACCGCAAACGCCTGGTTACCCACTTCCCGGCGCCCATCCAACCCGACCGGCGGGCGAAACGGCTGCAGCACGTCGGCATTATGCTCGAACAGGTAGAACTCCATCTCGGTGGCCACCTTCGGCGACCAGCCACGGGCCTCATACCGCTCTACCACCTGCCGCAGCATGCTGCGCGATGACAGCCTGGCGGGGGTGCCATCCATCTCCACCGCTTCGCACAGGGCCAGCGCCCGTGGCGTCGCGCTCCAGGGCGTCCGGTGCAATTGGCCCGGGATCGGCCGGAGGATGAAATCGCTGTCATCGTAGCCGTAGTAACGGGGGTCGGGATACTCGCCGGTCAGGCACTGGGTCAATACCCCGTGGGCCATCTGCACCCGCCGCCCATTGATGACGTTGCGGGCATGGATGACTTTGCCGCGGGGGATTCCGTTCATATCGGGAATCACGAACTCGACCTCGCCAATACCGTCCAGGCGTTGGGCCAATGTGGGATCTGCGGATAGTGAGGTCATGGAAACGCCCTGTTGCGACAGCAGCCTGCCCGAAAAGGGGACGATATTACCCCATCGGCCCGGCGCTGAATAATCGTGCGGTCGATTGGCGAGGCCGCAGACAAAAAAATCCCCGGCCATGGCCGGGGACTGTCGGTGTCGACCCGCTGTCAGAAACTCAGCGGGTGGTCGCCCTGCTCGTCCTTGATCCGGGTCGGCAGACCCATCTCGTTGAGCAGATTGATAAAGGGCTTGCAGTCCAGCTCTTCGACGTTGACCATCTTCTGCACATCCCACTCGCCCTGGGCGATCAGAATGGCAGCGGCCACTGGCGGGACACCCGCCGTGTAGGAAATACCTTGGCTGCCGACTTCCTGGTAGGCCTCGGCATGGTCGGCGACGTTATAGATGAACACCTCCTTGTCCACGCCGTCCTTCTTGCCCTTGACCAGATCACCGATGCAGGTCTTGCCCTGGTAGTTCGGCGCCAGGGACGAAGGATCAGGCAGCACCGCCTTGACGACCTTCAGCGGCACCACTTCCAGTCCTTCAGCGGTAGTCACCGGTTTCTCGGACAGCAGCCCAAGGTTCTTCAGCACGGTGAAGACATTGATGTAATGCTCGCCAAAGCCCATCCAGAAGCGGATGTTGGGTACATCCAGATTCTTCGATAGCGAGTGCAATTCATCATGTCCGGTCATGTAGCTGGTCTGCTCACCGACGACCGGCAGGTCATCCGTGCGCTTGACCTCGAACATCTTGTTGCTGGTCCACTGACTGTTCTGCCAGGACCAGACCTGACCGGTGAATTCGCGGAAGTTGATTTCGGGATCGAAATTGGTCGCGAAATAGTGCCCGTGGCTACCGGCGTTGATATCGATGATGTCGATATCGCTGACGCTGTCGAAATACTCATTCACGGCGATGGCCGCGTAGGCATTGACCACGCCCGGGTCGAAGCCGACACCGAGAATCGCCGTGACGTTATTCGCCTCGCACAACTCGCGGCGCTTCCATTCGTAGTTGGCATACCACGGTGGCGTTTCGCAGATCTTGTCCGGGTCTTCGTGAATAGCGGTATCCAGGTAGGCGGCACCGGTCTCGATGCAAGCCTGCAGTACCGACATATTGATAAAAGCCGATCCGACATTGATGACCAGTTGCGACTGTGTCTTGGCAATCAGTGCCTTGGTTGCCTCGATATCAAGGGCATCCAGGGCATGGGCTTGCAATTCACCGGCAGTTTTCAGACTGCCCTTTTCCCGCACGCTGTCGACGATCTCCTGACACTTCTCGACAGTACGCGAGGCGATGTGGATGTTACCCAACACGTCGTTATGCTGCGCACATTTATGCGCGACGACCTGGGCCACCCCTCCGGCACCAACAATCAGAACGTTTCTCTTCATTTCTCTTCCTCTGAACGCCTCCTTGGGCTAATTCATGACCTCAGGAGAGGGCACTTACAAAATCGTCAAAGCCAAACTCGCGTACCAGTTCTACCTGGCCGTCGAGTTGACGCACCGCGATGGACGGCATCTTCACGCCGTTGAACCAGTTCTTCTTGACCATGGTGTAGCCCGCCGCGTCGATGAATGACAGACGATCACCTACCTGCAGGGGCTGGTCAAACTTGAACTCGCCGAAAATATCGCCGGCCAGACAGGACTTGCCGCAGACCATGTATTCATGGGGGCCATCGCACGGCTCCATCCGCGCTGATTGCCGGTAGATCAGCAAATCGAGCATGTGAGCTTCGATTGAGCTGTCGACCACCGCCAACTGTTTGCCGTTGTACAAGGTATCCAGCACCGACACTTCAAGCGAGGTGCTCATGGTAATGGCCGCTTCGCCTGGTTCCAGGTAAACCTGGACACCGTACTGCTCGGAGAACTGCTTGAGGCGCGCGCAGAACTCATCGAGGGGATAACCTTCGCCGGTGAAGTGGATACCACCACCCAGGCTGACCCACTCAACCTGCTTGAGCAGCTCGCCAAAGCGTTCCTCGATCTGCCGCAACATGCTGTCAAACAGGGCGAAATCACTGTTCTCGCAGTTGTTGTGGATCATGAAGCCGGAAATCTGGTCGATCACCTGCTCCACCTTCTGCGCATCCCATTCACCCAGACGGCTGAAAGGCCGCGCCGGATCAGCGATCAGCCAATCGGAGCTGCTGACCTGCGGATTGAGTCGCAGGCCGCGGGTGTGATTGGCCGAAGCATCGGCAAAACGCCGCAGCTGGCTGATGGAGTTGAAGATGATCTTGTCCGAGTGGGCCAGCACCTCGGCGATTTCGTCATCGGCGTAGGCCACGCTATAGGCATGGGTCTCGCCGCCGAACTTGAGGTGGCCCAGCTTGACTTCATACAGCGAGGAGGAGGTGGTGCCATCCATGTACTGCTGCATCAGGTCGAAAACCGACCAGGTCGCAAAGCACTTGAGCGCCAACAGCGCCTTGGCTCCGGAATGCTCGCGCACGTAGGCGATCTTTTCCATGTTGCGCTGCAGCTTGATCTTGTCGATCAGGTAATACGGCGTCTTGATCACGGTGTCATGGCCCTCGAATCCGCCCGGGGCAAACCGGGCAATACGCAAACGGGCGATTATAGTGCAAAGGGGTCGGTGCTTGGGGAAAATTTGGTGGGTCGCAGGCCTGGTTCACTACCAGGTGTTGCGAGCCCGCCCGGGCCTGGATAGCCCGGGCGGGATGTCTCAGAAGTTGTAGCGCAGGCCGATGGAGGCCAGATCAACGTCCGCCTCACCGGTGCTGTCTTCATCACCTACATCCTGATAGCGCTCGAACTCCGCAACCAGTTCAAATTGAGGCGTAAGCGCATACGTCGCGCCGATCGCGAATGAAGTGACATTACTGTCGTCATCACCCTTCGCGAAAGTGTCACCACCGAGCTTGACCCGCCAGTCAGATTCCATCTGGTGATAGCCTACCTTGCCGTATACCTTGAACCGGTCGAACGGCAAAGAGCCCACAAGGTTAGCGCCAAAGCCCTTGGCACCAATCTCTGCTTTCAGGCCGGGGACGTCGGCGCTGACTTCTCCCAGATCGACGTACTGAAATTCCACACCAATATGTCGGTTGAGCTGTACACCCGCCCCTACCTTGTAAGCCGTAGCCTTTTCATCGGTAGAAAGCCCCATATCTTCGAGATCGGAAAGATCGGTTTCCGATTGGCCAACATTACCAAACAGATAACCATTGATCTGACTATCCGCCGCCTGCACTCCGGTTACCATCAGACCGGACACCAGCACAGCCAAAAGCGATTTGCGCAACATGAAATATCTCCATCCTTTTTATAAGAGCCGCCGACCTGGCAGCCTCCCTTTGACTACATCCGTAGCTGCTGGATAGTAATCCAGGGCGCATTGCGCTGTCACGCTGATATCAGATCATCGCCGCGGGATCGTCCATTTCACCGCTCTGCCACCGAATCGCCCCCGGCGTCCGGTCATCTTTCTCGAATACGTGGGCGACCCCGGGCGCTGCATAACAGAGATCGCCCCGGGCCGGCTGCCAACTATTGAATTGCGCGTGGGTAATACCAACCTCCCAGTGCCCATCGGCATCCCAACCACGGGGAGACAATTCCAGTCGTACTTCGGCACCGACCAGGCTGATGGACTCGATGCACAGCGGCAGATGCGCATGAACCGCGGGGATGCTCTGCAACGCCACCTCGTGGGGGCGCATATAGAGTTGCGCCCGGCCGGTCTGCTCCCGGGAGCCGGGAGGCAGCTTCACCCAGGCGTCCCCCTGGCTCACCCGGGTGCCCTGCTGCTCGCCGGCGAAGACGTTCACGTGACCGAGAAAGTCGAACACGAAGCGACTGTTTGGTTCGGCATAGAGGTGCTGCGGGTTGTCCACCTGCTCGATGCGCCCGGCGCTCATCACCGCGACCTGGTCAGACAGCTCCAGCGCCTCTTCCTGATCATGGGTAACGAAGACACTGGTGAAATGAAACTCCGCATGCAGTGCCCGCAGCCAACGGCGCAGATCCTTGCGGACCTTGGCATCGAGTGCACCAAAAGGCTCATCCAGCAGCAGGATCTGCGGCTTCATGGACAGGGCACGGGCCAGCGCGATGCGCTGCTTCTGCCCACCGGACAGCTGGGCGGGGAAACGATTGGCCAGATGGCCGAGCTGCACCATTTCCAGCAGCATATCAACGCGCTTGCGGATCTCCGCCGCTGGCGGCCGTTCCCGGGCGGGCATGACCTCAAGCCCGAACGCGACGTTCTGCGCTACCGTCATATGGCGGAACAGGGCGTAATGCTGGAACACGAACCCGACCTTGCGCTCGCGCACGTGCAGATTGGTGACGTCTTCACCATGGAACAGGATGCGCCCCCGGTCGGCGGTTTCCAGCCCGGCGATGATCCGCAGCAAGGTGGTCTTGCCCGACCCTGACGGGCCAAGCAGGCCCACCAGCTGGCCATCCGGGATGTCCAGCGAAATGTCTTTCAGCGCCTCGAAGGAGCCGAAATGCTTGGTGATACCTTCGATGGAAATACTCATCAGCGACTATCCGATTGGTCATCGAGAGGGGCGCGTTGCCGGGCTTGGCGCCACTCCACAAAACTTTTCACCACGATGGTGATCAGGGCAATGCCCGCCAGCAGCGACGCACTGGCAAAGGCGCCCACGACGTTGTAATCCTGGTACAGCAGCTCGACATGCAATGACAGGGTATTGGTCTCGCCGCGGACGTTGCCCGAAACCACGGAGACCGCACCGAACTCGCCCACCGCGCGGGCGTTGGTCAGCACGACGCCATAGAGCAATGCCCATTGGATATTGGGCAGGGTAATTCGGCGAAACAACTGCCAGCCAGTCGCGCCCAGCACCACGCCGGCCTCCTCTTCCTCCCGACCTTGCTGCTGCATCAGCGGGATCAGCTCGCGCGCAACGAACGGGCAGGTCACAAAAACGGTCACCATGACGATGCCCGGCCAGGAGAACATCAACTGCACATCCTGGTCCCTCAGCCAACTGCCCAACCATCCATTACTGCCGTACAGCAGCAAATACAGCAGACCGGCAACGACGGGCGATACGGCGAAGGGAATGTCGATCAAGGTGATCAGCGCCTTGCGGCCGGGAAAGTCGAAGCGAGTCACCAGCCAGGCGAGCATGACGCCGAAGACCAGGTTGATGGGTACCGTCAAGGCGGCCACCAGCAGGGTCAGTCCAATGGCGTGTACCGTATAAGTATCCGTCAGGTTTTCCCAGTAATTGGCTCCGCCCGCGGAGAAGGCCTCCATGAAGATGATCACCAGCGGAATGACCAGCATCAAAGCAGTCACCAGCACCGCCAGGAGGATCAAGGACCATTTCACCCAGGGCTGGTCGCCGGCGCGCATTGTCTTGCGTTCGTGCATGGCGTTCACCGTCCGTGCAGGCGGCGCAGATAGCGCGCCTGCCACAGGTTGATGATCAGCAGCAGCGCCAGGGAGGCGATCAGAACCACAGAGGCGATCGCACTGGCGGCGGCATGGTCGAATTCCTGCAGGCGGACGAAGATCATCAAACTGATGATCTCGCTGACATAGGGCATGTTGCCGGCAATGAAGATCACCGCGCCAAACTCACCCAGGCTGCGAGTAAAGGACAGTGCCACACCGGTCATCAGCGCCGGCCACATCGCCGGGAACAGGATACGCCGGAAGACCGTCCAGTCGGAGGCGCCGAGACTGACCGCGGCCTCCTCGTCCTCTGGCGCCTGGTCTTCCAGTACGGGCTGCACAGTACGGACCACAAAAGGCAGGCTGGTGAAAGACATCGCCACGATGATGCCCAGCGGAGTGAAAGCGACCTTGATGCCAAACAGATCAAAGACCTGACCGTACCAGCCATCGGCGGCGAACAGCGCAGTCAGGGTAATGCCCGCCACCGCAGTCGGCAGGGCAAATGGTAAGTCGATCAGGGCATCCATGATGCGCTTGCCGGGAAAATCATAACGTACCAATACCCACGCCAGCAGGAGACCAACGACACCATTGATCAGCGAAGCGATGGCCGCGGCCCAGAGGGTGACCTTGTAGGAGGCGACAACCCGCTCGTCAGTAACGACCGCCCAATATTGCGACCACCCCATATCAGCGGTTTGCATGATCAAGCCGGTGAGGGGCAGCAGCAGGACGATACTGATGAAGAACAGCGAAACGCCAAGGCTCAAAGCAAAACCCGGCAAGACACGCTTGCCGGGTTGGCTGGAACGTCCCGGCTTGAGGCCGGAGAGTAATCGATTCATGTGAAGATGTTTTTACCGACGCTGGAGTTGATCCAGTTTACCACCACTGGCGAAATGTTCCTTCATGACATTCTCCCAGCTCCCGCCGATCTCCTCGACCGGCAGCAGCTCGACTTCCGGGAACTGGTCGGCAAATTCGGCTTTGACCTTCTCGTTGTGGACCCGGTTATAGAACCCGGCGATCAGACGCTGCGCATCTTCGGAGTACAACCCTTCGAGGTAGGCCTTGGCCAGCTCTTCGGTACCGTTGTGCTTCACGCTCTTGTCGATCCAGGTGACCGGGAACTCGGCAAGAAAGCTGATCTTCGGCACCACTACTTCATAACCTTCGTTCTGGGCAGCGATATTATTCACTTCGGACTCGAAGGTCAGCAGAACATCACCAATGCCCCGTTCAACGAAAGTAGTAGTCGCGCCGCGACCGCCGGTATCGAACACCGCCACGTTACCCAGGAAGGTGCGCAGGAAGTTGTCGATCGCCGCCTGGTCATTCCCATAGGTCTTCTGGGCGTAGCCCAGGGCAGCCAGATAGGTGTAACGGCCGTTACCTGAGGTCTTCGGGTTGGGCAGTACGGAACTCACGTCATCGCGCGCCAGGTCGTCCCAGTTCTGGATATTCTTGGGGTTGCCCTTGCGCACCAGAAAAGCCATGGTCGAGTAATAGGGCGAACTGGCGTTGGGCAGGCGGTCACGCCAGTTTTCCGGGATCAGGTTGCCGCGTTCATGCAGGATATCCACATCGGTCACCTGATTATAGGTAACCACATCGGCCCGCAATCCCTGGATGATGGCCTGCGCCTGACGTGAGGAGCCCGCATGTGACTGCTTGATCTCGACAGTCTTGCCCGTCTCCTTCTGCCACTGCTCGGTGAACAACTCGTTATAGGCCGAGAACAACTCCCGAGCGATATCGTAGGAGGAGTTGAGCAGCGTTTGATCTGCCGCCTGGGCATGCCCGAGGGACAAACCGGCACTCAACATCAATGCACCACCCCAACGGCTGGCTCTTTTGAACAGGGAACGGTGATTGGCCATACATCCTCCAGTAGTGGTACATCGCTAAATCGAGGAGAACAGAATAACGAAACCGGTTCTATATAACAATATTATAGTTATACCGATTTGCTTAGCACTCAAAACAATAAGGAATAAGCTGATCGCTGGAAGGCAACAGTAGAATGGAGTCGCAAGATTGAGTTAAGAAGAGTACGCCTTTTTAGTTTCCACGCGCCAAAAGAAACGCCCCGACCTGTTTCCAGATCGGGGCGTTTCGGTATAGCGCTTGACGATGACCTACTCTCACATGGGGAAACCCCACACTACCATCGGCGATGCATCGTTTCACTGCTGAGTTCGGAATGGGATCAGGTGGTTCCAATGCTCTATGGTCGTCAAGCAATTCGTTGCTATGCGGCTGTTAGTCCACACGGCGTAAAGGGTGGGAAAAGTGATAGTGTTGGGACAAGGGGTAACGGTAATCTCGTGCAGTTCCAGACTGTCGTTCAATGCGTCAAGCCATAGGCCCAAATTGTTTGGGTGTTATATGGTCAAGCCA
Source organism: Pseudomonas saudimassiliensis (assembly GCF_000939975.1). Classification (GTDB taxonomy): domain Bacteria; phylum Pseudomonadota; class Gammaproteobacteria; order Pseudomonadales; family Pseudomonadaceae; genus Halopseudomonas; species Halopseudomonas saudimassiliensis. Next base: position 3,241,524 of record NZ_LK391969.1, on the reverse strand, counting down.
CACGGGCAATTAGTACTGGTTAGCTCAACGCCTCACAGCGCTTACACACCCAGCCTATCAACGTCGTAGTCTTCGACGGCCCTTCAGGGGGATCAAGTCCCCGGTGAGATCTCATCTTGAGGCAAGTTTCCCGCTTAGATGCTTTCAGCGGTTATCTTTTCCGAACGTAGCTACCCGGCAATGCCACTGGCGTGACAACCGGAACACCAGAGGTTCGTCCACTCCGGTCCTCTCGTACTAGGAGCAGCCCCTCTCAAATCTCAAACGTCCACGGCAGATAGGGACCGAACTGTCTCACGACGTTCTAAACCCAGCTCGCGTACCACTTTAAATGGCGAACAGCCATACCCTTGGGACCGGCTTCAGCCCCAGGATGTGATGAGCCGACATCGAGGTGCCAAACACCGCCGTCGATATGAACTCTTGGGCGGTATCAGCCTGTTATCCCCGGAGTACCTTTTATCCGTTGAGCGATGGCCCTTCCATACAGAACCACCGGATCACTAAGACCTACTTTCGTACCTGCTCGACGTGTTGGTCTCGCAGTCAAGCGCGCTTTTGCCTTTATACTCTACGCACGATTTCCGACCGTGCTGAGCGCACCTTCGTACTCCTCCGTTACTCTTTAGGAGGAGACCGCCCCAGTCAAACTACCCACCATACACTGTCCTCGATCCGGATAACGGACCAGAGTTAGAACCTCAAAGTTGCCAGGGTGGTATTTCAAGGTTGGCTCCACGCGAACTGGCGTCCACGCTTCACAGCCTCCCACCTATCCTACACAAGCAAATTCAAAGTCCAGTGCAAAGCTATAGTAAAGGTTCACGGGGTCTTTCCGTCTAGCCGCGGATACACTGCATCTTCACAGCGATTTCAATTTCACTGAGTCTCGGGTGGAGACAGCGCCGCCATCATTACGCCATTCGTGCAGGTCGGAACTTACCCGACAAGGAATTTCGCTACCTTAGGACCGTTATAGTTACGGCCGCCGTTTACCGGGGCTTCGATCAAGAGCTTCGCCGAAGCTAACCCCATCAATTAACCTTCCGGCACCGGGCAGGCGTCACACCCTATACGTCCACTTTCGTGTTTGCAGAGTGCTATGTTTTTAATAAACAGTTGCAGCGGCCTGGTATCTTCGACCGGCATGAGCTTACGGAGCAAGTCCTTCACCCTCACCGGCGCACCTTCTCCCGAAGTTACGGTGCCATTTTGCCTAGTTCCTTCACCCGAGTTCTCTCAAGCGCCTTGGTATTCTCTACCTGACCACCTGTGTCGGTTTGGGGTACGATTTCTAGTTACCTGAAGCTTAGAGGCTTTTCCTGGAAGCATGGCATCAACCACTTCATGTTCTAAAAGAACACTCGTCATCAGTTCTCGGCCTTGATTTCCCGGATTTACCTAAGAAATCAGCCTACCACCTTAAACACGGACAACCAACGCCGTGCTGGCCTAGCCTTCTCCGTCCCCCCATCGCAGTAACCAGAAGTACGGGAATATTAACCCGTTTCCCATCGACTACACCTTTCGGTCTCGCCTTAGGGGTCGACTCACCCTGCGTCGATTAACGTTGCGCAGGAACCCTTGGTCTTCCGGCGTGGGAGTTTTTCACTCCCATTGTCGTTACTCATGTCAGCATTCGCACTTCTGATACCTCCAGCCAACTTCTCAATTGACCTTCACAGGCTTACAGAACGCTCCTCTACCGCACATCTTACGATGCACCCGTAGCTTCGGTGTATGGTTTGAGCCCCGTTACATCTTCCGCGCAGGCCGACTCGACTAGTGAGCTATTACGCTTTCTTTAAAGGATGGCTGCTTCTAAGCCAACCTCCTAGCTGTCTAAGCCTTCCCACATCGTTTCCCACTTAACCATAACTTTGGGACCTTAGCTGACGGTCTGGGTTGTTTCCCTTTTCACGACGGACGTTAGCACCCGCCGTGTGTCTCCCGTGCTCGCACTCACTGGTATTCGGAGTTTGCATGGGGTTGGTAAGTCGGGATGACCCCCTAGCCCAAACAGTGCTCTACCCCCAGTGGTGATACACGAGGCGCTACCTAAATAGCTTTCGAGGAGAACCAGCTATCTCCGAGCTTGATTAGCCTTTCACTCCTATCCACAAGTCATCCGCTAACTTTTCAACGGTAGTCGGTTCGGTCCTCCAGTGCCTGTTACGGCACCTTCAACCTGCCCATGGATAGATCGCCCGGTTTCGGGTCTATACCCAGCGACTAAACGCCCTATTAAGACTCGGTTTCCCTACGCCTCCCCTAGACGGTTAAGCTCGCCACTGAATATAAGTCGCTGACCCATTATACAAAAGGTACGCAGTCACCGAACAAGTCGGCTCCCACTGCTTGTACGCATACGGTTTCAGGATCTATTTCACTCCCCTCACAGGGGTTCTTTTCGCCTTTCCCTCACGGTACTGGTTCACTATCGGTCAGTCAGGAGTATTTAGCCTTGGAGGATGGTCCCCCCATGTTCAGTCAACGTTTCACGTGCGCCGACCTACTCGATTTCACGGCAAAGAGTCTTTCGTGTACGGGGCTATCACCCACTATGGCCGCCATTTCCACAGCGTTCCACTAAACTCAATGCCGCTTAAGGGCTGCTCCCCGTTCGCTCGCCACTACTTGGGGAATCTCGGTTGATTTCTTTTCCTCCGGGTACTTAGATGTTTCAGTTCCCCGGGTTCGCCTCACACACCTATGTATTCAGTGTGTGATACCCAGCTTATGCTGGGTGGGTTTCCCCATTCAGAGATCTCCGGATCAAAGGTCGTTTGCCACCTCCCCGAAGCTTTTCGCAGGCTACCACGTCTTTCATCGCCTCTGACTGCCAAGGCATCCACCGTATGCGCTTATTCACTTGACCATATAACCCCAAACAATCTGCTTGCGCTGATTGCTGGCAGCCATAGGTCTTGACATGATTTCACGACAATCCGGAACTTGCACTTGAGATTACAAGTTACCTTAGCCATAACGTGTGCAGTGAAACACCCGTTATGTCTTGTCTACTTCTATCACTTTTCCACATTGTTAAAGAGCGACTGATCAAAGATCAGACATCAATCATCCCGCCTGGCGGAATCATTCATGTATGAACTCTTATCGAGTACTGGCGATGGTGCCCCTGGGCCGTCCTGGTGGAGCCAAGCGGGATCGAACCGCTGACCTCCTGCGTGCAAGGCAGGCGCTCTCCCAGCTGAGCTATGGCCCCGTTCAGACCTGACACCTCGACAATTGGTGGGTCTGGGCAGATTCGAACTGCCGACCTCACCCTTATCAGGGGTGCGCTCTAACCAACTGAGCTACAGACCCAATTATCTCGGCCTGCTACCTGTTGCTTAGTGCTACAGACCTAATCGCCTTTCTTTCGGAATCAAGTAATTCGTGTGAGTGCTTGAAGAATGTCGAGATCTGTCGATTAAGGAGGTGATCCAGCCGCAGGTTCCCCTACGGCTACCTTGTTACGACTTCACCCCAGTCATGAATCACACCGTGGTAACCGTCCTCCCGAAGGTTAGACTAGCTACTTCTGGTGCAACCCACACGAATTACTTGATTCCAATTTGTTAAAGAGCGATTCGGTCCGCGTTTCCGCTTAACCAAGGCCGCGCATTATACGCCAACCTTCTGATCCGTCAAGCTTTTTTGTGAGGCTTTTCAGCGCTGCACCGCTTGGCAAACCTGCCTGGAACGCTGCTGCTGTTCCGGGCCAGGGAGGCGCATTCTACAGGAGTCAAACCCCTTGTCAACGCCTTCCTGAAAATCCTTTCTCACCGTGAAGAAGCGATCTTGCCAGCCTCTTCAGTGAGCGGCGCATTCTACGCCGTTTCGCTTGCCTGTCAACCCCCAAGTTATCGCTAACCTATTGATTGGACGGGGCTTTTTGAAAAGCGCCGCGACGTGCGAGGGGCGCATTATAGGCCCCTCACATTTGCCGTCAAGGGGTTTTCAGGGTGATTCTGGCAAATTTCTTCTTCCCGGCCTGGCATACGTATACCGAGCCCACACGGAACATGAAATCCCGATCTACCACCTCACCATCCACCTTGACCGAGCCTGCACTCAACAGGTCCCGCGCCGCCGCCGCATTCTTGGTCATCCCCGCGCGATTCAGCACAGCTGACACCGGCAGATCAGCCTCTGCCTCAAGCTCGACTTCAGGCAGATCCTCCGGCAACTCCCCTTCCTTCAACCTGTTACCTGCCGAACGATGGGCGTTTGCCGCCGCCTCTTCACCATGGAAGCGCGCGACCAGCTCCTCGGCCAGCTTGATCTTGATATCCCGCGGATTGGCACCCGCCTCGACATCGGCGCGCAGCCCATCGATCTCTTCCATGCTGCGGAAACTCAGCAGCTCGAAGTAGCGCCACATCAGGGAATCTGGCATGGAAACGATCTTGTTGTACATCACGCCCGGCTGGTCGTTGATGCCGACATAGTTGCCAAGGGACTTGGACATCTTCATCTCGCCATCCAGGCCAACCAGCAGCGGCATGGACAGAGTGATCTGCGGCTCCTGCCCGTACTGACGCTGGAGCTCGCGCCCCATCAGCAGGTTGAATTTCTGGTCGGTGCCGCCCAGCTCGATATCCGCGCGCATTGCCACCGAGTCGTACCCCTGGATGAGCGGGTAGAGAAACTCATGGATGGCAATGGACTGATTGCCTTTATAGCGCTTGTCGAAGTCGTCCCGCTCGAGCATCCGCGCTACGGTGTACTTGCCGGCCAGCTGGATCATCTCGGCGGCGGAGAACTTGTCCATCCACTCGGAGTTGAACACCACCTTGGTCCGTTGCGGATCGAGAATCTTGAAGACCTGCTCTTTATAGGTTTCCGCATTGGCAAGGACCTGCTCGCGGGTGAGCGGTGGGCGGGTACTATTCTTGCCGCTGGGATCGCCGATCATCCCGGTGAAGTCACCAATCAGGAACAGCACCTCATGCCCCAGCTCCTGGAACTGGCGCAACTTGTTGATGAGCACGGTATGGCCCAGGTGCAGATCGGGTGCAGTGGGGTCAAAGCCGGCCTTGACGCGCAGCGGCGTGCCACGCTCCAACTTGGCGCGCAGCTCGGCTTCCACCAATATTTCGTCTGCCCCGCGCTTGATCAGCGCCAACTGTTCGTCAACCGGTTTCATGCGATTCCCGCCTATGAGGTTTGAGGAAAATCAAAGAATAAAAAGGGCGTCAACGATACAACATTGATGATCAAGATCAAGCATGGTTAGCCGACAGCGGGCCATATGCTACCTAGCACAGACTGAATAATGGCGCCGAAAACCTGACAAGCGGGCACGCAAAGGCTTGCCTTGAGGCACTTTCAGTTATAATTTAGCAAGTTACTTCACATTTCACAGAATCAACCAGAAGAGCGCACATGGGTCATCACAAGTCAAAGTCACCGCGCTACCCGAAAAGCCATCTGATGGCTGCCAGTGGTATCGCCGCCGCGCTGAGCATTTTCCTGCTCGTTATCCCCACAACCGAAGTTGAAGCCAAGCGAACTCTGGTTCAACTTGAGCTGCAAGAAGTGCAGCTCGACGATACAAAATCCGCACTCTCTGAAGAGTTGGATGCCCTGATCAGCGAAACGGTCACAATCAGCTCGCCGTTGGAAATGACCAGCACCGCCGAGTCCTTGCATACCGCAGCCTCGCCCGAAGTCGTGCAGGCCGGTATCAACCTGCAGCCGCTGGCCGCGGAAGCAGATGTTGCCGAGCCTGTGGCAACCGCTCCCGAATGGACCAGCGTGACTGTGGACAGCGGCCAGACCCTATCCATTCTGTTCCAGAATGCCGGTCTGTCGGCCAATACCCTGCATTCGGTACTCGACAGCAGCAAGGAGGCCAAGGCCTTTACGCGCCTGCGCGCTGGCCAGGAGCTGGAGTTCAAGCTTGACGAGCAGGGCGACCTGCTCGGCCTGCGCTCCAAGGTGAACAGTCTCGAGACCATCCATATCGAGCGCGACGGCGACAGCTATGTGTTCAGCAAGGACGTCATCGAGCCCGAAGTCAGCACCCGTTTCGCCAGCGGCAGCATCACCAGCTCGCTGTTCGTGGCCGCGCAGAATGCCGGCCTGTCACATAATCTGACCATGCAAATGGCCAATGTGTTCGGTTATGACGTGGATTTTGCTCGGGAAATTCGCCAGGGGGACAAGTTCGATGTGCTCTATGAGGAGAAGCACGTTGGCGATCAGCGCGTAGGGACCGGCAATATTCTCGCCGCCCGCTTCACCAACCGCGGCCGCATCTATACTGCGGTGCGCTACACCGACAGCCAGGGCAACAGCAGCTATTACCGCGCCGATGGCACCAGTATGCGCAAGGCGTTCATTCGCACGCCAGTGGAGTTTGCCCGGATCAGCTCCCGTTTCAACCCCGGCCGGCGCCACCCGGTACTGAACAAGATCCGTGCACATAAGGGTGTGGATTACGCCGCCGCTACGGGCACCCCCATCAAGGCGACCGGCGACGGGCGTGTCGTTCATGTAGGGCGCAAGGGCGGATACGGTAATACCGTGGTTATCAAGCACGGTCAGACCTACCAGACGCTGTATGCCCACATGAGCCGCTATGCCAGCGGCCTCCGCGTCGGGAGCAACGTTGCCCAGGGCCAGGTTATCGGCTATGTCGGCGCCACCGGCCTGGCTACCGGGCCGCACCTGCACTATGAATTCCAGGTCAGTGGCCGCCATGTCGATCCGCTCAGCGTCAAGCTGCCAGCATCGGACCCCATCGCACCGAGCGAACGGGCCCGCTTCCTGGCCTTGAGCAAGCAGATGATGGCCAGCCTGGATCAGCAGGGCGGTACCCAACTGGCCCAGCTGGACGACTGAGTGGAGCACCTGTATGTCGGTATCATGTCAGGCACCAGCCTGGATGGTATCGACATCGCCCTCACCTCCTTTTCCCCTTCCACCCCACGCGCCAGCATGATTGGCGCGCGGGGTGTGCCTTTCCCCCCTTCCCTGCGTGATGAACTGCTTGCCCTGTGCCAACCCGGTGCGGATGAAATTCGTCGCGCCGGCATCGCCGGTCAACACTGGGCCCGACTGGCAGCGCAAGGCGTCAACGAGCTGCTGCGCCAGCATGACCTCCACCCCAGCCAGGTGGCAGCGATTGGCAGCCACGGCCAGACCATCCGCCATCACCCCGAATCCGGCTTCAGCGTCCAGATCGGCGCACCCGCCCTGCTCGCGGAGCTCTGCGGCATCGATGTCATCTGCGACTTTCGCAATCGGGACCTGGCCGCTGGGGGCGAAGGTGCACCTTTGGTGCCGGCCTTCCACGCCTGGCTACTGGGCGACCAGCAACTGCGCGCCGTGGTGAATATTGGCGGCTTCGCCAACCTGACCTTGCTGGGCGAATGCGTCAGCGGCTTCGACAGCGGCCCTGGCAATGTCCTGCTGGATCATTGGATGCACCGGCATAACGGTCAACTGTTCGACGCCGACGGCGCCTGGGCGCGCTCGGGCAAGCCGATCCCCGAACTGCTGGGCGAGATGCTGGCCGATCCGTATTTCGGCCGCAGCGCGCCGAAGAGTACGGGCCGCGAGTATTTCCACCCGGCCTGGCTCGAGCAGCACTTGCGCGGGCGCCTTCATGATCCTGAAGATGTGCAAGCCACCCTGCTCGAACTCACCGCCCGGACCATCGCCGACGCCCTGGAGCGTAGCCAGCCACAGACCCAGGAGGTCTATATCTGTGGCGGCGGGGTACGTAACGGTCGGTTGATGGAGCGCCTGCAGCAGCTGCTGGCACCCCGGCAGGTAGTCAGCACCGCGGCGCTGGGTGTCGATCCGGACTGGATGGAGGCGATCGCCTTTGCCTGGCTGGCATGGCGCTGCCAGAGCCGCCAGCCAGGCAACCTGCCGGCGGTGACCGGTGCCCGCGGCGAACGCGTGCTAGGGGCAGTGTATCCGGCCTGAAGCGAGCAACGCCGCTTCAGCAAATGGAAGCCGCCGTGGCCAGGAGCCGCGGCGCTGAGTCAGATGGAAAACGATGAGCCGCAGCCACAGGTGGTGGCCGCGTTGGGGTTGTTGATGACGAAACGCGAGCCTTCCAGCCCTTCCAGATAGTCCACTTCCGAGCCCGCCAGATACTGGAAGCTCATCGGGTCAACCACCAGCCTGACACCACCACGTTCGATCACGGTGTCGTCTTCGGCCATTTCATCATCGAAGGTGAAACCGTACTGGAAACCGGAGCAGCCACCGCCTGTCACGAATACGCGCAGACTGAGACGCTCATTACCCTCTTCCTCGATCAGTGCGCGCACCTTCGCAACCGCACTATCGGAAAACTGCATCGCAGCAGGGGTGAAAACTTCAGCACTAGACATACAACCTCCGGCGGCAGTGCCGCAGCACAACAAGCCGGCTATTATCCGTTTATCCGACTCTTTTGGTCAACTACTCTTGAATTCGCGGGATGCGGCCTGGACGTCCAACCCCGTACCCGATCCCTCACCGAGGTAGTGGAGCTGCCCATTGATCTGGGCCCCGGACACCATCTCCAGGAAGCGATAGTAGAGATCACCATCCACCCGGGCGGCCGCATCCAGCTGCAGATGTTCGAAGGCGTGCACATCACCCACCACCACTCCGTTGATCACCACGCTGGGCGCCTTGATGATGCCCTCTACGTAACCTTCCTGGCCAACGCTGACCGCGCCTTCCTCGGTATTGATATTACCGATCACCCGACCTTCGATCTTCACCGCGCCACTGAAGCGCAGATCACCACGCAGCTCGGTGTCATCCGCAATGAGGGTGGTCTTGCCCGCAGGACGATTGACGCCCGGCTTCTTGCGCTTATCCATCTTGAACATCAGGATCTTACTCCCGTTTCGGTCCATTCCATGGTCTGTTCGAGTAGCAGCTTGCCATCCTGCTCGGCACGCAGGTGCACGGTCTCCGGCACGAAACCCACCGGCAACATCAACTCCGCTTCGCTGCCATTTTCCGGTACTACCTGAAAATAGCGGAAATTCAGCGCCAGACTGCGGGCGCGACCGCCGGTCATCTCGGCAAGCGATACGCTCGCTGGCTTGCCTGCCAGCTGTCCTCTCACCTCCAGACTCAAGTCCGCCTGCACGGTGTCGCTCTCATTGCCGACCCGACTCACCATGACCTTGTAGCGGTACACACCCGGTACGTCGGTACGCTGGACCTCAAAGGCCTGGAAGCGCACCCCGGGAGTAGTGGCGTCAGGCGCCAGGGCGCCCTGATACTGCACCAGATCCTGCTGCAGCTTGAACAGCTGCTGCTCCAGGTCGGTGATGGTGTCCTGACCATCTTCCACCGACTGGCGCGCCACCAGCAAATCCACCTCGAGCTGGTGATAACGCAGGCGGGTTTCCTCAAGCTCGGCCTGTATCCCGCTGCGCTCATCGCGCAGGCGCTGGTACTCATGCATCTGTTCGGACTGCATGGCGGCCGTCCAGCCCAGCCACCCGCATAACGGCAAGGCTGCGACCAGGCCCCAGATCAGCAGCCGCGGCGGCCGCGAAGCCGAGGCGGCGGGTAACAGGCTGAACGGGGCCTCGTCAGCGGGGCGATCGGGCTTTTCGCTCTCCATCAGGGCATGAGCGCCGGGTGCGCCAGCCCCATGTCTTCGGCGAGCCCCAGGGCAATGTTCATGTTCTGGATGGCTTGACCGGACGCGCCCTTGACCAGGTTATCGATGACCGACAGCACCACCACCAGGTCGCCGCCCTGGGGCCGGTGGACAGCCAGGCGGCAGACATTGGCACCGCGCACGCTGCGGGTTTCCGGGTGACTGCCGGCGGGCATCACGTCGACAAAAGGTTCATTGGCATAGCGCTCGGCGAACAGCTTCTGCAGATCAACGCTGTGGTCCGGCACCTGGGCGTACAGGGTGGAATGGATGCCACGGATCATCGGCGTCAGGTGCGGGACGAAGGTCAACCCCACCGCGCCGCCAGCCGCCCGCTGCAGGCCCTGGGTAATCTCCGGCAGATGCCGATGCCCCGCCACGCCGTAAGCCTTCATGCTTTCCGTCGTTTCGCCGAACAGCGACGCCACCTTGGCGCCCCGACCGGCGCCGCTGACGCCGGACTTGCAGTCGGCGATCAGGTTGTCGGTACGCGCCAGCCCGGCCTCGAGCAGGGGGATCAACCCCAGCTGGACGGAGGTCGGGTAGCAACCGGGCACGGCGATCAGCCGCGCGCCACGGATCGCTTCGCGGTTGACTTCCGGGAGGCCGTACACCGCTTCACCGAGGAGCTCGGGGGCGCCATGGGGCTGGCCGTACCACTCGGCCCAGACATCGGCATCGCGCAGCCGGAAGTCCGCCGACAGGTCGATGATGCGGGTGCCGGTGGCCAGCAGTTCGGCGGCCAGCGAATGGGCCACACCATGGGGCGTAGCAAAGAACACCACATCGCACTGGCCGAGGCTCGCGGTATCCGGCACGCTGAAAGCCAGGTCATCGTAATGGCCGCGCAGATTGGGATACATGTCCGCCACGCGAACGCCTTCCTCCGATCGGGACGTAATGATCTCGACATGCGCCTCCGGGTGCACTGCGAGCAAACGCAGCAATTCGACACCGGTATACCCGGTCCCCCCCACAATGCCTATCTTGATCATTTTGCGCCTCGAATCGATTAACATGGCTTACCAGCCCCCTATGATAAAAGCGCTGAGGGAAATTACCAGCATAACCCTGGGGCGGCCGCCGTTTCCTTCCCGATTTGAGGAGTCACCCGTGTATCTGTGGATCAAAGCCTTCCATATCATGGCCGTTGTCACCTGGTTCGCCGGGTTGTTCTACCTGCCGCGCCTGTTCGTTTACCACGCCATGAGCGAGGACCAGATCAGCCGCGATCGCTTCACGGTCATGGAGCGCAAGCTCTACCGCGGCATCATGACCCCGTCGATGCTGGTCACCGTCGGCCTCGGCATCTGGATGCTGATGCTGGCCCCCCATTGGCTGCAACAGGGCTGGCTGCACGCCAAGCTGACCCTGGTCGTGCTGTTGGTCATCTATCACTTTATCTGTGGCGCGCAGCTCAAGCGCTTCGCCAGCGGCAACAACCAGCGCTCCCACGTGTTCTATCGCTGGTTCAACGAGGCGCCCGTATTGGTGCTGGTCGGCGTCGTATTGCTGGTGGTCCTCAAGCCGTTCTGATCAATCCGCCATGACCGCACGGTGGCGGGCCCAGTCCCGCAGGGCCTGGATCCGCTCGGCCATGACCACCGACAGGGGTGAGGTCTGGTTCAGCGCTTCCACCAGGTGGGCGGTGTCCACCTCCTCCTGCCGGGCCGCGGCGCAGTACACCGCGGAGACCACCACCTGCTCGATCTCCGCCCCTGCAAAGCCGGCGCTGGCCTCGGCCAACAGCGGCAGGTCGAACCGCTCGACCGCCAGCTCGCGGTTACCCAGGTGAATGCGGAAGATCTCCTCACGCACCGCCGTATCCGGCAGGTCGACGAAGAACAGCTCATCCAGTCGACCCTTGCGGATCAGTTCCGGCGGCAGCTGCATCACATTGTTGGCGGTGGCGACCAGAAATACCCGACTGCGGCGCTCCGCCATCCAGGTCAGCAGGGTGCCCAATATCCGCCGCGACACGCCCTGGTCGGCGCTGTCTTCCCCGAGCCCCTTTTCGATCTCATCAATCCAGAGCACGCACGGCTCCATCGCATCGGCCATGGCCAGGGCATCGCGCAGGTTCTTTTCCGTTTCGCCAATGTACTTGTTGTAGAGCGTGCCAAAATCCAGCCGCAGCAGCGGTAGCCCCCACAGGCCAGCCACCGCCCGCGCCGCCAGGCTCTTGCCCGAACCCTGCACGCCGGCCAGCAGCACGCCCTTGGGCGTGTCGCCCTTGCTCGACGGCTGATGAAAGGCCGCCTGCCGGTCGGCCAGCCAACGCTTGAACTGGGCTAGGCCGCCGACATCGGCAAAACGTGCGGTGTCCTGCTCGAAACTCAGCACGCCCTGCATGTCCAGCAGGCTGAATTTGGCGCGGTTCAGGGCGGGCAGGTCCTCCTGGGTGATGGCACCATCGTCCACGATCAGCTTGCGCGCCAGCAGCCGGGCTTCGCCGAGGGTGACCCCGCGCAGATTGCGCACCACCTGCTGCAGGGTGCGGTTGTCGGTGCGCACCCGCTGCCCCTGGTTGCGCTCGGTCCAGCGCGCCGCCTCTTCGCGGATGATGGCGGCCAATTGCTCGTCCGACGGCATGCTCAAGCTGATACGCGCGGCCAGTCGCCGCAGCTCCGGCGCCAGCGTCAGCTCATGGCTGACCAGGAGCAAGGTCGGCGCGGCGTCTGCTGGGTCCATAGCCAGCATCTTCAGCAGGCGGATCAGCCGCGGGGAGTGCAGGAAGGGATGCAGATCGCAGAAGACATACAGCGCCGGCTCGCGGTGCTCGCGGATGTGCGCCAGCGCCACCTCCGGATCGGTGGTATCGGCGGCGTCACCTACCCCGCTGCCGAACCCGAGCCGCTGCAAGCCGTCGACCTGGTTCCAGGTGTACCAGGTCAGCCCCCGCTTTACCGCCAACGTCCCGATGGCTTCGAGTACGCGCAACTCTTCCCAGGACTCGATTACCACCAGGCGGACCCGGGAATCCAGCACCAGCCCCAGATCATGGATATCATTCTTCATCGCGCATCCCTCGCTGTTACATTGTGCCGGCGGTTGGTTACACTGGCGCTATCAATAGCCAAACCAGGAGCATGCCGTGGACTGTTTGTTCTGCAAGATTGCCGAAGGCAAGATCCCGTCAAAGACGATTTTCGAGGATGACCGCGTGCTGGCCTTCCACGACATCAATCCCCAGGCCCCGGTGCATTTTCTGGTGATCCCGAAAAAGCATATCGCTACTCTGAACGACATGACAGAGGAGGATCGTGAACTGGTTGGCCATATGACCTTCGTTGGCCAGCGGCTGGCCCTGGAGCTGGGCTGCGACGGCGGCTTCCGTACCGTCTTCAATTGCAAGGAAATGGGCAGCCAGACGGTCTATCACATTCACCTGCACGTCCTGGGGCAACGCCAGATGGGCTGGCCACCGGGCTGATCTGGGGCAAGGCCGGCCGCGGTAGCAGCCGCTATACTGAGGACAGTTTCAGGAGAAAGTTATGAGTACACGTCAATACAGCCTGCTTGACCGCCTGCTGAGCCAGTCCGATCAAGCCATGCGCACCCTGGTGCCCGGCGCCGCCCTGGCCGCCCGGCCCTCCCCCGCCCAGCACCTGCGTACCGATACGGTGGCCGACGCGCAGCGTCGGCATATCGCCGGGCTCATGCGCATCAACCATACCGGCGAAGTCTGCGCCCAGGCGCTGTACCAGGGCCAGGCGCTGACCGCCAAGTTGCCCGAAGTACGGGGCAAAATGGAGCAGGCCGCTGCCGAGGAAGTGGACCACCTGGCCTGGTGTGAACAACGCCTGCGTGAGCTGGACAGCCGCACCAGTGTCCTGAACCCGCTGTTCTACGGTCTTTCCTTCGGTCTCGGCGCGGCCGCCGGCCGGATCAGCGACCGCATCAGCCTCGGCTTTGTCGCCGCTACCGAGCAGTTGGTGGAACGGCACCTGGATGATCACCTGCGCCAGCTGCCCGAGGATGACCTGAAATCCCGGGCGATCCTCGAGCAGATGCGTGAGGACGAAATCGAGCACGGCAGCCAGGCCTTGCAGGCCGGCGGCGTGGTCTTCCCGCGGCCGGTGAAGGCGGCCATGAAATTGATGTCCAAGGTCATGACCTCGGCCACCTACCGCATCTGAGCAGCGCGGCCCGGCCCGGGCCGCACCTCAGTCGATCTCGACTATCTCGTAGTCGTGGGTGATCTCTACGCCGGCGCGGCCAAGCATGATCGAAGCTGAGCAGTATTTCTCCGCCGACAGCTCTACCGCCCGCTTGACCTGCGCTTCCTTCAGCTGTTTGCCCTTGACCACAAAGTGCACATGGATCTTGGTGAACACCTTGGGCTCGCTGTCGGCGCGCTCGGCTTCCAGTACGGTATGCACGTCGCGAATATCCTGGCGGCCCTTCTTGAGAATGCTCACCACATCGTAACTGGCGCAGCCGCCCAGGCCGATGAGCACGGTTTCCATGGGGCGCACGCCCATGTTGCGGCCTCCCGATTCCTCCGGCCCATCCATGACAATGGTGTGCCCGCTGCCCGACTCGCCGAGGAACATGGCACCGTCCACCCACTTGATATGCGCTTTCATCTGGCTCTCCTGCAAATGCGTTGATCTGGCGGCGGAGAATAGCACAGCGCCAAGGCGCCGCCGGCATGACTGGCCATTGCCCCTAAAACTGGACATAATCGAATTTGGTCTCGCATTGAGGCTGCAAGGATGCCATGTTTGCCATGGTCTGAACGATCATTTCTGCCAGGATGACAACAATGGATGCCAAATTGCCGACATTGAAAACAAAAAACCTCGAGGCGTTTCTGGAACACTGCGACCGCCGCCACTTCGCCCCGCGCAGCACCATCATCCATGCCGGGGACGCTTGCGACAGCCTCTTCTATATCGTCAAGGGCTCGGTCACCATATTGCTGCAGGATGCCCCAGGGCGCGACATGATCCTCGCCTATCTCAACCAGGGAGAATTCTTCGGCGAAATGGGGTTGTTTGACGAGGACCACACCGAGCAGGACCGCAGCGCCTGGGTAAAGGCCAGGACCGAATGCGAAGTAGCGGAGCTGCCCTATGCCGAATTCCGCGCCATTACCGCTCGGGACCCCGAATTGCTGTATGCGGTGGGCCGCCAGATGGCCGACCGCCTGCGCCGCACCACCCGCAAGGTCGGTAACCTGGCCTTCCTCGACGTGACCGGTCGCGTCGCCGCCACCCTGCTGGACCTGTGCAAGCAGCCCGACGCCATGACCCACCCCGATGGCATGCAGATCAAGATCACCCGCCAGGAAATCGGCCGCATCGTCGGCTGCTCCCGGGAGATGGTCGGGCGGGTACTGAAGATCCTCGAGGAACAGGGCCTGATCAGCGTCAAGGGCAAGACCATGGTGGTCTACGGCACCCGCTAGCGTTCTGCAGCCAGCACGCCGTAGGGTACAATCGCCGGATATCTTCTCCGGCGAGGTCATCATGAGCTTGAACAACAAATGGATGCAGCGGGACATTTCGGTACTCTGGCACCCCTGCACCCAGATGAAGGACCACGAGCACATGCCCATCATCCCGGTTCAGCGGGGTGAGGGTGTGTGGTTGTACGACTTTGACGGCAACCGTTACCTGGATGCCGTGAGCTCCTGGTGGGTCAATGCCTTCGGCCACGCCAACCCCTACATAAATCAGCGGATCAAGCAGCAGCTCGACACCCTCGAGCATGTGATACTGGGCGGCTTTTCCCACCCGCCGGTGATCGAGTTGTCCGAGCGCCTGGTCGCCATCACCCCGGCCCCGCTGACGCGCTGCTTCTACGCCGACAACGGCTCTTCCTGTATCGAGGTAGCGCTGAAGATGAGCTTTCACTACTGGCTCAACCTCGGCCAACCGGAGAAGAAGAAGTTCATCACCCTGTCCAACAGCTATCACGGGGAAACCCTGGCCGCGCTGGCCGTCGGTGACGTCGCACTGTACAAGGAGACCTACAAACCCCTGCTGATGGACGTGATCACCGTGCCCTCCCCCGACTGCTACGACCGCGAGCCGGGCAGCACCTGGGAAGAGCACAGCCGGCTGATGTTCGAGCATATGGAACGCGCCCTGGCAGAGAACCACGGCCAGGTTGCCGCCGTTATCATCGAGCCGCTGATCCAGTGCGCCGGTGGCATGCGCATGCACCATCCGGTGTATCTCAAACTGCTGCGTGAAGCCTGCGATCGCTACGGCGTCCACCTGATCCACGACGAAATCGCCGTCGGCTTCGGCCGCACCGGCACCATGTTCGCCTGCGAGCAGGCCGATATGAGCCCTGATTTCCTGTGCCTGTCCAAGGCCCTGACCGGGGGCTATCTGCCGATGTCCGTCTGCCTGACCACCGATGCGGTCTACCAGGCGTTCTACGATGATTACGACACCCTGCGCGCCTTTCTCCATTCCCACAGCTATACCGGCAACCCGCTGGCCTGCGCCGCCGCGCTGGCGACCCTGGATCTGTTCGAGCGTGACAATGTCATTGCCAACAACCGTTCCCTGGCAGCACACATGGCCCAGGCCACCGCCCATTTCGTCGATCACCCCCATGTCGCCGAGGTGCGCCAGACCGGCATGGTCCTGGCCATCGAGATGGTGCAGGACAAGGCCAGCCGCACGCCCTACCCCTGGCAGGAACGCCGCGGCATCCGCGTCTATGAATACGGGCTCAAGCACGAAGCGCTGTTGCGCCCGCTGGGCAGCGTGGTGTATTTCATGCCGCCCTATGTCATTACCCCTGACCAGATAGACCACCTTGCCAGTGTCGCCTGGGAAGGCATCGAACAGGCCACCAGGAACTGACCATGCGCGTTTCCCGTTTCTATCTGGACGCCGCGCTGGACCAAGGCGAACAGCTGCTCGAAGGCGATCTGGCCCACTATATAAGCCGGGTGCTGCGCCTGGGTCCCGGCGCACCGGTGCAGATCTTCAATGGCAGCGGCCAGGAATGGCCCGGCAGCGTGCTGGAGGCCGGCAAGCGCCAGGTGCGGATCGCCCTGGATGCGCCGATCGCTGGCCTAGCCGAGTCCCCGCTCAGGGTGCACCTGGGGCAAGCCATGTCGCGTGGGGAACGCATGGACTGGGCCATTCAGAAAGCCGTCGAGCTGGGGGTGGCCGAGATTACCCCGCTGTTCACCGAGCGTTGCGAAGTGCGCCTGCAGGGCGAACGGGCGGACAAGCGCCAGCAGCACTGGCAGCAGATCGCGGTCAGTGCCTGTGAACAGTGCGGGCGCAGCGTGGTGCCGGTGGTGCATCCGCCGCTGGCCCTGGCCGAATGGCTCGGCCAGCTCGATACCGATCTGAAACTGGTGTTGCATCACCGTACCACCCAGAGCCTGACCAGCCTGACGACGCCGCAGACGCTGGGCCTGCTGATCGGTCCGGAAGGCGGGCTCAGCGCCACGGAAATCGACCAGGCCGAGGCGTCCGGCTTCCACGCCGCACGGTTCGGCCCCCGCGTCTTGCGCACCGAAACCGCCCCGGTGGTAGCCCTGAGCATCGTCCAGCAGCTCTGGGGCGATCTCTGACCCCGGCGCCGAGCTGCAATTGACCGCACCCGCCGGCTTGGGTAATGTTCAGCGGTTTTCCCATCTTCATCGCAACCGAGGTAGCTGCCCCATGGCCCGAAAAAAAACTGCAGTCGATTTCGAGCAATCGCTGGGCGCCTTGCAAACCCTGGTTGAGCGGTTGGAAAGCGGCGACCTCAGCCTGGAGGAGTCGCTCAGCGCCTTCGAGCAGGGCGTGGCCCTGACCCGCGAGTGCCAGCAAGCGCTGACCCAGGCTGAACAGAAAGTTGCGCAACTGCTGGAGCAGGACGGCCAGCTCACCACCGCGCCTTTCGATGGAGAGGTGGAATGACTCCTTTCGAAGACTATCTCAAGGCCTGCCAGCAGCGCATCGACGCCTATCTGGAGCAGCAGTTCGACAACCAGCACCCGGGGCTGGAGCGGCTCTACGCCGCCATGCGCTACAGTGTCACCGGCGGCGGCAAGCGGGTACGCCCGATGCTGGCCTACGCCAGCTGCGAGGCCTTCGGTGTTACCGAGACGGCAGTAGACGTCGCCGCCGGGGCGGTAGAACTCATCCATGCCTATTCGCTGATCCACGATGACCTGCCGGCCATGGACGACGACGACTTGCGCCGCGGGCGCCCGACCTGCCATCGCGCCTTCGACGAGGCCACCGCCATCCTGGCGGGCGACGCCCTGCAGGCGCTGGCTTTCGAATGGATCAGCAGCGAAGGCAGCTGGCAGGCACAGACCCGTCTGCGCATGACCGCCTTGCTGGCGCGCGCCGCCGGCCCCCAGGGCATGGTCGGTGGTCAGGCCATCGACCTGGCCGCGGTGGGCACCCAGCTGGACCAGAGCGCCCTCGCGGATATGCACCAGCACAAGACCGGCGCCCTGATCCGCGCCGCGGTGCAACTGGGTGCCCTGGCCGCCGAACGCGCCGACGCCACCCAACTGGCCACCCTGGAACAATATGCCAGCTGCATCGGCCTGGCCTTCCAGGTGCAGGACGACATCATCGATGTCGAGAGCGATACCAGTGTGTCGGGCAAGCAGCAGGGCGCCGACAGCGCCCGGGACAAGCCGACCTACCCCGCCATCCTCGGGTTGGACGGTGCCCATGCCCTGGCCCGCTCCCTGTGTGACGAGGCGATCGCCACGCTGGAGCCCTTCGGGGCAGATGCCGAGCGCCTGCGCCAGGTGGCCCGCTATATAGTGGAACGGCAATTCTGAGCACCCGTTCCCACCGCGCGGCGCCACCGGAGTTGGGCTATCGACCCTCATCGGTTAAACTGCGCCCTTGTTTCCTGCCGCAGCCCTGCGGCACCCAGAGCCTTGTTTGATGCCTAGCACTTTCCACGACATACCCCGCGAGCGTCCCAGCACCCCGCTGCTGGACAGCATCGACACCATAGACAGGCTGCGCGAGCTTGACGAAGCACAGCTGCCTGACCTGGCGGACGAATTGCGCCTGTTCCTGTTGTGGACGGTCGGCCAGACCGGCGGTCACTTCGGTGCCGGGCTCGGCGTGATCGAGCTTACCGTTGCCTTGCACTACATCTACCAGACCCCGGAAGACCGGCTGCTCTGGGATGTGGGGCACCAGGCCTATCCGCACAAGATTCTCACCGGCCGCCGCGAGCAGATGGCTACCTTGCGCCAGAAGAATGGCCTCTCGGCCTTCCCGCGGCGCAGTGAAAGCCCCTTCGACACCTTCGGCGTCGGCCACTCCAGCACCACGATCAGTGCTGGCCTGGGCATGGCCATCGCCTCCCGCCTGCAGGGCCTGGACCGGCGTACGGTTGCCGTCATTGGCGATGGCGCCATGACCGCCGGCATGGCGTTCGAAGCACTCAACCATGCCGGCGAGGTCGATGCCGACATGCTGGTGGTGCTCAACGACAACGACATGTCGATTTCCCACAACGTCGGCGGACTGTCCAATTACCTGGCCAAGATCCTCTCCAGCCGCACCTATGCGCACATGCGCGAGGGCAGCAAGAAGGTCCTGTCGAAGATCCCGCCCGCCTGGGAACTGGCGCGCAAGACCGAAGAGACGGCCAAGGCCATGCTCGCCCCCGGCGTGCTGTTCGAAGAGCTGGGCTGGAACTACATCGGCCCGATCGACGGCCATGACCTGCCAACCCTGATTACCACGCTGCGCAACATGCGCCAGCTGAAGGGGCCGCAGTTCCTGCATGTGGTCACCCGCAAGGGCAAGGGCTTCTCCCCGGCCGAAGCCGATCCCATCGGCTACCACGCCATCACCAAGCTGGAACCCAAGCCCAGCAGCGGCGGCGCGAGCAAACCGAAATACTCCAACGTGTTCGGCCAGTGGCTGTGCGACATGGCCGAAGCCGATGCGCGGCTGGTGGGCATTACCCCGGCGATGAAGGAAGGCTCCGACCTGATCGCCTTCAGCGAGCGTTTCCCGCGGCGCTATTTCGATGTAGCCATCGCCGAGCAGCATGCGGTCACCCTGGCTGCAGGCATGGCCTGCGAAGGCGCCAAGCCGGTGGTGGCGATCTATTCGACTTTCCTGCAGCGCGCCTACGATCAGTTGATCCATGACGTTGCCGTCCAAGACCTGGATGTGCTGTTTGCCATCGATCGCGCCGGTCTGGTCGGCGAAGATGGCCCGACCCACGCCGGCAGCTTCGACCTGAGCTACCTGCGCTGCATCCCCAACATGCTGATCATGGCCCCGGCGGACGAAAACGAAACCCGGCAGATGCTCACCACCGGCTTTTTGCACAATGGCCCCGCCGCCGTGCGCTACCCCCGCGGCACCGGACCGGGTGTGCCGGTTGATCCGGTATTGGAACCACTCCCCATCGGCAAGGGCGTGATTACGCGCCAGGGCAGTCGGGTCGCCATCCTCAGTTTCGGCGCCCTGCACGCCAATGCCATGGCCGCCGCCGAGCAACTGGACGCCACGGTAGCCAACATGCGCTTCGTCAAACCGCTGGATACCGCACTGCTGCGACAATTGGCCGGCAATCACGAGCTGCTGGTCACCGTCGAGGAAAACGCCATCATGGGTGGCGCCGGCAGCGCGGTGAACGAATGGCTGCTGGCCCAGGGTATCCAGATTCCGGTACTCAACCTGGGGCTGCCCGACATCTATGTCGAACATGACAAGCCCGCCAATATGCTGGCCGAGTGCGGTCTGGATGCTGCCGGTATCGAGCACGCCATCCGCCAGCGACTGCCAGCCCAGTCCAGCCCTCAATAACGCGTCGGGAACTGCCCCTCGTCGGGCAGCTTCCCTTGACCGGCCCCCGATGAATCCTTAGAGTGCCTGCACCCAAACGTCCAGGGTACCCACAGCGCCAAGCGCCTGAGGGTGAAACGGGAAGTCGGTGCAAACCCGACGCTGCCCCCGCAACGGTAAGGAATCGCAGGCACCACGCCTGCAGGTAGGGTCATTGCCACTGTGCGCATGCATGGGAAGGCGACACTATCTGTATTCCGAGCCCGGAGACCGGCCCTGGACGCCAGCCTGACACTGCCCCGCAGTGCGGGCGAGCTGAGGTGTCGCGGAGGGCGTCACCGGTCAGCATGGCTGTCCGTGCCGTACCCGGACGCCATCCACTGACTCCCCGCCCTCCTCAAAAGAAGACTTTTGAGGATTTCCAGTAATGAAATTTACCCCCCTGGCCATCGCTGCCGGCCTGACCGTCGCCAGTCACAGCCTGGCGCAGACCTCCATCGAAGATTCGTTGCAGCTCGATGATCACGTCATCACCGGCTCACGTTTCGCCCAGCAGAGCGCCAGCGTCACCAACGCCCATACGGTCTTCACTCGCAGTGACATCGAGGGCCTGCAGGCCCGCAGCGTGCAGGACCTGTTGACCCGGGTACCCGGCGTCCAGGTGCGCATGAGCGGCGGTATCCCCACCTACAACCTGCGCGGCACCAACTCCAACCAGACCTTGGTGCTGGTGGATGGCCAGCGGCTGGCCGGCGCCAATGATGGTATTGCCCGCATCGACTTCCTGAATATCGACAATATCGAACGGGTGGAAGTGGTCCGGGGCCCCCGCGCCTCGGTGTACGGTGCCGACGCCCTCGGTGGCGTGATCCAGATCTTTACCCGCCAGGGCGAAGCCGGGCTGCACCCGGAAGTGCGCCTGGCGGCCGGCACCGATGACACCTTCGAGCGCCAGGCGCTGCTGCGCGGCGGCAATGAGGCAACCCGCTTCAGTCTCGGCGCCAGCCTCAACGAATCGGCGGCGGTCAACTACACCACCGATGGCGTGGGGCGCGACCGGGACGACGACCTGCAGCGCAGCAAGGGTCTGTTCCTGCGGGTCGATCACCGCTTCGATGAGCGCATCAAGGCCGGGCTCAACATCAATGACCAGCGCGGTGTCCAGCATTACGACGATGCCTATGACCTGCCCCCCGGCAATCCACGCAACCAGTTTCGCCAGAGCGCCTACAGCGCCTATTTGGAAGCGGCCGTGACCGACCGTTTGAGCAGCCGGCTGGAAGCCGGCCGAAGCTCGACGCGGATCAAGGCAATCGGTGCAGCGCAGCCCTGGAACCGCAACAGCAATGAAACCGAACGCGATTCGCTGTCCTGGCTCAACCTGTTCCGCCTGTCCGACAACCAGAGCCTGACACTGGCGGCCGACTGGTACGAGGACCAGCTGGAATCCGACCAGAGCTACACGGAAACCTCCCGGCACAATCGCGGCCTGTTTGCCCAGTACCAGACCCGCATCGACCAGTTCGGTATCGAGCTGGGCCTGCGGCATGACGACAACGAGCATTTCGGCCGCGAGAACAGCGGCAACCTGGCCCTGAGCTGGTTCCAGTCGCCCGCCAGCCAGTGGACCCTCAGCTACGCCCAGGCCTACCGGGCGCCCACCTTCAACGACCTGTATCACCTGGGCTGGGGCGGCAACCCCGAGCTGCAACCGGAAACCGCCCGCGCCGCCGAGCTGCAATGGCGCGGCCAGGTGGCTGATACCGAATTGCAACTGTCGGTCTACCGTAACGACATCGATGACATGATCGCCGCCGATAGTACGTGGACGCTGCAGAACGTCGACCAGGTGCGGATCCATGGTTTTGAAGCCAGCGCCCAGCAGCATTGGGGCAACCTCAGCGGCGCGGTGAATCTGAGCTTGCTGGATCCCCGGGACCGTGGCACCGGCAAGACCCTCAGCCACCGCGCCAAACGCCAGCTGAGTACGGACCTGGATTACCGCCGCGGCGATGTGAGCGTCGGCGCCACCTGGCGGGTACTCAGCCAGCGTTACGCCGATGCCAGCAATGACACCACCCTGGCCGGTTATGGCACCATCGACTTGCGCAGCAGCTGGTCCATCAGCCCCGAGCTGCGCCTGGAGCTGCAGCTCACCAACCTGCTCGATCGGGAATACCACACCGGCGCCTACCAACGCAGCTGGCCAACCAATGAGTTCTACGGTGAGATGGGGCGCCAGGCACTTGTCGCCGTCAGCTGGACCCCGCAGCTTTAGCACACTTGCGCCCTTGGACCGCTTGGGTCCAGGGGCGCAAGTGAACGTGGGCTAGCACTGTAAATCCGCACGACAACCGTCACATCACTCGGCAACAAAACGCCTTTCCCCCAGCGCATGCGGCATAATACCCGGCTGATTCACCAGCTCCGGACGCCCCATGTTCTTTACCGATCAGCGCCTGCAGTTCTTCAAGCCACTGACCAGCAAATACCGCGAACAGATCGTCGAATGCCTGCGCCTGCTGCACGAACGCCTGTACAGCGCCAGCGCCGATTACGGCGAGTCGCTCAAGCGCGAACAGGTGCTAGATATCTTCTGCGAGGCACTGGAGCGGGCGCCGCTGCTCGATGGCGACGACGATGAGCAGGGCCGCTTCCGCACTAACCGTGAACAGGCCGGCTGGGTTCTCACCAACCTGATCGATTACGGCTGGCTCGAGCGTCAGGTGGACCAGGCCACCTTCCAGTCCACCTACCCCTTCAGCCGCCTCGGCCGCCTGTTTACCCAATCGCTCACCGAAGCGGCCGGCCACAGCGTACGGACGCGGCATCGCAACACCCGCAATACCCTGAACGCCCTGACCGCCTTTGCCGAGCATGCCGAAGTCTATGATCTGCTCGATGCTTACGAGTATTCCGAGCGCATCATCGCCGACTTCACCGACATCATTGCCGAGCTGGAAGAGCGCAAGCGCCAGCTGGTGCGTGAGGTCGAAGCCCAGCAACTGGTGCAGCAGGCCAGCGACCAGTTCTTTGACTTCATGGAGCGGCGCTTCCAGCCCGACGTTTCCGTCCGGCTCTCCGCCGACAGCGTGGAGAAACACCGCGACCGCATCCACGAAGTACTACGGCGCATCCGGCATAAACCCCGGGAATGGAAGGCCCAGGCCGAACGGGAGCTGCGCCGCCTGGCGCCTGATCTGATTGTCGATGACCGCGCTTCGGTACTCTGGCAACTGCTCGACACCATCGACAACCGCCTGCGCAATGCCTCGGAAATCATGCTGCCGGCCCTGCGCCGCACCCTGCAGAGCTTTACCAAGCGCGCCGACATTCTCATTCGTCAATTGAGCTATCTGCAGAGCCAGCAGCACAACGATATGGTCGGCCTGTGCCGCGACCTCAGCCAGCTCGATGCAGCCGCCTATGAGCAGCGTCTGTCCGCTGCCGGCGAGGCCATGGCGCGTATCCGCCTGGAACTGATCGACCCCGCCCAGGTACGCCTGCGTGAACGCCAGCAGCGCCAGCCGGTACACAGCCAGATGGAAGACCCCGGCCAGCCGGATGACCAGACCCTGCGCTCGCTGGCCGTTACCCAACTGCTGGAGCGCGCCTTCCATATCAACGCCAGCGGTATGCGCGACTACCTGCGCAGCGCCCTGGGCGACGGCCGCCGCATTGACAGCCGCGACCTGCCGATCCGCGACGCCAGCGATCTGCTCGCCGTCAGCCATGTCATTGCCCTGGGCAGTGCCGACCAGGCCGCGGCCGGCTTTCGCGTGAAGATCGAGCCCACCGGCCAGCCGGTTACCGACGACACCTACTTCAACCGCCGCGACGGATTCATCATCGAATTGGAACAAGATAGCCATGCGTGACGCCCTGGAAAACCAACTGCAGCAATACGGCGTGAGCGCCGACGACTTTTCCGACCTGATGATCCGGCTGCTTGATCGTGGCGTGCTGTGCCGTGACGAAAGTAAACGCGAAACCGAACTCTATGACCGCTTCCTCCAGGTGCAACCGCTGGTCGAGGATTACCTGTGGGTGCTGCGCATTCGGCTGCTCCACGAGACCCGCTTCAATATGGTGCGCATCTTCCCGCCGGGCGCGGAAGTGCCTGGCCTGGCCGACAGCGATGAGAGCTTCAACAGCGGCCTGCGGGAACGCCTGAGCCAGCAGGAAGTTTCCCTGGTGCTGGTGCTGCGCGCCGAGTATGACAAGGCTCTGCGCGACGGGCAGGTGGATGAGCTGGGGCAGGTGATGCTGTCACTGGAAGCGCTAAGCCTGAGCCATCGCAACCTGCTGGGCCGCCCGCTGCCGGAACAGGCCAGTGAACGCGAAGCCCTGCTGCGGCGCATGCGCCAACTACGGCTGATCCGCAGCCCAGGCGAAGGCACCCTGGAGGACGGTGAAGGTTGGCTGATCATTCGCCCGGGCATCATCAGTCTGGTGACGGATGCCGCCCTCAGCCAACTGGCCGGCGGCGTGGCAATGGATAAAGCAGACCCTCTGGACGAACCCGTTGATCACCTCGAAGGAGGCCACTGAGCATGTACCTGAAACGCTCGATTACCGCCAATTGGGGCAACCTGCCCGTTGAAGAGATGGAGTACGGCCCGATCAACCTGTTCTCCGGCGGCAACGGCTCCGGCAAGACCACCGCCGCCGACGCATTGCAGACGCTGATGACTGCCGCCCACGATAACCTGTTCAACTACAACCCGGGCCAGGACGAAACCACCCAGCGCGGCCGCGGCGGCAAGCAGGTGCGCACCCTCGCCTCCTACGTGCTCGGGTGTGACGATGGCGCCTTCGCCCGTCCCTGGACCACCGATGGCTATATTGCCGGGGTCTTCCACCCGACCCTGGGGGAAACCGCCGAGCCCTTCACTGCCGTCATCGGCGTGCGCGCGCACCTGGACACCGCTGGCAGCAGCCGTCAGGCCCGCCAGGATGAACTGCTGTTGATGATTGTGCCCGGCGAAATGCTGTCGCTCAGCGACTTTGTCCGCGACGCGGAAGACGGTCGCCACGTCATCCCCTTGACCGAACTTCCCGCCCTGCTGCGCAAGCAGTTCGGCACTCAGGGAGTGGAGACCTACGACCGCAAGAGTGCCTACCTGGCTCGCCTGTATGGCGCCCTACGCGGCAAGGGTGAAGCGGTCTCGGTTCGTGAAGCGAAGAATGCGGCGCGCACCTTCGCCAACTTCATGGCCTACAAGCCGGTGCGCTCGATCGATCAGTTCGTCGCCGGTGAAGTACTGGAAGCCCGCGAGTTCGGCGATACCATCAAGCGCATCCGCGACCTGCTGCGGACCGTCCATGGCATGGAGCAGGAAGCGGCGCGGGTCCGTGGCGCTGTCGGCCTGCTGGAGCAAGCCCGCCAGCTGACCGAGGATTACCAGAACAGCTGGCTGGAACGCACCGGGCTGGACTACGCCGCTGCCGCACAGAACTGGCAGCAAAATCGCAAGCAATACGTGGTTGCCAAGAACCAGCAGCAGGAGCTGCAGGCGCGCATCGAAGACCTGAGCGCCGAACAGCAGCTCAACGATGAGCGCACCCAGCAGGCCCACCGCGACCTGGTCCAATTGGAGGCGCGCCGTCAGGGTATTCCCGCCTTGCAGGGCAAGGACGAGCTGGAAAGCCGTCAGCGGCAGCTCGGCACGCGGCTGCGCCAGGGTGTCGCACCACTGCTGGAACAGGCGCACCAGCGGGATGTAAACCTGGAAGCCGTGCGTACCATCCAGCATCTGGTCGCTACCGGCGTGGGCGGGGAAATCCCCGAACTGACTACCCATAACTGGAAGACCCTGGCTAACGAAGTGCTGGCCGCCGAGCAGCAGCCGGTGGCGGAACTGCACCAGTTGCTGTCCAACGACTGGATCGACCTGAGCCCGCTGCACAAGGGTTTGGACAATGTGCGCCAACAACAGCAAAGCCATAACCGGCTGGCTACCCTGCTCGCCCAACCCGGGACCGACGGCATCAGCCTGACCCAGCGGGTGGATCGGCTGAACCAGGAACGGGCTAACGCCCGGGCCAACCTCGAACGCCAGATCACCGCCAGCGAACGCCAGATCAGTGCCCTCCAGCAAAGCCGGGTAACCTACCCAGCCTATGTCGAGGAAGCGCTGGCAGCCATCCGCCAGCAATGCCCCGAAGCAGACCCACGGGTGCTGTGTGATCACGTGGAGGTCACCGACCCCGAATGGCAGATGTCCATCGAAGGTTACCTGGGCGGCTCTCGCTACGGCATTCTGGTGGAGCCGGACCATGAGGCCGAGGCTATCCGCATCGTTCGCCAGCTCAGCGCCCGGGACCGCAACCGGGCGCGGGTGATTCAGGGCAACAAGGCCCGGCAGGACGCCGAGCGAATCAGCCTGCCGCCGGATTCGGTGGTACATGTGCTGCGTTTCAGCCACCGGGTAGCCGAGCATTATGTACGCGCCTCCTATGCCAACCTGGTACGGGTCGACAGTGCCGAAGGTCTGCGTCAAACCCGGCGTGGCATCACCCGTGAGGGCATGGGCTCAGGCAACTATTCCATGTTCCGCTGTGATATTGATGACAGCCAGCTGGTCTTCGGCGCGGCAGCCCGCGAGCGCAGCCTGCGCGCCCAGCAGAAACAACTCGATGAGCTGTTGGCACAGCGCCATGCCCAGCGCCAGCTCGGTGAAAATCTGCAACACTTGGCAGCTGCATTCCAGCGCATCAAGCCGCTGGACTACGTTAACCAGGCCAGCCAACTACTGGAGCACCGCCAGCAGCTGCACGACATCGAGCAACAGTTGGCCAGCCTGGACCTGAGCGCCTTCCAGGATGTGGAGCAGGAGCTGCACCGGGTCACAGAACGCCACGCTGACTGGGTGACGCGCCAGAGTGAGCTGCAGAACGAGCTCGGCGGCCTGAACGTTCAGCTGAACCAGATCAATCAGCGCATCCGTACCCTCTCCGACCAGGGCGATACCCTCCAGGACCAGCGTGACGAGGCCGAGCAGTTCCTGCTCAACGCCGCCGCCCGGGTCAGTGGCCTGGATCCGCAGCAGCGGCTGACCCAGATTGATGAGATGCTGACCCGCGCCAGCGATGACTTCGACTTCGCCGCCGACGCCAAGAGTTTGACCGACAGCCTGTATCAACTGGCCGTGGCGCTGGACCGCAGCATCAAGGAGTACAATCAGCAGGCCCAGCCCGCCGACAACCTGCTGCACGACACCGGTGCCGCGGTGCATAGCCTGGACTTCTTCACCCATATCTGTAGCCTGCGCCTGCAGCTGGACAACCTGCACAACCGGCTACGCAATAACGTGCTGCTGGAAAAGCAGGAACAGTTGATCAAGCTGCGCGATAGCTTCAACACCACCTTCATCAGTGACCTCTGCCATGAGATCCACCAGGCCATCAATGACGGCGGGCGCACCCTGGACGGCTTGAACAGCGAGCTGCAGCACCACCGTTTCGGTGCTGACCGCGAAAGCTTCCAGTTCGAATGGAGCTGGGTACCGGAGTACAAGGAGTACTGGGAGTTCTTCCGCGAGGTGACCCAGATGCCCAATCTTGGCGATGGCGCCAGCTTGTTCGATGCCACCCTGTCAGGCAAGGGCGCTGCAATACGCGACCAATTGCTCGGGTTACTACTCGATGGCGACGAGCAACAGGCGTTACGGGAACTGGAGCGGATCAGCGATTACCGGCGTTACCGCCGCTATGACATCCTCAAGCATCCTGAAGGCAAGGCACCGATCCGGCTCAGTGAATACGGCACCGGCTCCGGCGGCCAGCTGGAAACCCCGGCCTACATCATTCGCGCCGCTGCCGTGACCAGCGCCTTCCGCTTCAATGAAGGCGACAGCCATCTGCGCATGGTCATCGTTGACGAAGCCTTCATGCACATGGACGAAACCCGCTCGCGGGAGGTGATCAACTACCTGACCGAAACCCTGGGCCTGCAGCTGATCTTCATCATGCCCACCAGCAAGGCCGGCCCGTTCCTGGAACTGATCAGCAACCAGTTCGTGTTCAGCAAGGTGCCCAGTGCCCGCCCGGTGGGCGAACTCAATACCCGGGTGTTGCTCGACCGCCAGCAGCTCAACCGCGAGCGCATCACCGAGCTGTGGGCCAACCACCGCCGGGTGATTCGCCAGCAGGGGGCGCTGGATTTCATGGAGATGGTGTAAGACGAGGCGCCGCTCCCGCAACGGGGCGGCGCATGGGGAGCCGGCTTAGGGTAGCGGCGTGGATCCGGCAGGAGCCCGCCTTGGGGCGATGCCGACCGAAGGTCGGCATGGACTTACCCCAAAACGCCTGACATCAACCGAAACGCGCGCTCGGTGGCCGATACAACAACATCGCCCCCTGGCTGGCCAACACCAGCAGAATCAGCGGAGTCAGCTCCAGGGTACAGACGTAGTGCAGCATGCCCACCCAGCCGGGCAGTTTGGCGTGGGTCAGGCCCAGCAGCTGCTGGTGGTGCAATCGGGTCCAGGCTTTTTCCGCATCGGGTGCCGCCTGCTGGGCATCGGCTTCGATGACCGCCTGGCGGAAGTGGCGAAAGCGCCAGACGCTCAGCAGCAGTGTCAGCAACCCGGCGATGAACAGCGGCAAGGCCACTTCCGGGTAGGCGCCCTGGCGATCATGGAAAAACCAGACCACTGCGATCGGCAGGATCAGCGACGCCAGACACTGCATCCGCCAGTTTCGCCGCATGGCCTGCCAATGGGGGCGGGTATCGAACATCATTCTGCCTCGGCCTGATGGATGGTGCCAAGCAGATGCCCGAGCTTGCCGGCCTTGGTGACCAGATAATTGCGGTTGTACGGGTTGAGGCCGGTTTTCAGCGGCAGGCGCTCGGCCAC
This sequence comes from Pseudomonas saudimassiliensis, assembly GCF_000939975.1. Classification (GTDB taxonomy): domain Bacteria; phylum Pseudomonadota; class Gammaproteobacteria; order Pseudomonadales; family Pseudomonadaceae; genus Halopseudomonas; species Halopseudomonas saudimassiliensis. The sequence goes on along the minus strand of NZ_LK391969.1, from coordinate 3,212,281 downwards.
AGTGATGCCGAAATCTTCCAGCGCCTTGACCTTGCGCGGGTTGTTGGTCAGCAGCTTGAGACTGGAGATACCCAGGTGCGCCAGCATGGGTCGGCAGATGCCGTAGTCGCGCTGGTCCGCGCCGAAGCCGAGCAGTTCGTTGGCTTCCACGGTATCGGCGCCGCCGTCCTGCAGGTGGTAGGCACGGATCTTGTTCATCAGGCCGATACCCCGGCCCTCCTGCCGCAGATACAGCAGCGCGCCGCGGCCCTCTTCGGCGATCGCCTTGAGCGCCGCCTCCAACTGGAAGCCACAGTCGCAACGCAGGCTGAACAACGCGTCGCCGGTCAGGCATTCGGAGTGCAGACGCCCGAGCACCGGCTGGCCGTCGCTTACGTCGCCCATGGTCAGTACCACGTGCTCCTTGCCGGTACCGGGCTCAAGGAAGCCGTGCATGGTAAAAATGCCCCACTGGGTGGGCAATTGGGATGACGCAACAAAGGTGACTGGCACGCTGTCTCCTGTACGACCACGCTGATATGAAGGGCCGTTATCTTAACAGCACATGGGCCCTGCAGTCAGCGCCGATGTGCCTTCTCAGGTCAGACCGGGAATGGCCGCCAGTGCCAGCAGCACCAGCAGTGCCATGGCACCGGCGAGAATGTCGTCGAGCATGATGCCCAACCCGCCGCTGACCCGGCGATCCGCCCAGCCAATCGGCCAGGGCTTCCAGATATCAAACAGACGGAACAGGAGAAAGCCGATCACCAGCCACCACCAGCCGGGCGGCGCCAGCCAGAGGGTGATCCAGACGCCGACGAACTCATCCCAGACAATGCCGCCGTGGTCGTGCACACCGAGGTCCGCGGCGGTCCGATGACACAACCAGATACCCAGCAGGGTGCTGAAAACCAGCACCAGCGTATAACCGCCGGGGGGCAGTTGCTGCCAGAGCAGCACAAAGGGCAGCGCTACCAGCGAGCCCCAGGTACCCGGCGCCTTGGGCATGGCACCGCTGCCAAAGCCGAAGGCCAGAAAGTGGATGGGGTTGCGCCATACCGATGCCGGGGTGGGCTCGCGGGGTTCAGCCATGCTTGGATTCCTCGAAATGTTGATAGCCGCCAGCGCCGGTAACCGCCTGGCCGTCCAGCCAAACCCCGTCGCCGACGGTTATCTCGCCAATCACGCTGACCGACCAGCCCTGCTCCGCCCACTGCGGCAGCAAGGCGGCCTGCGCCGGCGGCAGGGTAAACAACAGTACGTAATCATCACCGCCGCTCAGCATCCAGTCCAGTTGCTGGGCCGCCGGCCAGGCTTGCAGGGCTGGCGAAGACGGCAGCGCGGCACGGCGCAGTTGCACGGCCACCCCGCTAGCGCGAGCAAGATGGGCAGCGTCCTGCAGCAGCCCATCGGATATATCCATCCCGGCAGTGGCAACCCCAGCCAGCGCCGCGCCCAGCTCACACTGGGCCCGGGGCCGCCAGAAACGGTTGAGCAGGTAGTTGCGCGCCGCCTCGGTCAGGCTCCCGGGCAGCTCCTGCCCAAGCACCACCGCCAGGCCCGCGGCCCCGTCGCCCAACGGGCCGCCGACACACAGCAGATCACCGGGGCGCGCACCGGCGCGGCGCAGTGCGCGCCCCGATACTGCCTCACCATAGACGGTAATGCCGATATTCAGCGGGCCGCGGGTGGTATCGCCGCCAATCAGGCTGATGCGATGATCGGCGGCGCAGGCGGCCAGTCCGTCGGAAAAACCCTGCAACCAGCCATCGTCCACCGCTGGCAAAGTCAACGCCAGGGTGAAGCCCACCGGGGTGGCCGCCATGGCCGCCAGATCACTCACGGCAACCGCCAGGGCACGATAGCCAAGGTCAGCGGGGGAATAGGGTTCGGGAAAGTGAACGCCCTGCACCAGACTGTCCGTGGAGATAACCCATTGACAGCCCGGCGTGGGGTCCAGCAGGGCGGCATCGTCACCGATGCCAAGGGCCACCTTCGCCTGCCCGCCCGCCCGTTCCAGCGCCTGGCGCTGAAAGTAACGGCCGATCAATCCGAATTCGCCCAGCGGCATGGCTGCCTCCTGCCGTGGCTCAGCGCCCCTGACGGGACGCATTCACCTCGACGCTGCGTAGGCGCGGCGCCAATTTATCGAGGATGCCATTGATGTACTTGTGTCCATCGGTGGCACCGAAGACCTTGGCCATCTCGATACCCTCGTTGATGACCACCTTGTAGGGCACATCAACACGCTGGGTCATCTCGAAGACGCCAATACGCAAAATGGCCAGCTCGATGGGATCAACTTCGGCTACCGAACGGTCGAGTACCTGCCGCAGCTGTTCGTCGATCTCGTCCAGATGGGCCGGCACGCCATGCAGCAGTTCCCGAAAATAGCCACTGTCGGCGCTATCGAAATCGTACTCGGGATCGCTGCGCAGTTGCGCTTCGATGTCGGTCAACGATTGACCGGCCATCTGCCAGGAGTACAGCGCCTGCAAGGCCAGGCTGCGCGCCTTGCGCCGCATGGCGCTGCGCGACTGGCCGCCGGAACGCTTGGGTTTTGCGTCGTGATCAGCCACTCAGGCCTCCAGCTGCTTGATGACGCTGACCATTTCGATTGCCGAGAGGGCGGCTTCCGCGCCCTTGTTACCTGCCTTGGTACCGGAACGTTCGATGGCCTGCTCGATGCTGTCGACAGTCAATACGCCAAATGCCACCGGAATACCCGACTCCAGCGATACTGCGCCGACGCCCTTGACGCATTCGCCAGCAACATATTCGAAGTGGGGAGTGCCGCCACGGATAACCGCACCCAGGGTGATGATGGCGTCGTATTGCTTGAGATCAGCAACCTTGCGCACCATCAGCGGAATTTCAAAGGCACCGGGAACCCGGACGATAGTGATGTCGGATTCCTTGACCCCGTGGCGCTTGAGGGTGTCGACAGCGCCGTCGACCAGGCTTTCAACGACAAAGCTGTTGAAGCGGCCGACAACCAGGGCGTAGCGACCCTGTGCAGCGACGAAGTCGCCTTCGATGGTACGGATAGCAGTCATATCAATCTCTCTTAAAGAACCGGCGGGGCTCGCTGGCGCCGCCGTCAATCCAATGCGTTTATTCGCAGGGCAGGTATTCTACTACTTCCAGGTCGAAGCCGGATATGGCATTGAACTTCATCGGCATCGACAGCAGGCGCATCTTGCGCACACCCAGGTCACGCAGGATCTGCGAACCGGCCCCTACGGTATTGTAGGTGGCGGGGCGGCGCGCTGCCGGCTCATCGCCGGTCATCTGCTGTACATGGCGTAGCAGCTCGTCGCCTTCCATCTGGTTGCCCAGCAGCAGCACCACGCCGTTGCCCTGTTCCGCCAGCTTGGCCATCGCGGCACGCAGGCTCCAGCGGCCCGGTTGCTTGACCATGAACAGGTCACGCAGCGGGTCCATGTTATGCACCCGCACCAGGGTCGGTTCTTCCGGCTCAATCTCGCCCAGGGTCAGGGCCAGATGCACGGCGTTTTCCAGACTGTCCTTGTAGGTCACCAGGTTGAAGGTGCCCAGCTCGGTATCCAGCGGCTGCTCGGACACCCGCTGCACGGTGCGTTCATTGAGCAGGCGGTAATGGATCAGGTCGGCAATGGTGCCGATCTTCAGGCCATGTTCTTCGGCGAAGGCTTCCAGTTCGGGGCGGCGGGCCATGCTGCCGTCCTCGTTCATGATTTCGCAGATCACCCCGGACTCGCCAAAGCCACCCATACGCGCCAGATCACAGGCGGCTTCGGTATGGCCGGCGCGGGCCAGTACGCCACCGGGCTGGGCCATCAGCGGGAAGATATGACCGGGGCTGACGATATCCTCGGCCACCGCATCCGGCGCGGCGGCCGCCTGCACGGTGCGCGCGCGGTCGGCGGCGGAGATGCCGGTGGAGACGCCTTCGGCGGCCTCGATGGACACGGTGAACTTGGTACCAAAACCCGAGCCGTTGCGCTGCACCATCAGCGGCAATTTCAAGCGCTCGCAGCGCTCCAGGCTCATCGGCATACAGATCAGGCCACGGCCATAACGGGCCATGAAGTTGATGTCCTCGGCGCGGCAGGCTTCCGCGGCCATGATCAGGTCGCCTTCGTTTTCGCGGTCTTCGTCATCCATGAGGATGACCATCTTGCCGGCGCGGATATCTTCAATCAGTTCTTCAACAGTATTCAGTTTCATGCGGCCCTCCCGGGCACGGAAATCAGGACTTCAAAAAGCCGTTTTCAGCGAGAAAGGCCATGCTGATGCCCGTGGCGGTACCGGGCTCGGCCGCCTTGTCACCCAGCAACAGGCGCTCCAGGTAGCGGGCGATGACATCGACCTCGAGATTCACCGGGCGGCCCGGTTGGTAGTCGCCCATCACGGTTTCCTGCAGGGTGTGGGGGACGATGTTCAGGTCGAAGATGGCGCCATCCACCCCGTTGACCGTCAGGCTGGTGCCGTCCACCGTGATCGAGCCCTTTTCAGCGATATAGCGGGCCAGCGCAGCGGGCGCCTCGATACGAAAGCGTACCGAGCGCGCTTCCTCGGTGCGGGACAGCACCTTGCCGACGCCGTCGACGTGGCCGCTGACCAGGTGGCCGCCCAGGCGCGTGGTGGCGGTCAGGGCCTTTTCCAGGTTCACCCGGCTGCCAACGGCCAGCTCGGTGAAGGCGCTACGGCGCATGGTTTCCTGGCTGACATCAGCCCAGAAGCCATCGCCCGGCAGCTCCACGACGGTCAGGCAGACGCCGTTGACGGCGATGCTGTCGCCCAGTTTGACGTCGGCCAGATCCAGCTTGCCGGTCTTCACCTGGACCCGCACATCACCGCTGCGCGGCTGCAGGTTGTGGATCTGTCCCACTGCTTCGATTATCCCGGTAAACATGATTGCCTCGATTACATGTGCATTGTGCCGCACCGGTCAGCCCTGGGGGCGGGATACCGACGGCGGACCAATTATAAGCAGGGAACCCCTCCCACCGACAGCACAAGTCGGCCCGACTGCCCGGTGACGGGAATTCTGGTATGGCTGGACGGCGGAGACGAAGACCAGCACGCCGGTGTTGGGCGCGCCTGTCAGCGCTGGGCGGGACGCGCGGTAATCCGCCAGTCGCGGCCGACCGCGCGCATGTCGGTCACGTCCAGATCCAGGGCTTCGGCCATCTGATCGAAGGGCAGCTCCAGTAACGGGCGCGCCCGGCTACCCAGCAGCCGCGGCGCCATATACAGGATCAGCTCATCCACCAGGCCAGCGCGCCAGAAGGCGCCGGCCAGCGCCGCGCCGGACTCGACCAGCACCTCATTGCAGCCGCGCCGACCAAGCTCCTGCAGCAGCGCGGCGAGATCGACCCGTCCCGCCTCGCCGGGCAGTGCCAGCAGCTCGACATTGCTCTGCAGGTACTGCGCGCGCTGCTGCTGCGGATCGGCGCACACCACCAGCACGGGGCCGGCTTCGCGGAACAGGCGCTGGTGCAGCGGCACCCGCAAGCGGCCATCGATCAGCACTCGCAGCGGCTGCCGGGCCGCCGCGGCCTCGGCCAGCGACGGTTCCAGGCCCAGCTCCGCCGGCCGCACCGTCAGTGCAGAATCGTCCAGCAGCACGCTGTCAGCACCGGTGATGACCGCCCCGCTACGCGCACGCCAGCGCTGCACATCAGCCCGCGCCTGGGGCCCGGTAATCCATTGGCTTTCGCCGCTGGCCATGGCGGTACGCCCATCCATGCTCATCGCCAGCTTCAGCCGCACCCAGGGCAGCCCCTGCTGCATGCGCTTGATGAAGCCCGGATTGAGCTCCCGCGCCTCGGCTTCCAGTATCCCGCAGTCCACCTCGATACCGGCAGCGCGCAGCCGCGCCAGCCCCTGGCCGGCGACCTGCGGGTTGGGGTCCTGCATGGCGGCCACCACCCGGCTGACGCCCGCATCGATCAGCGCGTTGGCGCAGGGCGGCGTCTTGCCGAAGTGGCTGCAAGGTTCCAGGGTGACATAGGCCGTGGCGCCGCGGGCTCGATTACCGGCCTGGGCCAGGGCATTCACTTCCGCATGCCCTTCGCCGGCGCGTATGTGCCAACCTTCCCCAACGATATCGCCGTCACGCACCAGCACGCAGCCCACCCGTGGGTTCGGCTCGGTCGTGTACAGGCCCCGGGCGGCCAGTTCGATGGCCCGCGCCATGAAGCCCCGGTCAAACCGCTGCTCAGGCATCCCCGGCTCCCGGCTCGCCCCGGGACAGCCGGTCAATCTCTTCCCGGAACTGATTGAGGTCCTGGAACCGCCGATACACCGAAGCGAAACGGATATAGGCCACTTCATCCAGCTGCTTGAGCTCATTCATGACCATCTCGCCCACGACCATGGCCTTGATCTCGCGCTCACCGGTGGCCCGCAGCTGGTGCTTGATACGGCCCAATGCCGCCTCGATCTGCTCGACGCTGACTGGCCGCTTCTCCAGCGCGCGCAGCAGGCCGGCTCGCAGCTTCTCTTCATCGAAGGGCTGGCGGCGGCCGTCCTGCTTGATGATGCGGGGTAGCACCAGCTCGGCGGTCTCGAAGGTGGTAAAACGTTCCTGACAGGCCAGGCACTCCCGACGGCGACGCACCTGGCCGCCATCCGCCACGAGTCTGGAGTCGATTACCTTGGTGTCATTGGCGCCACAAAAGGGACAATACATATGCGCATCCGATGCTGGTCTGATAGCCGCGGCACGCAGCCATGCTGGGTTGATCAAAGATCCCTAGCATACTCGCTGGTCCTGGGTTATTAAAGTAAGCCCGGATTCACCGGCACGGCGGATGCGGCTACAATCCAGGCCCTTCTTTGCCACGGTAATCCGCCATGCCTGTTCCTGGCTCCCTTGACGATCTGCACCGGTTTTTGCAGGAAACATTGTCGGACGCCCGACTGCTGGCCACGCCCCTGCCGGGGGTGCCCGAATTGCAACTGTGGCTACTCGATCCGGCCAATCTTGATCGCGCCTTTTCCAGTGACGAAACCCGCCGGCTACTGGAAACCCCGCCCTATTGGGGCTTCTGCTGGGGCAGCGGGCTGGCCCTGGCGCGCTGGGTGCTTGACCATCCGGAGCAGGTCCGGGGCAAGCGCGTGCTGGATTTCGGCGCTGGCTCGGGCGTGGTCGCGTTGGCCTGCAGTGCAGCAGGCGCCAGCCGCAGTATCGCCTGCGATCTCGACCATCCCGCGCGCCTGGCCAGCGCCCTGAATGCCGATCTCAATGGGCTGGCGGTGGAACTGGCAGCGGATTACTTTACGGTGACGGGCGAACTCGACCTGATCCTTGCCGCCGACGTGCTCTACGACCGCGACAACCACGGCTTTCTCGACCACTTCCTCGACCGCGCCGATCAAGTGCTGGTGGCCGACTCCCGGGTGCGCAACCTGCAGCATCCCCGCTATCCCAAGATCGCAACCCTCAGCGGGCAGACCTGCCCCGACCTGGGCGAACCATTGGACTTCAGACAAGTCTCGCTGTATCGGGCCACGACTTGATAAGCCCATCGCCCCGCCCTATATATGAGGCCATGCCAACCAATCGGGAGCGCCATGAACCAGCCAAGCATATTCGACGTCACGGCGGAGACCTTCGATCAGTTGGTGCGCGACGCATCGGCTGAGCGGCCGGTACTGGTGGATTTCTGGGCGCCCTGGTGCGCGCCGTGCAAGGCGCTGCTGCCGATGCTGACTGCCATCACCGAGAGCCACACAGGCCAAGTGCTGCTGGCCAAGGTCGATTGCGACGAGCAACCGGCCCTGGTGGAGCGCTTCGGTATCCGCAGCCTGCCGACGGTGGTGCTGTTTCGCCATGGCCAGCCGGTGGATGGCTTTGCCGGCATCCAGCCGGCGAGCATGATCAAGGACATGCTGGCACCTTATGTAGATGCACCAGCTAATTAGCGATTAACCACCCTCTCCTTCCTGCAATTCCCCCTGCGGGTCATCTGCTACGCCGCTTTTGGCCGTTATCCGCGCACCAACTTAGTGCACTTAAAAGAGCAAACATGCATGCTAGAGCCTTCGACTCCTTCCGCTAAATATTAATTCGAATTCTTGTCAATAAAAGTTTGACCATTCGGCAAAACATGACCTAATCTAATTTTACCGACTGGTAAAACCAGACCTAAAGACTCCACAAGAAAAATAACGGAGGCAGTGGTCAGCATGTTGACCCGTTCACAGGCACTAGCGCTTGAAAGAGCGCCCGACAGCGAATTCATTGAACTGTCCAAACAAGCAGCCAGCATTCGAGATTTACATTGGGGCCGTGCCTTAAGTTATTCGCGCGCTGTTTTCGTTCCGCTTACCAACATGTGCCGTGACGATTGCGGTTATTGCACTTTTGTACAAAAACCCGGGTCACCTAATGCGCGCCTGATGACTCCTGCTGAGGTCATGCAAATTGTTCGTGATGGCGAACGCATGGGGTGCAAGGAGGTGTTGTTCAGTTTGGGAGAAAAACCCGAACTACGTTATCCAGAGGCCCAGGCAGCGCTGGCCCGACAAGGGCATACCAGCATGATCAGCTATCTCGCTGAGATATGCGCCATGGTATTGAGTGAAAGCAACATGCTTCCCCATGTGAATGCGGGCACGCTCTCGGAGGCGGACATCAGGCTTCTCAAGCCCCATAGCGTAAGCATGGGCATGATGCTGGAAAATGTCAGCCGCCGTCTGATTGCCAAGGGTGGCGCCCATTATGCCTGTCCCGATAAGGTGCCGGTGCAGCGTATTCGAACCCTGGATCGGGCTGGCCGTCTCGGTGTTCCCTTCACTACTGGCATCCTGATCGGCATAGGTGAAACCTGGGCAGAACGCGTGGATAGCCTGTTGACGATCAATAATCTGCATCGTGAGCATGGCCATATTCAGGAAGTCATCGTACAGAACTTCCGGGCCAAGCCCGGCACTGCAATGGCCAACCATCCCGAGCCAAGCTTGGACGATATGGTCCGCACCCTGGTACTTGCACGGTTACTACTGGAGCCGTCCATCAGTTTGCAAGCGCCACCCAATCTGGAAGCCCGATTCGCCTCCTATATAGCAGCGGGGATTAACGATTGGGGCGGTGTCTCTCCCTTGACCATCGACCACATCAATCCGGAACGCGCCTGGCCCCAGATAGAAGCGCTGCGCCGTGCGACGGCAGAGTGTGGCTACGGCTTACAGGAGCGACTTGCGGTATATCCGAGCTACCTCGAACGCCCCCAGCATTTCTTTGCTGGCGATATTGCTCCCCGGTTATCTGCCATCGCCCGCCCCGACGGTCTGGCTTTACAACAGTGCCTGTCATGAGGAACTCCCAATGAACATACAAGTATCAGGGAAAATTGCATTACATGAGCCGGTTAAGGAACTGTATCAACCAGGCGTAGGCACAACAGTACGGCATATTCTTGAGAGTGTATTAGCGGGCCGGGAACTTGATGAAGCGGATGCCATTATCTTATTCGGGACCGAAGGTGCAGAGTTAAATGCATTAACCGCCTGCGCTGATCAACTCCGGCGTGCCACTGTCGGCGACACGGTGACCTTCGTAATCAACCGCAATATCAATTACACCAATGTATGTTACATGGGGTGCCGTTTCTGCAGCTTCGCCAAACGCAAAAATGATCCCGAGGCGGAGTTCTTTGATCTTGATGAAATTGTCGCCCGTGCTCAGGAAGCCTGGGACCGCGGCGCCACCGAGGTATGCATTCAGGGTGGACTGCATCCCGATATTCCCGGCCATTTCTACCGCGATATGCTCAAAGCGATCAAGGCCAGACTGCCGGACATGCACATCCATGCCTTCTCACCTTTTGAAGTCTGGTTCGGCGCCCGCAAAAGCAAAATGTCCTACGCCGACTTCATCCAAGACCTGATCGATCACGGGCTGGGCTCGATGCCGGGCACCGCAGCTGAGATCCTCGACACTACCATCCGCAAGCAACTGACCCGCGACAAGCTGACTACGGAACAATGGGTGGAGATTGTCAAAACGGCCCATCAGCTAGGCCTGCCTACTACCTCAACCATCATGTACGGCCATATTGATGGACCGGAACATTGGGCCGCCCATTTAGCCTTGCTACGCGATATTCAGAAAGAGACAGGCGGCTTCACCGAATTTGTGCCATTGGGGTTCATCCATCACAAGACGCCCCTTTATCTGGAGCAACCCGGAGTAAGGCCCGGCCCGACGCGGGCGGAGCATATCCGCATGCATGCCATCGCCAGGCTCATGCTCAATGGCTGGATTGATAACATCCAGGCGTCCTGGGTCAAGCTGGGGCCGGAGCTGGCTCAACAAATGCTCTCCGCGGGGGTGAATGACCTGGGCGGTACCCTCATGAACGAAAGTATCTCCCGGGCGGCCGGCGCTGAACATGGCCAGGAGATGCGTCCTGACAGCTTTATCCAGATCATGCGCAACATGGGGCGTCAGCCGGTCCGGCGCAACACGCTGTATCACCACCTTACCACCTATGACAGCCCCGAACTGGTCCCTGTCGTGCAGCTGCCCCTTGTCGCCGGAGGCCAGCAATGAGCAGCCTTTACCCGCGTATCACATTGCTCGCTGGCGGAGTCGGCGGCGCCAAGCTCGCGCTTGGCCTGGCGACTATTTGTGAGCCCGGTCAGCTCAGCATCATCGGTAATGTCGCTGATGACCAGGAGTTTCATGGGCTTTGGGTGTCCCCGGATATAGACACACTGACCTATACCCTGGCCGGTCAGATCGACACCGAAAAAGGCTGGGGGCTGGCAGATGAAAGCAACCGTGTACTGGATAATCTCAAACGCCTGGGCTGCGATAGCTGGATGTATCTGGGCGATCGAGATCTGGCCACCCATATCCTGCGCACCCAATTACGCCAGCAGGGTGTTCGGCCCAGCATTATTGCCCAGCGCATCGCGGAATCCTTTCGCGTGCACAGCAATATCATTCTGCCAACCGATGATCGCCTGCAAACCCGGATTAGAACGCCCCAGGGGTGGCTGTCATTCCAGGAATATTTTGTTCGCGAACAATGTCAGCCCGAGATCCTGGAGATCCAACTCGAGGGCCGGGAGCGTGCCAAGGCAACACCGGAGGCGCTCGCAGCCATTCGGGAGGCAGATATCCTGATCATTGCACCCAGCAATCCGATTGTCAGTATTGGCCCGATTCTGGCCGTGCCTGGGCTGGGCCAGGCATTTGCCCTGTCCAACGCCGTCAAAGTCGCCGTCTCACCGCTCATTGGGGGCGCCGCGGTCAAGGGCCCCGCCGCCCACATGCTGCGCGCCTGTGGTTATAGCTGCACCAATCTCGGCATTGCCGATTGTTATACCGACCTGATCGACGGGATGGTCATTGACCATCAAGACCAGTCAGAGGCCGAAGCCCTGAAACAGCTGGGTCTCAACGTCATGGTCACCCAGACCTTGATGCAGCATACCGCCGAGAAGGTACGCCTGGCTCGCGAACTGTTGCGCTTTGCCCAAGACCAGGCCACTGCGGAGAAATTGGCATGCTGATGAAAACTCTGGTGGTCATCCCAGTGAAGGATTTTGCTGACGCCAAGTCCCGGTTGGAGCCCGTGCTTGGGCGCCAGCGGCGGGCCGCGCTGGCTCGCTGGCTGTGCGAGCGCACCTTGAAGTTCTTCCGCGACCAGATGCCTGATCAGGATGTGCTGGTGGTCACGGCCTGCGAAACCATTGCCCAGCTGGCCAGCAGTTACGGTGCAACGGTGTTACGCGAATGTTATCCGAGGGGGCTGTCAGCAGCGGCGCAACTGGCAGCCGAGTGGAGCTACGCGCAGGGCTACGACTCGCAACTGCTGATCCCTGCAGATATCGCCGAACTGGATGAAACCGAACTACGTACATTGATCAATCACCCCCGGCCCGTGCCTTCGGTACTGATCAGCCCTGCACATGACCGCGGCACCAATGCCTTGCTGAGCACCCCGCCGAATGTCATGCCCTTTCATTTCGGTCCTCATTCAAGTGACCAGCATTGGCAAGCAGCGCACCGCAGAGGTATTACCTGCAGCCTGATACACCTGAGCAAGCTGCGCTTTGACATTGATACACCGGATGACTTTTCCAACCTGGTTATTCGGTCCAGCGAGCCGACCGGCGAAGCCTCCACCGCACGCCGGGAACTGCAATCAGGCTCGCTACTAGCGCTTCGGACGACGCACACTCAGGAGGCGGTATGTTAAACCACTCTCAACAACTCACCATGACCGCTCTGACCGGCATCGCCGATATCCGGCCCGGCGATGACCTGGCCGACATCTTGGTCAAGGCGATTAGCCACAACCATATCGCGCTGAATGATGGCGACATCTTGGTGATCGCCCACAAAGTGGTCTCCAAGGCAGAGGGTCAGGTGGTTTCCCTCGGGACGATTGAACCCCGCGAAGAAGCTCGAGAACTGGCGGCACAACTGAATAAGGATCCGCGCAAAATCGAAGTCATTCTGCGCGAGTCTCGCCGTCTGGTACGCACCTTCAAGCATCCCCAACAAGCCGAAGGCATTCTGATTGCCGAGCATCGCCTGGGCTTTATCTGCGCCAATGCGGCGGTAGATGAATCCAATGTGGGCGAGGAAAACACGGTCATTCTGCTCCCCAAGGATCCGGACTACAGTGCCCGAAAAATCTGCGCGGCGCTCGAGGAAGCTTTTGCAGTGCGCCTGGGCGTGGTGATCACCGACACCTTTGGCCGGCCTTGGCGCATGGGCTTGGTCAACGTCGCCATCGGGCTGGCCAATGTACCCGCCCAAGTCAGCCTGATCGGTGAGCACGACGCTTTCGGGCGAGCGCTCGCCGTTACCGTTCCAGCTCTGGCCGATGAAATAGCTGCCGCGTCGGGCTTGCTGATGAGCAAAAACGGCAAAACACCCGCGATTCTTTTTCAAGGCGTGGATTGGGAACCCGCCCCTAGCTCGGCAACTGACCTGATAAGACCACAAAAAGAGGACGTTTTCCGATGACAATTGCAATTCTAGGTGGTACCGGTCCGCAGGGCCGAGGACTGGCGTTACGTTGGGCTGGTGCTGGCGTGCCGGTGGTGATTGGCTCCCGCGATGCTGAGCGGGCCAACGCCGCAGCGCAAGAGCTCAAGACGCTACTGCCCGCCTCGGCCGCGCCTATTCGGGGTATGGATATCCGTGACGCCGTGGGTGCAGCCGACAAGACCGTCATTTTGGCCGTGCCCTATGCCGCCCATGACGCCACATTGGACTCCATTGCCGACTTGCTGCAAGACAAGATCCTGGTCGACATTGTTGTGCCCCTGGCGGAAGGTAACCCTCGTGCGATTGCCATGCCCCCAGCCGGTTCGGCTACGGAAGCAGCCCAGCAGTTGCTGGGGGAGGCTATTCCCGTTGTTGGCGCACTGCATAACGTGTCCGCGACAACCTTGAATAATCTCGACCACTCCATCAACTGCGACATATTGGTCTGCGGTGACAACGTGTCAGCCAAGGATCAAGTTATCGAACTCATCAGCAGGATGGGTGTAACCGCCTATGACTGCGGCCCGGCATCCAACGCCCGCTGTATCGAGGCCATCACCCCCATCTTGATCCGTTTGAATATCTCAAAGAAGGTCCCCTTCAGTCACGCGGGAATCCGCATCTGGGCGCCTGGCGCCTAACGTAGCAACAAGTACCTACCGACACAGGAGAATAACAATGGAATTCGGTATTTGCTTTAAAGGGTTCGTCAGCCCCGAACGGGCTCGTAATCTGGTCAAACAGGCCGAAGAGGCCGGCTTCGCCTATTGCTGGTTTTATGACTCGCATATTCTTTGGCGAGAATGTTACCCCGCGATCGCCATGTGCATGGAGCACACCAAGACAATGCGTTTTGCGCCGTGTGTCACCAACCCCAACGCCCGAGACTGGTCGTTGGCTGCCAGCCTGTTTGGCAGTCTCGCCAAGCAGAGCGGCGGCCGCTTTGATATCGGCCTGGGCCGCGGTGACAGTTCGGTAAGGGTAATGGGCAAGAAGCCCGCTTCGCTGGCTCGCGTGGCTGAATTCACCACCAAGGTCAAAGCCATGATCCGGGGTGAGGAAGTGATGTACGGCGAATGCCCTGAACCGGTCAAATTTCCCTGGGCCGATGGCTACGAATTGCCTGTCCACATCGGAGCATACGGTCCCATGGCGTTAAAAACCGCCGGGGAAGTGGGCGATGGCGTGATTTTGCAGATCGGCGAGCCGAGTATCGTCAAGTGGCTGGCCGAGCAAAGCATCACTGCGGGCAAAGAAGCCGGCCGCAACATGGACAATTACAAGGTGATCGTCGCTGCCCCCGCTTACTTCGGCAGTCGGGAGCAGTGTATCGAGGCCACCAAATGGTTCCCGGCCATGGTCGGCAACCACGTCGCCGACATCGTTGAAAAATATGGTACCGACAGCGGCACCGTGCCCTCCAGCCTGACCGACTATATCGAGAAGCGTAAGGGTTACGATTATTCCAAGCACGGCCAGAGCGATAATCCTTTCCTCGACTTCATCACCCCGGACATTGTGGAAAGCTTCTGCGTGCTCGGTGAAGCCGACCAACATGTCAGCAAGCTCAATGAGCTGAAAGCAGCCGGAACGACACAATTCAACATCTATCTCGACAATGGCGATGAGGAAAACATCATCGCGCAGTACGGCGAACACATCATCCCCAAATTCCGGACCTGAGCTGACACCGGTGGCGCCTGCGCCACCGGTTGGCAAAAACCTGCGCTCTCGGTCTAGCCGGGCGCCTGCAACCCGGTAAGGACTGGGGCAACCAAAACAATAAATGACCGAATGAGGCAATCACAATGCAGAAAACCATGATCAACCAGGCACGGCTGTGGCAGAGCTTGATGGAAATGGGCGAGATTGGCGGAACGGAAAAAGGGGGGGTCTGCCGATTGGCCTTGACCGATCTGGACAAGCAGGGCCGTGATTTGTTTGTGCGTTGGAGCAAAGAGGCGGGCTGCACCATTCGCATCGACAAGATGGGCAATATCTTCGCGCGCCGTGCCGGGCTCGATGATTCCTTGCCCCCTGTGGTAATGGGCAGCCACCTGGATACCCAACCTACTGGCGGTAAGTTTGATGGTATTTACGGCGTGTTGGCCGGCCTGGAGGTCATTCGCACACTGAATGACAACGGGATGGAAACCCGCGCGCCCATTGAAGCCTCGGTATGGACCAATGAGGAAGGCTCACGCTTCCCACCGGCCATGGTGGCGTCCGGCGTATTCGCCGGGGTGTTTGACCTGGATTACGGGTTGAGTCGCGCTGATCTGGACGGCAAGACCATGGGCGAGGAGCTGGCACGCATCGGTTATAACGGCACCGAAGACGTTGGTGGCCGTCCTTTCAAGGCGTTTTTTGAGGCGCATATCGAGCAGGGCCCGATTCTGGAAGATGAAAAGAAACAGATCGGTGTCGTGACTGACGCGCAAGGTCAACGCTGGTATGAAATCACCCTCACCGGCCAGGAATCCCATGCGGGGCCCACACCGATGAATCGTCGGCGAGACGCCTTGGTGGGTGCGGCTCGCTTGATTGACCAGGTCAACAAGATAGGCCTCGCCCATCAGCCTAATGCCTGCGCCACCGTAGGCCTGGTACAGGTCTTTCCCAATTCGCGGAATGTGATTCCGGGCGAGGTATTCTTTACCGTAGATTTTCGCCATCCGGATGCGGATGTCCTGCAAAAGATGGATCAGGCCCTGCGTGAGACAGCCGACTCGGTATCCACGGAGTTGGGGCTGGAAATGGCTTTCGAGCAGATCTGGTACTCCCCGCCGGTGCCTTTCGACCGTGACTGTGTCGAGCTGGTACGCCAGGCTGCAAAGGATTTTGGTTATAGCCACCGGGATATCGTCAGCGGAGCCGGACATGACGCCTGCTATATCTCTCGCGTAGCACCAACGGCCATGGTGTTTGTACCCTGCGAAAATGGTATTAGCCATAACGAAGCTGAAAATGCGACGCCGGAAGATCTGGCAGCCGGCTGCAACGTGCTGTTCCAGGCCGTAGTGGAGCGTGCCAATAGTTGATCTGAGCGGGCACCGCCGCCCTGAAGGAGCATGCACTGGCTCTCTTCAGGGCAACGGATAACGCGCTATTCGCTCAGCCCGACACCTTTGAGAATGATATGGGTGAGGAAGCGTCCGGCATCTTCATAGTCAGTAGTTTCCAGACTGTCCTTATGCATCACCAATGCAATCTGGGTCGAAAAATCAGCATAGGTCTGGGTCGTAGCCCAAATTGAAAAGAACAGATGGTAAGGATCTACCGGGTCCATCAGGCCATCGGTAATCCACTGTTTGACCAAGGCAATATCGGTGTCGAGTTTGGGCAATAGCTTCTGCTGCAGATATTCCTTGATGTGAGGCGCGCCATTGATTATCTCATTGGCAAATATTTTCGAACCATTTGGCCGCAAACGTGACAGTTCCAGTTTACCGAGAATATAGCTGCGCAACTTGCTGGCGGGGGTGTCCCCCGCTTGCTCAAATAGCGCCATCTTGTCGATCCAGAGATCGAGCACGTTTGTCAGCACATGGTGATACAGGTATTCCTTGGAAGGAAAATAATAAAGCATGTTTTGTTTGGAGAGGCCGGCTTGCTCAGCGATCGCCTCGATGGAGACCCCGTTATAGCCATATTGAGCGAACAGCATCTCAGCAGCTTCAAGGATGCGAGATTCCTGGGCTTTTCTCGCCATTGAACGCTTGCGGGGTTTAGCCGTATCGCCATCTGAGGAGGCCTTCATAGCTAAACGGTGAGTGTTTTCGTCCAAGGGGTACCCTCTTGGTTGGGTCATAAAACGGCGACAGCGCTCCAGCCCCGGCGACTGTGCGGTGCTGGAGCATGAGGCGCACAAGTATACACGTCGGCAATCCTGGCACCTAACGGGCCAGACAGGATTGTCTAGGCTTCGACCAACAGAGCGATGTGTGAGACAGAAATTAACAATAAGGAGCGCGAAATGAATACCCAAGCTCTATATACCAATGTGCAGATGGGGCAAGTACTGGTACATCAGGACGAAGTTTATCTGGCTGGCCGATTTGCCGATGCCACGCCAACCGGAAGTGATCTGCACATGCAAGCGAACAATACCCTGGCGGCCATTGAACAACTACTGGCGGACGCCGGTAGTGACAAGTCCAAACTGTTATCTGCAACCATATACCTCCAGAACCCCACCTCTGATTTTGAAACCATCGACAGGATATGGGAGCAATGGTTGCCCGAGGGGGCGGCGCCCGATCGCACCATGTTAAAGGCGGAATGGCTCACACCGGATGTCCTGGTGGAAATCGCCATCGTCGCCGCTCTCTAAATAGCCAACCCCGAGAATGAAACCCATGCGTCCAGCCCATGCATTGATCGATCTTGGCGCTTTGCGTCATAACTACCAATTGGCCAGGCAACTCTACGGCAACAAGGCGCTGGCAGTCATCAAAGCCAACGCCTACGGTCACGGCGCCATTCGTTGCGCCCAAACCCTGGCGGAGTCCGCAGACGGCTTTGCCGTCGCCTGTATTGAGGAAGCCCTGCTCCTGCGCCATGCCGGTATTCAAAAACCTATCTTGTTATTGGAGGGATGGTTTGACCCAACGGAATTGCCCTTGATTCAGCAATACGACCTCTGGGTCGTCATTCATCATCATGGACAGCTGCGCGATCTGGATGAAGCCCATATCGAGCACCCGCTCCAAGTCTGGCTAAAACTGGACACCGGCATGCATCGGGTGGGCTTCAAACCTGAAGAATACGGGGAGATCTGGCGCACATTGCAAGCCACGGACAAGGTTTCCAGCCTGGTAAAGATGACCCACTTCTCCCGCGCCGATGAACCGGACTGCGATACCACCATGCAGCAATTACTCTGCTTCAACGAGACCACGGCCCAGCTGCAAGGCCCATCCAGCTTGTGCAACTCCGCTGGCGCACTGGCCTGGCCCCAGGCTCAGGGTGACTGGTTGCGGCCGGGTATCATGTTATATGGCGCCTCCCCCTTCGCTCCTGGTCAAAAGAATGCCGCCAGGCTGAAACCCGTAATGCAACTGAACTCACGGGTCATTGCTGTGCACAACGTTAGCTGCGGCGAGTCGGTCGGCTATGGCGCACAGTTCATCAGCAGGCGTCCCACCCGCATCGGCGTGGTGGCCATGGGGTATGCGGACGGCTATCCCCGTCACGCCAAGAGCGGTACCCCAGTGCTGGTCGACAACCAGCGCACTGAGCTGATCGGTCGGGTCTCCATGGATATGCTGACAGTCGATCTCACCGACTTGCCGGCAGTTGGCTTGGGCAGTTCCGTGCAGCTATGGGGCGAAGGCGTGCTGGCCAGCGAGGTAGCCAACTGGGCTGACACCATTCCTTACCAGCTGTTCTGCAATCTGAACCGGGTGCCGCGGCATTATCTCAATTAGGCGTTACCACGGTTACATGCGAAAGGCCGGGGCAAATGATCCGGCCTTTTGCTTATGCCAGGTGTAGCTTGGATAGATATGAACGGAGACCAACCAAGGTCGCGTTTCAAAAAACGCCCGGTACTGTGCACCGGGCGCTCCGAAACAAATAGCTTCAACCTATGCCAAGCCCTTGTTCAAGAAGGGAAGGAAAATTGCGCTCCCTCCCGTACCCCGGCTGACGGCCAGCGCTGGGTAATCGTTTTGCGCTTGGTATAGAAGCGCACCGCATCAGGTCCATAGGCGTGCAGGTCACCAAACAGTGAACGCTTCCAGCCACCAAAGCTGTGATAGGCCACGGGTACCGGCAAGGGCACGTTGATGCCAACCATGCCCACCATGATGTTGTCGCTGAAATAACGCGCCGCTTCACCGTCACGGGTAAAGATACAGGTACCGTTGCCGTATTCATGATCGTTAATCAATTGCATGGCTTCCTCCATGCTGTTGACCCGCATGACCAAGAGTACCGGCCCAAAAATCTCTTCTTTATAACAGGTCATCTCAGCGGTCACGTTGTCAATCAAAGTGCCGCCGACATAAAACCCCTGTTCGTAACCCGTCACCGTCGGCTTACGACCATCGACCACCAGCGTGGCGCCTTGCTCCTCGGCGCTCCTGATATACCCACGGACCTTTTCCTGATGCGCACGGGTAATGAGCGGGCCAAAGTCGTTGCTCTTGTCGGAAAACGCCCCGACCTTGAGCTTTTTCATCTGCTCGGACATCTTGCTGATCAGCGCATCCGCCGCCTCGTCACCAACCGCCACGGCAACTGACAGCGCCATGCAACGCTCACCGGATGAACCGAAGGCAGCACCCACCAGTGCCGATACCGCGTTGTCCATATCAGCGTCCGGCATCACGATAGCATGGTTCTTCGCGCCACCCAGCGCCTGGCAGCGCTTACCATGGGCACTCGCCGTGGTGTAGATATATTCTGCAATGGGCGTCGAGCCTACGAAGCTCACTGCCTGCACGCGCGCATCGGATAGCAGTACATCCACTGCTTCCTTGTCGCCATTGACGACGTTGAGCACACCCGGCGGAAGACCAGCCTCATGCAGCAGTTCAGCAATAAAAAGCACCGCCGACGGGTTGCGCTCAGACGGCTTGAGTACGAAGGTATTGCCGCAGACAATTGCCATGGGGTACATCCACAGGGGTACCATGGCCGGGAAATTGAAGGGCGTGATACCCGCCACCACGCCCAGTGGCTGGAACTCGCTCCAGGAGTCGATCGCTGGACCGGCATTCTTACTGAATTCACCCTTTAACAATTCCGGGGCGCCACAGGCATATTCGACGTTTTCGATCCCCCGCTGCAGCTCTCCCATGGCGTCATGGGCAATCTTACCGTGCTCTTCACCAATCAAACGGCAGATCTCTTCGGCATTTCGCTCCAGCAACTCCTTGAAGCGGAACATCACCTTGGCGCGCTTGAGCGGCGGAGTATTGCGCCAGGCGGGGTAAGCGGCCTGGGCCGCTGCAATGGCCGCTTCCACAGTAGCCTTACTCGCCACCGCCAGATGTTTCGACACCTCGCCAGTGGACGGGTTGTACACCTCCTGGGTCCGGCTGGATTGCGTGTCGATAGCGCCGTTGATCAAGTGTCCGATTGTCTTCATCGTCTCTTCTCTCTGCCAGTTATTATTGGTAATTCAGTCCAGTTCGCTGATGGCGTCGCCGATCGCATTGACGACGCGATCAATCTCTTCCCGTTCCACGATGAAGGGCATACCCAACTGAATGGTGTCGCCGCCGTAGCGTACGTAAAAGCCTTTCTCCCAGCATTTCATGGCAATTTCATAAGGGCGGCGTGCCGGCTCCCCGGGGTAGCTTTCAATTTGCAAAGCGCCAGCCATTCCATAATTGCGGATATCCGTGACGTAACGACTACCCTTGAGCCCGTGCAGTGCATCCTCGAATACCGGGCTCATTTCCTTGACCCGATCAACCAGGCGGTCATTCTGCAGGATATCCAGGGAAGCCAGTGCTGCGGCGCAGGCTACCGGGTGGCCGGAGTACGTATAACCGTGGGGCAGTTCGATCGCATATTCCGGGCCGCCCTGCTCCATGAAGGTCTGATAGATCTCACGCTGCACAATCACCGCACCCATCGGCACAGCACCGTTGGTAAGCTGTTTGGCCACGTTCATCATGTCCGGGGTGACACCGAACTCTTCAGCGCCAGTATTTGAGCCTACTCGTCCAAAACCGGTTATGACCTCGTCAAATATCAGCAGAATCTCATGCTGATCGCAGATCTCCCGCAGACGTTGCAGATAACCTACCGGCGGCGGCAATACCCCCGCAGAGCCCGCTAACGGCTCGATAATGACCGCAGCAATATTGCATGCATCGTGCAGGGCGATCAGTTCAAGCAGATCTTCGGCGCGCTCGACGCCACGCTCGGGCATGCCGCGACTGAAGAGATTTTCCTTGAGCAGGGTATGCGGCAGGTGGTCGGCGTCAATCCCTTGCCCGAACAAAGTGCGGTTGGCGCCGATACCGCCGAGACTGATACCGCCGAAGTTAACGCCATGGTAGCCCTTGGCCCGCCCGATCAGCTTGGTTTTCGTTGGTTTGCCTTTCTTGCGCCAGTAGGCCCGGGCGATTTTCAGCGAGGTGTCCGCAGCTTCTGATCCCGAGTTGGTATAGAACACATGATCAAGGCCCCGCGGAGTCAGCTGGGTAATCCGTTCGGCCAATTCGAAGGCTTTGGGATGGGCGTACTGGAAGGCGGGAGCATAATCCAGCTCACGCAGTTGCTTGGCGACTGCCTCGGCAATTTCCGGACGATTATGGCCGGCACCGCAGCACCAGAGGCCAGACAGACCATCAAAGATCTTGCGACCATCAGCATCGAAATAGTAACTGCCTTCCGCTCCCACGATAATGCGCGGATCGGCTTTGAACTGGCGATTGGCAGAGTATGGAAGCCAGTAAGCGTCAAGCTGCTCGGGGGTCAGTCCGGCAGGGCGCTGAGTATTGAGATCAGACATTACATCACCCCTCACGGTTATCGGTAGCAGCCAGTCTCGTCAGTCCCACGTGAAAGTAAAACCCCAACTTATTTATCTTCAAGCAAGTGATTACTTAACATATCCAGCCTCCTCCGCTATCCTGCTAGCCGTTGATTCTCGTGAGATAGCAGATGAAAACCCGTAAGCTGGCCCTGCCTGGTCAAATCAGTGATACCGATCTGCGCTTGTTACGTATTTTTCGCAAGGTGGTCGAATGCGGCGGCTTTTCCGCAGCCGAAGTGGAGCTGAATATCAGCCGCGCCGCGATCAGCATTGCCATGAACGAGTTGGAGGGCCGTCTTGCATTGCGGCTTTGTCAGCGGGGACGTAGCGGCTTTTCTCTGACCCAGGAAGGCGGCGAGGTCTACCAGGCCACCCTGCAGATGCTAGCCGCCATCGAAGGCTTCCGCACCCATGTGAACAGCCTGCATGACCATCTGAAGGGCGAGCTGAATATCGGCATCACTGACAGCTTGGTCACCATGCCGCAGATGCTTATCACCCAGGCGTTAAGTGCGCTGAAGGATCGCGGGCCAGATGTGCGGATAAATATCCGGATGATTCCACCCAATGATATCGAACTGGGTGTGCTCGATGGCCGTTTGCATGTCGGTATCATCCCCGCGCTGAAGTCCCTGCCAGGACTGTATTACCGGCCGTTGTACGAGGAAGTGTCGCAGTTGTATTGCAGTTCGAGCCATCCGCTGTATCACCATACGGGTTCGGAGCCGGTAGAGCTCAGTGGCTGGGATGCCGTCCTGCCAGCCTATGCTCAGACCCCGGAAATCAAGGCATTGCACGAGCCGCTCAAAGCAGCCGCATCGGCAACGGACCGCGAGGGAATCGCCTTTCTCATCCTGACAGGCCGCTATATCGGCTATCTCCCCACCCACTATGCGCAACGCTGGGTGCGCGAAGAAGCCATGCGGGCGATCGATCCGCTAGCCAACCGATACGTCACCCATTACAGCGCCATTACCCGTAAAGCTGCGCCCCCTAATCTGGTGCTTGAAAGCTATCTCGAAGAGCTCGATCGGCTGGCGCAGTAGTTCTCGGGTGATAAGGCCCACCCGGATAGCCGAGCCGGCGTCTCCCCCTGATTATGCACATCACCTAGCGCCGGCAGCGGCCTGCGTTGCATGAAAAAACCAGGCTACTAGTAGATATAAATTTTTTACCTATTGGAAAAATAATGCTTGACCCCCTCAAAACTTGCTTGTAGGTTTGCGAATAACGGCACTTACATACGGTTACGTTACGCATTATCCCTATTACCAAAACATGGACGAACCGTTGTTAAGAACAACTAGCCGTTCTTGACGCAGTGAGCGCTGAATCGTTGTACTAGCATTCGATTTAAAATATCTCGACTCGAGACGGTGATAAGAGGATGAAATCATGTGCAGCAACTTTTCCAACTACTGCTTCCTCGATCCAGAGAGCACTGGTTTAGTAAACAGCTAACTAGCAGCTTACCCGGGTCTAGATACCCGGAACCAATTTAACCTACGCATGGAATAACCCCGTACTGCGCACCTCTTAGTGCAGGGAGTTGCTACACCTGTTTTTCGAACAAGATATCTGAGGCATTCACTAAGTAACATCCTGTGTGGCGCGGGATATAGAGACGTGCAAAATAAAAACAATAGATTAGAGGCACAGTTCAATGCAGACTCAAGCTGATTCACTCTTGTACGATGCCGCTGTGAGTACTACTCCCAGTGCAGATCTCTGGAATGAGGATCTCGCACCCGCAAAAGCAGAAGACAGGACCTGGTCCTGGCAAAGCATTTCCGGTTTGTGGGTCGGAATGGTCGTTTGTGTTCCCACTTATATGATGGCCGCGGGCCTGGTGGCAGAGGGAATGTCCTGGTGGCAGGCGGTCCTGACCGTTCTGGCCGGCAATATCATCGTGTTGATCCCGATGATTGCCATCGGCCATGCGGGCACCAAACATGGCATCCCGTTTCCCGTCTTGCTCCGTTCTTCCTTCGGTACTGCTGGAGCAAAGCTTCCCGCCATGCTGCGCGGCCTCGTGGCATGCGGTTGGTTCGGAATCCAAACCTGGGTAGGCGGCTCCGCAATCTACATCATCATCAACATAATGACCGATAACGCCATCAGCGGAAGCCTCATCAGCTTTCTGGGTATTGATTTAGGCCAACTGGTTTGTTTCCTGCTGTTTTGGGCCCTCCATGTATTTTTCATTGCTCGCGGCACTGAATCAATCCGCTGGCTGGAGACCTACGCAGCACCCTTTCTCATTGCCATGGGCCTTGCGTTGCTCGGCTGGGCTTACTTCAAGGCCGGGGGATTTGGCTCGATGCTGTCTACCCCATCGCAATTTGTTGCCGGAGGTCCACGTGAAGGCCAGTTCTGGTCAGTGTTCTGGCCAGGCCTTACGGCGATGGTGGGTTATTGGGCCACCATGGCGCTGAATATTCCCGACTTCACCCGTTTTGCCCGATCGCAAAAGGATCAGTTTATTGGCCAGGCTCTGGGGCTTCCATTGCCCATGGCGCTTTTTGCCTTTATCGGTGTCGCGGTCACATCGGCAACCGTGGTGATTTATGGCAAGGCTATCTGGGATCCCGTCGAGCTAACCAGTCACATGGGCGGGTTCGCCGTTATTGTTGCCTTGATCGCGTTGATCCTGGCTACGCTGACCACCAATCTCGCGGCTAATGTTGTCGCACCGGCGAACGGCTTCTCCAACCTCAGCCCCAGCAAAATATCCTTCAAGATGGGCGGCTATCTAACCGCGGGGTTGGGCATCGCGATCATGCCATGGAAGCTGCTCGAATCAACCAGTGCTTATATTTTCACCTGGTTGATTGGCTATTCTGCCCTGCTCGGCCCAGTCGCCGGCATTATGGTCGCCGACTATTTCGTCATCCGCAAAACCCGTCTGAATCATCGAGATCTTTTCCGAAATGATGGGGAATACAGCTATCGCAAGGGCTGGAATCCGGTTGCCCTGATCGCGCTGGTGATAGGTATTCTGCCCAATTTGCCAGGCTTCCTGCATGTCGCCGGTTTTATCGATACCGTGCCCTCTGTGTTCCAGCAAATCTATACCTATGCCTGGTTTGTCGGCCTGATAATCGCCAGCAGCATCTACCTGATCCTCATGCGCAACAGCTTGAAAAAACCAGCATGACTGACTCGGCCACCTATCAACCCGGAAAACAATTTCAAATACGACTCGCCAAGACCAGTAAGGAGAACCAGAAATGTCCGTACTCATAAAAAACGGTACCGTGGTCACAGCTGATAAGACTTATCGCGCCGACGTCTATTGTGACGAGGGAAAAATTATTGCGATCGGAGAGAATCTAGATGCCCCTGCTACCGCAGAGGTTATAGATGCCGGTGGCCAATATGTAATGCCCGGGGGCATTGACCCCCACACTCATATGCAGCTGCCTTTCATGGGGACTGTAGCCAGCGATGATTTCTATACTGGTACCGCCGCCGGGCTAGCAGGAGGCACCACCAGCATCATCGACTTCGTCATTCCATCGCCCCAGCAATCCCTGCTCGAGGCTTTCCATCAGTGGCGTGACTGGGCCGCCAAAGCGGCAGCGGACTATACTTTTCACGTGGCCATTACCTGGTGGGATGACTCGGTCCATGAGGAAATGGGCGAACTGGTGCGTGAACATGGAGTGAACAGTTTCAAACACTTCATGGCCTACAAGAACGCCATCATGGCTGATGATGAAACCCTGGTGAAGAGCTTCCGCCGCTCTGTCGAGCTAGGGGCGATGCCAACCGTCCACGCCGAGAACGGCGAGCTGGTTTTCCAGCTGCAGCAGGAATTGCTCGCCAAGGGCATGACCGGCCCCGAAGCACACCCGCTTTCCCGCCCACCGGTGGTTGAGGCCGAGGCAGCCAACCGGGCCATCCATATTGCGCAAGCTATGAACGTCCCAATTTATATCGTGCACGTGTCCTGCAAGGAGTCGCTGGAAGCGATTACCCGCGCCCGCAATAACGGCAACCGTGTATATGGCGAGGTGCTGGCAGGTCATCTGGCCATTGACGACAGTGTTTATCGACATCCTGATTTTGCCTTTGCCGCCGCCCATGTCATGAGCCCGCCGTTTCGCGCCAAAGAACACCAAGAAGCCCTCTGGCAGGGTCTGCGCGGAGGTAACCTGCAGACCACCGCAACCGATCATTGCTGTTTCTGCGCTGACCAGAAGGCCGCCGGTAAAGACGATTTCACGCGGATTCCCAACGGCACCGCCGGCATCGAGGATCGGCTGGCCATCATGTGGGATGAAGGCGTCAACAAGGGCCGCCTGACCATGAATGAGTTTGTTGCAGTGACCTCAACCAATACCGCCAAACTGTTCAATATGTACCCACGCAAAGGCTCTATCTCGGTAGGTGCCGATGCCGACCTGGTGGTATGGGATCCGACCGGTACGCGCACCATCTCTGCCAAGACCCACCACCAGAACATCGACTTCAATATTTTCGAAGGCCGCACGGTGACCGGTATTCCCAGCTACACGTTGAGCCGCGGGAAAATCGTCTGGCGCGAAGGGCAACTCCTCGCGGTAGAAGGCGCCGGACAATACATTCCGCGGCCAGCCTTCGGCCCGGTGTTTGATGCCATCGCCCGTGAAAACGAATTGAACGCACCCCAGCCGGTGGCGCGCCAAGGTTAGCAACAGCGAAAGACCACCTCTGCCCGGAGAAGCTAAACAGTGTGGATTTATATACTCATGGCGCTCGCGGCAGGGGCGGTCCTACCGCTGCAGGCGGGATTAAATTCGCAGTTGGCGCTGAGTGCAGGGAATGCGCTTTGGGCATCCTGTATTTCCTTCGCCATCGGCCTGCTGCTATTGATTCTGGTCTGCGTCGTTGTTCGCTTGCCCCGTCCGATCTGGGGTGATCTCGCGTCGATGCCCTTATGGCTGTGGAGCGGCGGTATCTTGGGCGCTTTCTTCGTCACGGCAATGGTCACGCTCAGCCCCCGGCTGGGTGCGGCCACCATGCTGGCCATGGTATTGGTCGGACAAATGACTGCCGCGGCCCTGATTGACCATTTTGGCTTGGCGGGATTTACCCCGCACTCCCTCAGTGTGGGGCGAGCTGTGGGTATCGCGTTGCTAATCGTCGGAGGCATCGTCGTCCGTTTGAACTGACACCCAGAAGCTCGCCGGCCATAAATGGAACCACCCCAACCGGGAGTGACAATTGTGTCCCGCCATACCCGTAGGGCCCAGTAAAACAACAACAATAATCAGGATTGAAGCATGAAAAACATAACCACATCTTGCCTTGCTCTTATTGCGGGCGGGGCGATCGCAAGTCCGACTTTCGCTGCTGATCTTGTGCAATGGCACACCAATAGCCTGACCTACCTATACGGCAAGGACTTCAAAATAGATCCGTCAATCCAGCAAACGCTCACGTTCGAACATGCTAGTGGCTGGGCTGTAGGCGATTTGTTTCTCTTCGTTGATCAAATCAACTTCAACGGCAAGGGAGCCAATGACGGTAATGATGACCGGACCCATTACGGCGAATTCTCTCCCCGTCTGTCTTATGCCAAACTCAGCGGCACCAATATTACTATCGGGCCCGTCATTGACATATTGCTATCCATGACCTATGAGTTTGGCAAAGGCGATACGGAAGCCTACCTCATCGGCCCCGCCATTGATCTGGCCATACCCGGATTTGATTTCTTTCAACTTAACACCTATTTACGCAAGAGCGATGGTGGACGGCCCGGTGACAATGTCTGGCAGATAACACCTGCGTGGAGCTATACGCTTCCGGTCGGTCGGTCGGAGCTGGTGATCGATGGATATATCGATTGGGTAGTGGATAACGATGAAAACAGTCAGGGCGAATATCACGCCAATGTGCATATCAACCCGCAGATCAAATATGACCTCGGCAAGGTGTTGGGCTGGAAGGAAAAGGTATATATCGGCATAGAGTACGATTATTGGAAGAACAAATTTGGTATTGAAGACGGCGGTTATGTCAGCACTGAACTTGTTGGATCCACGAACCAGAACACCGCCAGCCTGCTCTTAAAAGCCCACTTCTGACGGCAACCTACAAACAGAATCCACGGTACCACCGGGGGAGGCCGCTTGACCGCAGGAATAAGCGTTATAAGATAACGTTAAATTTCTGCTGGAACATCGCATGTCTACCCCTGTTATACAGCTGCACCATGTCAGCTTCGCCTGGCCCCGCCAGCCCACACTGCTGGATATCGCCAGCCTGACGCTGCAACCCGGCGAGCGGGTGTTCCTGAAAGGTCCCTCCGGTAGCGGCAAGACCACGCTGCTCAGCCTGATCGGCGGCGTCCAATTGCCAGACCATGGGCAGATCCGCTTGCTGGGGCAGGATCTCGCAAGGTTGTCCCGCTCGGCTCGGGATCAATTCCGCGCCGACCACAGCGGCTACATCTTCCAGATGTTCAACCTGCTGCCCTACCTGTCGGTGATTGAAAACATTGCGCTGCCTTGCCATTTCTCGCGCCTGCGCCGCCAGCGCGCGGCGGAGCGCTACGGCTCCGTTGCCGCCGCGGCCACCGCTCTGTTGGAGCAGTTGGGTTTGAGCCAAGCGGTAGTGGGTGAGCAACCGGTCGCCGAGCTATCCATCGGCCAGCAGCAGCGCGTCGCCGCGGCGCGGGCGCTGATTGGCAGTCCGGAACTGATCATCGCCGACGAGCCTACTTCGGCGCTAGACGCCGATACCCGCGAAGCTTTTCTGGAGTTGCTGTTTGCCGAATGCCAGGCTGCGGGCAGCGCTCTGCTGTTCGTCAGCCATGACGGTGCGCTGGAAGGGATGTTCGACCGTAGTCTGGCACTGGGCGATCTCAATCGCGCCGCCTCCCTGCAGGAGGCCAGCTGATGTTTCTGCTGCATCTGGCATGGCGCAGCCTGGCCAACCGGCGGTTCTCCGCCCTGCTGACCATCTTCGCTATCGCCCTGAGTGTGACCCTGTTGCTCGGTGTGGAAAAGGTCCGCACCGAGGCTCGCGCCAGCTTCGCCGGGACCATCGCCGGCACCGACCTGATCGTTGGTCCGCGCACGGGCTCGGTACAGCTGCTGTTGTATTCGGTGTTTCGCATCGGCAACCCGACCAGCAGCATGACCTGGGACAGTTTCCAGAAGGTGGCGGACCATCCGCGGGTGGCTTGGGCCATCCCGATTGCCCTGGGCGATTCGCACCGCGGGTATCCGGTGCTGGGCACTACCACCGATTACTTCGACCATTACCGCCATGGTCGTGACCGCGCACTGGCTTTTACCCAGGGGCAGGCCTTTGCTGGGCTCTACGATGCGGTGATCGGTGCCGACGTAGCCCGGGAGCAGAACTACCGCTTGGGGGATGAGCTGGTGCTAGGACACGGCACCGGTTCGGTGAGCTTCATCGATCATGCCGACCAACCTTTCCAGGTCAGCGGCATCCTGGCTCCTACCGGCACGCCGGTGGACCGCACCGTGCATATCAGCCTGGCGGGCCAGGAAGCGATCCATGCCCACTGGCACCACGGCATGCCGCCGCGTCCGCAAGCCCGTGGTCACGCCGGGCATGGCCATGATCACTCCCATGACCATGACCATGACCATCATCAGCCTGGCGCCGAACAACAGGATGTCACGCCAACCACCATCAACGCTGCGCTGCTGGGCTTGAACAGCCGGGTGGCCAGCTTCGCGGTGCAACGGGATATCGACCGCTTCCCCGATGAGCCTTTGATGGCAATTATTCCGGGCGTTGCGCTGCAGGAGCTCTGGAGCTTGCTCGGTGTGGCGGAACAGGCGCTGTTCATCGTCTCGGTGTTCGTCGTATTGACCGGGCTGATCGGCATGCTCACTGCCATCCTCAGCAGTCTCAACGAGCGACGCCGGGAGATGGCCATCCTGCGCTCGGTAGGCGCGCGGCCCCGCCATGTGTTCAGCTTGCTGCTACTGGAAGCCGCCAGCCTGTCCGGCCTGGGCATACTGTTGGGGTTGGCGCTGATGTACGGGGTGCTGTGGTTGGCGCAACCGCTGATTGTCGCCCGGTACGGCGTATTCATCCCGCTGACCACGCCGACTACCCGTGACTGGAGTCTGCTCGGCCTGATCCTGCTGGCGGGCGTCAGCATGGGCTGCGTGCCGGCCTGGCGCGCCTATCGGCAATCGCTGGTCGATGGGCTGTCGATACGTACCTGAGGCCGGCCGGCTGCCGTATCCAGCAAGCGGGCATCAGGCCCGGTTACCGAGCTCCTGGTGCAGCTAGCTGTTATCTTCCATCGCCAGGCGGGCATAGCCCTCCCACTGGCGAATCAGCTGCCGCTGCTGGCTGCTAGCACCGCTCTGCGCCCGCTTGAGGGTGGTCAGCAGGTCCGGCCACTGCCCGTCTTCCAATTGAATACTCGCCAGCCGCAGCCAGTGGTCAGCCCGGCCACTGCCGTTGGCCACGGCAATCCAGGCATCACGCGCCCGCGTGCGGTCGCGTGCCAGGGTCCAGAGTTGTGCCAGTCGCTCCTGGCGCGCCGCGTCGGTCGGCAGCAGCTTCTGCGCCATCAGCTCTTCCAGCAGCCGTGCTGCCTGCCAGGGCGCACCTGCATTCATCTGCAGGGCCACCAGATTATCCAGATCGGTCTGGGTCAGCCCCACCCCCGCTTCATGGGCCAGTCGCAGCGTGGCCGCCGCCGCGGGTTGTTCGCCGGCCTGGCTCTGCAGGCCCGCCAGTTGCCGCCAATGCTCACGATTCTGCGGGGCGCGCTTGAGCAGCACCTTCTGCCATTGGGCCGCGCTGCTATAGCGTTCCTGCTGGTAATTCATGCCGACCAGCAGTTGGTACCAGACATCGCCAACGCCAGGATCGGCGCGGACCACCTGTTCTGCCAGCGGAATGGCCTTGGCATAGTTCTGCGTCTGGCTATAGCACTGCACCAGCAACTGTTTCTGCTCCAACGTCAGGGCACCCTTCGCCTGCACGGTCTCCAATAGCCTGGCCGCGTCGCTGTACTGCCCCTCAGCCGCCAGCAGTTGCGCCAGATTCAACTGATCTTGGCGGGCGACGGTCGCGTCCAGCTTGCCGTGGGCCAGGGCCTTGCGCAGCCAGTCGATGGCCTGGCGGTTCTGCTGGGCGGCAATCGCCACATAGCCCAGCCGCTGCTGGATCAGCGCCAGCTCCAGGCTACCCGCTTCGACGTCGTCCAGCGCCTGGTTCAGGGCACTGCGTGCCTTGCCCAGGTCCCCGCCCTGCTGCGCCTTCTGCGCTGCCGTTAGGGCCTGGAATACCGCAGGGTTGATTGCCTGTTGCGCCATCACCAGGCCCGGCGCCAGCAGCAGCGTCAGCCCCAGTGCGGCGCTGCGATAGAGGTTTGCGACACACATGGTCATCTGTCCTCCAGACGGAAATACAAGGTTTTGGTTGCCTCACGGGCAACCGGCTGGCCATTCTCCCGGCGCGGTGCAAAACGCCAGCGACCGGCGGCACGGCGCGCCTCGCGCTCGAACACGCCCTTGGGTTTGGCCGAGGTCACCCGCAGATTGTCCACCCGCCCATCAGGGGTGATGGTGAACGCCAGGGTCACTTCACCTTCAATGCCCGCCGCCAATGCCCGTTGCGGATAATTGGGTGGAATATCCACCAGCGGGGTGACTTCCTCGGCGGTGCTGGGACTGCTCGAGGTGGCCGGTGCCGCTGGCGCTGCAGGTGCGGGAGTGGGCGCGGGGGCCGGCGCCTCTGCCGCGGTAATCCCGGCCAGCGTCGGCGTGACCGCCACGTTCACACCCGGAGTCGGCAGGTTCGGTACGCTGATGTTCAGCTGCACGTTGGTCGCGACCTGCGGCTGCGGCGGCGCCGGCTGGGGCGGCGGCACATCCGGCGGTTGCGGCTGCTCCGGCGGCTGGCGCGGTTGCCGCTGACGGCTGTCACTTGGGGTGTCCGCCACGCTGCGGACAAAACTGACCCGAGCCAGCTCCTCGCCCAGATCCCGGTTGTCCCGTGGCGGCATGACCATGATCATCATCAGGGCGAACAGCGCCAGCGTCACCAGCAAGGCGCCGGCAAAGCTGACCAGCAGGCGCATCAGTTGGCTCCCGCCGTGGCCGCCAGGGCCACATCCTGCACACCGGCCATGCGCACCTGGTCCATGACCTGAATCACCAGGCCACTGCGTGCGTCCTGGTCTGCCTGCACTACCACGGTGCTATCCGGTTGATCCACCCGCATGCGCTCCACCGCGGCGCGCACCGCCCGGATGTCGACCTGCTGGCGGTCGATCCAGATCTCACCGTTGGGGTCCACGGCGATCAGGATGTTGCCTTTGGGCTGCTGCTCGGAGCTGTCCGCCGTCGGGGTATTGACTTCGATACCGGTGGTCTTGATGAAGGTGCTGGTCACGATGAAGAAGATCAGCATGATGAACACCACGTCGAGCATGGGGGTCAGGTCGATGCCGGCTTCGTCGTCGTTGCCTGCCGAGTGTCTGCGCATGCGCATGATCAAGTATTCCTATTCGTGACGCAGGCGGTCGGTGAGCCGCTGCAGGGCCAGCCGCGACGCTGCATCGAGTCGCGCCAGGCAAAATAATCCGCTGATGGCGATGACCATGCCGGCCATGGTCGGCATGGTGGCGCGGGAGACGCCCGCCGCCATCGCCCGGGGGTTGCCGGTTCCGCTGATCGACAGCACGTCGAATACCTGGATCATGCCGCTGACAGTACCCAGCAGACCAAGCAAGGGACACAGGGCGATGAGCACCCGGATCATCGGCATGAAACGATTCAACCGCTGACGCGCCATCGACAACCAGGCCTCGCGGATATGGCGCGCCGCCCGGCTGCTATGGTCGCCGCGGCGCAGCCAGCGTTTTTCCAGACTGGCCGAACGCAGGGGAAAGATCCGCCACAGGTACCACAGGCGTTCGACCATCAAGGTCCACAGCACTATGGTGAAGCCCAGGATGGTCCACAGCACCCAGCCGCCGCTGTCGAGAAAATCCCTGAGCAACCAGAGGGCTTCACTCACCGCGCCGCTCTCCGGAATCCAGATGCAGCGCGATCAGGCCCGCGCTCTGCTGTTCCAGCACCTGGATGACCGCCTTGCTGCGCGACGCCAGCATGCCATGCAGGAACAACAACGGGATGGCGGCCACCAGTCCCTGCACCGTGGTAACCAGCGCCTGGGAAATGCCGCCGGCCATCAACTTGGGATCACCGGTACCGAACAGGGTGATGGCCTGGAAAGTAGCGATCATGCCGGTGACGGTACCCAGCAGGCCCAGCAGCGGCGCCACTGCCGCCAGCAATTTGATCAGGCCGTTGCCCCGCTCCAGGGCTGGGGTTTCCCGCAGGATGGCCTCATCCAGTTTCAGCTCCAGGGTGTCCAGCTCCTCCAGTCGAGGCTTGCTGCCGATCACGCCGAGAATACGGCCCAGGGGGTTGTCGTTACGCAATTGATCCAGACTGTTGGCCTGGCGCTCGACCTTGCGGGAAATACCCAGTAGCCAGACCAGTTTGGCCAGCGCCAGCAGGATGCCGATGATCCCCAGGGCGATGATCACATAGCCCACCAGGCCACCCTGGCGGACCCGATCCATGAAGGACGGCGTCAGCTGCATCTGCCCGATCACGGTGCCCCGCGTAGGATCGACCATCAGATCGGCCAGCTCCGTGCGCGGCGCCAGGAAATCACCGATCAGCGCGCGGCCTTCAGGTTGCTTGTCCGCTACCTGCAAGGTGCCGGCCTCGGCCTGATAGGTGAGGTACTCCTCTCCGGCGAGGGCGACAAAGGGCCCAACCAGCACGACCGGCGTGTCCTGCTGCTGGCCGTCGCGGCCAATGACCGACGCCGTCACCCGGCTGATCTTGCCGCTGGCGGTCATGTCTTCCTGCAGCATGAACCAGAACTGCTCCAGGGTCTCCACCGTTGGGATCTGGGCGGTAGCGGCCAGACGATCGAGCTGTGCCAGGCGCTGCGGGAATTGCACATTCAGCAGCGAATCCTGCCATTGACTGCGGGTGTCCCCCGCCATCTGCCGCACCACGCCAAACAGCTCACCGAGGTTGCCGCTGCGCTCGCGCATCTGCGTCTCGGTTGTCGCCAGCTGCTGCTCTAGTTCATCGAACTCGGCCTTGAGCCGATCGGCTTCGGCCTTGATTGGCGCCAGCTCGCGCTCGGCCTGGGTCAGCAGTGCCTCCTGGTTATCCCGCTCGCGCAGGAATTCTGCTTCGCGCTCGCGCATGGCCGCCTGCTCGCTGCTGCGGATCTCGCGAATATCCTGCAGCAATTGATCAAGCGAAGCGGGTTGGGCGAGAACGATCGGGCTGCTCAGGGTCACAGCCAGGGCAATCAAGAGGCGCTTCATTGGGCAGCTCCCTGTTCACTGACGGGCGGCAAGGGCAAACGCAGCATGACCGGCGTCTGCTGTTGGCGGGCAATCTTTAGGCCCTGCGCCAATGTGCGGTGATAGCCGGCCGGCAGCGGTTGCCACTGCCGGGCCTCGGCATTCCAGTAACCCTGGATATGACCGTCCAGGCTCTGGTAGAACAGCGCCAGCCGTCCCAGCCGCAGGAACTCGACCACTCGCTGGTTACCATCGACGTCCAACGTGCCGCGCCAGGCTTCCAGGGTGCGGCCATAATCGCTTTCGATCTGATAGGCCTCGAGTACGCGGCGGTATTTCTCGGCCACCGTCACTTCCGGGCGGATCATCAGCGCCTGCAGCTGCGCCAGACGGTCGGCCCGCTCATCTTCGAGAAACGGCAGGTCCAATTCGATGAACTGTTCCAGGGAGCGGACCATGCGTTGCAGCATGGGCACGACTTCAGCCTGGGTTTCCTCGATGGTGGACAGCTGCGCCTGCAGGTCTGCCAGCTCGCTGCGCTGGGATTCGACCATCTTGCTCAGCTGCTGGTTGTATTCGGCCAGTTGATCCTTCTGCTGGATTGCCTGGCGGTAGCGGTTCAGGGCATCCCGGGTGGCGTTGTCCAGCTGGTCAATACGCTGCTGGGAACGTTGCGCCTCGGTCATCAGCGCCTCCCCTTCCGCCAGCGCGCGCTCCGCTGCGCCCTGACCCAGCGCCATGGCTGGCAGCAGCCCTGCCATCAAGAATATCCAAACCGCTCTCATCCAGTTCCTCCCGGGGGGCACGGCGAGTCCTATCGAATTCGCCACAAAAGAGAAGCATTATCATCTCCTCACTCACATAATTCAACCGCGGCATCCTGTCGCGATACCTATTCCCAAACACTTGCTCCAGATCAATAAACGTCTTGCTCCACACGCCTACAGTAGAGCCATCAAGACACCAAGGAGACATTCAATGTCGCGCACTGTATCCAGAATTACCCTCGGCCTGCTGCTCGCTCCCGCTCTGCTGGCCGCCTCCATTGCCCAGGCCCACCAGGCTGGCGACATTATTGTGCGGGCCGGTGCGGTGACAGTGGATCCGCGTGAAGATAGTGGCCTGGTTGAAGCAGGTGGTGCCGCCCTAGCGGGGACTGGCGCCACGCTGGATAGCGATACCCAGCTGGGTCTGAACTTTGCCTATATGTTGAGTGACAAGGTTGGCGTCGAGCTGCTGGCAGCCACACCGTTCAGCCATGATGTTGGCGTAACCGGCGTAATCGACAAGCTAGGTAGCATCAAACATTTGCCCCCGACCGTTAGCTTGGTCTACTACCCGCTGGACAACGCCTCCGCCTTCCAGCCCTACGCTGGCGCCGGCGTCAACTTCACTTGGTTTTTTGATGAGTCTCTGAGCAGTGCCGCCAAAGGCGATTTCGATGGCTTTAGCCTGGAGAATTCCTGGGGGCTGGCAGCGCAAATCGGTGCAGACTATATGCTGGACGACAACTGGATGGTCAACGCACAGGTTCGTTATATCGATATCGAAACCACCGGCAAGACCAGCCTGAACGGCACTCCGGTCAAGGTCGACGTCGACGTCGATCCCTGGGTCTACATGGTTGGCCTGGGCTACAAGTTCTGAGCCCACCCGCAAACCAAACGGCCGCTTTCGCGGCCGTTTTTCATTCAGTGTCTCAGCCTCAGCCGGTCAGCTCATCCAACAACGCTGGTAACTGGCTGCGCCAGGACCGCGGCTTGATGCCAAACACCATCAGCAACTTGCGCCCCATCAGCGCCGCGTTCTGCGGCTGGCCCCGCAACTCTGGCCGGCTGGCAAAGCTCACCGGCTGGATGGCCACATCCCCGGTCAGCGTCCCGCGCCCGATCAACTCCTGGACCACGCAATGGGCGAAGCTGATCCAGGTGGTCGCCTCGCTGCTGCCGTAGTGATAGGTGCCGAACAGGGGCGCGGCACAATCCAACTGTTTGAGCACCGACAACAGTACTCGGGCCGCATCACCCACGGGCGTCGGGTTACCGCGCCACTCCTCAGCCAGTTCAAGGGGCGCATTCACCTGCAGGCCCGCTACCAGCCGTGCCAGCGGCGCCTCGGCGGCGCCGTCGAGCAGCCAGCCAAAACGCAGGATAAGGTGGCGTGGGCATTGGGTGCGCAAGCTCTGCTCCAACTGCGCCTGCAGGCGGCCGAGTGAGCCGGTGGGGTTCACTTCGTCCTTTTCGGTATAGGAGGAAGCCTTGTCGCCATCGAATACCCGCGCGCTGGACAGCATGACCAGGGTGACGGCGTTGGCGGCGCAACCATGGATCAGCCGCTCATCGAAGTTCTTCTGCTGCTGCAGCGTCGGCGTATCGGCCACCCCCAGCTGAAACTGTTCCCGATAGAACGCCAGATTCAACACCAGATCCGGCTTGGCGCCGGCCAGCAGCTGATCGGCCATCTCCGGCTGCCAGCCCTGGTCCGGGCGCTCCACGGCCTCGAGCTGGATGAACTCGGCGGCCGCCTGGGCCAACAGCGCCTGCCCCAGCGAACTCTCCGCACCGAGCAGTAATACCCGCATTCGCATTCACGTGAACCTGTTGATGATGTCGTCAGGCTGCATTGTGCAATGTTCAGCCGCTCACGTCATCAGCGCAGCGCATCGAAAAAAGCGCCCAATGCAACTGGCAACTGAGTAATCAGGTATAGGTAATCATCGCCTGCCGGTCGAGCCGATCCAGATGGGGCACGTTATTGAAGCTGCTCAGGCGCATGCTATGGCTATTGAACCGGCAGTGGGTCACGGCTGTGTTGCGAGTCTGCAGATTGAGATCGACCATGGTCGACTCCGGCGCCTGCAGCAATTGACGCACCAGCATGGCGATGGCCCCGCCGGAGCTGACCACCAGCAATCGCTCGCCGGCATGACGCTGCTGGACGCCCTCGCGGAAGGTGCTCAGTCGTTGTTCGAAGTTGGCCCAGGTTTCCGGTAGCTCACCTTCCAGCTCACCGGTTGACCACAGCAGGATGCCCTTTTTCAGACGCAGGAAGAAATCCTTGGCTACCGGTTTCTCCGGCAGCGCATGCTCGGGAAACTGCGTGGTGTAGGCGCGCAATACCGAGTGGAAGTCGAATTCGTTCAGCTCCGGGTACACTGCGAAATTGTGCTTGTCCAGCCCCAGGCCGTGGCAGATGCCTTCGGCGGTTTCCCGGTGGCGGACCATGTCACCGGTGATGATATGGTCGAAACGCATGTCCCGCTCGCGGAAATACTCCCCCAGCAAACGCGCTTGCTCATGCCCCAGCTCCGACAGCTGGTCGTAGTTGCTGGTGCCGAACGAGGCCTGGCCGTGACGTACAAAATAGATTTCCGACATGCAGGGTTCCACTTGTTGTTCTGGGTAGGCGGGCACGCACGGCCCGAAGATTCCTGATGCTAGCGGCAAGGCGTCGCTGCCGGCAACCGGGCACGGGTCGCATCACGCTGGCTGATGGGCAGGCATTGTCAGGCGGAAGGTTGTTGGCTGAAAGCCGGTGCGGGGACAAAAAAGAAACCCCCGACAGGGCGGGGGTTCCAGATGCAGCTTGCAGATTCACTATCCGTCAGAACGGGATGTCATCATCGAAGCTGTCGTAGTCAGGCATCTGCTGGGCCTGCGGCTGGGCCGGCTGCTGCTGTTGCTGCTGCGGTGCCGGGCGCTGGGGCGCGGGGCGTGACGGCTGCTGGGCACGCGGGGCCATACCCTCGCCACCGCCCTGACCACGGCTGTCGAGCAGCTGCATCTGCCCTTGCATATCCACTACGATTTCGGTGGTGTAGCGCTTGACGCCGTCCTTTTCCCACTCGCGGGTCTGCAGGCGGCCTTCGATGTAGAGCTTGGAGCCCTTGCGCACGTATTCACCGACGATTTCCGCCAGGCGACCGAAGAACACCACCCGGTGCCACTCGGTCCGTTCCTGCTGCTGACCGGTCTGCTTGTCCTTCCAGCTGTCGCTGGTCGCCAGGGTGACGTTGGCCACCGCATTGCCGTTGGGCAGGTAGCGCACTTCCGGGTCACCGCCCGCGTTACCGATCAGGATTACTTTGTTGATGCCTCTGGCCATTTCACTCTCCTCGGGTGTCTGGTGGGTTCAGACCGGGTTGACGACCCGCTCCAGTTGTTCGCGATCCAGCACCTGTGTATCGACTTTGATATAAGCGGCTGCTTCCTCAGCCACGATAACTGCCTCGGCCACTCCCGGTACGTCCAGAATTCTCCGGTGCAACGCCTCATCCCGAACCTGGGTCGGGGCCAACGCCAGGCGGAGGCTGGTGACGTACGGAGGCTCGGCCATGGTAACACCAATCAGGAGCCAGGACAGCGCCAGCATGGCGCAGCAGACGAACACCCCGACCAGGCCGAAGCTCCCGTAAACCGCGCCACCGAGCATGCCGCCGAGGGCCGCGCCAGCGAACTGGCTGGTGGAATAGATCCCCATTGCCGTGCCCTTGCTGCCGGGCGGGGCAATCTTGCTGAGCATGGACGGCATGGTCGCTTCCAGCACGTTGAAGGCGACGAAGAACAGCACTATCGCCAGCACCAGCCAGGGCAGCGATGCCATGCTCAGCCACATCATCGGCTGCACCAGCGCCAATAGGGCGACCGCGCCCAACACCACCCGCTTGATCCGGCGCTGGCGTTCGGCATAGATGATCAGCGGCACCATGCCGATGAAGGACAGCAGCAGGGCCGTCAGATAGACCCACCAATGGCTTTCCCGGGGCAGTCCAGCCTGCTCCTGCAGCGCCAGCGGGATCGCCACGAAGCAGGCCATCAGCAGCGCATGCAACACCGCGATGCCATAGTTCAGCCGCAGCAGATCCGGGTTGCGCAGCGCCGGCAAGAAGGCGCCCTTGGCCACCCCGGCGTCCCGGTGCTGCAGCGCTTGCGTGGGTGTCGGTACGACCAATGCCACCAGTGCAATCCCCACCAGCGCCAACACCGCCGTGGTATAGAAGACCCCCGGCAGCCCGGCGGCGCCGGCAATCAGCGGCCCCGCCACCATGGCGACGGCAAACGACAGCCCGATGCTCATGCCGATCATCGCCATCGCCTTGGTGCGGTGTTGATCCCGGGTCAGGTCGGCCACCAGCGCCATGATCGCCGCGGCGATGGCACCGGCGCCTTGCAGCACGCGCCCGGCGATCACGCCCATCATGCTGTCGGCCTGGGCTGCCACCAGCCCACCCAGGGCAAACAACAGCAGCCCGCCGATGATCACCGGCTTGCGGCCGATCCGGTCCGACAACATGCCGAAGGGGATCTGCAGGAAGGCCTGGGTAATGCCGTAGGCGCCAATGGCCATGCCGATCAACAGCGGCGTGGCGCCCTCCAAGTCCTGACCGTAGGTCGCCAACACCGGCAATACCATGAACAGACCGAGCATGCGGAAGGCGAACACCGCAGCCAGGGACGAGGCGGCGCGGCGCTCTTCGGACGACATGGTATCTGCCGGGTACATGAAATCTCCGCTGCGGGACAAAAGGCGGCATTTTAGCATGCTTGTACGGTCGAAACAGGAGTTCGACGCCGAACCGGCGTTGACTCCCATGGTGGACCCAGGCAGCCGCGCCAGCGCGACCTTTCGGCCGGCGTTTTTTGCGGGGACCACCCCGAAACACGTATACTGTCGAGCTTTGCTGGCTGCGGGTAATCTGCTGTGGATACAATTTCGATACGTGGGGCACGCACCCACAACCTGAAGAACATTGATCTGGATCTGCCCCGCGACAAGCTGATCGTCATCACCGGCCTGTCCGGCTCGGGCAAATCCTCCCTGGCCTTCGATACGCTGTACGCCGAGGGCCAGCGCCGCTACGTCGAGTCGCTGTCGGCCTATGCCCGGCAGTTCCTGTCAATGATGGAAAAGCCCGACGTCGACCACATCGAAGGGCTGTCACCAGCGATTTCCATCGAGCAGAAGTCCACCTCGCACAACCCGCGCTCCACCGTCGGCACCATTACCGAGATCTACGATTACCTGCGCCTGCTATTCGCCCGGGTCGGCGAGCCGCGCTGCCCGGACCATGATCTGCCGTTGGCCGCCCAGACCGTCAGCCAGATGGTCGACCAGGTGCTGGCCCGCCCCGAAGGCAGCAAGCTGATGCTGCTGGCTCCGGTGATGCGCGAGCGCAAGGGTGAACACCTGGCGCTGCTCGACGAGCTGCGGGCCCAGGGGTTCGTGCGCGCCCGGATCAATGGCCGCATCCATGACCTGGACGAGGCCCCGGCCCTGGAGAAGACCCGCAAGCACACCATCGAGGTGGTGGTCGACCGCTTCAAGGTCCGCGAAGATCTGCAGCTGCGCCTGGCCGAGTCCTTTGAAACCACGCTGAACCTGGCCGATGGCATCGCCATCGTAGCCCCCATGGAAGGCGAGGAAGGCGAGGAAGTGGTATTCAGCGCCCGCTTTGCCTGTCCGGCCTGTGGCCATTCGATCAGCGAGCTGGAACCGCGACTGTTCTCCTTCAACAACCCGGCCGGCGCCTGCAGCGGCTGCGACGGCCTGGGGGTGAAGCAGTTCTTCGATGCCCGCCGCCTGGTCAACGGCGAGTCGACCCTGGCCGAAGGGGCCATCCGCGGTTGGGATCGACGTAACGTCTACTATTTCCAGATGCTCAGTTCGCTGGCCAGTCATTACGGCATCGACCTGGACCAGCCCTTCGATGACCTCAACGAAAAACACCGCAAGCTGATTCTCCAGGGCACCGGCAGCGACAAGGTTCCCTTCCGCTACCTCAATGACCGCGGCGACATCGTCAAGCGTGAACACCCGTTCGAAGGCATCCTGCCCAACCTGGAGCGGCGCTATCGGGAGACGGAGTCCCAGAGCGTACGCGAGGAGCTGAGCAAGTACCTGAGCACCCAGCCCTGCCCGGACTGCCACGGCACCCGCCTGCGTCGCGAAGCACGCCATGTGTTCATCGACGGCCGCAACCTGTCCGGCATCACCACCATGCCGGTCGGCGCCGCCGCGGAATACTTCGAGCAGCTCAAGCTGCAGGGTAGCCGCGGCGAGATCGCCGAGAAGATCCTCAAGGAAATCCGCGCCCGGCTGATGTTCCTGGTCAACGTCGGCCTCGATTACCTGGCCCTGGACCGCAGCGCCGATACCCTGTCCGGCGGCGAAGCCCAGCGCATCCGCCTGGCCAGCCAGATCGGTGCCGGCCTGGTAGGCGTCATGTACATCCTGGACGAGCCGTCCATCGGCCTGCACCAGCGCGATAACGAGCGCCTGCTTAGCACCCTGGTGCATCTGCGGGACCTGGGCAATACGGTGATCGTCGTCGAGCATGACGAGGACGCCATCCGCCTGGCGGATTATGTGGTCGATATCGGCCCGGGTGCCGGCGTGCACGGCGGCCAGATTGTCTCCCACGGCACGCCGGAGCAGGTGATGAATGATCCGGCTTCGCTGACTGGCAAGTACCTGTCCGGCACGGTGAAGATTCCGGTGCCGGCCGAGCGTACACCGGTCCGCAAGGACCAGTGGCTGCGCCTCAAGGGTGCCTGCGGCAACAACCTGCAGAAGGTCAACCTGGAGATTCCGGTTGGCCTGTTTACCTGCGTCACCGGCGTATCCGGTTCGGGCAAATCGACCCTGATCAACAATACCCTGTATCCGATCACGGCCACCGCCCTGAACGGCGCAACCACGCTGGACCCGGCGCCCTATACCAGCTTCGATGGCCTGCAGCACCTGGACAAGGTGGTCGATATCGACCAGAGCCCGATCGGCCGCACGCCCCGCTCCAACCCGGCCACCTATACTGGCCTGTTCACGCCCATCCGCGAGCTGTTTGCCGGCACCCAGGAGGCCCGCTCCCGTGGCTACAAGGCGGGTCGCTTCTCCTTCAACGTCAAGGGCGGGCGTTGCGAAGCCTGCCAGGGTGACGGGTTGATCAAGGTAGAAATGCACTTTTTGCCCGACATCTACGTGCCCTGCGATGTGTGCAAGAGCAAGCGCTACAACCGCGAGACGCTGGAGATCAAGTACAAGGGCAAGAGCATCCATGAGGTATTGGAGATGACCATCGAGGAGGCCCGCGCCTTCTTCGATGCGGTGCCAGCCCTGGCGCGCAAGCTGCAGACGCTGATGGATGTGGGGCTGTCCTACGTGCGCCTCGGCCAGTCTGCCACCACCCTGTCCGGCGGCGAGGCCCAGCGGGTCAAACTGGCACGGGAGCTATCCAAGCGCGACACCGGCAAGACGCTCTATATCCTCGACGAGCCCACCACCGGCCTGCATTTTGCCGACATCCAGCAACTGCTGGACGTACTGCATCGCCTGCGCGACCACGGCAACACCCTGGTGGTCATCGAACACAACCTGGACGTGATCAAGACCGCGGACTGGATTGTCGACGTCGGCCCCGAGGGCGGCTCCAAAGGCGGCAAGATCATCGCCACCGGTACGCCCGAGCAGATTGCCGCTGCCCCGCACTCCCATACCGGGCGCTTCCTCGGGCCGCTGCTGGAGCGCGACCGGGCCAGCTGAGGACAGGGCCCGCTGGCCCTTGTCCGCTTTCATTTACCCCTATCAGCGAACAGAGACGTGATTGAATTTCAGCAGGTAACCAAGGCCTACCGGGTCGGCAACCAGGACATCCCCGCCCTGCATGCGACCGACCTGAGCATCGAGGCCGGTCAGGTTTTCGGTATTATCGGCCACTCGGGCGCGGGCAAGAGCACGCTGCTGCGGCTGATCAACCGCCTGGAGGAGCCCAGCAGCGGCCGGATCGTCG
Organism: Pseudomonas saudimassiliensis; assembly: GCF_000939975.1. Lineage (GTDB taxonomy): Bacteria > Pseudomonadota > Gammaproteobacteria > Pseudomonadales > Pseudomonadaceae > Halopseudomonas > Halopseudomonas saudimassiliensis. Next base: position 3,169,689 of record NZ_LK391969.1, on the reverse strand, counting down.
TCGCCGGGGAAGATATCACCGCCCTCGACGCCCCGGGCCTGCGGCGCTTTCGCCAGCGCGTGGGCATGATCTTCCAGCATTTCAACCTGCTGTCCTCCGCCACGGTGGCCGATAACGTCGCCCTGCCCCTGCGGCTGGCCGGTCTCGCCGACCGCGCGCAAATCGCCGCGCGAGTGGCCTCCCTGCTGGACCGGGTTGGCCTGAGCGAGCATGCCGACAAGTATCCGGCGCAGCTGTCCGGCGGCCAGAAACAGCGGGTCGGCATCGCCCGGGCGCTGGCCACCGAACCCAGCATCCTGCTGTGCGACGAGGCCACCAGCGCCCTCGATCCGCACACCACCCGCCAGGTGCTGCAACTACTGGCGGAGATCAACCAGGAGCTCAAGCTGACCATAGTGCTGATTACCCACGAGATGGACGTGATTCGCCGGGTCTGCGACCAGGTGGCGGTCATGGACGGCGGCCATATTGTCGAGCAGGGCAAGGTCAGCGAGGTGTTTCTGCATCCCCAGCATCCCACCACCCGCAGCTTCGTCTTCGATGATGAAAGCGATGAGGACCAGGCCGAGTACTTCGCCCATGTGCCCGGACGCATCCTGCGCCTGACCTTCCTCGGCGAAGCCACCTTCGCCCCGTTGCTGGGTCAGGTGGCCCGCGCCACCGGGGTGGATTACAGCATCCTTGCCGGACGCATCGACCGCATCCGCGACGAGCCCTGTGGCCAGCTGACCCTGGCACTGATTGGCGGCGATGTGGATGCCGCCATGCACCAATTGGCCGCAGCCGAAGTTCATGTTGAGGTACTCCGCGGATGAGCGAACTGTTCAGCAATATCGACTGGTATGACATCTGGATCGCCACCCTGGATACCCTGCTGATGCTGGGTGGCTCATTGTTCTTTACCGTACTGCTCGGCTTGCCACTGGGCATACTGCTGTTTCTGACCGGCCCCCGGCAGATGTTTCAGCGCAACGGCCTGTATGCGGCGCTGTCGCTGCTGGTCAACGCGCTGCGTTCCCTGCCCTTCATCATCCTGTTGATCGTGATGATTCCCTTCACCAAGCTGATCACCGGCACGTCCCTCGGCGTGGCCGGCGCGATCCCACCACTGGTGGTGGGTGCGACACCCTTCTTCGCCCGGCTGGTCGAGACCGCGCTGCGCGAGGTGGATCGCGGCATTATCGAAGCCACCCAGGCGATGGGCGCCAGTACCCGTCAGATCATCACCCGGGCCCTGTTGCCCGAGGCGCGGCCGGGCATCATTGCCGCGGTCACCGTGATCGCCATCACCCTGGTGTCCTATACTGCGATGGCCGGTGTGGTCGGCGGTGGCGGTCTGGGCGATCTCGCCATCCGCTATGGCTATCAGCGCTTCCAGACTGATGTCATGATAGTGACCGTCGTGCTGTTGCTGGTGCTGGTGCAGATTCTGCAAAGCGTCGGCGACCGCCTGGTTGTGCACTATTCACGCAAGTAAGCAGGACGATAACCTGCGTTCCCGTACATTCTGGAGTATTCAATGAAGAAGATTCTTGCTGTTCTGGCTCTGACCACTGCCTTTGGCGCCCATGCGGCAGACAAGCTGAGCATCGCCGCCACCGCTGTTCCCCATGCCGAGATTCTCGAGTTCATCAAACCAGCACTGGCCAACGATGGCGTGGAGCTGGATATCAAGGTTTTCAACGATTACGTACAGCCCAACCTGCAGGTTGCCGAAGGCCGCCTGGATGCCAACTTTTTCCAGCACAAGCCCTATCTGGATGAATTCAACAAGGGTCGCGGTACCGATCTGGTCAGCGTGGCGAATGTGCACGTGGAGCCCTTCGGCATCTATTCCAGCAAGCTGAAGTCGCTGGATGAGGTGACCAATCGCGCCACCGTGGCCATCCCCAACGACGCGACCAACGGCGGTCGCGCACTGCTGCTGCTGGACCGCGCCGGCGTCGTCACCCTGAAAGACAAGAGCAATATCCTCGCCACCGCCCGTGACATTGCCGAGAATCCGAACAAGGTCCGCATTCGCGAACTGGAAGCGGCCACCCTGCCTCGCGTGCTCGACCAGGTTGACCTGGCGCTGATCAACACCAACTACGCCCTGGAAGCCGGCCTCAACCCGACCAAGGACGCCCTGGCTATCGAAGGCGATGACTCGCCTTACGCCAATATCCTGGTGACCCGTGCGCAGGATGCCGAGGACGAAGCCGTACAGAAGCTGGTAAAGGCGCTGCAGAGCAATGAGGTGAAGGAATTCATCGAGGAGAAATATAAGGGCGCTGTTGTTCCGGCGTTCTGATTAATCGATAGCTGTTTAACAAGCCTCTGCCGCGGTGACGTGTCAGGGGCTTTTTTGTTGGTCGCACTCCATCGGGCAACGTTGCTGCCATGTAAGTGTCGGCGTTTTTGAATATCTGCAGGCCTCCTCGCTGGGACGCCCCTGCTACGACACGCCGTGAATACATCCCTGTAAGCTCGTTGATGTCATCCCTGACATCAAACGGTCGTATCAGGGGTGTCCCAACGCTGCGGCAGAAACTTTTTGGCGCTGAGGGTTCTCGAACAGCGGCGCGGAGATTGCCGGCGTGCTGGGGGTGCAGGGTTGCGCCGACCGTCGGTTTTCAGGGATGAAAACCGCGAGCCTACAGGGACGTATTCACGGCGTGTCGGCACGGCCCTGCACCGCCAGCGCTGCCTTGCACGGAAAGGAACGCACCACCGCAATGGCCTGCCTCAACCTCAGGCACTCACAAACCCCAGACACAAAAAACCCGCGACTAATACCACGTCGCGGGCTGTTTCCAACCACCGGTTCTTATCAGACCGGCACTTCCGACATCGATACACCCAGGGCAGCTGCCACACCTTTGCCGTAAGCCGGATCGGCCTTGTAGCAGTGGGTGATGTGGCGAATCATGATGTGTCGCTCAACCCCGTTCATTGCCCGCGCGGTGTTCTGGAACAGCCGCTGCTGCGCGTCTGCCGACATCAGGCGGAACAGGTTACCCGGCTGGGTGAAGTAGTCAGCATCGTCCGCACGGTAGTCGTAACGGGCTGCTGCACCTTCCAGAGCCAGCGGCGGCTCGCTGAAGTCGGGCTGTTCCTGCCACTCACCGTAGGTATTCGGCTCGTAGTGCAGCCGGCTGCCGTGGTTGCCATCGACCCGCATGGCGCCGTCACGATGGTAGCTGTGGACCGGGCAACGGGGCGCGTTGACCGGGATCTGATGATGGTTGACCCCCAGGCGGTAGCGCTGGGCATCGCCGTAGGAGAACAGCCGACCCTGCAGCATGCGGTCCGGCGAGAAGCTGATGCCAGGCACCACGTTGGCCGGGGTAAAGGCCGCTTGCTCCACATCCTGGAAATAGTTGTCCGGGTTGCGGTTCAGCTCCATGTAACCCACCTCGATCAGCGGGTAGTCCTGCTTCGACCAGACCTTGGTCAGATCGAACGGGTGGAAGCGGTAGGTGGCCGCATCGGTCTCCGGCATGATCTGCACATACATGGTCCAGCGCGGGAAGTCGCTATTCTCGATCGCCTCGTACAGATCCCGCTGGGAGCTCTCGCGGTCGCTGGCAATCAGCGCACCAGCTTGCTCATCGGTCAGGTTCTTGATGCCCTGCTGGGTCTTGAAGTGGAACTTGACCCAGTAACGCTGGTTGTCCGCGCTGATGAAGCTGTAGGTATGCGAGCCGAACAGGTGCATATGGCGGTAGCCAGCCGGGATACCCCGGTCGCCCATCACATAGGTAATCTGGTGCAGCGCTTCGGGCAGCCCGGTCCAGAAGTCCCAGTTGTTGTTGGCGTTGCGCATGTTGGTCCGCGGGTCACGCTTGACCGCATGGTTCAGGTCGGGGAATTTCAGCGGGTCGCGGAAGAAGAATACCGGCGTGTTATTACCCACCAGATCCCAGTTGCCCTGTTCGGTATAGAACTTCAGCGCAGCGCCGCGAATGTCGCGCTCGGCGTCAGCTCCGCCGCGCTCCCCGGCTACGGTAGAGAAGCGAGCGAACATCGGGGTCTTCTTGCCCACCTCGGCGAAGATACGCGCCTTGGTGTATTTGGTAATGTCATGGGTCACCACGAACTCACCGAAGGCGCCGGAGCCCTTGGCGTGCATGCGGCGCTCGGGGATCACTTCGCGGTCGAAGTGGGCAAGCTTCTCCAGGAACCAGACATCCTGCAGCAGCATCGGGCCACGGGGGCCTGCCGTCATCACATTCTGGTTCTCGGATACCGGCGCACCGGCCACTGTAGTGAGTCTGGGTTTATCGGTCATAGCGTACTCTCCTGGATCAATTCGGCGGCCAGCGGTATCGAACCGGTGGCGTTGGCGTAATGATAGAGAGTTGACGGGTATAGACCCAATGAGTTGACTCAAACCAAACGATAGGATTTACGTATAACGAGACGGATAATCAACCAGCCCCCCTGGCCCGCGTACGGACATAAAAAAACCGGGCCTAAGCCCGGTTTTTTCAGAACCGTCCGCTACTTACTCGTCGGCAGTAGCAGCCAGCTCAGGGCGGTCAACCAGTTCCACGTAAGCCATGGGAGCGGCATCACCAGCGCGGAAACCGCACTTCAGGATGCGCACATAGCCACCGGGACGGTCTGCATAGCGCTTGCCCAGGTCGTTGAACAGCTTGCCTACAGCTTCTTTGCTGCGGGTGCGGTCAAACGCCAAACGGCGGTTGGCTACGGTATCTTCTTTCGCCAGGGTGATCAGCGGCTCTGCAACACGGCGCAATTCCTTGGCCTTGGGCAGAGTGGTTTTGATCAGTTCATTCTCGAACAGCGACACCGCCATGTTCTGGAACATGGCCTTGCGGTGCGAGCTGGTCCGACTCAGGTGACGACCACTTTTACGATGACGCATCTCTCAATTCCTCGGTGTCAGACGATCAGGCCGTAACCTTGTCGTCCTTCTTCAAGCTAGCAGGCGGCCAGTTGTCCAGGCGCATACCCAGTGACAGACCACGAGAAGCCAGAACGTCCTTGATTTCAGTCAGGGATTTCTTGCCCAGGTTCGGGGTCTTCAGCAGTTCCACTTCGGTACGCTGGATCAGATCGCCAATATAGTAAATGTTTTCAGCCTTCAGACAGTTGGCCGAACGAACAGTCAGCTCCAGGTCGTCAACCGGGCGCAGCAGGATCGGATCGATCTCATCTTCCTGCTGTTCCACTACAGGCTCCTGGTCGCCCTTCAGATCAACGAAGGCGGCCAGCTGATGCTGCAGAATAGTTGCGGCGCGACGAATCGCCTCTTCCGGGTCCAGGGTACCGTTGGTTTCCAGGTCGATGACCAGTTTGTCCAGGTTGGTACGCTGCTCGACACGAGCGCTCTCGACCACATAAGCCACACGGCGAACCGGGGTGTAGGTGGCGTCGAGCTGCAGGCGACCGATCGAACGGCTTTCGTCTTCGTCCGACTGACGCGAATCGGCGGGCTCATAGCCACGGCCGCGCGCGATAGTCAGCTTCATGTTCAGGGCACCGTTGTCAGACAGCGTGGCGATGTGGTGATCAGGGTTGATGATCTCCACATCGTGATCCAGCTGGATGTCGCCAGCGGTGACCACACCCGGACCCTTCTTGGAAAGGGTCAGGGTGACGTGATCACGACCATGCATCTTGATCGCTACACCCTTGAGGTTTAGCAGGATCTCGATGACATCTTCCTGGACGCCTTCGATGGCGCTGTACTCATGCAAAACGCCATCGATTTCCGCCTCTACCACGGCACAACCGGGCATGGACGAGAGCAGAATGCGACGCAGCGCATTGCCCAGGGTATGACCAAAACCACGTTCCAGCGGCTCAAGAGTGATCTTGGCGCGTGTGGACGAGGTTTCTTGAACGTCGATATGACGTGGTGTAAGAAACTCGGCAACCGAATTTTGCATGAAAGGCACCTTTTGCTGACTATCGCTTACTTGGAGTAGAGCTCGACGATCAGGTTCTCGTTGATGTCGGCGTACAGATCACTCCGTGCGGGCAGGCTCTTGAAGACACCTTCCTTCTTGGCAGCGTCCACTTCCAGCCATTCTGCCTGGCCGCGTTGGGCTGCCAGTTCCAGCGAGCCATTGATGCGCAGCTGGTTCTTGGCCTTCTCGCGAACGGCAACCACATCACCCGGGGAAACCAGGTAGGACGCAATGTTCACGGTCTTGCCGTTGACACTGATGGCCTTGTGGGAAACCAACTGACGAGCTTCGGCACGCGTGGCACCAAAACCCATACGGTATACAACGTTATCCAGGCGACGCTCGAGCAGCTGCAGCAGGTTCTCACCGGTAGCGCCCTTCAGACGGGCAGCTTCCTTGTAGTAGTTGCTGAACTGACGTTCGAGGATGCCGTAGATACGACGAACTTTTTGCTTCTCGCGCAACTGAGTGCCGTACTCGGAGAGACGACCGCGACGCTGACCATGCACGCCAGGAGGGCTCTCCAGCTTGCACTTGGAATCAAGAGCGCGTACGCCGCTCTTGAGGAACAGATCAGTGCCTTCGCGACGAGACAGCTTACATTTGGGACCAATATATCTAGCCATTTAACCGTCTCCTGATTACACGCGGCGCTTTTTAGGCGGGCGACAACCGTTATGTGGGATGGGGGTGACATCGGTGATGCCGCTGATCTTGTAACCACAAGCATTCAGCGCGCGTATCGCAGACTCACGACCCGGGCCAGGGCCCTTCACATTAACGTCGAGGTTCTTCAGACCATATTCCAGGGCCGCTTGACCAGCGCGCTCGGCAGCCACCTGGGCAGCGAACGGCGTGCTTTTACGCGAACCACGGAAACCGGAACCACCGGAAGTCGCCCAGCTCAGAGCGTTGCCCTGACGGTCGGTAATGGTGATGATGGTGTTGTTGAAAGACGCGTGGACGTGGGCGATACCATCAACCACCGTCTTTTTGACTTTTTTACGAACACGAGCAGCAGGCTTAGCCATATCTGTATATTCCTTCGCGATTACTTACGGATCGGCTTGCGCGGACCCTTACGGGTACGAGCGTTGGTCTTGGTGCGCTGGCCGCGGACCGGAAGGCCACGACGATGACGCAGACCACGATAGCAGCCAAGATCCATGAGACGCTTGACGTTCATGTTGATCGCGCGGCGCAGGTCACCTTCGGTGTTACTCTTGGCAACCTCGTTACGCAGCAGATCAATCTGCTCCTCGCTCAGATCCTTGATTTTTGCACTGGGCTCAATGCCAGTGGCGGCACAGATCTGCTGTGCCTTGGTTTGACCGACACCAAAGATATAGGTCAAAGAGATAACAGTATGCTTGTTATCCGGGATGTTGACGCCTGCAATACGGGCCATCCAAATTACTCCGTCTGACAGCTACCTGACTCAACCCAAACGTAACAAGGTTGCGTGAAAAAGGGTGCAGTAGGGTAGCGCTAACATATAAAAAAATCAACCACCCGACCAATTAACTGGCCGGGCGGCGGTTATCCTGAGACGTAGTCTTCAATCAGAGCAGGTTGAAAGATCAACCTTGACGCTGTTTGTGACGGGGCTCAGCACTGCAGATAACCCGTACGCTGCCGTTGCGACGGATGATCTTGCAGTTACGGCAAAGCTTCTTGACTGATGCTGCAACTTTCATAACGTTCTCCAGAATCCTGAAATATCAGCGCAGCATGCCGCTGCCGTAGCCTTTCAGGTTCGATTTCTTCAAAAGAGACTCATACTGCTGAGAAACGAGGTGCGATTGTACTTGGGACATGAAGTCCATCACAACCACAACAACGATCAACAGCGAAGTCCCACCCAGGTAGAACGGCACGTTGGCCGACACCACCAGGAACTGCGGCAACAGGCAGACCGCAGTCATGTACAGGGCTCCGAACATGGTCAGGCGGGTCAGTACACCGTCGATATAGCGGGCGGACTGTTCACCCGGGCGGATACCCGGAATGAAAGCACCAGACTTCTTCAGATTGTCAGCCACATCCTTGGGATTGAACATCAGCGCTGTATAGAAGAAGCAGAAGAAAATGATCCCTGCACTGAACAGAATGATGTTCAACGGCTGACCCGGAGCGATAGCCTGGGACAGGCTCTGCAGCCAACCCATGCCGTCGCCCTGGCCGAACCAGGTCCCCAGCGAAGCCGGGAACAGCAGGATGCTGCTGGCGAAGATCGCTGGAATCACCCCAGCCATATTCACCTTCAACGGCAAATGGCTGGTCTGGGCAGCGAACACCTTGCGGCCCTGCTGCCGCTTGGCGTAGTTCACGGTAATGCGCCGCTGGCCACGCTCGACGAAGATCACGAACGCGATCATGGCCACCGCCAGCAAGGCAATGGCGATCAGGGCGAAGATATTGATATCACCCTGACGTGCCGCCTCGAAGGACTGCCCGACAGCGCCCGGCAACCCGGCAACGATACCGGCGAAGATCAGCATGGAGATACCGTTACCGATACCCCGCTCGGTGATCTGTTCGCCCAGCCACATCATGAACATCGCACCCGCCACGAAGGTGGTGACTGCTATGAAATAGAAGCCAAAACCGGTAGCGAAGGCCACGCCCTGGCTGGCCAGGCCAACCGACATCCCCACCGCCTGGATCAGGGCCAGTACCAGCGTCAGATAACGCGTGTACTGACTGATCTTGCGGCGTCCGGACTCGCCTTCCTTCTTCAACTGCTCCAGCGATGGGCTCACGGCCGTCATCAACTGCATGATGATCGATGCAGAGATATACGGCATGATCCCCAGAGCGAAGATACTCATCCGCTCCAGGGCACCACCGGAAAACATGTTGAACAGGCTAAGAATGGTCCCCTCATTCTGTCTGAACATATCCGCCAGGCGATCAGGGTTGATACCGGGCACCGGTATATGAGCACCGATTCGGTAAACGATGATTGCCAGGAACAGGAAGCGCAAGCGCCCCCATAGTTCCGTCAGGCCGCCTTGATTCATTCCAGAGAGAGCGCCTTGCTTAGCCATGTAGTCCTTATTCCTCGATCTTGCCGCCAGCTGCTTCGATCGCTGCACGAGCACCTTTGGTTGCCTTCAGGCCTTTGATAGTGACCGCTTTGGTCATATCGCCGGACAGAACAACCTTGGCCCGTACAAACTTTTCACCAATGATATTGGCGTCTTTCAGCGCTTGCAGGTCGATTACATCAACATCCAGCTTGTTCAGCTCGCTGGTGCGGATCTCAGCGGTCACCATTGCGATCTTGGAGGTGAAGCCGAACTTGGGCAGACGGCGGTGCAACGGCTGTTGACCACCCTCAAAACCCGGGGCGACTGTACCACCAGAGCGCGAGGTCAAACCTTTGTGGCCGCGGCCGGCAGTCTTGCCCAGGCCGCTACCGATACCACGACCGACGCGCAGCTTGGCTGGGCGTGAACCGGGCGCGGAACGCAGATCATTCAGTTTCATGTCTTAACCCTCAACCCGCACCATGTAGGCGACCTTGTTGATCATCCCACGAACAGCCGGAGTATCTTCGACTTCAACGGTATGACCGATACGACGCAGGCCCAGACCCTGGATGCAGGCCTTGTGGCTCGGCAGACGACCGATCACGCTCTTGTACTGGGTGACTTTGATTTTTGCATTAGCCATGTCAGCTTACCCCACGATGTCTTCAACGGTCTTGCCACGCTTGGCCGCCACGGAATCGGGAGACTGCATGGACTTCAGACCCTTGTAGGTAGCCTGAACGACGTTGACCGGGTTGGTGGAACCGTAACATTTGGCCAGTACGTTGTGGATGCCAGCGGCTTCCAGAACGGCGCGCATCGCGCCACCGGCAATAACACCGGTACCTTCGGAGGCCGGCATCATGAACACCTTGGAGGCGCCATGTGCAGCCCGCAGGGGGTACTGAATGGTGGTGCCATTCAGATCCACCTGGATCATGTTACGACGTGCGGCTTCCATGGCCTTCTGGATAGCGGCAGGCACTTCACGCGCCTTACCACGACCGAAGCCCACGCGACCGTTGCCGTCGCCAACTACTGTCAGCGCTGTGAAGGCAAAGATCCGACCGCCCTTAACTACTTTGGCGACGCGGTTAACCTGAACCAGTTTCTCGATGTAACCTTCGTCACGCTTTTGATCGAAATTAGCCATAGCTCTACCCTTAGAATTCCAGCCCGCCTTCACGAGCGGCGTCGGCCAGCGCTTTCACGCGGCCATGATACTTGAAGCCGGAACGGTCGAAGGAGACCTGAGTTACACCGGCGGCCTTGGCACGTTCGGCGACCAGAAGACCAACCTGTTTGGCGGCTTCGATGTTGCCGGTACTGCCACTGCGCAAGCTTGCGTCAAGGGTGGAGGCACTGGCCAGAACCTTGGAACCGTCGGCCGAGATCACTTGTGCGTACATGTGCTGCGAAGAACGGTACACGCACAGACGTACGGCTTCGAGCTCGCGCAGTTTCAGACGCGAACGACGAGCGCGACGGAGACGAATAACTTTTTTATCGCTCATTTTCTATGCCCTACTTCTTCTTGGCTTCTTTACGACGCACGATCTCATCGGCGTAGCGGACACCTTTGCCCTTGTAGGGCTCCGGACGACGGAAATCACGAATTTCCGCGGCTACCTGACCGACCAGTTGCTTGTCGATGCCTTTGATGACGATGTCAGTCTGGCTCGGGGTTTCCACGGAAACGCCCTCGGGCAGCTGATAGTCGATCGGGTGGGAGAAACCCAGGGCCAGGGACAGAACCTGTCCTTTGGCCTGAGCCCGGTATCCTACACCAACCAGCTGCAGCTTGCGCTCGAAACCTTGGCTGACGCCGACAACCATGTTGTTGACCAGTGCACGAGTAGTGCCGGCCATGGCTGCATTGACACTGCCAGGACGAGGAGCGAAACGCAGAACGCCCTCTTCCTGAGTAACTTCAACGGCCGGATGCAGGCTCAGTGCCAGGGCGCCCTTGGGGCCCTTGACGGAGACATCCAAACCATCGATCTTGACTTCTACACCCTGTGGCAAAGTGACAGGGTTCTTAGCGACGCGAGACATCGTAACCCCCTATCAGAATACGGTGCAGAGTACTTCACCGCCGATACCGGCAGCGCGAGCAGCGCGATCAGTCATGACACCTTTGTTGGTGGAGACGATCGAGACACCCAATCCACCCTTGACCTTGGGAAGCTGGTCAACGGACTTGTACTGACGCAGGCCGGGACGGCTGATGCGTTTCATTTCTTCGATAACCGGCTTGCCTTCGAAGTACTTGAGCTCGATAGACAGCACAGGCTTGGCATCGCCCTGCACTTCATAACCAGCTACATAGCCTTCTTCTTTAAGTACTTTGGCGACAGCCACCTTCAGCTTTGCCGAAGGCATGCTGACACTGGACTTTTCAGCCATCTGGGCATTACGGATACGGGTTAGCATATCGGCTAACGGGTCCTGCATACTCATGGGCTTTGTGCTCCTGAAACTGAGTAATTGAGGTCTTGTTTACCAGCTGGCCTTGACCAGACCGGGTACATCACCGCGCATAGCTGCTTCACGCAGCATGATGCGCGAAAGACCGAACTTGCGGTATACGCCGTGCGGACGGCCAGTGATACGGCAGCGGTTACGCTGACGAACCGGGCTCGCGTCACGCGGCAGTTTCTGCAGAGCGACCTGGGCGTTCCAACGATCTTCAACAGATGCATTGACGTTGCCAACGGTAGCCTTGAGCTCAGCACGCTTGGCAGCGTACTTGGCAACCAGACGAGTCCGTTTGGCCTCGCGGTTTTTCATGCTGATTTTAGCCATTGCCTGATTCCTAGTTGCGGAACGGGAAGTTGAACGCACGCAGCAGCGCGCGGCCTTCGTCGTCAGTCCGAGCGGTAGTGGTCAGGGTGATATCCAGACCGCGCAGAGCATCAATCTTGTCGTAATCGATTTCCGGGAAGATGATCTGCTCTTTCACGCCCATGCTGTAGTTGCCGCGACCGTCAAAGGACTTGGCATTCAGACCACGGAAGTCACGTACACGCGGCAGCGAGATCGACAGCAGACGATCCAGGAATTCGTACATCTGCTCACGACGCAGTGTCACCTTGACACCGATCGGCCAGCCGTCACGAATCTTGAAGCCGGCGATCGACTTGCGGGAGTAGGTCACGATGCCTTTACGGCCAGTGATCTTTTCCAGGTCAGCCAGTGCGTTCTCAATGACTTTCTTGTCACCTACTGCTTCACCAAGGCCCATGTTCAGGGTGATCTTGGTGATCTTCGGGACTTCCATCACGTTCTGCAGGCCAAGGCTTTCCTTGAGCTGCGGAACCAGGGTAGTCCGGTAATGTTCTTTCAATCTTGCCATGGTAAGCACCTAGATTCTCAAGCGTCGACCGCTTTTTGGGTCGACTTGAAAATACGAACCTTCTTACCTTCTTCGACCTTGAAGCCGATACGATCGGCCTTGCTGGTCTCAGGGTTGAAGATAGCCACGTTGGAGACGTGGATTGGCGCCTCCTTTTCAACAATACCGCCCTGCACACCAGCCATGGGGTTCGGCTTGGTGGCGCGCTTGATAATGTTGATACCGGTGATGACCAGGCGGTTGTCGGCCAGGACCTTACGGACCTTGCCACGCTTGCCTTTGTCTTTACCGGCGATGACGATTACGTCGTCGTCACGTTTGATCTTTTGCATGACCGGGCTCCTTACAGCACTTCGGGCGCGAGGGAAACGATCTTCATGAACTGCTCATTACGCAGTTCACGCGTCACTGGCCCAAAGATGCGGGTACCGATCGGCTCATTCTTGTTGTTGAGCAGAACAGCAGCGTTGCCATCGAAACGGATCAGCGAACCGTCGGTACGGCGAACGCCGTGACGGGTACGCACGATGACCGCAGTCAGCACCTGGCCTTTCTTTACTTTGCCGCGCGGAATCGCTTCCTTCACGGTCACTTTGATGATATCGCCAATGCCGGCGTAGCGACGGTGAGAACCGCCCAGAACCTTGATGCACATAACGCGGCGTGCACCACTGTTGTCAGCCACATCCAGCATGGATTGAGTCTGAATCATAACTTTCTCCGACCCTTGAAAATTCCGCTATAACAGCGCGGGGCTTATACTTGCGCCGCGCGCTCGTCGATCTGCACCAGGGTCCAGCTCTTGGTCTTGGCCAAGGGGCGGGTTTCCCGGATAGTAACCAGATCGCCGATGCGGCATTCGTTGTTCTCGTCGTGGGCGTGCAGCTTGGTAGAACGACGCATGTACTTACCGTACAGCGGATGCTTTACCTGACGCTCGACGAGCACAGTAACGGTTTTGTCCATCTTGTCGCTGACCACACGGCCAGTAACGGTACGAACTGTAATGTTCTCGGCCATGATCAGTTACCACCTTTCTGATTGAGCACGGTCTTGACTCGAGCGATGTCACGTTTGGTCTGCTTGAGCAGATGACTCTGACCGAGTTGACCGGTTGCCTTCTGCATGCGCAGATTGAACTGGTCCCGCAGCAGGGTGAGCAGCTGCTCGTTCAGCTGCTCGGCAGATTTTTCACGAAGTTCTGTCGCTTTCATCACATCACCGTCCGCTTAACAAAGGTGGTTGCGAGGGGCAGCTTGGCAGCGGCCAGGGCAAAAGCCTCACGCGCCAGCTCTTCGGAAACACCTTCAATCTCATACAGGACCTTGCCCGGCTGAATCTGGGCTACCCAGTATTCGACGTTACCCTTACCTTTACCCATCCGCACCTCGAGAGGCTTCTTGGAGATCGGCTTGTCAGGGAAGACACGGATCCAGATTTTACCGCCACGCTTCACGTGACGAGTCAGAGCACGACGAGCCGCTTCAATCTGACGGGCGGTCAAACGACCACGGCTGACGGATTTGAGTGCGTATTCGCCAAAGCTCACTTTACTGCCGCGATGGGCCAGACCACGGTTGTGGCCGGTCATCTGCTTGCGGAACTTCGTACGCTTGGGTTGTAACATGTGCGTACCCCTTACTTAGCAGCTTTTTTCTTGGTCGCGACGGTTTTGACTTCTTCAGGCTGACCACCAATGATCTCGCCTTTGAAAATCCAAACCTTCACACCGATCACACCGTACGTGGTGTGGGCTTCAGCCGTTGCGTAGTCGATGTCGGCACGCAGAGTGTGCAGCGGCACACGGCCTTCACGGTACCATTCGGTACGGGCGATCTCGGCGCCGCCAAGACGGCCGCTAACCTGGATCTTGATACCCTTGGCACCAATACGCATGGCGTTCTGTACAGCACGCTTCATCGCGCGGCGGAACATGACGCGACGCTCGAGCTGCTGGGCAACGCTCTGGGCAACCAGGGCACCGTCGAGCTCCGGCTTGCGGATCTCTTCGATGTTGATGTGCACCGGAACGCCCATCTGGCTGGTCAGTTCCTGACGCAGCTTCTCGACGTCTTCACCCTTCTTGCCAATCACGATGCCCGGACGGGCAGTGTGAATGGTGATACGGGCGGTCTGGGCCGGACGCTGAATATCAACGCGGCTGACAGAAGCGCTTTTCAATTTGTCCTGAATGTACGCGCGTACTTTCAGGTCAGTGTTCAGATAGTCCGCATAGGTGCGGCCATCTGCATACCACACCGAAGTGTGCTGTTTAACGATACCGAGGCGAATGCCTGTCGGATGTACTTTCTGACCCATGTGATCGACTCCTACTTGTCAGCAACCTTGACCGTGATATGGCAAGACCGCTTTACGATGCGATCAGCGCGGCCTTTGGCACGCGGCATGATGCGCTTCAGAGAGCGACCTTCGTTGACAAACACGGTGGAGACCTTCAGGTCATCCACGTCTGCGCCATCATTGTGCTCAGCGTTGGCAATTGCCGACTCCAGCACTTTCTTGATGACATCAGCGGCCTTCTTGTTGCTGAAAGTCAGCAGATTCAGGGCCTCGTCCACCTTCTTCCCGCGGATCTGATCGGCGACCAAGCGAGCTTTCTGGGCAGAGAGTCGGGCGCCCTTAACGGTAGCGGCTACTTCCATCTTCCTAACCCCTTAGCGCTTGGCTTTCTTGTCTGCCGCGTGACCGCGATAGGTACGCGTAGCAGAGAATTCGCCCAATTTGTGACCGACCATGTCTTCGGTAACGATAACCGGAACATGTTGACGACCGTTGTGTACTGCGATGGTCAGACCAACCATCTGCGGCAGAACCATTGAGCGGCGCGACCAGGTTTTAACCGGCTTGCGATCGTTCTTTTCTGCTGCAACTTCGACCTTCTTCAACAGGTGAAGATCGATAAAAGGACCTTTCTTCAGAGAACGCGGCACGTCGTTTCCCCTCTAATTACTTGCTGCGACGACGGACAATCATATTGTCAGTGCGCTTGTTGGACCGAGTCTTGGCACCCTTGGTGGGGAAGCCCCACGGCGACACCGGATGACGACCACCAGAAGTACGCCCTTCACCACCACCATGGGGGTGATCAACCGGGTTCATGGCAACACCACGAACGGTCGGACGTACGCCGCGCCAGCGAGTGGCACCGGCCTTGCCCAGGGAGCGCAGGCTGTGTTCACCGTTGGATACTTCACCCAGGGTGGCACGGCACTCGCCGAGGACCTTGCGCATTTCGCCGGAACGCAGGCGAACGGTTACGTAGGAACCTTCACGGGCAACCAGCTGCACGGAGGCGCCGGCGCTGCGAGCAACCTGAGCACCCTTGCCGGGCTTCAGTTCGATCGCGTGAATGGTGCTACCCACCGGAATATTGCGCAGCGGCAGACAGTTACCTGCCTTGATCGGCGCTTCAGCACCCGATACCAGCTGATCGCCAGCAGTCACGCCCTTCGGCGCGATGATGTAGCGACGCTCGCCATCGGCATACTTCAGCAGAGCAATATGAGCGGTACGGTTCGGATCGTATTCGATACGCTCAACGATGGCGGGAATGCCATCCTTGTTGCGACGAAAGTCGACCAGACGGTAGTGCTGCTTATGACCGCCCCCACGATGACGCGTGGTGATGCGACCATTGTTGTTACGTCCACCGGACTTGCCTTGCTTCTCGAGCAGGGGCGCATAAGGAGCACCCTTGTGCAGGTCCGAGCTAACGACCTTTACGACGAAGCGGCGGCCAGCGGAAGTAGGTTTACATTTAACAATTGCCATGATGTACCCCTTTCTTATTCAGCGCTGGCGAAGTCGATGTCCTGACCGGGCTGCAGGCTGACATAGGCCTTCTTCCAGTCATTACGCTTGCCCAGGCCGCGAACGGTTCGCTTGGTCTTGCCTTTGACATTCAGGGTCGACACGCTGTCAACCTTGACGTTGAACAGTTGCTCAACGGCTTTCTTGATTTCCAGCTTGGTCGCAGTGGTATCCACCTTGAACACAATCTGGCTATTGCTTTCAGCCAGCACGGTAGCCTTCTCGGATACATGCGGGCCAAGCAGTACTTTGAAAATGCGCTCTTGGTTCATCCCAGCATCTCCTCGAACTTCTTAACAGCAGGTACGGTGATCAGTACCTTGTCGTAAGCGATCAGGCTGACCGGGTCTGAACCCTGCACGTCCCGTACGTCGACGTGTGGCAGGTTGCGTGCAGCCAGATACAGGTTGGTATCCAGGCTGTCGGTAACGATCAGCACGTTTTCCAGGTTGAGCTCATTGAGCTTGCCAACCAGGGCCTTGGTCTTGGGCGCTTCAACGGAGAAGCTCTCAACCACGACCAGACGATCAAGGCGAACCAGCTCGGACAGGATCGAGCGCATGGCGCCACGATACATTTTCCGGTTCAGCTTCTGCTCGTGATCACGCGGACGGGCTGCAAAAGTGGTACCGCCCCCACGCCAGATCGGGCTGCGGATAGTACCAGCACGTGCACGGCCGGTACCCTTCTGACGCCAGGGCTTCTTGCCGCCACCGGACACTTCAGAACGGGTCTTCTGCTGCTTGGTGCCCTGACGACCGCCAGCCATGTAGGCGACAACGGCCTGGTGTACCAGGGTCTCGTTAAACTCGGTGGCAAAGGCCAGATCGGATACTTCGATCGCGTTTGCACCAGCTACATTCAGATTCATGCTAACTCCCCCTTAACCCTTGGCCTTGACTGCCGGGCGGACAACTACGTCACTGCCTGGCGCGCCGGGCACTGCACCCTTGATGAGCAGCAGATTACGTTCGGCGTCAACGCGTACGATTTCCAGGGTCTGCACAGTCACTTGTTCAGCGCCCATGTGACCGGACATCTTCTTGCCCTTGAATACGCGACCCGGGGTCTGGCACTGGCCAATGGAACCTGGAACACGGTGGGATACGGAGTTGCCGTGAGTGGCATCCTGTCCGCGGAAATTCCAGCGCTTGATGGTACCGGCAAAGCCCTTACCTTTGGACTGACCGGTAACGTCTACTTTCTGGCCCGCTTCGAAAATGCTTACGGTGATTTCTGCACCAGCTTCGAATTCAGCACCGTCTTCCAGGCGGAATTCGCATACGCTGCGGCCTGCAGCAGTATTGGCTTTGGCAAAATGCCCGGCCATCGGCTTGCTGACGCGACTGGCGCGACGCTCACCCACGGTGATCTGAATAGCTTGATAGCCGTCCGAATCAAGGGACTTTACTTGAGTGATACGGTTAGGTTCGACTTCAACCACCGTAACAGGAATGGAAACACCATCTTCAGTGAAAACGCGGGTCATACCGCATTTCCGGCCGACTACACCAATAGTCATGTTGTAAACCTCATGAGTGCACGGGGCTATTACCCGCTATGGCCGCCCATTTCAGGGCGTTACACGGCTGGATAGCCCCCGTCGTGTGGGGCTATCAGCCGAGGCTGATCTGAACCTCAACGCCAGCTGCAAGGTCCAGTTTCATCAGCGCATCGACAGTCTTGTCGGTAGGCTGAACGATATCCAGCACCCGCTTATGGGTACGGATTTCATATTGATCCCGGGCATCTTTGTTGACGTGCGGAGAAATCAGCACGGTAAAACGCTCTTTGCGTGTCGGCAAAGGAATTGGACCACGCACCTGAGCCCCAGTACGTTTCGCGGTATCCACGATTTCCTGGGTTGATTGATCTATCAGGCGATGGTCAAAAGCCTTTAACCGAATACGAATCTGTTGGTTCTGCATTTGACCAGAAACTCCAAGCTTCTATTCTTCCGAGCACACCCAAACGCGGGCACGCCCATCAAGGGAGGCGCAATTCTACTGATGCGCCAGTCCAGTGTCAACCATAATACAAAAGCCCCCGATCTCTCGGGGGCTTTTGCGTATGGCTCAGATCATCAAGCGATGATCTTGGCAACCACGCCGGCGCCAACGGTACGACCACCTTCGCGAATAGCGAAGCGCAGGCCGTCTTCCATGGCGATCGGAGCGATCAGGGTAACAACCAGTTTTACGTTGTCGTAGCCCTTGGAGGTGCCAGCGCTGCCGAATACTTCGGCGCAAACGCGGGTCAGAGCAGCGGTCAGAGTGGTCTTGCCATGGTCAACGTGACCGATGGTGCCCACGTTCAGGTGCGGTTTACTGCGTTCAAACTTTTCTTTTGCCACGATTAGTAACCTCTTCAATTAGCCAGGAAGCAATCAGCCTTGCTTCTTGATGATAGCGTCAACGATATTCGAGGGAGCCTCGGCGTATTTGGAGAACTCCATGGAGTAGCTGGCACGTCCCTGGGACATGGAGCGGACATCCGTGGCGTAACCAAACATTTCACCCAGCGGAACCTCAGCACGGATCACCTTCCCGGAGGGAGAGTCTTCCATACCCTGAACCAGACCACGACGACGGTTGAGGTCACCCATCACGTCACCCATGTAGTCTTCGGGCGTCACTACTTCAACTTTCATGATCGGCTCGAGCAGAACAGCACCGCCTTTCTGGGCCAACTGCTTGGTGGCCATGGAAGCGGCGATCTTGAACGCCATTTCGTTCGAGTCAACATCATGATAGGAACCATCAAAGATGGTTGCCTTGAGGCTGAGCAGCGGGTAGCCGGCGAGAACACCGTTCTTCATCTGCTCATCAATGCCCTTCTGTACCGCAGGGATGTATTCCTTGGGTACCACACCACCAACCACTTCGCTGGCGAAGACCAGACCTTCAGCGGCCTCATCAGCCGGCTCGAAGCGGATCCAGACGTGACCGAACTGGCCGCGACCACCGGACTGGCGCACGAACTTGCCTTCGATTTCGCAGGTGTTGCGGATGGCTTCACGGTAGGCCACCTGCGGCTTACCGATGTTGGCTTCAACATTGAACTCGCGCTTCATGCGGTCAACCAGAATGTCCAGGTGCAGCTCGCCCATACCACCAATGATGGTCTGGCCGGACTCTTCGTCGGTGCGCACACGGAAGGAGGGATCTTCCTGGGCCAACTTGCCCAGTGCAATACCCATTTTTTCCTGGTCAGCCTTGGTCTTCGGCTCAACGGCAACGTGGATTACCGGCTCCGGGAAGTCCATCCGCTCGAGCACGATCTGCTTGTCCAGATCACACAGGGTGTCACCGGTGGTGACGTCCTTCATGCCGATCAGGGCAGCGATATCGCCCGCGCGAACCTCCTTGATCTCTTCGCGGTTGTTGGCCTGCATCTGCACCATACGGCCGACGCGCTCCTTCTTGCCCTTGACCGAGTTCATCACCGAGTCACCGGAAGACAGCACGCCGGAGTACACGCGAACAAAGGTCAGGGTACCAACGAAGGGGTCGGTAGCAATCTTGAATGCCAGGGCAGCAAAGGGCTCGTCGTCGCTGGAGATACGCTGGTCGGTCTTCTCGTCGTCGTCCGGGTGCACGCCGTTGATAGCGGCCACTTCGTCCGGAGCCGGCAGGAAGTCGATAACAGCGTCCAGTACCAGCGGCACGCCCTTGTTCTTGAACGAAGAACCACAGACAGCAGGAACGATCTCACTGGCCAGGGTACGCTGACGCAGACCAGCCTTGATCTCTTCGAGAGTCAGCTCGCCCCCTTCCAGATACTTGTTCATCAGCTCTTCATTGGCTTCAGCGGCGGCCTCTACCAGCTTCTCACGGTATTCCGCAGCCAGCTCGGCCATATCCTCAGGGATCTCTTCCTCACGGAAAGTCATACCCATGTCGGCATCGTTCCAGTAGATCGCCTTCATGCGCAGCAGATCTACCTGGCCAACGAAGTTTTCTTCAGAGCCGATCGGCAGCTGAATTGCCACTGGCGTGTGGCCAAGGCGCTTCTTGATCTGCTCGACGACGCGTAGGAAGTTGGCACCCTGACGGTCCAGCTTATTCACGTAAACGATGCGCGGCACGCCGTACTTGTTGGCCTGACGCCATACGGTTTCGGACTGAGGCTCAACACCGGAGGTGCCGCAGAACACCACGACCGCGCCGTCGAGTACGCGCAGCGAGCGCTCTACTTCAATGGTGAAGTCTACGTGGCCGGGGGTGTCGATGACGTTGACCCGGTGCTGCTTGTACTGCTTCTCGGAACCCTGCCAGAAGGCGGTTACAGCAGCAGAGGTAATGGTAATACCACGCTCCTGCTCCTGAGCCATCCAGTCAGTGGTACTGGCGCCATCATGGGTCTCACCCATCTTGTGGTTGACGCCGGTGTAGAACAGGATCCGCTCCGTGGTTGTGGTTTTGCCCGCATCGACGTGCGCACAAATACCGATATTTCGGTACAGATTGATCGGGGTTGTACGAGCCACGATAGTCTCCTGAGTCGTTGTTTAGAAGCGATAGTGAGAAAAGGCTTTGTTGGCTTCAGCCATACGGTGCACGTCTTCACGCTTCTTGACCGCAGAACCTTTGCCTTCAGAGGCGTCAAGCAGTTCGCCGGCAAGGCGCAGATCCATCGACTTCTCGCCACGCTTACGGGCAGCATCTACCAGCCAGCGCATTGCCAGGGCATTGCGACGGGAGGGACGCACTTCAACCGGAACCTGATAGGTGGCACCACCAACACGGCGGGACTTGACCTCGACCAGGGGGGCAATGGCATCCAGCGCCTTTTCGAACAGCTCTACTGGATTATCAGTCTTGGTGCGCTCTTTGACCTTGTCCAGGGCGCCATACACGATGCGCTCTGCGGTCGACTTCTTGCCGCTTTCCATTACATGGTTCATGAATTTGGCGAGAATCTGGCTGCCATATTTAGGTTCTGGCAGGATCTCGCGTTTTGCCGCTACACGACGTCTTGGCATGATAAGCCCTCAAACGGTCTTCAGGTTAGCTCAGGACTGCAACACTTTCGTTACGCCTGACCTTACTCTTATCGACTCAGGTTAGATGAATTCAAATTTACTTAGGACGCTTGGCGCCATACTTGGAACGACCCTGCTTACGGTCTTTGACACCGGAGGTGTCCAGCGAACCGCGAACAGTGTGGTAACGCACACCCGGCAAGTCCTTCACACGGCCGCCGCGAATCAGAACGACGCTGTGCTCTTGCAGGTTGTGGCCTTCACCACCAATGTAGGAAGAAACTTCAAAGCCGTTGGTCAGGCGTACGCGGCAGACCTTACGCAGAGCCGAGTTCGGCTTCTTCGGCGTGGTGGTATATACGCGAGTACATACTCCACGACGCTGCGGGCAGTTCTGCAGCGCGGGCACGTCGCTTTTTTCAGCAACACGCTTGCGCGGCTTTTGAACCAGCTGGTTGATTGTTGCCATCTAGCAAAACTCCACTGATGTCCCTGGGACATATTAAATAAAACGGCAGGGCAAAATGCCCCGCCTATTTTAGGGGTACGGAATTCTATAGAGACCTCCCCCCATCGTCAAGCGCACCCGCCGTGGTCCACGACGGGTGACACTGATCAGTTACCGCTGGAATTCAGCGCATCCGACAGCGCCTGCTCCACTTCACTGGCGCTGACCTTGGTCGGCTTGTCAGCCATGCGCTGACGCTTACGCTCGGCATGGTAGGCCAAACCGGTACCCGCCGGAATCAGACGACCGACCACCACGTTCTCTTTCAGGCCACGCAGGTGATCGCGCTTGCCGGTAACGGCAGCCTCGGTCAATACCCGGGTGGTCTCCTGGAAGGAGGCCGCGGAGATGAACGACTCGGTCGACAGCGATGCCTTGGTGATACCCAGCAAGACGCGCTCGTACTTGGCCGGGAACTTGTCCTGGGCAGCCAGGGCTTCGTTCTCTTCCAGCACCTGGGTCAGCTCAACCTGGTCACCCTTGATGAAGCTGGAGTCGCCGGACTCGGTGATCTCGACCTTGCGCAGCATCTGGCGAATGGTCACCTCGATGTGCTTGTCGTTGATCTTCACACCCTGCAGGCGGTACACGTCCTGGATCTCGTTGACGATGTACTTGGCCAGCTCGCTGACACCCAGCAGACGCAGGATATCGTGCGGGTTGCTCGGACCGTCGGAGATAACTTCACCCTTGGTAACCTGTTCACCTTCGAACACGTTCAGGTGACGCCACTTCGGAATCAGCTCCTCGTACGGATCGCTGCCATCGACCGGGGTAATGACCAGGCGACGCTTGCCCTTGGTTTCCTTGCCGAAGGAGATGGTGCCGCTGACTTCTGCCAGAATCGACGGCTCCTTCGGACGACGCGCTTCGAACAGGTCGGCAACACGCGGCAGACCACCGGTGATGTCGCGGGTCTTGGACGTTTCCTGGGGAATACGTGCCAGCACGTCACCGATAGTCACTTGCGCGCCATCGGACAGGTTGACCTGGGTCTTCTCGGGCAGGAAGTACTGCGCCGGCACGTCAGTGCCCGGCAGCATCAGTTCCTTGCCGTCGGCGCCGACCAGCTTCATGGTCGGACGAATGTCCTTACCAGCGGACGGACGCTCATGCACCGCCATCACTTCGATGTTGCTCAGACCGGTCAGCTCGTCGGTCTGGCGGCGGATGGTGATCCCCTCCTCCATGCCCACAAACTGTACGGTACCGGCGATCTCGGTAACGATCGGGTGAGTGTGCGGGTCCCACTTGGCCACGACCTGACCGGCCTGGACCTGGTCGCCTTCGTGAATGGAGATCACCGCACCGTAGGGCAGCTTGTAACGCTCGCGCTCGCGACCGAATTCATCCGCCAGAGCCAGCTCACCGGAACGCGATACCGCGACCAGCTGACCGTCATCCCGAATCACGTGCTTCAGGTTATGCAGACGGATGGTACCAGCGCTCTTGACCTGGATGCTGTCCTGGGCCGCTGTCCGGCTTGCCGCACCCCCGATGTGGAAGGTACGCATGGTTAGCTGGGTACCCGGCTCACCGATCGACTGGGCTGCGATAACACCGACCGCCTCACCGATATTGATCTGGTGACCACGTGCCAGGTCGCGACCGTAGCAGGTGGAGCACACGCCGTAGCGGGTTTCACAGGTGATCGGCGAGCGGACAATCACTTCGTCGACACTGTTCATCTCGAGGAACTCGACACCCTGCTCGTCGATCAGCGTGCCGGCGTTGACGATGACATCATCGGTGCCAGGCTTGACCACGTCACGGGCGATCACTCGACCCAGTACGCGCTCACCCAGCGGCTCAACGATGTCGCCGCCTTCGATATGCGGCTTCATGACCAGACCCTGGTCGGTGCCGCAATCCACCTCGGTGATCACCAGATCCTGGGCCACGTCAACCAGACGACGGGTCAGGTAACCGGAGTTCGCCGTCTTCAGTGCGGTATCGGCCAGACCCTTACGGGCACCGTGGGTCGAGATGAAGTACTGGAGTACGTTCAGACCTTCACGGAAGTTGGCGATAATCGGCGTTTCGATGATCGAGCCGTCCGGCTTGGCCATCAGGCCACGCATACCTGCCAGCTGACGGATCTGGGCCGCGGAACCCCGGGCACCGGAGTCAGCCATCATGTACATGGAGTTGAAGGACTCCTGCTCGACCTCATTGCCATCGCGATCCAGCACGCGGGTGGACTTGAGGTTGTCCATCATCGCCTTGGAGATCTCGTCGTTGGCCTTGGACCACAAGTCGATAACCTTGTTGTACTTCTCGCCAGCGGTAACCAGACCGGAGGCGTACTGGTCCTCGATTTCCTTCACTTCAGCGGTAGCGCCTTCAATGATGTGCGCCTTCTCATCGGGGATGACGAAGTCGTTCACACCGATGGAAGTACCGGAAATGGTCGAGTAGGCAAAGCCGGTGTACATCAACTGGTCAGCGAAGATCACCGTCTCTTTCAGACCCACGACCCGGTAGCTGGTGTTGATCAGCTTGGAGATCGCCTTCTTCTTCAGCGGCTGGTCAACCAGCTCGAAGGGCAGGCCCTTGGGCAGGATCTGGAACAGCAACGCGCGGCCGACAGTGGTGTCGACGATGCGGGTTTCGGTGGTCCAGCTCTCGTCCTTGTGCTTGATGGTCTCTTCCAGGCGCACCTTGACCAGCGAGTGCAGCTCGACGTGGCCACTGCGGTAGGCCATTTCGACTTCGGCAATACTGGTGAAGCGCATGCCTTCGCCGCGGGCGTTGATCCGCGAACGGGTCATGTAATACAGACCCAGTACCACGTCCTGCGACGGCACGATAATCGGCTCACCGCTGGCGGGGGACAGGATGTTGTTGGTGGACATCATCAGCGCACGCGCTTCCAGCTGGGCTTCCAGCGTCAGCGGTACGTGCACGGCCATCTGGTCACCGTCAAAGTCGGCGTTGTAGGCAGCACAGACCAGCGGGTGCAGCTGGATGGCCTTACCTTCAATCAGGACCGGCTCGAACGCCTGGATACCCAGACGGTGCAGGGTCGGTGCACGGTTCAGCAGGACCGGGTGCTCGCGGATAACCTCGGCGAGGATGTCCCACACTTCCGGCAGCTCGCGCTCGACCATCTTCTTGGCGGCCTTGATGGTGGTCGCCAGGCCACGGTGCTCGAGCTTGCCGAAGATGAACGGCTTGAACAGCTCCAGCGCCATCTTCTTGGGCAGACCGCACTGGTGCAGACGCAGGGTCGGACCGACCACGATCACCGAACGACCGGAGTAGTCCACCCGCTTACCCAGCAGGTTCTGACGGAAACGACCCTGCTTACCCTTGATCATGTCAGCCAGGGATTTGAGCGGGCGCTTGTTGGTGCCGGTGATGGCACGGCCACGACGGCCGTTGTCCAGCAGCGCATCAACCGATTCCTGCAGCATGCGCTTTTCGTTGCGCACGATGATGTCCGGCGCCGACAGGTCGAGCAGGCGCTTGAGGCGGTTGTTACGGTTGATCACCCGGCGATACAGATCGTTCAGGTCGGAGGTCGCGAAACGGCCACCGTCCAGTGGTACCAGCGGACGCAGGTCCGGCGGCAGCACAGGCAGTACGGTCATGACCATCCATTCCGGCTTGTTGCCGGAACCCTGGAAGGCTTCCATCAGCTTCAGCCGCTTGGACAGCTTCTTGATCTTGGTTTCCGAGGTGGTCTGCGGAATCTCTTCGCGCAGGCGACTGATCTCGTGATCCAGATCCATGGCGGTCAGCAGTTCGAAGACCGCTTCGGCACCCATGCGGGCGTCAAACTCGTCACCGAATTCTTCCAGCGCTTCGAAGTATTGCTCGTCGTTCAGCAGCTGACCTTTCTCCAGCGTGGTCAGACCGGGCTCGATCACGACGTAGCTTTCGAAATACAGCACCCGCTCGATGTCGCGCAGGGTCATATCCAGCAGCAGACCGATCCGGGACGGCAGGGATTTCAGGAACCAGATGTGGGCAACCGGCGAGGCCAGTTCGATGTGGCCCATGCGCTCACGGCGCACCTTGGCCAGCGCGACTTCGACGCCGCACTTTTCACAGATGACGCCACGGTGCTTGAGGCGCTTGTACTTGCCGCACAGGCACTCGTAGTCCTTTACCGGGCCAAAGATCTTGGCGCAGAACAGGCCGTCACGCTCCGGTTTGAAGGTACGGTAGTTGATGGTTTCCGGCTTTTTCACTTCGCCGTAGGACCAGGACCGGATCATCTCCGGGGACGCCAAGCCGATTCGAATGGAATCGAACTCTTCAACTTGTCCCTGGGACTTGAGCAGGTTCAATAAGTCTTTCAAGGCCTATACTCCTCGCAGTGTCTCAAGGGCGGCGGATCACGCCGCCCGAGACGTGGGCAGTCGGGGGTTATTCGGATTCCAGGTCGATATCGATGGCCAGAGAACGAATCTCCTTGACCAGCACGTTGAAGGACTCGGGCATGCCGGCCTCCATGCGATGGTCACCGTCCACGATGTTCTTGTACATCTTGGTCCGGCCATTGACGTCATCCGATTTGACGGTAAGCATTTCCTGCAGGGTGTAGGCGGCACCATAGGCTTCCAGTGCCCAGACCTCCATCTCCCCGAAACGCTGACCGCCGAACTGAGCCTTACCACCCAGCGGCTGCTGTGTTACCAGGCTGTACGAACCGGTCGAACGGGCATGCATCTTGTCGTCGACCAGGTGGTTCAGCTTGAGCATGTACATGTAACCGACGGTGACCGGGCGATCGAAGGCATTGCCGGTACGACCATCGTACAGGCGCATCTGACCACTGTCCGGCAGGTCCGCCAGGCGCAGCATGTGCTTGATTTCGTGTTCCTCGGCACCGTCGAAGACGGCGGTAGCCATAGGTACACCGGCACGCAGGTTGTTCGCCAGGTCGATGATTTCCTGATCGCTCAGGGCATCCAGGTTTTCCTGACGGCCACCCACCTTGTTGTACACCTCGTCGAGGAACTCGCGCAGCTCGGCGATCTTGCGCTGCTCATCGAGCATGCGGTTGATCTTCTCGCCCAGACCCTTGGCCGCGAGGCCCAGGTGGGTTTCCAGAATCTGCCCGACGTTCATCCGCGACGGTACACCCAGCGGGTTGAGGACGATGTCCACCGGCGTGCCGTTCTCGTCATGGGGCATGTCTTCGATCGGCATGATGACCGAGATGACACCCTTGTTACCGTGACGACCCGCCATCTTGTCACCCGGCTGGATGCGACGCTTGATTGCCAGGTACACCTTGACGATCTTGAGTACGCCCGGCGCCAGGTCATCGCCCTGCTGCAGCTTGCGCTTCTTGTCTTCGAACTTCTCGTCGAGCAGCTTGCGGCGGTCGATCAGGTAGGCCTGGGCGAGCTCCAGCTGTTCGTTGAGATGATCTTCGCTCATGCGCAGCTTGAACCACTGGCCGCGCTCGATACCGGCGAGAATCTCGGCGGTCAGCTCGGTGCCCTTCTTGACGCCAGCACCGCCTTCGGCAGTGTGGCCGATCAGCGCAGCGCTGAGACGCTCGAAGGTCGCGGTTTCGACAATGCGGAACTCTTCCTGCAGGTCCTTGCGGATCTCGTCCAGCTGTTCCTTCTCGATGGCCAGGGCGCGGGAGTCGCGCTCGACGCCATCACGGGTGAACACCTGAACGTCGATGACCGTACCCTTGGTACCGGTCGGCACGCGCAGGGAGGTGTCCTTGACGTCAGACGCCTTCTCACCAAAGATCGCGCGCAGCAGCTTCTCTTCCGGGGTCAGCTGGGTTTCGCCCTTGGGCGTGACCTTGCCGACCAGAATGTCGCCGGTGCCGACTTCGGCGCCGACGTAGACGATACCCGCCTCGTCCAGCTTGCCCAGCGCGGCTTCACCGACGTTGGGGATATCGGAGGTGATTTCCTCTGGCCCCAGCTTGGTGTCACGGGAAACGCAGGTCAGTTCCTGGATGTGGATAGTAGTGAAACGGTCTTCCTGCACCACCCGCTCGGAAACGAGGATGGAGTCTTCGAAGTTGTAGCCGTTCCACGGCATGAAGGCCACACGCATATTCTGGCCCAGGGCCAGTTCGCCCATGTCCACGGAGGAACCATCAGCCAGGATGTCACGAGCAGCGATCACGTCACCTTTCTTCACCAGCGGACGCTGGTTGATGCAGGTGTTCTGGTTGGAACGGGTGTACTTGGTCAGGGTGTAGATATCCACACCGGCCTCGCCCGCTTCCACTTCGTCGTCGTTGACGCGGATAACGATACGGCTGGCATCGACCGAGTCGACCACACCACCACGACGGGCGGTGACGCAGACACCGGAGTCCAGTGCCACGTTGCGCTCCATGCCGGTACCTACCAGCGGCTTCTCGGCACGCAGGGTCGGCACGGCCTGGCGCTGCATGTTCGAACCCATGAGGGCGCGGTTGGCATCGTCATGCTCGAGGAACGGGATCAACGAGGCGGCGACCGACACGACCTGACGTGGTGATACGTCCATCAGGGTGACTTCTTCCGGCGCCTTGACGCTGAATTCGTTCATGTGACGCACGGCCACCAGCTCTTCAACCAGCTTGCCATCACGCACTTCGGCACTGGCCTGGGCGATGACATGGTCGGCTTCTTCGATGGCGGACAGGAACACGATCTCGTCGGTAACGACGGTATCCTTGACGCGGCGGTACGGGCTTTCCAGGAAGCCATACTCGTTGGTCCGCGCATAGGTCGCCAGGGAGTTGATCAGGCCGATGTTCGGACCTTCCGGCGTTTCGATCGGGCAGACGCGACCGTAGTGAGTCGGGTGCACGTCACGCACTTCGAAGCCGGCACGCTCACGGGTCAGACCGCCTGGCCCAAGCGCGGAGACGCGGCGCTTGTGGGTGATCTCGGACAGCGGGTTGTTCTGGTCCATGAACTGGGACAGCTGGCTGGAACCGAAGAATTCCTTCACCGCCGCCGCAACCGGCTTGGCGTTGATCAGATCCTGCGGCATCAGGCCTTCGCTTTCGGCCATGGACAGACGTTCTTTCACCGCGCGCTCGACTCGCACCAGACCTACGCGGAACTGGTTCTCGGCCATCTCGCCGACGGAGCGGATACGACGGTTACCCAGGTGGTCGATATCGTCAACCACGCCCTTGCCGTTACGGATATCAACCAGGGTCTTGAGAACCTCGATGATGTCTTCCTTGCTCAACACGCCAGGACCTTCGATCTCTTCACGACCGATGCGGCGGTTGAACTTCATGCGGCCAACGGCAGACAGATCGTAACGATCGCTGCTGAAGAACAGGTTGTTGAACAGGGTCTCGGCAGCATCCTTGGTCGGCGGCTCGCCGGGACGCATCATGCGATAGATTTCCACCAGGGCCTCGAGCTGGCTGGTGGTATTGTCGATGCGCAGGGTGTCGGAGATGAACGGACCACAGTCGATATCGTTGGTGTACAGCGTTTCGATATGATCGACCTGGGCCTTGACCAGCTTGTCGATAAGGTCAGCGGTCACTTCGACGTTGCACTCAACCAGAATCTCGCCGGTAGCCGGGTG
Organism: Pseudomonas saudimassiliensis; assembly: GCF_000939975.1. GTDB lineage: Bacteria > Pseudomonadota > Gammaproteobacteria > Pseudomonadales > Pseudomonadaceae > Halopseudomonas > Halopseudomonas saudimassiliensis. The sequence goes on along the minus strand of NZ_LK391969.1, from coordinate 3,140,531 downwards.
CACCACAGCCTTGGCGATGGTACGGCCAATCAGGTAGTCGTAGGGGACTTCCAGGCTGGTGATGCCGGCCTTCTCGAGCTGGTTGATATGGCGCGCGGTGATCCGACGGCCTTTCTCGACAATGACCTTGCCCTTGCCATCGCTGATGTCAAAGGTTGCGATCTCGCCGCGCAGACGCTGGGGTACCAGCTCCAGCTGCAGGGTGTCGCCATGCACTTCGAACTTATTGGTGTCGTAGAAGATATCGAGGATTTCAGAGGTCTGATAACCCAGCGCGCGCAGCAGCACCGATGCCGGCAGCTTGCGGCGGCGGTCGATACGAACGAATACGGCGTCCTTGGGATCAAACTCGAAGTCCAGCCAGGACCCACGGTAAGGAATCACGCGGGCGGAGTACAGCAGCTTGCCGGAGCTGTGGGTCTTGCCACGATCGTGGTCGAAGAACACCCCCGGGCTGCGGTGCAGCTGGGATACGATTACGCGCTCGGTACCGTTGATGACGAAGGTACCGTTTTCAGTCATCAGGGGGATTTCACCCATGTAGACTTCCTGCTCCTTGATATCCTTGATCGCCTTGCTGGCCGATTCACGATCAAAGATGATCAGGCGCACTTTCACCCGCAGCGGGACCGCATAGGTCACGCCGCGCAGCACACATTCCTTGACATCGAAAGCCGGCTCACCTAACCGGTAACCGACATATTCGAGCGCCGCATTACCGGAATAGCTGATAATGGGGAAAACAGATTTGAAGGCCGCGTGCAGACCGATATCACGAACGTTGTCCTTATCCGTGCCGGCCTGCAGGAATTCCCGGTAGGAATCCAGCTGGATTGCCAGCAGATAAGGAACATCCATCACATGCGGCAGTTTGCCAAAGTCCTTGCGGATACGTTTTTTCTCAGTATATGAGTAAGCCATCAGCGTTCCCCAGCTTGGTCACCTGCTTGATTGGCTCCCCCTGACGGGACAGCCTGAAAATGCTTGCAAGACCTTGTCTTGCTCACTCTCTCGGAGTGGATCCGATCGGCCCGAGATCAGGCCGGAACGGAAAAAGGCCGGTGGCACACAGGCCACCAGCCATCAATCTGACCTGCGATCAGATTGTCGACGCAAGGTCGCGCAAGCTTACTTGAGCTCGACCGCTGCACCAGCCTCTTCCAGCGACTTCTTCGCGGCTTCGGCTTCGTCCTTGGAAACGCCTTCCTTGATGGTAGCCGGAGCGCCATCAACCATAGCCTTGGCTTCTTTCAGGCCCAGACCGGTCAGTTCACGTACTGCCTTGATCACGTTAACTTTCTTCTCGCCAGCGGCGGTCAGAATAACGTTGAACTCGGTCTGCTCTTCAACGGCAGCAGCGCCGCCGGCAGCCGGGCCAGCAGCAACAGCTGCAGCAGCGGATACGCCGAACTTCTCTTCCATTGCGCTGATCAGTTCAACGACCTGCATAACGGACATTTCGGATACTGCGTTGATGATATCTTCGTTGGTCAGAGCCATGACTCTATATTCCTGTATTGGGGGACGGCGTTCTGCGCCGTCAAAACATTAAAAGCAAACGAGTAAAGCGTCAGTCGACCAATCAGGCCGCCTCGGCTTCCTTCTGATCGCGGACAGCAGCCAAGGTACGAACGAACTTGCTGGTAGCGCCTTGAATCACGCTCATCAGCTGGCTGATCGCCTCGTCGTATGTTGGCAGTGTGGCCAGAATGTCGATCTGGTCAGCTGAAAGGTAGTTGCCTTCAAACGCAGCTGCCTTGATCTGGAACTTGTCCTGACCCTTTGCGAACTCCTTGAACAGACGGGCAGCGGCGCCCGGATGCTCGGTGGAGAATGCAATCAGAGTCGGACCGACAAAGACTTCGTTGAGGCAGTCATACTCGGTGCCTTCAACCGCACGGCGCAGCAGGGTGTTACGTACGACACGTACGTAAACGCCAGCTTCGCGTGCATCTTTGCGCAGACCAGTCATGGCAGATACGCTTACACCGCGGGCATCAGCCACAACGGCAGACAGCGCACCTTTGGCAGCTTCGTTGACTTCAGCGACGATGGCCTTTTTGTCTTCGAGCTTAATTGCCACGGGTTCTACTCCTGGATTTACCATTGATCGCCCTGGGGCGATATGTTTTGGTGTCTGATCCAGCCTGCACTGAATCGTGAGCACCATCTGCGTAGGCCCGGGGATCACTCCCCGATTTGAGGCTCGCGCCACCTACGGTCTTGGATAGCCCCCAACCGGCAGGGACCCCAATAAGTAGCGCGCTGCGGGCAGCGCGCCATTGAATCAGATATTCAGAGAAGCGTGGTCAACCTGAACGCCCGGACCCATGGTGGTGCTCAGGGATACGCGCTGCAGGTAGATACCCTTGGAGGTAGACGGCTTGGCCTTTTTCAGGTCAGCCAGCAGGGCCTCGACGTTCTCTTTCAGCTTGACCGGCTCGAAGCCGACCTTGCCGACGGAGCAATGAATGATGCCGTTCTTGTCGGTGCGGTAGCGAACCTGACCAGCCTTGGCATTCTTCACGGCAGTACCCACGTCAGCGGATACAGTGCCAACCTTCGGGTTCGGCATCAGGCCGCGCGGGCCCAGCAGCTGACCCAGCTGACCCACAACGCGCATGGCATCCGGAGAAGCGATGACAACGTCATAGTCCAGGTTGCCGGCTTTCATATCGGCAGCCAGGTCGTCCATACCAACCTTGTCAGCGCCGGCAGCCAGTGCGGCTTCAGCGTTGGCACCCTGGGTGAACACAGCAACGCGAACGGTCTTGCCAGTGCCGTGGGGCAGCAGGGTAGCGCCACGCACGACCTGGTCGGATTTGCGCGGGTCAACGCCGAGGTTGACGGCAACGTCAACGGACTCAACAAACTTGACGCTGGATACTTCAGCCAGCAGGGCTGCGGCTTCTTCGAAGCTGTAAACCTTGGTGCTATCAACTTTCTCGTTGATTGCCTTTTGACGCTTGGTGAGCTTAGCCATTTACACACCCTCCACGGTCAGGCCCATGCTACGGGCGGAACCCGCGATGGTGCGCACAGCAGCTTCCAGATCAGCAGCAGTCAGATCAGCTTCCTTGGTCTTGGCGATCTCTTCGATCTGGGCACGGGTAACAGTGCCAACCTTCTGGCTGTTGGGACGAGCGGAACCGCCCTTCACACCAGCAGCTTTCATCAGCAGAACGGCAGCAGGTGTACTTTTGGTTTCAAAAGTGAAGCTGCGGTCGCTGTATACAGTGATGATCACGGGAGTCGGCAGACCTGGCTCAACGCCCTGGGTCTTGGCGTTGAACGCCTTGCAGAATTCCATGATGTTCACGCCGTGCTGACCCAGGGCCGGACCTACCGGTGGACTCGGGTTAGCCTGACCGGCCTTGACTTGCAGCTTGATATAAGCCTGAATCTTCTTTGCCATCTGTTTTCTCCAATGGGTAATAGCGCCTTGCGGCTCCCCGACTTAACGTAGTGCCCACTGACAACAAAACCCCGCACTGCCTTCAGGCACTGCAGGGTTCAGGCGGGCGATGGAACTCAGCCTTTTTCGACCTGGCTGAATTCGAGCTCCACTGGCGTGGGGCGACCAAAGATGAGAACAGCCACCTGAACACGGCTTTTCTCATAATTAACTTCTTCAACAACACCATTGAAGTCGGCAAAGGGCCCGTCGGTAACCCGAACAACCTCACCCGGCTCAAACAGTGTCTTCGGCTTGGGCTTATCGCTGCCGTCGGCAACGCGGCGCAGGATGGCTTCAGCTTCGCGATCGGTGATGGGTGCCGGCTTGTCCGCCGTACCACCGATGAAGCCGAGTACGCGGGAGGTATCCTTGACCAGGTGCCAGGTGCCTTCGTTCATTTCCATCTGAACGAGCACGTAGCCCGGGAAGAATTTGCGCTCACTCTTGCGCTTCTGACCGTTGCGCATTTCCACCACTTCTTCGGTGGGCACAAGGATCTCACCAAACTGATCTTCCATTCCGGCCAGCTTGACCCGCTCCTGGAGCGAGCGCATCACGTGCTTCTCGAATCCGGAGTAGGCATGTATGACGTACCAACGCTTAGACACGGAGCACCTTTAGCCAATGAACTTAGAAATAATCCAACCCAGCAGGGTATCGAGCCCCCAGAGGATCAGGGCCATGACCAGCACAACGGCTACGACGATCAGCGTTGTCTGAGTGGTTTCCGTACGAGTTGGCCAGACGACCTTGCGGATCTCGATGCGTGCTTCTTTGAGCAGCGCCCAGAAGGCCTTGCCTTTTTCGGTCTGCAGGGCAACAAAGCCCGCCACCAGGCCGAGCGCAACCAGCGCTACGGCACGATACAAAACAGATTCGGCTGCGAAATAATGATTACCGTAAACGCCGACAAAAACGAGTATAGCCACGACGATCCACTTGAATACATCTAAGCGGCTATCGTGAGTTTCTGCCTTGGTGCTCATCAATCGTAAAATCCTGTTTTGTCTTTGCCAGATAATCTGGCAGGCCAGGAGGGAATCGAACCCCCAACCTGCGGTTTTGGAGACCGCCGCTCTGCCAATTGAGCTACTGGCCTGTAATCGCAGTTGAGCCGGCAATGATACCGGCTCAACAGTTCAAGATCAATTACTAATTAAGCGATGATCTTGGCAACCACGCCGGCGCCAACGGTACGACCACCTTCGCGAATAGCGAAGCGCAGGCCGTCTTCCATGGCGATCGGAGCGATCAGGGTAACAACCAGTTTTACGTTGTCGCCCGGCATAATTAAGCGATGATCTTGGCAACCACGCCGGCGCCAACGGTACGACCACCTTCGCGAATAGCGAAGCGCAGGCCGTCTTCCATGGCGATCGGAGCGATCAGGGTAACAACCAGTTTTACGTTGTCGCCCGGCATAACCATTTCCACGCCTTCCGGCAGTTCGCAGGAACCGGTCACGTCAGTAGTACGGAAGTAGAACTGCGGACGGTAGCCCTTGAAGAACGGAGTGTGACGGCCGCCTTCGTCCTTGCCCAGCACGTACACTTCAGCTTCGAACTGGGTGTGCGGCTTGATGGTGCCCGGCTTGGCCAGAACCTGACCACGCTCAACGTCTTCACGCTTGGTACCGCGCAGCAGTACACCGACGTTCTCACCGGCACGACCTTCGTCGAGCAGCTTGCGGAACATCTCGACACCAGTACAGGTAGTCTTGACGGTGTCCTTGATACCAACGATTTCCACTTCTTCCTGGACCTTGACGATACCGCGCTCAACACGACCAGTCACAACAGTACCGCGACCGGAAATGGAGAACACGTCCTCGATCGGCATCAGGAACGGCTTATCGATGGCACGCTCGGGCTCGGGGATGTACGCATCCAGAGTCTCGACCAGGGTCTTGACCGCAGTGGTACCCATGCCGTTGTCGTCACGACCTTCCAGCGCCATCAGCGCGGAACCGATGATGATCGGGGTGTCGTCGCCCGGGAAGTCGTAGGTGCTCAGCAGATCACGCACTTCCATCTCGACCAGTTCCAGCAGCTCTTCATCGTCAACCATGTCGGCCTTGTTCAGGAACACGACGATGTAAGGAACGCCAACCTGACGGGACAGCAGGATGTGCTCGCGGGTCTGCGGCATCGGGCCGTCAGCAGCGGAGCAGACCAGGATCGCGCCGTCCATCTGGGCAGCACCGGTGATCATGTTCTTGACGTAGTCAGCGTGACCGGGGCAGTCAACGTGCGCGTAGTGACGAGTCGGGGAATCATACTCAACGTGGGACGTGTTGATGGTGATACCACGAGCCTTCTCTTCCGGCGCGTTGTCGATCTGATCGTAGCCCTTGGAGGTGCCAGCGCTGCCGAATACTTCGGCGCAAACGCGGGTCAGAGCAGCGGTCAGAGTGGTCTTGCCATGGTCAACGTGACCGATGGTGCCCACGTTCAGGTGCGGTTTGCTGCGTTGTCGATCTGATCGTAGCCCTTGGAGGTGCCAGCGCTGCCGAATACTTCGGCGCAAACGCGGGTCAGAGCAGCGGTCAGAGTGGTCTTGCCATGGTCAACGTGACCGATGGTGCCCACGTTCAGGTGCGGTTTGCTGCGTTCGAACTTCTCTTTAGCCATCGAGAGATCCCCTCTGCTGAATGCAATGCGCGAGTCACGCGACCATTAAATAAAAGGCAGATATTTGCATATCTGCCTTGATATTGGAGCTCATGAGCGGATTTGAACCGCTGACCTCACCCTTACCAAGGGTGTGCTCTACCAACTGAGCTACATGAGCTTACACCGTCGCATTGCCGGACTGGAGCGGGTAGCGGGAATCGAACCCGCACCATCAGCTTGGAAGGCTGAGGTTCTACCGTTGAACTATACCCGCCAAGAGCACCGTGCCCGGCAATACTAAATCTGGTGGAGGGGGAAGGATTCGAACCTTCGAAGGCTAAGCCGTCAGATTTACAGTCTGATCCCTTTGACCGCTCGGGAACCCCTCCGTAAAAGAGGCGCCATTTTCTTCACTTGGCGCCACTCTGTCAACACTTTTCTTAGAAAAAACCGCAACTTGTGTTGGTTCAGAGCTTCGCTTCCGCGTGCCGGCCCGGTTTTTCACGGAGCCCCGACTGAAGCGGCCGCCATTCTAGGGGATACGCCAGCGATTGGCAACGCCTGACAGAGCTCATATTGGTGCTGCAGACCGGGAAAGTCAGCGCGCAGGCGGGTCAACATCGCCTGATCCACCAACCGCCGGGCCTTGCTGCCGACTTCCACGACATATTGCCGCTCTGTCTTGTTGAGCACATGCAGGCGAACATCAAGCCCCGCCTGCTGCAACTGCTCCTGCCTCACCTGGGCGTGGTCCTCCCGTGAAAACACACCCAGCGACAGACTGCCGGCCATCTCTCCCCGCGTGATCAGGAAACTGTCTATGCCCTGCTCCTGCAGCGCCGACAATTGGATTACCGCATGGCGCTCGCCGCCCACCACGGGCATCACCAGCCAGTAATCAGCACCGACCACCACCTCTCTGGTTTGCAGCCTCGACTCGATATCCAGGACCAGCAGGCGCTGACGCAGTTGCTCGGCCACCCCCTGATCGGTGAACTTGCCCAGGGTAACGCACAAGGCTGCGGCGTCGGGTTGTGTGGGCTCGCGCGAGGATGGAGGAGCAGCCGCCGGCGCGGGCGGCGGCTGGGGCCGAGCGGTATCGGTGACATCGAGCGTCGCATTGCCCTGCAGCTGCCATAGCCCATAGAGGATATTGAGCAACACCAACGACAGGAACAGGTATTTCACGGGCCGAACTCCATCGGACAGGCCAGGGCCAGACCGCGGAATACCAGATCGCCTACCACCTCGCAGCTCTCCGGTAGCACCGCGCTCATGCTGGCGGCATCGCCACCGGTGAGGATCACTGCCGGGTCGTCGCCCAGCAGCTGCCTGGCGATGCGCAACTGCTCCCGCACAAAGCCCGAGAGCATCAGCTCGCAACCGAACTCTACCGCCTCGGCCGTGGTGGTTCCCGGCTGCGGGGCGCGCAGGTCGCCCTGGACAGTTCCTTCATAGCGGATCAGGCGAGTATGACTGAGGAGGCTGCCCCGCAGCAGCTTGCTGCCTGGCGCAATGAAGCCACCTAGATGCCGCCCCTGAGCATCGACGAAGTCGGTGGTGACCGCCGTACCCAGATCGATCACCACGCAGGCGCGCTGACATAACTGGTATCCGGCCACCAGGGCCAGCCAGCGGTCCATACCCAGACGGGTGGCATCAGCATAACCATTCTGCACACCCGCGAGGTGGAGACCCGGACGGGCGAGCATAGGGTGCCGCTTGAGCCAACTGGTCAGCTGATCCACGATGACCTGGGTCTCGTCTGCCGACCGCACACTGACCAGCCGGCAACCGTGGATCTCACGCTCCTGGCCACCCAACAGACGCTGAAGCTCGACCAGATCCGGCGCCATATCGCCATCCCTGACCCGCCCTTCCCGGTCCAGCAAGCGCCATTTGATCAGGGTATTGCCGCAATCGAGTTCAAGAATCATGGTTTAGCCTCAAACTGACTTCACCACCGTTGAGTACCACCTGCCCGTGCATCGTATCCAGCCGCAACGCACCCCGGCTATCGACACCGCGCTCGATGCCCTCGGTAACGACTGCGCCCGAACGCACCACAACCGGCTTCCCATACCAGGCATCATGCTGCTGCCAGGCCTGTGCAAAAGGCGCAAACCCTTCTTCACGGAAAATGGCTATGGCTGCGAACAGCCGCTGAATGAACACGGCGATGAGGCTGTTACGATTCAGAATACCGTCCTGACGGGATAACAACAGGGAAGTCCAGGCCTGGTCGATCGCTGCGGCAGCATCATTCATCAACACATTGATACCTACACCGATGATCGCCACACAGTCGGATGTCAGATCTCCGCCCAGCTCGATCAGGATCCCGGCCAGCTTGCGATCATCCAGCAGCACATCGTTGGGCCACTTCAGACCACAGCCACGATAGCCGCTGCTCTCCAACGTCTGCACCAGGACCAGACCAACCAGCAGGCTCAGCCCTTCCAGCCGCTGCGCGCCCCCGGAGAACGGCAGGGCCAACGAAAGATAGACATTCTGGGCATAGGGGCTGACCCACTCGCGCCCACGGCGCCCCTTGCCCGCCAGCTGCTGCTCGGCCAGACATATCTGCGGTATGAGTTCCCGCATTGAAAGCTGCTTGAGCAACAAGGCGTTGGTGGAATCGACGGTATCCAGCAGCTGCCATTGGATCTGGCCTGCCAGCTCAGCGGGAAGCGCCGCAGTGATCTCCTCCAGGTCCAGCAGGGCAGCCCCACGGGGGATGCGATACCCTTTGCCACGCACACGCTGGATAGGGAACCCCTGGTCTTCCAGGCGCTTCAGCGACTTCCATACCGCCGCCCGGCTGACGCCCAGCGCCTTACCCAGCTCTTCACCAGAGTGGAACTGCCCATCGGACATCATCTTGAATAACGCAGCTAACATGAAATGTCGATCTTCGGAAATGAACTGCGCATGATAACGCGCCGCACCGGCTTTATGAATGAGAATGTAACGACGCCAGTGCAGTTGTGCGACAGGTTGCGCATGCACGCTGGGCAGATAGGTACGGGAGGTCTTTTGTGGGCAGACCGGAGTGCTGGGCCAGGAGCAATGCCGCAGCCCGAGGTTTTTCCCGCGCAAAGAGAAACGCCCCGACCTGTTTCCAGATCGGGGCGTTTCGATATAGCGCTTGACGATGACCTACTCTCACATGGGGAAACCCCACACTACCATCGGCGATGCATCGTTTCACTGCTGAGTTCGGAATGGGATCAGGTGGTTCCAATGCTCTATGGTCGTCAAGCAATTCGTTGCTATAGCGCTTGACGATGACCTACTCTCACATGGGGAAACCCCACACTACCATCGGCGATGCATCGTTTCACTGCTGAGTTCGGAATGGGATCAGGTGGTTCCAATGCTCTATGGTCGTCAAGCAATTCGTTGCTATGCGGCTGTTAGTCCACACGGCGTAAAGGGTGGGAAAAGTGATAGTGGTCGGACAAGGGGTAACTGTAATCCCATGCAGTTCCAGACTGTCGTTCAATGCGTCAAGCCATAGGCCCAAATTGTTTGGGTGTTATATGGTCAAGCCACACGGGCAATTAGTACTGGTTAGCTCAACGCCTCACAGCGCTTACACACCCAGCCTATCAACGTCGTAGTCTTCGACGGCCCTTCAGGGGGATCAAGTCCCCGGTGAGATCTCATCTTGAGGCAAGTTTCCCGCTTAGATGCTTTCAGCGGTTATCTTTTCCGAACGTAGCTACCCGGCAATGCCACTGGCGTGACAACCGGAACACCAGAGGTTCGTCCACTCCGGTCCTCTCGTACTAGGAGCAGCCCCTCTCAAATCTCAAACGTCCACGGCAGATAGGGACCGAACTGTCTCACGACGTTCTAAACCCAGCTCGCGTACCACTTTAAATGGCGAACAGCCATACCCTTGGGACCGGCTTCAGCCCCAGGATGTGATGAGCCGACATCGAGGTGCCAAACACCGCCGTCGATATGAACTCTTGGGCGGTATCAGCCTGTTATCCCCGGAGTACCTTTTATCCGTTGAGCGATGGCCCTTCCATACAGAACCACCGGATCACTAAGACCTACTTTCGTACCTGCTCGACGTGTTGGTCTCGCAGTCAAGCGCGCTTTTGCCTTTATACTCTACGCACGATTTCCGACCGTGCTGAGCGCACCTTCGTACTCCTCCGTTACTCTTTAGGAGGAGACCGCCCCAGTCAAACTACCCACCATACACTGTCCTCGATCCGGATAACGGACCAGAGTTAGAACCTCAAAGTTGCCAGGGTGGTATTTCAAGGTTGGCTCCACGCGAACTGGCGTCCACGCTTCACAGCCTCCCACCTATCCTACACAAGCAAATTCAAAGTCCAGTGCAAAGCTATAGTAAAGGTTCACGGGGTCTTTCCGTCTAGCCGCGGATACACTGCATCTTCACAGCGATTTCAATTTCACTGAGTCTCGGGTGGAGACAGCGCCGCCATCATTACGCCATTCGTGCAGGTCGGAACTTACCCGACAAGGAATTTCGCTACCTTAGGACCGTTATAGTTACGGCCGCCGTTTACCGGGGCTTCGATCAAGAGCTTCGCCGAAGCTAACCCCATCAATTAACCTTCCGGCACCGGGCAGGCGTCACACCCTATACGTCCACTTTCGTGTTTGCAGAGTGCTATGTTTTTAATAAACAGTTGCAGCGGCCTGGTATCTTCGACCGGCATGAGCTTACGGAGCAAGTCCTTCACCCTCACCGGCGCACCTTCTCCCGAAGTTACGGTGCCATTTTGCCTAGTTCCTTCACCCGAGTTCTCTCAAGCGCCTTGGTATTCTCTACCTGACCACCTGTGTCGGTTTGGGGTACGATTTCTAGTTACCTGAAGCTTAGAGGCTTTTCCTGGAAGCATGGCATCAACCACTTCATGTTCTAAAAGAACACTCGTCATCAGTTCTCGGCCTTGATTTCCCGGATTTACCTAAGAAATCAGCCTACCACCTTAAACACGGACAACCAACGCCGTGCTGGCCTAGCCTTCTCCGTCCCCCCATCGCAGTAACCAGAAGTACGGGAATATTAACCCGTTTCCCATCGACTACACCTTTCGGTCTCGCCTTAGGGGTCGACTCACCCTGCGTCGATTAACGTTGCGCAGGAACCCTTGGTCTTCCGGCGTGGGAGTTTTTCACTCCCATTGTCGTTACTCATGTCAGCATTCGCACTTCTGATACCTCCAGCCAACTTCTCAATTGACCTTCACAGGCTTACAGAACGCTCCTCTACCGCACATCTTACGATGCACCCGTAGCTTCGGTGTATGGTTTGAGCCCCGTTACATCTTCCGCGCAGGCCGACTCGACTAGTGAGCTATTACGCTTTCTTTAAAGGATGGCTGCTTCTAAGCCAACCTCCTAGCTGTCTAAGCCTTCCCACATCGTTTCCCACTTAACCATAACTTTGGGACCTTAGCTGACGGTCTGGGTTGTTTCCCTTTTCACGACGGACGTTAGCACCCGCCGTGTGTCTCCCGTGCTCGCACTCACTGGTATTCGGAGTTTGCATGGGGTTGGTAAGTCGGGATGACCCCCTAGCCCAAACAGTGCTCTACCCCCAGTGGTGATACACGAGGCGCTACCTAAATAGCTTTCGAGGAGAACCAGCTATCTCCGAGCTTGATTAGCCTTTCACTCCTATCCACAAGTCATCCGCTAACTTTTCAACGGTAGTCGGTTCGGTCCTCCAGTGCCTGTTACGGCACCTTCAACCTGCCCATGGATAGATCGCCCGGTTTCGGGTCTATACCCAGCGACTAAACGCCCTATTAAGACTCGGTTTCCCTACGCCTCCCCTAGACGGTTAAGCTCGCCACTGAATATAAGTCGCTGACCCATTATACAAAAGGTACGCAGTCACCGAACAAGTCGGCTCCCACTGCTTGTACGCATACGGTTTCAGGATCTATTTCACTCCCCTCACAGGGGTTCTTTTCGCCTTTCCCTCACGGTACTGGTTCACTATCGGTCAGTCAGGAGTATTTAGCCTTGGAGGATGGTCCCCCCATGTTCAGTCAACGTTTCACGTGCGCCGACCTACTCGATTTCACGGCAAAGAGTCTTTCGTGTACGGGGCTATCACCCACTATGGCCGCCATTTCCACAGCGTTCCACTAAACTCAATGCCGCTTAAGGGCTGCTCCCCGTTCGCTCGCCACTACTTGGGGAATCTCGGTTGATTTCTTTTCCTCCGGGTACTTAGATGTTTCAGTTCCCCGGGTTCGCCTCACACACCTATGTATTCAGTGTGTGATACCCAGCTTATGCTGGGTGGGTTTCCCCATTCAGAGATCTCCGGATCAAAGGTCGTTTGCCACCTCCCCGAAGCTTTTCGCAGGCTACCACGTCTTTCATCGCCTCTGACTGCCAAGGCATCCACCGTATGCGCTTATTCACTTGACCATATAACCCCAAACAATCTGCTTACGCTGATTGCTGGCAGCCATAGGTCTTGACATGATTTCACGACAATCCGGAACTTGCACTTGAGATTACAAGTTACCTTAGCCATAACGTGTGCAGTGAAACACCCGTTATGTCTTGTCTTACTTCTATCACTTTTCCACATTGTTAAAGAGCGACTGATCAAAGATCAGACATCAATCATCCCGCCTGGCGGAATCATTCATGTATGAACTCTTATCGAGTACTGGCGATGGTGCCCCTGGGCCGTCCTGGTGGAGCCAAGCGGGATCGAACCGCTGACCTCCTGCGTGCAAGGCAGGCGCTCTCCCAGCTGAGCTATGGCCCCGTTCAGACCTGACACCTCGACAATTGGTGGGTCTGGGCAGATTCGAACTGCCGACCTCACCCTTATCAGGGGTGCGCTCTAACCAACTGAGCTACAGACCCAATTATCTCGGTCTGTTACTTTGCTGCCCGGTCGCCTCGACCTCACCCTGCCCTTTATAACATCAGGGGGTGCGATCCAACCAACTGAGCTACAGACCCAATCGCCTTTCTTTCGGAATCAAGTAATTCGTGTGAGTGCTTGAAGAATGTCGAGATCTATCGATTAAGGAGGTGATCCAGCCGCAGGTTCCCCTACGGCTACCTTGTTACGACTTCACCCCAGTCATGAATCACACCGTGGTAACCGTCCTCCCGAAGGTTAGACTAGCTACTTCTGGTGCAACCCACTCCCATGGTGTGACGGGCGGTGTGTACAAGGCCCGGGAACGTATTCACCGTGGCATTCTGATCCACGATTACTAGCGATTCCGACTTCATGGAGTCGAGTTGCAGACTCCAATCCGGACTACGAGAGACTTTATGGGATTAGCTCCACCTCGCGGCTTGGCAACCCTTTGTATCCCCCATTGTGTTAGGCCTGCCGCCAGCGTTCAATCTGAGCCATGATCAAACTCTTCAGTTAAATACTGATCGGGTTTTGAGAAAACCCTAAACTTGGCTCAGCCGTACAAATAAACTCGATGAATTCACAGAGTAACTTGCTTTGGCTGATAATCTTGCGATCATCGCGCACCCAGCAAGCACCCACACGAATTACTTGATTCCAATTTGTTAAAGAGCGATTCGGTCCGCGTTTCCGCTTAACCAAGGCCGCGCATTATACGCCAACCTTCTGATCCGTCAAGCTTTTTTGTGAGGCTTTTCAGCGCTGCACTGCTTGACAAATCTGCCTGGAACGCTGCTGCTGTTCCGGGCCAGGGAGGCGCATTCTACAGGAGTCAAACCCCTTGTCAACGCCTTCCTGAAAATCCTTTCTCACCGTGAAGAAGCGATCCTGCCAGCCTCTTCAGTGAGCGGCGCATTCTACGCCGTTTCGCTTGGGTGTCAACACCTTGTACTCAAATTGATAACTCAATCCAAGTCGGCGCGTGATCACTGGCTTTTGGTTCATCGCGAACCCAGAGGTCCACTCCCCCACCCACCAGTTGTTTCGAAATCGATGGGCTCAGCAACAGGTGATCTATGCGCAATCCGGAGTTGGTTTGCCAATGCTGGCGGAAATAATCCCAGAAGGTATATACCGGCTTGTCCGGATACAACCGACGTATGGCATCGACCCATCCCTGCTCCAGCAATCGCTGAAAGCACTCCCGACTCTCGGGCTGGAGCAGCGCATCCTTTTTCCAGGAGCGCGTGCTATAGATATCTTCGTCAGTCGGCACCACATTATAGTCGCCAGCAAGCACCACCGGATGCCCCGCCTCCATCAGCGAGCCAGCATGGTCGATCAATTTTTCAAACCAGGCGAGCTTGTAATCAAACTTTGGCCCCGGCTGCGGATTGCCATTGGGCAGATAAAGACAGCCGATCACCACGCCCTGCACCACCGCTTCTATATAGCGACTCTGCTCCGGATGCGGCTCACCAGGCAGTCCGCGCCGACTCAGCAACGGTTCGGCATCCCGGGCTAATATCGCGACGCCGTTCCAACTTTTCTGACCATGCCAAACGGCGCCGTACCCCGCCTCCCTTAGCGCCTCGACAGGAAAGACATCATTCCCCGCTTTCAACTCCTGGAGACACGCCACATCCGGCTGCTCGCGCGCCAGCCACTCGAGCAAGGCTGGGAGACGGGAGCGGATTCCATTGATATTGAAGGTCGCGACTTTGAAGTTAGCCATGCAGCGTCTTCCATCTTGAGCACTCAAGGTTTATGAAAGAAAGGCAGTGGAATAGTTCAGCCCCAAAGCCCAGACCCGCGACCGTGGCTTGATGGCAATGGTGGGCCAGCTCTGCGGAACCAGAGCTTATATACGGCCTGGGGAGAATGCCCGAGTCTCAAACCGCAGGCATAAAAAAACCCAAGCATTTGACTGCTTGGGTTTTGGGGATTTTTGGTCGGGACGGAGTGATTCGAACACTCGACCCCTTGCACCCCATGCAAGTGCGCTACCAGGCTGCGCTACGCCCCGACTATGCTTTGCGGTTCCTGCCAAAGCGGGACGAACTATACATTAACTGACTGAAATGCGAAAGGTTTTTTTCATATTTCCATCAATTCGCCTTGAGCACCTGCAACACCTCCTCCAATTCGACAATCGTTTGGCGAATCAGCTGTTTGTAATGGCTGCCATCGTCCTTCGCCTCGTCGCCGGACAGACGCTGGCGGGCTCCGCCGATGGTAAAACCCTGGTCATACAGAAGAGAGCGAATCTGTCGGATCATCAGTACATCCTGACGCTGATAATAGCGGCGATTGCCGCGACGCTTCACCGGCGATAGCTGGGGAAATTCCTGCTCCCAATAGCGCAGCACGTGCGGCTTGACGGCGCACAGCTCGCTTACCTCACCAATGGTGAAGTAGCGTTTTCCGGGAATGGCCGGCAGTTCATTGTTATGGCTGGGTTCCAGCATAGGCTTCTACTCGCGCCTTGAGTTTCTGACCGGGGCGGAAGGTGACCACGCGCCGGGCCGTGATAGGTATCTCTTCGCCGGTCTTGGGATTGCGACCGGGGCGCTGACGCTTGTCGCGCAGGTCAAAATTGCCGAACCCGGACAATTTGACCTGCTCGTTATTCTCAAGCGCGTTGCGGATCTCTTCAAAAAACAGTTCTACCAGTTCCTTGGCTTCACGCTTGTTGAAGCCGAGTTCCTCGTAGAGACGTTCCGCCATTTCTGCTTTTGTCAGAGCCCCCATAGCATCCTATTTCCGTAGTGTGGCGTTGAACCCCTGCTCCAGCGAGCTGAGCACCTTGTCCATAACTGCGTTGACTTCATCATCAGTAAGAGTGCGCGATGAATGCTGTAAGGTCAAGCCGATCGCCAGGCTTTTGCTAAGGGGATCAATACCTTTCCCTTCATACACGTCAAACAGCCTGAGGTTCTTCAGCGCTTCGCCTGCCTGCTCGCGGATATCTGCGAGCAAATCCCCGGCCGCTACGCTCTTGTCGACCAGGACGGCGATGTCCCGTCGGACTTCAGGGAAACGGGAGAGTTCGCTAAACTGCGGCAACCGCCCTTCGGTGATCTCTGCCAGACTCAGCTCGAATACGAAAACCGGCCCCTGAAGATCCAGCTCGTTGACCAGTTGCGGATGCAGCGCACCCAGCCAGCCGACCAGCTTGCCGTCTCGCGTGATACGAGCGCACTGGCCCGGGTGGAGCGCAGGATGTTCCGCCGGCTCGAAGATAAAGGAGGCCAATGCACCGCCCTGCCCCAACACCGCCTCGACATCACCCTTCACATCATGAAAGTCGAGCTTGTCGTTGCCGTTAGCCCAACCCTCCGGCAGGCGCGTACCACAGGCGACGCCGGACAGCATCGGTTGTTGCAGCAGTTCACCGTCCGCCTGGGGCACAAACCGCAAGCCGCTTTCAAACAGCCGCACCCGCGCCTGCTGGCGGTTCTGGTTGTACTGCACCGCCTTGCTTAAACCCGGCCACAGGGAAGTACGCATGACCGCCATGTCGCTGGAGATGGGGTTAGCCAGTGCCAGGGGCTCGCTTTCAGGATCGAACAGTTTGTTCAGGCCCGGTTCGACGAAGCTGTAGGTGATCGCTTCCTGATAGCCACGGGCGACCAGCAGGCGACGCAGAATGGGCAGCTCGCCTCTGGTTTCGGGCTTGGGGGTGAGGCTCAGCGCCGCGGTCGGCGCGCTGACGGGAAGATGGTTATAGCCATACAGGCGGGCCAGCTCTTCAATCAGGTCGATCTCCAGGGTGATATCGAAGCGATGGCTGGGCACGTCTACCTGCCATTCGCCCGCACCCGTGGCGGCCACCTTCAACTCCAGCCCACGCAAATAAGCTTCGATGTCAGCGGCCGGGATATCCAGGCCGAGCATTTGCGCTACCCGCTCGCTACGCAGGGTGATACTCACCGGCTTGGGCAGGTGCGCAGAGTCGACCGCCTCGATGACCGGCCCCGCTTCACCGCCGACAATATCCAGCAGCAACGCCGTGGCACGTTCCGCCGCTTCGCGCTGCAACTGCCAGTCCACGCCCCGCTCGTAACGGTGCGATGCATCGGTATGCAGTCCATAATTACGCGCCTTGCCAGCGATAGCAATCTGGTCGAAGAAGGCGCTTTCCAGGAACAGGTCCGTGGTGCCTTCACTTACGCCACTATGCTCACCGCCCATGACGCCCGCCATCGCCAGAGGCCGTTCATGGTCGGTAATCACCAGTGTATCGCTGCGCAGAGTGATTTCCTGCCCATCGAGCAATACCAGTTTCTCGCCCTCTCCTGCCATACGGACGCGGATACCGCCACGAATCTGCGCCAGATCGAAGGCATGCAGCGGCTGGCCCAGCTCCAGCATGACGTAGTTGGTGATATCCACCACGGCGTCGATGCTGCGAATATCACTGCGGCGCAGGCGCTCTACCATCCATAGTGGCGTCGGCCGGGACAGGTCGACATTGCGAATGACCCGGCCGATGTAACGCGGACAGGCGGCGGGAGCCAGCAGCTCGACCGCGCGTGTATCGTCGTGGGTTGCCGCAACCGGCTCGATGACCGGCCGGGCAACCGGAGCAGCATAATTGGCGCCCACTTCACGGGCGAGGCCGGCAATCGACAGGCAGTCTCCCCGGTTGGGCGTCAGGTCCACTTCGATAATGGCGTCGTCCAGCCCCAAATACTCGCGCAGGCTCTGACCGGTCGGTGCATCTGCCGGCAGCTCGAACAGGCCGTCGTGATCATCGGACAGCTTCAGTTCCGAGGCCGAGCACAGCATGCCGAAGGATTCGACACCGCGCAGCTTGGCCTTCTTGATCTTGAAGTCATCGCCGAGTACGGCGCCAACCATGGCAAAGGGGATCTTGATCCCGGCACGGGCATTGGGCGCCCCACACACTACCTGGAACTCCTCGCTGCCATTGCTCACGCGGCACACCCGGAGCTTATCGGCATCCGGATGTTGCTCGGCGCTGAGAATCTCGCCCACCACCACACCGCTGAACTCACCGGCGGCCGGCGTTACGCTGTCTACCTCAAGGCCAGCCATGGACAGGCGCGCAACGAGGTCGTCCCGGGAAACCTCAGGGTTCACCCAACTGCGCAGCCACTGTTCACTGAATTTCATGTTCTCTTCCTGCTATCAAAGGGGTTTGCGGTTACGGTGTCAGCGAAACTGGGCAAGGAAGCGCAGATCGTTGTCGAAGAACAGGCGCAGATCGTTCACGCCGTAACGCAGCATGGCCAGACGCTCCACGCCCATGCCAAAGGCAAAGCCCTGAAACTGCTCGGGGTCGATGCCCGAGGAACGGAATACGTTCGGATGCACCATGCCGCACCCCATGACTTCCAGCCAGCCGGTCTGCTTGCATACCCGACAGCCGCAACCGCTACACATCACGCACTGAATATCCACCTCGGCGGACGGTTCCGTGAACGGGAAGAACGAGGGCCGGAAGCGCACCTGCAGGTCCTTCTCGAAGAACACCTGCAGGAACTCGGCGATGGTGCCCTTGAGATCAGCAAAACTGACCTGGCGATCCACCAGCAGCCCCTCGACCTGATGGAACATCGGTGAATGGGTCAGATCCGAGTCGCAGCGATAGACGCGACCAGGGCAGACGATACGAATCGGCGGCTCCTGGCTTTCCATGGTCCGCACCTGTACCGGCGAGGTGTGGGTGCGCAGCAAGGTGTTGGCGTTGAAATAGAAGGTGTCGTGCATCGCCCGGGCCGGATGGTGACCCGGAATATTGAGCGCCTCGAAGTTGTGGTAATCGTCCTCCACCTCGGGGCCTTCCGCCACGGCGTAGCCGATGCGGGAAAAGAATTCTTCAATCCGCTCCATGGTGCGCGTGACGGGATGCAGCCCGCCAGTAACTTGCCCGCGACCCGGCAGGGTGACGTCCACCCGCTCGGCAGCCAGCTTGGCATTCAGCGCCTGGGCTTCCATATCGGTCTTGCGAGCGTTCAGTGCTGTTTGCACCCGCTCCTTGGCCTCGTTGACCATGGCCCCGACCTTGGGCCGCTCCTCGGCAGGGATGTTGCCCAGGGTCTTCATCACCTGGGTAAGCTCGCCCTTCTTGCCAAGATACTGGACGCGAAGCTGCTCCAGCGCATTGACATCAGCCGCCTGCTGCACGGCCTCCAGGGCCTGGGAGACCAGCGCGTCTAGGTTTTCCATTTCACACTCCAGAAACAAAAATAGGGGAAGAGCGATGAGGCTCTTCCCCTATTAATGACGTTGCCAACTGGCGCCGGAGCGCCAGTGATTGTCGTAACGAGGGCTTAAGCCAGGCTAGCCTTTGCTTTTTCGACAATCGCAGTAAACGCCGCTTTTTCGTTCACAGCCAGATCGGCCAGAACCTTACGGTCGATTTCAACGGACGCCTTTTTCAGGCCAGCAATCAGACGGCTGTAGGACAGGCCATTCTGACGAGCACCGGCGTTGATACGGGCAATCCACAGAGCACGAAACTGACGCTTGCGCTGCTTGCGGTCACGATAGGCGTACTGACCTGCCTTGATGACCGCCTGCTTGGCAACCCGGAATACACGCGAGCGCGCACCGTAGTAACCTTTGGCGAGTTTCAGAATCTTCTTGTGACGCTTACGCGCCATTACACCACGCTTAACACGAGCCATTCTTTAAATCCTCAACCTTGATTAACGGAGGCGCAACATGCGTTCAACTTTCTGGACGTCTGCAGCATTGAGCTGAGAAGTACCACGCAGTTGGCGCTTACGCTTGGTGCTCATCTTGGTCAGGATGTGGCTTTTGAAAGCGTGCTTGTGCTTGATGCCACTGCCAGTCACTTTAAAGCGCTTGGCGGCACCGCTCTTGGTTTTCATCTTTGCCATGTTCAGGTACTCCAAATAGAGTGGATAAGATAATCACAAGGCCTGGCGTTGCCCTGGAGATTACTTTTTCTTCTTGGGTGCAAGGACCATCATCAATTGACGACCTTCCATCTTCGGGTGCTGTTCAACGGTGCCGTATTCGGCGAGGTCAGCTTCGACCCGCTTCAACAACTCCATGCCCAGCTCCTGATGGGCCATTTCGCGGCCACGGAATCGCAAGGACACCTTGGCTTTGTCACCCTCGTTGAGGAACTTGATAAGGTTGCGCAGCTTGACCTTATAGTCCCCTTCCTCCGTCCCTGGACGAAACTTGATTTCCTTGATCTGAATGATCTTCTGATTCTTCCGGGCAGCAGCCTGCTGCTTCTTCTTTTCGAAGATGTGCTTGCCGTAATCCATGATTCGGCAAACAGGCGGCTCTGCATCGGGGGAGATTTCAACCAGGTCGAGCTTGGCCTCCTCAGCGGCGGCCATGGCTTCCTGAATGGACACGATACCGATTTGTTCACCTTCGGCGCCGATCAGGCGCACTTCCCGCGCCGTGATGTTCTCGTTGATCGGCGGGCGTTGTGCGGCTCTTTTGTCTTGTCTCATCTCGCGTTTAATCTTTATTGCTCCGAATTCGGGCGGCCTCGTTGTGCGACGGCGCGGGCAAGAAACTCGGAGAACTCGGCAATTGTCATCGTACCCAGATCTTTACCCTCCCGCGTGCGCACGGCCACAGTGTGCGATTCGACTTCCCTATCCCCGATTACCAGCAGGTAGGGTGTCTTGTGCAAAGTATGCTCGCGGATTTTAAAGCCGATCTTCTCGTTTCTCAAGTCCGCAACAGCGCGATAACCCATTTCATTGAGAGATTTCTCGACTTCCTGACAAAAATCGGCTTGATTATCGGTGATATTCAGCACCGCCACCTGGGTGGGCGCCAACCAGGCCGGGAAATCCCCCGCGTAATGTTCGATCAGGATACCGATAAAGCGCTCGAAGGATCCGAGAATCGCGCGGTGCAGCATGACCGGCGTCTTCCGGGCGCCGTCTTCAGCCACGTATTGCGCACCCAGGCGGCCCGGCAGCATGAAGTCCAGCTGCAGAGTACCGCACTGCCAGACGCGACCCAGGCAATCACGCAGGGAAAATTCGATCTTCGGACCGTAGAAAGCGCCCTCACCCGGCTGCAGTTCCCACTTCAAGCCGGCTTCGTCCAGCGCCTCTTCCAGCCCGCGCTCGGCCTGATCCCAGTCGGCATCATCACCCATGCGATCTTCCGGACGAGTGGACAGCTTCAGCTCGACATCATCGAAGCCGAAGTCGCGGTAAACCTGCAGGGTCAGCGCGATAAAGTCAGCTGCTTCGGATTTCACCTGCTCATCGGTACAGAAGATGTGGGCGTCGTCCTGGGTAAAGCCACGTACACGCATCAGACCATGGAGCGAACCGGAGGGTTCGTTGCGATGGCAGGAGCCGAACTCGGCCAGGCGCAGCGGCAGCTCGCGGTAGCTCTTCAGCCCCTGGTTGAACACCTGAATATGGCACGGGCAGTTCATCGGCTTGATCGCGTAGTCACGACTTTCCGACTCGGTGGTGAACATGTTCGACGAATAGTGCTCCCAATGACCGGAGCGCTCCCAGAGTACCCGATCCACTACCTGCGGGGTGCGGATCTCGCGATAACCGGAACCCCGCTGCACCTGGCGCATGTACTGCTCCAGCACCTGATATACGGTCCAGCCGTTCGGGTGCCAGAACACCATGCCCGGGGCTTCTTCCTGGGTATGGAACAGGTTCAGACGCTTGCCGATCTTGCGATGGTCGCGCTTCTCGGCCTCTTCGATACGCTTGATATAGGCCGCCAGCTGCTTCTTGTCCGCCCAGGCGGTGCCATAGATGCGCTGCAGCTGCTCGTTCTTGGCATCACCGCGCCAGTAGGCACCGGAAATACGGGTCAGCTGGAAGGCCTTGAGAAAGCGGGTATTGGGCACGTGCGGGCCGCGGCACATGTCGACATATTCTTCGTGATAGTACAGCCCCATGGCTGTTTCATCGGGCATATCCTCGACCAGGCGCAGCTTGTACTCCTCGCCCCGCTCGGAAAACACCTTGATGACTTCGTCACGCGGCGTCATCTTCTTGATGACGTCGTACTCGGTGGCGATCAGCTCACGCATGCGCTTCTCGATGGCCGCCATATCTTCCGGCGTGAAGCTGCGCTCGTAAGCGATGTCGTAATAGAAGCCTTCATCAATGACCGGACCGATCACCATCTTTGCAGTGGGATACAACTGCTTGACGGCGTGCCCAACCAGGTGGGCGCAGGAATGGCGAATGATTTCGAGCCCTTCTTCATCCTTTGGCGTGATGATCTGCAGCTGGGCATCGCGATCGATGATGTCACAGGCATCAACCAGGCGACCGTCGATCTTGCCCGCCACGGTGGCTTTCGCCAGACCGGCACCGATAGACTGGGCCACCTCGGCAACGCTTACGGGATGATCAAAAGTGCGCTGACTGCCGTCAGGAAGAGTAACGATGGGCATGTGCCGCTCCTCTCAGTGGTGACCGCTACGTAAGGCCACGTGATGGAAATAGCCGGCGAGGCAACGACTGCTGCCCGCTCGGCGCAGAAAGAAAAAAAGCCCGATCACAGGGTGATCGGGCTTTAATTTGGTAGGCACGATTGGATTCGAACCAACGACCCCCACCATGTCAAGGTGGTGCTCTAACCAACTGAGCTACGTGCCTGCGATGGAGGCGAACTATACGGATCACCCCGGAACCCGTCAACCCCTAAGTCACTGAAAAAGTGCAAAATCTCCAGATTCCTTCAGACGTTGACCAGTTGCTTGCGCAGTTGCTGGATATCGTCGCGCAGCTGGGCCGCCGCTTCGAATTCCAGATCCCGGGCATGCTGGTACATCTTCTCTTCCAGCTGCCGAATACGCTTGGTGATTTCCGAGGGTGACCGCAGCTTCTCCACTGCGTACTCCCCTGCATCCTCCGCCGCCTTGAGTTGACGCCGCTTGTTCGAGCGGCTGCCGGGCACCACGGCGCCCTCGAGGATGTCCTGCACGCTTTTTACCACCCCTTTGGGCGTGATGCCATGCTCCAGGTTGAAGGCGATCTGCTTGGTGCGACGCCGTTCGGTTTCGCCGATGGCGCGCTCCATCGAGCCAGTCATCCGGTCCGCATAGAGGATGGCCTTGCCGTTCAGATTTCGGGCAGCGCGGCCGATGGTCTGGATCAGCGAGCGCTCCGAGCGCAGAAAGCCCTCCTTGTCGGCGTCAAGAATGGCCACAAGGGAAACTTCAGGCATATCAAGGCCTTCGCGCAACAAGTTAATACCCACTAGCACATCGAAACCGCCGATACGCAAGTCGCGGATGATTTCCACCCGCTCTACGGTATCGATATCCGAGTGCAGGTAGCGCACCCGCACGCCGTGGTCGGCCAGGTAGTCGGTGAGGTCCTCGGCCATGCGCTTGGTCAGCGTCGTCACCAATACCCGCTCGCCCTGGGCGACCCGCAGGCCGATTTCCGAGAGTAGATCGTCCACCTGTGTCGTCGCCGGACGCACTTCGATGAGCGGGTCCACCAGACCGGTCGGCCGCACTACCTGCTCCACCACCCGCCCGGCGTGAGTTTCTTCATAGGGGCCGGGCGTGGCCGAGACAAAGATCGTCTGGGGCGAGATGGCTTCCCACTCGTCAAAGCGCATGGGGCGGTTATCCAGTGCCGACGGCAACCGGAAGCCATATTCCACCAGCGTCTCCTTGCGTGAGCGGTCACCCTTGTACATGGCGCCGACCTGGGGCACCGAGACGTGGGACTCGTCGATGATCAGCAGGGCGTTCTGCGGCAGATAGTCGAACAGGGTCGGCGGCGCCTCACCCTGTGGCCGGCCGGACAGGTAGCGGGAGTAGTTCTCGATGCCGTTGCAGTATCCCAGCTCCATGATCATTTCCATATCGAAGCGGGTCCGCTGTTCGAGGCGCTGGGCTTCGAGCAGCTTGTTCTGGCTATTGAGCACCGCCAGGCGCTCCTTGAGCTCGACCTTGATTTCCTCTACCGCCTCCAGCAGTTTCTCTCGCGGCGTCACATAATGTGATTTGGGATAAATAGTTACGCGCGGAACCTTACGTAGCACTTCACCTGTTAACGGGTCGAAGAAGCTGATCGTTTCGACCGTTTCGTCGAACAGCTCGATGCGAATGGCTTCCAGGTCGGATTCAGCCGGATACACATCGATGACATCGCCGCGCACCCGGTAGGTCGCTCGAGACAATTCCATATCGTTGCGCGTGTACTGCAGCTCAGCCAACCGACGCAGCATGGTGCGCTGGTCGAGGATGTCGCCCCGGTCGATATGCAACACCATCCGCAGGTAGGACTGGGGATCACCCAGGCCGTAAATCGCCGATACCGTGGCGACAATGATTGCGTCCGGCCGCTCCATCAGCGCCTTGGTGGCGGATAGCCGCATCTGCTCGATGTGGTCGTTGATCGAGGCGTCCTTCTCGATAAAGGTGTCCGAGGCCGGTACGTAGGCCTCGGGCTGGTAGTAGTCGTAATAGGAGACAAAATATTCCACCGCGTTGTTCGGAAAGAACTCGCGAAACTCGCCGTACAACTGGGCGGCCAGGGTCTTGTTCGGCGCCATGATGATCGCCGGGCGCTGGACCCGCTGGATAACGTTGGCGATGGTAAAGGTCTTCCCTGAACCGGTAACCCCAAGCAGCGTCTGGTGGGACAGGCCGGCTTCCAGACCTTCCACCAGTTGCTCGATGGCAACTGGCTGGTCTCCGGCGGGTTGGAAACGGGTTTGCAGTTTGAACTGGGTCATGAGTCGACGGCACCGCGAATGGACAGACAGCCCTCATCATAGCATTGCTCGGCCCGGCGTCCGGTTCCGGCGGCATTTACTCGCCGCACCCCGGAGGGCAGACTCGCGCCGCGCGCCGGTCTCTGTTTATAATAGTCGGCCGCCCGCGGCACAGCCCGACACTTACATTCACCTGTTTCGAGTCTGCCCATATCATGAGTCTGTTTTCCCCCGTTGAAATGGCGCCACGCGATCCCATCCTTGGCTTGAACGAAGCCTTCAATGCCGATCCGCGTACCGCAAAAGTCAATCTGGGCGTTGGCGTCTATTACGACGAAAACGGCAAGGTTCCTCTGCTGCGCGCCGTTCAGGCAGCAGAAGACGCCCGCGTTGCCGAGCGCGCGGCGCGCACCTATCTGCCCATGGAAGGCCTGGCACCCTATGATCTGGCAGTGCAGAAGCTGCTGCTGGGCGCCGAGTCCGCGCTGCTGTCATCCGGCCGCCTGGTCACCGCGCAATCACTGGGCGGCACCGGTGCCCTCAAGCTGGGTGCGGACTTCCTCTACCGCCAGGCCGGCAAGCGCCTCGTAGCGATCAGCGATCCTAGCTGGGAGAACCACCGCTCGCTGTTCGAGACCGCGGGCTATGAGGTGGTGACCTACCCCTATTACGATCCGGCCACCCACGGGCTGAATCTGCAGGGCATGCTAAAGGGCATCGAAGCCCTGCCCGAAGGCAGCGTAGTGCTACTGCACGCCTGCTGCCACAACCCGACCGGCGTCGATCTGGATGCGCAGCAGTGGCAGCAGGTGATCGAGGTCGTGCGCAAGCGCAACCATGTGCCTTTCCTGGACATCGCCTACCAGGGTTTTGGCGATAATCTCGAAGACGATGCCTTCGCGGTGCGCCTGTTCGCCGAGGCGGGCCTGCCGTGCCTGATCGCTAGCTCCTTCTCCAAGTCCTTCTCGCTCTACGGCGAACGTGTCGGCGCCCTGACCCTGATCACCGAGACGCCTGAGGAAGGCGAGCGGGTCCTGTCCCAGCTCAAGCGGGTCATTCGCACCAACTATTCCAATCCGCCAACCCACGGCGCCAAGGTCGTTGCCGAGGTACTGAACAACGCCGAGCTGTACGCCATGTGGGTTGAAGAATTGGCGGAGATGCGGGTACGCATCAAGCAGATGCGCCAGGCCCTGGCAGAAAAGCTGCGCGCCGCTGGCGTGACCCAGGATGTCAGCTTCATCGAACAGCAGCGCGGGATGTTCTCCTACTCCGGCCTGAGCCGTCAGCAGGTAGCCCGACTGGCCGAAGAGTTTGCCATCTATGCCGTTGGCAGCGGTCGCATCTGCGTCGCGGCGCTCAACCAGAAGAATATCGATCTGGTCGCCGATGCCATGGCCAAGGTCATGCTCGAGGCGTGAGCTGGAACCTGCGCACACTTATTGAAAAGCGGTTCAAGGTATTGACTTGGATGAATTTTTTGGTAAAGTGCGCGCTATCCGATCCGCGATAGCTCAGTCGGTAGAGCAAATGACTGTTAATCATTGGGTCCCAGGTTCGAGTCCTGGTCGCGGAGCCAATATCGAGAAACCCGGCTATTGCCGGGTTTTTTGTGCCTGGAAGAAAGTCATTCGGGCGCGCAATCAATATTCACCCGAACGCGAATGATCTGCCGGGTAAACTCATGGGTCACTACCACCTCCTCCCCCGGCGCCAGGCGCAACCGTCTGGGCAGCGGCCGCTCCGGCCCGTTGACGAAGGTAGCCGCGCAGCGCAACGGCACCTGCGCATGGCTGGTCAGCTTGACCGCAGCGATATTGCTCAGATCGGTAGTGGTCGCCGACACCTCGGCAGCGCCGGGCTCCAGATGAATATCGATAGGGAACGGCGCCGCGAGTGCGGGCCCGGCCAGGGCTATCCCGACAGACAGTAAAAGTTGGTACATTGCACCCTCGGATCGGCAGTTCGGATCACTTAACGATAGGCCAGAGGCTCCCCCGATGAAAGCACCACGCGTCACCCTGGACCAATGGCGCACCCTGCAGGCCGTCGTCGACCATGGCGGCTTCGCCCAGGCGGCCGAGGCACTGCATCGTTCGCAGTCGTCGGTCAGTTACACCGTAGCCCGTATGCAGGAGCAGTTGGGCGTGCCGCTGCTGGAAATTGCCGGGCGCAAGGCGGTTCTGACCGAAGCAGGCGCCGCGCTGCTGCGTCGCTCCCGTCAGTTGGTCAAGGAAGCCAGCCAACTGGAAGAGCTGGCCTGGAACATGGACCAGGGCTGGGAGGCCGAGGTGCAGCTGGTCGTCGATGCCGCCTACCCTACCGAGCGATTGGCCCGCGCACTCCGGGCCTTCATCCCGGAAAGCAAGGGTTGCCGCGTGCAGCTTCGCGAAGAGGTGCTCTCAGGCGTGGAGGAATATTTGCATGACGGCACCGCCGACCTGGCGATTTCCGGCATCACCATTGCCGGCTACCTGCCCCAGCAACTCGACGACATCGAGTTCGTCGCCGTAGCGCACCCCGACCATCCGCTGCATCAGCTCAGCCGGGCATTGACCCACCATGACCTGCAGTCCCATCTGCAGGTGGTCATCCGGGATTCCGGGCGGCGCCAGCCCCGGGACGCAGGCTGGCTGGGCGCCGAACAGCGCTGGACGGTCACCAACCTGAACACCGCCACCAAGCTAGTCATGTGCGGGCTGGGCTTTGCCTGGCTTCCCGAGCACGAGATCGCGGAACGGTTGACCCGGGGCACCCTCAAGGCGCTGCCGCTGGCCCAGGGCGCCCGGCGCGCCGCCAACATGTTTCTCTATGCCAACAAGGACAAGCCCCTGGGCCCTGCAACCCAGATCCTGGCCGACCTTATCGTCGAGCACTCCCAGCGCTGATGCGCGTGCCACGACGGCGTTGTGCCCGCCCGCGGTTGTGCTTACACTCGATGCCCACCTGAATCTGCAACGGCGTTCCGCGCCCTGCCATGGAGACGAACATGCTGAAGAAACTGATCGGAACCTGTGCCCTGCTGCTGGCCAGTACCGCCGCGCTGGCGGACAACCCCCGCGTCCTGCTGAATACCAGCCATGGCGATATCGAGCTGGAGCTTAATGCGGAAGCCGCGCCGGTGTCCGTGGAAAACTTTCTGCGCTATGCCGACGCTGGTCATTATGACGGCTTGATCTTCCACCGCGTCATCCCGGGTTTCATGATCCAGGGTGGCGGCTTCGATGCGGACATGCGCCAGCGCGCCGTCGGCAAGCCGATCAAGAACGAAGCGGATAATGGCCTGAAGAACGATCGCTACACCGTTGCCATGGCACGTACCCAGGTACGCGACAGCGCCACCAGCCAGTTCTTCATCAACCTGGCCAACAATGACTTCCTCAATCACGGCAGCCGCGACTTCGGCTATGCAGTCTTTGGCAAGGTGGTCAGCGGCGAACATGTGGTGGAAACCATCGCCAAGGTGCCAACTGGCAGCCAGGGCGGCCATCAGGATGTGCCGCGCAATCCGGTCACCATCATCAGCGCCAAGCGGGTCGAAGCGGCCGAGTAAAATTCCCGGTCAGCCCCTCCTGCTTCCTACTCAGGGGCTGACTTCCTGGCGATAGGGCAGATAGCCCGCCGCCTCCTGCTGATAGGCCTGGATGTCGTCCCGCTCGTGGCCGAGAAAGTCCGCCACCGCCTCGTGCAGGCCGGGCTGCAGGCGGTGCCAGGACTGGGTCAATACCGGCTCGAACCCCCGCAGCAACTTCTGCTCCCCCTGGGCGCCGGCGTCAAAGCGGGCCAGCCCCTCGGCCATGCACCGCTCCATACCCTGGTAAAAGCACACCTCGAAGTGCAACCGGTCATATTCTTCCAGGCACCCCCAATAGCGACCGTAGAGGGTGCCAGCGTCAGCCAGAAACAGCGCGCCGGCCACATCGCGACCGGCTTGCCGGGCAAAGATCAGCCGCACGGCGTCGGCCATGCCTGTCGACAGCAGCTGGAAGAACGCCTCGTTGAGATAGGGGTGGCGGCCGCGCTTGAGATAGGTGGCAGCATAAAAGGGATAGAAGCGCTCCCAGTCGCCCATGCCAATCTCGCCACCCGCCAACCACTCGAACTCGATCCCCTGTCCGGCCACGCTCTGCCGCTCCTTGCGGAAGTTCTTGCGCTTGCGCGAGTTGCAGGCCGCGAGAAAGTCATCGAAGCAGCTGTAGCCCCGGTTGAACCAATGGAACTGGCAGCCGAACCGCTGCACCCAGCCGGCAGCAGCCAGCGCGTCATTCTCCCGGCCATCGTTGAATAGCAGGTGCGCGCCGCTGACCTGCCGTGTCGCCACCGCGCGGTTGAGCCAATCGATGATCAGCTGCCGGCTGCCGGCGCAGCGCGCCAGCAGGCGCGGCCCCTGTACCGGCGAGTAGGGAATCGCCGCCGTCAGCTTGGGATAGTACCGCTGCCCTGCCCGCTCCCAGGCGTCCGCCCACTGGAAGTCGAAGACGTACTCGCCCCAGGAATGCTGCTTGCGATACAGGGGTAACAGCGCCTGCAGGCTGCCGTCGGGGTTTTCCACCACCAGGTGGGCGGGCTGCCAGCCATGGGCCGGGCTCACCGAGCCACTGGACTCCAGGGCATTCAGAAAAGCGTGGCGGAGGAAGGGATAATCCGTCGCCAGCAGCCCGTCCCAGGCGGCGGCGGAGATGTCGTTGATGTGATTGAGTTGGCGTATCTGCATGGCGACAAGCATGCCACAGCGGACAGGCCGGCGGGAGGCTTGTCTGCCTCCCGTGGAGAGCAGAACCTTACTGCTGAGCCCACTCCAGGAAGGCAGCGCGGCTGTCCTCACCCAGCAACTGCCACATTTGTTGCAGCGTGCTCAGGGTTGCATCGTTATGGGGCAGGGTTGCCGCAGCCGCTGTGCCCGGCAACGGTGTAACACCTTGTGCCGGAACGGCCTGTGCGGCGGCTGGGGCAGCACCCAGCGGCGCCACGGTGGTTTGCTCGGCTACCGAATCGGTGCTGCCTCCAATCAGGTTGTTGATCAAAGAGTCGTTACGCTGACCAGCTACAGCGGACCGCCGCTCACCGGTACGGGCATTGACGGCCCAGGCCACAAACTCGGTTTCAAAGGCCTTGGCCTGCTGCAGATTCTCGGGGCGATCGAAGTCCAGTTGCCACAGTTCACCGGCCTGGCCATCGATAGTGAATACCGCCGTACGCCCACGCACGACCTCATGGCTTATACCGCCATCAATGTCGAAGCCGTTCTTGTAGAACGCGTTGATCTGGTAGGCCCCTGGCTGCAGTTCCAGGCGCTTGTCAGCGTTACCAAAACTCCAGTTGGCGGAGGGGATCTGCCGGCCGTTGATACTCTGCACTTCGAGTTCATTGGGCACCACCACGGTGAGCACCTGCGCGTCGGATAGCGGCGAACCAGGATAGAGCTGCACCTGGGATTGCTGAGCGCAGGCCGATAACAGGCAGGTAATGGCAATGACGAAAAGACTACGCATGGAAACTCCTTGATGCGGTTGGGCAGGCTGGGTGGTTGCGGCCACCCAGCAGGGTGGCAGGCGAAACAAGAATAAGAACAAATGATTTCAATTCGATGACACGCCAGGGGCGGTCGACCTGGAATCGCGCATCCGCGCGCCGCGAACAAAAAACCGGGTTGCTCGTGGCGAGCAACCCGGTTCGGCTATTCCGTTCCCATCAGAGGGATCAGAAGTCGTAGCGCAGACCTACGGTGAAACCAGTGGCCTTTTCACCCGATGCGTCAGCATCGTCCGGATCGGCACTACGCGCCTGGCTCCACGGTGTCAGGGCGACATTGTCGTCATTATCCACGACGGCATAGTTCGCATAGACTCGAACAGCCTTGTCCAGCTTGTGCTCCACACCCAGGACCCACATGTCGCTATCAGCGTTGTCAGCGTCGGCGTCACGGGTCATGTACATCGCCTTCAGTGCGGTATTGGGGGCAAATTTGAACTCACCACCCAGGCCAAACACGTCGGCAGTCCACAGGTCACGCTGCTCGGCCGTGGCATCGGCATCGTCGTATTCTGTAGTCTGGTAGAAACCGACCATCTTGAATGCATCAGTCAGCTTGTAGGCTGCCGCGGCACGAATACCGTCGCGCTCGCCGCGGCCGGTATCGGCTTCGGCAGTCTCATAGGCAAGGGAGCCTTCGAAAGGGCCGGAAGCATAGTTCAGCGAGGTGCTGAAGGCATCGGAGTCTTCGTCTTCAACTACCGACTGCCCTTCGTACACCGAATAAGCCAGCTTGATATTGAAGCCGCCAAGGCTCGGGGTGGTGTACTGCACGGTGTTGTCATAACGCTCATCGAAACGGGCGTTGCCGACACGCGTCAGGTTGCGCATATCGCCCACCTGGTCACCGAACAGGTTGGCCGGACCACGGGCTACCTTGAACGGGCTGTCGAAACGACCCAGCTGCACGGATCCCCAGTTGCTGCCCTCAAGACCAACGAAGGTGTCACGGGTAGCGAAATTGGTGCTGTCATCATCGCTGCTGCCGCTGGAGAAGTTGATCTGCTGCTCAATCTGGAAGAACGCTTTCAGGTTCGGGTTGATCTGGTGATCACCTTTGAAGCCCAAGCGTGAAGAGTTGCTGGAGATGTTGGTTTCGGAATAATCGGCGCCATCATCCAGGAAGTCGGTGGAAACGTGGGCACGACCGTAGATGCTCACGTCAGCCATGGCCAGGGCGGGCATGACAGCTGCAGCACCGACAACAATCGCAATCAACTTCTTCTTCATCGGGAAAAACTCCTTCGGGTTTGTAAAACGCCATCCTGCGTAACTGACGTTGTTTTGTTTCGACGGGAGCGATTATGGAAACCCGATGTGACAGGGAGCTTGCGGGAATATGAAGATTCGAAGTCAGGGGGAACTTTTTCAGATCGATTGCGACTAGGCCGCAGCAAGAGCACTGTTGCAGGAAGAAGTGCCGTGTTGGGGGAACTGCGCTGCCCCGCGGCAGGATTGCCGGGGGCAGCAGGACGGGCGTTATTACCGCTTGCGAACGATGACGCTACCGATGGAGTAACCAGCACCGAAGGAGCAGATAACCCCATGGCTGCCGGAGGGCAGATCGTCCTGATATTTGTGGAAGGCGATGATCGAGCCGGCAGAACTCGTGTTGGCGTATTCGTCCAGCACCACCGGGGCCTCTTTCTCCAGGTCCGGGTCGCGGCCCAGCAACTTGCGGGCGATCAGCATGTTCATGTTCAGGTTGGCCTGGTGCAGCCAGAACCGGCTCACGTCGGCAACCGAGAGCTTGACCTCCTCCAGATGCTTGCCGATCAGCTCGGCGACCATCGGGCACACTTCACGGAACACTTTGCGGCCTTCCTGGACGAACAGTTTGTCTGGATGATCAATACCGCTCTCATCGGCCCGGTTGAGGAAGCCGAAGTTGTTGCGGATGTTGTTGGAGAACTGGGTCAGTAGCTTGGTGCCGACGATCTCGAACTGATGCTCGGACACCGCGTCCTCGGCACGCTCGACAATCACCGCCGTGCAGGCATCGCCAAAGATGAAATGGCTGTCCCGGTCGCGGAAGTTCATATGCCCGGTGCAGATTTCCGGGTTGACCATGAGCACGGCACGGGCCTGGCCGGTACTGACGGTATTGGCCGCGGTCTGGATGCCAAAGGTGGCGGAAGAACAGGCCACGTTCATGTCGAAGCCGAACCCCTGGATACCCAGGGCAGCCTGCACCTCAACGGCAATCGCCGGGTAGGGACGCTGCAGGTTGGAGCAGGCGACAATCACGCCATCGATATCGGCAGCGGTGCGCCCGGCACGTTCCAGGGCTTCGGTGGCAGCCTTGACCGACATCTCGCAGAGAATCGACCACTCGTCGTTGCTGCGCTCGGGGATGTCCGGAACCATGCGGTCGATATCGAGAATACCGCTCTTGTTGATCACGTGGCGGCTCTTGATACCGGATGCCTTCTCGATGAACTCGCTGCTCGACAGGGGCGCAGGTGCCAACTCGCCGGCGGCGATGGCCTCGGCATTGTCCTGATTGAACCGCTCGGCCCAGGCATTGAAGCTGGCTACCAACTCGTCGTTGCTGATGCTGTTCGGGGGGGTGTACAAACCTGTGCCGCTGATGACTACTTTCTGCACGGTCGGACCTCTTCATATTCGATGTAATTGACTGCGTCGCGCGTAGGGGCGGCACGGCCTCTGGGTGGTTTTGCTATGGCGTCTGGACGTCCGTCTGGCGCGCCAGCCAGGACAATATCAGTGGAAAATGGTCATCCATGGCCTGGGGGTGCGTCAGCACATCACGGTGGCCATAATCACGGGAGCTGCCGGCGCCTCGCTGCAGCTTCAGCAACTGCGCGTCATGCCGCCCCAACTCCCGGGCAAATGCCTTGACGTCGGCAAAGTGCCCCATGCAATGATCCCCGCGGCCAGCCAGATACAGACTGCTCGGCCAGGTGATCCCGTCCAATGCCGCAGAATAATCGAAACCGTCCTGCGGATCCCGCCAATTGCCGCCATTTTGCCACAGTTGGGCATCAGCATGCAGCCTCAGGGATATATCGGCGGTGCCCAGGCCAAGTCGGCTCAGCGGTACATATCCGAGGCGCCGTCCCCACAGGGGCGCCAGCCGGTTCCATAACAGATCCAGCTGCAGCCAGCGCTGCCAATTGCGTTGTGCGCAGACGCGCCGCGCACCGATATGCACCACTCCCGCAACATGGTCCAGCCAGGTCGGCTCCCGGCACAGGGCACAGGCCAACAGCACGCCGCCCCACCCATGGGCGATGACGGCAAAACGCTCCGCGGGATGCTCCCCGGCGATCAGCTGGAACAGCGCCGGCAGATCCTCGCAGATCAATTGCGTCTGGGAAATATCGGGCAGCGGCGAGCTCTGGGTAGCGCGGTCGCGCAGGTCTGGTACATAGACGTCATACCCCACTTCGGCCAACCAGGGCGCCAGCCCGGCCCCGGCCGCGGGGCGGAACACCTCGCCCCGCTCGCCCAGGCCGTGCAGCAGCAGGATGGCGGGGCCGCCAGCCAGTGGAGTAAAGCGCCGTAACGCTATCGAGGCGTCCGCTGCCCCGGACACGGCGATGGAGACCATCCGCTCTTCAATCACCAGACAAGTCCTTTTTTATAAAAAACCGAGGGTCGGGCTCGCTGCTCAGGCAATAATTTCCTGCCAGAGCTTCTTCAGGCGTTTGTCCGATACCGGCACGCGAGTACCCAGCTGCTGGGCAAACAGGGACACCCGGTATTCTTCCAGCATCCAGCGCCACTGTTCAAGGCGGTCGTCCTGCCGCCCTTCCAGCCGGTAGCGCTCGGCCCGGGTACGGTACAGCTCGTTGAAATGCTGGATTTCCTCGGTCCATACCCGGTCACGCTGCACCTGTCCGGGCAGTTTGTCCAGCCGCTGTTCGATTGCTGTGAAGTAGCGCGGGTATTGCGCCAGCCATTCCGCCGGTACGCTGCGCACGAACCCCTTGAACACCAACCGACCGAGCTGGTCGCGGATATCATTCATGGCGATCGCACGGGACAGGTCGATCTTGCCCTTGAGGCGTTTTTGCAGACCATGCCAGCCCTTGAGGATGGCCAGCACCTGGGCGGCGAGCTGCTCGGCGTTCGGTACGAACTCCGCCCGCCCCGCTGCCGCCCGCGCCTGCAGCTCGGCGGGACTGCGCGGCAGCGGCTCGCCGGCCGGTAGACAGGCCCGGTCGACCGCCGCCAGCAACACATCGTCGGTCAATTGCTGCTGGTTACCCAGTTCGCGGTAGTAGATAGCCGCTTCCTTCACCGCGCCCAGCTTCTGCCGCAGGAATTTGGCCTGCTCGGACAACGCCTGCAGCAGCAGCCGTTGCACCCCGAGCCGATGGGCCTGCTGGGCCTGGGCCGGGTTGTCGAACAGCTGTTCCACCACCCCATCGCCCTGCTCCACCCAGGCTGGCCAGAAATCGACATCGATACCCGCCTGGCGTTGGCTGACCTTCTCCGGCAAGGCGGTCTGGCCGGCGGGCGTGGATGGGCTCACAGCGGGCGCGGCCTCAGCCGCCGGACGGTCCACCAACTGCCCGCTCAACTGGCTGCACAACGCACTGTAATCACGGCCCGCCGCTATAAGTTTACCATCCGCATCAACCACCTCGATACGCATCCGCAGATGCTCATCCAGGTTGATATCGGCCCAGTCGTCCTCGTTCAGCCGCACACCCGTCATGCGGGTAAGCTCGCGGCCCAGAGCCTGGGTCAACTTGCCTTCGCCAAAGGGCATGCGCTCCAGCGCCGCCCGGACAAAATCGGGCACCGGCACAAAGTTCTTGCGCAGCGCCTTGGGCAGACCGCGCACCAGGGCCACGCACTTGTCATACAACAGGCCCGGCACCAGCCACTCCAGACGCTCCTCTGGCAACTGGCGCAGCAATGCGGCAGGCACCTTCAGGGTCACCCCGTCGGCGGGATGGCCCGGCTCGAAATGATAGCTGAGCGGCAGGGCCACACGCTGCCAGCGCAGGGTATCGGGATACTGCTCGGCACTGACCTCATTGGCTTCACGCTGCAGCAGATCCTCCCGGGTCATGTGCAACAGGTTGGGCTGCTCCTGGCTGGTGCGCTTGAGCCAGCGTTCAAAGCTGGCCAGCTGATAGATGTGTTCCGGGATCCGTTGGTCGAAGAAACGGTACAGGGTCTCGTCATCGACCAGGATGTCACGCTTGCGCGCCTTGGCTTCGAGGGCGTCTAGCTCCTCCAGCAGCGCCTGGTTGGCGCGGTTGAACGCCGCCCGGCCATGCCAGTGGCCTTCAACCAGGGCGTGGCGAATGAACAGCTCGCGGGACACCACCGGATCGATCGGACCGAAGTGCACCTTGCGCCGCGGCACTATGATCAGCCCGTAGAGGGTGACCTGCTCGAAGGCCACCACCTGGCCGCGCTTTTTCTCCCAGTGGGGCTCGCTGTGACTGGTTTTGGTCAGATGGTCAGCCAGGGGTTCGACCCACAGCGGGTCGATCTTCGCGGCCAGGCGCCCGTAGAGTCGCCGGGTCTCGGTCAGCTCAGCGACCATCACCCATGGCGGGCGCTTCTTCGCCAGGGCGGAGGACGGATGCAGCATGAAGCGCCGCTGCCGGGCACCGAGGTAGTCGCCCTCCTCGGTGCGGTTACCCAGGTGGCTCAGCAGGCCGGCGAGCAGCGCCTTGTGCACGGGATCAGCCCCCGCCGGCTCGTTATTGATCTGCAGTCCCATATCCCGGCAGGTCAGCAGCAGTTGCCGGTGGGTCTCGCGCCATTCGCGCATGCGCAGGTAGTTCAGGAACTGGCGACGGCACCAGCTGCGCAGCTGGTTCTGCGACAACGCCTGGCGCTGCTCCTCGAAACCGCGCCACAGATTGACGAAGGCGGCGAAGTCGGATTGGTCATCACGCCACTGGGCATGGGCCTGGTCCGCCGCCTGCTGGCGTTCAATGGGCCGCTCGCGCGGGTCCTGCACCGCCAGCGCGCTGGCAATAATCAGTACTTCCTGCAGGCTACCCAGGCTCGCCGCTTCGATCAGCATGCGGCCAATACGCGGGTCCACCGGCAGGCGCGCCAATTGCCGGCCCACCTCAGTGATGCAGCCATCACGCTCGACCGCCCCCAGCTCCTGCAGCAGGTTGAAGCCATCGCTGATGGCGCGGCCATCCGGCGGCTCGATAAAGGGAAAGT
The DNA here is from genome assembly GCF_000939975.1 of Pseudomonas saudimassiliensis. GTDB lineage: Bacteria > Pseudomonadota > Gammaproteobacteria > Pseudomonadales > Pseudomonadaceae > Halopseudomonas > Halopseudomonas saudimassiliensis. Next base: position 3,104,185 of record NZ_LK391969.1, on the reverse strand, counting down.
CCTCGATCCGCCCCAGGCGCAGGTGCAGCATCTGCAGGATTACCGCGGCCAGGTTGGTGCGCAGGATTTCCGGATCGGTGAATGCCGGGCGGCTCAGAAAGTCCGCCTCGTCATACAGGCGCACGCAGATACCCGGCGCTACCCGGCCGCAGCGGCCCTTGCGCTGATTGGCACTGGCCTGGGAGACCGGCTCAATCGGCAGCCGCTGCACCTTGGAGCGCGGACTGTAGCGGCTGATCCGCACCTCACCGGGGTCGATCACATAGACGATACCGGGGACGGTGAGCGAGGTCTCGGCCACGTTGGTCGCCAGGATCACCCGGCGCCCGGCGTGGCTGGAGAAGATCTTCTGCTGCTCGGCCACCGACAACCTGGCGTACAGCGGCAGTATTTCGGTGTGGCGCAGATTGGCCTTGCGCAGGAAATCGGCGGTATCGCGAATCTCCCGCTCCCCCGGCAGAAACACCAGCGCGTCGCCTGGCGGCTTGCCGGAAGCCCGTTCGTGCGTCTCCAGCTCCCGCAGTGCCGCGAGGATCCCCTGATCGATACTCAGGTCTTCCTCGACCCGGTTGCCCTCCTCGTCCACTTCCGCCGACAAGGGCCGGTACCAGACATCCACTGGGAAGGTGCGCCCGGACACTTCGATGATGGGGGCATCGTCGAAATGGGCGGAGAAACGCTCCAGATCAATGGTGGCCGAGGTGATGATGACCTTCAGATCCGGTCGCTGCGGCAGGATGGTCTTCAGATAGCCGAGCAGGAAATCGATGTTGAGACTGCGCTCGTGGGCCTCGTCGATGATCAGGGTATCGTAGCGCGACAGGAATCGATCATTTTGGGTTTCCGCCAGCAGGATCCCGTCGGTCATCAGCTTGACCAGGGTGCGCTCGTTGCTCTGATCGGTAAAGCGCACCTGGAAGCCGACCAGCTCACCCAGGGGCGTGCCCAGCTCATCAGCCACCCGACTGGCGACGCTGCGGGCGGCCAGGCGCCGCGGCTGGGTATGGCCGATCAGGCCATGGGCACCCCGGCCCAGTTCCAGGCAGATCTTCGGCAACTGGGTGGTCTTGCCCGAGCCGGTTTCCCCGGCGATCACCACCACTTGGCTGCCGGCAATGGCGCGCTTGATCTCGTCGCGTTTGGCGGCAATCGGCAGGCTGTCATCATAGTGCACCTGCGGCACGCTCGCCCGCCGCGCGGTCATGCGGGCCGCGGACGCGGTCATCCGCGCCAGCCACTGGTCCAGCCGCGCCGGCTCCGGGTTACGCCCCAGCGATTGCAACTGACGTTGCAATTTGGCGCGGTCGGCGGACATGACGTGGTCAAGATTGGCGGCAAGGGTGTCGAGATCGGTCATGCGGTCCTGTCTGTCAGAGGTTTCATCACGCGGGGCACAAGCGCAGTACGAAAAAGCCCCGCCCGGAGACCCGGGCGGGGCTTATTGTCGCAAAGAATCGCGCGTTATGCTGCGCCGAGTTTCTTCAGCTCCTCGTCCCGCAGCTCGCGGCGCAGGATCTTGCCAACGTTGGTGGTCGGCAGGCTGTCACGGAACTCCACGTCCTTGGGCACCTTGTAGGCGGTCAGTTTCTCACGCATATGGCTCTTGACCTGCTCGGCCGTCAGCTGCGCGCCCGGCTCCTTGACCACGAATACCTTGATTGCCTCACCGGACTTGTCACTGGGCACGCCGATGGCGGCACACTGCAGCACACCCGGAATCGCCGCCATCACGTCTTCCAGCTCATTGGGATAGACGTTGAAGCCGGACACCACGATCATGTCCTTCTTGCGGTCGACGATGCGCATATAGCCGTCTTCCTGGATGATCGCGATATCACCCGTCTGCAGCCAGCCATCGGCACTTAATACTTCGTCGGTGGCGTCCTGGCGCTGCCAGTAGCCCTTCATCACCTGTGGGCCCTTGACGCACAGCTCGCCACGCTCGCCCACCGGCAACTCCTGGCCGTCCTCGTCGATCACCTTGCAGAGGGTCGAGGGCACCGGGATGCCGATGGTACCCAGCTGGGTAGCATCGGCCGGGTTGACCGAGACCACCGGACTGGTTTCAGTCATGCCGTAACCTTCGGACACTTCGCAGCCGGTGACCTTGTGCCAGCGCTCGGCGGTGGCCTGCTGCAACGCCATGCCGCCGGACAGGGTCAACTTCATACCGCTGAAGTCCAGCTTGCGGAACTGCTCGCTGTTGCACAGGGCGGCGAATAGTGTGTTCAACCCGACGAAGGCGCTGAACCGGTACTGGCTCATTTCCTTGACGGTGGCTGGAATGTCCCGCGGGTTGGTGATCAGGATGTTCTGGCCGCCCAGCAACATGACCGACATGCAATGGAAGGTGAAAGCGTAGATATGATAGAGCGGCAGCGGGCAGATGATGACCTCTTCACCGTCCTTCATGTTGGTCGGCATCATCACCTTGCACTGCAGCATGTTGGCGATCAGATTGCGGTGGGTCAGCATCGCACCCTTGGCCACACCGGTCGTCCCGCCGGTGTACTGCAGCACAGCGGTATCTTCGGCGCTGGGGTTGGCTTCCTTGAAACTGGCCTTGGCGCCCATCTTCATGGTTTTGGTGAAGGGGACCGACCCGGGAATAGACCAGGCAGGAACCATCTTCTTCACATGCTTGACCACGGCATTGACCAGCATCCGCTTGAGCGGCGGCAGCATGTCGCCGACCTCGGTGACGATGACATGCTTCACATCGGTCTTGGGTACGACTTCCTCGGCCAGATGCGCCATGTTGGCCAGGCACACGAGCGCCTTGGCGCCGGAATCCTTGAACTGGTGCTCCATCTCCCGCGCGGTATACAGCGGGTTGGTGTTGACGACCACATAGCCGGCGCGCATGGCGCCAAACACGACGATCGGATACTGCAGGACGTTGGGCAGCTGCACGGCGATGCGATCGCCCGGCTGCAAGCCGGCATGGTTCTGCAGGTAAGCGGCAAATTCGCCGGACAGGCGATACATCTCACCCCAGGTAATGGTCTTGCCCAGGTTGGTGAACGCCGGCTTGTCGGCAAAGCGTTCGCAGGAAGCCTTGAGTACCGCCAGGACGTTGGGGTATTGATCGGGATTGATTTCCGCTGGGATCCCTTCCGGATACTTATCGGTCCAAAAACTCGCGTGCATGTATACCCCCTGTAATGCGTCCGGTTGCAATTACCGCTGCTATTGTCTTGTGATTGTTCGGAACCCTGCTCTGCCCGACCTTGCGGTATCAGGCGACTCAGGCGCTCCTTTTTTAAGGCAGAATTGGTTCGACCTTTTGTGAATATTTCAGTGCTTCCGGTCGAAAAGTGGCTGAAGCCTAACAGCTTTTTCAAGCTCAGACCATAGGTCACAGGCACCTGGCAGAGAGAGGGGAAAGCGGTACGGAGGAGCCAGAAACCGACTGATCAGTCAGCCGGTTTCTGGCTCCTCACTCATCAGCTCATCACTGGTCGCGCAATTCCCGACGCAGGATCTTGCCAACCGGGCTCATCGGCAGGGAGTCGCGGATCTCATAGTACTTGGGCACCTTGTAGCCGGTGAAATTCGACCGGCAATAGGCTTTCAGCTCCTCTACCGTCAGGTCGGCTGCCGACGGCACGACGAAGAGTTTCACCGCTTCCCCGGAGCGCTCGTCCGGCACCCCGATGACCGCCGCGCTGGCCACCTTCGGATGGGCCGAGACCACATCTTCGATCTCGTTGGGATAGACGTTGAAACCAGAGACGATCACCAGATCCTTGATGCGGTCAACGATGCTGACAAAGCCATCCTCATCGATCACCGCCACGTCACCGGTGCGGAACCAGCCTTCGGCGTCCATGGCCTCCGCAGTCGCCTCGGCACGTTGCCAGTAGCCCTTCATTACCTGTGGGCCCTTGACGCACAACTCGCCCCGCTCGCCCAGCGGCAGCTCGACGCCATTTTCGTCAATCACCTTCAGCGCCGTTCCGGGCACCGGCAAGCCAACTGTCCCCAGCCGGGCCAGGCCGTCACCGGGGCTGGAGCAGACCACCGGAGAACACTCGGTAAGACCGTAGCCCTCGCCGATGCCGCTGCCGGTCCTGCCCTGCCACCGCTCGGCGGTCGCCTTGACCAGGGCAGTGCCACCCGAGGTGGTGCTCTTGAGTTTGGAGAAGTCCAGCTGGTCGAACTCCGGGTGATCCATCAGTGCGACGAACAGGGTGTTCAGCCCGACGATGGAGGAAAACTGCCACTTCTTGAGCTCCTTGATGAAGCCCGGAATATCCCGCGGGTTGGTGATCAACACGTTGTGGTGCCCAGCCAGCATCATGCACATGCAATTCACGGTAAAGGCAAAGATATGGTACAGCGGCAGCGGCGCGATGATCACTTCACCGCCGTCCGGCAGCAGCCGCTGCCCGTCCTGCCCCACCTGCTGGAGGTTGGCGTACACCTGCAGCATGTTGGCGACCAGATTACCGTGGGTCAGCATGGCGCCCTTGGCCACCCCGGTGGTGCCGCCGGTATATTGCAGCACCGCGAGGTCATCCAGGGTACGGGTAACCGGAATGGGGGCCATGCTCCGGCAACGCGCGAGGGCTTTATTGAAAGGAATCGCCTGGGGCAACCGGTAAGGCGGCACCATTTTCTTCAGGTGCTTGACCGCGGCATTGATGAGCAGTCCCTTGACCGGCGGCAGCATATCGCCCATGCGGGCTTCGAACAGATACTTGATCTCGGTATCGGGCAATACTTCCTGCACCAGGTGGCCGAACAGGTTCATATAGACCAATGCCCGGGCACCCGAGTCGGTGAACTGGTGGCGCATTTCCCGGGCGGTATACAGCGGGTTGGTATTGACGACCACCAGGCCAGCACGCATGGCGCCGAAGACGGCGATCGGGAACTGCAGGACGTTGGGCATCTGGATGGCGATGCGGTCACCGGGCTTGAGGTCGGTGTAGTTCTGGAGATAACTGGCGAAGGCTGCGGATTGCTGTTCCAGCTCGCCATAGGTCAGGGTCACGCCCATATTGGTGAAGGCAGGCGTGTCGGCGTACTTTGCACAGGATGATTCGAATACTTCGGTGATCGAGCTGAACTGGCTCAGGTCGATATCCGCAGCCACCCCCGGAGGGCGTTTGTCATTCCAGAACGATGCTTCCATTTTGATCCATCTCTCCCGTTGGGGCGCCAGCCTGTCGGCTCGAACACCTCCACTGTTATTATTCAGGGGTACCGCGTACTCGGGGCAAAATTACCAGTAATAGCGAAAAATACAAAATCGCGTTCTGTTTCATCAATTGTCTGAATACGGTTGCATGCCGACCCAGACACCAACGGAGTTTTCCCATGTCCATGCTAGAAAGCCGCACCTACGATGAAGTCAATGTAGGCGACACCGCCAGTGTCAGCCACAGTGTCAGCGAACGGGACCTGATCCTGTTCGCCACTGTATCCGGCGATGTCAATCCGGTGCACCTCGACGAGCAATTTGCCCAGACCACCCCCTTCAAGGGCCGCATCGCCCACGGCATGCTTTCGGGCGCGCTCATTTCTGCCGCCATCGCCTGCGAATTACCCGGGCCGGGGACTATCTATATCGGGCAGGAGCTGAGTTTTTTGCGGCCGGTGCGGCTGGGTGACGAGATTCGGATCGAGCTGGAGATCCTGGAGAAGCTACCGAAGAACCGGCTGAAGATTGCCACCCGGGTACTCAATCAGGACGGCAAGAAGGTGGTCGACGGCGCCGCCACGGTCATGGCCCCTACCGAGAAGGTGCGCCTGGAGCGTATCCAGCTACCTGAGGTCAACTATTGACCTGCCCTTAACGACAAAGCCGCCTTCAGCTGGGCTGAAGGCGGCTTTGCTCAGGAACTGCAACTGGTTCAGATGCGGTTCTTGGCCTCTCTGATCAACTCGTCAGCAGAGCGCTTGCGCGTACGGATCCAGCTCGCAGCGATGGCAATGATCAGCACCAACCCAACCACACCCAGCATCGGGTAGACAGTGCCCACCAGCTTGGTGAAGCCGACCTGACTCAAAGCCAGACCGACCACGGCGAATATCGCGCTCAGCACCTTGAAGCGAACGGTGTCAGGCACGGCGAAACGCGCGCTGAAGGCAAAGAACATTCCCACCGCCGTACTGTAGATCATGGCCACCAGCGCCAGCGACAGCAGCACCGCCAGCCATGGATGGATATCCTGCGCCAGCATCAGGGTGGGAATCTCGATACCCTGCAGCTTGTCCAGGTTGGCAAACAGACCGATGTTCAACAGGATGATCAGAAAGCCCAGACCCAGGCCACCTGCCACACCACCGCGCCCCGCTGCCCGCGGCGATGCAGTCAGACCGCCGATGACCGCCAGCATGGGGAAGCCCACGGCGATATTGAAGGAGGCATAGAGCAAGCCGCTCAAGGCCCAGTGAGGCACATCCGCGCCGAGGAAAGTAATGACCGGCACCTCCGCCGCTACCCGGTTCAGCTCGTCAACCGACCCGGTACTGGTGACGATGGAATAGACCATGATCGCCAGTACCATCACCAGTAGGAATGGCATGACGGAACTGATCAGGTTGATGATGCCCTTGACGTTGAGACACAGCGTCCCTATCACCAACACCGTCATCAGGATGGAGCCGATCAGTGGATCGAGTCCGAACTGCTGGGCCAGGGTCGACCCGGCGCCCGCCAGCATGACCACGCCGACACCGTAGAGGAAGAAGGACAGGATCAGATCGACCACAAATCCCGCTTGCTTGCCGAAGATGATATACAGCACCTGCTTGTGCGAGCCGGCCTGCATGATCGAGCTGATGCGGGCGATCTGCATGCCCAGGAAGGCAAACAATACCGCCGCCACCACGGAGCCGGCGATGCCGGCCAAGCCATAACCAGTGAAGAATTGCAGGACCTCGTTGCCGGAGGCAAAGCCACCGCCAATGACCACGGACATATAGGCCAGGGCTATCTGCAAGGAATGCTTGTTCATTTACTTATCTCAACTTGTTGGAGTTATAGGTTGTCGGGCCGCGTTATCTCAGGCAGTGCGGCAACTACTGACATTTCGACCAGAATGTCCGATTCGCACATTCCAGCTTCCACTGTGGCGCGCGCCGGGGCAACACCCTCGGGCAGCCAGCGATCCCACACGGCATTCATGCCGGCGAAATCGCGCGCGATATTCTTCAGGTAGATGGTTACCGAAAGTATATGCCTTTTATCACTGCCCGCCTGGGCAAGCAGCTTTTCTATTTCCTGCAGGGTTTCGAGGGTCTGTTGCTCGATACCCGCGTCCATGTTCTCACCCACCTGCCCCGCCAGATAGACGGTATCGCGGTGGATGACGATCTGACTCATGCGCTTATCAGTGTGCAGTCGCTGGATGGGCATCCCGAGTAACCTCCTGCTTGTCGCCGTAGCGCGAAATATCGAATCCGGCGGTGCTGATGGCGGAGGGTTTCTTCGCCATCAAGTCAGCCAGCAGGCGCGCCGAGCCACAGGACATGGTCCAGCCGAGGGTACCGTGCCCGGTATTGAGGAATAGATTGCGGTAGCGGGTCTTGCCGATGATCGGCGTGCCGTCCGGCGTCGCCGGGCGCAGGCCAGTCCATAGATCGATGGTGGACGTATCGGCCCCTTCCGGGAACAGGTCCTCGACAATCATCTTCAGCGTCTGCCCCTTGCGCGGATCGATCTTCAGATCGTAGCCACGGATTTCCGCCATGCCGCCGACCCGGATGCGGTTGTCGAAGCGGGTGATGGCCACCTTGTAGGTCTCATCCAGCATGGTGGAAACTGGCGCCATGTCCGGGTTGGTGATCGGCACAGTGATCGAGTAGCCCTTGAGCGGATAGATCGGTGCAGTAATCCCCAGCGGCGCCAGCAGGTGCGGGCTATAGCTGCCCAGCGCCATGACGTAGCTGTCAGCGGTTTCCAGCTTGCCGTCGATCCAGACGCCATTGAGACGGTCACCGGTGTAGTCCAGGCGCTCAATGGTCTGGTTGAAGCGGAACTCAACGCCCAGCTCGCGCGCCATCTCGGCGATGCGGCGGGTGAACATCAGGCAATCGCCGGTCTGGTCGTTGGGCAGACGCAGCCCGCCGGTCAGCTTGTGGGAGACCTTGGCTAGGGCCGGTTCGGCGGTCGCCAGGGTATTGCGATCCAGCAGTTCATAGGGCACGCCCATTTGCTCGAGCACGGCAATATCCTTGGCCGCGCTGTCCAGCTGGGCCTGGGTCCGGAACAGCTGGGTGGTCCCCCGCTGGCGGCCCTCATACTGGATACCGGTCTCCGCGCGCAGTTCGTCCAGGCAATCGCGGCTGTACTCGGACAGCCGGACCATGCGCTCCTTGTTCACGGCGTAACGGGCGGCAGTGCAATTACGCAGCATGCGGGCCATGAACAGGTACTGGTTGATGTCACCGGTCGGCTTGATGCTCAACGGGGCGTGCTTTTGCAGCATCCATTTGATGGCTTTCAACGGCACACCGGGAGCGGCCCAGGGCGACGCGTAGCCGGGGGAAATCTGCCCGGCGTTGGCATGACTCGTCTCTTCGGCCACGGCCGGCTGACGGTCGATCACCGTCACTTCGAATCCTTCCCTGGCCAGATAATACGCACTGGTAGTTCCGACAACACCACCACCAAGAACCAGAACACGCATGATTAATCTCCTCGCCGCTTCCGGGCTGATCGCTTTGCCCGGATTATAGGAGAGCCACTACAGTTGAATTCACTGTTTAATCCGCTATATTTGGCGTTAATTTCCGTTCAATTAGCCAAAGGTCTAGTGAGATCCTCCAATGAGAACCAAGCATCGCGCCCAGAGAGAACTCGATCGCATTGATCGTCAGATTCTCCGAGAGCTGCAACAGGAAGGCCGTCTGGCCTTCACCGAACTAGGCGAACGCGTCGGCCTGTCCACCACTCCCTGCACCGAACGGGTTCGCCGTCTGGAACGCGAGGGGGTGATCATGGGCTACAGCGCCCGCCTGAATCCTGCCCATCTGGAGGCCGGGCTGCTGGTCTTCGTCGAGATCAACCTGTCCTACAAATCCGGTGATATCTTCGAGGAGTTTCGCCGCGCCGTACTCAAATTGCCCCACGTCCTGGAATGCCACTTGGTGTCGGGCGATTTCGACTATCTGATCAAGGCTCGGATCAACGAGATGGCCTCCTACCGCAAACTGCTCGGCGACATCCTGTTGAAGTTGCCCCACGTCCGCGAATCGAAAAGCTACATCGTGATGGAAGAAGTGAAGGAATCACTGGCTCTGCCAGTGCCTGAACAATGAGGCCGCCGCGCGCGGCGACCTATATAGAGGAAGACCGGTAGGAACGGAAAATGTTCAGCCGGCTGGCTGCTCGATAATGCCCATTTCCTTCAGCCCCGCCAGTTGTTCAGCGGTCAGGCCCAGACGCTCCCGCAGCACCGCTTCGGTATCCTGACCCAGCATTGGCGCCGGGCGCTGGTATTCCACCGGCGTCTCGGACAGCTTGATCGGGCTGCCGACCATGGTGAACCCGGGATTCAGCGGATGCGGGATATTGACCAGCATGTCACGCGCCGCCACCTGCGGCTCCGCCAGCGCCTGGGCAATATTATTGATGGCACCCACCGGCACCTTGACCGCGTGAATCTTGCCGACCCACTCATCCGCCGTAGCGCCGAGAAAATGCGCCGACAGAATCGCGATGATCTGCTCTCGATGCTGAACCCGGTCGGCATTGCGCGCAAAACGCGGATCCGCCGGCAGGTCCGGTAGGCCGATAGCATTGCATAGCGCAACGAACTGGGAGTCGTTACCGCAGGCAATGATGAAGTCCCGGTCGGCGGCGCGGAAGACCTGATAGGGCACGATATTGGCGTGGGCATTACCATAACGTCCCGGCACCTTGCCGGACGCCAGGTAGTTCATGCTCTGGTTGGCCAAGGTAGCAATCTGTACATCCAGCAGCGCCATATCACAATGCTGGCCGCGGCCGGTCTTTTCACGGTTGATCAGCGCCGCCTGGATGGCGATGGTGGAATACAGGCCGGTCATCAGGTCGGAGAATGCCACACCGGTTTTCTGCGGGCCACCGCCCGGCAGGTCGTCACGCTCACCGGTAATGCTCATGAGCCCGCCCAGCCCCTGGATGATGAAGTCATAGCCCGGTTCGGCGGCCCGGGGGCCGGTCTGGCCGAAGCCGGTGATCGAGCAATACACCAGCCGCGGGTTGAGCTGCTCCAGGGTGGCATAATCCAGGCCGTACTTCTTGAGCGAACCGGCCTTGTAGTTCTCGATCAGCACGTCGCAATCCGCCACCAGTGCGCGGACCAGTTCCTGCCCCGCGGTGCTGGCCAGATCGATGGCGACCGACCGCTTGCCCCGGTTGGCCGACTGGTAATAGGACGCCTCGGCGGTCCACTCCCCTGCCGCATCCTTCATCCAGGGCGGCCCCCAGCCGCGGGTATCATCACCACTGCCAGGGCGCTCGACCTTGATCACCTCTGCCCCGAGATCGGCGAGGATCTGGCCACACCACGGCCCAGCTAAGACCCTGCTCAGATCCAGTACCCGAATTCCAGTCAGCGCACCCATTCAGTTTTCCTGTTGCATTGGAAGCCGACCAGCGGGCGGCCTCGTTCCAGCGATTATTCCACTGCCCAGCGGGTTGTTACCCAGCCGCGGCTCGGACCTTGTGATGTTCATCGACGTTACACTGCATCCAGTCGCACCATGACAAGAACACCTCGGTCCGCCCTACCGCGACCGACCAACCGGGCGTTGAATCATGTTCCACTATGCAGTATAAGATTCTGCAATATGCGGTCATCATAGTTATGTAGGAAATATGAGTAAAGCCTCGGCGCGTAAAACCGCCATATGGCGGATTAGCCGCCCTCCCAGGAGCGGAACATCCACCCGGCCATGAGCCGGGCGTTTCGCACAGCAGTATTGTATTTTGTTTTGTTGATATTTAATGAAAACTGGAGATACCATGCGTGCCAGTAACAACCCGCCGGCAGGCGATGCGATCGACCGGAAGGGCGATTCCGAGAGCTTCGACGCCCAGATGCTCGATCCGATGAGCGCCTTCGATGACGCGCCGAAGGACCGCCATTTTGTCACCGCCTTGGCGCGGGGCGTGGAAATCCTGCGGTGCTTCACCCCGCGGGACACTATGTTGGGCAACCAGGATCTGGCGACGAAAACCGGCCTGCCAAAAGCGACGGTAACGCGACTGACCCATACGCTGACCCGGCTGGGCTGCCTGAAACGTCAATCGCAGACCGGCAAGTATCAGCTGGATGTTGGCGTGATGGGCTTTGGTTATGCGCTGCTGTCGAATCTGTCGGTACGCGCCTCATCCCATCCCTTGATGGAAGAGATGGCCGCCTACGCCCAGGCGTCAGTGGCCATGGCAGCGCGGGATCGGCTGCAGATGGTTTATCTGGATGTGGCCTATGGCAAGGCCAATATGAGTACGCGCCGGCATATAGGGACCTATCTGCCGATGCACCTGACATCGGTAGGCCGGGCCTGTCTGGCGGCCATGCCGGAAGACGAACGGGAATTCATTCTCGATCACCTGCGGGCCACGTACCAGGATGACTGGCCGCTGATCCGCAGGGGGCTGGAGCGCGCGTTCAGGGATTACGCGGACTTCGGCTATTGCATGTCGATTGGGGAATGGCAGCGGGATATCAACTCCGTGGCCGTCCCCATGATCCATGCGCAACACGGCCTGCTGGCATTCAATTGTGGCGGCCCGAGCTTTCACCTGCCCCGGGAAAAGCTCGAAGACGACATCGGACCGCGTCTGGTGAACATGGTAAACAACATAGAGGCTGCCACCCGCTGACGCGTTCCGGGTGATGGATCTCTGGACAACCGGCCTGTCATCAGGCTACTCAGGAGAGCATATGATTCGTGATCCGGAAACACTGCAGATTCTGCTGGACTCCATCCATCAATTTGTCAGTCAGGAACTGATACCGCGCGAGCATGAAGTCGCCGAAACCGACAACATTCCTGCGGATATCGTCGAGCAGATGAAGGAAATGGGGTTGTTCGGCCTGACCATTCCCGAGGAATTCGGCGGGCTGGGCGTGACCATGGAAGAAGAGGTGAATATCGCCTTCGAACTGGGCCGCACCTCCCCCGCATTCCGCTCCTACATCGGTACCAACAACGGCATCGGCTCCATCGGCATCCTGCTGGATGGTACCGAAGAGCAAAAGGCTCACTACCTGCCCAAATTGGCCGCCGGTGAATTCCTCAGCTCCTTCTGCCTGACCGAGCCCGATTCCGGTTCCGATGCGGCCTCCCTGAAAACCACCGCGGTGCGCGATGGCGACGAGTACGTGATCAACGGTACCAAGCGTTTCATCACCAACGCCCCCCATGCAGGCATCTTCACCGTAATGGCCCGCACCAACCCCGAGATCAAGGGCGCGGGCGGCATCAGCTCCTTTATCGTCGAGCGCGGCACCCCGGGCCTGACCATCGGCAAGCCGGACCAGAAGATGGGCCAGAAAGGCGCACACACCGCCGACGTGATCTTCGAGAACGTCCGCGTACCGGCCGCCAACCTGATCGGTGGCAAGGAAGGGGTCGGCTTCAAGACCGCGATGAAGGTCCTCGACAAGGGCCGCCTGCACATCGCCGCCCTAGCCGTCGGCGCCGCCGAGCGCATGCTGGCCGATTCGCTGCAATACGCCGTCGAACGCAAGCAGTTCGGTCAGCGTATCGCCGACTTCCAGCTGATTCAGGGCATGCTCGCCGACAGCAAGGCGGAGATCTACGCCGCCCGCTGCATGGTACTGGACGCCGCACGCAAGCGTGACGAGGGGCTGAATATCAGCACCGAGGCCTCCTGCGCCAAGATGTTCTCCACCGAGATGTGTGGCCGGGTTGCTGACCGCGGCGTGCAGATCCATGGCGGCGCCGGCTACATCAGCGAATACGCCATCGAACGGTTCTACCGCGACGTGCGCCTGTTCCGTCTGTACGAAGGCACCACGCAGATCCAGCAGGTCATCATTGCCCGCAACATGATTCGCGAGATTCAGGACTGAGCCGCACTGGCCTCACATCACTAGATCAGAGGGGCCCCGCCCCTCTTCCACCAGGTAAGATTATGCATTCTACCGCTCAGGCTGGCGTGGTTGCGCCGGTCAAGAACAACATCTGGATCATTGTTTTCATCTTCTGCTTCCTCGGTCTGCTGATCGATGGCGCGGACCTGATGTTATTGTCCTACAGCCTCACCAGCCTCAAGCAGGAATTCGGCCTGACCAACATGCAGGCAGGCAGCCTGGGTAGCTTCACCCTGGCCGGCATGGCGATTGGCGGCATCTACGGCGGCTGGGCCTGTGATCGCTTCGGCCGGGTAAAGACCGTGGTCTGGACCATCGTCCTGTTTTCCATCGGCACCTGTGTCTTGGGCCTGACGCAGAACTACTGGCAGTTCGCGCTGTTCCGTTTCGTTTCATCCCTGGGCCTGGGCGCGCTCTATGTAGCCTGTAATACCCTCATGGCCGAATACGTGCCGACCAAATACCGTACCACGGTGCTGGGCACCCTCCAGGCCGGCTGGTCCGTGGGCTATATCGTCGCCACCCTGCTCGCCGGCTGGCTACTGCCGACCTACGGCTGGCGCTACCTGTTCTACGTCGCCATCATCCCGGTGGTGCTGGCAATACTCATGCAGCGCCTGGTTCCCGAGCCGCCTGCCTGGGTCAAGGCCAAGGCCGAGCGTGCCAGCAAGGCGGCCGCTGACCTGCGTGACAACATCAAGGCCCCGGAAAAGCGCGAGAGCGCCTACAAGATGATCTTTGGCGATCCCCGTGCCCGCAGCATGTTCATTTTCTGGTGCCTGACCGCAGGATTCCTGCAGTTCGGCTACTACGGGGTGAACAACTGGATGCCGGCGTACCTGGAAACCGAGCTGAACATGAACTTCAAGTCCATGACAGCCTATCTGGTGGGTACCTATACCGCGATGATCCTCGGGAAAGTGCTGGCCGGCATGGCGGCAGACCGCTTCGGACGTCGCGTTGTCTACGCCTTCGGCGCCCTGGGTACCGCCCTGTTCCTGCCGATCATCGTGCTGTTCCATAGTCCGGACCATATCCTCTGGATGCTGGTGGTATTCGGCTTCCTGTACGGGATTCCCTATGGCGTGAATGCCACCTACATGACCGAGAGCTTCGCCACTCAATACCGCGGCACGGCGGTGGGCGGGGCCTACAATATCGGTCGTATCGGTGCCGCCATCGCCCCGGCCGCCATTGGCTTCCTGGCTACGCAGTATTCCATCGGCCTGGGCTTCCTGGTCATGGGCGCGGCCTACTTCATCTGCGGTGTCATCCCTGCCCTGTTCATCAAGGACAAGCAGTACGACCCCCAGCAGCAGTAACCAAAGCGGCAATAAAAAACCGGAGCCTGGCTCCGGTTTTTTATTGCTGGTGGCGCTTCATTCCCTCGGCATGACCGCATTGATATCGACCAGCGCCAGGTGGCAACCGGACCTTGCCAGTTCAACCGCCAGGGCCCGTCCGATTCCGCTGCCCGCGCCGGTTAGTACGGCGACACGTCCACTGATATCCATGCCACCTCCCTGTTGCTATTTATGAAATTGCAGCACACCGTCGTCCAACCGCGCGTATTGAATGAGGTATTTGTCTTTCAGGTAATTCTGATGAACCTGCCATGGCGCTCGATCCCCCTGCTTGGGCAGCAGACCATGGGCGCGCTGCACGTATCCAGACGTAAAGCTCAGGAAGGGTCGCTCCCTGACCTCCGGGGCGCGACGCGCCACGGCCGTGCGATAGCCGTGGCGATCCATGTAGCGCAGCAGACGGCAGGTATAACGGCTGGTCAGATCGGCCTTGAGCGTCCAGGACGCGTTGGTGTAACCGAATGTCTGGATCATGTTGGGCACGTCGCTGAGCATCATTCCCTTATAGGACATGCAGTCGGCAGGCCGCACGGCCACGCCGTCCACGGACAGTTGCATGCCTCCCAGCACATTCAGCTGCAACCCGGTGGCGGTGACAATGATGTCGGCCTCCAGCTCCGCACCAGAACTCAGCCGAATCCCGCCCGGCGTGAAGCCTTCGATGGTATCGGTTACCAGCTCGACCCGCTTGGCGCGCAGCAGATGAAACAGGTCACCGTCAGGCACCGCGCAGATCCGCTGGTCCCAGGGGTTGTAACGGGGCGTGAAGTGTTTCATGTCGATGTCCGCCCCGACCTGCCGCCGGAGCAACTTCTGCAGGTGCTGGGCTACCTCTTTTGGTTTGCGGCGCGAGAGGCGATAGAGATATTGGCCAAGCAGCACGTTCTTCCACCGGGTCAGGTGATAGGCCAGCGGCATGGGCAAGCATTTCTGCAGGCCCTGGGCGAGACCGTCTACCGAGGGGCGTGCTGCCACATAGCTGGGTGAGCGCTGCAACATGGTTACCTGCGCCCCCTGGTTGGCAAGGGCCGGCACCAGGGTGACCGCGGTCGCCCCGCTGCCAATGACCACTACCCGCTTGCCCCGACAATCCAGGTCCTCCGGCCAGAACTGCGGATGAACGATGCGCCCGGCAAAGGCGGACTCGCCGGCAAACGCCGGACGGTAACCTTCGTCATAGCTGTAATAGCCCGAGCAGGAGGCAATAAAGCGCGTCTGGTAGCGCTCTTCCCGCTGGCCGCCGGCCCCATCTGCGGCCATGACGACCACCGTCCACAGCGCCTCATCGCCGGACCAGTTGGCGGATACCACGTGACGATCGAAGCGGATATGGTTATTGACCCCCGCCTCCTCCGCGGCCTCCTGGATGTAACGCTTGATATCCGCGCCGTCGGCGATGGCCTTGTGGCCGGTCCAGGGCTTGTCGCGATAGCCCAACGTATACATGTCCGAATCGGAGCGAATGCCCGGATAGCGGAACAGATCCCAGGTGCCACCGATGGCCTGGCGACGCTCCAGAATGAGATAACGCTGGTCAGGGCAATGCCGGGCCAATGCCCTGGCGGCACCGATACCCGACAGTCCCGCGCCGATGATCAGCACATCCAGAGGTGCGGGTCGATATTGTTGTTGTCCCTTGCCCATGCTTGCATCCCCGTAGTCGGCATTGGTGACAATCTAGATTGTCAGATAATATCTGACAACCGTTATTTTCAGAATCCGCCATGACCGATAAGACCATCTCACCCCGCGGCTACCGCGGCGCTTCCCTGGAACAGCGCCGCGCCCAGCGGCGCCAATGCCTGATCGATGCCGCCATTGAGGTATACGGGGGTGTGGGCTATCGCCACGCGGGGGTCAAGCAGGTATGCGAGGCGGCAGGACTGACCCAGCGCTATTTCTACGAATCCTTCAGTCACAGTGATGAGCTGCTGATCGCCTGCTACGAGCAGGCCACCCAGCGGGTGCGCGAGCACAACATGGCCGCTGCCGAGGCAGCCGGAAGCGATCCGGTGCGGCGTAGTCGCGCCATGCTGGACGCCTACTTCCAGCTGTTGAAAGACGAGCCCCACATGGCGCGATTACTGCTGGTGGAGATTCGCGGGATCAGTCCTGCCGTAGACCGGGCCATCGAAGCGGCCCTGCGCGCCAGCACCGCGGACATGACCCGCGCACTCGCCCTGTCCGGACGGCAGTTTGATGGAATGTTGCAGGCGGGAGTGCTGGGCGGAGTGATCCATATCGCCCTACACTGGATGGCAACAGGCTATGCGGCGCCGGTAGCGACAGTCACCGAGACCGCCTTGAAGCTGGGGGCAGCACTGTTGAATTGAAAAACCCGCCAACCACCGCTGCGTGAACAGCCGGATTGACGGGTTTTATTGGTCAGGCAGGCCGGAGCGGCAGCTCCGGCCCCGGTATCCGGGGGTTTATACCCGCTCGAATACCGTAGTGATGCCCTGACCCAGACCGATACACATGGTCGCAATACCGACAGTACCACCCTTCTGCTTCATCACGTTCAGCAGGGTGCCGGAGATCCGCGCGCCGGAACAACCGAAGGGGTGGCCCAGGGCAATGGCGCCGCCGTGCAGGTTGACCTTCTCGTCCATCTTGTCGAGCAGCTTGAGGTCCTTGAGCACAGGCAGGGCCTGGGCTGCGAAGGCTTCGTTCAGTTCGACATAATCGACGTCATCCATGGTCAAGCCGGCGCGCTTGAGCGCCTTCTTGGTGGACGGCACCGGACCGTAGCCCATGATCGACGGATCACAGCCGGCCACTGCCATGGAGCGGATCACCGCCAGGGGCTCCAGGCCCAGGGCCTGGGCGCGCTCGGCGGACATCACGATCATGCAGGAAGCACCATCGGTGATCTGCGAGGACGTACCCGCCGTCACGGTACCGCCCTTGGGGTTGAACGCCGGGCGCAGTGCGGCCAGGCTTTCCAGGGTGGTTTCCGGGCGGATGGTTTCATCCTCGGTGAACACGCGCAGGAAGCCGTTCTCGTCGTGGCCTTCCATCGGGATGATTTCATCCTTGAAGTTGCCTTCAACGGTGGCCTTGTGCGCCAGCTGGTGTGAACGCACACCGAACTGATCCTGCTGCTCGCGGGTGATGCCATGCATCTTGCCGAGCATTTCCGCGGTCAGGCCCATCATGCCGGCAGCCTTGGCGGCATACAGCGACAGCGCCGGGTTCGGATCCACACCGTGCATCATGCCGACGTGGCCCATGTGCTCGACACCACCAATGACGAACACATCACCGTTACCGGTCATGATCGCCTGGGCGGCAGTGTGCAGCGCGCTCATGGAGGAACCACACAGACGGCTGACGGTTTGCGCCGCGCTGGTGTGCGGGATCGGGGTCATCAAGGAGGCCATGCGGGCGATGTTCCAGCCCTGCTCCAGGGTCTGGTTCACACAGCCCCAGATGACATCTTCCACTTCTGCCGGATCGATCTTCGGGTTGCGCTCGAGCAGCCCGGTGATCAACTTGGCGGACAGGGTCTCGGCACGGACATTGCGGTACATCCCGCCCTTGGATCGGCCCATGGGGGTGCGGCCAAAGTCGACAATTACAACGTCTCTTGGATTGAGGCTCATAAATTCACTCTCGCTCTGTACGTTCCGCGGTTAACCGAAGAATTTCTTGCCGGCAGCCGCCATCTCACGCAACTTTTCAGTCGGGTGATACATCGGGCCAAACTCGGCGTATTTGTCTGCAATGGCCACGAATTCAGCCACCCCAATGGTGTCGATGTAGCGCAGCGCGCCGCCCCGGAAGGGAGGGAAACCGATACCGTAGATCAGACCCATGTCGGCGTCCGCGGCGGATTCGACGATGCCATCTTCCAGGCAGCGTACGGTTTCCAGGCACAGCGGTACCATCATGATCTCGATGATCTCTTCATCGGTCAGCTCGCGCTGCTCCTGCACGATCGGCTTGAGCAGTTCGTAGGCCTCGGCATCGACGACCTTCTTCGGCTTGCCCTTCCTGTCCACTTCATAGGCGTAGAAGCCCTTGCCGGTCTTCTGGCCCAGGCGGTTGGCTTCGTACATGACGTCGACCGCAGTCTTGGTCTTGTCGGCCATGCGGTCGGGGTAACCCTCAGCCATCACGTCACGACCGTGGTGGCCGGTGTCCATGCCCACTACGTCCATCAGGTAAGCCGGACCCATGGGCCAGCCGAACTTTTCCATGACCTTGTCGACGCGCTGGAAGTCGGCACCCATGCCGATCAGGCGGGCAAAGCCACCGAAGTAGGGGAACAGTACGCGGTTGACCAGGAAGCCCGGGCAGTCGTTGACCACGATCGGCGTCTTGCCCATCTTCTTGGCGTAGGCAACGGTAGTGGCCACGGCCTTCTCGCTGGACTTCTCGCCACGGATCACTTCCACCAGCGGCATCATGTGTACCGGGTTGAAGAAGTGCATGCCGACGAAGTTTTCCGGACGCTTGAGCGCCTGGGCCAGGTAGGTGATGGAGATGGTGGAGGTGTTGGACGCGATGATGGCGTCTTCCTTCACGTGCTGCTCCACTTCGGCCAGCACCGCGTGCTTGACCTTGGGATTCTCGACCACGGCTTCGACGACGATGTCGACGTTGCCGAAGTCGCCGTAGGACATGGTCGGGCGGATCGCATTCAGCGCCTTGGCCATATCGGCCGGCTTCATGCGGCCCTTCTCGACGCGCTTGCCGAGCAGCTTGGAGGCTTCGTCCAGACCCAGCTGGATACCCTCTTCGCGAATATCCTTCATCAGGATCGGCGTGCCCTTGGCGGCGGACTGGTAGGCAATACCCCCACCCATGATCCCCGCGCCCAGCACCGCAGCCAGTTTCACGTCACCGGCCTGCTTGTCATACTTCTTCGCCTTGTGCTTCAGGGCTTGGTCATTCAGGAACAGACCGACCAGCGAGGCGGCAACCGAGGTCTTGGCCAGCTTGGCGAAACCGGCGGCTTCGATTTCCAGCGCCTTGTCGCGGCCGTGGTTGGCGGCTTTCTGGATGGTCTTGATGGCTTCAACCGGGGCCGGGTAGTTCGGGCCAGCCTGGCCAGCGACGAAACCCTTGGTGGTTTCGAAGGCCATCATCTGCTCGATGGTGTTGAGCTTGATCTTTTCCAGCTTGGGCTGGCGCTTGGCGCGGAAGTCCAGCTCGCCGGCAATGGCGCGGCGCACCAGGTCCAGCGCGGCATCACGCAGCTTGTCGTCGGCGACGACGGCGTCAACGGCGCGGACTTTCAGGGCGTTGTCGGCACGCTGTTCAGCACCGCCGGCAATCCACTCGACCGCGTTGTCCACACCGATCAGGCGCGGCAGGCGCACGGTGCCACCGAAACCGGGATAGATACCCAGCTTGGTTTCCGGCAGGCCGATCTTGGTGCTCTGGGCCATGACGCGGAAATCGCAGGCCAGACACATCTCCAGACCGCCGCCCAGGGCCAGACCATTGATCGCGGCCACGGTGGGCACGTTCAGGTCTTCAAAGGCATTGAAGATGCGGTTGGTTTCCAGGTTGGCAGTGACCAGTTCCTCTTCGGACAGCTGGAATGCCTGGACGAATTCGGTGATGTCGGCACCCACGATGAACACATCCTTGCCACTGGTGACAATGACGCCGGTGATATCGCTGTTGGACTGGATGCTGTCGACGGCCGCCTTGAGCTCGGCGAGGGTGGCCTGATTGAACTTGTTGACCGACTCGCCCTGCAGATCGAACCGCAGTTCGGCGATGCCGTCGTCAAGGATTTGAACCGTGATGGCTTTACCTTCGTAAATCATCAACTGATCTCCACGCTGTGAAAGCAGATGAGAAAACACCGCCCGACCGTTCTGGCGGGTGGTGTCATGATAGTTCCCGACTACACTGGAATAATGCCTGGCCCGGCAAAATTCATACGCTCGTTTGATTCGGGTACGCACACCTTCATGGAAAAACGCGCCATTGTCAATCTGCCACCCTGGCGATAGCAGTAAAAAATGGCGCGGCTACCCGCACGCTCAGCTCAGGAAGCGGAATCTTTCAGCGGGGCCAGCGCCCGCGCCAATTGGGTCAGCACCGCCGGGTCGTCGGGCTCGCGCCAGTACACCACCGCCGACAGGCTCTGCCGATCAATGCCTCGGACCTCTGGCGGGAGCTGTGCCAACACGTCGCTGCAACCAGGGGTGGCAGCGGAGCCGATCAGCCAGGTCCATTCACCCTCGGGCTCCCGGCGGCAGCTGAACTCCCTCCCCAACGGCGCACGCTCCAGCGGCATGCGGTAGGCAATGCAACCGACCAGTTGGTTCACCCGTTGCGACTCGCGCAGCCACTCCACCGCAAAGCCATGGGTTCTGGCCAGCTCCCGTAGCCGATGCAAATGCCGCTCCCGCCCCCGCGGCATCAGCTTGGCCAGATTGGCGACCAGAATGGCTGCTACCACGCCGACTATTACCCAAGTGATCATCGAGGTCGTTCCCATTTGTGTGAAAAGTGGTGAATTTGATCGGCCTCCAGGCTTTCACTGTAGACCTCTTGCCAAAGACTGCTAAGATCAGCGAAAAGCAAGGAGAGAACCCACATGCTCTACTCACATGTGCTGGTCGCAGTCGACCTGATCGACGAATGTCGCGCCGTGGCGGACCACGCCCGGCGGCTGGCCCAGGCACTGGATGCCAAGCTGACCATTGTTCATGTCGTCGAACCCCTGGCCATGGCCTACGGCGGCGACGTTCCCATGGACCTGTCCATGTTGCAGCAACAGCAGTTCGAGCAGGCCCGCGAACGCATGCAGCTGTTTGCCGGCGACTTCGGCCTGCCCCAGGAACAGCTGCAGATCGCCTTCGGTCATCCCCGGCAGGAAATCCACCGCGTGGCAACCGAGTATGGCTGCGACCTGATCGTGGTGGGCAGTCATGGCCGGCACGGCCTGGCGCTGCTGCTTGGCTCCACCGCCAATGACCTGCTGCATGGCGCCCCGTGCGACGTCATCGCCGTGCGCTTGCACAAGAAAGAGGCCGGCTGACACCCAGGCTGTCCTCATCACCCGCATTCTTGGAAGCGGCGCCCCGCCGCGATAGCGTCCTGCAAGGACACTCCGCGGCAGCGCCAACCACAGCCTACCCCTGCATCTCTTCCAGCTCGGCCCAGCGCTCCAACGCCTGATCCAGCTCGGCCTGTTTGGCGTCCAGAGCCGCCAGTACCGGCGCGGTCTGCTCGTGGGGCTGAAGATAGAAGTCCGGATCACTCACCTGCTGTTGCAAGGCTTCCAGCTCGGCTTCCAGCTTTTCCAGCAACGCCGGCAGGGCGTCCAGTTCGCGCTGCAACTTGTAGCTGAGCTTGGCCTTGGACGCGCTCGGCGCTGCCTTGACCGGCTCCGGTTCCGGTTCCGGCTCGCGCGGCGCGGATGCCGGCTCGACAACATCATCGCCCCACTCCGCCAGCAGCTCCACCCTGCCACCCTGACGCAGCCAGTCGGCATAACCGCCCACGTACTCGCGAACATTGCCGTGCCCTTCGAATACCAGACTGCTGGTGACCACGTTATCCAGGAAGGCCCGGTCGTGGCTGACCAGCAGCACAGTGCCGTCGAAGCCGGCCAGCACTTCTTCCAGCAGCTCGAGGGTTTCCACGTCCAGGTCGTTGGTCGGCTCGTCCAGTACCAGCACGTTGGCCGGCTTGCTGAACAGCCGCGCCAGCAGCAGACGGGCGCGTTCGCCACCGGACAGGGCCTTGACCGGGGTGCGCGTGCGCTCGGGTGAAAACAGGAAGTCGCCCAGGTAGCTGATGACGTGCCGCCGCTCGCCGTTGATCTCGATGAAATCCCGACCCTCGGAGAGGTTGTCGATCACGGTCTTTTCCAGATCCAGCTGGCCGCGCAACTGGTCGAAGTACGCCACTTCCAGCTTGGTACCATGCTTGATGGTGCCGCTGGTGGGCTCAAGCTGACCGAGCATCAGCTTCAGCAGGGTACTCTTGCCGGAGCCGTTGTTGCCGATCAGGCCGATACGGTCTCCACGAATAACGTTGGTGGTGAGGCTGCGCACCAGCGGCCGCTGACCCGGCCAGGCAAAGCTGACCTTGTCCAGTTCTATAACGCGCTTGCCCGAGGCGTCGGCCGTTTCCATCTGGAAGCTGGCCTTGCCCTGCCGCTCGATACGCCGCGCGCGCTCGTCCCGCATCGCCTTGAGCGCACGGACCCGGCCTTCGTTACGGGTACGGCGGGCCTTGATGCCTTGGCGGATCCAGACCTCTTCCTGGGCCAGCTTCTTGTCGAACAGGGCGTTGGCCGTCGCTTCGGCGGCCAACTGCTGCTCCTTGTGTTCAAGGAAGCTGCGGTAGTCGCCCTGCCAGTCGATCAGCTGACCACGATCAAGCTCCATGATGCGGGTTGCCAATGCCTGCAGGAACTGGCGGTCGTGGGTAATGAACAGCACCGCACCGCGGAACTCCAGCAGCACCTGCTCCAGCCAGGCAATGGTATGGATGTCCAGGTGGTTGGTGGGCTCATCCAGCAGCAGCACATCCGGCTCGCCAACCAGCGCCTGGGCCAGTAGCACGCGCCGCCGCCAGCCGCCGGACAACTCGGCCATGGTCTTTTCCGCCGGCAGCCCCAGGCGGGTCAGGGTGGTCTCGACCAGCTGGTTCAGGCGCCAGCCGTCCTTGGACTCCAGCTGGCCTTGCACCTTCTCCAGTTGCGCCAGCTCGGCATCACCCATCTCGCCGTGCACCAGGCGGTGATATTCTGCCAGCAGCTCACCGACGCCTTCCAGGCCTGCGGCGACCACGTCATACACTGTCGCCTGCCCCGCTTCGGGCAGCTCCTGGGGCAACTGGCCGATCTTCAGCCCGGGCGCAAACCACAGCTCGCCCTCGTCCGCCGGCTGCTCGCCTGTGACCAGGCGGAACAGGCTGGACTTGCCGGTGCCGTTGCGGCCGATCAGACAGACCCGCTCGCCGCGGTCGAGCTGGAAGCTCACCTTGGCGAGCAGCGGGTTCAGGCCGTAGGCCAGGGAAACATCGGTAAAGGAAAGCAGCGCCATATCACACCTTTTGAGCAATCAGGCCGGCATTCTACCTGCCGCGGTCCGCACCTGCATGTTTATTGCGACTGATGACTTTGAAGCCGCGGGCCAAACGGCTAAGCTGGGGCGCAAGAGCCTAGGATGGGCATTGTCAGAAACACAGTCTTACGCCCAGCCGGGCAGGATGGTCAATGCGTTACCCCCTGAAACACTATCTCCTACGATCTGCGGGCTGGTTGTGCGGCGCTTTGCTGGTGGCCAGCCTGCCGGTGCAGGCTGATCGCCTCAGTGAACAGCGGCGCCACTACGACCAAGCCCAGAGTGCCCTGGCCAAGGGCGATCATGCCCGCTTCCAGCAGCTGAAAGCGGGGCTGGGCGACTATCCGCTCTACCCTTATCTGTTGCTGGAATCGCTGCGCAAGCGCGTCGACCATGCACCCCACAGGGAAATCGAGCAGTTTCTCAGTGCCCATGGCGACCTGCCCACCGCCAGTGGCTTGAAGCGCAGCTGGCTCGCGCGGCTGGCCAAGGAGCAGGATTGGGACCGGCTGCGCCGGCATCTGGATGAGGACTCCGCCACCGCAGAGCTGCAATGCCCACTGGTGCTGCAGATGTGGCGCGACGGGCAGACCGAGCAGGCGATGGCGCGGGCCCGGGAACTGTGGACGGTAGGCCAGTCGCAGCCCGCCGCCTGTGATCCGCTGTTCGAGCACTGGATGGCCGCCGGTGGCCTGACCGAAGATGTCGCCTGGGAGCGCATCCGCCTGGCCCTGCTCTACCGCCAGGATGGCCTGGCCAAGTACTTGACCCGTTACTTGCCGACCCAGGGCGCCTTGGCCGAGCGCTTTGTCGCCACCGCCGGTGATGCCAAGCGACTCAACCAGTTCAGCCAGTACCAACCGGGCGCCGGTCAGCCGCTGGACAAGCTCACCGACATCGTCACCGTCGCCCTGCGCCGGCTTGGCCGGGACGATCCCAACGCCGCACTCGCCCTGTGGCCGCATTACCAGCACCTGCCCTTCAGCGAAGAACAGCGCCTGGCCCTGACCCGGGACATAGGCGTGCGCCTGGCGCGGCGCCATCAGCCGGAAGCGCTGCCCTTCATGGCCGCCAATGATCCGCAGATGAAGGACGACACCATCACCGAGTGGCGCGGCCGCCTGGCGCTGCGCACCGGCCGTTGGCACACCGTACAGGAGCTGGTCGAGCACATGCCCGACCACCTGCAGCAGCAGAGCCGCTGGCGCTACTGGCAGCTGCGCAGTCGCCAACTCGCCGACTCGGCTACCGGCGACCTGCTTCCGGAATATGCCCAACTGGCGGGAGAACGCGACTTCTATGGCTTCCTGGCGGCCGAGCGCAGCCGCCAGCCCTACGCGACCAATCATCAACCGGTGCCGATCGACCCGCGTGCCGCCGCCCGGGTGCAGAACACCGCCGGCATCATCCGGGCCCGGGAGTTCTTCGCCCGCGGCGAATATGTCAATGCCCGCCGCGAGTGGTACCACGCCGAACGCCTGTTCAGCCGTGAAGAGCTGATCGCCCAGGCCGCCCTGGCGCGTCAGATGGAGTGGTACTTTCCGGCGATCCGCGGGATCAGCAAGGCGCAGCACTGGGATGATCTGGAGATTCGTTTCCCGCTGGCCTACCGCGAACCCATTCTCCAGCAGGCGCGACTTCGCCAGCTCAACTCGACCTGGGTCTATGCCATCACCCGCCAGGAAAGTGGTTTCATGACCGACGCCCGCTCCCACGCCGGCGCGCTGGGATTGATGCAATTGATGCCGGCCACCGCCCGGGAAACCGCGCGGCGCTACAGCATCCCGCTGGGTAACACCCATGAGGTATTGCAGCCCGAGCGCAACATCGCCCTGGGCACGGCCTATCTCTCCCAGTTGTACAGCCTGTTCGAAGGCAACCGGGTGCTCGCCTCGGCGGCCTACAACGCCGGCCCGGGTCGGGTGCGCCAATGGACCCGCGACATGCCGGCCATGCCCTCGGATATCTGGATCGAGACCATACCCTTCGACGAGACGCGCAACTACGTCCAGAGCGTATTGACCTATGGGGTGATCTACGGGGAAAAACTGGGGATACCGCAGCCGGTAATGGAGCAGAGCGAACGCTACGTGGAATAATGCGGCACAGACCAGGAGAAACGGCGCGGCAACCGCGCCTCGGGCTGGCCCGGCCGGGACCTTGGCCAGCCCCGGCCCTATCGTCGATCAGTAGTAGGCGTTTTCCTTGACCGTATGGTCGGTCACATCCCGCACACCGGTGAGCTCGGGGATCCGCGCCACCAGGGTTTTTTCCACGCCTTCCTTCAGGGTCACGTCAACCATGCCGCAGCCCTGGCAACCACCACCAAATTGCAGCACAGCGATACCACCATCGACTACGTCGATCAGCTTGATCTCGCCGCCATGACTGGCCAGACCCGGATTGATCTCGGTCTGCAACAGATAGTTGATGCGGTCGTTCAAGGGGCTGTCGTCATTGACCATGGGCACCTTGGCGTTCGGCGCCTTGATGGTCAACTGGCCACCCATGCGATCGGTGGCGTAATCGACTACAGCGTCTTCCAGGAAGGGTTCGCTGGTAGCGTCGACCCAGACGCGGAAAGCGTCCAGCGCGATAACGGTGTCTTCGGGCTTTTCTTCACCGGGCTTACAGTAGGCGATGCAGGTTTCCGCATAGGGCGTACCGGGCTGGGTGATGAACACCCGAATACCGATGCCGTCAGTGTCCTGCTTGGATAACAACTCCGCCAGATAGGTCTGGGCAGCCTCGGTAAGGTGTATGCCTGCCATGAAATGCCTCGTGTTCGATGACTTGATGCCGGCTATTGTACGGGATACGCGCCCCCGAATAAAGTCCCACCGTTTTACTTGGTTATTATCCGGCCGAGCGCAAAGCCGCTGCCCAGACGACTCGATTCCGCATGCAGGCGGCGTTTATCTGCAGCTGCTTGAATCAAATGAAAGATGCCCTTGAGTTCCTTTCATTCAGCCACCTCTCCGCTTCTGGTAGACTGACCGGCTTTATTTACCTTGATTCCGGAGTCTTCATGTCTGACCTGACCACCCGCCTGACCGCTCTGAATGATGCTCTGCGCCAGCGCATTCTGATACTCGACGGTGGCATGGGCACCATGATCCAGAGCTACCGACTGGAAGAAGCCGATTTTCGCGGCGAGCGCTTCGCCGACTGGCCGCGCGACCTCAAGGGCAACAACGACCTGCTGGTGCTGACCCGCCCCGATGCCATCGCAGCCATCGAGAAGGCCTACCTGGATGCCGGCGCCGACATCATCGAGACCAACACCTTCAACTCCACCCGCGTCTCCCAGTCCGACTATGGTATGGAAGAGCTGGCCTACGAGCTGAACCTGGAGGGCGCGCGCCTCGCCCGCCGCGTATGTGACGAGAAGACCGCTGAAACGCCGGATCGTCCGCGCTTCGTTGCCGGGGTACTCGGGCCAACCAGCCGCACCTGCTCGTTGTCGCCGGACGTGAACAATCCCGGCTACCGCAATATCACCTTCGATGCGCTGGTGGAAAACTACAGCGAAGCTACCCGCGGCCTGATCGACGGCGGCGCCGACCTGATCCTGATCGAGACCATTTTCGATACCCTCAACGCCAAGGCGGCGATCTTTGCCGTGCAGGGCGTGTTCGAAGAGCTGGGTGTCGAGCTGCCGATCATGATCTCGGGCACCATTACCGATGCCTCCGGCCGTACCCTGTCCGGCCAGACCACCGAAGCCTTCTGGAACTCGGTGCGCCACGCCAAGCCGATTTCCGTCGGTCTGAACTGCGCCCTGGGGCCCAAGGAACTGCGCCCCTACCTGGAAGAGCTGTCCGGCAAGGCCGATACCTATGTATCCGCCCACCCCAACGCCGGCCTGCCCAACGCCTTCGGTGAATATGACGAGTCGCCGGAAGACATGGCGGAGATCGTCGGCGAATTTGCCGCCTCCGGCTTCCTGAATATCGTCGGCGGCTGCTGTGGCACCACGCCGGCCCACATCGAAGCCATCGCCAACGCCGTGAGCAGCTACCCGCCGCGGCAGATCCCCGATATCCCCAAGGCCTGCCGGTTGTCCGGCCTGGAGCCATTCACCATCGACCGCAGCTCGCTGTTCGTCAACGTCGGTGAGCGCACCAACATTACCGGCAGCGCCAAGTTCGCCCGCCTGATCCGCGAGGACAACTACACCGAGGCGCTGGAGGTCGCCCTGCAGCAGGTCGAGGCCGGCGCCCAGGTGATCGACATCAACATGGACGAGGGCATGCTGGATTCGAAGAAGGCGATGGTGACCTTCCTCAATCTCATCGCCGGCGAGCCGGATATCTCCCGGGTGCCGATCATGATCGACTCCTCCAAGTGGGACATCATCGAGGCCGGCCTCAAGTGCATCCAGGGCAAGGGCATCGTCAACTCCATCTCCATGAAGGAAGGGGTCGAAGAATTCAAGAAGCACGCCCGCCTGTGCAAACGCTACGGCGCCGCCGTTGTAGTCATGGCCTTCGATGAGCAGGGCCAGGCCGATACCGCCGCGCGCAAGAAGGAAATCTGCCAGCGTTCCTACGACATCCTGGTCAACGAAGTCGGCTTCCCCCCGGAAGACATCATCTTCGACCCGAACATCTTTGCCGTGGCCACCGGCATCGAGGAGCACAACAACTACGCGGTGGATTTCATCGAGGCCTGCGCCTTTATCCGCGACCACCTGCCCCATGCCCTGACCTCGGGCGGCGTGTCCAATGTGTCCTTCTCGTTCCGCGGCAACAACCCGGTGCGCGAGGCGATCCATTCGGTGTTCCTCTACCACGCGATTAAGGCCGGCCTGACCATGGGTATCGTCAACGCCGGTCAGCTGGAGATCTACGATGCGATCCCCGCCGACCTGCGCAACAAGGTCGAGGACGTCATCCTCAACCGCCACCCGGGGGCGACCGAGGCGCTGCTCAATATCGCCGAGGACTACCGCGGCGACGGTTCGGTTAAGGAAGTGGAAAACGAGGAATGGCGCAGCCTGCCCGTCGACAAGCGCCTGGAGCACGCTCTGGTGAAGGGCATCACCGCCTTCATCGTCGAAGATACCGAAGAGGCGCGCCAGCAGGCTAACCGCCCCATCGAGGTCATCGAGGGTCCGCTGATGTCCGGCATGAACGTGGTCGGCGACCTGTTCGGTTCGGGCAAGATGTTCCTGCCCCAGGTGGTCAAATCCGCCCGGGTGATGAAGCAGGCGGTGGCGCACCTGATCCCCTTCATCGAGGCGGAAAAAGGCGACAAGCCGGAAGCCAAGGGCAAGATTCTCATGGCCACGGTAAAGGGCGACGTGCACGATATCGGCAAGAACATCGTCGCCGTGGTGCTCGGTTGCAACGGCTACGACATCGTCGACCTGGGCGTGATGGTGCCGGCGGACAAGATCCTCAAGACCGCCATCGAGGAAAAGTGCGACATCATTGGCCTGTCCGGGCTGATCACCCCCTCGCTGGACGAGATGGTCCACGTCGCCCGGGAAATGCAGCGCCAGGACTTCCACCTGCCGCTGATGATCGGTGGCGCGACCACCTCCAAGGCGCACACGGCAGTGAAGATTGACCCGCACTACAAGAACGACGCCGTGGTCTACGTCACCGATGCCTCCCGCGCCGTCGGCGTTGCCACCACGCTGCTGTCCAAGGAGATGAAGCCCGAGTACACCGGCAAGATTCGCGAGGAGTATGCGGTCATCCGCGAGCGTACCGCCAACCGCGCCTCGCGCACCGAGCGGCTGAGCTACGCCAAGGCCCTGGCCGCCGGGCCGCAATTCGACTGGTCGGAACACTCCCCGACCAAGCCGAGCTTCCTGGGCCGCAAGGTGCTGGAAGACATCGACCTGCGCGTGCTCGAGCAATACATCGACTGGACGCCTTTCTTCATCTCCTGGAACCTGGCCGGCAAGTATCCCCGCATCCTGGAAGACGAGGTGGTCGGCGAGGCTGCCACCTCCCTATTCAACGACGCCCAGGCGATCCTGCGCAAGCTGATCGACGAGAAACTGATCCGCGCCAAGGCGATCTTCGGCTTCTGGCCGGCCAACCAGGTCGACCATGACGACATCGAGCTGTATGACGAGCAGGGCCAGCCGATCAGCCGGTTGTTCCACCTGCGCCAGCAGACGGTCAAGACCGACGGCAAACCCAACTTCTGCCTGGCCGACTTCGTGGCGCCCAAGGACAGCGGCGTGACCGATTATGTCGGCGGCTTCATCACCACCGCCGGGATCGGCGCCGAAGAGGTGGCCAAGGCCTACCAGGAGGCGGGTGACGACTACAACTCAATCATGGTCAAGGCGCTGGCCGACCGCCTGGCCGAGGCCTGCGCCGAGTGGTTGCACCAGCAGGTGCGCCGTGAATACTGGGGTTACGACCCGGAGGAGCAGCTGAGCAACGATGAGCTGATCAAGGAAAAGTACAAGGGTATCCGCCCTGCCCCCGGCTACCCGGCCTGCCCGGACCACACCGAGAAGGGCACCCTGTTCGACTTGCTCGACCCCGAGGCCAACTCCGGCGTGACGCTCACCGAGCACTACGCCATGTTCCCCACCGCAGCGGTCAGCGGCTGGTACTTCGCCCATCCCAAGGCGCAGTACTTTGCCGTCGGCAAGATCGACAAGGACCAGGTGGAAAGCTACAGCAAGCGCAAAGGCCAGGATATCGAGACCACGGAGCGCTGGTTGATGCCGAACCTGGGTTACGACATCTGATCGACCGGCCGGTAGCTGCATGGATAACGCAGTTGCCGGCCTCCCCTTTCCCCCTGCCACTTCGGCTGCAATGACCCTATTCGAAACTATCGCTGCGTTGCTCGGCATCCTGTCGGTCTGGCTGACGGTGCGGCAGAACCCCCTGTGCTGGCCCGTCGGGCTCGGCATGGTGTCGATGTACGCCTGGTTCTTCCAGTCCACCGGACTCTATTCCCAGGTGTTGCTGCATCTCGTCTACGCGGCGGTGCAACTCTACGGATGGTGGCGCTGGACGCGCGGCGGCGACCAGCAGCCGCTGCGCGTGACATCGGTCTCCCGGGGCGAGCTATTGGTGAGTGGTGGCATTGCCTGCCTGATCAGCGTGGCGCTGGGCGCAGCCATGGCCGGCTTTACCGACGCGGTTTATCCGCGGCTGGACGCAACCCTGGTGGCCTTCAGCTTGCTGGCGCAACTCTGGATGGCGCTCAAGCGCCTACAGTGCTGGCCGCTGTGGCTGGTATTGGATATCGCCTACGTGGCGCTGTTTCTATACCAGGGCTATTACCCCACCGCCGCGTTGTATTGCGTGTTCGTGCTGCTGGCCGCGCTGGGTTGGCGGCAATGGCGCGCCGCACAGCAGGCGGCGGCACTGTGAAGGCCCTGGTGCTGACCGGTCCCGAGTCCACCGGGAAAAGCTGGCTGGCCGGCGAACTACAGCGGCATTTTGGTGGCCAGCTGGTCAGCGAGTACGTGCGCGAGTATATCGACCAGGTCCAGCGCGATACCTGCTATGACGATGTCCCGCTGATCGCCCGTGAGCAACTGCGCCGGGAGGATGCGGCTCGCCAGCAGCATCCGCCCTTGCTGATTCTCGACACCAACCTGTTGAGCAACCTGCTGTGGAGCCAGAGCCTGTTCGGTCGTGCGCCGGACTGGCTGCAAGCTGCCCTACTGACCCGCCACTACGACCGCTACCTGCTGCTGTCACCGGAGGGCGTGCCCTGGGTTGCGGATGGCCAGCGCTGCCAACCGGCACTGGACGAGCGGCTGGTGTTTCATGCGGCCTGCAAGCGCTGGTTGACCACGCATGATCAACCCATGGTGGAAATCGGTGGCGATTGGTCGGCGCGCCGCAGCACGGTCTTGTCCAGCGTGGGTCAACTGCTCGGCAACTAGTCACCCCGCCGCATCTGTTATAGTCAACCGCCTCGTCAGTAAAAGCCTGCCATCCAGGCCGCTATACAGTCACCTGCAACCGGTACCCCGATTCTTGAGTAAACGTCGATTCCACCTGCTGCCCAGCCCCGAGCGCTTCAAGAGCATTACCCTGCTGGGACTGCCGATCATGGGTGGCATGCTCAGCCAGAGCCTGCTGAACCTGGTGGATGCCGCCATGGTCGGCTCACTGGGCGAGGCCGCGCTGGCGGGCGTGGGATTGGGCGGCTACGCCAACTTCGTGGTCATTGCGCTGGTCATGGGGTTGGGCGTTGGGGTGCAGGCGACCGTGGCCCGCCGGCGCGGCGAAGGCCGTGACGACCAGTTGGCCGCCCCGCTCACCCACGGTCTGTTCATCGCCGCCCTGCTGGCGCTGCCGCTGAGCTTGCTATGCTGGCTCAACGCCGACGCCATCATTGGCTTCCTGAGCGACGACCCGGCAGTCGTCGCCATCGGCAGTGACTACTTCGGCTGGCGGATGCTGGCGGTCATCGCCGTGGGTTGCAACTTTGCCTTCCGCGGCTACTGGAACGGCATTCGCCAGACCGGGCGCTATCTGCAAGTGCTGGTGGCCATGCATGTGTTCAATGTCATCATCAGCTATGGCCTGATCTTCGGCCATTTCGGCCTGCCGGATATGGGCGCCGCCGGGTCCGGGCTGGGCACCACCATTGCCATGTTCCTCGGCACCGGCATGTATTTCCTGCTGACCTGGCGCACGGGCCGCAACCATGGCTTCCTGCGCAGCCTGCCGCGGCGGGCTGAGCTGCTTTTCATGTTGCGGCTGTCCATGCCCAACTCCCTGCAGCAATTCTTCTTCGCTACCGGCGTTACCGCCCTGTTCTGGATCATTGGCCAGATCGGCACCGCGGAACTGGCCATTGCCCATGTGCTGGTCAACCTGGCGCTGCTATTGATCCTGCCCGGCGTAGGTCTGGGCATGGCGGCCACGACGCTGGTCAGTCACAGTCTTGGCGAGCAGCGCCCCCATGAGGCCTATCGCTGGGGCTGGGACGTGGTGCGGGTCGCGGTGGTGGTGTTGTTCGTAATGGGCCTGCCCTTCTGGCTCGTGCCCGAACTGGTCCTGCAGCTGTTTACCCGGGACCCGGACCTCCTGGCCCTGGGTACCTGGCCTCTGCGCATCACCGGCCTGGGCATGACCCTGGACGCCATCGCCCTGGTGCTGACCCAGGCGCTGTTGGGTGCGGGCGCCAGCCGCACGGTCATGGGGGTGAACCTCGGCAGCCAGTGGCTGATATTCCTACCCTGCGCCTACCTTGCCGGCCCGGTCCTCGGAGGTGGGCTGCTGGCTGTCTGGCTGCTGCAGAGCCTGTATCGCACCATGACTTCTGTTATCTTTGCCATAATGTGGGAGCGCAAGCACTGGGCTGATATTCGAATATGATGATCGAGCCGGCTGACGGACCTGGTCCCAGCCGCGCCAGCGAGCGAGGCAGCGATGACCAATAACAAGAAAGATGAACAGCAGGGCCAACCGCGGATGCGCCGGCGGGACATGATCAGCACCGTTCTGTTCGGTGCCCTCGGGGTGCAGAGCAACAAGGCCAGGGAGCGGGATTTCACCCATGGCAAGCCTAGCCACTTCATCTACTTCGGGATTGGCTTCATGCTGGTGTTCGTGCTGGTGCTGGTGGGTATCGTCAAGCTGGTTACCCACCTGGCAGGTTAATGCTGGCTGATCCAGAACACCGCAGCAGCGACCGCGATCAAGATCAGCGCCACCGCCGCCAAGGCATCGAGGGCGCTGTTTTCGTCACCACCGGTGTGGATATCGTCATGGTCCATGTCTGTTCCTCTTGTTTTGAAATGGGAATCATCTGTCGGTACAGTTAAGTCCAGGTCGCCTAAATTCACAAGTTATACATCATCCAGCCCCTGTTATTCGATCTAAGCATATAAATAAACATTCCTTTTAAGCATAAAGAAAAACTGATATTGTCTGCGCGCTTCCTTGGGCCACGCCGGGTTGTGCATCCGTAGTCACGGGCAGTCATGCCCTACAACAGGTTGTCAGAATGTATATTTACGACGAGTACGATCAACGCATCGTCGAGGACCGCGCCAAGCAGTTCCGCGATCAGGTACGCCGCTACCTCGCCGGCGAATTTTCCGAAGCGGAGTTCCTGCCGCTTCGCCTGCAGAACGGTCTGTATGTCCAGCGCTACGCCCCGATGCTGCGTATTGCCGTTCCCTACGGCGTGCTGTCCGCTGAGCGCCTGCGCAAGCTGGCCTACATTACCCGTCACTATGACAAGGGTTACGCGCACATCACCACGCGCCAGAATATCCAGCTGAACTGGCCCAACCTGGAAGACGTGCCGGATATCCTGCAGGAGCTGGCATCGGTCCAGATGCACGCCATCCAGACCAGCGGCAACTGTATCCGCAACACCACCACCGACCAGTTCGCCGGCGTGGCTGCGGATGAGCTGATCGACCCGCGGCCCTGGTGCGAGATCGTCCGTCAGTGGTCGACGTTCCACCCGGAATTCGCCTTCCTGCCGCGCAAGTTCAAGATTGCCATCAACGGCGCCGAAGAAGATCGCGCCGCCATCGGCGTGCACGACATCGGCCTGAACGCCGTGCGCAATGAAGCCGGGGAGCTGGGCTTCCAGGTGCTGGTCGGTGGCGGCCTGGGCCGCACACCCATGGTCGGCGCGCAGATTCGCGCCTTCCTGCCCTGGCAGCACCTGCTGACCTACCTGGAAGCCATCCTGCGTGTGTACAACCGCTATGGCCGCCGGGACAACAAGTTCAAGGCCCGGATCAAGATCCTGGTCAAAGCACTGACGCCCGAGGTCTTCGGCGAGAAGGTCGAAGCCGAATGGCAGAACCTCAAGGATGGCACCGCCACCCTGACCGAGGCCGAACTGCAGCGCGTTGCCAAATACTTCGTCACCCCGGAACTGGAAAGCTTCCCGGGCGACGACGCCGGCTATCTGGACAAGCGTGGCAGTGACAAGGGTTTCAGCAACTGGGCCAGCCGCAACGTGCACCCGCACCGCGCGCCCGGCTACGCCGCCGTGACCCTGTCCCTGAAACCCAACGCCGTGGCGCCCGGTGACATCACCGCCGAGCAGCTGGATGCCGCAGCGGACCTGGCCGACCAGTACAGCCTGGGTGAGATCCGCTCCACCCACTACCAGAACCTGGTGTTGCCCTACGTGCGCCAGCAGGATCTGTTCGAGCTGTGGCAGAAAGCCAAGGAAATGGGCTTTGCCACCCCGAATATCGGCCTGCTGTCAGACATCATCTGCTGCCCGGGTGGCGACTTCTGTTCATTGGCCAACGCCAAGTCCATCCCGATCGCCGAATCCATCCAGGCCCAGTTCGATAACCTCGACTACCTGTACGACATCGGCGAACTGGAACTGAACATCTCCGGCTGCATGAACGCCTGTGGTCACCACCACATCGGTCACATCGGCATCCTCGGTGTGGACAAGAAAGGTGAGGAGTTCTACCAGGTGTCCCTGGGTGGCAAATCCGGCCGTGACGCGGCCATCGGCAAGATCCTCGGCCCCTCCTTCGCCGCCGACCAGATGCCGACCGTGGTGCAGAAGTTGATCGATGTTTACATCGAGAACCGCACCCCGGAAGAGCGCTTCATCGACACCTACGAGCGCATTGGTATAGCCCCGTTCAAGGAGCGTGTGTATGCGGCAGATAATTAAGAGCAATCAGGTCGTCCCGGATACCTGGGAGCTGCTGCCCAAGGACGCGACGCTGGAACAGTTGACCAACGCCGGGGACATCATCGTCCCGCTAGCCATGTGGCTGGAGCACGCCCACGCGCTGAAAGCCCGTGACGGGCGCCTGGGCGTCTGGCTGGATGCAGACGAGGAAGCAGAAAGCATCGCCGATGACCTCGAACATTTCGCGGTCATCGCCTTGAACTTCCCGGTCTTCAGTGACGGGCGCAATTACTCCAACGCCCGCCTGTTGCGCGACCGCTACCAGTACCAGGGCGAGCTGCGCGCCATCGGCGACGTGTTGCGCGACCAGCTGTTCTTCATGCGCCGCTGCGGCTTCGATGCCTACGCCCTGCGCGAAGACCACGACCCGCATGCCGCACTGGCCAGCCTGAACGACTTCTCCGAGGTCTATCAGGCGGCGACGGATCAGCCCCTGCCGCTGTTTCGGCGGCGTTGATCAGATAAAAAACCGGACGCTCAGGCGTCCGGTCTGCTTTTCACCCGATGACGCGCCTTGCGCAGCGTCAGATTGATCCGCTGCCGGCCGAGTTGCGGATGCGGCATATCCCCCACCGGCAACACCCCGTGAAACCGCATCCGGTCTACCCCGCCCCAGACCACCACGTCTCCATGATTGAGCACCGTCCTGGCCGGGCGGTCGGAGCGCTGGTAGCCACCGAACAGGAAAGTCGCGGACATGCCCAGGGACACCGAGACGATGGGCGCGGCCAGGTCGCTTTCATCCTTGTCCTGATGCAGGCCGAGCTTGGCACCAGGCAGGTAGCGGTTGATCAGGCAGGTGTCGGGGACAAAGTGGTCGAAGCCGGCCTCCGCGGCGGCACGCTGGGCCAGCTCGCGAAAGCTCTCAGGCATGGCGGGCCAGGGTTGGCCGCTGCCGGGGTCGATGGTGCTGTAGCGATAACCCTGTTCAGCGGCTATCCAGCCCAGGTCGCCACAGGTGGTGCTCTGCACGGACATCCGCCGCCCGCCCCGGGTGCTCATCTGTCGAAACGGTGCCTGGCGCTCGATGGCCTCCAGCGCCGGGAGTAACTGGTCGAGCCACGGCAGGGCGTAGCCGGGGAAGATGAACGCCTGCTCGCCCATGGCTATGCGCTGCCCCGGCTGCGCCTCGTTGAACAGATCGAGCGTGCTCATCGCCCGTCAGCCAAGATTGACCACGGCGCGGCCGACCATGCCGCCGGCAAGAATGGTCTCGATATAGTCCGGCAGCGCGTCCAGGGTAATTTCCTGCTCCAGCTGGCTCAGGTCGGTTTTCCACTGTAGCGACAGCCGATCCCACATGGAGGCCTTGGCGACCAGCGGTTGTTCCACCGAGTCGACGCCCAGCAGGTTGACGTTGCGCAGGATGAACGGGAATACACTGGCCTGGAACTGGCCGCCGGCGGTGAGACCACAACAGGCGACGCTGGCGTCATAGCGCAGGGACTTCACTACATTGAACAGGATATCCCCGCCGACGGTGTCCACCGCTCCCGCCCAGCGCTCGCCCAGGAGCACCTTGCCGGTGCCCGCCTGCAGCTCCTCCCGGCTGAGCACCTCCTTGGCACCCAGGCCGCGCAAAAAATCGACCCGGTCGGCCTTGCCGGTTACCGCGACCACCTCGTGTCCCTGGTGCGCGAGCATGGCGACGGCGATGCTGCCGACGCCACCGGTGGCGCCAGTAACCAATACCGGACCCGAGCCGGGCGTCAGGCCGGCCCGCTCCAGTTTGTCGATACAGAGCGCGGCGGTCAGGCCGGCGGTGCCCAGCACCATGCTCTCGCGCAGGGTCAGGCCAGCCGGACGCTTGAGCACCCAGGCAGCGGGCACCCGAATGTACTGACCAAAGCCGCCCGGGGTGTTCATGCCCAGGTCGTAGCCAGTCACGATAACCTCATCACCCACGGCCAGCTCCGCCACCGAACTGGATTCCACTACCCCGGCCGCGTCGATGCCGGGCGTGTGCGGGTAGCTGCGGGTAACGCCCTTGTTGCCGCTGGCGGACATGGCGTCCTTGTAGTTCAGCGACGACCAGTGCACGCGGATCAGCACCTCGCCAACCGGCAGCTCGGCCAACTGCCGGGTGACGACGCGACGGACGTAGTCACCCTGTTCCTCGGACACCAGTAACGCCTTGAATTCGGACATGACAGCCTCCTACCAGAAACGTTGATTATGCAGCCGGGACGCCCAGGTCAGCAGCACACGATCCAGTGCCGCCGACATGCTGGATGTCAGACGGTCCTGCAGGCGCTTGGGCCGAGCATAGTGCACCTCG
The DNA here is from genome assembly GCF_000939975.1 of Pseudomonas saudimassiliensis. Classification (GTDB taxonomy): domain Bacteria; phylum Pseudomonadota; class Gammaproteobacteria; order Pseudomonadales; family Pseudomonadaceae; genus Halopseudomonas; species Halopseudomonas saudimassiliensis. The sequence continues at coordinate 3,066,804 of NZ_LK391969.1, read as the reverse complement.
AACACGTCAGCCTGACGGATGCGCCGGTTGACGTAGTCATCGCTGGTATTGACCTCGTCGGCCAGGCCGCGCTCCAGCGCTTCGGTGCCGAACCATACCTCGCCGGTAGCCACCGCATCCACATCCAGCACCGGGCGATAGCGGCCGACAAAACGCTTGAACAGATGATGGATATTCTCCAGGTCCTCCTGGAATTTCTCCCGGCCCTTGTCGGTGTTTTCACCGAACATCGTCAGGGTCCGCTTGTACTCGCCGGCGGTGAGCATCTCGTAGTCGACGTCATGCTTCTTCAACACCCGGTGGAAGTTCGGCAATTGGGCGACCACACCAATAGAACCGAGCATGGCGAACGGCGCCACCAGAATGCGATCGGCGATACAGGCCATCATGTAGCCGCCGCTGGCCGCCACCTTGTCGACGCACACGGTGAGCGGCACGCCGGCTTCGCGCACACGGGTAAGCTGCGCCGCCGCCAGCCCATAGGAGTGCACCATGCCGCCACCGCTCTCGAGCTTGACGATCACCTCGTCCTGCGGGGTCGCCAGTTCCAGCACGGCGGTTACCTCATGGCGCAGGTTCTCCAGGGCACTGGCCTTGATATCGCCATGGAAGTTCAGCACAAAGACCTTCTGCCGCTCGGCGCTCTGTTTGGCGCGCGTCTTGAGTTCCTGCTTGCGGGTTTTCTGCAGCGCCTTGAGCGCCGGCTTGTCCAGCACCGCCTGGCCCAGGCGTTCGGTCATACGGGCCAACTGATCGTTCAAGCGGGTCACGGTCAGCGCGCCTTCGCCCTTGCGCTGGCGACCCTTGAGCGAGGCGATCAACAGCAGCACGAACACCACCGCCAGCAGCACCGTCAGCGCCTTTGCGGCAAACATTCCAAACTCGGCCATCCACTCCACAGGCATCTCCAGATGATTCGATTCTATGACTGACCCAAGCATACAGGATCAGCCCGCAACCTAGACAGACGGGCAAGATTCAAACGACCGTATGATTTTTGTTGACAGCTTCCCTGGCCCACCCTACCCTCTGACCAGTTACATCATTCTTGCGTTGCAACGATTGCCGTTGCCCCTATGAAACATCCGATAAAGGAAGAATCCATGACTACCGTTGCTGACATCATCAATAACATGGAAGGCAAGTTCAATCCGGCCGCCGCAGCTGGCCTGGACCTGGTTTTTCAATTCAACATCGAGGATGATTCCAACTTCTACGCCGTCATCAAGGACGGCACCTGCAACGTGCAGCAAGGCGATGCGGAAGACCCGAACGTAACCCTGATCATGGACTCCGAAACGCTGAACGGTGTCATCACTGGCGAGACCGACGGCATGCAGGCGTTCATGGGCGGTAAACTGCGCGCTGAAGGCGACATGATGCTGGCCCTGAAGCTGGGCGAACTCTTCCCGGTCTGATCGCCGTACCCATGAGAAACCGGAGCCTGGCTCCGGTTTTTTTATGCCCGGCGCCGGGCCGGCCGGAATAACCCCTGTTGATTGACGCAACCAATCCACCAACAACACGCTGCCTGATAAGCAACGTCCGTGGTTGGCAGCCCTGGCGCCCTGCATTAGATTGACCCGGAATCGGTAACTTCACTCAAGGACAAGACCCATGCAGAAGACCCAACTGTTCGATCTAGACGGAAAAATTGCGCTGGTAACTGGCGCCAGCCGTGGTATCGGTGAAGCCATCGCCAAGCTGCTGGCCCAGCAAGGCGCCCACGTCATCGTCTCCAGCCGCAAGATCGACGGCTGCCAGGAAGTGGCCGATGCCATCGTCGCCGCGGGTGGCAAGGCTACCGCCCTGGCCTGCCATATCGGCGAGATGGATCAGATCAAGGCAACCATCGAGGCGATTCGTGGCCAGTTCGGCAAGCTGGACATCCTGGTCAACAACGCCGCCACCAACCCTTACTTCGGCAACGTGCTGGACACCGATCTGGATGCATTCCAGAAGACAGTCGACGTGAATATTCGCGGCTACTTCTTCATGTCGGTCGAAGCCGGCAAGCTGATGCGCGAGAACGGCGGCGGCGCGATCCTCAATGTGGCCTCGGTCAACGGCCTGGTTCCGGGGATGATGCAGGGCATCTATTCGATCACTAAGGCGGCGGTGATCAACATGACCAAGGTCTTTGCCAAGGAATGCGCCCAGTTCGGCATTCGTTGCAATGCGCTGCTGCCGGGCTTGACCGACACCAAGTTCGCCTCGGCGCTGGTGAAGAACGACAGCATCCTCAAGCCCGCGTTGCAGCGTATCCCGCTGGGCCGTCCGGCTGACCCGAGCGAGATGGCGGGCACCGTGCTGTATCTGGTGAGTGACGCATCAAGCTACACCACCGGTACCGCCATCAATGTGGACGGCGGCATGCTGTCCTGATGGGCAGGTCCCATCCGGTGCGCCGTGCACGCCCGGGTGGGACTACTCGAACCCCTTCAAGGCGGACAACGCCTGGGGACTCATCGCCACCGGCGATAGTCCGGTCGCACCGATCTCGATAGCGTAGCGGGCACCATCCACTGCGGGCATGAAGCGGATGGCGAAGGCATCGGCATAGAGCCAGTGCATATCCAGCCGGTCCAGCCAGACCCAGGCATCGCGCCATGGCGGCGTAGCATGCGGGGCCCTGCTCTGCGCTGCGGTCTCCCGCTGCTGTTCCAACGCGAGGTAACGCCCGCTGAGCCCGGTCAGGCGATAGCCGTCTTCCAGCCCAAGGGCATGGGCCAGTCCCTGCCAGCGCAGCACCTGCACTTCCAGCTCCCAGAGATCACCTTCGATCGACATCTGCTCGGTGCGGTCGGCGGCGCGCAGGACGGCGTTGTACTTCTGCGGCGCGCTTTCCCGCAGTTCCAGGATGGCGATCTGTTGACCGTCGATGATCGGCCGGAATTGATACAGCTCCCAGGCCACCAGTGCGATGGCCGCGCAGCCGCCCAGCATGGCCAACAGCAGCATGCCCTTGAGCCAGCCGAGCAGCCATTCCAGGCGCCAGCCCAGACGTGCCAGCAGAAACAGCAGCAAGAGTGCGAGGCAGCCCACGAGCACTGCCAGACCAGCGTATTGCATGACGACTCCTTGTCATTTCAAGCCGGGACGGGGGGCTGCGGCTGGCCGGCCAGCCGCGCCAGATAACAGTCGATCAGCCAACGGGAGATGGTGCCCGGGGGTGGTATGGCGGGCAGCTGATGGATGTTCCACCAGTGCGCCTCTTCGATCTCGCCCGGTTGGGGCACGATCTCGCCGCCGGTATAGGTGGCATGGAAACCCAGCATCAGGGAGTTGGGAAACGGCCAGTTCTGGCTACCCAGATATTCAATATGATCGACGGTGACCCCGACCTCTTCCATGACCTCGCGGCGCAGCGCCTCCTCCGCCGATTCGCCGGGCTCGATGAAGCCGGCCAGAGTGCTGAAGAACCCTGCGCGAAAATTCGCTGAGCGGGCCAGCAACACTTCCTCACCGCGGGTGACCAGCACGATGATGCAGGGCGCCAGCTTCGGATATTGCCGATTACCGCAGCCGCTGCACTCCATCGCCCGCTCATCCGCACGGACCTGGGTCGGCTGGCCGCAGCGGCCGCAGAACCGGTGGGTGTCGTGCCAGATATCCAGCTGCTGGGCCACCCCGAGCAGGCGAAAGGTGACATCATCCACCTGCCCCAGCAGGCTGCGCAGCCCATGCCAGGACAGCCCGGGCAGATCGATCTGCTCCCTCACCCGCACCAGCCGGCACGGCTGATCATCCACCAGCCCCAGGGTCAGCTGGTAATCCGCATCGCCGAGGTACCGCGCCATGTCTGGATCATGCAGCAGGTTGCCCTGATACATGGCAAAGGACTGTTCATGGCGGATGAGTACCCAGCCACCGTCCTGGGTTTCAGCGGTAAGCGAGGCGGTGAAGCGGGTGAATCTGTGCACGTTGTCAGGCTCCGACGCCGTAGCCGAGTTCAGCGAGACTGTCCTCGGCCAGACGCAGGACATCACCCGTCCCGACCGATGAGCGTTCTGCCGACTCGAGATAGAATTCGATGCTGGTCAAGGCATCCGCCAGCACCTCCAACTGTTGCGTGTCCGGGACAGCCTGCTGTTCGAGCATCGCTTCGCGGATGAAGCGCGACGCGCTGCGAATGATATTCGCCGCCCGGGTCATGCCCAGGAAGATCAGCCCGCCGCGCACGGCTTCCAGTGTCGCGGGTACATTCAGCAGGTGCATCCGGTCGCTGCCCGATTCGATATAGGCCGTGATGGCCCGCCGGGCCAGGGCCAACCCGGCCTGGGACTCTTCCACCAGGACGATATGTGCTTCCTTGAGTTCGACCGGCCCAGCGACGCGCTCGCCGTCGAGGGCAGCGACCACCTCGCCTTCACTTTCCAGGCGGTTGATCCTGAGCTCCGCATGCAGCACCGCGTCGGCGACCTGCTCAAGCACGCCATTATTGCCGGGCTGCCAACCCTGCAACTGGCCGGCTGCCTGCCGGATCCGCGCCGCGATCTCCTGCAGATCAAGCATCTCCAGCGTCTTCCACAGGCGCTGCAGCGCAGTATCCAAGGTGTCCAGGGACTGGTCCGCATCGCCCGCGTTGCGGGCCAGCAAGTCCAGCAGATCCTTCACGCCGGCGATTTCCTCGTGCAGCGCCTCGGCCACCGAGCGCATGACATCGGCGCCCGGCCCCTGCAGGGCGCCGAAGCTGCGCTCCAGAGTCGCCTCGGTATAGCCCGGGTCCGGCAGATCGAAGGCGCGGCGCACCTCCGCGCCCAGCACACCCCCGGCATCACCCAGGGCAATCAGATACAGCAGATCCCGATACAGCGCCGCACCTTCGGTGCCCTCCTGCCCGGCGACCAGCCGCTTGATCTCACGATCCAGCCGCGCATACAGGCGCTTGCGTTCCATGGTCAGTTGCAAGGGCGCGCCACTGATGGCTTCAAGGGAGGCAGCGGCCACCCAGCACAGGGTGGCCGGCCGATCAGCCAAGCTGGTTTCCAGACGCTGCAGGGCCCGTTGCATCAGGCTCATGCCTGCCGTCGGGCGCTCGTCGCGCAACATACCCAGCAAGCCGATCTGATACATCTGCCGCAAGCGGGAGAAGGTTCGCTTGTCCAGGGGTTCCTTTGCGCCGTCACGCAAGGCCAGGGGCACACGCTGCGGATCGAGCGGGTAGAAATGGCTTTCGGGCAGCGGCGGCGTGTCCGGGCGGTGGGCCCGCAGCTCATTGATGGTCGGCAGCAGCAACTCGGGGCGCTCGGCGCCCTGCTGGCGACACAGGTGCAGGTACCGCTGCAGCAGGAACAGGCTGTTGCACAGCGCCGACAGCGGCTCGTTGCGACTCTCACCCTCGTGCTCCGGAATATCGGTCGCCAGGGCGATCATTTCTTCCAGCAGCAGCGCCGCCCCGTCCAACTCGATCAGGTTGAGCGTACCCCGCAGTTGTTGCAGGCCTTCGATGGCCCGCTGCAGCAAGCTGCCGTTGTGTCTTTCCTCGAGAAATTGCTGTAGCAGATCCTCAACGCCAGCGACACTGGCGAAAAGTTCATCCTTGACAAGATCGAGTGATGTGGCACCAGTTAACATCGCTTCAGTCTCCTTCGTCCCTGCAGTCAGACTGGTACGCTCAATCGGCGAACTCGGCTGGTTTTCTGCTCATATGTGCCGCCATGGCCAGCTTGAGGTCTTCCGACTGGAGCATGGCCGCGTTCCAGGTGGCGATATAGTTCAGCCCATCTGCAACGCTGTGATCACGGCTGTAGCGAATCATTTCCTTGGTTCCGCGAATGGCCAGTGGGGACTTCGCGGCAATCTCGCCGGCAATGGCCATCACGCCTTCGATCAACTGCGCATGATCGGCATAGGTACGATTGACCAACCCCAGCTCCCGCGCCTCGTCACCCATGACAGCGCGACCGGTGTAGGCCAGTTCCCGCATCATGCCATCACCGATAATGTGCGGCAATCGTTGCAAGGTACCGACATCGGCCGCCATCCCCATATCGATCTCCTTGATCGAGAAATGGGCGCTGGCCGTAGCATAACGCATGTCACAGGCGCTGATCAGATCAATCGCACCGCCAATGCAGTAGCCGTGCACCGCGGCGATCACCGGCTTGCGGCATTCCTCGACCGCGTTGAAGGCGGCCTGCAGGCGCAGGATATTACGCCGGATGCGCTCGGCGTTGCGGCCGATGTCCTGCACCATTTCGCCCGCTGCCTGGGCGAGCATCGCCAGATCGATACCCGCGGAAAAATGCTCACCCGCTCCGGAAATGACCACAACGCGAATACTGTCGGTGCGGTCCACCCAATCGAACACCTCGACCATCTCGGTCCAGAATGCCTGGTCCATGGCGTTGGCCTTGGCCGGGCGATTGATCAATACGTGGGCAATGGCGCCCAACTGTTCGACTTTCAGCGACTGGTACTGATGCATCTGCTAGCTCCCTGATATTGTTCTTGATGCCTGCGCCGAGACAAGCTGACAACTATAACAAAGCCTGCTAGCCGCGGTATAACCGTAGCCAGCGCCGTGGCCCTTACAGGGTCTCCGCGACCACTTCCGCAGCCCGCGGCCAGGCGACAAACCCCGCCGCCTTCTCGATCGCCGCCAGACGTTCTTCATGGGCCTGCAGCTCGACAGCGCTGGCATGTATTACCGGCAACGGCGGGCGCGCCGGATCCAGCCGGCGAATTACCCCGATCTCGCCGCCGGCGGTATCGCTGCTGCCCTGGCTGGATAGCAGCAGCGCGGTCTGGCCACCGGTCATGATCAGGTAGACGTCTGCCAGGATCTCGGCGTCCAGCAGGGCGCCGTGCAGATCGCGCTGGGAGTTGTCTACGCCGTAGCGTTTGCACAGCGCATCGAGGCTGTTGCGCTGGCCGGGGTGCTTGTCCCGGGCGAGGCGCAGGGTATCGACGACCGAGCAATGATCCGTTACCTGCCCATGCCGCCCCCCCAGGCGCTGCAGTTCAGCATCAATGAAGCCGACGTCAAACGCTGCGTTGTGGATGACCAGGCGGGCGCCGCGGATGAATTCCATGAAATCATCCACCACCTCGGCAAATCGGGGTTTATCCGCGAGGAAGGCATCACTGATGCCGTGGACGGCGAAGGCGCCCTCTTCCACTTCACGCTCGGGATTGATATAGACGTGGAAGTGGCGCCCGGTCAGGCGCCGGTCCAGCAGCTCCACACAACCGATCTCGATGATCCGGTGGCCCTCACGGACCTCAATACCGGTTGTCTCGGTATCCAGTACGATTTCACGCATCCTGCACTGCCCCTCTGCCCAATACCTGATCCACACCCCGGTTGGCCAACGCGTCGGCCAGGTCGTTTTCCGGATGCCCGCTGTGCCCCTTGACCCAGCGCCATTCGACCTGATGCTGATTGACCAGGGCGTCCAGCTCCTGCCAGAGATCGGCATTCTTTACCGGCTGGCGGCTGGCGGTCTTCCAGCCGCGCTTCTTCCAGTTGGGCATCCACTCGCGGATGCCCTTCATGACGTATTCCGAGTCGGTGGTCAGGATCACCCTGGCCGGCTTCTTCAACGCTTCCAGCCCGCGGATGGCTGCGGTCAGTTCCATCCGATTGTTGGTGGTGTTGAGCTCTCCGCCAAACAACGTTTTCTGGTGCTCACCGAGGCGCAGCAACACGCCCCAGCCGCCCGGCCCCGGATTTCCCTTGCAGGCGCCGTCGGTAAAAATCTCGATTGTGTGACTCATTACTCATTCCGTTTATGTGCCCGCCGGTTGCCGGCAACCAGCGGCGGGAGATGCAGGGCCGGGAAAACGATTCCCCGCTGGCGTCGCGGAGTAAGGCCCAGCGCCTGGCGCCGCGCCAGCAGAAAGTAGAAGCCCCCGCCGGGCATGCGATGCCGCTGACCGAGGACGTCGAGGCGCTGGAGCCGTTCCAGCCAGGCTTGCGATTTGAGGGGCGGAAGATAACATCCATCCACGCGTTTCTCCACCGCAAAACCGAGCAGTTCCAGCCAGTCGGTCAAGCGGGCAGGACTGATGAACCCGGCCTCGCTGAACCAGTCGCGCCCGGCGAAATGGTTGAAGCCCCAACTGCTCCAGGGGTTGAAACCGAATACCAGCAAGTGGCCGCCGGCTCGCACCGCCTGGCCGGCCTCACGCAGCAGGCTGCGCGGCGACAGGCAGAAGTCCAGCCCGTGGTGGAGGATCACCGCATCCAGGGAATGGGGGGCGAAGGGCCACTGGGTTTCCTCCACCGGCAGCACGGCGGGGCCGGCCAACAAGTCCAGTTGCCAGTGATTGCGCAGCACCGAGCGCTGCTGGTCAAGCAGTTCGGCCGCCAGGCCATACTGCACCAGATGCTGACCGAAGCAGGCCGGCAATTCCCGGCGTATCACTTCCCGCTCGGTCTCCAGCAACCAGCGGCCCGGCGGGCTGGCCAGCCAGTCGCGGGCCACGCCCAATAGTCTGAGCAGGTCTTCCTGGCTGATGGAGCGTGACGACTCTGTAATCACCATGGGATCTCCGGGTTGGCCTGGGTCACATTACCTCCTATAAGATACTGACCACCATTCAAGGAAGGTACGATGCCCATGCCACAGTTCATTGCCTTGCCAGCATTCCAGGACAACTACATCTGGCTGCTGCTGGACGAAACCACGCTGCAGGTTGCGGCGGTCGATCCGGGTGATGCCCAGCCGGTGATCACCTGGCTGAGTCGCCATCCGGAATACCAGCTCAGCACCATTCTGCTGACCCATCACCACCGCGATCATACCGGCGGGGTACTGACCCTCAAAGCCGCCACCGGCTGCAAGGTCTGGGGGCCGACGAACGACAGCATCAAAGGCGTCGATCGCCAACTCGAAGACGGTTTCCAGCTGTGCCTGTTCGAACAGGAGATCCAGGTGCTGGCGGTACCGGGCCACACCCTGGATCACATCGCCTACTTCTGCGACCACCCCGAGAACCCCTGGCTGCTCAGTGGCGATACCCTGTTCGCTGGCGGCTGTGGCAGGTTGTTCGAGGGTTCTGCGGAGCAGATGTACGCTTCGCTGCAGCGCCTCGCCGGCCTGCCAGATCACACCACCATATATTGCACCCACGAATATACCCAGTCCAACCTGCAATTTGCCCGGGCGGTAGAACCGGAGAACCTGGATATAAAGGTGCGCCTCGAAGTCGTGGAAGACCTGCGCCGCGCCGGTCGTATCACCCTGCCCACTACCCTGGCCCTGGAGAAGCGCACCAACCCCTTCCTGCGCTGCGACGACGCCCATGTACGGGGCGCCGCGGCAGCCCACAGTGGCAGCATGCCAGACAGCCCGGCACAAACCTTCGCGGCAATCCGCGCTTGGAAAGACACATTCTGAAACAGTCTCTGTGCTAGTATCCGCGCGTGGCCGCAGGGGCATTCGCGCGGATTTCCCCAGCGGTGCGACATAAGGTCCGAGTGCCATTTCCTTGACCCTCCGGGAGAGGCTCCCTAGAATCGGGCAAATTTCAACGGACCCGCCCATGTTCATGTCGCCCAACGCTCTCAGAAACGGATTCCTGACGCTGTGGCTAGTCGTACTTGTCGGCTGTCAGACCACCACCGGCCCAGCCGGTCATTCCACCGTCACCAAATCGCCCCCAGCCCCTGCGGCGCAGACCTCGGCGGACGCCCGCTCCAACGCCAATTCACGCTGGCGCATACCCCAGCGGATCGACGAGCCACGCACGCTATGGACTCGTATCCGCGACGGCTTCCTGCTCGAGCCCGCCGTGGAGACCAACCCCCGGGTTGACCAGCAGCGGCTGTATTTCGCCTCCCAGCCCCGCTATTTCGAGATCACCTCCCGGCGCGCCCAGCGTTACCTGCATTATGTAGTTGAGGAGCTGGACAAGCGCGGCATGCCGCTCGAGCTGGCGTTGCTGCCCTTCGTGGAAAGTGGCTACAACCCCATGGCCTATTCCAAGTCGCATGCCGCCGGTATCTGGCAGTTCATCCCCTCCACCGGCCGGGTATTCGCCCTGCGCCAGGACGACTGGTATGACGGCCGCCGGGATATCACCGCCTCGACCGCCGCCGCTCTGGATTACCTGACCAAGCTCAACAACATGTTCGATGGCGACTGGCTGCTGGCCGTCGCCGCCTACAACTGTGGTGAAGGTTGCGTGGGGCGCGCCGTCAAGCGTAACCGCGAGCTGGGCCTGCCGGCCGACTACTGGAACCTGCAGCTGCCCAACGAAACCATGAACTACGTGCCCAAGCTGCTGGCCCTGGCGCAGATCATCAACAGCCCCGAGGAATACGGCACCGTGTTGCCGGTGTTGAATGACGAGCCCTACTTCGCCCAGATCACCATCAAGCGCCCGCTCGACCTGATCAAGGCTGCCGAGCTGGCCAGCATTTCCAGCGACGAGATGAAGTACCTGAACCCGGCCTTCAAGCACCGGGTAGCCTCGCCGGGCGGCCCGTATCAGTTGTTGATCCCCGTTGAACAGGCCGAACAGTTCAGCTCGGCACTGGCCAAGCTGCCGGATAACGAGCGGGTATCCTTCACCCGCTACACCGTACGCCGGGGCGACACCCTGACCCAGATTGCCCAGCGGCATAACCTGAGCGTGAACATGCTGCGCCAGGCCAATGAGATGCAGGGCAGCCTGATCAACGTCGGCCAGACCCTGATCGTACCCCATGGCCCCGCCACGCAGATGGCCCGCACGCCCAGCGCCCCGGCAAAGCGGACCTACACCGTGCAGTCCGGTGACTCGTTGTACAGCATCGCCCGCCGCTTCAATGTGGAGATCAAGCAGCTGCGCGCCTGGAACGGGGTCGACAGCAACCTGCGGCCGGGGCAGCAGCTGACCCTGCATGTGAAGTAACGCAGCAGGGCCTGCGCTTTCGCTTGGCGCCGGGGAATGTTAGCTTAGGGCCTTCCCCGGGTTGCGCGATAGTCCATGATCTTACCGCTGAAACTGTTCCATGCCCTGCTGTTGATCGCCCTGCTCTGCCCCGCAGCCAGTGCCGCCGTCGTCAAGCAACACGGCTACGCAGTGTTCGGCCAGCCCAAGTACAGCAAGGACTTCACCCATCTCGATTACGTGAACCCGGACGCCCCCAAGGGCGGCACCCTGCGGATCATGGGCAGCGGGACCTTCGACACCCTCAACCCTTATACACTCAAGGGCACCAGCCCGATCAGCACGGGTAATTTCTATCAGTACGGCATCAGCGAGTTGAACGAGCCGTTGATGGTGGGCAGTGGCCTGTATGACCCCTCGGGGGACGAACCCTACTCCGCCTACGGCCTGATTGCCGAGACCCTGGAGTTTTCCGACGACCGCAGCTGGGTGGTATTCAACCTGCGCCCCGAAGCCCGCTTCCATGATGGCCGGCCGATCACTGCCCACGACGTTGCCTTCAGTTACCGATTACTCAGCGAACAGGGCCATCCCAATTACCGGGCGATGCTCGGGGAGGTCGAACGTATCGACCTGCTTGGCACCCATCGCATCCGCTTTATCTTCAAGAGCAGCAACAACCCGCTGTTGATCCTGCGCCTGGGCGAGTTGCCGGTGCTGCCCGAGCATTACTGGCGCAACCGCAATTTTGCCGAGACGACTTTCGAGCCGGCCCTGAACAGCGGCCCCTACCGCATTACCCAGGTGGTGCCGGGGCGCCGGCTGGTCTTCGAGCGGGTCCGTGATTACTGGGGGCAGGACCTGCCGATCAACCGCGGCAAGTACAACGCCGATCGCATGGAAGTCGAGTTCTACCGCGACAACAACGTCGCCTTCGAGGCGTTCAAGGCCGGGGAGTTCGACATCTATCTGGAGCACAAGGCGAGCAACTGGGCCAACGCCTATGACTTCCCCGCGGTCCACAGCGGGGCCGTGGTCAAGCGCGCTATCGAGCACGAGATCCCGGCGTCCACTCAGGCGCTGTTCTTCAATACCCGGCGCAGCCCCTTCGACCAGCGTCTGGTGCGCAAGGCGCTGGGCATGCTGTTCGATTTCGAATGGACCAACCGGGTACTCTTCTACGACGCCTACCAACGCTCGCTCAGCTACTACCCCAACAGCCCCTTCAGCGCGACGGACCTGCCCGCGGGCCAGGAATTCCTCTACCTGGAGCAATACCGGGACCAACTGCCGCCGGAGCTGTTCCTCGAGCCTTTCAGCCTGCCGACCACCGATGGCCGAGGCATTCCCCGGGATACGCTGCGCCGCGCAGTCGAGCTGTTTGCCGAAGCCGGCTGGACCCTGCGCAACGGGCAACTGCAGAACGCCCAGGGTCGACGGCTCACCTTCGAGGTGTTGCTGGTCAACCCCAGCCTGGAGCGCATTCTGCTGCCCTGGAGTACCAACCTTGCCCGCCTGGGCATCGACCTGCGCATCCGTACGGTGGATCGCGCCCAGTACAAGGCCCGGCTCGATCAGTTCGATTACGACATGATCCTCACCACCCTGCCCCAGAGCCTGTCCCCCGGCCAGGAGCAGGCGATCTACTTCCACTCGGCCCAGCGCGACATCAAGGGCAGCCGCAACTACGCCGGGATCGCCCATCCGGTAGTGGATGCACTGCTGGACACGCTGCAGCGGGCGGACACCCGCACCAAGCAGATCGCCGCCGCCAAGGCGATCGATCGGGTGTTATTGTGGGAGCACTATACAATTCCAAACTGGTATATAAACTACCATCGCATTGCCCATCGCAATACGCTGCGGTCACTCACGACGCCGCCTTATTCATTGTCCATCCGCAGTTGGTGGATAGATAACAAGACCGACTGAACAGGAAGGCCACCGCGATGTTCGATACCGTCAAGACCTGTCTCGGATGCCTGCTGCTGGCAGCCTCGGCGTTTGCCGCCGCTGCGCCGGGCAGCCATGCGTTGACCCTCTACGGCGAGCCGCCGAAATACGCGCAAGACTTTGCCCATTTCGACTACGTCAATCCCACGGCACCCAAGGGCGGCACGCTGCGCCTGTCCGGGTTCGGCAGCTTCGACTCCTTCAACGGTTTCATCAGCCGGGGTACCGCAGCGGATGAGCTGGGGCTGATCTATGACACCCTCACCGTGCAGTCACTGGACGAGCCCTTTTCCGAGTACGGGCTGCTGGCCGAGCGCATCGAGCGCCCGGAGGACAACACCTGGGTGCGCTTTCACCTGCGCCCCGAGGCACGCTTTCATGATGGCGAACCGGTTACCGCCGCCGATGTGGTCTTCACCTTCAACATCCTGGTGGATCAGGGCGCGCCTTTCTACAAGGCCTATTACGCCGACGTGAAGGAAGTGGTGGCCGACAGTGAGCGCAGCGTGACCTTCCACTTCCACCATGGGCGCAACCGCGAACTGCCGCTGGTGCTGGGCCAGCTGCCGGTATTGCCCGAGCATTACTGGGCGGAGCGGGACTTCACCCGCAACGGTCTGGAGCCGCCGCTGGGCAGCGGCCCCTACCGCATCGGTCAGGTGCGGCCGGGGCGCTCGGTGGCCTTTGATCGCGTCAGCGATTACTGGGCGGCCGATCTGCCGGTACGCCGTGGCTTCTACAATTTCGACCGGGTGGTGGTGGATTACTACCGCGATACCGGGGTGGCACTGGAAGCCTTCAAGGCCGGACAGCTGGACTTCAACCTGGAGGTCAGTGCGAAGAACTGGGCCACGGGCTATGACAGCCCGGCCCTGAACGAAGGCCGCATCATCAAGGAAGAGATCGCCAACCATAATACCCAGGGTATGCAGGGCTTCATCTTCAATCTGCGCAAGCCCTACTTCCAGGACATCCGCGTGCGCCAGGCGATTGCCCTGCTGTTCGATTTCGAATGGGCCAACCAGCGCCTGTTCCACGGTGCCTACACCCGCAGCGTCAGTTACTTCGGCAACTCGGAACTGGCTGCCGAAGGCCTGCCCGGGGACGCCGAACTGGCGCTGCTGGAACCATTGCGCGAACAACTGTCCAAGTCCGTGTTCGACAGCGCCTACATTCCGCCCCAGAGCGACGGCAGCGGCAATATCCGCGAGCTGCGGCGCCAGGCCTATGAACTGTTGCAGGCGGCCGGCTGGCGGATCGAGAACGACCAGTTGATCAATGCCGAAGGCGTACCGCTGAGCTTCGAGTTCCTGCTGATCCAGGCGGATTTCGAGCGGGTACTGTTGCCCTTCAAGCGCAACCTGGCATCCCTGGGCATCGACATGCAGCTGCGCCGTATCGACGTTTCCCAGTACATCAACCGGCTGCGCTCGCGGGATTTCGACATGGTAGTAACCAGCTTTCCCCAGTCCAACTCACCCGGTAACGAGCAGCGTGAATATTGGCATTCCTCCAGCGCCGACAACCCCGGCAGCCGCAACCTGATCGGCCTGCGGGACCCGGCCATCGACCACCTGGTGGAGGGCCTGATCGTGGCTGACTCCCGGGCGGAGTTGATCACCCATACCCGCGCCCTGGACCGGGTGCTGCGCGCCGGCCACTTCATGGTGCCCAACTACCATACTCCGGTCTACCGGGTGGCCTACTGGGACAAGTTCGCCCATCCGGCGCAGCCGCCCAAGTACGATGTCGGCCTGTATACCTGGTGGGTCAAGCCCAATGCGCCGGACCCGCTCACCGTGCTGCCCACCGGGCAGGAGCCCTGATCCATGCTCGCTTACATCATTCGGCGCCTGCTGCTGATCATCCCTACCCTGTTCGGCATTCTGCTGATCAACTTCCTGATCATCCAGGCCGCGCCGGGCGGCCCGGTAGAGCAGATGATCGCCAACCTGGAAGGCTTTGAAGGGGCCACCAGCCGCATCGGCGGCAGTGTCCAGGGGGAAGTTTCCAGCGGCGGAAACTACCGCGGCGCCCAGGGCCTGGATCCGGAAATCATCGCCGAGATCGAGCGCATGTACGGCTTCGACAAGCCGGCCCATGAGCGTTTCTGGCTGATGATCAAGGGCTACATGACCTTCGACTTCGGCGACAGCTTCTTCCGTGATGCCAGCGTCATCGACCTGATCATCGAGAAGATGCCGGTGTCCATTTCCCTGGGGCTGTGGACCACCCTGCTGACCTACCTGATCTCGATCCCGCTGGGGATTCGCAAGGCCATCCGCCACGGCTCGGCCTTCGATGTCTGGACCAGTTCGCTGATCATTGTCGGCTACGCCATCCCCGGCTTCCTGCTGGCGATCCTGCTGATCGTGCTGTTCGCCGGTGGCAGCTATTTCGACTGGTTCCCCCTGCGCGGGCTGACCTCCAACAACTGGGAGGAACTGGATACCTGGGGCAAGATCACCGACTACCTCTGGCATCTGGTGCTGCCGATCTCCGCCATGGTGGTGGGCAGCTTCGCGACCCTGACCATGCTGACCAAGAACTGCTTCCTGGACGAGATCGGCAAGCAGTACGTGACCACCGCCCGGGCCAAGGGCCTGTCGGAGAACCGGGTGCTGTACGGCCACGTATTCCGTAACGCCATGCTGCTGATCATCGCCGGCTTCCCCTCGGCGCTGATCAGCGTGTTCTTTACCGGCGCCCTGCTGATCGAGGTGATCTTCTCCCTCGACGGCCTTGGCCTGCTGGGCTTCGAGGCGGCCATCAACCGGGACTACCCCCTGATGTTCGGGACCTTGTACATCTTTACCCTGCTCGGTCTGGTGGTAAAACTGATCGGCGATATCGCCTACACCCTGGTCGATCCGCGCATCGACTTCGAAAGCCGGGAGGGTTGAGCGATGCCGCGTTTTCAGTTGTCGCCCCTCAACCGCCGCCGCTTCGCCCGCTTCCGGGCCAACCGCCGGGGCTGGTGGTCGCTGTATATCTTCCTGGTGCTGTTCGTGCTCAGCCTGGGCGCCGAGTTCCTGGCCAATGACAAGCCGCTGCTGCTGAGCTACCAGGACGAGCTGTATGCTCCGGTGTTCAAGCGCTACGCGGAAACCGAGTTCGGCGGCGAGTTTCCCATCGAGGCCGACTACCGTAGCCCCTACGTACGCGAGCTGATCGAGGACGCCGGCGGCTGGATGCTGTGGCCGCCGATCCCCTACTACTACGACACCATCAACTATGACCTGCAGGTGCCGGCGCCGGCGCCGCCCTCGGCGGATAACTGGCTGGGTACCGATGACCAGGCGCGGGATGTCATGTCGCGGGTTATCTACGGCTTTCGCATCTCGGTGCTGTTCGCCCTGACGCTGACCATTCTCAGCTCGATCATCGGTGTCGTGGCCGGGGCCATCCAGGGGTTCTATGGTGGCCGGATCGACCTTTTCGGCCAGCGCTTCATTGAGGTCTGGTCGGGACTGCCGGTGCTCTACCTGCTGATCATCCTGGCCAGTTTCGTGCAGCCGAACTTCTGGTGGTTGCTGGGAATCATGCTGCTGTTTTCCTGGATGGCGCTGGTGGATGTCGTGCGCGCCGAGTTCCTGCGCGGGCGTAACCTGGAATACGTGCGGGCCGCGCGCGCCCTGGGCGCGGGTAACGGCACCATTATGTTCCGCCATATCCTGCCCAACGCCATGGTCGCCACCCTGACCTTCTTCCCCTTTATCCTCACCGGCGGGGTCATTACCCTGACGTCGCTGGACTTTCTCGGCTTCGGCCTGCCACCCGGCTCACCTTCGCTGGGCGAGCTGATTGCCCAGGGCAAGGCCAACCTGCAGGCGCCCTGGCTGGGGCTTACTGCCTTCGTGGTGTTGTCGGTGATGCTGTCGCTGCTGGTATTTATCGGCGAAGCCCTGCGCGATGCCTTCGACCCGAGGAAATGACATGACCGACCAGCCATTGATACGGATCGACAATCTCAGCGTGGCCTTTGCCAGCGAGCACCAGGAAATCCAGGCCGTGCGCGGCGTGAGCTTTGATATCCGCCCCGGCGAAACCCTGGCCCTGGTCGGGGAAAGCGGCTCGGGCAAGTCGGTAACGGCCCATTCGATCCTGCGCCTGCTGCCCTACCCCCAGGCCCGGCATCCCAGCGGCCGCATTCTCTACCAGGGCCAGGACCTGCTCAACGCACCGGAAAAACAGCTACGCAAGGTCCGCGGCAACCGTATCTCGATGATCTTCCAGGAGCCGATGAGCTCACTGAATCCGCTGCATACGGTGGAGCGGCAGATCAACGAGGTGCTATTCCTGCACAAGGGGCTCGACAAGAAAGCTGCCCGCGCGCGCACCCTGGAGTTGCTGGAGCTGGTCGGCATCCCCGATCCGGCCAGCCGCCTGAAGGCCTATCCCCATGAGTTGTCCGGCGGGCAACGCCAGCGGGTGATGATTGCCATGGCGCTGGCCAACGAGCCGGAGCTGCTGATCGCCGATGAGCCCACCACGGCGCTGGATGTGACGGTTCAGCTGAAGATCCTCGAACTGCTCAAGTCCCTGCAGCGCAAATTGGGCATGGCCCTGCTGCTGATCAGCCACGATCTGAACCTGGTGCGCAAAATAGCCCACCGGGTATGTGTCATGTACCAGGGTCAGGTCGTCGAAGAGAACGATTGTGCAGAACTCTTTGCCCGCCCCCAGCATGAATATACCCGCCAGTTGCTGGCGGCGGACCCGTCGGGGGAGCCGGTGCCGGCCGATCCGGCGGCGCCGGTGGTGATGCGCGCCGAGCAGTTGCGGGTGTGGTTTCCGATCCGCCAGGGCGTTTTCAAGCGTACCGTGGATCATGTAAAGGCGGTCACGGACGCCAGTTTCAGCCTGCAACGGGGGCAGACGCTGGGGATCGTCGGTGAAAGCGGCTCGGGCAAGACGACCCTCGGTATGGCCCTGCTACGCCTCACGGACAGCCAGGGCCTGATAGAATGCAACGGTCAGCGGCTGGATGGCCTCGACCAGCGGGCGGTTCGTCCGGTCCGACGACAGTTCCAGGTGGTGTTCCAGGACCCCTTCGGCAGCCTGAGTCCGCGCATGTCGATTGCGCAGATCATCAGCGAAGGCCTGGAGATCCACCAGATCGGTACGGTGGCGGAGCGCGAGCAGATGGTGATCCAGGCGATGCAGGAAGTAGGCCTGGATCCGGATGCGCGGCATCGCTATCCGCATGAGTTTTCCGGCGGCCAGCGCCAGCGCATCGCCATTGCCCGGGCGCTGGTACTGAAGCCGTCGCTGATTCTGCTGGACGAGCCGACCTCGGCGCTGGACCGGACGGTGCAGAGCCAGGTGGTCGAGTTGTTGCGCGAACTGCAGCGCAAGCACAATCTGAGTTATCTGTTTATCAGCCACGACCTGGCGGTGGTCAGGGCCCTCAGTCACCAACTGATGGTCATACGCCGGGGTGAAATCGTAGAACAGGGACCGGCCGAGCAGATTTTCGCCTCACCGCAGCATGACTATACCCGTCAGCTGCTCGAGGCGGCCTTCGCTCACCCGGTATCCGTTAAGTCGGCCTCGGTGTGAGGCCCTTTGCAAAACAGGAAATGAACATGGGATTTCTAAGCGGAAAACGCGTACTCATCGTTGGCGTCGCCAGCAAACTGTCCATCGCTTCGGGCATTGCCGCAGCGATGCACCGTGAGGGCGCTGAACTGGCCTTCACCTACCAGAACGACAAGCTCAAGGGCCGCGTTGAAGGTTTCGCCAGCGATTGGGGCTCCAGTGCCGATATGTGTTTCCCCTGTGATGTCGCCGATGATGCGCAGATCGAGCAGGTGTTCGCCGAGCTGAGCAAGAAGTGGCCCGACGGTATCGATTGCATCGTTCACTCGGTGGGCTTTGCACCGGGCGACCAGTTGGATGGCGACTTCACCGAGGTGACCACCCGCGACGGCTTCAAGATTGCCCACGATATCAGCGCCTACAGCTTCATCGCCCTGGCCAAGGCCGGCCGCGAGATGCTCAAGCAGCGCAACGGTAACCTGCTGACCCTGACCTATCTAGGCGCGGTGCGCACCATGCCCAACTACAACGTCATGGGCATGGCCAAGGCCAGCCTGGAAGCCGGTGTGCGCTACCTGGCCAACAGCCTGGGCGAAGACGGCATCCGTGTGAATGCCATTTCCGCCGGTCCGATCCGTACCCTGGCGGCCTCGGGCATCAAGAGCTTCCGCAAGATGCTGGCCTACAATGAGGCCCGCACCCCGCTGCGCCGCAACGTGACCATCGAGGAAGTCGGTAACGCCGGCGCGTTCCTCTCCTCCGACCTGGCTTCGGGCATTTCCGGTGAGATTCTCTACGTGGACGGTGGTTTCAACATCACGGCCATGGGTAGCATCGATCAGGAATAACCTGTAGCAGTCGCCCTGTCGGATGCTTCTGGCGGGGCGGACCTGACGGCTGGGAGGCGCGACCTTCCTGCGAGGAACAGGTTGATCATCAGGGCCGTGCCGACACGCCGTGAACCCGTCCCTGGGGGCTCGCGGCTGCCATCCCTGGCAACCGACGGTCGGCACAACCCTGATGACCAACCTGTCCTGCTCCTCCTATGCCGCTGAGGGTTTAGAACCCCTTAACAACTGTCTTCCCTGCCCCATCTGCGATTGTTGTAGTCAGCAAACATCCTTCATTGTTCGCCCGTCACCGACTGGATGACCGGGTCCTCCAGATCCCACCCGCCGCCGATGATTGCGGCCAACTGCACGGTAGCCGCCAAGCGCTCGGCCTGAAGATCCACCGCCACCCGCCGGGTGCTCAAGGTAATGTCCTGCGCTGTCGCCACTTCCAGGAAGGATACCTGTCCGGCCCGGTAGCGATTGGTGATAACCCGCTCGTTCTCCAGCGCCAGTTCCAGCAGCGCTTCCTGCTGCTGGGTCTTCTCGGCAAGAATCTGCAGGGTCGCCAGGGCGTCTTCCAGCTCCTGCAGGCTGTCGAGTACCGTCTGGCGATAGAAGGCCGCCTGCTCATCGTATTGGGCCACCGCCAGATCCCGGGTCGCCGCCCGCTGGCCGCCATCGAACAGCGTCAGGGCCAGGCTCGGGCCCAGTGACCAGACCCGGGCCGGGGCGTCGAACAGACCACTGAAACTGTCGCTCTGCACGCCGCCCCAGAGGTCCAGCGTCAGGTCCGGCAGCCAGGCGGTCTGGGCGACGCCGATCCGTGCGTTGGCGGCGGCGACCTGTCGCTCGGCCACCACCACATCGGGCCGGCGGGCGATCAGCACGGCTGGCAGGCTTTGTGGCAGCACCGGCACCGCTGGTAGCTGTCCGCTTTGCGCCTCCAGCACGAGCTCGGCAGGTGCCACTCCGAGGAGCGCAGCGAGGGCATTCTGCTCCCGCGCGCGGGCGGCCTCAAGGTCGTACATCTCGGTTCGAAGCGACTGGCGCTGGGTCTCGGCTTGGATGACATCGGAGCGGGACACGATCCCGGCTTCATACTGGTTGCGGGTTAGGCTCGTGGAGCGATCGAAGGTGGCCATGGTCTCGTTGAGAATCTCCTGTTGCCGATCCAGCGCACGGAGATTGATATAGGCGTTGGCCACCGCTACCTGCACCGCTAGCCGGGCGGCAGCCAGATCCGCGGCGCTGGCCTGCAGCCCGGCGCGGTCGGCCTCGATCTCCCGGCGCACTCGGCCCCAGAGATCGGGCGCCCAGCCGATCTGCAGGCGGGCGTCGTACTGTTCGGCGGCGTTGCGGCCGGTATCGCCACTGCCGCCGCTGCGGCTGCCGCCGACACTGGCACCCACCTGGGGGCTCAGCCCGCCGCGGGTGAGACGCCACTGGGCTTCGGCGGCGCGATAGCGGGCCTCGGCCTGGGCCAGGGTCTGGTTCGCCTGGATGCTCTGCTCCACCAGGGCGGTCAGGCGGTCATCTGCGAAGGCCAGCCACCAGGCGCCGCTGGCTGCCCAGCTCTGTGCCGGTACCGGTCGCCAACCGTCCTGGTGCCGGACGGTGCTGGTATTCACCGCGTCGGGCTGGACATAGTCCGGCCCTAGGGTGCAGGCGGAAAGGAGGACGGCAAGCAGCGGAATGGACAGGGAAGATATTTTCATGGCGATGGGTTCACTGATTCGACCGGTTGCTCCGGTTTACGCAGCACCCGCTGACGCAGGCGCTCCAGGTAAAGATAGATGACGGGGGTGGTATACAGGGTCAGCAGCTGGCTGACTGCCAGCCCACCGATGATGGTGATGCCCAGCGGCCTGCGCATTTCGGCGCCCTCGCCGAAGCCCAGCACCAGCGGCACTGCACCCAGCAGGCCGGCCAGGTTGGTCATCAGGATCGGTCGCAGGCGCAGCAGCGCCGCCCGGCGAATCGCTGCCGCCGGCAGCAGGCCGCCCCGCCGCTGCGCATCCAGGGCGAAGTCGATCATCATGATGGCGTTCTTCATTACCACGCCGATCAGCAGAAACAGCCCCAGCAGCGCGATCAGGCTGAAATTGGTGTTGCTCAGATTCAACGCCAGCAGCGCGCCGACGCCCGCCGATGGCAGGGTCGAGAGAATGGTCAGCGGGTGCAGGGTGCTTTCATAGAGCACGCCCAGCACCAGGTACACCGCCAATACTACCCACAGCAGTAGCCATGGCTGGCTGAGGTTGACGCTGAAGTCCGGGTTGCTGGATGAGGCCGGCACCGTATGGACGCTGGTGGGCAGCATGATCTCCGCGAGCATGCGCTCGATCGCCTGCTCCGCCTCCAGGGCGGTTACACCCGGTGCCAGTGCGTAGCCGACCCCGACCGAAGCAAACTGGCCGTCATGGCGCACCCGGTCGCTGGCCATGCCGTAGTCCCAGCTGGCAAAGGCCGACAGCGGCACGCGCGTCCCCGTGTCGGTGATCATCTCGATCTGCCCCAGCACCGCCGGATCCGCGGTGAACCGAGGATCGAGTTCCATGACCACCCGATACTGGTTCAACTCGTCGTAGAGGGTGGCGACCTGGCGCTGGGAAAAGGAGTTGTTGAGCACCGAGGCGATGGTGGCCATATCCACGCCCAGGCGGCGGGCCGCCTCGCGGTCGATATCGAGCATCACCTGGCGCGTCTCCTCACCCCCGGCGGCATCCACATCCACCAGCTCGGGCAGCTGCTGCATGGCCTCGGATACCCGCCGCGACCAGAGCTTCAATGCCTCCAGCGAATCGGAGCGCAACACCACTTCATGCTCGCTGCGGCGGAACGGTGAACCGAGGTAGATATCCTGGTCGACCATGAGGAACATGATCGCGCCGGGGATCTGCGGGGCGTTTTCTCTGAGCCGCTCGATCACCTGTTGCGCCGATACGCCCCGCTCTTCCAGCGGCTTGAGGTTGATCGACAGCTGGGCGTTGGTGGTGCCACCGGCACCCCCGCTGGTGCCGGTCAGGTCCTGCACCGCCGGGTCGGTGAGGATGTACTGCCGGTAGGCTTCGATCTTCGGCTGCATGACCTGGAAGGAGAAGCCATCATCCCCGCGGACAAAGCCCCGGATCTGGCCAGTGTCCTGTTGCGGCAGGGTTTCCTTGGTGATGCTGACGTACAGCCAGACGTTGCAGGCGATGACCGCTGTCAGCGCCAACAGCACCAGCACGCCATGGCGCAGCGCCCAGTCCAGGCTGTCCCGGTAGCCGTCACGCAGGGAGCCGAACAGGCTGTCGCTGTACCGGGCCAGTGCAGTAGGGGCCTTCTGCGCCCGTCCCTTGAGACACAGGGCACACAGGCTCGGCGTCAGGGTCAGAGACACCAGCAGGGAGATCAGCATGGCCGCCGCCAGGGTAATGGAGAACTCGCGGAACAGCCGCTCGACCACCCCGCCCATGAACAGGATCGAGACGAACACCACCACCAGCGCCACGTTCATCGCCAGCAGCGTGAAGCCCACCTCCCGGGTGCCTTGCAGGGCCGCCTGGAAGGGCGTCAGCCCGTCCTCGATATGCCGCTCGACGTTCTCCAGCACCACGATGGCGTCATCCACCACCAGGCCGGCGGCGACGATCAGCGCCATCAGCGACAGGTTGTTCAGGGAAAAACCGTAGAAATACATCACCACGAAGCTGCCCACCAGCGATACCGGCAGCGCCACCGAGGGGATCAGCGCGGTGCGGGCACTGCCGAGAAACAGCCAGACCACCAGTACCACCAGCAGCGACGCCAGGACCAGGGTGAACTGGGCTTCGTTGAGGGTCGCGCGGATCACCGGTGAGCGGTCCATCACCACGACCAGTTCGCTGTCGGTCGGCATCAGTGCCTGCAGTTGCGGTAACTGTTCGTGGATGGCATCGATGGTGCGTACTATGTTGGCGCCGCTCTGACGGCTGACCATCAGGATCACCGCCGGCCGGTCGTTGTGAAAACCGCTGGTGTAGCGGTTCTCCACCGAGTCGCTGACCTTGGCCAGGTCACCGAGTCTGACTACCGCGCCATTGTCATGGCGGATCACCAGTTGGCGGTACTGCTCCGCGGTGCGCAGGGAATCGCTGATGCCCACCCGCCAGCGGTGCCGGTCCTCCTCGACAAAGCCCAGGGGATACAGCGCGGTGCTCTGGGTAATGGCGTTGCGTACCTCATCCAGGGCGATGCCGTTGTGCAGTAGGGCGCCGGGGTCCAGCTGCACGCGCACGGCGGGCAACGAGGCACCGGTGACCGTGACCTCGCCCACCCCGGTGATCTGCGCCAGTTTCTGCGCCAGGATGGTCGAGGCCGCGTCGTAGAGCGCGCTGGAGTCCAGGTTGGCGGAGCTGAGGGCCAGGGCCATGATAGGTGCCTGGGACGGGTTGACCTTGCGGTACTCGGGGTTGCCGGGCATGCCGGCGGGCAATTCGCCGCGCACCGTATTGATCGCCGCCTGCACTTCCCGGGCCGCCTCGTCGATATTTCGGTCCAGCTCGAACTGCAGCATGATCTGGGTCGAGCCCTGGTTGCTGCTGGAGGTGATGGCGACCACGCCGGAAATACTGCCCAGGGCGCGCTCCAACGGGGTGGCGACGGTCGTCGCCATGCTTTCCGGGCTGGCGCCGGGCAGGTTGGCGGTGACGGTGATTACCGGGAAATCCACCTCCGGCAGCGGCGCCACCGGCAGCAGCCGCCAGGTCAGCAAACCGCACGCCAACAACGCCAGGGCCAGCAGGCAACTGGCGATGGGGCGACTGACGAACAGCTGCGCGGGATTCATCAACCCTGACTCGCCAGGTCCGTATCCGCTGCCCGGCGCCGGCTCAGTCGGTCAAAGAACAGATAGACCACCGGCGTGGTGAACAGCGTCAGCACCTGGCTGACCAGCAGCCCGCCCACCATGACCAGCCCCAGGGGCTGGCGCAGCTCGGCGCCCGAGCCGCTGGCGAGCATCAACGGCACCGCCCCGAACAGCGCCGCCAGCGTGGTCATCAGGATCGGCCGGAAACGCAGCATGGCCGCGCGGTGGATCGCCTGCCGCGGCGCCATGCCCTGGTGGCGCTGGGCCTCGAGGGCAAAGTCCACCATCATGATGCCGTTCTTCTTCACCAGGCCAATGAGCAGCACCACCCCGACCACGGCGATCATGTCCAGCGACCGGCCAGTGACCAGCAGGGCCAGCAGCGCACCGACCGTGGCCGAGGGCAGTGTGGAGAGAATGGTGACCGGGTGGATGGTGCTCTCGTAGAGCACCCCCAGTACGATGTACATGGTCAGGATCGCCGCGAGTATCAGCCACAGGCTATTGGCCAGCGAGGCCTGGAAGGCTTCGGCCGCCCCCTGAAAGCGGGTCTCGATCTCGGCCGGCATGGCCAGCTCCTGTTGCACTTGCTCGATCGCTGCCACCGCCTGGCCGAGGGAGGCGTCCCGCCCCAGGTTGAAGGACACCGTCGCCATCGGGAACTGGCCCTGATGATTGATCATCAAGGGCGTGGCGCGCTGGTGCAGCCGCGCCACGGTCGCCAGTGGCGCTTGACCGCCCGCCGCGGTGGGCACATAGAGGCTGCGCAACGCGTCCGGCCCCTGGGCCAGCGCCGGATCCATCTCCAGCACCACCCGATACTGGTTGGCCTGGGTAAACAGGGTGGAAATCTGCCGCTGGCCGAAGGCGTTCTGCAATACCTCGGCAATGGTCGATACGCTTACCCCGAGCCGGGCCGCGGCGTCACGATCGATCTCCAGATACAGCTCCTGGCCCCGCTGTTGCAGGTCCGATGCCACATCGGACAATTCCGGCCGCTGGCTCAGGGCGTCCACCAGGCGCGGCGCCCATTCGCCCAGGGTCTCGCTGTCGAGGCTGGTCAGGGTGAACTGGTACTGGGTGCGGGCCACCCGGTCCTCGATGCTCAGCTCCTGCACCGGCTGGAACCAGGCCTGGATGCCATCCACCTCGCCCGCCCGCTCCCGGAGCCGCTCGATGACGGCGAAAACCGTTTCGCTGCGCTCGCTGTGCGGCGGCAGGTTGATGAACATGCGGCCGTTGTTGAGGCTGGTGTTGGTGCCGTCCACTCCGATGAAGGAGGACAGGCTGACCACCCCGGCATCCTCCAGCAGCGCGGCGGCCAATGCCTGCTGCCGCTCACCCATGGCGCCAAAGGAGATATCCTGGGGCGCCTCGGTGACCACCTGGATCACGCCACTGTCCTGCACCGGGAAAAAGCCCTTGGGCACGGCAAGATACAGCAGTGCGGTCAGCGCGATGGTCGCCAGCATCACCAACAGCATCAACGGTTGACGGTCCAGTACCCAGTCGAGCAGCTCGCCATAGCGGCGGATGGTCCGGCTCATCAGGCTGCGGCCTTCGGCCTCCTCGTCGTGAACCAGCGGCTCGCGCAGCATGCGCGCGCACATCATCGGCGTCAGGGTCAGCGACACCACCAGGGAGATGGCGATGGCCACCGCCAGGGTCACGGCAAACTCGTGGAACAGGCGGCCGACCAGGTCCCCCATGAACAGCAGCGGGATCAGTACCGCGATCAGCGACAGAGTCAGTGAAATCAGGGTAAAACCGATCTGCGCTGCGCCCTTGAGTGCCGCCTCCAGCGGCGAAGCCCCCTGCTCCCGGTGCCTGGCGATGTTTTCCAGCATGACGATGGCATCATCGACCACAAAGCCGGTGGCGATGGTCAACGCCATCAGGGTCAGGTTGTTGATGGAGAAATCCATCACGTACATGAAGCCGAAAGTGCCCACCAGTGAAAGCGGCACGGCGATACTGGGGATGATGGTCGCCGGAATACTGCGCAGGAAGGCAAAGGTCACCAGCACCACCAGCAAGATGGCGAACAGCAGTTCATGCTGCACATCCCGGACCGAGGCGCGGATACTCTGGGTGCGGTCGGTGAGCACCATCACATCCACCGCTGCCGGCAGCGTCGCGGTCAGCTGCGGCAGCAGGGCCTGGACCCGGTCCGCCACCTCGATGACATTGGCGCCCGGCTGGCGCTGCACATTGAGCAGCACCGCCGGCTGGGTATCGGCCCAGGCTGCGAGGAAGCGGTCCTCCGCCCCATCGACGATGCTCGCCACATCACCGAGGCGCAGCGCTGCGCCATCCTGCCAGGTGAGTATGAGCTGACGGTAATCCTCGACCGAGCGGATCTGATCGTTGGCGTCGAGCATGGTGGTGCGGTGCGGGCCGTCGAAACTGCCCTTGGGCTGGTTGACGTTGGTCGCGGCAATGGCCGCGCGCACATCATCGAGACTCAAGCCATGGGACGCCAGCGCCGCCGGGTTGGCCTGCACCCGCAGCGCTGGGCGTTGGCCACCGGCCAGGCTCACCATGCCGACGCCGGACAGTTGGGCCAGCTTCTGCGCCATGCGCGTGTCCACCAGATCGTGGATCTGCGGTAGCGGCATGGCATCCGAGGTGATCGCCAGGGTGAGAATCGGCGCATCGGCCGGGTTGACCTTGCGATAGATCGGCGGTGCCGGCAGCTCATTGGGCAGCAGGCTGTCGGCAGTATTGATGGCCGCCTGCACCTCCTGCTCCGCC
The DNA here is from genome assembly GCF_000939975.1 of Pseudomonas saudimassiliensis. Lineage (GTDB taxonomy): Bacteria > Pseudomonadota > Gammaproteobacteria > Pseudomonadales > Pseudomonadaceae > Halopseudomonas > Halopseudomonas saudimassiliensis. The sequence continues at coordinate 3,040,068 of NZ_LK391969.1, read as the reverse complement.
ACCCCCAGGTCCACCTCCAGGCCAAACTGCAGGGTGATCACCGAGGCGCCGGCGGAACTGGTGGAGGACATCTGCTTGAGTCCGGGAATCTGCCCGAGATGCCGTTCCAGCGGCGCGGTAATGGTGCGGGCGGTGACCTTGGGCCCGGCGCCGGGCTGGAAGGTGAACACCTGGATGATCGGATAGTCGACCTGGGGCAGCGCTGCCACCGGCAGCAATCGCCAGGCAATGACCCCAGTAATCAGGAAGGCCAGCATCAGCAGCGAGGTGGCTACCGGCCGCAGGATAAAGGGACGTGACAGGCTGTTCATGCGTGCCGCGCCTCAGCCGCTTGCCCGTTGCGCAGCAGCACGGCCCGCCGGGTCCGGACCATCAGCCGGCGTCCTCGTCGCTGATAACCACGTCGCGGCCATCACGCAACCGGTCGAGACCTTCCAGCACGACCAGTTCCTGCTCCGCCAGCCCGTCGGTAACCGCTACCCGGCCATCGGCGGTGGCGCCGAGTGTGACCTGACGGGTGTAGGCCTTGCTCTCTTCCGCATTCACAACATAGACATAGGTGCCGCGGGAGCCGAACTGCACCGCATCCGAGGGAATAGTGACCACCGAAGGCAGGGTCTGCAGGCGCAGCCGCACGTTGACGAACTGGTTGGGGAACAGCTCGTCGTCCGCGTTATCGAACACCGCCTTGACCCGCAGGGTGCCGGTGGCAATGTCGATCTGGTTATCCAGAGTAAGCAACTCACCGGTGGCCAGCACCTGCTGTTCGCTGCGATCCAGCGCCTGTACCGCCAGGGTCTCACCGCTGTTCACCGCTCGGCGCAACGCGGGCACGTCCGGTTCCGCCACGGTGAACTCGACGGTAATCGGACGCATCTGGGTGATGGTCACCAGGCCCTCCGTATCACTACTGCTCACCAGGTTGCCGGCATCGACCCGGCGCAGCCCCAGTTTGCCCGCGATAGGCGCCGCGATACGCGTCCAGGACAATTGCAACCTGGCGTCCTCGACCTCGGCGGCGTTGGCCTTGAGGGTGCCGCGCAGCTCCTCCACCAGGGCGCGCTGGCTGGTCAGTTGCTGGCGGGCGATGGAATCCTGTTCATACAGCCCCTCATACAGCTCCAGGTCCGCCTGGGCATTGGCCAGTTGCGCCTGGTTCTGCTGCGCCAGGCCCTCGGCCTGGGCCAGCCGGGCCCGGTAGGGGGCCGGGTCGATCTCGGCCAACAGGGCGCCTTGCTCCACCTCGGCACCTTCGGTAAACAGCACGCGGGTTAGCTCACCGTCGACCCGGCTGCGGACCGTGACCGTGTTCAGCGGCGTGACGGTGCCGATGGATTTGATCTGCACGTCCAGACTGCCGCGCTCCACCGGAATCACCCGCACCGGGGTCGGCTGGTTCCATGCGCTGCGCTGGGGCGGCGGCACCGAGGCGGGGCTTCTGATCAGCAGATAGCCGATACCAATCAGGATCAACAGCAGAACCAGAACACCGATCAGACGTTTGTGGCGCACGGACAGGGACGGGGAATCGGTCATGTAGAAAGCAGAACCCGGAAATTGAGAAGGAAACGATCAGCGCCGGCCGGTCCAGATGGTCTCTTCCACCCGTGGTAAGCAGGCCGCGCCGGGCACCGGCAACAGTAAATGATCGCTATAGGGCATGCAAACGGTTCTTCTTACCGCGGCGCCGGGTGCGCGCTTTCGGTCAGGCATAAAAAAACCGCATAGCCGAAGCCATGCGGTTTCTGGTACTGCTCAGCGCGTCAGAAGCGTTCGATATCCGCCTCTTCCTCCAAGAGTTGCTGGACGCCGGCAAAGTCCTGCTCGCCCGTCTGCCCGGCGATGTAGGCGCCGTACATGGGAGAATCGGCTTCGGCCAGAGCTTCCTCGGGCGTGGATACCCCGCGCAGCTCTACCAGCCACTGGCTACCGTCGGGCTGGCGGAAGTGGCCATACACCGGCTTATCCTCAGGCTTGGGCATCGAAAACACACTGCGCAGCAATGCCGGTGGGATATCCCGATCGGAACGACCCACGGCCTCGTGTACCTGCCAGTCGCTGCCCAGTTCCGCCGCTACGGCCTGGCTGTCCACCTCACCCTGCTCCAGCTTGGCTGCCAGTTGCGCCGCACGCTCACCTGCCAGCTCGCTGGATTTGCGGAACTGCAGCAGATCGGCGATTTCGGCACGCACCTCATCCAACGGACGCTGCTCGGGCCGCAGATGCTCCTTGACTCGCACTACCGCGACGGTATCGGCATCCAACTCTATCAGCTGGCTGTTGCGCCGATCCAACAGCACATCGTCGCCAAAGGCGGCTGCCATGACCTTGGGATTGGCGGTCAACCCTTCGCCACCCGAGCGCTCGAGCGGACCATGGGTTTCCACTTCCAGGTCCAGCGCCCGCGCCGGCTCAGCCAGGTCTTCGGACTCATAGGCCAGGTTGGCCAGCTCGCGGGACGCCTCGACAAAACGACGCTCGACCTGCTCGGCCTTCAGTTCCTGCTCCAGGGTGGCCCGCATGGACTCCAGGGAAGGTACTTCCGGCGACTGCAGGTCGGTCAGCTTGATCAGGTGCACACCAAAGCGGCTGCGCACCGGTTCGGATACCTGGTTTTCTTCCAACGCAAACAGGGCATCGTCGAAGGCCGGGTCGAAGCTGCCGTGCTCGACATAACCCAGGTCGCCACCGTTATTCAGGGTGCCCGGATCCGCCGACAGCTCCTTGGCCACGGTGGCGAACTCTTCCCCGGCGTCGATCCGCGCCTTGGCGGCCGCTGCCTGCTCCAGGGCGGCAGCCTCGTCATCGCCTTCGACTTCAAACAGGATGTGCGAGGCCCGGCGCTGCTCGGTCAGGTTGCCGACCTCACGCTGATACAGCGACTCCAGCGCTGCCTCGTCCACCTCGGCATCGTCGAAGAAATCACTGCGCGACAGCGTCAGGGTTTCCAACACTACCTGTTCGGGAGTCAGGAAGTCCGCCTGGTTCTCGTTGTAATACTCCTCCACTTCCGCCTCATCCACCTCGACGCCGGCGACATCGGTATCCAGCTCAATCACCGCGAAATCACGGCTCTGGTTTTCCAGGCGGGCGAGCATCTGCCGCTCGGCCGGGGTGGCAAAGGCAGTGGCCTGATAGGCATTGCGCAGCTGCGCGAGCATCAGCTCCTGGCGGACCAGCTCACGGAAGGCCATGCGCGAGCTCAGGCCCATATTACGAATCACCACATCGAAGCGGTTGGCGTCGAACTGGCCATCGGTCTGGAAGTCTGGTGTATTGAGCAGCATCTGGTCGATCATCTGCTCAGAGATGCGCAGGTCGGCATCCTGGGCGCCCTCCAACAGCACGGCCCGTTGGATCAAGCCCTGCAGCACGGATTCGCGCAGCAACTGCTCATCGATCATGTCCGGATCGAACTGATCACCCAATTGCTGCAATTGCTGCGTCAGTTGGCGGCGCTGCAGGGAAACGGCCTGCTCCAATTCCGCCGTGCTGATGACGGTGCCGTTGACTTCGGCTGCCTTCTGGTCATTGCTGTTGAAACGGCTGATGGATTCCCAGCCGGTCATAGCGAAAACCAAAACAATGACGCCCACGATCACTTTCGCGACCCAGCTTTGCGCCTTGTCCCTCATGTTTTGCAGCATCGTGCCCCCAAATCTGCTTTTCAGTCGCCCGGACTACCGGGCGACAGGGCCAGCGCGGCTCGCGCCACGCAGCCCATCCTTATTCTGAACCACAAAAAAAGGCGCACCGGATTGATGCGCCTTTCGGGAACTGACTGAACCACTGTGTCTTTCCTGCTGACCAGGAGTCCGAAAGCATGCCGCGACTGGTGTCATGGCGGCATGTCCTGTCAGTTGCAGGACGCTATCAGTTGACGGCGTCCTTGAGTGCTTTACCAGCCTTGAAGCCAGGAATCTTGGCAGCGCTGATTTCAATCGGCTCGCCAGTTTGCGGGTTGCGGCCAGTACGGGCAGCGCGCTCTTTGACGGCAAAAGTGCCAAAGCCTACCAGAACAACCGAGTCGCCTTCTTTCAGAGCACCAGTAACGGACTCGATGACGGCGTCCAGAGCACGACCGGCGGCAGCTTTCGGAATATCGGCAGATGCGGCAATGGCATCGATCAATTCAGACTTGTTCACTCTAAGTCCCCTTATATATTTCAATGAGTTGTTTAGTCGTTATGTAAGCTTGTGGTTCTAGCAACGCTGTAGCCAGTCAGCATACCTGCTTGGGTCGAAGCACGCTTTATATCAAGCGCTCAAAAACCGTGTCAAGGAATGCTTGCCGTCTCGCCAGCATGCAGCTGGGCCGGGCTTGACCGCCCGGACCCAATGCCGGCTAGCTTAACATCAATGAGTGCTGATGCGCCCTTTCGCGTCAGCATTATGAGGCTCTTCCTTGGTGACGATTTCATTCCCTTGATCCTTCAGGGGCTCCGGCATGTATTGCAGCGCAATCTGCAGCACCTCGTCAATCCATTTCACCGGCACAACCTCGATATCCTGCTTGATGTTGTCGGGGATCTCCTTCAGATCCTTGATGTTGTCATGGGGGATCACCACGGTGCGGATACCGCCCCGGTGCGCTGCGAGCAGTTTCTCCTTCAACCCGCCAATCGGCAGCACCTGCCCGCGCAGGGTAATTTCCCCGGTCATGGCAACATCGGCGCGTACCGGAATCCGGCTCAGCGCAGACACCAGGGCCGTGCACATCCCGATCCCGGCACTGGGGCCATCCTTGGGCGTGGCGCCCTCGGGCACGTGAATGTGGACGTCATGCTTCTCATGGAAGTCGGCAGTGATACCCAGGCTCGCCGCCCGGCTGCGGACTACCGTCATGGCAGCACTGATGGATTCCTGCATCACATCGCCCAGCGAGCCGGTCTTGATCTGCCGGCCCTTGCCCGGCATGACGGCGGCCTCGATGCTCAACAGCTCACCACCGACCTGGGTCCAGGCCAGACCGGTGACCTGACCGATCTGGTCCGCCTCTTCGGCCAGGCCGTACTTGAACTTGTGCACGCCCAGGTGCTGCTCGAGCAGCGCACCGTCGACCACCACAGCCGCCTGGGTGCCCTTCTCGGCCTGCTCACGGACCACCTTGCGGCAGACCTTGGCGATTTGCCGTTCCAGCCCACGCACCCCTGCCTCGCGGGTGTAGTAGCGGATCAGGTCACGCAGTGACTCGGTGGTGAAGGTCAACTCGTCCTTCTTCAGACCATTGTTCTTGATCTGCTTGGGCACCAGGTAGCGCTGGGCGATATTGATCTTCTCATCCTCGGTGTAACCCGGGATGCGGATGACTTCCATGCGGTCGAGCAGCGGCGCGGGAATGTTCATCGAGTTGGATGTACAGATGAACATCACGTCCGACAGGTCGTAGTCCACCTCCAGGTAATGGTCGCTGAAGGCGTGGTTCTGTTCCGGGTCCAGCACCTCGAGCAGCGCCGACGACGGGTCGCCACGCATGTCCTGGCCCATCTTGTCGATCTCATCGAGCAGGAACAGCGGGTTCTTCACTCCCACCTTGCTCATCTTCTGGATCAGCTTGCCGGGCATGGAGCCGATATAGGTGCGACGATGGCCCCGGATTTCCGCCTCATCGCGCACGCCGCCCAGGGCCATGCGCACAAACTTGCGGTTGGTTGCCCGGGCGAGGGACTCACCCAGGGAGGTCTTGCCCACACCGGGCGGCCCTACCAGGCAGAGCACCGGCCCCTTGAGCTTGCGCACGCGCTTTTGCACGGCCAGGTACTCGAGAATCCGCTCCTTGACCTCTTCCAGGCCATAGTGGTCGTTCTCCAGTACCTTTTCCGCATGCTGCAGGTCGTGGCGAACACGGCTGGTCTTGGTCCAGGGCACGTTGCTCAGCCATTCGATGTAGGAGCGCACCACGGTGGCCTCGGCGGACATGGGCGACATCATCTTCAGCTTGTTCAGCTCCGCGTTGGCCTTGTCCAGCGCTTCCTGGGACATGCCGGAGGCGTCGATCTTGCGCTGCAGCTCATCCAGCTCACTGCTGCCCTCGTCGAGCCCACCCATTTCCTTCTGGATGGCCTTCATCTGTTCGTTCAGGTAGTACTCGCGCTGGCTGCGCTCCATCTGCTTCTTGACGCGGCCGCGGATCCGCTTCTCGACCTGCAGCAGATCGATCTCGGTATCCAGTACCCCCAGCACGTGCTCCACCCGCTCACGCACCGCCAGGATTTCCAGGATGGCCTGCTTCTGCTCGACCTTGAGGTTGAGCTGCGCCGCCATGGTGTCGACCAGACGACGGGGATCTTCGATGCCGGCCAGGGCGCTCACCGCTTCGGCCGGAATCTTCTTGCCGAGGTTGACGAACTGCTCGAACTGGCTCATCAGGCTGCGGACCAGCACCTGGGCCTCGCGCTCATCGAGCGTGTCCTCTTCCAGCAGGGTGACGCTTGCCAGTTGATAGCCGTCGAGCTCATCAATGTGCTCGACCCGGGCGCGCTGCTCGCCTTCCACCAGTACCTTCACGGTACCGTCGGGCAGTTTCAGCAGCTGCAGGATGGTGGCCACGGTGCCCAGTTCGTAGAGGGCATCGCGGCCCGGATCGTCGTCGGCCGGGTTGCGCTGGGCCAGCAGCAGCACCTGCTTGTCGCCGGCCATGGCCGCTTCCAGGGCCTCGATGGATTTGTCGCGGCCCACGAACAGCGGAATGACCATGTTGGGGTACACCACCACGTCACGCAGTGGCAATAACGGATAATCGCTGGGAGTCGTCATGACTTAGGCTCGCTCGCAGAGGGGTGAAGCCGCAGGCTTGCACCCGGAATTGAAATGTCCATGACACAAAGATGAGGGCGTATGGACCAGATTACAAGATGCAGTTACCGGCAAAATCGAAGGATGTGGATCAAGGCAACAACGGAAGGGAACCGCGCCGCCAGGACGGCGGCGCGGGTATCACTCAGTCTTCGGGCATGGCCTTGGGCGGCTGCTCGACCGACTCGTAGATCAACAGCGGCTTGGCATTACCGTTGATCACGTTTTCATCGATGACGACCTTGCTCACATGCTCGGCTGACGGGATCTCGTACATGGTATCCAGCAGCACGCTTTCCAGGATCGAACGCAGACCACGGGCACCGGTCTTGCGTGTCAGCGCACGCTGGGCGATCGCCTTGAGGGCGTCGGTACGGAACTCCAGCTCCACGTCTTCCATCTCGAACAACCGGCCGTACTGCTTGGTCAGCGAGTTCTTCGGCTCGGTCAGGATCTGGATCAGCGCTTGCTCATCCAGCTCGGTGAGCGTGGCGATGACCGGCAGACGACCGACAAACTCGGGAATCAGACCGAAACGCACCAGATCCTCGGGCTCGACCGCCATCAGGGTGTCGCCCACCTTCTTGCCTTCATCCTTGCTGCGCACACTGGCGTTGAAACCGATGCCGCTCTTCTCGGAACGGTCACGGATGACCTTCTCCAGACCGGCAAAGGCGCCACCACAGATGAACAGGATGTTGCGGGTGTCCACCTGCAGGAATTCCTGCTGCGGATGCTTGCGCCCACCCTGGGGCGGTACCGACGCAACGGTGCCTTCGATCAGCTTGAGCAGCGCCTGCTGCACGCCCTCACCCGAGACGTCACGGGTGATCGACGGGTTGTCGGACTTACGGGAAATCTTGTCGATCTCGTCGATGTAGACAATACCCATCTGGGCCTTTTCCACATCGTAATCGCACTTCTGCAGCAGCTTCTGGATGATGTTCTCGACATCCTCACCCACGTAGCCCGCTTCAGTCAGCGTGGTCGCATCGGCGATGGTGAACGGCACATTCAGCAGCCGCGCCAGGGTTTCCGCCAGCAGGGTCTTGCCCGAACCGGTAGGACCGATGACCAGGATATTACTCTTGCCCAGCTCGACCTCATCCTTGCCGTCACGCTGGTGCAGACGCTTGTAATGGTTGTATACCGCAACCGACAGCACCTTCTTGGCCTGTTGCTGGCCAATCACGTACTGGTCGAGGATGGCGCAGATCTCCATCGGCGACGGCAATTTCTGCTCGCCGTTGTCGTTCTGGCTTTCCTGCACTTCCTCACGAATGATGTCGTTGCACAGATCGACACACTCGTCACAAATAAATACGGAGGGGCCGGCAATCAGCTTGCGCACTTCATGCTGGCTTTTGCCACAGAAGGAGCAATACAGCAGCTTGCCGTTGTCGTCACCCTTCCCAGTCATATCTGTCATCTAAAACCCCTGCTTGCAGATCTCTCTTGAAAACAAAGATGAGGGCTGCCAAGCCTCTTTGCAAGTGCAATCCGATCACCCGTACCGGCAACGCGGTCAGGTAAGCGGAACATTGAGGAGCCCGGGGGCGAACCCGGGCGGTTAACCGACGTGCCGGCTGTCAATCGACAACGGGACGATTTTCCAGCATCTGATCGATCAGACCATACTCGACCGCCTCGGCGGCACTCATGAAACGGTCCCGATCGGTATCGCGGGCAATCACGTCCAGCGGCTGGCCGGTATGGTGCGCCAGCACCTTGTTCAGGCGCTCGCGGATATACAGGATTTCCCGGGCGTGGATCTCGATATCCGAGGCCTGACCCTGGAAGCCACCGAGCGGCTGGTGGATCATCACGCGCGAATGGGGCAATGCGAAGCGCTTGCCCTTGGCGCCACCGGCCAACAGGAAGGCGCCCATGCTGCAGGCCTGGCCAATACACAGGGTGCTGACATTCGGCTTGATGAATTGCATGGTGTCGTAGATCGCCATGCCCGCAGTTACCGACCCGCCGGGCGAGTTGATATACAGGTGGATATCCTTGTCGGGGTTTTCCGACTCAAGGAACAGCAGCTGAGCCACCACCAGGTTGGCCATGTAGTCTTCAACCTGACCGACCAGGAAAATCACCCGCTCCTTGAGCAGACGCGAATAGATGTCATAGGAACGTTCGCCCCGTGCCGACTGCTCGACAACCATGGGCACCAGACCGCCAGCGGCCTGAATTTCCGGCGGTAGCCCGGTATAGCTGTTATGAATCATGCTCTGGTGTCACTCCGATTTAGCCTGTCGCGTAAAACCCCGAACCCATGCCGCGGCAGAAGATTCGGGGTTTCCATAAGCATTGAGCCAGCCCGAAGGCTGGCTCAATGTGCTGCGCAAGATCAATGACGAAAATTATTCGTCAGAGCTGCTATCCGCTTCGTCGTCCTCAGCCTGGGCGGGCTGAGCCGGCTTGACGGCATCTTCGTAGGCAACCTGCTTGTCGGTTACCTTGGCCTTCTGCAGCACAGTATCCACGACTTGCTCTTCCAGCACAACAGACTGGATCTCGGCAAGCTGTTGCTCGTTCTGCATGTACCAGTTCACCACCTGCTCCGGTTCCTGGTAGGCAGAAGCCAGGTCTTCGACCATGGCGCGGACGCGGTCGTTGTCCGGCTTGATGTCGTTCTGCTTGACGATTTCGGCGACGATCAGGCCCAGGCTGACGCGGCGCTTGGCCTGTTCTTCGAACAGTTCGGCCGGCAGCTGGCTCGGATCGATGTTGGCACCGCCGAACTGCTGTACGGCCTGCTGACGCAGACGATCGATCTCGCTGCTGATCAGTGCCTTGGGCACTTCGATGTCATTGATCTTCAGCAGACCGTCCATGACCTGGTTCTTGGTCTTGGTCTTGATCGCCTGACGCAGTTCGCGCTCCATGTTCTTGCGCACTTCAGCGCGGAAACCGTCGATACCGCCTTCTTCCACGCCGAAACGGGCGAAGAACTCGTCATTCAGTTCCGGCAGGGCTGCTGCGGCAACGCTGTGCACGATGATTTCGAACTCGGCGGCCTTGCCGGCCAGATCCAGGTTCTGGTAATCCTCGGGGAAGGTCACGCTGATGGTGCGGGTTTCACCGGCCTTGGCGCCCACCAGGCCAGACTCGAAGCCCGGGATCATGCGGCCGGAACCCAGCACCAGGTTGGTGTTGGTGGCGGTGCCGCCCTGAAAGGCTTCACCGTCGATGCGACCGGTGAAATCGATGGTGACCTGGTCGCCATCTTCCGCCGCACGCTCAACCGCTTCGTAGCTGGTGTGCTGCTTGCGCAGGATTTCCAGCATGTTTTCCAGATCGGCGTCGGTCACTTCGGACTCGATACGCTCGACTTCGATTTCAGCGAAATCGCCCAGTGCTACCTCGGGGTAGACTTCGAAGGTGGCGATATATTCGAAATCCTTGCCTTCGTCCAGGGACTTGGGCTCAACGCTGGGCGCACCCGCCGGGTTGAGCTTCTCCTGGACAATGGCTTCATAGAAGGAGGACTGGATGACTTCGCCAATGACTTCCTGGCGTGCGGAGGCGCCGAAACGCTTGCGAATGACGCTCATCGGCACCTTGCCCGGCCGGAAACCATCAACACGGGCACGGCTAGCGGTCTGCTGCAGGCGCTTGTTGACTTCGTTTTCGATGCGCTCGGCAGGAATGCCAACAGTCATGCGGCGCTCAAGGCCGGAGATGGTTTCAACCGAAACTTGCATGTAGAGTCCTCGTTGAACAGACGTAATGATGAATGAATAAAAGGCGGACATTCTAGTCGCTTGTGCGGCAGAAGTCATCATTGCCGATGCATCCCGCAGCGCCATCCGACTGACCGGTGGCCGGGCAAGCGAGTCCGCCGCGCAGCATACGCCTACCGGTGGCCGCACACCACACCCCGGCCCGATCACAGGTCCCTCCGTCGGCTCGGGGCGTGATTTATTGAATCATTCCAACCGCACCGGCTCGAAATAATCAGCGAATGACATTTTCGAGGCGGATGATGCAGTACCGCAATCGTCCGTCGGCACTAGCCCTGAACAGGACAACGACATGCCAACGTTGAAGACACCGACTCGACAGACCTTGCCCACCCCATCGTCCCAGCGGATCAATCCAAGGACGCTCTATCATGGGCTGCTGCAGTCGCCTTCCGAGCACCTGGGTGCCGCCCGGGACTATCTCCAGGAAAATCTGCGCAGGGCGGCGGCCCTGCCCTGCGACCTGCCGGAAGACCCCAGTCAGCTCAGCCAATGGGTGCATGACAGCAGCGGCAAGGTCGCCGATGCCTATAATGCCTATCTGGCCGCCCGCAAACAGGGCCAACCCCGGCGTTTCTTCACCAACCGCGCCCACGCGCTGTATTTCCTGCGTGGTGTGGCACCCACCAAACTGGTGGACGGCGCCTGGCTCTACGGTATCGTCTCCCAATGGCAGGATTGGCGCTTCCATGGCCTGGTACGCACCTACCTGGAAGAGCTGGGCGATGGCGAACCCACACAGAACCACGTCGCGCTCTACAAGCAGCTGTTATACACCTACGATCTGAATGACACCGACAACCTGTCGCCCGATCACTACATCCAGGGCGCCCTGCAGCTGGCCCTCGCCCACCAGGCGCGCGACTTTCTTCCCGAGCTGATCGGCTACAACCTGGGCTATGAACAACTGCCCCTGCACCTGCTGATCAGCATCCGCGAGCTCAGCGAGCTGGGCATCGACCCGTATTATTTTCAGCTCCATGTCACCATCGATAACGCCGATACCGGCCATGCGCAGAAGGCCGTCGATGCGGTACTGAACAATCTGCCCACCAATGGCGACACCGATGCCTTCCTGCAACGGGTTCGCGCCGGCTATCTATTGAATGAACTGGGCACCTCCTCGATGGACGTCATCGAAGGCTTCCGCCTGGAGCATGAAGTGCAGAGCATGCTGGAACACAAAGCCGTGGTCGCCCGCAACATCCACTCGGACCGCTGCCGCATTGAGGGCCGTACCGTGAATGAATGGCTGGCTACGCCGGGGCAGATGGGCGCCATGCTGGCCGCACTGGAAAAACGGGGTTGGATCCGCCGCCACACGGATCCGGAAGAGAGCCGTTTCTGGCAACTGGTCCACGGCAACCGCGCCCCCATGTTCGGCGTGTTCAGCGGATATGAACTGCAGCTACTGCACGACTGGATCGCCGGCGAGTGGGCCGCCCCCACCAGCCCCCGACGCCCCCAACCGGCACCGCCCATGGCGACCACGGACGACTTTGCCGAGGAGCAGTCGCTGCTCCGCCAGCAACTGAACGCCCTGCCCGCCGAGGAACAGATGGCCGCACTGATCGAGCTGATGGGGCCAGCCACCCACTACACCCCTGCCGGCTTGCTGGCGACCCGACTGTTCACCCGTGGGATGGGCCACCCCAGCGGCTTCTAGCAGATTAGATCAACTGGGCGGTAGCAGCTACCAGCAAGAGATAGCGGCCGCCCTTGGCCAGGGTAACGATCAGCAGGAAACGCCAGAGCGGTTCACGGAGCACCCCTGCGATCAGCGTCAGCGGATCGCCAATAAAGGGGGCCCAGCTCAGCAGCAGTGACCAATAACCGTAACGCCGATATACCTTCTGCGCCCGCTCCAATTGCTCGGGCGACACCGGAAACCAGCGGCGATCACGCCAGCGTTCGATATAGCGGCCCAGCAGCCAGTTGATCAGTGAGCCGAGCACATTGCCAACGGTTGCCACCAGCAGTAGCAACGCCAGGGAATGCTGCCCGGCCAGTTGCAGCCCCACCAGGACCACTTCCGACTGCATCGGCAGGAACGTCGCGGCGACCAGCGCCGCCAGAAACAGCCCGAAATAGCCGGACAACTCCCACATCAGACGACCTCCACCTAAGCGCAATTCCGCAGGGCTTATCGACGAAGGGCCGGACCGGCTTCGCCATGACCTTCCACCTTAATACAGATGGCATCGCTGGCGGCGGCCGATAGGCCGGAAAAACACCCAGACACAAAAAAGCCCCGACAAGTCAGGGCTTTCAGCGCATCCACGGCTAACCGCAGAGCTAATCGATGGTGCGGACGGAGAGACTCGAACTCTCACACCTCGCGGCGCCAGAACCTAAATCTGGTGTGTCTACCAATTCCACCACGTCCGCAAACCGGTACAGATACAAAAACGCCAGACCGAAGCCTGGCGTTTTTGCTGAAATGGGGTGGACGATGGGGATCGAACCCACGACACCAGGAGCCACAATCCTGTGCTCTACCGACTGAGCTACGCCCACCATTACAGCTGCAACACTAACACGACTTCGCAGAACCATACCATATGCGCTTGGCGCGCCCGGCAGGATTCGAACCTGCGACCACCCGCTTAGAAGGCGGGTGCTCTATCCAACTGAGCTACGGGCGCCGTATGCACATTATCAATCCCGAAGGCCTGAAATGCTGGAGCCTGATTCGCCTTCCAAACCGACTTCGTTGTGTTTGTGAAGCGGGGCGAATAATACTCAGCCCTCACTCCCCCGTCAACGATGAATTCACATTTTTTTCAAATATTTGAGTAAGTTAAGAATCCGCAGCGCCCTGCCCTTTTGCCAGACCCCGCCCCATGCGACAATTGCCGCATTCTATGTACTCCCCCAGGAACGTCATGAAAGCCCAACTGATCGATGGCAAACAGATTGCCGCCAATCTCCGGCGCGAAATCGCCGACAAGGTCCAGCAGCGCAGCGAACAAGGCCTGCGCATCCCCGGCCTCGCTGTCATTCTGGTCGGCAGCGACCCCGCCTCCCAGGTGTATGTGGCGCACAAGCGCAAGGACTGTGAAGAAGTCGGTTTCATCTCCCACTCCCACGACCTGCCCGCCGAAACCGGTCAGGAAGAGCTATTGGGGCTGATCGACTCCCTCAATGAAGACCCCACCATCGACGGCATCCTGGTGCAGCTGCCCTTGCCGGCGCACCTGGACGCCTCCCTGCTGCTGGAGCGTATCCGGCCCGACAAGGACGTCGATGGCTTCCATCCCTACAACATTGGCCGCCTGGCCCAGCGTATGCCGCTGCTGCGCCCCTGCACCCCGCTCGGCATCATCCGGCTGCTGAAGAGCACCGGCGTCAGCCTCTACGGGCTCAATGCTACCGTGGTGGGCGCTTCCAATATCGTCGGCCGGCCGATGGCCCTGGAGCTGCTGCTGGCAGGCTGCACCACCACTGTGGCGCACCGCTTTACCCATGACCTGGAAGAGCATGTGCGCCGCTCGGACCTGGTGGTGGTTGCGGTTGGCAAGCCCGGACTGGTCAAGGGAGAGTGGATCAAACCCGGCGCCATCGTCATCGACGTGGGGATCAATCGCATGGAAGACGGCCGACTGCGCGGAGACGTCGACTTTGACGCGGCCGCCGAACGCGCCGCCTGGATTACCCCGGTACCCGGCGGCGTGGGCCCGATGACCCGCGCCTGCCTGCTGGAGAACACCCTCACCGCCTGCGAAAAGCTGCACAGCTGAGCAGGCGGCAGGGCGGTTACAGACTGGCGGTCGCGCCACCGTCCACCGGCAGGTTGGTGCCGTTGATATAGGCCGCTGCCGGTGCGGCAAGAAAGCCTACCGCATTGGCAAACTCCTCCGGCTCGGCGAAACGCCGGGCCGGGATGCCCGCCAGCAAGGCTTGCTCCATCTCCTGTTCGGTCTTGCCCGCCGCTTCCGCGCGGTAGGTCAACAACCCTTCCAGCCGCGCTGTACGGGTCAGCCCCGGCAAGACGTTGTTGACCGTCACCCCGTCCGCAGCGAGTTCCGTCGCCAGGGTCTTCGCCCAGTTGGCCATGGCGGCACGGATGGCGTTGGACACCCCCAGGTTGGGCAGCGGGGTTTTCACCGAGGTGGACAAGATATTGATGATCCGACCGTAGCCTTGTTCGCGCATGCCGGGCAGCAATAGCTGCAGCAGGGTCTGGCTGCTCAAGAGATGCTGATTGAACGCTGCAGCATACGCCTCGGACGCCGCCAGGTGCGCCGGTCCCGGAGCTGGACCGCCAGAGTTGTTGACCCAGATGCAGATCGGGCCCGCACGATCAATTTCCGCCTGAACCGCCACCGCCAGGGCTGGCAGATCACCGGAATCAACGCAGATATAGCCGTGCTGCTGTCCTTCGGCAGCAGGAAGCTCTCGTACTAACTCGGCGAGCTTGTCCTCGCTGCGCGCCATGACCAGCACCTCTGCGCCCTGCAGTGCGAGCTGCCGTGCACAGGCCGCACCGAGGCCCTGGCTGCCACCGCCGACCAGGGCGCGTTTCCCGGCAAGATTCAGATTCATCGTTCACTCCAATCCAGTTAGAAGACTATGGCACTGGAGGATATGCGATCGGGCAGCCGTCTTCCATGCCGAATGGTCACGTCGGCGCTGGTCAAAACGACAGAGCCCGCTGGGCAGCGGGCTCTGTTTTACTTCTCAAACCGGTGCGCAAACTTAGAGAATATCTCCCGGCACCCGCACCCAGCCCTCCATCAGAATGCGCGCGCTGCGGCTCATGATGGCCTTGGTGACCGTCCAGCTACCGCTCACCTGCTTGGCTTCCGCGCCAACGCGCAGCGTACCGGAGGGATGGCCGAAGCGCACTGCCTCCCGGTCACCACCGCCTGCGGCCAGGTTGACCAGCGTACCCGGCACTGCCGCAGCAGTGCCGATAGCTACCGCACAGGTGCCCATCATCGCGTGGTGCAGCTTGCCCATGGACAGCGCCCGGACCAACAGGTCAACGTCGGCGGCCATGATCGGCTTGCCGCTGGAGGCCAGATAATCCTTTGGCGGGGCCACGAAGGCGATCTTCGGGGTGTGTTGACGCTTGAGCGCTTCTTCCGGGGTCTTGATCAGTCCCATGCGCAGGGCGCCAGCCACCCGAATGGCCTCGAAACGCGCCAACGCCTCGGGATCGGAATTGATCTGCTCGCGCAGCTCGGTGCCCTGGTAGCCGATTTCCTCGGCGTTGACGAACACCGTGGGAATACCGGCGGCAATCATGGTCGCCTTGATGGTGCCGATACCCGGCACCTCCAGGTCATCAACCAGATTACCGGTGGGGAACATGCTGCCGCCCTCTTCCCCGTCATCGGACGGGTCCATGAACTCCAGCACGATCTCCGCCGCCGGAAAGGTGACCCCATCCAGCTCGAAATCTCCGAGCTCCTGGACCTGGCCGTTACTGACCGGCACATGGGCAATGATGGTCTTCTGGATATTGGCCTGCCAGATGCGCACCGTGCAGGTGCCGTTGTCCGGAATACGCGCCGGGTCCACCAGCCCCGCATGAATGGCGAATGCGCCCGCCGCGGTGGACAGGTTGCCACAATTGCCGCTCCAGTCGACGAAGGGACTGTCAATGGAGACCTGGCCGTAGAGATAGTCCACGTCATGGTCGGGCTGGCTGCTCTTCGACAGGATCACGCATTTACTGGTGCTGGAGGTTGCACCGCCCATGCCGTCGATGTGCGCCGAGTATGGATCGGGACTGCCGATCACCCGCATGAACAGCCGGTCCCGCGCCTCGCCCGGCACCTGGCAGGATGCGGGCAGGTCATCCAGGCGGAAGAACACGCCCTTGCTGGTACCGCCACGCATGTAGGTGGCGGGGATTTTGATTTGTGTTGCCTGGGTCATTGCGAATTCCTGATTGCTTGCCCCCCTGTCCTTTCGAAAAAGGACAGGGGGTAGGGTTTATACCTTCCCTTCCAAAAAATCCTGCGCAAACCGCTGCAACACCCCACCGGCCTCATACACAGTCACTTCCTCGTCACTGTCCAGTCGGCAGGTCATGGGTACTTCGACGCGTTCGCCGTTCTTCCGGTTGATCACCAGGGTCAGGTCAGCCCGGGCGGCGGGTGTACCCATGACGTCGTAGGTCTCGGTACCATCGAGTTCCAGGGTCTTGCGGGTGGTGCCCGGCTTGAATTCCAGCGGCAGCACGCCCATGCCGATCAGGTTGGTGCGGTGAATGCGCTCGAACCCTTCGGCGGCGATCACCTCCACCCCGGCCAGACGCACGCCCTTGGCCGCCCAGTCGCGGGACGAGCCCTGGCCGTAGTCGGCGCCGGCGATGATGATCAGCGGCTGCTTGCGGTTCATGTAGGTTTCGATGGCTTCCCACATGCGCATCACCTCGCCTTCCGGCTCGACCCGGGCCAGCGAACCCTGCTTCACGCTGCCGTCTTCGTTCAACACCATCTCGTTAAACAGTTTCGGGTTGGCGAAGGTGGCGCGCTGGGCGGTCAGGTGGTCGCCGCGGTGGGTGGCGTAGGAGTTGAAGTCCTCCTCCGGCAGGCCCATCTTGTGCAGGTATTCCCCGGCGGCGCTGTCCATCATGATGGCGTTGGACGGCGACAGGTGATCGGTGGTGATGTTGTCCGGCAGGATCGCCAGCGGGCGCATGCCTTTCATGGTGCGCTCACCAGCCAGCGCGCCTTCCCAGTACGGCGGGCGGCGGATATAGGTGGACATCGGCCGCCAATCGTACAGCGGGCTTGCCGCCTCGGTAATGGTGCCCAGGTCGAACATGGGGATGTACACCTGATTGAACTGCTCGGGCTTGACGCTAGACGCGACGATGCGGTCGATCTCCTCGTCGCTCGGCCACAGGTCCTTCAGGGTAATCGGCTGACCGTTCTGGTCATGTCCCAGCACATCCTGCTCGATATCAAAGCGCACGGTACCGGCAATCGCATAGGCCACCACCAGCGGCGGCGAGGCGAGGAAGGCCTGCTTGGCGTAGGGGTGGATGCGGCCGTCGAAGTTGCGGTTACCGGACAGTACCGCGGTGGCGTACAGGTCGCGGTCGATGATTTCCTGCTGGATCTTCGGGTCCAGCGCGCCGGACATGCCGTTACAGGTGGTACAGGCATAACCGACGATGCCAAAGCCCAGCTTCTCCAGCTCCGGCAGCAGGCCGGACTCTTCCAGGTACAGCTTGGCAACCTTGGAGCCTGGCGCAAAGGAGGTCTTCACCCAGGGTTTGCGGATCAGGCCCAGTTCGTTGGCCTTTTTTGCCACCAGACCGGCCGCCACCACGTTGCGCGGGTTGGAGGTGTTGGTGCAGCTGGTGATGGCGGCGATGATCACCGCGCCATCGGGCATCAGCCCCTCGGCTTCTTCGGCACGGGCCGCTTCCAGCTGCGCCGAACTGGCAATGCCCCGCTCCTGCAGCGCACTGGTGGGCAAGCGGCGATGCGGGTTGGACGGGCCCGCCATGTTGCGTACCACGCTGGACAGGTCGAACTCCAGCACCCGCTCGTACTCGGCGGTGGTCAGCGCACTGCTCCACAGACCCAGCTGCTTGGCATACTGCTCGACCAGCGCCACCTGCTCCGGCTCGCGACCGGTCAGTTTCAGGTAATCAATGGTCTGACTGTCGATGTAGAACATCGCCGCCGTGGCGCCGTACTCCGGACACATGTTGGAGATGGTCGCGCGGTCGCCGATGGTCAGGCTGTCGGCCCCTTCGCCGAAGAACTCGACATAGGCGCCCACCACCCGCTCCTTGCGCAGGAATTCGGTCAGGGCCAGGACGATATCGGTCGCGGTAATACCGGGTTGACGCTTGCCGGTCAGCTTGACGCCGACGATGTCGGGCAGGCGCATCATGGACGGGCGACCGAGCATCACGGTTTCCGCTTCCAGGCCGCCGACACCAATGGCGATCACGCCCAGCGCATCCACATGCGGGGTGTGCGAGTCAGTACCCACGCAGGTATCCGGGAAGGCGACGCCATCGCGGGCCTGGATCACCGGGCTCATCTTCTCCAGGTTGATCTGGTGCATGATGCCGTTACCGGCGGGGATCACGTCCACGTTCTTGAACGCGGTCTTGGTCCACTCGATAAAGTGGAAGCGATCCTCGTTGCGACGGTCCTCGATGGCGCGGTTCTTCTCGAACGCCTCGGGATCGAAACCGGGCGCTTCCACCGCCAGCGAGTGGTCGACGATCAGCTGGGTCGGTACCACCGGGTTGACCCGGGACGGATCACCACCGGCCTCGGCGATGGCATCGCGCAGGCCGGCCAGGTCGACCAGGGCGGTCTGGCCGAGGATGTCATGGCAGACCACGCGAGCCGGATACCAGGGGAAGTCCAGGTCGCGCTTGCGGTAGATCAGTTGCTCCAGCGCGGCGGTGAGCTGCGACGGCTCGCAGCGACGCACCAGCTGCTCGGCCAGTACCCGGGAGGTGTAGGGTAGCTTGGCCCAGGCGCCGGGCTCGATGGCGTCCACGGCGGCCGGGGCGTTGTAGTAGTCCAGGTCGGTGCCCTGGAGTCTTTCGCGGTACTTGGTGTTCATGGTTTTGCCTGTGTCTGGTTGCGCGTGGCTCACCCTCTCCCCAGCCCTCTCCCGTCAAGGGAGAGGGGGCAGCCCGTGCGGCAAATTCGCCCTGTGCACTTGCTGAAGCCCCTCTCCCCTCGCGGGAGAGGGGTTGGGGGCGCCCGGCGAGGGAGAGGGGGAGGCCCCAAAAACTTACTTACGATCCTTCAACGCCACAAACTCCAGATCCTCCGGCCCAACATAGTTGGCGCTCGGGCGGATGATCTTGCCGTCGATGCGTTGTTCAATCACGTGGGCGGACCAGCCGGCGGTGCGGGCGATCACGAACAGCGGGGTGAACATGGCCGTGGGTACGCCCATCATGTGGTAGCTCACCGCGCTGAACCAGTCGAGGTTGGGGAACATCTTCTTGACTTCCCACATGGTGCTTTCCAGGCGCTCGGCGATGTCGTACATCTTGCGGTTGCCCTGCTCGTCGGACAGCTCCAGCGCGACCTTCTTGATCACTTCGTTGCGCGGATCGGAGACGGTGTAAACCGGGTGGCCGAAGCCGATGACCACTTCCTTCTTCTCGACCCGGGCACGAATATCGGCCTCGGCCTCGTCCGGTGTGTCGTAGCGCTTCTGGATCTCGAAGGCGACTTCGTTGGCGCCGCCGTGCTTCGGCCCGCGCAGCGCGCCGATGGCACCGGCGATGGCGGAGAACATGTCGGAGCCGGTACCGGCGATGACGCGGCTGGTGAAGGTGGAGGCGTTGAACTCGTGCTCGGCATACAGGTTGAGCGAGGTATGCATGGCGCGCACCCAGGACTCGCGGGGCTTCTCGCCGTGCAGCAGGTGCAGGAAGTGGCCGCCGATGGAGTCATCATCGGTTTCCACGTCGATGCACTTGCCGTTGTGGCTGTAGTGGTACCAGTACAGCAGCATGGAACCCAGCGACGCCATCAGCTTGTCGGCGATGTCACGGGCACCCGGGTGGTTGTGGTCGTCCTTCTCGGGCGTCAGACAGCCCAGCACGGAAACGCCTGTGCGCATCACATCCATCGGGTGAGCGGACGGGGGGAGCTGCTCCAGAGCCGTCATCACGGCGGCGGGCAGGCCGCGCAGGGCCTTGAGCTTGGCCTTGTAGGCGCGCAATTCGGCTTCGGTCGGCAGCTTGCCATGGACCAGCAGGTGAGCGATTTCCTCGAATTCGCAGGTAGTGGCGATATCCAGGATGTCGTAGCCGCGGTAGTGCAGATCGTTACCGCTGCGGCCCACAGTACACAGGGCGGTATTGCCGGCGGCGGTGCCGCTCAGGGCAACGGATTTCTTCGGCTTGAAGGTCGGGGTGGTCGATTCGTTGGCGCTCATGGCGTTCTCCTCACTGGTACCCGTTCGGGTGCTTTATTGTCTTTGTGATCACTTCTTGCCGGCGGCAAACAGCGCGTCGAGCTTTTCTTCGAAGGCGTGGTAACCGATACGGTCATACAGCTCCATGCGGGTCTGCATGCTGTCGATGACATTCTTCTGATGGCCTTCGGTGCGAATGGCGTTGTAGACATTCTCCGCGGCCTTGTTGGCGGCGCGGAAGGCGGACAGCGGGTACAGC
Organism: Pseudomonas saudimassiliensis; assembly: GCF_000939975.1. Classification (GTDB taxonomy): domain Bacteria; phylum Pseudomonadota; class Gammaproteobacteria; order Pseudomonadales; family Pseudomonadaceae; genus Halopseudomonas; species Halopseudomonas saudimassiliensis. The sequence goes on along the minus strand of NZ_LK391969.1, from coordinate 3,019,398 downwards.
TGGATGGCCACGCCGACCGAGGCCAGCTCTTCGCGGGTGAACAGCGGCGTCGCACCAAACTCGGTGATGTTGGCCAGCACCGGTACGTTCAGCTCCTTGACGAAGCGCTCGTAGGTGGGCAGGTCGTAGGCGGCTTCGGCGAAGATGGCATCGGCGCCGGCTTCCACGTAGCGCTGGCAGCGTTCCAGGGCCGCGTCCACGCCTTCAGCCTGGATGGCATCGGTACGGGCGATCAGGAAGAAGTTCGGATCGGTTTTCGCATCGGCAGCGGCGCGCACACGATCCATCATTTCCTCGGTGGAAACGATTTCCTTGCCCGGGCGGTGACCGCAGCGCTTGGCGCCGACCTGGTCTTCGATATGGGCAGCGGCCGCGCCAGCCTTGATCAGACTCTTGACGGTACGCTCGATGTTGAAGGCGCTCGGGCCGAAACCGGTGTCGATGTCTACCAACAGCGGCAGGTCGCAGACGTCGGTGATGCGGCGCACGTCAATCAGCACGTCTTCGAGGGTGTTGATGCCCAGATCTGGCAAACCCAGGGAACCTGCGGCAACGCCGCCACCGGACAGATAGATAGCCTTAAAGCCGGCACGCTTGGCCAACAGCGCATGGTTGGCATTGATGGCACCGATTACCTGCAATGGGCTTTCTTCGGCGATGGCATCACGGAAACGCTGGCCTGGGGTCTTGTTCATTGGGTACTCCCTCCTGAGGATTGGATGGCGTCACGCTGTTCCAGCATGCGACGCTCGATATTGCGGCGAGATGCGCTGATATGACGACGCATCAGCATTTCCGCGAGTTCACCATCGCGATCAGCAATGGCTTCAATGATTCGGTGGTGTTCGGCAAAGGCTTGCTGGGGACGCTTGGGCGTCGAAGAAAACTTGTAGCGATACATGCGCACCAGGTGATAGAGGTCACCGCACAGCATGTTGCTGAGAGTCTGGTTCTTGCAGCCCTGGATGATCACGAAATGCAGGTCCAGGTCCCCTTCCTGCTGGTAATAGGATTCGTTGGCCTTGAGACCGGAGTGGCGCTCATGGGTGGCCAGCACATCGCGCAGGTTGGCCACTTCCTCGTCGGTCATGTTCTGCGCCGCCAGCCGACACGCCATCCCCTCCAGGGCTTCCCGCACATGGTAGAGCTCGATCAGCTCTTCATAGCTGAGCGATACCACCCGCACGCCCGCGTGGGGAATCCGCACGACCAGCCGCCGACCTTCCAGTCGACGGATAGCTTCGCGCAGCGGACCACGGCTGATACCGAAGGTCGTCGACAGGAATTGTTCACTGATCCGCGTGCCCGGCGGGATCTCGCCTTTGACAATGGCAGTCTGCAGGCGCTGGAAGGCACCATCAGAAAGCGTTGCAGCCGGAAGGGAGTGTTCTGAATCAGGCAATTGTTGACAACCTTATAAGTATTCGTGAACTAAATAGGGCTTTATGGGCCAGATGATGCCCTCCCCTCCACAGGATTGTCAACAATCCAATGAAACGGTGTTTTTGACAAGATAACCCAAGGGGAACTTAAGCCTCTGGGTGCCGGTCTGCTTGGCATGCTACTATTCCGCCTGCCTAACGCTGCCTTTTCCATCACACCCAGGGAACGGAGCAGCCGTCTGAAACTGCTGCTGAGAACACTATGCAATCTATCAACACGCATCTAAAAATCCTGATTGCCCTGATGGTCAGTCTGGGACTCCTGATTACCGGCTACCAGATATATGTACTCGACATCCCCGTGCGGGAGGATGAGACCGACGATATCTGGAGTCTGGATGCGAAAATCGATTTCCAGGCCAGCACTGGCGTACCGGTCAAGGCGCAGCTGTTCATCCCGCCGCTGAACCAGGAATTCATCAGCCTCAACGAAAGTTTCATCTCCAATAATTACGGTGTCAGTGTCAACCAGCAGGACGGCAATCGCCGGGTGACCTGGTCGGCCCGCCGCGCCGGTGGCTCCCAGACCCTCTACTATCGTCTGGTCCTGACCAAGCGTTACGGCACCGAGCCCGTCGAAGCACGGCCGCCGGCACCCCGCCAGCCGATCCCCCTGGACGGCCCCGAGCAGATCGCCGCCGACGCCCTGATCAACCCGATTCGCCAGCACTCGGCTGATATCGAGACCTTCATCAGCGAGACCATTCGCCGGGTCAATGACATCACCGACGACAATGTCCGCCTGCTGCTCGGCGGCCAGAGCACCCCGCTGAACAAGGCACGGGTGATCGACGTCCTGCTGTCCAACGCGCGCATCCCGCTGGAGCTGGTGCATACCATCCGTCTCGAGCCCACCCCGAACCAGGAGCCGGAACTCTGGCTGCGCAGCCACAACGGCGAGCGCTGGCTGTATTTCCATCCGGAAACCGGACAGCAGGGTATTCCTGAGAACCGACTGGTCTGGTGGACCGGCAATACGCCTTTGCTGCAGCTGGACGGCGGACGTAACGGTAATGTGAGCTTCACTATCAACAACAGTGAAATGAACGCCCTGCGCCTGGCCAAGATGACCACCGAGAACAGCCCCTCGGCCCTGCTGGAGTACTCCCTGTACGGCCTGCCGCTGCAGGCGCAGCAGGTATACCAGGTGATGATCATGATCCCGATCGGCGTCCTGGTGATCCTGGTACTGCGTAACCTGATCGGCATCCAGACCCTGGGCACCTTTACTCCGGTATTGATTGCACTGGCCTTCCGCGAGACCCAGGTAGGCTGGGGTATCGCCCTGTTCACGCTGATCACCGCCCTCGGCCTGTCGCTACGCTCCTACCTGGAACACCTGAAGCTGCAGATGCTGCCGCGGCTGTCGATCGTGCTGACCTTCGTGGTGATCATCATCGCCGTCATCAGCCTGTTCAGTCACAAGCTGGGTATCGAGCGGGCCCTGTCCGTGTCGCTGTTCCCGATGGTGATCCTGACCATGACCATTGAGCGCCTGTCCATCAACTGGGAAGAGCGCGGTGGCGGTCACTCCTTCAAGGTCGCCCTGGGTACGCTGATCGCAGCAACCCTGTCGCACCTGTTGATGACGATTCCGGAACTGACCTACTTCGTCTTCACCTTCCCGGCCGTGCTGCTGGTGCTGGTGGGCTTCATGCTGGCCATGGGTCGCTACCGCGGCTACCGCCTCACCGAACTGATGCGCTTCAAGGCGCTGACCAAGCAGGGCTGAGGAGACGTCATGTTCTGGAAGACCTGGAAAGCGCTCAGTGACTTTGGCGTCATGGGCATCAACCGACGCAACGCGGACTATGTACTCAAGTACAACAAGCGCCATCTGTACCCGGTCGTGGATGACAAGATCCTGACCAAGGAACGGGCGATTGCCGCGAACATCAATGTGCCGGAGCTGTACGGCATCATCGATACCGAGCGGGACATCAGCAAGTTCGATAAGCTGGTGGAAGGCCATAAGGACTTCGTCATCAAGCCGGCCCAGGGCGCCGGCGGTGACGGCATCATGGTCATCGGTGATCGCTACGAGGGCCGCTACCGGACGGTATCGGGCAAGATCGTCAGCCATGACGAGATCGAGCACCACCTGTCCAATATCATCTCCGGACTCTACTCACTGGGCGGCCACCGCGACCGAGCGCTGATCGAATATCGGGTCAAACCCGACCCGATATTCAAGAGCATCAGCTACGAGGGTGTGCCGGATATCCGCATCATCGTGCTGATGGGCTACCCGGTCATGGCCATGCTACGCCTGCCCACCCGGCAGTCCGGCGGCAAGGCCAACCTGCACCAGGGCGCTATCGGCGTCGGCGTGGACCTGACCACAGGCATCACCCTCAAGGGCACCTGGCTGAACAACAAGATCACCAAGCACCCCGACACTGCCAACCCGGTCGATGGCGTGCAGCTGCCTGACTGGGACGGTTTCATGCGTCTGGCCACCGCCTGCTACGAGTTGTCCGGGCTGGGTTATATCGGCGTGGACCTGGTGCTGGACGAGAAGAAGGGCCCGCTGATCCTGGAGCTCAACGCCCGCCCCGGCCTCAATATCCAGATCGCCAACGACGCCGGCCTGACCCACCGCTGCCATACGGTGGAGCGGCACCTCGCCGAACTGAAGAAAGCCGGCCGCACCGAAAGCGTTGACGAGCGCATGGCGTTTTCCCAGCAGCACTTCAGCAAGCCGGTGTTCCTCAGCGCCGACGAGGCGCCGGTGGAGCCCGACCCCGCCGCATGACCCCCTACCACATCACCGAACTGCCCTGGCATGCGGATCCGCTGCCGGGGTTGCTCGCCATTCGCGAGTTGGGCCAGCCGGTGCTGCTGGATTCGGCGGCCAGCGGTGATCCGCTGGGCCGCTACAGCATCCTCGCCGCAGACCCGATCACCACCATTACGCCTCAGCGCGATGAACCCGGTAGGCAGACCATCGCCCGCCTGCGCCAGGCAATACAGGCGCTGGGCCCGGCGAGCTGGCTGGACCAAGCATTGCCCTTTGGCGCCGGTGCCCTGGGCTATATCAGCTACGATTTCGGCCGCCACCTGGAAGACCTGCCTACGCTGGCCCGTGAGGATATTCACTTGCCGGCGCTGCAACTGGGCGTCTACCGCTGGAGCCTGATCAGCGACCAGCAACTGCAGCGCCGCTGGCTGGTCTGCCATCCCACGGTGGAAGAGGACTATCGCCACGCCCTGCTCGCCCGGCTGAGCGGGCCGACTCCCACGGTTGGCTCTTTCTCCCTGCAGCAGGCCTTTGCTGCCGAGCAGACCCGGGCGGCCTACCGCCAGTCCTTTGATCGGATCCAGCACTACATCAAGGCTGGCGACTGCTATCAGGTCAACCTGGCCCAGCGCTTCTCCGCGCCCTGCCAGGGCGACCCGCTCGCGGCCTACCAGCAACTGCGCGAGCGCTGCCCCACTCCCTTTGCCGCCTACCTGGAGTCAACGGATCACGCCATGCTGTGCCTGTCGCCGGAGCGCTTTCTTAAGGTGGCCGATGGCACTGTGGAAACCCGCCCGATCAAGGGCACCCGTCCCCGCGGCGCGACACCCGAGCAGGACGCGGCCCTGGCCGAGGAGCTGCGTAACAGCCCGAAGGACCAGGCGGAAAACCTGATGATTGTCGACCTGCTGCGCAACGACCTGGGCCGTAGCTGCGCCTTCGGCAGCGTCCGGGTGCCCGAGCTGTTCAGCATCGAAAGCTACCCCAACGTACACCATCTGGTCAGCAGCATCACCGGCACCCTCGCCCCCGATCAGGACGCCCTCAGCCTGCTGGCCGGTGCCTTCCCCGGGGGCTCCATTACCGGCGCCCCGAAGATTCGCGCCATGCAAATCATCGAAGAACTGGAACCGGTCAGGCGCAGCCTGTACTGCGGCAGCATCGGCTATATCGGCTGCGAGGGTCAGATGGACATGAACATCGCCATCCGCAGCCTGGTGCACCAGAACGACCGGCTTTATTGCTGGGGCGGCGGCGGCATAGTCGCCGACTCGGATGGGGAAGCGGAATATCAGGAAAGCCTGACCAAGGTGCGGGTGTTGATGGAGAGCCTGAGGTAGCTCGGTTTTAGTTGCTGGTTGCTGGTTGCTGGTAGATCGCGGTTGGGCTGGAGTGGGTATGACCCATTGCAGGACGCGCACCCCGCCATCCATGGCGCTCGTCTACGGCCGTCCCTGGCCGCAGACGGTCCCGCAATGGGTCATACCCACCCCTGCCTACTAACAATGGCGCCGTTGTCAGCTTGGGCTTTTCCCGCAGCAGCTCAGAAGCCGGCGGCGAAGCTTAGGGGGCGGGTTAGCTCGACCGTCGTGTCGCCAGGGATGGCGACCGCGAGCTTACAGGGATGTACTTGCAGCGTGTCGAGATAGCCCGCCCCCTAAGCGCAGTCCTTGCACAGGACACGCCAACCCAGCAACAACCATCCTTACAAACTCAAATTCCGATTCGACGCCTTGATGAATTCCTGCTTCAGCTCCTCGAAGGTATGCACCGCTGGGAACTGCGGGAACTCGGCGATCACGTTGTCCGGCGCGTGGAACAGGATGCCCGCATGGGCTTCGGAGAGCATGGTGGTGTCGTTGTAGGAGTCGCCGGCGGCAATAACCCGGTAGTACAGGCTCTTGAACGCCAGCACTGACTGACGCTTGGGGTCCTTCTGGCGCAGCTGATAATCCACTACCCGATCATTTTCGTCGGTGATCAACTTGTGGCACAGCAGCGTCGGGAAGCCCAGCTGGCGCATCAATGGCTGGGAGAACTCGTAGAAGGTGTCGGACAGGATCACCACCTGAAAACGCTCACGCAGCCAGTTGACGAACTCGACCGCGCCGTCCAGCGGCTTCAGGGTGCCGATGACTTCCTGGATGTCACCCAGCTTGAGGCCATGCTCGTCGAGAATACGCAGGCGCTGCTTCATGAGTACATCGTAATCCGGGATATCCCGGGTGGTCGCGCGCAGTTCGGCGATACCGGTTTTCTCGGCGAAGGCAATCCAGATTTCGGGGACCAGAACACCTTCGAGGTCAAGGCAGGCGATTTCCACAAATTACTCCTGAAGCAGTGATTGAACTGGCGGCACAATCTACCGGCTCCGCCTGATGGGCGCAACGCCGGGCTGATGGCCAGTACGTTATTGATAACCTAACGGCATAAAACTATAACGAAATAAAGGCAGAAGTACTAAGCGACCCTTGATAAAATGCCGCGATTCGAGATGGCCCGCATGACAGGGCCACATAGCGGGAGCGCCTGATGTCCACCAATCTGTTTGATGTAGCCACCCTGGCGGCGGAATACGCCGAAAAGTCGCCCCAGGAGATCCTCAAGCTGGCGATGCAGCATTTCGATGACCTCTGGCTGTCGTTCAGCGGCGCGGATGACATCGTCGTGCTGGACATGGCCTGGAAGATCAACCCGGGGATCAAGGTCTTCACCCTGGATACCGGTCGCCTGCATCCGGAAACCTATCGCTTTCTGGAAGAAGTGCGCAAGCACTACGGCATCAAGCTCGAGGTACTGTCCCCGGATCAGCGCACGCTCGAGGCCTACGTCAAGGAAAAGGGACTGTTCGACTTCTATGAGAGCGGCCATGGCGAGTGCTGCGGTATCCGCAAGATCGCCCCGCTGCGGCGTAAGCTCGCCACCGTGGACGCCTGGATCACCGGCCAGCGCCGCGACCAGAGCCCGGGCACCCGCAGCCATGTACCGGTGGTCGAAATCGACGGTGCCTTCTCCACGGCGGACAGGCAGCTCATCAAGTTCAACCCGCTGGCAAACTACAGCAGCGTCGATGTATGGAACTACATCCGCATGCTGGAGATTCCCTACAACAGCCTGCATGAACGGGGTTTTGTCAGCATCGGCTGCGAGCCCTGCACCCGCCCGGTGCTGCCCAACCAGCATGAACGCGAGGGGCGCTGGTGGTGGGAAGAAGCTACCCAGAAGGAATGCGGGCTGCATGCCGGCAACTTGATCGCCAAAAGCTGAGCCTCGCTATCGCGCCGAGGCGGCGCTCCTACGAAGGATGAGCTCCTCGGGCCGCCGTTTCCGAGGACTCGCTCCCTGGGAGCGTTCGAGCATCAGCTCGTACCAACGCGCTGGCGGCCCGCCCGCTCATCGAGCTGGTGCTCGACGTTCCCAGGACCAGCCCCTGAGAGTCAAACTGTAGGAGGCCCGCCTCGGGCCGATTGGCGTGCAGAGCACGCCTGGGTTTTCCGCACCACAGCCACTCAATAAACCGGCAACTCCACCGCTTCGAACAACGCTTCGATTTCCTGCCGGCTCTGACACTTCAGCACCTCTTCGATGCGCTCTCGGGTCAGGTGCGGGGCGAAGGCTTCGATGAAGTCGTACATGAAGCCCCGCAAAAAGGTGCCGCGGCGAAAGCCCAGGTGCGTCACGCTGGACTCGAACAGGTGGCTGGCGTCCAGCACCACCAGGTCATCATCCATCTCCGCATCCACGGCCATTCTGGCGACGATCCCCACACCCAGCCCCAGCCGGACATAGGTCTTGATCACGTCAGCGTCGGCCGCAGTGAAGACCACCTTGGGGGTCAGGCCGTGGTGACTGAAGGCGTCGTCCAGCTTGGAGCGCCCGGTGAAACCGAATACGTAGGTGACCAGCGGCTGTTCGGCGAGCAGTTCCAGCGTCAGCTTGCCGACGTCGGCCAAGGGGTGCCCCTTGGGCACGATCACGCAACGGTTCCAGCGGTAACAGGGCATCATCACCAGTTCGTTGAACAGCTCCATGCCTTCGGTGGCGATGGCAAAGTCGGCGGTGCCATTGACTGCCATTTCACTGATCTGCGTCGGCGTGCCCTGGTGCATGTGCAGCGAAACTTCCGGATAGCTCTGCATGAAGCGGCTGATAACCGGCGGCAAGGCGTAGCGCGCCTGGGTATGGGTGGTGGACAGGGTGAGTACGCCCTTGCGTTCATGGCTGAATTCCTGGGCGATCTGCTTGATGCTCTCACATTTGCGCAGTATCTCCCCCGCCGTCTCGATGATCCGTTCCCCCGCCGGCGTGATCCGGGTCAGATGCTTGCCGCTGCGGGAGAACACCTCTACCCCCAGCTCATCCTCGAGCAGGCGGATCTGTTTGCTGATGCCGGGCTGGGAGGTGTACAGGCTCTGGGCTGTCGCCGATACGTTGAGGTCGTGGTGTGCCACTTCCCATATATAGCGAAGCTGCTGCAATTTCATCGAGTTAGGCCTCCTGGATATCAAGCGGGGTATCATGAACCCTTTATAACCGGATTCATAGATACACGCCTGATGTTAGACCAGAAAAGCCAGAAGCGACGGATTTAGCGCGCCGCCGGTCGGGTAAGGGGCAAGGCCCCGCCACGGAGGATGGCGAGGCCGGTCCAGGCGCTTATTCGGCCAGGTAGCCTGCCTCGATAAACCGTAGCATCTGCAACAACGTCTCGGTGCGCGGCATGTTACAGCCAGCCGCAGCGGCCAGGCTTAACGCCTCGCCGTAGAGCGCGTCCAGCTCCATGGGCCGCTTGTGCAGCCAGTCGTGATACATGCTGGGCAGATAATCGGGAATCCGCTGGGTACCGGCCAGCAGCTTATCCGCCAGCGCCTCGGGCATGCGGTGCCCGCAGGCCTCGGCGGCATCCACGACCTCCTGCATCAGCTCGCGGATCAGCTGGCGACTGGCCTCGTTGGCCAGCAGCGCCTGGGTACCGGCGTTGAGCACCACCGAGACGCCATTGAAGGGCGCATTCCAGATCAGCTTCTGCCAGCGCGCCGTGTCCAGTTCCGCCATTTCCCGGGCCTTGATACCCGCCTCGCGAAACAGCGCCGCGCCGGCTGCGATGAGCTCCTGGCGTTGCTCCCCGGTCGCCGGGCCGGAGTGGTAGCCCAGGTCGATCATGCCGTTATCCTGGTGCACCACCACGCCCGGGGCCTTGCGATAGAGGCAGACATAGCAGAGCCCGCCGATAAGGTGCAGGTCCTCAGGCAGCCATTGGCGCAGCTGCTGCTCGTTGTTCAAGCCGTTCTGCAGCAGGATCACCCGGGCGCTAGGCGCTGCCGCCTGGGCGATCAAGGGTGCCAGGGACTCGTTAGATGTTGATTTGGCGCCTACCAGCAGCCAGTCACAGGGCGGCATGTCCGCAGCATCGGCGTAGGCCTGTACCGGGTGCAGGTTCAGTTCACCGTGCACCTGGCTCTCCACGGTGATGCCCTGCTCGCGGACCGCCGGGTATTCACTGCGCAGCAGAAAGTGCACGTCATGGCCGGCTCGCGCCAGCATCAGTCCATAGAAGCCACCGATGGCGCCGGTGCCGATGACGCCGATACGCGGTTTTACCTGTTGCATACCTACCCCTTGTGTCTGAACGATGCGCGAAACTGAAAAAGTATGCCGGCCATGGTAAACGCTGAATGCACCGGACAACAGTCAGCCGGGCGACAAACGCCGCTACCCTTGCCGCCTTCGTGGTTTTACCATCAATAGCGTCAATCCCCCGCCGACAGGGTAGCCGGAGCCGCGCTCCATGCTTTAAGCTGTCCCCCACACATCCAGAGGCCGACCGGTTGGTGGCCCGAAAGACTCGCTGGGAAGGAAGATGGCCGATTTACCTATCAATGATCTGAACGTTGCTTCCAACGAAGTAATGATTACCCCTGCCCAACTCAAGGCCAGGATTCCGATGAGCGACACCGCGCGGGCGACCATCGTCGAAAGCCGGCAGGTCATTCGCAATATTCTCGATGGCAAGGATCACCGCCTGTTCATCGTTATCGGCCCCTGCTCTATCCATGATGTTGAAGCTGCCAAGGATTACGCCCGGCGCCTGAAGGCCCTGGCCGAAGAAGTCAGCGATACCCTGTATCTGGTCATGCGGGTGTACTTCGAGAAGCCGCGCACCACCGTCGGCTGGAAGGGGCTGATCAACGACCCCTACCTGGACGACTCCTTCAAGATCGAAGATGGCCTGCACATCGGCCGTCAATTGCTGTGCGACCTGACCGACATGGGTCTGCCCACCGCCACCGAGGCGCTGGACCCGATTTCGCCCCAGTACCTGCAAGACCTGATCTCCTGGTCGGCCATTGGCGCGCGCACCACCGAATCCCAGACCCACCGGGAACTGGCCTCCGGCCTGTCCTCCGCGGTCGGCTTCAAGAACGGTACCGACGGCAACCTCGGCGTGGCGATCAATGCCCTGCAATCCACCGCCAGCCCGCACCGTTTCATGGGTATCAACCACGAGGGCCAGGTGTCCATCGTGACGACCCGCGGTAACCGCTATGGTCACGTGGTGCTGCGTGGCGGCAATGGCAAGCCCAACTACGACTCGGTCAGCGTCGCGCTGTGCGAGAAGGAACTGGAAAAGGCCGGCATCCAGCCCAACATCATGATCGACTGCAGCCACGCCAACTCCAACAAGGACCCGGCCCTGCAGCCGCTGGTGATGGACAACGTCGCGAACCAGATCGCGGAAGGCAACCGCTCCATCGTCGGCCTGATGGTGGAAAGTCATATCGGTTGGGGTAGCCAGGCAATCAACAAGGATCTGTCCCAGCTGGAATACGGCGTTTCCATTACCGATGCCTGCATCGACTGGGATACCACCGTTCAGGCGGTTCGCAGCATGCACAGCAAGATTGGCGACGCCCTGCGCACCCGCAAGCGCGGCTGATGATCTGACGATCACCGCAGATACGAAAAAACCGCTTCGGCGGTTTTTTCGTATCTGTTCAGCGGGTCAGGACTGATCAGGATGGCGCTGGATATAGCTTTCGACGTACGAGCAGGACGGAATGACCGTATAGCCCTCCTCCCGGGCAAATTTCAGCGCCTCGGCGGCCAGGCGGGCGGCGAGCCCCTGGCCCCGGAGGGTATCGGGCACATAGGTCCGGTAGATATCCAGCGTCTGCTTGCCCAGGTCCATATAGGCAAGGTAGGCACGCCCACCCTCAGCCTCGATGTAGAACTGCTTCTCTTGGGGGTCATGCTGGACCGGAGCAGCGGAGGTCATGGCGGTTTCCTTCTGGTGCATCGTGAATGTTCAGTAATTGACCTGCGGCAGCGGTAATTAATTCCACCGCTGCCGCCCTGGTCAGGCCGGCGGCGTTACACCCATTCCCAGGGCCATCAGCAAGCCGATGGCCAGCAGGCAGGCTACCACCGGCACTACCACGGTAACCACAAACATATCCTTGTAGGCTTCCTTGTGGGATAGCCCCATGATCATGAGGGTGGCAATGACGGCGCCGCAATGGGGCAGCGAATCCAGACCGCCGGCGGCGATAGCGGCAATGCGGTGGAGGATTTCCGGCTGGATACCCATTTCCAGATAGCTCGGCGCCAGGGTCTGCATGAAGATCTGCAGGCCGCCGGAGGAAGAACCGACGATCGCCGACAGGGTGCTGATCGAGGCGAACACGGACAGCAGCGGCGGCATCTCAACGCCCAGGATCCACTGGGCAAACTCACCGAAACCGGTCGTCTGGGTTACCACCCCGCCAAAACCGATCACCGCGGCGGTATTGAGCAGCGGCATGACCGAGTCTTCCGCGCCCTGGCCAAAGACCTGGCCCAGTTTGCGCCGGGCGCTGACAAAGAGCACGCCGCAGGACAGCGCCCCGATCACCAGCGCAATGCTGGGCCAGATGATCGGCTGGGCAGCGCTGAAGCGCAGGATGGCGGCGAACATGCCTTCGGTTTCCGACCAATCTGCCAGGCCCAGGATCAGCCGCGGCAGCATGATCACACCCAGCACCAGCAGCAGCGGCACCAGGGCCAGCCCCCAAGGCGGCGCGTCGTTCGGATCACCGATCAGTTGCTCCATCCGCAGGTCCTGGGCGTTCTCCACAAAGCCCTCGCCGTTGGCTCTGGCCAGCCGCCACTCGCGTTCGACATACCACATCCCCAGCCCGGCCATGATCGCGGCGGCGAACAGCCCGATCCAGCCACCGGCGAACAGATCGGTGCCCAGGGCACTGGCGGAAATCACGTTGTGGATGGACGGCGTGCCCGGCAAGGCAGTCATGGTGAAGGTACCGGCCCCGAGGGCCGTGGCCGCACACCAGATCCGCTTCGGCAGGTTGGCCTCGCGCATCAGGGTGATGCCCAGCGGGTACATGGTGAACACCACCACAAACACCACCACCCCGCCGTAGGTCAAGAGAGCGCAGACCACCATGCCCACCAGCAAGGTGTGCTTGACGCCCAGCCCGCGGGTAATGGCCACGGCGATACTCTTGGCCGCCTGGCTGGTGGCCATGGCCTTGCCGAAAATAGCGCCACAGAGGAACAGCAGGAAGAACTTGCCGGCGAAGGTAAAGGCGCCGAGCGCCCCGAAGGGATAATGTTCAAGCAGCGCCGCCGGCAACAGAATGCCATTGGGAATCGCCACCACCAGCGCGCAGATAATCGACGCCAGCAAGATATTCACGCCGCGGAGCGCGAACCAGATCAAGAGTACCAGCCCGCCAATCAATCCCAGATAACCCAGCATCAAATGCCATCCTTTTTTGTATTTATCGCGGGAATCACCTTAACCCAGACGGCCCCGGGAACAAACTGCGGACGCGCCCAGTCAATGAGCTGAATATCACCAAGCCGTCACCGTTTATGACGCTCGTCAATCTCCATTCGTCGGGATTACTGCTAAAATGAACCGGTCGGCAAAAACGACACTATCGTTAACCAAAGGGGTATCACGATGAACATTGCACTGAAACTTTCGGCCCTGTCTCTGGCTGGCCTGCTGGCAGTCGGCTGCAGCAGCAATCAGTATCAGGAAGAGACCAGCACCCGCCTGTCCGCCAACGAAAACGCCACCGCGCGCGCCCAGTCCACCGCTGACGAAGCGAACCGCAAGGCCGACGAGGCCCTGGCTGCGGCGCAGCGTGCCCAGCAGACTGCGGATGAAGCCAACGAGCGCGCCCTGCGCATGCTCGAACGAGCCAGCCGCAAGTAAGCTCGGGGCCGGCGTCCAACCTCGTGTTGGACGCCCACTCCCGCCCCGTCAGTAACCGCCGAAGGGTTCGCCGATCACCGCCGGAACACCCTCCTCGGCAAATACCATATCGCGGATCTTCTGCCAGTCCAGTCGGTATTGGCTGACCAACTCGTTGCGCGCCTGCAGCAATTCCTGAATCGCCGCCTGCTTGTCCAATGCCGATGGCAAGCCATGCTCATCCAGCGGCGTGTGCACCTCCAGATAGAGCTTGCCGTCCAGCACCCCCAGCTTGTAGGGCTGGTTGACGATAGTCACCGGGGTGCCCACGGGGACGCGGGGGAAGAGTTCGGTGACATCGGCATTGTTCATGCGAAAGCAGCCGTGACTGACCCGCATGCCGATGCCGAAGGATTTGTTGGTGCCATGGATCACATAGCCACTCATGGCCAGGTTCATCTTGTACGGCCCCATAGGGTTATCCGGCCCCGGCGGCACTACCGCCGGCAGCGGATCACCCGCAGCGGCGTGTTCCTCACGGATCGACTGGGGTGGATACCAGGCGGGGTTGGCCTCCTTGCGGGCGACCCGGGTCTGGCCGATGGGTGAGGACCAGCCTTCCCGACCGATGCCCACCGGCCAGGTGCTGACCATGGTGCCATCTGCCGGGTAATGGTAGAGCCGGTATTCGGGCAGGTTGATGACGATACCCTCGCGCGGCGCATCCGGCAGGATGTGCTGGCCGGGCAGCCGTATCGTCGTGCCTTCGCCGGGCAACCAGGGGTCGACCTCGGGGTTGGCCGCCTGCATTTCGAGAAAGCCGAAACCATGGGTGTCGGCCAGATCGGCAAAGGTGTCCTCGAACACCGCCGTCACCGAATGCACCGCGCCTACCACCTCCTGGCCGGGGACCAGGGGATAATCAGCCGCCCACACCCCGCCGGCCAGCGAGATGGCCAGCACCCCTACCGTGATCTTGTCTGCCAGGTATTTCACCCCTTCAACCTCCTGCCGGCGCGTACAGGTCGAATTGCTGGCCCATCACCGGCACCGGCGTTACCCGCCGGGTCGTCGCCTTGCGGCCAGCGCCCCGTAAGGTCTCTGCCGCGTCCCGGCAATGGGGACAAAGGCTTTTCAGCGATTGCCGGGTCAATTCCCGATAGACCGGCCGCGACGGCAGCAGGTCCCCACACAACGACCGCTCCAGCGGTGCGTCCAGACGCAGGTTGATATCAACCAGATGGAAATGCCAGGGATCGCCCACGAACAGATCCTGCTGCTCATCCTGCTCCACCACACACCACCGTCTGGAAATCCAGGACATCGTCACCCAAGCTGCTCCTCATACCGAATAAATGCCATCACTCCAGGGCCTGTTTGATGGCCGGCCAGGCATTATCCAGCAAAAGTGGCTGCGCTGCAGCGGTTGGGTGCACTCCATCGCTCTGCATCATGCCTTTCACCCCGCCGACACCCTCCAAAAGGAAGGGCACCAGGGGCACATCGTGCTCCTCGGCCACTGCCACGAAGGCCTGTTCGAAGGCCTTCGAGTAACGCGGGCCGTAATTCGGCGGAATGCGCATCCCCAACAGAATGACCTCGGCGCCGGCCTCACGGGACAGCGCCACCATCGCCGAAAGATTCTGTTGCATATTCGTTACCGGCAGCGCGCGCAGGCCATCGTTGCCGCCCAGCTCGATCACCACCAGCTCCGGCTTCACCTCGGCCAACAGCGCCGGGAGCCGGGCCAGGCCGCCTGCGGTGGTATCCCCGCTCACCGATGCATTGACCACCTCGTAGCGTAGATCTTCCTCAGCCAGGCGCTGTTCCAGCAGCCTGACCCAGCCCTGGTCGATTTCCAGACCGAAAGCGGCACTGATACTATCGCCGACCAGCAGGATATTCCGCGCCGAGGCCGGCATCGCCAGCAGGCACAACAAGATCAGAGCCGCGCTCTTCTTCCAGATATTCATCAAGGCCGATACCCATGTCAGACAGCGTTATCATTGCTCGCCACCTTAGCAAAGTCGTCGATGCCCCGGAAGCAACGCTGACCATCCTCGATGACGTCGGTCTCGGCATCCCGCGCGGCGCCAGCGTGGCCATCGTCGGCGCCTCCGGGTCGGGCAAATCGACCCTGTTGAGCCTGCTTGCCGGCCTCGACCTGCCGAGCAGCGGCGAGGTGCTGTTGGGAGGCGTAAATCTCAACAACCTGGATGAGGATCAGCGCGCAGCCCTGCGCGCCGAGCAGGTGGGCTTCGTGTTCCAGTCGTTCCAGCTGCTCGACAGTCTCAATGCCCAGGAGAACGTCATGCTGCCCCTGGAGCTGGAAGGCCGCCGCGACGCCGCCGCCCGGGCCCGCGAACTGCTGGAACGGGTGGGCCTGGGCCATCGCCTCACCCATTATCCGCGCCAGCTGTCCGGTGGCGAGCAACAGCGGGTGGCCATCGCCCGGGCCTTCGCCTGCACCCCGGCCATCCTGTTTGCCGATGAGCCCACCGGTAACCTCGACGCGGTCACCGGCGCGCGGATCACCGACCTGCTGTTCGAACTCAACCGCGAACAAGGTACCACCCTGGTGATGGTCACCCATGATGAGCGTCTGGCGCTGCGCTGTGACAGCGCCTTGCATCTGGAGGCCGGACGCCTCAAGGCGGACCAGGCATGAGCCGCGACCTGCCCTTAGCCTCGCGCCTGCTGCTGCGCGAATGGCGCGCCGGCGAGCTGCGCATCATGCTGTTGGCGCTGGTCATTGCGGTGCTGGTCAGCACCGCAATCAGCTTCTTTACCGATCGCCTGCAACGGGGCATGGCTACCCGCGCAGCGGAGTTCCTCGGCGCCGACATGCGCATCTCCTCCCGGGAGCCGTTACCGCAAGAGTTTCTTCAGGAAGCCATCAGGAACAACCTGCAACACACTGATCTGGTTGACTTTTCAAGCGTAACTTCAAGTGCTTCCGAGATGCAGCTGAGCAGCATCAAGGCGGTCGCGCCCGGTTACCCCCTGCGCGGCGAGGTACGCACCAGCCAGCAGCCCTTCGGCGCCGACCAGCTCGCCGAGGGCATTCCCGAGCGCGGTACGATCTGGATCGAGCCACGCTTGCTCAATGTGCTCGGCCTCAACATCGGCGACCCCCTCGAAATCGGTTACGCCGAGCTGCGCATTGCCGCCCTGCTCACCCACGAGCCAGATCGCGCCGGCGACTTCTACAGCCTCACGCCCCGGGTGCTGATGAACCTGGCTGACCTGGAGGCTACCCAGGTCGTGCAACCCGGTAGCCGGGTACGCTATCGCCTGCTGCTCAGTGGCAGCGAAGCCGACCTGCAGACCTACCGGCAATGGTTGGAGCCGCGCCTGGAGGCGCACCAGCGGCTGACCTCGGTCGCCGATGACAACCGCCAGATCGGCAGCGCCCTGGAGCGGGCCAACCAGTTCCTCGGGCTCGCCAGTATCGCCGCCGTGGTATTGGCGGGGGGCGCCGTGGCGCTGTCCGCCAGCCGCTTTGCCACCCGCCACTACGACACCAGCGCCCTGCTGCGTTGCCTGGGCGCCAGTCGCCAGCGCACCCTGCGGCTGTTCCTGATCCAGCTGTTGGGCCTGGGTCTGGTTGCCACCCTGATCGGTCTGCTGCTCGGCTGGTTCATGCAATGGGGGCTGGTATACCTGCTGCGCGAGCTGCTGCCGCCCGACCTGCCCCCGGCCGGCCCCAAGCCCCTGCTGGTCGGTGCGGCCACCGGCCTGATCGGCCTGTTCGGCTTTGCGCTGCCGCCATTGCTGCGCCTGGGGCGGGTGTCACCGCTAAGGGTACTGCGCCGCGAGCTCACGCCGCTGCCGGGCAGCGCCTGGCTGATCTACGGCCTGGCCTTGTCCGGCCTGAGCTTGCTGATGTGGCAGTTTACCGGCAACCTGCCCATGACCCTGGCGGTGATCTTTGGCGGCGCCCTGGCCGCATTGCTGCTCGGCAGCCTGGCCTGGTTGCTGCTGCGCGCCAGCGCCAATCGACTGCGTAATGCCGGGCTGGCCTGGCGCCTGGGCAGCGGTCAGCTGCTGAAACAACCCAGCGCCGCCGCCGGGCAGATTCTCGCCTTCGGCCTGATCCTGATGTCCATGGTGGTGATCTTCATCCTGCGCACCGAGTTGCTGGATAGCTGGCAGGCCCAGTTGCCGGACGATGCACCCAACCACTTCGCGCTGAATATCCTGCCGGAGGAAGAACCGGCGTTTCGCCAGGCCCTGGCGGACATCGGCGCGCGCAGCGCCCCCCTGTACCCGGTCACCCCGGGACGCCTGGCAACCATCAATGGCGAGCCCGTGCGCGAACACGTGACCAAGGACAGCCCCGGCGAGCGGGCAATCAACCGGGACCTGAGCCTGACCTGGGCGGCAGACCTGGCGGCGGACAATGTGCTGCGCGAAGGCCTCTGGTGGAGTCAACCGCCAAGCGGCGAGCAGCACCAGGTGTCCATCGAGGCAGAACTGGCTGATAGCCTAGGCGTGGCCCTGGGCGACCGGCTCGGCTTCCTGGTCGGCGGTCGCAGCCTGGACGCCGAGGTCACCAGCATCCGCGAGGTTAACTGGGACAACTTCACGCCCAACTTCTATATGGTGTTCTCGCCTGGCGCCCTGGACGGCGCGCCTACTACGCTGCTGACCAGCTTCCATCTGCCCCCTGAGCAGCGCGACGGCCTGCGCGAGCTGACCCGGGCCTTCCCCGCCATGACGCTGCTGGAGGTTGAAGCCATTCTCCAGCAACTGCGGGAGATCCTCGATCAGGTCACCCTGGCGGTGGAGTACGTACTGGTATTTGTTCTGCTGGCCGGCTTCACGGTGCTGTTCGCGTCATTGCAATCCACGCTGGACACCCGGCTCTACGAGGGCGCCCTGCTACGCACTCTTGGGGCTCGACGACAACTGCTGCGCCAGGCCAACCGGTTGGAATTCAGCCTGCTCGGCGCCCTGGCCGGCCTGTTGGCCATCGTTGCCGCCGAACTCATCACCTGGCTGCTCTATCGCTTTGCCCTGAATCTGGACTGGCAGCCGCACCTGCTGCTGTGGGTACTGGTGCCGCTGGCGGGGGCGCTGCTGATCGGCGTCACCGGTGCCCTCGGCACCCGCGCGGTGGTCAACCAGAGTCCGATGAAACTGCTCAACCGGGGTGGCTGAACGCTGGCTCAGAGAAAGCCACCGCTCCCTGGCCCGGCGCGGTGGTTCTCAGTTCGTCTCAGCCCTTCTCATATTCGATGGCGTTGATGTACCACACCGTGGTCCCCGCCTCGGTGGTCACCTCGGCCTCGTCATCCACTTCCTTCTTCAGCAGCGCCCGGGCCATCGGCGAGTCGATGGAGATGTAATCCCGGCGACCGAAGATCTCGTCGTAGCCGACAATGCGCAGTCGCAGCTGCTTACCCTCCTCGCTTTCGATATCCACCCAGGCGCCGAAGAACACCTTGCCCTCCTGCTCGGGCCGGTAGTCCACCACCTTGAGGTACTCCAGGCACTTGCGCAGATAGCGCACCCGACGGTCAATCTCGCGCAGGCGCTTCTTGTTGTACTGGTAGTCGGCATTCTCACTGCGGTCGCCCAGGCTCGCCGCCCAGGTGACCTTTTTGGTGATATCCGGGCGCTCGACCCGCCAGAGCTCATCCAGCTCCCGACGCAGGTTCTCGTAGCCCTGCCGGGTAATCAACGGCGTCTTCAATCCTTGCTCCTGATGTCAAAGTCCCAACCACGACGCCAGCGGCTCACCGCGGCCATGGGCGGCGGTCAGATCCTGACCTTCGCCCAGCGGTACGATGCGCGTGGGGTTGATGGTGTCGTGGCTGTAATAGTAGTGCTGTTTGATGTGCTCGAAGTTCACCGTCTCGGCAATGCCCGGCCACTGGTATAGCTCCCGCAGGTATCCGGAGAGCTGCGGGTAGTCCTGGATACGCCGGATATTGCACTTGAAATGCCCGTGATAGACCGGATCGAACCGCACCAGGGTGGTGAACAGCCGCCAGTCCGCCTCGGTAACCCGCTCCCCGGCCAGGTAACGCCGCTCGGCCAGCAGGCCATCGAGCCAGTCCAGGGCGGCGAAGAGGGTGGTGCATTCCTTTTCGTACACCTCCTGGGCGGTGGCGAACCCGGTCTTGTAGACGCCGTTGTTCACCTCGTCGTAGATGCGCGCATTCAAGCGGTCGATCTCCGGCCGCAGCACCTGGGGATAATAATCCTCGGTATTGCCGGTCAGCCCGTTGAAGGCGCTGTTGAAGATGCGCACGATATCTGCCGACTCGTTGTTGACTATGGTCTGCTCCTGCGTGTCCCACAGCACCGGTACCGTCACCCGGCCGGTGTAGTCCGGCTTGGCCAGGGTGTACAGCTGATGATGACACTCAAAGCCATACAGTGGCTCTGCCGGGTCATAGACCCAGCCCCGGTCGGGCATGTGCGGATGCACGGCGGTGACCCCGATATGGGTTTCCAGGCCCTTGAGCTTGCGCAGGATCAGCGTGCGGTGCGCCCAGGGGCAGGCCAGGGATACATACAGGTGATAGCGACCGCTCTCAGGCGGGAAGCGCCCGCCCTCCTCGATCTGCTGGCGAAACCCCGCGTCCTCGCGCACGAAGGCGCCGCCAGTGGCGCCCGTGTCGTACCATTCGTCATGCCAGATGCCATTTACCAAGCGTCCCATAGCGATGCTCCTGAGCGAAGTTGGCCTTGAGTGTGCCAGATAGAGGGACAGATAAAAAATCGATGCAGTAATTACGTGGCAATACAGGTATACTACGCGATCTTCAATCCCCCAAGGTTTACTCCAAGTATGTCCGATACCGCTCCGGCGGCACCGCAGTTTGCCGATCTCGGCTTGCCTGCACCGCTGCTTGAGGCTCTGAACAGCCTCGGCTATGAAACACCCTCCCCTATCCAGGCCGAGGCTATTCCGACTCTCCTTGCCGGCGATGACCTGCTGGGCCTCGCCCAGACCGGCACCGGCAAAACCGCTGCGTTTGCGCTGCCCGTACTGGCAGGCATCGACGTCAGCATCCGCGCCACCCAGGCGCTGATACTTACCCCTACCCGCGAACTGGCCCTGCAAGTGGCGGAAGCCCTGCAGCGCTACGCACAGAACATGCGCGGCTTTTCCGTGTTGGCCCTGTACGGCGGCTCCCCCTTCGCTCCGCAGTTCAAGGCGCTGGAGCGAGGCGCCCATGTCGTCGTCGCCACACCCGGCCGCCTGACCGACCATATGCGTCGCGGCAGCATCAAGTTCGAGAACATGCGTTTCCTGGTGCTCGACGAAGCCGATGAAATGCTCAAGATGGGCTTTGCCGACGACCTCGATGCCGTATTCGAGAAAGTACCGGAAAACACCCAGAAGGCCCTGTTCTCCGCCACCATGCCCGCCGGCGTGCGCACTGTCGCCCGCAAGCACATGCGTGACCCGAAGGAAATCCGCCTGCACAGCGGCAAGAGCAGCAGCCTGGACACCATTACCCAGAAAGTCTGGGAAGTGGCCAACCACCACAAGCTGGACGCCATGACGCGCCTGCTGGAAGTCGAGCCGGTGGAGGCGATGATCGTCTTCGTCCGCACCAAGACCGCCAGTTTGGAGCTGTCCGAGCGCCTGGAAGCCCGTGGCTTTGCTGCCGCAGCATTGAACGGCGACCTCAGCCAGCAACTGCGTGAGCAGGTGGTAGACCGCCTCAAGCGTGGCCTGCTGGACATCGTTGTCGCGACCGACGTGGCCGCCCGTGGTCTGGACGTGGAGCGTATCTCCCACGTACTCAACTACGATCTGCCCCACGACAGCGAGTCCTATGTTCACCGGATCGGCCGTACCGGCCGCGCTGGTCGCTCCGGCACCGCCATCCTGTTTGTCACCCCACGCGAACGGCGTATGCTCGGCATGCTCGAAAAGGCCACTGGCCAGAAGATCGAGCAACAGGCCCTGCCGACCGCCGATGCGGTACGCAGTGGTCGCCTGAGCAAGCTGGGTACTCGCCTGCAGACTGCCGCCGAGTCCACCGGCTCGCTGCATCAGCAACTGGTTGACGACCTGCTGCAGTTGACCAGCATGGAACCGCTGGAGCTGGCCGCTGCGCTGCTGGCTATCCTGCCCGGTGCCAAGACGCTGGTCGAGCCAGTCGCTGACCTGCCGGTCGCCCCGCCGCGCCGCGAGACCACCGATGACCGCGACAGCGGCCTGGTGCGCTACAAGGTGCAGGGCGGTCGCTCCAACAACCTGATGCCCAAGCCGCTGGTGGATGCACTGGTCAAGCACGGCGGCCTGCGCCGCCAGCAGATCGGCCATATCAAGATGTTCACCGAGCATACCGGTGTCTTCCTGCCGCAGCTGGATTCCTCGGTACTCAGCAAGCTGGCCGGCATCGAAGTCAATGGCGTCGCGCTGCAGATCCGCGAATGGCCGCTGCCGCCCGGTGAAAGCGAGCGTCCGCGCAGCCCGCGTCCGCCGCGCAAGGACTTCGCCAGCAAGCCCCGCGCAGCCAAGCCACCCCGGCAAGGCTGAGTAGGCGCGACTTCATGGAATGGGTCGATATCGGCGTCAACCTGCTTGACGCCGCCTTTGACAAGGACCGCGAAGCCGTTCTGGAACGGGCCTGGGCGGCCGGTATCAGCCAGATGATACTGACCGCCACCTCGGTGGATCATTGCGCTGCCATTCAGGCGCAATGCGCCGAGGACCCGCTCCGGCTGTTCTGCACCGCCGGTGTACACCCCCACGAAGCCCGTCACTGGACTGCCACCCAGGCAGCTGACCTGCGATTGCTGGCGGGGGCCGATTGCGTACGCGCCATTGGCGAGTGTGGCCTGGATTTCAACCGCGACTTCTCCCCCCGCCCGCAACAGATCAAAGCCCTTGAACAACAACTGGAACTGGCCGTCGAGCTGGGCTATCCGGTGTTTCTGCATGAGCGCGAGGCCAGCGACACCCTGGTAGGTATCCTGCGTGATTTCCGCGACCGGCTGCCGGCTGCGGTCGTGCACTGCTTCACGGCGGACAAGGCGTCTCTGTACGGCTATCTCGATCTGGACCTGCATATCGGCATCACCGGCTGGATCTGCGACGAACGCCGGGGCACTCACCTGCAGTCGCTGGTCGGGGATATTCCGAGCGGGCGGCTGATGCTGGAAACCGATGCCCCCTGGCTGCTGCCGCGGACCCTGTCACCCAAACCGAAGAACCGGCGCAATGAGCCATGCTGGCTGCCCGAGGTAGCGACCATGGTTGCGCAGTGCCGGGGTGAGACGCTGGCGCAGTTGGCGGAGCACACGACGGCGACGGCGCGGGGCTTTTTTCGGTTGGGTTGAGCCAACCATCAGTAGTTTTCCCCCACTTCCTTACGCTATCCTGTCACCAACCGGCTGTAACCCCGGGAATGGATGCTCTCCACACAGCCCACCACCCGCTTTTCCCTGGGAGTCGCGCTCAATGCTGCGTCTGAAAAAACTATCCCTGTATTGCCTGATTCCCCTTGCCGGCCTGTTTGCCGGCGGCGACCTGCTCGCCCAGAGCGATCGCGGCACACTGCCCGCCAAGGTGAGTTCGGCCCTGGCCGCGGCGAAGATTCCCGGCGATGCCATGGCCCTGGCGGTCATTCCCCTGGAAGGCCAGGGGCTGGCACAGTTCGTCAATGCCGACCAGCCGGTCAACCCGGCGTCCACCATGAAACTGGTCACCACCTACGCCGCCCTCGAACTGCTCGGCCCCAACTACCAATGGCAGACCGATCTCTATGGCACGGGCGCCATCAAGGGGGGCGAGTTGGAGGGCGACCTGATCTTCCGCAGCAGCGGCGATCCCAAGCTGACCATGGAGCGCGTCTGGTTGTTGTTGCGCGATCTGCGCGCCGCCGGGGTGCGGGAGGTACGTGGGGATCTGGTGCTGCAGCCGGCAGACCTGCGGGTGCCGCAGGATGCGGGGAGCTTTCAGGATGACGGCAACGACCCGAGCAAGCCCTTCCTGGTCGAGCCCGACCCGCTGCTGACCAATCTCAAGCTGCTGTCGCTGAAAACCTTCGCTGATGGCGATGGCATCCGCACCCACCTGGAACCGGCACTGCCGGAGGTGACCATCAACAATCAATTGACCACCCTGCCGGCGGTCAAGAGCTGCCCCTGGCCCAACGTGGCCTACAACATCCAGGACGATGGCAAGCGCGCGACCATCACCCTCACCGGCTCCCTGCACCAGGGCTGCCATGCCGAACGCTATCTCTCGGTGCTTGATGCCCCTGTCTATACCGCCAGCCTGATCCGCACCCTGTGGCACGAAATGGGTGGCCGAATCCACGGCGGCAACCGCATCGGCCATTCCTCGAGCAATGCCCGGCTACTGGCCCGCAATACCTCTCCGGACCTGGTCAGTGTCGTGCGCGACATCAACAAGTACAGCAACAACACCATGGCCCGGCAGCTGTTTCTGACCATAGGCCGGGAGCAGCGCAGCGCCGCGGACGCCGACGACCACAAGGCCGCCAATCGCATCATCAACCAGTGGCTGGCGGATAAGGATATTCAACCCAACGGGCTGGTGCTGGATAACGGGTCAGGCCTGTCCCGGCTGGAGCGGATGACCGCGCGGGACATGGCAAACCTGCTGGCCCAGGCCTGGCAGAGCCCCTACGCCGCGGAATTTGTCGCCTCCCTGCCCCTGGCAGCGATGGACGGCACCATGCGCCGGCGCATGCGCAACACCCCGGTCGCCGGCCAGGCGCATATCAAGACCGGCTCGCTGCGTAACGTCCGGGCCATTGCCGGTATCACCCGGGACAACAACGGCCAGAGCTGGGCCGTCGCCGCCATCGTCAACCACCCCGCCGCCGGCGCCAGCCGCCAGGCCTTGGACAACCTGCTCGGCGACGTCTACCGGCGTGGTCCGACGGATGTGGCCGACAGTCGCTGACGCGGAGCGTTAGCGATTATCGGCAGCTGGAAGCTAGAAGCCTGAAGCTGGAAGCTGCCCGCAGTCAGGCGGCTCACCCTGCGCGGGACGGTGCTTTTGCTTCTAGCTTCTAGCTTCCAACTCGCGCCGCTCAGCGGCGCGCCAACCTCCAAGTCCGGTGAATGCGGCTGTTGCGCTGGAAGTCTTTGTCCAAGGTCTGGGCTGAGATATCCTCCACCTGGTACTTCTCGGCCAGCGCCGGGTCCAGGCGGAAGCGGCGGAAGTTGTTGGAGAAATACAGCACGCCGCCCGGCGCCAGGCGCGCCATGGCCATGTCCAGCAGGCGTACATGGTCGCGCTGCACATCGAACACATCGTCCAGGCGCTTGGAGTTGGAAAAGGTCGGCGGGTCGATGAAGATCAGCTCGTACTCGCCACGATCCTGCTCCAGCCACTTCATCACATCGTCCTGCACCAGTTGGTGCAGGTCCGACAGCCCATTCAGCGACAGGTTGCGCCGCGCCCAGTCCAGGTAGGTTTTCGACAGATCGACGCTGGTGGTCTTGCGCGCGCCGCCCACCGCCGCGTGCACCGAGGCGCTGGCGGTATAGCAGAACAGGTTGAGGAAACGTTTGCCCCGGGCCTCGTCGGCGATGCGCAGGCGGATCGGCCGGTGGTCGAGGAACAGCCCGGTGTCCAGGTAGTCCGTCAGGTTGACCAGCAGCTTGACCTGGCCTTCGGTCACCGTCATGAACTCGCCGCGGCGGTCCATGCGCTGGTACTGCTGCTTGCCGGTCTGACGCTGGCGCTGCTTGAGCACTACCTGGCTGGCCGGAATCCCCAGCACCTGGGGTAGCGCCACCAGCACATCCTGCAAGCGGGCCTGGGCTTTCTCTTCACTGATACTGGACGGCGCGGCATATTCCTGCACGTGGGCCCAGTCGCCATAGAGGTCGATGGCCACGGCAAATTCGGGCATGTCGGCGTCATACAGCCGATAGCAGCTGATGTCCTGCTGACGTGCCCATTTGCCCAGGGTCTTGAGGTTCTTCTTCAGCCGGTTGGCAAACATCTGTGCCGACTCGCTGAGCCGCGCGGCGGACTCGACCGGGGCGCTGGGAGCGCGCCCCTGTTCGCTGCTCTCGGTCGCCTGGGGCGCGCCGCCGGTGATATAGCGTTCGGGCTGCAGGTCCATCATCAGCAGCTTGCAGGGCAAGGCACCATTGAACAGGGAATACTGCTTGTGGCTGCGGATACCCATGCGCCGACCCAGTTCGGGGTTGCCGGTAAAGATCGCCGCCTGCCAGCCGGTGCACTCATGGCGCAGCACATCGCCCAGTTTCTGGTAGAGATAGACCAGGCTCGCCGCATCGCCCAGACGCTCACCATAGGGCGGGTTGCAAACGATCAGCCCGGCCTGCCCCCGGTCCGGGTTGGGCGCAAAGGTCGCCAGCTCGCCCTGGTAGACCTTGATCGGCGGTAGCCCGTTGCTGCGCCTCGGCATGCAGCCGCTGCCACAGCGCCGGCACATGCTGCAGCCAGTGGCTGAAGCCCCAGTGCTGGCGATGCAGGTTCGGCGCAATGTCCGCGGCCATCAAGCCCGCTTCGACCAGGAAGGTGCCCGAGCCGCACATGGGATCGGCCAGCGCTGCGCCCTCGGCCGCCAATGCCGGCCAGTTGGCCCGGATCAGCACGGCGGCGGCGAGGTTTTCCTTGAGCGGTGCGGCGCCCTGCTGCAATCGATAACCACGCTGGTGCAGGCTGTTGCCAGACAGGTCCAGCGCCAGCTGCACTTCCCCGTTGCGGCAATGCACATTGACGCGCAAATGCGGGCTTACCTTGTCCACCGAAGGCCGGGTACCGTCGGCGGTGCGCAAGCGATCGACTATGGCGTCCTTGACCCGCAACGCGCCGAAGTGGGTATTGTCCACGCCCGCCAACTGGCCGGTGAAGTCCACCGCCAGGCTGCCATCCGCCGCCAGATGCTCCGCCCAGTCGATGCGCGCCACGCCGTCGTAGAGTCCCTGGGCATCGCTGGCAGGGAAGCGATCCAGCACCAACAGCACACGGTTGGCCAGACGCGACCACAGGCAGATCCGGTAGCCCAGCTCCAGGTCGCCCTGGGCGAAAACACCGGCTACGGTTTCCCGGGCCGATTCGGCACCCAGGCCGCGCAGCTCGTCGAGCAGCAGCCCCTCGATGCCCTTCGGGCAGGTGATAAAAAATTCAAGGGTGTCGCGCATCTGATTGATTTCCAGAACAGTATTACGTTTATGTTGCAACACGGCTTCTAAACAATGAAGCCGCTATGCCAATTTGATCTTTCTAACCCGGTACCAATAGGGTACAACGGGCCTCATGACTTTGCGTTGGTAACCGAATAAGGAATCCGCAAAACGCGGTTTCCGGGGTGCGGGGGCTGTTCCCCTGCACCAAATCCCGACCGGGAACGGAGGTCGGGTTGTCATACCACACGAGGGCTGTACTTTATGAGAAGACTAAAGCGTGATCCGATGGAACGAGCATACTTGCGCGGATATCAGAACGGCGTCCAAGGTAAGTCTCAAGACTCCTGCCCCTTCAACAGCATCAACGCCAGGCAGAACTGGATCAATGGCTGGCGTGAAGGCAGAGCCGATCACTGGGCAGGATTCACCGGTATTTCAGGCGTCCATCGACTCAACGAGATGCGCGCCGTAGGGTAATCCCCTCTTCACCCCTTTCTCCCAAGGCGCTTACTCCAAGCGTCGGGCCTGCGAGGCCCCAGGCCCCCGTTTACGGGGGCCATTCAATTCAGCTCCCGACCTGTTCCGCGGCGCCCGACTTCAGGGCGGCAATGGCGTCCACGCATTCGCGCACCAGATCCGGCCCCCGGTAGATGAAGCCGCTGTAGAGTTGCACCAGGCTGGCCCCGGCGGCGATCTTCTCTGCTGCGTGGGCGCCGGTCAGGATGCCGCCCACGCCGATGATCGGCATCGCGCCTTGCAGCTCACTGGCCAGCACCCGAATCACCTCGGTGGAGACATCGGTCAGCGGCCCGCCGGACAGCCCGCCGGCCTCGTCGGCATGCTGCAGGCCGGCAACCCGGGCGCGATCCAGGGTGGTATTGGTGGCAATCACCGCATCCATCCCCTGCTCCTTCAGGGTCCGGGCCACCATGGTCAGCTCCTCGGGGGTCATGTCCGGGGCGATCTTGATGGCAATGGGGACGTAGCGGTCATACAGGCTGGCCAGTTCCTGCTGGCAGGCCTTGATATCGGCGAGCAGCAGCTTCAGGGTGTCGCCGTACTGCAGCGTCCGCAGGCCAGGCGTATTCGGCGAGGACAGGTTCACCGTCACATAGCTGGCATGGCTGTAGACCTTGCGCAGGCAGTACAGGTAGTCGTCCACCGCCCGGATTACCGGCGTGTCGGCGTTCTTGCCGATGTTGATACCCAGCGGCCCCCGATAGCGCGTCCGGGCAAGACGCTCCATCATTGCCTCCACCCCCAGGTTGTTGAAGCCCATGCGGTTGATGATTGCATTGGCTTCCGGCAGGCGGAACAGCCGCGGCTTGGGGTTGCCCGCCTGCGGCCGGGGGGTCACCGTGCCGACTTCGAGAAAGCCGAAGCCCAGGCCCGCGAGTCCGTCGACCGCCACCGCGTTCTTGTCCAGCCCTGCGGCCAGCCCGACCGGGTTATCGAAGGTCATCCCCAGCAGTTTCACCGGATGGGATTGCACCGGCCGTGCCAGCCGGGACGCCAGATGCAGGCGGCCAGCGGCGCCGATCATGTCAAGTGCCAGATCGTGGGAGGTTTCTGCAGGCAGGCGAAACATCAGGGAACGCAGGTTGGAATACATGGAGAGGCCCCGGTAATGAATGGCTGCGCGGGAGTATACCGTAAAAGGCCCCGGATCATGCGCCGCAATCGGCCTGAATCGCCGGCGGGCCTGTTGCTGAGAATGCCACTCGGGATGCGGCGGTGATGCGCTGGATCAGACCAGCCGTTCCAGCGACACCAGCTTGCCCTGCGCGGTGAACCGCATGACAAAACTGCCGTACACCCCTTCATGGGTCAGGAAGGGGCGCAGGTGATGGGCCGGCAGGCTGATGCTGCGGCCATCACGGCTGCGCATCATTACTCGCCCGGCCTGGCCCCGGTACCAGGCCAGGTAGCGCTCGGCGGGCAGCGCCAGGTCAATGATCAGTTCCTGCATGTTGCTCCAGAGGGGGCGCTTGTCGGACGGTGCTGGCAAGATCGCCCAGTTCACGCATGGCCACCGCAATCATGGGGTAGTCGTTCTGACCGCTGTTGCGCAGATCGCCCAGCAAATCCTGCCAGCGACGTACCCGCGCCGCGTAGCGCTCCAGCCAGTCAGCCATCAGCAGCTCGGTAGCGATATCGCGCTCGCCGAGCTGCAGCACGGATATTGCCATGCTCCCCATCTGGTTTTCCAGCTCGTCGCGGTAGGCCTCCCGGGCCAGCGCCTGCCAATGGGACTCGACTGGCAGGGCATTGATCTGGCCGGCGAACCAGGGCATCTGCAGTTCGCTGCCCAGGGCGAAGAGTACCTCCGCCACCCGGCGCGGGGGCTGGCCGGTGGCATCCGCCGCTTCGATCACCCCCAGCATGGTATAGGAATGGGCCGCCCCGGCGACCCGCTGGGCGATCTCCATCGGAACGCCGGCTGCGGTGTAGTACTCGCAGCGCGCTTCCCAGAGCTGGCGCACCGAGCCATCGAATATCTCGTCGAAATGCTCATTGAGTGCCTGCAACTGCTTGCCGAAATGCTCCACCAGCTCGGCGGTGCGAGGCTGCTGCCCAATGGGCTGCTGGCCGCTGCGCCGGATAAACCAGCGGGTAGCCCGGCGTGCCAGGCGCATCAGCTCGTCCATCATCTCCAACTGGATATCCGCCGACACCTGATGGTCCAGGCGGGCGATGCCGTCGAACTGTTCCATCAGCCGGAACACGTCCCGCGCTACCACGTACGCCGCCATGATCTCGCCGGCCCCGGCACCGGTGGCCTGCTCCAGACGTCGCACAAAGGTCACCCCCATGTGGTTGACCAGGTTGTTGGCCAGTTGGGTGGCGATGATTTCCCGACGCAGCCGATGCCGGGCCAGTGCGGCGGTGTAGTCCCGGACCAGCTGCGGCGGGAAGGCCGTGGCCATTTCCCGGGCCAGCCAGGGATCTTCCGGTGCATCGGAGGCGACCAGCTTTTCCTTCAGATCCGCCTTGGCATAGGAAATCAGGATGGACATTTCCGGGCGCGTGAGGCCGAGGCCCTTGGCCGAGCGCTCCGCCAATTGGTCATCCTCGGGCAGGAACTCCAGGGCGCGATTCAAGCGGCCGCTGGCCTCCATGACCGTAATGAAACGGCGGTATTCGCCCATGGCCCGGTGCGCCTGGCGCTGCACCAGGCTGATGGCCTGGGTCTGCTGGTAGTTGTTCATCAGCACCAGCCCGGCCACGGCGTCGGTCATTTCTGCCAGCAGCTGGTTGCGCTGCTTGACGGTCATGTCGCCGGCCGCCACCACTTCGTTGAGCAGGATCTTGATATTCACCTCGTGGTCGGAGCAATCCACACCGCCGGCGTTGTCGATGAAGTCGGTGTTGGCCGCACCGCCGTTGAGGCAATATTCGACCCGACCCAGCTGGGTCATGCCGAGGTTGCCGCCCTCGCCTATCACCTTGCAGCGCAGCTCCCGACCATCTACCCGTACCGCATCATTGGCCTTGTCGCCGACATCGGCGTGGCTTTCGGTCGACGCCTTGACGTAGGTGCCGATGCCGCCATTCCACAACAGGTCCACCGGCGCCTTGAGCAGCCGATTGATCAGCTCCGCCGGAGTCAGCTGATCCTCGTCGATGGCGAACACCTCCTTCATCTGCGGCGTCAGGGTGATCTGCTTGAGACTGCGGGGGAACACGCCGCCGCCCGCGGAAATCAGCTGGGGATCGTAATCCTGCCAGCTTGACCGCGGCAGCTCGAACAGGCGTTGGCGCTCGGCAAAGCTGCGCTCCGGGTCCGGGTCGGGATCGATGAAGATATTCAGGTGGTTGAAGGCGGCCAGCAGCTTGACTGAGCGCGAACGCAGCAGGCCATTGCCGAACACGTCCCCGCTCATGTCGCCGATACCGATCACCGTGATCGGGTCCTCCTGCACGTTGATACCCAGCTCGCGGAAATGCCGCTGTACCGAAATCCAGGCGCCGCGCGCGGTAATGCCCATCGCCTTGTGGTCATAACCGGCGGAGCCGCCCGAGGCGAAGGCATCGCCCAGCCAGAAGCCATAATCAGCGGCGATGCCATTGGCGATATCGGAGAAGCTGGCGGTACCCTTGTCCGCCGCCACGACCAGGTAATAATCGTCCTCGTCGTGGCGAATGACCTGGGCCGGCGGCACCACCTGGCCGTCGACCAGGTTGTCAGTCAGATCCAGCAACCCCTGGATGAATAGGCGGTAGCAGGCAATGGCTTCCTGCTGGATCGCCTCTCGGCCGGCAGCCACCGGCAAGCGCCGCGGCACGAAACCGCCCTTGGCACCGACCGGCACGATCACCGCGTTCTTGACCTGCTGCGCCTTGACCAGACCGAGTACCTCGGTGCGGTAGTCCTCTTCCCGATCGGACCAGCGCAAGCCCCCGCGGGCCACCTTGCCGCCCCGCAGGTGCACCCCTTCGAAGCGGGGCGAATAGACGAAGATCTCGTACATCGGTCGGGGCAGGGGCAGTTCCGGAATGGCTGAAGGGTCGAACTTCAGGCTGATGTAGTCCTTGGGCTGGCCCTGGGCGTCGGGCTGATAGAAGTTGGTCCGCACGGTCGCCTTGATCAATGCCAGGAAGCGGCGCAGGATGCGGTCCTCGTTGAGCACCGCCACCTCCTCCAGCGCCGCGGTGATGGCCTGCTCCAGCTTGTCCTCCAACTCCCCGGCGGTGGCCTTGCGCGCCAGGAAGAAACGAGTCTTGAACAGGCGCGCTAGCTCCCGGGCAATGGGCGCGTGGTTGATCAGGGTGGCGGCAATGTAGGGCAGCTCGAAACCCATGCGGATCTGCTTGATATAACGCCCGTAGGCGCGCAGCATGGCGACTTCACGCCAGTGGATGCCCGCCAGCAGGATCAGTCGGTTGAAGCTGTCATTCTCCGCCTGGCCGCCCCAGATCGCGGCGAACGCCTCCCCGAACAGTTGGTTGACGTCCTGCATTTCCATGGCGGGGTCCAGCGTCGAGCTGAACACGAAATCGTGGATCCAGTAGCTCTGGCCGTCCTGGCTGCGCAGCTCGAAGGGGAACTCGCCCAGCACGCGCAGGCCTAGATTTTCCAGCACCGGCATGACATCCGACAGCGGCAGCGGCTCGCCCAGGTGATACAACTTGCAGTGCAGTTGCCCTGGCTTGTGTTGCAGCGGCTGGTAGAAACTCATCGCCAGGGGGTTGTCCTGATCCAGCGCTAGCAGATGGCGAATATCCACCACGCCCGTGGCCGGGTTGAAACGCTCGCTGTATCCCGGCGGAAAACCCGCGCCAAACCGGGCCAACG
Source organism: Pseudomonas saudimassiliensis (assembly GCF_000939975.1). Taxonomy (GTDB): domain Bacteria; phylum Pseudomonadota; class Gammaproteobacteria; order Pseudomonadales; family Pseudomonadaceae; genus Halopseudomonas; species Halopseudomonas saudimassiliensis. Next base: position 2,987,605 of record NZ_LK391969.1, on the reverse strand, counting down.
CCTCGCTGCCAGCGGCCTCGCCCAGCGTTGCGCGTACTTGTTCGTTGAAGTCATCGGCCCAGTTACGGCAGGCCTGGGTTACATCCCGTTCGATTTTCACGTAGTCAACTTCCAGATTGCGCCGCGGGTCCACACTGAGGATGAACTGGACCCGGATCAGCTGTGATTCGGAAAAGAGCGTCCAGAACTCACTGTCGGAGGCCTCCAGACGCGACATCAATACCTGCTGTATCTGCTGGCGGACGGCGGTGGAATAGATCTCCCGCGGCACGTAGACCAGGCAGTAGTAGAACTGGGCGTAATTGCCCCGGCGCAGGAACACCCGGACCCGATTGCGTTCCTGGATCTGCACGATGCCTAACGCCGTCTCGCCGAGTTGCTGCTGCGAGACCTGGAACAGGTCGTCCCGGGGCAATTCCTGCAGCACCTGCTCCAGTTCCTTGCCCAGATGGCTGCCCGGCTCGAAGCCGGCCTGACGGCGCACCTCGGCCACCTTGCGGCGTAACCAGGGGATGCTGGTGACGTCCGCATTGGCCACGCGGGAGGTAAACAGCCCGGCAAAGCGGTGTTCCAGCACCACCTCACCATCACCGTTTATTTCACGGATGGACACGTAGTCGGGATAGGCCGGCCGGTGTACGCGGCTTTTCTGCGCACCCTTGGCGAAGGACAGCAATTTGGGCGACTGCAGGTACTCCAGCACCTGCGCCGGCATATCCGCAATATTCTCGTCCGGCGGGTCCAGCGCGGCGATGCCCAGACTGTGTTCCGGTTGGATCCCGAGACGCCCCTCCTGCTTGCCCTCGCGCAGGGCAAAGCGGGTGTAGCCCAGCAACACGAAATGCTCCTGCAGCCAGTCGAGAAACAGCGCCGCCTCCTCACGGTCATCGGCGTCGAACCAGCCGATATCCCCTTCCCGCAGGCGCGTGCCCAGCTCCCGCGCCCGTCCCCGCATCGGCTCGAAGGCGGCCACTGCCGCCTCCACATGGCCCAGCGCCTCCTTCAGTCCCGCTTGCAGAGCCAGCAGATCGGTCGGCGTCGCGCAGCGGCTCACCTCGATATGCATGACCGACTCACCGCGCAGCCCCTCGCCCCGGGCCGCAGCCGGATGCAAGGCGCGCAGCTGTCCGCCGGCATCGCGGTCGACCATGAAGGTACTGTTATACAGCGCATGGATCGCATGCCCCTGCCGGCTCAACTCAATTCGCACCGAGTCCACCAGGAAGGGCGAATCCAGATGCAGCAGCTGCACCACCGTGTGGGGCGAGTGCCAACCGTGGTTCTGCACCTGGGGATTGAACACATGGACACTGCCCCGATCCCCGTCAAACTGCTGCAGCATCCGCCAGCCCGACAACAGGGCGCCCAGCAGGTCGGTGTCCTGCCGGGTAAGCAGCTCGTCGAGGGTGGCAATACCGAAGAAGGATCGGGCAAACAGGGCCAGGGGCTCGCGCTCCGCCGGCTCGACCAGCGCCTGCAGGCGCTGATCGATGATCTGCAGAAACTCGTTCCGGTCGCTGGCAACAATAAACGCCATGGCACCTCCTGGCAGGCCGTGGATCAAAGGACAACTCACCCTAGTCTAGACCACGGCCTTTTCGGTAAAGTGGCAGCCATTGCAGGAAGTACCGATCAGCCAAGGAATTCGCTACATGTCCCATCGCCAGTCACTGCTCCAGCTGAAAGCTTTCATGGCCCAGCAGATCTTCGGTCAGGAGCAGCTTATCGACCGCATGCTGATCTGCCTGCTTGCCGGCGGCCATGTGCTGGTGGAAGGCGCGCCGGGGCTGGCCAAGACCAAGGCGATCAAGGTGCTGTCCGAGGGGATCGAAGCGGACTTCCACCGCATCCAGTTCACCCCGGACCTGTTGCCGGCGGACATCACCGGCACCGAGATCTACCGGCCGGAGACGGCCAGCTTCAGCTTTCAGCAGGGGCCGATCTTCCATCACCTGGTGCTGGCGGACGAAATCAACCGGGCGCCGGCCAAGGTGCAGTCCGCCCTGCTTGAGGCCATGGCCGAGAGGCAGGTGAGCATCGGTCGGGAGACCTGGCCGCTGCCGGAACTGTTCATGGTGATGGCGACCCAGAACCCCATCGAGCAAGAGGGCACCTATCCCCTGCCCGAAGCCCAGCTGGACCGCTTCCTGATGCACGTGCGCATCGGCTTTCCCGATGCGGCCCTGGAACGCGAGATCCTCCACCTGGCCCGGGGCGAAGCCAAGGGTTTCGAGCCGCGCATTGGCGAACGGGTCAGCCAGGCGTCCATTCTTGCCGCCCGCCAGGAGGTGCTGGGGCTGTTCATGGCCGATGCCGTGGAGGAATACCTGATTCAACTGATCATGGCCACCCGGCGCCCCGAGCTGTACAACCCGCAGCTGGCCGAGTGGCTGCAGATGGGCGCCAGCCCGCGGGGCACCATCGCCCTGGATCGCTGCGCCCGCGCCCACGCCTGGCTGGCCGGCCGCGACTTCGTCAGCCCCGAGGATGTCCAGGCCATTGTCCATGATGTGCTGCGGCACCGGTTGATGCTCAGCTTCGAGGCCGAAGCAGCGGGTATCGATGCCGACCGGGCAATCACCTTGCTGGTCGAATCCGTTGCCGTGGTCTAGGGCCGGCGGCCAGCATGACTGACTCGGTGTACGTCACCCTCGACGCCCTGCTGGAGGCGCGGCGGCACTGCCGCGAGCTGCCCCTGGCGGGTCGCCCGCTGCATCCGGGGCGCCAGGCGGGCCAGCAGCTGTCACGGTTGCGCGGGCGGGGTATCGATTTCGACCAGGTGCGCCTGTATCAACCCGGCGACGACATCCGCAACATCGATTGGCGGGTCACCGCGCGCACCCGCAAGGCCCACACCAAGGTGTTCAACGAGGAACGCGAGCGGCCGGTATTTGTCATTTGCGAACAGAGCGCCCGGCTGTTCTTCGGCACCCAGCTGCGCTTCAAATCGGTGCTCGCGGCGGAGGCCTGCGCCTTGATCGCCTGGATGGCCCTGGCCCATAACGACCGCATCGGCGGTATGGTCTTCGATGCCAGCCAGTGTCACGAGGTGCGCCCGCGCCGCAGCCGCCGGGCGATCCTGCAGCTGTTCAGCGAGGTGCTCAAGGGCAATCATGCATTGCAGCCGGGCGCGCTGCCACCGGACCACGAGCCGCTGAACCTGGCCTTGCGCCACAGCCGCGAGGTGGTCCGCCCCGGGAGCATTCTCTATCTGTTATGTGATCACGCGGCCATCGACCGGCTGAGCCAGCCATTGCTCAATGCCCTGGGCGCCCACAATGACCTGGTGCTGCTGCCGATCTTCGATCCGCTGGAGGCCAGCCTGCCCAGCAGCCCCGGGCTGGAGTTCATCCAGGGTGAGCAACGGCTGACCCTCAACACCACCAGCCCACAGCTGCGCGAGGCCTGGGCCGCACAGTTCCTCACCCGGCAACAGGGCTGGCAGCGACTGGCCAGCCGTTCCCGTTGCGGACTGCTGCCGCTGGATACCAGCCGTAGCGCGATCGATCAACTGCAATTGCTGCTCAGCATGCATGCCCGGCGGAAACACTGATGGAACAGACCCTGCAGGCGCAACTGACGCACCCCGCCGCCCCGCCGCCGATCTCCTGGTGGCCGCCGGCGCCCGGCTGGTGGTTGCTGGCCATCGCCCTGCTGCTGCTTGCCCTGGTACTGCCCTGGGCGGTGCGCCGTGTGCGGCGACGCCAGCGCCGGCAGCGGCGCCCGGGGTGGCGGGTGTTGGCCGATGTGCCGGCCAATTTGCCGGATGCCCTGTGGCTGGCGGCGATCAACACCCGGCTCAAGCAACTGCTGAAGCAGCGTGGTGAAATTGAGGCCACCCGGCTGTTCGGCGAAGCCTGGCTCGATTACCTGTGCCAGCGCTATCCGCAGGCCCAGCGCCAGGCGCTGCAGCCCCTGGCCGCCGATCTGTATCGACCGCAGGTTGAACTCAGCCCGGCCCAGCGCCAGGCACTGGTCGGCGAACTGCGCCGCTGGATGCGTCACCATGATGTTTGAATTCCACTGGCCGCTGTGCTTTTTGCTGCTGCCGCTGCCCTGGCTATATCGCCGTTGGTTGCCGCCGGCGCAGAATCGCTCCGCCGCCCTCCAGGTCGGCTTCATGGAACGGCTGCAAGCCCTGCAGCCCCTGGCCGATCAGCCTGCGAGTGCCGGGCGCAAATGGCCTTTTGTCGTGGTGTGGTTGCTGCTGCTGTGCGCTGCGGCGCGCCCGCAGCTGCTGGGCGAAAGTCTGCCCACCGCAGTCACCGGGCGGGACATGATGCTGGCCCTGGATCTGTCCGGCAGCATGGAGTTTCGTGACATGCAGCTCGCGGGCGAAGCGGTCGACCGGCTGACGCTGGTCAAGCACCTGCTCGGCGAGTTCATCGACCGGCGCCGGGGGGACCGCCTGGGCCTGATCCTGTTTGGCTCGCAGGCCTACGTCCAGGCGCCCCTGACCCATGACCGCCAGGCGATCGGCGACTGGCTGGAGGAAAGCTTCATCGGTCTGGCCGGTCGCGAAACCGCCATCGGCGATGCCATCGGGCTGGCGATCAAGCGCCTGCTCGACGAGCCGGCAGCCAGTCGCGTGTTGATCCTGATCACCGATGGCGCCAACACCGCGGGTACCGTCAGCCCGCTGCGGGCGGCCCGGCTGGCGGCGGACCACGGTATTCGCATCTTCACCATCGGCGTGGGCGCCGATACCCAGGCCCAGGACGGCGTGAGCGTCAGCCTCCGGGGGCTGCAGTTCGATCCCTCCATCGAGCTGGATGAAGGCAGTCTCCAGGAAATTGCCCTGCTCACCGGCGGCAGCTACTTCCGCGCACGCAGCGAGGCTGATCTGCAGGCGATCTATGCACAGCTGGACCAGTTGGAGCCGGCACTGCGTGACGGCCTGCCCGACCGCCAAGCCACCCCGCTGTATCCCTGGCCGCTGGCCCTGGCACTGCTGCTGAGCCTGTCGCTGTCGGCCAATATGGTCCGCCGGAGCCGCGCCCATGCTTGAGTTTTCCAGCCTGTCCTTCGCCCGGCCCGTTTGGCTGCTTGCACTGCTGCCCGCTGCAGTTGTGCTGGTGCTGCTATACCGGCGCGGCTGGCGACTATCGGGCTGGGAGCCACTGCTGCCCGCCGCGCTGCGCCCCTGGCTGCTGCAGCAGCATGCCGGCGGCACCCATGCGCTGCGCTTCGCCATCCTCGGGCTGGTCTGGACACTGGCTATCCTCGCCCTCGCCGGGCCGCTGGTGCACAGCAACGCCCAACCCCACCGGCTATCCGACAACGCCGTGGTGATCGTGCTGGAGGTGTCGCGCAACATGCTGTCCGATGATCTGGCACCCAACCGGCTGCAGCGCAGCAAGCACAAGATCCGCGCGTTGATGCAGGACTACCCCGACAGCCAGTTGGCCCTGGTCGCCTACGCCGGCAGTGCGCATCGGGTCAGCCCCCTGAGCCGCGACCGTAATACCCTGCGCAGCCTTTTGACCGCGCTGGAGCCCGAGATCATGCCGGTCGATGGCCAGAACCTCGATCAGGCCATGACCCTGGCGCGGCAGATGCTCGATGGCCAGCCCCAGAGCGCCTCCCGCATCCTCCTGGTGACCAGTGGACTGGACGGCGAGCAGCGCAAGATACTGGACGGCCACGCCCGGGAGCTGGGCGCCCAACTGGCGATTCTGGGTGTCGGCACCAGCGCCGGCGCCCCGGTGCCGCTGGCCGAAGGCGGCTTCATGCGCGACAGCGAGGGACGTATCCTGCTGCCGCGGCTCAATGGCCAGCAATTGGCAGCGGTAGCTCGCCAGCATGGCAGCCGCTATCACGGCATTACCGTCGGCAACCGGGATCTGGATTACCTGCTGCAACCCATGCGCACAGTCGCCACCGACCCCGGTGAAGGGCGCCTGCCGCTGGATCAGGGGCACTGGCTGGTGCTGCTGTTGCTGCCACTGGCAGCGCTGGGTGCCCGCCGGGGCTGGCTCGGCGTGCTGCTGGTCGCTGCCCTGCTGCCGCCCCCCGCCCAGGCCCTGAGCTGGGCCGACCTGTGGCAGCGCCCCGATCAGCAGGCCATGCAATTACTGGAGCAACAGCAACCCGGCGCCGCCGCGGAGCGGTTTGTCGACCCGCAGTGGCAGGCCTGGGCGCTGTACCAGGCCGGCGACTATGAACAGGCCGCGGCGCGCTGGGCCGAGCTGTTGGCTGCAGCACCGGACAACCCCGAATATCATTTCAACCTGGGCACCGCCCAAGCCATGGCCGGTCACCTGCCCGAGGCGCTCGAGGCCTATGAGCAGGCCCTGACCCGCGACCCCGATCACACCGCCGCCCGACACAACCGCGGGGTGATCGAAGCCCTGCTCGAACAACTCCGCCAGCAGCAGGAGCAGCAAGCCGCCGGGGCAGACGAGGCCGCCGACGGGGCTACCCCGGAGGTACCCGGCGGCGCCACTCCTGCCGATACCAGTCCGCCGGGCAACGGCAATGGCGACACTGGCGCAAGCACCCCACCGCCTGCCGACGAGGGGGCCACGGCGGGCGGTCCATCGGCGGCGACCGACCCGGCCCCGGCCGGCGGCACCGCTGGCCAGGCGCAGGATCTAGCCGCAGGCAAGCTGGGCGAAGCTGGTGGCGAATCCTCAGCCGGTAGCGCTCCCGCCCAGCCCAGCGGGGCCGCCCTGGAACAACGCCAGGCATTGCAGCAGTGGCTCATGGAAATCCCGGACGATCCGGCGGAGCTGCTGCGCCGCAAGTTTCTTTACCAACATCTGCAGCAACAGGAACCGCCGCGATGATCAGATGGATACTACTGTGCCTGCTGGCGCTGCTCAGCCCCCTGGCGCAGGCCGCCCTCGACGCCAGCGTTGACCGCACGCGCCTGGTGGAAGGCGAAGCCCTGGAGCTGACCCTGGAGACCCCCACCGCCAGTCGCCTCAGCGACCTGGACCTCGCCCCGCTGGAAGAGAACTTCGAGGTGCAGCGCACCCGGCAGCTCAGCCTGGTCAGCCAGGTCGGCGGCAAGACCACGCCCGTCACCCGCTGGGTCATCACCCTCCTGCCGCTGCGGACCGGCTTCGTGGTGATCCCGCCTTTGCAACTGGCCGGGGCCAGCAGCCAGCCGATCACCCTGCAGGTGCTGTCGGCCGCCCAGGCCGCCAACGACAGCAGTGCGCAACTGGCGCCGGTGTTCATCGACAGCGAAGTGGACATCGAAACGCCCTACGTGCAGGCCCAGGTGTTGCTGACGCTGCGCATTTACCACTCGGTCTCGCTGTTCGATGATTCCAGCCTGAGCGGACTGGACATTCCCAACGCGCGGGTGGAAAGCCTGGGGCCGCCACGGCACTTCGAGCGCACCATGAATGGCGTGCGCCACGGCGTGATCGAAATGCGCTACGCCATCTTCGCCCAGCAGAGCGGCGAGCTGGATATCCCCTCCCAGCTGTTCAGCGCTACCGTGTTGCAGCCGACCAGCAACGAACGCTTCTCGGCGCGCACCGGCAGGCTGGTCCAGGTGCGCTCACCCAGTATCCGCCTGCAGGTGCAGCCGGTACCGGACAGCTATCCCCCGGGCGCGCCCTGGATCCCCGCCGCGGCCCTGAGCCTTGGCCAGACCTGGCAACCCGACCCGGGCATTGACCTGCTCAGCGGCGAGCCCCTCACCCGGACCCTGATCCTCGAGGCCGAGGGCCTCAACGCCAGCCAGTTGCCCGCATTGCAAAGCCTGGTGGGCGAGCCGATTGATGAGCTGCGCCAGTACGCCGACCAGCCGCGGTTGGAAAACCGCACCAGTGACACCGGCGTCAGCAGCGTGCGTCACGACAGCGCCGCCCTGGTGGCCCTGCAGGAAGGCTCCTACACCTTGCCGCCCGTCGTGGTGAATTGGTGGAATACCCGGGAAGACCGGCTGGAAACCGCCACCCTGGAGGCCGTCACCCTGAACGTCAGCCGCAGCGGCGACTTCGCCACCAGCGGCGGGCCCCTCGCCTTCCCCACCGGCGAGCCCAGCGTGCTCTGGCCCTGGCAGCTGGCTACGGCACTGCTGGCGCTGGCCCTGGCGGTGAGCCTGTATTTCCTGCGCCGGGCGCGACTGGCGCTGGTGGACTTCAGCCTGCCGGAGGCCCAGGAGGACCTGGGGGACGAGGACCAGGGCAACCCCCTGGCGGACCTGCAGGCCGCCTGCCGCACCAACCAGCCGGCAGAAGCCCGCAAGGCGCTGGAAGCCTGGGCGCGTCAGCAGCACAGCGAAGGCCTGATCGGTCTGGCGCACAACTACCTGGAACTGGAAGAAGCCCTGGACGACCTCAATGCCTGCCTGTTCGGCCGCGCCCACCATACCTGGCGCGGCAAACCCCTGTGGCGCGCGGTGCGCATGGTCATCCAGAGCCGCCGCCGGGAGGCCGAGGAAGACCAGGCCGCCAAGCCTGAGGGGCTGTACCCGGACGTGTAAGGGTCGGCTAACGCCCCAACAAGGCCCCTGCCCCGGCTCCACCACCAATACCCGACAATGAAAAAGGCCGCTCGGTTACCCGAGCGGCCTTCTGGTCGTGCTCCAGCTATCAGCTGCGCATCTTCTCCGGACGGATCAGGAAGCGCGCCAGGGCCGGCAGCAGCCACAGGGCACCGAACATGTTCCACAGGAACATGAAGGTCAGCAGAATACCCATATCAGCCTGGAACTTGATTGCCGAGAAGATCCAGGTCGCCACGCCAATGGCCAGGGTGAAGCCGGTAAAGGTCACCGCCTTACCCGTGGTCTTCAGCGTTTCGTAGTAGGCCTCCTGCAGCGGCAGTCCTTGACGCAGATAGGTTTCCAGACGGCTGTAGATATAGATACCGTAGTCGACCCCGATGCCCACACCCAGGGCGATAACCGGCAGAGTCGCCACCTTCACGCCGATGCCCAGGAAGGCCATCAGAGCGTTGGCCAGGACCGAGGTCAGCGCCAGCGGGATGATGATGCAGAGCACCGCACGGATCGAGCGGAAGGTGATCAGACACATCAGGATCACCACCGCATAGACGGTCAGCAGCATCTTGGTCTGGGACTTCTCGATCACGACGTTGGTCGCCGCCTCGATGCCGGCGTTACCCGCTGCCAGCTTGAAGGTGATGTTCTCGGTGTTGTATTCCTCGGCAAACTCTTCCACCGCAGCGGTAGCGCGGCTCAGGGTGTCAGCCTTGTGGTCATTGAGGAAGATCATCACCGGCGCCAGCGAACAGCTGGCATTGAACATGCCTTCCGGCGCCCGGCTGATGGCGGTGTTGAGGTTGTCCTGGTTACGCGACAGCGCCTGCCATTTCAGGCTGCCCTCGTTGTTCCCCATGATCACCTGCTTGGCGACGGTCACCAGCGACATCGCCGACTGTACGCCCGCCAGGTTGCTCATGCGCCATTCCAACTGGTCGATCGCTTCCATGGTCTCGTAGGCCGAGCACATTTCCGGCGGCGTGCTGACCATGACCACCAGCACGTCGGAACTGGTCGAGTAGTTGCGAATGATGAAGTCGTTATCCAGGTTATAGCGCGAGTCGGCACGCAGCTCCGGTGCACCCGGGTCCAGATCGCCGATCTCGACGTTCTTGCCGTAGTAGATACCAAAGCCGAAGGCCAGGATCGCCAGCACCACGGAAATCGGTGCTACCGCGGGGTGGGCAAAACCGGAGATGGTTTGCCACAGCTTCTGCGGACGGGAGGCCAGGTCGCGGTTGCGATCAACGGCGCGCTTGCTGATACCGATGTAGGACATCAGGATCGGCAGCAGCATCAGGTTGGTCAGGATAATCACGCCCACACCCACCGAGGCCGCAATACCCAGCTCACGGATTACTTCGATCTCGATCAACAGCAGGGTCACAAACCCCACGCCATCCGAGACCAGGGCGACGATACCAGGGATGTACAGCGAGCGGAACGCACGGCGGGCCGCAGTGTAGGCATCATCCGCACCGGCGTACTCGATCGCCATGGCGTTGATGATCTGCACCCCGTGGGAGATACCGATGGCAAAGACCAGGAAGGGCACCAGGATCGAATAGGGATCCAGGCCGAAACCCATGGTCCGCAGCAGTCCGAGCTGCCAGATCACCGCAATGACCGAACATACCAGGGTGGTCAGCGAGCTTTTCAGACAGCGGGTGAAGATCAGCAGCAAGACAAAGGTGATCAGCAAGGCGCCGGCGAAGAACATCACCACCTTGATGATCCCGTCGATCAGGTCACCCACCTTCTTGGCAAAGCCAATGATGTGGACGCTGATATTCGGGTTTTCACTCTGGAACTCGTTGCGGATCTTCTCCTCGAGCAGCCGGGAGAATTCACCGTAATCCAGGCGGATCTGCTCCGACTGGTTTTCCGGGTTGGGATAGGACTCCTGCAGCGGCACGTCAATGATGGTGGACTTGAAGTTGTTCGCCACCAACCGACCGATCTCCCCGGACTTGAGGATGTTGATGCGCAGCTCTTCCAGGTCCTCCTCGGTCAGGTAGGCCGGGCGACTGGCCACCGGACCGCCGTCGAAACCGTATTCGGTTACTTCGGTCCAGCGCACGTTGGGCGTCCATAGCGAACGCAGGTTGGCGCGATCCACACCGGGCAGGAAGAACACCTCATCGTTGATACGCTTGAGGGTCTCCATGTACTCGGTGGAGAAGATGTCGCCGTCCTTGATGGCAACGGCAATCCGGATCGAGTTGCCGAGATTGCCCATATCGTCCTGGTGTTCCAGCATGTTGACGATATAGGGGTGCTCGAGAGGAATCATCTTCTCGAAACTGGTGACGGGGCGTACCTGGGTCGCCTGATAACCGAAAAACAGCGTCAGCGCTGCGAAAATCAGCAGCATGATCAATCGGTTGTTGAAGATGATCCGCTCCACAAGCGGACCGGTCTCCTGATGGTGTCTGGACATCCAGATTCTCCTGCCTTCAATTCTTCTTATGCGCAAACGTCACCGAATGCTGCGAATTATTCTTCTTCTGCCGTTGGCACGGGCAAGGTAAGGGCGGTTCCACCCGCCGCCGACAGGCCTTTCTCGTCGGCTTTCATGACGCCTCGCTGACCCACCAGCAGGACACCGCCATCAGCCAGGCCGGTGGCATTGGCCAATGCCACCCGATCCGGACGCACCGTGACCTCGAAACTGCGGCCACGGTCTTTGCTGATGGCAACCACGCCACCTGCCCCGACCACGATGATCCGGCCGTCTGCGGTCAACTGGCCACCGGCCAGGGTCGCTTCCAGCTCACCATTGTTCGGGCTCTGCAACGTGACCTGTTCCCAGGTATCGCCGAAGTCGGTCGAACGGAACATGTTGCCACGCAGCCCCCAGGCCAGCACGCCGCCGGGTTCACCGGTACCGGTGACGCCGAACCAGGAACCGTCATAGGGCATGTCGGTCAGGGTTTCCCAGGTGTCGCCGAAATCGGGCGAACGGTACATGGTGCCCATCTCGCCAACCAGGAACAGGCCGGTGTCCTTGACCATGGTCAGGGCGTTGTAGTGGAAACCGTCGGGGTTATCGATGTCGAAGGACACGTCTTCCCAGGTCTTGCCGCCGTCCTCGGTGCGCAGGAACAGGCCGTAGGCGCCCACGGCAAAGCCGGTGCGGGCATCGCGGAACCAGACGTCCATCAGGGGTTTTTCAAGGAAGTCGAAGCCTTCTGCGGAGGCATCGATCTCGGGATCGCGGTACTGGACCGACCAGCTTTCACCGCCATCGGCGGAATGCAGGATCAGCGAATCATGACCGACGGCCCAGCCGTGGCGCTCATCGACAAAATCCACCGCGGTCAGCAGCTGCCGAACCGGGGCCGGCGCCTGCAGCCAGTTGCCGCCCTGGTCATCGGAATAGACTATATGCCCACGGGACCCGACCGCGATCAGGCGCTCGCCGGCCTGCTCGACATCGAGCAACAGGGTCTTGCTCGCCTTGAGCGAAATGATCGACGGTTTCAGCTCTTCTTTGGCAACATCCTGTGCCATGGCCAGCGATGCGCTGCCCATCAACGCGCCAGACAACCCCAGCGTCATGATGATGCGACGCGACAACGCCGTTATGTTCCCTCTGCCGGGCTGTGTTGCTCCAGCCGCTCCAAAGGATGAAACGCGCCAGGAATTTGGCTCGTGCATAGTCCTTCCCCTTGTTTTTATAGATACTCTGCCAATTGGCATGCCTGCCGATATTATCGGGCTTTACCGAGGCGCGCCAACCGGGCTTGGTTATCTTTTGTTAATCATGAAAGTGATGATGATCCCGGCTCATCATCACTGCAGATGAGCCAGGATCAGTGTTTTCTCGTATTTCCTTCAATGCTGCAGAAAGGAATCCTTCTTGTTGCGGATCTTTTCGGGATTGATGAGAAAGCGCGCCAGGGCGGGCAACAGCAGCATGGCACCGAACATGTTGACGATGAACATGAAGGTCAGCATCAGCCCCATATCCGCCTGGAACTTGATCGCCGAGAAGATCCAGGTCGCCACGCCGATGGCCAGGCACAGGCCGGTGAACAGTACGGCCTTACCGGTCGAGCGCAGGGTCTGGTAGTAGGCTTCCTGCAGCGGCATGCCGGTTTTCAGAAAGCTTTCCAGGCGACTGTAGATATAGATGCCGTAGTCCACGCCGATGCCGACACCCAGGGCGATGACCGGCAGCGTGGCCACTTTCATGCCGATCCCCAGGAACGCCATCAGCGCATTACCCAGCACCGAGGTGAGGATCAGCGGCAGCACGATGCAGATGGTCGCCGGAATGGAGCGGAAGGTGAACAGGCACATGGCGCCTACCCAGAGGTAAACCAGCACCAGGATGGTCAGCTCGGAGCTGGCGATGATCTCGTTGGTCGCCGCCTCGATGCCGGCATTACCCGCCGCCAGCTTGAACTTCAGCGTATCGGTATCGTATTCCTCGGCAAAGGCCTTGACCTCATCGGTCGCGCGTTCGAGGGTCTCGGCCTTGTGGTCGTTGAGATAGACCAGCACTGGCGCCAGCGAGCAGCCACTGTTGAACATGCCCTCTGGCGCGCGGCTGATGGCGGTATTGAGGTTATCCTGGTTGCGCGACAGGCTCTGCCACTTCAGGTTGCCCTCGTTGTTGCCCATGATCACCTGCTTGGCCACGGTCACCAGCGACACCGTCGACTGCACGCCGGGCACGTTGTTCATGCGCCACTCGAGCTGGTCGATGGCTTCCATGGTCGGGTAGGCCGAACACATTTCCGGCGCGGTTTCGACCATCACCACCAGGATATCGGAGCTGGTGGAATAGTTGCTGATGATGAAGTCGTTATCCAGGTTGTAGCGGGAGTCGGCACGCAGTTCCGGCGCGCCGGGGTCCAGGTCACCGATCTGCAGGTTGGCCTTCTGGTACAGGAAGCTGCCCACCCCGGCCACCAGGCCCAGTACCACGATCACCGGGGCCAGACGGGGATGGGCAACATTGGACAGGGCCCGCCAGAACGGGTGCTCGCGCACCGCATCGCGCTTGCTGCGCTCAACGGCCCGCTTGCTGATACCCATGTAGGAGATCGCCACCGGCAGCATGATCAGGTTGGTGAACACAATCACCGCCACACCCACGGAGGCGCCGATCGCCAGCTCGTGGATCACGCCGATATCCAGGATCAGCAGCGCGATGAAACCCACCGCGTCGGCCAGGATGGCAATCATGCCGGGCAGGAACAGCTGGCGGAAGGTACGCCGCGCCGCCATCAGCGCGTTGTCGGCGCCGCTGGACTGCAGCGCGATCCCGTTGATCTTCTGCACACCGTGGGAAATACCGATGGCGAAGATCAAAAAGGGCACCAGCATCGAATAGGGATCCAGCCCGAAGCCGATCAGGTGGATCAGCCCCAGCTGCCAGACCACTGCGATCAGGGTGGTCACCAGTACCGACAGGGTGCTGCGGATACACCAGGTGAACCAGTACAGCAGGCAGAAGGTGATACCCACCGCCACCGCAAAGAACAGCATGACCGCCATCAGGCCATCGATCAGGTCGCCGACCTTCTTGGCGAAGCCGACGATATGGATCTGGATGTTCGGGTTCTCGTTCTGGAACTCGCTGCGGATCTTCTCCTCCAGCAGGTCGGAAAACTGACCGTAATCCAGGCGCAGCAGCTCGGACTGGTTGTCCGGGTTGGGATAGTATTCCTGCAGCGGCACTTCAATGATGGTCGATTTGAAGTTGTTCGCCACCAGCCGGCCGATCTCGCCGGACTTGAGCACGTTGATCCGCAGCTCGTTGAGATCGCCCTCGGTTTCGTAGGCCGGCCGGCTGGCGACCGGACCGCCGTCGAAGCCGTATTCGGTCACCTCGGTCCAGCGCACGTTCGGCGTCCACAACGAACGCAACCCCGCCCGGTTCACGCCCGGGAGGAAGAACACCTCGTCGTTGACGCGCTTGAGGGTTTCCATGTACTCGCTGGAGAAGATATCGCCGTCCTTGATCGACACGGCGATACGGATCGAGTTACCCAGGCTGGCGAGGTCGTCCTGATGCTCGATCATGTTGACGATATAGGGGTGCTCGAGGGGGATCATCTTCTCGAAGCTGGTATCGGGTCTGACCTTGGTCGCCTGATAGCCGAGAAAGAGGGTAACCAGCGCGAACAGCACCACGACCGTCAACCGATGGTTGAAAACCAGACGCTCCATGAAGGTAGCTTGTTCCTGATCATTCTGGGACATCCAGACTCTCCTGGTTGTAATTGTTTTTGGGTCAGATCAAAGAAAGGTGGGCGCTGCAGAGCCCGTCAGGCGGTCAGGACTCGGTACGGACACGGCCAGACAGCCGCATGCCGAGACCGGATACGGGCCCGACCCAAGAATGCAGGACGAACAAGGACAAGAAAGGAGATCGGCTCCGCTGGAGCGAGATGGATAGCCGTCATCGACAGCGCCGCGCACACCTGTTCCTTCAGGACATTACGCATGGGAACCCCTTGTTGTTATTGATCACCCTGGATGGTCGGGTGATTCATATTAGAGCGAATCCGGCAAGGCACCAATGCCGGATCGGTAATCTTTTGTAATCAGTTTACCGAGCCGGACAAAGAGGCATTCTGTATCAATACCGGGTGCCAGGCAACCGCTCCGAAGCGGGCTGCAAGCGCCGCCCGGAGCCGCCTCGCTCAGGCCAGCGACTTGCTGACCACCTCGTACACATCTGGCGATAGTGCGTCGGTTGCCATGATCCGCGCCAGCTCCGCTTTCATCAGTTCCTGGCGAGCACCATCGAACTTGCGCCAGCGGGTCAAGGGCGTCAGCATCCGCGAGGCGATCTGCGGGTTGAGCTTGTTCAACTCGATGATCCGATCGGCAACAAACCGGTAGCCGGCACCGTCGGCGCGGTGGAAGTTGGCCAGGTTCTGGTTGGCAAAGGCACCGATCAATGCCCGCACCTTGTTCGGGTTGCGGATGTTGAAGGCGGGATGCTCCATCAGCTTCTGCACCCGCTCCAGCCCACCGGGCAGCGGGCTGGCCGCCTGGATGCTGAACCACTGGTCCATGACCAGCGGATAGGCGCTCCAGCGCTGGGCGAACTCCTCCAGGGCAGCCTGCTTCTGCTGCTCATGGGACGAGTTGACCAAGGCCACCAGCGCCGCCTGGCGATCGGTCATGTTACCCGCCTCGACAAACTGCTGGACGCAGGCCGACAGGGCTGCGGACGACTCGGTCAGCATCAGGTAGCCCAGCAGCGTGTTGCGCAGGCTGCGCCGGGCCATGGACGCTGCATCGGCACTGTAGGCGCCACGGGGCTCGGCCAGTTGACGGAAGCGCGCCCACATCGGTTCGGCCAGGGCGGTGGCCAACTCTTGGCGCACCCAGTCACGCACATGGTGGATGGCGTCGACATCGGCGACCTCGGCCAGCTCGACCAGGTAGGCCTCCGATGGCAACCGCAGGATCTCGGCCACCATCGCCGGGTCCAGTGTCAGGTCTTCCAGTACCGTGCGCTGCACCTCCAGCAGACGCTGGTCGAGCAGCAGCGGCCGGCCGGCCTGGTGGATCTCGATCAGGCCCTGGAGCACGTCCACGGCCAGGGACTGGGCCGCTTCCCAGCGGTTGAAACCGTCCGGATCGTGCTTGGCGAGAAACACCCGGTCATCCCGGGAATAAGGGTAGACCAGCTTCACCGGGGCGGAAAAACCGCGCAACAGCGACGGCATCGGCGCCTCGCTGATGTCCTCGAACACAAACAGCTGTTCGGCCTCGGTCACCGCCAGCACGGTCTCGGTGCCGCGGCCCTGCTGCTCGCCCGCCAGCTGCAGCGGCATTTCCCGGCCTTCGCCATCCAGCAACGCCAGGCGCAGGGGAATCACGAAGGGCAGCTTTTCCGCCTGCCCGGGGGTGGCCGGGCAGCTCTGGCGGCACAGCAGCTGGAAGGTCGAGGTAGCCGCGTCATAGCGGCCATCGACCTGCAGCACCGGGGTGCCGGCCTGGCTGTACCAGCGCTTGAACTGGGTGAAATCCACGCCGTTGGCATCTTCCAGCGCAGCGATGAAGTCGTCGCAGGTAACCGCCTGGCCATCATGGCGCTCGAAGTACAGATCGGTCCCCTTGCGGAAGCCCTCGGGCCCCAGCAGGGTGTGCAGCATGCGCACCACTTCGGCACCCTTCTCGTAGATGGTCAGGGTGTAGAAGTTGGAGATCTCCATATAGGAGTCCGGCCGTACCGGGTGCGCCATGGGGCCCGCATCTTCGGCGAACTGGTTGGCCCGCAGGAAGGTGACATCCTCGATGCGCTTGACCGTGCGCGAGTTCATGTCGGCGCTGAACTCGGCATCACGAAATACCGTGAAGCCCTCCTTCAGCGACAGTTGGAACCAGTCGCGGCAGGTCACCCGGTTGCCGGACCAGTTATGGAAGTACTCGTGGGCGACCACCGCCTCCACCCGCTGGAAGGCCATATCGGTGGCGGTGTCCGGATGGGCCAGCACACAACTGGAGTTGAAGATGTTCAGCCCCTTGTTCTCCATGGCGCCCATGTTGAAATCGTTCACCGCCACGATCATGAAGATGTCCAGATCGTACTCGCGGCCGTAGACCTCCTCGTCCCAGCGCATGGAGCGCTTGAGGCTGTCCATGGCGTGCCCGCACTGCTCACGGTTCTCCGGCTCGACATAGATGCGCAGCTCGACATTGCGGCCGCTCATGGTGGTGAAGCTGTCATCGATGCGGTACAGGTCCCCGGCGACCAGGGCGAACAGGTAGGCCGGCTTGGGGAAGGGATCTTCCCAGGTCGCCCAGTGCCGGCCGCCCTCGTGCTCGCCACTGGCGATCAGGTTGCCGTTGGACAGCAGCACCGGATAGGCGCCCCGCTCCGCCATCACCGTGGTGGTGAAGCGGCTCATCACATCGGGGCGGTCCAGGTAGTAGGTGATCTTGCGAAAGCCCTCGGCCTCGCACTGGGTACAGAACATGCCGCCGGACTTGTACAGGCCCTCCAGGGCCGTATTGTTCTGGGGCTCGATGCGGGTGGTGATGGCCAGCTCGAACTCAGCGGCCAGCGGCTGCAGCGTCAGGCTATGCTCGTCCACCTGCCAATCGGCGCTGGCCAGGGCCTGCTCATCCAGCGCGACGCTCACCAGGGTCAGCTCCTGGCCATCCAGCACCAGCGGCGGCAACCCGCTCTCCCCTGCCTCGGCATTGCGCCGCATCGCCAGGCGGCTGTGCACCAGCGCGTGGTCCTCGAACAGCTCGAAGGTCAGGTGGGTCTCGTCGATCAGGTAATCGGGCTTCCGGTAATCCGTGAGGCGAATGGTCTGGGGTTGTTCTGTACGCATGGGGACTCCTCAGGAAGCACTGAAAGCCAGAGTGTAGGCGGTGTACTTGCGAATATTGATGACAGCGGTATCCAGCAACAGATATTGACCCTTGATGCCGAGCAAGGTGCCTTCCAGCACCGGCTCCTTGTCGAGGTTCGCCGATTGCGGCTTGGGGCTGTATTCCAGCACTGGGTAGCGGATGTCCTGCACCTGGGCAGCGGGCAGCGGCTGGATCGCCTGCAGGCCGAAGCGGGCTTGCAGCGCTTCGAGTCCTTCCCGGGCACCGGCCAGCAGCCGGTCACGCTCGGCCAGCAGATCGATCGGCTCAGGCTCGCCGCGCAGCAATGCGCGCCAGTTGGTCTTGTCCGCCACCTGGCTACGCAGCAGGTCTTCCACCAGCCCCGACTGCTGCCGGGTCGCTACCCGCAGGATCGGTAACGCCTGGCTGGCACCCTGGTCGATCCAGCGGGTGGGAATCTGGGTGGCACGGGTAATACCGACCTTCAGGCCCGAAGAGTTGGCCAGGTAAACGATATGGTCAGTCATGCAGAACTGCTCACCCCAGGCCGGCTCGCGGCAGGTATTGTGCTCGAAGTGGCAGCGCTCGGGGCTGACGATACAGACGTCGCAGCGCGCGAGCTTGGTCATGCAGGGGTAGCAGTAGCCCTGGCTGTAGCTTTTCTTGGTGCGCCTGCCGCAGTGCATGCAGTGGATTTCACCCAGTGCCTGGAGGCGTACCGTGCGCCCCAGCAGGGCGTTGAGCGGCACTTGCTGCTCGCCCAGGGGCAGACTGTAATCGACCACCGGCTCACCGAGGTTGCCCAGCAGCTTGCGGACGCTGCCTTCACCAATGACCAACGACATCAGTGCAGGGTGCCCTTGGCCGGTGCGAACAGCGATTCATCCAGATTGGTCGGGGCCTTTGCCTGGTTCTTGCAGGTCTGGCCGATATAGCCGGTGCGCTGCTCCTCCGGCAGGTTATCCGTCTCCCAGGCGATGATCGCCTGCAGGCAGAGTTCCTTCTGCTCCTGGGTCAGCTTGCGACCGTCGGACCACTTGCCCAGCTCGATGGCCTGCTTGAGGCTCTCATACACCTCGGGAGAGATATTGCGCAACATGTCGATAAAGGTATTCATGGGTTCTCCGCAGCATGATTCGGGATTAGCCGGCTATTGTACCCTGCGCTGCAGCCCCCCGGCGATTGCACCGCACAGGCAGCCGATGACCAGCCCGCCGACGTGGGCCGCGTTGGCGATAGCACCAAAGCCGAGCATGGTCACCAGCCCGGTCAGACAGAGCACTAGCCAGCCAAGCATCATGACCACCACGCCCCGGGGCAGATCAAAATGCACGTTCGGCGCCAGCAGCTGGTATAGCCAGCAATAGCCCAGCAACCCATAGAGCACGCCGGACAGCCCGCCAAACACACCCGGCCCGCCGAACAGCCACTGGGCGGTATTGGAGATCAGCGCAAACAGCAAGGTCAGCCCCAGCAGCCAAACACTGCCTGAACGCAGTTCGATACGCCGGCCCAGCTCCCAGTACCAGAGCGCATTGAAGGCCAGGTGCAACCAGCCAAAATGCAGCAGCATCGGCGCCACCAGACGCCACCACTGCTGCATATCCGGCGCCGCGGCGATGTAGCCGTTCGCCGTCACCGGGGTGAAGGTGAACAGGGCGATGGCCTGCACGTCGGTACCCAGCCGGGTAACCAGTGCCACCAGCGCCGTCACCAACAGCACCAGCATGGTCACCGGGATCAGGCGCAACATGCGCCGCCAGTCCAGCTGTGGCGTCGCCCGCCGCGGGCTTGGCCCGGCCAGCGGCTCGGGCACGCCCTGGGCGTACAGCTCGCGCACCACCTTGGCTGCGGTTTCATCCCGGGTCCACACCACCTGCTGCCCGCGCTCCTCGGTAATCCGGTGGGGCACTCCGTGGCTACGCAGGAACCGGGTCAGGTTGGTCAGGTCTTCATCCAGCCCGCATTGCAGCGCCCGGCATTTGCTCATCGTACATTCACCCAGACGAAGTGATCCCGCAGCAGCCGCGACTCACCGCTCCAGCGGTAGGCCGCCAGCTTGCCGAACTTGACCGCGCTGTAGTCGAGGCAGGCCAGGTTGCCCCGGATCGCCCGCGGCTCGCCCTCCTGCCAGTAATGCCCGACGAACAGGGGTGGTTCATCAGCACCGTAGACCAGCAGCTCGGACTTCTGCCGGTCGGTCAGCGGCCGGATCGCGATGTGTTCCGGTAGGCCATCGGGCTGGAAGACGATATCGCCGTAGGTTTCCGGGTCCTCTTCCCAGAACTTGGTGCGGAACATGGCCCGGGTGAAGCCATCGCGGCCGGTCATGGTCAGCCCGTGGGGCAAGGGCATGCCGGTACCGCGCAACAGGCGATCGAACACCTGGTCGGCGAACCCGTCCCGCTCCACCGAGGCCTGGACGAATTCGATATCCGGGCAACCATCCGGATACTGCGACTGGAAGGACTCGATCAGCCCCTCATCCCAGCAGGCATGCACCAGGCGAAAATCGCCCATGTCGAGATACAGCGGCAGGGTCCAGAACCAGTCGATGAAGTCATCCCATTCGGCCTGCCGGGAGGCGAACTGGTCCAGGGTGGCCTGGATCTGCCGGCGGTTGCGATCGGTGTGCTCGCGCACGTATTGGCGGCCGCTGCCGGCGGGGGCCGGGGTCACCCAGCCCAGGGCGTTGAATTCGTGGTTGCCCATGATGCAGCGGGCCGCGCCCGCCTCGACCATGTCCCGCACCATGTGCAGCGCCTCGCGGATGCGCGGTCCGCGGTCGATGATGTCGCCCAGGAACAGCGCCTGACGCTGCCGATGCCGCCACACGCCGCCGATGCGCGCATAACCCATCTGCTCCAGCAGGGCTTCCAGCGTGCGGGCACAGCCATGCACGTCGCCGATGATGTCGTACCCCTGCCACTGATCCGCCATAGTCATCGCTCCGTCAGGCGGCTGCTCCAGCCCAGTTTGCTACGGCAGATGGCGTAAAAGTTGTGGTCCAGCGGGTGGATCAGGCGCAGTTTCTGCGGCTTCTTGCGGATCACCAGGGTGTCCCCCGGCGCGCAGGCGATGTGTACCTGCCCATCGCAGCTGACCTGGGGATAGATACCATTCTGCTTGGAAATGCGCACCCGCAGCTCGCTGTTACCGTCCACCACGATCGGCCGGCTCGACAGGGTATGGGGGAACATCGGTACCAGCACCACGGCGTCGAGCTTGGGATGCATGATCGGCCCGCCGGCGGACAGGGAATAGGCGGTGGAACCGGTCGGCGTGGCGACAATCAGGCCATCGGACTTCTGGCTGTAGACGAACTGGCCATCCACATGCAGCTCGAATTCGATCATCCGGGCCGACTTGCCCGGATGCAGCACCACATCGTTGAGCGCCTCGCTGGTGCCGAGCTGCTCCTCGTCGCGGCGGACGAAGGCGTCCAGCAGGAAGCGCGACTCGACCAGGTACTTGCCGTCGAGCACTTCGCCGACCCGCTCTTCCAGCTCGTCAGGGGAAATGTCGGTCAGAAAGCCCAGACCGCCGCGGTTGACGCCGAGCACCGGCACGTCGAAGCGACACAGCGCCCGCGCCGCGCCCAGCAGGCTGCCGTCCCCGCCCACCACAATCACCAGATCGCATACCTCACCCATCATCTTGCGGGTACAGACCTGCTGCTGATGGCCGGGTAGCAGATCTGCCACGGCATCTTCCAGAATGACGGTATGGCCTCGGTCCAGCAGGAAGCGCTTGAGCCGTCGCACGGTATCCACGACCTGGCCACTGCCCAGACGCCCGATCAAGCCGATGTTGCGGAATTGCTCCATAACCACTCGCTAATGTTGGCTGAGAAAATCCGCGCAAGTGTTCAGGAGTTGACCCGCTGCCGCAGCGGCTCCTCGAAGCACGGAGAGTGCTTCAATTATCCGCAGCCTGTCGGGTTCTGGCAAATCAGCCGGTATCGGCCGCGGTGCGGTTCTGCAATCGGCTCAGTTCACGGCGCATCAGCGCGTTGAGCCGCTGCTGCTCGGCAAGCTCCTGCTTGATATCCAGCAACTCGCCCTGCCCCACCGCCAGCTGTTCGGCATGCTCCTCGCGCAGCGCCGCCAATTGCTGCCGGTGAATCTGTTCCTGGACGCTCAGGCGACTGTTCAGCTCCATGATCTGCCCCAGATACTCGGCGACCTCCCCGGCGTGGGCCGCTTTCAGTGCGTCCAGCTCGGCTGTCGGGTCCGCCACTGTGGCCGCAGCCTCGCCCACCGGCACCGGGTTGCCACCGTACCAGGCATCCTCGGCGGCCATCTGCAGCTTGTCGGATTCCAGCACCGCCCGCGCCTCCTCATCCTCACCGAGGATCCCCAAGGCGTTGCGGGTGACCGCCTGCTTGATCAGGCTCAGGTCCGCCTTGCCGCCGCGCTGGCCCGGCTTCCACATGCCGGGGAGATAGGCGCTGGCCGTGCAGAAGCCGAGGCAGGCCAGGCGAATCGGGCCGCCGCCCATGTCCGGCCCGCGCCCAGCCTTCTCCGCCAATTGGCGCAACGGCATGTTCCACAGCCGGTTGACGTAGCCATCCATGTCGAAATCGAGGGTAAAAAACACCGCAGCGCGCACATGCAGCCGGTGATTGATCTGCAGGAAGACTGCCTCGATGGTCTCATCGGCGCATTCAGGCGCGGCGACCAGGCCATCGAGCAGCGCTTCGAACTCAGGGAACAGCATTTCCCGCGAGATGCCCTGATCAGAAAAGAACATCACCGCCTCGGTCAATAGCGGTTGCTGTGTTCTGCCCGTCTCGCCTGCGCTCATCGGTCCGTCCCCTGGATTATTGTGATTCCGCCAACTTTGCCCTTTTTTTCGACCGATTGCATCAGCCCAGGCCTACCGGCGGGATCACGAATTACTACCCTGTGACGTATTTGGCAGTTACAGGGCAGCTGCCAGCCGCGAGCCCTGGTCTATGGCGCGCTTGGCATCAAGCTCGCTCGCCACGTCTGCCCCGCCGATCAGGTGCACCGGCTTGCCCATCGCCTCCAGTCCCGCCTGCAACTCCCGCAGCGGCTCCTGGCCGGCGCAGAGAATGATGGTATCGACCGGCAGCACGCTGACCTCGTCACCCCGGCGGATATGCAGGCCCTGGTCGTCGATCTGCAGATAGTCGACGCCATTGAGCATCCGCACCTGCTTGCTGGCCAGGCCGGCGCGGTGGATCCAGCCGGTGGTCTTGCCCAGCCCGGCGCCCACCTTGCTGGCCTTGCGCTGCAGCAGGTAGACCTCCCGTGCCGGCGGGTGCGGCTGCGGCTGGACCCCGGCAATGCCGCCGCGGGCCTGCAGCTGCGGATCGATACCCCACTCCTTCCAGAACAGACCGGTATCGGTACTGGCGCTCGCGCCGGCATGACAGATGAATTCGGATACATCGAAACCGATACCGCCGGCACCGATGACCGCAACCTTCTGCCCCACCGGCTTGCGCTGCAGGATGGCGTCGAGATAGCCGATCACCTTCGGATGCTCCACACCGGGGATCGCCGGCACCCGCGGCACGATGCCGGTGGCCAGGATCACCTCGTCGAACTCTGCCAGATCGCTGGCCGCGACCCGGGTATTGAGCTGCAGCCGCACGCCGGTGGCCTCGATGCGCTTGGCAAAATAGCGCAGGGTTTCGTAGAACTCTTCCTTGCCGGGGATCAGCTTGGCCACGTTGAACTGGCCGCCGATCTGCGCCGCCGCATCGAACAGGGTCACCTCGTGGCCCCGCTCGGCCGCCACGGTCGCCGCCGCCAGACCCGCCGGACCGGCACCGACCACGGCGATCCGCTTGCCGCTGGCCACTGGGATATAGTTCAGCTCGGTCTCATGACAGGCGCGCGGGTTGACCAGGCAACTGGTCAGCCGGCCGCTGAAGGTGTGGTCGAGACAGGCTTGGTTGCAGCCGATACAGGTATTGATCTCATCTGCCCGGCCAGCCGCGGCCTTGTTGATGAACTCCGGGTCGGCCAGGAACGGGCGGGCCATGGACACCATGTCCGCATCCCCTTCGGCCAGCACCTGCTCGGCCACCTCCGGCGTGTTGATGCGGTTGGTGGTGATCAACGGGATGCTGACCTCACCCTTGAGCCGCGCAGTCACCTTGGTGAAGGCGGCCCGGGGGACCTTGGTGGCGATGGTGGGAATACGCGCCTCGTGCCAACCGATACCGGTATTGATGATGGTCGCCCCGGCCTTCTCGATCTCCTTGGCCAGCAACACCACCTCGTCCCAGCTGCTGCCGTCTTCCACCAGGTCGAGCATCGACAGGCGATAGATGATGATGAACTCGGGGCCGACCGCGGCGCGCACCCGGCGGACGATTTCCAACGGCAAGCTCATCCGATTTTCATAACTGCCGCCCCAGCGGTCGGTGCGCTTGTTGACCCGCTCGACCAGGAACTGGTTGATGAAATAGCCCTCGGACCCCATGATCTCGACGCCGTCGTAGCCGGCCACCTGGGCGAGCGAGGCGCAATTGACGAAATCGCTGATCTGCTTCTCGATCCCCGCCTCGTCCAGCTCCCTGGGCGTGAACGGGTTGATCGGTGACTGCACCGGGCTGGCCGATACCTGCTCCGGAGTAAAGGCGTAGCGGCCCGCATGGAGAATCTGCAGGCAGATCTTGCCACCCGCCTCGTGCACCGCCTGAGTCACCACCTGGTGCTGCTGGGCCTCCTCAGGCGTACTCAGCTTGGCGGCGCCCTTGCCCACGCTGCCCTCGGTATTGGGCCCGAAGCCCCCGGTCACGATCAGCCCCACCCCACCACGGGCACGCTCGGCGAAGAACGCGGCCATGCGCTCGAAGCCCTGCGGGCGCTCTTCCAGCCCGGTATGCATCGAGCCCATCAGCACACGGTTGCGCAGGGTGGTGAAGCCAAGGTCCAGGGGGGCCAGCAGGTGGGGGTAAAGGGTTGCGGTGGTCATGCTCATGCTCCAGGGATCATCATCAGGTCGTCGGCTCATGGGGCGACGTTGGTATGGAGCTGACAATAGGCGGGTCTCCCACCCCACTCAATCACCCTAAATGACATTTTCATAACCCTGGGTTACATTCTGCTTCCCTTGGCCCCGGCTCCATGACGATGAAACTTGGTGATCTCTCGGTAGGATTTCTCTACAGCCTGCAGGCGACCCTGCGCAGCCTCGGCCATGACCCGGACCCGTTGCTGCAGCGCTACCGCATCACCCCCGCGCTGCTGAACCAGGCCGGCGCACGCATCAGCATCCCGCGCTTCATGCGCCTGGGCCATGCCGCCATCCAGCTCAGCGGCCGGGCCGACTTCGGCCTGCTCATGGGCCTGCATAGCCAGCCGGCCCACCTCGGGTTGCCGGGCATCACCGCCCAGTGCGCGCCCAGCCTGGGGCAGGCCTTCGACGTCCTGGTGCGCTTCGAGCGGCTGATCAGCCAGAACTACCGGGGCCATTCCAGCTTTCTCCCCCCGGCGACCCGCTTCTATTCGATCAGCCCCTATAACGCCTTCAACCTGTTCGTGGTGGACTCGGCCCTGGCCTCCCGCCTGCAACTGGCCCGGCAACTGACCGTCGGCGCAGCAAGGGTGAGAGAGGTCCACATCGAGTTCCCCGCGCCGGATTACGCCGACCGGTACGAAGCGCTGTTCGGCTGTCCGGTATTGTTCGAGCAGGAGCACAATCAACTACTGTGGGAGCCGGCCAGCCTGGAACTGCCACCGGTGCAGCAGGCGGCGACCACCCACGCCCAGCTGCTGGAGTTATGCCACGGGCAACTGCAGGAACTGACCCGCCACCGCCGGCTGCGGGAACGGGTGGAAGAAATAGTCTCGCCGCAGCTGCATAGCCGCCTGCCGACCCTGGATGAGGTAGCCCGCCAACTCGGCCTGCCCGGCTGGACCCTGCGCAGGCGGCTGAAGATCGAAGACGGCACGCGGTTTCAGGACATTATTGATGACATCAGGCGGGATCTGGCGCTGAGCTATATCCGCGATACGGAAACAGCCTTAGGGGAGGTGTCGTTCCTGCTGGGGTTCTCGTCCCCCGCAGCCTTTCAGCGCGCCTTCAAACGCTGGACCGGCGTGGCGCCAGGGCAGTTTCGGCGGCAAGGTCGGGAGGGGCATCGAGTACCATGAGTGGACCGCTGCTCCCTCCGTCAGCAGACAGCTACATCTCCTGCGCGTCTTCTACCTCGTGATCCCAATCCTGGGCACGCTGCTCCAGCAATTCTTCTTCGTAGTCGTTCATCTTGTTTTCCTCCGTTTCCCTTAAGCAGGGGTGACGTGCATAAAATCACCCTATGCCCCCTGCATTACAATCAGATGAAGGCCCCGGGAAAAAGTTCAGGCTAGCGTGCCGGCCATCTGCATGCGAGCCCTCGGCAGTGCGGTTTCCACCCGCTTGGCAGAGCTTTGATAACCAGCTAACCAAGAGGTAAAAAGCCGATTGACCTTGCCATGGTGTCAGGGTTGAAACTGCATCTGACCCAACATTTCAGGAGCAAAGCACCATGAGTTCCATCCAGTTGAACGTGCAGGACATGACCTGCGAAAAATGCGTCACCCACGTTACCGAGGCCCTCTCCGCCGTTGCTGGCGTGTCTGACGTCAAGGTCAACCTGGAAAAAGGTAAAGTCAGCGTCACCGGCAATGCCGACAGCAAGGCACTGGTTGCCGCCCTGGACGCGGCAGGCTACCCCGCCGCACCGGCGCCGGCCCACGATGGCCACACCACCTGCTGCGGCGGTTGCAGCTGATTTTGGGCCTGACGAGGAAACCTGGTATGCGCAAGAGTGTACGCTTCATCGCCCTGGCCGCCCTGCTGGCGGGCGGCATGGCCCAGGCGGCGGACAGCCTGGTGATCGACGTCCATCGCGACGCCAACTGTGGGTGCTGCAAGGACTGGATCAAGCATCTGGAAAGCAACGGCTTTACCGTCAATGATCACGTCGAAGCCAACATGGCCGAGCTGAAACAGGAGGTCGGCGTGCCCCCGCGCCTGGGTTCCTGCCACACCGCGTTGATCAACGGCCAGTTCGTTGAAGGCCACGTACCCGCCGCCCAGGTAATGGAGCTCAAGGAGCGCCCCGACCTGCTGGGTATCGCCGTACCGGGCATGCCGGTGGGCTCGCCGGGCATGGAATACGGTGACCGCCAGGATCCCTACCAGGTGGTCGGCCTGACCAAAGCCGGTGAGCTGGAAGTGGTTGCAGAGTATCCCGGTAACTGAGCTAGGCCCCTGGCGGCTGAGTCGCCAGGGGAACGATGCTTATGCCGCAGCAATAAGGCTCCGTAGGGAGTCTGTCTTTTCCGCGTGAACAACTCGGCCCAGTCCCTTCCAATACTCCGTTGTTATCATCAGACTCGACGATAGCGAGTCACTTGGTTAAGAGGCTCTGCGGCTGGCTGATAGCTATTTGTGGCACACCGTCACGCATCTGTACCGTGCCTATAACGCAAACCTGACGATTCACGAGATTGCTCGTCAACGCATCACCGAAATTGCTTCTGTCGTCTCCCCAGACCACTACCGCCAAGCGATTTTTCTGCGGGTACTTTGTGCCCAGATTAATCCAGGTTGGCGAGCCATTCACGTTTGGCATGTAACGATATTCTGCTACCGGCCCTACTACGGCGACCTCCTGATCAGCAAAATCTCGTGCGTTGCGCCAATCGATCGGCGCAGCGCACGACTGGCCAGCCTGGACCGCAGATACCGTTGAAGCAGACGAAGCTGCGATCTGCTGAGGCCGGGCAGCAACAGGCGCAGACTGAGCTGCTAACACCGCAGTTTGGGGCGGGGCAACCGAGACATTGGCGGTAACCGGCACGCTGTTATTTCTCCCACCTAATACATAAGCCCCCGCCGCTATTAGAAAACCGATAATCAGCGTAAATGCCCAAACGGTTGTTTTCATGGTCGAATTCTCACCACCCAATATCTGTGATTGTTTTTCCAGCTTGTTTTTTTCATGTTTCAGCTCGCGGTTTTCTTCCTCAAGCCGAGTTACCAGTTGTTCCATTTCCCGTCTGTCACGCTCAGTCAGGGGCTGAGCGCTTTGCGCTATCAGCAACTGGTTTTTCAATAGATTGATCTGTCGAGTGAGACGGCCCACCTGGTCTGCGGTACCCGCCTTGCGCTGGGCCGCTTCCAGCTCCCTACTCATTTGGGCAATGGCTGATTCAAGGCTACTCTGGTGCTGGCTTTTGCTGCGCTGATCCCTGAGCAGGAGTTCAATGTAGCGTTTACAGCGACCAGGGTGATTACATACATCGCGGTTGGCAAAGCGCAGTACATGCCAGCCAGCTGAAGTCAGCGCAGCCTGACGACGCTGCCAATCGACAAACTCCTCATGAGTCATGCCACTTCCGCGGTTTTTCTTGTCGTAACCATCAACCTCGATGGCGATACGAATGGAGCCTTCCTGGATGACGAAGTCGCAATAGCGGGTCTTGTTGTCCAGATCCCTGAACTGATACTGGGTTGCAACCGTACTCAGATCCAGCCCATCCACCCCCACCAGCACACGCTCTGCGAACATTTGCTCATAAGGGCTATCAAACCTCTCTTTGTTTAATGCAATCCAATGCCGTATATCCATTACGCTTTACTTCCCGCTAAGGCTGCCGTTTCCCCATCAGATAGATACTACTCTGCCACCACCTCAAAGCCACGCTTCACACAACGTCTCCGCCTGCGCCAGGACCAATTGCGCTGCTTCTTCCTGCTGATCCGGCGGGTACTTGTACTTGCGCAGTATGCGCTTGACCATCAAGCGCAGTCTGGCGCGAACGCTTTCGCGGTTGTTCCAGTCGACGGTGACGTTCTGCCGCAGGCTGGACGTCAACTCGTGGGCAATCTTCGCCAGAATCTCATCACCCAGCTCGCGCACTGACGCCTCGTTATTGGCCAGAGCATCATAAAAGGCCAGCTCATCGTCGTTCAGGCCCAACAGATCGCCGCGCTTGCTGGCTGCAGCGAATTTCTTCGCCATTTCGATGAGTTCTTCGATGACCTGAGCGGTTTCGATGGAGCGGTTCTGATAGCGTTTGATCACACTGTCCAGAAGCTCGGAAAACTTCTTCTCCTGAGCCAGGTTGCTGGAAAACCGGCTCTTGATCTCCCCTTCCAGCAGCCGCTCCAACAGTTCTACCGCCAGGTTCTTCTCCGGCAGGTTGCGCACCTCGGCGAGAAACTCATCATCCAGCAGGCCGATATTGGGCTTATCCAGTCCGACCGCCTCGAAAACATCCACCACCTCACCGGACACCACAGCATTACCTATGATCTGGCGGATAGCGAGCTCACGTTCTTCATCGGTCTTCTTCCGCGCGCTGATCTCACGCTTGGTCAATAACACCTTGATGGCCTGCATGAAAGCCACCTCCTCGCGCACGGCCCTGGCTTCATCCAGGGTGCAGCACAGGGTAAAGGCCTTGCTCATCGCCAGGGCGTTGTCAGCGAAGCGCTTCTTGCCATCGTCCAGCCCCAATACATGGTTCGCCGCTCCAGCCAGCAGCTTGTGCCCACCCGCCAGGTAGTCGCCGTAATCAAAGCCGTGTAACAGACTCCGCAGCACATCCAGCTTTTCCTCCAGCACGGCGTAGGCCTCATGGGCATCAACCGTCGGCCGCCCTCTGCCCTTGCTGGCGGTGTATTCCTTCAGCGCCGCCTTCAATTCGTTGGCGATGCCGATGTAATCCACCACCAGACCACCCTGCTTGTCCTTGAACACCCGGTTCACCCGGGCGATGGCCTGCATCAGGTTGTGGCCTTTCATGGGTTTGTCTACGTACATGGTATGTACTGAAGGCGCATCAAAGCCGGTAAGCCACATATCCCGCACAATCACCAGCCGCAACGGGTCATGGGGATCCTTGAAGCGCTTCTCCAGGCGTTTCTTGACCTGGCTCGGGTAGATATGCGGTTGCAGCAGCGCCTTGTCCGACGCGCTGCCGGTCATGACGACCTTGATCGCCCCCTTGTCAGCATCATCGTCGTGCCACGCCGGACGCAGCGCCACAATCTCGTTGTACAGGTGCACACAGATTTCGCGACTCATCGCGACAATCATCGCCTTGCCAGGCTGGGCGTGATTGCGCTCCTCAAAATGCGCGACCAGATCCGCCGCCACGCTTCTGATCCGCGGCTCGGCACCGACGACCTTCTCCAGTGCCGCCCAGCGCGATTTGAGTCGCGACTGCTGGTCTTCCTCTTCATCCTCGGCCAGCTCGTCGACCTCGTCATCCAGCTGTTCCAGACCGACGTCCTTCAGCGACAGCTTGGCCAGCCGAGATTCGTAGTAGATGGCAACCGTCGCGCCATCTTCCTTGGCCTGCTGCATGTCATAGACGTGGATATAGTCGCCGAATACGGCGCGGGTATCGCGATCCTCACTGGATACCGGGGTGCCGGTAAAAGCCACGAAAGTGGCGTTAGGC
The DNA here is from genome assembly GCF_000939975.1 of Pseudomonas saudimassiliensis. Lineage (GTDB taxonomy): Bacteria > Pseudomonadota > Gammaproteobacteria > Pseudomonadales > Pseudomonadaceae > Halopseudomonas > Halopseudomonas saudimassiliensis. Next base: position 2,957,386 of record NZ_LK391969.1, on the reverse strand, counting down.
AGAGCATCGCGCAGATGCTGGGCATAGCCGACCTGATAACGTGCGCTGGGCTCAGCTGCCTGCAGGCCCGGCGCTTTCAAGGTGGCGCTGAAACCATACTGGGTGCGGTGCGCCTCATCAGCCACCACCACGATATTGGAGCGTGTGGACAGGATCGGGAAGCTGTCTTCATCCTCCCCCGGCATGAACTTCTGGATGGTCGCGAAAACGATGCCACCGCTGGGCCGGTTGCCGAGTTTCTCGCGCAGATCACCGCGCGTTACAGCCTGTACCGGCTGCTCGCGCAACAGATCCTGGGATAGTGAAAACACCCCGAACAACTGGCCGTCCAGATCGTTGCGGTCGGTGATCACCACAATGGTCGGGTTCTCCATCGCCGCTTCCTGCATCACCCGCGCTGCAAAGCAGGTCATGGTGATGCTCTTGCCCGAGCCCTGGGTATGCCAGACCACCCCGCCCTTCTGCGAGCCACCGGGGCGCGAGGCATGCACCACCTGTTCAATCGCAGCCCGCACCGCATGAAACTGGTGATAACCAGCGATTTTCTTCACCAGCCTGCCGTCGTCCTCGAACAGCACGAAGTAACGCAGGTAATCCAGCAGCATCGTCGGCTGCAGCACACCCCGTATCAGCGTCTCCAGCTCATTGAACTCACCCAGCGGATCGACCGTAACCCCATCGATGGTGCGCCAGCGCGAGAAGCGCTCAATGTCCGCCGACAACGAACCCATCCGCGCCTCGCTGCCATCGGTGATGATCAGGATCTCGTTGTAGTTGAATACATCGGGGATCACATCCTTGTAGGTCTGGAGCTGGTTGAAAGCCTTGCCCAGATCCGCATTCAGATCAGCCGGGTTCTTCAGCTCGAGCAGTACCAGCGGCAAACCGTTGACGAACAGGATGATATCCGGCCGGCAGGTACGCTTCGGCCCCTGGATACTGAACTGATTGACCGCCAGCCACTCATTGGCGCCTTGATCGACCCAGTCAATCAAGCGCACGAAATCACCGCGGGTTTCACCATCCTTCTGGTATTCCACCGGCACGCCGCCGACCAACAGTCGATGGAACAGGCGATTGGCAGACAACTGCACAGGCAAGCCCAGATCCAGCACCTGCCTGACTGCGTCCTCCCGGGCCGCAGCTGGAATCTGCGGATTCAGCCTGGCCACCGCCGAGCGCAAGCGCATGCTCAGCAGCACATCGCGGTAACTCTCACGCTCCGGATCGGCCCCATCATGGGCGATATCCGGGCCATAGAGGTGCCTGTATCCCAGCTCACCCAGCCAGCCGAGGGTTTCCTGTTCCAGTTGGTCTTCAGTCATTCTTATCGGCCTTATCTGGCAATTGCTGCTGCATATGCTTGATCGCTTACTTGTACGGTTACTTGATCGGTGTGCTTACCGGCCAACGGAATATCGGCAACATCTGCATCCAACAGTCGATCACTGTCTAGGTCAAAAGGTAAAGCCCACAGGCTCATCCCCTGCCCGTAATCAAACGTGGGCAGCGCCTTTGTCAGGCCTGACCAATAGGGATAAATCAGCACCAGCTTCGGCGTACCCCTGTTGATGCGGTATTTATGACCATAGGCAAACAGCTGATAGAAGTCGCTCTGGCTGAGGTCGTAATTCTTCTCGGGTTTTCCTGTGTCCACCCGCTTCCACTTGGTATCAAGAATCCAGCGCTGCTCAGCAGTATCGATCAGCAGATCCGGCTTCAGGCAGAACATCCGCCCCTGGCCATGCTCACACAAGTAAGCGCGGCTGGCCTGGCTGGTTAACCGCGCAGCAGGTGCTAACTGCTTACGCAACCAGCCTTCCACATAGCACTCGAACAGCCTTTCCATGGGGAACAGCATACTCATGCCGCGCCACTCGCCAGTCACTGCAATGGGCATCTGTTGATTGAGGATCAACTCACACCAGGGTTTGACCGCCTGGTAATGCGCCATTAACCGATCGCGGCTCCATGCCCGCAAGTCCTGACTCACCTGCCGGCTGGCTGGCAACTCCGCGAGCATCGCCCGCAACTCGTTGGCCAGACGCCAGTTGGCGGCATCCTGAGTGGCTTTGGCTACGTGCTCCAGCGCCAGCTTGAGCAAGCGGTTTTCGGGGCGGTCCGGCAGAAACACATCGTGGCGGATCTGAAAGTGATGCTGCCGCCCCGGTGGCTGACGCATCTGCGCCACCACGTTGAGCTGGCCGCGCAGGAACCGCTTTTCCTCCTCGATACGCTGATAGTCGAAGCGCACCCCACGTTTCACCAGCAGATCCAGCTCCGTCAGAAACTGCCCCATCACCCACTCACTGAGCGGGGCGTCAAACAATTCGAGGCTTGCCACCGACGCCTCGCGTGGTTTGAGTTGCAAGCCGTGCTGAATTAGCTTGCGCAGCAAACGCCGGCTTTTCAGCACGCAATCATCCTGCTCATGGTGCTTGGGCAGAATCTCCAGACGCGTACCGCAGGGTGTTTCCAGCACACCCACGTAGGAGTCCCACCTTAACGAACGGCGTCCTTCCAGCTGCAGCAGCGTGGCACCGTTGCGATTGAAGCTGGCGCTCAGCTCACATAACCACTCGAAGGCACTTTCGGTAATTTGCGCGCAATCAAGGTTGCCGGGCGCGACAGCGGCCGTTGTCAGGCGAGCATACTCACGAACGCTAACGAGTGCGCTCAAGCACCCGTCTCCTCAAGCACGGCGGGAATGTCGTCTGAGGAAGGCACCCCGAGAACCCCCCTATACGCAGAAATCCGTTTGAACGCCGCATCATTGATCCGCCATACCCCTCCCTGCGCAGGCACGCTGATATCACCGAACAATCCCGCCAGATCCTGGGTATCCTGTTGCACGAAGCGATCAATCACTGGCTTACGGTGATCATTGAGAACCCACTGAATGCGCTGCCAGTCGTCAAAGAAATATTCCTGCAACAGCGGCAAAATCTCGTTGCGCAAGATACCCTCCAGACGCGCCAGCGAGGCGTCCTCTTTCAACGGCATGAAGTAGGCGTGCCCCAGACAATGCTCTCGGTCAAATAGCACCTCAATGCGCTGATTCATCACCCGCAACAGCTGGCCGATGTTGAGCCCCTGCACCTCCACGCTATCCAGCAACTCTGGCTTTGGCGGCATTTCACGGAATACGAAGCGCCGGCGCAGGGCAATATCCAGCCCTGCCAGCGAACGGTCGGCGGTGTTCATGGTGCCAATGAGATAGACATTGTCTGGCACACTGAACCGCTCCTTGGAATACGGCAGCACCACCGACAACGCTTCATCAGCACCCGCCCGCTTGGACCGCTCGATCAGAGTGATCAGCTCGCCGAAGATGCGGGAAATATTACCGCGGTTGATTTCATCGATGATCAGCACGCGCGAATCAGGCGCAGTACTGACTTCAGTTCCAGCGGCCAACAGCGCTTGCAGCTTGTCCTTGTTCAAGGTTGGGCTGCGCAGCTCATACAAGGTCATCTGACTGAACTGGGCATTGAGCAATTCAGTATGGGGCAACGACGGTTGATATTGGCGCAACCACTTGACCGGTCGCAGTTGAGCGTAACCATCTTCAAATTCAGCGTGGGGCTTGAACTGGTAATCACCCATCACCTCGCCAATGGCGCGAAACTTGAAGTTGCCATCGGACACTACAATCAGATCGCCCACCCTCATCTTCGCGACGAAGGCCGTCACGCTGGTAATGCCGTAATCCGTAGCAGGGTTCTCCGGCACCACGCCAGCATCAGCAAAGCGCGCCTGTACCTGCTGGCGATTGGTGCAACCGGCGAAATCGACGCTTCCACCATAACCCAACAAAACATAACCACCGGCCACACATTCCTGGTAAATGCTGGCATCCTCGCCCAGAGTATTACCCAGCGACATTTTCCAGACGCGGCGCTGGTCCAGCTCGTTCGGCGCGGCGGCCTGCTGTGTAACCTTGACTGCTGCAGCATCGCACAACGACTTGAAAACCCCATCCACCACTTCATAACGCAGCTGCCCGCTGGCGTCGTCAGTGGTCGCGCGTAGCCCTTCGACAAAGTCCTCGTAACTGAAGCTCTGGTGAAAGGTCACAAAGCGAATGCGGTCTTGTTGTACCAACTCATCGAAGCGCTGCTTCAACTCGCTGCGGTGACGCAACGGCTCGCGGAGATAATCGGGATCGAGTACTTCAAGCGCCGCCTCGACAGTGGCATACGTCTTACCTGTGCCGGGCGGGCCAAACAGAATCTGGTTAAGCGGCACGAGAGAACTGTCCATGCTCGGACTCTCCTTGAGTGGTTTTACCGTATGCGCCTTCATCGCCAGCCGCTCCAGACCGGCAGCAAACGTCAGCACGTCCCGCTCGCCACGTTGACTTAACAAACGCTCCTGTAACGCCAGAGGGCTACCTGATGCATCAGCACCCGCAACCCACTTCAACCGCTTGACTGTGTAGAACGGCAGAACCTGTGGGCGGGCCTCGTCCTGATAAAGAAACATCAACTTCCAGACCAACGCGCCCGGTGCAGTCTTGCGCCCAACTATCGAACTCAACTCGCCACTGCGCACAGCCTCTACAGCTATCAACAATTCCTGCTTGAGGTGCTCAAAAGCTTCTTGCGCGCTATTGCCCAGAATGGTGTACCAGATATACCGCTCATCGGCCTGCATCCCTGCCCCCGGCTCGCCAATGGCATTGCGGCCACGCGGGCGCACACCAGCACTCAAAATACCCTCCTTGAAGTGCCCCAGCTTGGCCGTATGGTCACGAAGCCAGCTATAAAAACTATCATCGCCTTCGGCGCCGTAGTATTGGTCCAGCGTCAAAGCCCGCAGCTGGTCCACGGGCCAGCGCGCCAGAAAAGCCTGCCACTGCTGGCGGCCCTCCACCGGGTCAATACTGGGGTCTTCTTCGGCTTGCCACAGTCGCTGATATTCCAGCCACTGCCTGAGCCCGCTGTGCACATTACCGCTGTTGCTGGTGCCGACCTCTGCATGTTCACCCTTCGGGCCATACTGTCGGTAGAGTCGCTCCAGTTCATGAAGATCTTCAATCTGGAACACATCACGCCCGCAATGCTTCGAGACAATATTCACCCCGGTAAAGTAGTTGCTGGCGGTGTTTTTGGATTTGCCCGTGGCAATCATCCAGTCCTTGAATAATTGGCTGATGGTGTCGCTCACAGAGCCTTCTCCAATATGGTTTCGGCTTCCGGCAAGCGCAGCTTGCCGGAGATCAGGCGGGGTAAGAGAGTGTCGCGGAGCTGGGTTAGGGTTTGGGCTTGTTCATGACTTTCAGTAAGCCGCACAAATAGTGTTTTAGCAATCTCATGGAATGCCATAAGGATCTGAATAGGTGGTAGCACCGTACTCAATCCAGCTACTACCTCTGGCCGTACAGCCGGATAGGCACCCCCATCGGCGATGTGAGTTAAGTGATCAATACTGGCGTCTAAAGTTGCCGCCAAGTAGACAAACTCTGTGTTCTCGGTGCATTTCGGACGTAAAACTGCGAAACCGGTACTGCCTGTCAGATTCTCAGCCGCGTTCGCAATAAAAGCGAATGACCTATTACCAGGACGAACGGTGCCAACTATCGTGTCACCATCACGCAAAACCCGACGCGCCCGGCTTGGGGCATCATCAAACGGGTAGTCTGTAATCTCTGCGATCACATTTTCCTTAGCATTTGCCAAATCAATATATGCCACTGTTTCAGGCCGACGCTTGGCCGACCAGGACTCAGGGTTAAGATCAGCAAGGTCGCCCAATACTCCGAAGCCCCACCCTTTCGGCACCAAGGCCAGTTCGGACTCTTCGAAGCTATCGGGAAACAGGGCAGCAGTGGCAGCGTCCATGCCTTCAGGCTGGCGGCCTTCGGCCTTGGCGCGCACGGGGTCGAAATCAACGAACCAGGATTTGAACAGTGCCTGGGCGATGGCTTCCAGGGTGGCGTTGGTTTCGCGTAGCAGGGTGATGCGGTCGTCGAGAGCGCCAAGCAAAGAGACTATCGCCCACTGAGTTTTAAGTGGAGGAAGAAAAAACTTTGCCTTCCTCAACTCCCCAAGGCTGAAATTCGCCTGTACAGACTGGACAGTCTTACTTTGTGCGTTCCGCGTGAAAGATGGATTACTAAATACATATCGCAGAAACTTCGGAATTATTATATCCGTAACCGGCCGAACTATCGCGACTGCCTGATTCGTATTCGCAGGCAAGTACCTAGAACCCACAATCCCTGTGCGACCGATCGTGCCCGCAATAGTAAACAAAACGTCATTCTCTCGAAGTTGCGAGCGAGATAATATCGAATGGGCTTGTTCAGAAATATATGCGAACTTGTCATCAATGAATCTGCCTTCATCAGTCAATGTCTCGACTTTAACGAACCTCACCCCTGCATCTTTAAAAGAGTGGCCAACAGTCGTCGGCGTTGTACCTTTTGTAATAACTAATGACACTTCACCGACAGTTATCTCCTTCCACTCAGAACTCATACCCCAGCCCCCCCAGCTTCTGCCGGATCAACTGATCGAGTTCCGCGCCTTTCTGCATCTGCTCGCCCAGTTTTTCGGCGAGCTTCTGCATCTTCTCGGCAAAAACTTCGTCGTCATCTTCCACCGCTTCGGCACCAACATAACGGCCCGGTGTAAGTACATGGCCGTGCTCTGCGATTTCCGCGAATTTGACGCTGCGGCAGAAGCCGGGGATGTCCTGGTATTCGGCGATCTCGCCACCGACATCCAGCGGCTCGCCGCGCCAGCTGGCGACGGTCTGGGCAATGCGTTCGATATCGGCGTCGGTCAGTTCGATCTGCACTCGGCTGACGTTGGTGCCGAGTTTACGCGCGTCGATAAACAGCACTTCGCCGGGGCGGGCGGTTTTCTGTTTGGTGAGGAACCACAGGCAGGCGGGAATCTGGGTGTTGAAGAACAGCTGGCCGGGCAGTGCGACCATCACCTCCACCACGTCGGCCTCGACCATGGCTTTACGAATCTCGCCTTCGCTGTTCTGACTGGAACTCATGGAGCCGTTAGCCAGCACGATGCCGGCGCGGCCGTTGGGTTTCAGGTGGTAAAGCATGTGTTGCAGCCAGGCATAGTTGGCGTTGCCTTGTGGCGGCGTGCCATATACCCAGCGCGGGTCGCCTTCCAGGCTGCCGTGCCACCAGTCGCTGATATTGAACGGCGGGTTGGCCAGTACAAAGTCAGCACGCAGGTCTGCGTGCTGGTTGCGTATAAAGGTATCCGCCGGCTCCTTGCCGAGGTTGAAGTCGATGCCGCGAATGGCCAGGTTCATCGCCGCCAGGCGCCAGGTGGTGGGGTTGGATTCCTGGCCGTAGATGGACACGTCGCCCAGCTTGCCGCCGTGGGCTTCGATGAATTTCTCTGATTGCACAAACATGCCGCCGCTGCCGCAGCATGGGTCATATACCTTGCCGTGGTGCGGGTTGAGCACCGCTACCAGGGTTTTGACGATGCTGGCCGGCGTGTAAAACTGGCCGCCCTTCTTGCCTTCGGCGCTGGCGAACTGGCCAAGAAAGTATTCATAGACCTGGCCAAGCAGGTCGCGGGCTTTACTGGTGTCATCGCCAAAGCCGATGGTGGAGATAAGGTCTACCAGTTCGCCCAGCTTGCCGTCCGGCAATTGAGCGCGGGCGTAGCGCTTGTCGAGGATGTTCTTCAAGCGTGGGTTTTCTGCCTCGATGGCGGCCAGGGCGTCGTCGATGCGCTTGCCGATATCCACCTGCTTGGCGGCGGCGCGGATCGACTCCCAACGCGCTACCTCCGGCACCCAAAACACGTTCACTTCGCGGTAATAGTCGCGGTCTTCCAGCTCGGCATTGAGCACTTCCGGATCATCGTCGCCCAGATAGTAGTCGTCGCTCTCATCCAGCAACTTGCCTTTCAGCTCGGTGCGACGGCCGGCGAAGCTGTCGGAAATGTATTTGAGGAAGATCAGCCCGAGCACAATGTGCTTATACTCGGCGGCGTCCATATTGGCGCGCAACTTGTCGGCGGTGGCCCAGAGGGTCTTCTGCATGTCCTCGATGCTGGTGGCCGGTTGAGTCTTGCTGGGCTTGGCCTTGACGGCGCGGACGGCCTCGGCCAGATAACCTGCCGACACCTCCTTGACCAGCGCGGCAGCGGCCGGCGCAGCGGGTGTAAGATGCATCGCAGTATTCTGGGCACGCAGCACCGAACCACCGCGCCCGCGCCCCTTGACCAGCACACCCTGCTCGACCAAGGCATCGCGCGCTGCCCACAGCTGTTCGCCCGTCACTTCAGGAAAGCGCGCTCTCAAACGCTCAAACAAGGTCTGATTACCAATACTGCTGCCATCAACCGGCACCTCGGCCAGCACAGCACTGCCGAGTTCAGCCAAATCAGTCATCCAACACTCCTCACGCGCACAAAGAATGGCTGTGCGCAACCGCATTCGGGGATGGCAGCCGCTGGATGAGAGGGACGTGGGGTGACTGGCAGAGCAGATCTGCCGATATCTTGAAGCGCCGTCCCTGGGATGCCGCGAACTGCCATTACATGATGTTGTTCACATTATCCATTGGCCGCCGGGGAGTAAAGCTCGGCACGCGCCTGTCAGGGTGACATCCGCGCGGTCAGACGCCGGAACTCTTCCTTCATATGCTCGCTCTGGAATTGACGTACGTCAGGCATCTGCAGGGAGATGAGCTGTTCGAAGGTATTGGCACCCTCGCGAATCATGCCCACCACTGCCGAGCTGAGAGACACCGTGTTGTAGGTGTTGCTGGCAACCCGGATTTCCTTCTCGGTTACTTGCAGCGCCTTGCCCACCTTGTCCTTTTGGTCATTCAGAAGCTTCTCGTAAAGTTTGACGACCCGAATGGTCATTTCGTTGGCTTCGATATTGCTTCTCATCATCTCGCGATTGGCCCCAGCAGCCATCAGGGCTTGGGCCTCTTTCAGGTTGTCATTGGCAGTGACGCGGAATTCCGCCAGCTTGGGCAGATAGTTGCCATTCACCTCGGTCAGAAACTGCTTCTGCATGGTTCCGGTGAGACGGTGCAGGACTACCACCATGCCGTAGTATCGCTTGGCGTGCTCCAGATCTTCCCCGGACTCTTGGGTGAGTACGCTGAGCTGTACGGTCAGATCCTTGATGGCACTGAAAACCACCGCCATGCTCATGATGTCGTTCCCGGTGACGGATGACATCATGGTGTCGAGCTGTTCGCTCGTGAGATTCACATCAATGGCGGCCAGCGCAGCAGTCATTTCATCCAGGGTGCGTGTCTTCTCTTCTTCGTAGCTCTCGATATTGCTCGCGGTCGCCTCAATCAACAGATCGTAGTCTGCCCGCGTAGAAGCCACCCATTGCTTCAAGGTCTCACCGGGCATGATATTGATGCTCAAGCTGCGCCCATCGCTGGGTGCCAGCACCCGTTCCCGTCGCAACTGGGTAAGACGCCGCTTCTCGGTTGCAATCCGGTCTTCCAAGCGTTGATACTGGCTTCTCAACTGGTTGATGCCATCGGATTCAAGGAGTCCGATGGCCTCCTGAATGAGCTCGTCGAGGTCGCTTTCTGCCGACTTCTGGTCGCGGCCCAGGAGCCTGGACTTCTCCAGTGTAGGGATCTCGTCTTGCACAGCGAGGGCCTTTTGAAGCTGGCCAAGCACCTTGCGCGTATCAAAGGAAAGCACCCTCTCACGAGACCACTCCTCGGCATAAGCGGACATGCTGATCAAGGTGGAGATCAGCAATAAACCAACTAGAAACTTGTTCTTCATATTCACAACACTGTTAGCCAAAAAAATACTGGCCCGATGATGCGACAGTTTGGCGTCCAGGGGAAGGGTTATCGGGCTGGCTTAAAACCCATCTTCAGAAACGAAAAAACCCTCGCATCTTTCGATGCAAGGGTTTTGGATATGGCGCAGTGGACGGGACTCGAACCCGCGACCCCCGGCGTGACAGGCCGGTATTCTAACCAACTGAACTACCACTGCGCATCTACCTGATAACAGCGTTGTTACCGAAGCAGGCGCGCATTTTAATCGTTTGCACACCCAAGTCAAGCCATAAGCTGCTCACAATTTCAAACGCAGCTGACCGCTGCAATTGCCTTCCCGCCAACTCTTGGCCATCCTCTCTGTACGAACCCATCGCCATGGAGCACTCCCTATGTCCCCTTTCGGCTGGATTTTCCTGTTGATCATCATTGCCACTGTCATCGGCGGGCTCTATATGCTGCGCAAGACCGCCAACAAGATGCCCATTGGCGACGAGCAGATGAAGCGCATCAAGGAGCGGCAGGCGGAACTGGAGGCCGAGGATCGGCGGCGAGAGCGGTGAGCGATCGCCGGAAAGGCCCGAGACGCAGATAAGACAGCAGATAAGCCCCCTTTGGTCCCGGGTTGCGTTGCTGAAAACAGGAACCGCCCCTAGAATGCGCTTTCCATTTCTCGCTGTCACAGGTAGCCCAACGCATGGTCAATTCACTACAAGCCCAGTTGCTCAAGGCTGGACTGGTTGATGAAAAGAAACTCAAACAGGCTCAGCGGGCCAAGAAAAAGGCCGTAAAGAATACCCCCGAGAAGGTGCATGACACCGCGGCGGCGGTAGAAAAGGCCCGTGCCGAGAAGGCCGAGCGTGACCGTCAGTTGAACCTGCAACGCCAGGAAGAAGCGGCCCGTAAGGAACGCGAAGCCCAGGCCAAGCAGCTGATCGAACAGGCCAAGCTGGACCGTACCGGTGGCGAGACCGCGTACCAGTTTGTCGCCAAGAACAAGATCAAGAAAATCTATGTCACGGCCGAGCAGTTCGACAAGCTCAGCCGCGGCAAGCTGGGTATCGTGCGGTTGTCGGGCCATTTCGAGGTGATCCCGCTGGAAGTGGCGGAAAAGGTCGCCGAGCGCGCCCCGCACTGGCCGGTGATCATTGCCAAGGTGGAAGCCGCCCAGCCCGATGAAGACGATCCCTACGCCGACTTCAAGGTACCCGACGACCTGATGTGGTAACTCCCCTGATGGACCCGAGGGCCGCGCCATGAAGCCAGCCGTTTCCCCGGTCGATTCTGCAGCCGGCAACCGTCCCTGGTCCGTCTTTCTGATCTTTTTGCGTTTGGGCCTGACTTCCTTTGGCGGGCCCGTGGCGCACCTTGGCTACTTCCGTGACGAGTTTGTCGTCCGCCGCCGCTGGCTGTCCGAGCGCAGTTACGCCGATCTGGTCGCCCTCTGCCAATTCCTGCCCGGTCCAGCCAGCAGCCAAGTCGGACTGGCGCTCGGGTTGTCCCGGGCCGGCTACCGGGGCGCTTTCGCCGCCTGGGCTGGCTTTACCCTGCCGTCCGCACTGATCCTCATCCTGTTTGCTACCTCGCTGGCGTTCCAGGGCTCCCTACATGCAGGCGTATTGCAGGGCTTGAAGGTAGTGGCCGTGGCGGTGGTGGCCCAGGCCGTCTGGGGCATGGCGCGCACCCTCTGCCCCGATCGTCTGCGAGTCACCTTGATGGCCGCCAGTGCGGTGCTGGTATTGCTGCTGCCCTTCATCTGGAGCCAACCCTTGGTATTGCTGGGCGCGGGCCTGCTTGGTGTGCTGCTGATCAAGCCGACTACCGAAGAACAACAGGATGACCTGCCCGTGCGGGTCAGCCGCCGGGCAGGCAGTCTGGCGCTTGGCCTGTTCCTGGTGCTGCTGGTGGGTCTGCCGTTGCTGGCCAGTCTGTTCCCCAGTCAACTGCTGAGTATCGTAGATAGCTTCTACCGGGTCGGCGCCCTGGTATTTGGCGGGGGTCACGTCATGCTGCCGCTGCTGGAGGCCGAGACGGTCCAAGCCGGGCTGCTCGATATCGATACCTTCCTCGCCGGTTATGGTGCGACCCAAGCCATACCCGGCCCGTTGTTCACCTTCGCCGCCTTCCTCGGCACGGCAATAAATACCGGCCTGCCGAGCTGGCTCACCGGGCTGGTCTGCCTGGCCGCCATTTTCCTGCCGTCCTTCCTGCTGGTGGTGGGTGCCCTGCCGTTCTGGGCACAGCTACGCCACAGCCCACGGACCCAGGCGGCCCTGGCGGGCATCAACGCGGCGGTGGTGGGGTTGTTGCTGGCGGCGCTGTATCAGCCGGTATGGTCCAGCGCCATCAAGAGTTCGCAGGATTTTGCCCTGGGGCTGGCGGCGTTGATTGCGCTGGTATTCTGGAAGCTGCCGCCATGGCTGGTGGTACTGGCCACGGCGGCGCTGGGCTGGCTGGCAGCCTGACTCGGCGCGGGGGTAATTACTCCCCGGATTCCTGCTCGTCGTCTTCCTCTTCAGGCTCGGACGGCACGTCCATCTGGCTGTCGTCGACCAGCTCGGCATCGTCCTTCATCTGTTGCTGCCGATCACGCTCTTCCTCGCTGGCCGCATCCGGGCACTCCAGCGGCAGCATGAAGGTGTTGGATACATCGATCAGGCCGATATGCTCGATGGTGCGACGGCCCAGCAGTACCGGATAGGTCATGTCGCTGCGGTCGCGCAGGGAGAACTGTTCTTCGAAGATGCGATTGCCGATGCACATGCGCATCTTCACTACCGGCCGGTAATCCTCACCACCGGCGCCGCGTACGGTCATCTGGCGGTACACCGGACGTTCGAACTGCAGGGTGACCTTGTTCCCGGTCTCGGCATCGGTCACCGGCACGTCATAACGCACCCAGCGCTTGCCCTTGCGGGTAAAGCGCTCCATGTTCACCGCGTGCATGGATGAGGTCAGGGCGCCGGAATCGACCTTGACCTTGACCACCGCCTCTTCCGGGAGGATCAGGCCCTTCTCGACCCAGCCCACCACCACCTTGCCAGCGACGTCTTCGGTAAGAACGGCATTTTCCGACGGCTCGATTGCTTCCTTGCCATCGGCCATGAGGCCAGGGGATACCACGGCTGCACTCAGCAGGGCCGCAAGGGACAGGCTCTTGATAGATAACTGCATAAAATATCCTTTGGGAAACAAACAGATAGACCGGAGCGCCGGCGGAAAGTGCCATCCCTGCCGAATTGCGGCGGCAATTTAGCACGCGTTGGGTATTGCCGGAAGGGGCCAACCCCCCTGAAACACCGCCTCTGGTCTATATCCGAGATTCAGCTGACCAATAGTGGCGACCAGCCACTGACACCGGGAAAAAAGTCCTTCAGTATCGGCGGGCTCGACCGATACAGCACTAGGTAGTCTGGTTTGACCAGACCGCAGTTACCAGAAAGACAGTTGTCGGAGAGGGAATAATGGACCTGTTGCGCAAAATAAGAATCAACCAACGGATGTGGCTTATCCTCATCGTCTCGCTCGCCAGCCTGTTGGCGCTCACCTTCATCTCGCTCAATCATCTGCGCAATGAAATCCACAGCGCCCAGGTCACCAAGGCGACCCACCTGGTAGAAACCGCCCATGGTTTGCTCGCCCACTTCCATGCCCGCGAGCTCAAGGGCGAGCTGACCGGCGAGGAGGCTCGCCGGCAGGCCCTGGAGGCCCTGCGCGGCCTGCGCTATGCCGGCAACGAATATTTCTGGGTCAATGACATGAACTACGTCATGCGCATGCACCCCTTCGCCCCGGAAACCGAAGGCGTGGACCTCAGCACCCTGAGCACGGCCAATGGCCCCAACGTCATCAAGGAAATGGTCGACATGGCCCGCACCCAGGGCACCGGCTTCCACGAATACCTGTGGGTCAAGCCCGGCGGCGTGGTCGGTGAAGGCGACGGGGTACGACGCCTGGCAGCCTTCACCCATTTCAAGCCCTGGGATTACATGGTCGGCACCGGCGTATTCCTCGCCGATGTGGAGAGCCGCTTCCGCAGTCAGGTCATCTGGGCCCTGTCGGTGGTCGCGGTCATCATCCTCATCATGTTCGCCAGCCTTTACCTGATCGGGCGCAGCATCACCCGCCCACTGAATCAGGTGGTACGCGCCCTGGGCGACATCGCCCACGGTGAAGGCGACCTGACCCACACCCTGGATGCCAACGGTCAGGATGAGCTTGCGCAGCTGGCTCGGCATTTCAATACCTTTACCGGCACCTTGCGCACCCTCATCCAGCAGCTGGGTGATGGCGCCAACCAGATGATCAGCGCCAGCCAGCAACTGGACCAGATCAGCACCGCCAGCCTGCACGGCATGACCCGCCAATCCGAGCGCATGGAGCTGATGGCCACCGCGGTGAACGAGATCACCTACGGCGTACAGGACGTGGCGCAGAATGCCAACGCCGCCGCCCAGGAAGTGGAGAACGCCAACGAAGGGGCGGATGTCGGCCGCAACCAGGTCAAGCGCACCATCGAGCAGATCGAGCACCTGTCCAGCAGCGTCAGCACCGCCGTCAGCCACATGCACACCCTCTCCAGCGACGCCAAGGACATCGCCACCGTACTGGATGTGATCCGCGCCATCGCCGAGCAGACCAACCTGCTGGCGTTGAACGCCGCCATCGAAGCCGCCCGCGCCGGCGAAATGGGCCGCGGCTTCGCTGTGGTGGCGGATGAAGTGCGCAACCTGGCCCAGCGCACCCAGAAATCCACCGAAGAAATCCACAGCATGATCACCCGGCTGCAGACCAACACCGAGTCGGCGGTGAATGTGATCAATGAAAGCAGCCGCTATTCAGAGCTCAGTGTCGAGCAGGTCAACGCCGCCGGCCAGGCACTGGAGCAGATCGCCAACTCCATGGCCCACCTGGTCAGTCTCAACGCCTCGATCGCCAGCGCCACCACCCAGCAGTCGACCGTGGTCGAGGACGTGAACCGCAACGTCACCGAGGCGGCCGAATTGGCCCGGGAAACTACCGAAGGTGCCCAGCAGACCGCCGAGGCCAGCCAGCACCTGGCGCGCATCGGCCAGCAGATCAGCGGCTTGATCGGCCGGTTCCGGATCTAGCCAGCTGTAGAGAGGTCGGCCTGACGGCCGGCCTCGCCCCACTCATGCCGACTACCGCCATGCTGGCAATTTCATCCAGAACTTTTGACAGCACCCAGGCCATCCGGCAGAGTACGCGCCCTCCCCCTTGTGAATGATTTATCGAACAGGACGTAACCATGAACGCAGTGGTCGTTGCAGTTGCAGTAATGCTCATCCTGAGCCTGTGCCGCGTGCACGTAGTTGTGGCGTTGATCATCGGCGCCGTCACCGGCGGTCTGCTCGGCGGGCTGAGCCTGGACGACACGCTGCAGGCGTTCCAGAGCGGGTTGGGCAAGGGGGCGAACGTCGCCCTGAGCTATGCGTTGCTGGGCGCCTTTGCGGTGGCCATCGCCAAGTCCGGCACCGCCCACGCCCTGGCTGACCGCGCCCTGCGCCTGATCAACGGCCAGCGTGGCGGCGGCACCGGCAAACTGCGGGCCACGCTGCTCATCATGCTGCTGGCCGTGGCCATGGCTTCGCAGAACATCCTGCCAATCCACATCGCGTTCATCCCGCTGCTGATTCCGCCGCTGCTGTTTGTCATGGCCAAGCTGCATCTTGATCGCCGGCTGGTCGCCTGCGTACTCACCTTCGGCCTGATCACGCCCTACATGTTCCTGCCGGTCGGTTTCGGCGGCATCTTCCTCAACGACATCCTGCTGGCCAACGTGCAGGACGGCGGGCTGGATGTGGCCGGCCTGAGCGTCATGCACGCCATGGCGTTGCCCGCGCTGGGTATGCTGTGCGGCCTGCTGGTGGCCTTCTTCAGCTACCGCAAGCGTCGCGACTACGCGGCAGTGGCCGTGGGCGATAGCGGCAAACCCGCCGACGCGGACGAGGCTGGCTACACCCCGAAGACGCTGCTGGTGGCGCTGGTTGCCGTGATTGCCGCCTTCGCTGTCCAGCTGTGGCTGGACTCGATGATCATGGGCGCGCTGGTCGGCTTCGTGGTGTTCTCCGTCTCGGGGGTGGTGCGCTGGCGGGAAGCGGATGACCTCTTTACCGAGGGCATGAAGATGATGGCCATGATCGGCTTCATCATGATCACCGCCAACGGCTTTGCCTCGGTGATGCAGGCTACTGGCGACATCGAAGCCATGGTAACCAGTTCCGCCGCCGCCATCGGCGACAACAAGCCCCTGGCAGCCCTGCTCATGCTGCTGGTCGGTCTGCTGATCACCCTGGGGATTGGCTCGTCCTTCTCCACCATCCCGATCATCGCCGCCATCTACGTGCCGCTGGCCATGCAGCTGGGCTTCAGCCCGCTGGCGATCATTTCCCTGGTGGGTACCGCCGCGGCCCTGGGTGATGCCGGCTCCCCCGCTTCGGACTCCACTCTCGGGCCAACCGCTGGGCTCAACGCCGACGGTCAGCACAATCACATCTGGGATACCGTGGTGCCGACCTTCCTGCACTACAACCTGCCGCTGATTGCCTTCGGCTGGTTCGCGGCCATGGTGCTCTGATCCCGACCGGCTTGCCTGCCCTCCAGGCGGGCAAGCCGAACGTCAGTCAGCCAGGGTTATCGGCGCGCCACCGGCAGCACCACCCACACCGCCAACCCACCCAACTCGCTGTCGCCCAACGTCAGCTCACCGCCATATACCTCCACCAGATCGCCCACGATTGCCAGCCCCAGGCCATGCCCGGTCACGCTCTCATCCAGTCGGCTACCCCGGCGCAGCACGTGATCACGGTGCTGCTGGTCGATGCCCGGACCGTCATCCTCCACCTGCAACAGCAATGAATCCGCCGCCAACTGCCACTCCAGGCGCACGGCGGTGCGCGACCATTTACAGGCGTTATCCAGCAGATTGCCTAGCAATTCCAGCATGTCTTCGCGCTCGAACGGCCATTCCTGCAGCGATTCACGGGGATAGTCGATGGCGAGCCCAGCCCCGTGGATCTGCCGCAGTGAATCGATCAGCCAGGGCAAATCCTGGGCTGGATTGAAGCGGCTGCCCGCCTGGCTTTCCGGCGCCAGGCGCGAACGCTGCAAGGCGCGCTCCAGCTGCCGACGCATCTCTTCCAGTTGGGCGGTGATCGCCTGCTCGCTCTGCTGATCCAGTGCCGCCTGCCTAACCAGGCTTTCGGTCACCGCCAGCGGGGTTTTCAGGGCGTGCCCCAGATCGCCGACGCCCTTGCGCGACCGCTGGATGATCTGGTCCACCTGGCTGCCCAGGTGATTGATCTCACCCACCAACGGTAATAATTCCTGGGGAACGTCGGCACTGAGCACCAGGCGCTGGCCGCTGCGCCATTCGGCGAGCTCCCGGCGGGCCCGGTGCAAGGGCCGCAGGGCGCGCCGCAGCAGCCCCTGCTGGATCAACAGGGCAAGCACCACGGCCAGGCCGCCCAGCCCCCAGATCCACAACCGGGCCCGGCCAAAGGCGGCCAGCAGCGGTTGATAGTCCATCGCCACGCTGATGGTGACCGACTGGCCGAGCTTGTTGAAACGACCTGAGCGCACCAGCAGCTGCTGCCCAGCGGGCCCCGGCACCAGGCTGTTGTCCAGCCCCTCGGCATCCAGCGGCAGGCGCTGGTCCCATAGCGAGCGGGAGCGCCAGCGCTCGGTGGTCTGCACCACGAAGTAACGTCCCGAAAAAGGCCGCTGGTAGTCGGGGCTAACGCGCTGCAGGTCCAGGTAAAGCCCTTCCGGGCCGGGCGTCAGGGCGGCCAGCAGCGCATCGGTTTCACGCTGCAGGTCGGTGCTCAGGTAGTCGCGCAGGGCCCGGTCGAACAGCCAGACGCTGCCCTGCCCCACCAGCATGACGGTCAGCAGTAGCACCAGCAGCAGGCCCGCGCCCAGTTGGCCGCCAATGGACCTCACGCCTGCCGCCCCACCAGCACATAACCCTGGCCCCGGCGGGTCTCGATCGTCTGTTTGCCAAGCTTGCGGCGCAGGTGATTGATCTGCACCTCGATGACGTTGGAATCTCTTTCGGCTTCGTAGTCGTAGAGGTGCTCGGCCAGGCGACTCTTGGAGACCAGTTGTCCCGCATGCAGCATGAAACAGCGCAGCAGGCGAAATTCACTGGCCGACAACTGGACCGCGTCCAGGCCCGGCCCGGACACCTGCTGGCTGGCCTCGTCCAACACCAGGCCAACGGCGCGCAACTGATTCTGCGGTTCGCGGCCGTGGCTGCGGCGCAGCAGCCCCTGGATGCGCAACAGCAGCTCCTCGGGGTGAAAGGGCTTGGTCAGGTAATCATCGGCACCGGCGCGCAGCCCTTCGACCCGCTCCGTCCAGCTGCCGCGGGCAGTGAGCACCAGCACCGGCAGGGCCAGCCCCTGCTCGCGCCAGGCCTGCAAAACCTCCAAGCCACTGCGCCCGGGCAGGCCCAGGTCGAGAATACACAGGTCGTAGGGTTCCTGCTCACCGAGCAGCTGCACATCGCGCCCATCGGTCCGCCAGTCCACCGCGTAACCGGCCTGGCGCAGGCTGGCACACAGGCTATCGGCCAGCGCCACGTTATCCTCAGCGAGCAGCAGCCGCATCAATCATCCTCATCCACATCGAGCAATGCGCCGGTGACGGCGTCATATTCCAGTTCCAGCACCCGCCGGTCGCGGGTGACGATTTCCATCTCATAGATATAGCGCCCGTCATCGCGCTCCAGGTCGGCCTCGAGAAAGCGCCCCGGGTAACGCCCCAGCGCGTCCTGGATCAGGGTCTGCAACGGCAGGATTACACCTTGCTCGGCCAACTCCAGCGCTTCATCGTGATCAATGTCCTCGGCAATGACCGTCCAGGGCCACCCGATCAGCATGCCAAAACACAACCAGCCGCACAGGGCGGCTGGTTGCAGTACCGACAAGCGTTTAGTCATCCTGTTCGGTTTTGAGGACTTCACCACTGGTGGCGTCCAGATCGATGTCCCATTCGGTACCGTCTTCCTGGCGAATATCCAGCTTGTAGATGTAGCGGCCATATTCATGCTCCAGATCGCGGTCGGTGATCTCACCGGCCTTGACTGACAGGGCCTTTTCCTCGAGGCTATCCAGCGCCTTGATCTTGCCCTCTTCGACCAGTTTCGCTGCCTCAGCAGAGCTCACATCGTCATCGGCGAACACTGCAGCTGAACCCAGACCCAGGAAAGCTGCGCAAGACAGTGCAATAAGTTTTTTCATATCATGTCGCTCCGTTGTTTGAACACAACTGAATAATAGACCGACATCCTGAATTGAACCTTAAAACATACCAATGAGCCGAACCGCGCAGGGAATCGCATGACCGCCATCCATATTTCCGCACCCGCCCTCTGCCTGCGAGCCGGTCAGCGCGCCCTGCAGCATATCCGCGACCAGGGGCTGCGGCCGGCGGATGTGCACCTGGTGCCCGGCGCCGCCGGTGGGCCCAAGGCGCTGGGCATCCAGGGGCTGGACATGGCGATCTTCGGTGACTGGCTGCCCCGCGCCGTGCAACCGCGCAGCCTGGTCGGCGCCTCGATCGGCAGTTGGCGCTTCGCCAGCATCTGCCTGCCAGACCCGGTTGCCGGTCTGCGCCGCCTGGGCGAACTCTATACCGCGCAGCGCTTCCCCAAGGGCATCAGCGTGGCCGAGATCAGCCGCCGCTGCGCCCGGATGCTGGACGAGCTGCTGGCGGACCAGGACCAGAGCATCCTCGACAACCCGCATTACCATCTGAACATCGTTGCGGTGAAAAGCCTGCGGCTACTGCAGCATGACCGGCCAACGCACCTGGGCCTGGGGCTCGGCGGCGTTATCGGGGCCAACCTGCTCGGACGTCGCCACCTGCGTCGCTGGTTCGAACGCGTTATTCTGCATGACCAGCGCCTGCTGCCACCGCTGGCCGACCTGGACGACTTCGTCACCAGCTTCGTCGCGCTCAGTCGGGACAACCTGCGCCCCGCCCTGCTCGCCTCGGGGTCCATACCCATGGTCATGGAGGCGGTACGGGACATTCCCGGCGCCAGCCAGGGGGTGTATCGCGACGGGGGCTTGCTGGATTACCACCTGGACCTGCCCTGGCGCGCACCGGGCGTGGTGTTGTATCCGCACTTTCTCGATCGGGTGGTGCCTGGCTGGTTCGACAAGGGCCTGCCCTGGCGCCGGGCCAATGCGCAGCAGATGGGCGATGTACTGCTGGTCGCGCCGTCCCCGGTGTACCTGGCCAGCCTGCCCTACGGCAAACTGCCGGACCGGCGCGACTACCGCCGTTTTCTCGGGGATGACGCCGGCCGCGAGCAATACTGGCGGCGGGCAATGGATGAGAGCCAGCGCCTGGGTGACGAATTTCTCGAACTGATGGAAAAGGATCGGCTCATCGACCGGATCAAGCCGCTCTAGGCGTCAGTCCAGCACCCGCCGCGCGCTGGCATAGGCGCGCTGCCAGTAGCTGGCATCCAGGGCGTCCACCCGCACCCGGCCGCCGCTGCTGGGCGCATGCAGGAAGCGGCCCTCACCGATATAGATACCCGCGTGGTCGACCCGCTTGCCGCGGGTAGCGAACAGCACCAGATCGCCGGGTTTGAGGGCGTCGACCGCGGTAGTACCCGGCAACGCGTTCAGCCCCGCCGTGGTGCGCGGCAGGGTCAGCCCAGCGGATTCACGAAACACGTAATTGATCAGGCCACTGCAGTCGAAACCGGTATCCGGCGAACTGCCGCCGTAACGGTAGGGCGTGCCCACCAGGCTGAAGGCGTGGAACAGCAGCTCGTCATGGCCCGCAGCGGGTACCGGCGCCGGCGGCGCGATGACTGCGGTGGGAGCCGGTGGCGGAGGCGCACTGGCGCAGCCGGCCAATACCGCCAATGACAGTACCATAAGCAAATGACTGACGCGCATGACCTGACCTCACCCCGAACAGGAGAATACCTTGCCCGTACAGGGACTTGAGGTCAAGTATCTCGACGTAGGATCATGATCTGCGTGTAACTCAATGATTCACCGTGAAGGCCAGCATCGCCGACAGCTGGCCCAGCGAGCGACCACTCTCCTGCGCCAGCTGGTTGAACGCGCCCTGCACCAACGCCAGGTCCCGCTGGCTGGTCGCCTTCGCCTGGTCCAGCACGCCCATGCCCTTGAGCGCGGTCAGCACATCGTCGGTGGTAACGAAGGTGTCCTTGCCCACCATCCGCAGAAAGCGCGGCACCGATAGCCCACCCAGCTGGTTGCCCCGCTTGGCCAGCAGTCGCCACAGCCCGACGATATCGTCACCCGGCCAATCGGCAATCAACTGGCCCATGCTGCCATATTCCCGGCTGAGATCCAGCACCATCTGCGCATTGCGCGGCACGCTGCGCAGCTTGGCCAGGTGGCGGATCAGCAGCGTGTTCTGCATCAGCCGTTCGATATGTTCGGCGCTCATCAGCACCACCTTGTGCGGGTCGAAGCCGAAGAAGGCCTCCTCGAAGGCCGGCCAGCGTGCATCCACCACGCTGTGCTTGAGCCCGGCGCGGAACACCCGCAGGGCGATGGTCGACAGGTACCTGTCATCGCTCAGCTCGCGCAATTGCTCGACGGGGCGCGGTACCGGCAGCCGGGCCTCCAGCGCCGCCCGTGAGCCGAAGCGGTTCAGGCAGTATTCTTCCAGCCATCGGTAATCGCGCATGGGTATCCGGGTCAGAGGTTCATGAGATCGACAAAGCGCGGCGCGGCACTGGTATCGATCGTCAGACTGGCGAAGTCGAACAGCTTGGCATCCGCCAGCTGCGAGGGCTGCACATGGCGCAGCGCGCGGAAGATATTCTCGACCCGGCCGGGGGTTTCCCGATCCCAGGTTTGCAGCATGTCCTTGACCACCTGGCGCTGCAGGTTTTCCTGGGAGCCGCACAGGTTGCAGGGGATGATCGGGAATTCACGCAGCTGGGCGTAGACCTCGATGTCCTTCTCGCTGCAATAGGCCAACGGCCGGATCACCACGTTGCGGCCGTCATCCGAGCGCAGCTTCGGCGGCATCGCCTTGAGGTTGCCACCGTAGAACATGTTGAGGAAGAAGGTCTCGACGATATCGTCCCGGTGATGCCCCAGCGCCATCTTGGTCGCGCCGATCTCGTCGGCGAAGGTATACAGGTTGCCCCGACGCAGCCGCGAACACAGCGAGCAGGTGGTCTTGCCCTCCGGCACCTTTTCCTTCACTACCGAATAGGTGTCACGCTCGAGGATGTGATAGTCGATACCCAGTTCATCGAGATAGGCCGGCAGCACATGCTCCGGAAAGCCCGGCTGCTTCTGGTCCAGGTTCACCGCCACGATATCGAACCGGATCGGCGCCACCTTCTGCAGATGCAGCAGCATATCCAGCAGGGTGTAGCTGTCCTTGCCGCCCGACAGGCACACCATGACCTTGTCGCCATCCTCGATCATGTTGTAATCGGTGACAGCTTCCGCGGTCAGGCGGCGCAGACGCTTCTGCAACTTGTTCTGGTTGACACTCAGACTGGACATGGAGGAGACCCGGCTATCAAAACCCGGCATTTTACCTTTAAACCGCCGCCAGGCAACGGCGCCAGGGGCAGATCAGGGAGATTCCGATGGACCGGCGAACAACCCGTAAACGAAAGGGGCACCGCAGCTAGCGGCGCCCCGTGGAACTTGCTCCCAGCGCAGATGGAGTTAGCGAAGATAGATGGGCCCGATGCCCAGCCCCCAGAAGATCACGGCCGTGGCCATCATGCCGACCAGGACCACCAGGCCTACCGCCAGGATTGAGCTGGCGAACAGGAAGCCCTCTTCCTCGGGAATCTCCATGAAGATCGGGATGCCCTGGTACAGCAGATAGACGGTGTAGCAGATCGCCGCCGTACCGACAAACATCGCCAGCCAGAGGTTGGGATACAGCGCCGCCAGGCCCGCCAGGAACAGCGGTGTCGCCGTGTAGGCCGCAAATACCACGCAGTCGCCGATGGTCGGGTTGGAGTCATAGGTGCGCGACATCCAGTGGATGAAGGCGCCCATGATCGCCACGCCGGCCAGCATGGCCAGCCAGGTCAGGGCAGTCATCTGCAGCGCACTGGCCTGGGTCAGGCGCACGGGCTCCAGCGTGCCTATGGTCCAACCGACCTGGGTGGTGCCGATGTAGGCGGATACGGCGGGAATGGCAGCGAGCACCAGCACGTGGACCAGATAGAGCGGCCCGATAACAGTCTCCTCGCCCTTGATGGTGCGCCAGGCGCGGTCGGGATTGGTGAACAGCCCCAGTACGTTATGGATCATTGTCTGACCTCCTGATTATTATCGTCCCGCAGCGCTGACCAAGGAGTCCGCTGCGGCAGAGAGGTGCGACATCCTGCCGCATCTATCGTGCCTTGACTATAGTCAAATCCGGATGAAATTTAACCAGGCCCATTAGAGTGTTTGGCGACTTCGGGGCTCGCGGTAATAGCGATTCAGAATTAGGTAGGCTTGGTTGATTTCGCTGCCCCGCTCACCATCGCCGCCCCGGTCGGGGTGATGCAGCATCATCAGCCGGCGGTAGCGCCGCTTGATGGCCAGCATATCCTCCCCTTGGCCTACCCCGATTACCTCCCGCGCCCACTGTAGCTGCCGGTTCGTCACCGGCGCTGCCCGGTGGCGCCAGAACTCATCAAGCAGCCGGCGCACATCATCGGCGCTGGTTTGCAGCCACTGGTTCCAGTCGAGGTAGTAGGCGCGCAGCGGATCGACCACGGCCAGGTCGGGCCTTAGGGTTTGCCGGGGCAACAGACGGATGCATAGCGCATGGATGGCCAGTTCGCGCCGGGACCCGGCCAGGTGATCGGAGAGCGCGTACAACCGGTGAAACAGTAGAAAATGCAGCTGGAACAATTGCAACGGCTCCCCCAGCGCCCCAGGCGTGGCGAACAGGGAGTCGGGAAAGGCGTGCGCCAGGTGCTTCAACAGGGCGAACTCACTCACGCCTTCGGGGTTGGCTTCGAGCACCTGCAGCACACAATCATCAAACCCCGGCGGCAACAGATCCTCTGCGGTTGGCTTGTCCATGGTCCGAGTGTAGCCATCCCCGGCGTCATAAAACAGCCATCAGGTTGCCATGGAATTGCAACACGTCAGGCGTATGACTATCTGGCCATTCACCAACCCTGGAACCCGACAATGAACAGATGGACCCTGACCGTTGTGGCCACCGCCGTGGCCGTGAGCCTGACCGGCTGCCTGGACAGCAGCAGCGACAATGATCGCGATGACAACGGTGTCAGCGCACCGATCGCCGTCGAGCTGACGCGACTGGGCGGCTACGCCACCGGCGAGTTTGGCAAGAGCGCAGCGGAGATCCCCGCCTTCGATCCGGTCAACCAGCAGATCTTCGTGGTCAACGCCCTGTCTGGCGCAGTGGACGTGCTCGACGCAGCCGATCCGGCCAACCCGGTATACCTGCGCTCCCTGGTGGCCAGGGTCGATAACGCCACCGTCAACAGCGTTGCCTGGCATGACGGGCTGCTCGCGGTCGCCGTCGAAGCCACGCCCAAGACCAGCCCCGGCACCGTGGAGCTGTACGACGCAACCACTCTGGAGCTGTTGGACAGCGCCCCGGTCGGCGCCCTGCCAGACATGGTCACCTTTACCCCGGACGGCCGCCATGTGCTGGTCGCCAACGAGGGCGAGCCCAATCACGACTATTCGCAGGACCCTGAAGGCTCCATCACCCTGGTCGAGATCCTGGCTGATGCCAACCGCTTCGGCGCCATACGCACCGCCGGCTTCGCCCAGTTCGACGACCAGCGCGACGCCCTGCTCACCGCCGGCGTGCGCCTGTTCGGGCCGGCCGACAATACCCGCCCCTACGGGCCGGACAATATCGCCAGCGTCGCCCGGGACCTGGAGCCGGAATACATCACCGTATCGGCCGACAGCCGCACCGCCTGGGTTGCGCTACAGGAGAACAACGCCCTGGCCAGACTGGACATCGCCAGCGCCACCGTCACCGATATCCTGCCCCTCGGCTTCAAGGACTATGGCGCGGAAGGCAACGGCATTGATGCCAGTGACGAGGAGGATGGCCTGATCCGCATCGAACCCCGTCCCGGTGTGGTCGGCATCTACCATCCTGATGCCATCAGCAGCTACAACGTCGACGGCAAGACCTATATCGTCTCGGCCAACGAAGGCGACGCCCGCGCCTGGGGTGAGGATGACGATGCCTACTGGGCCGGGGATGCCAGCAAGGGCTTCGTCGAGGAATTCCGCGTCAAGCATCTGGTCCACAGCAGCGGCTTCGGCAGACGCGCCGGTGACGACCTACCGCCGCAACTGGCCGCCCTGGCAGACGGCGCCCTGCTCAACCCGGACACCTTCAGCTACTGCGGCGCCACGGTCGCCGACCCGGGCGCCTGCCGGGACGATGATGAACTGGGCCGGTTGAACATCAGCTGGGTCAATGGCTATCGCCAGAATGCCGACGGCAGTCCGTTGCTGTTCGATGCCAGCGGCGTCGCCAACCCCGCCGGGAATCTGCTGATGTATGACCAGCTGTATTCCTACGGCGCGCGCTCCTTCTCGATCTGGGACGAGGACGGCGCACTGGTGTGGGATTCAGGGGATTTCTTCGAGCGTTTCCTGGCCAACCAGACCGAGCATGACTGTCAATTGCGCGCCGCCCGGGACATTCCCTGCGACCTGTATTTCAACAGCGGTCACGACGAGCCCGGCAACCTCGACAGCCGCAGCGACGCCAAGGGCCCCGAGCCGGAAGGCATTGCCCTGGGGCGCATCAATGACCAGACCTTTGCCTTCATCGGGCTGGAACGCATGGGCGGCGTCATGGTATTCGACATCACCGACCCCACCGCTCCCCGGTTCCAGGATTACCTGAATACCCGGGAGGATTGGGAGGTGGACCTGGAAGTCAACCCCGAGCTGCTCGCCCAGGCGGGTGACCTGGGCCCGGAAGGCCTGGTGTTCGTCGCTGCCGGGGACTCGCCCAACGGCGAGCCCCTGCTGATCGTCGGCAACGAGGTCAGCGGCACCACGGCCATCTATCAGGTCAACCGCCGCTGAGCCTGTCAGCGGGCGATGTCTCATCGCCCGCGCCAGTGGCTGCCGGCTCGGCACCAGCCTCGGCCGAGCCCGGCACCGCGTCCGCCTCGGCCATCGCCGTCTCGTCCGGCTTCTGCTCATCCACCACCATTTCCAGCGCCTCGGGGGATGTACCGACCATGCTCACGTGGCGGGCCGGCTCATCGACGATGCGGTCGCGGCGATCGCGCCAGCGCAGCATGGCAAACAGGGCCGCAGCGGCGAACATCATGGCGAAATACAGCGGCAACATCAGCGTCGAGGTCACACCCATCAACCAACCGGCCAGCGCCGGGCCCATCGCCGAGCCGGTGCCATGCAGCATCAGCATGCCGGCGTTACCGGACAACACCTCTTCCTTGCGCAAGTGGTCGATAAGGTGTGCCACCACCGTCGGATAGACCGAAAACGACCCAGCCCCGAAAATGGCCGCGCCGATCAGCAACCCGGTCGCCGAGCCGCTCAGCAGCGCCATCAGCACACCGCCCACGGCCGCGACCCCACAGACAATCGCCAGCGCCAGGCGCCGGTCGATGCGATCGGAAACCACCCCCATGGGCCACTGGAACACCGCCCCGGCGATAATGATCAGGGACATGAAGCTGGCGACCTGGCTGGTATCCATGCCCACCCGACCGGCAAAGAGCGCGCCCAGCCCCCAGAAGGCGCCCATTGCCAGGCCGGCGAGCATCGCGCCGGCACAGGCCACCGGCGCCGCGCGCCAGAGCGCCTTGAGCGACAGCGTCGTTGTTTCGACCATCTCCGGCTGCGGCAAGCGCGTCGCCACCACCGGCATGATGGCGATGATGACAAAGAACGCCGCGATACCGAAGGTCAGGTTGGCGAGCGGATTCTCCATCTGCAGCAACTGCTGGGCCAGGGCCAGCGCGCCGAGGTTGACCACCATGTACACGGCAAACACCCGCCCCCGCTGTTCCTTTGGCGCGCCGGTATTCAGCCAGCTTTCAATGGAGGTATAGACCCCGACCAGCACCGTCCCGGTGGCCAGGCGCAGCAGCAACCAGAACAGCATATCGATATGGATCACATGGAGGATGATGCAGGCCGCCGCGGCCGAGGCAAAGAAGGCAAAGGCACGTATATGCCCCATGCGCCGGATCAGCTTGGGACACAGCCAGGTGCCCAGCATGAAACCGGCAAAATACGCTGAGCCGAACAGGCCGAGCGTCTGGTCGGAAAACCCCTCCACCGCCCCGCGTAGGGGCAACAGTGTATTGAGCAAGCCGGAGCCCACCAACAACAGGGCAATACCGGCCAACAGCGCACTGATGGTTGTAACAATCCGCAGCATGCAAGCCTCTGATTCTGATTGGGATTTTGAAAGCTTCCTAACCAACCTATATCAGGATCGCGCATCTCGCCAATCGGGCGCCCCGCCGTCTACACTGGGCCCCATCTCTACTTGCCGCGTCGGAAGGAGAATCTACGATGCCGAAAAAACGCCTGCTGATCGTCGCCCACGCCCCCTCGGACAACACCCGCAAACTAGCGGAAGCCGCGCTGCGCGGTGCCTCCAGCCCCGATATCGAGAACGTCGATACCCGCTGGGTCGCCCCCCTCGATGCCACCCCTGCGGATGTACTACAGGCCGATGGCATCCTCCTTGGCACCACGGAAAACCTCGGCTACATGAGCGGCGCGCTGAAGGACTTCTTCGACCGCTGCTACTACCCGGTACTGGAAAAGAAACAGGGCCTGCCCTGCGCGCTCTACATCCGCGCCGGCATGGACGGCACCGGCACCCGCCGCGCCATCGAAAGCATCGTCACCGGTCTACGCTGGACCTGGGCCCGCGACCCGCTGGTGCTGCGCGGCGAATGGCAGGAGCGTTTTATTGATGATGCGGAAGAACTCGGCCTGTATATGGCCGCAGGGTTGGATAGCGGGATTTTTTGAGTTTAGGTGCCGCGCCGGCTAACAACGTGCCTGCTGATATTGGCTGTCCTGCGGCCAGCATCGCCGCGGGCGATGCGGCGATCCGATCGCGCCTCCTACAACACCTCGTGCAGCGGGCAAGGTTTTGGTAGGAGGGGCGCCGGATCGCCGGACCGCCTCGCCGCGATCGGCGCCCATCGGGCGCCCTGGGGTTAGAATACCAACCGCCATCTCCACACTCCCAACCTTACCGCCACCCATCAATCCCCCTATAATGCCCCCCATGGATCAGATACTGCACCGCCTGGAACACTGCTACCAGCTCGCCGAACAACGTTTCTCCCGCCCCTTCGACCGCCCCGAGGTAACACTGGACCTGCGCGGCCAGAAGGCCGGGGTGGCTTATCTGAATCGCAACCTCCTGCGCTTCAATGCCCAGCTGTACCGGGAAAACCACGACGACTTCCTGCACCAGACCGTGCCCCACGAAGCGGCCCACCTGATCGCCCACGCGCTCTATGGCGGCCAGATCCGTGCCCACGGCCGGGAATGGCAGGCACTGATGACCGATCTCTACGGCCTGCCCGCCCACCGCTGTCATAACTATGCGGTTCTCCCTAGACGCGGCACGCGTTACCTCTACCGTTGTGGCTGCCCGGAACGCATGCCCTTCACGCCCCAACGCCATGCCCTGGTGCGCCGGGGCCGGCGCTACCAGTGTCGGCGCTGCGGCGACCTGTTGCATTTCACCGGGCAGCAGCACGCCATCGGCTGAGCCTAGGGGCCGGGGTTATCCCCGGCGCGGCGCAGCTCATTGATATAGGGCATCAACGAGTACCCCAGGGCCGGCTCCAGCCCGGCCGCCCACTCGACCATGGCCGCGCGATCCGTCGCCAGGGGCGGGTCGCCCAGCGCCGGGACAAACAGGATGATGTTGCCCTCCTCCACCTGCACCTGCAGATACTGATCGCCAAACAGATCGCGCAGCAGCGGCGCCGCATAGGGCAATCCGGTTTCGCCCATCTGCCACTGGTTGATCACCAGCACGCCACCGGGGCGCAGCGCCCGTTGGCAGTCGAGGAAGAACTCCCGCTGCATCTGCAACCGGGACAACCCGCCCTCCATGTACAGGTCCACACCCAACAGATCGCAGCTGCCTGGCGCAGCGGCCACATGCTTCTCGGCGCCGCCGATATCCACCTGCAGCCGCGGATCGGTCGACAGCGCCAGCCATTCCCGCGCCAGCGCCAGCACCTCCCCGCGCAGCTCCACCACCCGCACCCCGGCCGGGGCAAAGTGCCGCACCAGACAGTTGGCCAGCGCGCCGCCGCCCAGCCCGAGCAAGGTGATTTCCGGCTCCGGTCGGCACCAGAACGCCCCCAGCAGCATCGCCCGGGTATAGTCGTATTCCAACCAGGCGGGATCGGCCATGAAAATGCAGCTCTGCTCGGTCTGCTCGCCGAAATAGAGGAAGCGATAGCCCTCCCGGTTCTCGGTGATGCGCAGCGTGCCGTAATCGTCACGGCGCTTTTCCAGCAGGGTTTCTCGATCAATCATCAACAACATTCCCAACAACGTGTTCCACCAGGACATGGCTCACCTATGACCTGAATCATTCAGGGCATTGTGGAGCACCGCCCGGCAAAAGTCTCCCGGCCGGCGCCGCGCCGCCTGCTCCGTCACTTGAGCCAAACGCCCCTTGGCGCGCATAATGCCCAGCCTTTGCTGGTTCCCACAGGCTGCTTCCATGTTCCGCTGGTTTGAACGACGTCTCGACCCCTTCCCCGCTGAAGAACCCACCCAACCGCCGCGCACCTTGCTGGCCTTCTGTCTGCATTACACCCGCGGCTCCTGGCCCTTCCTGATCACCGCCGCGGTGCTGATGGCCGCCATCGCCATCACCGAGGTCTGGCTGTTCAGCTTTCTCGGCAATATCGTCGACTGGCTGTCGAACCAGGACCGCAGCACCTTCCTGCAGAACGAGGGGCTCAAGCTCACCGGCATGTTCCTGGTAGTGATGGGCCTGTTGCCGCTGCTGATCCTGGTCAACTCCCTGTTCAGCTACCAGACGCTCATGGGCAACTACCCGATGCGCATCCGCTGGCTGGTCCACCGCTACCTGCTCCGGCAGTCGATGGCCTTCTACCAGGACGAATTTGCGGGCCGAATCGCCACCAAGATGATGCAGACCGCCCTGGCGGTACGCGAGTGCGTCATCAAGCTGATCGACGTGCTCAACTACGTGGTGGTGTACTTCCTGGGTACCCTGCTGGTGGTGGGCCTGGCCGATTGGCGGCTGATCATTCCCCTGGTGGCCTGGGTGATCGGCTATGGGCTGATGATGCGTTTCTTCATTCCCCGCCTGGGCAAGGTCGCTGAAGTGCAGGCCGACGCCCGCTCGGTGATGACCGGCAGCGTGGTCGACAGCTACACCAATATCCAGACGGTGAAACTCTTCTCCCATGCCCGCCGCGAAGCCACCCATGCCCGGGAAGGCATGACCGATTTCATGGACACGGTCTACCGGCAGATGCGGCTGGTGACACTGGTCAACCTGTCGCTCTACCTGCTCAACGGCATGCTGCTGGCGAGCGCCACCGGCATGGCGCTGTGGTTGTGGGTGCAGGGCGAGATCAGCGTCGGCGCCGTGGCGGTGGCCGTAGGCCTGGTGCTGCGCCTGTGGGGCATGTCCCAGTGGATCATGTGGGAGATCTCCGCGCTGTTCGAGAACGTCGGCACCGTGCAGGACGGCATCAACTCCATCTCCCGTCCGCAGCTGATCACCGACCGGCCCGATGCCAAGCGCCTGGAAGTTACCCAGGGCGAGATCCGCTTCGACCATGTGCAGTTCCATTACGGCAAGGGCCATGGGGTGATGGATGACCTGCATTTGCATATCCGCCCCGGTGAACGTATCGGCCTGGTCGGCCGTTCCGGCGCCGGCAAGTCAACCCTGGTGAATCTGCTGCTGCGCTTCTACGACGTGGAAGGCGGCCGCATCCTGATCGACGGGCAGAATATCGCCGAGGTCAGCCAGGACTCCCTGCGTGAACACATCGGCATGGTGACCCAGGACACCTCCCTGCTGCACCGCTCCGTACGGGACAACATCCTCTACGGCCGCCCCGATGCCACTGAGGACATGTTGCTGCAAGCCGCCCGCGACGCCCATGCCGACGGCTTCATACCGGACCTGAGCGACGCCAAGGGCCGCCGCGGCTTCGATGCCCATGTGGGCGAGCGCGGCGTGAAACTGTCCGGCGGCCAGCGCCAGCGCATCGCCATCGCCCGCGTCATGCTCAAGGATGCCCCCATCCTGATCCTCGACGAAGCCACCTCGGCACTGGACTCTGAAGTCGAAGCCGCAATCCAGGAGAACCTCAACAAGCTGATGCAGGGCAAGACCGTGATCGCCATCGCCCACCGCCTGTCCACCATCGCCGAAATGGACCGCCTGATCGTCATGGACCAGGGGCGCATCATTGAAGATGGCAGCCATGCGGAATTGATCAGCCGGGGCGGGTTGTATGCCCAGTTGTGGGCACGGCAGTCGGGTGGGTTTTTGGGGGAGGATTTGTAGCTTTTCAAACTGCCTTTCAACCGGCAAAGAGGTTTCCGCTCAGCCCCACCAGGATCACCAGCCGGTAGTGGGCCGTGGCCCTTGGCGAACCGTGTGCGGCCAGGGACGGCCGCACACGAGCGCCACGGACGGCACGGGTGCGTGTTCGCCAAGGGCCACGGCCCAGTACCGGCAGACTCGCCGCTCTCAGCACGCTAAACACGCCAGCGCACCTGCAAGCGCCCAACCCCACCCAAGCGACGAACTACCCTCACCCCTCCGCCAGCAAATCGCGCAACACATAATGCAGAATCCCACCCGCCTTGAAGTAGTCCACCTCATTGCTGGTATCAATCCGGCACAGCACTTCAAATTCCATCTGGCTGCCGTCCGGCCGGTGCGCAATTACCTTGAGCATCTGGCCGGGCCGCAGGTTGTCGTCGATCCCGGGGATATCCAGCACCTCATGCCCATCCAGCTGCAGTGTGGGGGCATTCTGGCCGTTGATGAATTGCAGCGGCAGTACGCCCATGCCCACCAGGTTGGAGCGGTGGATACGCTCGAAGCTCTCGGCAATGACCGCTTTCACCCCCAACAGGTTGGTGCCCTTGGCCGCCCAGTCGCGGCTGGAGCCGGTGCCGTATTCCTTGCCAGCCAGCACCACCAGCGGCGTACCCTCGGACTGGTAACGCATGGCCGCGTCGTAGATGGACATCCGCTCGCCACTGGGCGCATGGATGGTCAGCCCGCCCTCCTCGCCACCGAGCATGCGGTTACGGATACGGATGTTGGCAAAGGTGCCGCGCATCATCACTTCATGGTTGCCGCGGCGCGACCCGTAGGAGTTGAAGTCTTCCGGCCGCACACCCAGCCCCTGCAGGTATTCCCCTGCAGGGGAACTGGATTTGATATTGCCCGCCGGGGAAATGTGGTCGGTGGTGATGGAGTCGCCAAACACCGCTAGCACCCGCGCCTGGTGGATGGGTTGCAGGGGCTCCAGCGGCTGATCGATACGGTCGAAGTAAGGCGGGTTCTGCACATAGGTCGACTGGCTGTCCCAGGCATAGGTATCGCCGCCCGACACATTGATCGACTGCCAATGCTCATCGCCGGAGAACACGTCGGCGTAGCGGCTGCGGAACATGCTGTCCTCGACCAGCGCCACCGCCTCGGCGATTTCCGCGTTGCTTGGCCAGATGTCGCGCAGGTACACCGGGTTATTATCCGCATCCAGTCCCAGGGGCTCTTCCTGCAGGTTCAGTCGGCTATCCCCGGCCAGGGCATAGGCCACCACCAGGGGCGGCGACGCCAGCCAGTTGGCCTTGACCTGCTGATGCACCCGGCCTTCGAAGTTGCGGTTACCCGAGAGCACCGCAGACACCACCAGATCATGCTCGCTGATGGCCTGGGCGATAGGCTCGGGCAGCGGCCCCGAGTTGCCGATGCAGGTGGTGCAGCCATAGCCGACCAGATGGAACCCCAACTGATCGAGATGATCGATCAGCCCGGCCCGCTCCAGGTAATCGGTCACCACCTTGGAGCCCGGCGCCAGCGACGACTTGACCCAGGGCTTGCGTTGCAGCCCCCGCTCCACCGCTTTCTTCGCCAGCAATCCGGCGGCCATCATCACGTTGGGGTTGGAGGTGTTGGTGCAGGAGGTGATGGCTGCAATCACCACCGCGCCGTTTTTCAGCACATGCTCCTCACCATCAAGAGTCACGGTTACCTCGCCGCTCGGGCCGCCCACGGCGGTACCGCCACCGCCCTCGTCTTCCAGACGCTCGACGTCGGTAGCAATGGTCTTGGTCTGCAGCGACATCAGCTCCTCGAACACACGGGGGACCTGGCCCAGCGGCACCCGGTCCTGGGGCCGGCGCGGCCCGGCAAGGCTGGGCTCGACTTCGCCCATGTCCAGGTGCAGGGTGTCGGTGAACACCGGCTCGTGGCCGGGCTCGCGCCACAGCCCCTGGGCCCGGCTGTAGGCCTCCACCCGCTCGATCACCTCCTGCGGGCGACCGGTCAGGCGCAGGTAGCCGATGGTTACCTCATCAATGGGGAAGAAACCGCAGGTCGCGCCATACTCCGGCGCCATGTTGGCGATGGTGGCGCGGTCAGCCAGCGGCAGGTCCGCCAGGCCGTCACCGTAGAACTCAACGAACTTGCCGACCACCCCGTGGGCACGCAGCATCTGGGTGACCGTCAATACGAGGTCGGTAGCGGTCATGCCTTCGCGCAGCTTGCCGGTCAGCTTGAAACCCACCACCTCGGGGATCAGCATGGATACCGGTTGCCCGAGCATGGCGGCCTCGGCCTCGATGCCGCCCACGCCCCAGCCCAGTACCCCCAGACCGTTGACCATGGTGGTATGCGAGTCCGTCCCGACCAGAGTGTCGGGGTAGGCCCACCACTGGCCGTCGATTTCCGAGGCCCAGACGCTCTGGGCCAGGTATTCCAGGTTCACCTGGTGGCAGATACCGGTGCCCGGCGGCACCACACGGAAGTTGTCGAACGCCTTCTGCCCCCAGCGCAGGAAGGCATAGCGCTCGCCGTTGCGCTCCATTTCCATCTGCACGTTGTCATGGAAGGCCGAGGGGTCGCCAAAGCGGTCCACCATCACCGAGTGGTCGATCACCAGGTCCACTGGCGACAGCGGGTTGATCCGCTGCGGGTCAGCCCCGGCCCGGGCCACGGCGTCACGCATGGCCGCCAGATCCACCACCGCCGGCACGCCGGTAAAATCCTGCATCAGCACCCGGGCGGGCCGATACTGGATCTCCCGGTCCGAGCGGCGATGAATCAGCCAGTCGGCCATCGCCTGGATATCATCGCGGGTGACCGTCTCGCCATCTTCATGGCGCAGCAGGTTCTCCAGCAGGACTTTCAGGGACATGGGCAGCCGGTTAATCTCGCCCAGGAGTTCGCCAGCCTTGGGCAGAGAATGGTACTGATAGGTTCTGCCGCCCACCGGCAGGCTGCTCAAGGTGTGCAAACTGTCAATCGACATCAGGTGTCTCCTCTTTTCCAGCGAGATGCCGGCGGGGCATTCAAGATGCCCACCCGCCGGCCGATACCCTTCAGAGTAGTTCAGATACGAAAAAATTCAGAATCGGCCCCACCGCCTCAGGATCACAATGCGCAAAAACCTGCCCGTCACCCAGCGGGAAAAAACCTTTCACCGCGATCAGCGACTGATCTCCACCACCTCCGTTAAAGGAGTGATCACCTACTGCAACGATGCCTTTGTCGAGGTATCCGGGTTCAGTCGCGAGGAGTTGATGGGCCAGGCCCATAACCTGGTACGTCATCCGGACGTGCCCCCGGCGGTCTTTGCCCATCTGTGGGCCGACCTCAAGCAGGGCCGCAACTGGATGGGCGTGGTCAAGAACCGCTGCAAGAATGGCGACCATTACTGGGTCAATGCCTTTATTGCGCCGATTCGCGAAGAGGGTCAGGTGGTGGGCTTCGAGTCGGTGCGCACCTACGCCTCCCCGGAGCAGGTAGCCCGGGCGACGCGGCTCTACGCGCGCCTGAATGCCGGCAAGGCGGTGCTGGGTACCGACTGGGCGGGGCTGGCGCAGGCAACACTTCCGATTGCGCTGCTGGCAGCGCTTGGCGGTCTGGCCGGTCAATTGCTGGGCCCCTGGGGCTTGCTGGTAGCTGCGCTGGTGGGCGCCGGCGCTGGCCTGCTGCTGAAGCAGTTACGCGACCGCAGCCTGCTGCGGGTGCTGGCCGACAGCACCGAGACCAGCATCACCGATCCGCTGCTGGCCCGCATGTACAGTGATGACCGCGGCCCCCTCGGGCGGCTGGCCATGGCGCTGCACAGCCAGCAGGCGCAACTGCGCACCTGCATCACCCGGGTCGCCGACAGCACCGACCAGCTTCGCCGACAGGCCGAAGAACTCAGCCAGCTGTCGCGCAACAGCAGTGAGCAACTGGACCGCCAGCGCAATGAAACCGACATGGTGGCGACCGCGGTCAACCAGATGGCAGCCGCCACCCAGGAAGTGGCCAGCAACGTACACCGCGCCGCAGATGCCGCCCAGAGCGCTCACCAGCAGGCTGAACAAGGTAAGCGCCTCGCCGGGAAAACCCGTGAGTCCATTGAACTGCTGTCCGCCTCGGTCAGCTCCGCCGCCACGGTCGCCAGCCAGTTGGCCACCGATGCCAGTGACATCGGCAGCGTGGTGGATGTCATCCAGAGCATTGCCGAGCAGACCAACCTGCTGGCGCTGAACGCCGCCATCGAAGCGGCCCGCGCCGGTGATCAGGGCCGCGGCTTCGCCGTGGTGGCCGACGAGGTGCGCGCCCTGGCCAAGCGCACCGCCGACTCCACCGGGCAGATCCATACGCTGATCGCCAACCTGCAACAGGCCACCAGTCGCGCAGTGGCGACCATGCATGCCGGGCAGGAGCAGGCCGACCTCGGCGTGGCCCAGGTGATTCAGGCCGATGAGGCGCTGGATCGCATCCGCCAGGCCATCGAGCAGGTCAACGACATGACCGGCCAGATTGCCAGCGCAGCGGAGGAACAGAGCGCTGTGGTGGAGGAAATCAACCACAACGTCAACAACATCGCCCTGCTGTCTGACCAGACCGCCACCCAGGCGCGGCGCAGCAGCGAGCTCAACCTGGAACTGGCGGCCACCGCCAATCACCAGAACGATCTGGTGCAGCGTTTCAACCGACGTTAATGGATGGGTGCTGGGCAGCCGGGTTGACCGGCGGGCTCACACCCGGAAGATAATGTGCTCTTCCCAGTCGTCCTCGGGCACGCTGCCCTCGGCGAGCATCCGCCCGGCCTGGGAAATGCGCGCATGGTGCACCCCCTTGGGGTCGCCCGAGATCAGGTGATGCCACGGCGGCAGATCCTCGCCCTCCGCCACCAGTCGGTAGGCGCAGGTGGGCGGCAGCCAGGCGAACGCCTCGGCGGTGGCCGGGGTCAGCTGCACGCAGTCAGGCACAAGCTGGCGACGGTTGGAATAATCGCTGCACCGGCAGGTATTCAGGTCCAGCAGCTTACAGGCCACCCGCGTGTAGTAGATCGACGCCGCGTCATCCTCGTCCTCCAGCTTCTGCAGGCAGCACAGGCCGCAGCCGTCGCACAGCGACTCCCACTCCTGCTGGTCCATCTGTTCCAGGGTCTTGCGCTTCCAGAACGCTGTCACACGCTGTGCCATATCAGGCCTCCTCGCCCAGGGCGTCCGCCAGCCAGTCGAGCAGCTGCCCGAGACTGAACGGCCAGTCC
This sequence comes from Pseudomonas saudimassiliensis, assembly GCF_000939975.1. Taxonomy (GTDB): domain Bacteria; phylum Pseudomonadota; class Gammaproteobacteria; order Pseudomonadales; family Pseudomonadaceae; genus Halopseudomonas; species Halopseudomonas saudimassiliensis. The sequence goes on along the minus strand of NZ_LK391969.1, from coordinate 2,920,820 downwards.
AGTTCCGCCCCGGTGTCCTCGCGGCGCAGCACCGGAATACGCAGCTCATAGCGCGCCAGCAACTCGGGCGATTCAGTGATATCCACCTGCCGCACGACAATGCCGTTGCCCTCCAGCGGACGGGTCAGGTGCAGGCATTCCTCGCACAGGTGGCAGGCAGTGGTTCCAAACAGGGTCAGGACAGTCATGGTCTTTCCGAAAACAGGCGGGACAGCGCGCATTCTACCCCGGAACCGCCCCCGGCTGAATCGCCGGCCGCCCTTGGCAGCCCGACGGCGTTGTCACATACTCGACGGCTCTGATTGGAGGCTCTATGGATTGGCAAACATTGTTGTGCCGTGAGCGACTGGGCAAACCCGTCGCCAGCGCCGAGGAACTCGGCCGTACCCCTTTCCACAAGGACCATGACCGGGTCATCTTCTCCGGCGCCTTCCGCCGGCTGGGCAAGAAGACCCAGGTCCATCCGGTATCCAGCAACGACCACATCCACACCCGTCTCACCCACAGCCTGGAGGTAAGCTGCGTCGGCCGCTCCCTGGGCATGCGCGTCGGCGAGATGCTGCGCAGCGAACTGCCCGACTGGTGCGCTCCGGCTGACCTCGGGGTAATCATCCAGGCCGCCTGCCTGGCCCACGATATCGGCAACCCGCCCTACGGGCATTCCGGCGAAGACGCCATCCGCCACTGGTTCCACAAGGCCGCCCGGGATGGCTGGCTCGACCCGTTGACCGATGCCCAGCGCCTGGACTTTCTCAATTTCGAAGGCAACGCCCAGGGCTTCCGGGTGCTGACCGAACTGGAATACCATCAGTTCGACGGCGGCATGCGGCTGACCTACGCCACCCTGGGTGCCTACCTGAAATATCCCTGGACCTCCCAGCACGCTGCCAGCCAGGGTTACAAGAAACACAAGTTCGGCTGCTACCAGGCCGAATACCCGCGGCTGCTGCAGATCACCAACAAGCTCGGTATGCCGCTGCAAAGTGACCAATGCTGGGCCCGTAGCCCGCTGGTCTACCTGGTCGAGGCCGCGGACGATATCTGCTATGCGCTGATCGATCTGGAAGATGGCATGGAGATGGAGCTGCTGAGCTACAGCGAGGTGGAGCGGCTGCTGCTGGATCTGGTGGGGGACGACTTGCCGGAGACCTATCGCCAGCTCGGCCCGCGGGACTCAACCCGGCGCAAACTGGCTATTCTGCGCGGCAAGGCCATCGAGCACCTGGTCAACGCCGCCGCCGAAACTTTTATCGCACAGCAACCCGCGCTGCTGGCGGGTACGCTGTCGGGCGATCTGGTCAGCCATATGCCCCACGCCGCCCAACGCTGCGTACTGGAAGCCAAGAGCATCGCCCGCGACCGGATCTTCCAGGACAAGCGCAAGACCCTGCACGAGATCGGCGCCTACAGCACCCTGGAAACCCTGCTGGAAGCCTTCTGCGGCGCGGTGAACGAACAGCAGTCCGGGCAGAACCTGAGCTTCAAGCACCGCCGGATCCTGGACCTGCTGGGCAACAACGCCCCGCGGGAGGACTGGGGGCTATACGCCAGCTACATGCGCGTGATCGACTTCATCGCCGGCATGACCGACCTCTACGCCGCCGACATGGCTGCTAGGATCAGGGGCATCAATCCAAGCTAAGCAGGCTCCTGGAAGGGCCGGGTTCCATCCCGGCCTGCGTGTCTCAGGGCAGCACCTCATGTCGAGATGGAACTCGTCCGGGTCGCGCTCGACCGGGTCGCGGTCGACAATCCCAGGAGCCAGCCCCCTGGGAGTGTCAAGCACCAGCTTGACACAGGCGTATCCGGCAGATCCGCAGTCGAGCTGGTGCTCGACCATCCCAGAGATCAATCCCCGCGGCTGGGCGAGAGCAGTTCGATCTTGTACCCATCCGGGTCTTCCACGAAGGCCAGGATGCTCGCCCCGTGCAGCATGGGGCCTGCTTCGCGCACTACCTTGCCGCCACTGGCCTTGATCTGCTCACAGGCCTTGTACACGTCATTCACTTCGATCGCGATGTGGCCATAGCCATTGCCCAGGTCGTAGCTCGGGGTGTCCCAGTTGTGGGTCAACTCCAACACCGAGTTCTCCGCTTCATTGCCGTAGCCAACAAAGGCCAGGGTAAAACGCCCATCGGGATAATCCTTGCGACGCAGCAGGGTCATGCCCAGTACGTCGGTGTAGAAGGCGATGGACTTTTCCAGATCACCCACACGCAGCATGGTATGTAAAAGACGCATATTCAGCTCCTCACAATCTAAAAAAACAGCCCCGGCACGAACCGGGGCTTTTCTCTTCCAGCTTCCAGCTTCAAGCTCACAGCTGCTTCAGATCAGCTTACGACCTTTGTTGGCCGCGATACGCAGGCGCAGAGCATTGAGCTTGATAAAGCCCGCTGCATCGGCCTGATCGTAGGCGCCAGCATCATCTTCGAAGGTAGCAATATTGGCGTCGAACAGCGAATCGTCGGACTTGCGGCCGACCACGATGACGTTGCCCTTGTACAGCTTCAGGCGCACCACACCGTTCACGTTCAGCTGGGAGGCATCGATCATTTCCTGCAGCATGACGCGCTCCGGGCTCCACCAGAAGCCGTTGTAGATAAGCTCGGCGTACTTGGGCATCAGGCTGTCTTTCAGGTGCGCGACTTCGCGGTCCAGGGTGATGGACTCGATGGCGCGGTGACCCTTGAGCATGATGGTGCCGCCGGGGGTCTCGTAGCAGCCGCGGGACTTCATGCCCACGAAGCGGTTCTCGACGATGTCAGTACGGCCAATGCCGTTCTCACCGCCGACCTTATTCAAGTACGCCAGCACCTCGGCCGGAGTCATCTCCTTGCCGTCGATGGCAACGATGTCACCCTTGCGGTAGCTCAGCTCGATATAGGTGGGCACATCAGGCGCCGCTTCCGGCGACTTGGTCCAGCGCCACATGTCTTCTTCGTGCTCGGCCCAGGTGTCTTCCAGCACGCCGCCTTCATAGGAGATGTGCAGCAGGTTGGCGTCCATGGAGTACGGCGACTTCTTCTTGCCGTGGCGCTCGATCGGAATATTGTGCTTCTCGGCATAATCCATCAGCTTCTCGCGGGACAGCAGGTCCCACTCGCGCCAGGGCGCAATCACCTTCACACCCGGCTTGAGCGCATAGGCACCCAGCTCGAAACGTACCTGGTCGTTACCCTTGCCGGTCGCGCCATGGGAGATGGCGTCGGCACCGGTTTCATTGGCGATCTCGATCAGGCGCTTGGCGATCAGCGGACGGGCAATGGAGGTACCGAGCAGGTATTCGCCTTCATAGACGGTGTTGGCGCGGAACATCGGGAACACGAAATCACGCACGAACTCTTCGCGCAGGTCGTCGATGTAGATTTCCTTCACGCCCATCGCCTGGGCCTTGGCGCGCGCCGGTTCGACTTCCTCGCCCTGCCCCAGATCAGCGGTGAAGGTCACCACTTCGCAGCCGTAGGTATCTTCCAGCCACTTGAGGATTACCGAGGTATCCAGACCGCCGGAATAGGCCAGGACGACTTTTTTCACATCAGTCATTACGCGCTCCATTGATGAAGGTTACCGGCGCAGCGAAGGGCACCAGCCAAAGGCAGTCATTCTACCGCCCGGGCCGAAGTAATTACAGGGGGGAGTTCGTTACTCGCGCTCAAGGCGCAGGGTCACCCGGCGATTCTTGGCCCGGCCGGCGGCGCTGTTGTTCGCCGCCACCGGATAACGCTCCCCGTGGAAGCGGGTGCTGATCAGTTCCGGGTCTACCCCGCGCTCGGTCAGGTACGCCTGCACCGCCAACACCCGCTGGCGGGACAGCTCGCGGTTGCGCAGGCGGTCGCCCACATTGTCCGAATGGCCGTCCAGTTGAATCCGACCTACCGCAGGGTCCGCCTCGATATAGGCCAGCGCCACGTCCAGCATGCGCTGCGCCTGGGCATCCAGCTCGGCACCGCCGGAGGGAAAGCCGATGGCGCTGCGGCTGATCTGGTCGATATTCATCGGCAGCAAGCCATTGGCGCAGGTCTGGAACTCGTCCCAGGCCTGACGGTAGCCGACGCTGGACACCACCACGGTGACCGGGCCCGCATCGCTCAGGCTGCTGCGCTGGATGGTGGGCTGCAGCCCTGCCGAGAGGCCGGCCAACATCTGCCCCGCCTGTTGATAGGGCAGCTGCAGCGCCTTCGCGCCACTGGCGACCGTGCCCGCCCCCACCACCTGGGGCCGCAGCTCCGGGCGCCAGGGCGGTGCGGTATTGAACACCTGCGCCGGGCCCGGCCGCATCAGATTGCTCCAGGCCGACAGCTCGAAAACCGGCCGCTCCCCCGCCCGGCGCACGAACATGGCCTCGCCATAGCCGTCGATCTGCTGGCTGAGCCGGCATTCAAACTGGTCGCCGGCCACCGTCCACTGCACCTTTTCCATCCGGGTCTGGAAAGTGAGGGCCTGGGCAGGCGCAGCCAGGGCCAGCAGCAGGATCAGGAACAGGCGCACGGGTTACTCCGCAGATGAGGGTGACAGCAAACGGATCGGCGGGAACAGGGGAAACTTTAGAGTCAAGCCGCCCGATATACGACCATGGTCGCCTGTGATCGCCTGGCCACTGCTCTAGAGTGCCCATAACAGAGCGTATACAACAGGAATAACAAGATGCTCGAACTGCATAACGTGCGTGCCCTACCGGCTCGCCGCGGGCCCCGGCATGGGCGCCTGGTATGGATCTGTACCCTGGGCCTCGGCGCCCTGTACCTCATCTTTCTGCTGCTGGTCGCCTTTCGCCCGGCCAGCCTTGGCACTGCCCTCCCGGACCCGGACCTCGTCCTCTGGGCCGGTGGACTGCTGCTGCTATCCCTGACCTTTACTCTGGCTACCCTCCACTTCCGGCAGGCCAGTCACGAGTTTGCCCAAGCAACTAGCGGGTCCATGGCAATGACAAAACCAACAAAAAACCAGCAACAGGGGGAATAACAATGAAAAAAGACATAGTGGCCGAGGTGCTCAAGCACCCCAAGTACCAGGAACTGGTGCGGCGACGTACCCGAGTGAGCATGGGCTTCTTCGGGATAACGTTGTTGATCTACGCCAGCTTCATCCTGACCATGGCCTACCTGCCCGAGGTATTCGCCCAGCCCCTGGGCGGAAACTGGACCATGAGCGTCGGGCTCTTCGTGGGCCTGCTCGTGGTGTGCAGCGCGGTGCTGCTGATTGCCCTCTACACCTACTTCTCCAACAAGGTGTTCGACCCCCTGCTGGAAGCCATCATGAGGGACGTGGAATGAACAAGTATCTCGTAGGTGCCCTGCTGGCCCTGGCAGCCCCAGCGGCCCTGGCCGAAACCGGCCAGGGTGCGAACACCGAAGCCATCATCATGTTCCTGCTGTTCATTGCCGGCACCATGGCGATTACCTGGTGGGCGGCGCGCAAGACCCAGACCACCTCCGACTTCTATACCGCCGGCGGCGGCATTACCGGGTTCCAGAACGGCCTGGCCATTGCCGGGGACTATATCTCCGCGGCCTCGTTCCTGGGCATCGCCGGCATGGTCTATGTGTCTGGCTACTATGGTGTGATCTACGCCATCGGTTTCCTGTTCGGCTGGCCGGTGGTGATGTTCCTGGTGGCCGAGCGCCTGCGTAACCTGGGGCGTTTCAACTTTGCCGACGTCACCGCGTTTCGCCTGGAGCAGACACCGGTACGCATCCTCGCGGCCAGCGCCTCGCTGCTGATCATCGCGCTCTATCTGATCGCGCAGATGGTCGGCGCCGGCAAGCTGATCGTGCTGCTGTTCGGTATCGAGTACAAGTTCGCCGTGGTGATCATCGGCGCGCTGATGATGATCTATGTGTTCTTCGGCGGCATGACGGCCACCACCTGGGTGCAGATCATCAAGGCCGTGCTGATGCTGTCCGGCGGCACCCTGTTGTCGGGGCTGGTGCTCTACGCCTTCAACTTCAGCCCCGATGCCATGCTCGCCGAAGCAGTCACCGTCCACCCCTATGCCGAGCAGCTGATGGCCCCCGGTGAAGCGGTGACCAACAATCCGTTAAACGCCCTGTCCCTGGGGCTCGCCCTGGCCTTCGGTACCGCCGGCCTGCCGCACATCCTGATGCGCTTCTTTACCGTCTCCAGCGCCCAGGAAGCGCGTAAATCGGTGATCTGGGCCAGCAGCTTTATCGGCTACTTCTATGTTCTGACCTTCATCATCGGCTTCGGCGCCATTGCGCTGCTGGTGCGTCATCCGGAGTTCTTCCACCTCGGTGCCGACGGCAGCTTCAATATGCTCACGGACCTGATCGGCGGCACCAATATGGCGGCGGTGCATCTGTCCAACGCCGTGGGCGGCAGTTTGCTGCTGGGCTTCCTGGCGGCGGTGACCTTCGCCACCATTGTCGCGGTGGTGGCAGGGCTGGCCCTGGCCGGCGCGGCCTCGATTGCCCATGACCTCTACGCCAACGTGATTGCCCGGGGCCGCTCCACCGAGAAGCAGGAGATGCGCATCTCCAAGATCTCGATCCTGGTGCTGGGGGTATTGGCGATCCTGCTGGGTATCGTCTTCGAAGACCAGAACGTGGCCTTCATGGTCGGCCTGGCCTTCGCTATCGCCGCCAGTGCCAACTTCCCGGTGCTGGTGCTGTCGATCTCCTGGCGCGGCTGTACTACCCGGGGTGCGGTGTTCGGCGGCTTTATCGGCCTGCTGGTGGCCACCGTCTGGGTAGTCCTGAGCAAGACGGTATGGGTGGACGTGTTCGGCAATGCCGAGCCGATTATCCCCTTCCCCAACCCGGGTATCGTCTCCATCCCACTGGCATTCCTCTCCATCTGGTTCTTCTCGGTCACCGACCGGACCGCCCGAGCCGACCGCGAGCGTGATGCCTTTGATGCCCTGACCGTACGCAGCCAGACCGGTATCGGTCGCAGCGGCGCCGCTGTGCACTGATCCACCTGGCCTTGACCCATCCCCCGCCAGCCGCTGCGCTGCCGGGGGGTTTTTGCTGATACAGCGATGGCAGGCCTGCAACACCGCCAATCCCGCGTCGATCGGTCACGTTCGACTATCGCCAGCCGGTTAGCTGCGTGTAAAGCCACGGCGTTTCCGGTAGCATGACGCCATTGCAATAGCCTGGAATTTCACCCATGACCGATCGTATTACCCTGGTCCGCCCCGACGACTGGCATATCCACCTGCGTGACGGGGCAGCCCTGCCGCACACGGTCGCCGACGCGGGGCGCCATTTCGCCCGCGCCATCATCATGCCCAACCTGGTGCCGCCGGTGCGCGACGGTCAGCAGGCGGACGAATACAAGGCGCGCATCCTGGCCGCCCGCCCGCAGGGCAACGGGTTCGATCCGCTGATGGTGCTGTACCTCACTGACCAGACCTCCCCCGAGATCATCCGCCAGGCCTGGCAACAGCGCCAGGCGATCGCCGCCAAGCTGTATCCGGCGGGCGCCACCACCAACTCCGATTCCGGCGTCACCGCGCTGGAGAAGATCTATCCGGCGCTGGAAACCATGGCCGAGGTGGGTATGCCCTTGCTGGTGCATGGCGAAGTCACCCATGCCGAGGTCGACATCTTCGACCGCGAGAAGGCCTTTATCGACCAGCAATTGGTGGCGCTGACCGAGCGCTTCCCGACCTTGAAGGTGGTGTTCGAGCACATCACCACGGCCGACGCAGTAGACTTTGTGCGCAGCGCCTCCGATCGCATCGGCGCGACCATCACCGCCCATCACCTGCTGTACAACCGCAACCATATGCTGGTGGGTGGCATCCGGCCGCACTTCTTCTGCCTGCCGATTCTCAAGCGCCAGCGCCACCAGCAGGCGCTGGGCGATGCGGTGCTGTCCGGGTCGACCAAATTCTTCCTCGGCACCGACTCGGCGCCCCATGCCCGCCATGCCAAGGAGGCGGCCTGCGGCTGCGCCGGTTGCTACAGCGCCCATGCGGCTATCGAGTTGTACGCGGAGGCCTTCGAGGCGCTTGGCGCGCTGGATCGACTGGAGGGCTTTGCCAGCCTGCACGGTCCCGACTTCTATGGTCTGCCGCGCAATACCGACCACATTACCCTGGTGCGCGAGCCCTGGACCGTACCTGCCACCCTGCAACTGGGCGAGCAGGAACTGGTGCCCCTGCGCGCTGGCGAAACCATCAATTGGCGGGTCGTCTGATCCCTCTACCATTAAGGACGCTGTGTGAGCGAGTTTGACTACGACGAAAACGATGCGCTGGACGGGCCCGGCCCGGCCGGTGGCCACAAGCCCCCAATGGCCTACCGATTCCGCGGGTTCCTGCCCGTGGTGGTGGATGTGGAGACCGGCGGTTTCAACTCGGCGACCGATGCGCTGCTGGAAATTGCCGCCACGCCCATCCTGATGGATGACGATGGCCAGGTCTATCCGGACCAGACCCACTTCTTCCGGGTCGAGCCGTTCGAAGGGGCCAATGTCGAGCCGGCCGCGCTGGAGTTTACCGGCATCAAGCTGGATCATCCGCTGCGCATGGCCGTGAGCGAAACCCATGCGCTGACCGAAATCTTCAAGCATGTGCGCAAGGCGGTGAAATCCGCCGGCTGCAAGCGCGCCGTGCTGGTGGGCCACAATGCCTTCTTCGACCTGGGCTTTCTCAACGCCGCGGTCGAGCGCACCGAGATCAAGCGCAACCCCTTCCACCCCTTCTCCTGCTTCGATACCGCCACCCTGGGCGGCCTCGCCTATGGCCAGACCGTATTGGCCAAGGCCTGTGCTGCGGCCGATATCGAGTTCGACGGGCGTGAAGCGCATTCCGCCCGTTACGACACGGAAAAGACCGCTGAACTCTTCTGCACCATCGTCAATCGGTGGCGCGATATGGGCGGCTGGCCCCCGGTCTGAACCACCCCCGTTGCCAGCCGGATAATTTCATTCCGGTCGGCTACACTTGACGGCGGTACACCAACTCTGCCGACAACGCGATGCCGGCGCCCATAAGGCGTGCCGGCGGGACCAAGAAGAAGGAATCAATCCCATGAAATTCAGAGCTCTCCCGTATATCTTTTCCGCAGCGCTGGGCTTCGCAGCCGTAGCCGCTACCCCTGCGGTGGCCCAGCAGAACTTCATCACCATAGGTACCGGTGGCCAGACGGGCGTTTATTACGTGGTCGGCCAGTCCATGTGCCGCCTGGTCAACCGCAACACCAACGACCACGGCATCCGCTGTAATGCCCCTTCCAGCGGCGGCTCGGTCGCCAACGTCAACGCCATCCGCGGTGGTGAGATGGACATGGGCGTGGTGCAGTCGGACATCCAGTACAAGGCCTATGAAGGCCTGGAGAACTTTGCCGACGCCGGCGCCTTCAAGGAAATGCGCGCCGTGTTCGCCCTCCATGGCGAGCCGCTGACCATCGTTGCCCGCCGTGACGCGAACATCAAGCACGTCAAGGATCTGAAGGGCAAGCGCTTCAATATCGGCAACCCCGGCTCAGGCCAGCGCGACACCATGGACGTGGTCATGGACGCACTCGGCTGGACCATCAAGGACTTTGCCCTGGCATCCCAGCTCTCCGCTGCCGAGCAGGCCGCCGCCCTGGGCGACAACAATATCGACGCGATGGTCTACGTCGCCGGTCACCCCAACGGCTCCATCCAGGAAGCGACCACCACGGTGGACTCGGTCATCGTTGAGGTCAACGGCGAGGAAATCGACGGCATCATGGCCGCCCAGCCCTACTACGCCAAGGCCGTCATCCCCGGCGGCATGTACCGCGGCAATGACCAGGATGTCGAAACCTTCGGTGTGCGCGCCACCATGGTGACCTCGACCAAGGTGTCGGAAGAGACCGTGTACCAGACCGTGAAGGCGGTGTTCGACAACTTCGATCGCTTCAAGCGCCTGCACCCGGCCTTCGCCAACCTGACCGAGCAGGAAATGATCAAGGAGGGGCTGTCCATTCCCCTGCATGACGGAGCCGTACGCTACTACAAGGAACGCGGCTGGATGTAATCTCTGGGGCGCGGGCCACCCACAGGTGGCCCGGGCTCGTCTCCGTACCACACAGGGAATAGTCAATGACCGACTCTGCCAAGCGCGAAGATCTGCTTACCGAACTGGATGACCTGGTCGCCACAAGCGACACCGGCGCGCGCAAACCCCACGGCCTGACTGGCAAACTGCTCCTCGCGGTTGCCGCCTTCTGGTCGCTCTTTCAACTCTGGATCGCCTCTCCGCTGCCCTACATAGTCGGATTTGGCGTCTTCAACAGCACCGAAGCCCGCTCCATTCACCTGGCGCTGGCGGTATTTCTCGGCTTCATGGCCTTCCCGGCATTTCGCCGCTCCCCCCGCGAACACGTGCCGCTGGCGGACTGGATCATGGCCCTGGCTGGCGCCTTCTGTGCCGCCTACATCTACCTGTTCTATGCAGCCCTGGCCGAGCGCCCCGGCAACCCGACGACGATGGACGTTGCCGTCGCCCTGGTCGGCCTGCTGTTGCTGCTGGAAGCGACCCGTCGCGCATTGGGGCCGCCCCTGATGATTGTGGCGCTGGTCTTCATCATCTATTCCATTGCCGGCCCCTATATGCCCGGCATGCTGGCCCACCGCGGCGTCAGTCTGACGTCCCTGGCCAACCACCAATGGCTCAGCACCCAGGGGGTGTTCGGCATCGCTCTGGGCGTGTCCACCAGCTTCGTGTTCCTGTTCGTTTTGTTCGGCTCGCTGCTCGACAAGGCTGGCGCCGGCAACTATTTCATCAAGCTCGCGTTTTCCCTGCTGGGTCATTACCGGGGCGGCCCGGCCAAGGCGGCCGTAGCAGCCTCCGGCATGACCGGGCTGATTTCCGGCTCCTCCATCGCCAATACCGTGACCACCGGTACCTTCACCATCCCGATGATGAAGCGCGTTGGCTATACCGCCGAGCAGGCCGGTGCAGTGGAAGTGTCCGCCTCGGTCAATGGCCAGATCATGCCGCCAGTGATGGGCGCCGCGGCGTTCCTGATGGTCGAGTACGTCGGCATCTCCTACACCGAAGTCATCAAGCATGCCTTCCTGCCGGCGATGATTTCCTATATCGCGCTGTTCTACATTGTCCACCTGGCCGCCCTGAAGGCCGGGATGCAGGGGCTGCAGAGCAGCAACCCGCACCGCCCGCTGGCGCGCAAGCTGCTGGGCTTTCTCACCGGCCTGCTGCTGATCATGGGGCTCTCGCTGGCCGTCTACTACGGGCTTGGCTGGCTTAAACCGCTGCTGGGTGACTACGCCGCCTGGGTCATCGCCGCCGGCCTCGGCATTGCCTATATCGCCCTGATCCGGGTCGGCTCAAGCTATCCCGATCTGGAGCTGGATGACCCCAACTCCCCGGTCGTGAGCATGCCGCAGACCCGGCCCACCCTGATGACCGGCCTACATTACATCCTGCCGGTTATCGTGCTGGTCTGGTGCTTGATGGTGGAACGCCTCTCGCCCGGCCTGTCGGCGTTCTGGGCGACGGTCTTCATGATCGTGATCATCATCACCCAGCATCCGCTCATGGCGCTGTTTCGCAAGGAGCAGGACATTACCGGCAAGATCCGCCGCGGTTTCAATGATCTTTGGGACGGACTGGTTGCCGGCGCGCGCAACATGATCGGCATCGGCATCGCTACGGCCACCGCCGGGATCATCGTCGGCGCCGTATCGCAGACCGGTGTCGGCCTGGTCCTGGCGGACCTGGTCGAAGTGCTATCCATGGGCAACCTGCTGCTGATGCTGGCCCTCACTGCCGTACTCAGCCTGATCCTGGGCATGGGGCTACCGACGACGGCCAACTACATCGTGGTATCGGCTCTGCTTGCCCCGGTGATCGTGACCCTGGGCCAGCAGAACGGCCTGATCGTGCCCTTGATCGCGGTACACCTGTTCGTGTTCTATTTCGGGATCATGGCGGATGTGACGCCGCCGGTGGGCCTGGCCTCCTTTGCTGCCGCGGCGATTTCCGGCGGCGATCCGATCCGTACCGGCTTCCAGGCGTTCTACTACAGCCTGCGCACCGCCGCCCTGCCCTTCCTGTTCATCTTCAACACCGACCTGTTGCTGATCGATGTCAGCTTTGTCTATGGTCTGATCATATTCGTGGTCGCCACTGTGGCGATGCTGATCTTCGCTGCCGCCACCCAGGGTTGGATGATTACTCGTAGCCGCTGGTATGAAAGCCTGCTGTTGCTGCTGGTGGCCTTCACCCTGTTCCGCCCCGGGTTCTGGATGGACATCGTGCACGATCCCTACCAGAGCATCCCGCCGGCGGAAATTACCCAGGCACTGGACCGGATGGATGAGGACAGCAACCTGCGCATGCAGATCAGCGGCGTGGATGATATCGGCAACCCCACCACCTTCTATCTGCTGGTGCCGATCCCCAACGGCCTGAACGGTGAAGAAAAGCTGGAGAACCTCGGCCTGACGCTGATGCAGGAAGGCGATCGCACCCTGGTGGACATGGTCACCTACGGCAGCCTGGCCTCGGAGCTGGGCTTCGACTTCGACCAGGAGATCCTCGAGGTCATGGCGCCGGTTGATCGTTACCGCAAGGAATGGATGTGGATACCAGCGTTACTGGTCTTCGCCCTGGTTGTGGCACTGCAGTGGCGTCGTCGCCCTGCGGTGGCCACCGCTTCGTCCTGAGTGCTAGAAGGAGCTAACGCATGTACAAGGTAATACTGGTACCGGTCGACCTCAATCACAAAGCGTCCTGGGCCAAGTCGCTGCCCACCGCGATCCAGCTGTGCCAGACCTACGGCGCCTCGCTGCACCTGGTAAGCATCCTGCCCAGTATCGGCATGTCGATGGTGGACGGCTTCTTTCCCAAGGAGTTTGCCGCTACGGCAAAGAAGAGCCTGAAACAGGCATTGCGGGACTTTGCCGCCAAGCAGGTGCCTGCCGACATGAAGGCACAGCTGATCGTGGCGGACGGCAAGGCCTATGAAGGGATCCTGCGGGTAGCCAAGAAGATCAATGCCGATCTGATCGTCATGTCCACCCACAAGCGCAAGCGTATCGAGGACTACCTGGTCGGCACCAACGCCATGCGCGTGCTGCAGCAGTCCAAGGTGTCGGTGCTGGTAGTGCGGTGATTGAGGTCGGGGCGATGCTGGCCGCCAGGCCAGCTGCCCCGCTATCCTCAGGTGCGCCGCTTCGGCGGCGTCAGCCCATCTGAGCTGGTGATGACCTCGCCCTTGGGCACGGATGGCTTGCGGCGCGCGGCGGGTTTGGGGGTCTTGGGCCGTTTGATCTTCTTCTTGTCGTCCTTTTTCTTCTTCGCGCCCACCGGCTTGCCGGAGGCCTTCGTCTTCTTCGGCCCCTTGAAGCTGCCGGCCAGCTCCTTGATCACCCGGCGCTCGAACTGACGGCGCAAATAGCGCTCGATGCTCGACATCAAACTCCATTCGTGGGGCGCGACCAGGGAGATGGCAACCCCCTCGGCGCCGGCCCGGCCGGTGCGGCCTACCCGGTGCAGGTAATCATCGCCGCTGCGCGGCATATCGAAGTTGATCACCAGGTCCAGCTCGCTGATATCCAGTCCACGGGCAGCCACGTCGGTGGCCACCAGCACGCCGCTGCCGCCCTGCTTGAACCGCTCGATGGCCAGCTTGCGGTCCTTCTGGTCCTTCTCGCCGTGCAGCACATAGACGCGGAGCCCTTCCACCGCCCGCAGCACGCCGTTCAGGCGGTCAGCCATGACGCGGGTGTTGGTAAAGACGATCGCCTTGCCCGGGCACTCGTTGAGCAGCAGCCATTTGACCAGCGCTTCGCGGTGCGCGTTGTCATCCACCGCGATCACCTGCTGGCGAATGGCGGGAGTATCGTCACGCACGCTATCGAGCTCCAGCCAGCGCGGTTCAGTCAGCACCTGCTCGATGATGCGGCGGAGCCCGGCGTTACCGGTGGTGGCGGAGAACAGCATGGTCTGGCGCTCCTCCGGGCAGGCCTGGGCAATGCTCAGCACATCCTCGGCAAAACCCATGTCCAGCATGCGGTCGGCTTCATCGATCACCAGCGTCTGGATGGTCGACAGATCCAGCCCGCCTGAGGCCAACTGCTCCAGGCAACGCCCCGGTGTAGCGACAATGATGTCGGGGTTCTTGCGTAGCTTGGCCGCCTGGACCTTGAAGTCCTCACCGCCCATCACCAGCTCGGACTTGAGGAAGGTAAAGGCCGCCAAACTCTGGATATCCTTGTGAATCTGCTGGGCCAGCTCCCGGGTCGGCGACATGATCAGCGCGCGCGGCGCCATCGGCTTGCTGTCATCGTCGAGCAGCCGCTGCAGGATCGGCAAGACATAGGCAGCGGTCTTGCCACTGCCGGTCTGCGCGATGATGTACAGGTCTTCGCCGGCGATCGCATGGGGAATCGCCGCTGCCTGGACCGGCGTCGGCTTTTCGAAGGACAGGGCCGAGAGAGCCTTGAGCAGGCGTTCGTGCAGGGATAGTTCGGTAAACACGGGCTTTCCTTCTGGAAACAAGAACAACAATGGGGATGGCAATGGCGCTAGTGTATCACCGCTTGCCGAAAACCCAGGCAAGGAGATGCACCGCTATCCCCGCTTCAGGCCACAGCAAGAAACGGGGATAGCTATGCGATTTACTCTGGTGACCGCTGCAATACCTCCCGCCCCTTGACGACATAAGCCTCCATTTCATCCTCGGGCACCATGCTGCCGCCGGTAGCCCAGGCCAGGTGGGTGGCGTTGTCCAGTTGCTCGGGGGTGATTTGCAGGCGCTGCAAGTAGCTCGCGTTGGCTTCTGCCACAATACGCCCCACACCAGCGACACCCGCCAGCGCCGAGGGCTCCAGGCGGATGCCTTCCTGCTGCTCAAGCAGCGCGAGCAGCGCATACAGCTCTTCATCCCGAATCGTGTAATACCCGTCGATCAGCCGCTGCATGGCCTTGCCCACAAAGCCGGACGGCCGGCCGACCGCCAGACCATCAGCCGCCGTGACGTTGTCGATCCCAAAATCCTGCACGCAGACCTGATCATGCAGCCCGGTATATACGCCCAGCAACATGCAGGGTGAATGCGTCGGCTCGGCAAACAGGCAGTGCACATGATCGCCAAACACCAGCTTCAGGCCGAAGGCCACGCCCCCAGGCCCACCACCGACGCCGCAGGGCAGGTAGACGAACAACGGATGATCCGCATCCACCACCACCCCGGCTTCCTCGAGCTGGGGCTTGAGGCGCAGGGCAGCGACGGCGTAGCCGAGGAACAGGCTGGTAGAGTTCTCGTCATCAATAAAATGACAGCCAGGGTCCGCCTCCGCCTGCTTGCGCCCTTCGGCCACCGCCACACTGAAATCCGCTTCGTACTCCACCACCGTCACGCCGTGGCTGCGTAACTTTTCCTTCTTCCATTCCCGCGCATCGGCTGACATATGCACGGTCACATCGAAGCCCAGGGTCGCGCTCATGATGCCTATCGACAGACCCAGGTTGCCGGTCGAGCCCACCGCGATGCGGTGTTGGCGGAAGAACGCCCGGAAATCATCACTGTCGAGCTTGGCGTAGTCGTCAGCCAGGCTCAGCAGCCCGGCCTCGATGGCCAGGTCCTCGGCGTGCTTGAGCACTTCGTAGATCCCGCCACGGGCCTTGATCGACCCGGAAATAGGCAGCTGGCTATCCAGTTTCAGCCACAGCTGACCCGGCAGCGGTAGTCCGTAGCGCTCACTCAGCGCCTGCTGCATGTTCGGCACGGCCTGGATGGGTGACTCGATGATGCCGCCAGCCTCCTCGGTCTGGGGAAAGACCCGGCGAATATAGGAAGCAAAGCGGCCAAGCCGCGCGCTGGCGTCCTGCACATCCTCGAGGGTCAGGCCCACATCACCCAACGCGACCTTGGCCTCCTGCACCGCCGGGTTGAACCAGGCCGTTTCCTTCAGGGCGACCAGATCCTGTATCAGCGGGTGGCCTTGTAGCCAGCGGTCAATCGTAACTGCGGTCATGGGCGAATCCTCATGGGGAATGGGCGGTATCGTCTGCATGAAGTGTATCAGCCAGAACGCCGGCCAATAAAAAAGGGGCGCCAAAGGCGCCCCTCAAACCCAAACGTCCAAACGTACTACAGCACAACTACATCAATCAGCGTACCCCTGAGGCCCGCAACGCAGCCGGGGTGAACTGGTTGTAGGTTGGCGGGGTACCGCCATATTGCGGAGCGGATGCCTCCTCGGTGTACATCCCCAGGGCGATGTAACGACCGGCCAACAGGTCATACAGCGTCTCCAGGGCATAACCGGGGATCTTGTGCTTGTAGTTGAAGGCGATATGGCCCTCACCTACGCGCCACAGCGTGCCACGACCGTCGTAATGGTCCGCCAGGCCGATCTGCCAGGAGTCCTCATCCACGAAGAAGTTACGCTGCGCATAGATATGCCGCTGGCCCTGTTTCACGTCGCCCTGCACTTCCCACACGCGGTGCAGTTCGAAGCGCGTGTGTTCCGGGTTCACGTGGCCGGCTTTCAGCACGTCCGCATACTTCAGACCCTGTTCCGTCAGCTTGCCGGAGTTGTACGGCAGGAAGACTTCCTTCTTGCCGACCAGCTTCCAGTTATAGCGGTCAGGTGCGCCGTTATACATGGAGAAGTTGTCCGACGTCCGCATACCGTCCGACGCGGTACCCGGGCCGTCGTAGGCCACCTGGGGCGCACGGCGCACGCGGCGCTGACCGGCGTTGTATACCCACGCCATCCGCGGTTCTTTCAACTGGTCCAGGCTGTCGTGCACCAGCAGCACGTTACCGGCCAGACGGGCGGGCGCGTTCACCCGCTGCTTGAAGAACAGCAGCGTGTTGGGCATGGATGCCGGATCGATATCGGGCATCAGGTTCGGGTAACCCACCTCCTCTTCCAGCTTGATCAGAGTGAAGGAGCCATTGGTCTGCGGCATCGCCTGCATGTACCAGCGGTGCACGTTCAGGCGGTAGCGCGTCATGTGGTTCCAGATAACCTCAGCACCCGACTTGGGCACCGGGAACACAAAGGACGCGCCCGGAGTAACGTTCTCGATCCCGTCGCCACCGTTGACCAGCTTGGCCTGGCCAGCGGTCCGCTTGACCTGGTCGTATATCTCCTGGGGATAGCCCACGGTACGCTGGGTCTGGTAGACCGGCATACGGAAGGTCTCAGGGTAGCGTTCGAACATGGCTACCTGGCCAGGCGTCAGATTCTCCCGGTACTGCTGGTAGTTCTGCGCCGTGATCACGAACTCCGGCTGGGCCCCCTTGAAGGGGTTCTCCAGGAAGTGGTTATCCATGCTTTTCCCGGCGTCGGTCGGCAGGCCGCCGGTCCACTCGGGAATGGTACCCGCAGCGTTACCCGCCTTTTCAGCGCCGATCGGCGTCAGGGTGGTGCCCAGCTGATCAATTTCAGACTGGGAAAGACTCTGCGCTGCAACACTGGAGGCGATCAAACTGAGCGCCAAACCACAGGCACCTATTATTGTTTTCTGCATATGCATTTTTTTCTCCTAGCCTGCTTAGAAACTTACGCCGAAGCTGATAGCGGCAAAGTCGCGATCAACCAGGGTGTTGTACTTGCCGTCAAAGAAGTTGGTGTAGCTGAGGCTGGCGTTGTATTTGTTGGCGTAATCGGCGTTGACCCCCAAGCTGACTGACTTGGCGTTTTCCACGAAGTTGGGGCTGTAACCCTTAACGTCATGGGACCAGGCGACGTTCGGGCTCAGGTTGACGCCCGCGAACACGTTGCTGTAGTCCAGCGACGCACGTACACGATAGCCCCAGGAGAAGTCGGTGAAGAAGCCGTCGTTTTCACACCAGCTGCCGGCACGGGGAGATTCCCCGGCAGCGCCGGAGTTGGAGGAGCAGGTGCCATCAGCAAATGGGCTTTGACCGAACAGTGAGTCTCGACCGAACTTCGTTTCGCCGTCACCACTGCCGATTCCGCTGATATAGTTCGCACCGACTTCACCTACCAGCGCTAGACGGCTCGCGCCCATCACCCGGTCAATGAAGTGCACGGCACTCATAGACGCCTGCCAGAACTCCTTGCGCTCGTAACCCTGCATGTAATCGCCGGGCGCCCATGGGTTACCTCGGTGCGTGTTGTCTCCCGGTGCAAGCGTATCGGCAAGCGCGGAACGACTCATGTCACCGCTGTTGATCTGTAACGGCATGTTCGGTCGATAGCTCAGTTCACCTGCTACCGACATACCGCCGATATCAGTACCGAAGCTGATACCGTACAGCCGGATATCCTCTGGATATTCAAAGAAATAGCCGGCAGCCCCAAGCGCGCCATCGATACCGATAACTTCAGGCTGACCCACAGCAGCCAAGCCGCCTTTGATGTTCGAATAAAGGGGGTTACGGCTGTGATAGTTCAGTGCATAGAAACCGAACTCGGTATTATTCAGCTCAGGCACGAACCAGCGGAAAGCGACACCAAACTGACCGCTATCGCTCGCTTCCTTATCTTTTCTTGCTCGAACGATATAACTGGCATACGTACCGAGCGCCGGATGCACGAAACCGTCTCTCAGGTCTGGGTCACCCTGGGGCAAGTCCAGGCCTGACCACACCAGCCGGTCCACACACCCGCGTCCAACCACATCGGAGGACGAGAAGAAGGTACCGCAGTTATCCGCGATGGTTCCATGCCACTTCAGCTGGTAGAACGCCTCCATGGTCAGGTTCTCGGACAACCCCTGCGACAGATACAGCATCTCAACCGGCTGCAGACCTTCCTTCAGTTCCGCACCAGGACGGCGGAAAGCGGAAGCATCGATCGGGTTGATAGAGTTGATACCGTTCTGGATGAAGACACCCTCACCCCAGCTGACGACCTGGCGGCCGAGGCGCACGTTGCCTGGGTTATTGCCAATGGAATAGTTGTGGTAGACGAAAGCGTCGAGCAGCTGGATACCGGCGCCCTTTTGCAGGGGGTGGCGGCCGGAATCATCGATATCGTAGAAGTCCTGGCTGCCGTCCTTGGTCTCGAAGTCGTACCAATAGTTGCCGCGGATGAAGGCGCCGGAGTTACCGTAGCGCAGTTCCAGATCGTGGGAGCCCTTGAAAATCTTGGAAAACACATCTCCTTTTTCGTAATTCAGACGTCCGTCGTCCGATGTCCGAGCTGCCGCCTCACCGCCCTGATTCTCGCCGTCGATTTCGGTCAGGGTATGGATGAAACGCTTGTCCGGATTGGCTGTTGACATGCTGGCGCCGATGGAAAGCTGGGAATCCAGCTGAGCTTCTACTGCACCGATATTGAAAGTGACTGCATTTGCCGAGCCTGTAACACTTGCGAGCCCGATTGCCAGGGGCAATGCGGCCAACGCCCAAGCATGCTTTGTTTTTGTCATTGTGCTGCTCCGTTAGATTGGATCCATACCCCCAGGCCTCCTGAGAGCCCAAGGGTCGGATTCAAGTCTGTCACGGCTCGCTGGAAGGATTTGCCCGATTCGGACCAATACGTTGGCCCCGCAGGACATTCATCAACTGAATGGGCACTATTTCCGGTTCGCAATGGTCTGTTGCGTTTTTTTGCACAATCGCCGGGATTACTCTATGTTATGTCTCAGCGATAGGAATCGTTACAAAATAAAAAAAAGAATGAGGGTCCGGTATGAATCAGATCCATCCCCCGCTGCCCTGCGCCCGCTTGCAGGAGCGCGCATTGTGGGCCAAGGGCATAACGCAGGCACTTCTCAGCTACGGCAAACAGACCCGCGATCTTCCCGAAGATCTGCGTGCATACAATGCCTCGGATGATATGAGCCTTGAGCAAGTCAGCCAAACTGACATGAACCGACTCTGGCATGCCGCCGCCACGCTCAGCCGCGACGACTGCTTTGCCCTGCGCATGGGCCACGCCTTTTCCACCCCTACCTGCGAACTCCTTATCCTCGCCGCGCGCTCCAGCGAGACAGCCGGCGCTGCTGTCCAGCGGATGGTGCGTTTTATCCAGGTGTTCAGCACGCAGATTCAGCTGTATACCGTCGAAGACGAGTTCCACCTGACGGTGTATTTCGAAGCCAAGGGCGCCGCCCATCCATTGCAGATAGAGGCACTGGTGTCGCGCTGTGTGGCGAATTTCAAGGAGTTGGATACCGGCAACCTGCCGCTGATCATCGAAGTACGCCTGGCCGACGACATGGACAAACGCCGCGCCGAATGCGAACACATCCTCGGCACGCGGGTGCGCCTGGGCTGCAAGCGCACCGCCATCCGCCTCAACCGCCGCGCCCTGGAAGTCGCGCTGCCGAGCCGGGATGCGTTCTTGCTGAAGCGCCTCGACGCATCCCTGGCAGACATGCTCGAAGACCTGCCCAATGTGGATTTTGCCGAGCAGGTGAAACAGCGGATTCGCGTATTGCTGTCCGAACGGGAAGTCTCCGAAGACCTGGTCGCCATGCCCTTCAACGTCAGCCCACGGCATCTGCGGCGTAAGCTCAGCGAATCCTGCACCACCTATGAAAAGCTGCTGGATGAAGTGCGCATGGAACTGGCCATCAAACTGATCCAGGAACACCGCCTCAACCTCGGCCGCATCGCCTTCGAACTAGGCTTCCTCGACCCCAGCAGCTTCACCCGCGCCTTCCGCCGCTGGACCGGCATGAGCCCCACGGCCTTCCGCGATCAAAACCAGGAAACAGCAGTGCCTTTGGCGTAAGGCAGTCGCGGGGTGACGGGATTGGCAAGCCTCTCGGCCTGCAGCGCCGCGAGCGATGCGGCGATCCGATCGCGCCTCCTACAAACCGAAGGGCATGCACGCCCTACTGTAGGAGGGGCGACCTCGCCGCGAATGGCGTCCAAAGGACGCCCCGGGTTTGGTGGCTAGACGGCAACATCGTGTTCGCTGATACCGGCAGGCCTTTGCGGCCTGCAATCGCCGCGGGGTCGCGCCTCCTACAATTCGTGCAATGCGGGGTGTTGGTGTTAAAGGCAACCGTGGGACATGCACGGCCCGTTGTAGGAGGGGCGCCGGATCGCCGGACCGCCCCGCCGCGAATGGCGTCCAAAGGACGCCCCGGGTTTGGGTCGCTAACCGGCAACATTGTGCTGGCTGATACCAGCAGGCCTCTCCGGCCTGCAATCGCCGCGGGGTCGCGCCTCCTACGGTTTGTGCAACATGCGGGGTATTGGTGCACGATCCGTTGTAGGAGGGGCGACCTCGCCGCGAATGGCGGCCGAAGGACGCCCCGGGTTTGGGTGAATTGCCGGCGACATCGTGCTCGCTGATACCAGCAGGCCTTTCCGGCCTGCAATCGCCGCGAGCGATGCGGCGATCCGATCGCGCCTCCTACAGTTTGCACAACATGCACGGCCTATAGCATGGACGGTTACCGCGGAACATGCCCAATCAAACCCAAACCGCATCCCAATGGGAATACTCACCAATCGACTCTACTAAACCAGCGCGCAAAGGATTGGCAATGACATAGCGAGCCATGGCTTTCAGGTCGTCTTCTTCCCGCACCGCTCGATCGTGAAAACCGTCTTGCCATAGGGAATGGCCAAGCTGCCGCGAGCTGAGGCTCTTCACCCTGCCCACCACCTTGGACAGGGTCTCGTCGTTAAGCTGTAGCAACCAATGGAAATGGTCCGGCATGACAACGTAGGCCCAGGTCTGCACCTGATTGCGCCGATCCTCGTTGCGCAGGATATTGATAAGCGCGCGGGCTGATTGCAAGTCAGCGAAGACTGGTCGGCGACCACGGGTAACAGCGGTGACCAGGTATAAGCGGCTGGGCTCAGAGTATCGGCCCTTTCGCAGGTTATGTGCGCGGGGAGGTTGTTGGGTCATTGTTGGACCTCTGTTGGGAGGTCGGGGTATTAAAGCCAGCGGTAGCCCATTAGGGAAGCAACGTTCGGTGGAGTTGTGACGTGGGTCGGCTTACGGCTCGATTAGTCTAGGCCTGCGATCGCCGCGGGGTCGCGCCTCCTACGGTTTGTGCGACATGCTCGGTCTTTGGTATGGACGGTCACCGTGGGGCATACACGGCCCGTTGTAGGAGGGGCGCCGGATCGCCGGACCGCCCCGCCGCGAATGGCGTCCGAAGGACGCCCCGGGGTTGGGTGGCTAGCCGGCGATATGGTGCTGGCTCATACCGGCAGGCCTTTCGGCCTGCGATCGCCGCGGGGTCGCGCCTCCTACGGTTTGTGTAACACGCGAAGGTTGGTATTAACGGTTACCTTGGGCATGCACGATCCGTTGTAGGAGGGGCGCCGGATCGCCGGACCGCCCCGCCGCGAATGGCGGCCGAAGGACGCCCGGGGTTGGGTGGCTAGCAGGCAACATCGTGCTGGCTGATAACGGCAGGCCTTTCGGCCTGCGATCGCCGCGGGGTCGCGCCTCCTACGGTTTGTGGAACATGCTCGGTCTTTCGTATGGACGGTCACCGTGGGGCATGCACGATCCGTTGTAGGAGGGGCGCCGGATCGCCGGACCGCCCCGCCGCGAATGGCGGCCGGAGGACGCCCGGGGTTGGGGGGCTAGCCGGCAACATCGTGCTGGCTGATACCGGCAGGCCTTGCGGCCTGCAATCGCCGCGAGGTCGCGCCTCCTACGGTTTGTGCAACACGCGAAGGTAGGTATTAACGGTTACCTTGCCGCACGCACGACCCGTTGTAGGAGGGGCGACCTCGCCGCGAATGGCGGCCGAAGGACGCCCCGGGTTTGGGCCTGAGGACGCCCTTGCCGAGCCTTGCTCAAAAACTCACCCCGAAACTCAGCGCAGCAAAGTCCCGGTCGGTCATGACGTTGTATTTGCCGTCGAAGAAGTTGGTGTAGCTGATGCTCGCTTGGTAGCGGTTGGCGTAGTCGGCGTTGAGGCCGAGGCTGATGGATTTGGCGTTTTCGATGAAGTTGGGGCCGTAGCCGTTGACGTCGTGGGACCAGGCCACGTTGGGGCTGAGATTGATGCCGGCGATGACGTTGCTGTAGTCCAACCCAGCCCTTACCCGGTACCCCCAGGACGAGCGGGTGACATAGCCGTCGTCCTCGCACCAGCGGTCATTTTCCGGACGTTGGCCGTAGCAGACGCCATCCACCGCTGGACCCTGGCCGAACAACGGATCGCGACCATAGCGGGTGCTGCCAGCGCCGCTTTCCAGGCCGCCGATGTAGTTGATGCCCACCTCCCCCGCGATATTCAACCGACTCGCGCCCAGCACGCGGTCAATCAGGTGCACCACGGACACCTGCGCCTGCCACAGCTCCTTGCGCCGATAGCCGTTTATCTCATCCAGCGGCCCCAGCGCGACGTCGTCGCCGTTATACACCGGCGTCGGGTACAGATACCCCAGCACCCCGGCCGGAATTGCCGTCAGACTCAGGTCCGAGGTATTGATCTGCAGGTTGTAGTTAGGCCGATAGCTGATTTCCCCGGCCACTGTCGAGCCGGCCACGCTGGTCTGGAAGCTCAGCCCATACAGCCGCACATCCTCCGGATACTCGAGAAAATACCCCGCCGGCCCGCTCACGCCGTTGATCCCCGGCACGCCCGGCACCACGGTGTCGTAGCCGCGCACCACCGAGAACGCCGGCGCCCGGCTGTGGTAGTTCATCGCGTACAGGCCGAACTCGGTGTCGTTCAGGGCCGGCACAAACCAGCGCAGCGCGACGCCGTATTGCCCGCTATCACTCGCGTCACGGTCCTTGTCGTAGCGCACGTTGTAGTCGGTGGTCAGGTTGGTGGGCGGGTACATGATGCTCGGTGTGCTGCCGTGCGGGTTGTCCGCCGCCACGCCGAGCCGGTCGTCGCAGCCCTTGGCCAGGGTATCGCTGGTGGAGAAGAAGGCGCCGCAGTTGTCCACCACGCTCGGTGCCCATTTCAGCTGGTAGAACACCTCCGCGGTCAGGTTCTGGGTCAGCCCCTGGGACAGGTAGAGCATCTCCACCGGGATCAGCCCTTCCTTGATCTCCGCGCCGGGGCGGCGGAAGGCGGACACGTCGATCGGGTTGATGCTGTTGATCGAGTTGCCGATGAACATGCTCTCGCCCCAGCTGACGACCTGGCGACCCAGGCGGACGTTGCCGGGGTTATTGCCGATGAAGTAGTTGTGGTAGACGAAGGCATCCATCAGGGCGATGCCCGAGCCCTTTTGCAGCGGGTCGCGGCCGTCGTCGTTGATGTCGTAGAAGTGCTGGCTGCCGTCCTTGGTCTCGAAGTCGTACCAATACCGACCGCGGATGAACGCGCCGGAGTCCCCGTACCGCAGCTCCAGGTCATGGGAGCCCTTGAAGATCTTCGAGAACGCATCGCCCTTGTCGAAGTTGAGCCGGCCATCATCGGTCGTCTTGGCCGCCGCCCGGCCGCCGTTGTAGGGGTCGATAAAATCCTTGTCGGGGTCCGCCGTTGCCCAGCTCGCGCCGATGGACAGCTCACTATCGAACTGCCCCTCAATCTCGCCCCAGGTAAAGGACACCGCCTGCGCCAGGGGAGTGAAAGCCAAGCCGGTTGCCAGTGCAGCGAGAACCAGCGGCCGAGGATCGTTTTTTCTTGTCATTGTGCTAATCCCTTTATTCGTCCATTGGGCTCCTTGGAGCGCCAATTAGAGATTAGCAGCGAATGAATGGTTGTTCAGTTTTTTATTGGAGGTAGGTCACAGAACAGAAAACTGATAAGACAAGCCCGCCCCCTGGAAGTGTCAAGCGCCAGCTTGACACAGGCGTACCCCCGCACCTCCGAGGTCGAGCTGGTGCTCGACCATCCCAGGGGCCAGTCCCCGTCATCCCGAAGCCACCCCCTGGGAGTGTCAAGCACCAGCTTGACACAGCGCACTCGCCGCCTCCGCGGTCGAGCTGGTGCTCGACCATCCCAGCAGCCAGTCCCACCATCCGCGAATCACCTCCTGGGAGTGTCAAGCGCCAGCTTGACACAGGCGTACCCCCGCACCACCGCGGTCGAGCTGGTGCTCGACCATCCCAGGAGCCAGTCCCACCATCCGCGAATCACCTCCTGGGAGTGTCAAGCACCAGCTTGACACAAGCGTACCCCGCACCTCCGCGGTCGAGCTGGTGCTCGACCATCCCAGGAGCCAGTCCCACCATCCGCGAATCACCTCCTGGGAGTGTCAAGCACCAGCTTGACACAAGCGCACCCCGCACCACCGCGGTCGAGCTGGTGCTCGACCATCCCAGGGCCAGCCCCGAACACCCCGAATCACCCCCTGGGAGGGTCAAGCACCAGCTTGACACAAGCGTACCCCGCACCCCCGCGGTCGAGCTGGGGCTCGACCATCCCAGGAGCCCCAAAAACAAAAACCGGAGCACAAGCTCCGGTTTTCAAGTAACTAGCCATTAGTGAAGTCAGCTACCGAGCTTCAAATGCTGCTCATACAACAGATCCACAATGCCATTGCTCGGCGCATATCCCTGCACAGTCGCCAGCAGCGTCTCGCGGACCATGTTGTAGTCATCGTCGCGCACGGCCTGGCGCAGGTTGTTCAGGATCGGCAACAGCTGATTCCAGGAGATGAACACCTCGTTGGCCCGGTGGATCTTGCTGTGGGCGGTGGCTTCGGGGTTGTCGCCGATCAGCAGTTCTTCATACAGCTTCTCGCCGGGGCGCAGGCCGCTGAAGGTGATGGGGATATCCCCTGCTGGGTTGGCTTCGTCACGCACCGTCAGGCCCGAGAGCATGATCATCTTGCGCGCCAACTCGACAATGGTCACCGGCTCGCCCATATCCAGTACGAACACGTCACCGCCCTGCCCCATGGCACCCGCCTGGATCACCAGCTGCGCGGCCTCGGGGATGGTCATGAAGTAGCGGGTGATGCTCGGATGGGTCACAGTGACCGGGCCGCCCCGGCGAATCTGCTCGCGGAAGCGCGGGATCACCGAGCCCGACGAGCCCAGCACGTTACCGAAGCGCACCATGGTAAAGCGGGTACGGTTGACGCGGCTGACCGACTCCTCGCCCCACAGGCGCGGTGCCTGCTCGGCGCTCAGGGCCTGCAGCACCAGTTCGGCCAGACGCTTGGTGGAGCCCATCACGTTGGTGGGGCGCACCGCCTTGTCGGTGGAGATCAACACAAAGTTCTCCACCTGGCACTTGATCGCCGCCTGGGCGGTATTCAGCGTGCCAAACACGTTGTTCATGATGCCTTCGGCGATGTTGTGCTCCACCATGGGCACGTGCTTATAGGCCGCGGCGTGGTAGATGGTGTTGATCTTCCAGGCGTTGATCACATCCTGCAGGCGGCCGAAGTTACGGATCGACCCCATGATCGGCACCAGCTGCACTTCCAGCTTGCGGCTGCGAATCCAGCCCTCCAGCTCGCTGTGAATTTCATACAGAGCAAACTCGCTGTGCTCGAACAGCACCAGGGTAGTCGGCTCGGACAGCATGATCTGACGGCACAGTTCGCTACCGATGGAGCCACCCGCGCCGGTCACCATCACCGCCTGGCCCTTGATGCAACGCTGGAACAGCGACGGATCCGGCGGCACCGGGTCGCGGCCCAGCAGGTCGGCAATGTCCACTTCCTGCAGGTCGTCTACCTTCACCTTGCCGCAGGCCAGGTCCATGATGCCGGGGATGGTCCGCACGTGCAGGCCGTGGCCTTGCAGCTTGGTGAGAATTTCCTGACGGCGGGCGCGAGTGGCCGACGGCAGCGCCAGCAGCATTTCTGCGGCACCGGTCTCGTGAATCATGCTGCCCACCTGGTCACCGGAGTACACCGGCAAGCCAGCGATGGTGCGGCCGATCAGCTGGGGATCGTCATCCACAAAGGCCACCGCCTTGTACATGCGCCCTACCTTCAACGAGGCCAGCAGTTGCGTGCCCGCGGCACCGGCGCCATAGATCGCCACCGGTTGCCCGGACACCTCGCCATCGCGGGCGCGGATGGCCGGCAGGCCGGCGGTCAGCCAGTCGCCCATGAAGTATTCCCGGGCCAGCAGCCGCAGGCCGCCAATAAAGATCAGGCTCAATGCCCAGTAGGAAAAATACACCGAACGGGGAAATTCCACCGCCCAGCCCAGATCCTTGGCCACGATGACGATAGCGGCAAAGGCCAGGAAGCCGAAGGTAACCGCCTTGCCAATGCAGAACAGCGCGACGTTACCGAAATGGCGCATCACCGCGCGGTACATGCCCATGCGCACATAGAGCGGCAACGCCAGCAGCGGCGCCAGCAGGAACAACAGGCCCTGCCCGTTCTCCGGCTTGCGCCAGCCGCTATCGCCCAGGCTCAGGAACAGCGCCAGCCACAGGGCCAGCGACAACAGGATGACATCAGCTACGATCTGAATGGAGCGTTTCTGGTTATGGTTGAGTTCAATCAGTCGTTCTTTCACAGCAGAAAAACCTCTGTTTTAAATAGCAGGCCCGCGCCCGGTTAGATCACCGTGCGGCTGCGGCCTGACAAAGGTGCGACAGCGAGTGTAACAGAATGTTCAGAATTTACCGGTAGCCGTCAGGGTTCTGCGACTGCCAGCGCCAAGCGTCGGCGCACATGGCGTCCAGCTCCAGCGTCGCACTCCAACCCAGCTCCTGCTGCGCGAGCGTAGGGTCGGCATAACAGCTGGCGACATCGCCGGGGCGGCGGTCGGTGAGCACATAGGGGAGCTCGTGGCCACAGGCCCGCTCGAAGGCACGGACCATATCCAGTACCGAATAGCCCTTGCCGGTACCCAGGTTGAAGGCCTTGACGCCCAACCCACGCTCCAGCCACTGCAGTGCCTTGACGTGCCCCTCGGCCAGATCCATCACATGGATGTAGTCGCGCACGCCGGTGCCGTCATGGGTCGGGTAATCGCTGCCGTACACGCTCAACCGCTCACGCCGGCCCACCGCCACCTGGGCGATATAGGGCATCAGGTTATTGGGGATATCCGCCGGGTCTTCGCCGATACGCCCGCACGGGTGCGCGCCCACCGGGTTGAAGTAGCGCAGCAGCGCCAGGTTCCAGCTCGGATCGGACACATGCAGGTCGCCCAGCATCTCCTCGATCATCAGTTTGGAGCGGCCATAGGGGTTGGTCGCACTGGTCGGGAAGTCTTCGCGGATGGGCAGCGACGCCGGGTCGCCATACACCGTTGCCGAGGAGCTGAACACCATGTTCTTGACGCCGGCCCGCTGCATCGCCTGGCACAGCACCACCGTCCCGCTGACGTTGTTGTGGTAGTAGCGCAGCGGCTGCGCCACCGACTCGCCCACCGCCTTGAGGCCGGCAAAGTGAATCACCGCGTCGATCGCATGCTCCTGGAACAGCTGATCGAGCAAGGGCGCATCGTTGATGTCGCCCTCGATCAAGGTCACGGCATGGCGGGCGATGTCTTCCACCCGCCGCACGGCTTCCCGACTGCTGTTGCTGAAGTTATCCAGCACCACCACCCGGTAGCCCGACTCCAGCAATCTGATGCAGGTGTGCGAACCGATATAGCCCGCGCCACCCGTCACCAAGATGGTCTTGCTCATACATTCTGTCCCTGATCTATAGCGCGAATCGCTTCCACTAGTCTGTCTGTCTCGCGCTGCATAAGGTCGGCATCGCCACGGCTCTCCACGTTCAGGCGGATCACCGGCTCGGTGTTGGAGGCCCGCAGGTTGAAGCGCCAGTCGGCGAAACAGACACTGAGGCCGTCAGTGTAATCGATATCCAGCGCGCCTGTTGCATACCGGGCTTCGATCGCCTTGAGCATCGCCGGGGCATCGTTCACCGTCAGGTTAATCTCTCCAGATGACGGATAAGCTGCAATGCGCTCACCCACCAGCTCGGACAACGGCTTGCCCTTACGGCACACCAGTTCCGCCACCAGCAACCAGGGGATCATGCCGCTGTCGCAATAGGCGAAATCGCGGAAGTAATGGTGGGCGCTCATCTCGCCACCGTAGGCCGCGTCTTCAGCGCGCATGCGCTCCTTGATGAAAGCGTGCCCGGCCTTGGTCTGCACCGCAGTACCACCGTTCTGCTCCACCTGCTCTACGGTATTCCACACCAGCCGCGGGTCATGGATGATGCGCGCGCCCGGCTCCTTCTGCAGGAAGGCCTCGGCCAGCAGCCCGACGATGTAATAACCCTCGATAAAGCGGCCCTGCTCGTCGAACAGGAAGCAGCGGTCGAAGTCACCATCCCAGGCGATACCCATGTCGGCGCGGTACTCCAGCACCGCATCCCGGGTAAGACCGCGGTTCTCGGTCAGCAGCGGGTTGGGAATGCCATTGGGGAAGGTCGCATCCGGCTCATGGCAGATTTTCACCATCTCCACCGGCATATGCAGCTCGGCAAAGGCCTTCTCCAGCGCATCCACCACCGGGCCAGCCGCACCGTTACCGGCGTTGACCACCAGGCGCAGGGGTGTGAAGGCCGCCGGGTCGATATAACCGAGCAGGTGCTCGATATAGTCAGCGCGGATGTCGACCAGCTCATAGCTGCCGCGGGACTCTTCCGGCACCGTCGGGTCACGGCCATCGACCAGCTCATAGACATTGGCCTCGGCCAGCTTGCGCACATCCGCCAGCCCGGTATCAGCCGAAATCGGGCGCGAGCCCTCGCGTACCAGCTTGAAACCGTTGTAATCGATGGGGTTGTGCGAGGCTGTCACCTCGATCCCGCCGTCCACCCCCAGATGGAAAGTAGCGAAATACACTTCCTCGGTGCCGACCATACCCAGGTCCAGCACATCCACGCCTTCGTCGCGCAGCCCGTTGGCCAGGGCCGCCTTCAACACCGCCGACGTCTCCCGCACATCCCCCCCCAGCACCACCCGCTTGGGCTTGAGCCACTGGGCAAAACCCCGGGCAATGCGATAGGCGATGGACTCATCCAACTGGGTGCCCAACTGGCCGCGAATATCGTAGGCCTTGAAGCAAGTGATCTCAGACATAGAGGTTCCTTTGGTTAAATCTTTATTAGTGAAGATGAGGTCTAGTCCCTCCCCCTACCCCAAAATCCGCGCCAACAACCCCGCCGTCGACGAATCCGCCCCTTCCATCTCATCCGTCTCCCGCCGAATACACGCCAGCGTATCCACCGCCAGACGCTTACCCATCTCCACGCCCCACTGGTCAAAGGGG
Organism: Pseudomonas saudimassiliensis; assembly: GCF_000939975.1. Taxonomy (GTDB): domain Bacteria; phylum Pseudomonadota; class Gammaproteobacteria; order Pseudomonadales; family Pseudomonadaceae; genus Halopseudomonas; species Halopseudomonas saudimassiliensis. The sequence continues at coordinate 2,890,831 of NZ_LK391969.1, read as the reverse complement.
TTAATACCCCAAATCACCGACTGCACAAACACCTTGTGCTCATACATGGCAATCAGCGCGCCCATACTGTAGGGCGTCAGTTCGTTCATCAGCAGGGTCGAGCTGGGTTGGTTGCCGCGGTAGCGTTTGTAGCTGGGCATGTCTTCCGGGTTTTTCAGCGCGGCATCGCCCAGCGCCAGCAGGCGTGACTGGGCCAGGCAGTTAGCCAAGGCCAGTTCGTGCTGGGCGGCCAATTCTTCCATGGGTTGATCATGGGCTTCATGGTAGCGGCGCGCCGGCATGATGAAGTCGCAGGTCACCGCCTCGGTGCCCTGGTGCAGCAATTGGTAGAAGGCATGCTGCGCGTTGGGGCCGACGTCGCCCCAGATGATCGGGCAGGTATTGTGCTCCACCGGCTGACCATCGCGGGTCACGCTCTTGCCGTTGGACTCCATCTCCAGCTGTTCCAGGTACATCGGCAAATGGTTCATGCGCCCGTCATAGGGCAGGATCGCCTGGGCATTGATGCCCAGCACGTTGGTGTTCCATATGCCGATCATCGCCATCAGTACCGGCAGGTTGGATTCCCAGGGCGCGGTACGGAAGTGTTCATCCATCAGGTGCGCACCCGCCAGCATATGGCGGAAGCCGTCCATGCCCACCGTCAGCGCAATCGGCAAACCGATCGCCGACCACAGGGAATAGCGCCCACCCACCCAGTCCCAGATCTGCAGCTGGTTCTCTTCACTGATGCCCCACTCGGTCATCTTCGCCGCGGCCGACGACACGCCCAGGAAGTGACAATGCAGCACGCCACTGCGGTTACCCAGGGTACGCTGCAGCCACTGGCGCGCCGTCTCGGCGTTACTCAGGGTATCGATGGTAGTAAAGGACTTTGACGAGATGATGAACAGCGTCGAATGCGGGTTCAGCTCGCGCAGCAACTGCGACAGCTGGCTGCCATCCATGGTCGAGGCAAAGTGTACCGTCAGGCGTGATGAGGTCGGGATGGCGCTGTCGCACAGGGCATCACTGACCATCAAGGGCCCAAGATCGGACCCGCCCACGCCGATATTGACCACATCGGTCACCACCTCGCCCGTCACCCCGCGCCACTGGCCGGCGTGAATCTTGCCGACGATGCGGTCCATGCGGCGCAACTGCTCCTGCACCTGGGCATTGATGTCCTGCCCATCCACCACACAGCTGGCCTCGGCGGGCAGGCGCAGGGCCCAGTGCATGGCCGGGCGTTGTTCAGTGCAGTTGACCGTCTCCCCGGCAAACAGCCGGTTGATCCAGTCATCCAGCTTGCTCTGTCGCGCCAGCTCAAACAGGTTGGTCAGCGTCTGACTGGTCAGGCGCTGCTTGGAATAATCGAACAGCAACGGGCCGCATTCGCAGTGCAGCTTGTTGAAGCGCTGCGGGTCTTTTGCGAACAGCTCGGCCAGATGCTCGTCCTTCATGGTGTCGGCATGGTCCGCCAATACGCGCCAGATCATAGTGTGCCTCCCATCAACGCCGCCCTATCCCGTAATACACAAAGCCACTGCGCTTCATGTAGGCCGGGTCCCACACGTTGCGGCCATCCAGCAGCAACGGCTTGGCCATCTCCGCCTTAAGGCGCTTGAAGTCGGGGCTCCAGTACGGCTTCCACTCGGTTACCAGCATCAGGGCATCGGCCCCGGCGGCGGCTTCGTAGGGGTCATCGTGCAGCACCAGGTCGTCCCGATCGCGGCCCGCCCACTGTGCCAGCGCCGGCAAGGCGCGGGGATCGTGGACGTGCACCTGCACGCCCTGGGCCCACAGCGCCTCGATCAGCTTGAGCGCCGGCGCGTTGTCAATCCGGGACGACTCGGGCTTGAACGCCACCCCCCAGATCGCCACCTTGCGCCCTTCCAGCTGGGTGTCGTAGTACTGCCACAGCTTGCGGAACAGGGTCTCCTTCTGACGCTCGTTGATCTGCAGCACCTCCTCGATCAACTGCGCCTGCAAGCCGCTGTGCTGCAAGGTGCTAGCCAGGCTCATCACGTCACGGGAAAAGCTCAACCCACCAAAACCGCAACCCGGGTACAGGTAGGCCTCACCGATACGGCTATCGGCCCCCATCCCCTTGCGCACACATTCGATGTCCACGTTCAGGCTGTCGGCCAGGTTGGCCATATCATTCATATAGCTCAAGCGGGTCGCCAACATGCCGTTGATCGCCAGCTTGGTAAATTCGGCCTCACGCGGACGCATATGCATGATGCCGTCACGCCGGCGATTGAACGGCCGCAGCAGTTCGGCCACCAGGCGGCTGGCCCAGGGCATGTCGGCCCCCACCAGCCAATGGGTGGGCCGGATAAAGCCGGTCAGCGCGGCGCCTTCGGTCAACAGGTCCGGCACGCTCACCACCGCGCCAAAGCGCGAATCGGCACCGGGGCGATTGAGCAAGGTCTTCTGCAGTGCTTCGGTCGTGCCCACCGGGAAGGTGGACTGGTTGACGATCAGGAACTCGGGGTCGATATCCGCCGGCAAGCCTTCCACCAGCCGGTGCGCCAGGGGCAAGGAGTCCGGCGACAGTGCCAGCCACAGCACCGTGCAACTGGAGTCGGGCACCTGGCTGAGAGGCGCGATGTTCAGGCGACCGGCCCGCTTCTGTTCCAGCATCAAGGGTGCGAGGCCGGGCTCGCGCAGGGTGAACTCGTCGTGTTCGAGGGTATTGGCCACCGAATCGGCCGATACATGCAGGGTTACCTGATGGCCCGTAGAGGCCAGCGCCGTTGCACTCACCAACGCGCACAGCGTATCGCCATACACTTCCAGGTTCATGAATCAGCCCTCAGCCGTTGTATCGAGCCAGCAGCGCGCGGAAGTCCGCCCCCAGCTGCGGGTGCTGCAGACCATAGGCCAGGGTTGCTTCAAGATAGCCCAGCTTGCTGCCGCAGTCATAGGAGCGCCCCGCAATGTGCCAGGCCTCAACGCCCTCGGTCTTCATCAATTCGGCAATCGCATCGGTCAGTTGAATCTCGCCACCGGCGCCCGGCTTGGTCTTGGCCAGCAGATCGAAGATGCCCGCCGGCAGCACATAGCGCCCGACAATCGCCAGGTTGGACGGCGCCTCTTCCCGTGGCGGCTTCTCCACCACGCGGGTCATGCGGGCGTGGCCGGCCGGTTGCAGGTCCGCACCGTTCAGGTCCACCACACCGTATTGATGCACCAGCTCCTGGGGCACCGGCTCCACCATGATCTGCGCGTGACCGGTCTCGGCAAAGCGCTGGGTCATCAGCCCCAGGTCCGCCTGGGCGCCAGCCTGCTCCACCAGCACGTCGGGCAACATCACTGCAAAGGGCGCATCGCCTACCACCGGGCGGGCGCAATACACCGCATGGCCCAGGCCCAGCGCGCGGCCCTGGCGCACCACGGTCACCTTCAGCTCGGGTGGCGCGATATCGCGCAGCACCTGCAGCAACTCATGCTTGCCACGGCGCTCCAGCTCCGCCTCCAACTCATAGTTCACATCAAAGTGGTCTTCAATCGCCTTCTTGCTGGAGTGGGTCACCAGCACAATTTCATTAATACCCGCCGCCAGTGCCTCTTCCACCACATACTGGATCACGGGCCTGTCTACCACCGTGACCATCTCCTTTGGAATCGCCTTGCTGGCCGGCAAGAAACGCGTACCCAGTCCAGCGACCGGTAAAACAGCCTTGGTAACCTTCACGGTAACTCCTGAATATTCAACGGGATTCTCAAAAACTAGAAAGCGAAGCGCAAAAAGAGTTCCAAATATAAATGCGCCCGGAAGAGGTTTACCGCAACAGCCAGCAAATTACTGCACTGAAGCCTAACGCTTACCTATCTTCCTTGGGGAAGGTCGTGGTCATCCCCCTGGGAGTGTCGAGGACCACCTCGACACAAAACCAACAGCAACCCCAAAAGCCCCAAAACAACCCCAACCCCCGCCGCCCCTAAGCCCCCTTCACAACTTCGGGTGATACCCCCACTCCCCCCAACACGCTATACCCCCCACATCACCCCCAACGACAAGGACCCGTCATGCCCCAACGCCGGTTAATCCTGTGCCTGGACGGCACCTGGAACTCCAACGACAAAAGCACCAAAGTCACCAACGTCGTCAAACTGCTGCGCTCCATAGTACCCGTTGCAACCGACGGCACCAGCCAGATCCTCTACTACGGCCGCGGCGTCGGCACCGCCAAGGGCGACAAGGTCCGCGGTGGCTTCAGCGGCGCCGGGCTCGATAGCAACGTCATCGACGGCTACCGCTTCCTCGGCAACAACTACCAACCCGGCGACGAGATCTACCTCTTCGGCTTCTCCCGCGGCGCCTACACCGCACGCAGCCTGGCGGGCCTGATCAACCTGGCCGGCATCTTCGACGCATCCTGCCTAGGCGCACCGCTAGACCAGCTGCTGGATATCTGGCGCTGTGACAGCTACCCAGACGACGCCGCCCGCGCCGAGGCCATCGCCGCCATCGAGCACCTCAAGCGCTTCGAGCAGGCGCGCATCCGCTGCGTCGGCGTCTGGGATACCGTCGGCTCCCTGGGCATCCCCGGCGATTGGGCCAGGACGCTGTCCTTCGCCTCGCGCTGGTACTTTCATGACGTGCACCTGGGGCCGCATATCGACGTGGCGCTGCACGCCTTGGCCATCGATGAAAAGCGCGCCGCCTTCCCGCCTACCCTATGGGAGAAGCCCAAAGGCCAACCGCTGCCGCCGGGCCAGGTCGTCGAACAGGTCTGGTTCCCCGGCGTGCATTCCAACATCGGCGGCTCCTACCCCGACAGCGACCTCTCGGACATCACCCTCGACTGGATGATCAAACGCCTGCGCGCCCACACCCGACTGGACATCAAGGTGCCGGACCTCATCATGGACTCCCGCCGCCCGATGCCCGAGCGCATTCACGGCAAGGGCGTCGAAAGCCGCACCCTGCTCTACCGCGCCATGCTCAGCCACAGCTACCCCTACCTGCGCACCCTGTGCAACGTGCTCACCCCGCCCACCGGCACACTCGATGGCCTGATCCGCAACCAGGTCAACCCGGCCCACAGCCGGCGCAATGTACCCAAGCCAGGGGAGGAAACCGTGAACGAACGCCTGCACATCTCCGCCCTGCAGCGTTGGCAGCTGGAGCATGTGCAACATGACGCGCCGGTGGACAAGGACATCGCCCCAACGGCATACCGACCGCCCAACCTGGCTGCATTGATCAAGCGGGCGACAGGGCAAGAGGCAGCGACAATCCAAGTGGTGGGCTGGGATGGAGAAGTGATACCGCCAGGCGAGGTACCCTGGCCGCGTACCTGAAACAAAGAGGCCGCTACCTGCACAGCAAGCAGCGGCCCCGGACTGCAGGCAAAGGCTTATCGAGCCGCTTCGCCCATCACCGCATCGATCACAGCGCAGGTCTTGCTGATTTCATCGTCAGTCAAGGTCGGATGCACCAGGAACATCAGGCTAGTCTCCCCCAGCTCCTGGGCCACCGGCAAACGCTCACTCGGGCGCCAAGCGGTATTGTCGAAGGCCTTCTCCAGATACACCTCGGAGCAGGAGCCCTGGAAACAAGGCACACCGCGAGCGACAATCGCTTCAATGACCCGATCCCGCGTCCAACCCTCGGCCAACTGCTCCGGCCGCACCTGCACATAGCACTTGTAATGGGCATGCACATACTCCGCTGGCACCACCGGTACCCGCAGCGCCGCGTGCTGGCGGCTGGTATTCCAGATCTGCTCCGCATTGCGCGTGCGCGCCGCAGTCCAATCCGCCATATGCTTGAGCTGGATACGCCCGATCACCGCTTGCACCTCGGTCATCCGCCAGTTGGTACCAAAGCTCTCATGCAACCAGCGAAATCCCGGCGGGTGCTGCTTCTCGTATACCGCATCCCAGGACTTGCCGTGATCCTTATACGCCCACATGCGTTTCCACAGCTCGCGGTCATTGGTAGTCACCATGCCACCCTCACCGCCCGTGGTCATGATCTTGTCCTGGCAGAACGACCAGGCGCTCACATGGCCGATGGAGCCGACCGAGCGACCCTTGTAGCGCGCACCATGGGCCTGGGCGCAATCTTCGATCACATACAACCCGCGCTCCTCTGCCAGCTGCATGATGGGGTCCATATCACAGGGCCAACCCGCCAGATGCACACAGATCACCGCCTTGGTGCGTTCGGTCAGCACCGCGCGCACGGTCTCGGCCGTAATGTTCTGCGAATCCGCGTCCACATCCGCAAACACCGGCACGGCCCCAGCGGTCACAATGCTGGAGGCGGAAGCCAGGAAGGTACGCGAGGTCACCACCACCTCATCACCCGGCCCGATACCCAGCGCCTTCAACGCCAGATCCAGCGCCACGGTGCCGTTGGTCAGAGCAATGGCATATTCGGAATCAGCCCAGGCAGCAAACTCCTTCTCGAACTCACGGCCTTCCTGGCCCGTCCAGTAGTTGACCTTGTTGGAAAGCAGCACATCACGTGCCGCGTTGGCTTCTTCCTCAGTAAAGGAAGGCCAGGGGGAAAAGGGAGTGTTAAGCATGGAAAGCCTTTATGAAAGAAGAAAACCGGAAATAATCGAACTTTTACTGTCCCCGAGAACCAACGCACTCGTAGGAGGGGCGACCCCGCCGCGATGAGGTTCTGACTAGGCTTAAGCGGGCTTTAAGCTTTAACTAAGGGCTTGGCCGGATTACCAACAACCGTTACGCCAGGAGGCACGTCTTTAGTCACAACAGCACCCATTCCCACCACGGCTCCCTTACCAATCACCAGAGGTTTATCCGGCGTGCCTTGCTTGATAATAGCGCCAGTACCGATATAGGCGTGGTCTTCGATATGGATGTTCCCGTTACAACGCACACCCGGCGCGAAAGTAACGTAATCCCCGATAACGCAATCATGCGCAACGTAACTATAAATATTGGCATGGAACTGCTTGCCAATCTTGATATTAGAGGTCAACTGCGTGAAGTGACATAGAATGGCACCCTCCCCAACCTCCACCTCATCAAGCATGACGACATTATCTGCCGTCACTGACAAAACGTCGATTTCGTCAGACTCAAGCTTTCCAATTAGCTTTTCCCTGACTGCGCTATTAGCTATAGCTAACACCGCAAACTTATTAGTCGCGTTTACCTCTAGAAACTTCGAATAAGAAAGAATGGGGTAACCATTAAGGGAACCTGCATTCTCCCCATCATCAACAAAAATGAATCGCACATCCGAAAACATCGAACTGTACTGCGCTTTCACTAACGGCATGATTTCGCGACCGAAACCGCTAGCACCGTATACAGCAATAATCGTATTACTCATATTTATTCCCGTCACCCTCGAAACGCGTCATTGTGGCTTCGCCTTCGGCGCTGATTCCGTCCCGAATCAACACCTTTTTTACTGTTAGAAAAAGAATCTTTATATCCAACCAGAGAGATCTATTGTCTACATACCACACATCCAGCTTAAACTTCTCATCCCAGCTGAGCGAGTTACGCCCATTGATCTGAGCCCAGCCTGTAACACCGGGGCGAACTTCATGGCGGCGGTATTGTTCGGGGGAATATAGAGGCAAATATTCCATCAGCAGCGGACGCGGGCCAACCAGGCTCATATCGCCTTTGAGTACATTCCACAGTTCCGGCAACTCGTCCAGGCTGGTGGCGCGCAGAAAACTGCCGAACGGCGTCATGCGCTGGTCATCCGGAAGGGGGTTGCCGTGTTTGTCGGTGGCATCCCGCATGGTGCGGAATTTCACCATTGCGAACGGCTTGCCGTTAAGGCCAGGGCGAGTCTGGCGGAAGAATACGGGGGAGCCGAGTTTGCGGTGGATTAACACGGCAACGACAACAATCACAGGAGCCAATACCACCAACCCAATCAAAGAAACAATAAAATCAAAGCCCCGCTTCACTCGCAACCTCCTTGTAAAATTCAAGTAACTTGCGCCGGTAACCTGACTGCTCATATCTCTCAACAATCCTTGCCCGCGCATTGTTGCCCAACTTCGCGCGCTCATCAGGAGAACACGACATGACATGCGCCATGCGCTCAGCTAGGGCACTCGCATCGCGCGGTCGGACCAACCAACCATTAAAGCCGTTCTCGATAACCTCATTACAGCCATTAATATCTGAAGCAATCACAGGCTTCCCCATCGCTCCGGCCTGCAGGACCACATTGGGGAAGCCCTCCCGATAACTTGGCAGAACTAATACATCACACGCCTCAAGAGCGGGCCGGATGTCTTCAAGAAAACCGGTTGTTTGAATCCGTGGGTGGGACTGAATATGACCTAGCGTAACCTCGTCTACCGGTGCAGTAGCGTCCAATTCGCCCACCAGAAGCAGTGTCGACTCTCCCTCCAGGCTGGTAAAAGCAGAAACAAGCTCCTGAAGCCCTTTGTCACGATTCAGCCGCCCAACAAAACAAAATGTAAACGAACCACTCCCCCCATGTTGAAGCGGTAAGCATTTAGTTGGTTGAAAATACTGGGTATCAACTCCTGCAATATTGCCTTTACCAATCACCCTCAAAGGTTTGGAGGTAATACTGTCAGCCCTCAGGTCTGCCGCAACCCCTTCACCCTCCGGGACGACGTTAGTTGCGGCAGCACAAATCAACCGATCAATTGCAACAAGGAGCTTGCGTTTGAAACCATCAGATGTCGGAAACACCAACCCGGTAAAAGTGTGAATACGTACCGGAACGCCAGCCAGAAAAGCCGCCAGCATAGTCACCAACCCGGCCTTCGGTGTGTAAGAGTGCACAACATCCGGCTTAACGCGCCTGAGAACTTTCCACATTCGATAAATGGAAACCAGATCCTTAAAAGGACTGATGCCACGATTCATGGGAACCTCAAGAACCTTGACGCCTTCATGCTCCTTAACCCTCTCGAGCATTGGCCCAGGGGAAGTTACACAAACAACATTTGAATATTGCTCGAGCCAACCTGGCTGCCCTTGAAGAATAGTTGCAAACGTTTCCGGGACGGTAGTTACAATCGTGAGTTTCAAGCTAGACAACACCGCGGATATGGAAGAAATATAATCTGATCATAAGTAATCAGCAAACATCATTCAGTACACAACATTTTGACTGGATGACTCGAAGAACAGGTATAATTCCGAGCATCTATTTTGAAACATAGTCAAAAATATCATCAACCATAATCTCCCTTCTCGAAAAAACGGCTTCCATGTTCTTAGACAATTTATTAACGTAATCTTCCCTCCCATTCTCAATGGCAGAAAATGAGTCAATTAAAGCTTTCAGACTAACAGCATCAATAGGTACAGTCATATTTTCGACACCCAAATCCCCCATAATCCCGTTCGCCTTGTTGCCGCCATACCCAATTGCCAGAGCGGGAACCAGCGAGGTAATTGCAAAAATAACACTATGGAACCTAGTGCCGACTAAAGCATAAAAGTTTGAGTAAATCGCCTTTAGTTCTGTACATAAAAGATTTTCATTTATCCAGAATACATCGCCTCGCTCCTTTTCGTGCTCTAGTTTTGTGAGAATCTCATCAATTGCATTTCTATCATCTTCGTGCGCATTCGGGCCTATAGACTGGTTACAAAAAGCAACCTTATATCCTCTGGCAACCAGATGCTTCACAAATTCTGAAAGTGCACAAACGTACTTCTCATAGAGCTCATCAGGATTGTCCCGACCGGGGAACCGCCAAGGTCTAACCGTGACTCCTATCACCCTGGACTCACAAATACCATGTTCGTCCAAAATATCCCGAACTCTAGAGGAGTTATCCGCTTTCAAGAAAAATCCTAAGTCAGGATAAACTGGCACAGCCCTACCAAGAATTTCGGATAATGCCCTAGAGGAAACGTTTTCTCGAGCATAAATCAAACCGCACTTCCGCAAAACTCTTTTGACCTGCCATGAAACAGTTAAACCCTCGAAGGGTCCAAATGAGTTTGGCAGAATCACCACCTTTTTATTTAACCTAATTGCCAGCCTGATATAAAACAGAAAAAACCATATTATGTAAGGCGCCCTACGCTCGCCGTAGGAGTGAATAAAGCCCCCGCCTTTAACCGCGACCAAATCACAACTACCGATATAGCGCACGGTATCCACTACATCTTTGCTGTAGAACTTCTGGACTAAGTTTGGCTTATTGCAAACGAGCAAAAGAAACGAAAGCGAAACGAAATCCCATATTGCATTAAACGCCATTCTCAGAAAAGAAAAAAACGACTCCTTAACGTGCTCACCTTCGACATGTTTTCCGCGGCGAGGATGCTTAAGAATATTGTGACAGAAAGAAAATCCCGAAATTTTGGATTGTCCACAAAGCGCTTCTCGCTCCTGCTCCGTGTCCCCGTTCTCAAGAATTCGTATCTCATCAAAACAGCCACAGTCGTCTAAAATCCGATAACTCTCCCAGACCAAGCACTGGTCCCCTTTATTTAAGTCCGTTACACCAGGAATAATTATCGCTTTCATGCAGAGCACCTATTGCCTTTAAAAAAGTTCTGCCAAAACACCAGTCGCCTCTCCTCCAAAACAGGAGAGAGATAATCCTTAGATCTTACTATATTTCTAATAACATCGTCATTGAACGACTTCGGATTCTCGAGAAATTCCAGTAACTGCGCTTCTAGCGCCTTGTGATCTCCAGGAGAATGCAACCGGCACTGTGGCAGTAATTCAGGGATCCCACCAACAGAGGAAGCAAGTACCGGGCACCCCCTGCTCATTGCTTCAATTACGCTACGCGGTAAGCCCTCTGTCCTCGATGGATGCACTAACAAATCCAGAGATTCGTACCAAGTCATCATTTCGGCTCCCGGCTTTAGGCGACCAACAACTGTAACATTATCAGTCAGCCCATTGACGGAAATCATAGCGTGGATGCGATTGGCATCTCCGAGTCCAACAATATCAAGTTGGAATTTGTCTTTTGGCAGTTGGGACAATGATTTAAATAAAACATCATGCCCTTTATATGCCACATCCCAGCTTCCAACAATTCCAAATCTATACTTCACCTTTGACCATCTATCGTCAGCTTGAGCCTTATCACCCTTTGTAGAGTCTAATACTACGTTGGAAGCATTGACTGATTTCCCGGCAGTTGGATATCGGGTTTGGAGAAAACCTTCTGTGACGTAGACGACAGCCTGTGCTTGTCTAACCACATTTCTCATTAGAAAATAAGATGGAATCGCAGCCAACTTAGCCTTCAAACTACCATGATACCAAAGCGCATCAAAGGTACAGCCAACGACTTCCAATCCAACGAGAAGCGTTGTGTTCCTCAACAAATATCTACAGTATCGAGACGTTAAAGTCCCAGGGACTCTTGCTACAACACCATCACACCCCTCAATCTTTTTTAAAACGCGCTTTTTAAGAAAAATGCGATCTTTTAACTTGATACAGGTTCCGAAATCATTCAAAGACGAAAAACTCACTCGAGGATCATCAATTTCTGTCATGGAATTGATCGCACCAACATCGTCGACGTCAATCAAGTGAGAAAACACTGTAACTTTATCGGCAACCCCAAAAAATCTCGAAAAAACAGCACTAGACATAGTGCCAGCACTATAGACTTTGCCATTGCATCGATAATATTTATGGTCATGTATATAGGCGAGATTCATAAATTAACTCGCACCCATAAGTCCAAAATCACATTTAATCATAATCACCAAACCCCGTTAAAATATTTAAAATCTCCGTCGTAGGCAAAAACCACACGTTGCAATTTGGCCCTGCTCGTCATTCAAGCTACCTTTATCAATTTGTGAATTTCCATCAAATATTAATTTTTACCAACTGCACGCGCGTCCGCTTTCGTTACTAGAATTAAAAACAATATTGCAACCAAACCATTTTTGACCAAAAAGAAAATTGTATTATCGAAATCACTCATCAACATGATAAAAGATGCGTTGGCAATAAATGGGATAAGTAAACGACGCGCATCTATTTTAGAGAGTGAGCGCGCCCAAGCATCGAGCCAGCCTATCAAGAAGCCCGCACAAAGGAATAATATTAAGGGAATCACAGGACCGAAATTAAACAAACCCTCACCATACAAACCATATATTCGTGAGTTGTGATAGTGCGAGCTTCCTGGCTGCAAATTTGTCTGCCCATAAAACAACTCCGCCCCCGCCGTGCTTTTGTTATCGGGGGTAAATGGAGTACTTACCAATGGCATCATGGACAAGAAACTTGTTATATAGGTCCTACCCCACTTCAACTCATAATCGTTTCTATCAAAGTACTCATGCAGCAGGAGAGCATGTACTCCTGTCCTTGCAAAGTCTCCTTGCGCAACCACCAAGAGTGGATGCGCACCTTCAAATCTATTTGTATCTTCCAGGCTATACTCACCGGAAAACGACTCCACTCCATAAGTTTTATATAGCGAATATGAAACCATAAAAAAAGATAGGAAGCAGAGCCCGAATAAAAAATGAATAAGCTTTAACCGATAAAAATACAAATGGATCACGCCAGCAAACCAGAACAACCCCCATATAGTGTTACTTCTACTCCCTCTAAATCCGCCAAACAACATTTTTAAGACAAAAAAACCTAAAAACAATACGGTTACCAATAAGATGGATCTTCTTCGCTCGATTTCATTTTTGCCGTTGAACAGAATAAGCACAACAAACATAGCGATTATCGGGAAAGCTTCTGCCACCATAAAAACCAGACCCAATCCATCGAAAGATTCTTTGCTATCCGTCCATGTTCGCATATAGCCGACCAAACCGCCCATGGAAGCATATACGTATATTTGCAACAGGGCGGTAACTCCGAGAAATAAGGGGGCGTAAAATAACACTCTTGACCGTACAGGGCTCCTGATGTCATTTACCGCTGATTTTATTTTTGAACCGAGTAAAACCCCCAAAAACAGGAAGACCAATATAACTGTATAAATCCAAGATACGTACCAGATCCACTTTTCGTAATCTATTAGCTTTGGCGGTAATGCGAGGTAGTAATCCGTGTAAACGCTGACTACGGGCGAGAAAACAAAGGCCCAAAGCAGAATGATGCAGGTCAGAGGAACTGGGTGAAAAATCGTACCTCCCCTGTCGACAGACTCTTTAAGTAGCACCAATAACAAAGCCGTACCAATAGCGACTTGCACGAAATACAAAGGGGCTTCCTCTTGCAGCATTAAGCACAGCCCCAACAACGCCACCAAAACGAGGAATATAATTCGAGTATAAGTCAGCCTCATATTAATCGCGCCCCGGACATGTTTTATACTCAAAACGAGCCAGCATTACACCATACAAGGCCACGGTAATCATTGACGCGCCTAAACTTGCTAAAAAGCCTCCGGCCAACCCGAACCACCTAATAAAGATTAAGCTTGCTAGCGCAACCACACCCAACCCTAACAAGTTAATAGTGAACATGGAATTAAACAAGCGCTTACCCACACAAAGGGAGCTTAACGACACTTTCATGACTTGGGAAAAGCCTACCAACCCCACCAATAAATATATTAATAAGCTGTAACTCGCTTCAACACCGTATACGTTCGTTACAAACCAATCACCTGCAAAAATAACACCAAGCACGAAAGCCAACCCGTACAGAACAGACAGACAAATATACTGCTTAAATATTTTACTTACGAAAAGATGTCCAGGTGCAATCATTGCTATCCTAGGCAGTGCTACTTGAGTTAAAGACGTGGCTGGCAACAAAGCGACCGTAACAAAGTATATCAAAACTGCATACATAGCCACTGCTTCACTACTCAAGAAATGATCTATTGCCAACCGGGGGAGCGAAGATTGCGCAGCCACTAAGAAAGCGCTTGCAGCTAACGGCCAGTAAGTCTTGAGAAGCGCCATAGCGTTTATCGATACCACGCCAGATACTTTGTATTCAGCGCCTTTCAAATCGTATAGTACAAACACCGCAAGCATGGCCAACGGAAAAGAATATAGTAAAGTAGTTCCCCTAAAACCTAAAAAATATCCAGCACTTAATAACACAACAAACACTGCAAGCCGAAGCAACTGAGATACTCCATATCTACCGGCGCTCTTTTGGAGGATCCAGTAGCCGTATCGCAAATCGGCAAACCCATCAACTAATTTAATGCAGAGAACCAATAAACCTAAGCCAATGTCTTTTTCGCTATGCAATAAAAAGGCTGCCCCTAATATTGCAAAAATGGCCATTCCTATAAACTTTGCTTTAATATACTGCGCAATTTCAAATTGCCCCCCTACGTCGGATGCTATTCCATTGCGCAACCCAAAGTTAAGAAGTATAGAGACTGGCGTAAATATCGCCAGAAAATATACGTACTGCCCAGCAGAGTCTAGTGAGTCAAGCCTGATTAACAGTGTTAACACTAACCATTGGCTAAGTGCGTACGCTATGCTACCGACCAGATGCAAAATAGAATGGCTTTTTAGCAAGTACCATATTCTCAACAGCTTGTACCTCTAATACAATTTATATGCGCACTTACCGTTTTCATTACGGCCAGGACTTTTTCATCAGAAGTACCGCGAAGAGAAGTCTATGTACCAGGACACCGCTTCATTCATTCCAGCTTCAATATTATATGACGGTTGGTAGCCAAGCAGTCTCTCTGCTTTAGATATATCCGCTTGGGAGTGTCTTACATCACCTGCTCGGAATTCGACATAAACAGGCTTACTGCTATATTCCACACCTTCTTTCGCTAGGCACATTTTGAGCAAACGATGCAATTCATTTAGACTGGTCCTTTCACCTACCGCAACGTTATAAACCTGATTGGATGCAGATGTGTCCACTGTAGTTGCAGCGAGTATATTAGCCTGCACGGTATTTTCTATATAACAAAAATCCCTGCTAGTTTCTCCATCACCATTTATTAACACGTCCTTACCCTTAATCATCGCAGCCACCCATTTAGGTATTACCGCAGCATATGCCCCGTCTGGATCCTGCCTCCGGCCAAAAACATTAAAATAGCGTAAGCCAATAGTATTCAACCCATAGCTTCTAGCAAAAACCTCGGCGTAAAGCTCGTTCACGTATTTGGTTACCGCGTAGGGCGACAACGGCTTGCCGATTACATCTTCAACTTTGGGTAGGGCTGGATGATCCCCGTAAGTGGAACTGCTTGCTGCATAGGTAAAACTCGATACGTTAGCATCACGCGCCGCTACCAGCATATTGAGGAACCCGTCAATATTGGTGGCGTTAGTAGTTATAGGATCATTGATGGAGCGTGGTACCGAACCCAAAGCAGCTTGATGGAGTACGTAGTCAATCCCTGTGCAAGCATTTTGACAATCATCAAAATTGCGAATATCCCCGTCGATAAAGCGAAAACGTGCCCATTGCTCAGCTGTCACGAGGCTTTGCACTTCATCAAGGTTGCGCTGATGGCCCGTTGCAAAGTTATCAAGTCCTACGACCTTTTGATCAAGCTTGAGTAACTTTTCTAGCAGATTAGAACCGATGAAACCGGCGACACCTGTTATGAGCCAGGTTTTAGGATTGAGGGGGAGCTCTTTAATAATTTGTTCGTAACGGGTCATGAGTATAGACTCTTCATATATAAGATTGCTGCGAGACGTAAGCCGAGATAAAACTCGACCTTCCCAGATTAAAGGCGTAAATCGGATTCTTCCGCGGCTAACAAATATTTAAGGTCGTATAGCACGTGCTCTGCCTTACCAAAGTGGCGGATATTTGATGCTCCGAGTTTCTTAAACTGATTGTGTCCTACAGCAATTACGATACCGTCGTAGCTGCCGATTACAGGTTCTCTTACCGGGGTAATGCCATATTCCTGTTCAGCTTCTGCTACGGATACCCAGGGGTCGTAAACCTCAACCTCAATATTGTATTCACTCAATTCTTTGACGATATCTACCACTTTTGTGTTGCGCAGGTCTGGGCAGTTTTCTTTGAAAGTCAGACCCATGATCAGCACCTTAGCGCCATCTACATGGATGCGCTTCTTCATCATGCACTTCACGAGCTGAGACACAACGTAAGCGCCCATGCTGTCGTTCAGGCGGCGACCTGCGAGGATGATTTCTGGATGGTAGCCGATGGACTGGGCTTTATGCGTCAGGTAGTAGGGATCAACTCCGATACAGTGGCCCCCGACCAGGCCAGGACGGAACGGTAGGAAATTCCATTTGGTACCGGCAGCCTGAAGTACAGCTTCGGTATCAATGCCCATTTTGTTAAAGATCACTGCCAGCTCGTTGATTAGGGCGATGTTCAGATCGCGCTGGGTGTTCTCAATTACTTTGGCGGCTTCGGCTACCTTGATGCTGCTGGCCTTGTGGGTGCCAGCGGTGATGATTTCGTTGTATAAGGCGTCGACCAGGTCCGCTATTTCGGGGGTCGAACCGGCGGTTACCTTCTTGATATTGGTAACGCGGTGTTCCTTATCGCCGGGGTTAATACGCTCGGGGCTGTAACCGGCGAAAAAGTCAACGTTGAATTTCAGACCAGATACGCGCTCCAGCACTGGCACGCATTCTTCTTCTGTCGCACCTGGGTAAACGGTGGATTCATAAATGACGATGTCACCTTTTTTTAGCGTCTTGCCGATGGTTTCGGACGCCTTGCACAAGGGCGTTAGGTCAGGGCGTTTGTGTTCATCAATAGGCGTGGGGACGGTGACAATATAGACGTTAGCAGCTTCCAGGTCCGCGGGCGCAGCTGTATAGGAAAGGTGCTTCGCCTCCTTCATCTCCTCGTCATCAACTTCCAGAGTGCTGTCGTGGCCTTCATTTAGTGCATTGATCCGCGACTGATTGATGTCGAAGCCGATTACTGGGCGCTTTTTGCCGAACTCTACAGCGAGGGGCAGGCCGACGTAGCCGAGGCCGATGATGGCGAGTTTGATGTCTTCAAGTTTGAGCATTTTGGGAATGGCCCTGAGCGAATAAGTTGGTTAATTGCGATATCTGGTAGGAAAGGGCGTGCTGTGCACGCCGTCGCGGCGGGGTCGCCCCTCCTACCGTTTGCTGTGAGTCACTCTACGGTGACGGATTTGGCCAGGTTTCTTGGTTTATCTACGTCCGTCCCTTTTACCAGCGCCACGTGATAGCTGAGTAGTTGCAGCGGGATGGTGTAGGTGATTGGGGATACGCTTTCGTATACCCAAGGCATCTTGATATGAGTGATGCCATCGCCGCTGTCCAGATCTGCCCTTTCGCAGGCGAAGTTGATCAACTGGCCGCCGCGGGCGCGCACTTCCTGCAGGTTGGACTTGAGCTTTTCCAGCAGGCTGTCGCTGGGGGCGACGCTGACCACCGGCATGTCTTCATCCACCAGGGCCAGCGGGCCGTGTTTCAACTCACCAGCAGCGTAGGCTTCGGCGTGGATGTAGGAGATTTCCTTCAGCTTGAGCGCCCCTTCCATGGCGATGGGGTAATGGGTGCCGCGGCCTAGGAACAGGGCGTGGTGCTTATTGGCAAAGCTTGGGGCCAGGGCTTCGATCTCGTCGTTCAGCTCGAGTGTCTGGGCTATTAGTGCCGGCAGGCCACGCAACGCACGAACGTTGGCGGCGATTAGCTCGTTGGCGCGGCCGCGTTCCTGAGCCAGGGCGGTGGTTAGCCACAACAGGGCGACCAACTGGGTGGTGAAGGCTTTGGTGGAGGCAACGCCGATTTCCGGGCCGGCCTGGGTCAGCAAGCGCCAATCGGCCTCACGCACCAAGGAGCTGCCAGCCACGTTGCAGATGGCCAGGGTGCTCAGGTAACCCTGGGTTTTGGCGTGGCGCAGGGCGGCCAGGGTGTCGGCGGTTTCGCCGGACTGGGAGATGGTAATAAGTAGTGTGTTGGCAGGCACGGCCACCTGGCGATAACGGAATTCGCTGGCTACCTCCACCTGGCACGGCAGGCCAGCCTGCTCTTCAATCCAGTAACGAGCAACCATACCGGCGTGGTAGCTGGTGCCGCAGGCCACGATATGGATGTTCTCGATATCCTTCAAGCGAGTTTCTGCATCTGGGCCAAGCACGGCGGTCAATACATGGTCGTCACCCAGGGTGCCGCTCAGGGTGTTGGCGATGGCGGTGGGCTGCTCATGGATTTCCTTGAGCATGTAGTGGCGGTATTCGCCCTTGTCCAGGCTGTGCGCGGCGTGTTCGTAGCGCTGCGCTGCGTATTCCATCAGTTCGTTCTGCTTGTTCCAGACTTCCCGGCTCTCCTTGGTCAGGCGGGCGTGGTCGCCTTCGTCCAGGTAGATGAATTGGTCAGTAACCTGCAACAGGGCTAGGGGGTCGGAGGCGATGAAGTGTTCTTCACTGCCCTCGCCTATCACCAGCGGGCTGCCCATGCGGGCGCAGTAGAGGGTGTCGGGCTCGTCCTGGTGAATCATGCCCAGGGCGTAAGCGCCGTGCAGTTCAGCCAGGGTGGAGCGGAAAGCGCAGAGCAGGTCTTGCTTCTGGTTGTAGTTGTGCGCCAGCAGGTGGGCGACGACTTCGGTGTCGGTGTCGGAGGTGAAGACGTAGCCGAGGTCGGTCAGTTTTTTGCGCAGGATGCTGTGGTTTTCGATGATGCCGTTATGCACGATGGCCAGGCGCTCGGAGATGTGCGGGTGGGCATTGCGCTCGGCGGGCTTGCCGTGGGTGGCCCAGCGGGTGTGGGCGATGCCCAGGTGGCCGATGGCGGGGGCAAGTTCGAGGGCTTTTTCCAGTTCGGCGACCTTGCCAGCGGCGCGGACGCGCTTGATGCCATTGCCGGTGGCGAGGACGGCGACGCCGGCGGAGTCGTAGCCGCGGTATTCGAGGCGGCGTAGGCCTTCAATAAGGATGGGGGTGATGTTGCGTTTGGCTACTGCGCCGACGATTCCGCACATGGTTTTGAGTGGTCCTATTGTAGATTGTTCGTTGGGAGGTGGCTGCTTTTGCAGCTGGGTCCCTTTGGCGCGTGCTTTTGGCACGCTACCGCCCCAAGGTTTGATGTCTGTTCCTTGAGGACATACTTCTAAATTTTTGACGCCGGCGCATTGGCGCGGCGGGCCATATGACCCCTTTTATTTCAAAATGTTCAGGGTGACGATTTGAGCTGTTGCAGGGGGATACGGATCTGTTGTTGGCGGTGCAGCACGGTGAGCAGGATGATGGCGCGCTCGTTGCCGTCGGCTTTGCAGAAGATGGCGTCCAGGTCTTTGAAGGGGCCGTCGGTGATGGTCACTTTGCCGCCCTCTTCAAAGAGCGGTGTGTCACCAAGGCTTGCCAGACGCTGCTGGAGGTTATCAATGATATCGTCCGCCACTGCCAGGGGTTGGTTGGCGAAGGTCACCAGGCGTAGCACGCCGCGCGTCGAGCGGATGCTGTGCCAGTTGTCGGTGAGCTTGCACAGGTTGATGAAAAGATACCCGGGAAATAGTGGCTGTTGTGTGACAACCCGCTTACCGTGCTGGATTTTTTCTACTGTGTGGAAGGGGCAATAACAGGGGAAGTGCTGGTTGCGCAGGTTTTCCGCCGCGCGGGCTTCCTGCCGCGGTTTGCATTGGATCAGATACCATTGCGCTGTTGTGGTGTCGTTTGCCACTTTACTATCCCTTAGTAAACGCTTGCACGGCCCGTGGAAAAGGCATGTCTATGCCGCCATCCGTAAAGCAAGGGCGGGATATTACTCAGCCTTGGCCAATTATGACAAGTCTTGACTCGCTTCGGAGCGGCACTTTGTATATATAAGCTTATAAACCCAATGGCGCTACCACCTTTGCCCCACCAATACAACTCAACATTGGATTAGTTAGGTATGACAACTTCAAACAACTGTTTGGACTGCTGCGCTTTTGCCTTCAGTTTGTTTGCAAGAATCTGTTTAGCCTCGATATCACCATGCACCAGCCGCACCTCTGAGGGCCAATGGCGCATGCGGGTGACAAAGTTCACCAGCCCTTTCTGGTCGGCATGGGCGGAATAACCTCCCAGCGTAGTGACGCCGGCGCGGATGAGTAGCCGCTCTCCCTCCAAATCCACATAACCGCCCTGCGGGCCGTACTGCTGGATGGCGCGGCCGGGCGTGCCCCCCGCCTGGTATCCGGTAAAAATGATGTTGTGCCTGGGCTCTTCCAGCATGGCTTTCAGGTAATTGACAATGCGGCCCGCGCTGCACATGCCGTTACCGGTTATGACAATGGCAGGCTGGCGGGTCTGGGCCAGGCGGTTGACCATGGCCTGATGCTGGGCATGGGTGTTGACCGTTAACAACTGTTCAAAACCCAGCGGTTTGTGCCCCTTGGCGACACGGGCCAGGGCTTCCTTGGCCCAGTAGGGTTTGAGCTCCCGGTAGAGCTGAGTGAAACGGGTGGCCAAGGGCGCGTCGAGAATCACGGGCATCTGGCTCCAGTCGCCCTTCTGGCTGGAGATGATGCTTTCCAGCTCATATAACAGCTCCTGGGTGCGGCCAATGCTGAAGGCAGGTATCAGTACGGTGCCGCCGTCGACCAAGGCTTGCTCCAATGCCGCCTGGAAGCGTTGCCGACGGGTACGGCGATCCTCATGCAGGCGATCGCCATAGGTACTTTCCAGCACCACCACATCTGCCCGGTACGGAGTATCCGGCGGCGGCAGTAGCGGGGCATGGGGCGCGCCCAGGTCGCCCGAGAAGATAATCCGCCGGCTACGGCCCTCCTCGGGGTAACGCACATCAAACTCCACCCAGGCAGAACCGAGGATATGGCCGGCCCGCTGGAAGCGCACCTTGCAATGCAAGTCTGGCTGCTCGATCACTGTGGTCCATTCCCGGTAGGGCTTGCCGTTGAGCATGGGCTCCACCAACTGGGTAAAGCGCTCAGCCAATTTAGCATCCCGCTGGATGCCAACCATAAACGCGTCCTCCAGCACGGTGGGTAGTAGCCTGGCTGAGGGCTCGGTGCAGTAGATCGGGCCTTTGAAGCCGGCGGCCAGCAGCCACGGCAACCGGCCCACATGGTCGATATGCACGTGAGTAAGGATCAGGGCGCGTACTGTATCCAGGGCGAACTCGATGCTCAAATCATTGGCCTTGGCACCGCGGCTGGATGCTTCAGCTCCCTGGAACAGTCCGCAATCGACCAGCACGCTGGAGGTGGGGCTCAGATGGAGCTGGTGACAGGAGCCGGTCACGCCGCTGGTGGCGCCGTGGTGTTCGATATAGGGGTAATTGGGCATGGGGAGATGAACCTTTTGCTGCACGGCAGCTCAAAGCGGCTTGGTGTTTACATCAATTTACTGGGTAAGCGTAGCGCAAGGGCGCTACACTCCGGGATGGCTGTTGCGCAGACTGTGGGCGAGTCGACACTTTGAAATAATGAGCTGCGTCATCAAACTGGCATATGCGCCGATCATTATTCAGCACTTCTTGACCGCCCTTGAGGTTCTATCTACAGTTGCGACCTGGATCGCCCGCATATACGGATGTCACGGTACTGCATGTTCAAATCTATCTTGGTTGTTTGTGTGGGCAATATTTGCCGCAGCCCCACGGGCGAAGCGCTGCTGAAGCAGAAGCTCGCGGGCAAAGACATAACCATCAGTTCCGCCGGGCTCGGCGCCCTCGTTGGCAAGCCGGTTGATCCGACCGCTGCCGAGTTTCTGAATCTGGCCGGCTGCCCTCTCCCCGATCATCAGGCGCGCCAATTGACACCCAAGATGCTGCGCGAGGCGGACCTGATCCTGGCGATGGAGCAGCGCCACCTGCAATCTATCCATTCCCTAGCGCCTGAAGCACGGGGCAAAACTTTCCTGTTCGCCAAGTGGTCAGATGGGCGAGATGTACCCGACCCTTACCGACAACAGCGTCCCGCCTTTGAGCATGTGTTCAAGATTCTTGATAACGCCGCCACCGCCTGGTTGCCTTATCTCAAGTGATGTTTTTTCAGTTATAGAGAGCCCCTGATGCAGAATACGCCTGCCGTTGCGCCACAAAAAACCAGTGATGAGATCGACCTATTGGCGCTGTTGGGCGCATTGCTGGATAACAAGGGCACTATCATTGCCTGCACCCTCGTCTTCGCCCTGTTCGGCATTGCCTATGCGCTGCTGAGCACACCGGTGTATCAGGCCAACGGCATGATACAGATTGAGGAGAAATCCTCTGGCGTGGGCAGTTTGCTGGGTGACAGCGAACTTTTTGCTACCGCTTCGCCAGCTGTCACTGAAATAGAGCTACTGAAGTCTCGCCAGGTGATCGGCCAAGCGGTGGATAACCTGAAGCTGACTATTGTTGCCCAGCCTAACCTGTTCCCGGTTATTGGTGCCTTCGTGAGCCGCCGCTTCCAGCCTGAGCCGGAGCAACCGGTAGCCGCCCCTTTCCTTGGTTTTGACCGCTTTGCCTGGGGTGGCGAGAAACTCGATATTTTCCAGCTGGAGGTTCCGGACGCCTATCTGGGCAAGCCGTTGGTACTGGTATCGGGAGAAAACGGTGCCTATCGCCTCCTCAATGAAGATGGCCAGGAGCTGGTGAACGGCACGGTGGGCGAGGCCGTAGACAGTGACGGCTTCAAGGTCCAGATTGCTGAACTGGTGGCGCGCCCCGGCACCGAATTCAATGTGGTCAAACGCGGTCGATTGAGCACCATTCTCGGTTTGCAGAGAAGCATCAGCGCCAGCGAGAAGGGCAAAGACTCCGGCATCATGTCCATTTCCATGCAGCATACTAAACCCGCTTATGCCATGGCTGTGTTGGATGAGGTCAGCCGCTTGTATGTTCGTCAGAACGTTGAGCGCAAATCTGCTGAAGCCCAGCAGAGCCTTGAATTTCTAACCGATCAGCTTCCCAAGGTGCGCAAGGACTTGGAGCAGGCCGAAAATGCACTTAACGCCTACCAGGCCACATCAGGCTCGGTAGATATTACGATAGAAACGCAATCCATCCTGGAACAGGTTGTAGAGTTGGAAGCAGCCATATCTGAACTTACGCTGAAACGTGAAGAGCTGCAGCGGCGCTTTACCCGTGACCACCCGAGCTACCAGGCGTTAATCAGCCAGATGGGCCAGCTGGAAGGTCGTCGTGATCGCTTGCTGGAAGAAGTTGGCGGGCTGCCAGAGACACAGCAGGAACTGCTGCGCCTCGCCCGCGACGTGCAGGTCAGCACGGAAATCTATACTCAGATGCTGAACAAGTCCCAGGAGCTGGACGTGATGCGTGCCGGCACTGTGGGTAATGTGCGCATCATCGATGAAGCAGCGGTGGATACCAGCCAACCGGTCAAACCGAAGAAGCCGCTGATCGTCGTGCTGGCCACATTGCTTGGCGGCATGTTGGGTGTGGCCATTGCCCTGCTGCGCCATGCGCTGAACCGCGGCATTGAGAACCCCGAACTGATCGAGCAGATTGGCCTGCCGGTATACGCCTCCGTTCCCTTCAGTAAGGACCAGGAAGTATTGGAGCGCACCTTCAAAGGCAAGCCTGGGCACGCCCAGAGCTCCAATCTGCTGGCCGCCACCAACCCGGCAGATTTGTCCATTGAAGCGCTGCGCAGCCTGCGCACCAGCCTGCACTTTGCAATGATGGAAGCGAAGAACAATATCATCATGATTTCCGGCCCCAGCCCGGGGGTCGGTAAATCCTTTGTGTCGGCCAACCTGGCGGCCATCATTGCCCAAACCGGTCAAAGGGTAGCTCTGATCGATGCTGATATGCGCAAGGGCTATCTGCACAAGCTCGTTAACATCAACCCCGAGCCGGGCCTGTCTGGCCTACTGGTGCATACCCATACCCTGGCCGACGTGGTACACAAGACCGAGGTGGAAAACCTGCACTTCATCAGCCGTGGCACCATTCCACCCAACCCCTCTGAACTGCTGATGCACTCCAACTTCCAGACCGTGCTGGATCAGCTCAGCAAGATGTATGACCTTGTGATTGTTGATACACCGCCTATCCTTGCTGTGACTGATGCAGCCCTGGTCGGTCGCCTGGCGGGCACCAGCCTGATCGTCACGCGCTTTGGCCTGAACCCGGTGAAGGAAGTGGAATTGACGCTCCAACGGTTCCGCAATAACGGTATCGAAATCAAGGGCGCCATCTTCAACGCGGTCGAGAAAAAGTCGGCGGCCTATGGTTATGGCGACTACGGTTATTATCAGTACGAATACAAATCGGACGCTAAATAACCGATTTGCAATAGTGAACCATTATGGTTTAGTGGGTTCCCATGGTTGACCAAGTCGGTATAATCCGACAACAAGGTATTTTTAAAGGAGTCGAGATATGAAAAAACAAGCAATCGCATTGGTGGCCAGTGGTCTTCTGCTCGCCTCCGGCATGACTTTCGCCCAGGAAGAAGCGGCAGCTGACGCTGGCGCAACTACCGGTGCAAGCTCCGGTACCGCTGCTGGTACTGGCGCAGGTGCTGGTGCCGGCGCAGGCGCCGCAGGCGGTCTGGGTGCCTATGGTGGTGTAGCCCTGGGTGTGGCTGCAGTTGGCGCAGCGGCAGCAGCAGCTTCCGACAGCGGCGACAGCGGTACCTCTACATCGACAACCACCGCTACCCAGACCAACTGATCCTTTGTAGCGGCTGGCAAGAGCCACCTGAAACCTCGTTTTAGGTGGCTTTTTTTTACTTGGAACCCCACGGAAGAAAACCAATCATGATCCGATTCCCGCTTGTCGCTCTGGGCGCCTCCACCCTCCTCCTGCAGGCCTGTATGTTTGCCCCCGGTATGCACATGGATACCGACCGCCTCGTCAGCCAGGACTCCGCTGAAAACAGCATGGTGGAAATGGTCCAGATCACGCCCAAGCTGCTCGCTCAGGATCAGGCTGTCGATGACAGGCTGGCAGTTCCCCAGGCATTGCTTGAATACACTCCAGAAAATTACCGCATCGGCGCCAACGACGCGCTCTTCATCACCGTTTGGGACCACCCCGAACTGACCATCCCCGGCGGCCAGCAGCAACCATCCAGCGCCAACGCGCGGGTAGTGCGGGACGACGGTACCCTGTTCTATCCCTTTATCGGCAACGTACACGTAGCCGGCAAGACGCTGGAAGAGCTGCGTGACATTATCGCCACACGCCTGTCTCGCTATATCGAACAACCCCAGGTCGACGTTAACGTCATTGAATACAACAGCCAGAAGATCTACTTCAGTGGTGCCTTCGAGAACGCCGGCATCATGCCCGTCAATGCCCAGCGCCTGACGCTGCTGCAAGCTGTTGGCCAGGCCGGTATCAACCAGGAAACGGCGGACCTGTCCAACCTGCAGATTATCCGTGACGGCGTTACTTACCGCCTGGACTATGACCGCCTGACCAGCGCACCCAGCCGCATTGGTGATATCTACCTGCGCCCCGGTGACAAGGTGCATATGGGCCTGAACGACGGTCGCAAGATCCTGGTCATGGGTGAAGTTACTCGTCCTGGCGCTTTGCCGTACCGCACCAGCAAGATGACCCTCAGCGAAGTGCTGGGTACCTTTGGCGGTCCATCGCCTCTCAGTGCCAGCGGCAAAGAGGTGTACGTGATCCGCGGTGTCGAGAATATCGAAACCGAGAAGGCCACTGTGTTCCAGCTGAACGCGCAATCGCCGTCGGCCTTTATTCTGGCGAACCAGTTTGAGATGCAGCCGCAGGATGTGGTGTTTGTTGGCGCTGCCGGCATCACCCGCTGGAACCGCTTTATCAGCCAGTTGCTGCCCACCGCCACCATTCTTTATACCGGTGCTCGTACAGAAGACGAAGTAAGAAGCAACAACTGAGGAATTCTCGGTGAAGACCATTTTACGTACGGTCGTACTGGGCATGGCCATGGCTGGCTTGACCGGATGCAACTCGCTCTCGGGCGATGCACTGGACACCATGAAGCTGGCCATCTCCGGGCCTGAATCGCCGGTGACCATCGACAAGGTGAATGCTGTTAACGGCCCCGCCTTGTCTGTCCGCCTCGGCGTTGCCGAGGCGCTATTGGTCACCAACGGCAGCGCTAGCGGCACGGTGGAATGGTACGGCATTACCGAGATGCTGCTGACGCAGCACGGTCGTGTCGTCCAGACCGCCGGTTTGCCGGCTGACTTCAACGCTCCCCTGACTACCAATGACCCCTTTCAACTGGGCTTGCTGAACGTGGCTGAGGGCACTGAAGTAACGCGCCAGGTAGATTACCCGGCCCGTTATCTGACTGGCCTGCGGCAGCATGCGCGGTATAAGCGTGGCCCGATGGAGGCGGTGGAATACATGGGCCAGCGCCACGAATTGCAACGGATTGACGAGCATATTCGCATGCCGGAGCTGGACTTCAAGGCCACCAACCATTACTGGGTTGACCCCGCCACTGGGCTGGTGCGCCGCAGCACCCAGCATATCGCGCCAGACCTGCCGCCGCTGCAGCTCACCTTGCTGAAAACCGCAGGAGGTCAGCCATGATCGCCCTGCGTATGTTGCGTCGCGCTGCCGTGGCGGCCTTGGCTGCCGGCGCGCTGGTGTCGACCGTCTCCGCCGATACCATTTATGTGGATGGCGCCGTGCTCAAGCCCGGGGAATACCAGTGGCAGCCCGGCGCGCGCCTGCATGATGCCGTAGTGGCCGGGCAAGTGAGTGCGCAAGCCTGGCCGCTCGGCGCTGCCCTGCTGCGCCAGAGCGCCATCGAGCCGCAACAGCGCTTGAAGGCTGGTGTGCTGTATGAGCTGCGGGCCAACAAGCTCCATGCCCGCGCGGAAAATAACCCCGAGCTGCAGCAGTTGCTGGAGCGCATGGAGAGCTTTGTCGAGCGTTTGCCCGTTACCGGCCGGGTGGTTGCCCAGCTGGACCCGTTCCAGTTGCTGATCGCCAGTAATAACGATCTGCTGGAGGCCGGCGATGAGCTGGTCTACCCACGCCGTCCGAGCACCATCCGGGTACTGGGTGCGGTGGCGAGCGATTGTCAGCTGGCCTTTGATGCCGCCTTGCGGCTCAAGGATTATCTGCGCCAGTGCCCCGCCCACCCAGCTGCCGATCGCAACGCTGTGCACGTGATCCAGCCCGACGGAACCCGGGAACGCATCGGCATTGCCCATTGGAATGAGCAGCAGGCCACACTCGCCGTTGGCGCGGTCATCTACGTGCCCGTGAACCCTGCCGCCCTGTCACCGGAAGCCAGGGAATTGAACGAAGACATGGCCGCCTTGCTCGCCACCCAGTACAGTCTGGGAGGCCGCTACAGTGAGTAAATCCTTCAAGAAGCAGGCATTGGTCTTTGTACCCGCGCTGCTGGCCTTGGCTATTGCGCCGTACAGCGCCTGGGCGGACCGTTATCGTACCACCCAGAACGACTTTGGCGGCGTCGGCCTGCTGCAGACGCCCACGGCGCGTTTTGCCGAGGACGGCGGCTTCAGCTTCAACGCCAATCGGGTGTCACCCTACAGCCGTTACAGCATTTCGGTTACCCCGTTGCCCTGGTTGGAAAGCACCCTGCGCTATACGGCGATGACCAACCTGACGTATGGCGGTGAAGATAGCGACTTCGGCGGAGGCCAGAGCAACAAGGATAAGGCGATTGATGCGAAGGTTCGGCTATGGGAAGAATCTTATTGGGCACCGCAGATTGCGCTTGGCTTTCGCGACATTGCCGGTACCGGGCTTTTCTCGAGTGAATATCTCGTTTTCAACAAAAGGTTTTTTGATCTAGACCTGAGTTTCGGGCTGGCTTGGGGTTATATCGGCAATCGAGGCGACATCAGCAACCCGCTGGGCATTGTGCGTGAAGATAACCGTCCCGGCTCATCTGGCCTAGGCGGCGATTTCAATACTGATAACTATTTCAGCGGCCCTGTGGGCTTTTTTGGTGGGGTTGAGTACCAAACCCCTTGGGACCGTCTGCGGCTGAAGTTGGAGTTTGATGGCAATGACTACGAGTCTGAGCCCGGATACGCCGGCCCCAATCTCGATTTCGGAGCAGAGTCTCCGGTAAACATAGGCGCCATTTTCAGGCTGAGCAAAGGCATCGATATCAGCGCAGGCTGGGAGCGCGGCGATACCGCGATGATCGGCATTTCCTTCAGCACCAACCTGAAAACCGCCCGTGGCCCGGAAAAGTATCTTGATCCGGCACCCGAACCCCGCCGCTCACTGCCTGCGGGTGTGGCTGGCGGGCAGGTGGATTGGGCGGATGTCAGCGCGCGCCTGAAAGACAATGCCGGCTTTGAGGTGGAAGAAATCGCCATCAAGGACCGGGAAGTTATCGTCACCGGCGAGCAGCGCACCTATCGCAACGAAGCCGAGGGCGTCACCCGCGCCTCCCGCGTGCTGGATAACAGCCTGGGTGAAGGCGCCTACGACTGGTATACCCTGGTCAACAAGCCCCGCGGCATGGCCGTCAGCGAGACCAGCATCAATCCCCAGCGGCTGCGTGAGTACGAGCAGAACGCGGCGGATACCCAGGACCTGCGCCGCGGTATCGTCAATGCCACGCCCAGCGTAGTGGCCAAGGATGTGGTGCATACCTCCGAGCTGGACAAGTTCGATTGGGGCCTGTCACTGGGCTACAAGCAGAACATGGGCGGCCCGGACGGGTTCATCCTCTATCAGTTCCTGGCGCGCGCAAATGCCGAGTACCGCTTCGATCGCAACAACTGGGTACGGGGTCAGCTGGGCGTCAATCTGATCAACAACTTCGACAAGTTTGAGCTGGAAGGCGTCAGTGAACTGCCACAGGTGCGCACCAACATCCGTGAATACCTGACCACGTCGGATGTGGTACTGGAGAACCTGCAGTACACCCACACCCGCCGCCTGGATCGTGATGTGTATGCCATGGGCTATATCGGCCTGCTGGAGAGCATGTTCGGCGGTATCGGTGGTGAGGTGCTGTACCGGCCCTTCGATGCCGGCTGGGCGATCGGTGTGGATGCCAACTGGGTGAAACAGCGCGGATTCCGTCAGGACTTCGATTTCCGCGATTATTCCACCTGGACCGGGCACGTGACGGGCTACTCGCAGACGCGCTTCTGGGACATCCTCGCCAAGGGTAGCGCTGGCCGTTACCTGGCCGGTGACTACGGCGCCACCCTGGATCTGTCCCGCCGGTTTGCCAACGGCGTGACCGTGGGTGCCTGGGCAACGCGCACCAACGTGTCGGCGGAGGAGTTTGGTGAAGGTAGCTTCGACAAGGGGATCTATTTCACCTTCCCGTTCGACGCCTTCTTCTCCCGCTCCACCACCTCCAGCGGCACCATCGCCTGGAACCCCCTCACCCGGGACGGCGGCGCACGGCTGGGCAGGCACTACGGTCTGTACAACATGACCAACGCCCGCAACATCGACCACTTCAACGATGGCTTCGGGTTGATGACGGAGTGAGACAACGGGCTTCGGTCATCACCCGGCCAACAAGACAGGCGCTACGCTTTAACCAGCGTAGCGCCTGGTTTGTTAGAGGCGGTGATGCCGGACGGGGTGCTGGCCTGATCGATGTGAATTTGCAGCCCGGCGCGGAACATCTCTCGCTCCGCTGCACTCCAACCTTGTCTGGGACGCCTGAGCGGTTAAACGCCCGGCCTCGTATTACCTCTTTTCCGGACCTTGAATCG
This sequence comes from Pseudomonas saudimassiliensis, assembly GCF_000939975.1. Classification (GTDB taxonomy): domain Bacteria; phylum Pseudomonadota; class Gammaproteobacteria; order Pseudomonadales; family Pseudomonadaceae; genus Halopseudomonas; species Halopseudomonas saudimassiliensis. The sequence goes on along the minus strand of NZ_LK391969.1, from coordinate 2,861,354 downwards.
CTCTCATGTGGATAACCCTGCTTCGCCACTGGGCTCGCTACCGCCTGCTCTATCGCATCCTGTTCTTCTCGGTCCTGGCCCTCGGCATGTACCTGGGCATGCGCCCCGGCCCGCCGCCCACACCGTTCAAGTTCAACATGATCGACTCGCTCTACCACGCCGGCGGCCTCTTCGTCTGCACTCTCCTGAGCTACCTGGCCTTTCCGCGCTGGCGCTGGTGGCTGCGCGGGGTGCTGATGTTTTCGGTCGGCGTGGCGGTGGAGTTCGTACAATCCTTTCACCCTACCCGCTCGGCGGATATCCATGATATCTATGCCAATAGCGTGGGGGTTGGGGCGGGGTTGGTGTTGATATTGGTGTGGCAGTGCATTTGGGGGCGGTGGCGCGGGGTGTAAGGGGTTTGGTGCCCGGCCTGCAACACCCTGCCTGCTGATAATGGCTGTCCTGCGGCCAGCAATCGCCGCGGGGTCGCGCCTCCTACAACGGATGGTGCAGCCAGCAAGGTTTTCGTACCGCCGCGACCGGCACCCGTGAGGCTGCCCCAATCGGTGGTCGCCTCCTACGGTTCGTGCGGCTGCCACATTTTGTTGTAGGAGGGGCGACCTCGCCGCGATTGGCGGCCGTTAGGACGCCCGGGGTTTAGCTCCCTATTACCACCCGCCTACAAAAAACACCTCCCCGTCTGCTAGACTCTCGCCCCTTATCACCCGGAGTCTGCCATGAACACCAATCTGCCCTACCACCGTTACCACCTGGCCCTGCTGATGAGCCTGTACGACACGCTGCGGGCCCAGTCGGTACTGATGGCACAGGTGCCCGAGGAGAGCAATGTGCTCTTCCTTGAGCGCTTCGAGGAGCTGGTGACGCAGCTGCAGGCGGGCGAGCAGGATGCGCTCTATGCCGGGCAGGAGATCATCAGCCAGATCATTACCCGCTACCCCCAGGTCGCCCACATGATCCCGCGGGATCTGCTGTGGTACTTCGGTGGGGATTGCCTGCATTTCATGCCCGATGAGGAAATCGCGCTCTATCAACTACTGGACGAGCACCAGGCCCAGGCCGAGGCCCGTGGAGAGGAGTTTGATTGGGAGCAGGCGCGGTTGCTGTTGATGAGTGAGCAGTTGCGCAATTCTTGAGGTGGGTCGGCGCTCTATGAGCGCCATCGCGGCGATGGTGTCGCTCCTACCCAACCTACGGCGCCGCCGCTCGATCTGTTTCTCATTGTTTACAAAACTGCTAAATCGACCACAACGAGAAACAGTTTTTGTAGCGGACCACGACCGTCGCCATGCCGACACGGAAGAACTCTGCTGTCGAAACCCAGCCCTGTAAGAGCCGCGCCCCGTGGCGATGGCTGGCCCGCAGGCCAGCCGCCTCTCTATCACCCTAACGCCGTATCCAGGAACATCATCACTCCAAACCCAACCATCAGGCCGATGGTAGCGTGGGTCTCGTGGCCGTGGCGGTGGGTTTCGGGGATGACTTCGTGGGAGACGACGAAGATCATCGCGCCCGCTGCCAGGCCCATGCTGACCGGGTAGGCCACGGCAAAGGCGCTGGACATGCCGATACCGATCAAGGCGCCCAGGGGCTCCATGAGGCCGGTGGCGGCTGCTACCAGGGTGGACCGCAGAGGTGACAGGCCGGTAGTACGCAGCGCCAGGGCGACGGCCAGGCCTTCGGGGATATCCTGGATCGAAATGGCTGAGGCCAGTGACAGGCCGACCGCCATATCCCCACCCGCAAAGCCCACCCCAATTGCCATCCCTTCCGGAATGTTGTGCAGGGTGATGGCCAGCACGAACAGCCAGACCCGGCTAATGCGGTCAAATTCAGGGCCATGTCGGCCGCTGATTTCATGGTGGTGCGGCGTGAAGTGGTCGAGCCCCAGCATCAACACCACGCCCAGGCCCAGGCCGATCACCACCGTTGCCGCAGCGGCCAGACTGTTGCCGAGGATATCCTCCGCCGCGGCGATCCCCGGGAGGATCAGCGAGAAGGCGCTGGCGGCGAGCATCATGCCGGCGGCAAAGCCGAGCATGCTGTCCTGGCGGCGCATGGTGATGGTCTTCATGGTGAGCCCGAGGAAGGCCCCCAGGGAGGTGGCGGCGAAGCCGGCGGTGCCGCCCAGCAGCGCATGGCGCAGGTTGAGGCTGTTGCCACCACTCACGGCGCTGATGATGCTGGCGGCGATCAGGACCATGATGATCAGCACGGCGCCGGCCAGGCCAAAGGAGATGTAGGGGCTGCGCTGCGCCTGGTCTACCCAGGCACTGCGCAATTCTGCTGCCAGAGAAATCGTTTTTTCCATGATCGCTACTTTCGCCAATGAGCTGCGGTATGCGTGAGTCTATCAGGTGACAACCGCTTGCCACGTTGATTCAGTGCAAGCGCATCATTGAGAAAATGTATCGAGGCGGCGAATGCCGAATTCAAGACACAAAAAAGCCGTCCAATGGACGGCTTTCCTGTATTTGGAGCGGGAAACGAGACTCGAACTCGCGACCCCGACCTTGGCAAGGTCGTGCTCTACCAACTGAGCTATTCCCGCAAATCTGACGCCGAAGTGGCGTCCCCTAGGGGACTCGAACCCCTGTTACCGCCGTGAAAGGGCGGTGTCCTAGGCCACTAGACGAAGGGGACGTATCCGGTCTTCACAGTGCCGAGGTATCAACCTTGGCTACTTGCTGCGTTCTCCGCGTTGCGTTGTTCGCTGCAAGTGGCGCGCATTTTAGGCATGGGCCTGGGGGTCGTCAACCCCTCAAACCAATCTTTTTTCAGGTTTTTTTCATATTTATCAGTACCCCCGCGAAATCCGCGGCCTGCAGCGCAGATGAGAGTCTGGTCACAGTATCGAAAGATCGCCAGGTCAACGGTCGTTCCAGCGGATTGTATTGGCGCAAGGGTTATGGCATAACGATATGCCTGTGTCCATGGAGCCCTCCCCGTGTCCCCCATGCTTATAGCTGCACTTGTAATCGGCGGCCTGATAATACTTGTCGGCATCGGCCTGCTTAACCAGGCCGTGGAACGCGCCCGCCTGGAACGTGCCCGTGCGGTAGCCGAGCTACAGGCCCGCTGGAAGCACATCTCAGCCGTTGCTGACGAGCTGCCCGGCCAGTTCATGACCATCGAGTTGAAGACGCTGCTGCTGCGCATCCAGGCGGCGCTGCTGGAACGCCTGGTGCGGCTGGACAGTAAACAGCCAGCCCACGCCGAACAGCTGCAGACCATCCGCCAGCAACTGGACAAGGGCGAGCTGCGCATCACCAACGCACCGGTGGTGATCACTGACGAGGCGACCGCGCAGCGGGCCAAGCAGACCCTGAGCGACCTGCTGCGGGTGCTGGAGCAGTCCCAGCAGGACGGCAGCCTGGACGGCCCCGCCTTCCATCGCTGGAGCCAGGTGCTGCGCCAGCACCTGCAGCAGACCACCCTGACCATGTTCCAGGCAATCGCCACTACGGCGCTGCAGATGGGCAAGCCGCGGGTAGCCAAGCTGCAGTATGAGCGCGCCATCGCCTTCCTGACCAAGGACCAGCAATCCGACAAAGGGCAGCTGGCAGTATTCCGGCAACTGCTGATCAATGCGGAGCAGGCGGTGCGGCAGCAGGAACAGGGTGCCCCCGGTGCCACCGAGCTGGATGCCGGCGTGCTGGCGCTGGAAGAAGATGACCAGGCCTGGAAGAAAAAAGCGCTGTACGATGACTGATTTACCGCTTACGGAACCCACTCCATGGCACTGACTCTCTACGGGGCGATCCTCTCGCCCTTCGTTCGCAAGATCCGCATTCTCCTGGCTGAGCAGAACATCGAGCATGAACTGGTCGACCAACCGCCCTTCAACCAGCCCGGCTGGTATTACGAGATCAGCCCGCTGGGCCGCATCCCCGCAATCAGGGACGGCGACCTGAGCCTGGCCGACTCCAGCGTGATTGCCCAGTATCTGCAGGAAACTCGCGAAGGTATCCGCCTGTATGGCAGCACCCCCGCGGAAGCTGCGCGGGTGCGGTGGCTGGAGAAGTATGCGGATTATGAGCTGGCGCCGGTGGCGACCTTTACTGTGTTCTTCAATCGCGTGGTACACCGCCTGATCGGCAAACCCGTCGACGAAGCGGCGGTGCAACAGGCCCTGCAGGACCGACTGCCGCCGCTGCTGGCGTATCTGGAAGCCCAGCTGGGGGACAAGCATTATTTTCTCGGCGAGCAGTTCAGCATGGCCGACATCGCCGTCTGCAGCCAACTGATCAACCTCGCCCACGCGGGGGAGTTGATTGATGAGCAGGCGTGGCCGGGGCTGTCTTCGCTGCTGAGCCGGGTGACTTCCCGTTCCAGTGTGAGTGCGTTGTTGCCGGCGGAGCATCAGATTGTGGGCATGGCCCATGCTCGCGAGCCCGTTGCGCAGTAAGTAAGGACCTGTGGCGGCGCCGGTTCAGATCGGCGCCAGTCTGAAACTTCGGATCGCCCCGAGGCGGGGCTCCTACAAAACCGGTCTCGGCGTCTCTACCAGCAACGGCACCCGTTGATCTTCAAATTGCAGGAGGAACGACTCCGTCGCGATGGCGCCCAATGGGTCCTGAGGTTGCGCCTGCCCTGCCCCGCTGCGCGCTGATAACGGCACATCGCCCCGAGGCGGGGCTCCTACCAAACCTGGGTCTGGGCTGTGCTCTGGGCTGAATTGCCCTCGCCAACGGCGACAACTAGCTCACCCCGCGCTACCCAACATCGCCTTCCCCACCCACGAACGCGCAAACTGCCACGCACATCGCCCATTACGATTCCCCCGCGCCTGGGCCCAGCGGATGGCTTCCTTCTGCAACTCCTCGGTCCATTCCCACTGCAGGCCATGCTCCGCCGCCATGACGGTCAACCAGTGCCGCACCACATCAAGGTAATGGTCCTGGCTGAACGGATAGAACGAGACCCACAACCCAAACCGGTCCGACAACGCGATCTTCTCCTCAATCGCCTCGCCCGGATGCAATTCGCCATCGACCATGCTGGCGCCAAGATTGTCGCTGCGCTGTTCCGGCAGCAGGTGGCGGCGGTTGGAGGTAGCGTAGAGCAGCAGGTTGTCGGGCGTGGCTTCCACCGAGCCATCCAGCACGGTTTTCAGCGTCTTGTAGGCGTTGTCGCCTGCCTCGAAGGCCAGGTCGTCGCAGAACAGCAGAAAGCGCCAGGGCTGGTCGGCTATTTGGGCCACCACCGCCGGCAGGTGCACCAGGTCGTCCTTGTCGATCTCGATCAAGCGCAACCCCTGGTCCGCCCAGGCGGCCAACAGCGCCCGCACCAGCGACGACTTGCCTGTCCCCCGCGCGCCCCAAAGCAGCGCGTTATTGGCTGGCAGCCCCTTGACGAACTGCTCGGTATTGGCGGCCAGCAAGGCTTTCTGCCGGTCTACACCGACCAGATCATCCAGCCCATGCCCGGCGGTGATCGCCAACGGCTTGAGCCACCCCCCATCCCCCTGCCCCACCCAACGCGCAGCCGGGGTGACCTGCCAATCGATCACCGGGGGCACCGGCGGCAGGCTCTGCTCGTATCGGTCGAGAAAGGAAACGATACGCTGCATGAAATCGGCGTTGGAGATGTCGGGCATGGGTGACTTTCCTGGCAAGTGAAGAGAGGCGATGTGCTTGCTATGGAAGAGGAAAAACGGGGATGGGTCAACAGCGGGGCTATAACTCGCTTGTGAGGGCCCCTGGGATTGTCGAGCACCAGCTCGACAGCGGGATATCCGGCTGCTCAGGCGTTTCCGGCTAGCTCGCATGGTACGAGCTGGTGCTCGAACCTCCCAGGGAGCTCGAGTTTGCCGGCCAGAGTCGGATCTACAGGAAGCGCGCCGTGCTTGGGAAGGTCGAGCGCGACCCGGTCGAGTTCCATCTCGACCAGCGGAGTCGCAGGAGAACTCGCAGGCCGGGATGGAACCCGGCCCTCCCAGGAAGCAGTCTGCCGGCCAGCGCTGCAACTCGCTGGGAGCCTCGCCCCTGGGATTGTCGAGCACCAGCTCGACAGCGTGATATCCGGCTGCTCAGGCGTTTCCGGCTGACTCCGCAATGGTACGAGCTGGTGCTCGAACCTCCCGGGGATCAAGCCGGTGCTGAAGCCTAGCGCGGCTCCAGCCGCAGGCACACGGAGTTGATGCAGTACCGCAACCCTGTCGGCGGTGGGCCGTCGGGGAAGACGTGGCCCAGGTGGGCGTCGCAGCGGGCGCAGAGGACTTCGGTGCGGTGCATGCCGTGGCTGTAGTCTTCGCTGGTGGTGACGGCGTCTTCGCTGACGGGGGCGTAGTAGCTGGGCCAGCCGCAGCCGGCGTCGAATTGGGTGTCGGTGTCGAACAGGGGCGCGTCGCAGCACACGCAGTGGTACTGGCCAGGCTCACCCTTGAGGTGATAGGCGCCGGAAAATGGCCGTTCGGTCCCCTTGAGTCGGCAAACCTGATACTGGGCGTCATCCAATTGGGCGCGCCAGGCGTCGTCCGACTTGATTACTTTGTCCATATTTCCTCCGCAAGATTGTGTGTTCGGGCTTTCTTCGCCTGAACCGCAGTCGTATGATGCTCGCTTTGCTTACGCGTTTACAGCCCCCACCCCACCCGATGATTTACAGGTAAGTATCATGCAGGTTAGCAAGTCCAATAAATTGGCCAATGTCTGCTATGACATTCGCGGGCCCGTCCTGCGCCATGCCAAACGCCTCGAAGAGGAAGGCCACCGGATTCTCAAGCTGAACATCGGCAACCCGGCGCCCTTCGGTTTCGAAGCGCCCGAGGAAATCCTCCAGGACGTGATTCTCAACCTGCCCACCGCACAGGGCTACAGTGATTCGAAGGGGCTGTTCTCGGCGCGCAAGGCGGTGATGCATTACTGCCAGACCAAGAATTTCCAGGGTGTGGGTATCGAGGACATCTACCTGGGTAACGGTGTGTCCGAGCTGATCGTGATGGCGATGCAGGCGCTGCTCAACAATGGCGATGAGGTGCTGATCCCGGCGCCGGACTACCCGCTGTGGACTGCCTCGGTGAGCCTGTCCGGCGGCAAGCCGGTGCATTACCTGTGCGATGAGCAGTCGGACTGGTTCCCGGATATCGACGACATCCGCAGCAAGATCACCCCCAAGACCAAGGCCCTGGTGCTGATCAACCCGAACAACCCGACCGGTGCAGTCTACCCGCGGGAAGTATTGGAGCAACTGGCCGAAGTGGCCCGCGAGCACAAGCTGCTGGTGCTGGCGGACGAGATCTACGACAAGATCCTGTATGACGATGCCGTGCATGACTCCTTTGCCGCTATCGCTCCCGATCTGCTGTGCCTGACCTTCAACGGGCTGTCGAAATCCTACCGCGTGGCGGGCTTTCGCTCGGGCTGGATGATCATCAGCGGGCCGAAGCAGAAGGCGGCCAGCTACATCGAGGGCCTGGAAATCCTGTCGTCGATGCGCCTGTGCGCCAACGTGCCGTCGCAGCATGCGATCCAGACGGCGCTGGGCGGGTATCAGAGCATCAACGACCTGGTCCTGCCTGGCGGCCGCCTGCTGGAGCAGCGCGACACTGCCTGGGAACTGCTCAACGCCATCCCCGGCGTGAGCTGCACCAAGCCCAAGGGCGCGCTGTACCTGTTCCCGAAACTGGACCCGAAGATGTACCCGATCCACAACGACGAAAAGATGGTGCTGGACCTGCTGCTGCAGGAAAAGATCCTCGTCGTGCAGGGCACCGCCTTCAACTGGCCCTGGCCGGATCACTTCCGCATCGTCTCCCTGCCCCGCAAGGATGATCTGGAAACGGCGATTGGGCGGATTGCCAATTTCTTGCATGGGTATAGGCAGTAGGCGGGGGATTGGTGCGGAGCAAGATGATCTTGGTAGGAGGGGCGACCTCGCCGCGACCGGCGGCCGAAGGACGCCCCGGGGTTTGGGGTTCATCCTGCAACACCGTGCCCGCTGATATTGGTTGTCCTAACGGCCAACGTCGCCGCGAGGTCGCGCCTCCTACGGTTGGGGTGCATTCCTGCGAGCAAGCGATACCGCCAACCAGTTCGCGCAGTCAGCAAGACCGTGTGAGCAGATCCCCTTCTGCCCCGCTTCCGCCCGACACGCTTTGATACAGAACGCCGATTGAATCCGCCTCGGCCAACCCCAAATATACGCCTAGCTGAATAGCCCTAGGAGTTTCACTTAAATGATGCGTATTGTGCTTTTTCTGGCAACCAACCTTGCCATCTTGCTGGTTGCCAGTGTCACCCTGAGCCTGTTGGGTGTGGGTAGTACCCATGATGGTCAGGGCGGGTTGAATCTGACCTCGTTGCTGATTTTCTGTGCGGTCTTTGGTTTTGCCGGTTCCTTTGTTTCCTTGTTCCTGTCCAAGTGGATGGCCAAGCGCAGCACGGGCACCCGGATCATCACCCAGCCGCAGACCCGCCAGGAGCAGTGGCTGGTCGATACCGTTGCCGAACTGGCGCGCGACGCCAACATCGGGATGCCGGAGGTGGGTATCTTCCCGTCGCGGGCGTCCAACGCCTTTGCCACCGGCTGGAACAAGAACGCGTCGCTGGTCGCGGTATCAGAGGGGATGCTGCAGCGCTTCAGTCCCAACGAGATCCGTGCGGTCATGGCCCACGAGATTGGCCACGTGGCCAACGGCGACATGGTGACCCTGACCCTGATCCAGGGCGTGGTAAACACCTTTGTCATGTTCTTTGCGCGGATCATCGGTAACTTTGTCGACCGCGCCGTGTTCCGTAACGAGGGCGATGGTCCGGGGATCGGGTATTTCATCTCGACCATCGTAGCCGAGCTGGTATTGGGCATCCTGGCGAGCATCATCGTGATGTGGTTCTCGCGCCAGCGCGAATTCCGCGCCGACGCGGCGGCGGCGCAGCTGACCGGCAGCGGCAACATGATCGCGGCGCTGGAGCGGCTGCGGGCGGAACAGGGTATTGCCGTGGAAATGCCCGGTGAGATGACTGCTTTCGGCATCAACGGCAACCTGAAGAACGGCCTTGCCGGCCTGCTGATGACCCACCCGCCGCTGGAAGAGCGCATTGCTGCGCTGCGGGCGGGTAACTACCGCTGATAGCCTGCCCGGAGCCTTGTGCTCCGGGTTTTTTTTGAGGTGGCGCCCAGGTCTACCTTTCGGCGCCACCCCTATCCTTTCGCTGCTCTCCGCTTTTCACCCCGCTTTTTTTGACCGCTCACGAATCACTCTCCAAAGGTTCTCGGGAAATATTCTGTCATCCCGTGGTCACAACTTTCGTCTATGCTTCGTTTATGTCAGACATCGCAGAGTTGTCGGCATTTACCCGATTAGAACTGATTTGGAGAAGATCATGAGTCTACAGGTACAGCAAAAGCCGCGTTCCCTTACCGAATTCCTGCCCCGCCCGTCTCTGCAGGCACGGGGATTTCTGGTGGACGAGAATGGCCGCGAGATCGCCATTACCGAACGCATGATTCAGCAGGCCTGTGAAGAACTTGATCAACAATGGGTCGCCCCGCAGGCGGCTAATGCGCGCTGAGGTTTTTTAGTTTTTTTGGTTTGGAGGCCGGGGTAGTTGCCCTGGCTTGGGGAGTTTAAGGCGGGATCGCTGTCGAGCTGGTGCTCGACAATCCCAGGGACACGCCGGACTGCACCCTGGGAGGTTCGAGCACCAGCTCGTATCACAGGGGGTGCAGCATCCTGGGAGGGCCGGGTTCCATCCCGGCCCAGCGGAGTAGCCAGCTAGGCCGCTGTCGAGCTGGTGCTCGACAATCCCAGGGACACGCCGGACTGTGCTCTGGGAGGTTCGAGCACCCAGCTCGTATCACCGGGGGTGCAGCATCCTGGGAGGGCCGGGTTCCATCCCGGCCCAGCGGAGTAGCCGGCTAGGCCGCTGTCGAGCTGGTGCTCGACAATCCCAGGGTCACGCTGGGCTATGCCTGGGATGTTCGAGCACCAGCTCGTACATTGCGCACTCGCTGGCAGCTCAAATCCTCACATCAAGTCTCATCATCCGCCGCAAACCCCGCCGCAATCAGCCGACGGATGATTTGGGGTTCGGATGCTGCTGTGTTGATGCGCAGCAGGTTGCATTCGCGGCGCAGGGGGTAGTCCTTGCGTAGTCGATCAAACCCTTCCCTACTGGCCTGGTCCGTTGCGGCCTGCGCGAGCATGGCGCGTAGGCGGGCGTCGTCGTCGCGGACGTCGTAGATGTAGCGCAGCGCTCGGGTCAGTAGCCAGTCGGCGGGTGTGCCGGGTTCCATGATCCACTGGCCGGCGCCAGTGCGCGGTGCCAGTTGCTCCAGGGTCAGGGTGGCCGGCAGGTCGAGGAACTGGCACAGCGCCTGGTAGATCTGCGCCGTGCCGCGCAGTTTGCCATCCAGGCTGTAACCGGCAATATGCGGTGTGGCCAGGGCGCAGCGGCTTGCCAGCTGCGGGTCGACCAGGGGTTCGGTTTCCCAGACGTCCAGCGCGACCAGCAGATCAGGACGATCCTGCAGTACGACCTTGAGCGCGGTATTGTCGATCACCGGGCCGCGGCTGCTGTTGATCAGCCAGGTACCGGGGCGCAGTGCCCGCAGGCGCTGTTCGTTGAACAGATGATAGGTCGCGTCTGGGCCTTCACGGGTCAGGGGCACATGGCAGCTTATGACGTCGCAGCGGCTGATCAGCTCATCCAGGGTGACCATTCCCTCTGCGCCCTGCGCCGCCCGGGGCGGATCGCAGCAGAGGGTGTCGATGCCCAGGGCGTGCAAGGTGGTTGCTAGGCGCGAGCCGACCTCCCCCACCCCGACAATCCCCACCAGCTTGTCCTGCCAGGCGCTGGCGCTGCGCTCGGCGAGCGCCAACAGGCAGCTCAGCACGTATTCCACCACCCCGCGGGCATTACAGCCCGGCGCACTGGCTGTGACGACACCCGCCGCGGCGAGCCCCGGCAGGTCCAGGTGGTCGGTGCCGATGGTGCAGGTACCGACGAACCGCACCGGGGTGCCGGCGAGCATGGCGGCATCGACCCGGGTGACCGAGCGGATCAGCAGCACATCGGCGTCCTTGACCGAGGTGTGGTCGATCAAACGCCCGGGCAGGCGGGTCAGACGGCCGAAGCCGCCGAGGAATTCGTCGAGCAGGGGGATGTTTTCGTCAGCGACTATATGCATGGTGCGGGTCCGTGATGGGCGATGTGTTCATTGTCGGAGTGGTTCCGCGCCCTGTCCAGCCGGCTGGCTTAGAGGTGGTCGAGGCTGAAGTCCGCTGCCTGCAGTGTGGCCTGCGGCCGATAGTGCATCAGCAGCGCATCGATAAAACGCGCCGGGCGCTCGGGTATGCCGTGGTGCAAATAGGCATGCACCTGCTCGACGACGCGGGTCTTGAAGGGCGTCGGGTCGGTGGCTTCGCCGCTGAGGTTGTCCAGACTGACGCGGAACGGATGGCCCGCCGCGGCGCAGAACAGCCATTCCAGCGCCTGGGGTTTGACCTCGACCTGCTCGAAGGCATGTTGCTGATCGGCGCTGCGGCCATCCGGTGCATACCAGTAGCCGAAGTCCACCTGCTGCCGCCGCGCCGCCCCGGCCACGCACCAATGGGCGATCTCGTGCAGTGCACTGCGGTAATAATCCTGGGTGAAGATGATGCGGTGCATGGGGTCGTCGGCGTCGGCCGGCAGGTAGATCGGCTCGGCCCCACCGCCCACCAGGCGGGTGTTGAAATCGGCGGCAAAACAGGCCGCAAACAGGCGGATCAGGTCCTGGCAATCGTGGGTCATGGATGATGGACAATATTCGGCAAGTTGATAGGATGGTCTGCTTTTTTCCAATGCCGCTTCACCAAGGCGTGAACCCCAAATGACTCGAAACACCCCATCCCGCTGGCGCCGCAGTGTAACAGAATTGCGCGCGCTGATCTGGCTTGCCCTGCCCATTGTCGCGGCGCAGATGTCGCATACCCTGCTCGGTTTTGTCGACACGGCCATGGCCGGGCGGGTGAGCGCTGTCGACCTGGCCGCGGTGGCGCTGGGCAACTCGTTCTGGGTGCCGACCTTCCTGTTTCTGACCGGTGTGTTGATGATCATCACCTCGAAGGTGGCCGCGAGCAACGGTGCCGGTCGCCTGGGGGAAACCGGGCCCCTGGTGCGCCAGGCGGTCTGGCTGGGGTTGTGGATCGGGGTACTCTGCGCGGTGGCGCTGTTCTCTGTCGAGCCGCTGCTGCATTGGGCAGGGGTGCAGGAGGAGCTGATTCCCAAGTCGGTGAACTATATCAAGGCCGTGGCGCTGGGCTTTCCGGCGGTGGGTATGTACCAGGCGCTGCGCGGACTGAGCGATGGGCTGTCGCGTACCAAGCCGACCATGATCATCGGCTTTCTCGGCCTGGTGCTGAACGTGCCGGCCAACTATGTGCTGGTCTATGGCAAGTTTGGTCTGCCGGCACTGGGTGGCGTAGGCTGCGGCGTGGCTACCACCCTGGTGATGTGGTTCATGCTGGGCTGCATGCTGGTCTATCTGAAGCGCTCGGCCCTGTACGATGCCTGCAAGTTGTTCGAGCGGTTCGAGTGGCCCAAGTGGCCGGTGCAGCGGCACCTGCTGGGGCTGGGCTTGCCGATTGGTATCTCGCTGTTCTCCGAAACCAGCATGTTTGCGCTGATCGCCCTGCTGATCGGCAGCCTGGGCGCGGTGGTGGTGGCCAGTCACCAGATTGCACTGAACCTGACGTCCATCGTCTTCATGGTGCCCTTCAGCCTGGGGCTGGCGATTACCGTGCGGGTGGGCCATAGCCTGGGCATGGACGGCGCCCGCGCTGGGCTGTTCGCGGCCAAGGTGGGGATTGCCGTGGCGCTGGGCTTTGCCTTCCTGGCGGCGACCAGCTTCTACCTCGCCGCCGAGCTGCTGCCGCGGCTGTATACCAACAACCCCGAAGTGCTTTCCCTGGCGACCGCCCTGCTGTTCTACGCAGCGCTGTACCAGTTCTCCGACTCCGTCCAGGTGGCCTGTGCGGGGGCGCTACGCGGGTACCAGGACACGCGCATTCCCATGGTGCTGACCATGGTCGCCTACTGGCTGATCGGCCTGCCCAGCGGCTACATCCTCGGTCTCACCGACCTGGCCGGCCCCGCCCAAGGCCCGGCCGGGTTCTGGAAGGGGCTGATCATCGGCTTGAGTGCAGCGGCGTTGTTCCTGTCGGTGCGGCTGGCGATTATTGGCGGGCGGCGGAAGAAGCGGTTTCCATTGGAGCGGAGTCATTTGGTGGGGTGATGGGAGGGCTCCGTGCCGGCTGCTCCGTGCTGGCTGATAGCAATCGCCGCGAGGGCGCGCCTCCTACAGGTCGTGCCATCAGCAAGTTTTTCTGTAGGAGGGGCGACCTCGCCGCGATTGGCGCCCACCGGGCGCCCCGGTTTGGTATGTGACTGGTACTTCTGCGATCACCCCTCGCCCTTGCGTATCACATACCAGAACTCGCCATCCCCCTCCCCCTGCTCCACCAGCTCGTGGCCAAGAAAACTGCAGAACCGCGGTATATCCCGCTGCGTTGAGGGGTCGGTGGCGAGCACCTGGAGGCATTCGCCGGCGGCGATGTCGCGCACCGCGTTATGCAGCAGCATTACCGGCTCGGGGCACATCAGGCCGCGGGTGTCGAGTTGGGTAGCAAATTCGTTGGGCATGGCAGACAGCTCTGAAACGTAAGGCTGAATTATCCGCAAAAGGCCAGGCACTTGCCAGTCGGCGCGTCCCGGTCAACACTGTGGTTACCATCCGCCATCAAGGAGCACCCATGATCAAGGTGTTGATCGAACGCGTCATTGCCGAAGGGCTGGAAGTACCCTACGAAGCGGCCGCCCGTAATATCCTGCAGCGGGCCATTCAGTCGCCGGGTTACCTGTTCGGGGAGTCGTTCATCGATATGCAGCGGCCCAATTACCGCTTCGTGATCGTCACCTGGCAGAACTATCATTCGTGGGAACGCTGGGAGCAGTCGCCGGAGCGGCGGGAGTGCCTGGACGCCTTCGCGCCGTTATTGCTGGAGGAAGAGAAGATCACCTTGCTGGAGCCCTTGTAGGCTCCTGACTGCGTGGCGGGCTGATGCCCGCGACGCGTTCGCACGGCTTGGGAATGGGCGATCAGTGATCGCTCATCACCCGATAACTCCCCGCATGCACGATCCGCACATGGCAGGTCACTTCTTCCCGATCGGTATACAGCTGCTTGCAGGCGATGGTCGCGCGGATGCCGGCTTCGTCCAGCGCGTCCTGGACATGCTCCAGACACTGCACCACTTCCCGGTAACGCTGTTTCATCGGCAGCTTGAAGTTGACGATGGCTTCACGGCACCAGCCGCGGGTCAGCCAGCGGGCGAGCATGGCGCTGCTGCGGGCGGGCTTGTCGACGATGTCACAGACCAGCCATTGCACCGGCTTCTTCGGCTTGAACATGTAGCCGTCGGCCTCCACGTGCTCGACCTGGCCGCTGTCCATCAGGCTCTTGGCCATGGGGCCGTTGTCCACCGCAGTGACTTTCATGTGGCGGTTGACCAACTGCCAGGTCCAGCCGCCGGGTGCCGCGCCGAGGTCGACAGCGGTCATGCCCGGGGCGAGTCGCTGGTCCCATTCTTCCCGGGGGATGAAGTGGTGCCAGGCTTCTTCGAGTTTGAGGGTCGAGCGGCTGGGCGCTTCGCGGGGGACCTTGAGGCGGGGAATGCCCATCGGCCAGGGTGCCGAATTACCAGCCCAGGACCAGCCGACAAAGAGCCGTTCGCCGCTTTCGAAGCAGACGTGCAGGCGCGGTGCGTCGCTCTTGTTCGGGCGCACGAAACGGGTCTTGGTGAGGGCGGTTTCCAGCGGGCGGCCAAGTTTCTTGGTCAGCGCGGCCAGGGCCTTGCCGTCGTTGGTATCGGCGGTTTCCAGCCAGACGCTGGACGCAATGGGGCCCTTGGAGCAGGCGGTGATGATCGGCGAGATGCGATCCTCAGCCGGCACGTCGAGCCAGGTGCCAACGGCCCACTGGCGAACGAAGATCAACTGGCGAAAGTCGAGCTTGCGCATCAAGCGTCCGGCATCGCCCTCTTCCGGGCAGACAAACCGCACCACCGCCGCGCCGTCGCGGGTGATGGGATAGCCGGCAATGCCCTTCTGCGCGGACAACTCCTGCATCTCGGCAGCGGCCTCACTTTCAAAGCCCGGACGGCAGTGCAACAACAATTCCTGCATGGCAAACCCCAAGGAAAGATCGGGCGCTACTTTAACGCCGCGGGGGCGGCTGTACCAGCGGCATTGGTCGCGGGGTGGCAGATAGTTGGCGGACCCCGCTCCCCCTCTCCCCCGGCCCCTCTCCCGCGAGGGGAGAGGGGTGACTATTGCTGAGAAGCCGCGGAAGTACTTCCAGCTCGCAGCATGCACAGACAAAACTCCCTCTCCCCTCGCGGGAGAGGGTTGGGGAGAGGGGGGAGCCCATCAGTCAGCCCCTCAGCCCGCGCACCGCCCGGCAATCTCTTCCGCCACTACCGCTACATAAGGCAACCGATCAAAGCCTGCAAGTAATGAATCATACTCATCATCTAAATGGTAAACTTCGATTTTACTCATGATGAGAGATCAGACATGCTCGAACTTCGCCATCTTCGGACATTGGCCACCCTGCGCGAGGCCGGCAGCCTGGTGGAAGCGTCGGAGCGGTTGCATTTGACGCAGTCGGCGCTATCCCACCAGCTGAAGGACCTGGAACAGCGCCTGGGCGCCAGTCTGTTTGTGCGCAAGACCAAGCCGATCCGCTTCACCACCGCCGGGCTGCGGTTGCTGCGGTTGGCGGACAATGTGCTGCCCCAGGTGCGCCAGGCGGAGCGGGATCTGCAGCGGTTGTCGGGTGGCCAGGCTGGCCGGCTGCATATGGCGATCGAGTGTCACAGCTGCTTCCAGTGGTTGATGCCGACCATCGACCAGTTCCGCAATGCCTGGCCCGAGGTGGAGGTGGACTTTGCTTCCGGGTTCTTCTTTGCGCCCCTCCCCGCCCTGGCGCGCGGCGAGCTGGACCTGGTGGTGACGTCCGATCCGCAGGACATTCCGGGGCTCAGTTATGTGCCGCTGTTTACCTACCAGGCGATGTTGGCGATCGGTAATCAGCATCGGCTGACCGAGCGCAGTTATATCGAACCGCAGGATCTGGCGGGTGAGACATTGATCTGCTATCCGGTGGAGCGTAACCGCCTGGATATCTTCACCCAGTTCCTGGAGCCTGCCGGCGTCGAGCCCGCGGATGTGCGCAATGCCGAGCTGACCATCATGATGATGCAGCTGGTGGCCTCCGGCCGCGGCGTGTGCTGCCTGCCGAATTGGGCGATCACCGAATATCTGCAGCGGGGCTACGTCAGCGCCCGGCCGTTGGGGCGCGACGGGCTGTTTGGCACGCTCTACGCGGCGGTGCGGGAGGATATGTTGGATATGTCCTATATGCAGGATTTCTTGTTGACCGCCAAAGACATCTCTTTTGCGACTCTGGAAGGGGTGACGGCGAAGACGGGGTGAGGGGGAGCTGATATGAAATGTCCTGCGCGCTGATGGTGGCGGTCCTGGCGGCCCGCATTCGCCGCGGGGTCGCGCCTCCTACGATTCGTGTTGCTTGCAGGATTGTAGACCGCCGCGCCGGTACCGGCGGGCTGAGGGCGCCTTGGGTTGTCTTCTAGAACTATCCGAGCACTCTGAATCAGAAAACCGTCTCGCATTAGCACTTTGCCATCATAATGAGACCGTTACGCTAAAAACGAGAAATACATCAACCTGTCTCACTTTTCACCCTTATAGGCGAGTGTCGTCTTTCGAACCAGAGTCTAGGGTTTGTCTCGGGCTGGCGAATGCTGGCCTGCTATCCCTAAAAACAAAACCAACAAGAGATCCCTCCTCATGAAAGCACCTGCACTCAAGTTGACCGGTCTGGCTCTGGGCATGTTGCTCTCCGCCGGTGCCATGGCGACCAACCCTGGCAACCCTGATCCTGATCCTGATCCAGGCACAGGTTCTGGCTTCCCCGGCGTGTCCGATTTCGCTGCCAGCGGTCCCTTTTCGGTTACCAACAGCAACGTCAACACCACTTGCGCCGTCTATCGGCCGCGCACCCTGGGCGAAAATGGTCTGCGCCATCCCATCATTCTCTGGGGCAATGGCACCGGTAGCTCACCCAGCACTTACGGTAGCCTGCTGGAGCATTGGGCCAGCCACGGGTTCGTGGTGGCTGCGGCGCGTACTTCCAACGCCGGCTCTGGCGAGGAAATGATCGACTGCCTCGATTACCTGGTCGACCAGAACGGCCGCAGCACCGGTACCTTCGCCGGCAAGCTGAACGTCAACCGCGTCGCCACGGCCGGTCACTCCCAGGGTGGTGGCGGCAGCATCATGGCGGGCCAGGACAGCCGCGTGACAGCGACTGCCCCCTTCCAGCCGTACACCATTGGCCTGGGCCATCGCAGCTCGTCCCAAAGCAACCAGAGTGGTCCGATGTTCCTGATGACCGGGGGCGGCGACACCATTGCCTCCCCTACCCTCAATGCGCGGCCGGTATTCAACCGGGCCAACGTGCCGGTGTTCTGGGGTGAGCGGCGTTCGGTCAGCCACTTCGAGCCGGTAGGCAACGGTGGCGATTATCGTGGGCCGTCCACCGCCTGGATGCGTTATCACCTGATGGATGACGAGACTGCAGAGAGCACCTTCTACGGCAGCAACTGCGGCCTGTGCCGCGACAGCCGCTGGGATGTTCAGCGCAAGGGCATCAATTGACGCCTTGAACTGAGCCAAGGGCAGCACAGGGCCGGTCGCTTACACGGGACCGGCCCTGTGCTTGACCTGCCGCCGGGGCTCTAAACCCGCCGCCTCGCTGCCCCACCATTTGTCTCGCGTCATTACTGACTTGCGGACCGCACGGTCGCATTCGGTTTTACCATGGACGGGACACTTTTATCCTTGGTATCATCCAGCCATTATTTTAGGCATACGACACCAAGGCGCACCCTATGAGTACCCCAGCCACACCCCTGTCACTGGCTCTGTCCCAACGCAAATCCGATGAGCGCGCGACGCCGCTCACTGCTTTTCGCATGGCCCGCCGTTGGTGGCTTGAAGGTCGGCGGCTGAACCTGTCGCTGCTCGCCGAGGAACTGGGCATCGGCCGTGCCACGCTGATGCGCTGGGTGGGTAACAAGGACCTGCTGATGGGTGAGATCCTCTGGTCCCTGTACAAGAGCATCTACGACCAGGCGATCGAGAAGGCCCGCACTGACCACCCCGAGAAGGGCATCGATTTCCTCCATCAGATCTATACCGATGTGAATATCGCGCTGATCAACGCCAAGCCGATGCATGACTTTTTGGCGAGCGAGCCCCAGTGGGGCCTGCAGTTACTGACGTCCAATGTCTCGGGCCTGCAGCAACGCCTGATCGATGAATGGCAGGCGCTGTTTGAGGAAGAAATCCAGGCCGGGCGGATCAACCCGGAGATGGACGCCGACAGCCTGGCCTACTACATCATCCGTATCGGGGAAGGCGCTATCTATTGTGACCTGATCTGCGGTCGCACACCGGATCCGGAGCGTGCTGGCCAGGCGTTCCGTCTGCTGGTCAACGGTCACACCCGTTAACGTCGCCGCAGCGGCCACTCGATGATAAAGCAGGCTCCGCCGAGGGCCTGCGATGATTCCGCCTTCGCCCGGCCACTGTGCCAGTACATGATCCGGCGCACGATGGACAAGCCCAGCCCGTAGCCGCCCGATGCACGCGTGCGGCTCAAATCCATGCGCATGAAGGGCGTGAAGATCTTCTCCCGGTAGGCTTCGGGAATACCCGGGCCGTCATCTTCGATGAATATTCGACACAGCCCGTGCTGCACCCGAGTGGTGATCTGGACCTTGCTCACCGCGTGGCGCATGCCGTTGCTGATCAGGTTGGTGATCGCCCGCTGGATGTAGCGCGGCTCGGCGTCCACATGGCGACCAAGCCCCCAGGAATTGTCGACGTGCTCCAGCTGAATGGTGGCATCCAGCGGCGCCAGCTCGGCGATCACCTGGTCCACCATGCGTGGGATGTTGGTGCCCTTCATGGTAATGGCGGGTGCGCCCTGCTCCAGTCGGGCGTAGGTGAGGATCTCGTCGACTAGGCGGTCCAGTTCGCTCAGGTCGCCATCCATGCCGTCGACGAAGCGTTTGCGATCTTCCGGGCTGTCGGCGGTTTCGAGCATCTCCAGGCCGAAGCGCAGGCGCGCCACCGGGGTGCGCAGCTCATGGGAGACGGCGCCGATGGTTTCCCGCTGGATGCGCATCAGCCGCTGCACATGCCCAGCCATTTCATTGAACGCCCGGGCCAGCCGGCCAACCGAGTCCTCGGTGTCGATATGCACCCGCACATCCAGATTGCCGCTGCTGATATGCACCGCGGCGGACTCCAGCTCGCGCAGTCGCTGCTCGAGCTGGCGCACCAGCAGGTAGATCAACAGACCAATCAGGCTCAGGCCCAACAACCCCATGATGATCAACAGCTCCGGCGGATACGGACTCAGCTGATACAGCGGCCCCAGGTGCAGAATCCATTGGGTGTCGGGAATCCGCAGATACAGCATGATGGAGTAGCCATCCGGCCCGAGCGTCATGACGGTGTCACTTTCGTCCAGGCGGCGCAGCTGATCCGGCTCGAGGTTGGATTCGTGGCGCCGGGTCAGTTGCAAAGGATAGCCAAAGCCCTTCTCCCGGCGTATTTCCTGCAGCCGGGCCGGCATGTCGGACTCGGGCCGACGGACCAGTTCGTCGGCGATGAGAAACAGCGTGGCGCGGCCCAGTTGCTCGGAGATGTGCTGGATGTCCGCAGTCAGCACCACCTCTCCGGTCATATCCACCAACGCCAGTACCTGCACCTCTTCCTGCTCGGCCGGCCGGACCAGCACCCGACCGCGGATCAGCTTGTTCCAGCTGGAGGCATCCAGCTGCAGATCCTCCAGGGTGTGCAGTTCCAGCGGCACGCCCATCAGCCGCTCCCACAGGTTCAACGCCTGCAGCCGCTCAGAGGCGTCCATTGGCTGGAGATTGTCGGCCATCAACCGGAAGGTGCCGCTGGCGATGCGCTCGCGGTAGTCCTCTACACGCACGCCATTGATCAGGTGGACACTCATCAGCGCGACCAGTGACACCGTGACCAGTACTAGCAGCATCCCGCCATAGACGCGGAAGAAGATCGAGTTCACGGCAGGTTCGGCTCGGGTGCAACGAACAGGTAACCCTTGCTGCGCACCGTCTTGATCAGGCGCGGCATGTCGGGATCATCGCCAATCTTGGGACGGATGCGGGAGATGCGCACATCGATGGAGCGGTCCTGGCCGTCGTATTCGATGCCGCGCAGGGCGACGAAGGTTTCTTCACGGCTGAGAATCCGCCCGGCGTTGCTCGCCAGCAGCCACAACAGATCGAATTCGGCGCCGGTCAGGTCGATCAGTTCCTCGTTCAGCCAGGCCTCGCGGCGGGTGTGGTCAATTACCAATGCGCCGAAGGTGAGCCGGGTCGGCGGCGCGGCGACGGTGTCGGCTTCGGCCCGGCGCAGTAATACGCGGATGCGCGCCAGCAGTACCTGCGGGCGCACTGGCTTGGCGACAAAGTCATCGGCGCCCTGCTCCAGGCCCTGGATATGGTCCTGATCATCACTGCGGGCGGTCAGCATCAGTATGGGCCGGGCAAAGCCGCCTTCGCGCAGGCGACGGCAAATGGATAGGCCATCCTCGCCCGGCAACATCAGGTCCAGCACTACCAGCGCGGGCGGATCGGCCAGAATACGTTCAACCGCCCCGGTGCCGTCCTCGATCAATTCGACGCGCATGCCCTGCGACTGGAGAAACTCGCCGATCAGCGCGGCGAGCTTGATGTCGTCTTCGACAATGACAATACGTTCTTTATCTGCCTGCATTCCCGCTACCTTGGGTTACATCCGGAAGTAGAGGCAGATTGTATCATCGGCAAACAAAAAGGCCGGCGAAATGCCGGCCTTTGTTCAAGCGGATGGTGATCAGGCTTTGTCGATCTGATCTTTCAGGGCGCCTTTGGCTTTCCCTTTCACTTGCTGGGCTTCGCCCTTGCGCTCCTGCATGCGACCTTCAGCCTTGGTGCTCGGCTTGTCGCTCGCCTGTTTGGTCTTGCCGACCACTTCATTGACCTTGCCCTTCACCTTGTCTTTGGTAGCACTCATAATCCAAAACCTCTTTCAGTGGGGTACATAGTCTCTGACCAGGCGAAGCGACCAGGGGTTCAGTTATTTAACCAAAAGGACCGGTACTTTCACGTCATGCACTACCCGAGTGGCGACCGAGCCCATAACCAGGTTGCCCAGGCTGCCCATGCCGCGCGTGCCCATGACCACGGTGTCGCAGTTGTATTTCTTCACGGCTGCGACCACTTCACTGACGACCTCACCCACCACCTCGTGGGTCTCATGGCGAACGGAGGCTGCCTGCAGCATCTGCACCGCTTCGGCGTTGACCTGTGCGGCATGCTTGAGCGCGCCCTGGCGCAGATCCTCGAGCATGCTGGCCGGCACGTAGTTGCCATAAAGGTTGGCTTCGCGCTGGACGTTGAGCACATGGACCAGCAGGTCCGGATAGGCCCGGGCGGCTTCTACCAGGTAGGCGACCGCGCGCTTGGCCGATGACGAGCCGTCAAATGGTAACAATACGTTCTGCATAGCTATCCCCTTTCGTTGTCTGTCCTGCATCAAGGATAGTCGGTTAATCACCCTGTGGCCGTGATCTGCATCAAGAATGGGCGTTGTAGCCGCCTGGCAGAATAAGCGCACCGGCAAGGTGCAGGGCCGCGTTCACCTACATTACCCACACAGCAATTTTTTTCATAACCTACTGATTAATATAGTTTTTATAACGTTGGCAAGGTATTTGCCAAGGAAGATTAGCCAACCGATCCATACCGGATCATAGATAGGGAGTAGTACTATGAAAAAGCTCAGCACCTGCATTGCCGCCCTCAGCACCCTGGCCGTGACGGGCCTGACCCATGGGGAGTCCTTCGATACCGCAGTGGGTAGGATCGACTCCAGCATGAGCGTCACCCTGGCATCGGACTATATTTGGCGCGGCCAATCCCAGACCGCCGGCAAGGGCGCCATCCAGGGATCGCTGGATATCAGTCATGAGAGCGGCCTGTTTATCGGCACCTGGGCATCGAACGTTGACGACGAAGCCTTCGGCGGCGCCAGTGTTGAATGGGACTACTACGCAGGCTACGCGGGCGACATTACCGACGCACTCAGCTACGACCTGACCTGGGCTGCATATGAATATCCAGGCGGCGATGGTGACACCACCTACGAGGTCATCGGCAGCCTGAGCTTCAATGACCTGACCGTGGGCACCAAATATGCCTACCACCCCAGTTCCGCTATCTACGGCTTCGTCGGGTACGACATTGCGCTGCCCTACGAAACGACGCTGGGCTTGCACTACGGTTATACCGATACCAAGGACAGCCTGAGCGATGTCGAAAGTGGCGAGAGTTACCAGGATTGGGCAGTGTCGCTGAGCAAGACCGTTATCGGTCTGGACCTGGCGTTGATGTATTCGGACACCAGTTTGAAAAACGGCACATGTGAAGAGTGGTACGGCAAGGCCACGTACTGCGATTCCAACGTTACTGTGTCGGTGGCACGTTCGTTCTGATTCTGACCGCAGTTGCAGTCACGCCCGCTGTCGAGCTGGTGCTCGACAATCCCAGGGGGAGCTGCCAGACCGGGGTCGGGATCGCCGGGTCGCGACAATCCCAGAAAAGGTCGAGGTAAAGCTCGACCTTTTTCCATGAAGGGTCAGGCGCGCGGCAGGGTGACGCCGCGCTGGCCCTGGTATTTGCCGCCCCGATCCTTGTAGGACACTTCACAGGCCTCGTCGGATTCGAAGAACAGCATCTGCGCCACGCCTTCATTGGCGTAGATCTTCGCCGGCAGGGTAGTCGTGTTGGAAAACTCCAGGGTTACGTGGCCTTCCCACTCCGGCTCCAGCGGCGTCACGTTGACGATGATGCCGCAGCGGGCGTAGGTGCTCTTGCCCAGGCAGATGGTCAGCACGTTGCGCGGGATGCGGAAGTATTCCACGGTACGCGCCAGGGCGAAGGAGTTCGGCGGAATGATGCACACGTCACTCTTGACGTCGACGAAGCTCTTCTCGTCAAAGTGCTTCGGATCGACGGTGGCCGAATGGATATTGGTGAATACCTTGAATTCGTCGGCGCAGCGCACGTCGTAGCCGTAGCTGGACACCCCATAGGAAATCACCCGCTCACCCTCCTCGCCACGCACCTGGCGCTCGACGAAGGGTTCGATCATCCCATGTTCCTGGGACATGCGGCGTATCCAACGGTCCGATTTGATGCTCATGGGTTTGTCCTGATCCAAGCGTTTAAAAAGAGGGCTGCATATTACCGGGTATTGTCCCGACACTAAAGCCTTGCGCAGTTGGCGGATGCCATCGCGGCGAGGCGGTCCGGCGACCCGGCGACCCGGCGATCGGCGCCCCTCCTACATGAAGGAGCCGCACCGGGCTCCCATGTTCCTGTAGGAGCCCCGCCTCGGGGCGATTGGGCGATTGGGCGATTGGGCGATTGGGCGATCAATCGTCGCTGATGCTGATGTCGGGCATGGCGTTCATGCCGGTGCGGGCGGCGATGCGGGCGCCGACGTGGCGGGCCATGTCCTGGTAGATCATGCTGATCTGGCTTTCGGGTTCGGCGATGACGGTGGGTTTGCCGCCGTCGGCCTGCTCGCGGATCATCATCGACAGCGGCATGGACGCCAGCAGGTCGACACCGTACTCGTCCGACAACCGCTCCCCGCCGCCTTCACCGAACAGGTGCTCGGCGTGACCGCAGTTGGAACAGATGTGCACGGCCATGTTCTCCACCACGCCCAGTACCGGAATATTCACCTTGCCGAACATCTCGATCCCCTTGCGGGCATCCAGCAGGGCGATGTCCTGGGGCGTGGTGACGATGACCGAACCGGTGACGGGCACTTTCTGCGCCAGGGTCAGCTGGATGTCGCCGGTGCCCGGCGGCATGTCGATGACCAGGTAATCCAGATCCTCCCAGGCGCTCTGGGTCAGCAGCTGCATCAGCGCGCCGGAGACCATGGGGCCGCGCCAGGCCATGGGGGTGTTGTCGTCGGCCAGGAAGGCCATGGTCATGACCTGCACGCCATGGGCCCGCGGGGGAATGAAGAACTTCTGGTCGCGCACCTGCGGCCGGGTGCCGGAAGGCACGCCGAGCATCATGCCCATGCTGGGGCCATAGATATCGGCGTCCAGCACCCCCACCCGCGCGCCCTCGGCGGACAGCGCCAGGGCCAGGTTGACCGCGGTAGTGGACTTGCCGACGCCGCCCTTGCCGGAGGCCACAGCGATGATGTTCTTCACGTTGGCCAGGCCGGGAATGCTGCCCTGGGCTGGAGCGGCGGCCACTTCCCAGCGCACCTTGATCTCCGCGGAGGCGACGCCGGGCACATTTTCCACGGCCACCTTGAGCATCTGACCAATGCCATTGATGATGTTGTTCGCCGCATAGCCCAGGACGAGCTCGGCGCGCACCCGGTCGCCGTCGATCTGCAACGACCGCAGACAGCCTGAGGTGATCAGGTCGGTCTTTAGATAGGGGTCCTGATAGCTGGCCAGGGCCTGTTCTACGGCGGTGCGGTCAATCTGCGTCATGGCGTACATCCTATGGGAGACAAGATGCTCCCATGCTACTGCCTGGGACGCCGATTGACCACGCCGGATCACTCGGAACGCGTACGCGACTCGGCAGCGTCATCCGTAGCGTTGTCGGTATGGTCCAGCTCAGGCTGGGTTGGCGACTCGCCAGGGGAGATGCTGTCATTGGTGTCGGTTACCGGCACCGGCTCACCCGCCGTTTCCGGCGCGCCCTCTTCGACCAGCTCGAGCAGGGTGTTCAGCAGGTTCTCGCCACGGTCACCCACCATCTCGACGAACACATCGCGCACCGGCAGGCTGCGCTCGCGGAATACCGCGCGCTCTTCCGGCGTCAGGCGGATGATCTCGATGTCGCTGTTCTCGGTGATGATATCCAGGCGCTCGCTGTTGAGGCGGGTCTGCACGTCGTGGATATAGGGCACCAGCTCGACCACGGCCTCCTCGATCATCTCCTCCTGGTCATCGGACAGGTTGTCGTACCAGTCGGCGTTGGCCATGACGGTGGCGACGAACTGCGCCTGGTTGGCGAAGATCATGTAGTCCTGCACCTGGTAGAAATCCATTTCCTGGTGGGCGAACACCGGCTGGATGTTGGCGTCGAGCTGGCCCAGCTGCAGGCCGCTGTAGAGCTCGCCGTATTCCATGGTGGTGGGGTTGGCGCCGTAGGCGCTGTAGGTTTCGCGCAGCAGGCGGTTATCCATCGTGCGGATGGACAGGCCAGCAAAGTCCTCGGGCTTGCGCACCGGCTTGTTGGCGGTCCAGACCTGCCAGCCCTCGGGCACGATGGCCAGCGGATGCAGGTTGCGTTCGCGGAAGGCGTCGACCAGGTCGTCGTGCTTGCGGAAGCGTTCATCGTTGAGCAGTTGGGTATTGAGCTGCTCATCGTCGGTGAGGACGAAGTTCAGGCTGAACAGCTGGGACTCCGGCACGGTGCCGCCGAGAAAGCCCGAGCCGAACGCCAGCTGAACCGATCCAGCCTGCACCTGGTCATAAATATCAGTCAGGCCACCGAGCTGGCCGTAGGGGAACAGGCGGACTTCGACTTGTCCGTCAGACTTTTCACTGATGATTTCCGCGAAGCGGTTGGCATATTCATATTGAACACTGCCCTCGATCTCTTCCAACCCGAAACGCCAGACCTCGACCTGGCCGGTGGCCGGCTGTTCATCCCGCGCAGACTGGGCTTTTTCCTGCTCATCGTCGCCGCCGCAGGCCGCAAGAATCAATGCCGCAGCACCTACCCATCCATTTCGCCATTTCATGGAACATTCCTCATGTATTGTTCTTCGAAGCACGGGAAACAGTACCACAGACGCTCCCGATGTCCATTTATGGACCGTGCAAATGAAAAAAGATGCTGTATTTTGAATAAAACAAGCGCAGCGGTGGTGATTACCCTTCGTACCCTAACGATACTCGCACCATTTGCCGAACCAGGAAGGATCATATGCCCAAGCCCGCGGATGCGCCGGCCAACCCACTGTTCCGAGCACTGATGGTGCTCGACCGCTTCACCGAAGGGCTGGAGAAACTGATTCTCGGCGCCAGCGTGCTGTTCATGACCGGCCTGCTGGTGGCGCACGTGCTGGCGCGGCAATTATTCGACAGCGGCGTACCCGGGCAGGTCGAGCTGACCCAGTTCAGCCTGATCATCATGACCTTTGCCGGGCTGGGCTATGCGGTGCGGCGGGCCCGCCATATCGCCATGTCGGCCTTCTACGACCAGCTGCGTGGCCGCGCGCGCAAGGCGCTGCTGGTGCTGATCTGCCTGGTATCCGGGGCGATGATGCTGTTTCTCGCCTGGCACGCCTGGGATTACGTCAGCAGCATCCGCAACGTGGGGCGCAGCTCGGCGGCGCTCGGCATTGCCCTGTGGATCCCCTACTCCATAGCGCCCATCGGCTTTGCCCTGGCCGGCATCCAATACTGGCTGACCGCCGCCCGCAACCTCACTTCGCGCCAGCTCTATCGCTCCTTCACCGAGCTTGAGCGTTATGACGAGGTGCCCGTCGACGCCGCCACCGAGACAGGAGCGCCCTGATGCTGGCCCTGACCCTGATCGTCACCGTGATCCTGCTGTTGATGGGCTTTCCGATGATGCTGCCGCTGCTGGCGGCCAGCCTGATGTTGCTGTTCCTGGTGCTGCAGATGGACAACGTGGGCCTGTTGATCGGCCAGATGATCAGCGGCGTCCAGACCTGGGCATTGGCGGCGGTACCGCTGTTCATCTTCGCCGCAGACGTGATGACCCGCGGCCACACGGCCAATCGCCTGCTGGATCTGGTGCAGAGCTTCGTCGGCCATTTGCGCGGCGGCCTGCCGATCACCACAGCGGTCAGTTGCACCCTGTTCGGCGCGGTGTCGGGCTCGACCCAGGCGACTGTGGTGGCCATGGGCGGGCCGATGCGGCCCAAGCTGCTGGAGAAGGGCTATTCGGACAAGTTCAGCATCGCCCTGATCATCAATGCCAGTGACATCGCCCTGCTGATCCCGCCCAGTATCGGGCTGATCATCTATGGCGTGGTGTCCGGCGCATCCATCGGCGATCTGTTTATCGCCGGTATCCTGCCCGGCTTGTTGCTGCTGGTGCTGTTTTCCCTCTACTGCTGGATCGCGTCGATCCGCATGGGCATCGAGCCCGAGCCCAAGGCCACCTGGCTGTACCGCTGGCGCGCACTGAAGAAGGCACTGCTGCCGCTGGGCTTTCCGGTAGTAGTGGTGGGCGGCATCTACGGCGGTTTCTTCAGCCCGACTGAGGCCGCCGCCATTGCGGTGCTCTACGCGGTGATACTGGAAGTGGCGATCCTGCGCTCGGTGAAAGTAACGCAATTGTGGGATGTGGCGCTGTCGACCGGACTGATCACGGCGGTGGTGTTCATCCTGGTGGCTGCGGGCAATGCGTTTACCTATACCATTTCCTTCGCGGGCATCCCCCAGGCCATCCTCAATCCGATCATCGCCGACATCGGCCATAGCCAGGTGCTGGTGCTGTCGCTGATTGCCGTGTCCTTTTTCATTGGCTGCATGTTCGTCGATCCCATCGTCGTGATCCTGATCCTCACACCGCTGTTCAAGCCCGCTGTCGCGGCCGCCGGGCTGGATCCGGTGCATGTGGGCATCATCGTGGCCCTGCAGGCGGCTATCGGCTCGGCCACCCCGCCCTTCGGCTGCGATATCTTCACGGCGATGGCAATTTTCCGCCGACCCTACTTCGACGTGATCCGTGGTACGCCGCCCTTTATCGCGCTGCTGGTACTGGCGACCGTCATCCTGATCCTGTTCCCCTCCATCTCCCTGTGGCTGCCCTCGCTGGCCAGTTAGCATTACAAAAAATTACTATTGTTTGAGACAGTTCTGCCGATAAGGTGACTAGTCGCACATTGAGACAGCTTTGTCTTGATGATGCCAAGGACGACGTATAACAACGCCCGGAAAGGGGCATCGGGGGATTCATGCAGGCCACTTCCATACCCAACGACACCCGTACCGCATTACCTTCTTCCCCTGCTAGCGCTACTACGGGCGCCGGCCTAGCCCTGGCGATCTGTATAGTCAGCCTCGGCGGTCTGCTGCTCTGGCTCGGGGACGGCATGATCCGCGCGCTGACACTGGTGCTTATTGCCGTCTCGCTGGGACTGACCTGGCAGATGTTGCGACAGCCTCCGCGCGCGGCGTCCCTGGCCGAGCGCCTGGATCAGGCCAATGCGCTGCAGATAGACCTGGCGGCGGCGACCATCGCCGATGACTCCGCGGCGGGCCACGCCTTTGAGCGATTCAGCGCCCGGCTGCGCAGCATGCTGGTGGAGCTACAGCAGCAGAGCATGAGCATCGCCCTGGCGTCGGCCCGCAACCGGGTGCTGACCGAGCGTACGGAAAGCGAGGCCAAGGCCCAGCAGCAGCTGTCCGAGCTGATCTTCCAGGCCAGTGACCAGACCAGCAGTGCGCTGCAGGACATCGCTGCGCGCACCAGCAACATCACCGGCATGACCGCCCGCAACCTGGACGGCGCCCGGGCCTCCCAGGCACAACTGAGCGCGGCCTGCGATCGCATGCAGCAGATCAGTGAGGCGATGACCGGCTTCAAGTCGAACATCGAGGCGCTGGATGCCAGCTCGGCGCAGATTCGCAAAATCCTGACCACGGTGCAGGACTTCTCCGCCCAGACCAATATGCTGGCACTGAACGCGGCCATTGAAGCGGCCCGGGCCGGCGAGCAGGGGCGCGGCTTTGCCGTGGTGGCCGACGAGGTGCGCAACCTGTCGATCCAGGTCGGCAATGCTGCGGATCAGATCAATCAGCTGATGGAGCAGATGCTCGGCGCGATGAACGGCGCCGAGGAGCAGACCCTGCACATGCAGCAGCAGTCGGACAGCGCTGGCGTGGCGGTGCAGGCGGCGGCCAACCAGTTCGGCCAGATGGTCGAGGACTTCCAGCTGACCAACGACGATCTGCTGATGGTCAGCAGCGCCCTGGAGGAGCTGGCGGTCGGCAACCAGGAAACGCACCAGCACAGCAGCGCCATCCGCGACAGTAGCCTGACCATTAGCCGGAATATGGAGCAGAGTTTTGTACTGGCCGACAGTCAGCGTGATCAAAGCAATAACGCTTTGCAGACCCTGAGCCTGATCCGCCTGGGTGAAGGCCGGCTGGAACAGGTCAGTGACAAGCTGCTGGAGCGGCGCGGCCGGCTGGAAGCGGTGCTGCGGGAGCTGGATGAACAGGGCGTGGACGTGTTCGATCGCAATTATCGCGCGCTCAAGGACCAGCCGGGCAAACATGATGTCAGCTGGGCAGCGCCCTTCCGCCAACGGGTTCAGCCGTTGCTGGATGAGTGGGACCGCGGCGGAGAGGACGGCGTGCTTTATATGACCGCGATCGATGATCGCAGTTATATGGCTGCAGCACGTACCGCCGCGTCCCAACCGCTCACTGGCGATCCACGCAAAGATGCGATGCGCAGCACCCATATGCGTTTCACGATCACCAATCCAGTGGAACTGGAGAACCTGCGCAAGTGTACCTACATCAGCATGGGCACCTTTATTCTGCCGGACGGCCGGCCAATTTTCGTACTGTTCGTACCGCTCATGCTCAAGGACCGGCGCTGGGGCACCCTGACTGCCGGCGTCCTGCCCGCGGCGCTGGGGTTGCAGTAACGAGGCGCGGCATCCGCGAGATGAAGGCTTATGGTTGATCAGCTTTGATGTCCTGTTGAGTTGAGTTGAGCGGCTGTAGGCGCGGGGTGGGCTCGGATGGGTATTACTCCACTTCAGAACTCGCACCCCGCCATCCCTGGCGCTCGTGTGCGTCCGTCCATGGACGCACACGGTTCTGAAGTGGAGTAATACCCACCCGACCTGTAAGTTTCTGTTTCGCTGCGGGATAAAAGCCTTGGCCGTAGGCTGTGGATGTGGCTTTGCCGCGCCTGCCTTTACTTGCAGGCTCTTCGTTCACTCCTCGTTTTTTCCCCCATCCACACCTAGCCTCGCAGGGTGTAGGGTGTTTCCCCCTTTTCAGAACCGTGTGCGGCCAGGGACGGCCGCACACGAGCGCCATGGACGGCGGGTTGCGAGTTCTGAAAAGGGGGAAACACCCTGCGCCCCACGCACGATCTATCCGGCCCAGAACCGAAGGGATGACTACGAACGGAGACAGCCGGAGACAGCGGTGATACCGGCTGGTTTGGGTACGAGCTGGTGCTCGCACCCTCCCAGGGGAAGGTGCCCGGGGTTAGTTGAGCATGAAGGCTGCTGCTTGCTCCGCTGCCTGGTTGATGAGGTCGGCCTGGCTCAGGCCGCTGCTTTTCAGGGGCTTGAGGTCGTGGTCGCCGGTTTCGAGCCAGCTGACTTGCACCTGCGGGGACAAGGCGTAGCTAGCCACTTCATCGGGCTTGCCGAAGGGATCTCGCGTGCCTTGCAGAATAAGGGCTCGAGTTCGCAGCTCGGCCAGGTGCTCGGTGCGGGTCTTTTCCGGTTTGCCGGGGGGATGGAAGGGGTAGCCGAAGCAGATCAGTCCGGCGGGCTGCAGTTCGTCGGCCAGCAGGCTCGCCACCCTTCCCCCCATGGATTTGCCTCCTATATAAAGAGGCGTTGGCGCGGCGGCAAAATGCGCGCGGAACGATTCCAGTAGCACCGGCATGGGATTGGGTGGGCGTTTGCCGCCGGTCTCCCGGCGACTGGCCATATAGGGAAACTCGAAGCGCAGCACCCGGATACCGCGAACGGCCAGGGCGTCGGCCAGTTGGTTGAGGTAGTCGCTGTCCATGGGGGCGCCGGCGCCGTGGGCCAGCAACAGGGTGGCGCGCGTTGCGCCAATGGCCGGGGTCTCGAGAAAGGACGGGGTCAAGGGCTGCTCCAGCTCATCAGAATAAAGCCCCAAGCATATCAGCGAACCGCCGGCCTTGATCCTGGTCATCTGCGACATCATGCCACAGCGCCCAGCCGGAACCATCCCTTCACAGGCCCAACCCTTGGGCTTATCCTAGCAAGCCCGGTCAAAAGCACATCGCTGAAGACCGCCCGGCCCCTGGGCAGGCGCCACGAAATGACGCGGTATGGCCTTCCCCAACCAGCATCGCCATACCACGCACATTACACCGCACCGACCCTGAAGCCGGGCCATTACATTGACATGCGTCATTGCAAACAGTAGGGGCATTCCTCATACTTGCCGCCGCTTTGTCCCCCTTTAACCATTGCTATCCGTGGAATCTCTCGCATGAGCACAGCTACCACTCCGACAGCCTATAACTACAAGGTGGTACGCCAGTTCGCCGTCATGACGGTGGTCTGGGGTATCGTAGGTATGGCATTAGGTGTCTTCATTGCGGCCCAACTGGTTTGGCCCGCACTCAACTTTGACCTGCCCTGGACCAGCTTCGGCCGCCTGCGCCCGCTGCACACCAACGCAGTGATCTTCGCCTTTGGCGGTTGTGCGCTGATGGGCACGTCTTTCTATGTGGTGCAGCGCACTACACAGGCGCGCCTGTGCTCCGACGCGATGGCTGCCTTCGTGTTCTGGGGATGGCAGGCAGTGATCCTGCTGGCCGTGATCACCCTGCCGCTGGGCTTCACTACCACCAAGGAATACGCTGAGCTGGAATGGCCCATCGACATCCTCATCACGGTGGTGTGGGTGGCCTATGCCATGGTGTTCTTCGGCACCATTGCCAAGCGCAAGATGAAGCACATCTACGTAGCCAACTGGTTCTACGGTGCCTTCATCATCACCATTGCCATCCTGCATATCATCAACAACCTGGAAATGCCGGTCAGCATGTGGAAGTCCTACTCCCTCTACTCTGGCGCGACTGACGCCATGGTGCAGTGGTGGTACGGCCACAACGCAGTAGGCTTCTTCCTGACTGCCGGCTTCCTCGGCATGATGTACTACTTCGTGCCCAAGCAGACCGAGCGTCCGGTGTACTCCTATCGCCTGTCCATCGTGCACTTCTGGGCACTGATCGGTCTGTACATCTGGGCTGGCCCGCACCACCTGCACTACACCGCGCTGCCTGACTGGGCGCAGACCCTGGGCATGGTGATGTCGCTGATCCTGCTGGCTCCGAGCTGGGGTGGCATGATCAACGGGATGATGACCCTGTCCGGTGCCTGGCACAAACTGCGCACCGACCCGATCCTGCGCTTCCTGGTGGTGTCCCTGGCGTTCTACGGCATGTCGACCTTCGAAGGCCCGATGATGGCGATCAAGACCGTCAACGCCCTGTCGCACTACACCGACTGGACCATCGGCCACGTACACGCCGGCGCTCTGGGCTGGGTTGCGATGATCTCTATTGGTGCCATCTACCACATGTTGCCGAAGGTGTTCGGTCGTAACGAGATGTACTCGATCGGCCTGATCAACGCCCACTTCTGGTTGGCGACCATCGGTACCGTACTGTACATCGTCTCCATGTGGGTCAACGGCATCACCCAGGGCCTGATGTGGCGCGCGGTGAACGTGGACGGCACCCTGACCTACTCCTTCGTCGAAGCGCTGGAAGCCAGCCATCCGGGCTTCATTGTCCGCTGGATTGGTGGTGTGTTCTTCCTGCTGGGCATGCTGCTGATGGCCTATAACAGCTGGCGCACCATCCGTGCTGCCAAGCCGGCCGATGCTCACGCCGCAGCACAGATCGCCTGAGGAATTGATTGATGAAACAGCATGAGATAGTTGAAAAGAACGTTGGTCTGCTGATCGTGCTGATTGTGATCGCAATCAGCTTCGGTGGCCTGACCCAGATCGTGCCGCTGTTCTTCCAGGACGAAACCACCCAGCCGGTGGAGGGCCTGCGGCCCTACACCGCGCTGGAGCTGGAAGGCCGCGACATCTACATCCGCGAAGGTTGCGTCAGCTGCCACTCGCAGATGATTCGTCCGTTCCGCTCCGAGACCGAGCGTTATGGTCATTACTCCGTCGCCGGTGAAAGCGTCTGGGAACACCCCTTCCTGTGGGGCTCCAAGCGTACCGGTCCGGACCTGGCCCGTGTCGGCGAGCGTTACTCCGACGACTGGCACCGCGCGCACCTGATCAACCCGCGTGACGTGGTGCCCGAGTCGAAGATGCCGTCGTACCCCTGGTTGCAGGAAAACATCCTGACTGGCAAGCACACTGCCCGGAAGATGGAAGTCATGCAGAAGCTGGGCGTTCCGTACACCGATGAAGACATCGCTGGTGCCGCTGAAGCAGTCAAGGGCGTAGCTGAAATGGATGCCCTGATTGCCTACCTGCAGCACCTGGGCACTGTCATCTCCGACCGCCGGTAACCCACAATGGATATCAACACTCTACGCGGCATCGCCACCATCTTCGCCATGGTGGCCTTTATTGGCATCGTGATATGGGCCTACAGCTCATACAAGAAGAAGGATTTTGATGAGGCCGCTCAGCTACCCTTCGCCGACGACGATGAAGACCAGAAGACGCGGGAGCAGCAAGACACCAGGAGTAATGAAAAATGAGTAATTTCTGGAGCGGGTATATCATTGCCCTCACCGTGGTCTTCCTTGTCCTGATCACCTGGCTGCTGTTCGCCACGCGCAAGGGCCAGCGGCCGGACCAGACCAACAGCACTACCGGTCACGAGTATGACGGCATCGCCGAACTGGATAACCCCCTGCCCCGCTGGTGGTTCATGCTGTTCGTGGCGACTCTGGTCTTCACCGTGATCTACCTGATCCTGTACCCCGGCATGGGCAAATGGCCGGGCGTACTGGGCTGGACCCAGGTCAACCAGTACGAGCGTGAAGTAGAGCGTGCCGAAGAGCAGTTTGCACCGATCTTCGCCCGTTACACCGACCTGTCGATCGCCGAAGTAGCCCGTGATGAAGAAGCGCGCCGTATCGGTCAGCGCCTGTTCGCCACCAACTGCTCGGTGTGCCACGGTTCCGACGCCCGGGGTGCCTTCGGCTTCCCGAACCTGACCGACAACGACTGGCTGTGGGGCGGCGAGCCCGAGCAGATCCTCACCACCCTGCAGCGCGGCCGTCAGGCTGCCATGCCGGCCTGGTTGGCGGTCGTTGGCGAGGAAGGTGTACGTAACGTGTCTGGCTATGTTCGTAGCCTGGCGGGCCTGGAATCCGAAGGTGTGGATATCGAAGCCGGCCAGAAGGTCTTCGCGGCCAACTGCGTGGCCTGCCACGGTCCGGACGGCAAGGGTAACCCGCTGCTGGGCGCGCCCAACCTGACCGATGATGTATGGCTGTACGGTTCCAGCATGCTGCAGGTGCAACACACCGTACGTGCCGGTCGTAACGGTAACATGCCGTCCCAGGCTCACCTGGGTGACGACAAGCTGCACATGCTGGCGTCCTACGTCTACGGCCTCTCGCTGGAAGACAAGTAACCCCCGCGCGACGCCCTGTCGCATGGTGTGATGCGCCCGACCCGGTTATTCTGGTCGGGCGCATTCGCGTATCCCTGACCAGCACTGCTCTGGCCAGGCGTCCCTCCTCTTAACGATATGGTCAGCCTGATATATGAGCGAGAAGATACCCGTTAAAGACATTTCCCCGGACAAGATAGAAACAGTCGACCTGTACGCCAAGCGCGAGAATATTCATACGCGCTCTTATAAGGGTTTTTTCAAGAACATCCGTCTGGCAGGTGTGGCGGCGCTGTTCCTGCTGTTCTTCGGTACCGCGTGGCTGAATGTCGACGGGCGCCAGGCCGTGCTGTGGGACCTGCCGGCACGCCAGTTCCATATCTTCGGCGCCACTTTCCAGCCGCAGGACTTCTTCCTGCTGTCCTTCCTGCTGATCATCTGCGCCTTCGGCCTGTTCTTCATCACTACCTTTGCCGGCCGTATCTGGTGTGGTTATACCTGTCCGCAAACCGTGTGGACCTGGATTTTCATGTGGGCCGAGCGCGTCACCGAGGGTGAGCGCAACGCCCGCATCAAGCTCGACGCTGCCCCCCTGAGCGCCAACAAGGTGCTGCGCCGCAGCGCCAAGCACACCTTGTGGGTGCTGGTCTCGCTCGTCACCGCGCTGACCTTTGTCGGTTATTTCACCCCCATCCGCGGGCTGCTGGTCGACCTGGTGACCTTCAACCTCAACGGCTGGGCGGCGTTCTGGATCTTCTTCTTCACCGCGGCGACCTACATCAACGCCGGCTGGCTGCGCGAGCAGGTGTGCTTCTACATGTGCCCCTATGCCCGCTTCCAGAGCGTGATGTTCGACAAGGACACCATGGTGGTGACCTATGACTATAACCGGGGCGAGGACCGCGGCCCGCGCAAGAAGGGCGTGGAGCCTGCCGAGCTGGGCCTGGGTGACTGCATCGATTGCACCATGTGCGTCCAGGTCTGCCCTACCGGCATCGACATTCGTGACGGCCTGCAGCATGAGTGCATCCAGTGCGCGGCCTGTATCGATGCCTGTGACGACGTCATGGACAAGATGGGCTACGAACGCGGCCTGATCCGCTACACCACCGAGCACAACATGGCCGGGCAGAAGACCCGCGTGTTGCGTCCGCGCCTGATCGGCTACGGCGCCGCCCTGCTGCTGATGATCGGCATGTTCGTCGTCACCGTCGGCAACATGGCCCAGGTGAACCTCGACGTGCAGCGCGACCGCAACGTCCTGTATCGGGAAGCGCGTGGCGGGGCCATTGAAAACGTGTACATAATCAAGGTCATGAACAAGGGCCAGGAAACCCGCACCTTCACCCTGGCAGTTGAAGGCCATCCGGAGCTGGATCTGGTCATGTCCGCCGACCGGCTCACCGTTGAGCCAAGCAGCCTGCTGCAAGTACCGGTGAACGTGCAACTGGAGCCCGAGTTCATGGAAGGCACCAATATGCCGATCACCTTCATTGTTACCGCCGCCGATGATGACAGCGTCTCGGCCACCTCCGAAAGCCGCTTCATGGGCCCGACAGTCAGGTAAACATATGCGCAACGACGACAATATTCCTCCGTGGTACAAGCAGTTCTGGCCCTGGTTCCTGATCAGCATCCTGGTGTTTGCCGTGGTCATCGGCATGGGCCTGCTGTATGTCTCCCAGCTCAATCCCGACAGCATGGTGCGTGACAACTATTACAAGGAAGGCCGCGCGATCAACATGCATATGGGCCGCGATCACCGCGCCAGCGAGCTCGGCCTGCACGCCGAGTTCAGCATCGACGAGGTGACCGGTGATGTCAGCCTGCGACTGGACGGCGAGCTCGACGCCCTGCCGCCCCAGCTGCTGCTGGAGCTCATGTCGCCGACCCATGCCGAGCGGGACCGCAGCCTGGTGTTGCAGCAGATTGCCGACAATCACTACACCGGCCAGCTGGAGCACAGTATCCAGGGCCGGCATTATGTCGACCTGAGCGACCCGGCCCAGCCGGGTGAAGACGGCTGGCGCCTGACCGGCGAGATCACCCTGGTCATGGGACAGCAGCACCAGCTCTCGGCAAAATGACCCAACCCACCCCCTGCTATCACTGCGGCGAACCGGTTCCGGCCGGCTCGTCGTGGTTCAGCACCATCCTCGGTGAACAGCGCGCCATGTGCTGTCCCGGTTGCCAGGCGGTGGCCGATGCCATCGTCGCCGGCGGCCTGGAGTCCTACTACACCCACCGTACGGAGAACTCCGCCAACCCCGAAGCCCTGCCCCAGGCGCTGCAGGATGAGCTGGAGATGCTGGATCGCAGTGACGTGCAACAACGCTATGTGCGCAGCGATGGTGACCAGCAGCAGATCGAACTGCTGATCGAGGGCATCAGCTGCGCCGCCTGCGGCTGGCTGATCGAGAAACGCCTGATGCAGATGCCCGGCGTGGTCGAGGCAACGCTGAACCTGGGCAACAACCGACTGAACCTGGCTTGGGATGCCACGCAGACCCGGCTGTCCGTGCTGCTTGGCGAGATCAAGCGTATCGGCTACGCCGCCCACCCCTACGAGCCGGACAAGGCCAGCGAACAGATCGCCCGGGAGAATCGCCAGTACCTGCGCCGCCTGGGCCTGGCCGGCCTGATGTTCATGCAGGTGATGATGGCCACAATGGCCCTGTGGGATGGGTTCAACCAGGACGTAACGCCGGCCATGGCAGTTACCCTGCGCTGGGCGGCGCTGATCCTGACCACCCCGGTGGTGCTCTACAGCTGCGCGCCCTTCTTCCGCGGCGCCTGGCGCGACCTGAAAAATCGCCGCCTGAGCATGGACGTGTCCGTCTCCATGGCCATCGGCAGCGCCTATGCTGCGGGCATCTGGGCGACCCTGACCAGCTCCGGGGAGATCTACTTCGATTCGGTGGTGATGTTCGCCTTCTTCCTGCTGGCGGGCCGCTACCTGGAACGCCGCGCCCGCCAGCGCACCGTGGAGAGCACCGCCAAGCTGGTCAACCTGCTGCCGCCCAGCACCCTGCGGGTCGATGCCGAGGGTCAGCCGCAGCGCATCATGCTCGAAGAGGTGCAGCCCGGTGATCTGCTGGAGATCAAGCCCGGGGAAAGCATTCCCGCCGACGGGGTGATTACCCGCGGCGTCAGCAGCATTGACGAATCGGCCCTGTCCGGTGAATACCTGCCCCTGGCCAAGCAGGTGGGCGACCGGGTAACCGCCGGTACCATGAACGTCGAGGGGCCGCTGCAGATCCAGGTCAGCGCCGTGGGCAGTGATACCCGGCTGTCGGCCATCGTCCGCCTGCTCGAACGCGCCCAGGCGGACAAGCCGCGCCTGGCCCGCCTTGCCGACCAGGTTGCGCAGTACTTCCTGATTACCGTGCTGATTTCCATCGTGGTGGTCGGCGGCGCCTGGTGGTGGCTGGTCAATGGCGAAACGGCCTTCTGGATCATCATCGCCATGCTGGTCGCCACCTGCCCCTGCGCCCTGTCGCTGGCCACCCCGACCGCCCTGACCACTGCCACCGGCAGTTTGCAGAAGCTCGGCCTGTTGATTACCCGCGGCCATGTGCTGGAAGGCCTGAACAAGATCGACACGGTGATTCTCGACAAGACCGGTACCCTGACCGAAGGGCGCATGACGCTGGAGCGGATTGTTGCCTTCCCCGGTCAGGACGGCGAGCGCGCCCTGCAACTGGCGCGGATGATCGAGTCCCGTTCCGAACACCCCATCGCCCGGGCCTTCGGGCGCAGCGCCAGCCAGGCCGAGAGCGTGACCAGCCACCCCGGCCAGGGCCTGGAAGGCCGTTGCGGCGGGCAATTGCTGCGCATCGGCAAGCCGGCCTATGTGGCCGAGCTGGGTGATTGGGCAGCGCCCGCGCTGCCTGACGAAGCCGGCCAGTGGTTGCTGATCGGCAATGCCAGCGGACCGCTGGCCTGGTTCGTGCTCAATGATCGCCTGCGCAGCGATACGGCTCAACTGATCAGCCAGCTCAAGGGCCGTGGGCTGCGCGTGGTACTGCTGTCGGGTGACCATGCTCCGGTGGTTGAGCGCATGGCCCGGCAGCTGGGTATTGCCGAGGCCATCGGCAACGCCACCCCGGCGGACAAACTGGCCTTCGTCCAGCAGCTGCAGCACGCGGGCGCCCAGGTGTTGATGCTGGGCGATGGCGTCAACGATGTGCCGGTGCTGGCCAGTGCCAATATCTCGGTGGCCATGGGCGAAGCCTCGGACCTGGCCAAGACCAGCGCCGACGCGGTGCTGCTCAGCAGCCGCCTGCAGGCCCTTGACGATACCTTCACCGTGGCTCGCCGCACGCGCCGAATCATGATCCAGAACCTGTTCTGGGCGGGCGCCTATAATGCCGGAATACTACCGCTGGCGGCGCTGGGCCTGGTGTCGCCTGCGCTGGCCGCGGCGGGAATGTCCGCCAGCTCGCTGCTGGTGGTGCTCAATGCCCTGCGGCTCAACCGCCTGCCCCGTAGCACGCGCCGCGGGCGCCAGGCCGCCATGCCATTACAGGAGCAGCTCGCATGACCATTCTCTATATCCTGGTGCCGGTCGCCATTGTCTTGGTGATCATTGCCATCTGCGTCTTCAACTGGGCAGTCAACAACGGGCAGTACGACGACCTCGACAGCCCGGCCCATAGCATCCTGTTCGACGAGGAAGACCCCGCGCACCTGTCCGCCGCCCAGAAGGCCCGGAAACAGGACGCGCCAGCCAAGGACGACAAGCCCCACGGGGATGACACCTGAGCATGGAGTTGCTGCCGCTGTTTCTTACCGCCCTCGCCCTCGGGCTGCTCGGCGGTGGCCATTGCATCGGCATGTGCGGCGGGCTGATGGGCGCCCTGACCCTGGCCATTCCCGCCGAGCAACGCCATGGCTGGCGGCTGTGGCGGGTGCTGCTGGGTTACAACTTCGGCCGCATCGCCAGCTATACCCTGGCCGGCGCGCTGATCGGCAGCCTCGGCTGGCTGATCCAGGATCTGGGCCTGGGCCAGGGCCTGCGGGTGGTGGCCGGACTGCTGATGATCGCCATGGGACTGTACCTGGCCAACTGGTGGGCCGGGCTGACGCGCATCGAGCGAGTCGGTCGTGGCCTCTGGCGGCATCTCGAGCCCCACGCACGCAAGCTGTTGCCGGTCAGTCGGTTGCCCCAGGCTATCCTGCTGGGCTCGCTGTGGGGCTGGCTGCCCTGTGGCCTGGTCTACAGCACCCTGGTCTGGGCCAGCAGCCAGGGCGATGCGGCGGTATCTGCCGGGCTGATGGCGACCTTCGGCCTGGGCACGCTGCCCACCCTGCTGGCGACCGGATTATTCGCCAGTCGCATGCTGGCGATCCTCAGGAAGCGTGCCGTACGCGTTACTGCGGGCCTGGTGATCATCCTGTTCGGTATCTGGACCATACCCGGGCCGCATACCGCCTGGCTCATGGGCGGGCACCATGGCAATGCGCACCATCACGCGCCCCATACCGGACATTGAGCCCCAAGCGATGATAGAATTCCCGCTGATCCGACAGAGCACGTTGGCCGTTCGGCTAGCGGCTGCAGAACAGGAGATCTGTCCGTAATGAACAGTGTCACGCCGTTGATCGCCCGCGAGGCCCACTGCAAGGATTGCAGTCTGGCCTGCATGTGCCTGCCCATCGCGCTGCATGCCGATGAAATGGATGCGCTTGACCGCATCGTCAAGCGCGGTCGTCCGCTGCGCCGGGGCGAGGTACTGTTCCGCCAGGGCGACGAGTTCAGCTCCATCTTTGCGCTGCGCAACGGGGCGATCAAGACCTACAGTCTGTCCGACGAGGGCGACGAGCAGATCACCGGCTGCCACCTGGCGGGCGAACTGATCGGCATGTCCGGCATGGATACCGGTCGCTATACGGTGACCGCCGTGGCGCTGGAAACCACTTCGGTGTGCGAGATCCCCTTCGAGACCCTCGACGAGCTGACCGCGGTCCTGCCGCAGCTGCGCAAGCAGTTGATGCGGTTGATGAGTCGGGAGTTGCGTGAGGACCAGGAAATGATGCTGCTGCTGTCGCGCAAGAATGCCGACCAGCGTATCGCCACCCTGCTGATCAACCTGTCGGCGCGTTTTCGCATGCGTGGCTACTCGGCCAAGGTGTTCCGCCTGGCCATGTCCCGCAGCGAAATCGGCAACTATCTGGGACTGGCGGTGGAAACCGTTTCCCGGGTATTCACCCGCTTCCAGCAGCAGGGGCTGATCACTGCTGAAGGCAAGCAGATCGAAATCCTCGACTATATTCAGCTCTGTGCTCTGGCCGGCGGCCAGAACGACTGAACCAGGACCGCTTATCCCATGATTTTTGACGAATTCACGATCAAATCCCTGATCCGCCCGGTGCCGGGCTTCCCCAAGGAAGGCGTCACCTTCCGTGACATTACGCCCCTGTACCAGTCGCCCCGCGCCATGCGCATGGTGGCCGACAGCATGATCCAGCGTTATGTGGAGTCGCCGGTGACCCACATTGGCGCCATTGATGCCCGGGGCTTCCTGCTGGGTGCGGTACTGGCCTATGAGCTCAACAAGCCGCTTATCCTGTTCCGCAAGGCCGGCAAGCTGCCCGCCGATTGCTTGCGCGAGGCCTACAGCACCGAGTACGGCGAGGCGCACCTGGAAATCCACCGTGACTCACTGACCGAGGGCGACCAGGTGCTGTTGCTGGATGACCTGATCGCCACCGGCGGTACCTTCCTGGCTGCAGCCCGGCTGGTGTCCCTGCTCGGCGCTGAAGTCTACGAAGCCGCTGCCATCATCGACCTGCCCGACCTGGGCGGCTCGCGGCTGATCCAGGATGCCGGCATCGCCACCTTTACCCTGTGCGCCTTCGAAGAGAACGAATAAGTCGATGCCCTCCGAGGCCAGTGCCCCCGCTCTGATCGAGCGGGGCACACCCGCTTTCCGCCGTGCCAGCCTGGCCTTGTTCATTTCCTCGCTGGTCGTCTTCGGTAACCTGTACGCCATCCACCCCTTGCTGCCGCTGATTTCCACGCAGTACGGTGTCAGCACGCTGCAAGCCAGTAATGCCTTTACCCTGACCAGCCTGACGTTGGGTCTGTCGCTGTTGGCCCACGGCCCGCTGTCCGATGCCTTCGGCCGCCGCGCGC
The DNA here is from genome assembly GCF_000939975.1 of Pseudomonas saudimassiliensis. Classification (GTDB taxonomy): domain Bacteria; phylum Pseudomonadota; class Gammaproteobacteria; order Pseudomonadales; family Pseudomonadaceae; genus Halopseudomonas; species Halopseudomonas saudimassiliensis. Next base: position 2,819,706 of record NZ_LK391969.1, on the reverse strand, counting down.
CGCTGATCATCGGCCTGGTGGTGACGGCCTTGTTGACCCTGGGCATGGCGTTCAGTACCAGCTTCGACGCCCTGCTCTGGATGCGCATGGCCCAGGGCGTGGCGCTGGGCGTGTTGCCGGCCACGGCGGTGGCCTATCTCGGCGACAGCATGAACCGCCAGGCGCTGATCGCCGCCGTGGGCCTGTATATCGGTGGCAACACCCTGGGCGGGGCCGGTGGGCGGGTGCTGGGCGGCTTCATTGCAGACCACTTCGGCCTGCAGACGGTGTTCCTGACCCTCGGCAGCGCCAGCCTGCTGTGCGCCCTGGCCGTGGCTCTGCTGCTGCCGGCGCCGAGCGCGTTCCGGCCCCAGCGCCTGTCGCTGCGCGGCAGCCTCGGCACCTTCGCCAGCCATCTGCGTAACCGCGCCCTGCTGCCGGCGTACCTGGTGGGCGGCCTGGGCTTCATGGTGTTCATCAACCTCTATACCTTCACCACCTTCCGGCTCAGCGCGCCGCCCTGGTTGCTGGGCGCCAGCAGCCTCGGCCTGCTGTTCCTGACCTATATGGCCGGAACCCTGTCGGCCAGCCTGTCGGGGCGCATCAAGCCGGCCCAGGCTGCCCAGGGCATGGCGGTGGGCGTGGGGATCTTCATGGTGGGCTGCCTGATCACCCTGGCCGAGCCCCTGTGGCTGATCATTACCGGGTTGATCTTCAATGCCTTCGGCTTCTTCCTGACCCACTCGCTGGCCAACAGCTGGGTCAACCAGCACGCTGCCCATGGCAAGGCCAGTTCCTCGTCACTGTATTCGGTGTTCTATTACCTGGGCGCAGCGGTGGGGATCTATTACCTGGCGCCGTTCTGGCGTATCGCCGGCTGGCCCGCCGTGGTGGGTGGCAGCCTGCTGGTGCTGGTCATCAGCCTGCTGCTGATCCGCTACCTGCACCGGGGCCAGCAGCGCGCCTGACTGGACGTGCCGGGCGCGCTTGCCTATCATCAGGGCAGAACAAAAGCCACATCCTGTCTCAGGACAGGACAAGCCAGGGAACTGCCGGCATGCCTATAGCTACTCTCCCCCCCGATACCCGTTTGCTGCTGATTGACGATCACCAGATCTATCTTGATGGCCTGACGCTGACGCTCAACACCCTGTGCAAGGGCATCGTCCTGGACCACGCCCGCAACGCCGCCGAGGCGGAACAGCAGGTCCGCCAGCACACCTATGACCTTATCCTGCTGGACCTGCATCTACCCGACAGCAATGGACTCATCCTGCTTGAGAAGCTGCGCGCCATCGACCCCCTGACGCCGGTGGCGATGCTCACCGGCAGTACCAATCCGAGCGACATGGACGCGGCCCTGCGTCTGGGCGCAGCCGGCTTCATCAGCAAGACAGCCGACGGCCAGATGCTGGTCAGCGCCGCCCTGCGCCTGCTGTTCGGCGAGCAGGTGGTAATGGCCAGCGAACACCAGCCCCTGGACCGCCAGACCACCGCCCGGGAACAGGGCATCACCCCCCGGCAACTGGAAATCCTCGACCTGCTGGCCGAAGGACTGCCCAACAAGGTGATCTGCCAGCGACTGTCGCTGTCGGAGGACACGGTCAAGACCCACCTGAAAGCCGTCTTCTCCGCTCTCGGCTGTCATAACCGCACCGAATGCGTGAACGCCGCCCGGCGGCATGGGTTGATCAGCAGCTAAGCGTCAACCCGGCGGCCGCCCTTCGCGGCTGAACCTCAGCGCAGGAAGTTGAACAGGCTCAGGCCGCTGACCTTGACGAAGCTCTGCTGCGCCGCCTGCAGCACTATGCTCTCCATGCTCAGGCGGCTGAGGGCTTCGGCATAGTCCAGGTCTTCCAGGCCCGATTGCACCGTGGTGTTGATCAGGCTGGCTTCGTCGTTTTCCAGCTGGGTGGATTCGATTACATTCAGGCGCGCGCCGAGGGTCGTTTGAACGCCCAGCACCTGGTTCATAGCGGTATCGATATTCTTCAGGCTCGCGGCCAGTCTGCTGCTGCGCTGCTCGCTGTCCATAGTGCCGTCGGTATTTTCCAGCGTTTCACGCAGCAGCCGCACCGTATCGAGGACGACCCTCTCCGCCTCCCCTTGCCCCTCGGGGGTAACAGCGGTTGGCGCGACAAACAGGGATTTGCCGTTGTCGTTCATGGCGACCATCTTGGCGCTGCCGATCTGGATGAAGCGCTGCCCCTCATCCCCGGCATAGGTGTAGCTGCCATCCCCGTTCTTCACGAAAGGTTCGCTATCGCTCTGGTAACCACCAAACAGGTACTCACCCCGTGCGTTCTGGCTGTTGAGCAGGCCATGCAGCTCATCCTCGCGCTCGGTCAGCTCCTGGGCCAGGGCCTTGCGCGCCTGATCATCGAGCGCGCCGTTGCCCCCCTCCAACGCGAGCTCCCGGACCCGCTGCAGTACGTTGTTGACCGAGTTGAGGATGGCTTCTTCCTGGGTCAGGCTGTTGGTGGCTGCCGTCAGGTTATCCTTGTACTGCGCCAGTTTGCCGGCTTGCTGATCCAGTTGCAGCAGGCGCACCGAGGCCACCGGATCATCCGCCGGGGTCAGCAGACGCTTGCCGGAGGTGATCTGTTCCTGGGTCCGGGTCACGGCGGAATAGTTGTCCTGGATCCCGCGGACGCCGGTGTTGAAAGCCTGGATGGTCGAAATACGCATGAATTAGCCGTCCTGTCAGCGCATGGTGCTGATCAATGTATCGAACACGGTGCGCGCAACTTGAATGATCTGCGCCGAGGCGTTGTAGTACTGCTCGAACTGGATCAGATTGGCGGCTTCCTCATCGAGGTTCACCGCCGAGACCGAGTTGCGATTGTTAGTGGCCTGCACCAGCATCGACTGGTTGGCCTGCGCCTCGGTGCGGGACTGGGCAGTGAAGGTGGCCACCTTCTGTACCAGGTCCCCGTAGCCGTCGAGCAGCGAGAAGCCCCGGGCGTTCTCGCCCTTAGCCAACACCGCGCGATTCTGCAGTTCAGATAACGCCAGGGCGTTGCGGTTATCGGCGATCCCGGTCGAGAAGTCGATAGCGAAGGTATCTCCTGCTTTCGGTAATCCGGACAGGGTCATGCTGAACTCCTGGCCCTCGATGGTAACCTTGAACGGCTTACCCACCTCGAACTCTTCTACGGCAACGGCGTCATTACCGTCGACCGTGAAGGAAAGCACACCATCAGCGCCGTAGCTGAAACTGACAGACACATCCTTCAGCGCGGCGAGATCCAGTCGCGCCGGCGTCGTCAACGCCGGGGGCGAGAGAGTGCCGGTCCCTGTATTTCCCGCACCCGCGGAAGTAGCCCCGGCTACAGCAAAGGCCAGCTTGCGCGGATCGGTCATGTCTACTGTCAGGTCTTTGGCGGCAGAACGGGTGGGCGTGAGCAGGTAGCGATCGCCCTCCCGGTAGGGGCCAGCATTAAAACCCTTGCCCTCCCCACCTCGCGACAGATCAAGCCCGTCGAATACTGCATGGCCGGGCTGACCTTCCTCCGCAGTAAGGTCGAAGTGCCCGAGCACCCGGCCGTCACCCGCCCGGCGCACGGTGAACTCGGTATCGCTGGTAAAGGTCAGCTCGTAGTCGGAGGTAGTCAGTGCCGAGGTATCGCCGATGCGCACATCCAAGGTGGCCTCGGAACGGTTGCCTTCGCGCCCCCGACTGCGCTGCTCCAGGTATTCCGGGCCGTTGATATCGCCGAACAGGTCGGTCCCCACCTGCCCGTTCAGGTCCAGGCCCTTGCCCAACTGCTGGTTGAATTCGTTGGCGATGGACAGGGACATGCGGCCCAGGGCGTTGAACGCCAGGTCCAGCACGTCGCCCCGGTAGTTCAGCAGGCCGCCCAGTTCGCCACCATGGATCAGGCTGGTCACGTCCTGGGCGGTGCCGCCGCTGACCAGCTGGATATCCAGGCGCCCAGGATCGGCGCGGCCCGGGGCAGCCCGCAGCGCGGACGCCTCCTTGCCGACCACCAGGGGCTGGCCGGAGCCGATGAACAGGTTGACGCTGTTGTCATCCTGGGCGACCACGGTGACGCCCACGTATTCGCTGAGCTGGCGGATGGCTTCGTCGCGGGCATCGAGCAGGTCATTGGGCATGGCGCCGTTGGCGGCGGCCTTGCTGATGGCCTCGTTGAAGCCGGCCACGGATTGGGCCAGGCGGCTGACCTGCTCGGTGATGCCGGTCATCTGCTGGTTGAGAAAACGGTTCTGGGTATCCAGCTGCTGGTGCACCGAGTTGAACCGCCCCGCCAGCCCCTGGGCTTCGGACAGGAACAGCTGGCGGGCCGGCAGGCTGGCGGGGTCCTCGATGGCGGTCTGCAGCGCGTCGAAGTAGTTCTGCATGCCGGTGGTAATGCCGGATGCGGTACTGGACAGGGTGCTGTTCAGCTCCTCGATCTGGGTATTGTAGGCGGCCACCTCGGCAGCAGCCGAGGTGGTGGAACGCACCTGGTTGGTCAGGAACTGATTGTAGATGCGCTGGACATCCACCACCTTGGTGCCGGTGCCCATATAGCCGGCGCCGGTATAACCCGGCGGATTGGCGGTCTGGAGAGCGGTCTGCCGGCTGTAGCCGGGCGTGTTGACGTTGGTGATGTTCTGTCCGGTGACCGACAGGTTGGTCTGGGCGGCGCGCAGGCCACTCAGTCCGATATTGAACAGGTCTGCCATGGCTTATGCCCTGCCTTCGGTAGCGGGGTTGGCGACCGCGGCCACGCTGCTCTCGCCGATCAGCTTGCGGGCGATCTGCGAGACCTTGGCGGCGTAGCGCGGGTCGGTGGCGTAGCCCGCCTGCTGCAGCTCGCGGAAGAAGGCATCGGCGTCACCGGTGCGCGTCAGCGCCTGTTCATAACGGCCGTTGCTCTGCAGGAAGTCGACGTAATCATTGAAGCTCTGCTCGTAGGACTCGTAGCTGCGGAAGCTCGCCCGCTCCTGCTGCTTCACCCCACCACGGTATTCGCTGGTCAGCACATTGGCCGACTCGCCCTGCCACTGGCCGTGGGTCTTGATGCCGAACAGGTTATGGCTGCTGGAGCCGTCCTGCTGGCGGATGATCGACTTGCCCCAACCGGTTTCCAGTGCGGCCTGGGCCACCAGGTAGTGCGGGTCCACGCCCAGGCGCGCCGCGGCCTTCTCGGCCATGGGCAGCATCGCCCGGGTGAATTCCGCCGGGCTGTCGAACCGGGTCTTGGCGTTGGTGGCGGCGGCCACCGCCGGGCGCGCAGCGGCAACCAGTTGCTCGACGGCTCGGCCAGGGCACCCGGAGCGGCCGGTTCGGTGGTCCTGGTGGGCTTATCCGCCGCGGCCGTGGCTTGACCCAGGGTAACCTCACCCCAGCCTGCCCTCACGCCCAGCCGCCGCCGCGCCAGCAATGCCGAATGATCGGGCCGCTCGGCGCTGGCATTGGTCGCGACGCTGCTAACCGGCGCTGCCGGTGCCGCTTTCTCCGGCGACAGTTGCCGCAACATGACGTCCGCCAGGCCCATGCCCTGCTTTTCCGCCAGGTGCACCGACAGTTGGCTGTCGTACATGTCCTGGTAGAAACGGGTCTGGGGGGTATTGAGCGGGTTGCCTTCGGCGAACGCCTGGTTGGCGTCGCGCATGCTCTTGACCATCACATTCAGAAACAGCGACTCGAACTGGCTGGCGACCTGCTGCAGGTTTTCTGCGCTGTCGGCCTTGCTGCCGGCCTTGAGCTGGGCCATGGCATTCAGATCGGTATAGCTGATGCTGTTGCTGTGCATGTAAGTGTCCTCAGATGACAACCAGGTCGGCGTTCAGGGCGCCGGCCTGCTTCAGGGCTTCGAGAATGGCCATCAGGTCGCCCGGCGCGGCGCCTACCTGGTTTACCGCGCGCACGATTTCATCCAGCGACACGCCCGGATTGAACACGAACATGCGGCTGTCACCCTCTTCGATGCTGATCTGCGAGCTGGGTGTAATGACCGTCTGGCCGCCGCTGAAGGGCTCCGGCTGGCTGACCTGGTAGTTCTCGCTGATGGTTACGGTCAGCCCACCGTGGGTGACGGCGGCGGGCTGCACCCGCACGTCCTGGCCGATAACGATGGTGCCGGTGCGGGAGTTGATCACCACCTTGGCCGCGGCGTTGCCCTGCTTCACTTCCAGGTTCTCGACCATAGCCATGTAATCGACCCGCTGGTTCGGGTCCAGCGGCGCCCGTACGCGGATGGAACCACCATTGAGCGCCTGGGCCACGCCCGGGCCGAAGGTGTCGTTGATCTGGTCTACAACCCGCTTGGCGGTAGTGAAATCCGGCCGATTCAGGTTGAACACCAGGTGATCGCCGCTGGCGAAGGGGCTGGCAACGGCACGCTCGACCGTAGCGCCGCCGGGGATGCGGCCGACACTGGGCACGTTCACGGTAATCCGCGAGCCATCGGCGCCTTCAGCGCCGAAGCCGCCTACCACCAGGTTGCCCTGGGCGATGGCGTAGACCTGGCCGTCCAGGCCCTTGAGCGGGGTCATCAGCAGGCTGCCGCCGCGCAGGCTCTTGGCATTGCCGATGGAGGATACGGTGATGTCGATGGTCTGGCCGGGGCTGGCAAAGGGTGGCAGATCGGCGTGGATGGCCACCGCGGCCACGTTCTTCATCTGGATGCGGGTGCCCGGCGGCACCGTGATGCCGAACTCGGTGAGCATGTTGTTGAAGGTCTGCACGGTGAAGGGCGTCTGGGTGGTCTGGTCACCGGAGCCGTCCAGGCCGACCACCAGGCCATAGCCGATCAGCTGGTTACTGCGGATACCGGCAATGCTGGCGATGTCCTTGATGCGCTCGGCCTGGGCCAGCGGGCTGACCAGGGCCAGGCACAGGCAGATCAGAAAGGTACGCATGGGTCTGCTCCTAGAAGGGCCACACCGGGCTCATGAAGAACTGGCTCAGCCAGCCGGGTTTGCTAGCGTTGGCGAAGGCGCCGGTACCCGAGTAAGTAATGCGGGCATCGGCAACGCGGGTCGACAGCACGGAGTTGTCCGCGCCGACGTCATCCGGACGTACCAGGCCGGACAGGCGGATCAGTTCGTCGCCGTTATTCAGGGTGATCCACTTCTCGCCACGCACCGCCAGCAGGCCGTTGGGCAGCACATCGGCCACGGTCACGGTAATCGACCCGCTCAGGCTGTTGCTCTGGTTGGCGTCGGCCTCGCCATTGAAGTCGCGACCACCACCCAGCTCCACCCCGGTATTGATGCCGGCAATGCCGCTGCGGCCAAACAGCACCGGGTTGGCCAGGCTGACACTGCTGTCCTTGCTGATCTCGTTTTCCGCCTTTTTCTGCGCGGCCATGCGTTCGGTGAGCACCACGGTGATTACGTCGCCGATGCGGTTGGCCTTGCGATCCTCGTACAGGCTGATCTCGAACCCGGGCTGGTAGATGGCGCCGTTGTTCAGTTCCTGGGGCATGGGCGTACGCGGCATCACGGGTGCGTAGGCCGGGTCGTCGGGTTTCGGCGGCGTCTGGACACAGGCGGCCAGGGACGCGATACAGGAAACCACCAGGGTGGCGCGCAGGGCTTTCATCTTCATTCGCTCCGGGAACCCGTTACAGGTTCTGACTGATGTACTGCAGCATCTGGTCTGCGGTGGAAATGACCTTGGAATTCATTTCGTAGGCGCGCTGGGTGGTGATCATGTTCACCAGCTCCTCCACCACGCTGACGTTGGAATTCTCCAGGGTGTTCTGCAGCACGGTACCCAGGCCGTTCTCGCCGGGATTGCCGACCTGCGGCGCACCACTGGAAGCGGTCTCGAGGAACAGATTGCCGCCGATCGCCTGCAGGCCCGCCGGGTTGATGAAGTCGGCGGTCTGGACCACACCCAGTTCCTGGACGTTGGCCTCGCCAAACAGCGCGATGGTGACGGTGCCGTCTTCACCCACCGTGAAGCTCTGTACTTCCGGCGGCAGCTCGATGCCCGGCTCCAGCGGATAGCCGTTGGAGGTGACGATGCGGCCATCGGCGTCGAGGTGGAAGCTGCCGTCGCGGGTGTAGCCGATGTTGCCGTCGGGCATCAGGATCTGGAAGAACCCGCGACCGTTGATCGCCATATCCAGCGGCTGTTCGGTGGTCTGCAGCGTACCGGTAGTGAAGATCTTCTGGGTGCCCGCCACACGCACCCCGGTGCCCAGCTGCAGGCCCGACGGCAACTGGGTGTCCTGGGTGCTCTGAGCGCCGGGCTGACGCTTGATCTGGTACAGCAAGTCCTCGAACTCCGGCCGGTCGCGCTTGAAGCCAGTGGTCGAGACGTTGGCCAGGTTGTTGGAAATGGTGCTGAGCATGGTGTCCTGGGCGGACAGGCCGGTCTTGCTTACCCACAGTGCTGCGTGCATGTCGTGTCTCCTAGCTGGTCAGGTGCGATCAGCTGATTTGCAGAAGTTTGTTGGTGGCCTGGGCGTTCTCTTCGGCGGTGCGCATCATCTTGATGTGCAGCTCGAACTGTCGGGCCAGGGACAGCATGGCGGTCATCTCTTCCACCGCGTTGACGTTGCTGCCTTCGAGAAATCCGGTGACCAGGGTGACAGCGCCATCGGCGGGTTGCTCCAGGCCATCATTCATGCGCATCAGGCCGTCTTCGCCCTTGTGCATGGCGGCCTGGGCCGGCTTGACCAGCTTGATGCGGTCCACCTCGGCCAACACGTTCGGCGCTTCGCCCTGGGCGCGGAAACTGATGGTGCCGTCGGTGCCGATCTCCACCTTGTCCGCGGGCGGCAGGGCGATGGGCCCGGCGTTGCCCAGCACCGGCAGGCCGCCGCTGGTACGCAGCATGCCGAAACTGTCAATCTTCAGGTTGCCGGCGCGGGTATAGGCTTCGCCGCCGTCCGGTGCCTGCACCGCGATCCAGCCCTCGCCCTGCACCGCCACATCCAGGTCGCGACCGGTTTCCTGCAGGGTGCCGGCGGACATATCGGTGCCGGGGCGCTCGGTCATGGCGTAGGCCCGGGTCGCCAGCCCTTCGCCGAATACGGGCATTGAACGGGCCTGCTCAAAATCCCGGCGAAAACCCGTGGTACTGACGTTGGCCAGGTTGTTGGCATGGGCGCGCTGGGCCAGCATGTTCTGGCTGGCGCCGCTCATCGATAGAAAGAGGGATTTGTCCACGCTCTGCTCCACTGCACAAGGCGCCGGAAAATTGCCGCCTTGAATGATCTCTACTGAACAGGAAGCAGATATCGTGCCAAAGGGCTATTCGAGGGAAGTAAGCAGAAGAATCAATGACTTGCAAAAGAAAGACATAAAAAAGCGGCAACGGCGGCAATCTGCATTGCCGCCGTTGCCGCCTTGCCGAACCCGAAATATCAGCGCAGGTTGATGATGGTCTGGGTTACCGCATCTTCGGTCTGGATGGTTTTGGCGTTGGCTTGGTAGTTACGCTGGGCCACGATCAGGTTGATCAGCATTTCCGACAAATCCACGTTGGATTGCTCCAGGGCGCCGGATTGGATAAGACCCTGGGTGCCGGTGCCCGGGGCACCGATCACCGGCTCGCCAGAAGCGCTCGACTGGGCCCAGGCGGTATCGCCAAGCGGCTTCAGGCCCTGCTGATTGGCGAAGGTAGCGAGTGCCACTTGGCCCTGAGTCTTGGTCTGACCATTAGTGTAGCGGGCTATCAGCATGCCCTGATCATCAATTTCCAGACCGGCCAGCTCCCCGGTGGTGAAGCCGTCCTGGTTCACTGCAGTCACTGCAAAAGCAGCGGCGTACTGGGTAGAGCCTTTAAGATCCAAAAAGAACCCTGCCGGCGAAACAGCTCCATTCGGCTGCCCTGCTTTATCAAGGGGGCTCCAGTTCACTATTTCGATAGGCTTGTTTTTGCTCGTTAACTCGCCCGTAGACAAGAAGCTCAGCCTGATCGGGTTCGGAGTGGGCGGGTTATTAGGGTCCAGCTCGAAGCTCGGGTCGTCATTCAGCGCCACCCGCTTTCCATCAATCAGCACGTGCATATCCCATTCATTCTGGCCAGCTTTAACAAAATACTTAGTCATGACATGGGCATTGCCCTGACTATCGAATACGTTTACTGACGTGGAACTATTAAATGTTGACGAGTCAGCGGGATCAAAGCTTGCTGCAGCAGCTGCCTGACCGGCAACTTCGGCAGCAGCACGCTGCTCAGGGGATCGCGTTGATAGCAGTGCCGCCACACCGGCATCATAAGTATCCTGATAGGCTTTTTGTGCATCCGCCTTGGCAGTTGCAATTTCCGCCGGGGACGAGCTCGGATCAGAAATGATGCCGTCGAAAGCAGCACGAGCAGTCTCGCTGTCTGCTTTGATTAAGACAAGCTCTTCGTCAGAAGGCGCCAAGGCCGCATCATGTGCTTGTTTAAATGCGCTCTCCCACGCCGGCAATCTGGCACTGGCGGAGTTAAGGTTCAATGTCGAGGCTACCTTGCTGGTAGGATTCGGTTGGGCCGCCTGGGTATCCACTTTGAGATCTGTCTGGCGACCTGTATCTATCTCGCCTGTCTGAGTCAAACCAAATCCCTGCAGACGCTCGCCATTATTATTAACGATAAAACCTTCGCGATCGGTACCAAAATAACCGGCCCGGGTATAGCTCACGGCGCCATTGTTACTGGTGACGAAGAACCCATTGCCATTGATCGCCAGGTCCAAACTGTTCTGCGTATAGTTGATATTGCCCTGGGTAAAGATCTGCGCGACGTTATTCAGCACCACGCCACTGCCCTGGGCATTGCTGCCGGTGCCCAGAATGGATGCCGCATACACATCGCCGAACTCGGCGCGGCCACTCTTGAAGCCCACGGTACTGGCGTTGGCGATGTTGTTACCGGTGATATTCAGATCGGAAGATGCCGCCCGGATACCACTGAGACCGATATTGAAAGACATGACTTACTCCTTGCTGTCGGAGGACATTACTTACCGATTGAAAAAACTTCAGACAGGCCGATGCTGCCCAGGCCCGCCAGGTTGAGAACCATTTCACCGCCGTGGCCCACCCCCAGGGAGACGCTGTCCACGTTCGCCGGCAACAGCGTGGCCAGCTGCACGGTCTCGCCGTTGATATTGGCCTGCGCCTCGAAGCGGTATTTGCCGGCCGGCAAGACCTTGCCGCTGCTGTCGGTGCCGTCCCAGGCAAACTCGCGGATACCGGCTTCCTGGGCGCCCAGGTTGATGGTGGAGACGACGCTGCCCGCCTCGTCATAAACGTTGACCAGCACTGCGCCGCTAGCCTGGGGCAGGGCCAACTGGCCGCCAAAGCCGGCCTGGGGATCGACCATCGCCTGGTCAGTGGGGATGACCACGGTGCGTCCGACCAGGGACGAAGCCTGCAGCGCCTGGGACGACTGGAAACTGTTGGCCATGGCGTCGATGGTGCTGTTCATCTTCTCGATGCCTTCCACCGTGCTGAACTGCGCCAGCTGGGCGATGAATTCGCCGTTTTCCTGGGGCGACATCGGATCCTGGTTATTCAGCTGGGCTACCAGCAGTTCGAGAAACTCGTTCTTGCCCAGCTCGTCGCCCTTGGCGAAACGGCCCTGGTCAACCTGGTACTGATCCAGCAGGCTGTTGCCGACGCTGATATTGCTCATTTGCCTGCTCCCTTATTGGCCCAGCGTCAGCACGCGCTGCAGCATGGTCTTGGCGGTATTCATGATTTCCACGTTGGTCTGATAGGCGCGCGAGGCGGCCATCATGTTGGCCATCTCCTCCACCACATTGACGTTGGGGTAGAACACATAGCCCTCTTCATTGGCCATGGGATGGTCCGGCTCGTAGCGCGACTGCAGCTCCGCATCGGACTCGACCACGCCCAGCACCTGCACACCCTGCCCGGCCTGGTCGGTCGGTGCGAACAACGAACCGCCAGTTGCCTGCTGCTCGTTGAATACGGTGGCAAACACCGCCTGGCGCGCGCGGTAGGTCTGGTCGACGCTGCTGGAGACCGTCTCGGCGTTGGCCATGTTGCTGGCCACGGTATTGAGGCGCAGCGACTGGGCGTTCATGCCGGAGCCGGCAATATCGAATATCTGGTTAAGCGACATGATCAGTCCCCGCGCAGGGCGGTCATCAGCCCTTTGAATTTGCTGTTGAGAAAGGTGAAGCTGGCCTGGAAGTCGATGGCGTTCTGGGTATAGCGCGCCTGCTCGGCCTGCACCTCGACGGTGTTGCCGTCCACCGATGGCTGGTTGGGCAGGCGGTAACGCAGCCCCGCGGCCTGGTCGATGAAGCCCTCCACATCCAGATGCCGGGCATGGGTGCGGGCGGCCTGGAACGGGCGGTCGCCACCGGTCTGCTGGGCTTCCAGCACACTGGCGAAATCCAGATCCCGGGCCTGATAGTTCGGCGTATCGGCGTTGGCGATATTGTTGGCAAGCACCGCGGCGCGATCGGCGCGGAAGTTCAGTGCTTGTTCATGCAGCCCCAGGGCGCGGTCGAAACTCAGACTCATAACGGCAATCCTCACTGTGGCCCAGCGGCCAGAGTTCTATTGCCCTGTTATAAGCAATAGCCGTGCCTATTATGATATTTCGTTAATTATCAACGTGTTATGGGATTACGAGGAGGTCATGCGGCAAGATATTTCCGCATAGGGAGCGGTTGCCGCGGCAAAACGGCAACAGGAGGCAGGACTAGCGGGCCTGGTAGATGATGCCCGGATTGCACTGGACCATGCGATAGAGCTCGGGCAGCCCATTCAGCGCCTCGGAGGCGCCGAGCAGCAGATAGCCGCCGGGTTTGAGCGTGGCATGGATGCGCCGCAGGATGTCTTTCTTCACCTCGGCGGAGAAGTAGATCAATACGTTGCGGCAGAACACGATGTCGAACCGGCCAAGCGCGGCGTAACTGTCGAGCAGGTTGAGCTGGCGAAACTCGACACGGTTACGCACCGGCATCTTCACCGTCCAGCGGCCAGGTTCGTGCTGATCGAAATACCGCACCAGGCGATCCTGGGAGAGGCCCCGGGCGATGGCCAGGCTGTCGTACTGCGCCGCCCGCGCCGCCGCCAGCATGGTAGTGGCTATTTCGGTGGCCACAATTTGCGCGCCGCCGCGCAACTGGCCCGGATTGTTTCGCTCGAACTCGTCGATCGCCATGCTCAGGGAATAGGGCTCCTGCCCTGAGGAACAGGCGGCCGACCAGATGCGCAAGCGTTGCCCCGGCTGGTTGCGAATGAATTCGGGAATCAGCCGGGATTTGAGGATCTCGAAGGGGTAGCTGTCGCGGAACCACAGGGTTTCGTTGGTGGTCATGGCGTCGACCACCAACTCGCGCAATCCGGAACGCGGTTGCTGCTGGATATGCCGCATCAGCTCGCCCAGATCGCGGATGCCCCGTTGCTCGAGCAACCGGTTGAGCCGGCTGGCTACCAGGTACTGCTTGTTGTCACCCAGGACGATCCCGCAATTCTTTTCGAGATAGTCCCGGAACAGGTTGAAACTTTGATCGGCAGTGCTCACGCAATGTGCTCCAGGCGAGGGTCTGTTTCCGCTTCATCACCATCCCTTGATGCCCGGCAGATGCTATCACGCTTCATGCCTCAACGGTCTGCATACGCTGGACGACCCGCTCCGCCAGGTCATCCGGATTGAATTTGGCCAGGAAGTCGTCGGCACCTACCTTGCGCACCATGGCCTGGTTGAATACCCCGGACAGCGAGGTATGCAACATGACGTGCAGGTCCTTCAGGCGCGGGTCGCTCCTGATCTCTGCGGTCAGAGTGTAGCCGTCCATTTCCGGCATTTCGATATCCGAGATGAGCATCAGCAGCGAGTTGCCGACCGATACCCCGGCATCTGCCTCGGCCTTCAGCCAGTCGAGCGCCTGGCGCCCGTCGTTCAGCGCAGTCACCTCGATGTTCAATGCCTGGAGACAACGGGTGACCTGCTTGCGGGCCACCGAGGAGTCGTCCACCACAAGTACCTTGGGGCTGACACCGGCGGTGAGGGTACGCATCTGGGCGGCCTGCTGCGGCGCCGCCTCCTGCCCCGCCAGCACTTCGGCCAGGACCTTCTCGACATCGATGATCTCGACCATCTGGTCGTCGACCCGCGTTACTGCCGTCAGGTAGTGCTCGCGACCGGCGCCCCGGGGCGGCGCATGGACGTCGGACCAGTTGAGGTTGACGATGCGCTCGACCGCACGCACCAGGAAACCCTGCACCCGGCTGTTGTATTCGGTGATGATGACGAAGGCGGTGGACAGGTCTTCCAAGGCCCGGCCGCCAGTGGCCTTGCCCAGGTCAATGATCGGCAGGGTGCCGCCACGGATATGGGCCACGCCGCGCACCATGGGATTGAGCCTGGGCAATGAGGTCAGCTTGGGGCATTGCAGCACCTCCTTGACCTTGAAGACGTTGATCCCGTAGAGCTGCCGGCCACCGAGCCGGAACAGCAGGAGTTCCAACCGGTTCTGCCCCACCAGCTGGGTGCGCTTGTCTACCGAGTCCATAATGCCAGCCATCAACTATTCCTCTCAGATACAAACCAGGCATGGTCCTTGCAATCTTTGTCGCAGCAACCCTGCGGCGCCGATATATTGACGGTGCCGCCTCGAGCCAGGATCCAGAATCTCATGCAGTTACCGGCATTCTTCATCAAACTGATCGCGGCCATTGCGCTGCTGGGTTCCAGCAGTCTGAATGCCAGCCCACTTATTGATCAGCTTATCGGCACCACTACCAGCTATCTTGAGCAGAAAGTTGCCGAGCATCTGGCTGGCAGCACCGCCGACGCCCGCTTCGAGGTGACAGTCAGTCGCCTGGACCCGCGCCTGCGCCTGCCGCTGTGCCCGGCCGATGCGCTCCAGGCCAGCCTGGAAAGCCCGGCGGTACCGGTCGGCCGGGTGACGGTACGGGTCAGCTGCGACAGCGAGGTGCAGTGGCGGTTGTTCGTTCCGGCGACCGTGGATCTGTACCAGCCCGTGGTGGTGACGACCCGTCCCCTGCCCCGCCACGGCGTGATCAAGGCGGGCGATATCACCCTGCTGGAACGCAACCTGGGCAACCTCAGCGGCGGCTACCTGACCAGCACCGAGCAGGCTATCGGCCTGCGTACCCGCCGCGCGGTGGCGGCCGACACCGTGCTGGGCAGCAACCAGCTGGAGCAGGACGAAACGGTCAAGCGCGGGGACAAGGTAGTGATCAGTGCCGCCAACAGCCGGGTTGCGGTCCGCATGCCCGGCGAGGCCCTGGAGAGCGGCAGCACCGGCAGCCAGATCCGGGTGCGCAATACCCGCTCGGACCGGGTGGTGCAGGCACGCATCACCGGGCCCGGCCAGGTCGAGGTAGCCATGTGATCGGGCGCCCTGAATCGACTATACTGGTCGCCATTCGCCCAGGCATGCAATCTGTGCGCTGGGTCACACTATTATTTACTCCGATTCCTAAAGTATCTGGGCAGGCTGCCGTTACAGCGGTAGGCATCCAGGTTCTGAGGACACACCCATGGCCATAGATTTCAACACTGGCGGCGCCAACGGCGCGGCCCGCAGCAACCAGACCAGCGGCACCACTGGCAAGCGCGACCTGCCGGTAGAACGCCCGGCGGGCGAGGCAGCCAGCACCAGCGCCCCGGCCACGACCCATGGCGAGGTCAAATTGAGCAGCCAGGCCCAGCAGTTGCAGGCAATCGAGGAACGGTTGCGGGAATTGCCCGAGGTAGACAATGCCCGGGTTGCGCAGATCAAACAGGCCATTGCCGACGGCAGCTACCAGATCGACAGCACACGGATCGCCGACAAGCTGATCGCCCTGGAAAAATAGTGAGCTGAAGGCGGCCGAGCAAACCAGCGGAGAAGGAAGGATGCAGGATCTCAGCGCACTTTTTGCCCAGGCCACACAGCACTGCGAGCAGTTCATCGAGCTGCTGGAGCGCGAGCGCCAGGCGCTGCTCGACCAGGATATGCCGACCTTGGAAAGCCTCATCCAGGCCAAGGCACCCCTGATCGAAGCGCTGAACGCTGACGGGCAGGCATTGGCCGCCCATTGTGCAAGGCTCGGCAAACCGGACTCGATGAGCCTGACGGCCTTTATTGCCAGCCTCAACGTTCCTGGGCTGGCCGAGCAACACGCTGCTTTCCTCAGCGCCGCCGAGCAGTGCGAAAGCAGCAATCTGCATAACGCCCGCTTGATTCGGCACAGCCAGCACATCAACAGCAGTCTGCTGGATCTGCTGCGCAACCAGGGCGAAGCCAGCCAGAACGTATACGATCGTCAGGGCAATGCCAGCCGCTCCGCCTCCGGGCGACCAATCAGCCGAGCCTGACAGGGATGTCGCTGGCCCACTGCGCCAGCCACATTGACTCCACCGCCAGTGAGAAGTCTCAGTGTCAATGTTATTCGAACAAGAGGGCAGCCCCCAGCCGCCCCGGGAAGTAACCGCCCCTCTGGAAATCCAATCCCTGCTGAAAAACCTGCAGCAGGCCCGCGTCCCCCTGGAAATCACCTTCGAGGGTCGTAGCCAGACCTGCCAGAGCTTCATAGTCGAGCTGGACCCGGTAAACGGAACCCTCGCGATCGACGAAATGATCCCCAACATCGGTGACAAGTGGGCCGGCCAGGGCGAAGCCTTCCAGGTGGATGCCTGGCTGGAGGGCGCGCATCTTCGCTGGCACAGCGAGCAGGCCCAGCGGGTGTTACTGGCCGACGCCCCGGCTTTCAGCACGCCGCTGCCGCCGTCCCTGCGTTACCACCAGCGCCGGGGCGCCTACCGCGCCGCCGTGCAGCGCAGCATCGATACCCGGGTGGAACTGGTCCATGCCAAGCATCAGCGTCAGTTCGCGGGCGAATTACTGGATATCTCCGCCACCGGTTGCAAGGCGCGCTTGCCGGGCAACCAGCTGAAAGGGCTGCAACCGGGCGAGCGCTATGAGCTCAGCCGCCTGCAGCTCCCCGATACCCCCCTGTTCGATATCAACCTGGAAATTCGCCATCGGGAATACCAGGAGGCAACCGATACCACCCATGTCGGGCTGCGCTTTCACCAGCCCGGGGCACAGGTGCAGCGGCAGATCGACCGCTTCGTGCACTTTCTGCAGCGCGAAGCACGCCGCCAGGCCCGGGAAGATCTGTTCTAACCGGGCCGGTGCTCGTCGTCCTCCTCGGCGACCGGCTTGGCCTGCAGATCCCCTTCATCCTGCATCTGCTCGATCACGACCTGCTCGTCTACCCGGGGGTCGATCGCTGCCGCCAGCGGCGAGGAAGCCAGGTTACCCGCCGCGGGCATGAACTGAATCGGCGCCTCCTCCACCAGGTGCGTACCGGTAACCCGCTCCGGCCGGACGAAGACCACCAGCAGCAAACTGCTGCACGCCATGAATACGTAGAGCATCGGCGCGCCGCCCAGCTTCATCAGTACCGAGCCCAACAACGGGCCGGCGCTGGCGCCCAGACCGAAAGTCACCAGCAGCATCGCGGACAGCAATACCCGCTCCTCCTGCTCCACGTGGTCATTGGCTAGCGCCACCGCCAGCGGATACAAGGTAAAGGCCAGCAGACCGAAGATGCCGGTCAGTAGCAGCAACATCTGCGGCCAGGCCACCAGGGCAATGAGCAGCGAGACCGTGGTCAGCACGACAGCGTTCACCTGGATCATGCGGCTGCGATCCAGGCGATCGGACAGCCAGCCAGCGGGCCACTGGGCGATCAGACCAGCGGCGATGGTGACCGCCATGAACACCCCCACATGCTCGGTGTCCAACCCCACCGAGCTGGCGTAGACCGGCGCCAGGCCATAGAAGGCGCCAAGCAGCAGACCCGCCACGCCGATGGTGGTCAGCGCCTGGGGGATACGCTTGACGAACAGACGGATTTCCAGCGGCGCCGGGTGCAGGGGCGCCGGGTGCAGGCGCTTGGTGACCGCCACGGGTACCAGGCACAGGGAAAAACACATGGCCACCAGGATGACGTGGCGGACGCTGAGATCCGGCATGGCGGTCAGTACCAACTGCCCCAGCCCCAACCCGAGGAAGGTCACCAGCATATAGCCGGCAAATACCCGTCCCCGTTGGTGGGATTCGGCCTGTTCGTTCAGCCAGCTTTCCAGCACCATGTACTGGCACATCATCCCCACGCCCACCAGCCAGCGCAGTACCAGCCAGACTTCGACGCTGGAGGTCAGCGCGTGGCCGAGCACGGAGGCAGTCACTACCCCGGCGCTGGCGACGAAGGCGCGGATATGCCCGACCCGGGCAATCAGCCGGTGCCCGACCGATGCGCCCATGACCAGCCCGACATAATAGGCGGTCATCAGGACACCGATCCAGATCTCGCTCACATTGGCCGCGGACAGCCGGAGCCCGAGATAGGTGCTGAGCAACCCGCTGCCGAGCAACATGAGAAGCGTGGAGAAATACAGGGACGAAAATGAGGTAAAGGTGCTCGGCAATGCGTCCTCCAGAGGGGCTTACTGTTCGCCTTACCTGGCCTGATGTATACGAGCCGTCACTTCCCGTGCGACCGCTATAGCATAGCAGCCCAGCGCTACCAGGGCGGCACGGCGAGGATGACAAGAACAAAAAGGCAGCCCTCTGGCTGCCTTTTTGATGGCGCAGGGTTATTGTGCTGGCACGGTTTCCACTACCGGCGGAGCACCGAACCAATCCGCTTGCACCGCGTAGAACAGCACGCCAAGCACTATCAGCACCACCAGCAGCCAGGGCCACAGCGGCCTTCTGGCCGCATAGGGGTCGCGCAACGCCCTGGCCGAGCCAGCCGGCAAGTGCGCCAACTGGGTAAGCGCCGTACCGAAGGCGATATTGATACGTGCCTGGGTATTGACCGCCCAGCCGTTGGCATCCAGGATCGGCCCCAGGTTGCGCCGGCGCAACTTGAACCAGGCCATCAACATGGAGGGCCCGGAGATGGCCAGCAACACCCCGACCACCACCAGTGGCCACTGCCACCACTGCAATGACATCAGACCGCTGAAGATGGCAGCCATGGCCGCACCCAGAGCGCCGACGGCCAGACCAATGGCAGCGAAGATACCGGCGAACTTGGCAATATCGAAGGTCTTCGACATGGTGCTGGCCTCAGCCGCTGCATCCGTACCGCTGCCCACGCGGGCGGCGGTCTTATTGACCAACGCATCGTCGCGACTGGCCGCCAGCTTTTGTATCTGTTCAGACACCAGTCTGGAGACCCGCCGGTACGGCGACCAGAATGCCTCGCGTACGCTGATCGCATTTTGTACCACCTTGACCACAGTGGCGTCCCAGTCATTTCCCTGGCGGTCATAGAACAGGCCATTGCGCCCAACCAGCAGCTCGCTTTCGCTCCCTGCGGTGACCGCCGCGACGATATTCAGTGATTCACGCTCCCTGACCGGCTGGCCGCGCCGCGTGCAGGCGCAATACAACAGAAAACTCTCACTGTTGGTCGCTACCCTGGCGTGGGCTTCCACATCCCCTACTTCCACCACCAGATCGCAGCTGCGCCCATCAATGTACAGCCGGCCCGCCTGGAAAATGGCCTTGTCCTTGCGGCAATAGAAATCCTGGAAGGAGATGAAGTTGCGCAGCAGGGTGACCAGCCCCCGCTGCAAGCGCAGCAGCTTGTCCAGATCGACCAGGCCGCCGGCCGCTTCCGCCACTTCCAGATCAAGCGCGACCAGCTCCAGCAGCCGGGCCTGAATGCCCTGCTCCACCAGTTCGACGATACGCTCGACACTCAGGCATTGGAGAATACCGACCTGTGGTTTGGAGGCCTGCCAAGCGAAATAGGCATTGCTGCGGGCGGTCAGCTCCTGCCACTGGCTCCGGGTGATGGCGTCCACATCGCCGAGCACCGGCTTGACCACATGCTCGCGCAGGGCTTCCATGGCCGCGCGCCAGGCCGGGTTGATGCCGCTGCCCAGCGGCAGGCTTTCGCCGTGCTGCAGACTGGCCAGCGGCAGATCCGCCACTTCCCGGGCATCGGCCAGATTCCTGCCAGACAGCCGCGCCAACTCCGCCTCGTCTGCGTTCATGATGCTCGCCGCCCGGGGATCGAAGGCGACCATCTCTACCCGGGTGAAGTAATCATCAATCTTGTCGCGCAGCGCGCTGATCGCGGCGATGGCCTGCTCATCATCCGGCCCCAGCGACAGTACACCATGCTGCTCAGCGCCCTGCTGCCATTGGTGTACCTGCTGCGCCTGAGCAAAGAAGTTATTGATACCCGCCGCAGACACCGCCGGCTCGCCGCTGCGATCCTGTTCCGCACCGAGGCAATTGATGATATCCGCAATCGCTACTTTTAGATCAGCATCAGTGGCCAGGCTCGCTGGCACCAGACCGTCGCCATTGGCTTCGGCCGGTGGAAACAACGCCGCCAGGTTGTCGGTGTCATCGGTAGTCAGGCCCTGGAGCTCATCCCGCCCCAGTACCTTCAACAGACGCTGGGCGGCAAGTGACAAACGATGCCCCTCGGGCTGGTCGCTGAAGGAGGTAAGGGTCAGGGGATCGTTACGAAACAGACTGTGCGGGTCGGCAAGGCGCACCAACGTCCAGTCCACCGCATCGAGGATCTCGGGCGCGCGGATCCGACCGTCGTTATTGCCGTCGATATAAGCCAACATGCGCTGATCGAGTTCGAGGTTCTTCACCGGGCAGGCCAAGGCCGCCCACAACTTCTGATCCAGACTGCGCAGCGCCAGCAGATCCTCAGGTGTCTCCAGCTGAACCTGATCGAAACCGCCAGCGCGAAAGAATTTCCAACGGTGGGTAGATGATGAGCCCATGATGTTCCTTGTTTTTCAGACGAAACGCGATGGGCATATTCTGGCAGCAATCCCGATATTCAGCGAGTGCCAACCGGGGCCATCAACTCCTTCCCTGCAGCAGGTCGAGGGACTCGCCCTGGCGATCCAGCGCCAGCAGACTCGCCACCGCCCATGAGAGGAGCGCGGAAAAATACAGGGACGAAAATGAGGCGGAGGTACTGGGGTGCGCTCCTGTAGCAGGCGCACAGCGGAACCTGTTGTGACAAACGTGCGGGGAAATGGTGCGCGAGCCCGGATTCGAACCGGGGACCTACCGCTTAGGAGGCGGTTGCTCTATCCAGCTGAGCTACAAGCGCAGAAACTGAGACGGGCGTACAGCTTTTAACGCGGCAAATGATACCTGATCGCAGTCAGACTTGACCACCTTGACAAATACTGCCAAAGTTCGATTTCAAATGGCCAGCGCCGGAAACCTGTCGCAAAAGCGAGACGTAATTCCGGCACTTTGTAAGCCATTGAAAAATAATGGGTATAGCATTGAGTAGAATGGCTTTATCCATTGTCAATGTGACAGGATTTTCCAGATCCTGACGAGATGGCGGTTTGGATGGCAGGAAGCCATGCGGATTCCAACTGGCCGGTACGACTCATTAGCCAAAGTGATATTTTTGCCCATGAAAACAGCACTTCAGCACTACACTAGCCGGACAGCCGACAAATTCGTTGTTCGTCTTCCCGAAGGCATGCGTGATCGCATCGCCGAGGTTGCCAAGCAGCACCACCGCAGCATGAACTCGGAAATCATTGCGCGTCTGGAGCACAGTCTGCTCGACCTGCCCAGCCTCCCCGAGCAGCCCTCCCGGCAAGCCCTCGATGCCCAGCGTCTGGAAGACCTGAACCATCCGGAGCGGGAACTGCTGGTGCGCTTCCGGGAAATGAGCCGCCGTCAGCAGAATGCCCTGCTGGCTCTGCTGGCCAGCGAACTGGGCTGAGCCAAGACCGCTTGTCGATAAAAAACCCCGCCCAGTTGCCTGGGCGGGGTTTTTTATTGGTCGCGCCGATTAGCTGACAAAAGTCAGCAGAATACCGGCAGCTACCGCCGAGCCGATCACACCCGCCACGTTCGGTCCCATGGCGTGCATCAGCAGGAAGTTCTGCGGATTGGCCTCGAGACCTACCCTGTTGGATACCCGCGCAGCCATCGGCACAGCCGATACCCCGGCGGAGCCGATCAACGGGTTGATGGGATGCTTGCTGAACATGTTCATCAGCTTGGCCATCAGCACACCGCCCGCGGTGCCTGCGCAGAATGCGACCATGCCCAGCACCAGAATGCCGAGTGTCTTGAGCTGCAGGAAGGCCTCAGCCGACAGCTTGGAACCCACCGCCAGACCCAACCCGATGGTCACGATGTTGATCAAGGCATTGCGGCTGGTGTCGGCGAGACGTTCAACCACACCACATTCGCGCATCAGGTTACCGAAGCAGAACATACCCACCAGCGGCGCCGCAGAAGGGAGCAGCAAGGCGATGAGCAGCAGGAGCACCAGGGGGAAGACGATCTTCTCGGTCTTGCCCACCGGACGCAGCTGGGTCATGACGATGGCCCGTTCCTTCTCCGTGGTCAGCGCCCGCATGATCGGCGGCTGGATCAGCGGCACCAGGGCCATATACGAGTACGCCGCGACCGCGATGGGACCCAGCAGATCCGGCGCCAGCTTGGACGTCACGAAGATCGAGGTCGGACCGTCAGCACCGCCAATGATGGCAATGGACGCGGCCTCGCGCATGGTGAACTCGAAGCCGGGAATACCCCAGGCGGTGAGTGCCAGCGCACCCAGCAGGGTACCGAAAATCCCCACCTGGGCCGCAGCCCCGAGCAACAGTGTGCGCGGATTGGCCAACATGGGGCCGAAGTCGGTCATCGCCCCGACGCCCATGAAGATCAACAGTGGGAAGATGCTGGTGGGGATACCGACGTCATAGATGAGCCGGAGCAGCCCACCGGCCTCCGCCATGCCCGCCACCGGCAGGTTGGCCAGAATGCCACCAAAGCCGATAGGGATCAGCAGCAGGGGCTCAAAGCCCTTGCGTATCGCAAGATAGATCAGCGCCAGACAGACCACAATCATGAACGCCTGGCCCAGAGCAATCTGGTACAGCCCGGTGGTGTTCCAGAGCAGGGAAAGCCTATCCATTTCGCTCTCCTCAGCCGATGGTCAACAGGGTGTCGCCAACGGTCACCGCATCGCCGACCTTGACATTGACCGAGCCGACCACGCCCGACTTGAACGCGCGGATGTCGGTTTCCATCTTCATGGCTTCCAGCACCATGACGAGGTCGCCCTCCTCCACCTGTTCACCTGGCTGCACCAGCACCTTGAAGATGTTGCCGGCCAGCGGCGCCGCCTGCGGATCGCCGCCGCCCACCGCCGGTGCCGCCGCTGGCGCCGGTGCCGCTGCGGCGTCGCCCAGCTGCTTGATACCGGTGATGTCACCTCCATCAGCGACCTGAACCACGAAGTCCTTGCCGTTGACCGTGACGGTGTAGACTTCCGGTTCGCCTGGCTTGGCGCTGACGGGTGCCGATTCCTTGCCGGTCGGTACGGGTTCGAAGGCCGCCGGGTTGCCGCGGTTCTCCAGGAACTTCAGGCCGATCTGCGGGAACAACGCATAGGTCAGTACGTCGTCAATGTCGTGCTCGGCCAGCTTGATGCCTTTTTCCGCCGCCAGATTGCGCAGCTCGATAGTCAGCCGATCCAGTTCCGGTTCGAGCAGGTCCGCCGGACGGCAGGTAATCGCCTCCGCACCCGCCAACACCCGTGCCTGCAGCTCGGTATTGAAGGGAGCCGGGGCGGCGCCGTATTCGCCCTTGAGCACGCCGGCGGTTTCCTTGGTGATGGACTTGTAGCGCTCGCCGGTCAGCACGTTGATCACCGCCTGGGTGCCAACGATCTGCGAGGTGGGGGTAACCAGGGGAATGAAGCCCAGGTCTTCACGTACCCGCGGGATTTCCGCCAACACCTCATCAAACTTCTCGCCAGCGCCCTGCTCTTTCAGCTGGCTTTCCATGTTGGTCAGCATGCCGCCCGGCACCTGGGCGACCAGGATGCGTGAATCCACGCCCTTGAGATTGCCCTCGAACTTGGCGTACTTCTTCCGTACTTCACGGAAATAGGCGGCGACTTCTTCCAGCAGCTCCAGGTTCAGGCCGGTATCCCGTGGCGTGTTCTGGAAAATCGCCACGACCGACTCGGTCGGTGAGTGACCATAGGTCATGGACATCGAGGAGATCGCCGTATCGACATTGTCGATACCCGCCTCCGCCGCCTTGAGAATGGCTGCAGTGGACAGCCCCGCAGTGGCGTGGCACTGCATATGGATGGGGATGCTCAGGGTCTGCTTGAGGCGGGTGACCAGTTCGAAGGCCACGTAGGGATTCAGAATACCAGCCATGTCCTTGATGGCCAGGGACTCGGCACCCATGTCCTCGATCTGCTTGGCCAGATCAACCCACATCTCCAGGGTGTGCACCGGGCTGGTGGTATAGGAAATGGTGCCCTGGGCATGCTTGCCGACCTGGCGCACGGCCTTGAGGGCGGTCTCCAGGTTACGCGGGTCATTCATTGCGTCGAAGACGCGGAACACGTCGACGCCATTGACCGCAGCGCGCTCGACGAACTTCTCCACCACGTCGTCGGCATAGTGCCGGTAGCCCAGCAGGTTCTGGCCACGCAGCAGCATCTGCTGGCGGGTGTTGGGCATGGCCTTCTTCAGTGCACGGATGCGCTCCCACGGGTCTTCACCCAGATAGCGGATACAGGCGTCGAAGGTTGCGCCACCCCAGGATTCGACCGACCAGAAGCCGACCTGATCCAGCTTGCCGGCGATCGGCAGCATGTCTTCGAGGCGCATGCGGGTTGCGAGGATAGATTGATGCGCGTCGCGCAGGATGACGTCGGTAATACCTAATGGCTGGTTTTTCAGGTCGGTCATAAACTTATGGCCTTTATTTTGTAATTTGTTCTGGGTGAGCTTTTCAGCCGCGGCGGCGGGCGCGGTGTTGACTCACCGCAGCGCCGATCACGGCAAGTAATTCGGCATCCACAGGCTGCGAGCCGGAGCTGGCTGCGGCCACACGCTTGGGTTTGGCAATTACCGGGGCAGCATCGGGGAAGAAACGATTGATGATGAAGGACATCAGGTTGATCAAGCCAACCAGCATCATCAGAAAGACAAATACCGTGCCCAGCCCCATGAACATCAGCTCAACGCCTTCCATTACCAGGTCGGAAGAGGTCATTATTTTTTGTGTCTCCATTAAAAAAGCGCACCACTTGAGTGGACGCGCTTCTTGAGGAAAGACGGAACGAGACGCCATTCCGTCGCGTCAAAGCGGGAGTAATGTAGCCTGATGTGACATTGTTGGCAATCAATGCGACATGGGGAAAGCCTGCTGCGCTATAGCAGGAACAGGCTGGCCAGGCCGAGGAAAATGAAAAAACCGCCGCTGTCGGTGATGGCGGTGATCAGCACACTGCCACCCAGCGCGGGGTCGCCGCCGGTGCGCAACCTGGCCAGGGGAATCACCACGCCCATCAGCGCAGCCAACAGCATATTCAGCAGCATTGCCGCCATCAGTACCGCCGACAGGGCCGGATTGCCGTAGAGAAAATAGGCAATGACCGCCAGTACCAGCCCCCAGAACAGGCCATTGATCATGGCCACCCCGGTTTCCTTGCGCAGCAGTCGCTTGCCATGGGCAACCTGGACCTGGCCGGTGGCGATGCCGCGGACGATCATGGTGATGGTCTGGTTGCCGGAGTTGCCGCCGATGCCAGCGACGATGGGCATCAATGCCGCCAGGGCGACCAGTTGCTCGATTGCGCCCTCAAACAGGCCAATCACCCGGGAAGCAATCAGCGCGGTGCAGAGATTGACCGCCAGCCAGGCCCAGCGGTTACGTACCGACTTCCAGACCGAGGCGAAGATGTCCTCTTCCTCCCGCAGCCCCACGGAATTGAGGGCTTCGGTTTCGCTTTCCTCGCGGATGTAGTCCAGCACTTCATCAACGGTCAGCCGGCCGCAGAGGATGCCATCGGCAGCCACCACCGGTGCGGTCACCAGGTCGTAGCGCTCGAAGGCCTGGGCCGCCTCGCTGGCATGGGCCTGGGGGTCGAAGGTCACCGGGTCGGTGGCCATCACCTCCGCCACCAGCGCATCCGGCGAACTGACCAGCAGCTTCTTGACCGGCAGCACACCCTGCAGGCGGCCGTCATTGTCGACAACGAAGAGCTTGTCGGTATGGTCGGGGAGCGTGTCGAAGCGGCGCAGGTAGCGACTGACGACCTCCAGGGTGACGTCATCGCGGATGGTCACCATGTCGAAGTCCATCAGCGCCCCGACCTGGTCCTCATCATAGGACAACGCCGAGCGCAGCCGCTCGCGCTGCTGGGCATCGAGCATATCCATCAGCTCGCGCACCACGTCCCGCGGCAGGTCCGGCGCCAGGTCTGCCAGCTCATCAGCATCCAGCATATTGGCTGCGGCGATGATCTCCTGATTGTCCATGTCGTCAATCAGGATCTCGCGCACCGCATCCGAGACTTCCAGCAGGATTTCACCGTCGCGGTCATATTTGACCAGCTGCCAGACGGCCAGACGTTCGGTCAGGGGCAGGGATTCGAGGATATAGGCGACGTCCGCCGGGTGCAGCTCATCCAGCCAGCGCTGCAGTTCGAGCTGATCCTGCTGCAGGTCAGCATCGGCCAGCAGCGCCGTGCGGCGGTGCTTGTCTTCATGTGCGAGAACATCAGCCAGGCCGTTGCGTTCCAGCAGCTGCAGAACCTGCTCGACCCGGTCCTGCAGACGCTCCGGGGATTTTCCGTGTTGCTCAGACATGGTGCGTCCTCCGACAAGACAAGCTCAGCGCAGCCGTAACGGCATGACGATAATCCTGTGGTCAATTCTGGCAGGCTTTTGCGCAGCCAGGATGACTGCAGATGCGGGACGAAAAAAAACCCACTGGATGTCCAGTGGGTTTCTTCGTTTGGCGCACTCGGGAGGATTCGAACCTCCGACCGCTCGGTTCGTAGCCGAGTACTCTATCCAGCTGAGCTACGAGTGCGTTGTTGGTGCGTATTATATAGGCTTTCAACTCCCTGTCAACTGTTTTTTTCTTTTAATTTCAAGAACTTAACAATTGACAACCTAGATAACACAAAAGTGGCGGAGAGGGAGGGATTCGAACCCTCGACACCCTTTTGAGGTGTACTCCCTTAGCAGGGGAGCGCCTTCGGCCTCTCGGCCACCTCTCCGTAACACGCGCAGAATATTAACTGCGCGGCTGCGCTAATGCAATGAAAAATTTAAGAAAATTAATCATTTGATGCTTCGTCTTTTTCCTTCTGGATGCGCTGGTAGATTTCTTCACGGTGTACAGCCACTTCTTTCGGGGCGTTGACGCCGATACGTACCTGATTCCCCTTCACGCCCAGGACCGTAACCGTCACTTCATCACCTACCATCAGGGTCTCACCAACCCGTCGAGTCAAAATAAGCATTCCATTTCTCCTTGCTCAATAATCAGGACACAGCTCTGCGATAAAACCGATTGTTATGTGTCAGCCGTCAAGCTTGCATGAATGTGACCACATCCGGCACCGAGCGTTCGATACCTGAGCCACTTCATATGGGCCGGCCTGCCCAGGCGGGCACGGCGCCCCGGAAAACCATGCCCAGCGGGGGCGATATCGCCCCGTGAGTGCTCAGATATGGTCGCTATCCTGCTCAGGGGCGTCCAGCTCGAAGGCCGAGTGGAGCGCGCGCACGGCAAGCTCGAGGTACTTCTCGTCGATGACAACGGAAATCTTGATTTCCGAGGTGGAGATCATGAGGATGTTGATGCCGTGGTTAGAGAGCGCTTCGAACATCTTGCTGGCCACGCCCGCATGGGAGCGCATGCCGACACCGACAATGGACACCTTGGCGATGGCATTGTCTCCGGCCACTTCACGCGCGCCGATCTCGGTGGCCACCTTGCGCAGTACCTCTTCGGTGCGACGCTGGTCGTTGCGGTTGACCGTGAAAGTGAAGTCGGTGGTCTGATCCTTGGACACGTTCTGCACGATCATGTCGATTTCGATATTGGCCGCGCTGACCGGGCCGAGGATCTTGAAGGCCACGCCGGGGGTATCCGGCACACCACGGATGGTCAGTTTGGCTTCATCACGATTGAACGCTATGCCGGAGATGACGGGCTGTTCCATTGACAGATCTTCCTCAAGGGTAATCAGGGTCCCGGGACCCTCTTTGAAACTGTGCAACACACGCAGTGGCACGTTGTATTTGCCGGCGAACTCGACCGCACGGATCTGCAGCACCTTGGAGCCCAGGCTGGCCATCTCGAGCATTTCCTCGAAGGTGACCTTTTCCAGGCGGCGCGCACTGTCGACCACCCGTGGATCAGTGGTGTAGACGCCATCCACATCGGTGTAGATCTGGCACTCGTCCGCCTTCAGCGCCGCCGCCAGGGCCACGCCTGTGGTGTCGGAGCCGCCCCGCCCGAGGGTAGTGATATTGCCCTGCGGATCCATGCCCTGGAAGCCAGCAACAATCACCACCTTGCCCGCGTCCAGCTCACCACGCAATCTGGCTTCATCTATATGCTGGATGCGTGCCTTGCCGAAGGAGCTATCGGTCTCGATGCGCACCTGGGCGCCGGTATAGGAGACGGCGGGGACACCAATGGACTTGAGCTTCATGGCCAGCAGGCCGATGGTGACCTGTTCACCGGTGGAGAGGATCACGTCCAGCTCCCGCGGGTCGGGCTCGGCGCAGATATCCTTGGCCAGACCGATCAGACGGTTGGTCTCCCCGCTCATGGCGGAGACCACGATAACCAGATCATGGCCCTGGGCCTTGAAACCCTTGATTTTCTCGGCCACCTGGGCAATGCGCTCCACACTGCCGACCGAGGTACCCCCAAACTTCTGGACAATAAGTGCCATTTGTTGCACCAACTCCCATGCGAAATCGGTTATCCCGACCATTGTGTCGATCCACCACCGTGGACCGACCCCTGTTCATTTCACTGCTGCTGCGCTATCCACTCGGCAGCGCTGGCCAGGGCGCTATCCAGCGCCGCGACGTCAGTACCACCACCCTGGGCCATGTCTGGGCGGCCGCCGCCCTTGCCACCCACCGCCTGCGCGGTGTTGCGGATCAGGTCGCCCGCCTTGACGCGGGCCGCCAGGTCCTTGGTCACCCCGGCGACCAGCACGACCTTGCCGTCCAGCTCGCCACCCAGCAGGATGACCGCCGAGCCCAGCTTGTTCTTCAACTGGTCGATCAGCGCCAGCAGGGCCTTGCCGTCCAGTCCGTCAAGGCGCTTGACCAGCACAGTCATGCCGCCCAACTGCTGCGCCTCGCCCGCCAGGTCGTTACCCGCAGCGGTGGCGGCCTTGGCCTTGAGCTGCTCCAGATCCTTCTCCAGCTGGCGGTTGCGATCGACGACCGCCGCCAGCTTCTCCAGCAGATTGTCCCGGGACCCCTTGACCAACTGGGCAGCCTGCCGCAGTTGCTCTTCCGATTCGTTGACCCAGTCCAGCGCCGCCTGGCCGGTAATCGCTTCGATGCGCCGCACGCCGGAGGCAATGCCACCTTCGGCGGTGATGCGGAACAGGCCGATGTCGCCGGTACGCTCGACGTGGGTGCCGCCACACAGCTCAACGGAGAAGCCGCCGCCCATGCTCAGGACGCGGACCTGGTCGCCGTATTTCTCACCAAACAGCGCCATGGCGCCCTTGGCCTTGGCGGTCTCGATGTCGGTGACTTCGATTTCCACCGCGGTGTTGGCGCGGATCTGGTCATTGACGATGCGTTCCAGCTCACGCAGCTGCTCGGGGCGGATGGCCTCGAAGTGGCTGAAGTCAAAGCGCAGGCGCTGACTGTCAACCAGCGACCCCTTCTGCTGGACGTGCTCGCCCAGCACCTGGCGCAGCGCGGCATGCAGCAGGTGTGTGGCCGAGTGATTGCCCTTGGTCGCAGCGCGCACATTGTCGTCAACCACGGCGCGGATGGTCGTGCCACTGTTCAGGCTGCCGCTGCTCACCACCCCGTGGTGCAGGTGGGCACCGCCGGCCTTGGTGGTATCGCGCACGTCGAAACGCACGCCGGCGCTTTCCAGGTAGCCGGTATCCCCGATCTGGCCGCCGGATTCGGCATAGAAGGGGGTGCGGTCGAGTATCACCACGCCTGCCTCACCTTCGCGCAGCGTGTCGACCCGTACGCCCTCGCGATACAGGGCCAGGATTTGCGCCGAGCCCACGGTCGCGGTGTAGCCCTCGAATTGGGTCTGCCCCTCGATCTTGACCAGCTGGTTATAGTCCACACCGAACTGGCTGGCCGACCGGGCGCGCTCGCGCTGGGCCGCCATGGCGGTCTCGAAGCCGGCTTCGTCGATGGTCAGGTTGCGCTCGCGGGCGATATCGCCCGTCAGGTCCATGGGGAAGCCGTAGGTGTCGTACAGTTTGAATACCACGTCACCGGGAATCTCGCTGCCCTTGAGCTCCGCCAGATCCTGCTCGAGGATGCGCAGGCCCTGTTCCAGGGTCTTGGCAAACTGCTCTTCTTCGGTCTTGAGCACCCGCTCGATGTGCGCCTGCTGGGTTTTCAGTTCCGGGAAGGCATCGCCCATCTCGGCGACCAGGGCCGCGACGATACGATGGAAGAAGGTGCCGGTGGCGCCCAGCTTGTTGCCGTGCCGGCAGGCACGGCGGATGATGCGACGCAGCACGTAGCCGCGGCCCTCGTTGGACGGCAGCACGCCGTCGGCGATCAGGAAACCGCAGGAACGGATATGGTCGGCGACCACCTTCAACGACGCCTGGCCCTCGTTGGCGCAGCCAATGGCCTGGGCCGCCGCATTGAGCAGGCTCTGGAACAGGTCGATCTCGTAGTTGGAGTTCACATGTTGCAGCACCGCGCTGATGCGTTCCAGGCCCATGCCGGTATCGACACTGGGGGCCGGCAGCGGATGCATCACGCCGTCGGCGGTGCGGTTGAACTGCATGAAGACGTTGTTCCAGATCTCGATGTAGCGATCACCATCCTCTTCCGGGCTGCCGGGCGGGCCGCCCCAGATGTGCTCGCCGTGGTCGAAGAAGATCTCGGTGCAGGGACCGCAGGGGCCGGTATCACCCATGGCCCAGAAGTTGTCGGAGGCATAGGGCGCACCCTTGTTGTCGCCGATACGCACCATCCGCTCGGCGGGCACACCCACTTCCTGCGTCCAGATGTCATAGGCTTCGTCGTCGCTGGCATAGACGGTAACCCAGAGCTTGTCCGCGGGCAGGCCCAGCCATTTGTCCGAGGTCAGGAATTCCCAGGCATAGTGGATCGCGTCACGCTTGAAGTAATCGCCGAAACTGAAGTTACCCAGCATCTCGAAGAAGGTGTGGTGCCGCGCCGTGTAGCCGACGTTCTCCAGATCGTTGTGCTTGCCACCGGCGCGCACGCACTTCTGGCTGCTCGTCGCGCGGGTATAGGCCCGCTTTTCCAGTCCCAGGAAACAGTCCTTGAACTGGTTCATGCCGGCATTGGTAAACAGCAGCGTCGGATCGTTATCCGGCACCAGCGAACTGGAGGCTACTCGGGTATGGCCCTTTTCTTCAAAGAAGCGAAGGAAAGCTTCACGGATCTCAGCGCTTTTCATAGGTCTCTTTATCACAGATCAGGTCGCCGGGCTCGCGCCGGGCAGGATTCGACATTATATAGGCATCGCAAGATAGCATGCATCATGCGGCCCGTGCGTTTCTGTCTATCGAGGCAATAACTTCAGGCCACGGCGCGCTCAGGGCGCGGCGGCATAGGGATCGGCCAGGCCATCGCCGCCCACCAGCGCGACCGCCCGCACCGGGGTGCCGGCGCGCAGACGCAGCAGCTCGGCGGTCTCGGCCGCGACCACCAGGGTGCCGGCGGCAATCCGGCCCGCGGCGGCGGTGATGCGGCAGTGCTGCCGTTCGCGGTTGTGCACCAGATAGGTCTGGGCCTCGTCCCCCGGGGTACCGATAGCCAGTACCAGCCGCTGGCTGTCATGGATGCTGCGCACCTGGCTGGGCGGCGCCTCCAGGGTGATGCCGCCGTCGAAGATATCGATATAGCCCTGGTAGGCCAGCCCTTCCTCGGCGAGCATCGCCAGGGCCGGCTCGGAATCGGGATGCACGCGGGCGATGGCGTCCCGTGCTTCCTGACTGAGGAAACAGGTATACAGCGGGAATTTGGGCATCATCTCGGCGATGAAGGCCTTGCTGCCGGTACCGGTCAGGTAATCCGCGCGGGCAAAATCCATGCGGAAGAAGTGTCGACCGAGACTGTCCCAGAACGGCGAGCGCCCCTGGCGGTCGGACAGGCCGCGGATTTCGGCTATGATCCGCGAGGCAAAATCATCGGCGAATTCCGCCATATGGATGAACCGCGCCTTGGACAGCAGGCGCCCATTGAGACTGTGGCGATGGGACTCGCGCAGATACAGCGAGCACAGCGCCGTGGCGCCGGTCAGGTCGTTGTTGAGAAACAGCGTCGGCTGGCGGCGATAGACGTTCAGTTCCCGGCTGGCAGTCACGGTCAGCCCGACCCGGTAACTGTACCAGGGCTCACGCATGCCCGCGCCGGCCACCATGCCGCTGGTACCCACAACCTGTCCCTGCGGGTCTTCCAGCACAAACAGGTAGTCGGCGTCCTCGGGCGTCAGCTCCCCGGCAAAGCTTGCCGCGACCGTCTGCAGGCGTCGCTGCAGCCGCTCCTCGCTGGCCGGCAGACTGGTCATCCCCGACCCTACGCCCAACGCCAGCTCCAGCAGAGCGGCCAGGTCGTTCATCTGCGCTGCGCGCACCAGCATGTCAGTCCCCTCCAATCAATCTGAGCGTGTCACCCTCCACCACCTTGAGCAATCCGGCCAGGGCTGTATCCAGCACCAGCGGCTCCCCCGGATGCCAAGCCAGCGGTGCCAGGCAGGCGCGAAAGTCGCGCACCTTCTCGTTGGCCACCAGCCAGGTACCGGTGGCCGCACCCGGCTCGCCGATATGCACCGTGGCCACTTCGCTGCAGCGCACCGAGATCAGCTCGGCGGTCTTGGCCTGCACCACCGGACCACCGTCGAAGATATCCACGTAGTTATCGGTCTCGAAACCCTCGGCCATGAGGATGTCGTACACCAACTGGGAAGCCGGGCGCACTTGCCCGATCACCTCCTGGGTAGCATCCGGCAGCATCGGGACATAGATGGGATAACCGGGCATCAGCTCCGCCAGCAGGCTGCGGCCGTGGCTACTGCCCAGGCGTTCGGCCTCCCGGTAATCGACGTCGAAAAAATGCCGACACAGGCCATCCCAGAACGGCGAGTTACCTTCTTCGTCGCAGACCCCGGAGATCTCCACCGCGGTGGACTCGGCAAAACGCTGCGGGTGCGAGGCCATGAACAGCAGGCGGCCGCAGGCGTTGAGCTTGAGCGCGGGATACAACCCCTTCCAGGGCGTATCCAGATAGAAGCCGGTGAGCAGGCTGTGGCCGGTCAGGTCATGGCAGAGCGACAGCACATGCATGCGGTTCTGCAATCCCAGCTCCCGGGAGGCGTGCATGAAGATGTCGTTACGGAAGGTATGGAACGGCTGGCTGAAACCGGCCGCCGACATGATGCTGCTGCAGCCGGCCAGCCGCCCACTCTTCGGGTCTTCAAGCACGAAGAAGTAACGCTCCTCGCCGGTGAAGGTGACCGTCTCATCCGTTGCCGCCTCACTGCCTTCGATGATCGCCGACAGCTGCTCGCTGTCCGCCGGCAGGGAGGTGATGCCTACCGGGCTGTCGATGGCCAGCCGCTGGATTTCCGGCAGGTCCGCGAGGGTGCACAGGCGCTGGATGAGCATGGCCGTTCTCCGCGTTATCCAACCAGCCGCAACAGCGCCGAGCGCAGCCGCCCGAGGCCCTCACGGATATCCGCTTCGGGGATGATCAGACTCGGCGCCAGCCGTACCACATCAGGTCCGGCCTGGAGCACCAGCAGTCCCTCCTCCTGCGCCAGGCGCATGAGTTGACCGGCCTGGCCCCGCCAGCGCTCGGCCAACACCGCACCGATCAGCAGGCCCTGGCCGCGCACCTCGGAGAACACCCCGAGCTCATCGGCCAGCTGCCGCAGGCCGGCGGTCAACAGATTGCGCCGCTCCCCGACCCCGTCCAGCACCTGGGGCGTATTGATGATATCCAGGACCTTTTCCGCTACGGCGCAACCCAGCGGGTTGCCGCCATAGGTGCTGCCATGAGTGCCGACGGCCAGGGCCGGCGCAACGCGATCGGTGGTCAGCATGGCCGCAATCGGAAAGCCCCCGCCAATGCCCTTGGCACTGGTCAGGATGTCCGGTGCGACGCCGCTATGCATATAGGCGTACAGCTTGCCGGTCCGCCCCATGCCGCTCTGCACCTCGTCGAAGATCAGCAGGGCATTGTGCTTGTCGCACAGCGCCCGGACCGCCTGCAGATACTCCACCGAGGCCGGAATGACCCCGCCCTCGCCCTGCACCGGCTCGACCACTACCGCGCAGGTGCGCTCGGAGATCTGCGCCTCCAGTGCGGCGATGTCGTTATAGGGGACGTGGCTGATACCGCTGATCGCCGGCCCGAACCCCTGGGAGTACTTGGGCTGGCCGCCCACGCTGACGGTGAACAGGGTGCGGCCATGGAAACTGTTGCTGCAGGCAATGATCTCGTGTTTCTCCGGACCGACCTGGTCATGGGCCCAGCGCCGCGCCAGCTTGAATGCCGCCTCGTTGGCCTCGGCCCCGGAGTTGACGAACAGCACCTTGTCGGCAAAGGTCGCCGCCACCAGCTTGGCGGCCAGGCGCAGCGCCGGCTCGTTGGTCATGATGTTCGACACATGCCAGAGCTTCTGCGCCTGCTCTACTAACGCTTCAACCACCTGCGGATGGGCGTGACCCAGGGAGTTCACCGCGATGCCACCCGCCAGATCGATGTATTCGCGGCCCTGCTGATCCCACAATCGCGACCCGTCGCCACGCACCGGGATCATGTCCACGGGGGCGTAATTGGGCACCATCAACCGATCGAAATCGGCGCGATTGACCTGCATTGACTGCGACATTCCGGTAACTCTCCTGTGTTCGCCCTGGCGGGCGGATAATGTATAGGGCCTGGCCAGCTCGCCGTCTACAGGCTGGCCCGGCCGTCCTGCGCCTGCTGGGCGCGGTATTGGTTGCGATCTTCCCGCGGGGTCACGCCGAAACAGTTGCGATAGGCGCTGGAAAAATGCGGA
Source organism: Pseudomonas saudimassiliensis (assembly GCF_000939975.1). Lineage (GTDB taxonomy): Bacteria > Pseudomonadota > Gammaproteobacteria > Pseudomonadales > Pseudomonadaceae > Halopseudomonas > Halopseudomonas saudimassiliensis. The sequence continues at coordinate 2,784,703 of NZ_LK391969.1, read as the reverse complement.
CCCGATGAGAAGCCGCAGGACAGGCCGATCTGGATGATCGACTTGCTGGTCTGCTGCAGCATCTGCCGCGCGCGATTCAGGCGCAGCTCCAGATAATACTGCGACGGCACGCTGTTCAGGTACTGCTTGAAGATCCGCTCCAGTTGGCGCCGGGACACGCAGACGTGCCGGGCGATCTCATCGGTCGTGAGCGGCTCCTCGATATTCGACTCCATCAGAATCACCGCCTGGGTGAGCTTCGGATGGGTACTGCCCAACCGGTTGCGCAGCGGCACCCGCTGCTGCTCGCTGCCATCCCGGACCCGCTCGACGTTCAGATCCTCGGCAACCAGGGCCGCCAGGTCGGCGCCGTGGTGCTCGCCCACCAGGGTCAGGAACAGATCAGTGATGGCGCAGCCGCTGCTGCTCAGCCGGCCCTCGTCCTGCTCGAACAGCCGAGTGCCGGCCTGCACCGCGGGGAAGCGCTCACGAAACTCCTCAAGCATGCGCCAGTGCACGGCGCAGCGATGGCCATCCAGCAGCCCGGCCATGGCCAGGGGGAATACGCCCTCCTCCAGGCCACCGAGGTGGACACCTTCGCGGGCCAGGGAGCGCAGCTGCAGGACCATCGTCGGGCTCATGGACACCGGCAGTCGCTCGGCGTCGGCCACCAGCCACAGATGGGACAGGGCCTCGGCACCCTCCCAGCGTCGCGCCGGCAGTTGCCAGCCCTCGGGTGACAGGATCGGCTCGTCGTCGAGGGTAAAGCAGTCGATCAGGTAGAGGCCGGTTTCGGCCATGCGATTGGCCGAACGCAGCACCGCCAGCGCGGGCATGAGGATCGCCGGATGACAGCCAGGCCAAACGAGGAACGCCATACGACGTGCTTCAGCAGCATTCATCAACCCGCTTGCGGCAGTGGACACGCCCATGTTCCCGTCTGGTCCCGGTCAGAATTCAGTGCTGCATTGTGCCACATGCCGCAGAGCTTGACACCGCAGGAGCAAATCGGAACGACAAAAAAGGGAGACGCTGGCGCGCCTCCCCGGGGTACCGCGTGCAAAAGTGTCAGTTGCCCGAGGCGGAGAGCTTTTTCACAGCCAGGCGCACCATCTCGTCGTAGATCAGCTGCGGCTGGGCCTGCTTGACGGCCCAGGCCTCACGGCCCTTGTCATGGGGCAGGATCATGAAGGTGCCGGCCTCGCTTTCGCGGTAGATCAGGTCGGCGATGTCCGCCGCGGAAATGGGCGAGCTTTCCAGCAACTTGGCAATATCATCCCGGGACTCGCTGTCCGGGCCGCGGAAGGAACTCAGCAGATTGGTCTGGAAGAACGACGGGCAGACCACGTTGACCTTGATGCCACGGGGCTGCAGTTCGCACAGCAGGCTTTCCGACAGCGCCACCACCCCGGCCTTGGCCACGTTGTAGTTGCTCATGCCTGGCGCCTGCATCAGCGCCGCCATGGAGGCGATATTGATGATCCGGCCATTGCCCTGGGTCAGCAGCATGGGCACGAATGCCTTGCAGCCCTTGACCACGCCCATGAGGTTAATGCTGATCTGCCATTCCCAGTCCTCCAGCGACAGCTCCTCGAACCAGCCGCCAGACGCCACGCCGGCGTTGTTGATCAGCACATCCACACCCTGCATCAACTCCTCGCAGCTCTGGGCCAGGGCCGCCAGCTGGCTGTAGTCGCGCACATCGCAGCGCCGGGTGAAACCACTACCGCCCGCCGCCTCAACCAACCGCAGGGTCTCGCCCAGGCCGGACTCCTGGATGTCCGCCAGTGCCAGTCGCGCCCCCTCCCGCGCGTAACGCACCGCCAGCTCACGACCCAGCCCGCTACCCGCCCCCGTAACCACCACCCGCAAACCTGTCTTCTGCATACCGCCTCCGTAAACCCATGCTGTCGAGCCAATTTACGATTTTGTATCAACTCGACTATTTTCGCAGTCTAGCGGGGCCAGCAATCGGAGAGGAGTGGAAATCACCAAAATCACTGTCACGAATGGAGTCAACTCAACGTCGAGGTGGTGACCCTTCGGCATCCTGGTGGTTGCGCCGATAGACCTCCTCGCCCATGGCCTGGATCTGCCCTTCGATCAGCGCGTCAAAGGGCTTGAGCAGATCGTGAAAATCGCCGTCGGGCTCGATCAGCTGCAGCGCCGCGACGCCCGCTTCAATGGTGGACAGCGCGCCGGCAGCCGGCGCCTTGCGTAACCGGTAGCGACTTTCCAGGCCCGCCGGCAACGCCACCTGGGGCAACTGCTGCAGCAGCGGGCTCAGGTGCAGCAGCTTGCGGGCCTTGCGCCAGGTGCCGTCAAGCAGCACCAGTTGGCGGGGCCGCGGATCATCTGCGGCGGGCGCCACCAGCGGCACCTGCGGCCCGGGAAACAGCAATTCCGTCCGCCAGGCCGGGTTGCCCAGCCGCAGCTGCCACTTCTCCGGCAGTTGCTCCGCCACCACCAGCTCCCCATTGCGCAGGCCCGCCACCAGCAGGCGGGCGGTATTCAGCGCGTGGCGGCGTTCGTCCGGGTGCTGGATCACGATAATAGTGGTCCGTGGCGCGAGATCCGGCACCAGGTGACACAGGCACAGCTCGACCGGGCGCGCGCACTGCGGGCAACGGGCACGGGGAACGGGCGCACTGGGCGGCGAGGGCAGATTGGACATGGTGTGGCTCGGTACGGGATGGACCGGTCAGTCTACCGGATGCCTGCCACCCACCGCAGCAGCGAGGACACTGCCCAGGGGCAAAAAAAAGCGGTTACCCAAAGGGTAACCGCGAAGGCCTTGCGAGCCATGCACATTGAGGAACCCGAAAGAGTCCCGCGCAGAGGGGGCTGCGCTTTCGAGCTCCGGCAATTCCAGGGGTGAATCAGGGAATCTTTTTGCTGGTCTTGCGCGCATCCTGGTAGATGAATACGCCAACCCCGGCGAGGAACACGACCATCAGGCCCACTGTCAATAAACCGGCAATCACTGCATCATCGATAAACATGAGCTTTCTCCGCATCCATGTATGTCTGTCTATGATTGCAGAATACCCATGAGGATCATCAGGGTACTTGACCGAGGTCAAGTAAATAGCCGTTTTCAGCGCTTTTTCGGTTTTTTCGGTTTTTTCTTGCCACTGCGCTTTGGCTTGGCGGGCAATGGCAGGGCTTTTTCGAAGGCGGCGCGCACCTGCAGGAGGCGGGCTTCGTGGATATCATGCAGCCGGCTGCGCCGTGCTTCGGCAAGATCGATAACCGGGGCAGACTGTGGCTGTTCGGGCATGGGGGGCTCCTGGGGCAAGCGGCAAGCCTACCATCGCCTCAGGCCCGGATGTCAACCAGCAGCCCCTTGCGCGGCAGATCTGGCGCGCCGACTTCGGTTGGCTCGGTAGCGGCAGGCGGCTCATGGGCGGTCTGCAGATCGGCCGACTGCTCTGCGGCGCGATGCTGATGCTCGTGGCCGCCGTGCCCGTCCCTGTCGTCCGTCGGCAATCCCGAAAGCGGATCGCCGGGCACGCCGTCGATCGCCCCCGGCCGTAGCTGGCGGTCGGTCTTGAGACGTTCCTGTTGAACGCCGGGGGCGGGAACACCGGGAATGAGCATGGCTTTACCTGTAAAGGGTGATATCGAGCAGCATGGTAGCTAGCTTATCGACCGTCAAACGCCGCCTTTGATCCCCGAACTGCGACCGGCGTCACAGAACCGACTTTTTCTGCCGGGGCAGGCGGATCCGCCAGTGACTATCCCGCTTTGCTATCAGCGGTTTGTGAGCACTCCCGGATCAGGTAACATATGCGCCCTTTACGCATGGGCAGGAGTGAGGCATGACAGTATTTACCCCGGGGCAACGCTGGGTCAGTGACAGCGAATCGGAACTGGGACTGGGTACCGTGTTATCACAGGATGGCCGGCTGGTCGTGATCCTCTTCCCGGCGAGCGGCGAAACCCGCCATTACGCCATGCGCAATGCCCCCTTGACCCGCGTACGGTTCAGCCCGGGCGACAGTATCACCCACCACGAAGGCTGGAGCCTGACGGTCAGCGATGTGACCGAGCAGGATGGGCTGTTGCATTATCGCGGACTGCGGGACGATGGCAGCAATGCCGACTTTGCCGAAACCATGCTGGACAACTTCATCCAGTTCCGCCTGGCCAGCGACCGGCTGTTTGCCAGCCAGATCGACCCCCTGCCCTGGTTTGGCCTGCGCTATGAAAGTCTGCGCCATTATTGCCGCATCCAGCGTTCCCCACTGCTGGGCCTGGCGGGTGTCCGCACCCAGCCGATCGCCCACCAGTTGCATATCGCCAGGGACGTGGCTGACCGGGTCGCGCCCCGCGTACTGCTGGCGGACGAAGTGGGCCTGGGCAAGACCATCGAGGCCGGCCTGGTCATCCACCGCCAGATCCAGACCGGGCGGGTACGCCGGGTACTGATCGTGGTACCGGAGAACCTCCAGCACCAGTGGCTGGTGGAAATGCTGCGGCGCTTCAACCTGCGCTTTGCCCTGTTCAACCAGGAACGCTGCGATGGGGCCGAACAGAACCCCTTCGAGGAAGAACAGCTGGCGCTGGTATCACTGGAATTCCTGCTGGCCAATGACAAGGCCGAGCAGTGGCTGCACGCCAGCGACTGGGACCTGCTGGTGGTCGACGAAGCCCACCATCTGGTCTGGCATGAGGAGGCGGCCAGCCCGGAATACACCCTGGTGGAACAGCTCGCCGGCCAGATTCCCGCCGTGCTGCTGCTGACCGCCACGCCGGAACAGTTGGGCCAGGCCAGTCACTTCGCCCGCCTGCGCCTGCTGGACCCGGACCGCTTCCATGACCTTGAGGCGTTCCGCGCCGAAACCCTGCGCTACCAGCCGGTTGCCGAAGCGGTGCAGCAACTGCTCGACACCCCGGCCCTGGCGCCAGAACACCGCGAGGCCATCAGCCAGTGGCTCGGCGACAGCGCCGACAGCCTGCTGGATGCCGTGCAGGCCGGCGGCGAGACCGCCACCGAGGCCCGCCGCAGCCTGATCCGCCAGTTGCTCGATCGCCATGGCACCGGCCGGGTGCTCTACCGTAATACCCGCGCGGTAATCAGCGGCTTCCCCGAGCGCGAGCTGCATGCCTACCCGCTGCCCTGCCCCGCCCTGTACGACGAGCTGCAAGGCCGCGCGACGCTGTATCCCGAGGTTGGCCTGCAGGATGAGTTCGAGCCGGCGGAAACCGCCTGGTGGCAGGACGACCCGCGGGTCGACTGGCTGATCGACACCCTGAAATCCCTGAAGCAGCACAAGGTGCTGGTGATTTGCGCCCACGCCGAAACGGCGCTGGACGTGAACGACGCCCTGCGCATCCGCAGCGGCATCCCCGCCACCGTGTTCCACCAGGGCATGAGCATCATCGAGCGTGACCGCGCCGCTGCGTTCTTCGCCGATGAGGAATTCGGCGCCCAGGTGATGATCTGCTCGGAAATAGGCAGCGAGGGCCGCAACTTCCAGTTCGCCCACCACCTGGTGATGTTCGACCTGCCGGCGCATCCCGATCTGCTGGAGCAGCGCATCGGCCGCCTCGACCGTATTGGTCAGAAGCACACCATCGAGCTGCATGTACCCTACCTGGAAGGGACCGCCCAGGAGCGCCTGTTCCAGTGGTACGACCAGGGGCTGAACGCCTTCCGCGCCACCTGCCCCACCGGCAACGCCCTGCAGCAGCAATACGGCGACGCCCTGGAGCAGCAACTGGAGCAACCGCAGGAGCAAGAGTGGCAGACCTTGATCGCCGAGGCGCAGCAGACCCGCAACGCGCTGGAGGCCGAGCTGCACAACGGCCGCGACCGCCTGCTGGAACTGCATTCGCGCGGGCATACCGGCGAGGCGCAACGTCTGATCGAGACCATCGAGCGACAGGACCAGGACTTCCAGCTGCCTATCTATATGGAGCGGCTCTTCGATGTATTCGGTATCGACAGCGAAGACCACTCCGATAATGCCCTGGTGCTGCGCCCCGGTGAGCGCATGCTCGACGCAGGCTTCCCCCTGGGGGACGACGAGGGGGTGACCATCACCTACGACCGCGACACGGCCCTGTCCCGCGAGGACATGCAGTTCATCACCTGGGAGCATCCGATGCTACAGGGCGGCATGGACCTGGTGCTGTCCGGCAGTATGGGCAACAGCTCGGTGGCGCTGCTGAAGAACAAGGCGCTGAAGCCCGGCACCATGTTGCTCGAGTGCCTGTTCGTCAGCGAGGCCATCGCTCCGCGGGCGCTGCAGCTGCAACGCTATCTGCCGCCGACCCCGGTGCGCTGCCTGTTGGATATCAATGGCAACGACCTGGCCGCCAAGGTGGCCTTCGAAACCCTGGAAGCGCAGATCGATGGGCTGCCCAAGCATCTGGCCAGCAAGATCGCCAAGAGTCAGCGCGACGAGGTTGAACGTCTGCTGGACCGCGCCGAAGCCCTGGCTGACATCCAGCATGCCGAGTTGGTGGAACAGGCATCGACCCGCTTCACCACCGACCTGGACGAGGAAATCAACCGCCTCAAGGCACTGCAACAGGTCAACCCGCTGGTGCGCCAGAGCGAGATCGACGCCCTGGAGCAGCAACGCCGGCGTGGGGTTGAGGTACTGCACCAGGCGAAGATCCGACTGGACGCGCTGCGTATCCTGGTGGTGGGCTAAGCTCCGCGGTAATCTGCCACCGCATCGCTTCAGTGCGGTGCGGCTCGGCGAACCGGGGCGTGCTCGTCAATCCCAGGACAGGCACATGACTCGCGCGAACGCCTGGGAGATTCGAGCACCAGCTCGTATCTTGCTGGCAGCGGCCGCGGTACTTATCCGGTAGCATTCGATCAGTGGCCGCAAGCCACCTGGCCGGGACCCAACGGCGGCGTCGCCAGCTTATCTAGCCTCGGCAAGCCCCAAAAACCGCCGCAGCTCTGGCGCCTGGGCCAGGGCATCACGGCGGCCCAGGGCGATCAACTCATTGCAGTATTCCGCCTCGAACAGCAGATAACTCAGCAGATCACTGCCCGAGCTGCGGGTCGCGCCGCTGCCCCGCAGGAACAGCCGCAAGCCGGCCGGCAACGCCGCGCGATGGCGCGCGGCGATCAGGTCCAGCGGTTCGCTGGGCGATACTACCTGCACCTCCACCTGGCGCACCCCATTGCCGCTGTTACGCAGGGCCGCTGGCTGGTAGGCCGCCAGGCGATTCATCCGCTCCAGCTGCTCCAGGTCGGTCTCCAGGTTGTCAATGAAGGTACTATGCAGAAGATGTCCGCCCAGCTGCGCCAGGCTGGGGGGCGGCGGCGTTGCCAGCCTCCCGCCCGGCTGTCCCGCATCCGGAGTCACGCCATGATGGGTAACGCCGATTACCAGCACCCGGTTCGCCCCCAGGTGCAGCGCCGGACTCAGCGGCGCCTGCTGCCGCACCGCCCCGTCGCCATACCAAGTGCGATTGAGCAGCACCGGCGGAAACAGCAGCGGTATCGCGGTCGAGGCCATCAGATGGTCCAGCCCCAACCGGGTCTGCACGCCAATGCGCCGGTGCCGCCGCCAGGGCGTGATCCGGTCGCGCCCCTGGTAGAAGTACACCGATTGCGATGCACGGTAATCGAAGGCGCTGACGGAGATGGCCCGCAGCTGCCCCGCCTGCAGTGCCTCTTCGATGCAGCCAAAGCGCATGCGCGCCGCCAATAACTGCCGCAGCGGCTGATTGTCCAGCAGCGCCGTGGTGCTCTCCCCGGCCACATTGCCCAGCAGGTTGGTCCGACTCCAGCGCCAGGCCTGGGCCACCAGCCCTGGCCAGTCGGTGCGCATGACGTGGTGACTGCGAAAGGCGGACCAGACCTCGAGCATGCTGTCGACCGCGGCGTGCAGGTTGCCCGCATGGGTCGCCAGCGCCAGGGCGTTGATCGCCCCGGCAGAGGTACCGCAGATGATCGGAAACAGGTTGGGAGTTGTGCGCGGCGTCAGTTCGGCGATCCCCGCCAGCACTCCGACCTGGTAGGCGGCACGGGCGCCACCGCCGGACAGAATCAGCGCCAGGCCATCATCCTTGTCTGGGCCTGTCGTTGCCATCAGCGTGGGCTCTTGCGTTTACGCCGCTTGCGCTCGCGCTCGGGATAGGGCCGCGGCTCGCCCTCCGGACGGGTCTTGAAGCGCCGGTGCACCCACATGTACTGCTCCGGTTGCTGGCGGATTTCCTGCTCGACCCACTGGTTGATGCGCAGGGCGTCCGCCTGCTCGTCGCCCTGGGGAAAGTCCTCCAGCGGCGGGTGCACGGTAAGCAGGTAACCCTGGGCGTCGGGCAGGCGGGTCTGGGTGAAGGGCACGACTTGAGCCTTGCCCAACCGGGCAAAGGTGGCGGTGGCGGTCACGGTCGCTGCCGGCACGCCGAACAGCGGCACGAACACGCTGGCCTTGCGTCCGTAATCCTGGTCCGGGGCATACCAGATGCCGCGCCCCTTGCGCAGCGACTTGAGCATGCTGCGCACATCCTCCCGCTCCACGGCAACCGCATCGGCATTGTGCCGTTCGCGCCCGCGCCGCTGTACATAGTCAAAGGCCGCATTCTTGTGCTCTCGGTACATGCCATCGATGGTCGCCCGCTGGCCGAGCAAGGCGGCGCCGATTTCCAGGGTAGTGAAATGCAGTGACATCAGCACCACGCCCTGCCCCGCCGCGGCCGCCCGCTGCAGGTGCTCCAGCCCCTCCACCCGCGCCAGCTTCGCCAGGCGCTGGGGCGGCCACCACCAGGCCATGGCCATCTCGAACAGGGCGATGCCATTGGAGGCGAAGTTTTCCCGCAGCACCCGGTTACGCTCGGCGGCGCTCCACTGCGGGAAGCACAGCTCCAGGTTGATCCGGGCAATCTCCCGGCGCTCGCGCATCAGGTGATACATTCCCCAGCCCACCAGCCGGCCCAGCTGCAGCAGCACCCGGTAGGGCAGGCGAATGACCAACCACAGCAGGCCCAGTCCGATCCACATGGGCCAGTAGCGGGGATGCAGCAACGCAGGTTTGAAGCCGGGACGAGTCATCAGGCAGCCATATTCCGAAAAAAACCCATTCTACCCAAGCCGTCGGTCGGATGGGAAACCGCAAGGGTTCAACGACCAGCAACCTGCCGCTGGTTTCGGCTTGCGGTCGGCCATGGCAGGCTATATAAGTGTGCCCACCAAACGCTCTATGGATCTGCCATGACTTCTGAAACACATCTGGACCTGCTCGATACCGACCCCGTCTTCCATCTCAAGGGCGGCATGCTCACCATGACCGTCGTGGAGCTGGTCCGTCAGGCCCCGCAACGTTTTGCGGTGCAGCTGGCCGAGAAGGTCGAACAGGCGCCGAATTTCTTTCAGGACACCCCGGTACTGATCAGCCTGGAAAAACTCGATGACGAACTGGATATCGCCGGTCTGATCGCGCTGCTGCGCATCTGCCGGGATCATGGCTTGCAACCGGTGGCCCTGCGCGGCGACGAGCAGTTCCGTGCCCTGGCGCAACAGGCCAGCCTGGTGCTGCTGCCCCCGGGCCGCGGTCGCGACAAAATAATCGACGCACCGGAACCTGCACCGCAAGCTGTTGCCCAACCAGCGGAGGTCGCCCCTCCCCCGGCTGCGCCCCAGGTCGCCGATACCACGCCGACGCGGGTGATTACCGAGCCGGTACGCTCGGGCCAACAGGTCTATGCCCGGGGCGGCGACCTCATCGTGCTGGCGCCGGTGAGCGCCGGCTCGGAGCTGCTCGCCGATGGGCATATTCACGTATACGGCCCGCTGCGCGGTCGGGCACTGGCGGGTGTACGCGGGGATACCCGGGCACGCATCTTCTGCCAGTCGCTCGAAGCGGAGCTGGTCTCGGTGGCCGGGCAGTACAAGGTGGCGGAAGATCTGCGCCGGCACCAATGGAAGGAAGCAGTACAGGTATCGCTCGATGGGGACAGCTTGAAGATAGAAGCCCTTTGACAGATACTGTTCCACCATTCGGGGACGCCCGTGAGCCGTGGCTCAGGGCCAATCGCAAGTACCCCAGGCAAGGCAGGACAGGCGGTATCCGCACGCGGCGGGCCGACGCATCCCACATTCAAATTCAAGATCAGTCAGGAAGGTCATTTTGGCAAAGATCCTAGTCATTACCTCAGGCAAGGGGGGCGTTGGCAAAACCACTACCAGCGCTGCCATCGGTACCGGACTCGCTCTGCGTGGATACAAGACGGTCATCGTCGATTTCGATGTGGGCCTGCGCAACCTCGACCTGATCATGGGGTGCGAGCGTCGTGTGGTCTATGATTTCGTCAACCTGATCAACGGTGATTCCAACCTGAATCAGACCCTGATCAAGGACAAGCGCTCGGACAACCTCTATATCCTCCCCGCGTCCCAGACCCGGGACAAGGATGCGTTGACCCTCGAAGGCGTCCAGGGCGTGCTTGACCAGTTGAAAGAAACCTTCGACTTCATCGTCTGCGACTCCCCGGCGGGCATCGAGAAAGGCGCCCACCTGGCGATGTATTTTGCCGATGAGGCCATTGTCGTGACCAACCCCGAGGTGTCCTCGGTGCGCGACTCCGACCGCATGCTCGGCCTGCTCTCCAGCAAGTCGCGCCGCTCCGAACAGGGCGACAAGATCAAGGAGCACCTGCTGCTGACCCGCTACAGTCCCGAGCGGGTCGAGAACGGCGAGATGCTGTCGGTCAGCGACGTCGAGGACATCCTGTCGATTCCGCTGCTGGGCGTCATCCCCGAGTCCCAGGCAGTGCTCAAGGCCTCCAACCAGGGCATCCCGGTGATCATGGACGACAAGAGCGATGCCGGTCAGGCCTACAGCGACGCCGTCGAACGCCTGCTTGGCAAGGAAGTGCCCCACCGCTTCCTCGAAGCCCAGAAAAAAGGGCTGCTCAAGCGCCTGTTCGGAGGATGAGATGAGTCTTTTTGATTACTTCAGTCGCAAGAAGAAGCAGGACTCCCCGGCCTCCATGGCCAAGGAGCGCCTGCAGATCATCGTCGCCCATGAGCGCGGCCAGCGCAGCCAGCCCGACTACCTGCCGCAGCTGCAGCAGGAGATCATCGATGTGATCAGCAAGTATGTACCCATCGATCGTGACCAGGTGCACGTGGCGCTGGACAATCAGGACGACTGTTCGATCCTCGAACTCAACATCACCCTGCCCGAAAGATAACAGACAGGTGCCGCCCGTCGGCGGCACCGTGGTTGCCCAATGCCCCTGACCCATATCGGTATCCTCCACGAGGATCCGGCTTTTCTGATCGTCAACAAACCCACCCTGCTGCTGTCCGTGCCCGGCCGTGCCGAGGACAACAAGGATTGCCTGATTACCCGGCTGCAGGACAACGGCTATCCCGAGGCGCGCATTGTGCACCGCCTGGACTGGGAAACCTCCGGCATCCTGGTGATCGCCCGCGACCCGGACAGCCACCGTGAGCTGTCCCGCCAGTTCCAGGATCGTGAGACCGGCAAGACCTATATCGCCCTGTGCTGGGGCCAGCCAGCGGAGGACGCCGGGCATATCGACCTGCCCCTGCGCTATGATCCACCGAACAAGCCGCGGCATATCGTCGACCACGACCAGGGTAAGCCGGCGCAGACCTTCTGGCGCGTTCTGGAACGCCACGGGGATCATTGCCGGGTCGAACTCACCCCCATCACCGGACGTTCGCATCAATTGCGCGTGCATATGCTGAGCATTGGCCACCCATTGCTGGGCGATCGCCTGTACGCCCAGGGCGCGGCCCTCGATGCCTGCCCGCGTCTGGCCCTGCATGCCGCCCGGCTGGAACTCAATCATCCGTCCAGTGGCGAGCGCATGGCCTTCGATTGCCCTGCCCCGTTCTGAACCGAGGAAACACTATGTCAGCCCATACCGCCAGTCAGGCACTCGCCGATTTCATCCAGGCCTCCCCTACTCCCTTCCATGCTGCGCAGAGTCTCGCCGAGCGCCTGCGTGCCGCCGGTTATCAGGAACTGGATGAGCGGGATGACTGGCGCCTGGATGCTGGCGGTCGCTACTTCGTGCTGCGCAACCAGTCCTCCGTGATCGCCTTCAGCCTGGGGCGCGGCGACATGTTGCACCAGGGCATCCGGATGATCGGCGCCCATACCGACAGCCCCTGCCTGCGGGTCAAACCGCAGCCGGAGCTGAACCGCCACGGACTGTGGCAGCTGGGTGTGGAAGTCTACGGCGGCGCACTGCTGGCCCCCTGGTTCGACCGGGACCTGTCGCTGGCGGGGCGGGTGACCTGCCGGGATGCGGGCGGTCGGCTGCACAACCTGCTGATCGATTTCCAGCGGCCGATCGCCATCATCCCCAGCCTGGCCATCCACCTGAACCGGGATGTCAATAACGGCTTTGCGGTGAACGCCCAGACCGATCTGCCACCGGTACTGGCCCATGGCATCGAGCCCAACCGCGACCTGCGCGCCCTGCTGGCCAATGAACTGAGCCGGCAGTATCCCGATCGGGGACCGCTGCACGTGCTCGATTACGAGTTGAGTTTCTATGACACCCAGCCGCCGGCGGTGCTGGGCCTGGACAATGATTTCCTTGCTGCCGCCCGACTGGATAACCTGTTGTCCTGCCACGCCGGTTTGGAAGCGTTGCTGGCCAGTGACGGCAGCCAGGCCTGCCTGCTGGTCTGCACCGACCACGAAGAAGTCGGCTCCAGCTCGATGTGCGGTGCCGATGGTCCCTTCCTCGAAGATGTGCTGGCACGCCTGCTGCCCGACGAAAGCGAGCGTATCCGGACCATCCAGCGCTCGGTCCTGGTCTCGGCGGACAACGCCCATGCCATTCACCCCAACTACGCCGACCGCCACGACGGCAATCACGGGCCCCAGCTCAACGCCGGACCGGTGATCAAGATCAACACCAACCAGCGCTACGCCACCACCAGCGAAACCGCCGCCCTGTTCCGCCTGCTGTGCCAGCAGGTCGAGGTACCGGTGCAGAGCTTCGTGGTGCGCAGCGACATGGGCTGTGGGAGCACCATCGGCCCGATTACCTCCAGCCGCCTGGGTGTGCGTACCGTGGATATCGGCGCGCCGACCTTCGCCATGCATTCCATTCGGGAACTGGCGGGAGTCAGGGATGTGGAGTATCTGGGCAAGGTGTTAACGGCATTTCTGGATTGCGAGCGCGTTTAACCGGTACATAATTCAGGCGCTGAGGGAAGGCCGGGTTCCATCCCGGCCAGCACTGTCTCTGGCCCGCACCAGTGTCGAGATGGAACTCGACACTCCGGGTCGGCTGGCGCGGAGTCGGTACAGGAGCAACGCCTTGCACTGATACTCAGCGTAAGGCGCGTTGCAGGGTCCGATCAGTCCCCGTCGTTGACCAGGACGATCTTGCCGACAATCCGGTCCCGGGCCAGCTCGTCAAAAGCTTCATCGACCTCGTCGAAGCTGTAGGTCTTCGCCACCAGCGGCTTCAGCTGGCCGGTCTCGAACAGGGGCCACAGCCGCTCTTCCATGCGTTGCAACAGACCCGCCTTGAAATCGGCGCTGCGGGTGCGCAGGGTGGAGCCGGTCAATTGCAGGCGCTTGACCAATACCTTGGCCAGGTCCAGCTCAGCCTTGCGACCGCCCATCAGCCCGATCATCACCCAGCGGCCATCCAGCGCCAGCAAATCGAGATGATCCTGGGCGTAGTTGGCGCCCACCGGATCCAAGGCCACGTCAAAGGGGCCGTCGGCCTTCAGGGCGCTGATGCCGTCGTGGCGCAGTACGCCGCCCTGGGCACCCAGCGCCTTGCAGGTCTCCAGTTTTTCCTGGCTGCCCAGGGTCACCCAACAGGGATTGCCGAAGGCCTTGCACAGCTGGATGGCGGCCGTGCCTACACCGCTGGCACCCGCATGGATCAGGACCTTTTCCCCGGGCTGGGCGGCGCCCAGCTCGAAGACGTTCAGCCAGGCCGTGCTGAAGACTTCCGGGATGGCGGCGGCGTCTTCCCAACCCATGCCGGCAGGAACAGGTAACAGATGCCGGGCGTCGATCACCACCTCGTCGGCAATACCACCACCGGCCAGCAGCGCGCAGACCCGGTCGCCGACCGCCCAGCGCACCGCGCCGTTGACCTCGACCACCTCCCCGGCACATTCCAGGCCCAGGATGTCACTGGCACCCGGCGGCGGCGGGTAGTTTCCGGCCCGCTGCAACAGGTCCGCGCGGTTGATTCCTGCCGCGCGAATCCGCACCCGAACCTGCCCCGGCGCCAGCGCCACGGCGGCTTCCGTACGCCAGCTCAGTACCCCGGCTTCAGCTTGCAATCCTCTCACGGTGCCCCCATAGTTATCAGTCAAATCGGTTTGAAAAGGGAACCCACGGGTCCCTGTCGAGCACTAAAGAATACCCTCACCTCTCCGGACACGATACCTTTGATGACAGTTTCCAAGCTCCTGCGCACGTCCTGTGTAATCGCCCTGCTGGGCCTCGGCACCCATTCCTTTGCCGCAGAGACAGTCGACAGCGCATTGCCGGTGTTCGATCTGGAGAGTCTGCAGCCAACCCGCGAGCAGATGATCGCCAGCCTCAACACCGTCGAGCTGCTGCGCCGTCATCACTACAATCGCATCCGCCTGGATGACGCCCTGTCCAGCGAGATATTCGATACCTACCTGCGCCAGCTCGATCCCCAGCGCAGCCTGTTCACCGCCGCGGACATCAAATCCTTCGAGGAGTATCGTCACCAGCTCGATGACCTGCTGGTGGCCGGTGACCTGAGCGTCGGCTTCGCCATCCATACCCGGCAGATCCAGCGCGCGGATGAGCGCATGGTCTACGCCCAGCAGCTGCTGCGCGAGGGTATCGACAAGCTGGACTTCGCCAGCGACCAGAACATCCTGATCGACCGCGAAGAGGCCGAATGGCCCGCTGACGAGGACGCCCTGCGTGTGCTCTGGCGCCAGCAGATCAAGGACGAAGTGCTCCGGTTGAAACTGGCCGGGCGCGAACAGGATGCGATCCAGGAGCTGCTGGAAAAGCGTTACCACAACGCCCAGAAGCGCCTGTACCAGACCCGCAGCGAAGACATTTTCCAGAACTACATCAATGCCCTGGCCCAGGTCTACGATCCCCACACCCAGTACCTGTCGCCGGATAATGCCGAGAACTTCGACATCAATATGAGCCTGTCGCTGGAAGGTATCGGTGCGGTGCTGCAGAGCGATAACGACTACACCAAGATAGTGCGCCTGGTGCCTGCCGGCCCAGCGGAAAAGAGCAAGCAGTTGGCACCGGCTGACCGCATCATCGGCGTGGCCCAGGACAAGGGCGAAATGGTCGATGTAGTCGGCTGGCGCCTGGATGAAGTGGTCAAGCTGATCCGCGGCCCCAAGGGCTCCTCGGTCCGCCTGGAGGTAATTCCCGCCAGCAACCCGCCGAGCGACATGACCAGCCGCGAAGTGGCCCTGGTGCGTGAAGCAGTGAAACTGGAGGACCAGGCGGCCCAGTCGACCATCCTGGAATTCAAGGAACAGGGCAACGATTACCGGATCGGCGTCATCGAGGTGCCGGGCTTCTATATCGACTTCAAGGCCTACCGCCGCGGCGACCCGGACTACCGCAGTACTACCCGCGATGTGCGCCGCCTGCTCAGCGAACTGCAGGAGCAGGAAATCGACGGCATCGTGCTGGACCTGCGCAACAACGGCGGCGGCTCCCTGCAGGAAGCCACCGAGCTGACCGGGCTGTTCATCGACCAGGGACCGACGGTCCTGGTGCGTGACAGCAAGGGCGACGTGCAGGTGCTGGACGATCCGGAGGCTGGCGTTGCCTACAGCGGCCCGATGGCGGTTATCGTCAACCGGTTGTCCGCCTCGGCATCGGAAATCTTCGCCGGCGCTATGCAGGACTACGGCCGGGCGCTGGTCATTGGCGAGCCGACCTTCGGCAAGGGCACGGTGCAGTCGATCCAGCCGCTGAACCACGGCGAGCTCAAGTTTACCCTAGCCAAGTTCTATCGCGTTTCCGGCCAGAGCACCCAGAACCGCGGCGTGGTGCCCGATATCGCCTACCCGTCGCTGCTGGATACGGTGGAAATCGGCGAGAGCAGCCTGCCCCGCGCCTTGCCCTGGGATACCATCCCGGCGGCCCGCTATCAGGCGGATAACCGACTCGACAAGTTCATTCCCCTGCTGGCCGACAAGCACAAAGTACGGGCAGCCGAGGATCCGGAGTTTACCTATACCCTGGCCCGCATCGAACTCAATCGCGCCATGCAGGAGCGGGAATACCTGCCGCTGAACGAGAAACGGCGCCGTGCCGAGCAGAAGGAATTCGAGGACAAGCTGCTGGCCATGGAAAACGCCCGGCGCCAGGCCCGCGGCGAAGAGCCCCTGGCGGCGCTGGACAAGGAAGACCCGCTGATGGATGGCACCGGCATTCCCTCGCCCATGGCCGAGGAAGAAGAGGATGAGGACGACCCCTTCCTGGCGGAGACCGGCCATATCCTGATCGACCTGCTCGAGCTCAAACGGCAGGTCGCCAGCGCTGGCTGAGCCCTGCTCCTGCTCTACCCTTGAAATGGCCTTGCCGGCTCCCTCCGTGCAAGGCCATTTGCATTTGTGCCCCTGCGTTCCTCAATACTGGCCCAAAGGGGCACTGATCAGGGTTACCCACAGTTACTGTGGATAAGTCTGTGAACAAGGGTGGGGCAAAGCGGGCAAAGGCCCGATTGGATGCGCTTCAGGCTACTCTGGATATTTTTTGATCAACTGCAAAAACCTTGAAAAACAGGCACTTGCGGATTAGTACGGCGGGATGTAAATGAGGGGAATTAGTGCTTGCGTGTTACCGGCGTGGTGTGCATAACGGTAACACTCGCAGGTTCGAAACCTCTGCTTCGCGGCCTGCGCGGTGTTACCGCCAGTGCTTACTCGTCGTCCTGCTGGATACCCAGCAATTCCATTTCAAACACCAGGATGGAGTTCGGGGGAATGACGGGGCTCGGGCTGCCCGGACCGTAGGCCAGATCGCTGGGGATGGTGACCTTCCACTTGTCGCCGATGCGCATGAGTTGCAGCGCTTCGACCCAACCCGGGATCACGCCACTGACGGGCAGATCCACCGGCTCACCCCGGCTGATCGAGCTGTCAAATACAGTGCCGTCGGTCAGCTTGCCTTCATAATGAACCGAGACCACATCGCTCGCCTTGGGCTGGGCACCCTCGGCATCACCGGACTCGATCACTTCGTACTGCAGGCCGGACTCGGTGGTAATTACGCCTTCACGTTTGGCATTTTCGGCCAGGAACGCGGTATTGGTCTCGAGCTGTTCGGTGCTCTCGGCGGAGGCGCGTTCTTCAGCCTGGGCCTGGAGTTCACCGAAGGCAGCCATCAGGTCCTTCTCACTGACCCGGGCCTCGGTGCCGGCCAGGGCATCTTCCATGCCTAGCGCCAGTGCCTGGGTATCGATATTTTCCAGACCATCCTGCAGCAGGCTCTGGCCCATGTTCAGACCAATGCCGTAGGACGCCTGTTGGATGGAGGTGGTGAGTTCCGGTTCCTTTTCACTGCAACCCACCAAGGTGATAACGCTGAATGCAACACTGGCTGCCAGCAGATTCCGCTTCATGCTTACCTCTTCGACTAGCCCGCTCGGGGCGACAATAAAGCGAGCAGCATAACAGTGCAGCCAGAACCCGGCTACCGCCGGTGAATCCTGATTTTTTGCCGCCCAAAAGAAAACGGGGGCCGCAGCCCCCGTCTTCTGAACTACCGCTCAAGTACGCCGACTTTGCTGGCCACCCTTGCGTCCCGCCTCCGCAGCACGCTGCGGATTGTTCTTGAAATTACCACCACTGGCCTGGCCGCCTTTTCTGCCGGCCTCTGCTGCGCGTTGGGGGTTCTCCGCGAAGTTGCCTTTACCACCTTTACGTTGAGTCATGTCACTGCCTCCAGTATGGGTTGTAAACTCAGAACTCCAGGTGCATTGCACCTTCTTGTTGGAGGCCACCCCCGCTTGGAGGTTCGCCTTTTTTTCCGTTTCCGGGCCGAGCGGTCATCCGGCAGCCCGCATGCCGCCTCGCTTCCAGTGATGGACCAGGCTTTTTGTCGACAGGGTCAACTCATGGCCGCTTTCCCGGTCCAAGGGGTATCCCGCCCGACAAGGAGACCGACATGACCGATCCTGCTGCACCGCTTTCCACCGAGCTGTTCATCCGCCGCTTTGGTGAAACATTATTGGCCGCCGCCGCCCCCCTGTTCGAGCAGGCGGCGCTGAATGCCCGGGAGGTCGGGCTCGATGCCATGGCGCACACCGCCGGCAATCCGCCGGAGCTGCGGCTTGAGGTGAGGGCGGCTGACCAGCCCTACGCCAGCCATTACCGGATCAGTGCCGATACCGCCCGCCAATGCGTGGAGCATGCGCTCTATTTCGTCACCGACGGCACCACTCGTACCCTGGAAGGCGGGTTGGATTCCATCAACTCCATGGTAGTCGACACCCAGTTGGCCACCCTGCTGCGGGATGGCTTCGGCGTGACGCTGCCGACAGTGGAGGCGCGCCATCCGGCCGGATTCTGGTAATGCGTCAGGCAAACAGCGCCGGGTTACGCAGATCGGTCAGATACCGGTCCAGGGAGTACAGGGCGTGACGGGCCGCCTGCTCGCGCACCGCGTTGCGTTCGCCGTCGAACTTGCAGGTTTCACTGACCACCCGCGCCTTCCCGTCGACGGTCAGCGCACAGGCGATACAGACCACCCCATCCATGGGCCCCTCGGCTTCTGCCAGCCCGGTGTTGGCCAGGGTGACGCCCGCGCCACAGCGCTCCAACGCGCCAAGTGCCATTTCCCGGGCCACCTCCTCGCTGGTCAGGCCGAAGCGGTCGATGGTCTCCAGGTTCACCCCCAGCATCTCGCGCTTGGCCCGCACGGCGTACACCACGTAGCCGCATTCCATCACCGCCCCGCTGCCCGACACGTCGGCGACCAGTGAGGCGATGAGACCCGCCGTGCAGGACTCGGCGGTGGCCAGTACGAGATTGTTACGTTTGAGAAAATCCACTACCTCTTGCAGGTTCTGCATGCTCGGCTCCCGGTCGGTTTCTACTGCTCTCAATAGCAGCTTAGAGCCGACCATAGAGCGGTTCAGTTCCCATTTCTGCACCGGCAAGCTGCGGCAAAAAAAGTCGAAACTTCTGCAAAACCAGCCGGTCACTATTTTGAGGGATGGATAACAAGTCTTCTGATCTGTTACGGCGGGGGTGCCGGCAATAGCGTCTGTGTGATTGGGCAATCCTGAATAACGCAGCTGGCATACGCAAGACAATACCGGACTAGAGGCACGCTCGCGGTCAGTGATGACCCTGCCAGGTCTTGTAACCGGGTCGACCTGCCCCCAGCACCATCGCGCCTGATTCAGGATTTTCCACGCACCAAACGCTCTCCCAGAGAATCAGTGAACGATTAGGAGGGTGTCATGGGAAATGCTGCGGCGGCGGTCCTGCCGAAAGAAATAATCAAGCGTGCAACCGAGGGGGCTCCCTTGAGCCCTATGCCGCCTGCTGAGATTGGCCACAATATACTTTTCGTGACGTCCGAGATTACCGACCTGGTCAAGGTCGGCGGGCTGGGTGATGTATCCGCTGCCCTGCCCCGCGCCTTGAACCGGCATCATTCGGTGCGGGTATTGATTCCCGGCTATCGCCAGGTCATCCAGAGCGGCCACCCCATCCGCGTGGTCGGCAAGCTCCCCGGCCATGCAGCGATCCCGCCTTGCCTGATCGGCGAGATGACCATGGAGGACGGCCTGATCATCCACGTGGTCATCTGCCAGGAACTGTATGACCGCGAAGGCAACCCCTACGGTGACGCCAACGGGGTTGACTGGCCGGACAACCACATCCGCTTTGCCCGGCTGGCGCTGGCGGCCAGCAAGATCGCCGATGGCCAGGGAATCCGCGGCTGGCGTCCGGACCTGGTCCATGCCAACGACTGGCCGACCGGGCTGACCCCGGCCTACATGGCCTGGCGCGGGCAGCAGACCCCCTGCGTATTCACCATTCACAACCTCGCCTATCAGGGCCTGTGCGCACCGGAGAAAGCCGTCGAACTGGGCCTGCCCGACGAAGCCATGACCATTGATGGCATGGAATACTACGGCAAGCTGTCCTTCCTCAAGGCGGGCATCAACTACGCCGCGCAGATCACCACCGTCAGCCACACCTACGCCCACGAGATCACCTCGCCGGCCTTTGGCTGCGGACTGGAGGGACTGCTGCGGCGCAAGGCGGATGAAGGGTTGCTCAGCGGCATCGTCAACGGCATCGACACCAGTTGGCAGCCGGAGTCCGACCCCCGCCTGGTGCAGGGGTTCTCCGCTGGCGACTGGGCCGGCAAGCTTGCCAACCGGCGCTATGTCGAGGAGGCCTTCGGCCTCGCCCCGGAAGACGGCCCGCTGTTCGCCGTTGTGTCCCGCCTGGTCCACCAGAAGGGCATCGACCTGACCATCGCCGCCGCGGACACCATAGTCGCCGGTGGCGGGCGCATCGTCATCATCGGTCAGGGTGAAAAGGACCTGGAACGGCGTGTGCAGCAACTCGCAACCCGCCATCCGGGGCGTATCGGCGTCAATCTCAAGTTTGACGAGACCGAAGCCCGCCGGATGATCGCCGGCAGCGACTTCCTGCTGATGCCGTCCCGCTACGAGCCCTGCGGCCTGAGCCAGATCTATGCCCAGTGCTACGGCTCGCTGCCGATCGCCCGGCGCACCGGCGGCCTGGCCGATACCATCGAAGATGGCGTGTCCGGTTTCCTGTTCCGCGAGCCTACGGTCGACAGCTACGTGCAGGCCATTCGCCGCGCGTTGCATGTGCATGACCGGCCCGTGCTGCTCAATGCCATGCGTTGCAAGGCAATGGCCGCGCCACTGTACTGGCACCAGTCGGTACGCCCCTACGACAGACTCTATCGCCGCCTGATCGAGCACACCTATGACTCCTTCGCCCTGACCGGCAGGAGATTGCGCGCATGTTCGAAATGACCCGGCTGCACGGGGCAACCGTGCAACATGATGGCGCCACCTGCTTCTCGCTATGGGCGCCGGACGCCGACACCGTTGCCGTCAAGCTTGGCGACGGCAGCGTGCACACCATGCACCACCAGGCCAGCGGCTGGTACAGCGCCCGGGTCAATTGCGGGCCGGGCACCACCTACCGCTTCCTGATCAATGGCCAATTATCCGTGCCGGATCCGGCGTCCCGTTACCAACCCCAGGGCGTGGACGGCCCCAGCTGCGTGCTGGACCCCGATGCCTTTGCCTGGCAGTTCAATGAATGGAAGGGCCGGCCCTGGCACGAAACCGTCATCTATGAACTGCACCCGGGCGCCTGCGGCGGCTTTGCCGGCATCCAGGCCAAGCTGCCCGAACTGGTAGACCTGGGTATTACCGCCATCGAGCTGATGCCGGTGAACGAATGCCCGGGCAAGCACAACTGGGGTTATGACGGCGTCTTCCCCTTCGCGCCGCAGTCCAGTTGCGGCACCCCGGACGACCTGCGCCGGCTGATCGATGCCGCCCACGGCTACGGGCTGATGGTGTTCATGGACGTGGTCTACAACCACTTCGGCCCCCACGGCAATTACCTGGGCGAATATGCCAAGAGCTTCTTCCGCGACGACATCCATACGCCCTGGGGCCCGGCCATAGATTTTCGCAACAGCCAGGTCTGTGATTTCTTCTGCGAAAACGCCTTGATGTGGGTGCTCGATTATCGCATCGATGGCTTACGCCTGGACGCGGTACACGCCATCAGCGAAATGGATTTTCTCACCAACCTGGCCAAGCGGGTCCGCAGCGCCGTGCCGGACGGGCGCCATGTGCACCTGATGCTGGAAAACGAGAACAACCAGGCCAGTCTGCTGGCCGAGGGCTTCGACGCCCAGTGGAATGACGATGGCCACCATGCCCTGCACGTGCTGCTGACCGGCGAACATGAGAGCTACTACCAGGACTTCGCCGCGGACACCACCATCAAGCTGGCCCGCTGCCTGAAGGAAGGCTTCATCTATCAGGGCGAGACTACCCGCAAAGGTGCCAGCCGCGGCGAGCCCAGCGGCCATCTGCCGCCGACCGCCTTTATCCTGTTCCTGCAGAACCATGACCAGATCGGCAACCGCGCCTTCGGCGATCGGCTGATCACCCTGGCCGACCACCGTGGCGTACGTGCGGCGCTGGGGCTGGTACTGCTGTGCCCGATGATCCCCATGCTGTTCATGGGGGAGGAATGGGGCTGCGAGCAGCCCTTCCTGTTCTTCACCGATCACAATGAGGAGCTGGGCCGCGCGGTGCGCGAGGGGCGCCGCAACGAGTTCTCGGATTTCGCCGCCTTCGCCGACGAGATGATCCGCCAGCGAATTCCCGACCCGAACTCCCACAGCACCTTCGTGACCTCGGTGCCGGACCGCGCCGGCGGCAACCAGACCCTGCAGGACGACTGGCTGGCCTATTACCGCAGCCTGCTGCGCCTGCGCCACGCCCATATAGTGCCGCGGCTGCCCGGTACGCTGTCCGATGGCACCACGATTCCCGGCGAAAAGGCCGTCTCCGCCTGCTGGCGGCTGGGCGACGGCAGCCGGTTGCGCATCGACCTCAACCTGTCGGAGAACCCGGTGGTAGTGGCTGCCCCCGATCCCGGCAGCAAGATCATCCACGACTATCGAGCCAGCCTGTCCAAGGACCCGACCATACTACCGGGCTACAGTTCGAGAGCGATTCTGGATCAAGCCACATGATTACCGGTCCATTGCTGGAGCTGGCCCACGAAGCCGGCATTATCTGTGACTGGACCGACGCCCATGGCGACCCGGTCAGCCTTGAGGAGGACGCCCTGCACGCCGTATTGGCCGCCCTCGGTTTACCCGCCGACGGGCCCGACCAGGTGGCCGACAGTCTCAGGCGCGCACGGCAGCTACGCGAGGAAGCCGACAAGGGGCCCCTGCTGATCTGCGCCGCCGGCCAGCCCATCGACCTGCACTGCCGGCTGGTCGCCGGCAGCCAATGCGAACTCATCCGCGAAGACGGCCAGCGCCAGCAGGTAGAGATCGATGCGCTTGGCCGCCTGCCGGCCCAGCCCTATGGTTACCACCAACTCCGCTGTGGCGATCAGCAGTGGACCCTGGCCTGCGCGCCCGAAGCGGCCATGTCCGTGGCCGAATTGGCCGGTGGTCGCCCGCACATCTGGGGCATTGGCGCTCAGGTGTATGGTCTGCGCCGCCCCGGAGATGGCGGCCTCGGCGACACCGCCGCGCTGCAGGACTTGGCCGAGGCGGCAGCGCGTAAAGGCGCCGACGCCCTGGCAATCAGCCCCCTGCATGCCATGTTCAGCGCCCGCCCGGAACAGTTCAGCCCCTACTCGCCATCGAGCCGGTCGCTGTTCAATATCCTGCATGCAGCGCCGGCCGCGGTACTGGGTGACGAGGCCGTGGCCCGGGCCATGGAGCACTGTCATCTGCAAGCCGAATGGCAGGAATTGGAAGAACAGGAGCTGGTCGACTGGCCCGCGGTGGCCTCACTGCGGCTGCAGCTGCTGCGCCAGCTCCACGCGGATTTCGCCCAGGCCGCCGAGGCCCTGCAGGCCGATTTCCGCCATTTCCGCAGCACCGGCGGCGATCGCCTCGAACTCCACTGTCGCCATGAAGCCCTGCAACAGCACGCGCTGGCCGAGGAACGCAGTGGCGACTGGCGGGACTGGCCCGACGCCCTGCGCGACCCGCACTCGCCCGAGGTCGAAGCCTTCGCCTGGGAGCAGGCGCAGGAAGTGGAATTCCATGCGTTCTGCCAGTGGCTCATCGACCGCTGCCTGCAGCGCGTCCAAGACCGCTGCCGCGAGACAGGCATGGCCATCGGCCTGATTGCCGACATGGCGATTGGCGCAGACATGAGCGGCAGCTTCGGCTGGGCCCACCAGGGCGAGTTGCTGAGCAAGGTCACTATTGGGGCACCGCCGGACCTGCTCAACCGCGACGGTCAGGACTGGGGCGTGGCCGCCTTCTCGCCGCTGGGCCTGAAGCGCAGCGGCTATCGCGCCTTCATCGAGATGCTGCGGGCCAACCTGATGCATGCCGGCGGTATCCGTATCGATCACATCATGGGGCTGCAGCGGCTGTGGCTGGTGCCCGAGGGCAGCGATGCGAGCAAGGGCGCCTATCTGAGCTACCCGCTGGAGGACTTCCTGCGCCTGCTGGCGCTGGAATCCTGGCGCCATCGGGCGCTGATCATCGGCGAAGACCTGGGCACCGTCCCCGAAGGGCTGCAGGACACCCTGGCCCGGCAGAACATCCTGGGTATGCGGGTGCTGCTGTTCGAACAGCAGGATGACCAGATTCCCGCCCCCGATCAGTGGAGCGGCGACGCCCTGGCCACCACCACCACCCATGATCTGCCGACGCTCACCGGCTGGCAGTCCGGCCGCGATATTGCCTGGCGTGAACACGTTGGCCAGAGCAGTAGCGAGCAGGCCGAACAGGACCGCCAGCAGCGCACCGAGGAGGTGAAGATACTGCGCGATGCCCTGCACCGCGAAGGTCTGTTGCAGGGGGCAAAGGACCCGCAGGCGCAACTGGACGCCAGTATCGAATTCCTCGGCACTACCCCGGCACCGCTGGTACTGATTCCGCTGGAGGATCTGGTCGGCGCCATCGAGCAACCCAACCTGCCCGGCCCCGGCGACACCCACCCGAACTGGCGGCGGCGCTGGTGGCAACCGGCGGCGGAGATGCTTGATGCGCCCATCCCGGCGCGCCGCCTGCAACGCCTGCACGAGGCGCGCTTGAACCGTGAAAGGAAAAATCTCGATGGTTGAACTGCGTGCTACCTTGCGCTTGCAATTCCACGCCGGCTTCATGCTGGACGACGCCCTGGAGATGGTCGACTACTTCCATGACCTGGGCATCAGTCATATCTACGCCTCCCCCCTGCTTGCCGCCCGGCCCGGCTCGACCCACGGCTACGATGTCGTCGACCCCACTCGGGTCAACCCGGAGCTCGGTGGCGAACCGGCCCTGCGCCGCCTGGCCGATGCCCTGCACCAACGGGGCATGGGGCTGATCATGGACATAGTGCCCAACCACATGGCCGTGGATAACGCCAACCTCTGGTGGCAGGACGTGCTCCAGTGGGGCGCCGGCAGCCCCTTCGCCGGCTTCTTCGATATCACCTGGCGCTCCCAGGACGAGTTCATGCGCGATCGCCTGCTGCTGCCGATATTGCGCACCGACTACCTGGAGGTGCTCAAGGCGGGCGAGCTGCAACTGAGCTTCGAGGCGGCCTCCGGCAGTTTCTTCATCCACCATTTCGACCACCGGATGCCGGTCGCCATGGCCAGCTACGCCGACATCCTGGCCGACACCGGCGACGACGCCCTGACCCGGATCGCCGACCGCTGCGCCGCACTGGTGGACGAGTTCGGCGCCCATGGCATCGGCCAGCAGATTCGCCAGGACTTGGCAGCGGCTGCGGGTGCCTCATTGCCGGCCATTGAACGGGCCCTGACCCGTTTCACCGCGGATACGCCGGAGAACTGCCTGCGCTTGCATACCCTCCTGGATCAGCAACACTACCGCCTGGCCAGCTGGCGTACCGCCAACGATGACATCAACTGGCGGCGCTTCTTCGACGTCAACGAGCTGGTCGGCCTACGCGCAGAACATCCCCAGGTATTCGAAGCCACGCACCGCAAGATCTTCGAACTGATCGAAGCCGGGCTCATCGATGGCTTGCGCATCGACCACATTGATGGCCTCGCCAATCCGCGGGCCTACTGCCGCCGGTTGCGTCGCCGGGTTGATCGCCTGCGCGGCGAGCGCCGGGGCCACTTTCCCATCCATGTGGAAAAGATCCTCGCGGCCGATGAACGTCTGCCCGACAACTGGATGGTGGATGGCACCACCGGCTACGACTTCATGAACCGGGTCTCGCTGCTGCAGCATGATCCGAACGGGCAGGCGGAACTGGCCGATCTCTGGGGCAGCCTGACCGGGCGCAGCACCGATTTCACCGACGAGATCCGCGAAGCCCGCCGGCTGGTGCTCAGTGGCTCCTTGGCCGCGGATTTCGACGTATTGAGCCAGGCCCTGCTGCGGCTGGCCCGCTGCAGCCTGGCGACCCGGGATATTACCCTGGGGGCGATCCGCCGGGCCCTGCGCGCCCTGATTACCCATTATCCGGTCTACCGGACCTATGCCTGCGTCTGCGGCCAGTCTGCCCAGGACCGCCGGTTCTTCGACCAGGCGCTGGCCGGCGCCCGGGCCGAGCTGAGCAGCAATGACTGGCCGGTGCTGGAGCAGCTCGACCGCTGGCTGGGTGGCACACCCCTGTATGCCAACCCACCCGGAGCGAAACGCCGGTTCCAGCAGCGCCTGTTGTCGCGCTTTCACCAGCTGACCTCGCCGGTAGCCGCCAAGTCGGTGGAGGATACCGCCTTCTACCGCTCGGCCATTCTGTTGTCGCGCAATGATGTCGGCTTCGATCCGGAGCGCTTCAGCGCCAGCCCGGACTGGTTTCACCAGGAATGTATCGAGCAGGCCGAGCACTTCCCCCTGGGCATCCTCACCACCGCGACCCACGACCACAAACGGGGCGAGGATGCCCGCGCCCGGCTCGCTGTGGTCAGCGAGCATGCGCCCTGGTTCAACATCCAGGTGCGCTTCTGGCATAACCTGGCCGAACCCCTGATCGCCACCGTAAACGGCCAACCCGCGCCCTCCCCGGCCGACGAATTGATGCTGTACCAGACCCTGTTCAGCAGTTGGCCGCTGGGCCTGAGCGCCGACGACGATGCCGGCTGCGCCGAGTTCGCCGAACGGGTGGAGGCCTGGCAGCGCAAGGCTCTGCGCGAAGCCAAGTTGCGCAGCAGCTGGGCCGCCCCGGATACAGCCTATGAGGAGGCCTGCCACCAGTTTCTCCGGCGATTGATGACCACCCATGAAGTCATCGAACTGCGCCGCGCGCTGGCCCATGCGGTCAAGCTGGCCGCCTGCAACGGGGCGCTCAACAGCCTGACCCAATGCCTGCTGCGCATGACCACGCCGGGCGTGCCGGACCTCTACCAGGGTTGCGAGTACTGGGACTTCAGCCTGGTGGACCCGGACAACCGCCGGCCCGTGGACTACGCGCGGCGGGCCAGCACCCTGGCCCCCGCCGCCGCCCCGGCCGAACTGCTGCAGCACTGGCACGATGGACGCATCAAGCAATGGCTGATCACCCAGGTACTGAATTGCCGGCGCCGCCTGCCCGAGCTGTTCCGCCAGGGCAATTACCAGCCGCTGACCCTGCACGGCCGCCATGCCGATCGGCTGATTGCCTTCAGCCGGCAGCATGGCGACGAGGTGGCCATTACCATAGCGCCGCGGCTGGCAGCGCCCCTGCTCGGCGACAGTGAAGCACCCCTGATTCCAGCTGAGCGCTGGGATGACACCCTGATCGACCTACCCTCTGTCTATCTGACCAGCGCGTTGACCGGAGAAGCCGTTCCAAGCGGCCCCGCAGTCCCGGTGAGTGACCTGCTGGCGATGGTTCCAATGAATCTCCTTGTGACCACCCAACATCAGGAAGCCAAACCATGAACAGTGACGAACAACGTATCCGCGAACTGGCCTATCAAATCTGGGAAAGCGAAGGCAAGCCCGAAGGCCAGACCGACCGCCATTGGGAAATGGCCTGCAAGCTGCTCGAGAGCGAGCAACAGGGCGACCTGCAGCCCGCGCCAGCCAAGGCCCGCAAGCCGCGCCGCAAGGCTGCGGCCGAAGCGCCACCGGAAGACGAAACCCAACTGGAAAAGCCGGCGCTGCTGGGCAAGCCAGCCGGGGCAAAGAAAACCACCCGAGCCCCGCGCAAGCCAGCGGCGGCAACGGCCAAGACCACCAAGGCCGGCAAGTCCACTTTGGACTCCGGTAAAGAGTAGACCGCCATGACCGCGAAAAAACAGGGAACCCAGTCTCCCCAGATCATGCAGAAATCCCGGGTAGCCGAGGGCCAACCTTTCCCCCTGGGCGCCACCTGGGACGGCTTGGGAGTGAATTTCGCACTGTTTTCGGCCCACGCCACCAAGGTCGAACTCTGCCTGTTCGACAATGAGGGCAAGCAGGAGCTGGAGCGCATCGAGCTGCCGGAATACACCAACGAGATCTGGCATGGCTACCTGCCGGATGCCCGCCCGGGAACCGTGTACGGCTACCGGGTCTATGGCCCCTACGAGCCGGAGGCCGGACATCGTTTCAACCCCAACAAGCTGCTGATCGACCCCTATGCCAAGCAATTGGTCGGCGAACTGCGCTGGTCGGATCGCCTGTTCGGCTACACCCTCGGCTCGCCGGATGCTGACCTGAGCTTCGATGACCGGGACAGCGCCGCGCATATTCCCAAGGCCCGGGTCATCGACCCCGCCTTCACCTGGGGACGTCAGACCCATAGGCACATCCCCTGGGACCAGACGGTCATCTACGAAGCCCATGTGCGCGGCCTGACCATGCAGCATCCCGCCGTCCCCGAGTCGGTGCGCGGCACCTTCGCGGGGCTCAAGCATCCGGAGGTGATCAAGCATATCCGTTCCCTGGGCGTGACCAGCGTGGAACTCTTGCCGATCCATGGTTTTGTCAACGACCAGCACTTGCTGGACAAGGGCCTGAACAACTACTGGGGCTACAACAGCATCGCCTTCTTCGCCCCCCACCAGGCCTACCTGGCGTCCGGCAACATCAGCGAGTTCAAGGAAATGGTCGCCCACCTGCATGACGCGGGTCTGGAGCTGATCATGGATGTGGTCTACAACCATACCGCCGAAGGCAACGAACTGGGCCCGACCCTGTCGATGCGCGGTATCGACAACGCCACCTACTACCGGCTGATGCCGGATGAAAAGCGCTATTACATCAACGATTCCGGTACCGGCAACACCCTGGATCTGAGCCACCCCTGCGTGCTGCAGATGGTGACCGACTCCCTGCGCTACTGGGCCACCGAGATGCAGGTGGACGGCTTCCGTTTTGATCTGGCAACCATCCTCGCCCGCCACGCCGATGGCTACGACGAGCGCCATGGCTTTCTCGTTGCCTGCCGCCAGGACCCGGTATTGAGCCAGCGCAAACTGATCGCCGAACCCTGGGATTGCGGCCCCGGCGGCTATCAGGTGGGTGGCTTCCCGCCGGGCTGGGTGGAATGGAACGACCGCTTCCGCGATACCGCCCGCGCCTTCTGGATGGGCCAGGAAGGCCAGATTGCCGAACTGGCAAGCCGCCTGACCGCCTCCGGCGACCACTACAACCAGCGTGGCCGTCGGCCCCACTCGTCGGTGAACTTCGTCACGGCCCACGACGGCTTCACCCTGCGCGACGTGGTCAGTTACAACGACAAGCACAACGAAGCCAACGGAGAGAACAACCAGGACGGCAGTGATCACAACCTGTCCTATAACCATGGTTGCGAAGGCCCCACTGACGATCCGGAAATCAACGAACTGCGCATGCGGCAGATGCGCAACCTGCTGGCCACCCTGCTGTTCTCCCAGGGCACGCCCATGCTGCTCGCCGGCGATGAATTCAGCCGCACCCAGCAGGGCAACAACAACGTCTACTGCCAGGATAACGAGCTGGGCTGGATCGACTGGAACCTGGATGAAGACGGCACCGAGCTGCTGGCCTTCACCCGCCGCCTGATCGCCCTGCGCCGCGCCTATCCCATCCTGCGTCGGCAGCGCTTCCTGGTGGGCGAATACAACGAGGAACTGGGCGTCAAGGATGTCACCTGGCTCAGCCCCACCGGCGACGAGATGACCGACGAGCAGTGGGAAGATCCCCACGCACGCTGTCTCGGCATGCTGCTCGACGGCCGCGCCCAGCCCACCGGCGTGCGCCGCAGTGGCGATGATGCGACGCTGCTGCTGGTGTTCAACGCCCACCACGACGTGGTCAATTTCCGCCTGCCGGAGGTGGCCCAGGGCAGTTGCTGGCACTGCCTGGTGGATACCCATCGGCCGCAGTTACGCAAACGCGAGATCCATGAGTTCAATAGTGAATTCCAGGTGACCGGGAACTCGCTGCTGTTGTTTGCCCTGGAGCGGGAGGACGACAGCTGAGCGTTGCCGCTGCGCAGAAAGGCTGAACCAAGCTGCGCTCCGTCAGTCGGAAACAGTAGGGCGATACAGGCCCAGACCACAAACGCAGCAGCGCAGCGACCATGGGAGGACAGAGGATGAAAGCCGTCGTTTTTCACGATGTCGGTGACATACGCCTGGAAGAGGTACCTGATCCGGTATTGCATGAGCCCACCGATGCCATTATCCGCCTGACCACCTCTGCCATCTGCGGTACCGACCTGCATTTTGTCCGTGGCAGTATCAGTGGTATGCGTCCGGGCACCATCCTCGGGCACGAGGGGGTCGGCATCGTCGAAACCCTCGGCACCGATGTGCGCAACCTGCAGGTGGGTGACCGGGTGATCGTCGCCTCGACCATTGCCTGTGGCAACTGCTCCTACTGCCGGGCCGGCTATTACGCGCAATGCGATACCGCCAACCCGAACGGCCCCCAGGCCGGCACCGCCTTTTTCGGCGGGCCGGAAGCCAGTGGCAGCTTCGATGGCCTGCAGGCGGAAAAGGCCCGCATTCCCCACGCCAATATCGGCCTGATCAAGATCCCTGACGCCATTACCGACGACCAGGCGATCCTGCTCTCCGACGTCTTCCCCACCGGCTACTTCGGTGCGGAAATGGCAGAAATCGGCCCCGGTGATACCGTGGCCGTTTTCGGCTGCGGCCCGGTGGGTCAGTTTGCCATCGCCAGCGCGCTGCTGATGGGCGCTGCCCGGGTATTTGCCATCGACCATTTACCCGACCGCCTGGACATGGCCCGCCGCCAGGGCGCCGAGGTCATCGATTTCGATAAAGAGGATCCCGTCACTACCCTGCAGCGCCTGACCGGCGGCATTGGGGTGGACCGGGCCATTGACGCCGTGGGCGTGGATGCCGAGCATTCCTGCCTGAATGATGACCCCCTGCAGCAGAGCCAATTCCGCCAGGAGATGGCCGATAACGCGCCGCGAACCAATCCCGACGGCGACAACTGGCACCCCGGCGATGCGCCGAGCCAGGCGCTGCAGTGGGCGGTATCGGCGCTGGCCAAGGCCGGCACCCTCTCGGTGATCGGCCTCTACGCGCCGCAATCACGCACCTTCCCGATCGGCCTTGCCGCCAGCCGCAATATCACCGTCAACATGGGTAACTGCCATCACCGTCGGTATATCCCCATGCTGCTGGACCTGGTGCTCAGCGGTCGTATCGACCCGACCCAGATCCTCACGCAGTCCAAGCCCATGGAAGACAGCATCGAAGCCTTCAAGGCCTTCGACCGGCGCGCCTGTGGCTGGGTCAAGGTGGCGTTGCAGCCCGAACACGACCACGGCGAAGAGCTGCTGGACGAGGCACTGGTGGAATCCTTCCCCGCCAGTGATCCGCCTTCCATGGCTTCGCCCAAAGCCTGAGTGACCCAGCCATGAGCAGTAATATCCGTATCGGTATTTCCGGCTGGCGTTACGAGCCCTGGCGTGGCGATTTCTACCCCGAAGGGCTGGTGCAGCGCCGGGAGCTGGAGTATGCCTCGCGCACGGTCAGCAGCATTGAGATCAACGGCTCCTTCTATGCGCTGCAGACGCCGGAGCGTTACACCAGTTGGCGCGACGCTGTGCCGGACAACTTCGTGTTCAGCGTCAAGGCGCCGCGCTATATCACCCATGTCAAACGCCTGCGCGAGCTCGCCGAGCCGCTGGCCAACTTCTATGCCTCCGGCCCGCTGCAGCTGGAGCACAAACTGGGGGCCTTCCTCTGGCAGTTCCCGCCCAGCTTCCGCTTCGACGCCGGCCTGTTCACCGAACTTTTCGAACAGTTGCCGCGCACCTTCGGCGAAGCCATCCAGTGCGCCGGTCGCAGTCCACGCTTCGCCCCGCCGGAGGAGCTGAGCACGGCGCCGGAAACCGCCCTGCGCCATGCGGTGGAGATCCGCCATCGGAGCTTTCTGCAGGAAAGCTTTATCGAACTGCTGCGGGAGCATCGCATTGCCCTGGTGGTGGCCGATACCGCCGGCAAATGGCCGCTGGTGGAGGAACTAACTGCAGACTTCATGTACCTGCGCCTGCATGGTGACAAGGAGCTGTACGCCAGCGGCTACGACGACTCGGCCCTTGATGACTGGGCCCGCCGGATCCGCGCCTGGGCCAAGGGCGAGCAGCCAGAAGGCGCCCGCCGCATATCCGAGCAGGAGGACAGCTCCTGCGCCGCCCGGGACATCTATTGCTATTTCGATAATGACATCAAGGTCCGTGCGCCCTATGACGCCCGCCGGCTGTTGGAGAAGCTCGACCGCGCCGAAGGGCTGGAGGTCCAGCCGGGCCAACTGCCGGAGCGTTTTTTGTGACCCCGACGAGTTCCTCCCAGAACCACCTCACCAACAAGGCACCCCCGGTTCACTCGATCAAGGTGCTGACCGTCAATACCCACAAGGGCTTCAACTGGCTGAATCGGCGCTTCATCCTGCCGGAACTGCGCGACGCGGTGCGCACTACCTCCTCCGACCTGGTGTTCCTGCAGGAAGTGCTGGGCAACAACGACAACCATGGCGCCCGCTTCGACAACTGGCCAGACGCCCCCCATTACGAATACCTGGCCGACAGCATGTGGCCGGACTTTGCCTATGGCCGCAACGCCGTGTATCCGGAAGGGCACCATGGCAATGCCTTGCTGTCAAAGTTTCCGATACTGCACTACGAGAATCTGGATGTGTCGATCAGCGGTACCGAAGAACGCGGTTTCCTGCACGCCATTCTCGACGTGCCCGGTCAGGCGGACCTGCATGCCATCTGCGTACACCTTGGCCTGCGGGAACGCCACCGGCGCAAACAGCTGCGCCTGTTGTGTCGTCTGCTCGACCGACTGCCACCGGATGATCCGGTGATCGTCGCCGGTGACTTCAACGATTGGCGCAACCGAGCCGATGAACGGCTGGGCCGGTGCGGTCTCAAGGAGGCTTTCGTGACGGCTACAGGATCGCCGGCGAAGAGTTTTCCCGTGCAATGGCCGTTGCTATGTCTGGATCGGATCTACGTCCGTAACCTGACCACCCACGGCCCCGAAACGCTTTATCGGCGCCCCTGGTCGCACCTCTCCGACCATGCGCCTCTGTCTGTCGAGGTACGTTTCTGATGAGACCCATCTGGCGTGAAGGCAATGATGCAAAACTGCTGATCAACGGAGAGGAATTTTTCCCCCGTGTCTTCGAGAGCATCCGCAATGCGCAACGCGAAGTCCTGCTGGAAACCTTCATCGTGTTGGAAGACAAGGTCGGCAAGGAACTGCAGCGCGCTTTGATCAGCGCCGCCAACAACGGCGCCCATGTCGAAGTCATCGTCGATGGCTACGGCACCGTGGACCTGAGCAACCGGTACATCAGCGAAATGATCGATGCCGGTGTGCGGGTGCATGTGTTCGACCCCCAGCCCAAGGTAATGGGCATGCGCACCAACCTGTTCCGCCGCCTGC
Source organism: Pseudomonas saudimassiliensis (assembly GCF_000939975.1). Classification (GTDB taxonomy): domain Bacteria; phylum Pseudomonadota; class Gammaproteobacteria; order Pseudomonadales; family Pseudomonadaceae; genus Halopseudomonas; species Halopseudomonas saudimassiliensis. Next base: position 2,751,201 of record NZ_LK391969.1, on the reverse strand, counting down.
ATCGCAAGATCGTGGTGGTCGACGGGGAAGTGGCCTTTGTCGGCGGCATCAATTTCACCGCGGTGCACCTGGGTGACTACGGCCCCGGTGCCAAGCAGGATTACGCCGTCGAGGTGCGTGGCCCCATTGTCAGCGATATCCGCCATGCGAGCCTGAATCTGTTCCGCCATGCCCGCAAGGAGTTGCCGCTGCCGCTCAAGGCCGATCAGCATACCCGCACCCGCCACGCCGGCAGTGCCTGGATCATGCTGGCGACCCGGGACAACAACCACCACACCTCGGATATCGAGGACCAGTACCTGCGCGCCATACGCTCGGCCAATCACCGGCTGGTGGTCGCCAACGCCTATTTCTTCCCCGGCTACCGGATGCTGCGCGAGCTGCGCAACGCCGCCCGCCGCGGCGTGCATGTGACCTTGATCCTGCAGGGCGAACCGGACATGCCCTGGGTGCGTCATTGCAGTACTTTCCTCTACAGCTATCTGCTGCGCGGCGGCGTGGTGATCCACGAGTACTGCAAGCGCCCATTGCACGGCAAGGTTGCCCTGATGGACCGGGAATGGGTCACCGTGGGCTCCAGTAACCTCGACCCACTGAGCCTGTCACTGAACCTGGAAGCCAACCTGTTCATCCGCGATCCGCAGCTCAACCAACGCCTGCATGATCACCTGCAGTCCCTGGCACGCAAGCACTGCAGCGAGATCACTGCGGCCAAGGCGACCCGGGGCTTCTGGTGGCGCGCGCCCCTGACCTTCCTGTCGTTCCATTTCCTGCGGCATTTCCCGGCCATCGCCGGCAGCCTGCCCGCCCATACGCCCCGCCTGGAGCCCTTGTTGCCCCAGGAAGAGCCCGCCGACGAGCAGCTCGCCCCCCTGGAACAGGAGAAGCTTCTTTGAGCGAGACACATGAATCGGGGTCCGACAAACCCTGGCTGCGCTGGGGCAAACGCCTGCTGACGCTGTTTTTCTTTATTGCGATTCCGGTATTGCTCTACCTGCAGCTGCGCAATACCGACTGGCAGGAGGTCGGCAGCGCCCTACGAGACTATCCCTTGTGGATGATAGCGGCCGCTTTTGGCGTGGCGCTGCTGAGCTATCTGACCTATGCCAGTTACGACCTGCTGGGGCGCTACTACACCGGTCACCGGTTGCCCATTCGCCAGGTCATTCCCCTGGTCTTCGTCTGCTACGCCTTCAACCTCAATCTCAACGCCCTGGTCGGCGGGGTCGCCCTGCGCTTCCGGCTGTACACGCGCCTGGGCCTGGACGTGCCAACCATCGCCCGCGTCTTCAGTCTGAGCATCATCACCAACTGGTTGGGCTATCTGTGGCTGGCCGGGGTCGTGTTTGCGGCGGGTTGGGTAACGCTGCCGGAGGGCTGGGCGGTGGGCAATGGCGGGCTGCGCCTGATCGGCCTGGCGATGATCGCGGCTGCCGTGGTCTATGTGCTGGCCTGCGCCTTTTCCACCCGGCGCAGCTGGACGATCCGCAACCAGGTCATTGAACTGCCCTCCTGGCAACTGGCGCTGGTGCAAGCCGGGGTCGGCGCACTCAACTGGTCGTTGATGGCCCTGCTGATCTGGCTGCTGCTACCGGCCGAGGCCTTCTATCCCGGGGTGCTGGGCGTACTGTTGATCAGCAGCATTGCTGGGGTCATCACCCATATTCCTGCGGGGCTGGGCGTGCTGGAGATGATCTTCCTGACCCTGCTGCAGGACCAGATCCCCCGCAGCAGCCTGCTGGCAGCCTTGATCGGCTACCGGGCGATCTACTTCCTGCTGCCGCTGAGCATCGCGGTGGTGACCTACCTGGTGCTGGAAAAGCGCGCCAAGAGCATGCGCAGTACCAACTCCCAACAGGAAGCGGCGTGAACCGGGGCTGGCTCAGTCCAGCCCTTCATCCAGTTGCGGCGCCGGGGTAAAGGCCCCGCGCCGCCAGCGGCGCAGGGCTCCCAACGAGCTGGCGGCCAGCATGCCGATAGCGTAGAGCACTACGAAGGGGTCCAGCAGGTAATCCCAGTAATTGTCCGAGGCCTTGATATCCAGGGTGAACGCCAGGGTAGCGAGCGTCAGCATCAGCACGCCCAGCAGGTTGCCCAGCACCAGGAGCGCCAATACGAGCGCACCTACCGCAGCAATCAGCCAGCGCGGCGAGTAGCCCCAGCTATAGGTATCCAACATGCCGACGCCCATCGACGCGGGATAAAGCACCACTCCCAGCACCGCGAACACTGACCACAATTGCCAGGCGTGCCGGCACGATCCGCCCGGCGCCCAGCCCAGACGCACAGCGGTGCCCGCCAGCAGCCAGACCAGCGCGGTGATCGACAGCTCGTCGGTCACGCCACGCAGATAGCCAGCCAGCGACAACCCGCCCGGCAAGGGCACCAGGCCGATCAGCAGCACGCCGAGTAACAGCAGGCCGCGCCAACGTACCGGCAGGCGGCCGCCGGGCAGCAGCAGGAACAGGATCAGGGCGAAACTCAGGCAGGACTGCGCACTGACAGCAATCATAGTTGCGCCTCCAACCAGGCATCATTGAACGCCACATGCTTGATGAAACTGTTGTTCCAGGCGTAGACCAGGTGATAACGCCCGTCGGTCGCGCGGATCATGTAGGGATACTCGTACTCGAAGTCACACATGCCGTTACGGCACATGCGCTGGTCAATCTCGTTCAGGTACTCGTCCAGCAACGATTGCCGCGCAAGCCCACTGGAAGTCAGGAATTTCTCGCTCAGCAGCTCCTTGTAGCGCAGCTGCGGGAACGGCTTGCCCCAGGGGTCCGGGGACGCATCCAGCGAGGTGACCAGCGACCATTCACTGAGGCTTTCGGTGGTCTCGTCCAGGCTCAGGTTGAACCGGCCATCGATCAGGTTGTTCTGCGCCACCAGCAGGCTGCCCGCCGCCGACCGCACCGCTGCCAGCGAGGTATTGGGATTCCAGGGTGCCACTTCCCGCTCCGGTTGCCAGGTGCGCCCGGCATCCTCGGTAACGGTGGCCAACACGTGCCCTTCATCCCCGGCCTGGCGCAGCAGCGCCACGGCCCGCTTGGGACTCAGGGGTACCACGGTAGGTTGCAGGGAGTTGGTGCCATCAGCGATGCGAAACTTGTCGATAACCCGGCCTTCGGCATCCATATACAGGTATTCAGGAAACTTGCCGAGAAACTCGTGATAGACCGGCAGCCCGATCGATCCATCGGCATGGAACACCGGCGCCGTGCGCACCAGGGTGCTGATATTGACGAAGGGGGTGGTGACCAGTTGCCGGGGCTTGGACCAACTGACGCCCAGGTCGTCGGAGACCATGGCGTTCACCGCACTGCCTGCCCAGCCACCGACCGATACGGACACATAGAACAGCCACAGGCGCTGATCGGGGGCGAAGGCGATCACTGGGTTGCCCAGCTTGCGGATGGGTTTGCCAATGGCGCGCCGGGTCATTTCCCGGGTTACCAGTATCTCTTCGTCGCCCCACACACCACTGATGGCATCATAGCGCGCCCCGCGAATCTCCACATCCGCCGCCCCCTCCCGGGACCCGGCAAACCAGGCCGCCATCAGGTCACCGCCGGGCAGCGCGGCGACGGACGGAGAGTGGACGAAGTCATGCAGATCGGATGAGGCGAAACCCTGCTCGAAATCCGCCTCCTGGCTCACCACCGTAGTATCAAAACCCGCTGCGGGAAACGCGGAAAAATCTGCCATCTGGTAGGCCGGGTGAGCAACCCAGGCCGCGACAAAGACCGCCAGCACGACGGGAATCGCCAGCAGGCGCCAGCGATCAGCAATAGTAGTCCAGTGCATTATTATTTCTTCAGTGTGTCTCGTGAGTGCCCGCAGCGCTTAACGCCCCCAGATATGCGCAAACAGCCATGCTGCAAAACGACATTGGGCGATGATACCAGTCCTTTTCCGGCCGATATATTTTTATCTTCCCCAGCCGCCGGAGGAACCTGACGCGGCCTGCGCCCTCCAACAGCAATACCGGGCCCAGCGGTTCGCGCTTGTCGAGGCGCGTGCTACAGTGGGCCAGAAATTGAATCTGTCGGAATCGATACATGCGCAATCTGCCCGTTCGCCCCAGCATCCTCTGTCGCAAGCTGCTTGCCGTCGCCGCCGGCCTGCTGATCCTCTCCGCCTGTGGCGAGAACCGCCTGGAAGCGTCCGTGCAGCCCGGGATCGAACGCACCGAACAGCACAACGAGACGTTCAGCCAATGGCGCGACGACTTCCGCAGCCAGGCGCTGGCCGCGGGGATCAACGGTCAGCTGTTCGACCGCGCCTTCCATGGCGTCGAACCCGACCCGGCGGTACTGAAAGCCGACAGCAGCCAACCCGAATTCACCCGCCCGGTCTGGGAATACCTGGAGGGCGCCATGTCCAGCCAGCGCCAGGCCACCGGTCGGATGATGCTGTCGCGCCACGCTGGCATCCTGCAACAGATCGAGGCCCGCTACGGGGTGGACCGCCATATCCTGGTCGCCATCTGGGGCCTGGAAAGCAACTACGGCAGTAATATGGGCGACCGCTCGGTGATCCGCTCGCTGGCCACCCTGGCCCACCAGGGCCGGCGTTCCGGTTTTGCCCAGAGCCAGTTGCTGGCCGCGCTGGAGATCCTGCAGCGGGGCGACGTCTCCGTTGATGGCATGGTTGGTTCCTGGGCGGGTGCCATGGGTCAGACCCAGTTCATCCCGACCACCTATAACGATTACGCCGTGGATTTCGATGGCAACGGCAAGCGGGACATCTGGCAGACCGAAGCCGACGCCCTCGCCTCCGCCGCCAACTACCTGCGTGCCTCCAACTGGCAGACCGGCGCCCGCTGGGGGATGGAAGTGCGGTTGCGCGAAGGCTTCGACTACGCGCTGGCGGACATGTCCATTCGCAAGCCGATGGCGGAGTGGGCCCAGCTCGGGGTCACCGATGCCCGCGGCCAACCCCTGGACAGTCGGTCGACCAGCGAGGCGACGCTGATCCTGCCGGCCGGCCACCGCGGTCCGGCCTTCCTGGTCAAGAACAATTTCCGCAGCATCCTGCGCTACAACAACTCCACCAGCTATGCGCTGGCGATCGCCCTGCTGGCGGAGCGCTTCCAGGGCAGCGGCGAGATCCGCGCCCCCTGGCCCACCGATGACAAGCCCCTGTCCCGCACCGAACGGCTGGAGCTGCAGGAACGCCTGGAAGCCCAGGGCTTTGATCCGGGCAGCGTTGACGGCATCATCGGGGCCAATACCCGGCAAGCGATACGGCGGCTGCAAATCGCCCTAGGCTGGCCGGCCGACGGCTATCCCGACCAGCAATTGCTGAAGGCCCTGCGGCACAAGGAAAACTGACAAACGGCAATAAATATTCGTTTGTCAGCCCTTATCAGAACGCGTATAAGGAAGCTTCCATTGGCTACCGGTTTACCGTTTTGAACTCCGTCCCTCCCCGAACAAACGCGATGACAGACCGTCTTCGCATCCTCTCTTCACAATCTATCCCTGCAACTATGCTGCGTCAGACCGTAAAGGAGCCCACCCATGTTTGAGTGGATGGCTGATCCTACTGTCTGGGCGGGCCTGTTTGCGCTGATTGCCCTGGAAATCGTCCTGGGTATCGACAACCTGGTATTCATCGCCGTATTGGCGGAAAAACTCCCGCCGCACCAGCGTGACAGGGCACGCGTACTGGGCCTGTCCCTGGCCTTGATCATGCGCCTGATGCTGTTGATGAGTATCGCCTGGCTGGTCACCCTGACCAATCCGCTGTTCCAGGTGGGCGACCACCCGGTATCGGCCCGGGACCTGATCATGTTGGCGGGCGGCCTGTTCCTGCTGTTCAAGGCCACCATGGAGCTCCATGAACGCCTCGAAGGTCGGCAGCACACCAGCAGCGCCCGATTGGCATACTCCAGTTTTGGCGTGGTGGTCACCCAGATCGTGATCCTGGACGCGGTGTTCTCGATCGACTCGGTCATCACCGCCATAGGCATGGCCGATGAGTTGGCGGTGATGGCGATTGCCATGATCGTTGCCATGGCCGTCATGCTGCTGGCGAGCAAGCGTCTGACCCGCTTCGTCAATGCCCACCCGACCCTGATCATCCTGTGCCTGGGCTTCCTGCTGATGATCGGCTTCAGCTTGGTGGCAGAGGGTGTCGGTCTGCATATACCCAAGGGGTATCTGTATGCGGCGATCGGCTTCTCGATCATGGTCGAGTTCTTCAACCAACTGGCGCGCCACAACAAGCAGAAGTGGCTGGATACCGGTGGCACGCTGCGTGAACGTACCGCCAATAACATCCTGCGGTTGCTGGGCAAGGCCGACAGCGCCGAGGCGGTATCCGCCGAGCATCTGATCGACGAAGCCGCCCCGGAGCAGGTGTTCCAGGAGAACGAGCGCGACATGATTCGTGGCGTGCTCAGCCTGGCCGATACCAACATCAAGGCGCTGATGACGCCGCGGCGCGAGGTTCATGCCCTGGACCTGGCGAGCACCCTGGCCGAGCAACGCCAGCAGCTGCTGGATTCGCCCTACTCACGCCTGGCGGTGATACGCGACGGCAAGCATGACGAGCCGCTGGGGATCGTGCAGAAGAAAACCCTGCTCGACGCCATCCTGCGCGGCGGCGAGCTGGACTTCGAGGCCTATATAGAGCAACCGGTGGTGCTGTTCGAGACCCAAAACGCGATCAAGGCGCTGGAAGCCTTCCGCCATGAGGGCAAGCAGATGGCCTTCGTGGTGGACGAATTCGGCACCCTCGAAGGTATCGTTAGCCTGACCGATATCATGGAGGCCATCGCCGGCGAACTGCCGGAGGCCGAACAGGGCATGGACTTGCCGCCCAGCGTCGTGGCGCTGGAGCCGGGCCGGTACGAGGTCGATGCCAGTGAGAATCTGGAGGAGATCAACCGCCAGCTGCCCGAGCCGCTGCCGCGCAGCCCGCTGTACACCACCCTGGCCGGGCTGATCCTCAACCATCTTGAGCACATGCCGGAGAAGGATGAGCTGCTGACGGTGGACGGCTGGCAGATGCGCATTCTCGAGATCGAGCATATGCGGATCGCCCGGGTGGAACTGACCCGCCAGGACCTGGCGGAGGCCCGATCCCGCGACTGAGCGCGGCCCTGCCCCGGGGTCGCTGCGCAACAACCATGGCGCCCCGTCTGCGGACGGGGCTGCTGTGGCAATGACTTGCCTATCTGCACCACCCCAGCCCCCCATGCCCCAGCACCACACCCACCGCGCCTGTGATAAACTGCACCGTGGCTACAAGCCACCCACCTTCCATGGAGCCTCTACCAGGAGCCCTGACCCCGATGTCTGACAGCCCGCAAAACAACGTTGCCAGTGGTGAAAAATTCCGCAATGCCCAGGGGATTGCTGCCATCAAGGACGGCCAGAAGCGCCGCGCCAACGCCGAACCCGCCGTGTTCGAGCCCAAGCCCAAGTGGTTGCGGGTCAAGGCGCCGGCAGGTGATCGCTTCGAAGCGGTCAAGCGCAACGTATCCGAGCATCGGCTGAGCACGGTATGTCAGGAATCCCATTGCCCCAACATGGGGGAATGCTGGTCCAACGGCACCGCCACCATCATGCTGATGGGCTCGGTCTGTACCCGCGCCTGCCGCTTCTGTGCGGTGGATACCGGCAACCCCAACGGCTGGCTGGATCTGGAGGAACCGGAGAATACCGCCAAATCGGTGGAGCTCATGGCGCTGCGCTATATCGTGCTGACCTCGGTGGACCGCGATGACCTCGCTGACGGCGGCGCCAGCCACTACGCCGCCTGCGTGCGCGCCATCAAGCAACGGACCCCGCAGGTGGTGGTCGAGGCCCTGACGCCGGACTTCGATGCCGACCTGGCTGCGGTGGAGCTGGTGGTGGATTCGGGTCTGGAAGTCTTTGCCCAGAACGTCGAGACCGTCGAACGGCTGACCCGGGAAGTGCGCGACCCCCGTGCCGGCTACGGCAAGACCCTGAAGGTGCTGGAGCATGCCAAGCGCCATCGTCCCGACGTGCTGACCAAGACCAGCCTGATGGTCGGCCTGGGGGAAACCGATGAGGAAATCCTGCAGACCTTCGATGAACTGCGCGCCATCGGTGTGGACATCGTTACCCTGGGGCAGTACCTGCAACCCACCCGCAACCACCTGCCAGTCAAGCGCTGGGTCAGCCCGGAAGAGTTCAACCGCTACCGGGAGCTGGGTCTGGCCAAGGGTTTCATGGAAGTGGCTTCCGGCCCGCTGGTACGCTCCAGCTACCGCGCCGACCGCGTATTCGAGAAGAACAACCTGGGCCTGGCGGCCCCTGCCCCGGTGCCGGGTCAGGACGTTGACACCAGCCTGATCCCCGCGCTGAACCTCAGGTAATCAGCCCAACCCTGGCGTGGCGGGCGCTGGCCCGTCACGCCAGCGGATAGCCCAACTGCCGCCGCAGCACCTGCTCCAACCGCTGCGCCACTTCCTCGATAACCACCGGCTGCGCTGCCAGTTCGCTGAGCTGGACCATCTGCAGTCCGCTGTAGCCACAGGGGTTGATCCGCTGGAACGGCTGCATATCCATCGCCACATTCAATGCCAGGCCATGGAAGGAACAGCCACGGCGTACCCGCAGTCCGAGGGAAGCGATCTTTGCCCCGTCGACATAGACGCCGGGGGCATCGGCCTTGGGCGCGGCGGTCACGCCATAGCTGGCGAGCAGCTCGACCAGGCTCTGCTCCATGGCGGTGACCAGCTCCCGCACGCCCAGGCCCAAGCGCCGCAGATCGAGCATCAGATAGCCCACCAACTGGCCGGGGCCGTGGTAGGTCACCTGCCCGCCCCGCTCCACCTGGATCACCGGAATATCTCCCGGCGCCAGCAGGTGCTCGGCCTTGCCCGCCTGCCCCTGGGTGAACACCGGCGGATGCTGCAACAGCCAGATCTCGTCGGCGGTCTGCGCATCACGCTCGGCGGTCAGCTTGCGCATGGCGTCCAGCGTGGGCTGGTATTCCACCAGCCCCAGGTGCCGCACGATCAGCTCGGGCATCACAGCACCATATGCACGTGGCCGGTGGCCTTGAGGTCAAGGTGCAACTGTTGTAGCTGCTCCTCGCCCGCGGCCGTCATCACCAACCGCAGGGACTGGAACCGGCCATTCTTGCTGTCCTGCACCACCAGCTTGCTGGCATCTAGCGCCGGGTCATGCTGGCGGACTACCGCCAGCACCCGCTCGACCACTCCATCCCCGGCGGAGCAGATGATCTTGATCGGGTACTGACAGGGAAACTCGATCTTCGGCGCGTCGGGGGTCTTGTCGCTCATGCCTGGCTCCTCAGTTGAACAGGCCGTAGAAGAACAGGCGGATGCTGTCCCACAGGCGACCGAACAGACCGGCTTCTTCCACTTCGGCCAGGGCAACCAGCGGCGCGGTGTGCACCACTTCCTCGCCCAGCTTGACCTCCACCTGGCCCAGTACGTCACCCGCCGCGATCGGCGCCTTGATGACCGGATTCAGCGTGACCGCAGCTTCGAGCTTGTCGGCCTGGCCCTTGGGCAGGGTCAACACCAACCCGTCCGCCAGGCCCGCATCAACCTGATCGGCCTGACCGGCCCAGACCCGCGCCGGCGCAACCACCTGACCCGGCTGGTAGAAGCCGCGGGTTTCGAAGAAGCGGAAGCCCCAGGTCAGCAGTTTCTGGGTTTCCGCCGCGCGGGCCTGTTCGCTGACAGTGCCCATCACCACGGAGATCAGGCGCATGCCGTCGCGCTCGGCCGAGGCCACCAGGCAGTAACCCGCTTCCTCGGTGTGGCCGGTCTTCAGGCCGTCCACCGACTTGTCACGCCACAGCATGAGGTTGCGGTTGGGCTGGCGGATACCGTTCCAGACGTATTCCTTTTCCTTGTACAGCTTGTAGTGCTCAGGGTCGTCACGAATGATCGCCTTGGCCAGCAGGGCCATATCCCGGGCGCTGGACAGGTGACTCGCACCCGGCAGGCCGGAGGCGTTCTCGAAGTGGGTGTTGACCATACCCAAGCGCTTGGCGTGGCTGTTCATCAGGTCGGCGAAGGACTCCTCGCTGCCGGCGATGTGCTCGGCCATGGCCACGCTGGCATCGTTACCGGACTGGATGATGATGCCGCGCAGCAGGTCGATCACCGGCACCTGGTTGCCCACCTCGATGAACATCTTCGAGCCGCCCATGCGCCAGGCCTTTTCACTGACCAGCACCAGGTCGGTCTCTTTCAGCTGGCCACGCAGGATTTCCAGGCTGGCGATATAGCTGGTCATCATCTTGGTCAGACTGGCCGGCGGCAGCGGCTCGTCAGCATTGTGCTCGACCAGCACCTTGCCGCTATCGGCATCGATGAGCAGGTAGCTGGATGCCGCGACGGTGGGCGCCGGCGGCATCAGCGGGGCTACCGCCTGCGGCTGGGGCTGGGGTTGCGGCGTCTGGGCCATGGCGGCCGGGACCAGCAGCACGGCAGTGGAAATCAACAGGGTATGAATCAATTTTTTAAACATGGTGCTCACTGTCTGGATAGATGTGGAACGCAAGGGCCGCTGCAACACAGCGGCAAATTCAGTTGGCGCTGACCAGGGACGGATTGCCCAGATTGGCCAGTCGCACGGTTTCCATCAGCCGTTCGGCCTCCGCGTGGTCATTGACCGGGCCGAGTCGGACCCGGTGCAAGGTGCGGGATTCCACCTCGATCGGACTGACAAAGACCGGTGCACTGACCATGCCCTGCAACTGGCTACGGAGCTGTTCGGCGGCCTGGTCGGAGGCGAAGGCACCGACCTGCAGGTACAGTCCGACATTGCTGCCGGAAGGCGCAACGCTGGACGCGGGTGCGGGGCGGGGCGGCGTTGCTGCAGGCTGCGCCTTGACCAGATAGCCCGGATTGTTCTCCTGCTGCCAGGCCACCGGATCGATGCCCTCGACCCGGACCCGGCCCACGCCCTGTTCCGCAAAGCCGAGCTTGACTGCCCCGGCGTAGGACAGGTCGATGATCCGGTCGGAATGGAAGGGACCGCGGTCGTTGACCCGCACAATGATGCTGCGGTTGTTATCGAGGTTGGTCACCCGAACATAGGTTGGCAGGGGCAGGGTCTTGTGCGCCGCGGTCATGCCGTACAGGTCGTAGGGCTCACCGTTGGCCGTCAACTGCCCGTGAAACTTGGTGCCGTACCAGGACGCCAGACCGGTTTCGCGATAGTTGCGCCCATCCTTCATCGGGTTGTAGTTGCGACCCAATACCCGATAGGGCGACGCCTTGAAGGCGCCGGTATGGGGCACCGGCACCGCGTCCGGGATCTGCGACACATCCTTGAAGTAATCAGGCGCACCATCCTGGGCCGGCCGGGGCTTGCTCGCCGGCGCTGCCCCACCCTGGTTCTGGGTCACCGGCGACGATGAACAGGCGCTCAGCAATGCCAGCAACAGGCAGACGATGGCAACGCCCGGGCCATGGCGCAATGGCTTGTTCATTGATCCCTCGCTTCCCTTATCAGGTCGGCCAATTGATGCACGACCATAGCGTACATGACGCTCCTGTTGTACCGGGTAATGACATGCAGGTTATTCAGACCCAGCCAGTACTGCTTATGTTCCCCCGCGTCGAACTCGAAGGCCATCACCTCGGTGCTGTCATCCAGCGGCTGTTGGGGCTTCCAGCCAAGCTTCTTCAACTCGCCAACGGTGATCTTGGCCTCCAGCCCCCGGTCGAGGGTGAAGCCCTTGGCATAATCTTCCCCGGACACCTCGGCGGCCACCGCCACGCCAGCGCCGTGCTGCCACTTATGCTCGGCAAAGTAGTTGGCAATACTGCCGATGGCATCGACCGGGTTGTTCCAGATATCGGTTACACCGTCCTCGTCGAAATCCACCGCATAGGCCTGGTAGCTGCTGGGAATGAACTGGGGAAAGCCCATCGCGCCGGCGTAGGAGCCCGTCAGCTCCAGCGGGTCGACCTGCTGCTCCCGGGTCAGTACCAGGAAGGACTTGAGCTGGCCACGGAAGAAATCCGCCCGCGGCGGATAATCAAAGCCAAGGGTAGTCAGGGCATCAATGACCCGGTGGCTGCCCTTGTTGCCGCCGTAGAAGGTCTCCACACCGAGGATCGCCAGGATCACTTCCGCCTCGACCCCGTAGACTTCCTCCGCCCGCGCCAGCGCGTCGGCGTGCTTGTCCCAGAAGGCGACGCCGTCCTGGACGCGCTTGTCGATGATGAAGATCTTGCGGTACTCATGCCATGGCCGCACCCGTTCGGCGGGGCGGGCAATGGCTTCGAGGATGGATTCCTTGCGCTCGGCCTGTTCCAGCAGGCCCCGCACATGCTCGGGATTGAAGCCGTATTCCCGGCGCATTTCCTCGACGAAGGGGTCCACCCCGGGGTGTTCTGCGGTATAGGGCCCAGCGGCCAGTAGTCCGGGGCTGAACCCGGCGACGAGCAAGGCTCCCAGCGCATTGCTGCGCAACCAGCCTGAAACGCGATCAATCATGAGCAAGCCCGATCTCCAATAGAATTATCATGTGCGCGCCATCCATTTGCGGTGCGTATGGATAGACATCAGAATGCCGAAACCCACCAGCAAGGTGATCAAGGAGGTGCCGCCGTAGCTGATTAACGGCAGGGGCACACCGACGACCGGCAGCAACCCGCTGACCATGCCGATATTAACGAATACGTAGACAAAAAACGTCAAGGTGATGCTGCCCGCCAGCAACTTGCTGAAACTTTCCTGGGCGTGGTGGGTAATGTACAGACCCCGGGCGACGATCAGCAGATAAACCATTATCAGCAGCGCCACGCCCACCAGCCCGAACTCCTCGGCCAATACCGCGATGATGAAGTCGGTATGCCCCTCCGGCAGGAAGTCCAGGTGCGACTGGGTGCCCTGCAGCCAGCCCTTGCCGAACACGCCGCCCGAGCCGATGGCTGCCTTGGACTGGATGATGTTCCAGCCCGCGCCCAGGGGATCGCTTTCCGGATTGAGGAAGGTCAACACCCGCCGCTTCTGGTAGCTGTGCATGACAAAGAACCACATCGCCGCTGCTGCGGGGCCCAGCAGCGCCAGCGCGCCGATGATGTAGCGCCAGCGCAGGCCGGCCAGCAGCAAGCCAAAGATGCCCGAGGCTCCGATCAGCAGGGTAGTGCCCAGGTCGGGCTGCTTGAGGATCAGCACCAGCGGTACCAGGATGATCAGCAGACACACGCACACATGCTTGAAACGCGGCGGTATTTCCCGGCGGCCCAGGTACCAGGCCACGCTCATGGGCATCACCAGCTTCATGATTTCTGATGGCTGGAAGGTAACCAACCCCGGGATCCGGATCCAGCGCTGCGCCCCCTTCGCCTCGGTGCCAATCACCAACACCGCCACCAGCAGCAATACGGAGACCACATAGGCCGGCGGCAACCAGCGCTCCATGAAACGCGGCTGCAACTGGGCCACAAACATCATCGCCGCCAGGCCAATGGCGTAGTGCGCGCCCTGGCGGTACACCATCGCCATGCTCTTGCTACTGGCCGAATACAGCACGAAGCCCGCCACGCCGGCGAGCACAAAGATCAGCAACAGCAGCCAGGGATCGACGTGCAGGCGCAGCCACCAGGGCTCGCGGCGCAGGCCCCGGGGATCCGGCGGTGACATACTGGCCAGGGGTTTCACTGCACCTCCTCCTCAAGACTACTCTCAGCTGCGGGCTCGGATGCGGAATCGGGCTCGGGCTCCGCCTCGGGAAGCAGCCAGGCATCGAACACCGCCCGCGCAACCGGCGCCGCTACCCGGCCGCCGGACTCACCATTCTCGACCATGACGGCAACCGCGATCTGCGGATCATCCACCGGGGCAAAACCGACGAACAGCGCGTGGTCCCGGTGCCGCTCCTTCAGCGCCTCCGAGTCATAGCGCGCGCCCTGGGCAATGGCGACCACCTGGGCGGTACCGGTCTTGCCAGCCATGCGATAGGGCGCACCCTCGGCAGCGGCTCGGGAGGTGCCGCGTTCGCCATGCATCACCTCTTCCATGGTCTGGATAATGAAGTCCCAGTCGTTCGGGTTCTTCAGTACCACATCCGGTGGGGTATCTGCTTCGTCGGGTGGGACACCATCGGCATGCAGCAACATGCGCGGGCGCTTCCACACGCCGCGATTGGCGATCAGCGCCGTGGAATGCGCCAGCTGCAGCGGGGTGGTCAGCATGTAGCCCTGGCCGATCCCGGTGATCAAGGTTTCACCGGGGTACCAGGGCTGACGCCGCGAAGCACGCTTCCACTCCCGGGAGGGCATCAGCCCGGCGGTTTCCTCGAACATGTCCAGCGACACCCGGCTGCCCAGGCCGAACTGACTCATGAAGGCATGCAGGCGGTCGATGCCGAGCTTGTGCGCCAGGTCGTAGAAATAGGTGTCGTTGGACCGGGCCATCGCCAGCTTCATGTCCACCCAGCCATCACCGTAGCGGTTCCAGTTACGGTACTTGTGTTTGTTGTTGGGTAATTGATAGAAACCCGGATCGTAGACCCGCGCATTGCGGGTGGTCACGCCGTAATCCAGCCCGGCCAGGGCGACAATCTGCTTGATGGTCGAGCCGGGCGGGTACAGGCCGCGCAGCACCCGGTTGAACAGCGGCTGGTCGAGGGAGTCGCGCAGCGCGCCGTAGTCGGCGTGGCTGATGCCGGTCACGAACAGGTTGGGATCGAAACCCGGCTGACTGACAAAGGCCAGCACCCCACCGGTACTGGGCTCGATGGCCACTACCGCACCGCGGCGATTGCCCAGCGCCGCCTCGGCCACCGCCTGCAGGTCGCTGTCCAGATGCAGGGTCAGGTCCTTGCCGGACAGCGGCTCGGTACGGCTGAGCACGCGCAACACGCGGCCACGGGCGTTGGTCTCGACCTCTTCATAACCCACGGTGCCGTGCAGCAGCTCTTCATAGAAACGCTCTACCCCGGTCTTGCCGATATAGTGCGTGCCGGCATAGGCCACCGGGTCGATGCGCTCCTGCTCGCGCTCGTTGATCCGGCCGACATAGCCCACCGAGTGGGCGAAATGTTCCGCCTGCGGATAATGCCGGACAAAGCTCGCCTGCACGTCGATACCCGGCAGGCGGAACTGGTTCACGGCGATGCGGGCGATCTGCTCCTCGCTCAGGCCGAACATCACCGGCACCGCCTCGAAGGGCCGTCTAGCCTGCTGCAGGCGCCGGCGCAGTTGCTCGATGTCCTCGTCGCTCAGCTCCAGTACTTCGCGCAGCAGGGCGATGGTGGCGTCCAGATCGGTGGTGCGTTCGCGGGTGATGCTCAGGCTGAAACTGGGTCGGTTATCCGCCAGCACCAGCCCGTTCCGGTCATAGATGCGGCCGCGCGCCGGTGGGATCGGCTGCACGTGCACGCGGTTGTTCTCGGACAACGTCGTGTGGTGCTCGTACTGCACCACTTGCAGCCAGTACATGCGCGCCAGCAGGCCGCCACTCAGCAGCGCAATGAACAGCACGGCAAGAATCAGCCTGCGCTGTACTATACCTGCGTCATTGAGGTGGTCCTTGATGCGGATCGGCTTGGCCATGAATCACTTGTGATATGGGTGGCGGTTCAGGATGGTCCAGGCGCGATACAGCTGTTCGGCGAGCAGGATACGTACCAGAGGGTGGGGCAAGGTCAGCGGCGACAGCGACCAGCGCTGGTCGCTGCGGGCAGCGACTTCACTGGCCAGGCCCTCGGGGCCGCCGACCATCAGGTTCACCGTGCGTGCATCCAGGCGCCAGCTTTCCAGCTGCTCGGCCAGCGCCTCGGTGGACCACGGCCGCCCTTCGACCTCGAGCGTGACGATACGCTCGCCGGGTTGGGTGGCGGCGAGCATCTGCTCGCCCTCACGGCGAATCAGCCGGGCGACGTCCGCGTTCTTGCCGCGGGTGGCCAGGGGAATCTCCACCAGTTCCAGCGGCAGATCGGGCGGCATGCGCTTGGCATACTCCTGATACCCCTGCTCTACCCAACGCGGCATGCGGGATGCCACGCTGATCAGGCGAATACGCAAGCAGCCTTACTCCGCGGTCGGTTGCTGCTGCGCCCGACGGGATTCAGCGCTCTGCCACAGGCGCTCCAGGTCGTAGAACTCACGGGTGGCCGGCTGCATGACGTGCACCACGATGTCGCCCAGGTCCACCAGCACCCACTCGCCCCCTTCCTTGCCTTCCACCCCCAGCGGACGAACGCCGGCGGCCTTGGCCTTCTCGATGACGTTATCCGCCAGGGCACTGACCTGGCGGTTGGAGTTACCGCTGGCAATAACCATGTAATCGGTAACGCCGGTCAGCTCACGCACATCGATGCGCACGACGTCCTTGGCCTTGAGCTCGTCCAACGCGTCTTCTACTGTCTTGATCAGATCTTCAATCTGCATAATGGTGTTCAATTCCTGAGATCAGGGCTGGTACAGCCCATTGGTTTCAATATAGCCAAGCACCGAGTCGGGCAGCAGAAATCGCGGTGAGCGCCCTGCCTGGATCAGTGAGCGGATATGGGTGGCCGAAATGGCCAGCGGCGTCTGTGCCAGGCACAGGATTTCGCCATGGGTAGCTTGCAAATCATTCGGACCGCTGACGCTACGCGCCGCCAGCAGGTCCTTGAGTACTTCGGGCAGTTCCTGATCCTGCTCGGGCCGCTGTAATACCACCAGACTGGCCAGCTGCAGGAGCTCTTCCCACCGATTCCAGCTGGGCAGCCCGCTGAAGGCATCCCAGCCGACAATCAGAAACAGGGTCGCCGCAGGCCCCAGGTCGGCACGCAGGGATTCCAGCGTGTCGACGGTATAGGACGGCCGGTCGCGCCGCAGCTCGCAGTCATCGACCAGCAAGCCGGCGTCCGACGCGGTGGCCAGGCAGACCATTTCCAGCCGCTGCTGCGCACTGGCGCCGGGGCGGTCCCGGTGCGGCGGCCTGGCGTTGGGGACCAGCCGCAGCTCGTCCAGCGCCAGGTATTCACGTACTTCGACGGCGCTGCGCAAGTGTCCGAAGTGAATCGGATCAAAGGTACCGCCCAGCAGACCAACGCGGAGTGTCACTGGCGAATGTGCCCGTCGCCAAAGACCACGTACTTCTCGCTGGTCAGCCCTTCCAGGCCGACCGGGCCACGGGCGTGCAGCTTATCGGTGGAGATACCGATCTCGGCGCCCAGGCCGTATTCAAAGCCATCGGCAAAGCGGGTCGAGGCATTGACCATCACAGAGCTGGAATCCACCTCGCCGAGGAAACGGCGGGCACGGGTGAAGTCCTCGGTCACGATCGACTCGGTATGCTGCGAGCTGTAGCGGCTGATATGGTCCATGGCGTCGTCCATATCCGTCACCACCCGCACCGACAGGATCGGTGCCAGGTACTCGGTGGACCAGTCCTCCTCGCTGGCGGCAACCGCCTGGGGCAGGATGGCACAGGTCTGCGGACAACCCCGCAGCTCCACACCCTTTTCCCCGTACAGGGCCGCCATACGCGGCAGGAATTCCGCGGCAACGCCCTGGTGCACCAACAGTGTTTCCATGGCATTGCACACGCCATAGCGGTGGGTCTTGGCATTCAGGGCGATGGCCTCGGCCTTGTTCAGGTCGGCGCGGTCATCCACGTAGACGTGACAGATACCGTCCAGATGCTTGATCACCGGCACCCGGGCGTCCCGGCTGATCCGCTCGATGAGACCCTTGCCGCCACGCGGCACGATCACATCGACGAACTCGGGCATGCTGATCAGGGCGCCGACCGCCGCGCGGTCCGTGGTCTCGACCACCTGCACCACTTCCTGCGGCAGACCGGCGGCGTCCAGCCCCTGGCGGATGCACTGGGCAATGGCCCGGTTGGAGTGAATCGACTCCGAGCCGCCCCGCAGGATGCAGGCATTACCGGACTTCAGGCACAGGCTGGCGGCCTCCACGGTCACGTTCGGCCGCGACTCGTAGATGATACCGATCACCCCCAGCGGCACCCGCATACGCCCCACCTGGATACCCGACGGCAGATATTTCATGTCGCGAATGGCACCAATGGGGTCGGCCAGCGCGGCGACCTGGCGCAGCCCTTCGACCATATTGGCGATGCCGGTCGGGGTCAGTGCCAGGCGATCGATCATCGCCTCATCCAGGCCATTGTCGCGCCCGGCCTGCAGATCCAGCCCGTTGGCTTCGATCAGACTGGCGGCCGCGGCCTCGATGGCGTCGGCGGTGGCCAGCAGCGCCTTGTTCTTGACGGCGGTAGTGGCGCGGGCGATCACGCGCGAAGCCTGCCGCGCCTGACGACCCAGCACGGACATGTATTCGGTAACCTGATCAGCGCTCATATTCACCACCCTGCTGCGAGACGAAAGTGGGCATTATACCGGTGCCTCCAGACGCTGGACAGGGCGAACCTGCTATCATCGCTGTTATGTCTGCGACCAATTCTTTCCAAAGGGCACCGAGCCCTCTACCACAGGCCTTTTTCCAGCGTGACAGCCGCGAACTGGCGGTGCTGCTGCTGGGCAAGGTCATCCGTCACTACCACCAGGGGCACTGGCTGTCGGCCCGCATCATCGAGACCGAAGCCTACCTGCGCGAGGAAAAGGGCAGCCACGCCTCCCTGGGCCTGACACCCTCGCGGCGCGCCCTGTTCATGGATGCCGGGACGCTATACATGTACTACGCCCGCGGCGGCGACTCGCTGAACATCAGTGCCGCCGGCGAAGGCGACGGGGTGCTGGTCAAGTCCGGCTACCCGGTGGTCGATGACATCAGCGGCCCGGACAGCCTGGCGCTGATGCAGCAACTCAACCCGGCCGCCAGCGGCGGGGTGCGCCCGACCGAGAAACTGTGCAACGGCCAGACCTTGCTGTGCCGCTCGCTGCACCTCAAGGTCCCGGTGTGGAATGCCCAGATCCCGGACCCGGAGCGGCTGCTGATCGAAGATGACGGCTACCGGCCCCAGCAGATCATCCAGACCACCCGGCTCGGCATCCCCCTGGGGCGCGACGAGCACCTGCCCTATCGCTTCGTCGACAGCGCCTACGCCCAGTTCTGCACCCGCAACCCCTTGGGACGCACCCGCCAGGAAGGCCGCGATTATCAACTGATCGACCACGTACCCGAATGGAAAGCCTGCTGAGCGGGGAGCTGACCGCCTGGCTGGCCGACCACACCCGCTGGCTCGGGGTGGCGATCTTTCTTATTGCCCTGACCGAATCCCTGGCCGTTGCCGGCCTGGTGGTGCCGGGCGTGCTGCTGCTGTTCGCGGCGACGGCCCTGGCCGGCGGTGGTGACCTGAGTCTCTGGGGCGCGCTGGCCTGGGCCTTTGCCGGCGCGGTCTGCGGCGACCTGCTCAGCTTTGCCATGGGCCGCTGGTTCCACCAGGACATCCGCCGCCTGGGGATATTCGCCCGTCATCCGCAGTGGATCGACCGGGGCGAGGGATTCTTTCGCCGTTACGGCATCTACAGCATCATGCTCGGGCGCTTCATCGGCCCGATCCGCCCGATCATCCCCATGGTTGCCGGCATGTTCGACATGCCGACCTGGCGCTTTCTGCTGGTCAATATTGCGTCGGCGCTGGCCTGGGCGCCGGTCTACGTGCTGCCCGGCTACCTCGCCGGTAGCGCCGTGCGTTGGCCGGTGCCCGAGTCCTTCTGGCAGGAGGCGGGGATGTTGGCTGGCGGTCTGGCGCTGCTCATCCTGGCGGTATTGATGTTGCTGCGCACCCAGGAACGCTGGAGCAGCCTGGCCGCCGGCGGGCTCTGCCTGCTGGCAACGCTCTGCCTGCCATTGGCAACGCCCTGGCTGACCGTGGTCTACGGTACCCTGGACACCTGGCTGGCAAGTGCCGACTACCCCCGCCTCAATGCCCTGCGCGCTGCGGTGCAGCCCCTTGCCGGCGAGGCCCTGCTGTGGCTGTCCTACCTGCCGATACTGGGCCTGCTGTTGCTATTGCGCCACGGCTGGCAGTTGCTGTTCCTGATGATCAGCGCCCTGCTGTGCCTCGCCCTGGGGTTGCTGCCGGGCACCCACGCCACGCTGCTGGCACTGGAACTGGCCCTGGTATTCGGTGGCGTCATGCTCGCCAACCGCCAGCAATCGTTCTGGCTGCGTCTGAGCTGGGCACTTTACGTCCTCCCGGCCGGCGCCGTGCTGCTTGCCGCCTGGCTGACACTGCCCATCAGCGTACCCGCGGTACTGGGTAGCGCGTTGCAATGTGCCTGCGCGGTACTGCTCGGCATCTGGCTGGTGGAGCGCGGCGCGCCCCTGCCCGCCCTGCCCCGCCCCTGGTCGATCCTGCTGCCCGCCTGGCCGGCGCTGGCGGGCCTGCTGCTGTGGCTCGGCTTCTGATGGCGCATAGCCCGGCGCGCCGGTAGCGGCATTCAGCAAACCAATGACACCGCCGATGGATTGACCCCTGCGCCGCGCTCTTGCCACCATGGCTCACCCATCGCTGCTTGCCAGCGAGCCACAATAATTGCATGGAGAACGCCATGACCGCCGTAGCCGTATCCGAACTGACCTCCTTTATCGGTAAAGACCTGGGCCATTCCGAGTGGCTGCTGATCGACCAGCAGCGCGTCAACCAGTTCGCCGAATGCACCGGGGATCACCAGTTCATCCATATCAATGAAGAAAAGGCCAAGCAGACCCCCTTCGGCGGCACCATCGCCCACGGCTTCCTGTCCCTGTCGCTGATCCCTGCCCTGTCTGCCGGCCTGGCCATGCGCCCGGAAGGCCTGAAGATGGCGGTCAACTACGGCCTGGACAGCGTGCGCTTTATCCAGCCGGTCCGCGTCGGCTCCCGGGTGCGCATGCAGTTGACTGTTATCGATGTGACCGAGAAGAACCCCGGCCAGTGGCTGGTCAAATCCCGCGCCACGCTGGAGATCGAAGGTAGCGAGAAGCCTGCGTATATTGCTGAGACATTGGCGTTGTATTTTGTCTGACAAGCGCCGGCCTTTCTGAAGTTACTCTTCTATCTCGCCGGGGCTCGGTTTTGGGAGGTGTAGCGCACCCGCGCTATACCTCATGATCAGTAGCAAACACAGCCTCACCCTCACTATTGCGCTGAACCCGCACCAAGAGCCCCGGCCCTTGCGCCAACCGACAGCAACCAAGCATAGGCTGCTGCATCGTCCATCGAGCTAGTGCTCGACGCCCCCCAGCAAACCGCTGTTTACCCAGGCCGCAGCGCATGCGAAAGGCGGCCCGGGCGCGCTTCCCTGGGACTCGAACACCAGATCGTACCCGGCCTCTCCTCACCAGGGATGCAATTCCCCATTCCACTTGAAGAAGCTGCCGCTGGTGTCCAGCGTCAGGTTGGCGGCGACGGCCTGGATGCCGGCGGCGCTTTCCTGGGGGGTGATCTCGGCGTTGGGGCCGCCCATGTCGGTTTGTACGTAACCGGGATGCACAGTGGCTATGCTAACGCCCTGGTCCTTGAGGTCGATGGCCAGGCTCAGCATCAGCCGATTGACCGCCGCCTTGGTGGCGCCGTAGACATACATGCCACCGTACGGCCAGGTGGAGGCGCCGATCTGGCTGCTGACCGTCAGCGCCTTGCCCTTGGCGGCGGTGAGGTTGGGCAGCAATGCCTGCACCAGCCGGAACGGGCCGATGGTCATGACTTCAAAGGCTTCGCGCCAGGCGGCAAAGTCCGCTTCGGTAAAGGGTGCGCTGGTCAGTTTATCGGCCCTGCCTCCGACGATCCCCGCCACGTTCAGCAGCACATCGACAGGAGTGTCGCCCAGGGCCTGGGGGATAGCGTCGATCGAGTTGCCGTCGGCCATGTCGATCTGATGCAGCGTCAGCCGACCGGCAGCGCTGGTGGCGATCTGGTTGAGCTCGGTGGCCTGGTCCGGGCGACGGCAGAGGGCGTAGACCCGGTCGCCGTCGGCCACATAGTTTCTGACCAGGGCAAGTCCGATGCCGCGGTTGGCGCCGGTGATGACGATATTGGCCATGTTCTGATTCCTCGTTGGGTAGCTTGATCAGTCGAGGATGCCAGAGGTCCGGGCAGGTAGCCAGGCAGCGGAGGTCTGCGGGGGCCAGACCCCGTTGCGCCCTACTCGCCCCAGCGCTTGAGCAGCGCCTGCTCGATCCCCAGCTGGTTGAGTATCCGCGCCACCACGAAATCCACCAGGTCGTCGATGCTCTTGGGCTGATGATAGAAACCCGGGCTGGCGGGCAGGATCACCGCGCCCATGCGGCTGAGGGTGAGCATGTTTTCCAGATGGATGGTGGAATAGGGACTTTCCCGGGGTACCAGGATCAGTTGCCGGCGCTCCTTGAGGGCGACATCCGCCGCGCGCTCGATCAGGTTGTTGCTGGCCCCGGTAGCGATCGCCGATAGCGTGCCGGTGCTGCAGGGGCAGACGACCATGGCCGAGGGCGCGCCGGAGCCGGAGGCGACCGGGGACATCCAGTCCTGCTTGCCGTAGACGCGGATCTGTCCGGGCCGGGCCTGGTAGCGCTCGGTGAGAAACTGCTCCAGCGCCTGGGGCTTGGGTGGCAGTTGCAGCTCGGTTTCGGTGGCGACCACCAGTTGCGCCGCCTGGGAGATCAGGAACAGCACCTGCACCTCGGCCTGCACCAGACACTCCAGCAGGCGCAGGGCATATTGCGCGCCGGAGGCGCCGGTCACCGCCAGGGTGACGCGCCGCTCAGCCATGTTTCGCCTCCAGCGTCTGCTTCATCTTCTGATGGATGCCGCCGAAGCCGCCGTTGCTCATGATCACGATGCGGGCGCCCGGCTCGGCCTGGGCTACCACCTGATCGATGATGGCATCGATATCGGTCATCACCGTCGCCGGCACCGGGCTCTGCGCCACCACCGAATCCAACGACCAGTCCAATCCGGGCGGCTGGTACCAGATCACCTCGCTGGCGTCCTTGACGCTGGCGGGCAAGGCGGCCATATGGCTGCCCAGGCGCATGGTATTGGAGCGCGGCTCGATGATCGCGATCAGCCGCTCGCCGCCAATCTGCGCCCGCAGCCCGGCCAGGGTGGTGGCGATGGCTGTGGGGTGGTGGGCGAAATCGTCATAGAGGGTGATGTCATTGATCTCGATGAGTTTTTCCATCCGCCGCTTGGGACTGGCAAAGCCGGCGAGCGCGGCGATGCCCTGCTCCGGCGTGACGCCTACATGGCGCGCTGCGGCCAGGGCGGTCAGCGCGTTGGCCACGCTGTGGGCGCCGGTCTGCTGCCAGTCGGCGACGCCCTGCAGCTGGCCATCAAGCCAGACCTCGAAGCGGGAACCGTCCTCGGCTAGCAGCCGTGCCTGCCAGTTGCCGCCCTCCCCCGTGGTCTGCGCAGGCGTCCAGCAACCCATGTCGATGACTCGCTGCAGTGCCTGTTCCTGCTGCGGGTAAATCACCAGACCGCTGGCCGGCACGGTGCGCACCAGGTGATGGAATTGCCGTTCGATGGCGGCCAGGTCGGGGAAGATATCCGCGTGGTCGAATTCCAGGTTATTGAGGATGGCAGTACGCGGGCGGTAGTGGACGAACTTGGAGCGCTTGTCGAAGAAGGCGCTGTCGTACTCATCCGCTTCGACCACGAAGAACGGTGTGCCGCCCAGGCGGGCGGAGATGCCGAAGTTCTGCGGCACGCCGCCGATCAGGAAGCCCGGTGCCATGCCGGCATCCTCGAGGATCCAGGCCAGCAGGCTCGAGGTGGTGGTCTTGCCATGGGTGCCGGCCACTGCCAGCACCCAGCGCTCCTGCAACACGTGCTCGGCAAGCCACTGCGGGCCGGAGGTATAGGGAATGCCCTTGTCCAGCACATATTCCACCGCCGGGTTACCCCGGGTCATGGCGTTGCCGATGATCACCAGATCCGGCGCGGGCTGCAGGTGGGCCGGGTCGTAGCCTTCCAGCAGCTGGATGCCTTGGGCCTGGAGCTGGGTGCTCATCGGCGGATAGACGTTGGCGTCGGAGCCGCTGACCTGGTGGCCGAGATCACGCGCGAGCAGGGCCAGCGAACCCATGAAAGTACCGCAGATACCGAGAATGTGGAGGTGCATCAGCCAACCCTGTCATCAATCCGTCAAGGCGCCGATACTACCATGCGGCTGAGTTGGGCCCCAAGGTTGGCCGGGCTGCGGTAGAGCGCCGGAAACGGAGGCGGGAGCAAGAACGGGGCTAATGGAATACACACCACTGAACAGCCAACCATGCAAAGGCTCACTCATTCGGCTATTATGCGCGCCATTCTTCACCCGACTATTGTTCTGCTGTCAGTGCAACCGTTCCGCTGGTTCGGTTGTCGTACCTGCCATCAGCTCACACATCATGGAGTCAGCATGACCGTCAAAAATGCCTTTTATGCCCAGTCAGGCGGCGTTACCGCAGTTATCAACGCTTCGGCCGCCGGCGTGATTGAAACGGCACGCCAGCATCCGGACCGGATCGGCAAAGTCTACGCAGGCCGCAACGGCATTATTGGCGCGCTCACCGAGGATCTGATCGATACCAGCCTCGAATCCGCAGAGAACATCGCCGCCCTGCGCCACACGCCGTCCGGTGCCTTCGGTTCCTGCCGCTACAAGCTCAAGAGCCTGGAAGCCAACCGCGCCGAATACGAGCGGTTGATCGAGGTGTTCAAGGCCCACGACATCGGTTACTTCTTCTATAACGGCGGTGGTGACTCCGCTGACACCTGCCTGAAGGTCTCCCAGCTGGCCGAAACCATGGGCTACCCGATCCAGGCCATCCATGTGCCGAAGACGGTCGACAACGACCTGCCGATCACCGACTGCTGCCCAGGCTTTGGCTCGGTGGCCAAGTACGTGGCCACGTCCATTCGTGAAGCCGGCTACGATGTGGCCTCCATGTCCGCTACCTCGACCAAGGTGTTCATCCTGGAAGTCATGGGTCGCCACGCTGGCTGGATCACCGCCGCCTGCGGCCTGGCCAGCGAAGCCGAAGGCGAAGCGCCGCACATCCTGCTGTTCCCCGAAGTCGAGTTCGATGAAGCCGCCTTCCTCGCCCGCGTTGACGAGTGCGTGAAGACCCACGGCTACTGCGTTATCGGGGTATCCGAGGGCATCAAGAACAAGGACGGCAAATTCCTGTCCGAATCCGGCCTGACCGACGCCTTCGGCCACGCCCAGCTGGGCGGCGTGGCGCCGACCATCGCCAACCTGGTGCGTGACAAGCTTGGCTACAAGTACCACTGGGCCGTGGCTGACTACCTGCAGCGCGCTGCGCGCCACATCGCCTCCAAGGTCGACGTCGAGCAGGCCTACGCCCTGGGCCAGGCCGCGGTACACATTGCCCTGGAAGGCAAGAACGCCATCATGCCGGCGATCCGCCGCCTGGAAGCTGCCCCCTACCGCTGGGACATCATCGAAGCGCCGCTGAGCGAAGTGGCCAACGTCGAGAAGTTCATGCCCCGCGACTTCATCACCGAAGACGGCTTCCACATCACCGAGGCCTGCCGCGAGTATCTGTCGCCGCTGATCCAGGGTGAGGATATCCCGCCGTTCAAGAATGGTCTGCCCGATTACGTGCGCCTGCAGAACCTGCCGGTCGAGCGCAAACTGGCCCCGTTCAAGGTCTGAGTCGGACCGTTCGCGCTGCCCAACGGGCGGCGCGAACATGCGGATCGGCGCCGGGCAGCAGGTTTCACTTGGTAAAGATGACCCGACCGCCTATAATCTCCGCCCATATTTTTCCTGGTGTCGCCGGTAATGGCGAACACCGATAATCCCCTACAATGCCTCGCATCAGGTAACCCATGAGCTACGACCAGATCCCCGCCGGCAAAGACATCCCCAACGATATCTACGTCGCCATCGAAATCCCGGCCAACCATGCGCCCATCAAGTACGAGATCGACAAGGACAGCAACACCCTGTTCGTCGACCGTTTCATGGCGACCCCGATGTTCTACCCGGCCAACTACGGTTTCATTCCGAACACCCTGGCTGACGATGGCGATCCGCTGGACGTACTGGTAGTCACCCCGCACCCGGTTGCCCCCGGCGCGGTCATCCGCTGCCGCCCGGTTGGCGTGCTGCACATGACTGACGATGGCGGCGGCGATGCCAAGCTGGTTGCCGTACCCCATGACAAGCTGAGCGTGCTGTACCAGAACGTGAAGGAATACACCGACCTGCCTGAGCTGCTGATCCAGCAGATCCAGCACTTCTTCGAGAACTACAAGGATCTGGAAGCCGGCAAGTGGGTCAAGATCGACCGTTGGGGCAACGCTGACGAAGCCCGTGCGGAAATTGTAAAGGCAGTAAGCGCTTACCAAAAATAAGCGTTTTGCCGAATAGGAGCCCGGCCACAAGCCGGGCTTTTTTATGCCTGTCGTTCGGCTGAAATTCGCAGGTTACAAGCGCAGACTTTTCTGGCAGTCTAGGTCCCAATGATGACGTGAGGGGCGCCACTGGCGGACCCCACGGGTCAGGGTGATATCGGGAGAGACTGCCGGCCACGCGCCGCAGCGCCGAAGGAGCAACCGCCCCGGAAACTCTCAGGCAAACGGACCGCTATCACCAGTGAACTCTGAAGAGCCGCCCGCGATCGTCACCGGGCGCACCGAAGGAGCAAGCGGGCCCCATGGCGCCCGTGAATCTCTCAGGTCCAGGACAGAGGGGGCGTTCGTCGTGCATTGGTGCGCGCGGGCTTGAATCCCCTGACGTTTCTGGAGCTACAACAATGAAAACAATCGCTGTCATCGGTGGCGGGATCACCGGCATCACTACCGCCTACGCCCTGGCCAAACGCGGCTTTTCGGTCACCCTCCTCGAGAAGCACCGCTACGCCGCCATGGAAACCTCCTTCGCCAACGGCGGCCAGCTATCGGCGTCCAATGCCGAGGTGTGGAACCATCGCTCGACCATCATCAAAGGGCTGAAGTGGATGCTCAAGAGTGATGCGCCCTTGCTGGTCAACCCCAAACCCAGCTGGCACAAGCTCTCCTGGTTCGCCGAATTCATTGCCGCCATTCCTGCCTACGACCGCAATACCATCGAAACCGCACGCCTGGCCATCGCCGCCCGTGAGCATCTGTTCTCCTGGGCCGAGGCGGAAGGTATCGATTTCGACCTGAAGAAAAAGGGCATCCTGCATATCTACCGGAACAAGGCCGGTTTCGACCATGCCGGCCGGGTGTCCCAGCTGCTCGCCCAGGGCGGCCTGCCCCGCCGCAGCGTGACGCTGGAAGAAATGCGCGCCATCGAGCCGACCCTGGCCGGCCAGTACTACGGCGGCTACTACACCGAATGCGACTCCACCGGCGACATCCACAAGTTCACCAACGGGCTGGCTGACGCCATCGATCGCCTGGGCGTGCGCTGCCTGTATAACCAGGACGTGAAAGCGGTCGCCTCCGACGGCAAGCGCGCCAGCGTTACCGTTACCACCGGCGGCACGGCCGGGGACGAGACCCAGCACTTTGATGGCGTGGTGGTGTGTGCCGGGACGGCCAGCCGCGACCTGGCCAGGCAGCTGGGAGACCGGGTGAACATCTACCCGGTCAAGGGCTACTCCATCACCGTCAACCTTACCGACGAACTCAGCCGCGCGTCGGCGCCCAACGTCAGCCTGCTCGACGACGAGACCAAACTGGTCAGCAGCCGCCTGGGCAATGATCGCTTCCGGGTCGCCGGCACCGCCGAGTTCAATGGCTACAACCGCGACATTCGCGCCGACCGTATCCGCCCGCTGGTGGAATGGGTGAACGAGTGCTTCCCCGGCGTCAACACCCGCAGCGTGGTGCCCTGGGCGGGCCTGCGGCCGATGATGCCGAACATGATGCCCAAGGTCGGGCGCGGCAAATCGCCCTGCGTGTTCTACAACACCGGCCACGGCCACCTGGGTTGGACCCTGAGCGCCGTCACCGCGGACATGATCGGCGGCGTTGTCGAGCAGGCGCTGGGAAGTAACGCCAGGGTTGCTGCCGCACAGCCGAGCTACGCCTGAGTGACGGCGGCAGCGGGGCCAGACACGGCCCCGCTGGGACGCGAATGGAGTAAGCGCAGCCGGCTGCGCAGCGGATAACGTATCCATTGAAGGCCAACCATGGCGCCCTGCCCCGGTCTTGCCTACAATCTGCGCCCACCCATCAGCCGCTTGCAGCCCCAGACAGTGACTCCAACCATGCCCCATACCGCGTCCCCGGCACCCGCCAACTCCCGCTCCCGCGTCATGCTCGCCAGTCTGGTGGGCACGACCATCGAGTTCTATGACTTCTACGTCTATGCCACGGCGGCGGTGCTGGTGTTTCCCCACCTGTTCTTCCCGCCGGGCAACGAGACCACGGCACTGCTCGCCTCCTTTGCCATCTTCGGCGCGGCGATGATTGCCCGCCCATTGGGCGCAGTGTTCTTCGGCCACCTGGGTGACAAGATCGGCCGCAAGAACACCCTGATCTACGCGCTGCTGACCATGGGTATCGCCACCTTCCTGATCGGTCTGCTGCCCACCTACCACACGATCGGCTGGCTGGCTCCGCTGCTGCTGGTGATCATGCGCCTGGCCCAGGGTTTCGCCATTGGCGGCGAATGGTCCGGCGCGGCGCTAGTGGCAACGGAGAACGCGCCGGAGGGCAAGCGGGCGCTGTTCGGCACCTTCCCGCAGCTGGGCGCGCCGCTGGGTTTCATCATTGCCAACGGCTTGTTCCTGTTGGTGGCTGCGGTCCTGCCGTCGGATAATCCGTCGCGGCCGTCGGAAGCCTTCCTCGACTGGGGCTGGCGTATCCCCTTCCTGTTTTCGGCCGTCATGGTGATCATCGGTTTGTGGATTCGGCTGAATCTGGTCGAGAGCACCACCTTTGCCAAGACGGTCTCCGCCGGCAAGGTGGTAAAACTGCCGCTGGGTGAAGTGATACGCAACAACTGGCGGGAGCTGATCCTCGGCACCTTCTATATGCTGGCGACCTACGTGTTGTTCTACCTGATGACTACCTTCTCCCTGAGCTATGGCCGCGCGCCGGTCGAGCCGGCTGCCGGCCAGCTGTCCGGTCTCGGCTACAGCTACAACAACTTCGTGTTGATGCTGATCGTTGGGGTGGTGTTCTTCGGTGTCTTCACCCTGCTGTCCGGGCCCTGGGCGGATCGGCTGGGGCGGCGCAAGACGCTGATCCTGGTCACCCTGGGCATCATCATCTTCAGCCTGCTGTGGGTGCCGCTGCTCAGCCTGGGTTTTGTCGGCGTGATGGCCTGGCTGATCCTCGGCTTCAGTCTCATGGGCCTGACCTTCGGGCCGATGGGCGCCCTGCTCCCGGAGCTGTTCCCAACCAACGTGCGCTATACCGGTTCGGGCATCTCCTACAACGTCTCCTCCATCCTCGGCGCCGCCGTCGCGCCCTTCATTGCCGTCTGGCTCTGGGGCGTGGGTGACGGCAGCCCCTTCCTGGTCGGGCTCTACCTGGCCGGCATGGCGCTGCTGACGCTGATCGCGCTGCTGCTGGGCAAGGAAACCCGGGACCTGGATATCAACCGCTAGCATATGGATCGGATCCCGCGGGTGGTCTCAGGAGTAACGACCACTCCGGGGTAGACAAGTAGGCCCCCCCGTGCAACGGGGAATGCGCTGAACGAAAAGTATAGACGGCGCAAGGGGCGGCCCGATCAGGCATACTGCGCTTCCCGATTTTTGCCCGAGCTGCCGATGAAACGCTTTGTTCTGCTGGATACCGCACCCATTCCCAATAACGGCGGCGCCCTGTGCCTGTTCGAATATGGCGAGGACTTTGTCATCAAGCTGGAGGGTGGCAAGGGCGGGCAGTTGATGAACACGCGTATGCACGGCTCGGAGGACGCGCTGGCGGCCATCCCCTGCCGCAAGATCGCCCACCGCCCCCAGGCCCGGGTGCTGATTGGCGGCCTGGGCATGGGCTTTACCCTGGCCTCGGCGCTGCAGCACCTTGGGCCCGACGCGGAGGTGCAGGTCGCCGAGCTGGTGCCCGGCGTTATCGAGTGGAACCGGGGCCCGCTGGGTGCCAAGGCGGGCCATCCGCTACAGGACCCGCGCACCACCGTGGTGAACGACGACGTGGCCAATATCCTGCAGGCCCAGCCCAGGGGATTCGATGCCATCATGCTGGACGTGGACAACGGCCCCGAAGGCCTCACCCATAGCGCGAACAACTGGTTGTATGCCCGCGAGGGGTTGGCCGCCTGCGCCCGCGCGCTGCGCGCCGGTGGGATACTCGCCGTGTGGTCCGCCAGCGCCGACCGGCAGTTTTCCCAGCGGCTGAAACAGGCGGGCTTCAAGGCCGAAGAGGTGCAGGTATTCGCCCACGGCAACCGCGGCGCGCGTCACACCATCTGGATCTGCGCGCTGAAATAGCCCGCGTCGCAGCTCAGGGTGCGGACTGCCGCCGCTCGACGCCCAGTTCGCCCAGGGTCGCCGCCATGTCTTCCGCGGAGCTGGCTGGCTTGACGTCGGTATCGATCTTGAGGATCTGTCCGTCCTTGCCGATGTAGAAGGTATGGCGTCTGGCGAAGCCCAGCGGGTGCAGCACGCCATAGGCCCGGGCAACCGCCTTGTCCTCGTCACTGAGCAGCGGGAAGTCCGCACCGGTTTCCGCCGCAAAGCCCTTGTTCTTGCTCAGTGGATCGACGCTGGCCATGAAATAGGCCGCATCGTACTCGCGGATCAGGTGGCCATTTTCCGCCAGGGACTTGCACTCGATGGTGCACCCGGAGGTATAGGCCTTGGGAAACCAGGCCAGCACCACGGCCTGCTTGCCGCGGTAGTCGGCCAGGCGGTGGGTTTCCCCGTCCGAACCGGGCAGTGCGAAATCGGGCGCCGGATCGCCCACCTCCAGGGCCTGGGCCGACGCGGCCAACAACGCCAACCCCACCCCGGGCAACCATCGCTTGACATAATTGAACACGGATTTTTGCTCCTGATGACCTTGAACAGGTATAGGCTTGAGCTCGGCCAGGGAACCCGGCGCGCCAGTGAGTATCCACATTAGCTGCAGGATCGCGGAAATACCACCCGCGCTCAGTTGCATGCTCAAGCCATGACAGAGGTAAACATGAATACACGCAGTCTGCTCGACCAACTGCTCAACGCCGGAAAGGACCTGCTGCAGAATCAGCAGGGCGGTGCGCAGCAGCCCAGCCGCTCTCCGACCCCTGGCAGCACCTCGCCCCTGGGCGGACTGCTGGGCAATATCGGTGGTGGCGCCCTGGGCGGCGGCGCCGTCAGCCTGCTGCTGGGCAGCAAGAAGGCCCGCAAGATGGGCGGCAAGGTCATTACCTACGGCGGTCTGGCGGCGCTGGGCGTGGTCGCCTACAAGGCCTACAGCAACTGGCAGCAGAAACAAAACCAGGCGGGTGGACCCGCCGACCAGCCTGGTCTGCGCACCGTCGACCGCGTGCCTGCAGGTGAAGTGGAACAGCATAGCCAGGCCATTCTGCGGGCCATCATCGGCGCCGCCAAATCGGACGGACATATCGATGACCGCGAGCGCGAGCTGATTGACGGTGAGATCGCCAAGCTCACCGACGACGGGGAGCTCAAGCGCTGGTTCGATGAGGAGCTGCGCAAACCCCTGGACCCGGCCGACATCGCGCGCTCGGCGCAGACGCCGGAAATTGCCGCGGAAATGTATCTGGCCAGCATTGTCATGGTGGATGAGGAAAGCTACATGGAGCGCGCCTACCTGGATGAGTTGGCGCGCCAACTCAAGCTGGAGCCAACATTGAAGACTGAACTGGAGAAGCAGGCGCTGACCGCGCTGCGTTGACGGTGGGAACCTGAGTAAGGACTGAAAGCGGTCTGCCGGCAGACAGACCGCTACCCCGCTCGGGTCAGTCCAACGCCTCGGCCAATCCGGTTTCCACGGTGGCCTGGTTGTCGGGACCGATTTCCAGGAAGGTGTCGGCAAACTCCGTGTACTCCGGCCATTGCAGCGCCGAGGTACTGGGGTTACCGGTCTTGGCGAAGTTGGTCCACAGGGTCATCGTCAGCTCGCCAATGGCGATGTCATCCGCACCGTACTCCATCGAGGCGTACACATCAGCCGCATCCCCCTGGCTACCAGTCACCCCGTTGTTGTTCAGATCGCCGATGACCGGCCTCCCCCCCTCCGGCGTGGTCACCAGCCCCAGCTGGAAGTTCTGCACCATGCCCGCCGGGTGATCGAACAGGTAGGGCAGTTCACAGCCATGGCAGCTTTGCAGGCCCATGTCCGCCCAGCCATCCGGCACCCGGCTGAACTTGTACACGTACTGGGGCGATTCATAGTGCTCGGTACGCTGCGCCAGCCAGACCGGCAAGGATGCCCGCAGATCAGGATAATCCCCTTCGGTGACCCCGGCCATCAGCGGTACATCACTGGGCATGCCGTCCAGCACGTTCTGGTAATAGGTCTTGGTCTGGTAATGGAAGTCCGCGTTGGGCCGGTAGGTCTGGCGGGGAATGCCATTATCCTTGTCTGCCTGCACGAACGCCGTCCACGGCAGGGCGCGGGCCTCCTCCAGGGTGCTGACTCCGGTGCGCTCGAACAGTGCAATGCCGATGGCTTCGGAATCGGCCAGGGAGCGTTCCGGGCCGTTGACCGTATCCAGCGGCGAGGCACCGCTCTGCACGATCGCCTTGTGGAACAGCCCCACCGCCTGGGGTGAGTTCATCAGCGAATAGGTCTTACCGCCACCGCCGGACTGGCCGAAGATGGTGACGTTATCCGGATCACCGCCAAAGGCCGCAATATTGTCCTGCACCCACTGCAAGGCCATGACCAGATCCATCTGGCCATAGTTACCCGAGCCACCGTAGCCGCTTTCTGCCGTCAGCAGCGGATGGGCAATGTAACCGAAGGGCCCCAGGCGATGGTTGACCGTCACCAGCACCACACCCTTGTCGGTAAGCCCGTCGGGGTTGTTGTACTGGGCGGAGTTGGCCGACAGGATGGCAAAGGACCCGCCATGGAACCAGACCATCACCGGCAATCCGGACGCCTCCTTGGGCGCGGTGATATTGAGATACAGCGAGTCCTCACTCATGCCGCCCTTGTTGACCGCCTCCAGCGCCATGTCCTGGGCCGACTGGTCAGCCCAGGACACCGCCTCGCGTACGCCGGACCAGGGCTCCGCGGCCACCGGAGGGCGCCAGCGCAGCTCGCCCAGCGGCGGCTTGGCATAGGGAATCCCGAGGAACTGCCAGGTATCCTCGCTGGCGGCAAAGCCGCGCAGATCGCCGCCGGTAGTAGATACCACGACGCGCTCCCCGGTGGCCCGGGTGAAATGCTCAACGGCATCGGTGGCGCTGACGACCGAGCGGGCGCGCGGGTCGGTATCGGTAAAGGCCCCCGCCTCCTCCAGAGCCTGCAACAGGGGTTCCAGGCTGATGCGAAACGCCGGCGCCGGCTGGTCGAAGTCGATGACCGCAGCGTTCAGCGAGACTTCCTCGCGAATGGCATCGCTGATCTGGATGCCGTTGTTGAGATCGCCATCGGCGTCGATGCTCTGCAGCAGGATCAGCTTGTTCACCACCCGCTGGTCCTCGGCGGAGTCCGCCCCCTCGGTAATGCTCAGGGGCGTCAGTACCTCGGCCCCCACCGCCGAGCCCAGCGTCAGCTCACCCACGGCGAAACTGATGGATTCGTTGGGGCGATAGCGGAACTGGCCCTGCTCATCAGTCCGGGCCGCCCGGGTTTCGCTGCCCTGGTAGTCCAGCCCTGCCACTGCGCTGTCGATAAAGGTGCCGGTTCGGGCAGCAGGCTCGTCATCGGAGCCGGAGGACGAGCTGTCGAAGCAGCCGCCCAGCGGCAGCAGCAGGCTCGCCAACGCCAGTGGCGTAAGCAACCACCGCCCGGCCCCGCGATCAATTCGGGAATGCGTCATCTATGTAACCCTCTTGTTATTGTTGTGGTGTTATTCGGCAAACACGTCGGCGAT
The DNA here is from genome assembly GCF_000939975.1 of Pseudomonas saudimassiliensis. Taxonomy (GTDB): domain Bacteria; phylum Pseudomonadota; class Gammaproteobacteria; order Pseudomonadales; family Pseudomonadaceae; genus Halopseudomonas; species Halopseudomonas saudimassiliensis. The sequence continues at coordinate 2,717,376 of NZ_LK391969.1, read as the reverse complement.
ACCCACCTTCTCCTCGGCCTGGTCGCTCAGCTCGATGTAGCGCTGGGTCTGCCCGTCATACAGGGGATACTCCAGCTCGCCAGGAATGCTCGGGTCACCGGTCTTGGCGAAGTTGGTCCAGATGGTCAGCATGCGCTCGATCACCTGGTCATCGGTTTCATCGAAGCCGGCCGAGGCGAAAATATCCGCCGGGTCGCCCTGGGAGCCGGTTACCCCGTTGTTGTTCAGATCGCCGATGACCAGCGACTCGCCGGTGGCAGGATCGATCACCAGCCCCAGCTGGTAATGGGTGATCACGCTTTCCGGCATGTTGAACATGTAGGCCAGTTCCGCGCCGTGGTACGCCTGCACGCCCTGTTCCCGCCAGCCGCGGGGCTGATGACTGAACAGGGTGGCAAACACCGGTGCGGTCTTTAGCGGCGCCATCCAGGGGAATACATCGATCACGGTCTCGATCGGGTCGATGGTGTCGTTGGTATTCACCACGAACATGAAGGGCACATCGTTATGCACGCCGCTTTCGAAGCTCACCCGCTCGGTGTGGGGCAGGTAATGGTTGTCCACGTTGGTGTAGGGCACCAGCGGCGCGGCGGCGGACATCACCTCCAGCCAGCTCTTGCTGCGCATTTCTTCCAGCGAGGCAGCACCCAGGCGGGTCTGCAGCTCGCTGCCGATGGCTTCGGCCGCAGCCAGGCTGCGGGTATCGGGATACAGCGTGCCACTCTGGCTGATGGCGCGGTGAAACAACCCGGCCGCCTTGGGCGAGCCCATCAATGACAGCACCTTGCGCCCGCCCCCGGACTCGCCAAAGATGGTGACGTTATCCGGGTCACCGCCAAAGGCCTCGATGTTGTCCTGCACCCATTCCAGCGCCGCGATCAGGTCCAGCTGGCCGTAGTTACCCGAGCCGTTGTAGCCACTCTCGGCACTCAGTTGCGGGTGGGCGATGTAACCGAAGGGCCCGAGCCGCTGGTTCACCGCCACCTGCACCACGCCCTTGCTGGCCACTGCCAGGGGATTGTTGAAGGGCTTGGTATTGCTGGTCAGGGAGGTGAAACCACCGCCATGGAACCAAACCATGACCGGCAGCGCTTCGGCGTCCTTGGGTGCGGTGACATTCAGGTACAGCGAGTCCTCGCTCATGCCACCTTCGCCGAAGCGCTCCAGGCCGGGGTTCTGCGCCGCCTGATCGGACCAGGCTACCGCCTCGCGAACCCCTTCCCAGGCCTCCACCGGCTGCGGTGCCCGCCAGCGCAGGTCACCCAACGGCGGCTTGGCATAGGGAATGCCGAGGAACTGCCAGGTATTCTCGTCAGCCTCGAATCCGCGCAGCTGTCCGTCGGTGGTGTCAACTACGTGGCGGGTACTGGTCGAGCGGGCAAAGTGTTCCAGCGCATCTTCTACGCTGACCAACCGGCGCGGCCGCGGGTCGGTATCGGTGAACGCGCCGGCTTCCTCCAGGCGCGCCAGCAGGGGTTCAAGGCTGGTGCGGAAGGCGCCAGCTGGCTGATCGAATTCGATAGCCGCGGCGTTTGCCGACACCTCATCGCGGATGGCTTCGGTAAGCTGAATGCCGTTATTGAGATTCCCGTCCGCGTCCAGCGATTGCAGCAGAATCAGCTTGTTGGTAACCCGCTGGTCGGTCGCGGCGCTGGCCCCTTCGGTAATGCTCAACGGTGTGAGCGTGGCGGCGCCGACCGCCGAACCCAGCTCCAGGTCGCCAATGGCAAAACTGATGGTTTCGCCGGCGCGGTAGCTGAACCGGCCCTGCTCGTCGGTGATAGCGGCAGCGGTACGGCTGCCCTGGTAATCCAGCCCGGCGACGGCGCTGTCGATAAATACGCCGGTCTGGGATCGGGGCCCGTCATCGTCATCGGAGCTGGATGAGCCGTCGAAACAGCCGGTCAAGGGAAGCAATAATGCTGTGAGGGAAAGAGTAACGAATAGGGCACGGAGGCGAACGCCCCGGGTTGTCAGATACATCTGCAGATCTCCGCTTTATTGTTGTAATGGAGTCCCTTTGCGATGTTGTCGGGCCGAAATGGCGGGCCCGGAGATACGCCTCCCACGTCCGTATGTGCCAAGGCAGCTATCGCGGCCACCGAACAGAATCGTCCGGTGCCGCGATACGCACAAATGACTATAGTGAAGGCCTTATGAAACGCTAATCTGAAATGTATTATTTATCAGGCAAATGGGCATATAGCGTCGGGCGTGATGACCAAGCCGAGTAAGCGCCAGTCAGCCCGCGCTGAGCTTGCTGAAGTCTGGCTTGCGTTTCTCGGCAAAGGCCTGGAACGCCTCCTTCGCCTCGGCGCTGCGCAACTGCGCCGAAAAGATGCCGCTCTCCCGTTCCATCTGCTCGAGCACCTGATCGGTATTGCGCAGCAGCCCCTTGGCCAGGGCTAGCGCGCCAGCGGGTTTGTCCGCCAGCAGTTCGGCAATACGCCGGGTCTCGGCACGCAGTTCGTCGCGGGCAACGATCCGGTTGGCCAGGCCCCAGGCGTGGGCGTCCCGGGCGACCACCGGCTCGCCCAGGGCGAACATCTCGAACGCCCGGACGTGGCCGATGCGCAGGGGCATGAGCAGACTTGAGCCGGCCTCCGGGACCAATGCCAGGTTGATGAAGGGCGCGATCAATTCGGCATCCTCGGCCAGCAACACGTAGTCGCAGTGCAGCAGCATGGTGGTGCCCACCCCCACGGCCTTGCCCTGCACCGCGGCCATCACCGGCTTGCTGGCCCGGGCCAGGTTTTTCAGGAAGCGCTCCACATGGCGCACTGCCGGACCATTGCCGGTGGACTGCTGGGCAAATTCACCGAGATCGTTACCCGCCGAGAATATCTCGCCATCAGCCTGGAACACGACGACGCGGATCGCCGCCTCGGCTTCGGCGCGCTCCAGCCCATCGGCCAGTGCGCCATACATGGCATTGGTCAGGGCGTTTTTCTTGTCCGGGCGGGAAAGGGTCAGGGTGAGTATGCCGCCATGCAATTCGGTGATCAGGTCGCTCATCGGAATTCCTCGGTTGTCGTTTTTATCAGGTGTCGGAGAGTAGACGGGGGCGCTGTCGGGGTCCAGATGCATCAACGGTGTTATCGGGCGGCCATGGGTCGGGTGAATGGACCCTGCAAGGCGGAGTGGGCTCAGCACCGGGCCTGCCACCAGCCCACGGCCTGGCGGCTGATCTGCGCAACCGGCAGGGTGGCATCGACCGTCAGCACACCCGGTTCGGCCACGGGGCTTTCCAGGGTGTCGAACTGGCTGTCGACCAGCTCCGGGGCCATGAAGTGACATTGCCGCCGGGCCACCCGGCGCTGCACTTCGGCACGGTCCAGCTGCAGGAACACGAAGCCCAGGCCCGGCACAGCGGCGCGCAGGGCGTCCCGGTAGCGGCGCTTGAGGGCCGAGCAGCTGAGCACTGGCCGCTCCCCCGCTGCCACCGCCGCGGCCAGCAGGGCGCCGAGCAGTTCTAGCCAGGCCGCCCGGTCGGTGTCGTCCAGGGCCACGCCAGAGCGCATCTTGGCGATGCTGGCAGCGCTGTGGAACTGGTCACCCTCGATATGCCGGCCCCCGATACCCTGGGCGATGGCGTCGGCCACCGTGCTCTTGCCGCAGGCGGTGACACCCATGACCACCAACGCCGGGATCACTGCTGACATGGCTGACTCCTCTCGGTTGTGTTTCAGTCTAGACAACCCTGTCCATAACCAACCCTTTGAGGTAAAACACCCGAGGCTATCTACCTCTGCCAATGCCACTGCGTACCAACCCTGTGATGGTACGCAGCGGTCATCGCACGGGAACATTTCCCCGTCCTGTTACGTTAGGCAATCAAGCGCGACACACCAACTCAGAGGGATGACATGCACGAAGGAGAGTTGATCCGTCGAGCGCAAGCGGGTGACCGCCAGGCGTTCGGAGTTCTGGTGCAGCAGCACCAGGCACGGGTGTTCTCCTTTATCCGCCGCCTGTGCGGCAATCCGCATAACGCACAGGACATGACCCAGGATACCTTCATCAAGGCCTGGCATGCCCTGCCGGATTGGCGGCCCGAAGCGCGGCTGGAAACCTGGCTGTTACGTATCGCTCGCAATACCACTATCGATGCACTGCGTCGCAACAAGCATATGCCTGAACCGCTACCGGAGGACTATATGCTCACCGACTCCGGGCCATCGCCGCTGCGCCAGTTGGAGAGCAGCCGTAGCCTTCACGCGCTGGAGCAACTAGTTGCGCAGTTGCCCGTAGGCCAGCGGGAGGTGTTATTACTGCGAGAGATGGAAGGACTGTCCTATCAGGACATTGCCAGCACTCTGGATATCAGTGAAGGCACAGTAAAATCCCGCCTCGCCCGTGCCCGGGAGGCACTGCTCACCGCCCGCCGAGCCATTACAGGAGACTCAGATGACTGAACATCCAGACATGATGCAACTCTCCGCCCACCTGGACGGTGAGTTGGACAGTACCGAAACCGCTACCGTCAGCGAGCATCTGTTGCGCTGTAGAGACTGCCAGCAGCAGTATCAGCAAATGCACATGTTGACTCAGGCTCTTCGCCAGCTACCGGACCGCCAGCCCGAATTGGATATAGCCGCCCTGCTCGCGCAATTACCGGAACGCCCTGGGCGCCTCACATACGGCGCTGGCTGGCTCCGCGCGCTGCCAGGCATGGTCGCGGCGGCATTGGGACTACTTATCGGCGCCAATCTACAGCTTCCCGACGTGCATACAAGCCAGACGAGTTTTCCGGCTCTGGCGATTCTCGACAGCACGCCGCCGGGCGCACTGTGCCGCCAACCTGAACTCTGTTACCTCAAGGGAAGCCTGTAATGCATACCAACCTCCTGCGCCCGGCGCTGTTGATATCGCTCCTGTTCAACCTTGGCGTACTCGGCGCCCTTGGCTGGCAGTATCTGGTGGAGCGCACCCAGCAGCCCGGAGAGCCGCTGTTGGTCAGAGAGCTGCAACTGAATGAGCAGCAGCGCCAGCAGTGGCAACACATTGAAGATCCCTTTCTGCTGGAGCTGGAGCAAACCACCCAAGCCATCCAGCAACAGCGCAATCGCCTGATCGACAGTATTTTCACTGAGCCTTTGGATGCCGAGCGCGTCAGTAACGAACAGCAGCTATTGGCTGCGCAGCAACAACATCAGCAGCAACTGGTAATAGATCAATTGCTCAGGGAACGGGAGATTCTGAATGATCAGCAGCGCCAGCGGCTGGCGTACTTGCTGACCCAGCAGGCCATGGCGTCGTCGGATGTGGAAAAGCTGCATAACGAATGAATTCATCCGTTGATGGAACAAATCAGAGCGCCGTTGCGTTAGTACAGTTGAAACCGGTCTTGTTGACCGATCTGTTCTTCTTGAATCGGAGGTTCATCATGTCCATCAAGCTTTCCACTGCTGCCCTGCCCTTCACTCTGGTTGCCGCGCTGCTTGTTTCCAGTATCAGCCTGGCCGCCGATACCGCTGAGCATGACCATGATCACGGCGATGCGCCCTTTGCATTACAGCTCAATAACGGGGAGAAATGGGCCATTGATGCTCCGCTCGGCGAGGCCATGGGCGACATCAGCGCGACCATGCGTGCGTCGCTGGACGCCATACATAACGACCAACTGTCTGCGGAAGGTTATCTACCGCTGGCCGCCAAGGTCAATGACAGCGTCGCCCATATGATCAACAACTGCGATCTGCCTGAGGATGCCGATGCCCAGCTGCATATGATCATCGCGCAGCTCATGGCTGGCTCGGAAAAGATGGCAGGCAACGCCAATGACGCGCCCCGCGCCGGCGCCGTGCAGGTGGTCCAGGCTCTGGATGCCTATCATCGTTACTTTGACGATCCGGGCTTCGTACCTGTCGCTCACTGAGTATCTGCTGACTCGACCCCATTTGACGCCAGTCATGGATTAATTCCAACCAAAGGCATTCAATGACCGTTGCGGGTTCTGGTTTTCGACCTTTCAGGGGCTGTGCAATGCGTCGATTGAAGTGGGTGTTCTGCTCAAGTCTACTCCTGGTTACGCTGCTCTGGCTGTTCGCCGAGCCAGGCCTGGTCGACACGCGCGGGTTCTTCAACTGGCGCAGCCTGGCAGTGCAACTGAGCGGTCTACTGGCCATGACTTGCATGGGGTTGGCCATGCTGCTGGCGCTGCGCCCAAGGTGGCTGGAACAGCGCCTCGACGGGCTCGACAAGATGTACCGGTTGCACAAGTGGCTTGGCATCGGAGCATTGGTCATCTCGGTCATGCACTGGCTGGCGGCCAAAGGGCCAAAATGGGCAGTCGGCTGGGGCTGGCTGGAACGTCCGCAAAAGGGACCAGGTGCGGCACAGCAATCTCTGGAAGCTTTTTTTACCAGCCAGCGCGGTAATGCTGAAAGCCTTGGGGAGTGGGCCTTCTATGCGATGGTGATTCTGCTCGCGCTGGCGCTGATCAAACGTATTCCCTATCGGCTGTTCTACCAGACCCACCGGGTGATGGCCGTCACCTATGTGGTGCTGGTCGCACACAGCCTGGTATTGCTCAAATTCAGCTACTGGAGCACGCCTATCGGCTGGTTGACCGGCGCCCTGCTCGCAGTCGGCACCTGGGTGGCCGTCATATCTCTGCTGCGCCGAATCGGTGATCAACGTCAGATACCGGGTCAGATCACCGGGCTGCACTATTATCCCGAGGTTAAATCCTTGGAAGTGCAAACCCGAGTGCCCGCTTGGCCAGGTCACAAGCCGGGACAGTTTGCCTTTGTTACCTCCGATAGCCGTGAAGGCTTTCACCCCTACACCATTGCCTCCGACTGGCGGCCGGATAACCCGCAGATCACCTTTGTGGTCAAGGCCCTGGGCGATCATACCCGCACCCTGCCCGAGCAATTGAAAGTCGGCCAGCCGGTTACCGTGGAAGGCCCCTATGGTTGCTTCACTTTTGAGGACCTACGGCCACGGCAGATCTGGATCGGCGGCGGGATTGGCGTAACGCCTTTTGTCGCCAGGCTCAAACACCTGGCGGCACATCCGGGCGAAGACCAACATGTGGATTTTTTCCACAGCACCTCCGAGGTGGATGAACAGGCGTTGGCCCGATTAGCCGACGACGTGGACGATACCAATGTGCGCATGCACCTGCTGATCAGCGCCCGTGACGGATATCTCACCGCCGAACGCATCCGCGCTCTGGTGCCCGATTGGCGCGAGGCCAGCATCTGGTTCTGCGGTCCGGCCGGTTTTGGCGAGACGTTGCGCCGCGATTTCGCCGCGTTGGGTTTCCCTGTACACCGGCACTTCCATCAGGAAATGTTTGACATGCGCTGACCGCGCCACGAACAGATGCCCATACGCACAAAGGGCAGCCCGAGGGCTGCCCTTTGTGGATTACTCTGAAACGGCTCAGGACTTCTTGTAGGTATCCAGGTCGATACCGGAGCGGCCCGGTGCGAGGATGTTGTTCGGGTCCACCGCGCGCTTGATGGCGTGCTCCAGATCCCGCTTTACCTCGCCGTAGCTCTGCGCCACGCGCTCCTGGAAGCGGGTATTCACCCGGTACACGGCGTAGCCTTCCTTCTCGAACTCGTCCAGCAGCTCGTTGAAGCATGTGTCCGCGCGCTGGGTTTCTTCCTCGCTGGTGCGGTCGTACAACACGTCGATCACGTGGTGCATGTCCCGCGGAGCGACGATGAACTCGGCCACGTAGTCCAGGCCGTGCTTGTGCAGGATGCGCTTGGCCAGCGCCGCCTGCTTCCTGCACTCGCTGCCGCGGGCCTCGCTCACCGGGGCAAACCACATGGAGCCGCCGCCCCCGCGCCAGTTGTACAGCCCGAATTCCTGCAGGTTGGGCACCCCGGACATCAGCTCGGCGCGGTACTTGAACGGCTGGGTATCGCCGGCATCTTCCTGGGTGACGATGCGGCCCTTGCCGAGTTTCTTGAAGGTATCGGTAACGATCTTCCAGTTCACGTCGACCTGTTCCTGGGTGCCGTACAGCGCGGCATACAGGTTCCAGGCGCCCATACCGGTGTCGTCCTGCATCTTCTTCAGGATGTGGTCCGGGGTGTGGCCGGGCTCGCTGATGTACTGCGCCCGGGTCAGGTGGGCACTGCCCGCCTCCCAGAGCACGTTGGCGATCACCACCGAGTTGGGGATGGTGTTGTTCATGCGCAGCGGACGCAGGGCATCGACAATCTCGACGATGTCCTCCTCGTTTTCGAAGATCACTTCGAAAGGCTTGAACACCGGGGGCTTGGGCATCAGCCAGAAGCCCATCTTGGTGGTGATGCCATAGTTGGCCTGGGTGAACATGCCGTCCAGGGTCGGGCCGTAGCCCCACTTGAAGATCTGCCAGGTGTTGCTGCCTTTTACGCCGCCCATGCCGGTGCGGTAGACGTCACCGTTGGCCAGTACCACTTCCATGCCGCACTGCATCATGAAGTGTTCGCCGTAGGGGGTGTAGCCCACGCCACGGTCCATGGTGTTACCCACCGGGCCGGCAATGGCCGAGGGTGCGGAGAATGACAACATGACCGGCAGGTCGTTTTCCTGGATGTAGTTGTACAACTGGCCGTAGGTAACACCCGGCTCGACCAGGGCGTAGCACATTTCCGGGTCGATCTTGATGATCTTGTTCATCTTCTTCAGATCCAGGATCACCTGACCGCGCTGCACGGGAGCAGCCGAGCCGTAGCCGAAGTTGCGGCCAGTGGAAATGGTCCAGATCGGGATGCGGTGCTCGTTGCAGATTTTCACCACGCCCTGGATCTGCTCGACGGTGGTCGCGGTCAGCGCTGCCGAGGGGGTGTGGGCAGCGTTTTCCACCGACATCATGATCTTGTTGTAGGGCACCAGCTGCTGCTGCTCTACCAGTACGTTTTCATCCCCCAGCAAGGCGCGGAATTTTTCCACTGCCTTGTCGAAGCTTTCCTGCGTTACCCCTTTGGGCAGCAGCGAAGTGTTTTGTTCAGACATGGATCAGACTCCTTCAGGTCTCGATCGAAAAGGATACGAAGCTGCCGGACAGCGGCGTGCGGCTGGCAGTCACCAGCGGTGCCATCGCCGGACGACGGGTGCCCAGCGAGCTCAGCAGATAACCGACGCTGGCAGCCCACTGTTCGGAGTGCTCCGTGCTGCGTGCGGGACCGCCCAACTGGCGAGCTGGTGCGGCACTGTTCTGGCGTTCTTCGTTGAGGGTAAAACCGGCTCCGCAGGCGTGCAGCTGGCGGCTCAGTTGCCGTGAGCAGCCTTCGGCAAGTTGGGTATTAACCAGGTGATGGCGGCTCTGGCCAACGGTGGCCATGTGCTGGCCGATCCAGTTCACCCGGGCCCCAGCGCTACGTGCCAGATCAATCACTAGCGCCGCCGAGGCGTCATCCAGCAGGCCTATGACCTGCATCGGCTGGCCGCTGCGCAGCTGGCTTTCCAGGCCCAGCATGAAGCCCAGGCTGGTCTCCACCTGTTGCAACTGCGGCTGGCCGCCGGCAGCCCGGACACCCTGCACAAACGCTGAGTTTTGGGCGCCCTGCCCGACGAGTGCCAGCAGCGGGCGACCGGAACGCGCGCCAGGCGCAGCATGCGACCCTGCCATGGATGGCAGCGCAGCGCCCATGGTCAGCCCGGCGAGGCTACCCAGCGCCATGCCCTTGAGGACAAAACGACGATCGATGGTCATGGCAGTCTCCTCAGGGCTGTTCTGCCAGCGGCAGGCTGGCGATGTATTCCGTCACCTTGGCGATGGACGCGTCATCCACATAGGAATGCGGGAAGGCGGGCATGGCGTTGAAGCCGTTGCGCACGATGGCCTTGATGTACGTTTCGGGAAGCCCACGGCCACCCAGCGCGGGGCCCACCCCCACTTCCGGGGCATGGCAATGGCCGCAGACGTTGTCATACAGGGCCTTGCCGCTGGCCCATTGGGGGGTGTCCTGCGCCTTGGCGGCAGCGGACAGCAGCGCCAGCGGCAGGATCACCGCGGCGGCCAGGGCCCGGCTGGCAGCGGTACTGCCTGGGAAGAATGTCATTTTTGACTCCTTTGCATATCTGCTTGTCTGCTTCAGAACGGATAGGGACGCGGTGCGTGCTGAACCGTGATCCAGTGATCCGTAGTGAATTCCTCGATGGCCCAGTCGCCGTTAAAGCGACCGAGACCCGAATTCTTCTCGCCGCCAAAGGGCGCGTTGGGCTCGTCGTTGACGGGCATGTCGTTCAGGTGGGTCATGCCGGCGCGGATGCGCTGGGCGAAGTCCACGCCCTTGGAAATATCCCGGGTGAAGACGGCACTGGACAGTCCGTACTCGGTGCTGTTGGCCAACTCCAGCGCGTGCTCCGCGTCCCGGGCACTCTGGATACCCACCAGCGGACCGAAGATCTCTTCCCGGGCGATCTCCATCTCGGCCGTCACGTTGCCAAACACGTGGGGTGGCATCACGTTGCCCTGCGGCTCATTACCCACCAACAGCGTGGCACCTTCCGCCTGGGCGGTGCTGACCTTGGTCTTGAGGCCATCCAGCTGCCGGGTATTGATGACCGGACCCACGACCGTATCCGCCTTGCGGGGATCGCCGTAGGGCAGTGCCTTGACCCGCTCGACGAAGCGCTTGGTAAACTCCTCGACCAGCGGCGCTTCCACGATGATGCGGTTGACCGCCATGCAGATCTGCCCCTGGTGCAGGAACTTGCCCACCACGGCGGCGTTGACTGCCGCCTCCACATCCGCATCGGCCAGGACCACGAAGGGGCTGTTGCCGCCCAGCTCCAGGGCCACATGCTTGAGGTGCTCGCCACCGGCAGCGATACGCCCGATATTGCGCCCCACCGGGGTGGAGCCGGTGAAGGAAATGAACGCCGGCACCGGATGCTCGACAAAGGCATCACCGATTTCCGAACCGGCGCCCACCACCACACTCAGCACGCCCTCCGGCAGGCCGGCCTCACGGAAGATATGCGCCAGCAGCAGGCCACCGGTCACGGGCGTGTCACTGGCCGGCTTGATGACCACCGCATTGCCCAGCGCCAACGCCGGGGATACCGAACGGGCGCTCAGGTGCAGAGGGAAGTTCCATGGACTGATCACACCGACCACGCCCAGCGGCGCGCGGTAGACGCGGCTCTCCTTGCCGGGCACGTCGGACGGCAGGATACGGCCGTGCACCCGCCCCGGCAGGCTGGCGGACTCCAGGGTGATGGCCCGGGCGGCGCCCCACTCGATCTGCGCCTTGATCCGGGTGCTACCGGACTCACGAATGAGCCAGTCGATGATTTCATCCTTGCGCTCATCGAAGATCTCGACGGCGCGGCGCAGGACATTGCCCCGCGCCGTTGGGCCCATGGCGGCCCAGTTGACCTGGGCTTGCTGGGCGGCGCGATAGGCCTCATCCAGGTCTTCGCGGGTCGCCATGGGCAGGCTGAGGAGTTGCTCCCCGGTATAGGGGTCGGTGACCTCCAGGTTGCGGTCAGCACGACCGACACGCCACTGGCCACCGATGGGCTGCAGCTCCAGGTTCTGATAGGCAGACTGGTTTTTCATTGGGTTCTCTCTCTATGTTCGAACCCCCAATGCGGTGCGGCGGGTCAGGTAGGACCCGCGCTGCACGGGAAGGGGATTCCCGTCACCGTTACAAGTTCTATGCCACCTACAGCCTAGGCGACGAAAGGCCGCATAGCCAATTGACCAGCGTCAATTCCTTGAGCTGCGGCGACACCGCAAATGAAGAATTTTCCGCGTTGACGTATAATTTTCCGCACAGTCTTCCACACCCACCACAACTGGTCCCCTTCTTTCCATGCCATCTGACCTCCCCGATTACGCCGAGAACCTGTTGCAGCGGTTGCTCGCCAACCGGCGCAACCTGTTCGTCGACCCCTCCGACCGGCTCAGCACCGGCTCACCCGGCCCACAGCACCTGGCGGAAACCGTGGCCTTCGCCCCCGACCAGGGGAACATCTGGCTGTTCGGGCGGCGCTACATGCTGATGCAGGGCGCGGCCTTCGGCGAAATCCGGCGCGACCTGATCCGGGAGGTGGGATTGGAGAAGGCCCGGGGCATCTACACCAGCACCGGCTGGCACGCCGGGGCGCGGCTGGCCGAGCAGGTATCCCGGCAATGGCCCGAGGGTGACCACGGCAGCCTGTTCAGCGCCGGCCCGCGGCTGAACATGCTCGAAGGCATGGTCAACGTCGAACCCATCCGCTTCGAGATGAACAGCAGCACCGGGCATTTCTATGCCGAAATGTTCTGGCACAACTCCCTCGAAGCCCAGGAGCATCTCGCCCACCACGGCCAGGGCAGCGAATGCGTGTGCTGGATGCAGACCGGCTTCGCCAGCGGCTACGCCTCCGCCCTGCTCGGCCGCATGGTGGTGTTCCGCGAAACCCAGTGCCGCGCCACCGGCCACGCCGCCTGCCGCATCATCGGCAAACCCGCCGAGCAATGGGCCGACCTGGATAGCGACACCTCGGACCCGGAACGGGACGCCTTCTTCAGCCACCTGTTTCATGGCATGTCGGAGCCCGAGTACCCCCTGGCGACCCAGGACAGCGATACCCCCGCCATGCTCGGCGCCGCGCCAGCTTTTCTGCGGTCCCAGCGCATGCTGCACCGGGTCGCCCCGACCCAGGCCACCGTGCTGCTCACGGGCGAATCGGGCGTCGGCAAGGAACTCTTCGCCCAATACCTGCACCGGCACAGCAGCCGCAACAAACGGCCGCTGGTCAGCCTCAACTGCGCCTCCCTGCCGGAAAGCCTGGTCGAAGCCGAACTCTTCGGCGTGGAACGGGGCGCCTTCACCGGTGCCGACCGCAGCCGCCCGGGGCGCTTCGAACGCGCCGACGGCGGCACCCTGTTCCTCGACGAAATCGTCTCCCTCAGCCTGGACGCCCAGGGCAAGATCCTGCGCGCCCTGCAGGAAGGTGAGATCGAACGGGTCGGGGGCGACAAACCCATCCGCGTGGACGTCCGCCTGGTAGCCGCCGCCAACGTCCAGCTGCGCGACGAAGTGCGCGCCGGGCGTTTCCGCGAGGACCTGTTCTACCGCCTGAACGTCTACCCCATCCGAATTCCCAGCCTGCGCGAGCGCCGGGAAGACATCCCGCTGCTGATGAACCACTTCCTGCAACGCTACTGCCAACGGCACCAGCGGGACATTCCCGGCTTCAGCAGCCGCCTGATCAACACCCTGCTGACCCACGACTTCCCCGGCAATATCCGTGAACTGCAGAACCTGGTAGAGCGCGGCGTGATCAGCTGCGATGACGGCCAGCCCATGGACCTGCAGCACATCACCTTGAACGGGGAGCTGTTCGATGAAGACGCCCCTCTGGGGCTGACGGCCGAAGGAAAATTGGGGATTACCGCCGCGCCCATGGCCATTGCCGGGGCGAGCGATGGCGCTGCTGCGGCCCTCCCCCATCCGGCGATAGAACGGCTGACAGCCTTCCTGAACGGGTCAGATGAACGCCTGCGAACCTCATTGGGCGAGGTCGAGGGGTTGGTGATTGATCAGGCATTGAAGCGTACTGGGGGGAATGTGACGGCGGCGGCGCATCTGATCGGTTTGAGTCGGGCGCAGATCAATTATCGGTTGAAGGGGAAGTAGCGGGCGCTGCCCTCGACTACGAAGGTTAAAACCCAGCGCCGAACTGAAGTCGGGTTTGCTTCCAGCAAATGCGGATCATCGCGCTGCCTGTCTGGTGCCTATGTAGCAAAGCCTCTGTCGCCACGGATGGCGACAGGGAGCCTACACGGACGTATTCACGGCGTCTTTGCGGAATAGGTACCAGACAGGCGGCACCACACTGACACCAGCCATCCAAGCCGGCCGGCGTCGGCGCGATCAGGACAGTTTCAGGATAGGCTTCACCGCCGACCCATTGGCTGAATCCTCGAACGCCTGGTTGATCTGATCGAAGCTGTAGAACTTGACCAGTTTGTCGAAGGGGAATTTACCGGCCTTGTAGAATTCCACCAGCTTGGGAATGAACACCCGCGGCACCGAGTCGCCTTCGATCACGCCGATCATGCTCTTGCCCTCGGCCATCAGATCGTTATGCACATCGATATTCATCTCCGGCGTCACCCCGACGATGGCCACCACCCCCAGCGGACGCAGCGCATGCAAGCTCTGGCGCACCACCGGCGGTACACCTGTGCTTTCCACCGCGTAATGTACCCCGCCACCGCTGGCCTCACGAATCTCCTGCACAACGTCCACATGCTTGCCATTGAACGCATGGGTCGCGCCCAGCTCGCGGGCCAGCTCCAGGCGACTGTCATGCACGTCCACCGCAAAGATTTGCTGGCAGCCGGCAATCTTCGCCGCCATGATCGCACTCAGGCCCACGGCACCGCAGCCGTACACCGCGATGCTGGTACCGAATGCCGGTTTCAGGCGATTGAGTACTGTGCCCGCCCCGGTCTGGATACCGCAGCCCAGCGGCCCCAGCAGAGCCAGGTCCACCTCCTTGTCCACCTTCACCACGTTGCGCTCATGGGCCACCACATGGCTGCCAAAGGACGACTGGCCAAAGAAGGTATGTAGGTCGGTATCGCCTTGGTGCAGGCGGCAGCTATGGTCATCCATCCGCCCACCGAAATTCAGCTCATTGAAACGCGAACACACCGTGGGGTGGCCGGTCAGGCAATTCTCGCACTGGCCGCAGTGGGCAAAGGACATTACCACATGGTCGCCGGGGGCCAGGCTGGTCACGTTCTCACCCACCTGCTCCACCACCCCCGACCCCTCATGGCCCAGCACGATGGGATAAGGCGACACGCCCAGGTCACGGCCGACCGCATCCGTATGACATACCCCGGTGGCGACAATCCTGACCAACACCTCGTTGGCCTTGGGACCCGACAGGGTCACCTCCTCGATAGCGAAATCCGCGCCCTGGGCGTGGGTTACCGCTGCTTGAATTTTCATGATTGACTCCGTTTGTAGACAACAACGTGAACACAACGGCTACTTGGCAAGCAAGCTTCAGGCCAAGGTGCGCCGTGCCGATTAATCGCCGGTGGCGCGCGCGCCATGCGGGCGCAGCCAGTGCGCCGGTGGATTGAGCAGCAGGTAGCGCAGTGTATCCAGCATGGCACAAGCCTGGTCGGGGTTCGAATTTGCGCCCTGCAGGCACTCGAACAGCAGCCCCGAGACACTGCTGCGGCACATATCGCTGGCGCGGTCGATATCCAGCCGCGCGTCCAGCTCGCCCCGCGCCACGGCCGCCTGCAACAGCAGCCGCAGGCGTTCGACGAAGCCGCTGCGAATCTGCTCCAGACGGGCCGCCACCAGGCTGTCACCGGCGATCCGCTCGCTCTTGTGCAACATGATCTTCGACAACTGGCGCGACATGTCGTCGTTCAGGGTCTGCGTCAGCGCCTCGCCCAGGAACGCCCAGCCCGCCGCAAAGGTCAGGTCCGCTGGCAGCTCCTGCTCGATCGGCAACTGCTGCTCCGAGAGGAGCGCCGCCAGCAGGCCCCGCTTGCCCTCGAAATGCCAGTAGATCGCGCCCCGGGTGACACCCGCCTCCCGGGCCACCGCCTCCAACGAGGTACCGGCGATGCCGCCGCGGCTGAACACCCGCGCGCCAGCGGCGAGGATATCCTGCCGCGTCTGGGCTGCCTGTGCCGCACTCCGCCTGGCCATGGCTGATCAGGCCCCGCCCAGGGTGTGGCCGATAGCCCGCTCGATATCCTGTTTGCACTGCAGCAAGGCCGCGCAGATATGCTCGGTGCGCGGCCGCACCCGCGCCGTGGGCGCCACCACCGCCAGGCCGAACAGGCCCAGGTAGGTATCCAGCGCCACCGCGCAGGAACCCACCCCTTCGATGAACTCATCTTCATCGGTAGCCACCTTGGCTTCCCGAATGCGGGCCAGCTGCGTGAGCAGGTCGGCCAGCGTCGGACTGTAGGGGGTCAACGCCGGCAGCGGGTCCGGCAACAGGCTGCGGATATCCGCCTCAGGCAATTCACTGAGCAGCATCTTGCCGGCCGAGGTGGCATAGGCAGGGGCGTGGATGCCAATGGGGAACACCACCCGCAACTCCCGCTCCGCCACGATGCGGTCGATGATGTAGATCCGGTCACCCGATAGGGAACACAGGCTGACCGACTCCTGCAGCTGTTCCGACAGGCGCTGCAGATAGGGCCGGGTCAGGGAAATGATATCCGTCTGGGTCTGGTTGATCAGTTGCCCCAGCGCCGGACCCAGGCGCACCCCGCCCCCCGGGCCCGCATGCTCCACCAGGCGCTCCTCGGCCAGCGCCGTGATGATGCGCTGCACCGTCGAGCGCGGCAGCGTTACCTCCTGGGCGATTGCGCCCAAGCTCAACCCCTGGGGATTGTTGCCCAGCACGCGCATGATTTCCGCCGCCCGGGCAATCACCTGGATGCCGGACTGCCGGGGGTTTTCCGATTCCTGCGGTTCGTTCATAGCTGACTCTCGATCGTGACTGTGTAACCCAGCCACAAGGCCCGTGCGGCGACTGGAGATTGCTCCCTGATATACCTGAGCACCACCCTTTTTTCCATGGGAAATCTGGCAGGCCATCCGGCCGCGGTAAAAACATCTTACACAAAAACCCGCATACCGATACACTATACCGCTTTATGATACACACCGTTTTACATCAAATGGAGAAATGCCGGTGACACATTCAACGCCTCTGCGCCTCGCAAGAGCCCTGCCGTTCGCAGCTGTATTGCTGGCGGGCTGCGGCCAGACGCAAGAACCAACCCAGGCCCCGTCCACGCCCGAAGTCGGGGTTTATACCGTCGAGGCCAAGGCACTCACCCTGACTACCGACTTGCCTGGGCGTACCAGCGCGTACCGCGTCGCCGAAGTACGCCCGCAAGTAACCGGCATCCTGCAGGAGCGACTGTTCACCGAGGGCAGCGAGGTGGAGCAAGGCCAGCAGCTGTACCAGATCGACCCGCGGACCTATGAGGCGCGACTGGCCCGCGCCGAGGCCGACCTGAAAACCGCCGAGAACCTGGCCAAGCGCTATGAACGCCTGCTCGACACCAACGCCGTGAGCCGGCAGCAGTACGATGACGCCATGGCCGCCTGGGCGCAGGCAAAAAGTGCCCTGGAACTGGCCCGCATCGATGTGCAGTACACCCAGGTGCTGGCGCCCATTTCCGGTCGCATCGGCCGTTCCGCCGTGACCGAGGGCGCGCTAGTCACCAACGGCCAGCCCCAGGAACTGGCCACGGTGACCCAGCTCGATCCCATTTACGTGGACGTCAACCAGCCCATTACCAAGCTGCTGGGGCTCCAGCGGGCACTGGAATCCGGCCGGCTGCAGTCCAGCGGGGACGACCAGGCCACCGTTACCCTGCAACTGGACGACGGCAGCCAGTATCCCCTGCCCGGGGTGCTGAAATTCTCCGAGGTCGCGGTCGACCCCAGCACCGGCGCAGTTACCCTGCGCGCCGAATTTCCCAACCCCGACCGCAAACTCTTGCCCGGCATGTTTGTCCGCGCCCAGTTGCAGGAGGGGATTCAGGAAGACGCCATCCTGGTTCCCCAGCAGGCCGTGTTCCGTGATAGCCGCGGCGTAGCCCAGGCCTGGGTGGTAGATGCCGAGGGTGTTGTCCGCCTACAGGAACTGGAAACCCTGCGCACCGTGGGTAACAACTGGCTGATTGGCAGCGGCATCCAGGACGGTGAGCAGGTGGTTACCGAAGGGCTGCAACTGCTGCGTAACGGCATGCAGGTCACCACCGCCCCCGCCAGCAACGTCAATCCCGTGACCGAACTTGGCCAGACGCTGACCAGCGCCGCCAACTGAGGAGTACCCAATGCCCCATTATTTTATCGACAGGCCGATTTTCGCCTGGGTATTGGCGATCGTGGTGATGCTGGCCGGCGCACTGTCGCTGTTCAAGCTGCCCATCAGTCAATACCCGAACATCGCCGCCCCGGCCATCGCAATCAGTGTGGCCTACCCCGGCGCCTCGGCGGAAACCGTACAGGACACCGTCGTTCAGGTGATCGAGCAGCAGCTCAGCGGTCTGGACGGCTTCCGCTACATGTCATCCAGCAGTAACTCCGACGGTAGCGCGGTGATCATCGCCACCTTCGAACAGGGTACCGATTCGGATATCGCCCAAGTGCAGGTGCAGAACAAGCTGCAGCTGGCCACGCCCAAGCTGCCGGAAGAAGTGCAGCGCCAGGGTATCCGGGTGGTCAAGTACCAGGTCAACTTCATGCAGATCATCGGCCTGATTGATGAGAGCGGTCGCATGGATGACTTCGACCTGGGTAACTACATCGCCTCCAATCTGCAGGACCCGATCTCGCGGATTGACGGGGTGGGTGACTTCCTGCTGCTCGGCTCGCAGAATGCCATGCGCATCTGGCTGGACCCGGCCAAACTGAACAGCTTTCAGCTGACCCCCGGCGACGTGGCCGACGCCATCCGCGAGCAGAACGTGCAGGTGTCCTCCGGGCAGCTGGGCGGGCTGCCCGCACACAGCGGCACCCAGCTCAACGCCACGGTTATCGGCAGTACCCGTCTGTCCTCCGCGGAAGAATTCCGCGAGATTCTGGTCAAGGTCAACCAGGACGGTTCGCAAGTGCGCGTGAAGGACGTCGCGGAAGTCGGCCTGGGTGCGGACAACTATTCCATTTCCGGCAGCTTCAATGGCATGCCCTCCGCCGCGATTGCCCTGCGCCTGGCCCCAGGCGGCAACCTGCTGGAGACGGTTGAACGCGTACGCGCGGTGCTGGACGCCCAGGAACCCTTCCTGCCGGAAGGCGTGAAAATCATCTACCCCTATGACACCACTCCTGTGGTGGAGGCATCGATCAGTTCGGTGGTGATGACCATTATCGAAGCGATTGTGCTGGTATTCCTGGTCATGTATCTGTTCATGCAGAGCTTCCGCGCCACCCTGATTCCCACCCTGGCGGTGCCGGTGGTCTTGCTCGGTGCCTTCGCCCTGCTGCCGCTGTTCGGCCTGAACATCAACGTGCTGACCATGTACGCCATGGTCCTGGCCATCGGCCTGCTGGTTGATGACGCCATTGTCGTGGTGGAAAACGTCGAACGCCTGATGCATGACGAAGGGCTCTCGCCCCTGGAAGCCACCCGCAAATCCATGCACCAGATCAAGGGTGCCCTAGTGGGGATCGGCATGGTGCTGTCCGCGGTGTTCGTGCCGATGGCCTTCTTCGGTGGCTCGGCCGGCATCATCTACCGCCAGTTCGCCATCACCATCGTGATCTGTATGACGCTGTCGGTCCTGGTCGCCCTGATCTTCACCCCCGCGCTGTGCGCGACCATCCTCAAGGCGCCCAAGCCCGGCCAGTCGCTGAACGAGAAGAAGGGCTTCTTTGGCTGGTTCAACCGCAGCTTCGACCGCGGCACCCAGCGTTTCGAGCGTGGCGTCGGCGGCATGCTGGCGCGGCGCGGGCGTTATCTGGTGGCGTTCCTGCTGATCGTGGTGGGTACCGGCTTCCTGTTCAAGCAGATCCCGGCAGCCTTCCTGCCCGATGAAGACCAGAGTCTGCTGATGGTTGAAGTCCGCATGCCGGCCAACTCCAGCGCCGAGCGTACCGAAGCGGTACTGACCGAAGTGCGCGACTATCTGCTGGAGGAAGAGTCCGACATCATCGCCTCGGCGCAGACGGTCAGCGGCTTCAACTTTGCCGGTCGTGGCCAGAACTCCGGTGCCGCCTTTGTGCAGCTGAAGGACTGGGCCCTGCGCAGCGAGGACGGCCAGGACGTATTCAGCCTGACCCAGCGGGCGCAGGAGCGCTTCAACCAGATCAAGGACGCCCAGGTCATGGTGTTCCCGCCGCCCGCAATTCTGGAAATGGGTAACGCCATGGGCTTCAACTTCTTCCTGCAGGACAACGTGGGTCTTGGCCATCAGGGACTCATGGCCGCACGGGACCAGTTCCTGCAACTGGCCAACGAGCATCCGCTGTTGATGGCGGTACGCCCCAACGGCAAGGATGACGAGCCGCAGTTCCGCGTCAATATCGACCGGGAAAAAGCCCGCGCCCACTCGCTGAGCATTGCCGCTATCAACGAGACCATGTCGGCTGCCTGGGGCTCCATGTATGTCAACGACTTCATCGACCAGGGTCGGGTCAAGCGGGTCTACCTGCAGGGCAACATGGATTCGCGCCTGGCACCGGAAGACTTCCAGAAATGGTACGTGCGCAACCAGCACGGCGAGATGATTCCGTTCTCGTCCTTCGCCACGGGCGAGTGGACCTACGGCTCGCCCAAACTGGAGCGCTACAACGGTATCTCCTCGGTGGAGATCCTTGGCCAACCGGCCCCCGGCTACAGTACCGGCGACGCCATGGTGGCCATTGATGAAATCATGCAGGAACTGCCGCCGGGCATCGGCCTGGCCTATACCGGCCTGTCCTATGAGGAGATCCAGACCGGCGATCAGGCGCCGCTGTTGTATGCCCTGACCGTCATCATCGTGTTCCTCTGCCTCGCGGCCCTGTACGAGAGCTGGTCGATTCCGGTCGCCGTCATCATGGTGGTGCCGTTGGGGGTCATCGGAGCCGTATCCGCCACCCTGTTCCGCGGCCTAACCGCCGATGTCTACTTCCAGATCGGCTTGATGACCACGATCGGACTTACCGCCAAGAACGCCGTCCTGATCGTCGAGTTCGCCAAGGACCTGTACGAGAACCAGGGCCGCAGCCTGGTGCAGGCCGCCATCGAAGCCTCGCGCCTGCGTCTGCGCCCCATCCTGATGACCTCCCTGGCCTTCACCTTCGGGGTACTGCCGATGGCGCTGGCCACCGGCGCCGGCCAGGGCAGCCAGCACTCGATTGCCACCGGTGTCGTCGGGGGCATGATCACCGCGACCGTACTGGTGGTGTTCTTCGTGCCACTGTTCTACGTGCTGGTGGTGGGACTGTTCGAACGCAAGTCCAGGAAGACTGTCAACGAGACCCAGGCTGCAGGAGAAAATGCATGAAGATCAGATACCTGAGTTTGGCCGTCGCGCTGGCCTTGTCCGGTTGCAGCCTGGTTCCGGAGTACCAGCAACCGGCCTCCCCCGTGGCCGATAGCTGGCCGCAGGGCGTGGCCTACAGCGCGGCCGCGACCGGTCAGGCGGGCACCCTGCCGCCGGCCTGGGAAGACTTTTTCCAGTCGCCACAGTTGCAGCAACTGGTGCAGCTGGCGCTGGAACATAACCGCGACCTGCGCCAGGCCGTGCTGAATGTGGACGCCTACCGGGCGCTGTATCGGATCCAGCGCGCGGACCTGCTGCCCAGTATCGGTGTAGACGGCAGCGGCACCCGCCAGCGCCTGCCCGATGACCTGTCGCCCACCGGCGAATCCGGCATCAACAGTCAGTATGGCGTTACCCTGGGTACCAGCAGCTGGGAGCTGGATCTGTTCGGCCGGGTGCGCAGCCTGGAGGGCGCCGCATTGGAGCGCTACCTGGCCACCGAGCAGGCGCAGCACGCCGTGCAGTTGGCGCTGGTGAGTGATGTGGCGACTGCCTGGCTGACCTGGAATGCCGACCATGCGCTGCTGGAGCTGACCAAGGCGACCCTGGACAGCTATCAGGAGAGCCTGGATATGGTCGAGGCCAGCCATGCCGGCGGCATCGCCTCGGCCCTGGATGTGCGCCAGGCCCGCAGTCTGGTCGAGCAGGCCAAGGTGCAACTGGAGCGCTATACCCGCCAGGTGGCCCAGGACCGCAACGCCCTCGGCCTGCTGGTGGGCACCGCGGTCCCGCCGCAACTGCTGCGCGGTCATGAGCTGGATACCGGCCTGCTTGCCGACCTGCCGGCGGGTCTGCCTGCGGATGTGCTGCAGCAGCGCCCGGACATTCGCGCCGCCGAACACCGCCTGCGCGCGGCCAACGCGGATATCGGCGCGGCCCGGGCGGCCTTCTTCCCGAGCATTCGCCTGACCGCCGCGGCGGGCACCGCCAGCGCCGACCTGGATGGCTTGTTCGATGGCGGCTCCGGCACCTGGAGCTTCCTGCCGCAGATCAATATTCCGATCTTCACGGCCGGTCGCCTCAAGGCCAACCTGGAGTACACCGAGATCCAACGGGACATCAACGTGGCTGCCTACGAGAAAAGCATCCAGACCGCCTTCCGCGAGGTGGCCGATGGCCTGGCTGCCCAGGGCACCTTCGCGGCGCAGGTGCAGGCACAGACTGATCTGGTGACCGCGACCGAGGAGTACTACCAGCTCGCCCAGCAGCGTTATGACGAGGGGGTGGACAACTACCTGCTGGTGCTCGACGCCCAGCGCGAGCTGTTCGCCGCCCGTCAGGCCCTGCTGAGCTATCAACTGCAACAGCTCAGCAGTGAGGTCGCGCTGTACCGCGCCCTGGGCGGCGGCTGGGATGCGCAGGCTTATGACTCCACCTATCGAGAAACCTGATAACAATGCCGCAAAGGTCGCGCTTTATCCATCACTGGACATGATCGATAATCGCCACCAGGGTACACCTAACACATGCCACGCCAGTGCGTGGCCATTCAGGAGATATTCATGAGCACCATTCACCTGGCGATCATCGTCGGCAGTAACCACCGCGGCTCGATCAACCGCCAATATGCCCAGGCATTGGCCAAACTCCTGCCGGCGCACTTCTCGGTCAGCTATCCGCAGATCGACGACCTGCCGATGTATTCCCTCGACCTGGAAGGCGAGCGGCCGGCCAGCGTCACTCGTTTCACCGATGAGATCCGGGCGGCGGATGCGGTGCTTTTCGTGACGCCCGAGCACAACCGCTCGGTGCCCGCGGTGCTGAAGAATGCTATCGACTGGGGTTCCAAGCCGATGGACCAGAACGTCTGGGCCGACAAACCGGTCGCGCTCACCGGCACCTCGCCGGGCGCCATGGGCGCCGCCCATGCGCAACAGCACCTGCGCCAGATCATGGGCATCCTCCGTTCGGTGGTGCTGGGTGGTGAGGCCTATATCCAGTTCCATCCGGAGCTGATAACCAGCGAGGGTGAGATCGCGCCGCAGAGCCGCGGCTTCCTCCAGGCCTATATTGATCGCTTTGTCTCCCTGGTGGAAAAGCTCAAGGGCTGATCAGGTCGCCAGGGAATCGGTGCGCGCCGCCATGATGAAATCATTGCGGTGCAGCCCGCCAATCTTGTGCGTCCACCAGCGCACCGTCACCTTGCCATACTCCAGCAGCAGCGCCGGGTGATGGTTCTCCGCCTCGGCCAGGTCGGCCACCCGGTTGGTGAATACCAGGGCAGTGGCAAAATCAGGGAAGCGGAACACCCGCTGCAATTGCCGCTCGTCGCCCACCTGGATCACTTCCCACTCAGGTATCTCCCGCTGCAGTTCGCTTTCCTGCTCGCGGCTGACCTTGGGTGCATCCGCCCGGCAGGCCTCGCAATGCTGCTCTTTCAACGCGTTCATGCTGCTGTCTCCCTGGAATGACTCCTATCACTATAGCCCTTCGGTCAGCTGACAATCTGCGGCATGGGTAACTGGAGAAACCCAGGATCCTGGCCAACAATGTAAAGCGCCATCTGCTGTTTTAAGCCGACCAGGAGGACAGAACAATGAGCACCCACGCCGCATCCGCCGATGATGTGATCGATGTGCACACCGGCGCCCGGGATCTGCGCCTCTTCCAGCGCCGAAGCTACAGCGGCAATCCGGAGGAGCAGCGAGCCTTCGAACGCCTGGTGGACCTGAGCCGGGAGGTCGCCCGGCAACTGCGCGCCAACGGACCCGGCAAGGTCGCGGTGATTTCCGGCCATGTGTGCTGGGTGTCGCCGTTGTTCATTGCCGATGAGCCGCTGATTTCGGCGATGAACCCGCGCTTCGAGAACACCGAGTTCACCTTCGCCCTGTTCCCCTCCCATACCGATGAACTGGATGCCGAGGAGCTGGACGCCATTTCCGCGGCCATCGAATCCTGGCTGGCCAACCCGGTATTCCAGGAAATCGACCAGGCCCGGCTCGACGACGCCGTACCGGTGATCATCGAACGTTGGACGGACGATGACTGCCGCTACCTGATCTAGCACGGTTAGGGAAAAAAACCGGCAAGGCTATTAATGCGAATTATTATCAGTGCTAATATCATCCCCTTCTTGATCTCTTATCAGAAAGGGGTACTCCATGCTGCGAATCGCCACACCCTTCACCCTGGCGCTGCTACCGCTGTCCATCAGCCTGGGACTGTCAGCCCAGACCGCTGACGAAGCCGTCCCCGATCCCTCGCGCATCGAGCTACCCTCAACCTATGTCACCGGCTCCCTGGGCAATGCCCTCGGCGAGACCGAAGGGTACCAGGCCAGCCACAGCAGCGTGGCGACCAAGACCAGCATGCCGCTGCTGGAAACCTCCCAGAGCGTCTCGGTGGTCACGCGCAAACAGATGGACGACCAAGGCGCGCAGAGCGTGGCCCAGGCGCTGCGTTACACGCCCGGCCTGATGAGCTCTCCCTATGGTGCTACCAGCCGCTACGACTATGTGGCCATGCGCGGCATCACCGATGGCTCGGTGGACAACCTCTACCTGGATGGCCAGAAACTACTGGGCGACAGCGCTACCTACAGCACCCTGCAGGTGGATCCCTATTTCCTCGAGCGGATCGACATCCTCAAGGGTCCCTCCTCCGTGTTGTACGGGCGCAGCCTGCCGGGTGGACTGGTGGCGATGACCAGCAAGAAGCCGGGCTACGATACCCGGCGCCAGCTGCAGCTGTCCTACGGCAGCCACGACTACAAGCAGGCCGCCTTCGACATCGGCGCCCCGCTGGATGCCGGGCGGCGGGTGAACTACCGCCTGGTGGGCGTGGTACGGGATGCGGCCGACAAAGTGGACGACATCAAGAGCGAACGTTACGCCCTGATGCCTTCATTGGCCGTCGATGTCACCGAGGATACCCGCCTCACGCTGCTGGCGATGCTCCAGCACGACCCCGAGGGCGGCTATCACGGCGGTCTGCCGGCGGACGGCACCGTCACCTCCCGTAATGGCCGGCGTATTTCCCGCAGCTTCTTCGAGGGCGATGAAGGCTACGAGAAGTTCGAACGCCACCAATACATGCTCGGCTACCAGCTGGAGCATCGGTTCAATGATGTGATATCGGCCCGGCAGAATTTCCAGTATCTGGACTCGGTGGTGGATTCCGGGCAGGTGTACCAATATGGTTATCTTCCCGGCACCGATAACCTGGACCGCTACTACACCGGCGCCGACGAAGCGCTGCATGCCTGGAGCGTGGATAACCAGCTGCAATTCGAGTTTGCCACGGGCGAGGTAGCCCATACGTTGGTCACCGGGCTAGATTACCAGCGCCGCAAGACCAAGGTTGCCTATGACGCCGGTTATGGCCTCGCCCCGGTCAACCCCTTTACCGGCGCCGAAGGAGCAGCTGCTCCGGTGTTCTATCACCAGTATGACGAAGCCCGTTTTCTGGAGCAGACCGGTCTGTATGTTCAGGACCTGATTAGCCTGGGCAACTGGCGGTTATCGTTGGGCGCGCGTCAGGACTGGGTGGATATGGACTTCGAGCAGACCCGTTCGATGTATGGCAATCAGGCTGACGATGCCCGTATCGATCAATTCTCCGGCCGCGTCGGGCTGCTCTACGCCTTCGACAATGGTCTGTCTCCCTATGCCAGCTTCTCCCAGTCATTCAACCCCAATGCCACTGGCGCTTACAACGAAACCGCGCCCGGCGTGTTCGACATCAGCCTGCTCGACCCGACCGAAGGCGAACAAACCGAAGCCGGCCTCAAATTCCAGCCGCCCGGCACCCAGGACCTCTACACCATTGCCCTATTCGACCTGACCCAGTCGAATCTGGCGAACAAGGACTCCGGCGAATCCTTCTACCGCGCCGTCGGCGAAATCACCTCCCGCGGTGTTGAGCTGGAAGCCCGTTTCAAGCCCATCGAGCCGGTCAATGTGCTGGCCAGCTATACTTGGATGGACGTGGAATACTCGAAGGACTTCACTAGCACCGCGGGCGTCAACAACCGGGGCAACACGCCCAATGCGGTGGCGGAGAACATGGCCGCGCTCTGGGCCGACTACAGCTTCGCCCGCGGGCCCCTGACCGGCCTGCAGCTGGGTGCCGGGGTGCGGTATTTCGGCAAGAGTTGGGCGGACGCGGAAAATACCCTGCGGATTCCCTCTTACACCCTGTTCGATGCCTCGGTGGCCTATGACCTGAGTCAGCTGGGCGCCACCGGCCTGGGCCTGCGGGTCAACCTGAACAACCTGACCGACGAAACCTACGTGTCGGCCTGCAACAGCCTGAGCCAGTGCTACTACGGCGATGAACGTAACGTCATGGCCACCCTCACCTACGACTTCTGACCACCCGACCGGGCCGCCGCAACGCGGGCGGCCCGGTGCATTCCGGACCGAATCAATGCGCGCCATCCTGTTGTACCTGCATCGCTATCTCGGCCTCGCCATGGCCCTGTTCCTGGCGCTGGCCGGCCTGACCGGCAGCATCCTCGCCTTTCACCATGAGCTGGATGAATGGCTGAACCCCGACCTGTATCACACCGGCTCCAGCGGCCCGGCCTTGCCGCCGGACCAGTTGGTGGAGAAGGTGGAAACCGCCTGGCCACGCATGCAGGTCTGGTACATGGAGTTTCCCGACGAGGCTGACCACGCCGCGCTGCTGGCGCTGGTGCCGCGCACCAACCCTGAAACCGGCAAACCCTGGCCCGAGAAACCCGTGGTGCGCTACCTGGACCAGGTCACCGGCGCGCAGGTGGGCGAGCGCTACTGGGGCGAGTGCTGCTTTTCCCCACGCAACTTCGTGCCCTTCATGCTGGAGTTCCACTACAACCTGACCCTGCCGGGTAACTGGGGCCTCTGGCTGATGGGCCTGGTAGCCATCGCCTGGGTGCTGGATTGCTTCGTTGCCCTGGTGCTGACCTTTCCCCGGGGCCGGCCGTTCTGGCAGAAATGGCAGCGGGCCTGGAAGATCAAGCGCGGCCACAGCACCCGGGTCAACTTGGATATCCACCGCGCCGGCGGGCTCTGGTTATGGCTGCTGTTGCTGCCCGTGGCGGTGAGCAGCGTGGCGATGAACCTGCCGGAGCAGGTTTTCAAGCCGGTGGTCTCGCTGGTCTCACCGGTAGCACCCAGTGTCTATGCGGCACGCAGCGAGTTGCCGGCCGATACGCTGGGAGTAACGGGGTATGGCTACGGCGAAGCCTATCGACTGGCCATGGACCACGCCCGGGAGCTGGAGCTGGTCGCGCCCATCACCGAGCTGTACTACAGCTTCGAGTACAACTTCTACGGCGCGGGGTTTGGCGACCATGCCAGCAATGAGGGCAACGCCTGGATTTTCTTCCACGGCACGGACGGCCGGCTGCTCGGCACGGAAATCCCTGGCCAGGGCACCCTGGGTGAGCGCTTCTTCCAGTTGCAGGCACCGATTCACGGTGGGCGTATTCTGGGCTTTGCCGGGCGGGTGTTGATCGCGGTCCTGGGCGTAGCGATCTTCGTGCTGTCGATCACCGGGGTGGTGATCTGGTGGCGCAAACGCCAGGCCCGACAATTGCGCCGGGCCTGAAAGAAAAATCCCGCAGTCCGGTTAACCGGCTGCGGGATTGGGAAACAATTTAGCTGATCAGAACAGTACGCCCAGCTTGACGCCGAACTCGTTGTTCTCCAGCTCGGTGTTGTCAGCCAGCTCGTAGTCGTCATCCAGCTCGTAGTTGGTCTGGCTGTAGTAAACGCCAGCGGTGAACGGGAAGCCCTGACCCTGGTCCCACAGGAAGTTCAGCTCGGCATAGGGGTTGAACTTGTTCTTCAGGTCCACGGTTTCGCTGCCATAACCAACCAGCTTGACCTTGCCTTCGCCTTCAATGCTGTAACGGGTACCGATTTCCAGGCGAGTGGTCACGGTGTTGCCCTGGTGGTGCCAGCCAAGAGCGGCCTTGGCGAAGGGGCTCTTGTTGCTCAGCTCGACGTCGTCGTTGTTATCTTCCATTTCCCAGCGGGTCCAGTCGTAGCCCACACCAACCAGCACGTCGAAGTTGCTGTTATCGGTCAGCGGCATACGCAGGCCCAGGTCCGCCTCGGCGGTGGCATCCTTGACTTCGTCGTCGTTCTTCTCACCGTAGCGCGCCTCGACGCCGACCTGGAAGATGGTGCCCGGTCCGCCGGTCATCTTGTTGCCGTAGTTGTAGAAAATACCGCCTTGGCCCACCGTTTCCTCGCGGCCATCCACGCTATCGTTATCCGAGTTCATCTCATATTCGCTGCCGGCCACGATGATACCCAGATTAGAAACCGGATCTGCGGCCATGACGAAGGTCGACCCTGCCATCAGGCCAACGGCAGAAACCGGAATCAACATTTTGTTAAGGCGCATAAGGTATTTCCTCTAATGATTTATTCCTGAGTTAATACCGACCGGCGTTACTCGCATAAGTTCGGAGTTTTCACCGGTTTCGTTCGTAAGCTCATGAAGTACAAGGGCAGCTGATATACTCCAGGCCGCATATTCACTCCCCTGCAGCCGCCTGTGACCTACGCGAGAAAGGTGCATTTTTTCATGGCCGACCGGTACTTTGATCAATTGGGCGCGCATTTCGCGCGCAAGATATACGCCGGTCCCAAGGGCGCGATTCGCCTGGCGGTGCTCACCCGCGACCTGGAAGAGTGGCTACCGGAGGTGGCTGCTGCGGCCAGGCCACTGCGGGTGCTGGATGTGGGTGCCGGCCTTGGCCATATCAGCGAGTGGCTGCTGCAGCGCGGCCATAGCGTGACGGTAACCGAGCCCGCCGAGGAAATGTTGTCGGCCGCCCGGGAGCGTCTGCAGCCCCTGCCGCTGCAGCCGGGCCAATCACTGCAGTTCATGCCGCTGCCATTGCAGGAGCTGCCAACCCGCGGCGAGCGCTACGATCTGGTGATCTGCCACGCGGTGCTGGAGTGGCTGGCCGATCCGGCGGCCGCCCTGCTCTGCCTGCGGCAACTGGTGAACCAAGGTGGCGCCGTGTCGCTGGCGTTCTACAACCGCGACGCACTCATCTACAAGAATCTGATCAAGGGCCAGTTCCGCAAGCTGCAGCGCAACCAACTGGCCGGTGAAGGCAAGCGCAGCCTCACGCCTCAGCAGCCGCTGGACCCACGTGAGGTTTATGCCTGGATAGCGGAGGCGGATTTCCACTGCCGGGAACAGACCGGCGTGCGGGTATTCCACGACTATATGCACGAGCCGTTCAAATCCGCGGCCGACGCGCAGGAAGTCATCGAGCAGGAGCTACTTTACAGCCGGCACCCGGCGTACCGGCATCTGGGACGCTACCTGCATTGCTGGCTCAGGCCGGCATCCAGCGGTCCCGCCGCCACAACCAGATGAACCAGCCGCCGAGCAGTGCGCCGCGCGCCAGCATGAACAGATGAAAGCCCAGCCATACCCCATGGTTGCCGGTGTCCAGCAGCAGCCAGGCGGCCGGCAGGTAGACCAGCACCACCGCCAGCACCATGGCATTGCGCATGGCCCGCGCCCGGGTAGCGCCGATAAACAGGCCGTCAAGCAGATAACTCCAGACCGCCACCAGGGGCATCCAGGCCATCCAGGGCAGGTAATCGAAGGCCACCTGCCGGATCGACGCCTGGTCCGTCAGCAGGCTGACGATCTGGTTGCCGAACAGGTTGAACACCAGCACAAAGCCCAGCCCCACCACCAGCGACCAGAAGGTACTGATAACCAGTACCCGCTTGAGCGCCAACCGATTGCGCTGGCCCATCGCATGCCCGCCCAGGGCTTCCACCGCGTGGGCCAGGCCGTCCAGCCCATGGGAGGTGAGTAGCAGGAAGTTCAACAGCACCGCGTTGGCCGCCACCACCGAATCACCCAGGCGCGCGCCCTGCAGCACCAGCAGGTAGAACACCAGCTCCAGGGCCAGGGTGCGAATCAGGATATCCCGGTTGGCCCGCAGCAGCGGCGCCGCGCCCCTCAGACGCAGCGCATCGCCCCAGCGCATGACCCCGGGGTAACGCGCCAGTACCGGCCCTAGCAGCCACAGCCCCAGGGCCAGTCCAGCGTAGTCGCCGATCACCGTGGCCCAGGCGGCCCCCGCCACGCCCCAACCCAATCCCACGACAAAGAGCACGTCGAGGACCACGTTGGTGATGTTGGTCATCAGCAGCAGGTACAGGGGCGCACGCCCGCGCTGGGCGCCGATGAACCAGCCGACCAGCACGAAGTTGGCCAGCGCCGCCGGCAGGCTGATCAGACGGATATTGAAGTAGATGCGTGCCTGCTCCAGCAGCTCGGCGCTGCTGTCGAGAAAGTACAGGCCAGCGGCGAGCAGGGGTTCGTGCACCAGCCAGACCAGCAGGGCAATCAGCACCGCCAGCCAGAGGGGTTGCAGCAATACCAGGCGCAGCTGGTTGCCGTCGTTTGCGCCACAGGCCTGGGCTGCGAACCCGGTGGTGCCCATGCGCAGGAAGCCGGCGGCCCAGAGGATGAAGGTCAGTAGCGTGGCACCCACCGCGACGCCGCCCAGGTAATGGGCGCCGTCCAGATGGCCGACCACGGCGGTATCCACCAGGCCAACCAGGGGCACGCTGACATTGGAGAGGATCATCGGCGTGGCCAGTGACCAGACCCGGCGATGGGTCGGCCGATGGCGCGCCGTGGACAGCAGACCGGAAAGGGTCAAGGCAACGCCTCCCGCTTCACGACATCAGCCACCGGAACGCTTGGCCTGGAAGCCCTCGTCAATCAGCCACTGGCAGAGCATCTCAGCGCGATCCCCCTGGATCTCGATCACCCCATCGACCACCGAGCCGCCACAGCCGCAGCGCGCCTTGATGCGTTTGGCCAGGGTTTTCAACTCATCGGCCGGCAGGAGCAAGCCGCTGATGGTGGTCACCGTCTTACCGCCGCGCCCCTTGGTCTCGCGGCGCACCCGGGCGATGCCGTCCCCGGCGGGCAGCTCGGGCTGGCCGCAGATGCAGGCATCCATGGGCTGCCGGCAGTCCGGGCACATGCGCCCGGCATCGGTGGAAAATACCAGCCCGCCCAGCGAGCCGAATCCGGTCTGTCGCTTGCTCATATCCCGACCCGCCTCAACCCTGCTCGAGCAGACGCCGCAGATCGATCAGGCCAGCGTTGGCCCGTGACAGGTAATTGGCCATGACCAGGGAGTGGTTGGCGAGCATGCCGAAACCGCCGCCATTGAGGATCACCGGGCTCCACATGGGCGCCTGGGTGGCTTCCAATTCACGGATGATCTGGCGCAGGCTGACCAGGGCATTTTTGTTGTTCAGCACATCGGCGTAGTCCTTCTCCACCGCGCGCAGCAGGTGTGCCAGGGCCCAGGCGCTGCCGCGGGCTTCGTAGAAGACGTTATCGATCTGCAACCACGGGGTCTGCTTGCGCTCGCGACCGCCATCGCTCAGCGGCGTGCGGGCCACGCTGGCCGACAGGCGCTGGGACAGGGAGCCCAGCCGGGTGCTGACATCATTGATCCAGCCAGCCAGGTTATCGGCCCGGGTATAGAAGCTGGCATTGCCGCTTTCCAGGCGGGTGATGTAGTCATCCAACTGGCGGATGCCGGAGCGGTACTCGCTTTCACTGGCGGGCATGGCCCAGCTGTTGTGATCGAAGTGGAACAGCGGCTCGGCCTTGGACAGGGCCGGATCTTCCGTGGACTGGGACTGCGAGCGTGCCATGTCCCGGCGCATGGAGCGGGTGATGTCGCGGACCTGCACCAGCACCCCGAACTCCCAGCTCGGCATATTATCCAGCCAGATACCGGGGGGCGTGATGTCGTTGCTGAGAAAACCACCGGGCTTGTCCAGCAGGGTGCGCGCCAGCTCCCTGACGGTACGGGCAGTATAGGAACCCGTGGTCAGGCCCTCCGTATTGCCCACCGGCACCACGGTCAGGCCCTCCAGATCCGGTTCCCGGCTCCAGTACCAGCCGACTAGCAGGCAGATGACCAGATAGACCGCCAGGACCGCAGCAATGATCTTGCCGAGCATCCGCCCATTCTCGCCATCGAGCCGGCCCGACCGGGCCTCGGTATTGCCTGTACGCCTGGAAAATTTCATCGACCATCTCCCCCTGTCTGTGCAGCCGCAAGCATAGCATCAGTGACCCGCCTGCACACGGGCCGCCGCCTTCATATCGGCCCTCTTGAGCCATATCGGTTAGAATGATTGCCTTCGCCACTCAGGACACTATTCATGGCCGCCATCGGACACTTCAACAACCTTTCGATCGTCAAGCACACCGGCTTCGGTCTCTATCTCGATGGCGGTCCGCATGGCGAGATCCTGCTGCCCAACCGCTACATTCCCAAGGATCAACCCACTGAGATCGGCGACTGGCTGCGGGTGTTCATCTACCGCGACAGTGAGGACAAGCTGATCGCCACCACCCAGACACCGAAGGTGCAGGTGGGCGAGTTTGCCAGCCTGAAGGTGGCGGAAATCACCCGGGTCGGCCTGTTTCTCGATTGGGGTCTGCCCAAGGATCTGCTGCTACCCCACTCCGAGGAAAAGCGCCCGCTGCAGGTGGGCGACTATTGTGTGGTCTATGTCTACCTCGACAAGCACAGCGAGCGGATCACCGCGACCGCCCGCCTGGACCGCCACCTGGACCAGGCGCCCGCCAACTACCAGGCCGGCGACGCCGTGGACCTGCTGATCGTGGAGCCCTCCGACCTGGGCTACAAGGCCATCATCAACCATCGCCACTGGGGGCTGATCCACAAGAACGAGATGTTCAAACCCCTGCGTCCCGGTCGCCGTGAGCGCGGCTACATCCGTGAGGTGCGACCCGATGGCAAGATCAGCCTCAGCCTGCAGCCGGTCGGCCGCGACGCCGGCGACAGCCTGCAGGCGCTGATCCTGCAGACGCTGGACGAGCATGATGGCGTGCTGCATCTCAGCGACAAGAGCGCCGCCCCGGAAATCGCCCGACTGTTCGGCGTCAGCAAGGGCAATTTCAAGAAAGCCATCGGCGGACTCTATCGGCAGGGGCGCATCATCATTCATCCGGATCGGATCGAGCGTGCCTGATAAATCCGGTGGCAATGTGTCACTGGTATTCGCAGCGGCACCCATTAATATACCGGCAAGCTCTTTTCGGAAATGCCCATGTCGCTGATACGTCTCCTCCTGATCACGCTGCTACTCGGCACCACCACCCTGGCTAGCGCCGACACCCCGGGTAATACCGGGCTCGGCAGTCTGTTCGGCAACTCCGACAGTGTTGGCAGCACCGTGCAGTTCCTGCCGGTCCAGCAGGCCTTTCGCGCCGGCATTGTCGAGGCGGATGCCGAGCGCATCCAGCTGCAGTTCGATATCACCCCCGAGTACTACCTGTACCGCCACCGGCTGAAGTTCGACCTGCAGGGCGGGGACGGCCAGATCGCCGCGATCCAGCTGCCGGATGGCGTCGAGCGCACGGATGAATTCTTCGGCGATGTCGAGGTGTACTACAACAGCCTCAATGTGACGCTGGAGCTGACGCCGGGCAGCCAGCCGGCAAGCCAGCTGCGGGTCGAATACCAGGGCTGCGCCGATGCCGGGCTCTGCTACCCGCCGGAAACGCTGCTGCTGGACCTGCCCACCGCCGCCAGCACGGGCGCGCCGAGCCCGGCCAACCCAGCCTCCCCTGGGCCCACGGATGACAACGATTCGTCCCTCTGGTGGTCGCTATTGCTGCTGTTCGCCGCCGGCCTGGCGCTCACCTTCACCCCCTGCGTACTGCCCATGGTGCCGATTCTCACCAGCATGGTGCTGGGCCGGGAGAACATCGACCGGCCGCGGGCCTTCGTACTGTCGCTGAGCTATGTGCTGGGCATGGCCCTGACCTTCGCCCTGGTCGGCGCCTTGATCGGTCTGTTCGGCGCCGCGTTGAATATCCAGGCGCGGCTGCAGTCGCCCTGGGTGCTCGGCGTGTTCGCGGTGTTCTTCGTGATCTTCGCCCTGGCAATGTTCGATGTCTTCAATATGCGCCTGCCGGCCTTTATTCGCGGACCGGCCGAACAGCTGGGCAGCCGCACCCGCGGCGGCTCGATCCCCGGCGCGGCGGTCATGGGGGCACTGTCCTCCCTGGTGGTCTCACCCTGCATTTCCGCCCCGCTGGCCGGCGCGCTGGTGTATATCAGCGCCACCGGCGATGCCTGGGGCGGCGCCCTGCAACTGTTTGCCCTGGCCATCGGCATGGGCGTGCCGCTGATCCTGGTGGCGATGTTTGGCAAGACCCTGCTGCCCCGCTCCGGCCCCTGGCTCAACCAGGTCAAGCAGGCGTTCGGTTTCGGCTTGCTGGGTGTGGCCATCTGGCTGCTGGAACGGGTCATCCCCGGCCCCCTGAGCCTGGCTCTCTGGGCAGCCTTGGCGGCGGGCATTGCCGTGCAGCTGGGTCTGTTCGACCGCACGCCGCGGCACGGCATGGCCCGGGTCGCCCAGGCTGCTGCGCTGCTGTTCGCCGTCTACGCCGCCGCTACCCTGGTGGGTGCGCTGGCGGGCAATAGCGATCCGCTGCGGCCGCTGCAGTCACTGCGTGGCGGCGCATCGGTAGCTGCCGCGGGCACTGAAAGTCACTACTTCACCCAGGTGACGACGGCGGCGGAGGTTGGCCAGCAACTGGCCCAGGCCCGGGAAGCGGGTCAGCCGGCGATTGTCGAGCTATCCGCCGACTGGTGCATCAGTTGCAAGGTGATCGAACGGGAGATCATCAATCACCCCAGCGTGCGGGCGGGGCTGGATGGCTTTGTGCGGGTGCAACTGGATGTGACCGACAACACCCCCGACCAGCGCGCCTGGCTCACCGAGCAACAGCTGTTCGGCCCGCCGGCCTTCCTGTTTCTCGACAGCCAGGGCCGGGAAATCCCTGAGCTACGCATCCAGGGGGAAGTGCCGCGGGATACCTTTATCCAGCATATGAATGCGGCGGTGGAGGCTGGATGAAGGTCCCCCCTCTCCCCTTGCGGGAGAGGGTTGGGGAGAGGGGGATAACGCCGTTACAACAATTCCTTGCGCAACTCTGCCGCTGACTTGGGCGACAACAACCCCGGTGCCACGTCCAGCACCGTCTGCGCACCAACCACACCGCTCTGGTTCAACCGCCAGGTAGCCCGGGCATAGGCAACCAGCACCGCCGCGGTAAATTCGGGGTTGCTGCCCAGCTTCAGGGTGTATTCCATCACCTGGGTGGTGCCCGCGTCGGAGGTGCCGCTGCGGATGACCACGCCACCATGGGGCATGGCGGCGTGATCGCGGCGCAGCGCTTCTTCGCTGATGAAGTTGACGGTGGTGTCGTAGTCGGCGAAGTAGTGCGGCATGCTGACGATGCTGTGTTCCACTTCGGCCGCATCGGCGCCCTCAGCCAGCACCACATAGCATTCCCGCTTGTGCTTCTCGCGGGTGGTCAACTCCGGCAGTTCGCCGTTGCGCACGCGCTCGATCGCCGCTTCGGCAGGCAGGGTGTACTGCACCCCCGCCTTGACGCCCGGCACCCGGCGCACAGCGTCGGAGTGGCCTTGGCTCAAACCCTTACCCCAGAAGGTATAGGTGGCCCCGACCGGCAAGATGGCTTCGCCATACAGGCGGTTCAGGGAGAACAGTCCCGGATCCCAGCCCACGGAAATCATTGCCGTGTAGCCCGCCGGTTTGGCGGCGCTGTCCATGGCGGCATGGTACTCGGGAATGGTCGCGTGGGTGTCGAAGCTGTCGACGGTGTTGAACAGGGCGGCCAGGGCCGGGCCCTGCTCGGGCAGGTCGTTCTTCGAGCCGCCGCAGAGGATCAGTACGTCGATCTGGTCGCGGAAGCTGGCGATATCGTCCTGGGCGTGAACCGGAATGCTGCTGTCGAGCAGTTGCACGTCAGCTGGATTGCGCCGGCTGAAGACGCCGACCAGTTCCATGTCCGGGCTCTGGGCGACTGCCATTTCCACGCCTTTGCCGAGGTTGCCGTAGCCGGCGATGCCGATTCTGATTTTGCGCTGCATAAAGACCTGACCTTTCTGTGTGTGCCGTCCCGCGAACCACTGGCGGGGCAAAGGACAAATTATACAGATTGTGGCGCCCTTTCGGCGCCACAGGTCAGAACCGGCTCAATCCCCGTCCGCGGGGCTCGCCTTGAGCGCTTCCAGTTCCCGCACCGGCACGCCCATGTCCCGCCACTTGTCGGGGTGGCAGCTGAACAGCAGCACCTGGTGGCGCTGGGCGGCATCGAACAGGATGCGCTTCATCTGCTCCAGGCGCGGCTGGTCGCTGTGCACCAATGCATCGTCCAGGATCAACAGGGTCGGTCGTCCCGCTTCGCGCAACAGATCGGCATAGGCCAGGCGGCTTATCAGGCCCATCTGCTCCCGCGCACCGAAGCTCAGGGCATCGAACTCGCCGGCGTCCTGGCCCTGGCGCAGCAGCCGGCTGGGCATCAGATTCTCATCCACTTCCAGCGCTGCCTGGGGGAACAGCAACTGCAGGTAATGCTCCAGATGCTTTTGCAGGGGCGCCTGCAGCTGCCGGGTGAGCTGCTGGCGCTGCTCGCCCAGCAACCTGCTCAACAATGCCAGGGCGTCGGCGCGCCGTTGCAGCTGGCGATGGCGACGGGTTTCCCGCTCCAGTTCCGCGGTGAGCGCGGCGTGGCTTTCCTCCAGCCCGTCGGCACCCTCCCCCTGCAAGCGCGCCTGCAGGGCGATGAGTTCATCGCGGCGCTGGTGAAAGCTCTGTTCAAGCTGAGCCGCGCTGCTGCGAAAACGCTGGATGTCCTGTTCCAGGATGTCCGGCCGCGCACTGGCGATCTGCGCGGCACGCTCGGCGCTGACCTGCTCCAGCCGCGCCTCTTCGGCCCGCTGGGCGAGCAGTTGGTCGCCCAGCTGCTGTTGCTGCTGCCGGCGCTGCGGATCGTCCAGCCGCTCCTGTAGCCGGCGGCATTCCTCATCCACACTGGCCAGCCGCTGGCGCAGCTCGATCACCTGCTCGTTGTGCTCCAGGCTCGCCGCCTCGCTCTGCTGCAACCGGGTGGCGGCCTGCTGTAACTGTTGCTCGGCCAGCTCCGGACTAGGCTGATCGGCCTCCGGCAGCGCTGCCAGCGCAGTCAGCTCGGCGTCCAGTTCGGCTCCCCGGGCGGTGGTCCCAGCCAAGTGCTGCTCCAGCGCGTCCACGCCCTCGGGTGCCAGGTTGTTCAGCAGTTTGCGGTTGCCCTGAAGGGTCGCGGCCAGGCTTTGCGCCTGTTGCCATTGCTCCCGGGCGGCCGCCAGCGAGTCGACCTGCAACTGGGCCTGCAAGCTATGCAGTTGCTCCCGCAGGCGCTCCGCTTCCCGGCCCAGGCGGGCCAGATCGCCGCCACCGGGGATCACCAGCAACTGGCCCACACCCTCGATCGCAATCCGCGTTTCTTCCAGCAGCTGCTGCTCGCCAGCCCCCTCGACACCCTGCTGGTTCAGTTCGAGCCGCTGGCCAGGCAGCAGTTCGTAGCGCAATCGCGGGGCGATGCTCTGCTGCCGGATTTCCAGCTCCCGCAGTTGGTTGTGCAGTTTTTCCAGGGTGGCAAGCTGGCCGGCATCCACGCGGATGAGCGCTAAAGCCTGCTGCTGGGTCAACTGTTCGCGCTGCAGCTGACGCGCCTGCTCCAGACTCTGCTGCAGCTGCTGCGCCTGGCGCTGCAACTGCTCGCGTTCGCGCTGCAGAGCATCACGACGGGCCGCCTGACGAGCCAGGCGCTCCGCTTGTTGGGCCTGCTGATAGGCAGCGACGGCCGCGTCCCGGGCGGCGCGCAGTTCGGCCTGGCGCTCGGCCAGTTGCTCCAGTTGTTGCTGCAGCGCCAAACGACTGGCCTGACGTTGCTGCAGGTCGCTGACCTGCTCCTCATGGTGGCGCAGCTGATTGAGCACCAGTTGCCGGTTACCCTGGGCCTGGGCCAGCGCCTGCAGATCGCGTTGCTGCTGCTCGCTCTGGCGCTGCACCTCGGCGTAGCGTGCCTCGGCCTGCTGTTGCTGGGCCCGCAGTGCTTCCCACGGCCGCTCAGCCTCATCCCGCAACTGTTGCCGGCGCAGCTCATCCAGGCGGTCCACCTGCTGGCGGTAGGCGCCGATACGCTGGTCGAGCTCCTGCAGCTGCGCGGTGAGCGCGGCAATCTGCTCGGCACTGGCCTTGTACTCGCCGCGGGGTTTGCCAGTGCCGGTGAGCAGTTCGTCAAGCTGCCCACGGACCTGCTTGATGATGTCGTCACCCCCGCTGCTGGTTACCTCACCCAGGCTGGCGCCCAGCACCGATTTCAGATGATCCCCGGCGTGACTCACCGCATCACCCAGCTCCTGACCCATGCCCTGCTCGATCCACAGCAGCCCGGGTATGCCCCAGTGCTCGGCCTTGCTCGCGCCGCGGTTGGCGACGCTGAACCCCAGCATCCCCGCCAGCCGCTCCTCGGCCTCATCTCCGCTGAGACGTTCTCCGTCCACGGTCAGATCGCAGCGCTTGCGCTGCAGGAAGCGCTTGCTCAGTTGCCATTGTTGCGCGCCATGGCTGAAGCTCAGCTCCACCTCGGGCGCAGCGCCGGAATCGCCCCAGGGGCGCAGGTCGGTCAGGGTGCCGGAGCTGTGCCGTTCGAAGAAGGCGGCGCGAATGGCGCGCACCAGGGTACTCTTGCCCGATTCGTTGGGCCCGCAGATCAGGTTGAGCCCCGGACCGAAGCCGCTGATGCTCAGGGGCTCGCGAAATTGCCGGAACTGACTGATGCGCAACTGTTGCAGCTTCATGGGGTGCTCCCTTCCGCCTGCCGCTCCCGCAGTAACCCGGCGAGCAGCCCCAGCGCCTCCCGGGCGGTATCCGGCTGCTCGCCCTGCTGCAGATCGCGCAGCTGGGTGATGACCTCGCCGAGATAACCATCGGCCTGCAAGGCGGCAATATCGGCCTCGGTGGGCAGCAGCCGCAACCCATCGAGATCACATTCCAACACCCGATGCCGGGCTTCGGCACGGCCCAGCGCAGCTTGCAACTCGCGCTCCCCCGCAAGATCCAGTTCACCCTCCAGGGTCAGGCTGATCACGCTGCTGCGCTCGACCTGCTCCAGCTCGGCGATCAGGGCGTCCAGGTCCGAAGGCACATTCAACCGCCGCTGCCATTGCAGCCAGGAAAACTCGCCGATGGCCAGCGGCATGACCTGCGGTTCAGCACCCAGGGCGTCGATCTGCACGTCCAGGATCTGGCCGGCCTCGTTGTTGCGGAAGCGATCCGGTTCCGGCGTACCGCTGTACCAGGTGCGGCGGTCGATCTGCCGGCAGCCGTGCCAGTCTCCCAGGGCCAGGTAATCCAGCTGCGCCCGGGCCGCCCGCTGGGGATCGATCGGGTTGGGCGAGTCGATATTGTCCGCCAGGATGCCCTGCACACTGCCATGGGCCAGGCCGATACGCAGCAGCCCCGGCGGCGTGCTGGCAGGGTCGAACCAGTCGGTCAGGTCATGGAAGGTCTGGCGCTGGGTCAGCGGCGCAGGAAGAATGGCCAGCCCCTGCTCGGCCAGGATGAAGGGTTCCGGGGTCAGCAGCACATGCACATTGGCCGGGATGGCATCGAGCCGCTGGGCCCGGCTCCAGATACTTTCGGCCAGCGCCGCGTCATGGTTGCCGGGCAACATGATCCAGGGGCCCGCGAACCCCTGCAGGGCCATGAACAGCCGCCGTACCGTCCGGTCGGAAATGGTCTGGGCATCGAACACGTCGCCCGCTACCAGTACGGCATCGACCCCCAGTTCGCTGGCCTTGGCGGCAATACGCTCGACCGTGTTCAACCGAGCCTGGGCCAGCGCCGGCCCGTCCTCCGGACCAAATCTGTCGTACTGGCGGCCGATCTGCCAATCGGCGGTATGCAGAAAGCGGGGCATGTCCTCTCCTCATCCGGGGGCTGTGCCCGGATTGTAAACGCAAGAGGGCCCGAAAGGGGCCGCGGCCGCAACGATCAGTTGAGCTGCACAGCGCCAACCCGGCCCGGCACATGCTGGTAGGCGTCAAAC
This sequence comes from Pseudomonas saudimassiliensis, assembly GCF_000939975.1. GTDB lineage: Bacteria > Pseudomonadota > Gammaproteobacteria > Pseudomonadales > Pseudomonadaceae > Halopseudomonas > Halopseudomonas saudimassiliensis. The sequence continues at coordinate 2,677,454 of NZ_LK391969.1, read as the reverse complement.
ACCGCGCAGACGCTGGCCACCAGGGGCCGGCCAGCCGGCAGGATCTCGATGCCAGTCGCATCCAGGTGGATCACGCCGTCACGGTGCAGCTGCCTGAGCATCGCCAGGCAATCGGCGAAATAGATCCCCAGATCGATGCCGAAACGCTGTTCGATCTCGGCGAACCGCAGCCGGTAGTGGCACATCAGGTTGTTGATGATGACGCGGCGCAGGCGGTCGTCCGCGGTGCACCGGATGCCTCGGCGCAGGGGCAGGCGGTGCTGCTCCAGGCTGTCCTGGTACAACTGCAGGTCACCGGTATTGCGGCAATGGAAGTCGCCCACCTGGCTGATCGCCGCCACCCCCAGGCCGATGAGATCGCTGTCCGCCCCAGTCACATAGCCCTGCAGGCTGCGGCCCAGCTGGCCGATCTCCTGGGCGTTGCTCAGGTCGTCGTCGGGCAGGGCAAACTGCCCCATGCCGATATGCCGGTAGCCCGCCCGCAGCAGGCGGTCATAACTGTCGAGGCGGATCTCCAGTGCGGTGTCCGGGTCCGGCAGCTCCGCCAGGCTGATCCGGCGCTGGGGCAGGAACAGGTCCGGCAAGTGGACGTAGGGATACAGGGTCACCCGATCCGGATGCATGGTGATGACGCTGTCCAGGGTCCGGGCGAAGGAAGCCTGAGTCTGCCGCGGCAAACCGTGGATCAGGTCGATGTTGACCGACCGGAAGGCCAAGGTGCGCGCGGCATCCATCACCGTCTGGGTCTGGTCCAGGCTCTGCAAACGATTGATTGCCCGCTGCACCTCGGGGTCGAAGTCCTGGACGCCAATGCTGACCTGGTTGAAGCCCAGCTCGCGCAGCAGCCCCAGGGTGGGCCAGTCCGCTTCCCGCGGGTCAACCTCGATCATGTGGGCAGCGGAATCATCCAGCTGCAACTGGAACGACTCGCGCAGCCGGGTCATCAGCCGTCGCAGGTCATCGTGGCCGAGGAAGGTGGGCGTACCGCCCCCGATATGCAGGCGCTCGACCCGCTGCGTCGGGCCGAGCTGCTGGCTGACCAACTGGATCTCCCGCTCCAGCGCCCGCAGGTACGCCTGCGCCCGGCTGCGATCCTTGGTAATGACCTTGGTACAGGCGCAGCAATAGCAGACGTTGGCGCAAAACGGGATGTGCACATACAGCGCCAGCGGCCGGCCAGCGGTGCGGCTGCCCTGCAGCGCGCTGACCAGATCGGTAGCACAAACCCCTTCGGCATATTGGTTAGGGGAAGGATAAGCGGTATAACGTGAACCTGCCTTATCGTAACGGCGGATCAGGCCGGCGTCCCAAATGACTGGATCGGACATGGATGGGTGCTCCGGATACGCTGCGTTCAACATGACCGCGAGACTACGCCCTTTGGGGGTGCGCCACGTTGACGCATATCAATAACACCGGGAATCGCGTTTTCTCCGTTAGCGGACGGGCCCTGCGACTTGCGATGGCATGGCAACTGGCCCTAACCTGCAACAAATCATTCAAAGGCGGCAAGATATGGCTCTGACTAAGGAACAACGGCAGATGATTCTGAATCATTCGCTGTTTTCTCATTTCACCCCCCAGGCTCAGGAAGAGCTGCTGGCCGATGCCCAGGTGCGTGACCATCCCGCCCAGGCACTGATCCAGCGGCAGGGTGATCCCGCCGAGCGCTTCTATCTAGTGCAGAGTGGCAAGGTAAAGCTGTTTCGCATCTCCGCCGATGGCAAGGAGAAGGTGGTGGAGATCATCACCGCCGGCAACACCTTTGCCGAGGCGGTGATGTTCATGCAGAAGTCGGTGTTCCCGGTCTGTGCCGAAGCGCTGGAGCCGGTGAAGCTGATCGGCTTCACCAACCGCCTGATGCTGCGGCACCTGGAGCAGAATCCGCAGACCTGCCTGCACCTGCTCGGACACATGAGCGTGCGCCTGCACCAGCGGCTGGACGAGCTGGAAAACCTGACCCTGCAGAACGCCACCCAACGCCTGGCCCTGTACCTGGTCAGCCAGGTACGCGACCGCGCCAGCGACAGCGCCGAGATCGAACTGGTGCTGCCGAAGAGCCTGATTGCCGCTCGCCTGTCGATCAAGCCGGAGACCTTTTCCCGGGCCATTGCCAACCTGCGCGAACGGGGGCTGATCGATAGCCGCGCCCGGCATATCAGCATTCCGAGCATTACCAACCTGCTTGATGAGTTCGCCGGCGGGCAGCAGCACATCGAGTACAAGGCAGGTCTTATCGCCACCGACAACCACTAGGGCCGCGGATGCTGATGAAATGGTTCTGGCGCAGCGTGGCGTCACTGGCGCTGGGCCTGGGCGCCCTGGGAGTTTTGCTGCCTGGCCTGCCGACCACACCCTTTCTGCTGGTTGCCGCCTGGGCCGGTGCGCGGGGCTGGCCGGCGCTGGAGCAGCGGCTGCTGCAGCATGAAAAATACGGACCCCTGATCCGCAATTGGCGGGACCACCGGGCGGTGCCGCGGCGGGCAAAATGGCTGGCGAGTGGCTTGATGCTGAGCAGCATCCTGATGATCTGGCTGATGCCGGCGCCGCTGTGGCTGCGCTGGTTCCTCAGCCTGTTTCTGCCCTGCGTGGCCTTGTGGTTGTGGACGCGGCGGGAAAGCTGAACAGCGAGGGAGATGCGGGGCGCTGAGCGCCCCGCACCGACTCAGTACACGTCGTGCTGAGTGTTATGGACGTTGAACTTGCCGGTCGGGGTGATCAGTCGCTTGTCACGAATCACCTTCTTCAGCTCCAGCGTCTTGTCGTCGACCACCACAATGGCGGATTCTTCTTCCTGCCCGCTCCACACGGAGAACCAGACCTCGTCCCCGGCCTCGTTGTACTCCGGTTGCACCACCCGGCGCGAGCCGCCCTTGATTCCCGACCACTCGGCAATTGGCAGCACCTTGTAACCGGCGTCGAGATTGTTGATATCAAACACCGCCGCCGATTGGGCAACCGCCGCGGTCGGGTTGAAGGTGGTATCCACATAGAGGTTGGTGGAGTTGGGGTGGGTCTTGATGAACAGCGAACCGCCGCCCTGCCCCTTCAGCGTATCCACTACCTTCCAGGCATGCTCCGGATGGTTTTCCGGATCGGTGCCGATCAGCGAGAGGGTGTCATCCCCCAGGTGGCTGGTGCCCCATACCGGGCCGAATTCTGGGTGGACGAAGTTGGCGCCGCGACCCGGGTGCGGAATCTTGCCGACGTCGACGATAGCCGCCAGCTTGCGATCCTTGGAGTCGATGACCACCACCTTGTTGGAGTTGTTCGCCGCGGTCATGAAGTAGCGGTGGCTGCTATCCCAACCGCCGTCATGCAGGAACTGCGCAGTGCCGATGGTGGTGATGGACATGTTGTCCAGGTCTTCGTAGTTGACCAGCAGCACCTGCCCGGTTTCCTTGACGTTGACGATGAACTCCGGATGTTCGTGGGAGGCGATGATCGCCGCCACGCGCGGCTCCGGATGGTATTCCTGGGTGTCCACCGTCATGCCCCGGGTGGAAACGATCTTCAGCGGCTCCAGGGTTTCCCCATCCATGATGGCGAACTGAGGCGGCCAGTAGTCGCCGGCGATCACGTACTTGTCCTCGAAGCCCTTGAACTTGGAGGTCTCCACCGAGCGGGCCTCGATGCCCACCTTGATCTCCGCCACCTTGGTCGGCTCCTTGGGCCAGAGGTCGATCATGTCGATCTTGGCGTCACGGCCGATCACCAGCAGATAGCGACCGGAGGCGGACATGCGGGAGATATGTACCGCATAACCAGTGTCGATGGTCTTGACGATCTTCTTGCTGTTACCGTCGATCAGGGCGATCTTGCCGTCGTCACGCAGGGTCACCGAGAACAGGTTGGGCAGATCCAGCTTGTTCATCTGCCGGGTCGGACGATCCTCCGGCTTGACCAGCACCTTCCAGCTATCACGCATGGCCTGCATGCCCCATTCCGGCGGGGTCGGCGGCTCATGCTGGATATAGTTGGCCATCAGGGTGATTTCTTCCGGGGTCAGTTCGCCGGAGGTGCCCCAGTTCGGCATCCCCGCAGGCGAACCATAGGAGATCAGCGCCTCGAGATAGGCCTGGCCGCGCTGCTGGGTGATGTCCGGGGTCAGCGGCTTGCCAGTGGCGCCCTTGCGCAGCACGCCGTGGCAACCGGCGCAGCGCTGGAAGTAGATTTCCTTGGCCTTGTTGAAATCGGCCTCGCTCAGATCCGGCGCACCGGGGGTGTGCACGACTCTGGCCAGCGCCGGGTCCACGGCGGAGGCTTCTCCCTGATAAGCTGCGGCAGCCTTCTCGGGGTCGGAACCCTGGGCGAAGGCGGCAGCTGTTATTGTCAGCGCCAACACACTGATGGCGGCAGTCAACGGTTTGGTCATTCTCATGGCACGCTCCTTTCCTGGAATAAAATCGTGCCGGCATCATGGAACATTGGCTCCGCAGAACGATTGATGGCCGTCAAATGGTCCTGCGGCAGGCTGACGCAGCGGCAGGGTGCGACATACCATCGCAGGCTTTATTAGGGTAAAAATCACCCATATTGGTTGAACGGACCCTCAAGCGCTTGGGTTTATTAAACCAGCTACCCACATTAATCCTTGTATTTCAATAAGTTACATTGTGGCACGGTCCTTGATAGGGATGAGATGAATGCATCCATCCAAGGAACCACCCCATGGACACACTCCGGTTAGATCGTCGCCCCGACCAGCAGGCAGGGCTGTTCTACCATGCCAGCGGCGCTGAAGTTGAACTCTTCGAGCAGGCCGACCGCTTCGGCATGCCGGTGCTTATCAAGGGCCCGACCGGCTGTGGCAAGACCCGCTTCATCCAGCACATGGCCCAGCGCCTCGGCCGCAAGCTGTATACCGTTGCCTGCCACGACGACCTGACCACGGCCGACCTGGTCGGTCGCCACCTGATCGGCGCCAACGGCACCTTCTGGCAGGACGGCCCCCTGACCCGCGCCGTGCGCGAGGGCGCCATCTGCTATCTGGACGAGGTCATCGAGGCGCGCAAGGACATTACCGTGGTACTGCACCCGCTGGCGGATGACCGCCGCATCCTGCCGCTGGAAGCCACCGGCGAGGAACTGCAGGCCGCGCCCGGTTTCATGCTGGTGGTGTCCTACAACCCCGGCTACCGCAACCTGCTCAAGGGGCTCAAGCCCAGTACCCGCCAGCGCTTCGCCGCCATGGCCTTCGACTATCCCGAAGCCGCCGTGGAAAGCCGCATCGTTCAACACGAAGCCGGGCTCGACCCGGTGCGCGCCACCCAGCTGGTGGCCCTCGGCAATGCCCTGCGCCACCTCGGCCAGCATGACCTGGAGGAAGCGCCTTCCACCCGTTTGCTGATCCATACCGGCCGCCTGATCGCCGCCGGCATGGACCCGCGCCAGGCCTGTGAAGCCTGCGTCGCCCAGCCGCTCACCGACGAGCCTACCGCCCAGGCGGCCATCATGGACGTGGTCAGAGCGCACTTTGCTGAACCTGGACAACAACAAGCCAACAGAAAAATCGCCTGACCGGCGAGCACGCAATCCGCATAACCCGAGGAGATCAACATGTCGGAGCGCTTTACCAAGGGCATGGCCCGCAACATCTACTACGGTGGCGGCATGTTTTTCATGCTGCTGTTCATTGGCCTGACGGTGGATACGGTCACGGCGATCCCGGAACGGGAAAACCGCGATCAGCTGACCGCCTCAGTCGCCCACGGCAAGGAGCTGTGGGAGAACAACAACTGTGCCGGCTGCCACTCGCTGATGGGCGAAGGTGCGTACTTCGCGCCTGAGCTGGTCAACGTGTTCAAGCGACGCGGCATGGATAACGAAGTGGCGTTCCGCGCCTACTTCGGCGCCTGGATGGCGGCCATGCCGACCAATGTGGAAGGTCGTCGGCAAATGCCCCAATTCAACCTGAGCGAAGAAGAGCTGGATGCCATGTCGGACTTCCTGATCTGGTCGTCACGGATCGATATCAACGACTGGCCGCCGAACAAGGAAGGCTGAGTACCCCTGAGCAGACTCTGACAGCATAAGGAATCACATCATGAAATACGCTTCACAGGCGGTGGCAAAGCCCTACTTCGCCATTGCCATGCTCCTCTTCGTCGGGCAGATCATTTTCGGTCTGATCCTCGGCACGCAGTACATCATCGGCGATTTCCTGTTCCCGGAAATCCCCTTCAACGTCGCCCGCATGGTGCACACCAACCTGCTGATCGTCTGGTTGCTGTTCGCCTTCATGGGTGCCACCTACTACCTGGTACCGGAGGAGAGCCAGACCGAACTCTGGAGCCCCAAGCTCGGCTACTGGCTGTGCGGCATCTTCGCCGTGGCCGGTGTGCTGACCATCCTCGGCTACCTGCTGGTGCCCTATTCCACCCTGGCGGAAATCACCGGCAACAAGTACTTCCCGACCATGGGCCGGGAGTTCCTCGAGCAGCCGACCATTACCAAGATCGGCATTGCGCTGGTGGTCGTGGGCTTCGTCTTCAACATCCTGATGACCGTGCTCAAGGGTCGCAAGACCGTGGTCAACATGGTGCTGATCACTGGCCTGATCGGTCTGGGCGTGTTCTGGATGTTCGCCTTCTACAACCCCATGTCGCTGGTCATGGACAAGTACTTCTGGTGGTGGGTTGTGCACCTGTGGGTGGAAGGCGTCTGGGAACTGATCCTGGGTGCGATCCTGGCCTTCATCCTGATCAAGACCACTGGCGTTGACCGCGAAGTCGTGGAGAAGTGGCTGTACCTGATCATTGCCATGGCGCTGATCTCCGGCATCCTCGGCACCGGTCACCACTACTTCTTCATCGGCGCACCGGACTACTGGCTGTGGATCGGCTCGATCTTCTCCGCCATCGAACCGCTGCCGTTCTTCCTGATGGTGCTGTTCGCCTTCAGCATGCTCAAGCAGCGTCGCCGTGAGCACCCGAACAAGGCCGCGGTTACCTGGGCTGTCGGTTGCACCATCATGGCCTTCCTCGGTGCTGGCGTGTGGGGCTTCCTGCATACCCTGGCTCCAGTGAACTACTACACCCACGGTTCGCAGCTCACTGCAGCCCACGGTCACCTGGCGTTCTTTGGTGCCTACGCGATGATTGCCATGGCCATCATTTCCTACGCCTGGCCCAAACTGCACGGCCGTGAAGCCAACAGCCCGCGCGCCCAGGCGGTGGAAATCGCCTCCTGCTGGGTCATGAGCATCAGCATGCTGGCGATCACCCTGCTGCTGACCTGGGCTGGCTGGATCCAGATCGAGCTGCAGCGCCTGCCCGATGACGCCGGTGCCCTCGGCTACATGCAGACCCAGGACGCCATCATGCATGTGTACTGGATGCGCCTGGCAGCTGGCGTCGGCTTCGCCGTCGGCCTGGGCATGTACCTGTACAGCTTCCTGGTCGCCCGCAGTACCCGTGAAGCTTCTCCCGTACTGATGGCCGCTGCCTGATCTGCAACCCGGTGTCGGGCCTGGCCCGACACACCAACCGCACTACCGCTGCCGGCACCCCCGGCAGCCCTATTCCCCGGTTCCGGCAGCCTTGCCGGAACCCCCTCCAGCCACAGGAGATATTGCAATGGAAGAGGCCGTAGGTATTCGCTGGCACCGGCTGATCACCCGCCTGGCCGGAAACGGATTTCCCCACGCACAAGTCCGGCTGGAGGATGAAGGTCCGCGCCTGGCCATGGTCTTTCGTGCCCTGAGCGGCGACGCCGGGCTGACCATCAAGGCCAGTACCGAGCGCAATATCAAAGCCTGGCGCCCACTGGCCCATCGCCTCGCCGGCACCGGTCGCCGCCATGCCCTGGCCTGGCGCGAAGCCGAGGCCCTGCGGGTACCGGAAAGCCTGGCGGTGTTCCCCGAGCAGGCGCTGAACCGCGACCTGTATCTGTGGCTGACGGCGATGGCCAGCCGCGCCGACACCCTGCCGGCCGGCGACTGGCTGCAGACCAACCAGCAACTGGTGCTGGCCACCCTTGCCGCCTACCCCGGGTTATCCGACCTCTATTACACCCTGGCCCGCTGCCTGGTGGATATTCGCCGCGCCAATACCCGCCTGCCCGCCGCCCAGGCCGAACGCGAAGCCGCATTGCAACGGGCGCTGCTCGCGCCCGGCAGCCAACCCGCCTTGCCCTGCGCGCCCGACGAACCCTGGCCGGTGCCGCTGTGGCTGTACCCACTGGCGGAGGAAGCCCACTACCGCCCGCCCGCAGCCAATGAAGATGACAGCGGCGGCGAGTCCAACGGCCAGGGGAAGGTGCGCCAGAGCAAACACCGCAAGCAGGGCCGTTATGTGGACGACAACCAGCAACGCAATGGCCTGATGATCTTCCGTCTGGAGAGCCTGTTCTCCTGGTCCGAATTCGTGCCGGTGGACCGCTGCGAGGACGACAGCGATGACGAGGACAGCGAGCAGATCGCCGAGGATCTTGACCATCTGAGCCTGTCGCGCAGCCCCAGCACCAGCGCCTCGCGGATCAAGCTGGACCTGGACCTGCCCTCCGCCGCCGAAGACGACATTCCCCTGGGCGATGGTTGCCTGTTCCCCGAGTGGGACTGGAAGAAACAGCAACTGCGGGAGAATCACTGCCGAGTCATCCCCATGCTGCCCCGGGATGCCGAGCCGACCCCGCTGCCGCCGCGCCTGCTGCCCCTGGCGAAGAACCTGCGCCAGCGCTTCCAGGGCTTGCAGCCCCAGCGCATCTGGGAAAAACGTCAGGCCACCGGTACCCTGCTGGACCTGGACGCCTGCCTGCACCACGCCGCCGACCTGCGCCGCGGCCAGGCCAGTTCGCAACCGGCCCTGTGGCGCCGCGAAACCGCCCGGCACCGGGACCTGTCCTGTCTGGTACTGGCCGATCTGTCCCTGTCGACCGAAGCCTGGGCGGATAATACCCACCAGGTCATCGACGTGATTCGCGACAGCCTGCACCTGCTCGGCGAGGCGCTGGACGCCGGCCAGGATGATTTTGCCATGTACGGCTTTTCTTCCCGGCGCCGCGACCATGTGCGCTTCAACCTGATCAAGAACTTCGCCGAACCCTGGGGTGACGCGATCCATGGCCGCATCCAGAACCTCAAGCCCGGCTACTACACCCGCATGGGTGGCGCCATCCGCCAGGCCACCGAGATCCTCAAGGACAAGCCCGCCGAACAGCGCCTGTTGCTGCTGCTCACCGACGGCAAGCCGAACGACCTGGATGCCTACGAAGGCCGCTATGGCATGGAAGACACCCGCCAGGCCCTGCTGGAAGCGCGCCAGGCCGGCATCCAGCCGTTCTGCGTGACCATCGACCAGCAGGCCGCGGATTACCTCCCCTATCTGTTCGGCCAGCAACGCTACCAGTTGATCCGCCAGGCGGCGGAACTACCCAGCCTGCTGCCGAAGCTCTATCTGTTGCTGACCGGGAGAACCACATGACATTCAGCTCCGACGCCGTCCTCACCGAGACCACAGTCAACCCGCACCGGCGGTTGCCGGGCGACCTGGCGATGTGGTGTTTCATTCTCGCCGAGCTGCTGGCGTTCCTGTTGCTGCTCGGCAGCATGGCTTTCGCCCGGGGCCACTGGGCGGAGATATTCAGCGCTGGCATCGCCACCCTGCACCCGGAGGCCGGGCTGGCGAACACGCTGATCCTGCTCACCGGCAGCTATTTTGCCGCCAACGGAGTCAAGCGCGCCGCCACCGGCCGACCGCAGGCGCTGGTCAACGGGTTTGTCCTGGCGGCGCTGTGCGGCCTGGCCTATGTCGGCATCAAGATCACCGAATATGGAATCCTGTTTGGCGACGGCTACAACCTGCGCACCAACACCTTCTACTTCTTCTACTTCTTCACCACCTTCTTTCACATGGCCCACGTGCTGATCGGCATGGCTATCCTGCTGGTGGTCGCCCAACGCTGCCGCAGCGGTCATTACGGTGATGAAGAGAAGGTCCGGATGGCCGGCGAGTCAGCGGCTAGTTACTGGCACATGGTCGACCTGGTCTGGCTGGTGCTGTTTCCCCTGCTGTACGTGCTGCCCTGAGGAGCTACGCCATGCAACACCTGCTCAAATTCGCCCTCGCCGGCCTGCTGCTGCTTACCCTGCTGGGTTGGTGGCTCGGCCATAGCTTCGACGGCAGCTGGGTCGTGGCCTGCGTGCTGGCGCTGACCTTCGTCAAGGGACAGTGGTTGATCGATGAGTTCATGGACCTGCGCACCGCGCCCCAATGGCTGCGCTGGGTGGTCAGCGGCTGGCTGGTACTGGTGTTGGGTGCGGCGGCGGTGTTCAACATCTGAGCCCGCCGCCGCGATGACGCCTAGCCCGGGACCCGGGCGGGTACGGGACGCTTGCCGTCCTGTTGCGCTTTGGCCGCGGTCCCCAGCCAGCCGATCAGCTGCCACAGCCGGGGCGGCATCAGGTCCGGGTCCAGGCTGTCGACCAGGTTCTTGATCGCCAGGCCCAGGTCGGTGTCACCCTCGATGATCAGCCGGCGACGGAAGAACAGGGTATCGGGGTCTTCCTGCCGGCTGGCCAGCAACAGGAACTCCTGCCAGTTACCGCGAATACACACATCCACCGGGGAATGCTGCGCCAGGCGCAGCCCCTTCTCCGCGCGGGTCAGGCTCCAGGCCAGACCCAGGTCAGTCACTTCGATACGCAGCCAGCGGCCTTGCAGCACATCGAACTCCCCCTCCTCCAGCGGCTGGGCAAACAGCCGCGCCATGGCCTTCTCGATCACCAGGCGCTGCACGATGAAGGGCACGTGCCGACCCAGCGGCAACACCGGCGCACCGGCGCGTAACAATAACTGTGCAGGGCTCAGCATAATCCCACCTCCTCGACCCGCAGCATGCCCGGCTGGCCATGCCAGTAACCATTGCACCCGTCCAGCGCCAGGGGTGGATGATCGCCCTGGCGTACCCGGTCGAACATCTGTACCACCTGGGCCATATCCCGGGCCCGTGGGCTCAGGCGCAGGGCGTCGATGCCCATGCGCGCCATGCGCGGGTATTCAGCCAGCAGGTTGGTTGGCGTGGCGGACATGGTCTGGATGCCGTTGAGGGTGAACACCGGCTGGCCTTCCTGGCTGGTCAGGGGTACCCCTTCGGGATAGTTCTGGCAGACAAAGCCACAGTCATCCTTGGGCAGGTTCTCCGCCCGCGCGGTGAAGCAGCGCGCCGAATAGGCCAGGGGCAGATGGCCCCAGGCGAAGACTTCGATTTCCGGCAGCTCCAGATTGTTCTCCCCGGCCTGCTGCATCAAAGCGGCCAACAGGTCCGCGGAGCACTCCACCGGCGGCACCCAGCGGGTCATGCCATTGCGGGTCAGTTCTTCCAGGGCAAAGGCGTTGTACAGGTTCAGCGCCGGCCCACCCACGAACTCGACGCCCTTGCGGCTGAGGAAATGCACGGCGGCCATATCGTTGGCTTCCACCTTGATCTCGCCGTTGTCACACAGGCGCCGCAGGCTCGACAGCTCCGAGGCGGCCTCGATCAGGGTCAGGCCCGAGAGCACAACTTCGGCGCCGCTGGCCTCCCGCACATCGCGGGCCAGGCCAATCCAGTCATCCAGCGACAGGGCACGGCGCTTGGAGCAGACGGTTTCGCCAAGGTAGATGATATCCAGCGGTTGCTCGCTCATGTCCGCGTAGAAATCCAGGATCTGCTGGCGTGGCCAGTAGAACAGAATGGGGCCCAGGGTCAGTTTCATCAGGGGTAATCTCCTACTGCCAGGCGCGGTGGTACGCGCCCAGGGTGGTCTGGCTGCCTTCGGACACGCCATCGAGCACGCGGCGCCAACTATCCTCCACGGCAAAGCGCTGCGGATTGGCCCGGTAGCTGTCGAGCGCCTTGCGCCAAACCCCGGTGACCTGCTCCACATAGGCGGGGCTGCGCTGGCGTCCTTCGATCTTGACGGCTTCCACACCGATGGCCGTGAGTTCAGGAATCAGGTCCATGGTGTTCAGGCTGGTCGGCTCTTCCAGGGCATGGAAGCGCTTGCCATGCACCATGAAACGCCCCTTGCACAGGGTCGGGTAACCTGCCGCCTCGTCCGGCTGGTAACGGTCGATCAATACCCCGCTGAGCCGGGAGGTCAGGCCGTCCGGCTCTTCCTGCCAGCGCACGGCGCTAGCCGGGGAGCAGACGCCGCACAGGTTGGGCGATTCGCCGGTCACGTAGGAGGACAGGTGACAACGCCCCTCGGCCATGATGCACAGGCTGCCGAAGGCAAAAACCTCCACCGGCACCGGGCTGGACGCAGCCACCTGCTTCACCTGGTTGAGCGACAGCACCCGGGGCAACACCGTGCGGCGGATACCGTACTGCTCGTGGTAGAAGGCCAGCGCACCGGCATTGGTCGCCGATCCCTGTACCGACAGGTGCAGGTTGAGCGCGGGGTAACGTCGACTGGCATAGGCCAGCACCCCCGGATCACCGGCAATCAGCGCGTCCACGCCGAGATCCGCGGCCTGGTCCACCGCCCGCTGCCAGCGCTTCCAGCCGTCGGGCAAGGCATAGGTGTTGACGGCGATATACAGCTGGCGGCCTTGCTGGCGGATCAGCTGCAGCCCCTGCTCCAATTGCTTGTCGGTAAAGTTGAGACCGGAGAAGTGGCGGGCGTTGGTGTCATCGCGAAAACCGGTATAGATGGCATCGGCACCCTGCCGCACCGCCGCCTTGAGGGCAGGCAGACTGCCTGCGGGACAGACCAGTTGCATGGGAACTCCCTTTGATCAAAGTCAGCCGGGGACTGTGCGCCGGCTGGCGGCAAAGGTCATTGATCAAGGTCAAGGCAAAGTGCTTGAGGGTCCCCTGCGCGTCTACGATGGGGTTCCTGGGAGGTTCGAGCACCCGCTCGTACCAGTGCCAGCCGGCAGCATCAGAGTTACCGGCTGACTCCGCCCATCGAGCTGGTGGATCTCAGCGGGTGCGCAGCACATCCGCCGGGGTCAGGTAGTCGCTGCTGCTGCCGCGCCGATCCTGGCTGCCGTCGATTTCCAGCCGGGCGATGCTGCGCAGGTGTACTTCATCGGGGCCGTCGGCGATGCGCAGGCAGCGGGAGCTGATCCACAGGTCCGCCAGGGGCGTATCCGGGGTCAGGCCCATGGCGCCGAACACCTGCATGGCGCGATCGACCACCTGGTTGAGCATGCCCGGCACCACCGCCTTGATCATGGCGATTTCCTTACGGGCACCCTTGGCTCCCACGTTGTCGATCATCCAGGCGGTCTTGAGCACCAGCAGCCGGGCCTGCTCGATCTCCATGCGCGAGCGGGCAATCCATTCGGAGATGCTGCCGTGCTGATGCAGGTAACGACCGAAGGTCTTGCGTTCCTGGGCGCGGTCCACCATCAACTCCAGCGCCAGTTCCGCCATGCCGATCGCCCGCATGCAGTGGTGCACCCGACCCGGCCCGAGCCGCGCCTGGGCCATCATGAAGCCGTCACCCTCGTTGCCCAGCAGGTTCGCCGCCGGCACCCGGACATTGCGAAACACCAGTTCACTGTGGCCCTCTGGGGCCAGGTGATGCATGACCGGAATGTTGCGCACCAGCTCCACGCCGGGGGTGTCGAAGGGCACAATGATCATGCTCTGCTGGCGCCGCGGCTCGCCTTCGGGGTCGGTCTTGCCCATGACGATCAGGAAGGCGCAATCAGGGTGCGAGGCGTTGGTGATGAACCACTTGCGCCCATTGATCACATAATCATCCCCATCGCGACGAATCAGGGTCTGGATGTTGCTCGCATCGGAGGAGGCCACGTCCGGTTCGGTCATAGCGAAGGCCGAACGGATCTCGCCGTTGAGCAAGGGCTGCAGCCAGCGCTGGTTCTGCTCGGGGCTGGCGAACATGTGCAGGAGCTCCATGTTGCCGGTATCCGGCGCGTTGCAGTTGAACACTTCCGACGCCCAACTGACCCGTCCCATGATTTCCGCCAGGGGGGCGTATTCGAGATTGCTCAGCCCCTGCCCCGGCTCATCCGCGTGCAGCGCCGGGAGGAACAGGTTCCACAGCCCTTCCTCCTTGGCCAGGGCCTTGAGGTCCGCCATGAAGGACACCGGAAACTGGCCGCCGGCAACTTCCCTGTGCCATTCGGCAAGACGGGGTACAATGTGTTGGTCCAGGAATCCGCGAACCTGTTGGCGGAGCCCTTCGGTTTTGGCGCTGTAGGCAAAATCCATCTCAATCTCCTCGTGAGTGAAGGTCTGCGTTCATTGAACCGACACGCAGATGGCTTACTCTCTAGGCTAGGAGCTGGATAAAATTCTGGCTATCTTGTATCAGGGCCTGAATCTAAATAATTCATCAGCCTGATAATAGAATTTGACCTAAATCAATTTAATTGATTCGCCTTGAAATAAAATGGGGTCATCCCCATATAGAGAAAAGCTATCCGGTACTTAGGCTGAATTTATTTTAAGTATCCGTGAAGCACCTCTACTATAGACACTGTTTCCAACCCATAAACAACAAGCTCAGCAAGGAGTCTTCAATGTCCGTTATCAATACTGAAATCAAGCCATTTACCGCTCAGGCGTTCAAGAACGGCGAATTCATCACCGTTTCCGACACCGACGTCAAAGGTAAGTGGGCAGTATTCTTCTTCTACCCGGCCGACTTCACTTTCGTATGCCCGACCGAACTGGGCGACGTGGCTGACCATTACGAAGAACTGCAGAAGCTGGGCGTGGAAGTCTACTCCGTATCCACTGACACCCACTTCACCCACAAAGCATGGCACGACAGTTCCGAGACCATCGGCAAGATCAAGTACACCATGCTCGGCGACCCGACCATGCAGATCAGCCGCAACTTCGAGATCCTGCGTGAAGACCAGGGCCTGGCCAACCGCGGTACCTTCATCGTTGACCCGGAAGGCATCATCCAGGCTGTGGAAATCACTGCTGAAGGCATCGGCCGTAACGCTGCCGACCTGCTGCGCAAGATCAAGGCTGCCCAGTACGTAGCTGCCCACCCTGGCGAAGTTTGCCCGGCCAAGTGGGAAGAAGGCGAAGCCACTCTGGCTCCCTCGCTGGACCTGGTTGGCAAGATCTAAGTCGGCCTGACAACCCGGCCCGCTGCGGCGCTCTGCGCCCAGTCGGCGGGCCGGGTTTTTTTCACCCAAAATTCACCCACTTTCCAGGACACGCACACTATGTTGGACGCCAATCTGAAGAAGCAACTGGACACGTACCTGCAGAACATCGCCAAGCCGATCGAAATCAGCGTGTCCGTAGACGACAGCCCCAAGGGCAAAGAATTGCACGAACTCGCGATCGAAATTGCCGAAATGTCGAGCAAGATCGGTCTGGTTGCCGTGGAGAACAAGCGTACCCCGAGCATGGCCGTGGCTGAAGCCGGCCAGAGCCCCCGCGTACGCTTCGCCGGTATCCCGATGGGTCACGAGTTCACTTCCCTGGTTCTGGCCCTGCTGCAGGCCGGTGGTCACCCGTCCAAGGCTGACCCGGCCCTGCTCGACCAGATCCGCAATCTCGAAGGTGAGTACCATTTCGAGACCTATATCTCCCTGTCCTGCCAGAACTGCCCCGACGTGGTCCAGGCGCTGAACCTGATGGCCACCCTGAACCCGAACATCACCCACGTGATGATCGATGGCGCCCTGTTCAAGGACGAGGTCGAGAGCCGCCAGATCATGGCTGTGCCCACCGTGTTCCTGAATGGCGAACACTTTGGCCAGGGCCGCATGACACTGGCCGAGATCGTCAACAAGGTCGACTCCGGTGCAGCCGAGCGCAAGGCGGCCGAGCTGAGCGAGAAGAAGCCCTATGAAGTCCTGATCGTCGGTGGTGGCCCGGCTGGCGCCGCAGCGGCCATCTACGCGGCCCGTAAAGGCATTCGCACCGGTCTGGTGGCTGAGCGCTTTGGCGGCCAGGTGATGGATACCGTCGGCATCGAGAACTTCATCTCCGTGCCCTACACCGAAGGCCCGAAGCTGGTCGCCAGCCTCGAGCAGCACGTGAAGGAATACGATATCGACGTGATCACCGAGCAGGCTGCTGCCAAGCTGACCACCAATGACATGATCGAGATTACCCTGGCCAGCGGTGCCACCCTGTCCAGCCGCGCGGTCATTCTGGCCACCGGCGCCCGCTGGCGGGAAATGAACGTCCCCGGCGAGCAGGAATACCGCGGCAAGGGCGTCGCCTACTGCCCGCACTGTGATGGTCCGCTGTTCAAGGGCAAGCGCGTGGCGGTGATTGGCGGCGGCAACTCCGGTATCGAAGCGGCCATCGACCTGGCCGGTATTGTCGAGCACGTGACCGTGTTGGAGTTCAGCGACACCCTGCGTGCCGACGAAGTACTGCAGCGCAAGGCCCGTTCGCTGCCGAACGTGAAGATCATCAAGAACGCTGCCACTACCGAAGTACGGGGTGACGGCAAGAAGGTGGTCGGCCTGACCTACACTGACCGGGTTTCCGGTGAGAGCGCGGACGTCGACGTAGCCGGTATCTTCGTGCAGATCGGCCTGGTGCCCAACACCGATTGGCTGAAGGACAGCGACGTCAAGCTGACCCGCTTCGGCGAGATCGAGATTGATGCCCGCGGCGCCACCTCGGTGCCTGGCGTCTTCGCTGCTGGCGACGTCACCACCGTGCCGTTCAAGCAGATCATCGTCTCGATGGGCGCCGGCGCAACCGCCTCCCTGGCCGCCTTCGACCACCTGATCCGCACCTCGGCGCCGGAAGCCGTCGCTGAAAGTGCCTGAGTGACCCGGCAGTAAGCAAAAAGCCGCACCCTGCAAGGTGCGGCTTTTTTGTGCCGGTCCGTCGGACTTCGCTTCAACCCCGTTTTGGCTTGCCCTGGTCGTTGAAGGATTTCAATGCCAGCAACAGGTCGCGCCGGCTGATCTGCCCCACCAGTCGCCCCCGCTCCATCACCGGCAAACGGCGCCGATTCTTCTGAACGAAGTGCTCCGCCGCCTTGAGGATATTGGCGTCCGCATCGATGGTCTCGACAACTTCACTCATGAACGAGCCGACGGTCCCGCCTGCCTCGTCGAAATAGCTGCCGTTGAGTATGCCCCGCAGACAATCGCTCTCTGACAGGACGCCGACAAGCGTGCCGTGAATATCAACGACGGATGCCCCGGAGATACGGTGGGCCAGAAAAACATCTACTGCTTTATGCAACTTGGTGTCCGGCGTTAATGTCACCGGCTCGGTATTCATGTAATCCCGGACTTTCATTGACTTGAGCATGCCTGATACCCCGCGCTTGGGCCGGGGTGTCAGGCAGGTCTATGGTCAGCCGAACACCACGGTCTTATTGTCGTGAACCAACACTCGGTCTTCCAAGTGATAGCGCAAACCGCGGGAAAGTACCATTTTCTCCACATCTTTACCCAGGCGCACCATGTCTTCGGCATTATGCCGATGACTGATACGCACGACGTCCTGTTCGATGATCGGGCCGGCGTCCAGTTCCTCGGTTACATAGTGACAAGTTGCACCAATGAGTTTTACCCCGCGCTGGGCCGCCTGATGATAAGGCCGGGCGCCCACAAAAGAAGGAAGGAAACTATGGTGAATATTGATAACCCGTCGCGCGTATTGCTGGCAGAGATCGGCGGGCAGAATCTGCATATAACGCGCCAGCACAATACAATCAGCCTGTTGCTCATTGACCAGCCGACTAACTTCATCGAACGCCGGCTTCTTGTCCTTGGGGTCAACGGGCACATGGTGGAAAGGAATGCCATGCCATTCAACCATGCTGCGCAAATCGTCGTGGTTGGAAATGACGCTGGTAATATCACAATCCAACTCGCCACTGTGAAAACGATGTAACAAATCGGCCAGACAGTGGGACTCGCGACTGGCCATCAGGACGACCTTCTTGCGCTGGGCCGAATCACTGACTTGCCATTCCATTTCATATTCCGCGGCGATGGGGGCAAATACTGTACGCAGGCCATCAGCATCGAAGGGTAATGAATCGGCACGGATTTCATGGCGCATGAAGAACCAACCGGACAGGTTGTCCGAATGGTGGTTGGCTTCAGTGATCCAGCCATTGTAGGTTGCCAGCAGATTACTGACCTTGGCCACAATCCCCACGCGGTCGGGGCAGGCAATTACCAGTCGAAAGGTGCGCATCAAATCAACTCCAGAAGTCATGAGGGGGCTTTTCCATCGCCCGGCAAACGCACCGTGAACACCGTGCCTGCCAGGTATGGACTCCCCGAGGCAGGGCCTCGAAAGCGGCATATTCTACTCCTGGCTAGCGGAAATTCCAGCGGCAGTATGGTTTTATCCGGTGCGGATCGAAATGAAATGGGGGCGTGACCTCCGCATCTGCTAATTCCGTTACCGGATTAACAAAAAGTTTCTTCAATTGAACACTTAAATATCTTCAACTCCTTGTGCAGCCGCTCTCCGGTAAACTATCATTGCTTTTACTATTTGATACTCAACAGGAGAAACTAAATGTCCATGCTTCAGGAATACCGTCAGATCGAAGATACCATTCGCGACCTGACCGCGCGTCTGAACTCCCTGTCCAATGATGACAAACTCAAGAAAGAACTGGAGTTCGAGAAAAAGCTGCAGGATCTGATGAAGCAATATGGCAAGGAATCCGCTGATGTAGTCGCTCTTCTGGATCCCCAGGGCAAACCTGCAGCTACCAGCAAAGCGGCAAAGGCACCCACTGCCAAACGCGCGCGCAAGGTAAAACAGTACAAGAACCCGAACACTGGTGAAACCATTGAGACCAAAGGTGGCAACCACAAGACGCTGAAAGCCTGGAAAGAGCAATACGGTGCGGAGAAAGTCGAAAGCTGGGCCACTATCCTGGGTTGATCCCTTGATGCGGCAATAGCTGAAGAAAAAGCCCCAGTCATATTTCGATATGCCGGGGCTTTTCATTATGTATCAGATGGCCTTCAACTTATCCGCCAATACCAAGGCATATTGCCGCCAGTGTTCCAGCAGTACCCGCCCCGCCTCATCCGCCTGCGTCATCGCCTGTTCCATATCCTGGAAGAAGCCCGCGAACGTCAAGGGTGCTCCGGCTATTTCCCCATTCAATTTCTGCCGGCAGAAGTTTAACCATTCGGTCAATTCAGCCGAACTTAGGGATTCGGGAAAGTTACGGGCCCGATAGCGCTGCAGCATATCCACCAGCCGCTGGTCCTGTAGCGGCCAGGCCGCCGCGGTCAGCGTACTGGCATCGGCCGCGCGGATGGCCGGCAACAGCTGGCGGTCGCTATCGCTGGTAAAACTGCCGTACAGCTGGGTCTCCGGGTCAGCCTCCCCCGGGTCGCCGGATGAGCGCTCGGCATACACAGCCGCGAGCTTCTGCTGCCCCGCCATGCGCCAATGGGTCAGCCAGCGAGCGCGTTCCCATTGGGTTTGCATATCGAGCTGCAGCCGGGTGACATCCTGGGCCCGCAGGACCTTGGCATCGGCCAGCACCGGGCACTTGTTGACATGCACCAGTTTCAGCCCGGGGCGCTGCTCACCGGGGGCGAGGTCTTCCGTACGGGTATACAAGCGCTGGCACAGCTCATCGGCGGAGAGTTGCTGCAGCAACTGCGGGTCCACCGCCAGATCCCAGACGATCAGGGCGTTGCGATTACGCGGGTGCCAGCCCAGCGGTAGCACCAGCGCCAGCCCATGGCGATCGCGGCCAAAACGGCCGGAGACATGAACCAACGGGCGGCATTGCTGCAGATCGATCAGCTCGCATACCCGATGCTTGCTGCGCAGTTCGAAGAGATAAGTGAACAGGCGCGGCTGGGCCTGTTTCAGCAGACGGGCCATGGCGATGGTCGCCCGCACATCGGCCAGTGCATCGTGGGCCTGGCCGTGGTCGATACCATTGGCCGCGGTCAGCAGTTCCAGGCGCAGGCTGGTAGCGCCATCCTGCTGCGGCCAGTTGATGCCCTCCGGGCGCAGGGCATGGGCAGTACGGAGCGCATCCAGCAGATCCCAGCGACTGTTGCCGCCCTGCCATTCGCGACCATAGGGGTCGAAATAATTGCGATACAGGGAAAATCGCGTCATTTCATCGTCATAACGCAGATTATTGTAACCGGCGGTGCAGGTGCCGGGCTGGGCCATCTCATCATGCAGCAGCTGCATGAACCGGGCCTCCGGCAGACCCCGCTGCGCCCGGACCGGATCGATACCGGTCACCAGGCAGGCCATGGGATGGGGCAGGATGTCGTCGGCGATACGGCAGTCGATGCACAATGGCTCGCCGATCTCGTTCAGTTCCTCGTCCGTGCGTACACCGGCCACCTGCAATGGCCGGTCGCGCCGTGGATCGATGCCAGTGGCTTCGAAGTCATACCAGAAAATAGTCTTGCTCATTACCGCTCCCCTGCTCGTGATCGCTGCAGGGTACCCCGTACGGCCGGGTCAGGCATCTCCGGCGTGCGCGAAACTGAAATAGTGTTGCAATGCATCGGCCAGATTGGCGAACAGGTCCGCGTTCTCGACAATGCTGAAGCCGGCGTCATGGTGCCCCGGTGTCAGGTCAGGGCGGCACCAGCGGCTGACGGCGCGAAACTTGTGCGTCTGCAGCCCTTCACCGGTGGCCGACGGCAGGTGCAGCTGCATGTCGTATTCCGCCCCGAGCATCACCGGCAACCGGCTGATCAACATGAACCCGTTGCACGACAGATTGCCCATGGTGCCCATGAAATGCCCGGTATGACTGTTATAGACGTTCAGATAGGCAGGCAATTGATGCCGTGCTATCCGGCGACTGAACTGGTCCGATGAGTCAGGCAATGCTCCCTGCTTAGAGGTACCTTGCATAACTGGCGATGCTCCTGTTGTTGATCGGCAGAGCCTGGAATTCTTCCGTCCCTGCGGGACATTCATGTATACCGTGCGAGGCGCCGTCTCGGCGGACGAATATATGCCGCCCCAGCATCAGCTGGACGGTAGGCATCGTCTTGGGCATATAGACAGCAACACCGTGCAGAATGGTTGAGCGCATCATGTGGCTTCCTTGCGCCGGCTCGTCCCTGGAGGTGGAGAAGAGAATAAACCAGCCGCGGTCGCAGGCCAAGCACTCACTGTTCGATACCGCCGAATGGATGGATCCAGAGTTGATCTGGATCAGGGCTATACTCCAGGAAGTCACCTAAGCTGGTTTCCATCAAGACCGGGAGAGCTGCATAACGCCATGAATATCGAACATATCTTGGTGGTCATCGACCCCACCAGCGACGCCGACCAACCCTGTCTGCATCGGGCTGAACAGCTGGCTGACCAATACCCCCAGGCCCGCTTCACCCTGTTTCTGGTGGACTATATCCCCGCCTTGGACGGCGGCATTTTCAATCGTGACAGTCTGGCCAAGGCCCGCCATACCCTGCTGGGCCACCGGGAGGAGCGCCTGGAGCGCTACGCCGACCCGCTGCGCGCCCGGGGCCGTATCGTCAATACCACGGCGGTCTGGGGCAAGCGCTACGAGCACCATATCCTGCGGGCCATCCATGAGCAGCAGCCGGATCTGGTACTGAAGACCACCCATCACCACAACCTGCTCAAGCGCCTGGTCCTGACCAACACCGACTGGTTCCTGATCCGCCATTGCCCGGTGCCGCTGTGGCTGGTGAAACAGGCAGACAACGCGGTACGCGCCATCGGTGTCAGTGTCGACCCGTTGCACGAAGCCGACAAGCCCGCGGCCCTGGACTACAAATTGCTGGCCACCGGCCGGGCTCTGGCTGCCGCCACCGGTGCCCAGGTGCAGACCATCCACTGCTACAACCCCCTGCCCCATACCCTGGCCTTCGATACCGGCCTGGTCGCGGATTACGATGGGTACGCCGCCGAGGTGCAGCAACATCACGACCAGGCACTGCGCGCATTCGCCGTCCAGGCCGGCGTGGCGGCTAACGAACTGCACCTGTTGAAGGGTTATCCGGAACAGGCGATTCCGGAGTTCATCGCCCAACAGGGTATCGATCTGCTGATCATGGGCGCCATTTCCCGTTCGCGCCTGGATAGCGCCCTGGTTGGCCATACCGCCGAGCGCCTGCTGGATGAAGTGCCGTGCGATGTGCTGATCGTCAAGCCGGATGGGTTTGTGGATCCGTCGAAGCCGGCCTGATGGTGCGTCAGGGAAACGTTGATCGGGGTAGGTTTCGGAGTTCGCGCATTCGGGTACCGCCTACAGCGGACACGCAGCAAGTACGTCCCTGTAGCTCGCGGTTGCTATCCCTGGCAACCGACGGTCCGCTGTAGGTGGTACCCGAACGCGCCCGCGAGCTTGGGTGCAACGATCAACGCTTCCCGCTCACGTTCTTGTCGCCGTTCAAACCGTGCCGGCAAACTCTTTGCACAATCGCGTAATCCCCGCCCAATCCCCCACTTTCACCATCTCCGTGGGCGCCATCCAGGTACCCCCCGTCGCCACGACGTTATCCAGCGCCAGGTAATCCGGCAGTGTCTGGGGCGTGATGCCCCCAGTGGGGCAGAACTGCACATCATGGAAGGGACCGGCAAAGGCGCGCAGCAAGGCGACACCGCCGCAGACCGCGGCGGGGAACAGCTTGAAATGGCGATAACCCAGGCGATACCCCATCATGATTTCCGAGGCAGTAGCGATGCCCGGCAACAGCGGGACCGGACTGTCCAGCCCCAGGGTCAACAGCTCCTGGGTCGACCCGGGGCTGACGACAAACTGTGCCCCGGCATCCAGCACCGACTGGAACTGTCGACCATCGAGGACGGTACCAGCACCGACGCAGAGCTCCGGCCGTTGGGTAGTAAGCAGGCGGATAGCCACCAACGCCACGGGCGTGCGCAGGGTGATTTCCAGATTGGTCACCCCACCGGCGGCCAGGGCGTCCGCCAGGGGCAATACGTCCTCTTCACGCTGGATGCTCAGCACCGGCAGGATACGTTGACCGGTGAAGATGCGTTTGAGGGTCTGGGTGTTTTCAGTCAATCTCATTCAGGGTTCCGTATGCCTCAAGGGCTGTAGAAGATAGCCATGGGAGGCGTCAGAAAAGCGGCGATGGGCAGCTTGAGGGCATCCCCGGTGTCCAGTGCGGTGGCCAGTTGGGCCTGCTTATCCTCGCCATTGAGCACCAGCAGTTTGCACCGGGCGCGATTGATCACCGCGGCGGTCATGCTCAAACGGGCCAGGCGCTCCCCCTCCTCCGGCACCGCAATGCACAGGTCCTGGGTCTGTTCGGACAAGTGCTCGGCCAGGTTCGGCATATGCGGGAACAGCGAAGCCGTGTGCCCGTCCGGCCCCATGCCGAGCACCACCACATCCAGGGGCTGCAGCGGCGCCAGCAGGGAGTGGCAATAATGCGCATCGGCCTGCAGGGATTTGCCCTGATACATGGGTAGCCAGGTCGCCTGCGTCAGCGCCTGGGGCATGCAGCGCTGAATCAGCCCGGCATTGCTCTGCTCATGTGCCGGCGGTACCCAGCGCTCATCCACCTGGGTGATGGTGACCTTGTCCCAGTCGATCTCCGCCTGGTCCAGCCGCCGGAGAAAACGCTCCGGGCCGCGACCACCGGACAAGGCCAGACTCGCCTGGCCGCGCTGGTCGATGGCGTCGCGCAGCTGGGCAAGAATATAACGGGCCACCACTTCGGCCTGCTGGTCAGCGTCGTCGCTGCCATGCCAGTCGAGCTGCTGCGCTCGAGCCAGTTGTTCCGCTGTCATAGTGCACCTCCATCAGCCTGGATCAGACTCTCAGTAAAGCAGCTGGCGCCCTGCTCGGCGGCGCTGGCGGTCGCCCGGGTAAAGGCAAACAGCTCCCGGCCCCAGCCGCGCCGGGTCGGCTCGGCATGCGTCGCCGGCGCCCGGTTCTGCCATTCGTTGGGTTCGCCCCGTACCTGCAGAGTGCCGCTGACCGCACCCAGTTCCAACAGATCGCCGTCACGCAACCGCGCGATGGGACCGCCGCGGTCCGCCTCGGGGCTCAGGTGAATCGCGGCCGGCACCTTGCCGGAGGCGCCGGACATCCGGCCGTCGGTCACCAGCGCCACGCGCAACCCGCGATCCTGCAGTACGCCGAGGTAGGGGGTAAGCTTATGCAGCTCCGGCATGCCATTGGCTGCCGGCCCCTGGAAGCGCACCACCGCGATTACATCCTGCTGGAATTCATTGTTCTGGAAGGCGGCAACGAAGTCTTCCTGGGTGTCGAACACCCGGCAGGGTGCGCTGATGGTCCAGTGCTCGGGTTGTACGGCGGAGACCTTGATGACGCTGCGGCCGAGGTTGCCTTGCAGCAACCGCAGCCCGCCATCGGCGCTGAACGGGTTGTGGCGGCTGCGCAGGATGCTCTCATCCAGGCTGGCCTGGGGGCCGTCCCGCCAGACCAGACGGCCGTCGATCAACCGCGGCTCCCGGGTATAGTGATCGAGACCCGCGCCGGCGATGGTGTTCACGTCGGCATGTAGCAGGCCGGCCTCCAGCAGTTGGGCGAACAGATAGGCGCTGCCCCCGGCGGCCTGGAAGTGATTCACGTCGGCCTGGCCGTTGGGGTAAATGCGCGCCAGCGTCGGCACAACCTCCGACAGCATGGCCATGTCGGTCCAGTTCAGTTGCAGGCCGGCGCATTGGCCGATGGCAATCAGGTGCAGGGTCAGGTTGGTCGAGCCACCGGTGGCCAGCAGCATGACCAGGGCGTTGACCAGTGCGCGCTCATCGAGAATGGAGGCCATGCTGCCCTCCCCGGCCCGCGCCAGCCGCGCCGCCTGTTCCGCCACATGCACGGTCAGGGCATCGCGCAGCGGCGTGCCCGGGTTGATGAAGGACGCGCCGGGCAATTGCAGGCCCATGGCCTCGAGCAGCAGCTGGTTGGTGTTGGCGGTGCCATAGAAAGTACAGGTGCCGGGGGAATGATAGGCCTTGCTCTCGGCGTCGAGCAGTTCTTCCCGCGTTGCCAGCCCTTCGGCGTAACGCTGGCGCACCTTGGCCTTTTCGCTGTTGGGCAGGCCTGAGGGCATCGGCCCGGCGGGCACGAACAGCACCGGCAGATAGCCGAACCGCAGCGCGCCCATCAGCAGGCCCGGCACGATCTTGTCGCAGATGCCCAGGCACAGGGCCGCGTCGAACATATTGTGGGACAGGGCGATCGCCGTGCCCATGGCGATCACGTCGCGGCTGATCAGCGACAACTCCATCCCCGGCTCGCCCTGCGTCACGCCATCACACATCGCCGGCACCCCGCCGGCCACCTGCCCGGTGGCCCCGACGGCGCGCAGCGCTGCCCGGATCTGCGCGGGAAAGGTTTCGTAGGGCTGATGGGCCGACAGCATGTCGTTGTAGGCTGTCACCATGCCGATATTGACCTCATCCACCATGCGCAGGCGGTCCTTGTCCAGCGCCGAGCAACCTGCCATGCCATGGGCAAAGTTGCTGCAGGACAGGTCCCGGCGACCACGGGGACGCGCCGCTGCGGCGGCCATCTGCTCAAGATAGGCAGCCCGCGACAGCCGGCTGCGTGAAGCCAGCTGCTCGGTAACCTCGATAACCCGGGGGTGCATGCGTTTCTCCTGTCAGACCAGTGTCATGGCGGCTTCTGCCTGTCATACATAGAGCGTATGATCTATTGTAAGCCACTGAAATGTAACTGAAGGGAAAACATTCATGACCCTGCGTCGTACCAAGATCGTCGCCACCCTCGGGCCGGCCAGCACCACGCCCGAACGCATTGAAGCCCTGATCAAGGCCGGGATGAACGTCGCCCGCCTGAACTTCTCCCACGGCACCCATGATGAGCACCGCGCCCGGGCGCAACTGGTACGCGAGATTGCCGCGCAACAGGGCACCCACGTCGCCCTGCTGGGCGACCTGCAGGGTCCGAAGATCCGCATCGCCCGCTTCAAGGAAGGCAAGATCCACCTGGATGTCGGCGACAAGTTCCGGCTGTCCACCAGCCACCCGCTGGATGAGGGCAACCAGGAGGTGGTCGGTATCGACTATCCGGAACTGGTATCCGACTGCCACGCTGGCGACGAGCTGCTGCTCGATGATGGCCGTATCGTGCTGCGGATCGATACCATTACCGCTGATGAAGCCGAATGCACCGTGACGGCCGGCGGCGCGCTGTCCAACCACAAGGGCATCAACCGCCGGGGTGGCGGCCTGTCCGCCGCGGCGCTGACCGACAAGGACCGTGCCGACATTCTGCTGGCCGCCGAATTGCAAATGGAATACGTCGCCGTCTCCTTCCCCCGCGACGCCAAGGACATGGACCAGGCACGCCAGTTGCTGGTGGATGCCGGCTCCCAGGCCTGGCTGGTGGCCAAGATCGAACGGGCCGAAGCGGTAGCTGACGAAGCCGCGCTGGATGGCCTGATCGAGGCCAGTGACAGCGTGATGGTGGCCCGTGGCGACCTGGGCGTGGAGATTGGCGATGCCGAGCTGGTGGGCATCCAGAAGATCATCATTGCCCGCGCCCGGCGCAAGAACAAGACCGTGATCACCGCGACCCAGATGATGGAGTCGATGATCAGCAGCCCGCTGCCAACCCGTGCCGAGGTGTCTGACGTAGCCAACGCCGCTCTGGACTACACCGATGCGGTGATGCTCTCGGGCGAGACCGCCGCCGGTGACTTCCCGGTGGAAACCGTGGCCGCCATGGATCGCATCTGCCGCGGCGCGGAGAAGAACCCGACCAGCCAGCTGTCCGGTCACCGCCTGCACATGGAGTTCGAGCGCTGCGATGAAACCATCGCCCTGGCCGCCATGTACGCAGCCAACCACTTCCCTCATGTGACGGCAGTCATCACCCTGACCGAGAGCGGGTACACCCCGCTGATCATGTCGCGCATCCGTTCCCACCTGCCGATCTACGCCCTGTCACCCAACACCCAGACCCTGGGCCGGGTGGCCTTGATGCGCGGGGTGCAGAGTATCGCCTTCAACCCGGCCGACGTACCGGCAGGCGAAGTGAACCAGCATGCGGTGAACAAGCTGCTGGAGCTGGGGCTGGTCAAATCAGGGGATTGGGTAGTACTGACCAAGGGGGATGTCTACAACTCCCAGGGCGGCACCAACTCGATGAAGCTGCTGCACGTGGGTGAACAGCTGGTCTAAGAGCAGCTGAAAGCTGAAAGCTGAAAGCTGGAAGTTGTAAAGCAAAAGCCGGCAGGGTGGCTCGGAAACTCGAGACCACCCTGCCGGCTTTTTGTCGCTTACCGCTGGCAGCCGAGGGCTGCCTTACTGCACTTCTACCGCGAGGCTGTCGGCGATCTTCTGTTTCCAGATCTGCGGGCCGGTGATGTGTACCGATTCACCGCTGCTGTCGACCGCGACGGTCACCGGCATATCCTGCACGTCGAACTCGTAGATCGCTTCCATGCCCAGTTCCGGGAAGGCCAGCACCTTGGCTTTCTTGACGGCCTGGGATACCAGGTAAGCAGCGCCACCCACGGCCATCAAATACACTGCCTTGTTGTCCCGGATCGCCTCGATGGCAATCGGGCCGCGCTCCGACTTGCCGATCATGCCCAGCAGGCCGGTCTGCTCGAGAATCTGGCGAGTGAACTTGTCCATGCGCGTGGCGGTAGTCGGGCCAGCCGGTCCAACCACTTCGTCACGCACCGGATCAACCGGGCCAACGTAGTAGATGAAGCGGCCCTTCAGATCGACCGGCAGCTCCTCACCCTTGTTCAGCATGTCGACCATGCGCTTGTGCGCGGCATCGCGGCCGGTCAGCATCTTGCCCGACAGCAGCACGGTTTCGCCGGTTTTCCAGGTCTGCACTTCTTCCGGGGTCAGGGTGTCCAGGTTGGCGCGGCGCACGCCGGTACCCACTTCCCAGGTGATGTCCGGGTAGGCATCCATGGGCGGCGGTGCCAGTTCGGCCGGGCCGCTGCCGTCGAGCACGAAGTGCGCGTGACGGGTAGCGGCGCAGTTGGGGATCATGCACACCGGCAGGCTGGCGGCGTGGGTCGGATAGTCCTTGATCTTGATGTCCAGCACCGTGGTCAGGCCGCCCAGGCCCTGGGCGCCGATGCCCAGTGCGTTGACCTTGTCCATGATCTCCAGGCGCAGCTCCTCGACCCGGTTCTGCGGGCCACGCTGACGCAGCTCATGGATATCGATCGGGTCCATCAGGGATTCCTTGGCCAGCACTGCGGCCTTTTCCGCCGTCCCGCCAATACCGATCCCGAGCATGCCCGGCGGACACCAGCCAGCACCCATGGTCGGGACAGTGTTGACCACCCAGTCGACGATGGAGTCGGACGGGTTGAGCATGACCATCTTCGACTTGTTCTCGGAACCGCCACCCTTGGCCGCCACATGGAACTCGACGGTGTCCCCGGGTACCAACTGGTAGTGGATCACCGCCGGGGTATTGTCCTTGGTGTTGGTCCGCTTGCCGGCCGGATCGGCCAGGATGGAGGCACGCAGCACGTTGTCGGGAAGCTGGTAGGCGCGACGTACGCCCTCGTTGATCATGTCGTCGATGCCCATGGTGGCGCCGTCCCAACGGACGTTCATACCGACCTTGACGAAGACGGTAACGATACCGGTGTCCTGGCAGATGGGCCGGTGGCCGGTGGCGCACATGCGCGAGTTGATCAGAATCTGCGCCATGGCGTCACGCGCTGCCGGAGACTCTTCGCGCTGATAGGCTTCATGCACCGCCTGGATGAAGTCTACGGGATGGTAGTAGGAGATATATTGCAGCGCATCGGCAACGCTCTGGATCAGATCATCTTGCTTGATAACGGCCATTCTCGGGCAGGCTCCTCTAATAGGCTGGCTGGCCGCAGCATCTCGCCAGGCAAGGCAATGCGACCAGATTCACGGAATGCTTGGCCGGGCCGTAGATCCCGGCTGATGAAAGCAGGCGACAAAGTATACCCGAGCTTGCGAAGCCGGGTCAGCCGTTCAGCTGATAGCTTTGCGCTATATCGAGACAAAAGGCTGGGCAAACCAAATCGAGGGCGCTAGAGTGATGCCAGTAAGCCACTACACAAGTAGAAGAGATGACTGAAAGGGATTTCGACCAACAGGCTCGTGATCAAGCGCTGCGCTTGCAGCGCTTTTACCTGGCCCAGCTGATTTACGGAATTACCTATGTGGTGATTGCGGTGACCTGGGCAACGGGGGCTTATATCGGCAGCTTTGCCATGGCCATGAGCCATTATGTATTCGGGGTGGCCACCCAGACGGTCTTCTTCATCATGTTCCGTACCGGCTTCAATCTGCGGTTCAAGGACCCCAGCCTGACCAGCCCGCAGATCATCGTTGCGCTGTTGTTGCAGACCTATCTGCTGGCGCTGGTCGGTCCGATTCGTGGCACCGTGCTGGTTGCCTACTGCCTGATCCTGCTGTTCGGGGTATTTCAGTTGTCCCGTGTGGCCTATCTTGTCCACGCGGCCCTCGCGCTGGCCTGTTATGGGGTACTCATTTTTCTCAACCAGCACCTGGAAATCTACCCGCAGACCCTGTCCTTCGCCCTGCTGGAATGGTTCGTACTGGCCTGCTTCATGGTGTGGCTGATCATCCTCGGCAGTTATATCCGCGAGCTGCGCGAACGCCTGCAGCAGCGCCACAGCACCCTCAAGCAACACCAGCAATCGCTGCGCAGCATGATGGATCAGCTGCATAGCCTGGCCACCACCGACTCGCTGACCGGTTTGCCCAACCGCCGCCACTTCCTGGACGAGGCACAGCGGCGCATGACCCTGCAGCACAGCGGCCAGACGTTGGGGTTGGCCTTGATCGACCTCGACCACTTCAAACGTATCAATGACCTCTACGGCCATTCCGCCGGTGATGAGGTGCTGCAGGGTTTCGCCCGGATTGCCCGCGCCAACCTGCGGGGCGAAGACATGGTGGCCCGCTTCGGCGGTGAGGAATTCGTTCTGCTACTGAGCAATTGCGATTTGCCGACACTGCATCACTGCGTGGAGCGGATCCGCCTCAGCCTGGCGCGCACG
Source organism: Pseudomonas saudimassiliensis (assembly GCF_000939975.1). GTDB lineage: Bacteria > Pseudomonadota > Gammaproteobacteria > Pseudomonadales > Pseudomonadaceae > Halopseudomonas > Halopseudomonas saudimassiliensis. Next base: position 2,647,563 of record NZ_LK391969.1, on the reverse strand, counting down.
GCCTTTCCCTCGCTGCCGGAGGACGTCTTCTGCACGCTGTCCGCCGGACTTTGCCTGGTTCATCCCGAAGACAATCTCGAGCTGCGCATCAGCCAGGCTGACGAAGCCCTGTACCGCGCCAAGGCAGGCGGCCGCAACAGCAGCCAGACCCACCAGGACGCCTATGCCTGAGCCCGGGCAGTGGTGTCAGCGCCGGACATCCAGCCCGGACACCACCGCCCGATTGACCACGCCCCAGAGACTGATTTTCAGCCGGTGATACCAGGGCAGCGCCAGCCAGTCGTCCAAGGTCCATTCCCTGGACTCGGCGAAGTCGGCAACGAAGCTCTCCTCCACCGCGCGGGTCATGCCGCGGTCGATAATGTTCTGGTTGGCTTCCAGATTCCAGTGCAGGGTCCAATGGTCGAAATTCGATGAACCGAGGCTGACCCAGTCATCCACCAGCACGGTTTTCAGGTGCAGGAAGCGCGGCTGGTACTCGAAAATACGCACCCCCGCCGCCAGCAGCCGCTTGTAGTAGCGCTGACCGGCGTAGCGGACTGCCGGGTGATCGGTAATTTCCCCGCACAGCAGCAGCCGTACATCCACCCCCCGCCGGGCCGCCTCCATCAGCGCCCGGTGGATGCGTCTGGTGGGCGCGAAATACGGCGTCGCCAGCCATACCTGCTGCCGCGCCCGGCCGATGTTCGCCAGCAGCGCCTGGACCAGTTCCCGATGGGTCAGGCCATCGGTCAACGACACCCGCGCCAGGCCGTCCGCCGTGGGCGGATGGGGCGGCAGGCGCACCCGTCGCAGGCGTCCCGGCGGGCGACCGCTGCGCCGCTCGGTCGCCTGCCACTGCTGTTCGAACACCTCTACCCAGTCGGCGACCACCGGCCCCTGCACCTCGAGCATCTGCTCATGCCAGAGGCAGTGGCCTTCGGGGCCGGGGATGCAGAAATCATCGGTAAAGCCGGTGCCCCCGATGAACACGTTGCGCTGGTCGATAATCACCAGCTTGCGGTGGTCACGGTGCAGGTTGGAGCGGCCGCCCCACAGGTTCAGCGGATTATAGAAGCGCAGCTCCACGCCACCGCGGGTCAGCAGATCACGGTCGGCATCGGTCAGCTCACGACTGCCGAGGCTGTCGAAACGGCAGCGCACCTGCACGCCGCGGGCCACCGCCCGCAGCAGGATGTCAGTGACCTGCTGGAGGCTGCGTCCGGATTCCACCAGATAGAGCTGGATGTCGATGCTGTTGCGGGCCTGCTCCATGGCCTGCAACATCCGCGGAAAGAAACGGTGACCGTCCATCAGGAGTTCAAAGGTATTGCCTTCACGCCAGGGATAGATCGGTTTAACCATGCTTCAGGGTCTCAGGGCTCAAGGTATGCGGTAATCGTCCTGCTCCATCAGATCCATGCCGCACTCGAGCTGGCTGATCCAATCGAGAAACTCCTTGATCATAGCAGCCCCGACAAATGGCCGACCATGTTGCGGCACTATCATCTCCGGCTGCAGCTGGCGAATCATGTTGGCCCACAGGCGGCAGGCCTTGTTACCCGCCATGTAGCGCCGGTGGAAGCCCTCCATGGTCGGCACATGGGTGGCGAAGTGGGTCACCGGCTCGGCATCATCGACCAGGGACGCGCCCATGTCCCCGGAAAACAGGATGCCGCTCACCGGATCGTAGAACTGCAGGTTGCCTACTGAATGCAGGAAGTGCGCCGGCAGCGCCTTGATCACGCACTGGCCCAGCGGGATATCCTGCCCCCGGTCGGGCACCGCGATCATCCGCTCGGTGGTACTCATGCCCGAAGCCTTGGTCAGGAAAGCGGCGGACAGATGGGGGAGAAAGCGCGCCCACAGCTTGGAGCACACCACTTTGCAGCGGGTATGCAGGAACCACTTGTCCAGCGAGGCAATGATGTCGGGGTCCTGGTGCGAGGCGAACACATAGGTCAGCTCGCGCAGGGGGATATGCTGGCTGACCGCGAGCGACAACGGCATGTAGGTCAGGTCTCCACCCGGATCGAGCAGGGCGTGCTGGTCGTGGTCGATGATCAGAAACTGGTTGGACTGTACGCCATCGCCGCTCACCAGCTGATCGAAACACAGCACCCGGTGGGCACCATTATCAAACAGCACCCTGGGGGTACTCGACATGTGAACTCCTTGTCATGACTATGCTCGGGCGGCCTTTATAAGCGAGACGGCCAGACCAGGTACTGACGTGAATCAAACTCCAGCGCTGGTGTTCAGCAGTTCATGCCAATCCGCCGACGCCCTGAGCGCTGCCGCCTGGGCATCGGCAAAGTCGATCACCTCGGGCATGAATCGCAGGAAATCCGCCTCAAAATGCGGGTAATGCGCTTCCAGCTCAGCGACCGCTCCGGGCAGGCGGTTACCGGGCCGCAGCCGGCGGGCCATATTGTTCAGCGCCAGGTGCAGGCTCTGCAGTTCAGCGTAGCTGCCCAACCAGTCTTCCCGGGCCATCCGTACCAGCACGGCCCTCGCCCGCTCCGGCATCAGCGCCTGCTGATCCAGCACCGCCTGATACATCTGCGCGGTAAACAGTGCCAGGGGTTGATCGGCAAATCGGCCCCAGTGACGCACCAGCAGATGATCGTAGAACATGTCGACCATGATACCGGCGTAGCGCCGCCGGTCATCGCTGACCCGCGCCTTGCTGCGCAGCACCAGCGGGTGTTGATCGGTAAAGGCGTCGATGCGCCGGTGCAGCCAGATGCCCTGGCGCACCGAATCCGGCAGGTCCATGGTCGCCACCGAGCCTTTGACGAAGTCACCCAGCAAGCCGCCCAGGGCCATTTGCGGGTCATGCGGCCCCAGGTGCAGGTGCGCGAGAAAATTCATCAGCGCTGGTCGATCTGCTGTTGCAGGTTGGCGATCTGGTTGCGCAGCGTGGAAATATTGCGATTGGTCTGCACGCGGAAGCTGTCGACTGCCTTCAGCGTGTCCTCGACGCTCATCAACCGCTGGTCCAGCTCGGTGCGCAGCACCAGCATCTCCTGCTCCACGCTGGCGCCGGGCGCGGCTTCGAGCAGGGCTTCCAGCTCCCCGCGCTGGCGTGCCAGCTGGGTATCCTGCGCTGCCAGTTGCTGTTCCAGCTGCGCCAGCGCTTCCAGTCGCTGATCGGCCGCCGCCAGCTCGGTGCGCAGTGCCGCCTGGGACTCGCTGGCCGACTGCGCCTGCTCACGCAACTCGGCCAGTGCCTGCTGCTGCGCCTGCCCCTGTTCGCCGAGGGTCCGGACCAGCTCATCCAGGGCCGCCAATTGCTGCGCCTGGGCTTCGCTGGCCTGCTGTACCGGTGCCAGCCCGCGCAAGCCGCTCTGCAGCGCCTGTTGCTGCTGTTCAAGCGCCTGCTGCTGGGATTGCTGGGTCTGCAATGCCGCGGCGAGCTGCTCGACCTGCTGTTCCAGCTTGCGGAGCTGCGCAATGCGGTCCCGCTCGCCCTGGCTGAGGGTGGATTCGGTGGCAATGACCTTGCCGCTGATGTCCTGCAGGCGACCGGCGGCCTCCTCGCTGATCCGCGCGAAGCTTTCCTGGGTGGCCACCAACTGACGCTGCAAGCGGGTCTGCTGCTGATGACTCCAGTAACCGAGCCCCACCAGCGCGATCAGCAACGTCAGGCAGACCGCCCAGAGCGCCCCGTTACGCTGGCGCCGGGGCGGTGGTTCCCGCAGGGCGCGCACCCCCGAGGGCTGGGTGGTTACCCGATCATCCTCGGTTACGCGGATCCCCGGCAGGTCCCGGATATCATGATCAACCATACAATCCCCTGTTATTACCCCTGGTCTTGAGCCCGGCGGGTGTACCAATACTCCCCTGGCCGGCCCGCGGCCTATTCTGCGCGCTCAATGGCGGACTGACCACCCATGGCGCCCAGGTGCTCAGGGCCGCCCCTGCAGCACCTTTGCTGCCAACTGGCGAGTCAGCGCTTCCAGCAGGCGCCCGCCATTGCGCCAGTAATGCCAGTACAGCGGGACTTCCACATACCTGCCGGGCAGGATTTCCCGCAACCGGCCGCTGGCGAGCTCCGCCCTGATCTGCAGGGCTGGCACCAGTCCCCAGCCCATTCCCGCGTCGATCAGTCGCACAAAGCCTTCCGACGACGGGCATAAATGATGGGGGAAACTCTCGCTGAAGCCGCACCTTTCCAGGAATCGGTGCTGCAGCCGGTCATCGGGACCGAAGACGATGGCCGGCGCCCGCTGTAATGCCGCCTGGCTGACGCCAGCGGCAAAATGACGATCGATGAACACCGGGCTGGCCACGGCAAGGTAGCGCATCGCGCCCAGCGGCAAAGACCGCGCGCCGGCCACCGGCTGCTCGGTGGCACAGACACAACCTGCCACTTCACCATCGCGCATGCGGCGCAGCACCACGTCCTGATCATCGACCAGCAACTCCAGCAGCAGGTTCTCCTCCCGGCACAGATCGGCCACTGCCCCGGCCCACCAGGTTGCCAGGCTGTCGGCGTTCAGCGCCACCCGCAGCCGTGGGTTGGCATCTTCCCCTTCGCCCAGCGGTACGTCGCGCTGCAGATCCCGCTCCAGCAAGCGCACCTGCTGCACATGGTTGAGCAGCCGCTTACCGGTGTCCGTAGGGACGGGCGGGGTAACCCGCATCAGTACCGGCGCACCCGCCCGGGACTCCAGGAGCTTGATGCGCTGGGAGACCGCCGACTGGGACAGGCCCAGCACCCGCGCCGCCCGCTCGAACCCGCCCTCTTCCACTACGGCAGCCAGAGCCAGAAGTAATTTGTAGTCCAGCATGAAAAAACCTTATGACCCATCAGCATTATTGGTTTCTCTTATAAAGAATTGCTGGGCAGACTGCCAGCTTTCCCCGTCTTGGAACCCTTCACATGCTGGGCTTTGATAGTTACCTCAACGGTTTGCTGATCGCCGCCGGCCTGATCATGGCAATCGGCGCGCAGAACGCCTTTGTCCTGGCCCAGGGCCTGCGACGTGAGCATCACCTCAGCGCCGCGCTGGTCTGCATGAGCTGCGATGCCCTGCTGATCACCGCGGGCACCTTTGGCCTGGCATCGTTGCTGCAGCAACAGCCTGTGGCCATGGAGTTGACCCGCTGGGGCGGCATCCTCTTCCTGACCTGTTACGCGGCCCTGGCGCTGCGCCGCGCGCTGGGCCGGCAGAGCCTGGCCGGGATGGACGCGGACCGACCAGCGCGATCGCGCGCAGCCGTGCTACTGAACACCTTGGCGGTCACGCTGCTCAATCCCCATGTCTATCTCGACACCCTGGTACTGATCGGCTCGGTCGGCGCGCAGCAGAGCCAACCGGGGCTGTTTGCCCTGGGCGCGGCCAGCGCCTCGGTGCTGTGGTTTCTCAGCCTGGCTCTGGGCGCTGCCCGGCTCGCTCCGCTGCTGCAGCGCCCCCTGACCTGGAGACTGATCGATCTGGGCGTGGCGGCCATGATGCTGCGGGTCGCCTGGTCGCTGGCCTGGCCCTCATGAATGCGCACCGGCCGCCTGCGGCATGGCTAGCCCGGGCGCAGAATGCTATGATCTTCGCTGCATTGAGAACAGGGGCGGCACCTGTGATTGACTGGCAAGTGGAGATTCCGGCCAGGCTTGCGCAATACCGAACCGACCCCGATAACCTGAAGATGGAGAGAGACCATGCCTTTCGAATTGCCCGCACTTCCCTATGAGAAGACCGCCCTCCAGCCGCACATCTCCGCCGAGACCCTGGAATACCACCACGACAAGCACCACAACACCTACGTGGTCAACCTGAACAACCTGATCGCCGGCACCGACTACGAAAGCAAGAGCCTGGAAGAGATCATCAAGACCTCCAGCGGCGGTGTGTTCAACAACGCAGCCCAGGTCTGGAACCACACCTTCTACTGGAACTGCCTGAGCCCCAACGGCGGCGGCGAGCCCACCGGCGAACTGGCCGAGGCCATCACCAAGGCGTTCGGTTCCTTCGACGCATTCAAGGAAGAGTTCAGCAAGGTTTCCATCGGCACCTTCGGCTCCGGTTGGGGCTGGCTGGTGAAGAAGCCCGACGGTTCCCTGGCCCTGGCCAGCACCATTGGCGCCGGCAACCCGATCACCTCCGGCGACACTCCGCTGCTGACCTGTGACGTCTGGGAACACGCCTACTACATCGACTACCGCAACGCCCGTCCGAAGTACGTCGAGGCGTTCTGGAACCTGGTCAACTGGGACTTTGTAGCGAAGAATTTCGCCGCCTGAGCCTGATGTAGCAAAAACACCCCGCCCTGTGCGGGGTGTTTTGTCTTGGGCTGTTGCGCCGCGTCAGTTAGGGATGCATGATGCGGTAAACAACGAAAAAGGAAGACGCGCGTTGAAAGTGGACCGCCGACACAGTCTTTCCATCAAGCTGTTGAAACTGGTGTTGCTGTGGGCATTGTTGGCAGGCATGGCGCTGAGTCTGGCGCAGATCCTGTTCGACCTGCGTCTTGAGCGAGAAGCCATCCGGCAGGATGCCACCCAGATTCTGGCAATGTTCCGCGATCCGGCGAGCCAGGCGATCTTCAGTCTGGACAAGGAAATGGCCACCCAGGTCATTGAAGGCCTGTTTGCCAACCCCGCCGTGCACTTCGCCGCCATCGGCCATCCCGGCGAGGAGCCCCTGGCCAGTCGCGAACGCCCGCTCAGCACCCCACCCTACCGTGTCCTCACTGACCTGCTGTTCGGTGTCGAGCAGAGTTTCAGCACACCCCTGCGGGGCCGCGAGCCCTACAACGAATACTACGGCGAATTGCAGCTGACGCTGGAGACGGCCCCCTATGGCCAGACCTTTCTCCGCTATTCGCTGATCATCCTGGCGTCCGGACTGCTCCGCGCCCTGGCGATGGCCGGTGCGCTCTATCTGATTTACCACGTTCTACTTACCCGGCCGCTGGCACGCATCATCGAGCATACCGCGAGCATCAACCCAGACCTGCCCGGCAAGATGATGATTCCGATGCTCCCCGGTCAGGAACGCAACGAGCTGGGGTTATGGATCACCAAGGTCAATGCCCTGCTGGAGGCCATCGAGCGCAACCGCGATCAGCGCCACGAAGCCGAAGCCAGCCTGCGCCATATGGCCCGCCATGATCAGCTCACCGGCTTGCCCAACCGCGGCCTGCTGCTGGAGCAACTGGTGCGCGTGCTCGCCGATGCCAAGCGCCGCCAGCGCGGCGTTGCGGTGCTGTGCTGCGGGCTCGACGACTTCAAGGAGATCAACGACAAGTTCGGCTATCAGGCCGGCGACGGCATCCTGGTCGCAGTGGCCGAGCGACTGCAGTCGCACAGCGCCCGCCTGGTCAGCGTCGCGCGCCTGGGCGGCGATCAGTTCGCCCTGATCGTGGCCGATGTAGACGAGCCCTATGACGTTGCCGAACTGGCCCAGCAACTGCTGGATGAGCTGGCCCTGCCGTTCCCGGTCGGGGGACACCAGGTCACCACCGGCGCCACTATCGGCATCACCCTGTTTCCGGACGATGGCCTGGATGCGGGCAAGCTGTTGCAGAAGGCCGAGCAGACCATGATGCTGGCCAAGGCCCGCTCGCGTAATCGCTATCAGTTCTACATTGCCAGCGTCGACAGTGAAATGCGTGAGCGCCGCCAGCTCGCGGCGAGCCTGCGCAACGCCCTGCTGCGCAACGAGTTTCACCTGGTCTATCAGCCCCAGATCAGCCTGACCGACCATCGGGTACTGGGTGTCGAGGCGCTGCTGCGCTGGCACCATCCGGAGCGCGGCCTGATTCCCCCGGACCTGTTCATTCCCCTGGCCGAACAGAGCGGCGCCATTATCCCCATCGGCGAATGGGTACTGGATCAGGCCTGCCGCCAGCTGCGTCAGTGGCAGGACGCTGGCCGCACCCAACTGCGCATGTCGGTCAACCTGTCCACGGTCCAGTTGCACCACCCCGACCTGACAGAAATGGTCACACAGGTGCTGCAACGCTACGATCTACCGCGCGACAGCCTCGAGCTGGAAGTCACCGAAACCGGCCTGATGGAAGACATCCATGCGGCCGCCCGACATCTGCACAAGCTGAAAAGCATTGGCGTGTATATCGCCCTGGACGATTTCGGCACTGGCTACTCGTCCCTGAGTTATCTGCGCCGACTGCCGCTGGACAAGATCAAGATCGACAAGAGCTTCACCGGTGACCTGCTGACCGACCCCGATGATCGCACCATAGTGCGGGTCATTATCCAGCTGGGGCACAACCTCGGCATGCAAGTCATTGCCGAAGGGGTGGAGCTGGCGGAACAGCAGGCCTATCTGAGCCAGGAGGGCTGCGATGCGGGGCAAGGTTATTTCTACAGCCCGCCACTGACCGCTGCCGCATTGACCGGCTGGATCGACAACTACGAGCGTCAGCACCACCAGGCTTGATTCCGCGTGGGCGCCCTGTAATGAATCAGCGCAATAGGGCCAACCACAGCCAACCGGCGACAGCCCCGGCAACGATCATCCCCGCCATGCTCCAGCCCGATTGGCGCCGCAACCTGCGGCCGAGGTCTTCCTCATGGTGATCGGATAGCAGAAAGGGCAGCCCTTTGTGCGGCGGCCTGGCCAGGGTATGCACCACGGGCTGCGTACTCTCGCGGCGCATCTGCTGCTGGGCTTCGACCGCCGCCGCGGCGCGGACCCGTTCCCATTCTACCGCGTCGAGCTGACCGTCGGCGTTACGGTCAAAGCGCGCCAGCAGACTCGGATAGTCGGCCTTCCAATCGCTGATGATCCGCCGCGCCAACGCCTCAGGCGCCCTGGCATCACGGCCGCCGCCGCGGCTTTCGAACCAGCCCAGGGCGTAGAGTTGATCGTCCTCCTGCAACCACTCCTCGGTATAGCGGTAACGGCGCCCGAGCAGACCGAGCACACCCGTCGGAGCCCGCTGGCCCAGGGGGCGACGCTGATTGCCCTCCCAGCGGCGCCGCCGCCGGGGATGAACCTCCGCGGCGCCGGGTTGGATCCGGCAAGTGCCAGTGTCGTCACGCAACAGGAAGGGTCGGTCCGAGCTGCCGCGCTCGATCGTGCGCCATTCCGTGTTGCGCCCCCGACGTTGCAGCTCCTCCACGGTAAAGCGATACCAGAGACAGGGATGGCCGGCGAGGGGCGAGACCAAGGGCGGGTGACCGCCCGCCTCCACCTGGCCGACCAGCTCGACCAGACCCTGAGCCGCAGAGCGTATCTTGGAGGTGGGCGTATCTTCTACCCAGCGGGCGCGTCGCAATCGGCTGAACATGCGATACAGCAGCCATAGCGCCAGCAGGGAGCTGGCGCCGGTCAGGAACGCATGCGCGCCCCGGGAGACGAGGAGAGCCCCGTGCAGGTCGATCATGAAAACAGCTGGCGAAGGTCCACGTCAGCTTTTTCTGCTTCGCTAAACTGCAGCAACTCCGCAGGCCCAAAGGAAAACAGCCGCGCAATCAGCACATCGGGAAACTGTTCGATGCGCACGTTGTTGATGTTCACCGCCGCGTTATACAGCTCGCGGCGGTCGGCGATGCCGCTCTCCAGGCCGGAGATGCGCTGCTGCAGATGCTGGAAGGAATCGCTGGCCTGCAGTTGCGGGTAGCCCTCGGCCAGCGCGAACAACTGGCCAAGGCCGCTGCGCAGTGCGGTCTCAGCCTGCCCCAGGCGCTTGAGGTCGGCACGATCACGGGCCTGACCGACCGCATTGCGGGCACTGATGACCTGCTCCAGGGTGGCCTGTTCATACTGCATGTACTGCCGGCAGGCTTCCACCAGCTTGGGCAGCTCATCGTGGCGCTGGCGCAGCAGCACATCGATATTGGCCCAGGCGCGGCTCACCCCGTGTTTGATATTCACCAGCTGGTTGTAAAGCGTAACCCCGTAGATCAACAGGATTACCAGCGCTGCCACGATCAGCAGCGTCGGAACATGGGTCCAGTCCATTCAGTGCTCTCCTTGTTCATGCTGTTCGCCACAGCCGGAGTTATCTTCGCACAGAATGGGGAGGACGCAATACGGGAGCGGGACAAGCAGATTCGGCTTGAGCCAGCTGGGGAAACGCAACGCCCCGGGACCTTGTGGGTGCCCGGGGCTGCGGATGGCCGCGAGTAGGCGACCTGAGATTACTGGAACAGCGACTCGCTGCTCAGCCCGTGCTGCTCGAAAATCTCGCGCAGCCGCTTGAGCGCTTCAACCTGGATCTGCCGTACCCGCTCGCGGGTCAGGCCGATTTCCCGGCCGACTTCTTCCAGTGTGCTGCTTTCATGGCCGCGCAGACCGAAGCGACGGGTAACCACTTCCCGCTGCTTCTCGCTCAGCTCACCCAGCCAGGTATCGATACTGGTGTTGAGGTCCTCGTTCTGCAGGCGTTCGCAGGGGTCCTCGGCCATATCGTCGGCCAGCGTGTCGAGCAGGGTCTTGTCGGAATCCGGCCCCAGGGAGACATCGATCGAGGCGACCCGCTCGTTCAACCCGAGCATGCGCTTGACGTCCTCGACGGGGCGATCGAGCAGCTGCGCAATTTCTTCAGGGGTGGGTTCGTGATCGAGTTTCTGCGCCAGCTCGCGAGCCGCCCGCAGATAGATGTTCAGTTCCTTCACCACATGAATCGGCAGGCGAATCGTGCGGGTCTGGTTCATGATGGCCCGCTCGATGGTCTGGCGGATCCACCAGGTCGCGTAGGTCGAGAAGCGGAAGCCTCGCTCCGGGTCGAACTTTTCCACCGCCCGGATCAGCCCGAGGTTACCCTCTTCGATCAGATCCAGCAGGGTCAGTCCGCGGTTGACGTAGCGCCGGGCGATCTTGACGACCAGCCGCAGGTTGCTTTCAATCATCCGCTTGCGGCCGGCTTCATCGCCCTTCAACGCCAGGCGGGCGAAGTAGACCTCTTCCTCGGGTGTGAGGAGGGGCGAGAAACCGATCTCGTTGAGGTACATCTGGGTGGCATCAAGCTGCCGGGTAAATTCAAACGCGTTTTCACGTTTGTGGTTGCGAGGAGTAGCGACCCGCACGCGGTCAGGTTCGTCCGCAGCGTCAGGTTCGTCCGGCCTGATCTGATCCAGGATCTCCAGATCATCAGGCGCATTATTATTAACAGCCATTTATGCAGCCCCATCTTCAGTCGAAACACGAACGGATGGCATTAAGCGATCCGGTGCGTGTCAGCCTCCGCTGACTATCGCCGGGATTGGCATCCCCGCTCCGCCAATCCAGTGCTCCCTGCGATTTTCCTGGAAGCCAAGAGACAACCAAGTTTACAGTTTGGGCAGATAACCGAGAGGGTCTACAGGCTGACCGCGACGTCGAATTTCGAAATGCAGTTTGACCCTGTCGGTCCCACTGCTCCCCATCTCCGCGATTTTCTGCCCGACCCTGACTTGCTCTCCTTCCTTAACCAGCAATCGGCTGTTGTGGGCATAGGCACTGAGGAAATCATCGCCGTGCTTGATGATGATCATGTCACCATAGCCCAACAATCCCCGCCCTGCGTACACCACCGAGCCATTTGCCGCAGCCACCACAGGCTGACCCAATTCACCGGCAATATCAATCCCTTTATTCAAACTGCCGTTCGATTGGAACCGCGCAATCAACGGGCCCTGTGCTGGCCATTTCCAACCGGTAAGAGCCGCTGGGGCCGCCGTAGTTGCAGGCGTTTTTGTAACAGGTTGTGTCTGGGCAGTACTTTTCACCGGCGCAGGAATAGCTGCGGGCGTCGACTTGACCGCTGCCGACGGGGCTGCGCGGGGCGGTGTTGCCGGCGCTGGCTGCGCCGGCGCGCGGGCAACGGCGCGGCCGGTATCCAGGTTAATGCGTTGACCGGGGTAGATGGTATAAGGCTGGCGCAGGCGGTTCTTGGCCGCCAACTCCTTCCAGTCCCAACCATACCGGAAGGCAATCTGATACAGGGTTTCACCGCGCTGGACGATGTGGCTGCCGGACGTTACCTGGGGGGTGCGGTGACCACCACGGCTGCGGTCATCGATCGGCACAGTGCCCGAAGGACCGGCGCAGGCAGTCAGCAGCGATGCCAGAAGCAGTACTGCAGGTAAAGCCATGCTGCTGAAGCTCCATTGCGGCACGATGATCCCCCATATTGAGCGCAGGTCGGTATGTTCCACGGCCGGTCAGATCCGGCGCATGCGTTGGCCAATCCATTCCAACCCCAGTACCAGTACCACGGCAGAGGCCATGAGTGCCAGGCCGCCAAGCCAGTGGGACGGGGCGCCGGTCAACGCTTCGTAGTTGGCCGGCAACAGGTTGGCCTGTTGCATGGGCTCCATTGCCCCATGGCTGTTCTGGCGCCAGGTCAGCGTTTGCTTCCACGGCCAGACCTTGTTCAGGGAACCGATCAGCAGACCGGTCGCCACGGCCATGGTGGCACTGCGGGCATGCAGCAGCAACCAGGACACCAGCCGCGAAAAACTCAGCATGCCGGCCAGACACCCCAGGGCGAAGACTGTCAGCAGGGTCAGATCGAAGGACCTGACCGCCCCGAGAACAGTGGCATAGAGACCCAGCAACACCAGGATGAAACTACCGGATATGCCCGGCAGAATCATCGCGCAGATGGCAATCGCGCCGGCCAGGAAGACCATGGGCAAGGTTGCCGGCCATTGCAGGGCCCCGGCGCTGGTGAGCAGATAGGCAAAGGCCGCGGCCCCCAGGGTCAGGGCAATGGTGCCCAGGTTCCAGCGCTGTACTTCCCGCCCGACCACGTACACCGAGACCAGGATCAGGCCGAAGAAGAACGACCAGATCAATTCCGGATGCGCTTCGAGCAGGTAGCTGATGAGACTGGCGACGGAGGCGATGCTGGTCAGGATGCCAGCCAGCAGGGTCGCCAGAAAAGTCCCATCGACGGCCCGCCAGGCTTCCTTGACGCGGCCACGCGCAAGCCATACCAGTTTGTTCGGGGTGCAGGCACCCAGGGCCGCGAGCAAGCGCTCATAGACGCCGGCGATCAGCGCGATGGTGCCGCCGGAGACGCCGGGAACGACGTCGGCAGCCCCCATGGCCATACCCTTGAAGAAAATCAGCAGATGCTCGATGACAGGGCGATTCAAGAATGTATTGCTCCGGATAACAGCGGGACAAACCGTACCGGTTCGACCTGCTGCCGAATGAATTGATCCCCGTCGCGGGTAATCAGCGTAAGAAATTGTTCATTCTGGCCCACCGGAATGACCATGCGCCCCCGTTCGGACAGTTGCCCCAGCAGCTCGTTCGGCACTTCAGCCGGGGCGGCGGTTACCAGGATGGCGTCGTAGGGTCCGTACTGGGGCCAGCCCCAATTGCCATCCGCGTGGCGGTAGACCACGTTGCGGATGTCGATCTCCTTCAGTACCGCCTTCGCCCGCTCCTGCAACGGCAGGATGCGCTCCACGGTGAAGACCCGCTCCACTACCTGCGCCAGAATGGCGGTCTGGTAGCCCGAGCCGGTGCCCACTTCCAGCACCTTGTCCAGCGGCCCGCCACCAAGCAGCAACTCGGTCATCCGCGCCACGATGTAGGGTTGCGACAGGGTCTGGTTGTGGCCAATCGGCAGCGCCGTGTCCTCATAGGCGCGGTGCGCCAGGGCTTCATCGAGAAACAGGTGCCGCGGCGTGCGGCGAATGGCCTCGAGCACATGCAGATTACGGATGCCCTCTTCGAACAGCCGCTCCAGCAAGCGTTCGCGGGTGCGCTGGGAGGTCATGCCAATGCCAGTCTTCCACAGATCCTCACGCATCGCCCGGTACCCGCAACTTGCCCAGCCAGCCATCCAGATGGTCGAACACTTCGTAGTGGGTCTTGTCGATGCGCAGCGGCGTGACCGAGACATAGCCCTGCATCACCGCGTTGAAATCAGTACCCTCGCCGCCGTCTTCGGCATCACCGGCGACGGAGATCCAGTAACCTTCCTTGCCGCGCGGATCGGTCCACTTGACCGGCTTGGCTGCGCGCTCGCGATGGCCCAGCCGGGTCAATACCACGCCCTTGATCCGGTCCAGCGGCAGGTTGGGAATATTCACGTTGAGGATGGTGCGCGGCGGTAGCTCCAACTGCTCATGGGCTTCCACCAGGCTGCGGGCGATGGCCGCTGCAGCCGGCAGGTTGTCGGTCTGGCGGCTGACCAGGGAGAAAGCCATGGCCGGACGGGACAGGAAACGCCCCTCCAGCGCGGCAGCGACCGTGCCGGAATAGAGCACATCATCGCCCAGGTTGGCCCCCAGGTTGATGCCCGACACCACCATGTCGACGCTGTCGGCGAACAGCGAGTTGACCCCCAGATGCACGCAGTCGGTGGGCGTGCCGTTGAGGCCGACAAAGCCGTTGTCCAGGTAGAACGGCCGCAGCGGCTTATCCAGCGTCAGGGCGCTGCTCGCCCCGCTGCGGTCTTCATGGGGCGCGACCACCACGCAATCGGCATAATCATGCAACGCGCCGTGCAGGGCGGTCAGCCCGGGCGCCAGCACCCCATCATCATTGGCAATGAGAATACGCATCAGGTTTCACTTTCCAGTCCGCCGCCCGGCTCATCGGCCAGCACCAGCAATTCGCGCAGCACAGCGGTAGCGAAGCAGCCGGTAGGCAGGGTGAATTCAATTTCAAGGCAATCCAGAGACGGATAATGCCACGTCAGCCCGGTAATGGGGAGGCGCAAGATGCGCCGCTGCTGTTCAAGACCGGCACTTTCCAGCCATTGGCAGAGGCTCGGTTCGGCCGCGGCGGCGGCCTGCTCCAGCAACCGGGTGGCCGCCGTACTCGGCAGCTCACCCAGCCCCCACAGCGGGCCGGTAGGATGGACATCCAGTTCGGCAAAACGGCGGTCATCGGCGGCCAGTCGCTCCGCGGCAAAATGGCTGCGGCTGTCGGTGAAAGCGAGGCAGTCGCCGGCCAGCAACTGGTTCCAGTTACCCGCCTCGACCCGCTGCGCCAATACCCGGTTGAATATCAGGCTGCGCGCGGTGGATAGCAGCCGCGATCGCGTGCCGCGGGCCGGTGGCAGCGC
>NZ_LK391969.1:1619952-2632240 GCF_000939975.1 Pseudomonas saudimassiliensis | reverse complement strand
TGGTCGATATTACCGCCGTCCCGGCCAAAACGCTGGGGACCAAAATAGTTCGGCACGCCTTCGGCAGCGATGCGCTGCAGGCGCGCGTCCAGCTCCGCTGGCACCGCCTCGAGGTTGCTCAACCGGATGACAAAGCGGTTGGCGCTGTGGGCACCGCGCTGCAGCTTACGCGAGTGGCGTCGACTGTTCAGGCAACGCAGACCGGCGTGCCACAGGGATGTCAGGTCAGGGTCCGACCGCCCCGGCAATTGCAGACTGAACCACTGGCTGGTGACCGCGCGCCTATCCTTGATGCCGGCATAGCTGACGTCGCGCAGCTTGATACCGGCTGCCTTGGCCAACAGCCGCGCCACATCCTCGGTGTTCTGGTCACGCTTCTCGATCAGCAACCACAGGTGCTCGCCCGCCCCGCTCAGCTCGATGTCGAGCACCTCGGTTACCCGGAAGTCTTCCGGCTGCGCCTTGAGCACGGCCCGCCCGCAGGGCTCACCCAGGGCCCGCGGTCCCAGCCACTGGCTGTCGTCGAGGATCATCGGGGCAGCAGCAGGGCTACCGCGTGTACGGCTATCCCTTCTTTACGGCCGACAAAGCCCAGCTTCTCGGTGGTGGTGGCCTTGATGTTGACCTGATCCCGTGTCACCTGCAGGTCCTCGGCGACCCGCTCGCACATGGTCTCGATATGCGATGACAGCTTCGGCGCCTGGGCGGCGATGGTGACGTCCACGTTGCCCACTTGCCAGCCCTTGGCATGGACCAGCGACAGCGCATGGCGCAGCAACACCCGGCTGTCGGCGCCCTTGAACTGGGGGTCAGTGTCGGGAAAATGCCGGCCGATATCACCCAGCGCCGCGGCGCCAAGAATCGCGTCGGTCAGGGCATGCAACACCACATCCCCATCGGAATGGGCCACCAGCCCCCGATCATGGGCGATCTGCAGCCCACCCAGAGTAATGAAGTCGCCCTCACCGAAACGGTGGACGTCGTAGCCGTGGCCAATGCGCATGGGATACCTGCTGAGCTGAAAAACGAAAGGGGGATATTACAGGGTCCGGGTTACCGGCAGAAGCGTTGCCGGGGTTTGTGCACGCCAGATGGGCCGAGACCAGTTGCCGCTTCCGGTTGCGAGTGGCTTTTGCACCGGGAGCGGCCTACATGCGACACGCCGCAAATCCCGCAAGCGGCCCGGCCCGTCCCGTCCCGTCCCGTCAATCATAGATTGCCGGGCGTTCGGCTGCACGCGAAGCGATGCTTCGCAAACATTTGCCTCACCCCTGTAGGCTCGCGGTCGCTATCTGACCGCCAGGGATGGCGAGAATGCCGGAAATGCAGGAGCATTTTCCGGCCTTGGCGACACGACGGTCGCATGTAGGCCGCTCCCGGCGCAAAGGTGTGAGTCTCAGTGTGGCTGAGGTTTAAAACCATCAGCACCGTCGAACTTGCGGAGCAGGTTGGTCGGCAGGGTTGTGCCGACCGTCGGTTGCCATGGATGGCAACCGCGAGCCCCCAGGGACGGGTTCACGGCGTGTCGGCACGGCCCTGCCGACCTACCTGCCCTACCGCAAGACCAGCAAACACCAGCAAACACCAGCAAACACCAGCCGTTAGAGCCGCCCCAACGCCCGAGCATGATGTCGCAGATGATCATCGATAAAGCTGGCGATAAAGAAGTAGCTGTGATCGTAACCCGGCTGCCGACGCAAGGTCAGCGGATGCCCAACAGCGGCGGCCGCCGCCTCCAGCGCCTCGGGCTTGAGCTGTTCGGCGAGGAAGTTATCCGCATCGCCCTGGTCAACCAGCAGCGGCAACCGCTCCGGTGCATCGGCAATCAGCTCACAGGTATCCCATTGCTTCCACTGCTCCCGGTCGTCGCCCAGATAGTTACCGAAGGCCTTATGACCCCAGGGGCAGTTGATCGGGTTGGTGATGGGCGCGAAGGCGGAGACCGACTGATAGCGACCGGGATTTTTCAGGGCGCAGATCAGCGCGCCGTGGCCGCCCATGGAGTGGCCACTGATACTGCGCTTGTCCGATACCGGGAAATTCGCCTCCACCACAGCTGGCAGCTCGCTGACGACATGGTCGTACATGCGGTAATGCTGGGCCCAGGGCTGCGCTGTCGCGTTGACATAGAAACCCGCGCCCAGTCCGAAATCCCAGGCGCCGTCCGGATCGTCCGGCACACCTTCGCCGCGCGGGCTGGTATCCGGCGCTACGATGACCATGCCCAGCTCCGCCGCGAGCTTCTGCGCGCCGGCCTTGTGCATGAAGTTTTCATCGTTGCAGGTCAGGCCGGACAACCAATAGAGCACTGGCAGCGGCTCGCCCTGATCCGCCTGGGGCGGCAGATAGATACCGAAGATGGTGTCGCACCCCAACACCGCCGAACGGTACCGGTAGCGCTTGGTCCAGCCGCCGAAACTCTTGTTGGCGGCCAGCAATTCAATTGAGGAATTCATGGATCTACTCCTGACGCATTCAGTTGAAGCTCTGAATCAGCAGTGTGGATGAGCCGGGATGCGACATCCCGGCTGCTCGGGCTCACGCTTAGAAATGGATGACCGTACGAATGCTCTTGCCTTCGTGCATCAGGTCAAACGCCTTGTTGATGTCCTCCAGGCCCATGGTATGGGTAATGAAGGCATCCAGCGGAATCTCGCCCTTCTGCGCCTTCTCCACATAGCCGGGCAACTCGGTGCGGCCCTTCACGCCACCGAAGGCGCTGCCGCGCCAGACCCGGCCAGTTACCAGCTGGAACGGCCGGGTGCTGATTTCCTGGCCGGCACCGGCGACGCCGATGATGGTCGACTCGCCCCAGCCCTTGTGGCAGCACTCCAGCGCCGCGCGCATCAGATCGACATTGCCCACGCATTCGAAGGAGTAGTCCACCCCGCCGTCGGTCATGTCCACGATCACCTGCTGGATCGGCTTGTCATGATCCTTGGGATTGACGAACTCGGTCGCGCCCAACTCGCGGGCCTTGTCGAACTTGGCCGGGTTGATGTCGATGGCGATGATGCGGCTGGCACCGGCCATTTTCGCACCGATGATCGCCGCCAGGCCGATGCCGCCCAGGCCGAAGATGGCCACGCTGGAACCGGCTTCGACCTTGGCAGTGTTGAGTACTGCACCGATGCCGGTGGTCACGCCACAACCCAGCAGGCAGACCTCCTCCAGGGGCGCTTCCGGCTGGATCTTGGCCAGCGACACTTCGGGCAGCACGGTGTATTCGGAGAACGTCGAGCAGCCCATGTAGTGATAGATAGGCTCGCCCTTGTAGGAGAAGCGCGTGGTGCCATCGGGCATCAGGCCCTTGCCCTGGGTCTCGCGGACGGCGCTGCACAGGTTGGTCTTGCCGGATTTGCAGAATTTGCACTCGCGGCATTCGGCGGTATACAGCGGGATCACGTGATCGCCGACGGCCAGGGAGGTCACGCCCTCGCCCACCGCCTCGACAATACCACCGCCCTCGTGACCGAGAATCGCCGGGAATACCCCTTCCGGATCATCCCCCGACAGGGTAAAGGCGTCGGTATGGCAGACGCCGGTAGCGACGATGCGCACCAGCACCTCGCCGGCCTTCGGCGGCGCCACGTCCACTTCGACGATCTCCAGGGGTTTGCCTGCTTCGAACGCCACAGCGGCGCGGGACTTGATCATGGGGGACCCTCCGTTCAGATGATTGGCAATAACAGCTGCCAGTGTAGTAAATCATCCAGTCGTGGATAATAGGCCGCCAGACAAAACATTATTGCCACACAGGGATAATCATGCGAGACCACACCTCATGAGCCGCTGGAGCGGTCTGGATGAATTCGTCGCCGTGGCGGAGCTGGGCCATTTCAGCGGCGCGGCCCGCCGGCTCGGCGTTTCCTCCTCCCATATTAGCCGCCAGATCGCCCGGCTCGAAGATCGCCTGCAGACGCGGCTGTTCTACCGCAGCACCCGCCGCGTCACCCTGACCGAAGCGGGCCAGACCTTCCTGCAACACTGCCAGCGGCTGCAGGACGCGCGGGATGAAGCGTTGCAGGCGGTCACCGACCTGTCCAGCGAACCCAAGGGATTGCTGCGCATGACCTGTTCCGTAGCCTACGGCGAAGAGTTCATCATGCCGCTGGTCAACGACTTCATGGCCCTGCATCCGCAGCTGCGCATCGAGATGGCGCTGACCAACCAGACCCTGGATCTGCTGCACGGGCAGTTCGACCTGGCCATCCGGCTGGGGCGGCTGCAGGATTCCCGGCTGGTTGCCACCCGGCTCGCGCCACGGCGCATGTACCTGTGCGCCGCCCCCGCCTACCTCGCCCACCACGGCGCGCCCCACAGCCTGTCCGAGTTGCCCCGGCACAACTGCCTGATCGGCAGCAGCGATACCTGGACCTTTCTCGAGTCAGGCCGGGAAGTGCCGGTGCGGATCCAGGGCAACTGGCGCTGCAATAGCGGCCGCACGGTGCTGGATGCAGCGCTGCGGGGGTTCGGCCTGTGCCAACTGCCGGACTACTACGTGCAGGAGCACCTGCGCAGCGGCGCGCTGCGCTCACTGCTCAACCAACACCAGCCACCCCACACCGCGGTCTGGGCGCTGTACCCCCAGCAGCGACACCTGTCACCGAAGGTGCGCAAGCTGGTCGAGCACTTGAAGAACGGCCTGCAGCAGCGGCTTGAATATCAGCAGCTGGATGCCTGACAGACACAAAAAAGGGAGCCCGAAGGCTCCCCTTTGTCGCACCCGTGCCGTTATTTCAGGCTTTCGGCGCGCTGCTGCAGTTCGGGATCGGTCTGCATGCGGGTGGCGATCTCGTTATAGGTCGGGACATCCAGATCGGCGTCCTGTACCGCTTCAACCATTTTCTCCTGGGCTTCAAGCTGGAGCTTCTGGGCTTCTTCCTGATCTTCTGCCTTGCTCAGTTTTTCCGAGAACTCGTCACGCAGCTCGGCTACTTCCTTATCCGCCTCGACAAATTTCTCCAGATTCTCTTCGCTGATCGGCGCGGCGGCAGGCTGGCCCTGCTGGTGCTGTTGCTGAGCAGGAGCGCCTCCGGCCTGGGCCATGACAGCGGGTGCGCCCATCCCGAAGGTGGCGAAAGCGATGGCGGCGGTCAGTGTTTTAAGCGTGTTCATGAGGTGCTTCTCCTTCAGTTGAAAGTAACCAGACCTATCCATGAACCGTGCCAGTTTTTGATAAAAACCCGTAAGCACCTGTTTTACCTGAAAAATTAAACATGAACACGTTTCAGATGCACAGGCTGCCCTACCCTCGACCAGCCGTAGAGTGTATATATAATGCACATGCGCAAAAAATACCCGGTCAAAAATGAACACATTTTGCACTGATCCACGGCGTCGTATAAACGGTCTGCAGCGGACCTTGCTGCTATTCGTGGTCCTGCCCATCGTGCTGCTTACCGCGCTGGGCATCCGCTTCGGCCTGGGCCAGGCGGGCCAGTTTCAGGAGCAGCGCTTGAAGAACGACCTGGAGCTGATCGGTCGGGCCATCAGCATTCCGGTGGGTAACGCGCTGAACAAGGGCGACATGCAGGCGGTGGAACTGGCCCTGGGGTCGGTGTTTGTACTGGGCGAGGTGTATGGTGCGTCGGTGTTTGACGTCAACGGCAACCGCATCGCCGCCGCGGGTATTACTGAGACCGACCTGTCCGGCACCACCATCCCCGACCGCATCCGCACTACCGGGGAGGGCCAGGAGGCCTTCAGCCGGGTCGCCGGGCGCAGCCTCTTTTCCCACTTCCTGCCGTTGTTCGATACTGCCGGGCAGATCCAGGGGCTGATCCAGATTACCCGCCGCGCCAGCGATTTCGGTCACGCCCTGCAACAGCTGACCATTATCGCCTGGCTGGTATGGGGCATGTTCAGCCTGGTCATCCTCGGTGGCGTCATGCTCGGCCACTACGGCGGCGTGGGCCGCCACGTGGATAAGCTGCTGGCCCATATGGAACGGGTGGCCCGGGGCGACCTGGCCCACCGCGCCGCCCTGGACGGCCCCGAGGAGGTCGCCAGCATCGCCCGCGGCCTGAACCAGATGCTCGACAGCATCGAGCAGGCGCACCGGGACCTGGATGAGCACCGTGCCGCGGAAACCCAGCTGGTTGCCCGCCTCAAGGACAACGAAAAGATGGTCGCGATCGGCAGTATGGCCCGGGGGATCGCCCATGAACTGGGAGCCCCCCTCAGCGTCATTGACGGTCGTGCGCGTCGGCTGGAACGCTCGGGCAACCTGGATGAGCAACAGCTGCGCAACCTGGAGGGCATACGCAATCAGGTCGGGCGCCTGACTCGCACAGTACGCCAGTTGCTGGACTACTGCCGCCCCGCTGCCACCCAGCGCCGGGAGGTGACCCCGGCGTTGCTGATCGACAGCGTTATCGAAGCCATGCGTCCGGAACTGGATGCAGCTGGCCGCACGCTGGCATCACAGGTACCTGCGACCCTACCGACCCTGCACGCCGACGCCGGGCGGCTTGAACTGGCCCTGCTCAACCTGCTGCGCAACGCCCTGCAAGCCTCCACCAGCCAGGTCGGCGTGGAGGCTGTCGCCGACGCTGGCCAGCTGATCATCTGCATCACCGATGACGGCCCTGGCCTGCCCGCCGACTGCGCCCTGGATACCCTGCTGGAGCCCTTCTTCACCACCAAATCCCCCGGCGAGGGGACCGGGCTCGGCCTGGCCATCGTCCAGGCCGTGGCCGAGGAACATCATGGCCACCTGAGCCTCACCAACCGGCCCGAAGGCGGCTGTCTCGCGCGCCTGCAACTGCCCCTCGCCCCGCCTACGGAGTCGCCCGCATGACCCACGCCGATCACATCCTGCTCGTCGAAGATGACCGCGGCCTGCGCGAACTGCTGCAGGAAGAACTGGAAGCCGAGGGCTACCGCGTCACCGCCTGCGCCGATGCCGAACAGGGACTGCAACAGCTGCGCGCCGAGGCCCCTGACCTGCTGGTCAGCGACCTGCGCCTGCCCGGTGCCGATGGGCTGAGCCTGCTGCCGGCACTGGCCCAGTGCGACATGCCACCGGCGGTGCTGATCATCACCGCCTTCGGCTCGGTGCAGCAGGCGGTCAAGGCCCTGCAGGCGGGTGCCGACGACTTCCTGACCAAACCCCTGGAGATGGACCACTTCCTGCTGGCCGTGACCCGATTGCTGGAAAACCGCCGCCTGCGCAGCGAGGTGCGGCATTACCGCAGCCTGCTGGCGGTCGAGCAGTTCAATGGCATCATCGGCCAGAGTCCGGCCATGCAGCAGCTGTTCCACAACATTCGCCAGATCGCCTCGGCCGATGGGCCGGTGCTGGTCCAGGGTGAAAGCGGCACCGGCAAGGAGCTGGTCGCCCGCGCCCTGCATGACCAGAGCAGCCGCCGGGATGGGCCCTACATGGTGGTCAACTGCGGCGGTATCCCCAACGAACTGATGGAAAGCGAATTTTTCGGCCACGCCGCCGGCGCCTTCACCGGCGCCCGTACCCAGCGGGCCGGGTTGTTCCAGCAGGCCGACGGCGGCACCCTGTTGCTCGACGAGCTGGGCGAGATGCCCCTGGCGCTGCAGGCCAAGTTGCTGCGCGTGTTGCAGGACGGCAAGGTGCGGCCGGTCGGCAGCGACCACGAGATCCAGCTGGATGTGCGCATCATCGGCGCCACCAACCGCAACCTGACCGAGGCCGTGGCCGACGGCAGCTTCCGCGAAGACCTGTTCTACCGGCTGGAAACCTTCGCCCTGCAGGTGCCGCCCCTGCGCGCCCGGGGTGACGATGTACAGCGCCTGGCGGAATTCTTCCTGACCCGTTTCAATGCGCGCCAGCAGCGGCGCATCAAGGGTTTCAGTGATGAGGCGCTGGCCATGCTGCAGCGCTACAGCTTCCCCGGCAACGTCCGCGAACTGCAGAACGCCGTGGAGCGCGCCGCGACCTTCTGCGACACCCCGCTGATCGAGACGCGGCACCTGCCCCAGCGCATCTGCGAGCAGCCCACTGGGCAACCGGTACCCAGCGCCCTGCCCGCCGCTCCGGCTGCACCGCTGCCGGTCAGCGGCGATCCCGAGGGCCTGCCGACGCTGGAAACCGTGCAACGCCAGTACATCCACCAGGTATTGCAGGCAACCGGCGGCAACAAGCGCCGCGCCGCGGACATCCTGGGCATCACCCGCCGAACCCTGTACCGCTGGATCGAGTAACAACTTCCCGGGCTTTACAGTTTCTTTACCCTGCCGCTGCCCCGATTGACAGTGCGCCTCGGTAAACTTGGCGCCATCGCACCCCCATTTGAAATCAAGGACTTGCTTATGTCATTTTCCAGGCGCCGGTGGTGGCCGCTGGCCGCACTGGCGGTCGCGGCCGCATTGCTCTGGTACTTCTGGCTGGCACCGGACAACCAGGGGCCGGAACTGGTCACCGCCCCGGTCGAGCACGCCGATATCGAGGACAGCGTGACGGCCCTGGGCACCCTGGAGCCGCTCAACTACGTGGACGTTGGCACCCAGGTATCCGGCCAGCTGGAAAAGCTGCATGTCGAGGAAGGCGAGCAGGTCGAGGAAGGCCAGTTGCTGGCGGAAATCGACGCCACCATCTACCTGGCCAAGGTCGAGGCCACCGAGGCCCAGCTGGAAAATCTGCAGGCCCAGCTTGCCGACCGTGAGGCCACCCAGGTGCTCGCCCGGCTGCAAGCCGAGCGCCAGCGTAACCTGATCAAGCTCGACGCGACCAGCCAGGAAGCGGTGGAACAGGCCGATGCCACCCTGCGCTCGGCCACCGCCCAGATCGCCGCGCTCAAGGCGCAGATTCGCCAGCTGGAATCCCAACTCAAGGAGGCGAAGGCCGATCTCAGCTACACCCGCATCTACGCGCCGATGACCGGCACCGTGGTCGATCAACTGGCCAACCAGGGCCAGACCCTGAACGCCAACCAGACCGCACCGATCATCGTACAGATCGCCGACCTCAGCACCATGACCGTCCGCACCCAGGTGTCAGAGGCCGACATCACCCAGCTCAAGGTCGGCATGCCGGTCTGGTTCACCACCCTCGGCCAACCGGACCTGCGCCGCGAAGGCGTGTTGCGGCAGATCCTGCCGACGCCGGAGGTGGTCAATAACGTGGTGCTGTTCAACGCCCTGTTCGACGTGCCCAACCCCGACGGCAAGCTGCTACCGCAGATGAGCGCCCAGGTGTTCTTCGTCAAGGCAGCGGCCGACAACGTGCTGACGGTGCCGGTTGCGGCACTCAAACCGCTGCAGCGTGGCCCGGGCAGCGGGCCGGAGCGGCGCTACGCGGTGCAGGTACTGGAGAACGGTGTACCCCAGCAGCGGGTAGTCCGCGTTGGCACCATGACCCGGGTCAGCGCCGAGGTACTCGAAGGCCTGGCCGCGGGCGACGAGGTCGTCATTTCCGGCGGGGCTACTGCATCGCCTGCCGCAGAGCGCGGCCCGCGCCGGCCGAGGTTCTGATGGGCGCGCCACTGATCCGCCTCGACGGCATCGGCCGCACCTACCGCAACGGGGAGTTGTCGACCACGGTGCTGCACGACGTGGCACTGGATATCCATGCCGGGGAGTTCGTCGCCATCATGGGCGCCTCCGGCTCCGGCAAGTCCACCCTGATGCACCTGCTCGGCTGCCTGGACAAGCCCACCACCGGTCGCTACCTGTTCGAGGGCGAGGATATCGCCGGGCTCGATAGCGACCAGCTGGCCAGCCTGCGCAGCCGCACCTTCGGCTTCATTTTCCAGAGCTATCACCTGATCTCCTCGGCCAATGCCACCGAGAACGTCGAGGTGCCGGCCATCTACGCCGGCCTGCCGCGGGAGGCGCGCCACGCCCGCGCCGAAGAACTGCTCACCGGCCTCGGCCTGGGCGAACGTTTGCAGAACCGCCCCAACCAACTGTCCGGCGGCCAGCAGCAGCGGGTGTCGATTGCCCGGGCGTTGATGAATGATGCGCGCATTCTGCTGGCCGACGAGCCGACCGGCGCGCTGGACAGCAAGAGCGGGCAGGACGTACTGCAGCTGCTCAAGGACCTGCACGCCCGGGGCAAGACCGTGATCGTCATCACCCACGACCGGGAAGTTGCCAGCCATGCCGATCGACTGATCGAGATCCGCGACGGGCGCATCATCCATGACAGTGGCCACCCACCGACAACAGCGGAGTCAGAACCGGCGCCAGCCCCCCGCCCGGCACCGAAACAGGGCCTGGCCGCCCTGGGCGATATCAACGAGGCCGTGCGCATGGCCCTGCGCGCGCTCAAGGCCAACCTGTTCCGGACCGTGCTGACCCTGCTGGGCATCGTCATCGGCGTGGCCTCGGTGGTGGTCATGCTGGCGGTCGGCAACGGCGCGCGCCAGGATGTGGTCGAGCGCATCAGCGACATGGGCACCAACCTGCTGCTGATTCGCCCCGGCGCGCCCAACACCCGCCGCTCGGCCGACGGCACCACCAACACCTTGACACCCGAGGACGCCATTGTTGCCGCGCGGGTGGACAATGTCGTGGCCGCGGTGCCCGAAGCCGATACCCGCGCCACCGTGCGCGCCGGCAATACCGATGCCCAGACCCAGGTTACCGGCACTACCGCCGACTACCCGCTGGCCAAGAGCTGGCCGCTGGCCGCGGGCGTCTTCATCAATGACGAGGATAATCGCCGTTACGCCGCAGTCGCGGTCATCGGCAAGACGGTCGCTACAAACCTGTATGGCGAGGCCGACCCGCTGGGCCAGTACATGCTGATCCGCAACGTGCCCTTCCTGGTCATCGGCGTGATGCAGGAGAAGGGCGCGACGCCCTGGGGCCAGGACCAGGACGATGTGGTCTTCGTGCCGCTGAATACCGCGAGCAACCGGCTGATCGGCTCTCGCCACTTGAGCAGTGTCAGTGTGCTGATCGATGACCTGCGGCTGTCCGACGCCACCCAGGAGGCCGTGCGCCAGGCGGTGATGGCCAACCATGCGGGGGTCGAGGACTTCCAGATCCGCAACATGGCCTCGCTACTGGAGAACGTTGCCAGCACCCAGGACACCTTCACCATGCTGCTCGGCTCGATCGCGGCCATCTCCCTGTTGGTGGGCGGTATCGGGGTGATGAACATCATGCTGGTGAACGTCTCCGAGCGCACCCGGGAGATCGGCATCCGCATGGCCACCGGGGCGCGCACGCGCAATATCCTGCAGCAGTTCATTGTCGAGGCGATGGTGGTCTCGGCGATCGGCGGCGCCATCGGCGTGGTGCTCGGCTTGGGATTTGCCAGCCTGCTGCAATACTTCGGCACGCCGATCCAGTTCACCGCCGGCCCGGTGTTGCTGGCCTTCGGCTGCGCCTTCGCGACCGGTCTCATTTTCGGTTTCATGCCTGCCCACAAGGCAGCCCATCTTGATCCAGTGGTGGCCCTCAGTGCGGACTAGACACGCCCTCCCCCTTGCCTTCGCCGTCCTGCTGGCCGGCTGTAGCCTGAACACCCCGGTCCCCCAGGCCGGCCTGCAACCGCCCGAGCAATGGAACCAGGCGCCGGATTCATCGGTCTGGCCGCAGGCGCGCTGGTGGACCCAATATGACGCGCCGCAGTTGTCCCGGTTGATGGCCCAGGCGCGGGTCAGCAACCTCGACCTGGCCAGTGCGGCGACCCGCCTGTTGCAGGCGGACGCCCAACTGCGCCAGAGCGGCGCCGCCCTGCTGCCCAGCGTGGACGGTGGCGTCAGCGGCCGGCGGGGCGGCAACAGCGGCGACGGCAATGTCAGCAGCGGCTTCAACGCCAGCCTCAACGCCAGCTATGAGATCGACTTCTGGGGTCGCAACCGCGCCGCCATCGAAGCGGCTGCAGCCAACCTCAATGCCAGTCGCTATGATCTGGAGGCGCTGGCAATCACCACCGACGCCAGTGTCGCCCGCAACTGGTTCCAACTGGTCGAGAACCAGGCGCGGCTGCAACTGGCGCGGGACAACCTCGCCGCCGCCGAGCAGGTGCTGGCAATTGTCGAAGCACGCTACCGCTACGGCGCCGACGACAGCCTGGCGGTCAGCCAGCAACGGGCGCTGGTTGCCCAACTGCGTGCCAACCTGCCGGCGCTGGAGCAGCAGACCCTGCAGCTGCGCAACAGCCTGGCCCTGCTGCTGGGTCAGGGGCCGGATTTTGTCACCGGTGCGCTGCCCGCGATGACCGATATCGCCGTGCCCGAGCCAGGCGCGGGCCTGCCGTCGGAACTGCTCAACCGCCGCCCGGACATCCGCGCCAGTGAACAACGCCTGCTGGCCGCCAACGCCAACCTCACCGTGGCGCGGGCTGCGCTGTATCCGAGCATCCAGCTGACTGGCAGCTTTGGCGCCCAAAGCTCGGCCCTGTCCGACCTGGTCAGCAATCCGTTGAACCCCTGGAGCCTGGCCGCCGGGCTGACCCAGCCGATCTTTTCGGGCGGCCGGCTGCAGGCCCAGGTGGATATCAGCGAGGCCAGCCAGCAGGAAGCGCTGATCGGCTACCAGCGGGCCATCCTGGATGCCCTCATCGACGCCGATACCGCCCTCGGCGCCCTGCAGCAGGCGCGCCGGCAATATCTGTTGCAGCAGGCCGCCACCGCGGAGTCGGAGCTGGCCTTCGAGCTGGCCCAGGCCCGCTACAAGGCGGGCGCCATCGACCTGCAGAACCTGCTCGATACCCAGCGTTCCTACTTCCAGAGCCAGGATAGCCTGGTGCAGCAGCGCGCCGCCTGGCTGCTGGCCACGGTTGACCTGTACCGTGCCCTGGGTGGCGGCTGGGAAGATGTCCCGGTAAGCTAGCTCACCGGTCATTCATCCTCAGGAGCCTTCCGTGTCCGTCGTCCTGCGTCTCGCCACCCTGGAACAGCGCCATTTCCAGCTCCATAGCACCGTGCTGCCGCAGCTGGCGGAACACCTGCAGGGGCTGGATGCGCTATGCCGGACGCTCGGCGTCACGCCCCTGAGCCAGTTCATCGACCTGACCGCGCTGGAATTCCAGGAAGCCGCCCAATTGCTGGGCGATACCACGCCCCCGCAGCCCGACCCCGAGACGGGCCTGGCCTGGAGCATCGAGGACATGGCCTGGTATCCGATCAGTACCGGCATGGCGACCCTGGAAGCGCTCAGCGGCCACCTGCAGCGCAATCGCCCGCGGGAATTGTCCGGTGCCAACCACCGCGACATGCTCGAGGCGCTGGCCTTCTGCGAAAGCTGCCTGCGCCCGCTGGAAGCGGAAGGCGCGCAGTTTCACCTGGCCGCCGGCCACTGACACACAGCGGTTGGGTGATAAGCCCGGCCACCCCTGGCTTATTTTCCCTGCCAATGGAGCAGCCAGCCGCCGCCGAATTTGCCATAGTGGGCAAAAACGAGAGCGGAGACCGTCAGCATGCTGCAGACCGAACAACATATCCTGGACGTCAATGACATCCAGCTGAGTGTCCATGTGGTGGGGCCCGAGGACGGCCAGCCCGTCTGGTTGCTGCATGGCTTCCCTGAATGCTGGTACTCCTGGCGCCACCAGATGCAGGCCCTGGCCGCCGCTGGCTACCGCGCCTTTGCCCCGGAGATGCGCGGTTACGGCCGCAGCAGCGCCCCACCAGCCATCGAGGCCTATGACATCCCCACCCTGTGTGGCGATATCCAGGCGGCGATGGATCACTTCGGCCACCAGCAGGTCGCCATGGTCGGCCACGACTGGGGCGCCAACATCGCCTGGTACCTGTCGCTGTACGAGCCCAAGCGGGTCAAGGTGGTCAGTGGCATGTCGGTGCCCTTCGGCGGCCGGCCCAAGCGCCCCGCCATCGACATGATGCGCGAGCGGTTCAAGGACAAGTTCCTCTACATTCTCTACTTCCAGGAACCCGGCCCGGCCGAGGCGGAACTGGAAGCCGATATTCCCCGCACGCTGCGCATCCTGATGCATGGCCGCCCTTCGGCTGGTAATGGCCTGATTTCCGACAAGCCGGCCGATTCGCGCTGGCTGGATGATTACATCGACCCGCAGGTGCCGCCGGCCTGGTGCCCGCCGGAGGCTTTTGATGTCTATGTTGAAACCTATCTCGACAATGGCTTCCACGGCCCGCTGAACTGGTACCGCAACTACACGCGCAACTGGGAGCGCACCGCCGAACTGGCCGGCCGGCAGGTGCTGCAACCGGCGCTGTTCATCATTGGCGACCGCGACCCGGTCGCCAAGCTTGAAGCCATCACCATCGAGCGCATGCCCCAAGTCGTGCCCAAGGTCGAGCAGCACGTGATTGAACGCTGCGGTCACTGGGTGCAGAGCCAGAAGGCCGAAGAGGTCAACGCCCTGCTACTGGAATTCCTGCAACG
The DNA here is from genome assembly GCF_000939975.1 of Pseudomonas saudimassiliensis. Taxonomy (GTDB): domain Bacteria; phylum Pseudomonadota; class Gammaproteobacteria; order Pseudomonadales; family Pseudomonadaceae; genus Halopseudomonas; species Halopseudomonas saudimassiliensis. Next base: position 2,617,942 of record NZ_LK391969.1, on the reverse strand, counting down.
CGAGTACCGCGCCGCGCCTTGATGCCTGGGCCGACCCTTGTGTCAAGCTGGTGCTTGACACTCCCAGGGGGGTGACTCAGGACAGCCAGGGGGCGCTTCCCTGGGATGGTCGAGCGCGGGCTCGCCTGCTACACCTATGTGAGGCCGGTGCATGACACTCCCAGAGGTAGCTCAGGACAGCCAGGGAAGCGCCCCCTGGGATGGTCGAGCGCGGGCTCGCCTGCTACACCTATGTGAGGCCGGTGCATGACACTCCCAGAGGTAACTCAGGACAGCCAGGGAAGCGCCCCCTGGGATGGTCGAGCACCAGCTCGACCGCGGGCTCGCCTGTTACACCTATCGTGAATGCAGTGTTTAATACTCCCCGGTGGCCTTGACTGGCCCTTCCCGCTCCTATCCGGTATAGTGCGCGCCGTCGCCATTCCGGCGGCATGGGTTCCCTAACCCCATCATTAAAAAGGTGACATATGCATTCTGCTACTTCCTCGCGGCTGCGCCTGGCGCTGTCCTGCCTGATCGCTTTTCACATCCTTATCGTTATCGTCAGCAACTTCCTGGTTCAGCTGCCCATCACCCTGTTTGGCCTGCACACCACCTGGGGCGCCTTCAGTTTTCCGTTCATCTTCCTGGCCACCGACCTGACCGTGCGCCTGCTGGGTAAACAAGCCGCCCGCCGCGTCATCGCCCGGGTCATGCTGCCGGCGCTGGTGGTGTCCTATGTGCTGTCGGTATTGTTCCAGGAGGCGGTGTTTCGCGGCGTCGAGGCGCTGACCGAGCTCAACCTGTTCGTGCTGCGCATCTCGGTCGCGAGCTTTTTGGCCTACGTGGTCGGCCAATTGCTGGACATCCAGGTCTTCGACCGCATGCGCAAATTGCCCCAGTGGTGGATCGCTCCCACGGCGGCGATGATTGTCGGCAACCTGATCGATACTTTCGTGTTCTTCTCGGTGGCGTTCTGGCGCAGCACCAACGAATTCATGGCCGCCAACTGGATCGAGATCGCCGCTGTCGACTATGTGATCAAGGTCGCCATCAGCATCATGCTGTTCGTGCCGCTCTACGGGTTGGTGTTGAATTCCATTCTACGAGTGCTGGCCGGGCGCCGGGCGGCGACGGCCTGACCGCGAGCAAAACCACTCCTCCCAAGGATGAGGCGATAGCTATTTCCGCAGAGCCGGTCTAGTACGCTCATCGAGCTGGTGCTCGACGACTCCCAGAGACACCCTGGGTGGTTCGAGCACCAGCTCGTACCTTGCTGTCCGCCCCACTCAAAATGCCACCTCCACCACATTTTCAACCCAAGCAACTTGCCCGCTCCGCCAGTGCCCGTCACATTGCCCCCCTGACCTATCAGCAAGGAGGCTTTCATGTTGCGCACAGGCATCATCGCCGGGCTTTGCCTGGCGGCCCGGCTGGCCAGCGCGGACTGCGCTACGCCACCAGCCGAGTCAGACATCCTCGAGCTCGCCGGGCAGATCCAGCACTGGGACCAGGCCTACCATGAGCAGGGCCGCTCCCTGGTGCCGGATGAAATCTACGACCAGGCCCGGCAGCAACTGCAGCGCTGGCAGGCCTGCACAGCAGCCGACTCACCGCCGGAATATCAACTGCGCGCCGGCAAGCATGCCCACCCCGTCCCCCAGACCGGGTTGGCCAAGATTCATACCCAAGCCGAAGCCGCCGACTGGATAAGGCACCGCACCGACCTCTGGATACAACCCAAGGTCGACGGCGTGGCAGTTACCCTGGAATACCGCCAGGGCCAGTTGGTCCGCGCCATCAGCCGGGGCGATGGCTGGCAGGGTGAGGACTGGACCCCGACTGTGCAGCGCATTCCTGCCGTCCTGCAACAATGGCCGCAACCGGCGGACTTGGTGCTGCAGGGCGAGCTGTACTGGCGGCTGGCCGATCATGTGCAGTCGCGGGATGGCGGCGTCGGCGCGCGCGGGCGTATCGCTGGCCTGATGAACCGCCAGCAGCTGGCCGCAGAGGAGCTGGCAGGTATTGGGTTATTCGTCTGGGACTGGCCAGACGGCCCCGGGTCCATGGTCGAGCGCCTGGCGCAGATGACCCGGGCCGGTCTGGATACCGCTCAGTACACCCTGCCGGTGAGTGATCTGGCCGAGGCCCAGGCCCGACGCCAGCACTGGTTTACCCAACCCCTGCCCTTCGCCACCGACGGCGTGGTCATCCGCCAGAGCCAGCGCCCACCTGCCACCGACTGGCGCGCGGAAACGCCCTACTGGGCGATCGCCTGGAAATACCCACCCCAGCAGGCGCTGGCCCGGGTGCGGGATGTCGAGTTCACCATCGGCCGCAGCGGGCGCGTTACCCCGGTCCTGCAGCTGGACCCGGTGGAGCTGGATGACCGCCGTATCCGCCGCGTCAGTGCCGGTTCACTGTCGCGCTGGCGCGAACTGGATGTGCGGCCCGGCGACCGGGTGGCGATCCAGTTGTCCGGGCAGACCATTCCGCAGCTGACAGAGGTCATCACCCGCACCACACCGCGCCCGGCGCTGAATATCCCGGATCAGGCGCGCTATCACCCGCTGAGCTGCTGGTTGCCCGGCGACGGCTGCCGCCAGCAGTTCCTGGCGCGACTGGCATGGCTGAGCAGTAGCAAGGGGTTGGATCTGACCGGGGTTGGGCCTGGCACCTGGGAATGCCTGGTTGATGCCGGGTACCTGACCGGCCTGCTGGACTGGCTTGACGCCGCCACCCTGCCCGCCACCTGCGGCAGCAAGCTCACCACCCTGCTGCATCCAGCCAGGGAGCGCAGCTTCCACCAATGGCTACGCGCCCTGGGCATGCCGCCCACCGGCGATGCCCAGCTGCCGGACCATTGGCTGGCCCTCTCCAACCGCACCGAGCAACAATGGCAAACCCAGCCCGGCATAGGGCCGCACCGCGCCCGGCAGTTGGTCGCGTTCTTCAATCATCCGCAGGTGGAGTTGCTGCGGGCCGGGCTGGCCGCAGCGGGTGTGGAGGGGTTTGTCGAGGAGATGGCGAGCGTGGGATCAGAATGAGCCACAGCGGTGCGCTCAGGCCGCTATCGCGGCGAGGCGCCGCTCCCACACTCCAGACTTGACGACTGCAGGACCTGTAGGAGCCCCGCCCCGGGGCGATGCTGGCCCGCAGGCCAGCGCCCCGATAGCAGCTCAACTCTGCCCGAGATAGGACGAGCGGGTCAGCCCCAGCCGCAGGATATCCAGGTAGCGTGCCCGTTCCGCTGCGCTCAGGCGGGCGCTGGCGACCTTGTCGCGGTAGCGGGCCATGAGTTCGTCCGGCTCGAAGTGGACATAGCGCAACATGTCCTCGATGGTGTCATGGGTTTCGGTTCCGCCGTGCACCACGCGCCCGTCTTCCAGCTGATAGACGTTGACCGAATCGGTATCACCGAACAGGTTGTGCATGTCGCCGAGGATCTCCTGGTAGGCCCCGACCATGAAGATGCCCAGCAGATAATCCTCCCCTTCCCGCAGCTCGTGCACCGGCAGGCTGTTCTCGATGCTCTGTTCATCCACGTAGTGGCGAATCTTGCCGTCGGAGTCGCAGGTCAGGTCCTGCAGCACCGCGCGGCGCAGCGGTTCCTCGTTGAGCCGGTTGAGCGGCACGATCGGCAGCACCTGGTCGATGGCCCAGGTATCGGGCAGGCTCTGGAATACCGAGAAGTTGCAGATGTACTTGTCCGCCATCTTGTCGTTCAGTTCATCCAGCACCTGGCGGTGCGACCGCTGGCGCGCCTTGAGCAGCGCGTGCAGGCGGTTGCACAGGGCGAAGTAGCACTGCTCGGCCAGGGCTTTCTGCGACAGGCTGATCTTGCCCTCGGCGTAGAGCCCAGCCACATCGCTCATATAGTGGGTCGCCCGCCAATAGGTCTCGGTAACCATCTCGATATCCGTCTGCCCGAGCAGGCCGATCAGGTCGCGCACCACCTGGGGCAGCTCGTCGATGTCGTCCAGCGGCGGCACGGTATCGTTGTGCCGCTCGACATCGGTCACCTGCACCACCAGTACCGCGTGGTGAGCGGTCATCGCCCGACCGCTCTCGGAGAAGATGTGCGGATGCGGCAGGCCCTGCTCGTCGCAGAATTCGCGCAGCATCTGCACCACGGTGCGCGCATATTCGAAGACGTCATAGTTGATCGAGCTGGCATTGCGCGAGTGGGTGCCGTCGTAATCGACGCCCAGGCCACCGCCCACGTCGATATGATCGACCGGCAGCCCCAGCGCCCGCAGCTCGCCAAAGTAGCGGATCGCCTCGCGAAAACCGTGCTGGTAATCCGCCAGGTTGGCAATCTGCGACCCCATATGGAAATGCAGCAGGCGTACCCCAGCTTCAAGCCCGGCGCCGCGGAACTGATCCACCACCCGCAGCAACTGCGCCGCAGACAAACCGAATTTGGATTTCTCCCCGCCGGTATCCGCCCACTTGCTGGACGCCAGGGACGACAGGCGCACCCGCAGGCCCACCTGGGGCGTCAGCCCGAGGGTCGCGGCTTCCTCGATCACCAGCGCGACCTCGGATTCCTTCTCGATAACAATGAAGACGTTGTGGCCCAGCTTCTGCCCGAGCAGCGCCAGGCGGATGAACTCCCGGTCCTTGTAACCGTTGCAGACGATGGTACCGCCCTTGGGCGCCATGGCCAGCACCGCCATGAGCTCGGGCTTGGAGCCGGCTTCCAGGCCGATGGACACGTCCTCGGTCGCAATGATGTTCTTGACCACCGCTTCCTGCTGGTTGACCTTGATCGGGTACAAGGCGGTGTAGCCGCTGGCATAGTCCAGCTCGGCGATATTCTGCTCGAAGGCGCCGGTCAGCTGCCGCACCCGGTCCTGGAGGATGTCCGGAAAGCGCAGCAGCAGCGGCAGGTCCAGCCCGCTGTCGCGCAGCTCGGCAACCAGCTCATGCAGGTCGATCGGCAGGTCGACGCCCGGCCGGGGGCTCACTTCCACGTTGCCCTGCTCGCTGGCATTGAAATAGCCCGCACCCCAGTGGCGGATGCCATAAACACTTCGACTGTCTGCGACCGTCCAGGCGGAAGCATCCTCTTTGCGCGAACGTCGCGATGACACCATGAAATAACTCCTAGGGACTTGTGCAATGGACCTCAGGATAAACCAGTTTCTCCCGCATATCTGGAAACGAAGCCGTCGAGGGCCGCGATTCACAATTAATTTCACAAATTTTTACCGGCCCTAAATGCCCTTTTCAGGGCTCGCCGAGGCTGCCGCCACCGATCCGCCGTAACACTTGAGCTGAGGGGGCTGGAGCGCAACTCATGACAAATATATAACACCTGTAAGTATTAATATGGCCGCCTACCTAACCCCTAAGCCACGAAGATCAACGGTTGTGAACTTTTTTTGGATGTGCCTATCATAAAAATGAATCTACAAGTAAATATCAGGAAATGATGTCTTCCAACGCTTTTACGCTACGCCGTCCGCGACCCACCGACGGCCACGCGCTGAACAAATTGATCGAGCGCTGCCCGCCACTGGACACCAACTCCGTCTATTGCAACCTGCTGCAGTGCACTCACTTTTCCGCCACCTCCATTGCCGCTGAAAACCAGAGCGGCGAGCTGGTCGGTTTCATTTCCGGCTACTGCCCACCGGAGCGCCCCGACACCCTGTTCGTCTGGCAAGTTGCCGTCGACGACAGCATGCGCGGTCAGGGCCTGGGCATCGGCATGTTGATGGCGCTGATCGAGCGCACCGCCGCCCACGGCGTACGCTGGCTGGAAACCACCATTTCACCCGGCAACGGCGCTTCCGAAGCCCTGTTTGCCAAGGCCTTCCGCCAGTTGGGCGTTACCGCCAGCACCGAGGTGCTGTTCAGCCGGGCTCACCATTTCAACGGCCAGCATGATGACGAAGTGCTGTATCGCGCCGGTCCTTTTGCCATACCAGTCAAACTTGATAGCCAGGAGACTGCATGAACACTTTCCATCAGTTCGAACAACACGAATCCGGTATTCGCAGCTACTGCCGTTCCTTCCCGGTCATTTTCGACCAGGCCCGCGGCGCCGAGCTCATTACCCGTGAAGGCAAGTCCTATATCGACTTCCTGGCGGGCGCCGGCACGCTCAACTACGGCCATAACCATCCGGTCCTGAAGAAGGCGTTGATCGAATACCTGGAACATGACGGCCTGACCCACGGCCTGGATATGTACTCGGCCGCCAAGGAGCGCTTCCTGGAGACCTTCCACCGGGTGATCCTGGAGCCGCGCAACCTGGGCGATTACGTAGTGCAGTTCAGTGGCCCGACCGGTGCCAACTCGGTTGAAGCTGCGCTGAAACTGGCGCGCAAGGTAACCGGCCGCAGCAATATCATCAGCTTCACCAACGGCTTCCACGGCTGCACCGTTGGCGCCCTGGCTGCCACCGGCAACCAGCATCACCGCGGCGCCGCCGGCGTGCCGCTGACCGATGTCAGCCGCATGCCCTACGCCAACTACTTCGGTGACAAGGTCAACACCATCTCGATGATGGACAAGCTGCTCAGCGACCCGAGCAGTGGCGTGGACAAGCCCGCCGCCGTAATCGTCGAAGTGGTCCAGGGCGAAGGTGGTCTGAACGCTGCCTCCGCCGACTGGATGCGCAAGCTGGAAAAGCTCTGCCGCAAACACGAGATGCTGCTCATCATTGACGACATCCAGGCGGGCTGTGGCCGTACCGGCACCTTCTTCAGCTTCGAGGAAATGGGCATCAAGCCAGACATCATCACCCTGTCCAAATCCCTGAGCGGCTTCGGCCTGCCCTTCGCCGTGGTGGTCATGCGCCGCGAGCTGGACCAGTGGGAGCCGGGCGAGCACAACGGTACCTTCCGCGGTAACAACCATGCCTTCGTCACCGCCGCCGCTGCCCTGGAACATTTCTGGACCAGCGAAGAATTCGCTGCCAGCGTCAAGGCCAAGGGCGCGCTGATCCGCGAGCGCATGCAGAAGATCGTGCGTCGCCACGGCCCCGACTCCCTGTTCGTCAAGGGCCGCGGCATGATGATCGGCATCAGCTGCCCGGACGGCGACACTGCCGCCGCCATCTGTGCCGAAGCCTTTGAGAACGGCCTGGTCATCGAGACCAGTGGCAACCACAGCCAGGTGGTCAAGTGCCTGTGCCCGCTGACCATCAGCGAGGAACAGATCGACAAGGCCATGACCATTCTCGACGCCGCCTTCGCCAAAGTCATGGCGGCCGGCGCGCAACATAAAGCATCCTGAGGAATCACCAGAACATGATCGTACGTAACCTGAAAGACTGTGAAGCATCCGAACGCAAGGTAGTGACCGAGACCTGGGATAGCACCCGGATGATCCTGAAGGAAGACAAGATGGGCTTTTCCTTCAACATCACCACTATCTACGCCGGCACCGAGACGCACATCCACTACCAGAACCACCTGGAGTCGGTGTACTGCATGAGCGGTAACGGCGAAATTGAAACCGTGGCCGACGGCAAGGTCTACAAGATCGAACCCGGCACGCTCTACCTGCTCGACCAGCATGATGAGCACCTGCTGCGCGGCGGCACCGAGGACATGAAGATGGCCTGTGTCTTCAACCCGCCGCTGACCGGCCGCGAAGTACATGATGAAAATGGGGTTTACCCCGCTGATTTGAGCGATTGAGACACCACAACACCAGGAGAAAACATGTCTACCGTGCAAGCTGACCTTTACCCGTCACGCCAGCACACTCATCCCCGCTGGCAGGAACGTCTGGATCCCGTCGCCTGGCGTACGGATGCCCAGAACGCACCATTGAGTGCCGAGCAGTTGTCGCGCTTCGAGCGCGACGGCTTCCTGGTCCTCCCCAACGTCTTCAGCGCTGCGGAAGTGGCGCTTTTCAAGGACGAGCTGGCGCGGATGGGTGAGGATCCGGCAGTGCTGGAATCCCCCACCGCAATCCGCGAGCCCAACAGTGGTGCGCTGCGGTCGGTGTTCGCCATTCACCGCAGTAACGAGCTGTTCGCCCGGGTTGCCCGGGACGAACGCACCGCCGGGCTGGTTCGCTACCTGTTGGACGGTGATATCTATGTCCACCAGTCACGGCTGAATCTGAAACCCGGTTTCAAGGGCCAGGAATTCTACTGGCATTCCGACTTCGAGACCTGGCACACCGAGGATGGCCTGCCGCGCATGCGCACCATCAGCTGCTCGATACTGCTGACCGATAACCACCCGTGGAATGGCCCCCTGATGCTGATCCCCGGCTCCCACCGGCATTACATCAGCTGTGTCGGCCAGACCCCGGAGAACCATTACCAGCAGTCCTTGCGCCGCCAGGAATTCGGTATCCCCGATGAGGACAGTCTGCGGGAGATGGTCGACCGCTACGGTATCGAACAGGCCACAGGTCCTGCGGGCAGCGTCGTGCTGTTCGACTGCAATACCCTGCACGGCTCCGGCAGCAACATTGCTCCCAGCCCGCGCAGCAACCTGTTCTTCGTCTACAACCATGTAGGCAACAAGCCTGTGGAGCCCTTCGACGGCATGCCGCCGCGCCCCGAGTTCGTGGCCGAGCGCGGGCCTGTCGAGCCTCTGGACATAGGTCCCCAGCAATATCTGTAGACATCTGGCACCCAAACACATTCATACAAGAACCGGGATTATGCACACAGTAGAGAAAATCGGCGGCACATCCATGAGCCGCTTCGATGAGGTACTGAACACCATTTTCATTGGTGAGCGACGCAATAGCGACTTGTACAACCGCATCTTCGTGGTCTCCGCCTACGGCGGTATGACCAACCTGTTGCTGGAGCACAAGAAGAGCGGCGAGCCCGGCGTCTACGAACGTTTCGCCGATGCCCACAGTGAGGATGCCTGGCTGGAGAACCTGGAGCAGGTACGCGCCAGCATGCTGGCAAAGAACGCCGAGCTGTTTTCCGGAGAGTACGAGCGTCAGGCGGCCGACCGCTTTATTACCGGCCGTATCAACGACGCCCGCGATTGCATGCTCAACCTGCAACAGCTGTGCTCCTATGGTCATTTCCAGCTTGATGGCCAGTTGATGAAGGTGCGCGAAATGCTCGCCTCCCTGGGCGAGGCGCACAGCGCCTTCAATACCGTACTGGCGCTGAAGAAGAACGGCGTGAATGCGCGCCTGGTTGATCTGACCGGCTGGAACCAGAGCGAGCCCAAGGCGTTCCAGGACATGATCGCCGACAGCTTCGCCGGCATCGACCTGAGCCGTGAGCTGGTCGTTGCCACCGGCTATACCCATTGCAGCGAAGGTCTGATGAATACCTTCGACCGCGGCTATAGCGAGATCACTTTCGCGCAGATTGCCGCCAGCACGGGCGCCGGTGAGGCCATCATCCACAAGGAATATCACCTGTCGAGCGCCGATCCGAACCAGGTTGGCGTAGACAAGGTGGTGACCATCGGCCGCACCAACTATGATGTTGCCGATCAGCTGTCCAACCTGGGTATGGAGGCCATTCACCCCAAGGCCGCCCGCACCCTGCGCCGTGCCGGCATTCAGCTGCGCATCAAGAATGCCTTCGAGCCGGACCATGGCGGCACTACCATCAGCCAGAACTATTGCAGCGAAAAACCCTGTGTGGAGATCATCGCCGGGCGCAAGGATGTTTTCGGGCTGGAGGTATTCGACCAGGAGATGCTCGGTGATGTCGGCTACGACATCGAGATCACTCGCCTGCTCAAGCAGCTGAAGCTGTACGTGGTAAACAAGGATTCCGATGCCAACAGCATCACCTATTACACGTCCGGCTCACGCAAGGCGCTGACTCGCGCCATCCGCCTGATCAAGGAGCGCTACCCGATGGCCGAGGTGCATCTGCACAATATCGCCATCGTCTCGGCGATCGGCTCCGACCTCAAGGTCAAGGGCATCCTGGCCAAGACCGTGGCGGCGCTAGCCAAGGCGGATATCAGCATCCAGGCCATCCACCAGTCGATCCGGCAGGTGGAGATGCAGTGCATCATCAATGAGGAAGACTACGACGCGGCCGTGGTTGCCTTGCACCAGGCGCTGATCGAGCCTGAGAACCATGGGGATGTGATAGTCGCGGCCTGACTTCGTGCCCGGCGGTGGGAACGCCGCTGGGCACAGCGTCAGGGTAACTGCGGCGCCCTCCGGGCACGCTCGGTGTCAGTCTGGGCAAGCTCAGGTGTTTGTTTTGGGCGGCCTGGTCGGTGTTAGTCGCTCGGGTGTTCGTCTGGGTGGCACGGTTGAGGTTGGTCGCTCGGGGAGTCGTCTGGGCGGCACGGTTGGGGTTGGTCGCTCGGGGAGTCGTCTGGGCGGCACGGCTGGTATCCGACGGCGCTGGGCAGTTGCCCTTGGCGAACACGCACCCGTGCCATCCATGGCGCTCGTGTGCGGCCGTCCCTGGCCGCACACGGTTCGCCAAGGGCAACTGCCCAACACCGTCTTTTTGACTTGGGTGGGGCTGAGGGACACTCCCGCTATGGTATTGGCTGGACCGTGGCACAGTCTTGCCCCTGGGAGGTTCGAGCACCAGCTCGTACCGTAACTGACCGCCACTTCAAAGCAAGAACGCCAGTACCCTCTGCGCCGCCCCTTGCGGATTCTCCTGCATGAAACAATGCCCGCCAGGCACCTCCTCTACCGTTACGTGGACATTCCTTGCCAACAGCCGCGCCGCGGACTGCTTCACGAAGGGATAGGTCTTGTCGCCATGAATCAGCCGCACCGGCGTTTTGATCCGGTTTAATGACCGCCACAGCCCCCGGGGCGCGGATTCGAATATCTCGGCTTCGCGATCAGGTGAGCATTTGAGCACCACCCCCTGCCCCGGCTCGTCACGCAGCGCGTGCTCTACATGGGCGCGCAGGGCCGCGTCTTCCCAGCCCTGGAAAATCCCCCGGCCCTGCAACTTGGCGAAAGCGGCCTGGCGATCCTCCCATTGGGCGCGCCGCTTGCGCGTGCCGTCCGCCAGCGGGTTGGGCAGCAGCCAACCCAGCAAGCGCCGCTTGACCATTTCCTGCTCCGGAAACAGCACCGGGTCGAGCAAGACGACGCGCGTGAACATCTTGGGATGGGCAGCCACGATGAGGCTGGTCAGTACCCCACCAAAACTGTGCCCCAGGGCGTAGCGCGGTACGTCGCCAAAGATCACCTTGCCGGCAACGAAGGCTTCCACCGCCAGCTCGGCGTTGCGGTTCCAACCGAGAAAGGGGCCGCCATGGTCGCTGTCGCCGTGGCCCTGCATATCGCACAGCCACAGGTCGAAATCCTCGGCCAGCAGTGCCAGCATCGGCTCGTAGGTGCGGCCACAGAAGCCGTTGCCATGGATGAAATGCAGGAGGGGTTTGCCGCTCGGCGGGCTGTGCCAGCCACGCAGGGTAAAACCGGCAGAACAGGAATGGGACCAGGGTAACAACGTCATCGACAGACCACTTCACTCAAAAATCGGATGGGCCAGTCTATTACGCGAGCGCGCGACTGTCAGGTTCCCGCAGCGCTTATTGATGGGCTGGATGAACCGACAATCGGGCCAGGATTCAGCGCAGGCTGTAGTCGACGCTGGTGACCACCCGCACCTTCTTGGTTTCCGGTGTATAGGGGTCGACATCCTCGATCGAGAAGTAACCCTGGGAGGCGCGGCGGATGCTGCCGACCTCGGCGCCGGCGTCCCGGGCGAACTGGTCAGCCGCCGCCCGCGCCTCCTGGGTCGCCAGGGCGATCATCTCGGGCTTGATCGAGTTGAGCTGGGTGAAGATGAACTGCGGCTGGTGCTCGTAGCTCTGGGTCAGCGCCACGCCGGATTTTACCAGTTCGCCTACGCTCTGCATGCCGCTGCGGACCTTGTCGATATCGCTGGTACGCACCAGCACGGTAACCTCGGCGCGGTACCGCTGCGGCGGCATGTTGGAGCCGTAGAGGTTGGCATGCTGGTCGGTGATCTTGGGCATCGACAGCTGCAGGTCCGCTTCAGCGAAGCCCTTGAGCAACAGGAAGGAGCGGATCAGGTCCTGCTGGGTTTCGATGTCGCTCTGGAGCACATCCAGGCTATCGCCCATGACGGTGAAGTTGATCGGCCACAGCGCCAGGTCCGCCGCCACGGTACGCTCGGCCAGGCCCTTGACGCTGACCACCCGGTCGGCATCGCGAAACTGCAGCAGACCGGTCTTGATACTCACCGCCATGAACGCCAGTGCCAGCGCCAGCAAGGCCGCGGCCACGACCGCAAAGAACGACACCCGTGAACTGTCAGTCATCAATCTGCTCCTGTTGAATGAGGGTTAGCTGCCGGGCCTATTCATCCCGGCGCAAATCCTCGGGAATCGGCGGCTCGGGCATGGGCCCGGGGCGTTTGCCCTTGCCTTCCTGGAATTGGCGCACCTGGTAAACGTAGGCCAGCACCTGCGCCACTGCCAGGTACAGCCCGGCGGGAATGGGCTGATCCAGTTCGGTACTGTAGTACACCGCCCGTGCCAGCGGCGGGGATTCCAGCACGATGATGTTGTGCTCGGTGGCCACTTCGCGGATCTTCTGCGCCAGGAAGTCTGCACCCTTGGCCAGTACCACCGGGGCGCCGGACTGCACCGGATCATATTTCAGCGCCACCGCATAATGGCTCGGGTTGGTAATCACCACGTCGGCCTTGGGCACCTCGCCCATCATACGCCGTTCGGCCATTTCCCGCTGCAGCTGGCGAATCCGTGACTTGACCTCGGGCTTGCCCTCGGAATCCTTGTACTCGTCACGCACTTCCTGCTTGGTCATGCGCGTCTTCTGCTTGTTATCCCATATCTGGAAGGGCACATCCACCGCGGCAATCAGGATCAGCGAGCAGGCCAGCAACAACAGGGAGGTGCCCAGCACCCAGCCACTATGAAAGATTGCTCCCGGCAGCGTTTCATTGCCCAACGCCAGCAGGTCGTCGGTGCGCAGGTGGAGTACCGTCAGTGCCATGGCCAGGACCACCAGGAACTTGCCGATGGCCTTGAGCAGTTCCACCAGCGCCTTGATCGAGAACATGCGCTTGAGCCCCGCCAGGGGATTGAGTCGCTCGCCCTTGGGGGCCAACAGCTTGGCGCTGAACAGCCAGCCGCCGAGCATGACCGGGCCCACCAGGGCGGCAATCAACAGCAGCAGGAACAGCGGGCCGATGACGCTCAGCCCCTGGCGGATCGACGCCAGCAGGTGCAGTCCCATGGTGTCGGTGCTGTAGAGCGCTTCGCGCTCGATGGCAAAGTTGTACACCATCAGGTCCATCAGCTTGCTGGCCATCGCCGGCCCGAACATCAGCAGACCGACCGCGGCCACCATCACCACCGCCAGGGTGTTGAGCTCCTTGGAGCGGGCCACCTGGCCTTTCTCGCGGGATTCCTTCTGGCGTTTCGCCGTGGGGTCTTCTGTGCGTTCCTGGCCGCTGTCCTCCGCCATTAGCGCGCCCCCACCATCTCGCGCAACCAGATCAGCGCTTCGGAAGCGAACAGGTGGTACTGCTCGGCGGTGCCGCTGAGCAGTACCCAGAGGATGAACAGGCCAAATACCAGGGTCAGGGGAAAACCGATGGAGAAGATATTGAGCTGCGGCGCCGCACGCATCATCACGCCGAAGGACAGGTTGACGATCAGCAGCGCGGTGATCGCCGGCAGGCCGATCAGGATCGCTGCGGCCATCACCCAGGAAAACCGCAGCACCAGGGTATGGAAGTCGCCGGCCTGCAAAGTCTGGCCGATGGGCAAGGTGGTGAAGCTTTCGACCAGCACCTCGATTACCACCAGATGCCCGTTCATTGCCAGAAACAGCAGCGTCACCAGCATGGTGAACACCTGCGCGACCACCGCTACGGAGATGCCCATGGCCGGGTCGTTCATCGAGGCGAAGCCCAGGCCCATCTGCATGGCCACGATCTGCCCGGCGATCACATGGATCTGGAACAGCAGCTGCAGCAGAAAGCCCATGGCCGCGCCGATCAGGATCTGCTCGGCGATGACTACCCAGGTACTCAGCGCCAGGGCGTCGAGTTGCGGCACATCGGTAATCTGCGGCGCGACCAGGAAAGTCAAGGCGAGCGCCAGGTACAGGCGGATACGCATCGGCACCAGCGCGGTTCCGATCACCGGCATGGTCATCAGCACGGCGCCGATGCGAAACAGCACCCACAGGTAGCCGGCCACCCAGCGGCCGATGTCGCTGCCGGCCAGCTCGATCATCAGCCGATCAATCCGGGGATGTTGTGGTACAGCTGCTGGGTGAACTCCATCAGCTGGCTGACCAGCCAGGGGCCGAGCACGATCAGGGTGAAGAAGGTGAACAGCAGGCGCGGCAGGAAGCTCAGGGTCTGCTCGTTGATCTGCGTGGCCGCCTGGAATACGGCCACGATCAAGCCCACCACCAGGCTCGGCAGCACGATCACCGCCACCATCACGGTGGTCAACCAGACCGCCTGCCGGAACAGGTCTACTGCGATTTCAGGGGTCATCGCGCGGCTCCTAGGTGACGGCGAAGCTGGCGGCCAGGGTCCCGATGATCAACGCCCAGCCATCCACCAGCACAAACAGCATGATCTTGAACGGCAAAGAGATGATCAAGGGCGACAGCATCATCATCCCCATGGCCATGAGCACGCTGGCCACCACCAGGTCGATTACCAGGAACGGGATGAAGATCATGAAGCCGATCTGGAACGCGGTCTTCAGCTCGGAGGTGACGAACGCCGGCACCAGGATATGGAAAGGCACCTCGTCCGGGCCGGTCAGGTCGGTGCGCTTGGCCAGCCGCACGAACAGCTCCAGGTCGGTCTCACGGGTTTGCGCCAACATGAATTCGCGCAGCGGCACACTGGCCTGCTCCAGCGCCTGGGGCGGCGTCAGTTGCTCGTTCAGGTAGGGCTGCAACGCGCTTTCGTTGATGCGCTCGAATACTGGCGCCATGATGAACAGCGTCAGGAACAACGCCAGGCCGATGAGGATCTGACTCGACGGCGTCGATTGCAGACCCAGGGCCTGGCGCAGGATCGCAAACACGATGATGATCCGGGTAAAGCTGGTCATCATCATCACGAAGGCGGGGATGAACGTCAGCGCGCTCATCAGCAGCAGGATCTGCAGGCTCACCGAATAGGTCTGCTCGCCTTCGGCATCCGTGGTCAAGGTAATCGCCGGCAGGCTCAATGGATCAGCCGCGGTCTGGGCAAATACCGTGGGCGCCAGCAACGTCAGCAATAACAGGCTCCAGCGCATCATGGCTTCTGCTCCCGCTTGAGCATGGCCTGCAGCTTGCGGGCAAAGTCGCCGCTGGCGGCCTCGCCCTGGCTGTCGACCACCGGCTCGGGAAATACATGCAGGGTGTTGATCCGCCCCGGCGAGATGCCCAGCAGCAGTTGCTGGCCACCGACATCAACCAGCGCCAGCCGGTCCCGTGGGCCCAGCGGATAGCTACTGATCAGCCGGATATGCTGCCCGCCCTGGGGCGCCATGGGACCGACCCGGCGCATCAGGTAGCCCAGCAGGAAGATCAGGCCGACCACGACGATCAGCCCCAATCCCAGCTGGGTCAACTGCGTCATCAGGGACGCGCCGGCGTCACCACTGGCAGCCGGTGCCGCCGCCAAAGGCATAACCATGGCCGCCGGCAGGGCCGGCAGCAGAACGCGGAGCCACCGCATGTCAGCTGAGCTTCTTGATACGTTCGGACTGGCTGATCACGTCAGTCAGGCGGATGCCGAATTTCTCGTTGACCACCACCACTTCACCGTGGGCGATCAGGGTACCGTTGACCTTGACGTCCAGCGGCTCCCCGGCGAGGCGATCGAGCTCCACCACCGAGCCCTGGTTGAGCTGCAGCAGGTTGCGGATGGTGATATCGGTGTTGCCCACTTCCATGGAAATGGTCACCGGGATATCCAGGATCACGTCAAGGTTGGGGCCGTCGACGCCGCCGAACAGCTCACTGCTGGCCTGCCGGGGCGGCGCGTTGAATTCTTCCATGGGCATCGCCCGGGACCGGTCGTTGCCGGCCAGCATCGCGTCGATGTCGTCCTGACTGGCGTTGCCGGCCTCATCCAGCGCGGCAGCCCATTCGTCCGCCAGCGCCTGCTCTTCCGGACTGATGTCGTCCTGTCTGTCCTCAGCCATCTTGCCTGATCCTCATTTATCTCTGCTCAGAGTACTGCATTGGTGGATCGGTCAGCGCGGACGCGTGACCGGACCCAGAATCTGTAGCGCCAGGTTGCCATTGACCGAGCCGAGCCGCGCCTTGAAGGTGGGCACGCCGTTGGCGCACATCACCATGTGCTCGGGCATCTCCACCGGGATCACGTCGCCGGCCTGCATGGTCAGCAGGTCCCGCAGCTTGAGCTCGCGGCGGACCACGGTGGCGCTCAGGGGCACCTTGGCTGCGGTGATCTCCTCGCGCAGGGCGCGTTCCCAACGCTCGTCGTGCTCGTCCACATCGGATTGCACCCCGGAGTCCAGCACCTCGCGCAGCGGCTCGATCATCGAATAGGGCATGGTCACGTGCATCTCGCCGCCACCGCCATCGAGTTCGATATGGAAGGTGGACACCACCACCACTTCGCTGGGGCTGACGATGTTGGCCAGCGCCGGGTTGACCTCGGAGTTGACGTACTCGAACTGCACGTCCTTGACCGCCTGCCAGGCTTCGCGCAGATCGACGAAGGCTTGCTCCAGCACCATGCGCACCACGCGCAATTCGGTCGGGGTGAACTCGCGGCCCTCGATCTTGGCGTGGCGGCCATCGCCGCCGAAGAAGTTGTCGACCAGCTTGAACACCAGCCGCGCATCCAGGATGAACAGCGCGGTGCCGCGCAGCGGCTTCATCTTCACCAGGTTGAGGCTGGTCGGCACGTACAGGGTGTGCACGTACTCGCCGAATTTCATCACCTGCACCCCGCCCACGGACACATCCGCCGAGCGGCGCAGCAGGTTGAACATGCTGATGCGGGTATAGCGGGCAAAACGCTCGTTGATCATTTCGAGCGTCGGCATGCGCCCACGCACGATGCGATCCTGGCTGGTCAGGTCGTAACTCTTGACGCCCCCGGGCTCGTTATCCTGGCTGCTGTCGATAACGCCTTCATCCACCCCATGCAGCAGGGCATCGATTTCATCCTGGGAGAGCAGGTCTTGAACCGCCATATTGTTTTCCTATTGCAGAACCAGATTGGTGAACAGTACCGACTCTATGACCGGTTCGCCGAGTTCCTGTTCCATCAGCTCCTGCACTGCGAGGGTAGCCTGCATACGCAGTGCTTCCTTGCCCTCGGCGGTCATCAGGGATTCAAATTCCGCACTGCTGAACAGCATGACCAGCCGGTTGCGGATCAGCGGCAGATGATCCGCCAGTGCGGACATCGCCTCCGGTTGGCGCCCCATCAGGACCACGTTCGCCTGCATGTAGCGCTGGCGACCCCCGTGGGCGTAATTGACGGTAAAGGCGGGTTCCAGCGGCTGGTACAGCGCCGGCAGTTTGACGGCCTCCTGCGGCTGGGCAGTGGTCGCGCCGCCCTTGTTGGCCAGCAGCGCATAGGCCACCCCACCGGCGGACAGCAACAGGGCCGCCAGGCCGATGCAGATCAGCAATAGTTGCTTGCGCTTGTTGGACGGCGGGGCCGTGTCGGCTCCTGCCTGATTCTTCGCCATGACAAAATTCCGTCGCCAGATGCGGGCACAGCCCGCTTGAATAAAAGTTGTGCATTGATCATGCCAGAAACGGCATGGTGGCGTGTTGCCTGTGGCGGACAAGGATAAAGCGCTGGAGGGAAAATGTCTGCGCTTGGGTGGCTAGCCACCCAAAACTCACACGTAGTAATCCACCAGCCGCTGCGTCGGCAGCCACTGCGCGCGGGACGTTGAAGGTTCGCCCGGCTCGCCGCTGGCTGCACCGCTCACGGGGCTGGCGCCCGGAGCAGCGCGCCCGGCGGTTCGCTCCGGCGCTTGCCCCTCACGCTGCCCCGGCTGGTCACCGGCAGACCGGTCGGCCACGGTCACCTCGGCTTGTTCCAGGCCCTGTTGGCCGAACATGTCCCGCAGCCGGTGCATCTGGGCTTCCAGGGCTTCACGGACACTGGGGTTCTGGCTGACGAACTGCACCTGCAATTCCTGGCCGCGATGCTGGATATGGATTTCCAGCGGACCGAGTTCGGCTGGATCCAACTGGATCTCGACGCTGCGCAGGTTCTGGCTGGACATCCACATGACCTTCTCGATCATCGCCTCCCCCCAGCTCGGCTGCCCGAAGGGCACGCCCAGCGCCTGGGTCGGTGCCGCGACCGGGCGCGCGGTGGCGGCGTAGGAGCCGGGTCGCGCGCCGTCCAACGCCTCGGTCTCACCGCCACTGCGACTTGCACTGCCCCGCTCCAGCTGCTCGGCCAGCTTGCCCAGCATGGCGGCGGATACCGGCTGGCTCTCCGCTGCACTGGCGGCCACCCGCTGCAAGGCCGCAGAGAAGTCCTGCGCTTGGTTAGTCTGGGTCTGGGCGCCCTGCCGCGTCGGGCGATTCAGGTCGTTGTCCAGCAGGGGGTCACGGCCGGTCTGCTGGCGGTCCGACTGTTCCCTGCCGGTCTGCTCCCTGCCCGCCTGGCCAGCTGTCAACTCCAGCGAATCCACGCCGTCCATGGGCAGTCCCGTCTGGGATGCACCGAGAGCCGAGCCGGCCGCCGGTGTGGCCGCCCCACCCGCCGCCAGCGTTGCCGCGCCCGGTTGCCCCGACGTAACGGGCTTGGCCGCGTCCTGCAACAGTTGCAGCCACTGGCCGATGGCGCTGAGCGCGTCCTCACCGCCCGGCAGCAATTCATCCTGCTCCAGCGGCAATTGCTCCAGCCACTCCTGCAGGGGCGGCAAGCCCTTGCCGTCAGCGGCAAGGGCGGCCTGCTCCAGGGCGGCGCGCTGTTCGGCGGACAGGTCATCCAGGGCGGCGGCCAGATCGTCCGGCAGCTGCTCGGCCAATAGCCCGGCGAAGGCATCGCCCTGCTCCGCGTCCGGTGTCGTACGGGCGCTGTCGCTGCGGGCACTGGGACGCAGGTCGGTATTGAGCAGGGCCATCAGGGGCGGGCTGGCGGACATCGGACGGTCTCCGTGGGATCACGATAACGGTTGGGTTATCAGTACAGAGCAAGTTCCGGGCCAGGCGTCCCGTCAGAAGAGCCAGCTCAGTGGGTGCAGGTCAGTTGCGGGCGCAGCCGCAGGCACAACCGGTCGATAAGATCACAGACCTGGGTGGCAGCTTCCGCATCGGCCAGGGACGCGGCCTCTTCGGCCTGCTGGCAGGCCTTGGTCAATGCCAGCGCACCCATATTGCCGCAACTGCCCTTGAAGCTGTGGGCAGCCTGACGGAAACCCTCCCAATTGTTGCGGTCGAGGCTCTCGTGCAGTTGGCACAGGCGCCGATCGGTATCCTGCAGAAAGGTCTGCAACAGCGAGTTGTAGTCGTCCTGCATCAGCTCGCGAAGCATGGTCTGTACATCCGGATCGAGGTCGGAAAGGCGTTCAGGCATGGGAGAAGTCCGATAAATAAGCCGAGGGGATGAGGCAGGCGGCGCCGGCGGCAGGAGTATGCCGAAGCTGGCCAGCGAAGGCTATATCGGACGGGTTACGCTTTTATGTAAATGCCAACGGGATCACAAAAGATCGCCATCGGTTTGCCGACGATGGGCGAAGGCGCGCTGGGTCAATTCGTCCAGCAGCTTCTGCTCCTGCTTGTCGGCCCGGGCCCGGGCTTCCTCGCGGTATTTCTCGATCAGCTTGCGCAGCGCCTCGACCCGCTGATAGCGCTCGCGCCAGAGGCTGCGGGCCCGCTCCAGGCTCTGCTGGTGCCAGCCCAGGGTCTGGCGCTGCTGCTCGATGGCCGTCTGCATCTGTGCCATGAAGCGCTGGTAGTTGAGCAACCATTCCCGCCCCACGCCCGCGCTGCCCTGCTGGCTCCAGCCCTTGGCGTACTCGCCGCTATAATGCTCCAGGTCCCGCAGCCGGGCGGCCGCGTCCTCGAGCTGCTTCTGGCAATCGCCCAGCACCCCGGCGGCCTTGCGTTCCTCGGCCAGGGCCAGGTCCAGCACGGGCGCCATGCGCCGGACGCGGCTGTCACTCATTGATCAACTGCTCCATGGCCGCCTGGCTGTCGCCCAGGTTGAAGCTCTCCCGCAGGCCTTGCCGGAGGAAGCCCTGGATACCGGGGATCTTGGCGATCGCCCGGTCGGTCATGGGATCGGAACCGGCGGCGTAGGCGCCGACGCTGATCAGGTCGCGGTTCTGCTGGTAGCGGGCATACAGCTGCTTGAGCAGTTGCGCCTGCTGCAGGTGCTCCGGCGGTACGATCTGCGGCATGGCGCGGCTGATCGAGGCCTCGATATCAATGGCCGGGTAATGTCCCTCCTCGGCGAGGCGCCGGGACAGCACCACGTGACCATCGAGAATCGCCCGCGAGGCATCCGCGATCGGGTCCTGCTGGTCGTCCCCCTCGGACAGCACGGTATAGAAGGCGGTAATCGAGCCGCCGCCCTCCTCCGCATTGCCCGCCCGCTCCACCAGCGCCGGCAATTTGGCGAACACCGAGGGCGGGTAACCCTTGGTTGCTGGCGGCTCGCCGATGGCCAGGGCGATCTCGCGCTGGGCCTGGGCAAAGCGGGTGAGCGAATCCATCAGCAACAGCACGTTCTTGCCCCGGTCACGGAAGTATTCCGCCACCCGGGTGCAATACATGGCCGCGCGCAGGCGCATCAGCGGCGCATCATCGGCCGGGGAAGCCACCACCACCGAGCGGGCCATGCCCTCCTCGCCGAGGATCTGCTCGATGAACTCCTTGACCTCCCGGCCCCGCTCGCCGATCAGGCCGACGATGGTGATGTCCGCCTCGGTAAAACGGGTCATCATGCCCAGCAGCACGCTCTTGCCCACGCCGCTGCCGGCAAACAGGCCCAGGCGCTGGCCACGGCCAACCGTGAGCATGCTGTTGATGGCGCGGATGCCGACGTCCAGCGGCTGTTCGATGGGGTGGCGCTTGAGGGGATTGATTACCGGACCGTTGAGGTCTACCCAGTCTTCGCACTTGAACGGGCCCTTGCCGTCCAACGGGCGACCGATACCGTCCAGCACCCGGCCGAGCATGTCGCTGCCCATCGGCAGCTTGCCACCGCCGGCGGCGGGCACCACCCGCGCGCCGGGCTGCAGTCCCTGCATGCGGTCCACCGGCATCAGGTAGATCTTGCTACCGGCAAAGCCCATCACCTCGGCCTCGACCCGGGTTTCCCCCTGCAGGCTTTCACTGATGACCACGCAGCGGCTGCCGACCGGGGCCTGCAACCCTTCGGCCTCCAGCGTCAGGCCGACCATGCGGATCAGCCGGCCTTCGACTACCGGCGCGGCCGGCAGCTCGGTGGCGGCGGTATAGCCCGCCAGCCGCCGGGCGAAGCTGATGCGCTCAAGCCTGGTCATCACCAGCCTCGTCGCTCAAGGCAGGAATTGGCAGGTCGGGCGCCGGCGGATGGGCGCGCTGCTCCCGCTGCTGCTCGTAGAGCTGCTCGATGACCTGCTGCAGGCGGGTTTCCCGGGTGGCATCCACCTGGCTGTGTTCGGTTTCAACCCGGCAGCCACCGGGCAGCAATTGATCGTCCTCGAGCAGGCGCCAGCTTTCCTCGTGGCGCTCGCGCAGGCGCTTGACCGCCTCGAAGTCGGCGGGATTGAGATAGATACGGATATTGTTGGCGCCCATCGGCAGCACCTTGAGCGCGCCGCGCAGCACCTGGACGATCTGGCTGGAATCGGTCTGCAGCTCGCGCTGGATAACCTGGCGCACCATGCTCTCCACCAGGGTGAGCAGCATGTCCTCGATCTGGTCATCCTGTTGCTGCAGCGGCTCGAACAGCTGGGCCATCAGCGCGCCCAGCTCGTCGACCCGGGCCTCGATACGGGTCTTGGCCTCCTGCTGGGCCTTGAGCTGGCCCGAGTGGAATCCGTCCCGCTCGCCGGTGGCAAAACCTTCGTTGTAGGCCTCGGCGCGGATCTGCTCCAGCTCCTCGACGGTAAACGGCTTGACCTCGGGGAGCTCTTCCACATCCTCGACCACCGGCTCCGCTTCCAGCACCTCGGGCTGGTCGGCGTCGCGGGACACCTGATGCGGCGCCTCGTCGAAACTGGGGATGTCCCAGAGGTTGAACGCCTGCAGCTGGTCCCCGCGGATCAGCTCGCTGTCCTTTTTGTCGTTCATTCAGTCACCTCTGCACCGCAGTGCAGGACGTCGTCAGATCATTTCCTCGGCGCCCTTGCCACCGAGCACGATTTCCCCAGCATCGGCCATGCGCCGGGCGATGGCGAGAATTTCCTTCTGCGCAGCTTCCACTTCGCTGATGCGCACCGGCCCCTTGGCTTCGAGGTCGTCCTGCAGCAGCTCGGAGGCCCGCTTGGACATGTTGCGGAAGATCTTGTCCTTGATCATCTCGTCGGCGCCCTTGAGGGCCACGACCAGCACATCGGTGGACACTTCCCGCAGCAGCATCTGGATGCCGCGGTCGTCCACGTCCGCCAGGTTATCGAACACGAACATCAGATCCTCGATCTTGCTCGACAGGTCCTCGTCCAGTTGCCGGATGGATTCTATCAGCTGCGCCTCGGCGCCGCTTTCCAGATAGTTCATGATGTCGGCGGTACGCTTGACCCCACCCATGTTGGCCCGGGTGGTGTTGGAGTTGCCGGCGAACTGTTTTTCGAGGATCTCGTTGAGCTCCTTCAGGGCCGACGGCTGCACCGTATTCAACGCAGCGACGCGCAACAGCACATCGAGCCGCACCTTGTGATCGAAATACCCGATCACCTCGGCGGCCATGTCCGGGTCGAGATAGGCCACCACGATGGCCTGGATCTGCGGGTGCTCGTAGCGGATCACATCGGCGACCGCCCGGGGCTCCATCCATTTGAGGCTGTCCAGGCCCGAGGTGCTGCCGCCCATGAGGATCCGATCGACCAGGCTGTTGGCCTTGTCCTCGCCCAGGGCCTGGGTGAGCATGGTGCGGATGTAGCTGTCGGCGCCAACACCGAGGCCGGTCTGGTCGCCCGCCACCTCAATGAAGTCCGCCATCACCTGCTGCACGTGATCGCGCTGCACAGTGCGCAACCCGGCCATGGCGCTGCCGACCCGCTGTACTTCCTTGGGCCCCATGTGCCGCAGTACCGCCGCGGCATCGGATTCACCCAGGCTCAGCAGGAAGATCGCCGCCTTGTCCAGCTTGGAGAGTTTTTGCGTACGCTTGGCTTCGTCACTCATCGGCATTGATCCATTCTTTCACTACCTGGGCCACGCGGCCCGGGTCTTCGGCCAGCAGGCCCTTGATGGCATTGAGTTGCTGCTCGTAACCGGCACTGGGTGGCGGCAGCAATACCGGGCCGGCGCCCGGTGCGGACAGGCTCACGGTATCGTCGCGCAGATCATCCGCCAACAAACCGTCGTCGCTCAAGGCTGGGTAGCCCGCAGTGTCGCCGGCGCCCTGTTGGCTGCCACCGCTGAGGCTCTTGAGCACCGGCCGCAGCACGCCGAAAACCAGCACCAGCACAAACAGAATGCCCAGCGCCTGCTTGGCAATATTCCAGAACCAGGGCTGGGTCCAGAACGGCACCTCCGGCAGTGCTTCCACCTCGCCTGCCGGCACGAAGGCACTGTTGATCACGCTGACGCTGTCGCCGCGGGCCTGATCATAGCCGACCGCATCGCGCACCAGTTGGGTGAGACTGGCCAGCTCGGCCTCGGTCAGCGGTACGCTGGTGACCTCGCCGGTCTCGGCGTTGAGCTGCTGGCGGTTATCCACCACCACCGCTACCGACAGGCGATTCAACCGGCCCTGTTGCTGGCGGGTGTAGCTGATCTGCCGGTCCAGCTCGTAATTGCGCGTGGCCTGCTCGCGTGAGTCCCGCGGCGGCGCGGCCAGCACCGGCTCGCCGGTTTCCGGATCGATCACCTGCTCCGGCACCTGGGTGGTACCGGGCGGCTGGTTGCTCAGTGCCCCCGGAATACCCTGCGGCCCTTGCCCAGCGGCGCGCTGCTCGCTGACCACCTGCTCGCTGCGCAGCACGGCTTCGGGATTGAAGTTCTCGGAGGTGGACTCCATGGTGCTGAAGTCCACATCGGCGGAGACCTCCGCCTTGTAGTTACCGGTGCCCAGCACCGGCTGGAGGATATTGTGCACCCGGCGGGTGAAGGTTTCTTCAAGACGGCGGGTGTGGTCGAACTGGCGACCGGCGATGGTCAGCTCGTTCAATTCGTTCTGGTCGGACAGCAGGTTGCCGTGCTGGTCGACCACGGTCACCTGGTCCTTGCTCAGCTCGGGTACGCTGGTCGCCACCAGGTTGACGATGGCCATGACCTGGGCGGGCTCGAGCTTCCGGCCGGGATACATCTCCAGCAGCACCGAGGCGCTGGGCTTGCGGTCATCGCGCACGAACACGGTGGAGCGCGGCATGGCGATATGCACCCGCGCACCCTTGACGTTGTACAGGCTGGAGATGGTCCGCGCCATTTCCCCTTCCAGGCCGCGGCGGTACTGGGTGGCCTCCATGAACTGGCTGGTGCCCAGGCCCTTTTCCCGGTCGAGGATCTCGAAGCCGAGGTTGCCGTCGCCCTGACTGACCCCGGCACTGGCCAGGCGCATACGGGCGTCGGCCAGGTCGTCCGCCTGCACCAGCAGCGCCCCGCTGCTCGGCTCGACCTTGTAGCGGATGCGGCTCTGCTGCAGCACCTCGATCACCTGGGTGGCGTCGAGGTTGTCCATGCTGCTGTACAAAGGCTGATAGTCCGGCTGCTGCGACCAGAGCACCACGGCAAAGCCGATGGCGACGCTGGCAGCCAGCCCGACCAACAGGGCGAACTGGCGCAGCATCGGCAATTGCGCCAGGTTGTCCAGGAAGCTCAGCCCCATGAACGGCTTGCGCGGGCCGCCGGCAGCACTGGGGTCAGGCCGGGTAGCGGGGGTGTTCGGAGTGCTCGCAGCATCCATCAATCAAATCCTCGATCAAACGAAACAGCAGGCTGAATCAGATAGGCATCTTCATGATGTCTTCATAGGCGGTAATCAGCTTGTTGCGCACCTGGGTCATGGCCTGGAAGGCAACGCTGGACTTCTGCGAGGCCACCATCACCTCCGCCAGATCAATCCCCGGCACCCCGCGCTCATAGCCGCTCTGCAACTCGCTGGTCGTTTGCTGGAGTTCATTGACGCGATTGACCGCCTGCTGCAGCAGATCATCGAAGGCCGGCGCGTTGACATCCTGCGCTACGGGCGCCACTGCAGGCTGCGGACGGCTCATCGCCTCCATCTGCATGGAACGCATCTGCAACATCAGACGATTGAACTCGACACCCTGCGTCATGATTCCTCCCGGCCGTGGATATTTTGACGGCAAATTCAGCTTTGGAGATTACAGAGCAAGATTGGTGCCAGGTTGGGGAGAGGGGGAAGCGAGATATCCAGCTACGCCACCTCACCCCAAAAACAACTTCCCCTCCACATCCAACCCCGCATCCCGCATCTGCGCCAGCTTGTACCGCAACGTACGCGGACTGATCCCCAGCCGCTCCGCAGTCTCCTTGCGGCGACCGCGCTCGGCGCGCAGGGTGTCGATGATCAGTTGGTATTCCCGCTGCTTTACATCATGCCCCAGCCCCGCACTCCCCTGCGGCAGGCTCGGCGCGAGCGGCTGACTCGGCATCGGCGCCTGCACCACCGGCGCCAAAGCATCCCCCGGTAATATCGCATTACCCGGCAAGGTCGCCAGACACAAATCTTGCGCCCGAATCACCCCGCCCTGCTGCAAAATCAACGCCCTTTGCACGGCATTGTCCAGCTCGCGCACGTTCCCCGGCCAGGCGTGCTGTTGCAGCGCCTGGCAGGCGTCGGGGGCGAAGCGGACCGGGTTCTGGTTCATCTTGCCGATATGCTTGGCCAGCAGCCGCTCGGCAATCGGCAGGATATCCGCCGGGCGCGCCCGCAGGGGCTGCCACTGCAGCGGGAATACGCCGAGCCGGTAATACAGGTCTTCGCGGAAGCGCCCCGCCGCCACTTCTGCGGGCATGTCCCGGTTGGTGGTGGCGATGATGCGGATGTCCAGCTGGATCAGCTTGCGCCCGCCGACCCGCTCGACCTCCCGCTCCTGCAATACACGCAGCAACTTGGCCTGCAGCGCCAGGGGCATTTCGGAAATCTCGTCCAGCAGCAGCGTGCCGCCATTGGCCTGCTCGAACTTGCCGGGCGCCGCGGCCACCGCGCCGGTAAAGGCGCCCTTTTCGTGGCCGAACAGGGTCGCTTCGAGCATGTTCTCGGGGATCGCCGCACAGTTGATGGCGATATACGGCTGGCTTGCCCGGAGGGATTGCTGGTGAATATAGCGGGCCAGCACTTCCTTGCCGGTACCCGACTCGCCTGAAATCAACACAGTGGAATCGCTGGCTGCCACCCGCTGGGCCAGATGCAACAGCTGCTGGCTCGCTGGATCGACCGCCACCGGTCCATCGTCAGCGTTGGCTTGCAGGCGACCCTGGGCATGTTGCGCCACCAACGTAAGCAGGGCTGACGGCTCGAAGGGCTTGACCAGATAGTCGACCGCCCCCACCCGCATGGCTTCCACGGCGTTCTGCACCGTGCCATAGGCAGTCATCAGCAGCACCGGCAATTGCGGATAGCGCTCGCGCAGCGCACGCAGCAGCGCATGGCCGTCCATGCCGGGCATATTCACATCGCTCACCACCATCGCCACGCTGTGCCGTTGCAGCAACGCTAACGCCTGCTCGCCATCGGCCGCTTCCAGGTAATCGTAGCCACCCAGCATCAGGGTGTCGGCCAACGCCTCGCGCAGGGCGCGATCGTCTTCCACCAGCAGGATACGCGGCCCGGTCATGCCAGCGGCCCTCCCGCTACAGCTGGCTGCACGGGCAGCACGAGTTCGGCCCAGGTGCCGCGACCCGCCCGACTGCGCAGCAGAAAGGCGCCGCCATGGGCCTGGGTCACGGATTTGACCACCGACACGCCCAGGCCGGTGCCCTGGGCCCGGGTGGTATAGAAAGGTTCGCCGATCTTGGCCAGTTCCGCCTTGGTCATACCGCGCCCAGCGTCGACTACGCTCAGGCTCAACCGACCCTCCTGCAGACGCTGGACCACCTTCAGCCGCGCCGCAGGTGCGCCGGCCTGGATGGCATTGTCGATCAGGTTGAGCGCCGCGCCGATCAGGGTCTCCCGGTTGCATTGCAGCAGCACACCGGGCGGGCAGCGGTCCTCCCAGCGGCAGTCTGCGGCGGCTTCGCCCACCAGGGTTTCCGCCTGCTGTTGCAGGTCGGCAAAGAGGGCGTTGGCGCACAGCGAATCGGTCAGCGGCAGATCACCCTTGGCGAACAGCAACATGTCCCGCACCTGCTGCTCGATGGTCTGCAGCCGGTCCTTCAGTCGCTGGCTGAAACGCTGGCGATGCACGACCGACAGCTCCGGCTCATGTAGATGGCTGGCGTACAGTAAGGCCGTGGACAGCGGGGTGCGGATCTGGTGAGCAAGCGAGGCGACCATGCGACCCAGGGCGGACAGGCGCTCGTTGCGGGCCAGGTCTGCCTGCAGGCGGCGGGTCTCGGTCAGGTCGGTGAGCAGGATGATCTGCCCTGGCTCGCCCCGCAAGGAACGGGTCGCCAGGGACACACGGCGGCCGCTGCGCAGAGAGACTTCATGGTAATCGTCATCACGGGGGGCAAAACGGTCGCGGATAAGCTCGCGCCACAGTTGGCCTTCGAGGGGTTCACCGAGCAGCTCGCGGGCCACGGGATTGGCCTCGCGCACCACCCCGCGGCCATCGAGCACGATGACGCCGCCGGGGAGCAGATCCAACAGGTTCTGCAGCCGCCCAGCCAGACGAGCCTTTTCGGCCAGCTCGCGGTTGCGCTGGGCATTGACCTCAAGCAGCTGCGCCTGCAATTGCGCTACCTGCTGTTCCAGCAGGCCATGCGACTCGCGCAATTGATCGGACATCTGGCTGAACAGACCATAGGCCTGTTCGAGCTTTTCCCGGTCCTGCGCATCCTGCGGCAGGTTTGGAGCAGTGACAGCCATCGCAATCCCCTGATAAAAACACTACTTGGGGATCACTAAGCAAAGGTTATGCCACCGACAATATTCCCTTTAAAATCAACGTCCTGATATAAACAAACATTACTACCCGTCAGGCTTCTGACGCTTCCCGGTCAGCTCCACCGTCGGCGTCCCGCTGCATGCCGTATTTGCGCATCTTCTCAACGAGAGTAGTACGGCGGATACGCAGCCGCTCCGCCGCCCGGGCCACTACATAGTTGGCCTCGTCCAGCGCCTGCTGAATCAACGACTGCTCCAACCCCGCCAGGTGCTCCTTCAGATCCAGCCCCTCGGGCGGCAAGCCAGTGCGGTCCAGCCCCGGCACACCGGCCTGCCAGGCATTTTCTTCGGCTTCCTCGCGCAGTTGCCGCAGATCCTCGTGGGTATCCTCGACGTAGCGGAATTTACGCGGCAACTCGGCAACCCCGATGACGCCGTGGGGGTGCATGATCGCCATGCGCTCGACCAGGTTGGCCAGCTCGCGCACGTTGCCCGGCCAAGGGTGCTGACACAGGGACATGATCGCCGCGCTGCTGAAGCGGATGGAGCCGCGGCGCTCCTTCTCGAGCCGGGTGATCAGCTCGTTGAGCAGCAGCGGCAAGTCCTCGATCCGCTCACGCAGGGGCGGCATCTCGATGGGGAATACATGCAAACGGTAGTAGAGGTCTTCGCGGAAGGTGCCTTCCTGGATCATCTGTTCCAGGTTCTTGTGGGTCGCGGCGATCACCCGCACATCCGCCCGCTGCGGCTTGTTGCTACCGACCCGTTCGAAAGTACGCTCCTGCAACACCCGCAGCAGCTTGACCTGCATGTTCATCGGCATGTCGCCGATCTCATCAAGAAATAGCGTACCGCCCGCGGCCAGCTCGAAACGCCCGGCGCGACTGGTGATGGCCCCGGTAAAGGCGCCCTTCTCGTGACCGAAGAGTTCGCTTTCCAGCAGCTCCGCTGGAATCGCCCCGCAGTT
Organism: Pseudomonas saudimassiliensis; assembly: GCF_000939975.1. Classification (GTDB taxonomy): domain Bacteria; phylum Pseudomonadota; class Gammaproteobacteria; order Pseudomonadales; family Pseudomonadaceae; genus Halopseudomonas; species Halopseudomonas saudimassiliensis. Next base: position 2,588,924 of record NZ_LK391969.1, on the reverse strand, counting down.
GACCGGCACAAAGGGCCCATCGCGCCGCTGCGAGTGATAGTGCAGATTGCGCGCTACCACCTCTTTGCCGGTGCCGGAGTCGCCCAGGATGAGCACCGTAGCTTCGGTATCGGCCACCTGCTTCATCATCTGCCGTACCGCCTGGATCGACCGACTGGTGCCCACCAGGCTGCGGAACAGGTTGGGTTCGCGCTGTTGCTTGCGCTTACCGTCGTCGAACACCTCCCGGTATACCTGCGCACGGTGCAGGGTATCCAGCAGCTGGTTGTAGCTCAGCGGCGGCTCCAGCACACCCAGCAGGCGCTGGCGCAGCGCCTCCGGCCAGCTCGCCACCCGCTCGCGTCCAAGCACGACAACGGGCAGATGGGCATCCCATTTATCGAGCTGGCTCACCAGCGCATCGGCCCCCGCCGGGTATTCACACTCCCCGACGATGACGCATTTGACCGCGGCCGGGGACGGCAATTTCGCCGCCACTTCCTCCTGCCAGGCAGCGGAATGGGTGAAGAGGATGTCCTCTCCCAGGAAACCGAGAATCAGATTAAGGTCGTGGCGGCTGCGTGGACAATCATCGATCAACAGGATATGGCTATTGAGCTGCATGAGGGCAGAAGGTCCTTTTTCCAGTGACTCGCACAATGCAATGGCACTACGCCATAACTGCGGGTACAGGCTTAAGGTAGAGAATTTGCCCTTGTGAGTCAAATACTTGGCGCACTAAAAGGGTGCTATCTGTCTGATAACTAATTTATGGCAAGGGCTGGGCTAACAAACGGCGGAGATTCAGCACCGGAACGGCTCCTGGGAGCCCGTCCGGCTCAACTGAACATCTGGTAGACCTTGGCACCCTGGCGACTGCGCTGCACACCCTGCAGCTCCTCAGCCAGCTTGCCCTGCACCGCCTGGCACAGGCCAATGACTTCACGGTAGGTCTGGGACAGGGAGGTCAGCATGTCGGCCAGCAACGCCTCATCCCGATCCGGCTGGGCCATGGCCTGCTGCACCAGTTGACGACAGAGCTGGTCCAGCTCGCCCACCTGCTGCCAATCACCTGCCTGCACGGCAGCGATCAGTGCCTGATGGGTGTCCTGCAATTGTTCGACGGCAACAGCCATGATGATCTCCCGGGGCTGGTTCAGGACTGGCGAATGCCGTCCCAACCCTCTTTGATTTCACGCAGCAACTTGGCGACGTCTTCCAGCATGGCCGGATCGTTCTTCAGGTTGGCCTGGCTCAGCCGCTGCTGCATGAAGGCGTAGAGATTATCCAGATTTGCTGCTATTTCGCCACCCTTCTCGGTGTCGACCGCGTCACGCAAACCACCAATAATGCCCATCGCCTTGCCGATCAGCTCACCCTTCAGCGCGATATTGCCATACTCCATCGCCCCCTTCGCCTGCGCAATGCGCTGCAAACCACCTTCCAACAGCATCTGGATCAACCGATGCGGATCAGCCTCAGTTACCTGGGCATGAACGTTGACAGTCTGGTATTGCTTCATTGCGTAGGCATTCATTGGGACACCGATCCTGAAGAAGTGGTTCACATACTTTGGTTATCGGCAGGGAGGGAAATACTTGAGGATGAATCGGAGGTTTTCTTTAATTACACATTCGCTAACAGGGCCTCGTACCTGCCTAACTGGGCCCGCCCTTCTAACCGGGCCTCGCCTGTAGGAGGGGCGACCTCGCCGCGACGCTGGCCGGTAGGCCAGCCCACTCTCTCTATTCACACTAACGCAACGCCAAGCTCACTTCGGCTCAATCGCGTCCCAACCTTCCTTGACCTCTTCCAACAACTGCTGCACTTCATCCAGCGACCGCGGCGTATCATCCAACGCCACACCCGCCAGCTTGCGGGTCATGTAGTCGTACAGGCTGTCGAGATTCTCGGCAATCTCGCCGCCCAGGTCCTTGTCCAATGACGCCTGCAGCGCACCGATGATGGTGATGGTGCTACTGACCGCCGTGCCGCGCCGCTCAGGATTGCCGGTCTGCTGGGCATGGCGCGCCAGCTTCAGGCGCTCGATGGCCCCAGCCAGCAGCAGCTGTACGGCGCGGTACTGGGAGACTTCCTGGGCCAGGTTGACCTGTTTGTAGGTGTCGATGGGGCTTTTCATGGTTATTTACTCGGTTTCACTACACCGGGAAGGCTCTCAAGCACCCCGGTGAGATAGTTGCTGGTGCCCATCAAGTTCCCAACCAGGGAATCCATCGCATTGAACTGCGCGAGCAATCGAGACTCCAGCGAAGCGGTACGCCGCTCCAGTGCCTCCTGCTGGTCCCGTACACTCGACATGGTGTTCTGCAGCGCCTTGTCGCGGTTATCCAGCAGGCCACCGGTCTGGGTGTAAGGTTTGACGCGACTCTCCAGGCGGACCATCAGACCATTTTCGCCAGTAAAAAAGGCGCTGAGCTTATCCGTGCCGGACTCTAGAACCTTATCCAGCTTCGCCGTGTCCAGCTTGAGCTTACCGTCCCGCTCAGTGGTGATGCCCAGGTCCGCCAGGATACGCAACTCACCGTCGGACTGGCTGCTCAGCTCGGAGCGCACACTGTTCATGAAGCTGCGCACGGAGGCGTCACCCACCAGAGCACCAGTCGAAGGCTGATCATCGCCGCCCGTTCCGGGGGTGACTTTGGTCAACGCACCAATGGTGCCGACCAGCTTGTTATAGGCATCAACAAATTCGGTTACCGACGTTTTAACCGTCTCCAGGTCTTCTGCCACCGTCAGCGAGACCGGCTTCACCGCACCGGATTCATCGGCGATCTGCGCGGCGTTCAGCGTAAGCGATACCCCGTCGATGGCGTCATCAATAGTATTGCTCGCGCTGGACAGCATGATCCCGTCAATGGACAGCCGTGCATCGCTGGCCGCCATGAGCAGACGAGGCGCGCGTTCGCCGGTGGGAGCCGAGGCCGAGGCAGGGAATTCCAACAACGAAAGGTCGCCGGACCCACTGGCAGTGGCGGTAACCTTGATGTCGTTGTCAGCACCAGTAGCACTGGAGCTCAAGATCAGGCGTGAGCCACCCGGGCCGCTGGGGTCACTGACGATAGTAGCGTTCAGCCCCTTGTCCTTGCCGGCCGCGTTGATCGCATCCCGAATACCTGCCAGGGTATCCGCGCCTTCGGCAATCTCCACATCGAAGCTGTCTTCACCGATCTGGATAGTCAGCGTCCCGCTGCCAATCACGGTGTCGGCGCTATCCACGCCGGCAAGCGATACCTTGCTGCCCTGTGCCAGCTCGAACACCTTGACGTCATAGTTGCCCGCAACGGCCTTGGAACCGGCGGTAACAGTTACGATGGATTCGTCGGCAGACGCGGCCGATCGCTGCTGATAAAGGGGAGCGCTATTGAGCTTTTTCAGGGCCGTTTCAAAGGAAGACAGGGCGCTGCGGAACTGCCCGAGAGCGGACACCTTGGTTTTGGTCGTGCCTTCCAAGCGGTTGAGCTGGGCCTCTTTGGGAGCCTTGTCCGCTGCGACCAATGCATCCACCATAGCCCGCACATCCATACCGGACCCGAGGCCGCCAATTCCACCTATTGCCATTTCTGCCCTCCGTGACCGCTTATTGACGGTCTGGCCGCTGAATCATACCTGGACGAGGTTAAAGCAAAAACTGAGCCAACGCTTCGATTACACCTCAGTCTTCAATAGCAAGCCGCTCACTTCGGATAACTTTTCCGATAGCGCCAAGGCTTCCTCGGAGGGAATCTGGCGAATCACATTTCCGGTCTCCCGGTCTGCTACGGTCACCACAATTCTGCCGCTATCGTCATCCAGACTGAAACTGATATCTCGATCAGCTGCACGAAATGTCTCGTTCAATTCCGCAACAGTTACCTCCAGCTCCTCACGGCTTAACTTATCGGCTGGGCTTTGAGTCAAGAAACCGTCCGTGGGTGCATGCGCCGCCGCGGGCATTCGGTCGATTGCATCCTGATGCTGAGCGTCCGGCGCCTGGCCGGCCTTGCGCTCCGGTGAGCGGGGTATATCGAGCAAATCAGGTATACGCGTTTCCATAATCCTTGCCTCGCAAACGACAAAACGGAGGGAAGATCACTCTCCCCTCCGTGGATCACTGCCAGATGGCTTAGCCCAGCAGGCTCAACACTGCCTGCGGCAGCTGGTTGGCCTGGGACAGCATGGCAGTACCGGCTTGCTGCATGATCTGGTTCTTGGTCAGATTGGCAGTTTCGACGGCGTAGTCAGTGTCCATGATGCGGCTGCGCGAAGCTGATACGTTTTCGGAAATGTTTTGGAGGTTGGAGATAGTGCTGGACAGACGATTTTGCTTCGCACCGAGATCGGCCCGCGTAGCATCAATAGTTGCTAACGCTCCGTCAATCGCCTCGAGATTCTTTGCTAACGTAGTCGCAGGAACTTCGGTCGCTGTGCCGTCTACGTCTTCCGTGGTTGCGGCAAGCCTAATCGCATCGATTTTGATGCCATCTGTCTCAGTTGACCCTAGTGCGCTTGCCCCAAATCCTTCGTTTGTACCGTGGGTGAGGTTCAGGGTGATAGTGTCGCTGGTGCTCGAGTACGCACCAACTTGAAAGGATCTTGCCGCATTAGACGCGCCACCATTCAACAGTTTTTCTTCACCAAAGGAAGTTGTGTTTGCGATACGATCCAATTCTTGCGACAGCTGGGTTACTTCCTTTTGCAGTGACTCTTTATCGGCGGCACTGTTTGCACCGTTCTCAGCTTGTAGTGCCAGCTCACGCATCCGCTGCAGGATGGTGGTAGATTCCTGCAAGGCGCCTTCCGCAACCTGCGCCATGGAAATACCATCGTTCGCATTCCGAGTCGCAACGTTCAAGCCATTAATTTGGCTGGTTAGACGATTGGAAATCTGCAGACCGGCCGCATCGTCCTTGGCGCTGTTGATACGCGAACCGGAGGATAGACGCTCCATCGCAGTGGTCAGAGCATTGGTGGAGCCGCTCAGGTTGCGCTGAGCGTTCAGGGAAGCAATGTTGCTGTTTACTGTCAGGGCCATGGTCGTTCTCCATTTGGTCCGAATTGATGTTTGCCTGAGCTTGCGACCACTGGGCCGGTCATCCCCAGGCACCCATAATGTTCGCGTTCAATCCCTTTATCGGCGTACTGGCCAGGAGCTTTAATCTTTTTTCAGAAAATCTTTCCCGGTTGGCTTGACAGCCTGGAAAGCAGCTGCCGCCGATGAAGATGTTATCGGGCAAAACGGGTAAAGCTTTAGGAGTGGAATAGCAAAATCGACACGGGCGTATCGTTACCGAGTTGTCTGGATGGTGCGACTGCCATTCACAGCAGCCCCAGGCGATGTCGGCCCGCCCCCACAGGGGCGTCGCCACAACTGTGTGCACTTCGCACCCGACGGCTGTCAAAGCCATATCGCCATTCCAGGTACTCGCCATATGTCAGCTCCAGCTAACCTAGTGTTCCGCCTGTTCCATCGGGTGCGTGAAAGCATCGCCTTTTATCCCGCCTTGATTACCGCCTTCTACGCCTTGCTTGCAGCGGCGGTTCTGGCCTTCGAAATGACGCCGACCGCGTTAGCGCTGCGCGACAAGCTGCCATCCGGCCTTCTGGACCCGGACAATGGTCGGGAAATCCTCGGCACGCTGATCACCAGCATCGTGTCGCTGACTGTATTCAGTTTTTCCATGGTTATGGTCGTGCTCAACGGCGCGGCTGCGCGTTTGACGCCTCGGGTGCTGCCGGGGCTGTTGAGCGACATGCGTAATCGCGTGGTCCTCGGTATCTATCTGGGCAGCATTCTTTATTATCTGCTGTTGATCACCACCATCAACAAGGACGAACCCGCCACCCTGCCATCGGTTGGCCTGCTGCTGGCGCTGCTCATGGGTATCGTCTGCCTGGCGATGTTCGTGGTGTTCATCCGTTCGGTATCGCAATCAATTCAGGTTGACTGGATCTTGAGCGAGCTATTCAGGGAAGCTAATGCCGCTCTCGATAAGCGCAAGCGCCGACTGGCCGGCGTCGGCGGCGTGCCAGATGACAGCGACTGGTGGTGCCTTCCTGCAGCGCGGCCCGGCTATCTGCGGGATGTGAATCAACGGCGTCTGGGCAAGCTACTACGCAATCGCAACCTGCGTGCGGTAATCAAGGTGGAGCCGGGGTTCTTTCTGGTAGAAGGCCACCCGCTGATAAGTTTCAGCGAGCCTTTAAGCGCGCAGGACCAAGCGGAGGCGATCGACTGTTTCGACTTTCACGACTACGAATTCGCAAGTGCCAATATTTCATACGGCATGCGGCAGATGTCGGAAATCGCAGTCAAGGCCATCAGCCCGGCCATTAACGACCCAGGCACCGCGATGCGTGCGATCAATCTGATCAGCGTATTGCTGCAACGGCTCGGCGGAGTGCCACCCTTTGACGTTGGCTGTTTCGATCGGGGTAGTCCGCGCCTGTTCTGCCCGCAGCTCACCATGCACCGCATGCTGGAACTGGTGATCGCGCCCATCAGGGTATACGCCAGTCACGACCCGCTGGTGGTGATCACCCTGCTGCAATGCATGAAAAACGCATTACACGATAGCCCGAGTGCGGAGCAGGTCGAGGCGATTCATGGAGAAGTCCATGCGCTTCGCGACCAGGCCGATGCGAAGGTCGAGAACACGCGCGACCGCCACGCGGTCAACGATGCACTGGAACGATTGCTGAAGCTGGAGCCGCGCAAGCGCCCTAGCGTACAACTTCTGCCGATCGACGAAACCCGTTAGCAAGCGCTGTCGTTGAGCTTGCGCTTACAGCTGACTTCAGACACCCGCCCGCTGGACCCCATGACAGCCTCTGTGGTCCCTGATACGCGGAGCCGGTCACATTCCGCGCTCTATCGCCTTGCACTCAACCTTTTGCATGGCAGACTCGTCCCGCAGAAAAACGAATCTGCTTGGAATTGAATGCAAAAGGATTAAAGCATGGATAGCTCTCTCGCTGCCGGCCCAGGTGCAGCTCACGACGATCAACCGAAATATGCGTCCTACCCCGGTGTAGTAAGCCGTGCACTACCACTGTTGGCAATCATTGTGGGGCTGTATATATCCTGGTTCTACGAGCCCCCTTTCTATTACGGGAGCGGCACGCAGTGGCTGGTGAACGCCGGTGCGTTTCTTGTGTTTGGCGGGGTCCTCGCGTGGGCGGGGCTTGAGCTTGGTTCCCGAAAATACGAAGGGCATAGAGTCCACCCGGCCGCCGGGGTCGGTATATTCTTCTCGATCGTTATGCTGCTCGCCATCACAGCCAGGCTGATGGTTTACCTGATTGACCCGCCCCATTGGCCCGAAATGGATATTACGTTCGCCCCTTTTGACTTCAAAGGCAGTTTGATTGCCGGCGCAATCGGGGTCTGCGTTTATGCAATTATGCTGCGACATATGCACAGGCTGACACTGAAAAAGCTACCCCTGCATCTGCTGCTCTGGCATGTACTCACAGGGCTGGCCGGGGCACTATTCTTCCACCTCAGCTATGGACTCAGGCTTGACGTCAACGCGTTCCGCATCGAAATGATCTCTGACTTTACCAGTGGGTTAACCGTAGCTGGGGCCCGGCTGCTGTATATTGGTGGCAGCGTGCTCGCTGCCTGGTGGCTTGCCAGTAACGTGAAGCCAGCTGATGTGAGCCCCAGGCAGACAAGGGGCACCGTGGTCGGTGACCTGGTTTGCGACTTCATTGACAACCGCCTCGGCTTGGCACCCACCTTCTGGTATATCGGCATGATTGGAGGGCATCTGGCCACGCTGCCGCTGTTGGTCCTTGTCGCCATGAACGCTCCGCCGATCGCCGCTCTCTTTATCCTGGTTCCGCTCATATTATTCTGGGCCATGGTGTTTCTGCGGATAATCCAATCCAGTGAACGCTATGCCGGATCAACTTTCTGGGTGGTGTGCGCGGTCATCCTTATCGGCGCGCAAATGGTGAGTAATCTGATAGGGGTGATAGTGATTTCCCGCGAGCTGATTGGGGTCTGATGAATCGTAATTACAGCGCGGCATGGATTGATATCATGCCTCGCTTGGTGACGGTCTACTGATGCCTGCCCATCCTGATTGGGATCCTGCGGAGTATGCCCATCGGTGCCCGGCGCAGTGCACTCGTTGCAAAAAACAGATCACGTGGTTTCCATGGTTGATGATCGTACGGTCGGGGTATGGGGGCAGGTCAGCATTACCGCCCGGCGCGTCGAGCACCGTCCTGACATAGCGTGCCGTCGGTGAGCCCGATTTGTGGGCACTGCTTCACAGCTGTACCAACAGCTTGTTGACGAACCATTCTTACCTGTTAGTTTCGCAGGGGTTACACCTATAGCACTCAGTGATACACTACGCCACATGACAAGGATGTAGCATGCAGGTATTCAAAAACCGAGCATTCAGCAAATGGGCCACCAAGGAGGGGCTAAGTGACGAGGCCTTGTTGAATGCGGTCGAGGAAATAACACGAGGCTTGGTGGACGCTGACCTGGGCGGCCAGGTATTCATGAAACGAGTGGCTGTTGGCAGCCGAGGCAAGAGCGGAGGCGTTCGAACTCTGCTGGCGTATCGCGCAGGTAGCAGGGCCTTCTTCGTTTACGGCTTCGCCAAGAATGTCAGGACGAATATCAGCGATAAGGAACTGAAGGCTTTGAAGCTGTATGCAGATGTCCTGCTGAACTACAGCAGAGCCGAGTTGATAAGGGCCGCCAAAAGCGGCGTACTGATCGAGGTTGTTAGCGATGAATAAAACGATCCTGGACACTATCCACGAAAGCGTCAGGGAATTACATGAAGCTGGTGTGATGAACGACGTCACTTTGCGCGAGTTCGACGTACTTTGCCTGCCACCTGTGGAGATCTACACCCCGGAACAAATCAAAGCTATCCGGAGAAAAACGCGAGCCAGCCAAGCTGTGTTCGCCGCCTACCTCAACATCAGCCCCTCGACGGTGCAGAAGTGGGAAGTTGGCGGTAAGAAGCCAAACGGCCCATCATTGAAGCTACTCAATCTGGTAGATAAGAAAGGATTGGAAGCGTTGGTGTGATCAACCTCCGGGTAGAGGCGAGGCTGGCCGCAGCCGCTGTATTTTTCTGCGGTTTTGCTCATCGAGTCCGATCGCGGCCTGTGGATTCGACGTTCCCGGGAGAGGCGGTAGGAGCGGAAACGGGGCGGCCGTTCAGGCCAGACTCAGGTCAGATCCAGGCCCGCTTGCGAAGCTGGGGTTTGCCTGAATCAGCGCTGCCCAGCCCCGCTTGAGCCCGCTCAGGGCGCCAGCGACTGCAATAAGCTCCCGTATGACAGATTGCTTTTTGCCGCTGCTTCCGCATCACCGCAGGAAACGCCTTCGCCCAGGTACTTTGCGGTACATTCCGCGACCAGCGCCAGGGCGTCCACTTTCAGCTCGGACGACTCCGCCATGGCGATGACGTCGTGGTAGTAGGTGGGTGGGCGGCCGTATTGGTCGAAGGTGGCGAGCAATCGCTTGGCGGTGGCCGGGTTGCTCTCGCCGGCCAGGTGTGCGCTTTCCACATGCAGGCTGAATGATGGGTACGCGCCTTTCAGCCCTAGTGCCAGGTTCTGCTGCATAGCGCCCGTCTGCCCCTGTGCGGCGCGCAGTTCGTAGAAGGACTGGCGCAGGAAATTCTGGTTGTTGGTATGCGGGTTGATGGCGCTTCTCATGAATCGTTCAGCGTCTGCCGGTTTGCGCTGGGCGAGTGCATCCCGTGCTTCTACCACACCCAGCAGACCTTGCCAGATCTGCTCAGCTTTGCGGGCCTTGCTGATCGCTTGCCAGTTCCTGACTTCCAGCGCTGGGGTTGGTGCTGCCGGGTAGTGGGTGTCCACATAGGTGAGCAGGCTGTCGTAGCGTTTTTCGGCGGAGTCATGGTTCTGGTTGAGCTTGTTTACCACCGAGCCCACGCCGACGGCCGACCGGTCCAGAATGCCGCCGAGCATTTCGCCGAGCGCGTTCTTTTCCAATTCGGGATCGTTGACCATGAACAGCTGATCAATCAGCGCATTGCGCTGGCTCTGCGCGGTTCTGTTGCGCTCCTCCCACAGGGCCATCTTGTCCAGCAGCGTGAACATGGCGTCGCTGTTGTAACCCGCAGCGATGAGTAGATCCATGCCGAGCTTGTCGGCTTCCAGCTCCTGCCGCCGCGTCCACCCTGGGCTGAGGAAGCCATCGGATACCATGAGCGCGGTGAAGGTGTTTTCGATCAGCTTCTGATCCGAGCCGCGCACGGTTGCGCTGTCGCCCTGCTTGATACTCGCCAAGAAGGAGGCGGCCACAACGGCTTTCTTCTGCGCCTGTACGAACAGATCCGAGCTGTTGTGATTACGGATGGTATGCGCCAGCTCATGGGCCAGCAGCGCGGCCAGCTCGTCGGTGCTGCCCATATCCTGCAGCATGACGTAGGGAATGTAGATGTTGCCGTCCGGGCTGGCTCTGGCGCCAAAGGAGGTATCGGCAAACAGATAAGCCTGCCCCGGCAGATCGGCGATCCCGGACGCCTGCTTGAGGCGCTCCAGCTGCTGGTTGATGTAGCGTTCAGCTTCCGGGTGGCTCACCAGGCCAAGCCCGAGACTCTGATTGCGGTAACGATCCTGCTCCTGCCCTACCGCGAGCATGCCGGGGGCATAGGTTTTATCGACCTGCGCAAGGATCGGCTGATCCGCCGAAAGCTGGCCGGGGATGAGGTTTCTCACCGATTGGGTGGCGCCGGTTACGCAGCCCATCAACAGCGCTGCAGTGGTGCAGAGTGCAGGTAATTTCAGGTTCATCAGCATTCACCCTTGCCCAGCCCGCGCGTTACCGCCCCGGGCGCCACGGCGACGATGTTGCTGCAGGTGCCCGTGATGGCGGTGTAGTCACGGTTGGTGCGGACGGCACGCTTTCTGATCGAATACGCCCGCTGTTCGATTTCCACCTGATAGAAGCCGTTGGCCGGGGCGCCGGTGATGGGCATAGGTAACGGCAGCGTCGCCGCCTCCCTGCGCTCCAGCGGCTGTTGGCCCTGCGCATCAAACAGATCCACCTGCTTCTGACGAAACTCGATGATGGCGGCCTGTTCAGCTATTACCTGCTGGGTGCTCAGTATGCCCAGCAGCGAGGCTGTGAGGATTATCTTGCGCATCCTGTTCTCCTTTATATCCATGTATATAATCTGCGAAAACCATGACGTACGGGCGTGTACCAGCGCTCAATCAGGTTGAGCCGCTCAATAACCACACCGATACCCAGAATTTCCAGAAAGCCGGCCCACACCACCACCGACAGATCCAATATCAGGAACTGAAACCCGCAGGCGGCAATTACCAGCGCGAGGGCCGAGATCTTTATACGTCTGCCGGTTTTCTGGTTGGCATCAGCGAATAATTTCCAGTAGCAAACCAGCGCTGCGATCAGCAGGAGCACTAAAAAATGCAGGATGGCTACGGTGTGCGATCCGAGGATGGGGAGTGTGCGGCTCGGTTGCCTTGCTTTGTATTGACTCCCCCAGGTCAGCAAATTGTCCAGCGCCATGGCGTGGTAATAGGCGCCCGGAAGAATCGCGCGGGTGGGCGTGAAGACCATATCCTGAATGCCGGAGAGGCTGGCGCCGTAGATGATGACGCGGCCCTTCAGGTGTTCGTCCAGCTCACGTAACGCTTCGTCTTCTGTCTCGGCAACCGGGTTGATCAGGTCGCGCACCAGTACGGTGGTGCTGTAGGGAATGGGTGTGGTTACCCCGTCAAAACCCTGCAGTAAGGTGCCCAGCACGCTGCCCCGGCCTTCATTCTCCGCCTGCATCCAGGCCTGGTTAAGCGGGTTATCAGCTGTACCCCAGAAGATATCCAGCACCCCCCGGTGCTCGGCATGGATACCCAATTCGTCTTCAGCGATGGCAAAGGCGGCAGAGCGCAGGCCGTTGACCTGCTGCGGGTACGACCGAGCGATGAAGTCCGCCGCATCCATCATCACCTGCGGTGTAACCGGAATCACCAGCCCGACCAGTTCGGGCCACATGCTCTCGAGCCAACCCAGCCTTGGCACGGAGAGATATACCGGCACCGCCGCTTGCTGGTAGCTGGTCAGCACACTCGCAAGATAATCCCCACCCGGCTTGTGTTTATTCATCCAGAAGAAATCAATGAATACCGCCCGGGGCTGATGATGGAGCAGGTCACTCAGAATGGATGCATGAAAGGAGTAAGGAGCCGGCCATTGGCCTTGCAAGGCGGCATCGACCACCTCATCGGTGAGCAGCAACACGGCGGTGTCCTGCTGACGATCAGCGGGGTAGATCCAGCTACCGAGGTGGGTGTTGAAAAGGTCCTGGGTGTACTTGTCCAAACGCTCGCTGATGCCCAGTGGGGAGAACATCAGGAATAGCCACATCATGGCGGCCAGCAGAAGCGTGAAGAAGGGGTAAAGAAAGCGGGTTGAAGCGGTTGCCGAGTCCTTTCGCAAACCAATAATTCCTTGAAATGCCAACTGGATCACACAAAGTATAACCAGATGACATCAAAAGGCTATCAGGAATGTCGTGCCGGTGCCGGTGGAGAGCGGCTTGTATGTTCGGGACGGCAGTCTCGTGGTGAGGTTGAAGTGATTTTTCCAAATCCCAGAAAGCTCAAAGGGGAGCTTACGCTCCCCTCTGGTGTTCTTGTTTTTCTGAGCTTTTCTTGTTCTTTTAGCCGGCGGCAGTGCCGCCCTGAAACCCATCCCGGGTTGCCTAAAGCAAGCGGATTGCTTTGGATGCGCAGGAAGAGACCTTCCCATTCTCCAAAAAAATCAGTTTGCTGCACTCGCACCGTGTTGTTCTTGTTATGTGTGGAGCTGAATCTTGTTTTTATTAGTGAGTTTTCGCGGTTTTTATTTTTGTTGTACCAATAACATTGCAGAGCGCGTGCCAGGTTTTGAACATACCTTGTAAATCAGTCACTTAGCTGTATTTGTCGATTTCTTGGGGTACCCGCCGCACACCCCAGTGTTACCTTTCACCCCCTTAAGTGTTACCGGCCCCACAAAAGGTATCACCCTGAGAAGCGATCCACCGCAAAGGGTGACATATCGATCGCTGGCGTTTCTCCATCCATCATCTGCGCCAGCAACTCGCCGGTGGCCGGCCCCAGGGTGAAGCCCTGGTGGCCATGACCGAAGGCCAGCCAGAGGCCATTTTTACCCGGTGCCGGGCCGATGACGGGTTTCATGTCGGGCATGCAGGGTCGGGCGCCTTTCCAGGGTTCGGCGTCGCGGCGGGCGCCGAGGGGGAAGAGGCTGCGCGCGGCGCGTTCGGCGGCGGCCAGTTGGGTGTATTTGGGCGGGGCGTTGAGGTCGGCCAGTTCGGCGCCGGTGGTCAGGCGGATGCCGGCGCGCATGGGTTCGAGCAGAAAGCCGCGTTCGGCGTCCATGACCCAATGATTGAGGGTGGCGCCCTGCTCCGCCGAGTAATGCATGTGGTAGCCCCGTTTGACGAACAGCGGCACCTTGATGCCCAGGCGCAGCAGCAGGTCGCTGGACCAGGGCCCCAGGGCGACAACGACTTGCTCGGCCTCCACCGGGCCTGCGCTGGTGCTGACGCGCCAGCCACTGCCCTGCTGGACGATATCCTCGACGCTGGCCTGCAGCACCCGGCCGCCCTGCTCCTCGAAGTTGCGCGCATAGGCTAGTACCAGCGCGCCGGGGTCGGAGACCATCCACGGCTGGGTCCAGTGGATGGCGCCGATCAGCTCGGTGCTCAGGTGCGGTTCTACCGCGCGGAGCTGGTCGGCGCTAAGCACTTCATATTCCACGCCGAAGCGTTCGCGGTCTTCCCGGGCCTTGGCGATGCGGTCGTCCAGCGCGTCCTGGGTGCGATACAGCTCCAGCCAGCCACCCTTGCGGACCAGTTCCTGGGCGCCGGCGGCTTCGATCATCGGGCCGTGGGCGTCCTGGCAGCGCATGATCAGCGAGGCCCATTCCTTGACGATCCGCTCGTAGCGCGCGCCGCCCGAGTTGAGCCAATACTGCAGCAGCGGCCCCGCAGCGCTGACCATGCCGGTCGGACGGTAGCGGATGTCCACTTCGCGGTTGGGCAGCACTCGCAGCAGGGTGCCGATATCCCGGGGGAAGGCATAGGGGCGCACCGCCTCGCGCTGGATGATGCCAGCGTTGCCGAAGGAGGTTTCCCGGCCCGGCTCGCGGCGGTCCACCAGGGTAACGGTGTGCCCGCGGCGCACCAGATGCCAGGCGATGGAAACGCCGACCATTCCGGCGCCCAGAACGACGATATTGCGCGACATGAAAATCTCCCGGCCATGTTTTTACAAGCCCCGACTTCGGGGTGATCTGACCAGAGTCTAGCAAGGGTTTACCGGGGAAGAGTCTGTCTTGCCCGCCGAACGGTCGCCCGCTGACACCCCCCTGTAACCTGGGTGGGGTTAACTGCACCACAGGTGATATTCAGCTTCGGGAGGACAGTGGACATGTATGCAGAAAAGGCGGTGGTGCGGGTACACGGGGGCCACAAGGTGCACACGCGTTTCTATCCGAACCCGCGCAGCGACAGCACCGTCATCCTGGTGAACGGTTCGCTGGCGACCAGCGCCTCCTTCCAGCCGGCCCTGCGCTTTCTGCAGCCGCTGTTCAACGTGGTGCTGTTCGACCAGCCCTACTCCGGCCAGTCCCGCCCCCATAACCCGTCGCTGGGTATGCTGGGCAAGGAGGACGAAGCGTTGATTCTGCTGGATCTGATCGAGCACTTCCGCGCCGATCACATCATGTCCTTTTCCTGGGGTGCGGTGTCGACCCTGCTGGCCCTGGCCCAGCGGCCCGCACGCATCCGCCGGGCGGTGATCAGCTCTTTCTCGCCCATGCTCAACCGGGACATGATGGACTATCTGGTACGGGGGCAGGAATGCCTGGCGGCCTGCGACCGGCACCGCATCGCGACCCTGGTAAACGAGACCATCGGCGAGCATCTGCCGCCCCGGTTCAAGCGGTGCAACTTCCGCCATATCTCCACGCTGGAAGTGCACGAGTACGCGCAAATGCTCCATCACATCCGCCAGGTGCTGAGCCTGGACGCGGATCGCTATATGCAGTGCGTGGGCAATGTGGATATTCCGCTGCTGTTTCTCAATGGCGAGTTGGACAAGTACACCACGCCGGCGGACGCCTTGTATTTTGCTGACCTGGCGCGGCGCTCCTCCTATGTAACCATCCGCAACACCGGGCATTTTCTGGAAAGCGAGCACCAGACGGCCTGGGAGGATGTGCGCGCGGCGGTGGAACATTTCCTGTTGCCGGGGGAAGCCGAGCAGGCGCGGCGTTTGGCGATGGTGGGCTAGACAGGCAGCATACGAAAAGGCCTAGGCCGGGATGATCCCGGCCTGCGGCGCGTCAATCAGCCCTCAAGGCGATGTCGAGGTATCGCGGTCGATGCCCGGGTCCACTCGCTCGTTAGGCGAAGCGCTCTCGGTGCCCAACCCCGGATCCCGGTCGAGGGACCGTTGCAGGTTCTCGTCCTCCGGCGTCATGGCATCTTCAGCGGGCGGCATGGGCTCGTCCGCTGCGTCCAGCGGGTCGGTTGCCGGCGCGGGGGTGTCGTCGGTGGGCGACATGGGCTCATCGACCGGATCGACCGGGGCCTCGAAGGTCTCTTCCGCGGGCGCTGGATCATTCATCGGCGCGGTATCGGGTTCGTCATCGCCGCAGCCGGCCAGCAGCAGCGCAAACAGGGGAATACTCAGGTAGCTAAGACGCATGGCGGTTCTCCACTGGTAATGGTCCATGCGTTTTGACAGGCTTGGGGCCGGTAAAGTGCCGAATATCCGCACTCCGGCCCCAAGCGTTATCGGCACGTTATTGGGTAGTGCTGGTCCCTTGGCCGGTAGCCGGGTCGGTCAGCTCGCCGGAATCGGTGCCCATTCCCGTACCGCTGCCTGCTGGCGGTTGCTCGGTGGTGTTATTCGGGACAGTCGAGTCGCCGGTGGGGTCGGTCGGGGTGCCGTACTCTTCTGTCTGCGGCGCGGTGTTGGTTTCTGGGAAGGTGGCTTCTTCCTCTTCACCGCAGCCAACCAGCACCGCGGCGAACAGAGGAATACAGAGGTAAGTCAATCGCATGGCAGTTCTCCTTTAACAGGGGGTCGTGCTGCTATTGACCCGTTTCCCGGCTCCAGGTGCCATTTTTCCATCTACCGCGTCCTGAGCGCGAGGTCGCCCCTCCCACGGATTGTGCACGCGGCACGATTTTCTGTAGGAGGCCCGACCTCGGGGCGATCTGGCCGTTAAGGGTTCATCGAATCGAAGACGCCCTCTTCCCGGTCGGCTGCTTCGGCGCGCAGCTTGATCAGGGTCTTGATCTTGCGGTGCGGGAAGACGTAGAACTGGTTCTTTTCCACGGCCTTGAGGGTCATCTCGGCGATGTCGGCGGCGGGGATGCGACCGTGTTCGACCGCGTACTTCAGTGCCTCGGCGCGCTTGAGCGATACCTCGGTCTTCTCCACGGTCTGGGCCTTGTCCGCCGGGCGGTTGCGGTCGGACTGGTGAATGCCGGTGGGGAAGAATGCCGGGCACAGCACGGTCACACCGACGTTGGCCTGGGCATCGCGCAGGTCCAGGGCCAGGGTCTCGGAGATGGCCACCACCGAGGTCTTGCTGACGTTGTAGATCCCGCTGCTCGGACCGTTGAGCCAGCCGGCGGCGGAGGCGGTATTGATGATGTGCCCTTCGTCCTGCTCGATCAGCATCGGGGTGAAGGCCTTGATGCCCCAGACCACGCCATAGAGGTTGACGCCCAGCACCCACTCCCAGTCGTGTACGGTGTTCTTCCAGATCGGCCCGTTGACGCTGACGCCGGCATTGTTGAACACCAGGTGCGCACCGCCGAAGCGGCTCTTGCTCAGGGCGGCCAGTTCTTCTACCTGCTCCAGGCGGGAGACATCCAGGCGCATGGTGACCGCTTCGGTGCCCGGGTGGGCGGCCTCGACCAGGCGCAGGGTTTCCTGCATGCCCGCTTCGTCAACGTCGCCCAGCACCAGTTTCATGCCGCGCCCGGCGCAGCACAGCGCCAATTCCCGGCCCAGACCGCTACCGCCGCCGGTGATCACTGCTACCTTGTTCTGAAAGTCCTGCATGTCTGAGTTCTCCTGTTGGTGCGCTGGTGATGGGTGCAGCGCAGGGTGAGCCGATGCAGGGAGAATGCCGCGCCACGCCCGCCCCCGCCAGCGCTATGCGCCCGGTTGATCGGGGACCAGCAGTGCGGTTTATGCAAGCTGGCCCGAGGACCCTCCACTTGGCATATAAAACCCTGCTTTTGCTGTTTGCCTTGCTCGCCGGCTGCGTCCAGTCGCCACCGGCGCCGCTGGCGGCCGACCTGGCGCGTATCGCCCTGGACAGCAGCCCCCGGGCGGACATGCGCGCCTACCGAGTGGACGGCGAACTGGTGCGGCAATTGCGTTTCCCGGACTTGGAGCCCGGCTTGCGTCAGCTACAGGTGCGCTACCGGTTCGACATACCCGGCGGCATGGGCGGGTTGGGGCAGGAGTCCGAACCACGCCGACGCAGCTGCATTCTCGGGGTGGCATGGGACCTGGCCGGTGGGCAGCAATATCGCTTCACCGCCTACCGGCTCGGTTGGCAGCCGGTGGGCTGGCTGGAAACCGCAGCCGGCGAGCGGCTGGTGCGGGCCCAGGTCATACGCTGCGGGCCTGGAGTCTGAAAGTGCCGGCGGCAGTCCACTGCGCCAGCCACTGCAGACTCTGCTCCGGCGGCAAGGCGGGCTTGTACTCCGCGGCCAGCCAGCCCCGGTAACCATGCTCGTTCAGCGCCCCGAAAGCTTCGTGGAAATCCAGATTGCCGGTGCCGGGCTCGCCCCTTCCCGGTGCATCGGCAAACTGCACATGGCCGATCCGCCCGGCCAGCAGCGCGACCGACGCGGGAATCGATTCGCCCATGCGCGCCAGGTGGTACAGGTCCAGCTGGGCCGAGAGATTCGGGTGGTCGACCCGCTCGATCATGGCCAACAGCTCCTCGCTGCTGCCGAGCAGGAAGCCGGGCATATCGTGGCGGTTGATCGCCTCGCACACCAGGCACACGTTGATATCGGCAAAAGCCTTGGCAGCCTTGCCCAGGTTGCGCGCCAGGGTATCAAGCGCTGCTTCCCGATCTACGCCCTCGGCCAGCCGGCCAGGCAGGACGTTGACCTTCTCCGGGCGCAGCACCAGAGCATATTCCACCGCCTGTTGCAGGGCCTCATCGAAGGCAGCTTCCCGGCTGGGCACCCCGGCCAGACCCGGGCCGCCGGTCATCAGATCCCCGGCCGGCACGTTGATCAGCACCAGCGGCATGCCGGCGGCGGCAAGGTGGTTCTGCAAGGTGGCGGCGGGAATGTCGTAGGGGAACTGGATTTCGACACCATCAAAGCCCGCCTCCGCCGCCGCATGGCAACGCTCGGCCATGGGCAGGTCGGCAAACAGCATGGAAAGATTGGCAGCCAGCGGCCAGGACATGGAAAATCCTCCAAAAGATATTCTCATCACTGTATAGCAGTTTGCCCGCCCGGCCGGTTCCAGTAAACTTGCGCCACGCCTCGCTCGGCCTCGACCCCCGGGCGGGAGTCTTCCGCTATTGAACCGGAGAATGACATGTCGACCTTTCGCCGCCCGCTGGCCATCCTGGCCGGCGTTTGCATGACCCTTGCCGCCAGTTTTTTGCCCGCCCACGCCGAGACCACGGTGTTGCGCGTCTCTGCCATTCCCGATGAGGCGCCCACCGAGCTGCTGCGCAAATTCGAGCCCCTGGGCGCCTATCTGCAGCAGGAGCTGGGTATGGAAGTGCGCTTCCAGCCGGTATCCGATTACGCAGGGGTGGTCGAGGCGCTGGGGGCCGGCCGGCTGGATCTGGCCTGGCTGGGAGGCTTCACCTTCGTCCAGGCGCGACTGCGCACCGGCGATGCCATTCCGCTGGTACAACGCGAGCAGGATGAAGTCTTCACCAGCACCTTCATCACCGCTGACCCGCAGATCGAGGATCACCAGGACCTGCAGGGCAAGAGCTTCGCCTTCGGCTCGGTTTCTTCCACCTCCGGCCACCTGATGCCCCGCTACTTCCTGATGCGGGACGGTATCAACCCGGACGAAGACTTCAGCCGCGTCGGCTTCTCCGGCGCCCATGATGCCACCGTCGCCTGGGTCGAAGCCGGCCGGGTAGATGCGGGCGTGCTGAATACCTCGGTCTGGGACAAGCTGGTCGAGGAGAAGAAGGTCGATACCAGCAAGGTACGGGTGTACAGCACCACGCCCACCTACTTCGACTACAACTGGACCGTGCGCGGCGATCTGGACGCGCAGCTGGTGCAGGACATCAAGGCGGCCTTCCTCAAGCTGGACCCGGAAAACCCCGAGCACAAGGCCATCCTGGATCTGCAGCGGGCGTCGCGTTTTGTCGAGACCAATGCTGACAACTACAAGGGTATCGAAGAGGCGGCCCGCGCCGCTGGCCTGCTGCAGTGACCCTGAGGCTTGAGGGCGTGGGTCTGACCCACGCCAACGGTTATCAAGCCCTGCGCCACCTTGATCTGACTGTCCAGCGGGGCGAACGGATCGCCATCATCGGCCCTTCGGGGGCGGGCAAGACCAGCCTGTTGCGGCTGCTCGGTACGGCCCTGGTGCCCAGCACCGGGCGGCTGCACCTGCTTGGCAGCGACCCGGCAACCCTGCGGGGCCGCGCCCTGCGTCGCCTGCGCAGTCGTATCGGCCTGATCCACCAGAGCCCGCCATTGCCACCGCGCCAGCGGGTGGTCACCGCCGTGCTGGCCGGGCGCCTGGGCCACTGGTCACTGCTGCGCGCGCTGGTATCGCTGTGCTATCCGCTGGACGTTGCCGGAGCCCGCGCCGCCCTGGCGCCCCTGGACCTGCAGGACAAGCTGTTCGCCCGCTGCGATCAGCTGTCCGGTGGGCAGCTGCAGCGGGTGGGGATCGCCCGCGTGCTGTACCAACAGGCCGATCTACTGCTGGCGGACGAGCCAGTATCCGCCATGGACCCGGTACTGGCGGACCATACCTTGAGCCTGCTGGCCGAGGTTGCCGCCGAGCGCGGCATCAGCCTGATCGCCAGCCTGCATGCGGTGGACCTGGCGCTACGGCACTTTCCGCGGATCATTGGCCTGCGCGCCGGGCAAATCCTGTTTGATCTGCCGGTCGAACAGGTCACCCAGGCCGAGCTGGACCAGCTGTACATCAATGAGAGTTTCAGCGACGCAGCCCCCGGCTATGGTGTCCCGAGCCCAGCGCCCCTGGCGGTTGGTCGATGCAGCTGAGCGGCGCTGGCCAACCGCCCCGCGACCCGGCGGCCCTGCCCCGGCTGCTGCTGACCTGCCTGGCGCTGCTGGTGCTCTGGCCCGGCCTGGTATTGACCGAGTTCAGGCCCGCGACCCTGCTGGATCCGCGCAACCTGGATATCTTCTCCCGCTTTCTCGCCGGCTTCTGGCCGCCGGACCTGTCGCCCGGCTTTCTTGCCCTGCTGTTCAAAGCGACCCTGGACACCCTGGCCATGGCTACCGCCGGCCTGGTACTGGCGCTGCTGGTGGCGGTGCCGCTGAGCCTGCTATCGAGCCACGCGCTGTCGGTATCAGCACTGTCCAACGGGCAACCCAGCTACCTCGGCCGCCTGCTGCGCTATCCGGCGCGCCTGCTGCTGATCGTGCTGCGCAGTATTCCGGAAATCGTCTGGGCGCTGCTCTTTGTGCGTGCTGTGGGGCTGGGGCCCACCGCCGGGGTATTGGCCATCGCCATCACCTACAGCGGCATGCTCGGCAAGGTGTATGCGGAAATCTACGAATCCGTCGACCGCCGCCCCGCCCAGGCTTTACTGCAGGCTGGCAGCTCTCGCCTGGCCGCCTTCTGCTACGGCATCCTGCCCGCCGCCGCCCAGGAGCTGACGTCCTACACCCTGTACCGCTGGGAGTGCGCCATCCGCGCCTCGGTGATCATGGGTTTTGTCGGTGCGGGCGGCCTGGGGCAGATGATCGACCTGTCGATCCGCATGTTCGCCGGCGGTGAGGTGGTCACCATATTGCTGACCTTCCTGTTCCTGGTACTGGCCGCCGACCAGCTCAGCAACCTGTTGCGCCGGCGGCTGGCATGAAGCGGCATCTCGAGGTGCTGCTGTGGGTTGCTTTGCTGCTGGCGGCGATCATCGCCTCCTTCAGCTGGTTGCAGCTTGACCTGGCCGCCCTGTTCCGTGGCGATGGCCTGGCCCAGATGCAGCAATACGCAGGATCCTTTTTCCCGCCGGACACCTCCGCCGGTTGGCTGCGGCAGATAGTCGATGGCGCCCTGGAGACCCTGGCCATTTCCGCCATCGGCACCCTGCTGGCAGCATTGGCCGGTGCGGGGCTGAGCCTGCTGGCCGCCGGGCGGCTGGGAGCCGTGGCAAAGATGCTCGCCCGGCTGCTGCTCAATGCTCTGCGTTCGATCCCCGAGCTGGTGTGGGCGGCGCTCATGGTGCTGGCTGCGGGGCTGGGGCCCTTCGCCGGGACCCTGGCGCTCGCGCTGCACACCGCCGGGGTGCTCGGTCGACTGTTTGCCGAGGCGCTGGAAAACACCCCGCCCGACCCGACCCACGCTCTGCGCGAAGCCGGCGCCGGGCCGATCAAGGCATTCTGCTACGGCACCCTGCCCGGCGTGTTGCCCCAGTGGCTGAGCTATAGCCTGTACCGCTGGGAAAACAACATCCGCATGGCGGCGGTGCTGGGCTTTGTCGGCGCTGGCGGGCTGGGGCAGATGCTCTATGTGACGCTGAGCCTGTTCCAGCAGGCACGGGCCTCCACGGTTATCCTGGCGATGCTGGTGATGGTGCTACTGGTGGATGCGCTGAGCGCCTGGCTGCGGCGGCGTTGGGGGTAGCCCCTCTTCCCAGCCTCCTTCCGGCCCCGGCCCTTGCAGAGTTCAGCGCACCCAAGCGGGCGAAGCAATGCTTCGCTTTTTCCGTTTCGCCCCACTAGGCAGAGGGAACGATACTAGCCCGCCGATACCTGCTACACCGGCAGTTAGGAATGGGCTCCGATCAGGCACCTATATGCCGATTTGCACAAACAAACTCCCTCTCCCCTCGCGGGAGAGGGCTGGGGAGAGGGGAAAAAGCTGACCGCTCAACCCCGCTCCTGAACCAACACCCAGGGCCGAATCACCACCGCCCACAAGGTATCCGGGTTGCGTTCGAACCAGTCCGCGGCCTGGGCGTCGGTCGCCTTTGCCACTTGCCCCTGCTCCATCCAGCCCTTCACTTTCCCGCTGTCGTCGTCGATGAACGCTTGGGCGACTTCGACCAGGTCCAGGGCGCTGGTCACTACCAGCAACTCGCCCCGGGCGAAGTGGGGTTCCAGGGTATGCCAATCGATCTGGGCGGTGGCGCCAAGGATGGCGGCGTAGGTTTCGCTGGGCGCGGACATGGCGGGTCACCTCAAGACAATGAATGCTGCGCATGGTAACCGCCACAGCGCCAGATGCAATATCCGCAGACGATCAACCGAAACGGTGCCAGGGGTAGCGAGTTGGCATCACCTCCGCTACAGTTCAAGTGTCTGTCGAGCTGTCATGGCCAGTGCAGCGCCCTGGCTGGATGAGCAAGTGCCAACAGACGGGTCATAATTCCAATAAAGTGAGCAAATGGCATGAAAAAGACACAGCGCAAGGTTCTTTCTCAGTTCATCGTCATGACCGCCCTGGCGGGAGTCAGTACGCTGACGCTGGCCGCCGAGACTATCCGCATCGCCCTGGCCGGCCCGGTTACCGGCGCGGTAGCGCAGTACGGCGACATGCAATTCACCGGCGCCAACATGGCCATCGAGATGATCAACAAGGCGGGCGGTGTGAACGGCGCCCAACTGGAAGGTGTGGTGTTCGATGATGCCTGCGACCCGAAACAGGCAGTCGCGGTGGCCAACCGTATCGTCAACGAAGGCATCAGTTTCGTCGTCGGCCATCTCTGCTCCAGCTCGACCCAGCCCGCCACCGACATCTATGAGGACGAAGGCATCCTCATGGTCACTCCCGCCGCCACCAGCCCGGACATCACCAACCGCGGTTATGAGCTGATCTTCCGCACCATCGGCCTGGACAGCCTGCAGGGCCCGACCGCCGGCAACTACATCGTCGAGCATGTGAAGCCGAAGAAAGTCGCGGTGATCCATGACAAACAGCAGTACGGCGAAGGCATCGCCACCGCAGTGCGCAGCGTGCTGACCGAGGCCGGTATCGAGGTGCCGATCTTCGACGGCATCACCGCTGGCGACAAGGACTTTTCCTCGCTGATCGCCCGCCTGCGCCAGTCCGGGGTCGACTTCGCCTATTTCGGCGGCTACCACCCGGAATTGGGGCTGATCCTGCGCCAGGCGCGGGAACAGGGCCTCGACATTACCTTCATGGGGCCCGAAGGCGTGGGTAACAGTGATATCAGCGCCATTGCCGGCGAGGCGGCCGAGGGCATGCTGGTTACCCTGCCCAAGGCCTTTGACGAGGACCCCGCCAACGCCCATCTGGTCGAGGCGTTCAAGGAGCGCAAGCAGGACCCCCGCGGTCCCTTCGTATTCCCCTCCTACGCCGCGGTTCAGGTCATAGCCGATGGCATCCGCCTGGCGGAAAGCACCGACCCGACCGAGGTGGCCGAGGCACTGCGCAGCAACACCTTCGACACACCCACCGGCAAGCTGGCCTTCGATGAAAAGGGCGACCTGAAGGATTTCAACTTCGTGGTCTACAAGTGGCACGCGGACGGCACCAAGACTGCCCTGAGCCAATAACGCAGCCTGTTCACGGGTCGGCGACCGGCGCCGACCCCATGTCCATGGATGTGCCCATGCCCGACAGTTTCTATTACCTGCTGCAACAGCTGCTCAACGGCCTGACCGTGGGCAGCACCTATGCCTTGATCGCCATCGGTTACACCATGGTCTACGGCATCATCGGCATGATCAACTTCGCCCACGGCGAGGTGTACATGATTGGCAGCTATATCGCCTTCATCGTCCTCGCCGCGCTGGCCCTGATGGGCATCGAATACCTGCCGCTGCTGATCATCGGCGCCCTGGTGGTGAGCATGATAGTCACCAGCGCCTACGGCTACAGCATCGAGCGGGTGGCCTACCGGCCGCTACGGGGCGGCAATCGACTGATCCCGCTGATTTCCGCCATCGGCATGTCGATCTTCCTGCAGAACCTGGTACGCCTGGCCCAGGGTTCGCGGGATATCGCCATGCCCAACCTGGTACGCGGCGGCATCGATATCGGCCCCTCGACCGGTTTTCACGCCACCCTGTCCTATATGCAGATCGTCATCTTCGTGGTCACTTTGATCAGCATGACGCTGTTGACGCTCTTCATTACCCGCTCGCGCATGGGCCGCGCCTGTCGCGCCTGCGCCGAAGACCTGAAGATGACCAACCTGCTGGGTATCAATACCAACGGCATCATCGCCCTGACCTTCGTCATCGGCGCTGCGCTGGCGGCAGTCGCTGGGGTGCTGCTGGGCATGTACTACGGCGTGATCAATCCCCATATCGGCTTCATGGCCGGGCTCAAGGCGTTTACCGCCGCGGTGCTTGGTGGCATCGGCAGCATCCCCGGTGCGGTACTTGGCGGCTTGTTGCTGGGTGTGGCCGAGGCCATGACCTCGGGCTATTTCAGCGCCGAGTACAAGGACGTGGTGGCCTTCAGCTTGCTGATCCTCATCCTGCTGTTTCGCCCCAGCGGCATCCTCGGGCGCCCGGAGGTGGAAAAGGTATGATGCGCAACTTGAAACCGGCGCTGATCTCCGCAGTAGTGGTGGTCGTGCTCAGCGGCCTGCTGATGGGCGTGCGAATCAGCCAGCAGGGCACCGGCCTGGTGCTGACGGGCGCCGGAGCGGACGTGGCGATGAAGATCGCCGCAGCCGCCCTGTTCCTCTTCCTGTTCAACCTGTTCCGTGATCACCTGGCCGCGCTCTGGTTCAAGGTGCCCGCCCTGCCCCGCACGCCCGCGGCCTTTAGCATCCTGGCCGGGCGGCCGGCGGTGCGTCGGCTGTTCTGGTGTTTCCTGATTGCCGCTGCGCTGGTCTGGCCGTTTTATTGGGGCGATCGCAGCAGTATCGACCTGGCCACCCTGGTGCTGATCTACGTGATGCTCGGGCTGGGGCTGAATATCGTGGTCGGGCTGGCCGGCCTGCTGGATCTGGGCTACGTCGGCTTCTACGCCGTCGGCGCCTATACCTACGCCATGCTGGCCATGTATTTCGGCATCGGCTTCTGGACCGGGTTGGCTGCCGCCGGGGCGATGGCGGCGCTGTTCGGCTTCCTGCTGGGCTTTCCGGTGCTGCGCCTGCGCGGCGACTATCTGGCCATCGTTACCCTGGGGTTCGGCGAGATCATCCGCATCCTGCTGAACAACTTCACCAGCCTGACCAATGGCCCTAACGGCATCGGCAGCATTCCCAAGCCGGACCTGTTCGGCCTGGAGTTCAGCCGCCGCGCCAGCGAGGGCATGCAGACCTTCCACGGGTTCTTCGGCATCGAGTTCAACCCGATACATCGGGTGATGTTCCTCTACTTCCTCGCCCTGGTGCTGGTGCTGGTGACGCTGTTCGTGATCAACCGCCTGCTGCGCATGCCGGTGGGCCGGGCCTGGGAAGCCCTGCGTGAAGACGAAGTGGCCTGTCGTTCGCTGGGCATCAACCCCACGGCGGTCAAGCTCAATGCCTTTACCATAGGCGCGACCTTTGCCGGTTTCGCCGGCTGCTTCTTCGCCGCGCGGCAGGGCTTCATCAGCCCGGAATCCTTTACCTTCATCGAGTCGGCAATCATTCTCGCCATCGTCGTACTGGGCGGCATGGGCTCCCAGCTTGGGGTGATCCTGGCTGCGATCATCATGACCCTGCTGCCGGAGATGGCGCGCCAGTTCGATGAATACCGCATGCTGCTGTTCGGCCTGCTGATGGTGCTGATGATGATCTGGCGCCCCCAGGGCCTGCTGCCGATGAAACGCCCGCACCTGGAGCTACGCACATGAGCATCACCGCCCCGCTGCTGGACGTATCGGGCCTGTGCATGCGCTTCGGTGGGCTGCTGGCGGTGGACCAGGTGGCGCTGCAGGTTGGCGAAGGCCAGATCGTGTCCCTGATCGGCCCCAATGGTGCCGGCAAGACCACAGTATTCAATTGCCTGACCGGCTTCTACAAACCGAGCGCCGGCAGTATCCGCTTCCGCGGCGAGGAAGTCAGCGGCCTGCCCGGCTTCAAGCTGGCCCGCAAAGGGATGGTGCGCACCTTCCAGCACGTGCGGCTGTTCAAGCAGATGAGCGTGGCGGAGAACCTGCTGGTGGCCCAGCATCAACACCTGAATACCAGCATGCTGGCCGGATTGCTGAAAACCCCCGGTTTCCGTCGCAGTGAAAAGGAAGCGCGGGAGCGGGCCGCCCAGTGGCTGGAGCGCACCGGCCTGCTCGAGTTTGCCAACCGCACCGCCGGCACCCTGGCCTACGGGCAGCAGCGCCGCCTGGAAATTGCCCGCTGCATGGTCACCCAGCCGACCTTGCTGATGCTCGACGAACCCGCCGCCGGACTCAACCCCCGGGAGACCGCCGACCTGCAGGAACTGATTGCCGAGCTGCGCAGCGACCACGGGCTGACCATCTTGCTGATCGAACACGACATGAAGCTGGTAATGGGTATTTCCGATCACGTGGTGGTGATCAACCAGGGTTGCCCGCTGGCCGCCGGCACGCCGGCGCAGGTATGCCGGGACCCGGCGGTGATCAAGGCCTACCTGGGGGAGACCTGAGCATGCTGACCTTTGCCAACGTCAATACCTTCTATGGCAAGATCCAGGCCCTGCACGATGTCAGCCTGCAGGTTGAAGCCGGCGAGATCGTGACCCTGATCGGCGCCAACGGTGCCGGCAAGACCACCCTGCTGATGACCCTGTGCGGCGACCCGGCCCCTACCAGCGGCAGCATTCGCTATCGGGATGAGGAGCTGGTGGGGTCGCAGACCTGCGACATCATGCGGCGGGACGTGGCCATCGTACCCGAGGGCCGCCGGGTATTCTCCCGCCTGACGGTGGAAGAGAACCTGGCCATGGGTGCATTCTTTCTTGACCGCAAGGAGGTGCAGGCCCAGCTGGAGGCCACCCTGGCACTGTTTCCCCGCCTGGAGGAACGTTATCAGCAACGCGCCGGCACCATGTCCGGCGGCGAGCAGCAGATGCTGGCCATCGGCCGGGCGTTGATGAGCAAACCCAGGCTGCTGCTGCTCGATGAGCCGTCACTTGGCCTGGCACCGATCATCATCCAGCAGATCTTCGAGATCATCGAGGAGCTGCGCCGCCAGGGCGTGACCATCTTCCTGGTGGAACAGAACGCCAACCAGGCGCTGAAGCTGGCGGACCGGGGTTATGTGATGGAACACGGCCATATTCTGATGCAGGGCAGCGGGGATGAGCTGCTGGCCAATCCGCAGGTGCGCGAGGCGTATCTGGGGGCTTGAGGCTGGGGTCAGGGCGCCGCCCTACCCCCAGCAACTACTCAGGGTGCCGCCGCCTGCCCACCTTCATACCCACAGCCGCGCAGCCGCTGCCCATCCCGTACCAGGGTCGCGCTCAGGTGGTAATAATCGCCGGTGCTCCGGTCAATGCAGCCGGACGGATACAGCCACAACTCCAGCCCCTGGTCCTGGACACCACGAAATACCTGGGCGCCGTCGGGCATCTGCTCGTGGATGGTCGCCAGCTGCCGACCACTTTCCGCATCGTCGGTGTCCAGCGTCAACCCCTGGGCAGTGATATCCACGCGCCAGGCCGGATCCAGACTGAAGGCGACCCACTGGCTATGCTTGGCGCTGTTATCCATGCAACCGCGTCCGGTTGTCTGCAGGCGCTGGGTCCGCTGGACGACCCAACGGCCGTCTTCCTCGGTGACCAGCAACTCCGCAAACATGGAGATCTGCCCCGGCTGGGCAACGTCGTCGAACAGCTCCTGCAGCTGCGGGGTCGGCTGCAGCAGCCGTTCATGTTCTTCGCCGCAGGGCCGCACTATCCAGCGGCCATCGGCGCCCCGCTCGATCAGCCCGGCGACCCGCTGTGCGGGGCCTTCAGCTGCGGACGGCCAGAGGGACCATGAGGCGCAGCCAGTCAGGCTCAGGGTAAGAAAAGCGACTGCCAGCGCCGGTGTCCGGCCAAACCAACCTGCCATAGTGTGAACCTCTTTGAAGAATCGGCCATAAACCGATGAATTGCTTGAATTTGGTGGTCACAATTCGCTTGCCGAGTGCTAATCTGTGTGCACTTCGAAATTGCCCAGGTTAACTCACCGTCTGGATTGCACATGAATATCATAAAAACACTGACGCTTGCTTCACTGGTTTTCGTAACCGCCTGTTCTTCCAAGCAGGAAGTGGTCGAGGTGGCCCCGCCGGCACCGTCCTGGGCCGAATCACGTATCGTCAATCTCACCAGCATTGCTAAACAGCAAGGTTATGAGATTGAGCGCGAAGGCGAGCAGATCCGCCTGATGATCCCGGTGGATGGCAACTTCCATCCCAAACGCACCCTGTTGTTGCCCTCGGGCCTGGTGCCGCTGAGCAAGGTTGCCCAGGCACTGAAGGTCGATGGCGCCAGCCAGCTAACCGTGGTCGGCCACAGCGACAGCGACGGCAGCGACGAGCTGAACAAGAAGCTGAGCATGGAGCGGGCCCAGGCAGTTGCCAGCGTCCTGCGCCTGGGCGGCATCGAGCGTCAACGCATGCGCCTGAGCGCCATGGCCGACAACCAGCCCCGCGCTGACAATGCCAGCCCTACCGGTCGCAAGCTCAACCGCCGGGTAGAAATCATCCTGACGCCCTACCCCACCAGCATCGCGCTGGCTGACTGATCTGCTGATCCGGCTGCGATCATCCGGGGCTCACCCGGGATGATCGCAGCCAATCGAGTCGCTCGTTCCTGCCTCCCGGCAGAATCACTTCCTACCCGCTTACTGTTCCCAGGGTTCGCCCCGGGTCCGTTCGACCCGTGCGGCCCGAACCTGCATGGCGGCCTTGGCCAGCATGTTGGCGCTGGTCGGGGCGGTAATGAACAGGAACAGGGTAATCAGCAGCTCATGCAGGCCAACCTCCCCGGTTGAACTGAAATACACCATGGAGGCGACCACCAGTGCGCCCACGCCCAGGGTGGTCGCCTTGGTCGGCCCATGCAGACGCATGTAGAAATCCGGCAGCTTGTACAGGCCAAAGGACCCGATCAGGGCAAACAGGCTGCCCAACAGCAACAACCCGGCTACCAGCCATTCAATTGCGGTTTCCATGACTGCTCCTTATTCGATGATATCGCCGCGCAGCAGATACTTGGCCACCGCCACGGTGCCGACAAAACCCATCACGGCAATCAGCAACGCTGCTTCAAAGTACAGGTTGGAGCGCAGCAACAGGCCCATCAGCACGATCAGCGCGATGGAATTGATATACAGGGTGTCCAGTGCCAGGATGCGGTCGGGCATGTCCGGCCCCTTGAACAGCCGCAGCACATTGAGCAGCATGGCGAGGGAGATCATGCCCAGGCAGATGATGATCACGTTCTGGAGCATTGGAATACCTCCATCAGCGGCTGCTCGTAGCGATGTTTGATGGTGTCGATCAGCTCCTGCTCGTCCGGCACGTTCAACCCATGGATCAACAGGCTGCGACGGTCCTCGCTGACATCCGCCGAGACGGTTCCCGGCGTCAGCGAAATGGTCGTCGCCAGCATGCTGATGCCGAAGTCATTCTCCAATTCGAGGGGATAGACCACGAAGGCCGGCTGCAGCCGCTCGCTGGGCCCGAGGATCAGCTTGGCCACATCGAAGTTGGCCGTGATGATGTCCCCCAGCACCCGCAACACAAAGCGCAGCAGCGTCCAGGGTTTATGCAGCCGGGGCGGGTTCGGCCAGAACACCTGAGTGAGCCAGGGTATGGCCAATCCGAGCACCCCGCCCATGATCAGCGAGCCGGCCGTCAGGTCGTTGACCAGCAGCTGCCAGACAACCAGCAACAACAGGCTCATCCACGGATGCGGCAACCATCTTGATTGCGTGATCAATGGGCACCTCCAACAGCCTTGGCCTGGAAGGACAATACCTGCCGGGCGTATTCCTCGGGATTCAGCAATTGATTAACCGTCGCATCCAGGTAATCGAGCACCGGATCAGCGAATAGGACCAATAGCGGCGAACACAGCATCAGCAGCAGGACGGCCGTCAGGCGTACCCCATCCAGTGGCTCGCCGCCTCCGGCAGCCGGGTCCTTGCGCCAGAACAGGGTACTGCCGGCCCGGCTCATGGCGATGATGGTGATCAGGCCGCTGCCCAGCAGCAACGGATACAGCCAGGCCGCAGCCGTGCCGGTTCCGGTGGCCCGCAGCAGCAGCAACTTGCCAATAAAGCCCGACAGCGGCGGCAGGCCAATGACCGAGATGGCGCCAAGAAAGAACAGCCCGCTGAGCAACATGGGCTTGGGAAGCGCGGGGCCCGGCACCAGGCGACCAACGAAACGCGGGCCGCGGCAGCGGGAGACGATCCCGGCGAGCAAGAACAGCGCGCCGCAGACCCAGGTCGAATGCACTAGATAATAGAGCGCACCGACCAGGGCCTCATGGGTGCCCAGGGCAACCCCGGCAAGTAGTGTACCCACCGATACCACCAGGAGATAGGCAACCAACCCGTTGAGGGTTGCGGCGGCCAGCGCGCCGATGGTGCCCATGGCCAGGGTGATCAGCGCAGCCGGCCACAGCCAGACGGTGATCAGGTCCGCCAGCGGCCCGGCGGTCTCGCCAAAGATCTGTGTATACACCCGCAGGATCGAATAGATACCGACCTTGGTCATGATCGCAAACAGCGCCGCCACCGGCGGGGTAGCTGCGGAATAGGCCCGGGGCAGCCAGAAATACAGGGGAAATACCGCCGCCTTGAGGCCGAACACCACCAGCAACAGCATGGCCGCCGCTGCCACCAGCGGTGCATCCGCAGCGGACAGCTGGGCTACCCGCTGGGACAGATCAGCCATATTCAGCGTGCCGAGCACCCCATACAGGGTGCCTACCGCAATCAGGAATAGTGCTGAGCCAAACAGATTGAGCAGCACATAATGCAGGCCTGAGCGTACCCGCGCCGAGCCGTTGCCATGCAGCAGCAAAGCATAGGAGGCGATCAGCAGGATCTCGAAAAACACGAACAGGTTGAACAGGTCGCCGGTGAGAAAGGCGCCGTTGATCCCCATCAGCTGGAACTGAAACAGCGCGTGGAAGTTCGGCCCCATCAGGTCGTCGCCGCGCACGGCGTACAGTATCGCTCCCACCGCCAGCACAGCCGTGACCAGCAACAGCAGCGCCGACAGGTGGTCCACCACCAGCACGATGCCGAACGGCGGTACCCAGTTGCCCGCAGCATACACCTGTAAGCCGGTACTCGCGGCGCCCAGCAGCAGCACTGCAACGGGTATCTGCAACAGGGTTGCCAACAGACAGACGCTACGTTTGAAACCCTCCCCCGTGCGGCCGGACAACAGTAACAACGCGCCCGCAAACATGGGCAGCAGGACAGGCCATATCGCCAGATGCTCCATCAGCGCTTGCTCCGGCCGTCGACGTGATCGTTTTCCAGCTCGCCCTGGGCGCGCAGCGCCAGGACCAGCGCGAAGGCCGTCATGGCAAAGCCAATGACGATGGCGGTCAGCACCAGCGCCTGGGGCAGCGGATCGGTGTGCTCGGCCACCTGCCCCAGCACGGCAGGCTTACCGGTGCTCAACCTGCCCATGGCGAACAGGAACAGGTTCACGGCGTAGCTGATAAGGGTAAGGCCGACCACTACCGGGAAGGTTCTGGCGCGTAGCAGAAGATAGACGCCTGACATGGTCAGCACCCCCAGCGTGAGGGCATACAGCAGCTCCATTATTGCGGCTCCCGGACAGCGTGAATTGAGAGTTTGCCCAGATTGGACAGAATCAGTAGGGTCGCCCCGACTACGGTCAGGTACACCCCGAGATCGAACAGCATGGCGGTGGCCAGCTCGATTTCGCCCACCAGGGGGATGGCGAAGTGGCCGAAGGCACTGGTCAGGAAGGGGTAGCCGAACAACCAGCTACCCACCCCGGTGAGCCCGGCGATAACCACACCGGCACCGGCCAGATGGTGATAGTCGACGCCCCAGCGGGCGCGGGCCCAGGCGTTACCACTGGCGACGTATTGCAGGATCAGCGCCACTGCGGTGATCAGGCCGGCAATGAAGCCGCCGCCTGGCAGGTTGTGCCCGCGCAGGAAGATATACACCGACACCATCAATGCCAACGGCAGAATCAGATGGGACAGGTTGACCAGCATGAACGGGGGCCGGTCTTTAGCCCATGGGCGCCCTTCGGCATCGACCGCCGGCCGGCTCATGCGCAGCCCCTTGAGCAAGGCATAGATCGCCGCACCGGCAATGGCCAGTACCGTGATCTCGCCCATGGTATCGAAGCCGCGGAAGTCCACCAGGATCACGTTGACCACGTTGGTCCCGCCGCCTCCGGTCAGGCTGTTGGCGAGGAAGTACCCGGCAATGCTCTCGTAGGGACGGGTCAGCACCGCCAGGCAGAGTACGGTGACCAGCGCGCCGGCCAGCGCTGCGATCAACAGATCGCGGCCGCGGCGCCAGGTCGCTGACTCGGCCGGTGTGGTGCGCGGCAAGAAATACAGCGCCAGCATCATCAGGATGATGGTGACCGACTCCACCGAGAGCTGGGTCAGCGCCAGGTCCGGTGCCGAAAACCGGGCAAAGGCAAGCGCGACGAACAGCCCGACCACGCTGAGCATGACCAGGGATACCAGGCGCCGGCGATGCCAGATCGCGGTCGCCCCGGCTGACGCCATCAGCATCAGCGCCGCGGCCAAGGTCGCCCCGTCAACCGGCGTCAGCGGTACCGTTCCCCACAGGGACGGCAACCGCGCCAGCCAGACACCACTTACCAACAGCGCCGATAACAGCATCCACAGCAGATAGCGCTGCAGGGACATGTTTTCGATCCGCAGGGTAAACACCGCGGCCATGCCGACCAGCCGCTGCATGATCTGCTCGAAGATAGCGCGGGCGTCCAGCTGTGGCAGATGCACATACCAGCCGAGCAAGCGATGGCGGCCGAAATAGATCAGGATCCCCACCAGCAACGCCACAAAGCTCATGGCCAGCGGCAGGTTGATTCCATGCCAGATGGCCAGGCTGTACTCCGGCAAGTCGCCGCCCAGGGTGGCGCTGGCCGCTACCGCCAACAGCCCGGCGACGGTGAAGCCCGGCAACAGGCCCACCAGCAAACACAGCGCAACCAGGATCTCCACCGGTATCTTCATGTAGCGGCTGGGCTCATGGGGCGGGAACTTCGGCAGGTTCACCGGCTTGCCGTTGAAGAAGACGTCGTGGATGAAGCGCAGCGAATAGGCCACCGAGAAGACACTGGCGGTCACTGCCACCAGCGGCACAATCCAGCTGTAGTTGCCGAACTGGTGCTGCTGCAGGGTCTCGGTGAAGAACATCTCCTTACTGAGGAAACCGTTGAGCAGCGGGACCCCGGCCATGGCCGAGGCGGCGACCATCGCCAGCGTTGCGGTATGGGGCATGTACTTCCACAGCCCGTTGATACGCCGCATGTCGCGCGTGCCGGTCTCATGGTCGATGATCCCCGCCGCCATGAACAGCGAGGCCTTGAAAGTCGCATGGTTGATGATATGGAACACGGCGGCCACCGCAGCCAAGCGGGTATCCAGGCCGAACAGCAGCGTGATCAACCCCAGATGGCTGATCGTCGAATAGGCCAGCAAGCCCTTCAGGTCGTGCTGGAACAGCGCGGTACAGGCACCGAGCAGCAAGGTCGCCATACCGGTGACGCTGACCAGGAAGAACCACAGATCCGTCTCTGACAGCGCGGGGTATAGCCGCGCCAGCAGGAATACCCCCGCCTTGACCATGGTGGCCGAGTGCAGGTACGCCGACACCGGCGTGGGCGCGGCCATGGCGTGGGGCAACCAGAAATGGAAGGGAAATTGCGCCGACTTGGTAAATACCCCCAGCAGCACCAGCACCAGGATCACGGGGTAAAGCGCATGCTCGCGAATCACATCGCCGGCGGCCAGTACGGCGCTCAGCTCATAGCTGCCCACCACCTGGCCCAACAGCAGCACCCCGGCCAGCAGCGCGAGACCGCCACCGCCGGTGACCGCCAGGGCCATGCGCGCGCCCTTGCGTGCATCGGTCGAGTGGGACCAATAGCCGATCAGCAGGAAGGACGACAGGCTGGTCAATTCCCAGAAAAACATCATCAACAGCAGGTTTTCCGAGAGGACCACGCCCAGCATGGCGGCCATGAACAGCAGCAGGAAGCTGAAGAAGCGCCCCATGGGGTCGTTCTTCGACAGGTAATAGCGCGCGTAGAGGATGACCAGTATGCCAATGCCGAGGATCAGCAGGGCAAACAGGAAACTCAGCCCATCAAGGCGAAAGCTCAGGTTCAGGCCAAGCCGCTCGATCCAGGGCCAGGTCTGGACAATCACCTCGCCGTTGAAAACCGTAGCCGCATGGCTCCACAACAGGATCAGCCCCAGTATGGGGGCAACCATGGTGGCCAGCGCACATAACGAGCGGCCCTTTCCGTCCGTCAATAGCGGCAGGCACACACAAAGCAGAGGCAGCAATACAATTAGCGCCAGGGTCATCAGGTCAGAACTCCATATTGTCCGTTACCCTCCTGCACGGGTAGGAACTCGCCATTATCCACAGTGAGACGGCTCGAGCCACGATAAATTGCTTAACAAATTAATAGCATAAGCGCGGCGGTGGGCGTGGGGGCGCTACCAATATGGTTATCGGAAAGGTAGCAAACGGACTGATCGAAGGACGGCAGCACGGGCGGGGAGCCCATGAAGCGGGCCGTAGCGGCCCGCCAGGGGGAGTTACTTGCTGACGCGGGAAACGCCATTGACAGTGAGTACCCGCACCCGCTCACCCGGTGCGAAGGACATATTCGGATCCACTTCCTGCACGTAGGCGCGGGTCTGGCCGCCATCCTCGCGCACGGTGATCTCGATACCCTGGTTCCGGGTCAGCCCTTCCTCGGCCGCCGCACCGGCCATGCCGCCGGCCACCGCGCCCAGCACGCCGGTGATGATGCTGCCGCGGCCACCGCCGACGGAACTGCCCGCCACGCCGCCCACCACGGCGCCAGCGCCGGTGCCGATATTGGTCTTGGTGCCTTCGATCCGCACCAGGCGCACCGACTCTACGGTGCCCATGCGCACGGTCTGTGGCGCGCGGGCTTCATCGCGGCTGTAGGTGTCTCCGGTCAACCCGGAAGCACACCCGCCGAGGACCAGTGCGACACCCAGCAGGCAGCTCTTGATAATTCCTGTGTTCATGATTCACCTCGTATCTGTGCGGCAACCCGCGGGCTACCGATTGGTCTGCGGCCGGCGCCTTCTGAAGATTGGACCCGAGCCGGGCGAGAATGTTGCGCATGTCCTTTCATCGGGTTTTCACCGGCACGGGTCGAGGTCCGTTGCGGTTTATCCTAAAATCCGCGCCGATCATCGACATCGTCCGCTCCAGCCAGAATAACAACTAAATCCCCAGCTCACGAGCACCGACATATCCGGAGAAAAATTGCATGCCCGTTTTGCAGGTTGCGTGGTCCTTTTATCTGAATAACAGTGTTCTGGTGCTCAACAGCCTGGCCTTGTTCTATGGGCTGGCCGGCGCCTGGCTGATCCTTGCCACCCAGTTGCGCTCCGCCCGCGCCTCCCGCCGCCACCGCGGCCGGCACGCTGGACATGGCCGGCCCGGCAACCGGCAACCCCCGGGCCAACCGGCTGTTCATGCTGGTTGGCGGTGTTTGCCTGGGACTGGCCTCACTGCTGACCCTGGCTGCCCGCCTGGTCTGACACCCACTGGCGACTGATCACCGGATTGGCGTACTGACGCAGCCACCAGGGACGTTGGTCCGGCGGGCAGGCCGCCAGCCGATCGGCGAACCGTTTTTCCTCCAGTGCCAGGGTGGCAGCGTCGAACTGTCGGCGCCACCCCTCGATGTTCACCTCCGGACATTCCGCCTGCAATTGCTCCAAGGCCAGGTAGTTGCTGGCATACAGCCGATACAGGCCGAGAATCTGGCGATCCGCTTCCGCCGCCACCGCCTTGGCATCGGCATAGTCGCCCAGCAGGGGCTTGCCGAAGGCAATGTGCACCCGCCCCTTGTAACCGGTCAGCCCCATGGCAATGGAGCGATCATCCTCGCCCGGCTGCTTGGTATAGCCACCGGTTCGCTCGCGCTGCTCCAGCTCCCGCGCCTTCATCTGGTCGCAGGGATCCCATTCATAGGCGATGGATACCGGCACTATATTCAGTGACCGCACTACCTCGGCGAACGCCTCACCCTTGCGGCTCATGCACAGCATCTTGATGATGGCGGTGTCGGTACGATCACAACCGTCCTTGGCGCGGCCTTCAGCCTGGGCGATCCATACCGAATGCCCGCCCAGGATCGAATGGTTGATGTAGGCCGACAGGGTCTGGTACACCGCCAGCTTCTCCCGCCGCCCGGCCACCGAGCGATGCACGATAAAGCACTTGTTCAGCCGCATCAGGTCGCTGACGAAGGGGCGCTGCAGCAGGTTGTCGCCGATGGCGATACGTGGCGTCGGGTGCCCGCCGTGGTACAGGGCATAGTTGACGAAGGCCGGGTCCATGGCAATGTCCCGGTGATTGGCCAGGAACAGGTGCGGCTGGGTCTTGCTCAGGTGCTCCAGCCCACTATAGGTGACCGTCAACGCACTGCGTTCGATCACCTTGTCCAGCCAGGGCTCGAGACGATGCTGCAAGGCGTCGATGGTATCGATCCCCCGGGCCTCGCGGCGCAACCCGGCACCCACCAACGCCGAGGCCATGCCCGGCAGCCAGCGGCTCAAGCGGGGGAATCGATAACCGGCCAGCGTACGCAACAGCTCGCGATCCTGCAGCAACCGCTGCAGGACGACAGGTACTTCGTCATCTCCATAGGGCCGGATGGCATCAAACTCGCCCATGCATTCCTCATTACCTTGGGTAGAAAGCGCGCATTATGCGGCGCAGCGAGGGGACTCACAATTCCCCTGTGCCGGTTTTGTCGGATCATGCCTGAAGCGTACCGGCAAATTCCCGCCACATCCGCCGCCTGGGTAGTTCACCCCCGGGTCTGCTAGACTGCCCTACTACCCCGTTTCGAGAGAATCCCATGCCCCTGCTGGATGAATGCGCACGCCATTGCCCGCACTGCGGCGAGCCCATCCGCTTGCTGGTCGACCTCAGCGGCGGCTCGCAGAGTTATGTGGAGGACTGCTCCGTCTGCTGCCAACCGATCCTCGTCAACCTCTGGGTAGACAATGACCTGGAGGGTTACCAGCTCGACCTGCGCCGTGAGGAAGATCCGCTATGACCGGCCGCATCGCCCAGTTCAATGCGCCGGCGCCGGACCTGCCCGCAGGCTGGCGGCCCAATTGGAACCTTAGCCCCGGCAATCGCATCCTGATCCTGCGCAAGACCGACAGCCGCCTCGAATGCACCGAGGTGCTGTGGAATCTCACCCCTGGCTGGCTGCGCGACCTGAGCCGCGCGCCCTTTTCCGCCCAGGCCGAGTTCCTCCATGACAAGCCGATGTTCCGCGAGCCCCTGGTGCAGCGCCGCTGCCTGATTCCCGTCGATGGCTTCTATGTCTGGCAGCCGCAGGGCCAGCGCAAACAGCCCTGGTACCTGCGGCGTGAGAACGGCGGCCTGGCGCTGGCGGCACTCTGGGATCGCTATGCCCTTGACGATGGCACTTACTGGGACAGCTGCGCATTGATCACGGCCCCGGCCAAAGGCCTGCCGGCGCGCCTGGGCGAGCGCATGCCGGTGACGCTGAACCGGGCCGAGCAGGCGATCTGGCTGGCCAGCGCCACGGCGCCGGGGGCGCTGCAACCGCTACTGCTCAATGCCGACTCCCAGGTGCAACTGATGTATCCGGTCAACCCTGCGGTCAGCAGCCCGGCCACCCAGGGCCCGCACTGCTGCAACCCGATCGGTCATGCGGTGCGGCTCGACAGCCCCGCCGCAGCGGAATGATTGCCAACTGATCCGGAACGCTTTATAAACCGCAGCGGTCCAAGCTAGTTAAATCTGATCTGCTACCGAGCGCACGCCACGCTGCCCCCGGTATCGAAATCGCGAAGGAAGTCCGTCATGCGCACCCGTCTACTTTGCTGTCTGCCATTCATGCTCCTTGCGAGCTGCGAAACCGTCAATACCACCCAGGGCGGAGCGGTCGGCGTCGATCGCAGCCAATACATGTTCAGCGCACTGTCCAGCGCCGAGGTCGACCAGATGGCGGCCGAGTCCTACAACGAAATGCTCGCCGAGGCGAAAGCAAAAAAGGTGCTCAACACCGATGCTGCCATGCTCAAGCGACTGCACCGCATCGCTGACAAGCTGGTCAAGGAGGTCGATCATTTCCGCCCCGATGCGGCCAACTGGAAGTGGGAAGTGAACCTCATCAAGAGCGACCAGTTGAACGCCAGCTGCATGCCCGGCGGCAAGATCATCTTCTATACCGGCATTGTCGATAAGCTGCAGCTGAGCGACGACGAGATTGCCCAGATCATGGGCCATGAAATTGCCCACGCTCTGCGCGAACACGGTCGCGAGGCCATTTCCCGCGCCTATACCACGCAGATGGGCACCCAGGTGATTGGTTCGCTGCTGGGCCTGGGCGAAGGCGCCCGCCAGGCGGCGGACATGGCGGTACAGTACGGCCTCGAGCTGCCCAACAGTCGCTCCAACGAAACCGAAGCAGACCTGATCGGCCTGGAACTGGCCGCGCGGGCCGGCTACAAGCCGGACGCGGCGGTCACTCTGTGGCAGAAGATGGCCGCCGCCTCCCAGGGCCAGCCGCCCGCCTTCCTGAGCACTCACCCTTCCTCCTCCGGGCGCATCCAGAACCTGCAGAACAATATTCCCAAGGTACGCCCCCTGTATGAGGCGGCGCGATAAGACCGACCGACAACGCAGGGGTTCCTCATACTTAGGTCTAGATCGACACGTCAATTGCTTGATTTGTTGGCAGATTCATCTATGTTACAGCGGTTATAAAAATGACCGCCCGACGGGCAACCCCTGAGATGTAATACTCGAGGAACAACATAATGAGAAAAACACTGATCGCCAGCAGCGTCGCCGCCGCTGTGCTGGCTCTGCCAACTCTGTCCATGGCCCAGGCCCCGAATAACGGTTTCAGCTTCGTCGACGACGCCAAGGCTACCCTGGGCCTGCGTAACCTGTATTTCAACGGTGATTACCGTGAAGGTGATGTTGAGGACGACAAGGCCTGGGGCCAGGGCTTCATGCTCGACTTCCAGTCCGGCTACACCCAGGGCCCCGTCGGCTTTGGTCTGGACGTGTTTGCCCGTGCGGGCATTCGCCTGGATTATCAGGGCAGCCAGAGCATGTTCCCCGAAGATGACGACGGCGGCGCGGTACCCGAGTTCAGCCAGATCGACTTCGCTGCCAAGGCCAAGGTCTCCGAGACCGAGCTGAAGGTCGGCCGCGGCCTGCAGCCCAGCCTGCCGGTGCTGATGCGCAACGACGGTCGCCTGCTGCCGCAAACCTACAGCGGCGCCACCTTGACCTCCAAGGAAATCGACAATCTGACCCTGCGCCTGGGCCAGATGGATGAGTCCAGCGGTCGTAACTCCACCTCCCATGAAAATCTGCGCATCGGTGGCAGCAGCGAACTGGTGAACAAGTTCCAGTACGCCGGCGGTGATGCCCAGCTGGGCGACAACCTGGTAGCCAGCTACTACTTCGCCAAGCTCAAGGACTACTACAAGCAGCACTACCTGGGCGCGGTCCACACCCTGGACCTGGGTGCCGGCCAGTTGATCACTGACCTGCGTTACTTCGACAGCGGCTCCACTGGTGCCAACGATAGTGGCGCAGCTGGTTACACAGCCCGTGGCATCTACAACGATGGCGAAGTGGACAACCGCGCCATGAGCGCCATGTTCACCTACAAGCTGAGCAACCACGGCCTGGGCCTGGGCTACCAGAAGATGAGCGGCGACAGCAACTTCGTCTACCTGGATAACGGCGGCGGCTCCACTGCGTACCTGATCACCGACTCGCAGATCAACAAGTTCGAGCGTGCCGGCGAGAAGACCTGGGTTGGCCAGTACAGCTACGACTTTGCCGATCTGGCGCCCGGTCTGAAATTCACTGCCAAGTACCTGCGCGGTAGTGACTTCGACGTCAATCCCGGCGAAAGGGACGAGGAATGGGAACGTAACCTGCGCCTGGACTACACCGTGCAACAGGGCTTCCTGAAAGACCTGGGTGTATCCGTGCGTCATGCCAGCCTGCGCTCCGGCGCCGCTGAGGGCAACAGCGGCCGCGACCAGGACCAGCTGCGCGTCTACCTGACGTACAACTTCGTTCTGCTCTAAGTCGAAACGATGCCCCGGTACGCCGGGGCATCTTCCACTGGCTCCATCCCTTCTTCACACCCTCCCCGCACCGCACTTTCACCCCACCGCTGTGGTCTGTAGTCTGAGCACCTGACTATCAGGTTCACGCATTGCATTTCCCAGGGGGCGACCATGGCCATCAAGTTTCAGAGTTTCGAGAAAAAATTCAGCGAAAGCGGTTTATGGAACAAATTGACCCGCTACGCCAAGGTGGCAGGCAAGGAAGTGGTGGAAAAGGTCCTCTGGCTGTACTACGCCGCCCAGGATCCGCAGACCCCGCGCTGGGCTAAAACCGCCATCTACGGCGCCCTCGGCTATTTCATCTTCCCGCTGGATGCCATCCCGGACTTCGCCGTCCTGCTGGGCTATACCGACGATCTGGGCGTGCTGCTGGCAGCCCTGGCCACGGTGTCGGCCTATATCACCGATGACGTAAAGGCCCAGGCCAGTCGCAAGATGGAGCGCTGGTTCGGGCCGGCGATACCGGAGGAAAGCGGCATCGTTATCGATGCCGAAAAGGAGTAACAATACCGGCAGCCCGGCACGGGCTGCCGGTCCGGCACTTCAGAACCGGAACACCGCGGCGGCCCCGCTGCCGCCTTCCATCATGCCCTTGGGCACCACGACCACTTCGGCCCCATTCTGCACCGCCCGGGGGATCAGCTGATCGAGCACGTCCGCGCCACTGTCAGCGGTGTCGTCTTCGGCTTCATACAGGTCCACCTCGCCGCTCTGGGGATTGACCACCCCCGGCACACTGCGCCCGGATTCCACCAACAGCATGGCTACCCGTCCGGCGTAGACTGCCTCGCCAATTTCCGGCAGATCCTCGCAGGTCAGCTGCTTGCCCTTGGCCGCGCCATAGCGCTCCATGACGCTGTTCAACCAGGCGCTGTGACGGCGGGTCATGATCTCCGCTGCGTGGCGGCGCAGCTCGCTGGCATCGAGCAATGACGGATCCAGGGGAATACCCTCCTCCAGCAACTGCGGGTTGTGGCTGATCTCGCGAAAGGCCGCCTGGTTACGCGGCAAGGCGGCGAGGATCAAGGGTAGACCCGGGCGGGAGTGGTGTTCGGTGATGGCCTTGTCGATCGCACGGAAATACCGCTCACGGTCATTGTCGATCTCGTCCTGCTTACCGCCACCGCCGGCCTCGTGCATGGTCATGCCGCCGGCACGTTCCGCGGCCCGGCTGAAACCTTCCGGGTAACCGGACTGGTTCTTCTCGGTCAATTCGGTACCCAAGGCATCTTCCAGGTTGCGGGGTACCGAGGGATGCAGCTCCACTTCATGGGTAACATGGCGATCGCCCTCGCACATCCTTACCGCATCGCGGGTAACGCAAAGGATCTGGAAGCTTTCCGCGAACTGGTTTATGCGCAGCAGGGGTTGGAGATAGGGTTGGCGATCTACCCGCACCCGTTCCTCGACGGTCTGATGCAGTGAGAACACCTTGAAAAAGTCATCGCTGGCCAGTACTGCCAGGCCGTTACGCGGGTTCGTCCAGAGTTCGTCGTCGTTGAGCAGCGCCTCGAATTGCTGCAGGAGCGCCGTTCCC
This sequence comes from Pseudomonas saudimassiliensis, assembly GCF_000939975.1. Classification (GTDB taxonomy): domain Bacteria; phylum Pseudomonadota; class Gammaproteobacteria; order Pseudomonadales; family Pseudomonadaceae; genus Halopseudomonas; species Halopseudomonas saudimassiliensis. Next base: position 2,546,870 of record NZ_LK391969.1, on the reverse strand, counting down.
CCTGCCCCCTTGCCGCCCTCCAGATGGTCGCGTAGCTGACGCATGAGGTTCTTGTAACGGACCTTGTTCTGCTCGCGTTCGGGGAAGGTCCGCTCCATGGGCATGTAAAGGGACACGAAGGTCTGGCCCTGGAGTTTAAGCAATTCAGTCAGTGCTGCTCGGGTAATGTGTTGGTACATAGATGGTCACCTCGATCGTGGAGCCTCTCCCTGATTACGACGGGGTTGCTCGCTGCGAGTTCAGACAGACCGATAGCCTGCCCTCCCCCAGCTGCGGATTGCAGTTCGCGGGCACCCTCTGCGGCTGTATCCATGCTGAATCGGTTGCGCGCCAGGGCTTTGCGCCGCGGCCAGGAGTGTCTACCATGGGGCCTTTCCGGAACATAAGTGTTGACCATGACCTACGACCAAAGCTGGCAACTCGATAGCATTGTCGAACAACTGCGGGAAGCCCGCTCCGAATGGCGCACAGCCCAGGGGCGGACCCACGAACCCGGCGACCGGGAGTTGCCCTCGCGCACGGCCATGCAGACCATTGTCGAATCATTGGCCGGTGCGCTGTTCCCCATGCGCCTGGGGCCGGCCGATCTGCGCAAGGCCAACGAGGACTTCTATGTTGGCCACACGCTGGATGTGACGCTGAATTCACTGCTACAACAAGCCTTGCTCGAACTGCGCCATACCCACCGCCATAACCCGCAGGATACCGATGAGCTGTTGAAGCAGGCGGAGGGCATTGTCCGCCGCTTCGCCGCAGGCCTGCCAGCGCTGCGGCGTATCCTGGATACCGACGTGATGGCCGCCTACCACGGCGACCCCGCCGCCAAGTCGGTCGACGAAGTGCTGCTCTGCTACCCCGGGGTGATGGCGGTTATCCACCACCGCATCGCCCATCTGCTGTACCGCGAGGGTCTCACCCTGCTGGCCCGGATCATCAGCGAGCTGGCCCATTCGGACACCGGCATCGATATCCACCCGGGCGCCCAGATCGGCCCGAGCTTCTTTATCGACCACGGCACCGGCGTGGTTATCGGCGAAACCGCCATCATTGGCGAGCGGGTGCGCATTTATCAGGCGGTGACGTTGGGCGCCAAGCGCTTCGAGTCGGACGACCAGGGCAAGTTGCTGAAGGGCCAGCCGCGCCATCCGATTGTCGAGGATGATGTGGTGATCTACGCCGGCGCCACCATTCTCGGCCGCATCACCATCGGCGCCGGCTCGATCATTGGCGGCAATGTCTGGGTCACCCAGAGCTTGCCAGCCGGCAGCAACGTGTCCCAGGCCAGCCTGAAGAACCGCCGCTGCACGGACTGATGCCGCTCAGGCGAGCACGTTGCCCTGCTGCAGGGTTTCACCGCCCTGCCACAGGCGCCACTCGCCCGGCGCATAAGGCTGCCACTGCTCATTGCTGGTCAATGGTTCGGTCGCGACCACGGTAACCACGTCGTTCGGGGTGGTGTGCTCCTGGAAATCCACCACCAGCTCCACATCGCTGAGCTGGGCCGGCCCGAAAGGCGCACGCCGGGTGATCCAGGACAGCTTGGTGGTGCAGAGCGTGAACAGCCACTGGCCATTGCTCAACAGGATATTGCAGACCCCGCGGGCCGCGAATTCGGCACAGGCCTCGGTCAGGCAGGCGAGGATATCCTGCTGATCCGGCTGCTGGGCATATCGACTGCGCAGCCGGTTGAGCAACTCGCAGAAAATGGCTTCGCTGTCGGTGCTGCCGACGGGCTGGAACGGCCCCGGGCCGGCGGTGAAGTCATTGATCTGGCCATTATGGGCAAAGGTCCAGTACTGCCCCCACAGCTCACGGGTAAACGGGTGGGTATTGGCCAGACTGACCCGCCCGACGTTGGCCTGGCGAATGTGACAGATGACATTCTCCGACTTGATCGGGTAGCGCTCGATCAACTGTGCGATGGCGGAGCTGTGGCAGGGCGCAGGGTCATGGAAGCAGCGTACGCCCTTGCCCTCATAGAAGGCCACACCCCAGCCGTCGCAGTGGGGTCCGGTGCGGCCGCCACGCTGCATCAGCCCGGAAAAGCTGAAACAGATATCCGTCGGTACGTTGGCACTCATGCCCATCAATTCACACATTTGGTTTCACTCTACTACCCCACCGCGGCAAGTCACTCTGGTTGAACATGGTAGCGTATATGGGGTCTCAACTCCCATGAACCTCAACAGGGCAGACCCATCATCATGCTTCGTCATTCCCTTCTCCCCGGCTTGACCGCCGGCCTCCTGTTCAGCCTCGGTGCCTACGCCCAGACACCGGTCACCGACCTGGAACAGCAAATCCGCAAGGATACCGCCGCCATCGAAGAACAGCTCATCGCATGGCGCCGGGACATTCACCAGCACCCGGAGCTGGGTGAGCAGGAAACCCGCACCGCCCGCCTGGTGGCCGAGCACCTCAAGGAGCTTGGCCTGGAAGTGCAGACCGAAGTCGGCCGCACCGGCGTGGTCGGTATTCTCAAGGGCGCCAAGCCCGGCCGCACGGTGGCCCTGCGTGCCGATATGGACGCCCTGCCGGTGAAGGAACCGGCAGGCCTGCCCTTCGCCTCCCAGGCGACCGGCATCTACCATGGCACCGAAGTCGACGTGATGCATGCCTGCGGGCATGACGCCCACACCGCCATGTTGATGGCCACCGCCGAGGTGCTGGCGGGCGTGCGCGACCAGATCGAAGGCACCGTCATGTTCATCTTCCAGCCCGCCGAGGAGGGTTCCAGCCTGGTGCAACCCGGCCCGGATGCCAGCTGGGGTGCCAAGCTGATGCTTGAAGACGGCCTGTTCAAGTCGGTCAAACCCGATGCCATCTTTGCCATGCATGTCATGCCTGGCCCCACCGGTGAGATCAGCTGGCGCAGCGGTGCTACCACGGCGGCCAGCGACATGCTGAACATCACCGTGACCGGCCACCAGGGCCATGGCGGCATGCCGTGGAACACCATCGACCCGGTTGTCGCTTCAGCCCAGGTAATCAACGGCGTGCAAACCGTGGTCAGCCGCAAGGCCAACCTGACCCGCTCCCCCGCCGTGGTGACCATTGGCAGCATCCATGGCGGCAGCGGTCCGAACATTGTTCCCGAGACAGTAGAAATGGCCGGCACCATCCGCACCTACGACCAGGGTGTGCGCGACAAGCTGCGCGACGATCTGACGCTGAGCGCCGAGAAGATCGCCGAAAGCGCCGGTGCCACCGCCAAGGTGTCCATCGAGCCGATGTACAGCACCACCATCAACGATGCCGAGCTGACCGAGAAGATGGCGCCGGTACTGGAGCGCGCCGCTGACGGCAAGGTCGCCACTGCCGAGTTGCCCGGCGCTGCTGAAGACTTCTCCTTCTTTGCCCAGGAAGCGCCCGGCCTGTACGTTTTTCTCGGGATCACCCCGGAGGGCCAGGACCCGGCCACCGCCGCGCCTAACCACAACCCGGAATTCTTCGTCGATGAAAGCGCGCTGGTTGTGGGGAGTCGCGCCATGGCGATGATGGCAGTCAACTTCCTCGCCAACCAAGAGGACTGATTCCTGCCTCCCCTGTGCCGGGCCCCTGTGGTCCGGCATCTGCGCGTCCATACAGTTGAAAATATATGCAAACAGAGCCAGAATCGGCGCCGGCGCCAGTTGAACCGGAAAAGGACAGACCGGCCCACCTGAATCTGGAATCTGCTTTCTCGACAAGCTGTCGCCCAATCAATGCTGGCGTTGTTGAAGTGCTTCCGTAACAAAAATCTGCGTCCTCCTGCCGGGCGTAGCTACGGAGCTTCACATGAACCTCAACAAACCTACCCTGCTCGCGAGCATCATCAGTTCGACCCTGATGAGCGGCGTACTGCATGCCGCCACCACGCTGGACATGGCTATCGTCATCGACGAATCCGGCTCCATGTCCGGTGAACACAACGCCTTCATCGGCACCTATGTGCGCAACCTCGACAGCATGCTCAAAGAGCAGAACGTCACCTTGAACCAGTACGGTCTGGTGGGCTTCGGCGGCGCAACCTATACCCCGCCTTCCGCCCACGAAGCAGGCCGCGAACAGGGCGCGGATTTCTACCGCCATTTCAACCTGTCACTCGATCCTGACAACGTATGGGGCACGGCGGACGACTTTCACGCCATCACCTCGGAACTGGTGACCACCGGTGGGACAGAAGACGGTTACCGGGCCATCGATTACACCTTCCGCAATTTCGACTTCCGACCCACCGCCGGCGCCTCGATCATGCTGATCACTGATGAGGATCGGGACAACGACCGTACCAACCTTGACACCTCGCACCTGCCCAGCGGCATGACCGAAATCGACAAGGCCTACATCCAGGCCCAGTTGGCGCAGTACAACACTGTTGTCCACGCTGTCGTCAGTCAGCGTTTCACCGATCTGGACGGTAACCCCGCCATCGCCGTGGTAGGCGCCGACCCGGCCACCGGCTACGCCTATGTGAAGGACGCGTCGGGCGTGATCACCAAGGTGCAGGGCTACATCCTGCAATCAGCCGACGGCACTACCCAAGCCGATTACACCGAGCTGGCGCTGACCAGTGGCGGCACGGCGATGGATATCGATGGCCTACGCAGCGTATATACCGACGCTGACGCCCTGGCGGCGCTGAGCGGCGAGCTGGCCAAACTGGTAGCCGAAATCTCCGCCGGGCAGACCCCGGTTGTCGGCATCGACTGTAACGCTGCCAGCGGCGTCGCCGCGCAAATCTGCAGCGCCATTGCCGCTTCCAACAACACAGGATTGCAGCAGATCGGTCAGCAAATAAATAACCCCAGGCAATACCGTCAACTCAATCAGTACCAGGTCAGCCAGATGCTGCGCACCGCTGCGGCCAACAGCCGCCACGTGCGCCGCGTGGTGCTGGACCGGCTGTCCGACCTGCGCCGCACCGGCATGGCCAGCAACGACATCCACTTGATGAACTACAGCAATGCCAACGTCAACCTGTCGCCGGATATGGTCGACTCGATGCGGTTGGTCCGGGGTGGCGCGGCCTCGGGCGATCAGGGTGACGTGGGTTACTTCATTCGCGGCATCTACACGCGCGGTGATTATGACGACACCTCAGCGGCCCCGGGCTATGACAGCACGACCTACACCCTGGTGGCGGGTGCCGACCGTTACGTCAGCGACGCCCTGCAACTGGGTGCGGCTCTGCACTATTCAACCACTGACTCGGACTTTTCCGGGGTGGGTGGCGGTACCGAGGCCGACACCTGGGGTGGAATCCTGTATGGCTCACTGGAGCTGGGCCCGGAGCTGTATCTGGAGAGCAACCTGAGCTACAGCCGCGCCAACTTCGATACACGTCGCGACAGCGGCTTCGGCGTGCTCGAAGGTGATACCGATGGGGATATCTGGAACCTGTCGGTGGGCGTGGTGAAATCCATGCTGGTGCGCAACCTGGCGATTCAGCCCTTCGCCTACCTGCATTACACCGACGTCGAGATCGATGGCTTCACAGAGAGTGGCGGCGCCGCTGCGCTGCGGGTCGGCAGCAGCGATATCCAGTCGCTGGTGTCCGAACTCGGTTTCACCACCGCGGTGCAGTTCTCCGACACCCTGACCGGCGACCTGCGCCTGGCCTGGGAACATGAGTTCGAGGACGATGGCACCTCGGTGCGTACCGCCTTTGTGGCTGCCCCCGGTAACGTATTCGATAGCCGCACGCCGTCGCAGTCGTCGGACTATGGCCGCGTTGGGGTGGGGCTGACCAAGGACATGGGTGTCAATCGTAGTCTCGCGCTGCGGGCGGAAACCCTGGTCGGCCATAACAACTACGATGAGCACTCCGTTGAGATACGCTTCCGGCAGAATTTCTGACCTATCCGGCGCTGCGGTCACGCATGGTGATCGCAGCGGTTTCACCGGGCCGACAGCTTCGCTGTCGGCCCGCCTATTCATCGGCTGGGTGCTGCTTTGGTTGGCATCCGGCTGCGCTCCCCTTTCTTCGCCCTCGCTCAAGGAAATAGCCAACCAGGCTGGCCTCCAACCCGTGTCTCTAGCAGGCGGTGACTATCTGCTGCATTCCTATCAACGAGAAGTCGCCGGGCGCCATGCCCTCGTGTTTATCGAGGGCGACGGCCGCCCCTGGCGCGCCGGCGGCCGGGTTGTATCCCCGGATCCAACCCCCGCCAGGCCACAGGCCCTGATCTGGATGGGCCAGACATCGGGTCCGGCTCTTTATCTGGGACGCCCCTGCTATGGGGTGCAGGCGGCGCCCGGCTGCGATCCCCTGCTCTGGACCTACGGCCGCTATTCCACAGCGGTGGTAGACAGCATGGTCCTCGGGCTAGGCGACTGGCTTGATCAACATCCAGATATCGAAACCATTACGCTGGTGGGCTATTCCGGCGGCGGCGTACTGGCCTTGCTGCTGGGCGAACGGGATCTACCGGTCACGCAGGTGATCACCCTGTCCAGCCCGGTGGATACCGATATCTGGTCCGATCATCACCGTTACGGTCGGCTGTTTGCCTCCCTTAATCCCGCAGCGATCAGGCTCTGGCGAGCGGACCGTCAGCGTTATCTGTATTTCGGTGCCAACGACACCCAGGTGCCCCCGCCGCTGTTCATTGGGTCGGCCAAACAGATCCCCCATGCACAGCTGCATATTGTTCCAGGCGTGGGACACCAATGCTGCGCGCCGACCATCTGGCTACCGCAACACACCCCCTGACCAGCAGCCCCATGGCCGTTGCTGGTAAACTGCACGCCATGACTATGCAATCACCCCTGGCCGCGTACCAGCAGGCCATCGCCCATCAGGGCTTTATTCCCGATCCTGCCCAACAGCACGCCATTGACCATCTGCAGCACTGCTTCGAGGCGCTGCACGAGCCCGGCGCGCCCGCACCCCGGGGCGTCTACTTGTGGGGCCCGGTAGGCCGCGGCAAGACCTGGCTGATGGACAGTTTCCACAACAGCTTGCAGGTGCCCAGTCGGCGCCAGCATTTTCACCACTTCATGCAGTGGGTGCATCGGCGGCTATTCCAGCTGACTGGCACCGCCGACCCGCTCAGTACCATCGCCCGGGAGTTGGCGGCGGAAGTACGGGTGCTGTGTTTCGATGAACTCTTCATCAGTGATATCGGCGATGCCACCCTCCTTGGCCGGCTGTTCCTGACGCTGTTCGATGAAGGCGTGGTGCTGGTGGCTACCTCGAACCAGCCGCCGCATCAGTTATACGAGCACGGGCACAACCGTGAACGCCTGCTACCCGCACTCGCCGCCATTGAACAGCACATGCAGGTGGTAGACGTGGATGGCGGCCAGGACCACCGCCTGCACCCCGGCCAGGCGCACCCACGTTACTGGGTGAACAACCCGACAGCCCTGGTTGACGTTTTCACCCGGCTGTGCCCCGCCGGTGCCGTATCCAGCGCCCCAGTGATGCTGAACCACCAGCAACTGCACCCACTGCGGCACTGCACCGAGGCCATCTGGTTCACCTTTGCCGAACTCTGCGAACGGCCGTTGGCCGCCACGGACTTCATGACCCTGTGCGACAGTTATCCGGTGATCTTGTTGGGAGAGGTCCCGGCGCTCAGCGGCGCCGAGCGGGAAGCGAGGATTGCGCGGGGTACCGAGGATGCGGTGGAGCAAGTGAAGGCTGGCGACCGTGCCCTGCCGGCGCTGTCGAAACAGGACGACAGCGTCCGCCGGCTGATCGCCCTGGTGGATGAATGCTATGACCGCCGCATACCGCTGTATATCGAAGCGGCAGTGCCCTTGACCGAGCTATACACCCAAGGCGCCCTCACCTTCCCGTTCCGCCGCACCCTCAGCCGTCTGCAGGAAATGCAGCTGGCGCGCTTCTGAAACGAAAAACCCTCGCATCTCTCGATGCGAGGGTTTCGGATATGGCGCAGCGGACGGGACTCGAACCCGCGACCCCCGGCGTGACAGGCCGGTATTCTAACCAACTGAACTACCGCTGCGCGTTACCTCGAGTGGTGGGTGATGACGGGATCGAACCGCCGACCCTCTGCTTGTAAGGCAGATGCTCTCCCAGCTGAGCTAATCACCCATTTGCTCTCGAAGTGGGGCGCATTCTAGACAGGTTTTACCGTTATGGCAACTCCGCTGCTCACTGATCGAAATCACTGGCCGAATGCCGCTCCGGCACCTGCTCGCCCAGTTCACCCCAGGTGCGGTTGACCTTGCGGCCGCGCTGCACCGCCGGGCGCTGGCCGATCTCCTCGGCCCAGCGCAGCACATGGGTATAGCTGTGGGCTTCGAGGAATTCCGCGGCCTCGTACACCTGGTTGGTCGCCACCCCGCCGTACCACGGCCAGATCGCCATATCGGCAATACTGTACTGATCACCCGCAATGTAGCGGTTATCCGCCAACTGCCGGTTCAGCACGTCGAGCTGGCGCTTGACCTCCATGGTGTAGCGGTTGATCGGGTACTCGAACTTTTCCGGGGCGTAGGCGTAGAAGTGCCCGAAGCCGCCGCCCAACAGGGGTGCGCTACCCATCTGCCAGAACAGCCAGTTCAGGCACTCGGTGCGTCCGGCCAGGTCGTGGGGCAGGAAGTGGCCGTACTTCTCCGCCAGGTAGACCAGGATTGAGCCGGATTCGAACACCCGCAGCGGCGGGTTGACGCTGGTGTCCAGCAGTGCCGGGATCTTCGAGTTGGGGTTGATCCCGACAAAGCCGCTGCCGAATTGGTCGCCTTCCTGGATGCGGATCAACCAGGCGTCGTACTCGGCCTCGCCGATGCCCAGTTCCAGCAGCTCCTCGAGCATGATGATGACCTTGACGCCGTTGGGGGTCGCCAGCGAATAGAGTTGCAGGGGGTGCTCGCCGCGGGGCAGTTCACGCTCGTGGGTGGGGCCGGCGACGGGCCGGTTGATATTGGCGAACTTGCCGCCGTTGTCCTTATCCCAGGTCCAGACCCTCGGTGGCACGTAGGCTGAATGGCTCATCTGATCCTCCCATCGGTGGCCGGTCGGGTATCGACCGGCAAACAGTGCAGGTAAGGATAGTAACCCTGGCCGGTGGCGCAGGCCACCGCCGCCAGGGCCGGCTCAGATCGCTTGCAGCTCGCTGTCGTCGAGGAACACCCGACTGCTGACCGGCCTGATCCAGGCATCGCCGCCCTGCAGCAGGCCTAGCTCGCGGAACCGGTGTTTGCTCAGTTCCGCCTGGACCAGGGTTTCGCTATGGTCGGTACGCAGCTCCAGCCGCACCCTCGGGCCGACCACCGAGACCAGATCAATGCGCGCGTGCAGCGCATCATCGCTACCCTGGCTCGACACCTCATTACAACCACCGACTCGAGCGCCTCCCACCCCGGGCGCGGGTCCTTGGGGGTCCTCCTGGGAAGGAAGCATCTAGCTCCAGGCTAACCAGCCGGCATAGACACCAAGCAGCAAGAAGATAACGGCGGTAATACCGCGGATCAGGCCCAGCGGTAATTTTCCGGCCACGGCGTGGCCCAGAAATACCACGGGCACGTTCGCCAGCATCATGCCCAGCGTAGTACCCAGCACCACCCACAGATAGGCATCGAATTGTGCGGCCAGGACCACGGTCGCCACCTGGGTCTTGTCACCCATCTCGGCGAGAAAGAAGGCGACCAATGCCGCCATGAAAGCGCCGTAGCGGCTGATCGGTGGAGTATCGTCTTCATCGAGCTTGTCCGGCACCAGGGTCCAGGCGGCCACGGCCAGGAAGCTGATGGCGAGCAGGATGTAGAGCCAGGTATCGCTCAGCAGGCCTGCGATCAGCTGACCTACCGCACCGGCCAACGCATGGTTGGCAATGGTGGCAAACAGGATGCCCCAGATGATCGGCCAGGGTCGACGAAAACGCGCCGCCAGCAGCAACGCCAGCAACTGGGTCTTGTCGCCGATCTCCGCCAGCGTCACCACTCCGGTTGAAACGAAAAAGGCTTCCAAGGATATTCCGAAAGAGGGCGGGTCGAGCATTCCAATGACATATGCGCACCCCCGCCCTCGGCTGGTGCACCTATGTCAAAGGTCTCGTCAGACCCGGGTCACCTGGGGTGACGGCAGGGCCGCAAACGCCACGGCCTGCGGGCCGATCGTGTTGACGTTTGCCGTGGAAGGCTGGCTTCCGGAGAGACTACTCCCCTAAGACGGCGGCCACTGTAGCAAGGCCCGCCGGTCGAATCAACCCGGCGCAACGGCCGAGTACACCTTGAACCGGCTGGTCTCGCGCAGGACCGTGCAGGGTCCGATGTGATCTTCGATAAGCGGTGGGTACTTGAGAAATCCGTTGGCGACGATGCGCAATTCGCCGCCGGGCAGTAGATTGCGCGTCACCTTGTTGAAAAATTCCTCGGCAATGCTGGTGTCGTGGCGGATGCCGGTATGGAACGGCGGATTGCTCACCACCCCGGCAAAGCGGCCATGCACATCACTCAAGCCATCGGATGGATAGACCTGCCCTTCTACCCCATTGGCCCGCAGGGTCTGCTCGGCGCAGTACAGCGCCAGGGCATCAACGTCCACCAGGTCGAAGCGGCTGTCGGGGTTGCGCCGGGCCAGCACTGTGGCCAGCACACCGGCCCCGCAACCGAAATCCAGCACCCGGCCCGCTGGCAGCGGTGCCAGTTCTTCCAGCAGCAACTGGCTGCCCTCGTCCAGCCGCCCATGGCTGAACACACCCGGCAGGCTGACCAGCTCTACCGTCTGGTCCGGAAAGGCCAATTGCACGGAGCGCTGCCAATCCGCCAGCTGGAACGGCTTGGCCCCCTCCTGGACCACGCAGCGCCACAGCTGGCAATGGCGAGCGGAGTCAAGCTTCTCGATCGCGGTGCCATGGGCGGCGAGCAGTTTCTCCGCCCGGCTGATCCCGCCCTTCTTCTCGCCGACCAGATATAGCGGACAGCCGGCCCGCAGCAGCGGGACTATCTGGGCCAGGGCAAACTCGGCCCGTTCGATGGCCTTGGGCATCATCAGGATCGCGGCATCCAGCTCGGTCACGGCCGGGCACAGATGGGAGAAGCGCAGATGCTCCTCGTCCAGGCTGCCGCTCAGGCCTTGCTGCACGAAGTAATCCCAGGTCCAGACATGCCAGTCGGCCGGGAGCTGCCGGGTCAGGCCATCCACCGGAGGATTGACCAGCAGCAGGCGCTGGCCGGCAAACAGCTCGGCGCTGCGTTCGAGTATCTGACTGGTGTTGTCCATGGCTGTGCTCCGTAGGTGAACCGGGCCGGGCATTGTACGCGCGCGAGGCACTGGCTTAAAGGCGATCGGCTTGCTGGTTTCAGCCCTTGCGCGGCTTGGCCCGGGTAGTCGGCTCGGCCTGGAGCGGATCGTCTGGCCAGTAGTGCTTGGGATAGCGGCCCTTCATGTCCTTCTTGACCTCCGCATAGCTGCCACTCCAGAACCCCGCCAGATCCTGGGTCACCTGCACCGGCCGGCGGGCCGGTGACAACAGGTGCAACTTCAATGCCACCCGGCCCTGGGCGATGCGGGGGGTATCACGGCTACCGAACAGCTCCTGCAGACGCACCGCCAGTACCGGCGGCTGCTCGCTGTAGTCGATGCGGATGCGGGACCCGGTCGGCACCGTCCAATGGGTCGGCGCCAGCTCATCCAGCTGCTGCGGGAGCGGCCAGGGCAACAGCCCGGTGAGAATGGCCGGCAGGTCCAGGTTGGCAAAATGGGCCAGGCGGCTGACCCGGTCCAGCCAGGGCGCCAGCCAGTCTTCGAGACTGTCCAGCAGCGCCTGGTCGGACACATCCGGCCAGGCGCTGTCCGCGCCCTGCTCCATATGCAGCTGCCTGAGCAACAATACTCGCGCCTGCCACTGCCGCAGCGCTGGCGTCCAGGGCAGCAGCGCGAGCCCCTGCTTGCGCACCACATTACAGAGCGCGCGGCTGCGCTGGGCCGGATCGATATCGGCCAGCGGCTCGCGGCGCAGCACCAGCGTGCCGATACGCTGTTGGCGCTCGGCGACCAGGGCTTCGCTGCGCGGGTCCCATTCCAGGGTCTGCTCCTGGTGCAGCATCTCCGGCAGGTATTGGGTCAACCAGCCGGGATCCAGCGCCGCCGCCAGGAAGATGCGCGCGTTGCGCTGGTCAGCGTGCCCACCGAGGCTGGCGACTACCAGCCAGGGTTGCTGCTGCAGGCTGTCGACCTGGGCGAAGGCGGCGGCGCGGCCATTGGCCAGCCGATAGTCGGCGCCCTGCTCGCCCCGACGCTGGGCAATGCGGTCCGGGTAGGCCAGCGCCAGCAGCAGGCCGGCCCAGCGTTCGTGGCCCGGTTCCGGCAGCTGCTGCGTGATGCCGTGTCGTTCGATCAGTCGCTGCCACTGCCCGGCGAGCTGGCGCGCCCGCTGCAGCGCGCCGCGATCCAGTGCTGGTTCGCCCGCCGGCTGGTCGAACAGGGCCAGTCGGCGAGCGATATCCGCATCATCCACCCCGCGCAGGAGATCCCGTTCACCCAGAATCGCGGCCAAGCGGCAGGCCTGGCGACCCAGCCCGAGCTGCTGACCACGCAACAGCATGTGGGCCAGGCGCGGGTGCATGGGTAGAGCGGCAATGGCGCTGCCATGGTCGGTCAATTGCCAGCCGCGGGCAGTACGCGCCAGTGCCCCCAGTTGTTCGAGCAACTCCCGGCCCTGCTGCAGCGCCGCCGCTGGCGGCCGGTCCAGCCAGCGCAGCTCGGTGGGATCATCCACGCCCCATTGCGCCAACTGCAACGCCAATGGCGCCAGGTCAGCCTGCAAAATTTCCGGCTGGCCCTGGGCCGCCAATTGATCGTGCTGGCCCGCCGACCACAGGCGGTAACAAACTCCCGGCTCGGTGCGCCCGGCCCGGCCCGCCCGTTGCTCGGCGGCGGCTCGGGAGATACGTCGGGTATGCAGCCGGGTCATGCCGGAGACCGGGTCAAAGGCTGGCTCGCGGCGCAAGCCGGAGTCGATGACCACCCGCACTCCCTCGATGGTCAGGCTGGTCTCGGCGATCGGCGTGGCCAGCACCATCTTGCGCCGCCCCGCCGCCGGCGGGCTGATCGCCTGGCGCTGGGCGGCGAAATCCAAGTCGCCATACAGCGGCGTAATATCCACTTCAGGATGATCCGCAAGGGCGTCCTGCAGCCGGCGCTGCAGCCGGCGAATTTCCGCCGCCCCGGGCAGAAATACCAGCAGGCTGCCGGTTTCCGTCGCCAGCGCTTCCAGGATGGTACGTTCCAGCAGGGGCTCCAGCGGCTGGCCAGGGGAAAACGGGGCCCCATGGTGAATCTGCACCGGGTACTGCCGGCCCAGACTGCTGACCAGCGGCGCATCATCCAGCAGCCGACTGACCGCAGCCGCATCCAGCGTGGCCGACATTACCAGCAGCCGCAGCGGCGGATCATCGCGCAGGTATTGCTGGGTCTGCAGGCACAGCGCCAACCCGAGGTCGGCGTCCAGGCTGCGCTCATGGAACTCATCGAAGATCACCAGTCCCACACCCGGCAACTCCGGGTCCGCCTGCAGCAGGCGCTGCAGTATGCCCTCGGTCACCACCTCGATGCGGGTGGCGGCGCTGACCTTGCTGTCCAGGCGGATGCGATAGCCGACCGTCTGCCCCACCGCCTCACCCAGCATCTGGGCCAGCCGTTCGGCGGCGGCCCGAGCCGCGAGCCGGCGCGGTTCCAGCAGGATGATCTTCTGCCCGGCCAACCATTCGCTGCGCAGTAGCGCCAGCGGCACCAGGGTGGTCTTGCCGGCACCGGGTGGTGCCTGCAGCACCACGGCGGGCGAACGGGCCAGCTGCTGATCCAGTTCGGTCAGCACGGCTTGTACGGGCAGATCAGTCATACTCAGGGGTATCCGGCGCAAAGGGAGGCATTATAGCCACCCCCGGCTTCAAGCCGTCAGCCCGGCGGCGTATAGTAAGCGCGTCTGGTTAAGTTGCCATCTTCGAGGAATATCATGCGTTTGAAAGCTCTGGCCAGCATCATGCTGTCCACCACCTTGATCACCCAGCTGACCGCGTGCGGCACGGTTTTCTACCCTGAACGTCGTGGCCAGATCAGCGGCGAGATCGATCCCGGCGTGGCGATTCTCAATGGCATGGGACTGTTGTTCTATATCATCCCCGGCCTGATGGCCTTTGCCGTGGACTTCGCCACCGGCGCTATCTACTTCCCGGATGACCGCTACACCCTGGCGCCCGAGCGGCTGCAGCAGGCGGTCGATGCCCAGGGGCAGATCGATCCGCTGAAGCTGGAAGCCATCCTCGAGCAGGACCTGGGTCTGCGGGTCCCGATGCAGCAGGCGCGCCTGCTCAACAGCCCTGATGCTACCCAACTGGCCATGCTCGGTCTGCCGGCCCGGGGTTGATGGACGGCGCTGACGCCCGGCAGCTGGGCACCCGCAACGCCCGGCTGCTGCGGCTGGCCACCTATGCCTCGATTTCGGTAGCGCTGGCGCTGATCGTGCTCAAGGCGGCGGCCTGGTACATGTCCGGTTCGGTGAGCCTGCTCGCCTCGCTAATCGACTCGCTGATGGACGCCGGGGCCTCGTTGATCAACCTGGTCGCGATTGCCTACGCCCTGACCCCAGCCGACAAGGGCCATCGCTTCGGTCACGGCAAGGCCGAGGCGCTGGCCGGCCTGGCCCAATCGGTGTTCATCGCCGCATCGGCGCTGCTGGTGCTGCAGCAGGGCATCGACCACCTGCTCCATCCCCGGCCGGTCGAGGCCGCCTGGGTGGGGGTGGCGGTGATGCTGGTCTCCATCCTGGCTACCCTGGGGCTGCTCGGCTTCCAGCGCCATGTGATCCGGCATACCGGCTCCACGGCGATCCGCGCTGATGCCCTGCACTACCGCTCCGATCTGCTGATGAACATCAGCATTATAGTGGCACTCATCCTGGCCTATTACGGCCTGCCCGGTGCTGATGCCCTGTTCGGCATCGCCATTGCGCTGCTGATCGGCTTCAGTGCCCTGCAGATCGGCCGCGACGCGGTGCAGATCCTGATGGACCATGAACTGCCCGACGCAGTGCGCAAGGAGGCCCTGGCACTCGCCCGTGCCGTACCCGGTGTGATTGACGTGCATGACCTGCGCACCCGGGAATCGGGTCAGCAATGGTTCATGCAGCTGCATCTGGAACTGCCGGGTGAGTTGTCCCTGACCGATGCCCATGAACTGGGTGAGCAGGTCCGGCATGCCATCATCCGGCGCTTTCCCCAGGCCGACGTACTGGTGCACAAGGATCCGGTGCACGAAACTGCAGCTGCACAAACGCCAACGGCCGACTGAGTCGGCCGTTGGCGCTGGGGTCCGTAAGGTATCCGGATGGGATACTGCCTGTCCTCCGTGCCTTGTGGGCTGGGGTGGCCGGGTGACGAATCGATCCGATGGGATCGTTCGTCGCAGGGCTGCTCGTGTGGAGCGCCTGTGTGGACTCGCCGGCCAGGGCTTGAAACTTGTGATTATGGTAACGCCACAGCCGCACCATTTCTTGCCTTTTATTGCCCACCCAATGCAGTATTGCGCAACCATATCGCGATATATGACAAAACCACGCAATAAAGGTGAGCGAGACCATGCATGAAAACAATCTGGACCGGTATGACCTGAAAATCCTGGCTGCCCTGCAGCAGGACGCCCGCATCAGCAACCAGGAACTGGCCGAACGCATCGGCCTGTCACCCTCGCCCTGCTCGCGACGGGTGAAACAGCTGGAGGAAGCCGGTTATATCACCCGCCAGGTAGCGCTTCTCGATCCGCAGAAACTTGGCCTGACCCTGACCGCCTTCGTGATGATCGGCATGGACCGCCATACGCCCGACCGCTTCGCCGGCTTCGAGGAGACTATCCGCAAATGCCCGGAAGTGTTGAACTGCAGCCTGGTCACCGGCATGGACGCCGATTATCAACTGCGCGTCGTGGTACCGGATATGGATCATTACCAGCAATTTCTGCTCGGCACTCTGACCCGCATCGAGGGCGTGTCCAGCGTGCGTTCCAGCTTTGTCCTGAACCAGGTGGTATCTAGTACGGAATTGCCGCTCAACCATCTGGTCACAAAATAGACTCCCTTTTTCCTGACAGGAGACCATAGTGTCCTACGAAGAATTTGAAGCCCTCGCCCTGCCCCTGAGTATTTTCGCCCTGGTCGCCTTCATGGGCTTCATCGTCTGGGACCTGGCGAAGAAATCCAAGGCCGGCCGCTACGGCACCATGGTGCTGTTCTTCGCCCTTGGCCTCGGCGTGCTGGGGTTCGTGATCAAGGCCGTGATTCTTGGTAGTGTGGAAGGCTGAGATCGACCACCACCGCAGGGCTGCTGGATGAGCGATCTCCGCCGACGATAACAACAAGCATCGGAGTATTGCGCCATGAACCTGCATCAGTATGCGGAAACCCACGAAGTCACCAACCAGGTGCCGCCGCTGGACGGTATCAACCTGTACCGCAGCGACCTGGCGCTGCAACACTGGGTGCGGCATTACCAGGGTGGCTGGGCAGACGATGAACTGGCCGCCTACGGGGCGCTGGGCGGCGGCCCCCTGATGCAGGCTGGCTTCCAGGCCAACGACAACCTGCCGGTCTTCCATAGCCATGATCGCCAGGGCCACCGGATCGACCTGGTGGAGTTTCACCCGGCCTATCATGAACTGATGCGCGCCGGCATCGCCCATGGCATCACCAGCGCACCCTGGACGGCGCCGCGCCCCGGCGCCCACGTTGCCCGCGCGGCAACCATGTACCTGCACAACCAGGCCGAAGCCGGCACCAGTTGCCCGATGACCATGACCTTCGCCTGCGTGCCGGCACTGCGCCTGCAGCCGGACCTGGCTAAGCAGTGGTTGCCGAAGATCCTGTCGCGCCAATACGACCCACGCAATCTACCCATGGCAGACAAGACCGGCCTGACCATCGGCATGGCCATGACCGAGAAACAGGGCGGCACTGATGTGCGGGCCAATACCACCCGGGCCTGGCCCATAGGCCAGCCCGGCCCCGGCCAGACCTACGAGCTGCTGGGCCACAAATGGTTCTGCTCGGCGCCCATGTGCGACGCCTTTCTCACCCTGGCGCAGACCGACAAGGGACTGAGCTGCTTCCTGCTGCCCCGCCATCGCCCCGACGGCAACCGCAACCAGTTCTATATTCAGCGACTCAAGGACAAACTGGGCAACCTGGCCAACGCCTCGAGCGAAGTCGAGTTCCGCGGCGCCCTGGCCTGGATGATCGGCGAGGAAGGTCGCGGCGTGCCAACCATCATTGAAATGGTCGCCCTGACCCGCTTCGATTGCATGGTCGGCTCCAGCTCGCTGATGCGCCAGGCCCTGGCCCAGGCCAGTCACCACTGCGCCCACCGCAACGTTGGCGGCCGCCCGCTGATCGAACAGCCCCTGATGCAAAACGTGCTGGCCGACCTCGCCCTGGAAAGCGAAGCCGCCCTGGCCCTGACCATGCGCATGGCCCACGCCCTGGACCATGCCGATGATCCGCACGAGGCCGGCTTTGCCCGACTGGTTACCGCCATCGGCAAGTACTGGATTTGCAAACGCGCCCCGGCGATGATCAACGAAGCGCAGGAATGCCTCGGCGGTGCCGGCTACGTGGAAGACAGCATCCTGCCGCGGCTATATCGCGAAGCTCCGGTAAACTCGATCTGGGAAGGCTCCGGCAACGTGCAGTGCCTGGACGTCCTGCGGGCGCTGTCCAAGGAGCCGGGGATAGTCGAGATGCTGTTTGCCGAGCTGGGCGATGGCGCGGGTGATCCGCGCCTGCGGGCGCATATCAGCCAGCTACAGCAACACTTTGCCGACAAGGATGACATTCAGTATCGCGCCCGCCAGCTGACCGAAGATGTGGCCGTGGCACTGCAGGCAAAGCTGCTGCTGGAAGCCGGCGACAATACCGTAGCCGACGCCTTTATCGCCAGCCGCCTGCAACAGCCCGGTCGCGTCTACGGCACCCTGCCCCGCGGGCTGGATGTGCAAGCGCTGATCGAGCGAGCGCGCCCGCAGATAACTTGACTCGGGCAAACCTGCCTCCACCCCGCGCTCACCTGCCCTCAGCAACTCATGAGTCGACAGGACGGTGCTGGGCGGTTGCCCTTGGCGAACCGTGTGCGGCCATGGACGGCCGCACACGAGCGCCACGGATGGCACGGGTGCGTGTTCGCCAAGGGCAGCTGCCCGGCACCGTCTAACGCCGTGCGTGCCGCACAGATGACTGCGGAGCTGGCGGCAAGGCGGTCAGTTTAGAAGGAGCTCGATCTTCCGGAGGACGTACTGGCTGGTGGTATAGCGTTTGCCGGCAACAGTGGCGGTGCTGGGAATTTTGGTACGAGCTGGTGCTCGAACCGCCCAGGGCGGGCACCAGCACCTCCCATGAGCAAAAAAAGCGCCCCGCGGGGCGCTTTTTCAGTGCAGCATACGGCTTAGAAAATCTGCCGCTGGATAATGGTCTCGTTACGGTCCGGACCAGTGGAGATGATGTCGATCGGCGTGCCGACCAGCTCCTCGATCCGCGCAATATAGGCGCGGGCGTTGGCCGGAAGCTCCTCCAGGGTCTGCACCCCGAGGGTGGACTCGCTCCAACCGGGTACTTCCTCGTACACCGGCTCCAGGCCGATGTAGCTATCGGCGTCGCTGGGCGCTTCCAGGACGTCGCCGCCCGCGTTGCGGTAACCCACACAGATCTGGATCACATCCAGGCCGTCGAGCACGTCCAGCTTGGTCAGGCACAGGCCACTGATGCTGTTGATCTCAACTGCGCGGCGCAGGATCACGGCATCGAACCAGCCGCAACGACGGGCGCGACCGGTAGTCGAACCGAACTCGTGGCCACGCTGGGCCAAACGCTCACCGATGTCATCGAACAGCTCGGTGGGGAACGGACCCGAACCTACCCGGGTGGTGTAGGCCTTGGTGATGCCCAGCACGTAATCCAGGTACAGGGGACCGAAACCGGAACCAGTAGCCGTACCGCCAGCCGTGGTGTTGGAGCTGGTCACGTAGGGGTAGGTGCCATGGTCGATGTCCAGCAGAGAGCCCTGGGCACCCTCGAACATGATGTTGGCCCCTTCCCGGCGCAGCACGTGCAGGCGCGCGGTCACGTCTTCCATCAGCGGCTTGAGCCACTCGGCATATTCCATTGCCTCATCCAGCGTCTTCTGGAAATCGATGGGCTCGACCTTGTAGTAATGCTGCAGCGCGAAGTTGTGGTAGTCCAGCACCTCGCCCAGCTTGGCGGCAAAGCGCTCGCGGTGGAACAGGTCGGCTACCCGCAGGCCCCGGCGGGATACCTTGTCCTCGTAGGCCGGGCCGATACCGCGACCGGTGGTACCGATCTTGGCTTCACCGCGGGCCAGCTCACGGGCCTGATCCAGCGCCACGTGGTAGGGCAGGATCAGCGGACAGGCCGGGCTGATGCGCAGACGATCACGCACCGGCACACCCTTGGCTTCCAGGCCGGTCAACTCCTTGAGCAGCGCTTCGGGGGACAGCACCACACCGTTACCGATGTAGCACATCACGTTTTCACGCAGGATCCCGGAGGGAATCAGGTGCAGGACAGTTTTCTCACCATCGATCACCAGCGTATGACCGGCGTTGTGTCCGCCCTGATAACGCACCACGGCGGATACCTGGTCGGTCAGCAGATCGACGATCTTGCCCTTGCCTTCATCACCCCATTGGGTGCCCAGGATGACAACATTCTTACCCATGTTCAGCTCTTGCCTCACTCGTTAGGAACCGGCCCACTGGGCCATGGAATCACACCCGGACGACGGTGAAACGCTACGCGTTTCCGGCGTCCCTAGTCAGTTCTTTTACCTGCCAACCCGCACTCTCGAACTGCAGGATCCGATTGCAACCAAAGGCGGCAGCTTCGGCATCAAGCTGACCGGGCAACGCAACGATCACCCGCTCGCCGGCGGCGCGCAGCTGCATGACCTTGTCGTGCAGGCCAGGCTGGTCCGCATGGGGTGCCCAGATGCCCTGGTCACGACTATCACCTTCGATCTGCCCACAGGCCACCAGCAAACGGAGATCCGTGGAAAAACCGGTGGCCGGCCGCGCCCGACCAAAATCCCGACCGATATCATCGTAGCGACCACCCTGGGCGATACTTTGCCCCGTGCCCGGGACGAACGCAGCGAAGGTCACACCCGAGTGATAGTGGTAGCCACGCAGCTCCGCCAGATCGAAATACAGCGGCACCTCGGGGTAGCGGCGGGCGATCACCTGGGCAATTTCCGCCAGCTCATCCAGCGCCGCCAGAATCACCTCAGGCGCACCATCGAGCATGATATGGGCGCGCTCCAGCACCTCGACACCACCAGACAACTCGGCCAGGCTGCGCAACATGGCCGCCAGGCCCGGCTGTTCGATACGCGAGGTCAGCTCGTGGACTTCATCCAGGGCCTTGCGCTGCAGGGCATTGAACAGCGCCCGCTCCTCAGGCCCGACCAGCCCCGCCGCCTCGACCAGACCACGGTAGATGCCCACATGGCCGATATCCAGGTGCACACCGGCGACCCGTGATGCCGCCAGGGTTTCCAGCATCAGCGAGATGACTTCGATATCGCTGGTACTGGAGGCGTCCCCGTAGAGCTCCGCACCCAACTGAATCAGGCTGCGCGAGGTGGACAATGGCCGGGGCAGCGTGTGCAGCACGCTACCGCAATAGCATAGGCGACTGGGACCTTCCGCGCCCAGGGTATGCGCATCGATGCGCGCCACCTGGGGTGTGATGTCGGCGCGCAGGCCGAGCATGCGCCCGGACATCTGGTCGATCATCTTGAAGGTTTGCAATTCCAGATCATGACCGGAGCCGGTCAGGAGAGATTCGAGGTACTCGATATGCGGGGTGATGACCAGGTCATACCCCCAGCGGGAGAACAGATCCAGCAATTGCCGGCGGGCTGCTTCGGTACGTGCGGCCTCTTCCGGCAGCACTTCTTCGATCCCGTCAGGCAACAGCCAGCGATCAACAGTAGGCATTTTCAAAACCTTTATTACGTAAGGGTCGTGACGTTCCAGCGCCGGGCTCGCAGCAGTCAAACACCAACCAACCCTAGCGGATCAGATATAAGCAGGCAGTACCCGCCAGCATGCTCAGCAACCCCGCAACCCGTAGTTGCCGGTCGCTCATACCGCTCACTTCGACCAGCATGCGCTTCCACATACGGGGTGCCAGAAAGGGCATCAGGCCTTCGAGGACCAGCACCAGACACAGCGCCGCGGCCAGACTCTGCCACATCAACTCGAACCTCTCCCCGGGAACTGCCGGTCACAAAAAAGCCGGGATGACCCGGCTGCGCGATTGTAGCATGTTTTTGGCGGGCCACACCCATTCAATGAATGAGTGCGGCCTGCGCCGAATCAAGGTTGCTGTGCGCCCTTGAAGAACTGGAAGAACTCGCTGTTCGGGTCCAGCACCAACACGTCGGACTTGTTGGCGAAGCTTTCCCGATACGCCTGCAGGCTACGGTAGAAGGAGTAGAACTCCGGGTCCTTGTTGTAGGCCTGGGCGTAGATGGATGCCGCCTCGGCGTCACCCTGACCGCGGATTTCCTCGGCTTCGCGGAAGGCTTCCGCCAGGATCACCCGCTGCTGCCGGTCCGCATCAGCGCGAATACCTTCGGCCAGCTCGCGGCCCTTAGCACGGTGTTCCCGGGCTTCACGCTCACGCTCGGAGCTCATCCGCTCGAACACGCTGCGGTTGACCTCACGGGGCAGGTCCATGCCCTTGACCCGTACGTCCACCACCTCGATACCCAGCTCGCGACGCGCGCTGTCGTTGAGGCCAGCGGTGATGTCCGCCATCAACTGATCGCGTTCACCGGCGACCACCTCGTGCAGGGTACGGCGCGCCACTTCGTTACGCAGGCCCGACTCCAGCTGGCGGGACAACCGCTCTTCGGCGATCGAACGCAGACCGGAGGTCGCGGTGTAGTAGCGCTGCACGTTGGCGATGCGCCACTTGGCGAAGGAGTCCACCATCAAGGCTTTCTTTTCCAGCGTCAGGTAACGCTGGGTGGTGGTATCCAGGGTCAGCAGCCGGCCGTCGAACAGCTTGGCTTCCTGCACGAAGGGCAGCTTGAAGTGCAGACCCGGCTCGACGTCGTCACGCACGACCTTACCGAACTGCAGCACCAGGCCACGCTGGGTCTGCTCGACGATGAAGAAGCTGTTCCAACCGACCACGATCACCACCAGGGCGATTATGAGTCCGAAAATCGACTTGTTACTCATCAGCGGGCCTCCCTTGAGCGCAGATCTCGCTGTTGCAGTTGTACCGGCAGACGGGTGCTGGCGTCAGCTCCGGTAGCGGACGGGACCGCCGCAGAGGATGACGACGAGGACGAACTACCGCCCTGCTGCATCAGCTTGTCGATCGGCAGGTACAGCAGATTGCTGCTGCCATCGCCCGACACCATGATCTTGCTGGTACTGCTCAGTACTTCCTGCATGGTTTCGATGAACATGCGCTCACGCATCACCTCTGGCGCCTGCTGGTATTCAGCGACCAGCAGGTTGAAGCGTTCGGCCTCACCCTCGGCCCTGGCGACCATCGCCTGACGGTAACCGGCAGCCTCTTCCAGCAGACGCTGGGCCTGACCGCGGGCTTCCGGAATCACGCCGTTGGCGTAGGATTCGGCCTGGTTGCGCTCGCGCACTTCGTCTTCCCGGGCACGGATCACGTCGTCGAAGGCATCCTGCACCTCGGCCGGGGCCTGGGCGCTCTCGATGTTGACCTGCACCACGGTAATACCGGTCTGGTAGGCATCCAGATAACGCTGCAGACGCTCGGTGGTCTCGACGCCCATCTGCTCACGGCCTTCGGTCAGTACCTGGTGCATCGGCGTGGAACCGACCACGTGACGCAGGGCACTTTCAGTGGCGTGGCGCAGACTGGTTTCCGGGTCTTCCACCTTGAGCACGAAGTCTTCCAGGTTGGAGATGCGATATTGCACCGCCAGCGGTACCTCGACGATATTCTCGTCCTCGGTCAGCATCTGCCCCTGTTGGCGATAGGAGCGCACCTGGGTGACGTTGCGCTGGAATTTCTTCTCGATCGGCGGGAAATAGATGTGCAGGCCGGATTCGACGGTACGGTTGTATTCACCGAAACGCAGCACTACTGCCTGCTCCTGCTCATCCACCTTGTAGATGGCATTGAACAGCCAGAACACGAAGATGATCAGACCGCCGATGATCCAGAGCCCCTTGGGGATCCCCTGACCGCCGCCGACCCGACGACCGCTGCCGTCATCGCCGGCACCGCCGCGCTTCTTGTTGCCGAAGATACCGTTCAGGCTGTCCTGCAGCTTGCGCAGCGCCTCATCCAGATCCGGTGGCCCCTGCTTGCCGCCACGATTGCCCCCGCCGCGGTTACCACCACTCCCCCAGGGATCCTGGTTGTTCGAGTTATTGCCACCACCAGGCTCATTCCACGCCATAGCGTTCTCCGTTATCTGAAACCATGAAACTGCATCTGCCGGCGTGGATGGCCGGCGCAGTCATTTCCGCAATCCTACAGCAAATCCAGGCGGCAGAGCGAACCGCTACCGCCATCCATTATTGCAAAGTGTGTTGTTCGAGAAACTTGTCCGGCTGCCAGCCTTCACGCTTGAGCAACCGGTTGAAGTCGCTGCGCTGCAGGCGCAGATCCAGTTCCTGACGGCCATCGGCAGCAATCCGCTCGGCGGTCACTGCACCGGCGGCGTAGAACTGGGCCCGTAACCGCGCCTCGTCATGCTCCAGCACAATGCTCTGCTGGACAATATCGTCCCCCAGTCGCTCGGCGATGGCCTGGGCAACCAGATCGAGGCCGCGGCCTTCCCGGGCGGATAGCCAGACGCGTACCGCCACACCATTGCCGTCGCGCTGGATCTGCGGCTCGAAGTTCTCCAGCAGATCGATCTTGTTGTAGATCTCCAGTATCGGCAGCGCGCTGGCACCAATCTCGTCCAGCACCAGGTTCACCTGTTCGATATGGGAGGTGCGCTCGGCATCGGCGGCGTCGATCACATGCAGCAGCAGGTCGGCCTGGCTGGATTCCTCCAGCGTGGCGCGGAACGCCTCGACCAGCTTGTGCGGCAGATGGCGAATGAAGCCCACCGTGTCGGCCATGATGGCCGGCCCGACATCGTCCAACTCGATCCGCCGCAGGGTCGGATCAAGGGTGGCGAACAACTGGTCGGCGGCATAAACCGCGGACTCGGTCAGGGTATTGAACAGGGTGGATTTTCCGGCGTTGGTATAGCCAACCAGGGAGACCACGGGGATTTCCGCCCGACGGCGGGCACGGCGCGCCTGGTCCCGTTGACTGCGGACCTTTTCCAGACGCTTGGTGATCTGCTTGATGCGCGCGCGTAACAGACGGCGGTCGGTTTCCAGCTGGGTTTCACCTGGGCCACGCAGGCCGATACCACCCTTCTGCC
Source organism: Pseudomonas saudimassiliensis (assembly GCF_000939975.1). Lineage (GTDB taxonomy): Bacteria > Pseudomonadota > Gammaproteobacteria > Pseudomonadales > Pseudomonadaceae > Halopseudomonas > Halopseudomonas saudimassiliensis. The sequence continues at coordinate 2,522,474 of NZ_LK391969.1, read as the reverse complement.
GCTCCAGGTGAGTCCAGCCGCGCACCAGGCGTGTACTCAGGTGGTCCAGCTGGGCCAGCTCGACCTGCAGCTTGCCCTCATGGGTACGGGCGCGCTGGGCGAAAATATCCAGGATCAGACCGGTACGGTCGATGACGCGGCATTCCAGCTCACGCTCGAGGTTGCGCTCCTGGCTCGGTGTCAGCACATGGTTGAAGATGACCAGGTCACCTTCGCCTGCCTTGACCAAAGCCCGCAGCTCTTCCACCTTGCCGGTGCCGATAAGAAAACGGGGACTGGGCTGATAGCGGGTAATGGTCAGGAAATCGACAATTTCCGCCCCGGCCGAACGCACCAGCTCCAGAAACTCATGAGGGTCTTCACGGCTCTGTTCATCCTGGCTTTCAAGATGAACGAGCACCGCCCGCTCACCACCCTCATGACGTTCAAAAAACAATCAGACCTCCCGTGCGGTCAAGGATTGCCCGCCTCGGCCTCATCGGCACCCTGCACCGGCAGACGCACCGGGCGACCGGGGACCACGGTGGAGATTGCATGCTTGTAGACCATCTGGCTGACAGTGTTCTTCAGCAGAATGACGAACTGGTCGAAAGATTCGATCTGGCCCTGCAGCTTGATGCCATTAACCAGATAGATGGATACCGGAACACGTTCCTTGCGCAGAACGTTCAGGTAAGGGTCTTGTAGAGAATGCCCTTTTGACATTGACTCACTCCTTATGGAAACCATTATGGGAACCGCTTAAATTGAAATGCATTATCCGGCCAGTCCATCAGGACGGACAGCCAGTATCCAGATGACTGCGTGACACCTGCGGCCTACATACGAGCTATATGGCGATTGACCCGAGGTATTTCAAGAGCTTGTCCGACCGTGCCGGATCCAGGCTGTCGAACCATTCGATATCCCCATGCCAACCGCGCAGCCAGGTAAACTGCCGCTTCGCCAACTGCCGGGTGGCAATCACACCGCGTTCGACCATCTCTTCCAGGGAGAGTTTCCCCTCGAGATAATCCCAAGCCTGCCGGTATCCCACTGCACGAACCGACGGCATCGACACATCCAGATCACCGCGCCCATACAGGGCTTCCACCTCGGCGAGAAACCCTTGCGCCATCATCTGCGAAAAGCGCAGAGCAATGCGTTCATGGAGGATATGTCGCTCACGGGGAGCCACAGCCACATAGCGCGTAGTATAGGACATATTTGCCCCGCCAGTCGCCCTGGTTTCGGCATTTTCCCTTGCCTGACGGGCATGCCAATCGGTCAGCGAGATGCCGCTCAGCAGAAAGACTTCATAGGCGCGCTGGATGCGCTGCGGATCGTTGGGATGAATGCGTGCGGCGGCCACCGGATCGACTTGCGCCAGCTCCCGATGGACGCCTTCCCAACCCACTTCGGCGGCCCGGCTTTCGATGCGCTGGCGCACCGCCGGGTCCGCCGCGGGCATCTGCGCGAGCCCGCCGGCCAGCGCCTTGTAATACAACATGGTACCGCCGACCAGCAGCGGGATACGGCCGCGTCCGAGAATATCCTCGATCAGTTGCAGGGCGTCCTGGCGAAAGCGCGCCGCGGAATACGCCTCGGCGGGGTCGAGGATATCCACCAGATGGTGGGGATAGCGGGCCAGGGTCTGGGCATCGGGTTTGGCGGTGCCTATGTCCATGCCGCGGTAGACCAGCGCCGAATCCACGCTGATCAACTCGCAGGGCAGGTGGTCGGCCAGGTGCAATGCCATATCGGTCTTGCCCGCCGCGGTCGGGCCCATCAGGCAGATCACGGTGGGCACGGGAGCGCTGGCCATCTAGCGGCCCCGCAGGAAGAGCTTGTCCAGCTCCCCCATGCTCATGCGCGTCCAGGTGGGCCGGCCGTGGTTGCACTGGCCACTGCGCTCGGTCTGCTCCATGTCGCGCAGCAGCCCGTTCATCTCCGCCAGGGTCAGCCGCCGATTGGCGCGTACCGAGCCGTGGCAGGCCATGGTCGCCAGCAGCTCGTTGCGGTGGGCCTCGATGCGGTCACTGGTGCCGAACTCCATGAGATCGGCCAATACATCCTGCACCAGCTGCGCGGCATCGGCCTGGCGCAGCAGCGCAGGGATTTCCCGTATCGCCAGGGTTTCCGGGCCCATGCGTTGCAGGGCAAAGCCCAACCGGGCGAACCAGTCGGCGTGCTCTTCAGCACAATCGGCCTGGCGCTCGCTCACCGCCAGCGTCTCGGGCACCAGCAGCGGCTGGCTACGTAACCCTTCCAGTTCCATTGCCTGTTTGAGGCGCTCATAGGTGATGCGCTCATGGGCCGCATGCATATCCACCACTACCAGCCCCTCGGCGTTCTCCGCCAGGATGAACACACCGTGCAGCTGCGCCAGGGCGTACCCCAGCGGCGGAATGGTCCCGGCCTCGCCCGCCGGCGGCATGGGCGCGGCGCCCGGATTGGCAGCGCCGCCATAGAGACCGGCATAGGCTTGGGTCGCCCCGGCCAGGGCCTGGGGCGACGGCCGATCCACTGCTGGGGTTGGGGCTGCGGTCCAGGCCGCTGCCGGCTCGCTCAACGGCATATGGGTCTGCCCGGAAAACACGCCGGCGCTCAGGCCGGTCGCCGCGGGCATGGGGGCCGACTGCAACACCTCGCCTGCCCCATCAGCGGCGCCCGCCTGGGAATCCGGCCGTTGGTCGGCCAGGGCCCGGTACAGGGTACTGAACAGGAAGTCGTGCACCATGCGGCCGTCACGGAAACGTACTTCGTGCTTTGTCGGGTGCACGTTGACATCCACTACCGCAGGGTCGACTTCGAGAAACAGCACAAAGGTGGGGTGACGGCCATTGAACAGCACATCGCGGTAGGCCTGGCGTACCGCGTGGGCCACCAGCTTGTCGCGGATCATCCGGCCGTTGACGCAGAAGTACTGCAGGTCGGCCTGGCTGCGGGAAAAGGTCGGCAAACCGACCCAGCCCCACAGGCGCAAACCGCTGCGTTCCTCATCGATGGTCACCGATTGTTCGACGAAGGCCGGGCCGCAGATGCTGGCCACCCGGCGGCGCGCCTCCTGCTCAGTCTGGGCCGGGCGCAGGCTCAGTACCGAGCGGCCGTTATGGCGCAGGTTGAAGGCCACATCGAAGCGCGACAGGGCCAGACGCTTGACCACCTCTTCCAGGTGGCCGAATTCGGTTTTCTCGGTGCGCAGGAACTTGCGCCGGGCCGGGGTATTGAAGAACAGGTCGCGGACTTCCACCGTGGTGCCCCGGGGATGCGCCGCCGGCTGTACCCGCGGATTCATGTCCCGCCCCTCGGTTTCCACCTGCCAGGCCTGGTCGGCCGACTCGGCACAGGAGGTCAGCAGCAGCCGTGACACCGAGGCCACCGAAGCCAGCGCCTCGCCCCGGAAGCCCAGGGTGGCTACCCGCTCCAGATCGTCGAGATCCATGATCTTGCTGGTGGCATGGCGGGAGAGCGCCAGGGGCAGGTCGCTCTCATCGATGCCGCAGCCATCGTCGCGCACCCGCAGCAACTTGACGCCGCCCTGCTCGACATCGATATCGATGCGCGTGGCGCCCGCATCGAGGCTGTTTTCCAACAGCTCCTTGATCACCGAGGCGGGTCGTTCGACCACCTCGCCAGCCGCGATCTGGTTGGCCAGTCGCGGATTCAACAACTTGATTCGGGGCATGTCAGACTTCGTTGGCAGTATCAGGGGTCATTCTTGACCAGCATGTTGCCGGCCGGCACCTTGAGCACCTGGCCGACGCGGATCTGATCGTTACCCAGGCCGTTGGCCTGGCGCAGACTGGCCAGGCTGACCTCGTAGCGGGTAGCGATCATCGACAGGGTATCACCCCGGGTCACGGTATGCTCGCGCGGCCCCTGCGCCAACTGACCGTTGCTCTTGAGCGCGGCAATACGGGTGCCGGGCGGCGGATTGCGGTGGAAGTAGCTGCGAATGCCACTGTGCATGGCCCGCGCCAGCCCCTGCTGGTGGCTGCGCGTGACCAGCTTGCGCGACTCGCCCGGATTGGAAATGAACCCGGTCTCGACCAGGATCGACGGAATATCCGGCGACTTGAGCACCATGAACCCGGCCTGTTCAACCCGGCGCTTGTGCAGGGGCGTGAGCTTGCCGATGGAACTCAGCACCTGCTGCCCTACATCCAGGCTGGCGGACAGCGTGGCGGTCATCGACAGGTCCAGCAACACGCTGGCCAGGATCTGGTCCTTGTTATCCAGGCTCACCCCTCCGACGCCACCGATAAGGTCCGAGCGGTTTTCCCGGTCCGCCAGCAGGCGGGCCGTTTCCGAGGTGGCGCCGCGATCGGACAACGCGTACACCGAGGCACCAAAGGCGCTGGCGCGCGTGAAGGCATCGGCGTGGATGGACACGAACAGGTCGGCATTATGCTTGCGGGCAATCTCGGTGCGCTTGCGCAGGGGAATGAAGTAGTCGCCGGTACGTACCAACACCGCCTTGAACCCCGGCTCGGCATCGATCAGCTTTTTGGTTTCCTTGGCGATGGCCAGCACCACGTCCTTTTCCAGCGCCTTGTTATGGCCGATGGCGCCCGGATCCTCACCGCCGTGACCGGCGTCCAGGGCAACGATGATATCCCGCTGGCCGGCCTCGGTCACCGAGCGGGTCGGCGTCTGCGGCAGCGGTGCGGCACTCGGCTCGGCGGTAGTCGGCAGGGCTGAACGGGGTTCGCTGTCGTACAGGTCGATCACCAGCCGGTGACCGTACTGCTGGTTCGGCGGCAGCGAGAAGCTCTTCGGCTTGACCTCACGGGACAGGTCGAGGACTACTCGCAACTCGTTATCCCGCGGTGCCGAGCGCACCCCGGTCAACGGGGTGTTCTCCAGGTCCAGGCCGCTGGTGCTGGCCTCGAAGCGCGTACCGGCGATATCGATGACGATACGCTCGGGGTTGGACAGGGTGAACAGCTTGTGTTCGGCAGGGCCGGTCAGGTCGAAGACCAGCCGGGTATTATCCGGGGCCCGCCACAGGCGCACGCTCTCGATCTGCGCCGCTTGCAAAAGCCCGCCATAAAACAGCCCGGCTGCCAGTGTGAGCAGCCCCAGGGTGCGCATTGTCATTGTTCGGATGTTCTTCACGGCGTCGCTTCGCCTCTTATGCTGTGCAGCCGGTGGCCAGCAGCCAGGCCGCGTTCCCCATGCCCTTCGATCCGCAATCTTCGACCCTCACCATCCACGGTGATCACGATGACCAGATCCGGCTGGGGCAAGATACCCCGGCCCTTGGCGGGCCATTCTATCAGACAGAGACTGTTGTCCGAAAAGTAGTCGCGAATGCCGAGAAACTCCAATTCCTCGGGGTCGGCCAGGCGATACAGGTCGAAATGATAGATGCTGCGCTCGCCCAGCTCATAGGGCTCGACCAGGGTGAAGGTCGGGCTTTTCACCGCGCCGGCATGGCCGGCCGCGCGGATCAATCCGCGGCTCAGGGTGGTCTTGCCGGCGCCCAGGTCGCCCTCGAGCCAGACGCAACCGCGCCATTCCAGCGCCTCGCCGATGGCTGCACCCAGGCGCTCCATGGCCTGGTCACCTCGTACATGCAATTCCAGGGTCATCAAATATCCCGCAGGTTGAGGTAATAACGTATGGATGAAATCAGGTCACTGGCGATAAGGCCCAGCTGACCGCCCTGCTCCGCGGCGCGGTCCCCCGCCAGCGCATGCAGCAGTACTGCGTAACGCGCGGCCGCGCCCGCCTCCAGATGCTGGGCCAGCAGTGCTCCAACCAGCCCGGACAACACATCGCCCATGCCGGCGCTGGCCATCCCCGGGTTCCCCGCGCTGCATAGCGCCGGCAACGCCCGGGGATCGGGGTCGGCCACCAGCGAACCCACTCCTTTGAGGACCGCAGTACAGCCGAAGCGTTCCACCAGGCGCCTGGCCGCCGCCAACCGATCAGCCTGGACCGCTGCCGTGGCACAGCCCAGCAGCCGGGCTGCTTCCGCCGGGTGGGGCGTCATGACCGTCCCTGGGCCCAGGGGCCTGGGGTGGGGCGTCATGACCGTCCCTGGGCCCAGGGGCCTGGGCTGCGGCGCAGCGGCAATGAGATTGAGCGCATCGGCATCCAGAATCCGCGGCGCATCATGGGCCAATACCTGATCGAGCAACTGCTGCGCCCAGGAATCGGTGCCCAACCCCGGCCCTAGCACCACGGCCGTTGCCGGCTTGAGCAGCGCTGCCAATTGTGCCGGATCATCCACCCCGTGCGCCATCACTTCCGGGCAACGGGCCAGTATCGATGGCACATGGTCGCTGCGTGTCGCCACACTGACCTTGCCGGCGCCGCAACGCAGCGCGGTCTCGGCCGCCAACATGATGGCCCCGCCCATGCCGCGGTTACCACCGATTACCAGCAGATGGCCGAACATGCCCTTGTGCGCCGCCCGCGGTCGGGCTGGCAGCCATGCCCGGCATCGCGCCAGGGTCAACCGCTCCAGCACCGGCGCCACGCCGGAGGCGGGCAGGTCGGCCAGCGCGGCAAAGCACAGCTCGCCCGCCTGATCCGGCCCTTGCCCGGTCAGCAGGCCCGGCTTAAGAACGATGAAAGTGACCGTCAGGTCGGCGCGCACCGCGCAGTCGGCTACGCCGCGGTCGGCGTCCAACCCGCTGGGCAGATCCACCGCGACCACCGGCAGGCCGCTGGCGTTAATCGCAGCGATCGCCCGCTGGAAGGGTTCCCGCACCGGCGCTCGCAAGCCGGTGCCCAGCAGCGCATCCACTATCACGCCCTCGCGCACCTGCTCACCGGTCCAGCAGCGGATATCGACGCCGGCATCCCGCGCCGCCTGCCACGCCCGGTGCGCATCGCCCTGCAAACGCTCCGCTGGAGCGACCGCCCATACCTGCACCTGCCAGCCGGAACGCTCCGCCAGCCGGGCCACCAGATAGCCATCGCCGCCATTATTGCCGCCTCCACAGAACACCGTGAGGCGACCGGCATGCGGCCAGCGGCGGCGCAGTTCGCGCCAGACGGCCGCCGCGGCGCGCTGCATTAGCTCGAATCCGGGCGTGCCGGCGGCGATGATCTGGGCATCCAGCTCTCGGGTAGCCGCGGCACTGTAGATAAAGGACGGAAGATCAGGACGCATGGACATGTTACCTGGGGCGATATCTGGCAGAATTATAGGCCCAGTCACGCACAGACCCCAGCTCCATGCCCGATACCTCGCCCGATTACCTGCTTCTTGCTGCGCAGATTCGCGACATTGCCACCGAGCTGGGCTTCCAGCAGGTGGGCATCAGCGATCCGGATATCGGTGCCCATGAGCAGCGACTGCAGGAATGGCTGGCGGCCGGCTACCACGGGGAAATGGAATGGATGGCCAGCCATGGCAGCAAGCGCACCCAGCCGGCGGAGCTGGTGCCCGGCACCCGCCGCGTCATCTCGGTGCGCATGGACTATCTGCCCGGCGACACCGCCATGACCAAGCGCCTGGCCGACCCGGATGCCGCCTATATTTCCCGCTACGCCCTGGGCCGCGACTACCACAAGCTGATCCGTCGCCGCCTGCAGCAATTGGCCGAGCGCATCCAGGCACTGATCGGGCCGTTCGGCTTTCGCGCCTTTGTCGACAGTGCGCCGGTCATGGAGCGCGCCCTGGCGACCCGCTCCGGCCTGGGCTGGATCGGCAAGAACACCATGCTGTTGAATCGCAAGGCCGGCAGTTTCTTCTTCCTCGGCGAGCTCTATACCGACCTGCCTCTGCCCACCGATGCGCCCTACGAACAGGAGCATTGCGGCAGCTGCACCGCCTGCCTGAGCCGCTGCCCGACCGATGCCTTTATCGGCGCCCATGTGCTGGACGCCCGCCGCTGCATTTCCTACCTGACCATTGAACTCAAGGGCGCGATTCCCGAGGAGCTGCGCCCGCGGATGGGCAACCGGGTGTTTGGCTGCGACGACTGCCAGTTGGTCTGCCCGTGGAACAAGTTCGCCAAGCCCACCGGCGAGCAGGACTTCAGCCCACGCCACCAGTTGGACCAGGCCGACCTGATCACCCTGTTTCGCTGGGATGAGGAGCAGTACCTGAAGAATACCGAAGGCTCGCCGCTACGCCGGATCGGCCACGAGCGCTGGCTACGCAATCTGGCCGTCGGCCTGGGCAACGCCCACACCAGCATCCCGGTGATCGACGCATTGAACAGCCGTCTCGACCACCCTTCGGAGCTGGTGCAGGAACATGTGCGCTGGGCGCTGACCCAACACGGTATCGCCGCCTGACGGCGCCAACTGGCCTACGCGACCGCCCCTCAGAACTTGATGAAGTGCTCCCGGTAATGCCGTAGCTCGGCAATCGAGTCGCGGATATCATCCAGCGCCAGGTGGCTGCTTTCCTTGTTGAAGCCGTCCCGCACCGCCGGCGCCCAGCGCGCAGCCAGTTCCTTGAGGGTGGAGACATCCAGGTTGCGGTAGTGGAAGAACTGCTCCAGGTTCGGCATACCCCGATACAGGAAGCGGCGGTCCTGGCAGATGCTGTTGCCACACATGGGCGAGCGCCCCGCCGGCACCCACTTGACGAGAAATTCCAGGGTCATCTGCTCGGCCTCGGCCGGGCTGACCACACTGTCCTTCACCCGCTGCACCAGACCGGACTGGCCGTGCTGGCGGGTATTCCACTCGTCCATGCCGTCGAGCATGGCGTCGGGTTGCTTGATCGCCAGCGCCGGCCCTTCGGCCAGCACATTCAGCTGGGAATCGGTAACGATGGTGGCAATTTCGATGATCACATCCTTGTCCGGATCCAGACCAGTCATTTCCAGATCGATCCAGATCAGGTTATCGGGGTGTTTCATATTCGCTCCTATTCGTGTTGATGCCGCGAGATAGCAGCAGTATACGCGCCCCGTGCTACACTGCGGCGGATTCTCAAGATGCATACAACATGGCCAAGCGACATCTCACTCGACGCCAGAGCTGGCGGATTCAGAAAATCCAGGACGAACGCAGCGCCCGCGCCACCCGGCGCGCCGATCTGGCCGAAGAAAGCCTGCTCGGTGGCGAGCTCGGCCCCGAACAGGAAGGGCAGGTCATCGCCCACTTCGGGGTGCAGGTAGACATCGAAGCGACGTCCGGCCCGCTAAAGGGCCAGGTACGACGCTGTCACCGCCGCGCCAACCTGCCGGCCCTGGTCACCGGCGACCGCATCGTCTGGCGTGCCGACAACCAGCAAGGCGGCGTCATCGTGGCGCTGCAGCCGCGGATCACCGAACTCTACCGACCCGATCATCGCGGCCAGTTGAAGCCGGTGGCAGCCAACGTCGACCGCCTGGTCATCGTCTTCGCGCCCCTGCCCACGCCCCACAGCAATCTTATCGACCGCTATCTGGTGGCGGCCGAACAGTCGGGGCTGGAGCCGCTGCTGGTGCTGAACAAGGCGGACCTGCTGAATCAGGGTAACTACGGCCACATCCGCGCCTGGCTGGACGACTATGCGCGGCTGGGATACCGGACCCTGTGCCTGTCGGCAGCCTCGGAAGAAGGCCTCGACGGGCTGCGCCGCGAGCTGCGCGACCACGTCAACGTGCTGGTCGGCCAGTCCGGGGTCGGCAAGTCCTCGCTGATCAATGCGTTGCTGCCGGATGTGGACCTGCGCGTCGGCGCGCTCTCGGAGCTGACCGGCAAGGGCACCCATACCACCACCACTGCCCGGCTGTTCCACTTTCCCGATGGCGGGGATCTGATCGACTCCCCCGGCATCCGCGAATTCGGCCTGACCCATATCAGCCCGGATGAACTGCTGGAAGGCTTCATCGAATTCCGGCCCTTCCTCGGGCACTGCCGCTTCCGCGACTGCCAGCACAAGCACGAACCGGGCTGCGCCCTGCTCGAAGCCGTGGCCAGCGGCGAGATAACCGCCAGCCGCATCAACAGCTACCGGCATATCCTCGCGAGCCTGGGCGGTAGCTGAGCCAGCCTTACTGCAGATTCAACTCCAGGGGCTGGCTGCTGTCATCGAACAGGTTGCGCGGGCGCGCGGCGGCTGGCGCCTCGGGCCGGCGCCAGCCCTGGCTCCGGCTGTGCTATTGCTGACTCCCCTTCCGGCAACTCAGCTTCGGTTGCGGTAGCAGCCGGCGTAACGGTCGGCTCGGTAGCCGCCCCGCCCTGCTGGCGCTCGCCGCCGCCCTGGCGCAGGACATCCTGCTCAGCGCGCTTGTTCATCACCACGATTTCGATACGCCGGTTGATCGGGTTGAGCGGCTCGCTGGCATCGAACAACGCCGCATCGGCATAACCGACTACCCGGGCCACCTGCTGCTCGGGGTAGCCAGCGGTGAGCAGCGTGCGCCGCGCCGCATTGGCGCGCTGGGTGGACAGCTCCCAGTTGCCATAATCGCGGCGCCCCACGTAGGGCCGGGCGTCGGTATGGCCGCTGATGCTGATCTTCTTCGGCACCTTGGCGATGGTGTCGGTCAGGGTCAGCAGGATTTCCTCGAAATAGGGCTGCAGTTCAGGACTGCCGCTGGCGAACATGGGTCGGTTTTCCGCGTCGACGATCTGGATGCGCAACCCCTCCAGGGTAAACTCCATGAGGATCTGGTCACGAAAGCGCTGGAGAACCGGCTCGGTATCGATCTTGTTCTGCAGTTCCTGCAACAGCAGGTCCAGCTCCCGCAACTCCATCTTGTCCGGCGGCTCGTCCACTTCCGGCGGCGTCGACATCATTGGATCCAGTTGCTCGATCGACTCGGGCTGCTCCGCTGGTTCGGGCAATGGCTGCTGGCCGGTCTCCAGCTCGTTGAGCGTGCGTTGAGGGGCCGGTGTCGGTGAGCCGCCCAGGTCGATCGGGTGCGGGCTGCCGCCATCGAAGTTGATCGGGTCCTTGAAATAGGCAGAGACCAGCTTCAGCTGTTCCGGCGTTGCCACGGTGACCAGCCACATCACCAGAAAGAACGCCATCATGGCAATGGCGAAGTCGGCGAAGGCGATCTTCCAGGAACCGCCGTGGTGGCCCTCAGCCTTGCGGCTGATGCGCTTGACGATGATGGGCTGGGTATTGTTCACGACTCAGCGCCCTTTGACCGAGGCTTCCAGCTCCGCAAAGCTCGGCCGCTGATCCGGCAGCAGCGCCTTGCGGCCGAATTCCACCGCCAGCGCCGGCGGCAGGCCCTGGGCGCTGGCAACCAGGCACATCTTGATTGCCTCGTAGGTATTGGCCTCCTCGTTGGCGTCATGCTGCACCGCCGTACTGAAGGGCCCGACGAATCCGTACGCCGCCAGGATACCCAGGAAGGTGCCCACCAGCGCGGTGCCGACCTTCTCGCCGATCATGGCGTTATCGGCCTCACCGAGGATGCTCATGGTAATGACGATGCCCAGTACCGCGGCGACGATACCGAAGCCCGGCAGGGCATCGGCGATGCGGTTCAGCGCATGGGCCGGCTCGCTCAACTCTTCGGTCAGGCTGGAAATCTCCACATCGAACAGCGCTTCCAGCTCATGGGGCGCCATGGTGCCGGTGGACATGATTCGCAGGTAGTCGCAGATGAACGCGGTCATGTGCGCATCCTTGAGGATCGCCGGGTACTTGCTGAAAATCGGACTTTCCTGGGGTTCCTCGATATCCCCCTCGATCGCCATCATGCCTTCACGCCGGCTCTTGTTGAGGATTTCATAGAGCACCCCGAGCACATCCAGATAGAAGGGCTTGTTGAAACGATGGCCGAAGAAAATGACCGGGATCTTGCCGAACACCTTCTTGACCGTCGACAGGCTATTGGCAATCAGGAAGATACCCAGGGCCGCACCGCCAATTATGACAATCTCGAAGGGATGCCAGAGCGCCGCCAGCGCCCCGCCCGACAGCATGAACCCACCAAACACGCTGAGGATAACAACCAGATAACCCGCAATTTTCAGCATATGCCCCGCAATCCCTACACTCGACCCAGCGCCTCGGCGCACCGACACCCACCATCATACCGGGCTATATCGGCAACGGCCTGCGGATCCTGAAGGGCAATTCGCGCGGGTTGCCGCCGTTCATCGCCTCGGCGCGGCCAGCCGAATCCGGCTTTCCCGGCCATGCTCTGTATAATGGCCTCAACCACGAGAAGAGATTCGCACCATGAGCCTATCCACATCCCCGTTGCCACTGCTGCTTGAGCCCGACCAATTGCCGGAATCGCTTGATCAGGCGACGTTCCGCCTGGTCGACCTGAGCAAGTCCGACCAATACCTGGCCGGCCACATTCCCGGCGCCGTGCACCTGCCCCCGGGCAGCATTACCAGCCCCGCGCCGATACCCGGACTGTTGCCCGATGTGACCAGCCTGCAGCAGATCTTCGGCGCGCTTGGCCACCACAGCGACCTGCACTACATCGTCTACGATGATGAAGGCGGCGGCTGGGCGGGACGCTTCATCTGGATCCTGGACAGCATCGGCCATCACCGCTACAGCTATCTCAATGGTGGCCTGAAGGCCTGGCAGGCCGAAGGGCGTCCTCTGGAGCAGCAGGTGAATCAGGCCGAGCCGACCCTACCGAGCCTGACCGTCAACCCGGAGCACAGCATTACCCGGGAGGAGCTGCTGGCCGACTTGCACAACCCCGAGCGGGTGATCTGGGATGCCCGCTCACCCGCTGAACACCGCGGGGAGAAGGTGCTGACCGCCCGCGGCGGGCACATTCCCGGCGCCGTCAATTTCGAATGGACCGCCGGCATGGACCCGCAACGCGGACTGCGTCTGCGTAGCGACCTGGCCGAACAACTGCAGGCACTGGGTATCACCCCTGACCGGGATGTGGTCACCCATTGCCAGACCCACCACCGCTCCGGCTTTACCTACCTGGCGGCGAAGATTCTTGGCTACCCCCGGGTGAAGGCCTACGCCGGCTCCTGGGCCGAGTGGGGCAACCATCCCGATACACCCATTGATTCCTGAGACCCACCGCATGCGCGATCGTCTGTTCATCCTGTCCCAATACCTGCTCCCCCAACAACTGCTGTCCCGCCTGGCTGGCGGGCTGGCCAACTGCACCTGGGACTGGGTAAAAAATCCCTTCATCACCTGGTTCGTAAAGCGCTACCAGGTGGATATGAGCCAGGCGGTGGAGTCCGATCCCCTCGCCTACCGCTGTTTCAATGATTTCTTTACCCGCGCGCTGCTGCCCGATGCCCGGCCGCTGGACCCCGGCGAGCAGAGCATCCTGTGTCCGGCGGATGGCGCCATCAGCCAGCTGGGTCGCATCGAACACGGCCGCATTTTCCAGGCCAAGGGCCAGAGCTTCAGCGTGCTGGAACTGCTTGGCGGCAACCCCGCCCATGCCGAACAATTCCAGGGTGGCGAGTTTGCCACCGTATATCTCTCACCCAGCGACTACCACCGGGTGCACATGCCCCTGGGCGGTACCCTGCGCGAGATGATCTACGTACCGGGCAAGCTGTTTTCCGTGAACCAGACCACAGCGGAAAACGTGCCTGAGCTGTTTGCCCGTAACGAGCGGGTGGTCTGCCTGTTCGATACCGACGCCGGCCCCATGGCCGTCGTGCTGGTCGGGGCCATGATTGTCGCCTCGGTAGAAACCGTCTGGGCCGGATTGGTCGCGCCGCCGCAACGGGAACTGCGCAGCGAAGCCTACGGCCGCAGCGCCCCGACCCTGGAGCGCGGCGCGGAAATGGGCCGCTTCAAACTTGGCTCCACGGCCATCGTGCTGTTCGCGCCCGGACGCGCCCGTTGGGACGAACACCTGACCGCCGGCAGCCTGGTGCGGATGGGGCAGAAAATGGGTGAGCAGCTCGACACCGGCGTCTGAGTCGGCTTGCCGAATACCAGCACAGCGCCCCGTCCCGTCGGGGCGCTGTGCTGTCAGGCACGGGAAAAGGGAAAGGCGATGACCTCGTCGATCCGGCTGGCGCCCACCGCCAGCATCACCAGCCGGTCGACGCCCAGCGCAACGCCCGCGCATTCCGGCAGGCCCTCCTGCAATCCGTCCAGCAGCCGGGTATCGATCGGCAATACCGGCCGGTCCAGGGCTTCACGCTGCCGCTGGTCCGCGGCAAACCGGCGGGCCTGCTCAGCGGCGTCAGTCAGCTCGAAATAACCGTTGGCCAGCTCCATGCCGTGGATGAACAATTCGAAGCGCGCGGCACTGGGCACCCGATCATCACCCGTGACGACTCGGGCCAGCGCCGCCTGTGAGGCAGGGAAGGCATAGACCATGGTCGGCTGCTGCAGCTGCGGCTCGATGCAGTGGGAGAACAGCAGGTTCAGCCAGCCGTCCCGGTCCAGCTCACCCTGGAAATCACAGCGTTCCCGGCCCAGGCGCGCCAGCTCGGCCTGCGCCGCGGTATGGATGTCGACCTGCAGATACTCTTCGAACAGCGCGGCATAGGTCACCCGCCGCGACCGCTCGGTGCCCAGCAGTGACACGACCAGGTCATCGACCTCATCCATCAACTGGTGATGGTCAAAGCCGATGCGGTACCACTCCAGCATGCTGAATTCGGGGTTGTGCCGGCCGCCGGTCTCGCCGTTGCGGTAAACCCGGCACAGCTGCCAGATGCAGCCGCTGCCCGCCGCCAGCAGGCGCTTCATGGGGTATTCGGGGGAGGTATGCAGGAACAGTCGCTGGGCCGCCCCGCCGCCTTCAGGCACGTAATCGGTAGCGAAGGGGAAGAGGTGGGGGTCGCTGACCGCCGCGCTGGACAGGCTCGGGGTTTCGACTTCGAGCACCGCGCGCTCGGTGAAGAACCGGCGGATGCCATTGATGATGTCCGCCCGCTTGCGCAGATTGTCCAGGGGCGCCGTGGGTTGCCAGTCGCTCATGTTGTCTCCCGTAGAAACGAAAAACCGGGGCCAGGCCCCGGTTTCACTTGCCGCTGCAGCCTGGAATCAGGCGCGACCGACGTAGTCACCCGTGCGGGTATCGACCTTGAGCACGTCGCCGACGTTGATGAACAGCGGTACCTTGACCACCGCACCGGTGACCAGTTTGGCCGGCTTGTTGCCGCCGCCGGAGGTATCACCGCGCACACCCGGATCGGTCTCGACCACTTCCAGTTCGACGAAGTTCGGCGGGGTGATGGCAATCGGCGCACCGTTGTACAGGGTGACGGTGTAGATGACCTGCTCTTTCAGCCAATTGGCGGTGTCGCCCACGGCCTTCTCGTCGGCGCCGTACTGCTCGAAGGAGCCATCGGTGGCCATGAAGTGCCAGAATTCGCCGTCGGCGTACAGGTACTCCATTTCCCGGTCCATCACATCGGCGCCTTCCAGGGAATCACCCGACTTGAAGGTCCGCTCGTTGACCCGGCCGGTCTTCAGGTTGCGCACCTTGACCCGGTTGAAGGCCTGTCCCTTGCCCGGCTTGACGTACTCGTTTTCGAGGATCGCACAGGGATCACCGTCGAGCATCACTTTAAGACCCGGCTTGAATTCGTTGGTAGAATAGTTGGCCATAGATTTCCCACTTACAGTTTGAACGGATACATCCGAAATCGCGCCGACCGATGGTTGCTGCCTGACGTTGCCTGCAACGCCCGACGGATGCCCCTGTCACCCATGCGCGGAAAAACGCCAATGATACATGGATCTTTAGCGCCTGTTGAGTCTGTCAACTGGCAAAGCCTGCTGGCTGGCAGCATTACCGACCCGCAGGTACTCCTCAGCCGCCTCGATCTGGATCCTGGCCTGCTCGGCCCGGCCCGCGCCGCCAGTGCCAGCTTTACCCTGCGCGTACCCGAACCCTACCTCAGCCGCATGCGCCGGGGTGACCCAACAGATCCCCTGCTGCGCCAGGTTCTGCCGGTGGGCGACGAACTGCTGGCCCAGCCGGGTTTCGTTCTCGACCCCCTCGGTGAACAGCAGACCAATGCCCGCCCCGGCATCATCCACAAGTACCACGGACGGCTGTTGCTGGTGGTCAGCGGCGGCTGCGCGGTCAATTGCCGGTACTGCTTCCGCCGGCACTTCCCCTATGAGGACAACAACCTGAGCACCGCGCAGTGGCGCCAGGCACTGGATTATATCCGTGAGGATGACAGCATCGCCGAGGTGATCTACAGCGGCGGTGACCCCCTCGCTGCCAGTGACAAGCGCCTGGCCTGGCTGACTCGGGAAATTGCCGATATCCGCCACGTACGCCGACTGCGGGTGCACACCCGCCTGCCGGTGGTTATCCCCCAGCGGGTCACCGCCGAGCTGATCGATGCACTGTGCGGTACCCGGCTGCCGGTGACCATGGTCCTGCACTGCAACCACGCCAACGAACTCGATGGTACGCTGGGCGACGCCATCCAGACGCTGCGGCGCGCCGGGGTCATACTGCTCAACCAGGCGGTATTGCTCAAGGACGTCAACGACAGCATCGAGGCGCAGGTCGCCCTCAGCGAAGCGCTAGGCGACAATGGCGTTTTGCCCTATTATCTCCACGTATTGGATCATGTGCAGGGAGCGCAGCATTTCCATGTGGACGATGAGATTGCCAAACGCTTGTGCGGGGAGATGCTGGCGCGACTGCCGGGTTTCCTGGTGCCGCGTCTGGTGAGGGAGATTGCCGGGGCGTCGAGCAAGACACCGCTGCCAGCCACGTTGACCGATCAATAGCAGGCGCGCCGCCCGCCCCTTCGCTTGGGGCGGGGCCAACTGCTACATTGTGGTCAGAGATTCTCTAAAATCATCAGGGTGTGACGCATGTATGGGACTCCAGATTGATTCGTTCTCGATTTAGCCTCAAGGGGCTGCAACGGAAGAAAAACGTTATGGATAACACGGCGCGTACCCTGACTCTGCGGCTGCCTGAGCAGACCCTCACCACCTTGTCGTTTGCCGAGAGCAGCGAAAAGGGCATCATCGACTGGATTGCCGAGCTGCCCAAGGCCAATATTGGCGAAACCGCCCGGCAGCTCTACCACGGGTTGACCGAACTCAATCAGTTGCAGATTGCCCCGGACAAGCGTCTGGCCATGCTGGAGCGGATCCGCCCCGGCGTGCATTACGTGTGTTCTGCGCTGGCGCGCTACTACTTGGGTCAATCCATCGTGCTGGAGGACCGCCCACGCAAGGTGGCCAACCTGTCCCAGTCGCTGCAGAACCACCTCGCCAATGGGTACAAGATCGTGGTCGCCCAGGCGGACAGTATCAAGTCACGTGACCGTGGCGAGCTGATGTCGCTCGCAATCCAGCGTGCCATCCGCGCCCTCAGCGGTCCGTTGCTGCGTGCCTACCAGCTGTATTGCCCGGTATCCGACGGCACCTGGCTGGAAATCCACCAGCTCTACCTGGCCGCCCGCACCCGCAATCTGCACCTGAATGCCATCAAGGACCCTGAGACTGTGGACGGCAAGGCACTCAGTATCGAGCGAGCCTACCTTGCGGTGCTGCTGATGGGCGCCGCGCGGCCGAACCAGATTCGCCAGAGCGCCATGGCCAAGCTGTTCGCGATTCTCGAGGAATGGAGCGGGCTGGTCCAGTTGGTCGAGCCGGACTCCCCGGATGGGCTGTTCATCATCAACCTGGACATGGATTGCCCGCCGCGCTATCGCTCGCTGGTGCTGGATGAAGACCTGACCGGCAGCCTCGGCCTGGATACCCGTCAACTGGTCGAGACCATCAAGCACTACCTGCTGGATAATGACGGCGCCCGCCAGCGCCTGCGGGTACCGGAAGGGCTGGGTGTGGAGCTGCTGCAGCATCTGAGCCAATCCTGGGGCGACCTGGCCGAGCGCACCTTCAATCGCATGCCCGGCCAGGGCGAACTGCGGGTGACCATCGGCATGAGCGCCACGCATTTCCAGATCGCCGGCCAGAGCTTCTCGCAGTTCATGAACGCCGAGGACACCAACCCCTTCTCCGATGCCGCCCGCCGGGCCGCCCAGGAGGGGTGGAGCAACGCCTTTGATGGCGACAAAGACATCGAGTGGGCGCCGGATGTGGAAAAGATCAACTACCACACCACCAACGAACCCAGCGATGAAGAGAACGCCGAGAACTACCCGGTGCACAGCCTGCGGATCGTCAACCACAGCCCAGGGGGCTTCTGCCTGACCTGGCCTCGGGAAGTGCCCAAGCAGCTGCAAGCTGGTGAACTGCTTGGCGTACAGGAGCAGAGCGACCAAGGCTGGAGCCTCGCAGTGGTGCGCTGGATCCGTCAGGTACGTGGCGGCGGCACGCAGATGGGCATTGAGCTTATTGCACCCCACTGCTCCCCCTGCGCGATCAAGCTGCTGCGCAAGGCCGAGCAACCGAGCCGTTACCTGCGAGCCCTGCTGCTACCGGAAGTGACGGCCCTCGACAGACCGCCAACCCTGATCACCCCACGCCTGCCGTTCCAGGTCAACAGCCGTGTCATGCTGTGCCTGGGCGGCCAGGAGCAGCGCGCCCTGCTGGTCGACCGAGTCATGACCACCGGCAGCTTCAGCCAGTTCACCCACCAGGTGATCGGGCAGATTGACAAGGCAGGTGGCAAAAGCGAGACGGACAGCACGAGTTTTGCCATCGCCACCGACGACGACTTTGACTCACTATGGAAGTCTCTGTAGATTCAGCTACTTGGATCTCAAGGACGGCCGTTTGGGACGTGATGGATTAGCATGGGCACCGACGCACACGCCATACGATTACTGATACTGGACGACTCGCAGAATCATGCGGAGCGGCTGGTAAGCATTTTGCGCAACGCCGGGCACGCCACCCGCGCGCACCGTGTCACCTCCCGGGAAGATCTGCAGGAATCCCTGCAGCAGACCTGGGATCTGTGCCTGTCCTGCCCCGAAACCAGTTACATAACGGCGCAGGAAGCCTGCCAACTCATCAGCCAGGCCCACGATATCCCGTTCATCATGCTCGCCGAGCAGGTCGATACCGACGCTCGCCTTCTGGCGATGCGTTCCGGCATGCAGGATACTGTGCCAGCGGCTGCCGAAAGCCTGCTTACCCTGGTGGTCAAGCGTGAACTGACCAACCTGTCTGCCCGCCGCCAGCGGCGCATCGCCGAGCAGGCCCTGCGCGAAACGGAAAAGCGCTGCCAGCTGCTGCTGGACAGTTCGGTGGACGCCATAGCCTATGTGCTCGACGGCATGCACATCTATGCCAACCGCGCCTACAGCCAGCTGTTCGGTTACGATGACGCGGACGACCTGGCGGCCGAACCCATGGTTGGCCTGATCGCTACCAGGGACCAGGAGACGTTCAAGGACTTCCTCCGCCATTACGCCAGCCGGGGCGACCAGAGCGAATTGCGCTGCACCGCCAGGGACAGCGAGGGGAAGGAGTTTCCGATCATGCTCAGCTTCTCGCCGGCCAATTACGACGGCGAGCCCTGCACCCAGGTGGTTATCCGCGCCGAAACCGCCAGCGCCGAGTTCGAGGAAAAGCTCAAGGCCATGGCCAGCCATGACCTGGTCACGGGGCTGTTCAACCGCTCCTGGTTCCAGGAGCAGCTCGACGGCATCAGCGAGCAGGCAGTGCACAACAGCCAGCCCAGCACCCTGGCCTACCTGAGTATCGATAACTTCAACAGCCTGCAAAGCGAGATCGGCATCGGCGGTGCCGACCTGATCCTGGCTGATCTGGCGCAAATACTGCGGCAGTTCTTCCCCGAAGGCACGTTACTGGCCCGGTTCAGTGACGACGCCTGCAGCGTGCTGATCGAAGGCAAGGAGCCGGATGCGGTCACCGCGGCGCTCGGCAATCTGCTACGACAGATCGAAGGCCACCTGTTCGAGGCCAATGGCCGGACCATCCAGATCACCACCAGCATCGGTGTCGCCTGTATCAGCGAAACCCATCCGGAACCGACCCTGGCGATCGAACGCGCCCATCGTCTGGCCGAACAGGTCAGCCAGGCCGGCGGCAATGCCATCAAGGTATTCAACCCGCTGGAGGAGCTGGAGCAGTTGGCCAACCGCGGCAACCTTATTGCCCTGATCCGCCATACCCTGAAAACCGATGGTTTCAGCCTGCAGTTCCAGCCCATCATCAGCCTGCGGGGCGACAGTTCCGAGCATTACGAGACCATTCTCCGGCTGTTCAACAGCCAGGGAGAGCAGATCCCCGATGCAGAATTCCAGGCCGCCGCCCTGGAGTCAGGCCTGGCCATCGACATCGATCGCTGGCTGATCACCCGTGCGGTAACCCGGCTGGCCGAACACCGCAGCAGCAAGGGTGCCGATACGCGACTGCTGGTCAGCTTGAGCAGCGCCAGCCTGCAAGACCCGGAAATCGTGCAGTGGATCTCCGCCCTGCTGAAGGAACATCGGCTATCCGCCGATGTGCTGATTTTCCAGTTCAACGATGCCGAAGCCAACAGCTACCTCAAGCATGCCAAGGTGCTGGTGGAGGCACTGCATTCGATCCACGCGCGCATCGCCCTCAGTCACTTCGGCGGCGCGCTCAATCCCTACGCGATACTCCGGCATCTGCCGGTGGATTACGTGAAGATCGACGACGCCTTCAGCCAGGACCTGTCGACCCCCGAGGCGGTGGAACAGCTCCGGGAAATGGTCGCCACGCTGCACAACCAGGGCAAACTGACCATAGTGTCGAACGTGAGCAGTGCCACCATGATGCCCACCCTCTGGCAGGCCGGGATCAATTACATCCAGGGCGACTACCTGCAGCCGCCGGCAGACAGCATGGACTTCAACTTTTCGGGGGAATGACGCCGCACTGCAGAGCAATGCGGCGTCGGTGGCGTGGTAGGCTTCAGCTGGAGGGACGGGGCTTGAGCGGCGGTAGCGCCTTCGCCTTCGCCAGATCAATCCCAGCCCCTTCGGCGACGCGCCGGCCATAGTCCTCATCGCACTGGCTGAAATGCCAGACCATGCGCAACTGGATGTCCTCCGGACATTCCTTCATGTCGGCCACCAGGTTGGCAATCAGGTCATCGCGCTCCCAATCCTCGAAGCTACGGTAACGCTCCCCGGTCTGGGTATAGTCAGCGTCGGTCTTGGTGGTCTGATAGCGTCCCAGGTGCCCTTCGATATATTGCTTGTACTCCTTGCCGGGGTACGGCGTCTCGTGCAACCCGCCCTGGGAGCTGGGTTCATAGTTCACGTGCGGATTCTCGCCACCGGTATCCACGAAGTAGGTCATCTGCCCATCCCGCTGGTTGGTGGCGAAGGGGCACTTGGGTGCGTTGATCGGTAGTTGCAGATAGTTCGGACCGACGCGGTAGCGCTGGGTATCCGAATAGGACAGGGTACGCCCCTGCAGCATCTTGTCATCGGAGAAATCGATGCCGTCCACCAGTACCCCGGTGCCGAACGCCGCCTGCTCCACTTCGGCAAAGAAATTGGACGGGTTGCGGTCCAGCACCAGGCGCCCTACCGGCAGCAGCGGGAACTGGTCTTCCGGCCAGCGTTTGGTGTCATCCAGCGGATCGAAGTCCAGTTCCGGATGCTCGCCGTCGGCCATGATCTGCACGCACATCTCCCACTCCGGGAAGTCGCCCCGCTCGATGGCATCGTAGAGGTCGCGGGTGGCATGGCCGACGTCGTGCATCTGGATCTGCGCGGCCTGCTCGCTGGTGAGGTTCTTGACCCCCTGCTTGGGCTCGAAGGAAAACTTGCACAGCACCGCCTCACCCTCGGCATTGACCAGCTTGTAGGTGTTGACGCTGGAGCCCTGCATATGGCGATAGTTTGCCGGAATACCCCAGGGGCTCTTGACCCAGGTGACCATGTGCAGCGATTCGGGGTGGTGCTGTACGAAGTCATAAAAGCGCCAAGCTTCCTGGCGATTGCTGATCGGGTCGGGCTTGAACGCATGGATCATGTCGGGGAACTTGATCGCGTCCCGGATGAAAAAGATCTTCAGGTTGTTGCCCACCAGGTCCCAGTTGCCTTCCTCGGTATAGAACTTGATGGCGAAACCGCGCGGGTCGCGGGCGGTTTCGGGGGACTCCTTGGCACCGATAACGGTGGAGAACCGCAGGAACACCGGCGTACGGGTGCCAGCCTTGGTCAGCACCTTGGCCCGGGTATATTTGCTGGCCGGCTCATCACCGATCTTGCCATAGGGCTCGAAATAGCCGTGGGCGGCGGTGCCGCGGGCGTGCACCACCCGCTCGGGAATACGCTCCCGGTCAAAATGGGTGATCTTCTCGATGAACTGGTAGTTTTCCAGCGTAGCCGGGCCGCGTTCGCCCACACTGCGCAGGCTCTGGTTATTGTGAACCGGGTGGCCCTGGCGGTTGGTGAGCTTTCTCTGTTCGTCGTTCATGGTGTCCTCCAGGCTATTGGTCATAATTTGGAGGTGCCAGCCCGGCGACAGTTCGGTCCGTTTGACGAACGGACCTGCGCTGGCACGGCCAGGCCGCGCCAGCGCAGGGTCGAGAATAACCGGAGGCTAGAAGCCTTCCCGGTCGCGGAATCCCAACAGATAGAGGATGCCATCCAGGCCCAGGGTGGAAATCGCCTGCTTGGCGGACTGCTTGACCAGCGGCTTGGCGCGGAAGGCCACGCCCAGCCCGGCGATGGACAGCATCGGCAGGTCGTTGGCGCCATCGCCGACGGCAATGGTCTGCTCCAGGCTGATGCCCTCACGCTGCGCCAATTCCCGCAGCAGGTCGGCCTTGCGCTGGCCATCAACGATCGGCTCACGCACCTCACCGGTGACCAGCCCATTCTCGGTCGGCAGGGCATTGGCATAGACGTAGTCGATGCCCAGGCGCTGTTGCAGGCCTTCGGCAAAATAGCTGAAGCCGCCCGAGAGGATCGCGGTCTTGTAGCCCAGGCGGCGCAGCTGCGCGATCAGGGTTTCGGCGCCCTCGGTCAGGCGCAGGGACTGGCCGATTTCTTCCAGCACGCTTTCCGGCAAGCCCTTGAGCAACGCCATGCGCTCACGGAAGCTGGCCTTGAAGTCCAATTCGCCACGCATGGCCCGCTCGGTAATCTCCGCTACCTGGGCGCCGACCCCGGCCGCCTTGGCCAGCTCGTCGATCACCTCGGCATCGATCAGGGTTGAATCCATGTCGAACACCACCAGCCGCCGGTTGCGGCGGAAGATGCTGTCCTGCTGGAAGGCGATATCCACGTTCAGCTCCTGGGAGATGGCCAGGAACTCGGTCCGCAGCGCCGCCGGATCCGCTGGCTCGCCGCGCACAGAAAACTCGATGCAGCCCTTGCCCTGGTCGGCAGGCATGCCCTCGGGGATGCGCTCGGACAGCCGATCGATATGGTCGATGTTCAGGCCGTAGCGGGCGGTGATTTCACTGACCCGAGCGATATGTTCAGCGGTCACCCGCCGCGCCAGCAGGGTAACGATATGCCGCGGCTTGCCCTGCCCGGTGACCCACCGGCTGTACTCTTCGGCGCTGACTGGCGTGAAGCGTACCTGCTGGTCCAATTCGTAGCCGCGGAACAAAACGTCCTTGAGTACGTCAGAAAGACCGTCCTCCCCCGCCATTTCAACGAGAATACCGAACGACAAAGTGTCATGAATAACAGCCTGTCCGATATCAAGAATCTTGACGTTCGCCCGCGCCAGGATGCCGGTGATGGCTGCCGTCAGGCCGGGGCGATCGGGACCGGTAATATTGATCAGGACAATTTCCTTCAAGGCACCGCTCCAGTCAGAAAACAAAGTTCGCTATTCTACCCGCAAATGCCCGGATCATCCCAGCGCCCGCCTTCTTCCACCCCTGGCGACTGGCTATACTGTCACCCGTGCGCGTTCCTGCCGCCAACCTATCGATCGAGATCATTTTGAAACACACACCGCATTCACCCGACAACCTGTTCCTGCGCGGCCATGCCTCCCTGCGCAGCAAACATCTGAAGCTGCCCGGCGCCCTGATAATGCTGGCCCTGGTTCCCCTGCTGCTGATGCTGGTGCTGACGCTCTGGTTTGGCAAGCTGCAGCTGCAGCGTGACATTGCCAGCCAGGCCGATCTCACCGGTGGCGAACTGGCCCGGCAAATTGCCACCCTGGTGGCGGACCCGCTGGCAGCCAATGACACCCTGAGCCTGAACATCATCCTCGCGCAGTGGGCCCAGAGCCCCCTGGTTGCCCATGCCAGCCTGACCGCTGCCGATGGTGCCCGCGTCATCGCCCAGGCCGGCCCCAGGCCCTCCGCCGGCAACCTGGCCCCCGGCAAGGGACAGTTCTCCGCCGCCGTGCACTTCCAGGACGAACTCATCGGCCAACTGCATCTGAGCCTGGCCAAGGGGCCCTTTGTCACCCCCGCGGCCAACCTGCTGCAGCGGTTGCTGTGGAGCCTGGCCTTGCTGGCAGTGATTATCAGCCTGATCGCCTGGCGGATGGGCGTTGGCATGCGCCGGATACTGGCGAGCCTGGGCAACTGGTACGGGGATTCCGGTGTTCCCCCGGCGGGCCTGCGCCGCGCCGATGAGCTGGGTGACCTGGCCCGACGCCTGGCCGAACGCCGTATCGTCGACCTGCCGCCGGAGCCGGAGCCTGAGCCGCTGCCTGAACCGGAAGTCGAGTTGGAAACCCTTGATGAGCAGCTCTCCGACGACGTCGATCCGGCGCTGGCCGCAGATGACCAGCCGGCACTGACGCTGGAGGCCACGGACGATAAGCTGACGGAGAGCAACGAGGCGGACGATACCCAGGCCGAGCAGCGGATTGACAGCCCGGCGGACAGTGCGCTGTCGACTCTGGCCGAACCGGGAGAAACCGAGCCAGCCGCAGACGCCGCCAGCCTGAGCGAACAGCTTGATGAACTCCCCACGCCTGTCGCGCCATCGGCACCGGCCAGCACCGTGCTGGCGGTCCGCCTGGGCAATCATCACACCCTGCACCGCCTGCCCCGGCCGCGTCTGCTGGGCCTGCTGGAACGCTATCGTGAACAACTGGAGCAGGCCAGCCGCGCCTGTGGCGGCGACCTGCACACCCTGCAGGACGGCACCAGTCTGGTGTTCTTCCACCCAGCGCAGGGCGACCAGGTTGGCGCGGCGCTGTGTTGCGGCGAACTGATGCGGGTATTGGGTCATGACCTGCAGGTGCAGATTGCCGACACCGGCATTGCCCTGCATCTGCAGATCGCCCTGTGCCATACCCCCTGCCAGGACATCGCACCCGATGACCTGACCGAACAGGCGCCGGACTGCGCGCAGATGCTTGACCGTCTGCAGCACAGCCGCAACCTGGTGCTGATGGATGCCGAGTTGGCGAATGCTGACCTTATCCGCGAGCGCGCGGTAGTCCGCCGCCTGGCGACCCCGCCGGGCATCTTCTGCGTGGAACGTCTGCATGAGCCCTACCAGGGCCAGCTGGAGCAACAGCTGGATTCACTGGGTAATCAGCCGCGCTGAAGTTACCCTGCGCCGCTGGCGGGGATGACAAACCCCGCCAGCTCGGCGCTTAGCCCTCTATCTTCAATCCATCCACCTTCTGGAAGCCCCGGGGCAATTTATTGCCGCGCCGGCCACGCTCGCCGCGGTAATGCTCCAGGTCGGCCGGTTTCAGGGTCAGGGTCCGCTTCCCGGCCGTCAGCACCGCACTGGCCCCCTCGGGCAGCAGCGCCAGCGCCAGCAGGTACTCTTCCCGACTCTTCACCCGTGCCGATGGGATCGACAGGATCTTGTTGCCCTTGCCCTTCGGCAGCTGGGGCAGGTCCTTCAGCGGGAACACCAGCAAACGCCCCTCGTTGGAAATGGCGATCACCTGATCGCTGTCACGCTGGTTGACCGGCACCGGCGTAATCACCCGGCTGCCTTCAGGCAGGCTCAGCAACGCCTTGCCGTTCTTGTTCTTGGCCTGCAGATCGGCGCCCTGCACCACAAAGCCGTAACCGGCGTCGGACGCCAGCAGGTAGAGCTGCTGGTCCTCCGGCAGCAGCACGCCGACAAATTCCGCGC
The DNA here is from genome assembly GCF_000939975.1 of Pseudomonas saudimassiliensis. Lineage (GTDB taxonomy): Bacteria > Pseudomonadota > Gammaproteobacteria > Pseudomonadales > Pseudomonadaceae > Halopseudomonas > Halopseudomonas saudimassiliensis. Next base: position 2,496,692 of record NZ_LK391969.1, on the reverse strand, counting down.
CGGGCGGCGGGCTCAGGCGGCCGGTCAGCGGCTCGCCCTGCCCCCGGGCCGAGGGCAGGCTGTGCGCCATCAAGGAATAGCTGCGCCCGCTGGAATCGAGGAATACCGCCTGCTGGTTGGAGCGGCCACTGGCCTGGGCCAGGAAGCTGTCCCCGGCCCTGTAGGACAGCGCCGCGCCATCGACCTCATGCCCCTTGGCGCAGCGTACCCAGCCCTTGTCCGACAACACCACGGTTACCGCTTCGGAGGGCACCAGGTCGGTTTCCGACAGGGCCCGGGCTTCCTGGCGCTCGACCAGCGGCGAGCGCCGATCGTCACCATAGGTCTCGGCGTCGGCAATCAGCTCGCCCCGTACCGTCTTGCGCAGCAGCTTCTCGCTACCCAGCACCTTCTGCAGCTGGTCGCGCTCCTTGGCCAGAGCATCCTGCTCACCGCGGATCTTCATTTCCTCCAGCCGCGCCAGCTGGCGCAGACGGGTGTCGAGGATGTAATCGGCCTGCAGCTCGCTCAGGGCAAAGCGGGTCATGAGCTCGGCCTTCGGGTGTTCCTCATTACGGATGATCTCGATCACCTCATCCAGATTGAGGAAGGCCACCAGCAGGCCGTCCAACAGGTGCAGTCGCGCCAGTACCTTGTCCAGGCGGAACTGCAGGCGGCGACGCACGGTGGTGATGCGGAAGCCCAGCCATTCGCCGAGCAGACCGCGCAGATCCTTGACCGCCGGGCGGCCGTCGGTGCCGATCACGTTCATGTTGACCCGGTAACTGTTCTCCAGGTCCGTGGTGGCGAACAGGTGCTGCATCAGCTCATCGGCGTCCACCCGGTTGGAGCGCGGCACGATGACCATGCGGGTGGGGTTTTCATGGTCGGATTCATCGCGCAGGTCGGCCACCAGCGGCAGCTTCTTGGCCTGCATCTGCGCGGCGATCTGCTCCATCACCCGGGCGCCGGAGACCTGGTGCGGCAGCGCGGTAATGACGATATCGCCATCCTCCCGCGTCCAGACCGCGCGACAACGCACCGACCCGCGGCCGGTGGCGTAGAGATTCAGCAGCTCCCGGCGCGGCGTGATGATTTCCGCTTCGGTCGGGAAGTCCGGGCCCTGGATATGCTCCATCAATTCATCCAGACCGGCGCCCGGCTCGTCCAGCAGGCGCACACAGGCCGCCGCCACTTCGCGCAGGTTATGCGGCGGAATGTCGGTGGCCATGCCTACGGCGATGCCGGTGGTGCCGTTGAGCAGCAGGTTCGGCAGGCGCGCCGGCAGCACCATGGGTTCTTCCATGGTGCCGTCGAAGTTCGGTTGCCAGTCCACGGTGCCCTGCCCCAGCTCGCTCAGCAACACCTCGCTGTAGCGGGCCAGCCGGGCTTCGGTGTAACGCATGGCGGCAAAGGACTTGGGATCATCCGGCGCGCCCCAGTTGCCCTGGCCGTCGACCAGCGGGTAGCGGTAGGAGAACGGCTGCGCCATCAGCACCATGGCCTCGTAACAGGCCGAGTCGCCATGGGGGTGGTATTTGCCCAGCACGTCGCCCACGGTGCGCGCGGATTTCTTGTGCTTGGACAGGGCCGACAGCCCCAGCTCGCTCATGGCGTAGACGATGCGCCGCTGTACCGGCTTGAGCCCGTCGCCGATATGCGGCAGCGCGCGATCCATGATCACGTACATGGAGTAGTTCAGATAGGCTTCTTCGGTAAACGACGACAGTGAGCGGCGCTCAACGCCTTCCAGGCTCAGATCCAGACTGTCACTCATACTTGCTCTCTAATTGGTGAGGGGGACCGAATGATGCTGACGAGGCCGTCAGGTCTTTATTCGGTGCCGCCCAGGGTTTGACGCAAAATCAGTTCGCCGCCCTGCTGGCTGAAGTCCAGCTGCTTCAGGGCGCTCATGCCCAGTAACACCTCGTCGCCGAGGATGCCCGGTACTATGCCGGCGCTGACATCCCGCAGCTGGATATCGCCCAGCTGCAGGGTGTCGATACGGGTGCTCCAGCTCTCGGTCAGGCCATTGGCGGTATTGACCATCATCGGTCGGCCGCGGGGCAGGTTCAGCCGCTCGGCAAGGGTGGCAGGCACCGCCACGAAGGTGGCCCCGGTATCCAGCAGGAAGGTCACTGGCTGGCCGTTGATACGACCCTCGGCCAGATAATGGCCCTGACGGTTGCGCTCCAGGTGCACTTCCACGGTATCGCCGCGATGCAGCGACACCGGCGCCTGGTTTGGATTGCGCCGCCGCTCCTCCATGCCGGCAAACCACTGGGCCGCCAGCGCCAGCCCGGCGACCCAGGCCAGCACCATCATGATGGTGCCGAGCCGGCGGTCCGGGGGCGGGTTCATCGACGACCGCCTGCCATCAGATCAGTACCTCGGCCAGGTTGCCCTTGCTTTCCAGCCACTGCTTGCGGTCACCGGCGCGCTTCTTCGCCAGCAGCATGTCCATCAGCGCTTCGGTACCCTGGAAATCGTCGATGGTGAGCTGCACCAGACGGCGGGTATCCGGCGCCATGGTGGTTTCACGCAATTGCAGCGGATTCATTTCACCGAGGCCCTTGAAGCGGGTCACCTGCACCTTGCCGCGTTTGCCTTCGGCCTCGATGCGATCGATGATGCCGCTCTTCTCCGCATCATCCAGGGCGTAGAACACTTCCTTGCCGATATCGATGCGATACAGCGGCGGCATGGCGACGAACACGTGGCCGGCCTCCACCAGCGGGCGGAAATGCCGAACGAACAGCGCGCACAGCAGCGTGGCGATATGCAGTCCATCGGAGTCGGCGTCGGCCAGGATGCAGATCTTGCCGTAGCGCAGTTGGGACAGGTCCGGCGAGCCCGGGTCCACACCGATGGCAATGGCGATGTTGTGGACTTCCTGGGAGGCCAGCACCTGGCCGGAGTCCACCTCCCAGGTGTTCAGGATCTTGCCGCGCAGCGGCATGATCGCCTGGAATTCCTTGTCCCGGGCCTGCTTGGCACTGCCACCGGCCGAATCCCCTTCCACCAGGAACAGCTCCGAACGACGGCTGTCCTGGCCGGCGCAATCGGCCAGCTTGCCTGGCAGCGCCGGCCCCTGGGTAATGCGCTTGCGCTCGATCTTCTTGCTGGCCTTGAGCCGACGACTGGCATGGTCGATGGCCATCTCGGCGATCTGCTGGCCGATGTCGGCGTGCTGGTTCAGCCACAGGCTGAAGGCGTCCTTGATGACGCCGGAGACAAAGGAGGCGGATTCGCGCGACGACAGCCGCTCCTTGGTCTGTCCGGAAAACTGCGGCTCGGCCATCTTCACCGAGAGCACGTAACCGACCCGCTCCCAGATATCCTCCGGCGCCAACTTCACCCCGCGGGGCAGAAGGTTGCGGAATTCGCAGAACTCGCGGATGGCCTCCAACAAACCGGAGCGCAGACCGTTGACGTGGGTGCCGCCCTGGGCCGTGGGGATCAGGTTGACGTAGCTTTCCTGCACCAGCTCGCCGCCTTCGGGCAGCCAGAACAAGGCCCAATCGACCGCTTCCTTGCTGGACGCCAGCGCACCAGTGAAGGGCGCCTCGGGGAGCGTCGGCCACTGGGCGCAGGCGTCCACCAGGTAATCGCGCAGGCCATCTTCATAGAACCAGCTGGTCTTCTCGCCAGACTGGCGATCATCGAATTCGACCCGCAGGCCCGGGCACAGCACGGCCTTGGCCTTGAGCAGGTGCAGCAGGCGATTGATATTGAACTTGGGCGTATCGAAGTATTTGCCGTCGGGCCAGAATTTTACCGTAGTACCCGTGTTGCGCTTGCCGACCGTACCGACAACCTCCAGTTCGCTGACCTTGTCGCCATGCTCGAAGGTAATGGCGTATTCCTGGCCATCACGGCGCACCCGTACTTCCAGGCGCAGCGACAGCGCGTTGACCACGGAGATGCCCACCCCGTGCAGGCCGCCGGAAAACTGGTAGTTCTTGCCGGAGAATTTGCCGCCGGCATGCAGCCGCGTAAGAATCAGCTCGACCCCGGATACCCCTTCTTCGGGGTGGATATCCACCGGCATACCGCGGCCATCGTCGATCACTTCCAGCGCGTTGTCCTGGTGCAGGATGACCGTGACCGTACGGGCGTGCCCGGCCAGGGCCTCGTCGACACTGTTGTCGATAACTTCCTGGGCGAGGTGGTTGGGGCGGGTGGTGTCGGTGTACATGCCCGGGCGGCGGCGCACCGGGTCCAGGCCGCTGAGAACTTCAATATCATCGGCGTTGTAGGACGATTGGGACATAGGGTGTCTGGGTTTCCTTGGTCATTCAGGGCGGGCACGGCGTCCCGCCGGGGCAGATCAGCATAGTATCCTATCTGTGCCGAGGGCAGGCAGCCAGTGCACGCCGGTGAAGCCCCCGCGGCTAATAGCCGGAAGCGCCATCGGCGGGCAGAAAACAGCCGTCGGGCAAGCGCGACACCGCCGTCTCCACAGTGCCGTCGGCATGCAACCGCAACCAGCGATAGCCGGGCGGTTGGGCGTCGGTGGCGAAATCGGCGCTGCCCACCGCAAACTGCACGCAGGTCGATGGCGACGCCAGCAGCCGAAGATGGCCGCGCTGCTGATCCAACGGCTGATGGATGTGCCCCCAGAGCACCACCCGCACCCGCGGGTCGGCATCCAGCCGGGTGAACAGTTGGGCATGATTGTCCAGCCCCAGCGGCTCCATCCAGGCGCTGCCGATGGGCACCGGATGGTGATGCAGGCAGACCATCACATACCGCTCGCCCGCCCCGGCCAGCGCCTCATCCAGCCGTGCCAACTGATCATCGTTCAGGTGGCCGGCCACCGAGCCGGGCACACTGGAGTCCAGCAGGACGATACGCCAGGCGCCGACATCCACCCAGGCCCGATTGAGGCCGTGGCGCTCGCCGATATCGCCCATACGGGCGGCGTCATCATGATTGCCCGGTATCCAGTAACAGGGCGCCGGCACCCGCGCCACCGCCTCAATGAAGCGCTGGTACGCCGGTTCCTCGCCATCCTGGGTAATATCGCCGGTCGCCAATACCAGATCGACTGGCGCAACTTCGCCCAGCAGCTGATCAATTACCGCATTCAACGAAGCGAGGGTGTCCAGGCCCAGCAACTGCTGGGCCGAACTGGCATAAAGATGGCTGTCAGTCAGCTGAACCACCTGGATAGCAGCTGTGGCGGTGGTCGTGGCGGATGGCGGCATCGGCGGTGCTCTCTGATCGGTGGACTACGCGTTCGCAGAGAGCGAGCGAAGCCCCTGCGATCCCCCGCCATGATGGCAACAGACCGCCGGACAATCCAGCGCTGCACCGGCGCGGAAGGCAGAAACATGCGTTGGGACACATAAAAACTGGTCGGACCAGAGATTTATACCATGCGGGGATACGCCCGGCTCAGCGGTTGATCAACACCGGTTGGGCGCTCTGTCCATGACGATGACAATAGCCGAGCCACTCACCGAGAAACTGATTGAGCTGGAATTTCTCGTCCGGCTGCAACATCTGCTCGTTGGGATAGGGATAGACGCTGCGAAAGCGGCGGCGTTGATGCACCACGGTCACCTCGGCCATGCGCGCATCGTGATACAGGCGCACCTCCATGCTCGGCGGCGTCAGCCATTGATGCTGCTTTTCATGGCGCAGGCGCAGGGTCGTGGTGTAAGGGCAACGCTCAAGCACCTGCAGCACCAGGCGCTGCGGCTCGCCGGCAGCGTCAAGCACGATATGACTCTCGTCCGTTTCCGCCATGTCCGGCATCAATTGGCGCAGACGGTAGAAGTTGGCCTCACAGACCGCCTGCAGCGACGACAGATCCACCCGGTAGCGGGGCTTGCGCAGGGCCATCATGGTTGTGGCCCCGCCTGCTCGCGCAGGCGCTGCCCATACAGTTCCAACCACTGCAGGGCGATGATGCTGGCGGCATTGTCGATGCGACCGTCCGCCAGGGCGGCCATGGCCTCGCTGCGTGGCCAGACACTGACCCGAATATCCTCGCCCTCCTCGGCCAATCCGTGCAGACCGCCCGCGCCGCGGCTGTCCACCGTGGCGCAGTACAGGTAAACCTGCTCATCACTGCCGCCAGGCGACGGGAAGTAACGGGTGATTGGCGTCAGCTCCAGCAGCGTCAGCCCTGCTTCCTCCTGCGCTTCGCGATGGGCAACCTGCTCGGCTTGCTCGCCCTCATCGAACAGACCGGCGACCAATTCCAGCATCCAGGGGTTGGCCCGCTTGCCCAGCGCGCCAACACGGATCTGCTCGACCAGCACCACCGCATCCAGCCAGGGGTCGTAGGGCAGCACGCACACCGCATCCGGGCGCACGAACAGCTCCCGACGCAGCTCCGGCCCCCAGCCGCCGGCAAACAGACGGTGGCGCAGGGTCAGCACATCCAGTCGGTAGAACCCGCGGAAACCCGGCTCGCGCTGCAGGATCTCTACATCCTGCTGATTGAAATCACTCAAATGGTAACCCCTGACAAAACACCCCGCAGACCGGAGTAACAGCTTTAACCTCGCATAACCCAGCGGGCTGAGGCAAGGGGTCAGCCCCCAGACAGAGGCGAAGCGAGTGCCGTCTAGACCAGCGGTAGCACAGGCTACCGCTGGCAGGTGAGGACGGACGCGTTGATGAGCGCCGTCGGACGTTAGACCTTCTGATACAACTGCGACCCGGTCTGGCGAAATTCAGCGGACTTGGCCTGCATGCCCTCCGCCACCGCCACATCCACCGTGGCAATACGCTGGGCCGCGGCATAGTCGCGTACTTCCTGGGTGATCTTCATCGAGCAGAACTTGGGCCCGCACATGGAGCAGAAGTGCGCCACCTTGGCCGACTCCTTGGGCAGGGTCTCGTCGTGGAAGGCGCGGGCGGTGTCCGGATCCAGGCCGAGGTTGAACTGGTCTTCCCAGCGGAATTCAAAGCGCGCCTTGGACAGCGCATTGTCCCTGATCTGCGCTCCAGGGTGGCCTTTTGCGAGGTCGGCAGCATGGGCGGCAATCTTGTAGGTAATGATGCCGGTCTTCACATCATCCCGGTTGGGCAGCCCGAGGTGCTCCTTGGGCGTGACATAGCAGAGCATGGCGCAGCCGAACCAGCCGATCATGGCCGCGCCGATGCCGCTGGTGATGTGGTCGTAGCCCGGCGCGATATCCGTGGTCAGTGGTCCCAGGGTATAGAAAGGCGCCTCGTCACAGCATTCCAGCTGCTTGTCCATGTTCTCCTTGATCAGGTGCATGGGCACGTGACCGGGGCCTTCGATCATGCACTGCACGTCATGCTGCCAGGCAATCTTCGTCAGCTCGCCGAGGGTTTCCAGCTCGCCGAACTGCGCCGCGTCGTTGGCATCAGCAATCGAGCCGGGACGCAGGCCGTCGCCGAGGCTGAAGGACACGTCATAGGCCTGCATGATCTCGCAGATGTCCGCAAAATGGGTGTAGAGGAAGTTCTCCTGGTGGTGCGCCAGGCACCACTTGGCCATGATCGAGCCGCCCCGCGAGACAATGCCGGTCACCCGGTTGGCGGTCAGCGGTACATAGCGCAGCAGCACCCCGGCGTGGATGGTGAAGTAATCCACGCCCTGCTCGGCCTGCTCGATCAAGGTGTCGCAGAAGATTTCCCAGCTCAGGTCCTCGGCAACCCCATCGACCTTCTCCAGTGCCTGGTAGATGGGCACGGTGCCAATCGGCACCGGCGAGTTGCGGATGATCCACTCCCGGGTTTCGTGGATGTTCTTGCCGGTGGACAGGTCCATCACCGTATCCGAGCCCCAGCGGATGCCCCAGGTCATTTTCTCGACTTCCTCCTCGATGGAGGAGCCAAGCGCCGAGTTGCCGATATTACCGTTGATCTTCACCAGGAAATTGCGGCCGATGATCATTGGCTCCAGCTCGGTGTGGTTGATATTGGCTGGAATGATGGCCCTGCCCCGGGCTACTTCCTGGCGGACGAACTCGGGGGTGATTTCCCGGGGGATACTGGCGCCGAAACTGTGGCCGGGATGCTGGTCGGTCAGCAGACCTGCCGCGCGCGCCTCCTGCAACTTCATGTTCTCGCGGATGGCGACAAATTCCATCTCCGGGGTAATGATGCCCTTTCGCGCGTAGTGCATCTGGGTCACGTTGCGGCCGGCCTTGGCGCGGCGTGGCGTGCGTACATGGGCGAAGCGCATATGTTCCAGGGTGGGGTCGGCCAGACGGGCATTGCCGAAGGCGGAACTCAGACCGGGCAGGATCTCGGTATCGCCCCGCTCATCGATCCAGGCGCTGCGCACATCCGCCAGACCAGCGCGCAGGTCGATCGACACCGCTGGGTCGGTATAAGGGCCGGACGTGTCATAGACCAGCACGGGTGGATTCTTCTCCACGCCCTGGTCGGTGCGGGTGTCGGCCAGGCTGATCTCGCGCATGGGTACGCGAATGTCCGGCCGCGAGCCGGTGACGTAGATCTTGCGGGAATTGGGCAAAGGCTGGGTGGCGGCACCATCGGCGCCGGAGGTGGCGATGGCGGTATCAGGCAAACGGCTGGTCATTATTGTGCTCCACTGTCAGGTAAAAACAGGGAACCGAAGCGGCACAGGGCCACCACCCCGGGACGGGGTAATGCAGGACTGCGCATCTCGATTCCTACGCCGGTACTAACCGGATCAGGTTCAACGGGTGTCGTCTCAGCCGGCAAAAAAAGCCGGCACCCCGTCAAGATGAGCTCGCAGCTTAGAACGTCCGATTATGGACAGCAAGTTTCGGTCCAATAACCGCTTGCCTTACTTGACCGGTGCCCCGCACCTCTTTAGCCTTGGCGGATTGACTTCTACCCCCATGCGAAGGACCTCTGCATGCTGCGCGCCCTGTATGTTGCCATCGTGCTGGCCGGACTCTCCGGCCCGGCCCTGGCTAAATCCGACCTGCTGACGATCTACCAGGAAGCCCTGCTCAACAGCGCTGATCTTGCCGCTGCACAAGCCGATGCCCTCGCCCGCCAGGAAGCCCTGCCCCAGGCGCGCGCGCAGTTACTGCCGCAGATCGGCCTGGGTGCTGGCGTGGCGCGGGAGCGGGTTGACATCGAAGGGGTGGGGTCGGACAGCTACTCTACCCATTACTACCAGGCCAGCCTGACGCAGCCGCTGTTTCGCGCTGATCGCTGGTTCAACTACCAGGCGTCCAAGTCTCTCAGCGAACAGGCCCGGGTGGAGTTTTCCGCAACCCAGCAGCAGTTGATCCTCGAGGTGGCCGAAGCCTATTTCAACGTGCTGCGCGCGTCCGATAACCTGGCCACCGCCCGCGCCGAGGAAGCCGCCTTCGAGCGCCAGCTGGAGCAGGCCCGCGAGCGCTTTGAGGTCGGCCTGTCCGCCAGGACCGATGTGCTGGAAGCCATGGCCGGTTTCGACACCGCCAGGGCCACCCGGATTACCGCGACGACCAACCTGGATGTGAGCTACCAGGCCCTGACCCGTCTGACCAATCGCGACCATACCGATCTGCTTGGCATGAGCCACAACCTGCCCATCCTCGCGCCGACGCCGGCCGTCATGCAGGAGTGGGTGGAAACCGCCGCCGCGCAGAACCTGACGCTGCAGGCCTCGCGCCTGGCCATCACGGCCGCCGACGAAACGCTACGCAGCAGCAGAGCTGGATACGCGCCCGCGGTCGATGCCTTTGTCCGCTACAGCGACAGCTACGGTGGCCCGCGACTGGGCGGTCCAGGCGCCGGGGCAGGATTGGGTGTGGGTGCGGGTGCCGGGGATAGCGAACTGACCCAGTTCGGCGTGGAGATGACCCTGCCGCTGTTCACCGGCGGTGGGACTAGCTCCCGGGTCCGCGAATCCAATTTCCGCCTGACCCAGGCCGAACAGAGCAGCGAAGCGGAATTGCGCCGCGTTGTCGAACGCACCCGAAACCTGTTCCGCACAGTGACCTCCAGCGTGGATGAAGTGGAAGCCCGCCGGCAGTCGATCATCTCCTCCAAGGCGGCTGTGGATGCAACCCAGGCCGGTTACGAGGTAGGCACCCGTAACGTGGTGGACGTGCTGGATGCCCAGCGCAACCTGTACCGGGCCGTGCGCGACTATAACGACGCCCGCTACAACTACATAATCGACAACCTCAACCTCAAGCAGGCCGCCGGCACCCTCAGCCCACAGGACCTGGAAGACCTCTCCACCTGGCTGAAGGCCGATTACTATCCAGACCGCGATTTCATCCCGCCATTCACCGAGGCGGAAATGCAACGCATGACCATCGGCAACCAGCCGCCGCGCGCCGAGGAAGATGAGCTCCAGCGCCGGATGCGTACGTCTTTCTAGCGCACTAACCCCAGGGCGCCCCTTGGGCGCCAATCGCCGCCAGGTGGCGCCTCCTACAGGAAATAGACGGATTGTAGGAGGCGCCACCTGGCGGCGATCGCTGGCCGCAGGACAGCCGCTACCAGCAGGCAGGATGTTACAAACCCACTCCGCTATTGCCCCAACAACCGGCCAATCCCCTGCACTAACCGCTCCAACGCACCCTGGTTGGCCCTGACCACCGCCTGCCCGGCTTCGCCGGCCTGCCGGGCCGCGGGTCGGTCTGTCAGCCAGCCGGCTACCCGTTCCGCCATCGCCATTGCGTCCGCCACCTCGACCAGGGCGCCAGCCTGCTCCAGCAGCTCGCTGATCTCGGCAAAATTGAACCGATGCGGCCCCGACAGGACCGGCAGACCGAGCGCGGCGGGCTCCAGGTAGTTATGCCCGCCACCGGCGATCAGCGAGCCGCCGACAAAGGCCACATCGCCGCAGGCATAGAACTGCATCAACTCGCCCATGGTGTCGCCCAGCAGCACCTGATCGGTGGGAGCTGGCATGCTGCCCGCGCTGCGCCGCACCATCGTCAGCCCCGCCGCTTCGATCTGGCGGGCGACGGCATCGAACCGCTCGGGATGGCGGGGCACCAGGATCAGCAGCGCGGCCGGGTGCCGTTGCAGAATCTGCCGATGGGCCGCCAGTACCACCTCGTCTTCACCCTGGTGGGTGCTGGCGGCGATCCACACCGGGCGCTCGCCCCACTGCGTGCGCCACTGCTGGGCCGTGTCCAGCAACTCGGCTCCCGGCTTGAGGTCGAACTTGATGCTGCCGGTCACCGTGAGCGCGGGATCGGTAACGCCCAGGGCGCGGAAGCGCTCGGCCTCCGCCGCAGTCTGCACCGCAGCCCAGTCCAGCGCGGCGAACATGGGCCGCACCAGGGCGGCTACCCGCTGATAACCCCGCGCCGAGCGTGCCGACAGCCGACCATTGGCCAACACCACCGGCACCTGTGCCCGCTTGCATTCGGCCACCAGATTCGGCCACAGCTCGGTTTCCATGATGATGACGATGCGCGGCCGCAGCCGGCGGATCAGGCGCCGCTGCAACCAGGGCAGATCGTAGGGCAGATAGGCGTGACCGACATCCTGGCCGAACAGCTTGCGGATCTGCTCAGAGCCGGTCGGCGTCATGCAGGTGATGGTGATGGGCAGCTGCGGATGCCGCTGGCGCAGTTCGCGTACCATGGGCGCCGCGGCGATGGATTCCCCCACCGACACCGCATGCACCCAGATGCCGCCTGGGCGCAGGTCCCCACCGAGAGCAAACCGCTCGCGCCAGCGCCGCGCGTAGGCCGGCGCGCGCCAGGCGCGGTACAGCAGCCGCGCCAGGATCAGCGGCAGACACAGGGTAAAGATCAGACTGTACAGAAAACGCGGCATTCCCTTCTCCAGACCGGTCGAGCGGCATAAACGCGGCATAGGGTAGCAGAAGTGACCTGCCTCCCCGCCAATGGCTATACTACGCGGGCAAAAACCGGTCATTCATCCCTCGACATCCGCGGAGCCCATGAGCACACCCCTGCACACCGATATCTGTATTCTGGGCGGCGGCATCGCCGGCCTCTGGCTCAACGCGCGGCTGCGCCAGCAGGGTTACAGCACCCTGCTGGTCGAACCCCACGCCCTGGGCGGCGGCCAGAGCAGCAAATCCCAAGGCATCATCCACGGCGGCACCAAGTATGCCTTGCATGGCAAGCTGACCACCGCGGCGGAAGCCATTGCCGGCATGCCCGATCGTTGGCGCGCCTGCCTTGCCGGGAGCGGTGAACTGGACCTGCGCGATGTGCGAGTGCTGTCAGCGCACCATTATCTGTGGTCGCCGGGCAACCTGATCAGCAACCTGGCGGGCTTTTTCGCCAGCAAGGCCCTGCGCGGCCGGGTCGATAGCGTCAAGGGGTCGGAACTACCGGCAGTGTTCGCCAACCCGGCGTTCAAGGGCAAGGTCTACCGCTTGTCTGAGCTGGTACTCGATGTGCCCGATGTCGTGCGGCGATTGGCAGAGCTGGGCGGCGACAGTCTGATCAGCGGCCCGGTACGGATCGCTGGCGGCAGCGAGGGCGTTACCGCCGTGCAGGTGGGCGACCAGCCCATCATCGCCCGCCGCTACGTATTGACCGCTGGTGAGGGCAACGAGGCATTGTTGCAGGGCGCTGGCATCCTGCAGCCGGCCATGCAGCGCCGCCCCTTGCAGATGGTCCTGGTCAAGGGACCGAACCTGCCGGCGCTCTACGCCCACTGCCTGGGCAGTAGCCCCAAGCCCCGCATCACCGTCACCACCCATCCTTGCAGCGACGGTCAATGGTGCTGGTACCTGGGCGGCGACCTGGCTGAACAGGGCACCGACATGCCCGCCGACCAGTTGATCCAGCGGGCGCGCCAGGAGCTGCAGGAGTTGTTGCCCTGGGTCGATCTGCGGGACTGTGAGTGGGCGACCCTGCCGGTTACCCGCGCCGAGCCGGCCCAGAGCGGCCTGGTGCGCCCGGACAATGCCTATCTCCAGGCCGTCGGCAACGCGCTGATCTGCTGGCCCACCAAGCTGGCCCTGGCCCCGGATCTCAGCGACCAGGCCCTCGCCGAGCTGGCCCGCCAGGCGGTCCAGCCGGAATTGCCGCAGCCAGCGAATGACCTGCCACCGCCTGCGATCGCCACACCGGTCTGGGATACCCTGTTCCATGCATAACCTGCACAGCTTCCACCGTCCCCTTGGCCGCACCGGCCTGACGGTCTCCCCGCTGGGCCTGGGCACCGTCAAGATCGGCCGCAACCAGGGGGTCAAATACCCCAGCGGCTTCGAGCTGCCAGACGACCAGCAGGTGCGCGAGCTGCTCGCCCAGTCCCGTGACTTGGGCATCAACCTGCTGGACACCGCACCCGCCTACGGCATCAGCGAGCAGCGCCTGGGGCCGCTGCTGCGCGGCCAGCGTCAGGAATGGGTGCTGTGCACCAAGGTCGGCGAGGAGTTCGAGAACGGGGAATCCCACTTCGACTTCAGCGCCCGGCACACGCGCCATTCGGTGGAACGGTCGCTGCAGCGCCTGCATACCGACTACCTGGACCTGGTGCTGGTGCATTCCAATGGCGATGACCTGACCGTGCTGGCGGATGAGGTCTACCCCGCTCTCCAGCAATTGAAGCAGGAAGGGCTGATTCGCGCCTTCGGGTTTTCCGGCAAGACGGTCGACGGCGGCCTGCAGGCCCTGGCCGAGGGCGACTGTGCCATGGTGACCTGGAACCTGCGTGAGCAGACCGAACGTCCGGTTCTCGACTATGCGCTGTCACAGGACAAGGGAATTCTGGTGAAAAAGGCCCTCGCCAGTGGTCATATCTGTCTGCAGGGGGAAGATCCCGTCCGGGCCGGCTTCGAACTGGTATTCAGCCACCCGGCGGTGGGCAGCGCTATCATCGGCACCATCAATCCGGTGCACCTGGCGCAGAATGTTGCCACCGTAGCAACTATCCTGCAGCAGGCCGCACCCAGCGGCGTTTCAGCCCGGCCGCGCTGACCCACAGCGAGCGCGGCCCCATTCGTGACGAGGGGACGCATGGCCATTATCATTGCCCGCCACAACCCGGTGATCTTCAAGACCCAGGCCATCCAGGTGCAGGCCGGACCGGAGCTGCTCCGGTATACGCCGGTCGGCGACCCGCTCAGCTTCGAGCAGATGCTCCAGCTGCGCCAACCCATCCAGGTGGACGATCCGACGCAGTTCGAGCTGACGCTCGCCAATCTCGGCGTATCCGCAGATATCACCTTTCATTGGCAACAACGCGACTTCCGCCTGCTGGTCCGCCAGCAGCGGCCCGACCGCGGCGATGAGGTACTGAAGCTGCTGTCCGGCTACGTCCCGGCCCATGAGCTGCGATTGCCGCTGCTGACCCTGATGACCGAGCTGGCCGAAGAGCTACTGCTGGAAACCGGCCAGGGATGGTTGCCCGGGCGCTATCAGGAAATCTGGCTGCCCACTCCCTACGCTGACACCCTGCCCACCGACCCCAACCGCTGGTTCCACCTGAGCCCCCACCAGGGCGCCGCCCGGGCAGTGTTATGCCGCGAACTGAACCTGCTGGAACGCCCCCGCGCCTACGTCCACCTGCCCACCAACTCGCTGCAGCTGGTATACCACATGCACCTGAGTGTGCCACGCTGCGCCGACCTCAGCGCCTTGCATGCCGATGAGTCGCTGGACCCGCAGAGTGGGCAACTGCAAGCCGAGCTGGACTGGCAGCATCCCGACCTGTATCTCGCCGAACTGGTCGATGGCGAATTCAACGGTCAGCTGTTCACTCTGATCAAGGGCGAGCTGGTAGCGCAGCAGCCCAACCAGGTATATCTCAGCGAGGCTTTCGCCCACCAGACCGGCTGGGTGGTGGCCGACGAACACTGCGCCTGGCCGAGCACCTCTGCCGCGCCTTAGACCATGGTCGGGTCGCACCCCCGGCCCGCTCTTCCCTAGACTGCCCGCTGTTCGTAATCACCCCACTGGAATCTCTCCATGTACGAAGATCGTATTCGCATGCCGGCGCTGCATGACAAGGTCATGGGCGCGGCAGAAGCTGCCCTGTTGATTGAAGACGGCATGACCGTCGGCATGAGTGGTTTCACCCGCGCCGGGGAAGCCAAGGCTGTTCCGTTGGCGCTGGTCGAGCGCGCCCGGGAGCACCCATTGAAGATCAGCCTGCTGACCGGTGCCAGCCTGGGTAACGACCTGGACAAGCACCTGACCGAGGCCGGCGTGCTGGCCCGGCGCATGCCCTTCCAGGTGGACGCAACCCTGCGCAAGGCAATCAACCAGGGTGATGTCATGTTCATCGACCAGCACCTGTCCGACACCGTCGAGCAGATGCGCAACCACCAGTTGAAACTGCCCGACATCGCCATCATCGAGGCCGTGGCCATCACCGAGGAAGGTCATATCGTACCGACCACCTCGGTAGGCAACTCCGCCAGTTTCGCCATCTTCGCCAAGCAGGTTGTGGTCGAGATCAACCTGGCGCACAACCCGAACCTGGAAGGGTTGCACGACATCTATATCCCGACCTATCGTCCGACCCGCACGCCAATTCCCCTGGTCGCCCCCGGCCAGCGCATGGGCAGCACGGCCATCCCGATCGACCCGGCAAAGATCGCCGCCATCGTCATCACCAACCAGCCGGACTCCTACTCCACGGTTACCCCGCCGGATGACGAGACCCAGGGCATCGCCGATCACCTGATCGCGTTCTTCGAGCGGGAAGTGGCCGCCGGGCGCCTGCCGGCCAACCTCGGTCCGCTGCAGGCGGGTATCGGCAGCATCGCCAACGCAGTCATGTGCGGCTTCATCAACTCCTCCTTCGAGGACCTGGTGATGTATTCCGAGGTGCTGCAAGACTGCACCTTCGAGCTGATCGACGCCGGCAAGATGACGCTGGCCTCGGGCTGCTCCATCACCCTGTCCGGGCGCTGCAACGAGCGGGTCTTCGGTAACCTGGAGCAGTACAAGGACAAGCTGGTGATGCGTACCCAGGAAATGTCCAACCACCCGGAGATCGTCCGGCGCCTGGGCATCATCGCCATCAATACCGCGCTGGAATTCGACATCTACGGCAACGTCAACTCGACCCACGTTGGCGGCACCAGGATGATGAACGGTATCGGCGGCTCCGGCGACTTCGCCCGCAACGCCAACCTGGCCATCTTCGTCACCAAGTCCATCGCCAAGGGCGGCGCCATCTCCAGCGTGGTACCCATGGTCAGCCATGTCGATCATACCGAGCATGACGTGGATATCCTGGTCACCGAACAGGGCCTGGCGGACCTGCGCGGCCTGGCGCCCCGCGAGCGGGCCCGGGTCATCATCGACAACTGCGTGCACCCGGACTATCGCGATGCGTTGAACGACTACTTCGAGCGTGCCTGCGCCAAGGGCGGCCACACGCCCCATCTGCTGCGCGAAGCCGTTGAATGGCACCTGAACCTCGAGGAATTCGGTCATATGCGCGCCGCAGGCTAAACCCAGCCGCCACCCCGCTCCCGCCGGGATGAAGCCCTGCGGGAGCGCTTTGATCGGCCCTGGTTCACAAAATCGGCCACTGCTGCCCCTCCTCGCCCGAGAATGTGAACCCTGCACTTGGCCTGACCGCCATCCTTGATATGCTCCGCGCTGAATTCAATTCCTGCCGGGGCTAATCATGGATGCCAGCCACACCCGAACCGGACTCAGTCGCGCCCTATCCGTTCTGCTGATCAGCGTCGCGCTGTTGATATCAACCCTCGCCCAGGCCACCAAATCCGGAGCCGAACGGCAGACCAGCTTCAGCGATCGCAACTACACACCGAGCCGCCACATCAATATCGTCAGTCCGGTAACGACGCAGCCGCGCAAAGGCAAGCCTGCTACGGCTCGCCGCGTGAAAGATGAAACGGAGAAGGTGATCTGGATCGACGCTCGCGGCGACGAGACGGAATACCGCATGTACTACGAACACGACGGCACCCTGTTGGACTTTGCCAGCGTGTGCAGCAACCATCGCACCGGATCAATCGATTATCGCAACTGCCGCAAGGCCGCCAAGCAGTGGTTTGGCAGCAAGTGCAATGGCGGTAGCGCCGCAGGGAAGATGTATTGCCACGCGCGTAACGCGTTCAGGCCGTGAGGCGGCGGTAGCGGTGTGAGCGAGAAGTTAGCGGGCGGCGCGTAAGACGCACCTGGGAAGGCCGGGTTCCATCCCGGCCAGCGGCGCCCCAGCAGGCCTCAAGTCTGAATTCAGACTCAGGAAGCAGCCTCGCCGCTCCCCTGCTCCCGGATCTTCTCGACGATTGCCGTGGTTGAGCAGCTATCGACGAACTTGAGCACCTTCACATCGCCGCCATAGGCCTGGACGATGGGGGCACCCACGACCTGGTCGATGCCGTAGTCGCCACCCTTGACCAATACATCCGGGCGCAGCTGGCGCAGCAACTCTTCGGGAGTGTCCTCGGCGAAGCTGACAACCCAGTCCACCGCACCCAACCCGGCGAGCACCGCCATGCGCCGCTCCACTGTATTGATCGGCCGGCCCGGGCCCTTGAGACGGGTTACCGAGGCATCATCGTTGATGGCCACGATCAGCCGGTCGCCCTGGCTGCGTGCCTCCTCCAGATAGCCCACATGGCCAGCATGGATGATATCGAAACAGCCATTGGTGAAGACAATACGCTCGCCGTGGGCGCGGGCATCCTCAACCGCTACCAGCAGTTGATCAATCGACAGCACGCCCAGCCCAGCACCCTGTTCCAGCTGCACTGCACGCCGCAGTTCCGGCGCGCTGATGGCTGCGGTACCCAGCTTGCCGATGACAATGCCCGCGGCCAGGTTGGCCAGCCCTACCGCATTGGGCAGCGGCTCGCCGGCAGCCAGCGCGGTGGCCACGGTGGAGATCACCGTATCGCCCGCACCGGTCACATCGAACACTTCCCGCGCCCGCGCCGGCAGATGCAATGCCGCTTCGCCCCGGCGCAGCAGCGTCATCCCCTGCTCGCTGCGGGTGACCAACAGTGCTTCTAGGTCCAGTTCCTCGATCAGCGCCAGGCCCTTGTCAACCAGCTCCTGCTCGGTCACACAGACACCCACCACCGCCTCGAACTCGGACAGATTCGGGGTGATCAGCGTGGCGCCGCGATAGATGGAGAAGTCCTTGCCCTTGGGGTCGGCCAGTACCGGCAGGTTGCGCGCACGCGCCGCCTGGATCAGCGCCTGGTGGTTGACCAGCGCGCCCTTGCCGTAATCGGACAGCACCACCACCTTCACCTTGTCCAGCAACCCCTCGACGCTTTCCAGCACGGCCTGGCCGTCGGTGGCAAAGGGCTCCTCGAAATCCACCCGCAACAGTTGCTGGTGGCGACTCATGACCCGCAGCTTGGTGATGGTCGGCTGCTCGGGATGGGCCTGGAAGGCGCAATAGACACCCGCAGCGTTAAGCCGCTGCTGCAGGGTGGCAGCGGCCTCGTCGTTACCGGTCACGCCAACCAGCCAGGCCGGCGCGCCCAGCGCAGCGACGTTGAGCGCCACGTTGCCCGCCCCACCGGGACGGTCCTCGATCTGGTCCACCTTGACCACCGGCACCGGAGCTTCGGGCGAGATACGGTGGGTCGGCCCGTGCCAGTAGCGATCCAGCATCACGTCACCCACCACCAGAACCGGCGCGGAATCAAAACGGGGCATGGTCAGTTTCATTGCGTCACTCACTTGTATTGGTTCCGACCTGTCGGTTGGTAAATGGGTTAGACGAGCGGCTTGTCGTCCTGGAACTGCATGCTGTGCAGCCGGGCATAATAGCCATTCTGGGCCATCAGCTCGGCGTGACTGCCGCGTTCAACGATCCGCCCCTGGTCCATGACCATGATGATATCGGCCTTCTCGATGGTCGACAGGCGATGGGCGATCACCAGGGCGGTGCGGCCTTCCATCACGCGGTCGAGTGCAGCCTGGATGTGCCGCTCAGACTCGGTATCCAGCGCCGAGGTCGCCTCGTCGAGAATCAATATGGGCGCATCACGCAGCAACGCGCGGGCGATCGCCAGACGCTGGCGCTGACCGCCGGACAACAGCACGCCGTTTTCGCCGACCAGAGTGTCGAAGCCCTGGGGTAATTGATCGATGAACTCACGGGCGTAGGCGGCCTCCGCCGCCTCGATGACGGCCTCGCGCGGCGCCCCGGCCAGATCACCGTAGGCGATGTTGTTCGCGACGGTGTCATTGAACAGGGTCACGTGCTGGGTCACCAGGGCGATCTGCCGGCGCAGGTTGCGCAGCCGGTAGTCTTCCACGGGAGTACCGTCGAGGAGAATCTGACCCTCATCATGGACGTAGAAACGGGGAATCAGATTGGCCAGGGTCGACTTGCCGCTGCCCGACCGCCCCACCAGCGCCACCATCTGGCCCGGCTCGACGGTGAAGCTGATGTTCTGCAGCACCGCCTTGTCCGTACCCGGATAGCGGAACGACAGATTGTTGACCTCGATACGGCCGGAGATCCGGTCGCGCTCTACCGTACCGGTATCCCGCTCGGGCTCTTCGTCCAGCTGTTCGAAGATACTCTCGGCCGCGGCTATACCCTTCTGGATATTGGCACTGACCTCGGACAGCTGGCGGATCGGCTTGGGCAGCAGACCTGCGGCGGTGATATAGGACACCAGATCACCCGCCGTGGCGTCGCCGCGCAGGAACAGCACCAGGAACATCACCCCGGCCATCGCGCCATAGGTGGCCAGCTGCAGCGTGGGAGTGAATACCGCACCCGTACGCACCATCTTCAGTCCGCGCAAGCGATTGTTCTGGCTGGCCTTGTGGAAGCGCTCGCTCTCGTAGGTCTCGCCGCCGAAACTGCGCACTACGCGGTAGCCCGTGATGGTTTCCGACGTCACATGGGTCACATCGCCCATGGCCGTCTGGATCTTCTTGCTCTGCTTGCGGAATTTCTTGCTGGTGCTGTTGACCATCAGCCCGATCAGCGGCAGCACCGCCATCAACACCAGGGTCAGCTTCCAGTTCATCCAGAGCAGATAACCGAACAGGAAGATCACCGTCATGCCTTCTCGGAACACCACCTTGATCGCGTCGGTCGCGGCCCCGGTGACCATGGTCACGTTGAAGGTCACCCGGGACACCAGATGCCCTGAGTTATTATTGTCGAAGTAGCGATTGGGCAGGGTCAGCAGATTGTCGAACAGGGCCGTGCGCAGGTCATGGACCACACCGAGCGAGACCTTGGCGATATAGTAGTTGCCCAGAAAGGAACCTATACCCTGGTAGACCGCCACCAGAATGATGAACAAGGGGAACCCCCAGAGCAGCGGTATCCCGAAAAACTCGCCGTCTGCCCCTGCGTTCAAGCCATCGACGAAATACTTCAGCATCCAGGCCATGGCTGGCTGGCTGGAGGCGAAGATCATGAATCCAAAGATGCTGACGGCGAACGGTGCCCAGTAGGGTTTCACGTAACCGAGCAACCGCGTGTAGATACGGATACTGGATCGAGCAAAGCTTTCTTTCTTCAATTCCGACATAAGGTCATCGCGTAGGTGAATCAGGCCGGGAGTTTATCACAGGCCACAGATTACTCGATGCTACCGCCCTCCCTACCGGGGGAACGATAATAGCCGCGGGCAGCCAACGATGAGCGAGAGGTGGAATACTGGCATTTCCGGTAAACTACCGTTTTGTTTCAGGAACGTGTCGATGCAACATCTTAGCCGAGAGGATTACGAGAAGTGGCGCGCGGGGGCCGAGGTCCTCGAGACGGATGCCCATGGGGACAAGGTCCTTCGGCTTACTGATGGTACTTTTTTGAAGCTGTTCCGGCGTAAAAGCTGGTTTTCGAAAACGGCGTTCTACCCGCCGGCAAAACGCTTTGCCGATAACGCAACAGAACTCAAACGCCTGGGCGTACCCTGTCCAACCGTGGTGCAACTTTACCAGTTGGCGGATCCCTACCGTTCGGTGGTGCATTACGAGCCGCTCCCCGGAATGACCTTACGCCAATTGCTGACCGACGATCCAGGCCTTGACCAACTGGAACTGTTTGCCCGTCTGGCCGAATTCATCACGCATCTCCATGATCTGGGGGTCTATTTCCGGTCCCTGCATATGGGCAACATCGTACTTACTCCAGAGAACGAACTGGGCTTGATCGACATATCGGATATGCGCTGCATTGGCCGGCCGCTACCCCGCCGAATGCGGGATCGGAATTACCGCCATTTGTTGAGATATGAACAAGATTGGGCGATGGTGAACCCGCAAATCGGCACGCTTTTTATGTTTTCCAGACCCAGATGACAACCTTAGGCTGGCGGGGCAAGTCTGCCAGACAGGAACCGGAATATGATTCACCTTAAATATAAAAGCAGGTTTCCGCATGCGTATCGCCATGAAAACCTGCTCATCAAGACAGGTTTCCCCCTAGACCCACAGCATCTTGGTGAAATCACCGCGTTTGCGCAGACTCCACTGCCTGGCAAAACCAGAAAATCGACCTACATCAGCAAGAGCCGCACCCACTTTCTTAAACTGAGCAAGATAAAAAGCCTCAGCAAACAAATGCGCATCAGCCTCGGCATGGCCAAATCTTTCGATTACTATCTGAAAGAGCTGGAAAACAATATACGCCTGGCGGATTTCCCGGTGCCGGCCCCTCGTCTTGTCGGCTATTTCCTGTATACCAGAATGGGCATGACCCGCAGAGCAGGCCTGATATTCGAAAACATGGTTGGACAGGAAAATGCGGCCCACTATGTAAAGTCCAACCCAGAGAAAAAAGCCTCGATCATCGATGGCGGGTTGCGCGTGCTGTCGGGCCTGCACCGCTGTTCCATTTATCATATGGATCCGCGCCTGGAAAATCTGATGGTGGATGCGGCAGCGCCTCATCAGCTCTCCATCATCGATTTCGAGCACTGTTATTTCGGCGAGCCCGCCAATACCATGGCAATGACCGGCATGGTGTACGGCATGTTCTACCGATCCGGCGTTGAAGCGCATATCTCGGAGGCAGAATACGACGCGCTGGTCCGTTCGATTCTGGACCCTCCCGCGTGGGAAGACCCTGATTTCAGCGAAGCTTATCGCACCGCGAAGCACCGTTTCATGGAACGAACCGAATGCAAACGCATGTTTTTTAGTGGAAAGAGATAAACCGAAACTCCGGCCAAGTGAGCCAACATGCCAGCCAACGCAAGCACACTTACTGTCATTACGACAATAGACGGACCTTTGGTCCGCGTTTCATCCGAGCTTTTCGAAATCAATATTGCCATAGAGGGAAAAGTGTCAGCGTCACCCCGCACGCGCAACTTCGCCCTCTGGCTCAGTCTGCCGATTGCCATGGCAGCAGCCCGTAATCTCCATATCAGCGGCCCGGTATCTGCCGCCGCACTGGCCAATGCGCAAAATCTGGTCGACATATGGTCCAGATGGATGCCTGCCCTATTCCATCCTATCCAGATCAGCGCTGCGGAAATAATTTGCCCAGGCAACGACCCGTCTTTCGGCCATGACTTGATGCTCTACTCCGGCGGCGTCGACTCGACATATTCCCTGCTCAAGAATTATATCAACACATCAACTCCTGTTTCGTTGCTGACCATACATGGCATGGATTACCAGACCACCGATCAAAATAGATTCGAAAAGCTCAAGAACAAAATAAAGCCACTGACCACTCAAATAAGAGGCAAGCATTACTTCATCAAGTCCAATGCGGCCGATGTCATGAGCAAGTTCGGTATAAACGGCGGCATTGGTCACGGGTTTCATCTGTTCGGGAATCTGTTCCTTTTCGAGGATGACTATACCTGCGGCGCCATTGCTGCCGATTGCACGCCCACCCTGGACTTCATTATTTCTCCGTGGGGCACCAATCACTTAACCAATCCAATGTTCTCAAGCGAGCGATTCCATATCAAAACACTGGATAGCGATATCGACCGGGCAGAAAAGGTTGGCAAGCTTCTCGCTCTGGACGGCAAAGAGCATGCACTGGCAGCGCTGACTTTTTGCAAGAATCGCCAGTCACGGCCTGAGAACTGCGGGATGTGCTCGAAGTGCATCCGGACCAAAGCCATGTTCTATACCGAAACCGGGGCGATTCCTGACATCTTTGCGGAACGCTCGTTTAAACCTACCGACTTGGCGGAAATCGACCTCTCCCGCCGTGGCGAACGGGCCTTGGTACTTGATCTCCTGGCATCGGCACGTCGCAATGACAAAGCCCGAGAGTTCGAGTGGCTTGAGAAACAGATCAAGCGCAAGCCCAAGCCCAAATCCAAACCGCGCCTGAAAAAGCTACTGAAAAAATTACCGTTCTGAGTCTCTGACCGTCGATGCCGGAGCGTGTTTAATGCTGCGCTACAGATTCTCCCGGCATCGTCATGATGGTAAAATGGCACCACGTCGACTATCAGGGATGAACATGTCTAGCAGAATTGATGCACCTCCAGTAACCCTGTTCAAGAGCGCTCAACTCAAGCGGAAGCGGATCATACTCGACGGCAAGACCTACCGTGCTGAAATGGGCGCCTGGGCTTTCTATATCCCTGAACTGGAACTCAAGTTGTTCCACACCAGTAATGGTTTCCTCCATTGTTGCCACCGAACCGCTCCGGACAGATCAGCGTTGGAACATGGGCATGCCGTTCTACACAATGAAACCTATTCGGTTGAAGAATGGCGTGCAGTTTACTCAAAACATGTCATACGTCGGACTGCTGAAAATTATGTTGCGGCGTCCCTACTTCATCGGGCTGGGCTGGGACCCAGGCCCCTGGGTGTATGCCTGATCTTGACCTACAAGTCCCCAGTGAGCAAAGCGCCCTGCCTTAACGCCGGCTTGTTCATAGAAAACATACATCATTATCCGCCTAAGCATCCGGCCACGGCAGACGACATGCTCAAGGCAGGGGTTGGCCCGGACAAGATAAAGTCCTGCGTTCGCCAGCAGATAAAGGGCTATGTCAGTGACCTGAATTCGGTAGTGGGCGTCATGCCACTGTCTGGACAAAACGATGTTCTCGATATAGAACAAGCCCTGTTCACGCGCTACCAAACCTACTCCGCCGAGACGATCTCTATGGACCGTCCTGGCATTTTCCGCACCTTGAAACGAATGGTGACATCATGAAGCCGCTAATCATCATCCCTTCTATTGATCAGTTTTCAGCGCGTGCCACATCGGATGAATTCGAGATCAAACTTGACGTAGAGGGGCGGGAGCACGCGCTGGATGTCTCGAGTAACTTTGCGCTGTGGTTAACGCTGCCAATAGCTATGGCAACGGGCCGCGACTTGCATATCGAGGGTACCGTCTCGCCACTGGCATTACATAATGCCCATATACTGGTAGACATCTGGTCTAAGTGGCTACCTACGCTTTTCTCGACAATAAGCATAAGCGCCAGGGAAACCAGTGAACTTCCTGGCGCGGCGAACCGTGACTCCACTTTGATGTTGTTCTCCGGGGGACTTGATTCCAGTTATTCTCTGTTCAAGAACTTCATCATTCCGAAAAAGCCCGTTTCACTATTGACGGTCCACGGCATGGATTATAAGACCAAGGATACCAATCGGTTCCAGGAGCTTATCGAGAAGACGCGTCCTCTGACCTCGGAGGTCACCGGCTCACACTACTTTGTACGATCAAACGCAGCGGAGGTAATGAGCCAATACGGGATCGGCGGTGGGATAAGCCATGGGTTTCATCTGTTCGGCAACCTGTTTCTCTTTGAAGATCAATATCAATCGGGCGCTATAGCATCAGACTGTAGCTTGCCCCTGGAGTTTGTAATTGCCCCCTGGGGCACGAATCACATCACCAACAAGTTATTCACCAGCGGCCACTTCTTCGTGCAGACGCTTGATAACGACGTGGATCGTTCGCAAAAAGCCGGTAGTCTCCTGAAGATGGATAGCCACCCACAAGCGTTACATACGGTCTCCTTTTGCAAGGACTACGAGTCTCGCCCCCACAACTGTGGCGTGTGCTCGAAATGCGTTAGAACCAAAGCGATGTTTTATACCGAGACGGGTGAAATTCCCGACGTATTCCTGAACAGGGCATTCGAGCCCGAGGACGTCGGGATCATCGACATCACCAAGAGAGGAGAAAAAACCTTTGTCCTCGACCTGCTGGCCTCTGCCCGACGAAACGGCAAGGAAGACGAGTTCAGCTGGCTCTCTAACAAGGTAAAAAGCTCACCTGCTAAGGCCAGTCTGTACGAAAAGATAAAGAAGCTTCTCAAAAAATGACTGCACGAGGCGTCAAGCCGTATGCCTCGTGCCGCCTCTCGCTCCGTTAATCACTACAAATCGTCTTGATATCTGCGCGATCGATCTTCTTCACGACCGAGTCCGGTAGACGGCTGTCGGCAGACAGATTGAATACCAAGAAACGTGGGTTCATGATCCGCTCGGCCATCAAGGCGAAGCTGGGCAGGATGTATTTCGGAAAATCCTTGTCAAGCGTACTGGCCAGCGCACCAAGTCCGGACTCGTAAAATCGGCCTGCGGACGGGTTCAGATCCACTCCAACGAGAAAAACCTTGTCGAAGCCGAGATGACATGCCAATTGCAGACCTGCGTAGGGGATAGTGCGCGAGCCGAAATAGCCTTTTGCCAAATTCCTACTGAACCCGATCCGGTTTTTCCTTTTGGAAAACAAGGAGAAGCCAGAAACCAGTTCATCGTCGTTGCGAATTGACCAGGCATAGCGGCGGTCAGATTGAACTGGCTTGCCCTGGCTGCGGTTCACCCGGTTCAGGACAAATAGCTGCTTACCCGACAATAGCCCGGGATAGATGCGATCCAATATTTCATAGCACGACATAGTCATCGCGACGTTCTGCGACGATTGCACACCTTCCTTGGCAAGCTCGGCACGCTTTTCAATAAAGCTGTCGTCATCGCACAAGTAAAACAGTGGCTGGACGTTCTCGGATACGCATTTCACGATAGACCCGTTCATCGCCACTACCGGCAGGTCGGAAAACTCCCTGAGCGGAAAATCACCAGCGGAAGGGCCAGAAGCAAGCACGATTATCCCTCCCGATTGACTACCGCGGTTTTCCGAAAAGTCCCTGACATTCATTTTCCAGCTGACATCAGACATCGTTTAAATCTACCTCGATTCAGCCTGACGCCTTGAGACGGCGTCATGTATTTCTTGGAACATGCTTCGGGACTTTCGTCTGGCATCGCCGACGTAGCTGGAAATGGTGGCAAGTTCTGCATCGGAAAACTGGATCTTATCCTTCCGGGAAATGCCCTCCGCATAACTTGAGCAAATGCGGTCTGTCAGCCCCACCTCCTGTAATAGACCTTCAATCTTGAACGTATTGGAACGCAATGCGTAAAAAGGTGTGCGGGTTACGATACAAAGCGTAACCATATGGAAGCGGCCGGTGATTACCCCTTCAGAACCCTTGATTCGCTGTAGAAATTTCTCCGTAGACAGGACTGCGTGGCGCCAGCGCAACCTGCTCAGACCTTTACCGGTGACCATTTTCGAGTAGGGGCGAAAATAACTAGCGACAATATGCCTGAGCATCTTTCGTCTCTTTCGCGAATAAAGGCCCGCGAAATGCTCCCGGCTTCTTTTAGTGGGGTATGGCGGGAGGGTACGAATGCTCATGTAGCTGACCGCATCGCGATTCGCCCGGTTTTTTTCTTTCCAGGCGTCCACGAGCACATGGGGAATCACGCTGCCATTGATAATGAGTCCCTTGCGCGGCAAAGTCTCCTGATCACACTCCAAACTGAGCGTCAAATCGGGGACCACCTGCGCAGACACACCTATTCTGGCAAGTTCCGCCTGGCTGAGCGGATCCCGAACATATATAGCGGTGAAGAACGGAGCCAGTTCATTCAACTCGACATTTTGTTGCCATACCGAGTTGATGAGTACGCATGGAATATTTTCCGCTGCGCAGAACTGGGCCAGATGCCCGAGCCGCATCGCATTAGGAGCGTCGTCATGCATGGTACCTTCGCCGTTGACGATGCAGAGCTCTGCCTTCCGGACCTCCGCCTTCAACCACTCATCCGATTCCCATTCGTAACCTAGTGGGCATGAAACAACGATGTCCATACCTACCGAGGTGGCCAATGTACTGATCTGATTCATCACCAACTGACAACCATGATGATCGTCGATGGAGGTATCGTTAAACACTATTGTCCGCATATATCGGCTGCCAGGTTGATCCTACTTCTCTGCGTTTTTCATAAGCACTGGGAGGATGAGTTCATGAAATCGATATTTGGCGGCGTCGTCAGAAAAGCATTTTCTGAGTTTGGTATAACCTGCCTGTGCTTTCGCGGCCTTTTCTTCCTCAGACAGTTTACCCGCGAGAGTCAGCGCTTCGGCCAGCCCCCGCTTGTCCTTCACCGGGAACAGCACTCCCACGTCGGCTACTATTTCACGCCCCGCCTTGCTGTCACTCGACACTATTGGGACACCGGCGGCCATTGCTTCGGCCAATACCATCCCGAACCCTTCGTTCACAGAGCTCAGAGCAAAGACATCAAACGCCTTGAAATATCGGGACGCGTGGGAAACATGCCCAGCGAAAACGACACGCTTCTCTACTCCCAGAGAGCGGGCAAGATCCAACAGATCCTCGCCGAGCCGCCCCGTACCGATGATCAGCAACAGGGCGTTGTCGGGCAATGCCGGTAGCGCCTCGGCGAAGCCATGAATGAGGGTGTTCTGATCCTTATCGGGATGTAACCGCCCAACATTTCCCACAACCCAGGCGCTCTCCGGGATACCGAAAAATCGGCGCGCCTCGTCCCTGGAAACCTGCTGTGCCTGCAGCGCTTTTACATCGATACGGTTATATAAGGTCTGGATACGCTCGGGCGGCCATGATGGTAAGCAATTCCGTACATCGTTCCGCACTGCATCGGAGACACCCAGCAACAGCAAACGCTTACGGAAGAATCGCGCAAATAGCTGTCGTGACCTACGCTTGTATACCCCGAAAGCATGTTGCACGCCGATGGTCGGCAGGTGGGTGGAAGCCAATGCTGCAACATACGTGGGTTTAAACCGGTGCGCGATGCAAAGCTCGAAATTACGAGACCGGATGATTTTCCTGACCCGCGAGATCGCCTCTAACTTCAGTCCACGAATTCCCCGGCTGGAGAAGTTGAGAAAGACGACTTCATCCGAAGCCGAGCCGGTGATAACGTCTTGATTAGGCTCTCCCGTCAGATAAACAGTACAAACGCGGTAGGAGGTTTCCTTGAACAGCACAGCGTATTGCCGAGCGCAATCGAGAAAGGGACCGTCATAGCCGTGACAAAGTTGAAGAACCCATGGCTGGGTCGTCTCGTTAACTTCAGAAGCCATCTCGATACCCCACCTTTCCCCTCGCCATCAGTACACACTCCATGATCAGATAGCCCCGCTCCGGCCCGTAAAATCCGTTCAGCACATCTGCTAGCGAGCGCGCCATTAATGTTCCCGGTAGAGGCTGGACCTGGCGGATTCTACACCCATACGCCGGTCTGCGCCCCATCGAAAGCACCGTTGCAGTGAGATGGTAGAACACAGCGAGGTCCCCGCGAGAACGATTGAAGAGCCTTATCTGCACTGCAGCTTTATCGCAACAATATCCGTTCCAACCACCTCGCCAACTCACTATTGGCTGGCCAGTTCCGCACGAAGCGCGCTCGGTCCCGGGCCCATGCCTTGTGCCAGGCGGCCGTCCCCGCATGACTCTGCATGGCGTCCAGGTCGATCAGCCACACTTGGTCCGCGTGCCACAGCAGGTTGGTGGCCTTGAAGTCGCCATGGCTGATTCGCGCTTCGTTCAATTGCCGAAAAGTGTGCAAGATGGCATTGGCCGTCGTCTCATCAGGCACGCTGTCTCCTGCCTCCCCCAGCCGCTGGAACAGGGTGCTGCCCGGGCAATACTCCGTAATCAGCCAGGCCTCCCGCCGCAGCGGCCCAATCCGCCGCTCGATCATCGCCAGCGGCTGCGGCGTGGCGATGCCGAGAAAGCGCAGGCGCCAGCCGGCCAGCCAGGAGTGCCAGGCGCGACTGGGGCGCCAGAAGCGTTTGAGCCAGTGGCCGACACCTTTGATGTTGTAGCGCTTGATAACCACATCCCGACCGCCAACCGTGGCGCGGGTGACGGTGCTGCTGCCGCCGTCCTTGAGCAGGGGGGTGCCGGCAAATGCGCTATCGGGATCGTCAAGTAACGGGGCCAGGGCTTGCTGTTCCGAGCGCAGCACCACACTGAACTGGCGAAAGCTTCGAGTCACCGCAAACTGGGTGCAATCTCGGAGGGTTTTGCCGAGGAAGTCATCCAGCCGTTTCTGGCGCTCGGCCTGCACCATCGCGAATAGCTGCTCGCCGCCCAAAGCAGGCAGCGGATTAACCGCGAGATAGCACTGCAGCAGCGAGTCGATCTGTTGATCCCAGTCCGGCTCGAACTGCGCAAAAAACAGCGCCAGATTCGCTTCTACAGCCTTGGGGGATAGAGGCTTGCCTGGCTCGACAGCCTCGATGGCATCGCCATCGATCACATAGAGCTGCTGCTGGTATCGCAGGAAATTACCCAGATGCATGTCCGTCTGGGCCAGGCCCTGTCTGTGCATGGCGGCGATCAGCTGCAGTGCCTCCTGCAGGATGGCTCTAGCGGCAGCGCTGTCGGTCGACGCATCCGGCAGTGTCTCCCAACGCTGCTGCAGGCTTTGTGAACCAGCCAGGAATTCGGTGAGCAGGTAGTAGCCGCCGCCGGGCAACTCGCCGCTGGCCAGCAAATCCGGTGTTGTCAGCCCGGCGCGTTGCAGCGCCTGGATGCCGTTGCTCTCGCGCTGCCAGTGGCGCTCGGCGCCGGTGGCGATGAACAGCTTGGCCAGCACCTGGCGGCCCTGCCACTCGCCCCGCCCGACCAGGCGCTTGCCGGGCAGGATCCGGAGCCATTGCTGGACGTCCAGCGCCCCACCCTCTACCGGCAGGCTGCAGGGCGTGCTGGGATGACGTCCGGCATGGCGCAGGCGGGCGGTGGTGTTCATTCTCGTCCCTCGAAAAAAGCCAGTATCTTCCTGATGCGTTTCTTGTCGGCAGCGGTCAGGCGGTCGCGCTGGGCATAGGCCAGGTAGAAACGCAGCCGGTCGGTACGCCGCAGGTGATATTTGGCCACCTTGTCGAGACAGGCCAGGTCCTTGATGATCCGGTAGCGCAGCAGCGGATAGGGCCACCTGCTGCCAGCCGGGCAGTCGATGAAATAGACCTGCGGTGACTCCCCGCGGTCGACGAGGATATTCCGCCATTTCAGGTCGTTATGGGCAAAGCCGTGGTCGTGCATCGTACGGGTCGCCCGGGCGATCCGGGGCATTACCGAGGCCAGCCACTGCCGGTCGCGCAGACATGGGTCGCTGCGTCTGGCCAGTTGGGCCAGGTCGTCGGTCTCCCCGATGCCCAGCGTGATCAGCGCGCCCCGCCCAAAGCTCAGCCCGCTGCGTTCCATGCCATAGCCCACCACCGGCACCGTCGGGATGCCCCAGCGCTGGAAGCGCAGCAGGTTTTCCCACTCGGCGCGGATGCGCGGGCGGCCGATAAACCGGCGCAGGTTCTTGCCAGCGGCCACGTAGCGCTTGATGTAGTAGCAGCGCCCATCGAGGCAGAGCCGCTGCACGTCGCTGATGTCGTCGGCGGTAATGCGTTCGCCCTGCAGGGCAAATACGCTGGGGAGATCAGCAAACAAGCGCGCTGCCTGCCCTGGCGCGAGAGCAGGGTCGAGTACCCACCCGGTCATGCCTTGCTACCGGGTGCGTATTTGCGTTCAAACCGGGTCTGCAAGCGCGCCGCCTTGCGCTCGAGCATGCTCAGCAATACCGCTTCCTCGGTGATGATCCGGCGCAGCGGCCGCTGGAAATAGGTACGCAGGAAGCGCAGCTTGTCCCGCTCGGTCAGGCCGATATTCAGCGCTGAAAAGTACAGTCCGCTGAGGTCCTTGTCGCGCCAGCGGCGCGGCACCTCGGCGCGGATCTGGGCGCGATGCAGATCGATCAGCGACAAACGCAGGTTGTCCGGCGTCGGCGGCGTATCGGTATGCAGCAGGAAATGGCAGATATAGCAGTCACGGTGATTGACGCCGGCGCGGTGCATACGCCCGGTCATCTCCGCTACCCGATGAATGAGCGCGTGCTTGAGCTCCGGTGCTGGCGGATCGGTTGGCCAGTGGCGGCTGAAATCCTCCAGGCTGATGGTCGGCGCAAGCTCCTCGGTAATGATGAAGGAGTGGCGATTGGCGGGATTGGCCCCACGTTCGCCGTAGGCGACCGCTGTCATGGTCGGCACACCCGCACGGGTCAGCGCCTCGATGGCTTGCCATTCCTGGTCAGCGCCGAGCACCGGCTTTTTCAATGTCGACCAGTTCTTGAATATTTCCCGCCAGCCGACACCCCGGTGGATTTTGACGAAGTAGCCCTGCCCGTTCACTTCAGTACGCAGGGTACGGCGCGCTTCCAGCTCGCGAAACACTTCGCCCTGCAGCTTTTCCACCTCAACGAAAGCGTCGCGCCCGGCCCAGAGGCTCTTGAAGGGCTCGTTCAATACCAGGGTCACGCCAAGTCTCCGAGAATCACGTCAGCGGCTCGCTCCGGCATGCTGTACAGGTCTGCGCCTTCGGCATACTCCAGGGCATTCTGTTGCCATTCCCGGCGGGTTTCCGGGTCGTCGAGAATGCGCGCGAGCCAGTTGTTCAGGGTGTCCTGCTCGAAGGGTTCGGGCACTACCAGGCCGCAGTCAGCCTCTTCGATGTAATGGGCATAGCCGCAGACCGCCGTGGTCAGTACCGGCAGCCCAGCGACCAGCGCCTCCAGCAGCACGGTGCCGGTATTTTCGTTGTAGGCCGGATGAATCAGCAGGTCGGCGCCGAGCAGAAAGCGCGGCACATCATCGCGTCCGGGCAGAATCTGCACCTGCTCGGTGATACCCAGGGCGCGGATCTGGCGCAGGAATGGCGCCTGGTCATCGGCGCCGATGACGATCAAGCGCGTACGCTGGCGCAGTTCCGCTGGCAGCGCTGCTACCGCCTCCAGGGTGCGGTCCAGACCCTTGGTCTTGAAGCCGGAGCCAATCTGCACCAGCAGCAGGTCATCCTCTCCCAGGTTGAACTCGCGACGCAGATCGGCGCGGATCTCCGGAGCATTGGCCGGCGCGCGGCGGTCGGTCGAAATGCCCGGCGGCAACAAATGGAAACGCTCGGGTGGGGTGCGGTAATGCTGCATGAACAGCGGCAGCTGCACTTCGGAGATCATCAGGATCTCTGTGCGCCCTTCCGGAGTGAATACCGCGCGCTCATAGCTGGAAAAGTGCCGATAGCGGGGGCCGAACTGATACAGCCAGCCCCGCTGGTTGCACGCCTTGTCTTCATAACAACCGTCGGCTGCGTAATACACATCCAGGCCGGGCATCTTGTTGAACCCCACCACGCGGTCAACGGGGTCACGCTGCAGGTCGGCCTGCACCCAGCGGGCGAATTTCTCGTTTCGGCGGTGGTTCGACAGCGCCTTGACCGGCACCAGGCGAATATCGAAACCCGCCGGCCGCTCCCCTTCCCAGCTCAGGGTGTAGACGCGAATGGCGTGGCCGCGCTGCTGGCATACCTTGGCGATCCGCAGGAAGTCGCGCTGCAGCCCGCCGAAGGGGAAGTATTTGTAAAGCAGAAAGGCCAGTTGCATCGGGGTTCTCTTGCTGGGCCGCTGCATCTCAACTGAAAGGGTCATGCCGACCATGGCAGCGTGTTGTATTGGGTTATCAAAGACTGGCGAGTTTAGCACAGCTGGGGTTGATCCTGGCGCAGGAGGGTCGGCGGCGGTGCTGGCCTGCGCGAAGAGCTGTCGAGCTGGTGCTCGACCGGGTCGCGCTCGACAATCCCAGGGCGTGCTCGAACATTCCCGGGGCGAGCCTTACTGCCTGACGTGTTGCAGCAACCCTTCCAGCTCCGCCAGCACCCGCTCGGGCTGCAACCGGGTAAAGCACAGCGGCAGCTCCTGGCGCAGATCGAACTGGCGAGCGTCTTCGGGGGTGGGCTGGTACTTGCACTTCTTGCTCATGCAGGGTGCGCACGGGAAGTCGCTGGCCAGATGGGTCTGCACTGCCCCATAGGCGCCGGTAAAGCCCGGGTTGGTCGGACCGAACAGCGAGACGGTCGGTACATCCAGCGCGGCGGCCAGATGACCGAGCCCGGTGTCCACGGCCACACAGGCGCGGGCGCCGGCCAGGATATTGGCCATCCCGGCAAGCGGCAGCCTGGGTAGCACCTGCACCCCCGGCACGCCGTCGGCGATACGCTCAGCACGAGCTCGTTCCGAGTCATTACCCCAGGGCAGTTTGACCTGCATGCCCCGCTCCACCGCCAGCTCCGCCAGCCGTTTCCAGTACAGTTCCGGCCAGTGCTTGGTAACCCAGGTGGTGCCATGCAGGAAGACGACGTAATCCGCGGCGGCCTGCTCACCCGCCAGGTAGCTGCGATTGAGCCCGTAGTGCCCGGTCGTGGCCGGTACCTGATACCCCAACGCCTGGGCAAACAGCTGGCGGACCCGCTCTACCGCATGCTGGCCCCAGGGTACCGACATGGTCTGATCATACAGCCGGCTGGCCAGGGGTTCGCGGGCGGACTCCCGATCCAGCCCGACTACCGGCGCCTTGATTCCACGCGTCAACAAAGCGCTTTTCAGCAGTCCCTGGGCATCGATGACCAGATCATAATGACGGCTGTGCAAACGCCGGCGGAAGCGTTGCCACTCGCCGGTGCGCAGGGTTTTCAGCGGGCTCTTGCGCCAGCGGCGGATAGCAACCGGAATCACCTCCGCCACGGCGGGATGCCACAGCGGAATCTCCGCGAAATTCTCCTCCACAACCCAGTCGAAAACGATGCCGGGCAGCGCCGCCTGGGCATCGGTCAGCGCCGGCAGGGTGTGAATCACATCGCCCATGGAGGACGTCTTGATCAGCAGCACACGCATGGCAGTTACCATTGCGGGTCGGGCAAGGGATCACCGACCAGGCGCTGCAAGGCGTCAATGACCCGCTGGGGCTCAAGATCGCGCAGGCAATTGTAGTGGCCAAAGCGGCACGTGCGGTCGAAACAGGGGCTGCAGTCGAGCCCCAGCCGCACCACTTCCACCTGCTCAGCCAACGGCGGCGTAAAATCCGGGGAGGTGGAGCCATATACCGATACCAGCGGCCGGTTCAGCGCGGCGGCCACGTGCATCAGCCCCGAGTCGTTGCTCACCACCGCCGTCGCGCAGGACATCAGATCAATCGCTTCAGCCAGGCTCGTTTCGCCGGCCAGGTTGCTGGATTCTTCCCGCAGGCCGGGGATCAGCCGTTCGCGGATCTGCTCCCCGCCCGGATGATCGTTCTTCGAGCCGAACAGCCAGACCTGCCAGCCCTGCCGGATCTTGTGGTCGGCCACCGCCGCGTAATGCTCGGCCGGCCAGCGCTTGGCCTCGCCGAACTCGGCACCGGGACAGAGCGCCAGTACTGGCCGGTCCAGTTCCAGGCCGAAGCGCGCCAGCGCCGCTTCCCGGCTGGCCGGGTCGATCTGCAATGTCGGCCGAGGGTAAGGCCTTTCGAGCTGATGATCTGGTTCCCAGGCCAGCGCCATGAAACGCTCGATCATCAGCGGATAGGCTTGCTTGTCCAACACGCGAATATCGTTCAGCAAGCCGTAGCGCATTTCCCCACGCCAACCGGTGCGCTTGGGAATACCGGCAAAGAACGGCACCAGGGCAGACTTCAGGGAATTGGGCAGCAGAATGGCTTGATCGTACTGGCCGGCCAGGCCTTTGCCGATGCGGCGGCGGCTGGCGATGTCCAGTACCCCATGACCGAGCGGAAAGCTCAGGGCCTGGTGGACCTCGGGCATGCGCTCGAGGATCGGCCGGCTCCACTCTGGAGCCAGCACATCAATCAGGCAGTCGGGGCCGTGACGCAGCTTGAGGCAGGCAAAGAGCGTCTGCGCCATGACCATGTCACCCACCCAACTGGGACCAACAATGAGAATCTTCATAAGTCTTGCAAGCCGCAAGCTGCAAGCGACAAGCCACAAGCGGCGCGTTTCCCACGCCAGGATGAGAACGACTCCACGCGCCCTGCCGCTTGCTCCTTGCCGCTTGCCGCTGCCATCACTTGACCAGGGTCAGCCATTCGCTGCGGGCGGGAATCCGGCCGTTGACCAGATCGAAGTAGGCCTTCTGCAGCTTCTCGGTGACCGGGCCGCGGCGGCCGATGCCGATCTGGCGGTTGTCCACTTCGCGGATCGGCGTCACCTCAGC
Organism: Pseudomonas saudimassiliensis; assembly: GCF_000939975.1. Lineage (GTDB taxonomy): Bacteria > Pseudomonadota > Gammaproteobacteria > Pseudomonadales > Pseudomonadaceae > Halopseudomonas > Halopseudomonas saudimassiliensis. Next base: position 2,461,566 of record NZ_LK391969.1, on the reverse strand, counting down.
GGCGGTACCGGTGAAGAACGCCTCGTCAGCAATGTAGACCTCGTCGCGGGTGATACGCTTCTCGACCACCTTGATACCCATTTCCTCGGCCAGGCTCAGTACCGTGCCACGGGTGATGCCATTGAGGCAGGCGGTGACTTCGGGGGTGTAGATGACACCATCCTTGACGATGAACACGTTTTCGCCCGAACCCTCGGCCACGTAGCCTTCCGGGTCCAGCAACAGGGCTTCGTCGGCACCGGCCGATACGGCTTCCTGCAGAGCGAGCATGGAGTTCATGTAGGCGCCGCTGGATTTCGCGCGGGTCATGGTGATGTTGACGTGGTGACGGGTAAAAGAACTGGTGCGGATGCGGATGCCCTGCTCCAGCGCTTCGTCGCCCATGTAGGCGCCCCAGTACCAGGCCGCGACGGCCACGTGGACCTTGAGGTTGTCAGCCCGGATACCCATGCCTTCCGATCCGTAGAACACCAGCGGACGAATGTAGGCGGTTTCCAGGTTGTTGTCGCGTACGGCGGCGCGGCATGCTTCGTTGATCTGTTCCTTGGTGAACGGAATCTTCATGCCCATGATGTGGGCGGAGTCGAACAGGCGGTCGGTGTGCGCCTGCAGACGGAAGATGGCAGTACCCTGCTCGGTGTTGTAGGCACGCACGCCTTCGAACACGCCCATGCCGTAGTGCAGCGAGTGGGTCAGGACATGGACGTTGGCATCGCGCCACGGAACCATTTGACCATCAAACCAGATAACACCATCACGATCAGCCATCGACATAACAGCCAGCTCCATTCATATATATCTAAGGTTCAGGATTCCGCATCCGCGCCTGCCCGCAGGCCCAGCGGAGCTATCCTATCGTTTTCTGGCCTGGCCATGCCTGCCGCATTGTCGAATGAGATGTCATTCAGGCACCCGCGGCGTCTGGTAGCCATTGCTGCCAGAGTCGGATGATGTCATGTCGGTAGTCATGAAACTGGTCGCCAGGTGTTTTCCCCGGCTGCTTTTGCAAAGCCAGGCGATGGGCTGCTGCGCGGTAGGCCTTGTAAGCCTCCTGCAAACGCTGCACGTCTTCGCTGGCGATCAAGCCGGCGTCGCGCAGCCCGTCCAATATTCTGATGTTATCCGTGAAACGCAGTAACTCGGGGTACCGGCACGACCAGGCCAGAACCGCATATTGCACCATAAATTCGATATCAACGATACCTCCCGCGTCCTGCTTCAGATCAAACAGCGCATCGGCGGTAAAGGCAGCGGGATCGAAGCCGCCCTGGGTGCTCGACGTACCGAGGTTGTCGCGCATCTTCTGGCGCATGTTCAGCACCTCCTGGCGCAGCTGGTTGACATCACGCTCGCGGCCCAGCACATCGGCACGCAGGCTGTTGAACCGCTCTCCCAGCTGCGGGCAGCCAGCCAGCGGCCGCGCCCGCACCAGTGCCTGGTGCTCCCAGGTCCAGGCTTCCTCCCGCTGATAGCGGGCGAAGGCATCCAGCGAGGTCACCAGCAGCCCGGCATCACCAGACGGACGCAGGCGCATGTCCACCTCATAGAGGGCGCCGGAGGTGGTGTGGGCAGTGAGAATATGGATGATGCGTTGCCCCAGGCGGGTGTAGAAACGCCCTCCATCCAGCGGCCGCGGCCCATCGGTTTCCGCCTCGGTGTCGCCATCGTGAATGAATACCAGATCCAGGTCCGAGCCATGGGACAGCTCGATGCCGCCCACCTTGCCGTAGCCGACCACAATGAAATCCAGCTCGCAGGGGCTCCCATCGTGGCGCCGCGGCGTGCCGTGGCGGCGCACCATGTCGCGCCAGGCCAGTTCCAGCACCTGCTGCAGGATGGCCTCGGCAATCCAGGTCAGGTAGTCGCTCACCTTCATCAGCGGCAGACTGCCGGCAATCTCCGACGCCACCACCCGCAGCCCGTGGGCGCGCTTGAAATAGCGCAGCACTTCCATCTGCTGCTCGAGGTCGTCCTCGGGGATACGCACCAGCTCCTGACGCAACTCATCCACCAGCTCGGCAATCTCCGGCGGGCGATACAACCGGCCTGAATTTAGCAACTCGTCCAACACCACCGGGTAGCGGGCAATCTGCTCGGCGATCAGCGGGCTGGCCGTGCAGAGCACCAGCAGTTCATGCAGCGCACCGGGGTTTTCCGTGAGCAATACCAGATAGGCGGAGCGCCGCGCCACGGCCTCCACCAATGGCATAACCCGCTCCAGCGCCAGATCCGGATCGTCCTGCTCACAGGCCATGCCCAACAGGCGAGGCATGAACACATCGAGCCGCTCGCGGCTGAGGCGCTGCATGGCCCGCACCCGGGCCGAGCCCATCAGGTTGCGCAGCAGGTTCCAGGCCCGTACCGGGTCCTGGAATCCGCCCTCGGCCAATTGCTGCTGGGCGGCTTCGGCCTCCGGCAGATCGTCCCACAGCAACATCCATTCCTCGTAATCGAGCTGGGGTTGATCCTTATCGTCATCGGGATCGGCGATGACACCGGCAAAATGCCGGGCCACCTTGCTGCGCTGCAACTCCAGCTGGGCGCGATACTCGTCCCAGGAGTCGAATCCCATGACCAGCGCCAACCGCGCCTGGCCCAGCGCATCGGTCGGCAGCATCTGGGTCTGGCGATCATCCACCGCCTGCAGGGCATGCTCGGTATCGCGCAGGAACAGATAGGCGCCCTTGAGCTCGTCCACCGCCGCGTCGGGCAGGTAAATGTTGGTCGCCAGCACATCCAGCACCGGCAGGATCGGTCGCTGCTGCAGGCTGCGATCGCGCCCGCCATGGATCAACTGGAACGCCTGGCCGATAAACTCCACTTCGCGGATCCCGCCGGAGCCCAGCTTGACGTTGTCTTCCAGGCCCTTGCGCTGCACCTCCCGCTGGATCATCTGCTTGAGGTTACGCAGCGCCTCGATCGCGGCAAAATCCAGATAGCGGCGATAGACAAAGGGTTTGAGCATGGCCAGCAGCTCCGCCCCCGCCTGTTGATCGCCCGCCACCACCCGGGCCTTGATCATGGCGTAGCGCTCCCAATCCCGGCCCTGGCTCTGGTAATACTGCTCCAGGGCGTTGAAGCTGAAGACCAGGGCGCCGCTATCACCGTACGGGCGCAGCCGCATGTCGACGCGGAATACAAAGCCATCGACCGTCACTTCATCCAGCAGCTTGATCAGCCGTTGCCCGACGCGGATGAAGAATTCCTGGTTCGACAGACTGCGGCGGCCGCCCCGGGTTTCCCCGGACCGCGGGTAAGCGAAGATCAGATCGATATCCGAGGACAGATTCAATTCATGGGCGCCCAGCTTGCCCATACCCAGCACTACCATATGCTGCGGCTCACCGTCAGGACCGCAGGGTTCCCCCAGACCGGCGCTCAGGTGCCCGTACAGCCAGCGGTAGCCCTGCTCCAGGCAGGCATCTGCCATGTCGGACAGGTCCCGCGTGGTTTCCATGGTGGCTGCGTGGCGTAGCAGATCGCGCCAGATGATGCGCACCTGCTGTTGCTGGCGGAACCGCCGCAGCAACCGCGCCAGCTCCTCTTCCGTCGCGGCGGCCGCCAACGCTTCGGCCAGCAGCTCGGCCAGCTCGCCCGGCGCCAGGCTGCGCCACAACCGCTGATCCTCGACCAACCGCCAGGCCATCTGCGGATCACGACGCAGCTGCTCAGCAACAAAATCACTGCCCGCCAGCACCTGCGGCAATTCGCTCAGAAACTGGTCGCCCAGCTGATGTAGGCTGGCTTCCAGGCCGGCCTGATGGAGAGCAAGACGCCACTGCGCGAGGTGATGATCTACCAGTCGCTGGACGTGGGTGGGCATGGGGGCCGGCGATGAAAGAGACATGGTCTATCCTGAGTACATCCGAGGGCTGCAGATTGCCACGCCGGGGGCGTGCGGAAAAGAGCGCTGCGAAAAAACCTCGGCATTAGGATGTAGTTTCACTACAGATATTCCTGTGACCGGATAGTTTTTTTATTCATTTTGTAGTAAAACTACACGCACCGTTGACCATTGCGTTCCCGAGCCTCATCACCGTGCTCCGGCAATGCAATTGTTTTTCCATCAAGGGACCCACAAGGTCTGGAGAACAATATGAAGCATGATGATATCGATCCACTCGAAACCCAGGAATGGCTCGATGCCCTGGAGTCCGTTCTCGATGCCGAAGGCGAAGGCCGGGCCGAATATCTGATCAAGCGCATGGGCGAATTGGCAAGCCGCACCGGCACCCGCCTCCCCTACGCGATCACCACCCCCTATCGCAACACCATCCCGGTGACCCACGAAGCGGTCATGCCCGGCGACCTGTTCATGGAGCGGCGCATCCGCTCGATGGTACGGTGGAACGCCCTGGCGATGGTCATGCGCGCGAACCTGCAGGATCCGGACCTGGGTGGTCACATCTCCACCTTCGCCTCCAGCGCCACCCTGTACGACATCGGCTTCAACTACTTCTTCAAGGCGCCTACCGAAGAACACGGCGGTGACCTGGTCTTTTTCCAGGGTCACGCTTCACCGGGCATCTATGCCCGTGCGTTCCTCGAAGGCCGCATTACCGAAGAACAGATGACCAATTACCGCCAGGAAGTGGACGGCAATGGCCTGTCCTCCTATCCGCACCCCTGGCTGATGCCCGACTTCTGGCAGTTCCCCACCGTGTCCATGGGCCTGGGCCCGATCCAGGCCATCTACCAGGCCCGTTTCATGAAGTACCTGGAAAGCCGCGGCTTCATCGAGCCGGGCAAACAGAAGGTCTGGTGCTTCCTGGGCGATGGCGAGTGTGACGAGCCCGAATCCCTCGGCGCCATTTCCCTGGCTGGCCGTGAGAAGCTCGACAACCTGATCTTCGTCATCAACTGCAACCTGCAGCGCCTCGACGGCCCGGTGCGCGGTAACGGCAAGATCATCCAGGAACTGGAAGGCAACTTCCGTGGTGCCGACTGGAACGTGATCAAGGTCATCTGGGGCCGCCTGTGGGATCCGCTGCTGGCCAAGGACGTTGACGGCCTGCTGCAGGAGCGCATGGAAGAAGTCGTGGACGGCGACTACCAGAACTACAAGGCCAATGATGGCGCCTATGTGCGCGAACACTTCTTCGGTGCCCGTCCGGAACTGAAGAAGATGGTCGAGAACATGTCAGACGACGAAGTCTGGAAGCTCAACCGTGGTGGCCATGACCCGTACAAGGTCTATGCGGCCTACCATGCGGCGGTCAATCACGAGGGTCAGCCCAGCGTCATCCTGGCCAAAACCATCAAGGGCTACGGTACCGGCGCCAGCCAGGGCCAGAACATCGCCCACAACACCAAGAAGGTCGACACCGAGAGCCTGAAGACCTTCCGCGACCGCTTCGGTATCCCGCTCAATGATGACGAGCTGGAGAAGCTGCCCTTCTATCGCCCGGAAGAAGGCTCGCCCGAGTACAAGTACCTGCACTCGCGCCGCGAGGCACTGGGCGGTTACATGCCGCAGCGCCGCGCGACCAGCAAGCCGATCCCGATTCCGCCGCTGGACACCCTCAAGTCCATTCTGGACGGCACCGGCGAGCGCGAAATCTCCACCACCATGGCCTTCGTGCGCATTCTGGCGCAGTTGGTAAAGGACAAGGAGCTGGGCTCCCGCGTCGTTCCGATCGTACCCGACGAAGCCCGTACCTTCGGTATGGAAGGCATGTTCCGTCAGCTGGGCATCTACTCGTCCGTGGGTCAGCTGTATGAGCCGGTGGACAAGAACCAGGTGATGTTCTATCGCGAGGACAAGAAGGGGCAGATCCTCGAGGAAGGCATCAACGAAGCCGGCGCCATGTCCAGCTGGATTGCCGCTGCCACCGCCTACAGCACCTATAACCAGCCGATGCTGCCGTTCTACATCTTCTATTCGATGTTCGGCTTCCAGCGTATTGGCGACCTGGCCTGGGCCGCTGGCGACAGCCGCGCCAAGGGCTTCCTGATCGGCGGCACCGCCGGTCGCACCACGCTCAACGGCGAAGGCCTGCAGCATGAGGACGGTCACAGCCACATCCTGGCCTCGACCATTCCCAACTGCCGCACCTACGATCCCACCTATGCCTACGAGCTGGCGGTGATCATCCGTGAAGGCTCGCGCCGGATGATGGAAGAGCAGGAAAACATCTTCTACTACATCACCGTGATGAACGAAGCCTACGCCCAGCCGCCCATGCCCGAAGGCGTTGAAGACGGCATCATCCGCGGCATGTACCTGCTGGAAGAAGCCAAGGAGAAAGGCAAGCACCACGTCCAGCTGATGGGCAGCGGTACCATCCTGCGCGAAGTGCGCGAGGCGGCCACCATCCTGCAGAACAACTACGGCATCAGTGCCGATATCTGGAGCGTGACCAGCTTCAATGAGCTGCGTCGTGACGGCCTGGATGTGGAGCGCTGGAACCGCCTGCACCCAACCGACAGCCCGCGCCTGACCTATGTCGAGCAGAACCTGGCCGAGCGCCAGGGTCCGGTCATTGCCGCCACCGACTACATGAAGCTGTATGCCGAGCAGATCCGCCAGTGGGTGCCGGGCACCTTCAAGGTCCTGGGCACCGACGGCTTCGGTCGCAGCGACACCCGTCGCAAGCTGCGGGACTTCTTTGAAGTCGACCGCCGCTGGATTGCCTACACCGCCCTGGCGTCCCTGGTCGATACCGGCGAGCTCAAGCCCGAGGTACTGATCGAAGCCCAGGCCACCTTCGGCCTGAACCCGAACAAAGCCAACCCGCTGGATTGCTGAGGAGAGATACCATGAGTGAATTGATCAAGGTACCCGGCATTGGCGGCGAAGGTGAAGTCATCGAAATCCTGGTCCAGGTCGGCGACAAGGTCGAAGTGGAACAGGGTCTGGTGACCCTGGAATCGGACAAGGCCAGCATGGAAGTCCCCAGCCCCAAGGCTGGGGTCATCAAGTCGATCAAGGTCAAGCTGGGTGACACCCTGAACGAAGGGGACGACCTGGTTGAGCTGGAACTCGCTGGCGGCGAACAAGCCGCCAGCGAGGAGCCCGCCGAGCAGGACAAGAGCGAACAGGCGCCGAAGCAGGAAGCGGCTCCGGCACCGGCTGAAAAGCCGGCGCCCAAGAAAACGGGCGGCAGCGTACAGTCCTTCAATATTCCGGATATCGGTGATGGCGGCGCGCGGGTGATCGAGCTGCTGGTGCAGGTCGGCGACAAGGTCGAGGCCGAGCAGAGCCTGCTGACCCTGGAGTCGGACAAGGCCAGCATGGAAATCCCGGCCCCCGCCGCCGGCGTGATCGAATCCATCGAAGTCCAGCTCGAGCAGGAAGTGCAGACCGGTGCGCCGATGGTGCGTATGCGCGTCGAAGGCGAGGCTGAGGAATCCGTGGAAGCCGAAGCCAGCGAGCAGCCGACCAAGCAGGAGGCGGCGGAACCGGCGCCAGCGCAGAAACCCGCACCGAAGAAGGCCGAGAGCAGCGTACAGTCGTTCAATATCCCGGATATCGGTGATGGCGGCGCGCGGGTGATCGAGCTGCTGGTGCAGGTCGGCGACAAGGTCGAGGCCGAACAGAGCTTGCTGACTCTGGAATCGGACAAGGCCAGCATGGAAATCCCGGCACCGGCCGCTGGCGTGATCGAGTCTATTGAAGTGCAGCTCGAGCAGCAGGTGCAGACTGGGGACCTGATGGTGCGCATGCGTGTCGAGGGTGACAGCGAGGCCACGCCGGCCCCTGCCCAGGAAGTTCAGGACGAGGTTGCTGTGGCCCCGGCCAAGGAAGAACGCGCCCCGGCAAAGGCCGACCAGCAAGCCACCCCCGGTCCGGTCGGTGCGCCCAGCCGCGGGAAGAAGAAGGTCCACGCTGGCCCGGCCGTACGCAAACTGGCCCGCGAGTTCGGTGTGGAGCTGACCGACATAACCGGCAGCGGCCCCCGCAACCGCATCCTCAAGGAAGACGTGCAGGAATACGTGCAGAGCGTCATGCGCAAGAGCAAGGAAAGCAAAGGCGCGGCAGCAGCCACCACCGGCGGCGCGGGTATTCCGCAGGTGCCCGAAGTCGACTTCAGTCGTTTTGGTGAAGTCGAGCTGAAAGACATGACCCGTCTGCAGCAGATCGGTGCCAGCAACCTGCACCGCAGCTGGCTGAACGTACCCCATGTCACCCAGTTCGACCTGGCCGACATCAGCGAACTGGAAGACTTCCGCAAGGCGCAGAAGGCCATCGCCGAGAAGGCTGGCGTCAAGCTGACGGTACTGCCGTTCCTGCTCAAGGCCGCAGCCCACCTGCTGCGCGAGCAGCCGAACTTCAACGTCTCGCTGGCGCCCAACGGCAAACAGCTGATCCAGAAGAACTACGTGCACATCGGCTTCGCCGTGGACACACCGGACGGTCTGTTGGTCGCGGTCATTCGCGATGTGGACAAGAAGAGCCTGCTGGAGCTGGCAGCCGAAGCGGCGGAACTCGCCGACAAGGCACGCAACAAGAAGCTCAGCGCCAACGACATGCAGGGCGCCTGCTTCACCATCTCCAGCCTGGGACACATCGGTGGCACCTACTTCACACCGATCGTCAACACCCCGGAAGTCGCCATCCTGGGCGTCAGCCGGGCGACGATGCAACCGGTGTGGGACGGCAAAGCCTTCCAGCCGCGCCTGATGCTGCCGCTGTCCCTGTCCTACGACCACCGCGCCATCAACGGCGCCGCTGCCGCCCAGTTCACCAAGCGTTTGGGTGAGCTGCTGGGCGATATTCGGTCGATGTTGTTGTAAGGCACAAGCGGTCGGTAACGCAGGTTACCGACCGCTTCCCCTTCCCTCTCACCAGCCCCCTCCCGGGATTGTCAGCTCGACAGCTCTCAAATCGGCACATACCTCGAAGTTACCGCCAGCACGGTACGAGCTGGTGCTCGAACCTCCCAGGGATACCGCTCACGCACCGAGCCCCGGGGAAGTACCCCTGGGATTGTCGAGCACTAGCTCGACAGCTCCTCGAACCGGCAACACCGGAGCCACCGCCAACTCGACCATAATGCCTGCCCGTTCACAACTACGTCCTTGAACCGGCACGTTCTCTTGCCACGCCGTCCTCTCTTTGCCCGCATCGGTTCATTCTGCTTGGATCGATAATCATGGATGAACTTGTCTACCGGGGCTGGTACAACTCTCGAAAACTGCCGCACTTCGATGGCCCCAGCCTCACCCAATTCATTTCCTTTCGCTTAGCTGACTCCTTGCCTTCTGACCGGCTGAGACAGATCAAGGCGGAGCTGCGGACCTTGCCGCATGCACGGCAAGGCATCGAACGCCGCCGGAAGATGGAGTACTGGATTGACCGCGGCCTAGGCTGCTGTGCCCTGGCTCACCCACAAATGGCAGCGGTGTTCCTGGAGGGGCTGCGGCTCCATGAGGGGCGACGTTATCGCTTGCTGGCGTGGTGCATCATGCCCAACCACGTCCATATTCTTATCGAGGCGCATTACTCCCTGCCAAGAATCGTGCAGAGCTGGAAGTCATACAGTGGTCGTTGGGCTATCGGCAATAACGTGCGTCTGGGTTTAGGCATACCGGTGGGCAGCGTCTGGGCGAGGGGCTATTGGGACAGGTTCATCCGTGATGAGCAACATTTCCGTACGGCAGTGAACTACATCCATGAGAATCCGGTGAAGGCCGGTTTGTGCAAAGCAGCGGATAGCTGGCGCTGGTCCAGCGCCAATGCGGGTCCGGAGTAGCCGAGGGCATCTCTCTAGATCGAACCAACGCTGTCGAGCTGATGCTCGACCGGGTCGCGCTCGACAATCCCAGGGTGGGCTGGCGGCTGGAGTGAGGTCCTGGGAGATCCGAGCACCAGCTCGTATCGTTCTAGCGGCGGCTACGGATTTGCCTGGGATGGGCGCTGTCGAGCTGGTGCTCGACAATCCCAGGGTGGGCTGGTTGCGGGAGTGAATTCCTGGGAGATTCGAGCACCAGCTCGTATCGTTCTGGCGGCGGGCTACGGGGTTCGCCTGAGCAGGACGCTGTCGAGCTGGTGCTCGACCGGGTCAGGCTCGACAATCCCGGGGGAAAGGACGGACATCGTTGCGATGTCCGTCCGGGAGGCCTCACTTACTAAACACAAACTCCTCCCCTTCCACACCGGCCTTGATGACCACCCCCGGCTCGAAGTCGCCGCCCAGAATGCGCTGGGCCAGGGGGTTTTCGATCCAGCGTTGGATGGCGCGCTTGAGTGGGCGGGCGCCGTAGACGGGGTCGTAGCCGACGGCGATGAGCTTGTCCCGCGCCTCGTCGCTCAGCTCCAGACCCAACTCGCGCTCGGCCAGGCGCTGACGCAGGCGGCCCAGCTGGATCTCCGCGATGCCGCCGATCTGATCCTTGCCGAGCGGATCGAACACCACCACTTCGTCGATCCGGTTGACGAACTCCGGGCGGAAGTGCTGACCCACCGCATCCATCACCGCCGCCCGCTGCGCCTCGGGGTCGCCGACCAACTCCTGGATCTGCGCCGAGCCCAGGTTGGAGGTCATGACGATCACTGTATTGCGAAAATCCACGGTACGCCCCTGGCTGTCGGTGAGACGGCCATCCTCCAGCACCTGCAGCAGGATGTTGAACACATCCGGGTGGGCCTTTTCCACTTCGTCCATCAGGATCACCGAGTACGGCTTGCGGCGCACCGCTTCGGTCAGGTAGCCGCCCTCTTCGTAGCCGACGTAGCCCGGGGGGGCACCAATCAGCCGTGCCACGGAATGCTTCTCCATGAACTCGGACATGTCGATGCGCACCATGGCCTCTTCGGTATCGAACAGGAATTCGGCCAACGCCTTGCACAATTCAGTCTTGCCCACCCCGGTCGGGCCGAGGAACAGGAAGGAGCCGCTGGGGCGGTTCGGGTCCGACAACCCTGCCCGCGAGCGGCGTACCGCGTTGGACACCGCGACCACGGCCTCGTGCTGGCCGATGACCCGCTTGTGCAGCTCCTCTTCCATGCGCAGCAACTTGTCCCGCTCGCCTTCGAGCATCTTCGAGACCGGGATCCCGGTCCACTTGGAAACGACCTCGGCGATCTCCTCATCGGTGACCTTGTTGCGCAGCAGCTGGTTCTCGGTCTTGCCGTGCTGCTCTGCCATCTGCTGGCTGCGCTCCAGGTCCGGGATGATGCCGTACTGCAGTTCGGCCATGCGGTTCAGGTCGCCCTTGCGCCGAGCGTTTTCCAGCTCCTGCTTGGCCTGCTCGATCTTTTCCTGCAATTGCGCTGTGCCCTGTACCTCGGCCTTCTCGGACTTCCAGATTTCTTCAAGATCGGCGTATTCGCGTTCGAGTCGGGCGATGTCCTCCTGCAGCTTTTCCAACCGCTTGATGGTGGCTTCGTCATCCTCCTTCTTCAGCGCCTCGCGCTCGACCTTGAGCTGGATCAGCCGGCGATCCAGGCGGTCCAGCTCCTCCGGTTTGGAGTCGATCTCCATACGGATGCGGCTGGCGGCCTCGTCGATCAGGTCGATGGCCTTGTCCGGCAGCTGGCGGTCGGTGATATAGCGATGCGACAGCTTGGCCGCAGCGATGATGGCGCCATCGGTGATCGCTACCTTGTGGTGGACCTCGTAGCGCTCCTTCAGGCCGCGGAGGATGGCAATGGTGTCCTCTTCGCTGGGCTCATCGACCAGCACCTTCTGGAAACGCCGCTCCAGCGCCGCGTCCTTCTCGATGTATTGCCGGTACTCATCCAGGGTGGTCGCGCCCACGCAGTGCAGCTCGCCCCGCGCCAGTGCCGGCTTGAGCATATTGCCGGCATCCATGGAGCCTTCCGCCTTGCCGGCGCCAACCATGGTGTGCAGCTCGTCGATGAACAGGATGATCTGCCCTTCCTGCTTGCCCAACTCATTGAGCACGGCCTTGAGCCGCTCTTCGAACTCGCCGCGGAACTTGGCGCCGGCAATCAGCGAGCCCATATCCAGCGACAGCAGCCGCTTGCCCTTCAATCCGTCGGGCACTTCGCCATTGATGATGCGCTGGGCCAAGCCCTCGACAATGGCGGTCTTGCCCACCCCCGGCTCGCCGATCAGCACCGGGTTGTTCTTGGTGCGGCGCTGCAAAACCTGCACGGTACGGCGAATCTCATCGTCCCGGCCGATCACCGGGTCAAGTTTGCCCTCCTCGGCTTTGCGGGTCAGGTCCACGGTGTATTTGTCCAGCGCCTGGCGTGATTCCTCGGCATTGGCATCGTTTACGGTGTCGCCGCCGCGCAGGTTGTCGATGGCGGTTTCCAGTGCCTTTCTCGATACACCCTGGGCCAGCAGGATATTGCCCAGCCGGGTGTTCTCGTCCATGGCGGCCAGCAGCACCAGCTCGCTGGAGATGAACTGATCGCCGCGCTTTTGCGCCATGCCGTCGGCCTTGTTCAGCAGCCGGGCCAGGTCGGTGGACAGGTTCACATCGCCGGTGGGGTTGGCGATGGTTGGAAGTTGGTCGATCGCGTCGCTGAGTTGCTGGCGCAAGGTGCCGAGGTCGAAACCGACCTGCAGTAACAGCGGCTTGATGGAACCTTGCTGCTGCTCGATGAGGGCGAGCAACAGGTGCAAGGGTTCTATCTGGTTATGATCACGGCCCACTGCCAGCGACTGGGCGTCGGACAGGGCCATTTGCAATTTGCTGGTCAAGCGGTCAATACGCATGGGTAATAATCCTTATCGGCAGGCCGGAGCCAGGAGACTGTCCCAGGTCCAGCAAGATTCACTTTAGATGAATCATAGATGAGGATTATTACTGCGCTTTCAAGGGGGTCACGTTGACTCGCGTCAAATTTTTGTCGCAGAGTCCAGCCAGACCAGGGAGGCGAAGCGTCCGGTCTGGCCGTCGCGTCGGTAGGAGAAGAAGCGCGTCGGGTCACTGACTGTGCACAGGCCGCCGCCGTAAATCGCCGTCACTCCGGCGCTGCGCAGGCGCAGTCGGGCCAACTGGTAGATATCGGCCAGGTAATGACCCGCCCGCTCGGACGGCTTGAAGCACTCGGCGGCCGCGGCGCTGCCGAATATATCCCGCACCTCCGGCCCGACTTCAAAGTTGTCGGGGCCGATGGCCGGCCCTAGCCAGACCAGTAGTTCCTCCGGGGGCACGCCCATCGCGCTGATGGTGTTCTCCAGAATGCCGGCAGCCAGCCCGCGCCAGCCGGCGTGGGCCGCAGCGACCCGGGTGCCGGCACGGTCACAGAAGAGTACCGGCAGGCAATCGGCAGTCATGACCACACAGGCCACGTCCGGCTCGAGGGTCCAGCTGGCATCCGCCTCCTCTACCAGGCCGGGCGCCGCTTCGACCACATCGGTACTGTGGGTCTGCTCCAGCCAGGCCATGCGACAGCCCAGCAGGCGCCCCAGCTCGGCCCGATTGGCCAGCACGTTGTTCAGCTCATCGCCGACGTGGGTGCCCAGATTGAACCCCTTGTAGACACCCTGGCTGCAGCCATCCTGCCGTGTGGTTACGCAGGTCTTGACCCACTCGGGGGCTGGCCAGTCGGCCTGCAGCCAGTGCTGTTTCATTCTTCGATCTCGCCGTCCTGGCGCAGCAGCGCCAGCAACGCCTGCATATCGGCGGGCAATGGCGCTTCCCAGCGCATCGGCCGATTGTCGTCCGGGTGCTCCAGTTCCAGGCGCCTGGCATGCAGTGCCTGGCGCGGGAACCCCCGCAGCATGGCGATCAGCTCCTGGTTCGCGCCCGGCGGGATGCGCAGCCGGCCGCCGTAGGTCTGGTCGCCCACCAGGGGATAATTGATATGACTCATGTGCACGCGGATCTGGTGGGTGCGCCCGGTTTCCAGCTTGACTTTGACGTGGGTATGGGCCCTAAAGCGGCTGATGACGCGGTAATGACTTACCGCGTCCTTGCCGCCGGCCACCACGGCCATCTTCTGACGATTGTTGCCGTGCCGGGCGATCGGCTGGTCGACCTTGCCGCCAGCGGTCATCACACCCACCACCACGCATTCGTATTCCCGGGTCACGCTGCGGTTCTGCAACTGGATGACCAGGTCGGTCTGCGCTTCCAGGGTCTTGGCCACGACCATGAGCCCGGTGGTGTCCTTGTCCAGCCGGTGGACAATACCCGCGCGCGGCACCTTGGCCAGCTCCGGGGCATGGTGCAGCAGGGCGTTGAGCAGGGTGCCGTCGTGGTGGCCAGCGGCCGGGTGGACCACCAGCCCCGCCGGCTTGTTGATCACCAGCAGGGCATGGTCTTCATAGACGATATCCAGGTCGATGGCTTCCGGCTGCCAGTCGCCCTGCACTTCCAATTCGGCGTCCAGCTCCAGCAGTTCGTCGCCGTAGACAGTGTCGCGAGGGCGCACCTGTTTTCCGTCAACCGTCAGGCTGCCGTCCTTGATCCAGCCCTGCAAACGCGACCGGGAATGGCTGGGGAACAATCGGGCAGCGACCTGGTCAAGGCGTTGACCACCACACTCTGGGGTAACCTGTGCAGACAAGCGAATTCGTTCGGACATCAATGGCTCACTGGAACGCACCGGTAACGCGCAATCCCTTTTGGTTTCGGCCCGGCGCTGTGGTTAAATACGGCTTCTTTGCCTGACACATGCTGTGTCCGGCAACTGAGCTCAACTATAACAGGACGGCTGTCAGGGCAACAGCGCGGGGTCGTCCATCCGGATGTCAAACATGTCGATTAAACATCTATTGCTGGTCGGTCTGCTGAGTCTGTTGGCGGCCTGTTCATCAAACAAGGCGACGGTGCTGGATGAATCGCTCAGCGAATCCGAGCTCTACGTCCTGGCGCAGAAAAACCTGGATGCCAACAACTACGGCCAGGCCATCGAATCACTGCGGGCCCTGGAGTCGCGTTACCCCTTCGGCCGGTTCGCCGAGCAGGCGCAGCTGGAGCTGATCTATGCCTATTACCAGAACATGGAGCTGGATGCGGCCAAGTCGTCCGCCGACCGCTTCATCCGCCTGCATCCGCAACATCCCAACGTGGACTATGCGTACTATCTGCGCGGCATGACCTCCTTCACCCGGGACCGCGGCCTCTTCGAGCGCTTTCTGCCGCTGGACATGACCCGCCGTGATCCCGGTGCAGCGCGGGATTCGTTCAACGAGTTCGCCCAGCTGGTCAGCCGCTACCCCAATAGCCGCTACGCCCCCGATGCCCGCCAGCGCATGGTGTACCTGCGCAACTTGCTGGCTTCCTATGATGCCCACGTGGGCCATTACTACCTCAAGCGGGGCGCCTATATCGCCGCGGTAAACCGGGGTCGCTACATTGTCGAGAACTTCCAGCAGACGCCCGCGGTCGGTGACGGCCTGGCGCTGATGGTCGAAGGCTACCGCCGCCTGGCCATGGATGATCTGGCCGACAACGCCCTGCTGGCGCTGCAGACCAACTATCCCGAGCACCCGAGCCTCGTGGACGGTGAGTTCCGCCACCATGTGGAACCGGCCCAGCGGGACGCCGGTTGGGTCGAATCGATGACCGTTGGCCTGCTCGACAAGGTCATGACGCCGCCGTCCATGAACCGGGAAACCCAGATGGAACGGGAGATGGAGCAACAGTATCAGGAAGCGCTGAACGCCCTGCCCCGCGATATCAAGGCTCCGCGCCAGGCCCCAGAAGCCGAAACCAAACGCTCGATCTGGAGCCGCATGACCTTCGGTCTGTTCGACTGATATACCTGCCCCACGCCGGCTCGGCGTGGGGTGTAACTTCCAGGGCGAGCCGCCCTTGATGCCCCTCTTCGGGCGCTTCCCACTCGATCGCAATGGAACCACGGACTGGTTTGGCCCGCCGCCAGGGTGGGATACACTAGGCCCGCACACCCTCACATGGAATCATCGCGAGCATGGGCTTGATCAAACTCTTCATTATTCTGGTGCTGGCGTACATCGCCTTTGTCTTCTGGCGCCAGTGGAAAGCCGCCCAGACGGAGAAGCGTCGCGCTGCGCCGCCTCCGCAACAGTCGCCAAGGATGGTCCGCTGCCAACAATGCCAGCTGCACCTGCCGGAACATCTGGCCCTGCGCCAGGGGAATAAATGGTATTGCTGCAGCGAGCACCGCGATGTGGACCAACAACACTGACACGGTTGACTCCCAACGCCCGAAAATATTGCGTATCTACAATATCTATCGGGTGGTGCTCGGGCTTTTCCTGACCCTGCTGACCAGCTCGGCCCTGCGCGACGGGCTGATCGACCTGCAGAACCCCGATCTCTACGAGAGCGCCAGCTGGATCTACCTGATCTGCAATGTGCTCATCGCCCTGCTGTTGCACCAGGGCAAGCGCGACCTGCACCTGTTCGTGCTCGCCTTCATCGATATCTTCCTGCTCGCGGTATTGTTCTACGCCGCCGGCGGCGCCAGCAGTGGGCTGGGCAACCTGTTGATCATCCCGGTGGCCACTGGCAACATCCTGCTGCATGGCCGTATCGGCCTGCTGCTGGCCGCCCTGGCGAGCCTGGCGCTGATCTACCTGACCTTCTTTCTCAGCCTGGCCCACCCGGCGATCAGCCAGAGTTACCTGCAGGTAGGGGTGCTTGGCTGCATCTATTTTGCCGTGGCGCTGTTCGTCCAGCGACTGAGCCGGCGTCTGCGCCTGTCGGAGAACCTGGCCCAGCAGCATGCCGCCAGCCTGGCGAGCATGGAGAAACTCAACCAGCTGATTATCCAGCGCATGCGCACCGGCATCATGGTCATCGACGAGTCGCTGCAGGTACTGCTCGCAAACGAGGCGGCAGCGCAGATGCTCGGCAAGCCCATCATCCGCGGTATGGCCCTCGACAGCCTCGCCCCCGAGCTGGGCCAGCGCCAGCGCCAATGGCAGCTCAACCCCTCCATCCGCGCCCTGCCCTTTCGCAATCACCCGGGCGGCGCCGAGTTGATGGCCAACTTCAAGCGCTTGCCCGCCGAGGAACCCCGATCCATCCTGATCTTCCTCGACGATCATGCCCTGATGGCCCAGCAGGTACAGCAGCTGAAACTGGCGTCCCTTGGCCGACTCACCGCCAGCATCGCCCACGAAATCCGCAACCCCCTGGGGGCGCTCAGCCATGCCGCGCAGCTGCTGATCGAGTCGGAGCATATCCACCCGCAGGACCGGCGACTGACCGAAATCATCCAGCAGCATTCCAAGCGCATGAACAAGGTCATCGAAACCGTGCTCGAGCTGTCCCGCCGCCGCCAGAGCGAGCCACAACTGGTCGACCTCACGCTGTGGCTGGCGCAGTTCATCCGGGACTACAAGCAGACCAGTCCGGCCACTGATACCATCGAATGCGAGCTGGAGAAGGAAGGCATTCTCACCCGCATGGATCCGAATCAGCTGAGCCAGGTGCTGGGCAATCTGTGCCAGAACGCCTTCCGCTACAGTGGCGAGCCGGGTAGTCCGCGGACCATCTGGCTGAAACTCTATGAGGACACCCAGAACGGGTTGCCCACGCTGGAAGTCATCGACCATGGACCCGGTATCGATGACCGCCACCTGAGCCAGGTGTTCGAGCCCTTCTACACCACCGAAGCAGCGGGCACCGGCCTGGGTCTGTATATTTCCCGGGAGCTCTGCGAGAGCAACCAGGCTACGCTGGAATACGAGCGGTTGGAGCCGCGCGGCAGTTGCATGCGCATCGTCTTCGCCCATCCCAAACGCCTGGTATGATTCTTCCACCGAATTGACGACTGCAGGGAGCAAGACGTGAATAACCCGCTGGCACTGATCATCGATGACGAGCCCGACATCCTCGAGCTGCTGGACATGACCCTGGGCCGGATGAATATCAGCACCCGCAGTGCGACCAGCCTGGCGCAGGCACTGGAGCTGCTCGGCCAGCAGCACTTCGACCTGTGCCTGACCGACATGCGCCTGCCAGATGGCGATGGCCTGAGTATCGTGCGGCATATCCAGCAGCACTGCCCCAATACGCCGGTAGCGATGATCACCGCCTACGGCAGCCTGGATACGGCCATCAACGCGCTCAAGTCAGGGGCGTTCGACTTTCTTACCAAACCGGTGGACCTGCAGCGCCTGCGTGAGCTGGTCAACAGCGCGCTACGCCTCAGCCGTCCGCGGGAAGAACCCATTGCTGAAGATGCGGACGATCCGATCCAGGGCGCTTCGCCGCCAATCCAGCAACTGCGCCGGCAGATTGCCAAGCTCGCCCGTAGCGAGGCCCCTCTCTATATCAGCGGCGAGTCCGGCAGTGGCAAGGAATTGGTCGCCCGGCGCATCCATGCCCTCGGACCGCGGGCCTGCCACCCCTTTGTGCCGGTGAACTGCGGGGCCATTCCGTCGGAGCTGATGGAAAGCGAGTTCTTCGGCCATCGTAAGGGCAGCTTCACCGGCGCCGTGGCCGACAAGCCGGGATTGTTCCAGGCGGCCAGTGGCGGCACCCTGTTTCTCGACGAGGTGGCCGACCTGCCGCTGGCCATGCAGGTCAAGCTGCTGCGGGCCATCCAGGAGAAGGCGGTGCGCCCCGTCGGCACCCAACAGGAGCAACCGGTGAACGTGCGGCTGCTCTGCGCCACCCACAAGGATCTGGCCCAGGAAGTCGCCGAGGGGCGATTCCGCCAGGACCTGTTCTACCGGATCAACGTGATCGAGCTCTGTGTGCCGCCGCTGCGGGAGCGCCGCGAAGACATCCCGCTGATGGTCAAACGGATCCTTGCCCAACTGGCCCAGCGCGCTGGCGTGCCTGTACCCCATGTCGACCCCGCTTGCATGGAGCGCCTGAGCAATTACCGGTTCCCGGGGAACGTGCGTGAACTGGAAAACATTCTAGAGCGCGCCTTCACCCTGTGCGAGGGCGACACCATCATGGCCAGCGATATCCAGCTTGCTGCCGGCCCGGTCCCGGGCGACGATGCGGCGCTGGGGCAGATCGATTCGCTGGAGGATTTTCTCGATGATATCGAGCGCAAGGCCCTGACCCAGGCACTGGAGGAGACCCGCTGGAACAAGACCGCCGCGGCCCGTCGCCTGGGGCTGACCTTCCGCTCGCTGCGCTACCGCCTGAAGAAACTGGGGCTGGAGGACTGACCAGCCCGCCTTCCTTGCCAGGACGCCTTACTCCAAACCAGCGCGTTTGCCTCGTCTCACGCTGGCAACCGTTGCGTCACGTCAGCAGGCGTCATCACACCGTACCGCTACCTTGCCCACCCAGGCACTCGTGGTGCATTTGATGTGTCTATTGCATAGGTAACGGTTATGACACGCAGCGGGATAAACGAGTATCATACGCGCAGTTTTTAGTAAGAGGCGACATGTAAATGACAGCAAAAGATGTAGACGTATTGCTGGTCGGTGGTGGCGTCATGAGCGCCACGCTCGGAATGTTGCTCAAACAGCTCGATCCAAATATGACCATTACCCTGGTCGAACGTCTGGATCACGTCGCTCATGAGAGCACGGATGGCTGGAACAATGCCGGCACGGGGCACGCCGGTTACTGTGAGCTGAACTACACTCCCCAAGCCGATGATGGCAACATCACGATCAACCGTGCCCTGTCGATCAATGCGAACTTCGAGGTGAGCCTGCAATTCTGGTCCTACCTGGTCGAACAGCAGATCCTCCCGGCGCCCGGCAAGTTCATCAACCCCACTGCACACCAGAGCTTCGTCTGGGGCGAGAAGGACGTCGCGTTCCTGCGCAAACGTCACGAATTGCTCAGTGCACACCACCTGTTCGCGGAGATGCAGTACAGCGAGTCCCGGGAGCAACTGGCGGAATGGATGCCACTGGTCATGCGGGACCGTGCGGCCACGGGGCCGGTAGCGGCCACCCGCGTTGATCACGGCTCGGATGTGGATTTCGGCTCCCTGACCCGCAGCATGATCAAGCACCTGGTCGCCCAGGATAACTTCGAGCTGTGCCTCAGCCACTCGGTCAAGAGCCTGCGCAAGAGCAAGCGTGGCCATTGGCGGGTGTCGGTGAAGGATGAACACAACGGCGATGACAAGCAGTTCAACGCCCGCTTCGTGTTCCTCGGTGCCGGTGGTGGTTCCCTGCCGCTGCTGCAGAAGTCCCACATCGATGAAAGCCAGGGTTATGGTGGCTTCCCGGTCAGCGGCCAGTGGCTGGTCTGCAAGAAGCCGGAGATTGTTCAACAGCACCATTCCAAGGTCTACGGCAAGGCCCCGGTCGGCGCTCCGCCCATGTCGGTGCCGCATCTTGACACGCGCATCATCAATGGTCAGCCGGCCCTGCTGTTCGGCCCCTTCGCTGGCTTTACCACCAAGTTCCTGAAAAAAGGCTCGGTATTTGACCTGTTTTCCTCGGTCCGCCCGTACAACGTGGCGCCGATGATGGCGGTGGGTCGCGACAACATGGACCTGACCAAATACCTGATCGCAGAATCCTTCCAGTCCCACAAGGACCGGGTCGCCTCCCTGCGCAACTTCTTCCCGGACGCCAAGGAAGAAGACTGGACCTTGCAGAACGCTGGCATGCGGGTCCAGATCATCAAGAAGGACGCCGAGGGACACGGCAAGCTGGAGTTCGGCACGGAAATCGTGGCGGCAAAGGATGGCACCCTGGCAGCACTGCTGGGCGCTTCTCCGGGCGCGTCCACTGCTGTACAGGCCATGATCGACGTGCTGCACCGCTGCTTCAAGGACCGCATGGCGTCGCCCCAATGGCAGGCCCGCATGAAGGACCTGGTGCCTTCCTACGGCCAGTCGCTGATTGACGATGCTGCGCTGCTCAAGACGGTCCGCGACCGCACCTTGAGCACGCTCAATCTGCGCCGCGACTGACCGCTCGCTGCGCATCACCCGCTGGCAGACTGTGAACCACCTGCCGGCGGGCTCCCCCACCCCGCTACTGCCGAGTCACATCCAGCTCGACCCCTTGAACCTGCAATCGGTCGAAGGCCGCGTCCAGATCCGCGCGCAGCTGTTCGGCAAAGCCGGAATGGCGTGACAGCACCAGGCGCATGGGATGTACCGCCACTTCCATATCTGCCAACTCTACCCCTGGCACCTCCTGCAATACCACGTCCACCTGCGCCCGATAATCCAGCAGATAGTCGCCACGGCCGCGCAGCAGCATATTCACCGCCCCTTTGTGCGAGTTGCTCTTATGGATGGTCAACTCCAGCTGCGGATCCAGCAGGGTATTCTTCAGGCCAGTGGTGTAGGTGAAGTTGGTGATCAGGATGACGCTCTTGCCCCGCAGCCCTTGCGGCCAGATGGGTGCCGGGCGGTCCGGCAGGTAGTACAGGTTGATGCCTACCGCGCCGAGGTCGCGCTCCGTCAGCAGGGTATGTTCATCCAGACCCGGCTTGTTCAGCACCCCGGGCCACAGATGGACATCACCGTTCTCCAGCCCCAGCCAGATGCGGGCGGCGGGAAGAATGCGAATCCGCGCCGTGTAGCCGGCTTCGTCCAGCAGCTTGCGCAGGAGCTCGACCGCCTTGCCGGTAGCCCGGCCGGAGTCATCGAGTTCCGAGTAGCCCGGAAAGTCCATGAACGCGGCTTCCACCCGCGGTTTGTTTTCCGCCTGGGCCAGGCTGCCCCAGAGCAACAGCAGGACCAGCCATTTGCTCATCCCTTTCATCAACACCCCCTCCCAGCTTGCAGGTCGTCATCCTGCCCAGCCTAATGGGCTGCCGGCATATTGCAATAAAAAACCCCTCGCCGGTGACCCGGAGAGGGGTTCTTGTACTGCCCTGCCGCTTACTCGCCGTATACCGGCAAACGCGCGCAGATGGCCTTGACCTGTTCACGGACACGGTCGATCACCGACTCATCGCCCATGTTGTCGAGGATGTCGCAGATCCAGCCAGCCAGCTCGCGGCAGTCCTGCTCCTTGAACCCACGGGTGGTCACCGCCGGCGTACCGATACGCAGACCGGAGGTCACGAAGGGCGAGCGCGGATCGTTCGGCACCGCGTTCTTGTTCACGGTAATGAAGGCGCGACCCAGGGCGGCATCGGCGTCCTTACCGGTGATGTCCTGCTTGATCAGGGACAGCAGGAACAGGTGGTTCTTGGTGCCACCGGAAACCACATCAAAACCACGCTCGATGAACACCTCGGCCATGGCCTGGGCATTCTTCACCACCTGCTGCTGGTAGGCCTTGAACTCATCGCTCATGGCTTCCTTGAAGCAGATCGCCTTTGCCGCGATCACGTGCATCAGCGGGCCGCCCTGGCCGCCCGGGAATACCGCCGAGTTGAGCTTCTTCTCCAGCTCCTCATTGGCACGGGCCAGGATCAGACCACCACGGGGACCGCGCAGGGTCTTGTGGGTAGTGGTCGTGACCACGTCAGCATAAGGCACTGGGTTCGGGTAGACACCCGCGGCAACCAGACCGGCCACGTGAGCCATGTCGACGAACAGATAGGCCCCGACCTTGTCGGCGATCTCGCGGAAGCGCGGGAAGTCCAGAATCTGGGAATAGGCAGAGAAGCCGGCAACGATCATCTTCGGCTTGTGCTCGACGGCCAGGCGCTCCAGCTCGTCGTAGTCAATCAGCCCGGTGGCAGTGTCGATACCGTACTGTACCGCGTTGTACATCTTGCCAGAGAAATTGACCGAGGCGCCGTGGGTCAGGTGACCGCCGTGGGCCAGGCTCATGCCCAGCACGGTGTCGCCCGGCTGCACCAGCGCCTGGAATACCGCGCTGTTGGCCTGGGAGCCGGCGTGGGGCTGAACGTTGGCGTAATCAGCACCGAACAGCTGCTTGGCCCGGTCGATGGCCAGTTGCTCAGCCACATCCACGAATTCACAGCCACCGTAGTAGCGCTTGCCCGGATAGCCTTCGGCGTACTTGTTGGTAAGCACCGACCCCTGGGCCTGCATTACGGCAGGACTGGTGTAGTTCTCGGATGCGATCAGCTCGATGTGCTCTTCCTGACGCTGGGCTTCCTGCTGCATGGCAGACCACAGCTCGGCGTCGAAAGTGGCAATATCGTTGGAACGGCTAAACATGTCACGGCCCTCTGCCAGAGATGTACAAATAAAAAAGAGGCCGCATTTTACCCCAACCGGGCATAACTGGCACATGAAAAGGATTCAGGCGCTCGATGAGCGGAATTCGGGGACCTACTCCCCTCCCCCATATTTGCCCTCCACACCGACTTCGGCTAGCCTTGCCCACCATTCTCCTGCCCGTTCAGGGCGGCATATATAGTCATTCATTTTTTATCAATACAGGTTACGCCTCCATGGCCCAATACGTTTACAGCATGCACCGGGTGAGCAAGGTTGTGCCCCCGAAGCGGCAGATCCTCAAGGATATTTCCCTGTCATTCTTCCCCGGCGCCAAGATTGGTGTGCTGGGTCTCAACGGTGCGGGTAAATCCACCCTGCTACGCATCATGGCGGGGGTGGATACCGAGTTCGACGGCGAAGCGCGGCCCATGCCCGGCATCAATGTCGGCTATCTGCCCCAGGAGCCACAACTGGATCCGGAGCGCACCGTACGGGAAATCGTTGAAGAAGCCGTCAGTCACGTCAAGGATGCCCAAGCCCGGCTGGACGAGGTGTACGCCGCCTACGCCGAACCCGACGCCGACTTCGACGCCCTGGCCGCGGAACAGGCCAAGCTGGAAGCTATCCTGCAGGCCGCAGACGGCCACAACCTGGACCGTCAGCTGGAAGTGGCCGCCGATGCCCTGCGCCTGCCGCCGTGGGACGCCACCATCGGCCACCTGTCCGGCGGTGAAAAACGCCGCGTGGCCCTGTGCCGCCTGCTGCTGTCGGCGCCCGACATGCTGCTGCTGGACGAGCCGACCAACCACCTGGATGCCGACTCGGTCGCCTGGCTGGAGCAGTTCCTGCACAACTTCCCCGGCACCGTGGTCGCGATTACCCACGACCGCTACTTCCTGGACAACGTCGCCGGCTGGATTCTCGAGCTGGACCGTGGCCATGGCATTCCCTTCGAAGGCAACTACTCCCAGTGGCTGGAATCCAAGGCCAACCGCCTGGCCACCGAAGCCAAGCAGGAAGCCTCCCACGCCAAGGCCATGAAGGCCGAACTGGAGTGGGTGCGCCAGGGTGCCAAGGGCCGCCAGGCCAAGTCCAAGGCGCGCCTGCAGCGTTTCGAGGAAATGCAGTCCCAGGAATTCCAGAAGCGCAGCGAGACCAACGAGATCTACATCCCGGCCGGCCAGCGCCTGGGGGACCAGGTCATCGAACTGCACAATGTATCCAAGGGCTACGGCGACCGGGTGCTGATCGATGACCTGTCACTGACCATTCCCAAGGGTGCCATTGTCGGTGTCATCGGCGGTAACGGCGCGGGTAAATCCACCCTGTTCCGCATGCTGACCGGCAAGGAACAGCCCGATAGCGGCAAGATCGTCATCGGTGAGAGTGTGCACATCGCCAGTGTCGACCAGAGTCGGGACAACCTCGACGGCAACAAGACCGTTTGGGAGCAGGTGTCCAACGGGTTCGACATGATCAAGGTCGGCAACTATGAAGTGCCCTCCCGGGGCTATGTCGGCCGCTTCAACTTCAAGGGCGCGGATCAGCAGAAGTTCGTCAAGGACCTGTCCGGGGGTGAGCGCGGTCGCCTGCATCTGGCGATGACGCTGAAACAGGGCGCCAACGTGCTGCTGCTGGACGAACCGTCCAACGATCTGGACGTGGAAACCCTGCGGGCACTGGAGGAAGCGCTGCTCGACTTCCCCGGCTCGGCCATCGTGATCTCCCACGACCGCTGGTTCCTCGACCGTATCGCCACGCACATTCTGTCCTATGAGGATGACGCAAAAGTGATATTCTTCGAGGGCAACTACACCGAGTTTGAAGCAGACCGCAAGAAACGCCTGGGCGAAGCCGCAGCCCAGCCGCATCGTGTCCGTTATAAAAAACTCGCCTGACCAAAAAGTCACATTTTTTCTGAACTTTTTTGCCCCCGCGCATGCGACCAAATAGCGCATGCGCCGGGGAGCGAAAATAATTCTGAAAACGCTTTGAAAACAGGCACCTGCAGCATTCCCCCGGCTCCCGGGGACACCCTCGAGCAGGGGCTGCAGGGGGCCGTTTCCCTCCACCTCCAAGCAAGTTTTTTTGCCAAGCGCTATTTCGGAGCGTGCATAGCTCTGATAAATTTGCGCCATTACGTCTTAAACTTGCAAAAAAGAGACTTCCATGACTGATACTCTGACCTCCTGCCTGGCGCATCTCAAACTGCGCGATCCAGAGCAACCCGAATTCCATCAGGCAGCTGAAGAAGTGCTGAGCACACTGTGGCCCTTCCTGCAGGAGAACCCGAAGTATCTCAAGGCCGGCATCATCGAACGCCTGATCGAGCCCGAGCGGGTCATCATGTTCCGCGTGCCGTGGATGGATGATAGCGGCCAGGTGCATGTCAACCGCGGTTTCCGCGTCCAGATGAACAGTGCCATCGGTCCCTACAAGGGCGGCCTGCGGTTCCACCCGTCGGTCAACCTGGGCGTGCTCAAGTTCCTCGCCTTCGAGCAGGTATTCAAGAATGCCTTGACCACCCTGCCCATGGGCGGCGGCAAGGGCGGCTCGGACTTCGATCCCAAGGGCAAGAGCAACGCCGAAGTCATGCGTTTCTGCCAGTCATTCATGACTGAACTGTCCCGCCACATCGGCGAGAACCTGGATATTCCGGCCGGTGATATCGGCGTCGGCGCCCGGGAAATCGGCTACATGTATGGCCAGTACAAGCGTCTGCGCAACGAATTCACCTCGGTGCTGACCGGCAAGGGCCTGACCTACGGCGGCAGCCTGATCCGTCCGGAAGCGACCGGTTACGGCGCGGTCTATTTCGCCGAAGAAATGCTGCAGGAGCGCGGCCGCAGCCTCGAAGGCCAGCGGATCGCCGTGTCCGGCTCCGGCAACGTGGCCCAGTATGCTGCGCTCAAGGCCATGGATCTGGGCGCGGTGGTCATTTCCGTGTCCGATTCCGGTGGCACCCTGTACTTCCCCGAGGGCATGACCACTGAGCAGTGGCATTACCTGATGGACCTGAAGAACGAGCGTCGCGGTCGGCTGCAGGAAATGGCCACCGAGTTCGGCCTGGAATTCCTCGCCCAGCGCACCCCCTGGCACCTGGTCTGTGATATCGCGCTGCCCTGCGCCACCCAGAACGAGCTCAACGGTGACGATGCGCGCACGCTGATCGCCAACGGCTGCTTCTGCGTTGTCGAAGGTGCCAACATGCCTTCCACCCTGGAAGCGATCGATGTATTCCTGGAGCAGCGCATCCTGTTCGCCCCTGGCAAGGCAGCCAACGCCGGTGGCGTGGCGGTGAGCGGGCTGGAGATGAGCCAGAACGCCATGCGCATGCAATGGACCGACGGCGAAGTGGACACCAAGCTGCACGCGATCATGCAGTCCATCCACTCGGCCTGTGAGCGCTACGGCAAGGAAGAGGACGGCTACATCAACTACGTCAAAGGCGCGAATATCGCCGGCTTCGTCAAGGTTGCCGACGCCATGCTGGCCCAGGGCGTGGTCTGAATCCCTGGTTGAACGACTCAGCCTCACCGGAGGCTGATGACCCGGTCTGTCACAGGTTTGCCTGTGGCAGATAGGTGGCTGCGGGGCCCGGTCCTCGGCAGCTGATATTGACCTGCTGAAAACGATGTCCCGGTGGCCGTCATGTCAGACTATCCTCCTCCCCCCTATTTCAACGCCAGCGTCCGTCTCTACCAGGACAACTGGAGCGCCCGCAGCACCCTGCTCGACCTGTCCCTGCACGGCCTGCTCGTGAGTCGCCCCGACACGTGGCCGGAGGCAGATCCCAGCGCAAGCTTCGATGCCATCATCGACCTGGTCGCTCGCGAGCAGATCCACCTGGAAGCACGTCTGGCCTTTGTGCGCCACGACCAGCTCGGGTTGACCTTGGTCCATATGGATCTGGATTCGGCCAGCCAGCTCAAGCAGTTGATTCGCCTGACACTGGCCGACCCGGCGCTCGCCGACCGCGTGTTACCCGAGCTGGGTAGCTGAATCAGTCGAACAATACCCCCAGGGCTTCATCCAGCCGGGTAACCGGAACCACCTGCATACCCTTGGGCGACTCCTTGGGCGCATTGGCCTTGGGCACGATGGCCCGGGTAAACCCATGCTTGGCCGCCTCCTTGAGGCGCTCCTGACCGCTGGGCACCGGCCGGATTTCACCGGACAGCCCCAACTCGCCGAAGACCATCAGGTCCATCGGCAGCGGACGGTTGCGCAGGCTGGAAATCACCGCCGCCAACAGCGCCAGGTCAGCTGCGGTTTCCAGCACCTTGACGCCACCGACCACGTTGACGAAGACGTCCTGATCATAGGTCGCTACGCCCCCGTGGCGATGCAGCACCGCCAGCAGCATGGCCAGCCGGTTCTGGTCCAGGCCCAGGGTAACGCGGCGCGGGTTGCCCAGGTGGCTGGTATCCACCAGCGCCTGGACCTCCACCAGCATCGGCCGCGAGCCTTCCCAGGTGGACATCACCACGCTGCCCGGAATGGGCGCGTCGTAGCGCGACAGGAAGATCGCCGACGGGTTGGAGACCTCCTTCAGTCCCTTATCGGTCATGGCGAACACCCCGAGCTCGTTGACCGCACCGAAGCGGTTCTTGACCGCCCGCAGCATGCGCAGCCGGCCATCCGCCTCGCCCTCGAAGTACAGCACGGTGTCCACCATGTGTTCCAGCACCCGCGGGCCGGCCAGCGAGCCTTCCTTGGTCACATGGCCGACCAGGAAGATGGCGGTACCGCTCTGCTTGGCATAGCGCACCAGCAGCGCGGCACTTTCCCGCACCTGGGCTACCCCGCCCGGCGCCGATTGCAGTTGCTCGGTGAAAATGGTCTGGATGGAATCCACCACCATCACCTTGGGCTGTTCACGGCGGGCGGTGGCGACGATGCTCTCGATACAGGTCTCGGTCATCACCTTGAGTTTGTCTTCCGGCAGGCCAAGGCGCTTGGCGCGCATGGCCACCTGCTGCTGGGATTCCTCCCCCGTCACATAGAGTGCGGGGATGGTCTGGGCCAGCCGGCACAGCGTCTGCAGCAGGATGGTCGATTTACCGATGCCGGGGTCGCCACCGATCAATACCACCGAACCGGCCACCAGGCCGCCACCGAGTACCCGGTCCAGCTCGGAGGAGCCGCTGGGCTGGCGCGGCATCTCCTCGGTGGAGACTTCCGCCAGGGTGCGCACCTGGGCCATTTCCCCCGCCCAGTTGGCGCTGCGGCCGCCACCGCCACTGCCGCCTACCGGCGTGGTATCGATCACGGTTTCCACCAGGGTATTCCAGGCCTGACACTCGCTGCACTGCCCGGCCCACTTGGTGAAGGTGGCACCGCATTCGGTGCAGCCATACATTCGCTTGTTCTTCGCCATTGCCGTCCCATGAAAACTGAAGAGATTCTCAGGCTGTCACTATACTGACCATGCACGGATAAATCCTGACGGGGGTAACAAGATGCCGGAATTGCGCAGCAGCAAGGCCGCCTACAAGCAGCAGCGCAGGGAGCTTACCGAGAACCTGCTGGAAGCCCAGTACGCCCTGCGCGAAGCTGGCGAGGGGCCGCTGCTGATAGTGATCAGCGGCAATGATGAGGCGGGCAAGGCCGAAGTCATCTACCGCTTTTATGAGGAGCTGGACAACCGCTACCTCACCACCCGCGCCTTCACCCTGCCCCAAGGCGTGGAGCGGCGGATGCCCCACCTCTGGCGCTACTGGATCAGCCTGGCGAAACCCGCACGCCTGGCGTTCTACCTGGGCTCCTGGTATCACCAGCCACAAATCCGCTACTGCCGGGGCGAGATTGACCTGCCGACGCTGCACCAGCAGATGACCGACATTGCCCGCTTCGAACAATTGCTGGCCGATGAGGGTGTGGGTCTGCTCAAGCTCTGGCTGGAGGTCAGGCAGCCTGGTGCTCCCGAGCCCGACGCGGAAGCGACCGTCGCCATGCGCGAATGGGGCCATATCAGCTCGGCGGACCAGGCGCTGGTGGATGAATCCTTTCAATTGATCAGCAGTTTGACCGCCACGGATGCCGCACCCTGGGTCAGGGTACCCAGTGACGACGCGCTTTATCGGGATATCCAGATCGGTCAACTGGTGCTCGAACGCATGCAGCAGATGCTTGCGCAACCACCTGCGCAGCCCGCCGCTGCCCCCTGGAGCCCTGCGCCCCTTACCCGCCTGCAGCAGGTCGATTACCGCCGCACGCTGGACAAGGACCAATACAATGAACAGCTCCGGCACTACCAGGCCCGCCTGCGGGAGCTGGTCCGCCACCCGGGGTTCGCCGACCGCAGCCTGCTGCTGGTGTTCGAAGGCACCGATGCTGCCGGCAAGGGTGGCGCCATCCGCCGTATCAGCCAATGCCTGGACCCGCGCTTTTTACGGGTGCACGGCACCCGCGCACCCACCGCCGAGGAGCAGCGTCAGCCCTACCTGCTGCGGTTCTGGAAGCGGGTGCCCTTGCCGGGCCAGGTGGTCATTTTCGACCGCAGTTATTACGGCCGGGTGCTGGTCGAACGGGTGGAGGGCTTCTGTAAGCCCGAGGAGTGGCAGCGCGCCTATGGGGAAATCAACGACTTCGAGAGGCAGCTGCAGGCCGCCGGCACCCTGGTGGTGAAAATCTGGCTGGCGATTACCCCGGAGGAGCAACTGAAGCGCTTCCAGGCCCGCGCCGCCTCGCCACTCAAACGCTACAAGCTCACCGAGGAAGACTGGCGCAACCGCGATCAATGGCCACACTATGAACAGGCCATGAATGACATGGTCGAACGCACCGGCACCGCCTCGGCGCCCTGGCATGTGGTCTCGGCCGAGGACAAACGCCACGCGCGCGTCGAGACCCTGGCCATTATCTGCGGGGCACTGCAACGGGCGTTGCTTACAGGAGGGCGTTAACCGACATCCGCCATCTGCAACCGGGGAAGTACCGAGCCACTCGGCACTTCCTGGCCTTTCAGGGCAGCCGGCTGCGCTATACTGCCGGCCCCTGATTCGACTGGTCCGTCCATGCAACCTTGTGATACTCCCTTCGGCAGCCTCCGGCTCGACCGCTATCCGCCTACCCGCAACCCGACCCTGCAGCCCTTTGATGCCGCCGATCTGTATCTGCTGCAGCAGTTGGCGCCGCTTCCGCCAACGCTGACGGGGGTTTTGGTCGTCAATGACCAGTTCGGCACCCTCGCCTGCGCCCTGGCCGGGACGGGAATCTCGGTAACGAGTTGGGGTGACTCCCACCTGGCCGAGCGCGCGCTGTTGAACAACCTCAGGGAAAACCAGCTGCCCACCCAGGCAGTCACTGTTGTTGACAGCCAGCAGCTGCCCAGTGGCCCGATCAGTCATGTGCTGCTGCGCATTCCCAAGAGCCTCGCCCTGCTGGAGGACCAGTTGAGCCGGCTGCGCCCGCTGCTCGCCGACGATGCGGTGGTGATCGCCGGCGCCATGCTCAAGCACCTGCCGCCCAGTGCTGGTGATCTCCTGGCCAAATACATCGGTCCGTACCAGGCGTCGCTGGCCTGGAAGAAGGCGCGGCTGCTGACAGCCCGATTCGATGCCGGCCTGGCGCCAGCCGCCGCCGAGCTCACTACCCGCTACGCCCTGCCAGACAGCGATGTCGAGCTGCACAACCGCCCCGGGGTATTTTCCCGGCAGCGCCTGGATATCGGCACCCGCGTGCTGCTGCCCTGTATTCCGCGCGCGGCAGGGCCGCTGCGCATCGTCGACCTGGGCTGTGGCAATGGCGCCCTGGGCATCCACGCGGCCTTGCTCAACCCCGAGGCCCAGCTGACCTTCATTGACGAATCCTACGCCGCGGTTGCCTCGGCCCGGGATAATTTCCTGCGTGCCTGTCCTGGGCGGGAGGCGCGCTTTCTGGTCAGCGATGGCCTGATCGACGCAGCGGCCGACAGTGCGGATCTGGTGCTGTGCAACCCGCCCTTCCACCAGCAACAGGTCATCGGCGATGAAATCGCCATGCGGCTGTTCCAGCAGAGCCACGCGGCCCTGACGTCGACGGGCAGCGTGCTGGCGGTAGGCAACCGCCACCTCGGTTACCACGTCAAGCTGCGCCGCTTTTTCTCCACCGTGGAACAGGTGGGCGGCAACAGCAAATTCGTCGTCCTGCGGGCACAGCGGTAAGGGGTCGGAGGTTGTGCACACATTCTGTGGATAAGTCTGTGAACAGCCTTGTGGCAACTGCCCCTGGGCCATGGTTTCGCAGGGGTGCCCGCAATCCGTTCAAAAAACAGCCAACGTGACCGAGTGGTCATGAACTAACCGGCCAGAAAGCCTGGAGACGGCGTTATGTCGCACTCTCAGCCCTTGCCATGGAAATAATTTGCTGTCCAGCCCTGATTCGCGAAAACGGGTTATTGACAACGGGCCGCGGAAATGGATGGCGCAAAGTACTCCACACATTCTGTGGATAACTCTGTAGACAATAGCGGGAAAGGTTGCTCCAGAGCATGCCGGACCTGGGGTCCGACATGCTGTTCAATGTTTGATCAACGATTGGGCGCGCCGTTGTCAGCGCCGTCGTCGTCTCCCTCCTTGGCGTCCTGATCGTCATGCTGCTGGTCCCGGCTGTTGATGGCCTTCAGCCGTTGCACCACCCGCGCGTTGATCGAGCCATCGGGGAAGTTGCCCTCCGCATCCGGGGTGCCGGCATCCTCGCCTGCCAGCAGGCTGAGCGCCTGGTCGACATTGTCCACCGCATACACGTGGAACAGCCCGGCCTTGGCCGCATCCAGTACCGTCTGATGCAGCATCAGGTTGGGCACATTGGAGCGCGGGATAATCACGCCCTGGCGACCGGTCAGGCCACGGGCTTCACAAAGGCGGAAGAACCCTTCGATCTTGACGTTGACCCCGCCAATGGCCTGCACTTCACCGAACTGGTTGATCGAACCGGTGATGGCGAACTCCTGCTTCAGGGGCACCCGCGCCAACGCCGAGATCAGCGCGCAAACTTCACCCAGCGAGGCGCTATCGCCGTCGATGTACCCGTAGGACTGCTCCAGGGCGATGCTCGCGGAAATCTCCAACTGGTGGTCCTGGGCGTAGCGACTGCCCAGGTAACCGGTAAGGATCATCACGCCCTTGGAGTGGATCGACTGGCCCAGGCTGACCTCACGTTCGATATCCACGATACCGCTGCTGCCAGGGTATACGGTGGCGCTGATCCGGGCCGGCATGCCGAACACCGAGTCGCCCACCGCCAGCACGGTCAGGCCGTTGCACTTGCCGATGGCCGCCCCGGCGGTATCGATCAGGATTACGCCTGACAGCATGTCCTCACGAATCCGGGAGCTGGCCCGGCCGGTACGCGCCTCCTTGGCTTGCAGTGCCCGCTCGATATGGCCAGTGTCGGTCATGCGATCACCGGCCAGCTCCCGGGTGAGATCCGCTTCGGCTACCAGCTGGAAGATATCGGCGATGCTGGCGGACAGGTGCTGCTGATGCTCGGCCAGGCGCGCGCTGTAGGTCAGGATCCGCGCCACTGCAGCGACCGTGAGTGGCGCCAGGCCCTCCTCGTCTACCCGGGTCTTGAGCAGCTGGGCCATACCCTCGATGCTGTCGGGGGTGCGCGGCAGGTGGTCATCGAAATCCACCAGCACACGAAACAGCTCCTGGAAATCGGGATCGTAGTCCTGCAGGGTGTAATACACCCGCCGCGAGCCGATCAGCACTACCTTGACCGACAGCGGAATGACCTGCGGCGTGAGGGTAACGGTCGTCAGCCGGCCAAGATCGGCCCAGGGCGATTCGATCTTCAGCTGCCGCGATTGCAGGGCGCGTTTGAGCGCCTCCCAGGCAAACGGCTCGGCCAGCAACTTCTCGGCTTCCAGCACCAGGTAACCGTTGTTGGCCCGGTGCAACGCGCCGGCACGGATATGGCGATAACTGGTGATCAACGCGCCCTGCTCCGAGCTGTATTCCACCCGACCGAACAGGTTGTCATAGGAAGGATGGGGCTCGTGGACCACCGGCGCACCCCGCGAGCCGGGATGCTCGATGATCAGGTTGGGGCTGTAATGGGCCACCAGCGCGGCCTTCTTCGCCGCCTCGGAACGACCGTCCGCGGTGCGCTCGTCGACCATCAGCTCGATCACCACTTTCAGCAGGTTCTGCCGAATCGCCTGCAGGTATTCGCACACGCCCGGGTTGTCGCAGTAGCGCTCGGTCAGGGGGTCCAGGAGCGGCTGCAGGGCGTCGGTGATGGTTTGTTCATTGAGCTCGCGCAGTTCGTTGCTGGATTCACGCTTCCACTGGGGCAGGCTCGCCAGGGCCTCGTTGAGCACCTCTTCCAGGTCCGAGATGTCCGCATGGAAGCGTTCCCGCTCGGCCTCCGGCAGCTGGGCGAAATCCGCCTCATCCAGCGCCTTGCCGTCACGCATGGGCGTGAACGCCAGATTCTGGCCCTCGCGGTACAGGGCAATATTACGCTCCAGCGCCTTGCGCTCGACCATATCGATGGCGCTGTCGTAGCGTTTGTTGAAGTGCCGGTCAATGGCGCCCTTTTTCTGTTGGAAGGCCGGATGCTCGAACACCGCCGGGAAGGTCGCCAGCAGGTTGTCGATCAGTTGATGGATATCCTCGATAAAGGCGGCCGCCGCCCCCGGCGCCATATGCAGCGCCTTGGGTTCGCGGGACTCGTCGAAGTTGTTGACGTAGATACAGTCCTGCGGGGTGGCCATGCGCTTGGCCTCCGCCTGCAGATAGCGCATGGCATAGGAGAATCGCCCGGTGCCCGGTTCGCCCATGACAAACATGTTGTAACCGGGCCGGCGCATGGCGACCCCGAAATGCATCGCCTCCACGGCACGGTCCTGCCCGAGGATGCCCTTAAAGGGTTCAAGATCATCCGTGGACGTGAACCCCAGGCTGTCGAGGTCGATAGGTACGGTCAATTGTTCTGGCGACAGCAATGTCGGGCCGGCTTTGCTCATCAAACATCCCTTGTGGAACAGGTGAAAAGTCAGTGTAAACCATCGTCCGGGCTTGCGCCCCCGAACTCCCGGACCAGCTCGCGCACCAGCGGCTTCATGAAGAAACTGCTGGGCGGCATGAGATCGACGCGCAGCCCCCGCTCCTCCAGCTCACTGGCAACCACCGGCCCGACCGCAGCAATCCGCAGCGCGCCGAGGATCTCGCGCAATCGGGACTCGCCAACCGTGCGCTTGCCGATCTGGAACAGCCGCCGAACCTGGGTGCCGCTGGTAAAGGCAATGGCATCCAGGCGTCCGCTGGCCATTTCCGCGATCAGCTGGTCAACCCGGGCGTTCTCGGCGTCGTCTGCATAGATGTAGGGCCATACCGGCGCGACCTGGGCGCCCGCCTGTGCGAGAAAGTCCATGAGCGGCTGGTTCGGGTCGGTGCCGTACAGTTGCACGGCGATCTTGCGGCCGCGCAGATCTTCGTTCTGCAGGGTGGCGATAATGCCCGCCGTGGTCGGCTCGACTGCCACCACCTCGGCTTTCAAACCGACGGCGCGCAGCGCGGCGCCCGGCTTGGGACCGCGAACGATCTTGCGGACCTGGCCGAGGCGGTGAATGAAATCCTCCCGCATACTGCCACCCGCCCGCTCCGCTGCGGTCAGCAGGCGTCGCATCCCCTCACCGGTGAGCATGATGAAATCGTCCCAGGCCTCGCTGTTGAAGGTGTGCAGCCAATCCCTGACGGGCTGCTGGTCCGGCGCATCGTGGATCGCGACCAGGGGGCAGCGCACGACCTCGGCGCCGCGCTTGAGCAGCATATCGGCGAACAGGTCCAGCTCGCGGCTTTCCGGCAGGGCAATGCGGCGCCCGGCCAGCGGCAGATCAGACATGGTGACATCCTTTACGGGAGAAAGCGCCATTGTGCGGCCTGATCCGGCCGGCCTTCAAGCGCGCGGCCGCTCAAGGCTGGTGCTGGGCGAGTACGGCGGCAGGCTCATCCAGATAGGGCGCCAGGACCGGCGCCATGCTTTTCAGCACCTGCGCCGGCAGCGCGGAGGTGAAATGGAAGTCCCCGGCATCGGCCCCGGGGACAAAGGCGGTAAGCGTGCCGAAATGGTTGGGCCCTAGGAAGAACACGAAGGTCGCCGTCCGATTCAGGACCTGGGAGGACAGCACGCGACCACCCGACGCCATGGTGTAGCTGCGATTGTCCCCGGTGCCGGTCTTGCCACCCACGGCCAGCGGCTCACCGCTGGCCGTGGTGAATACCCCCTGCAGCCGGCGCCCGGTCCCATCCAATACCACGGCGGACAGCGCCTGGCGCAGCGCGGCCGCAACCTCCGGCGCCAGCACCTGCCTGGCCTCGACGGGCACTGGTTCGAAGCGGGTTTCCCAGGGCGTGTCGGCAGCAAAATGCAGGTTGTTGATGCGTCTTACCGGCAACCGCTGACCATCATTGATGATGATCCCCATCAGCTCGGCCAGCGCGCTGGGGCGATCACCCGAGCTGCCCAGGGCAGTGCCCAGGGAGGGCACCAGATGGGGAAAGGGATAGCCGACCCGCTGCCAGCGCCGGTGCAGATCATCGAAGGCTTCGCGCTCGAGCATACTGCGGATACGCACATTGCGCGCCCCCGCGTGCCGGGTGCGAAACAACCAGGCATACACCTCCTGGCGCTCCACTGCGCTAGCCGAGACCGCGTCGTTGAAGGTGGCCTGGGGATGGCGCCGCAGATAGTCCAGTAGCCAGAGCTCCAGGGGGTGCACCTGGGCGATATAGCCCTGGTCGGTGAGACTGTACTTGCCCGGCCGGTAGGCCTGGTACAACCGCTCGATACGCTCGGGCTTCTGCGGCACCCGCACATGCTCCTGCAGGAAGGTGCTGAACCGCTCGAAGTCGGCCTCCGGATACAGCATGCGGTACACCACCGACAGGCGCGCGGCGATGGGCTGCACCTGGCGCAGTAGTCGATCGAAGCGCTGCTGCTCGTCCATCCCCGCATAGCGGCGCCAGAAACGCTGCAGGTAGACCCGACCCTCGCGGTCGGCAAAGGTCTGCAGCCAGGCCTTGCGCCGTGGATCGCGATCATTGGTCAGCAGGCTGTCGGCATCCTCCACAATCTGGTATTGGCTATAGCGGATGATGTCGCGCAGCAACCGCACAAAGGGCAGATTGATGGATTCCTGCAGCGCCTGTTGCACCGTGGGGCGCCGTTGGTTGTCGTCCTTGCTGTAGTTGGCGAAGCTCTGCACGCCCCCACCGGTGGGGAAGCGCTCCCAGGGCGAGGCGGAATAGCGCCGTTGCAGGGCCGCGTCCAGCATCGTCGGCAGGTCGCTGTCCGGGTTGGCGCGCAAATATTCTACCGCCCAGGCGCTGAGCGGGTCCCGCGCTGGGGCGGCGCCCGCCTCACTGGTCAGCGCAGCGTGCAACTCAGCGATGATCTCAAGGTAACTGGTCAGTACCCGCAGCTTGGCAGTGGAGCCCAGCTCCAGCTTGCTGCTCTGGTTCAGGTCGAAGGGCTGCCCGGTGGTATCGGTCTGCACCCGCACCTGGTTGCCGGTGGGGGTGCGCTCCATCAGGGTGAAGCTGTAGCTTACTTCGGCTGCCTGCCGGGCCGACAACAGCGTCTCACCCAACAGGCCGTGTTGCCGGGCGCTCTCCTCGTCAGCCAGGCTGTCGAGGAAGTCGCTCACCGCGCGCTGCAGTGCCAGATCCAGACTGCTGGCCGCACTCATGTCCAGCCGGTCCAGGCTGTAGATCGACTGACCGAGCATCCCGGCCAGCTGGCTGCGGGTGACGCGGATTGCCTTGTCCGCCTCGATGGTTTCCTGCAGCGGCTGGGTCTCCCAGTTGCGAAACGCCAAGGGGCTGGCCAGCGCGGCCTCCGCCAGCCGGGGATCGATACGCTGCTCGTTGGCCAGCAGCCGGATATGGCTGTCGACCAGCTCCTGCAATTCAGCCCGGCCCGTCAGCAAATACCAGCTGGGACGCCGCTGGGCGATCACCAGCGACAGGCCCTGGCGCAGCGCCAGGGCCTGAGCCGGCAGGCCCCGCTCGCCATTGAGGCTGGCACTGAAACCCTCGATATCTTCGGCAAACCATACCCACAACGCATCGCCGAAGCCGTGCACTTCGCCATGCCCGGGCGCCGCGGTCAGCGGTACGCTGTTGAGGTAGTCCAGCACCAATTGGCGACGGGCATCCAGGGTCTGCGGTCCGCCGCGGTAGGCCCGCACGCTGGCCGAGGTCATCTGCCGTAACTTGTCCAGGGGTGACTGGGTACGACCTTCGAGGGAGTGGCGGTATTTCTCGATCTGGGTGGCCAGGGTACTGGCGCCATGGCTGTATCCGGCGCCGCCCAGGGTGCCCGCCACCATCGCCAGCGACGCGCTGGCCAGCCGTGGCCAGTCCACGGCGGGGTTGGCATGCTCCAGCGTCGGGTCCAGCAGATGACGGTTCTCGATAAACAGCAGTGCCTCCACCAGCAAGGGAGGAATATCCTCAAAGGCGGCAAAACCGAAACGGGGATAGGTGAAACGGTAGATGGACTGGCCGCGAGCGTCGGTGATCATCAAACCGGCCTGGGTCTTTTCCCGATAGGGAACAAAGAGCCCGTGGTCGGCGTAGTCGAGCAGCTCCGAGGAGAAGCGCGCCTGTTGGCTGATGCCGTAACCGCGCTGCTGCAGGCGCGGCTGAAAGTCGGGAATCAGGCTGTAACCGAGACGCTGGTTGAAGGGCCCGGCTTCTGGAAAACGGATCGCCTCGCTCGGACCTTCGCCGAGTTGGTATTCCAATCTGCTCGCGTAGTCACTGATCCACTGTGATTGCAGCCAGGCATAACGAAATTCAAAGCCGGCCACGCAGAGCAGTATCAAGGAGACAATGCCCAATACAATCCAAATCCGCAGCCTCATAGCTCCCTCGTTTACTGGTTCGCTTTCAGTCTAGTTCAGGGCTGGCGTTCCATCAGCGGATCTGCAATTTTTTCCGAGACCGGACCGGGGACACGAAAAGGCCGGGATAAGCCCGGCCTTCCGTTGTCGCTGATACTACTGCCAGGGTTAGCCCCCGGCGCCTGCGCCAGCACCGCTGGCACCACCTGAACCGGCGCCACCGGTGCCTGCGCCTGTGCTGCCGGAGCCGCCGCTGGTACCGGTACCCGCACCACCGCCTGTGCCTGTACCTGTGCCACCGCCGCCCGCGCCGCCGGTACCAGTGCCGGTGCCACTGCCAGTCCCAGCTCCCTCAGGACCCGAAGGATGGGCCGGGCTGGTGGGCGGCGCATCGCCATTGGCACCGGTAGCGTTATAGGCACCGGAATCCTGCCGTTGCTCGGTCATGGTGTGGTCGTCGTCGTGCTTGTCGCCTCCGGCCAACGCCATCGGTGCGGTTGCGCCCAAGGCAAAGGTAAACAAAGCGGTATAAATCAATTGCTGTTTCATGTTTCCACCTCCGGGTGTATTTGGGGGGACTACATGGCAATAGAATTATCCGCGGCGATTTGGTTCAAACAGAAAAATGCAACAGAAAGATTACATTTTCCGCGATGGCCTTGCCCGAAGGCCTGTGGAAAAATGCCTCCTTTCCCTTGAACACCGGAATTTACCATGGCCCGATTGTCCCTCGATGAACTCGCTGCGCACTGGCAGCATCAGCTGAACCGCTTCGATGATGCGGTCAAGGAGGGCACCGCCGAGGTCGCCATGCGGCACAAACAGGAGCTGGCCGACCACTTCTATGCGGCGCTGCTGGGGCATGGTGAAGCCGGCGCCCTGCTCTCCCATGAGGACGTCAAGACGCGGTTGAACAACTCCCTGCAGGGCTGGCTCGTCAACCTCTATTCCAGCCAGCAAGCGACCGAGATCCAGGCGCTCATCGCCCATCAGCACAAGATCGGCGAGGTGCATGCGCGCATCGATGTCCCGGTGCACCTGGTCCTGCACGGGGCGCGCCTGCTCAAGGGGCGGCTGGTCGAGCTGCTCCATCAGCAGCTCGGTCCCGCGCAGCGTTCCCAGGCCGCCAGTTATGCCACCACCCTGATCGACCTGGCGATGGAGATCATGAGCCAGGCCTATGCGGTATCCCATGAACGACGGTCCCGCGCCGAGGAAGGTTATCGCCTGTTCGCCGTGACCCAGAACATGGCCAACGAAAAGGAACGGCAGCGCGCCGCCCTGCTCAATTGGGAAAGCCAACTGATGTTCGACCATGCCATGGGCCTGGCAGCGGACCAGTTGCCCCGGCTGCGCGCCTCCGAGTTCGGCCTGTGGTTCCGGCACAAGGGTGCCCACGGCTTTGAGGGTGCGCTGGAAACCGGCCTGATCATGGATGCCATTACCGAAATCGATGACGTGCTGCTGCCACTGTTCGCCCAGCCTGCCACTGGCGAAGCTCCCCACTCGCCAACTCAGCTGCTGCGCGAGGTGCGCGAGCAGAGCCGCAGCATTGGTCATCATCTGGAGCTGCTGTTCGAGCAGAACAACGAACTGGAATCGGGTCGCGATACCCTCACCCGTCTGCTCAGTCGCAAGTTTCTGTCGGTGGTGCTGAGTCGGCAGATCAACTACGCGCGTCAGGCCGGCAACTCCTTCGCAGTACTCTCCATCGACCTCGACCACTTCAAGCAGGTCAACGACACCTATGGCCACGAGGCGGGCGACCTGGTACTGCAGCAGTTTGCCAGCGTGCTGTTGAACCAGAGCCGGGCCGGCGACTACCTGTTTCGCATGGGAGGTGAGGAATTTCTGGTGATCATGGTCGACGTCAACGACGCCAATGCCCGGCGCGCCGCGGAGAAATTCCGCCAACTCACCGCCAGCGAAACTTTCCGTCTGCCCCAGGACGTGACCATCAATCTCACCGCCAGCCTGGGCTTGGCCATGTTCACTGGCCATCCGGATTACCAGCAACTGCTGCGGCGAGCGGACAGCGCCTTGTACGAAGCCAAGCACAGCGGCCGCAACCGGGTGGTCGTTGCCGCCAACTGATCCTGGCGCGGTCAGGCTAGGTGGCTGACCAGATCCCGGTGCAACGCGGCGATCACGTCAGTCTGGGTGACCAGGCCCACCAGGCTGCCATTGTCGAGCACCGGCAGGCAGTGCAAGCCCTGGCTCGACATCAGGGGAATCATGTCCACCACATGGGTGTGCCCGTCCACCGTCACCACCGGCGCGGTCATTATCTTGTGTAGCGGCTGGTCGCGCCACAGGTTGATCCGCGTCGGCAGGATGCGGCCCAGGGGCAGGTCCAATTGCGCCAGCAGGTCGCTCAGGCTGATGATGCCCTGCACCGCGCCAGCGCTGTCCACCACCGGCAGGGTCTTCACGTGATGATGGCGGAACAGCCGGATGGCCTGCATTACCGTGGTATCGGGACCCACGGTACGGATATCCCGGGACATGATCTGCTCGGCGCGGATATCGCCCATCTTGCGCCGCAGTGCCGAACTCTCGGTGTCGCGGATGATCTGTTCCAGGTCATGGCGGGTGATGTCGACAAAGCCACCGAACTGCTCCAGTGCCCGATCCAGGTCTTCGTCGGTGAAGCCCACCCGCTGTTGCGGCAACGCATCTCGGGTATGGTGCAGATCGACGCGCGGCGGCTGCTTCGGATAGCGAATGCCGGTGAGGTTGTTGTACAGGGTGGCGCAGAACAACAGGCAGCATGCATTGAGCATGATCGGCAGCACCAGCCAACCGCCCAGCGGCTCCAGCAGATCGGCGGCCAGCACGATCACTACGACCAGGGCGCTGGCCGGCGGGTGCAGGCAGCGTAGTACCGACATCCCCAGCACCACCGCACTCACCCCGCTTACCAGTCGCCAGCCCAGGGTCATGTCCGGCACCGGTAGGTACAACATGGCCAGGCCGATCAGCGCCGCCAGTAGGTAACTGCCCAGCACCGGCCAGGGCTGGGCGAGCGCACCGGAGGACACCACGAACAACAGCACGGCGGTCGCCCCCGCCGGCCCGAGCAGGACCATCGCCGTGGTCGAGCCATAGAGCAGGCTGGACAGCCAGAATGTGAAGGCCACTGCGGCGGCAACGCCGATGGCAGCGCGCAGCCATTCACCCGGACGAGTCTGTACCGTCCGGGGTAACCAGCCAAACAGAAAACGGGAAAGGGTCAGCAGCTGACCGGACATTGAATGCTCCTGCCGGCAGTCAATGACGGCCGGATAAAGCACATCAGAAACCGGAACTTGCAAAGGGGATTTAACGAGCCGGATATTTTGGGCTCTGGAATGGCCGCAGGCAATTCAATAATAATTGAGTTTTTATACAGTAATTCCTATATCAACCTGATCATGGCCTCCCTCAGGAAGCCGTGATCAGGTTGTCCTGCTGCGTGGATGCGGCTGCGCGGCGGATGGTCATGGCACAATTGAACGCCATCAGCACCATGCCCGCCGCGAAAATGCCGCCGCCTATCATCCGTACGATATATCCAGGATGGCTGGCATCCAGGGCCTCGACAAAGGAGTAGGTCAGGGTGCCGTCGAGGTTGACCGCCCGCCACATCAGCCCCTGGGTAATGCCATTGACCCACATGGCAACGATATACAGCACCGTCCCCATGCTCGCCATCCAGAAATGCACGTTGATCAACTTGATGCTGTACATCCCTTTCCGGCCCCAGAGCCTGGGCACCATATGGTAGAGCGCACCGATGCTGATCATCGCCACCCAGCCCAGGGCCCCGGCGTGCACGTGGCCGATGGTCCAGTCGGTATAGTGCGACAGCGCGTTCACGGTCTTGATCGCCATCATCGGCCCTTCGAAGGTCGACATGCCGTAGAACGCCAGCGCCACGACCAGGAACCGCAGGATCGGATCGCTGCGCAATTTATGCCAGGCGCCGGACAGGGTCATCATGCCGTTGATCATGCCGCCCCAACTGGGCGCCAGCAGGATGATCGACATCACCATGCCCAGGGTCTGCGCCCAATCCGGCAGCGCGGTGTAGTGCAGGTGATGCGGGCCGGCCCAGATGTACAGGGCGATAACCGCCCAGAAATGCACGATGGACAGGCGATAGGAATAGATGGGCCGTTCCGCCTGCTTGGGTACGTAGTAATACATCAGGCCGAGAAACCCGACCGACAGGATGAAGCCCACCACGCTGTGGCCATACCACCACTGGATCATGGCATCGGCAGCGCCGGCATAGATCGGATAGGACTTGAACAGCGACACCGGCACGTCGATATGGTTAACCACGTGCACCAGGCCGGTGACGATGATGAAAGCCCCGTAGAACCAGTT
The DNA here is from genome assembly GCF_000939975.1 of Pseudomonas saudimassiliensis. Lineage (GTDB taxonomy): Bacteria > Pseudomonadota > Gammaproteobacteria > Pseudomonadales > Pseudomonadaceae > Halopseudomonas > Halopseudomonas saudimassiliensis. Next base: position 2,419,471 of record NZ_LK391969.1, on the reverse strand, counting down.
GCCCACGTAGATGTGCTTGACCTGCCGCCGGGCGATGGTGGCGAAGAACAGGTAACCGTAAGCGAGCCAGACCAGGGTGATCAGGGTCGCAATCGGCCAGATCATTTCCGCGTACTCCTTGCTGGTGGTCAGGCCGTTCGCGTAACTGAGGATGATCGCCACGATGATCGTCTGCCAACCCCAGAACACGAAATTCGCGACCCGGTCGGACACCAGGCGTACCCGGCTGGTGCGCTGGACCACATAAAGCGAGGTAGCGAACAGCGCGCCGCCGCCAAAGGCGAAAATCACCAGATTGGTATGGATGGGGCGAATACGTCCGAAGCTGAACCAGGGCAGATCGAAATTCAATGCCGGCCAGACCAGCTGCGCAGCCAGCACCACACCCACCGCCATGCCCAACACGCCCCACACCAGGGTCATGAGGGTGAACTTGCGAACCACATCGTAGTTGTAGCCGGGCTTCGCACCAGCTGAAGCGAAGGAAGGATGCATGATGACTCCATTGATAAACAGACAGGCGGAACCGGACTAGTTTGCGCCTGACATTGAATATAAACAAACCAATAATAACTAACGTTAAATTCATTTGTGGTTATTTATAGGTTTTCTATTGTCGCTTCGCCCCGCCCCGGTTGGTCGACACATTGACACCCCGCCTGCCGCTGCTAGCTTGATCAATAGTCACAGCCAGAAGAACAGAACAACAAAGGTGACCCATGAACCCACCCCACCTCGATTTTGCCCTGGGGGAAACCCTCGACTTGCTGCGCGAGCAGGTGCGGGGCTTCGTTGATCGGGAGCTGGCCCCGCGGGCCGCTGCCATCGACCGTGATAACCAGTTTCCCAGGGACATGTGGCGCAAGCTGGGCGACATGGGCTTGCTCGGCATCACCGCACCGGAGCAGCACGGCGGCGCCGGCCTGGGTTACCTGGCCCACGCTCTGGTGATGGAAGAAATCAGCCGCGGCTCCGCCTCCGTAGCGCTGTCCTATGGCGCCCATTCCAATCTGTGCGTGAACCAGATCTGTCGCAACGGCAGCGCCGAACAGCAGGCCCGATACCTGCCCCAGCTGATCTCCGGCGAGCACGTGGGGGCACTCGCCATGAGCGAACCCAACGCCGGCTCCGACGTGGTCAGCATGCGGTTGCGCGCCGAGCGCCGAGGCGATCACTTTGTGCTCAACGGCAGCAAGATGTGGATAACCAACGGGCCGGATGCCGATATCTATGTTATCTACGCCAAAACCGAGCCCGACCGCGGTGCCCGCGGCCTGACGGCCTTCATCCTGGAAGGCGACAGCCCCGGCTTTTCCCGTGGGCCCAAGCTGGACAAGCTGGGCATGCGCGGCTCCAACACCTGCGCGCTGTTTTTCGACGAGGTAACCGTGCCGCTGGCCAATGTGCTGGGCGAGATCAACGACGGTGCGCGGGTATTGATGAGCGGGCTGGACTACGAACGGGTGGTGCTGGCCGGCGGACCGGTGGGGATCATGCAGGCCTGCCTGGATGTGGTGCTGCCCTACATCCACGACCGCCAGCAATTCGGCCGCAGCATTGGCGAGTTTCAGCTGATCCAGGGCAAAGTCGCCGACCTCTATACCAGCCTCAACGCCAGCCGCGCCTACCTGTATGCCGTGGCTCGCAGTTGCGACCTCGGCCGGGCCAGCCGGCAGGACGCCGCCGGGGTGATCCTCTATACCGCCGAACAGGCGACCCGTGCCGCGCTGGATGCTATCCAGATCCTCGGGGGCAACGGCTATATCAATGACTACCCCACCGGTCGCCTGCTGCGTGATGCCAAGCTGTACGAGATCGGCGCCGGCACCAGCGAGATCCGGCGGATGCTGATCGGCCGGGAGTTGTTCGAGCAGAGCCGCTAAGTCGCCACGGGCGCCCTGCCTATCGTTGGGAGAGACCATGGCCATATTCCACACCCAGCTCGATGTCCATTCACCCGAGTACGCCGCCAACCGCAGCGCCATGCTGCGTGAGGTGACGGCACTGCGCACGCTGCTTGAGCGCATTGCTCAGGGTGGCGGTGAACAGGCCCAGGCGCGCCACTGCGGCCGGGGAAAACTCTTGCCCCGGGAACGCATCGATACCCTGCTTGATCCCGGCTCGCCGTTTCTCGAAATCTGCCCGCTGGCTGCCCATGGGGTATATGACGAGGAGGTGCCCGCCGCAGGGCTGATCGCCGGTATCGGTCGGGTCGCTGGGGTCGAGTGCATGATCATCGCCAACGACGCCACCGTCAAAGGCGGCAGCTACTACCCCCTGACAGTGAAGAAGCACCTGCGGGCCCAGGCTATTGCCGAACAGAACCGCCTGCCCTGCCTCTATCTGGTCGACTCGGGCGGCGCCAACCTGCCGCGCCAGGATGAGGTGTTTCCCGACCGCGAGCATTTCGGCCGCATCTTCTTCAACCAGGCGCGGATGAGCGCCCAGGGCATACCGCAGCTTGCGGTGGTGATGGGCTCCTGCACCGCCGGAGGCGCCTATGTCCCGGCCATGGCCGACGAAACCATCATGGTGCGCAACCAGGCCACCATCTTCCTGGCCGGCCCGCCGCTGGTCCGGGCGGCCACGGGTGAGGTGGTCAGCGCCGAGGAGCTGGGCGGCGCGGATGTGCATTGCCGCACCTCCGGCGTGGCCGACCATTACGCCGAGAACGATGAACACGCCCTGGAACTGGCCCGGCGCTGCGTCGCCCAGCTCAATTGGCGCAAGCTGGGGCAACTCCAGACTCGTCAGCCCCAGGCGCCGCGTTATCCCGCGGACGAGTTGTACGGGATCATTCCGGCCCAGGCGAAACAATCCTATGACGTGCGCGAGGTCATCGCCCGGCTGGTGGACGCTAGCGAGTTCGATGAATTCAAGGCGCTGTTCGGCACTACCCTGGTGTGCGGCTTCGCCCACTTACATGGCTATCCGCTGGCGATCCTCGCCAACAACGGCGTGCTGTTTGCCGAGGCGGCGCAAAAAGGCGCGCACTTTATCGAGCTGGCGTGCCAACGGGGCATCCCGCTACTGTTTCTGCAGAACATTACCGGCTTCATGGTCGGCCAGAAGTACGAGGCCGGCGGCATCGCCAAGCATGGCGCCAAGCTGGTCACCGCCGTCGCCTGCGCCCGGGTGCCCAAGTTCACCGTGATCATCGGCGGCAGCTTCGGTGCCGGCAACTACGGCATGTGCGGCCGCGCCTATGATCCGCGCTTTCTTTGGATGTGGCCCAACGCGCGGATCGGCGTCATGGGTGGCGAACAGGCCGCCGGGGTGCTGGTGCAGGTCAAGCGCGACCAGGCCGAGCGCCGTGGCCTGGCTTTCTCGGAGCAGGAGGAACAACAGCTGCGCCAGCCGATACTGGAGCAATATGAACGTCAGGGGCACCCATTCTATTCGAGTGCCAGACTGTGGGATGACGGGGTGATCGACCCGGCGCAGACGCGGGATGTAGTGGGGTTGGCGCTTTCAGCGAGTTTGAATGCGGCGGTGGAAGAGACGCGGTTTGGCGTGTTCCGGATGTAATGGGAGTGCGGCGGCTCCCTCTCCCCTCGCGGGAGAGGGCTGGGGAGAGGGGCAGATAAGCTCAAGCGACAGGATAAGGGAGAAACAAACCATGCAGTTCAATACCATCCAGCTGGAACGCCATCCCCGCGGCTACGCCACCCTGTGGCTAAACCGCGTGGACAAGCACAACGCCTTCAATGCCGAGATGATTGAAGAACTGCTCACCGCACTCGACCATCTGCGTGAGGATCACCAGCTGCGCTTTCTCCTTCTGCGCGGCCGGGGCAAGCATTTCTGCGCCGGTGCCGATCTGCAGTGGATGCGTCAGTCCGCCGAGCTGGACTACACCGGCAACCTGCGCGATGCCGAGGCCATGGCCGAGGTCATGTACCGCCTGTACCAGTTGCCCATGCCGACCCTGGCGGTGGTCCAGGGGGCGGCATTCGGCGGGGCCCTCGGGCTGATTGCCTGCTGCGATATCGCCATCGGCGCCGAGGATGCCCAGTTATCACTGTCCGAGGTGCGGATTGGCCTGGCGCCAGCGGTGATCAGCCCCTTTGTGGTCAAGGCCATGGGTGAGCGGGCCAGCCGCCGTTACGCCATCAGTGGCGAACGCTTTTCCGGCCGCCGCGCCGAAGAGCTGGGCCTGCTGACGGAGAGCTGCCCCTCAGCCGAACTGGAACAGCGGCAGGCGGACTGGATCACTACCCTACTGCAGAACAGCCCCCAGGCCATGCGTGCCAGCAAGGCCCTGGTGCATGCGGCCACCGCCCACCAACTTTCCCTGGAGCTGCGCCATTACACCCAGCAAAGCATTGTGCAGATCCGCGCCAGTGCAGAGGGCCGGGAAGGCATCCGCGCCTTCCTGGAAAAACGTACCCCCAACTGGATCGAGGAATAAACTGATGATCACCACGCTGCTGGTGGCCAACCGGGGCGAAATCGCCTGCCGCATCATGCGCACCGCCAGCGCCATGGGCATCACTACCGTGGCCGTGCATAGCGCGGTGGACCGGGATGCCTTACACGTTCATCAGGCCGACCAGGCGGTGGACCTGGGCGGTGTCCGGGCCAGCGAAAGCTACCTGGACATCAACCGCATCATCCAGGCCGCACTCGCCAGCGGCGCCCAGGCGATCCATCCGGGTTATGGCTTTCTCTCAGAAAACGCCGCCTTCGCCCGGGCTGTCAGCGCGGCGGGCCTGCTGCTGGTTGGCCCACCCGCCGCCGCCATCGAGGCCATGGGTGACAAGTCCGCTGCCAAAGCGCTGATGGCCGAGGCTGGGGTACCGCTGGTGCCGGGCTATCACGGTGCGGACCAGTCGCCGCAGGCCTTTGTCGAGGCCGCGCGGCAGATCGGTTATCCCGCACTGCTCAAGGCCAGTGCTGGGGGCGGCGGTAAGGGCATGAAGATAGTACAGAGCGAGGCCGAACTGGCCGCGGCCCTGCAATCGGCCCGGCGCGAGGCCCAGGCGGCCTTTGGTGACGATCGCCTGCTGCTGGAGAAATACCTGCCCAGACCGCGCCATGTGGAGATCCAGGTGTTTGCCGACTGCCAGGGCAACTGCCTCTACCTGCACGAACGGGACTGCTCGATCCAGCGCCGCCACCAGAAAGTACTCGAAGAGGCGCCCGCCCCCGGCCTGAGTCAGCCACTGCGCCAGACCATGGGCCAGGCCGCAGTGCGGGCGGCCCTGGCGATCGGCTATGTAGGCGCAGGCACTGTGGAATTCCTGTTGGACGAGCGCGGTGATTTCTTCTTCATGGAAATGAATGCCCGGCTGCAGGTGGAGCATCCGGTGACCGAGGCCATTACCGGGCTGGACCTGGTGGAATGGCAGCTGCGCGTCGCCCAGGGCGAGACCCTGCCGCTGGGTCAGGAGCAGGTCCCCCTGCAAGGCCACGCCATGGAAGTGCGGCTGTACGCCGAGGACCCGGACCAAGACTTCCTCCCCGCCAGCGGCCGGCTGCAGTTGTACCAGGAGCCCCCGCTCAAGCCCGGCCAGCGGATCGACAGCGGCGTGCGCGAGGGCGATGTCATTTCTCCCTACTATGATCCGATGTTGGGCAAGCTGATTGCCTGGGGCGCGGATCGTGAGCAGGCCCGGCGGCTATTGTTGGACCTGCTAAAACGCACCCTGGTCGGCGGCATTCGCAGTAATCGCCGCTTCCTGCAGCGATTACTGGAACACCCTGCGTTTGTAGCCGGGGAACTGGACACCGGTTTTATCGAGCGTCACGCCGCGGACCTCCTGCCGCCTGTCGAGTCCCTGCCCGACGCCTTCTGGGAGCAGGCGGCCCGGCAGTTTGTCGCCACCCTGCCCGCCATCCGGCGGGGCGATGACCCCGGCTCGCCCTGGGAGCGCAGCGACGGCCTGCGTTTGGGCCTGCCTGCGGCGACACGGCTGCATCTGCAATGCAATGGTGAACAACGCGTGCTGTATCTCGGCGCCAGCCAGCCGGCCCAACCGACGGCCCTGGCAGTCCGCCGGGGCGAGGTGCTCTATGTGCAATGGCAGGGTGAGCTGCACGCCGTACGACAATACGACCCGCTGACAGAGGCCAGCGGCCATCACCTCGCTTCAGGCGGACTTACCGCGCCGATGAACGGTAGCGTCGTGCGGGTGTTGGTGTCGCCGGGCCAACAGGTGGACGTGGGCGCTGCGCTGCTGGTGCTGGAGGCGATGAAAATGGAACACAGCATCCGCGCCGATCAGGCCGGCACGGTCAAGCGCATCCTGTTTGCCGAAGGCGATATGGTCAGTGAGGGCAGCCTGTTGCTGGAGCTGGAGCCGGGTTGACCTTCGCAAACGGCTGCGCCCGCCGGGGCTCGCTATACTCGAAGCAAGCAACCAGCAGTACCGGAGATCCCAATGTCCCTGCCCGAGCACGTCCGCCTGGTGGAAGTCGGCCCCCGCGATGGGCTGCAGAACGAGGCCCAGCATCTTTCCGTGGCCCAGCGTATCGAGCTGGTTGACCGCCTGACGGCGGCCGGACTAGGGCATATCGAGGTCGGCAGCTTTGTCTCGCCCCGCTGGGTGCCGCAGATGGCCGACTCCGCCGCGGTACTGGCCGCTATCACGCGCCAGCCGGGGGTGCGCTACAGCGTCCTGACACCCAATCTGCGCGGCCTGGAGGATGCCATTGCCGCTGGTGCCCGTGAGGTAGCGGTGTTTGCCTCGGCCTCGGAGGGATTTTCCTGGCGCAATATCAACTGTTCGATCAGCGAAAGCCTGCAACGCTTCGTGCCGGTTATGGAACTGGCTGCCGCACGCGGCATGGCGGTGCGCGGTTATGTTTCCTGCGTGTTGGGCTGCCCCTATGACGGCACCGTCGCGCCGGAGCAGGTGGCTACAGTCAGCGCCGAGCTGCTGGCAATGGGATGCTACGAGGTGTCCCTGGGAGACACCATCGGTGTCGGCGTGCCCAGCGCGACCCGCCACTTACTGGAGACCGTCGGTCAACGCGTGCCCCGGCAGCAACTGGCCGGGCATTTTCATGACACCTATGGCCAGGCACTGACCAATATCTACGCTGCCCTGCTGGAAGGCGTCGCAGTATTCGACAGCTCCGTCGCCGGGCTGGGTGGCTGCCCCTACGCCAGGGGCGCCAGTGGCAATGTGGCCAGCGAGGACGTGGTCTACCTGCTGCAGGGCATGGGCATCCGCACCGGCGTGGAGCTAACGAAACTGGTGGAAGCCAGCCACTGGATCTGCCAGCTGTTGCGCCGGGACAACGGCTCCCGGGTTGCGCGGGCACTGCTGGCCCGAGCCGATTAGACCAGGAGTAGAGCATGCCCCAACCGCTATGGACGCCCAGCGCCGAACGCATCCGCCACAGCCGGATGGAGGCGTTTCGCCAATACGTGAATCGGCAGTACCAGCTGAACCTGGCCGACTACAGCCAGTTGCATGCCTGGAGCGTCGACCGACGAGCCGACTTCTGGAACAGTCTGGCGCAGTTCTTCGATGTGCATTTCAGTAGCCCGGCCGAGAAGGTGCTGGAAGAAGCCCAGGACATGACCCAGGCACGCTGGTTCACAGGCGCACGCCTCAACTACGCCGAGCACCTGCTGCGGCGCACGGATGAACGCCCAGCGCTGATCAGTATCAACGAGGCCGGGGAGCGGACACAGCTGAGCCATGCCCAGCTCCATGCCCATGTCGCGGGGCTGCAGCGGAGCCTGGCAGCGGCCGGCGTAGGTGTGGGTGATCGGGTTGCCGCCGTGCTGCCCAATGCCTGGCAGGCCATTGTCGCCATGCTGGCCGCCACCAGCCTAGGTGCGATCTGGTCGTCCTGCTCGCCTGACTTCGGCGCCCAGGGCATCGTCGACCGTTTCGGCCAGATCGCGCCCAAGGTGTTGATCGCCTGCGCCGGTTATCAGTACGCTGGCAAGCAGATTACGCTGGGAGAACGGCTGGCACAGGTGCTGCGGCAGTTGCCCAGCGTCAAGCAGTTGGTGCTGACTGGCGCTAACGCGGAAGTGCCGCAACCAACGGCGCCCGGCGTGGCCGTTTGCGCGTGGGACAGCTTCTACCAGCCCGGCGGTAGCCCGACCTTTGCCGCCCTGCCCTTCGACCACCCGCTGTATATCCTGTATTCCAGCGGCACCACGGGCGTGCCCAAATGCATCGTCCACCGCAGCGGCGGCGTGCTGCTGCAACACCTGAAGGAACTGGGCTTGCATACGGACCTGCAGCCGGAAGACCGCTTGTTCTACTACACCACCTGTGGCTGGATGATGTGGAACTGGCTGGCCTCAGGGCTCGCCGTTGGCGCCACCCTGATACTGTACGACGGGGCCCCGCTGTACCCGAACGATGCCAGGCTGATCGACCTGATCGATGCCGAAGGCATCACTGTCTTCGGCACCAGCGCCCGTTACCTCGCCGCGCTGGAGAAGGCCAACCTGCGACCGGCACACAGCCACCGCCTCGACAGCCTGCGTACCATCCTCTCAACCGGCTCGCCGCTGGCACCGGAGGGCTTCGACTATGTGTACCGCGACATCAAGCGGGACGTGCAGCTATCGTCCATTTCCGGTGGTACCGATATCGTCTCCTGCTTTGCGCTTGGCAATCCGTTGCAGTCAGTCTGGCGCGGCGAACTGCAGGGCGCGGGGCTGGGCATGGCGGTGGAGGTATGGAATGACGATGGGCAGCGGGTCACCGGTGAAAAGGGCGAACTGGTCTGCAACCGCGCTTTCCCATCCATGCCGCTGGGCTTCTGGAACGACCCGGATGGCAGCCGCTACCGCGCCGCCTACTTCGAGCGCTTTCCCGGCGTGTGGGCCCATGGTGATTATGCCGAGCAGACCGAACACGGCGGGCTGGTCATCCATGGCCGCTCGGACGCCATCCTCAACCCCGGCGGGGTGCGGATTGGTACGGCGGAGATCTACCGCCAGGTAGAGCGCATCGACGAGGTGCTGGAATCGGTTGCCATCGGCCAGCGGTGGCAGGGAGACGAGCGGGTGGTGCTGTTCGTGATATTACGTGACGGGGTCGCGCTGGATGACGCGCTGCAGCAGCGCATCAGGACCGCAATTCGCCAGCACACCACACCACGGCATGTACCGGCCCGGATCGTCCCGGTCCGAGATATACCGCGCACTCGCAGCGGCAAGATAGCCGAACTGGCCGTGCGCGATGCAGTGCACGACCAACCGGTGAAGAACACCGAAGCTTTGGCCAACCCGGAGGCGCTGGCGCATTTTCGCCACCGGGTCGAGCTTCAGCAGTAGTTACTCGGCGCTGGCCTGCGCGCCGTCGCCGTTATTGGGCTGGTAATACCCCACCGCCACCAGGTAGTTGCCGACCTTGCGTGCATAGGCATGCTTGTGCTCAGTATCACCGGTGATCGGATGCTTCCACTGGTAGTCGAATTCGACCATTTCAGTGGTCGCGATCTTGTCCAGCGCCTCCTGGCCAAAGGGCTTGCCGACCCGATCAGCCAGCGCACCGAAGTCGCGGCCGACGAGGCGCAGGTTGGAGCCGTGGGCGACGAAGCGCTGGCTGTCCAGCTCGACCACGAATACATAGAGATCATCCTGGTAGAAGCGCGGATCAAGCGCGTTGATCGCGTTGAAGGTCTCCCGCGCGTTGCTGCTCACCGCCTCGGCGGCCGTCTCCAGCAGCTGCAGCGCCTGCTCGGAGCTCGCCCGCGGCTGGTAGTAACCCACGGCCAGAACCGTATCGCCTACCCGCTGGAAATACACATGCTTGGTGATCTTTCTCCCACCAGTATTCCAGCTGCCCCAGGGATAATCTGCCTCGAGGATCTCACCGTTCTCCGGCTGGCTCAGTGCCTGCTGGAACTTCGGCTTGAGCTCATCATCGATGGAGTTCATGATGTCCCGCCCGATCAGCATGACCGACGGGCCGCCGCTCGCCAGCATGATGCCGTTGGTGTTGATGGCAAAAACATAAAGATCATCCTTGACGAAGCGCCCCTGCCGGCTGAATACCGCCAGCGCCTTGTCGCCGTTTTCCTTGTAGTAGTCCACAGCTTCGGTCAGCAAAGCGCGGGCCTGCGCGCCATCGTCCTCCGCCTGCGCGTATGCGCCCCCAACTCCCACTCCTGTCCATAGCAGTACCAGCAGCATCCAGTTTCTCAACATCATGTCATCCTCATCGCGATATAGTCGTCCCAGTATCAGATTAGTCAGGATAGGAGTAAAAACCACGTTCCGCCTTCCGGCCCAGGTAACCGCCTGAGCAAATGAGGGCTAACCAACCGACCCCATCAATCGCCCCCGCTCCCGCTCCGCCTGTTCGCGGAGAAAATCCCAGGTCACCCGCATCCGCGCAATATCCTTCAATTCAATCGGCATCAACATCCAGAAAGTGCGGATAAAGCGGATCTGGGCCGGCATGATCAGGCTCAACCGCGAGTCTTGGTCGGCAGTAAATGCCGGCAGGATACCCAAGCCGGCGCCAGCAGCAATCGCCTCCTGTTGCGCCAGCACGCTGGTACTACGCACCCCGACCGCGCCGGAGCCGGCAATCTCGTCGAGGAACAGCAGGTCCTTGCTGAACACCAGGTCGTCCACGTAACTGACGAAGCGGTGTTTCTCCAGATCACTGCGGCTGTTGATTGGACCATGCTGCTGCAGGTAATCCTTGCCCGCATAGAGGCGCAGCACATAGTCGGTGAGTTTGGTGATGATAAAGGGGCCGCGCTCGGGGCGCTCCAGGGTAATGACAATGTCTGCCTCATGACGGGACAGGCGCACTGCGCGGGGCAGCGCCAGCAGGTCAAGGTGCAAATGCGGATGGCGGTGACTGAGTTCACTGAGCTGCCCCGCCACCAACATGGTGCCGTAGCCCTCGGTGGCACCGATGCGCACCTGGCCGGAGAGGCTATCCCCCGGGCTGGGCAGCGCCTGCTCGATGCGCACGCTGGCTCCTTCCATCAACTCCACCTGCGGCAGGAGGCTGCGCCCGGCCTCGGTCAGGGTGTAGCCGCTGGTATCGCGCAGGAACAATGCGACGCCCAGGCTTTTCTCCAAGGCCTGCAGCCGCCGGGAAACCGTGGTGTGGTCAACCCCAAGTCGCCGGGCCGCCGTGGTCAGTCGCCCTGCCCGGCTCAACTCCAGGAAAAACCGCAGGTTGTCCCAATCCATTTCCTCTCCCTGTGCAAAAACGCAGACCCAACTTGCGAATGAGCCAATTGTTTATGGGAAAAACGCACTGCTACTATCCATGACATCTTTCCAGACGACAAGGGCCACGGCCCAGAGGGCACCAATGAGCAATAACAATATTCCTACCGTCAAGTTGCTGATCAACGGCGAGTTCGTTGAATCGAAGACCGATCAATGGCGCGACGTGGTCAACCCGGCCACCCAGGAAGTCCTGGCCCGTGTACCCTTCGCCACCCAGGACGAAATCAACGCCGCCGTGGCCAACGCCAAGGAAGCCTTCAAGACCTGGCGCAAGACGCCGATCGGTGCCCGCGCCCGCATTTTCCTCAAGTATCAGCAGCTGATCCGCGAGAACATGAAGGAGCTAGCCGCCATCCTCACCGCCGAGCAGGGCAAGACCCTGGCCGATGCCGAAGGCGATGTATTCCGTGGTCTGGAAGTGGTCGAACACGCCTCCGCCGTGGGCAACCTGCAACTGGGCGAGCTGGCCAACAACGTGGCCGGTGGTGTCGACACCTACACCCTGCTGCAGCCGCTGGGCGTCTGCGCCGGTATCACCCCGTTCAACTTCCCGGCGATGATCCCGCTGTGGATGTTCCCCATGGCCATCGCCACCGGTAACACCTTCGTACTCAAGCCCTCCGAACAGGACCCCATGGTCACCATGCGCCTGGCCGAACTGGCGCTGGAAGCCGGCATCCCGCCGGGCGTACTGAACGTGATCCACGGCGGCGTGGACGCGGTGAATGCGGTCTGCGACCACCCGGACATCAAAGCCGTTTCCTTCGTCGGCTCCACCCATGTCGGCACCCACGTCTACAACCGCGCCAGCCAGGCCGGCAAGCGCGTACAGTGCATGATGGGCGCGAAGAACCACGCCATCGTCATGCCCGACGCCAACAAGGAGCAGACCCTCAATAACCTGGTGGGAGCCGCCTTCGGTGCGGCCGGTCAGCGCTGCATGGCCCTGCCGGTAATCATCCTGGTGGGCGAGTCGCGCAACTGGCTGCCGGAACTGGCGCGCAAGGCCCAGGGCCTCAAGGTCAGCGCCGGCGTCGAGCCGGGTACCGATGTCGGCCCGGTCATCTCCCGCTCCGCGCTGGAGCGCATCAACGATCTGATCCAGCAGGGTATCGATGAAGGCGCCGAGCTGGTGCTGGATGGTCGCAGCCCCGAGGTCCCCGGCTACGCCGATGGCAACTTCGTCGGCCCGACCATCCTGGCGGGCGTCAAGCCGGGCATGAGCGTGTACGACACCGAAATCTTCGGGCCGGTACTCTGCGTGATGGAAGCCGACTCCCTGGACGAGGCGATCGAGATCATCAACGCCAACCCGAACGGTAACGGCACCGCCATCTTCACCCGTTCCGGTGGCATCGCCCGCCGCTTCCAGGAAGACATCGACGTGGGTCAGGTCGGCATCAACGTGCCGATTCCGGTACCGGTCCCGCTGTTCTCCTTCAGCGGCTCGCGCGGCTCCAAGCTGGGCGACCTGGGTCCGTACGGCAAGCAGGTGATCCTGTTCTACACCCAGACCAAGACCATCACCGCGCGCTGGTTCGATGACGACGAGCAGGCCGCTGCCGTGAACACGACCATCACCCTGAAGTAATGCCCGAAAGGCCGGCTCCGTAAAGGCCGGCCTCTTTTTGTTGGAGTAGTGACATGAGTTTTGAAACCCTCCTGATCGAGACCCGTGAGCGCGTCGGCCTGATTACCCTGAACCGCCCCCAGGCGTTGAACGCCCTGAACACCCAGGTCCTGGACGAGCTGAACCAGGCGCTGGACCAGTTCGAGAATGACCCGAATATCGGCTGCGTGGTGCTGACCGGCTCCAGCAAGGCCTTTGCTGCCGGTGCCGACATCAAGCAGATGGTCGATCTGCAGTACCCCGGCGTGTTCATGGACGACTTCTTCTCCCCCGCCGACCGCATCGCCAACCGCCGCAAGCCGCTGATCGCCGCGGTGGCCGGTTATGCCCTGGGCGGTGGCTGCGAGCTGGCGATGATCTGCGACTTTATCTATGCCGCGGACAACGCCCGCTTCGGCCAGCCGGAGATCAACCTGGGCGTACTGCCCGGTATCGGTGGTACCCAGCGCCTGACCCGCGCCATCGGCAAGGCCAAGGCCATGGAGATGTGCCTGACCGGTCGCCAGATGGACGCCCAGGAAGCCGAGCAGGCCGGTCTGGTTGCGCGGATCTTCCCGGTGGATCAGTTGCTGGACGAGACCCTGAAGGCCGCCCAGGTCATTGCGGAAAAATCCCTGCCCAGCGTGATGATGACCAAGGAATGCGTGAACCGCGTGTTCGAAACCAGCCTGGCCGAAGGCGTGCGCTTCGAGCGTCGCGTGTTCCACTCCATCTTCGCCACCGCCGACCAGACCGAAGGCATGCAGGCTTTTGTCGAGAAGCGTAAACCCAACTTCAAGCACGGCTGAGTGAGCGAGCGTGCGCAGCACGCCCAACCGCCTGACAACAATAATGAGGCAACCACATGAAAATTGGCTTTATAGGACTGGGTAACATGGGTGGGCCGATGGCCCGTAACCTGATCAAGGCAGGCCACCAGCTCACCGTATCCGACCTCTCGCAAAGCGCCGTCGCCGGTCTGGTCGAGGCCGGTGCTACTGCCGCCGCCAGCATCGCGGAACTGGCCCGCAGCGACGTCGAGCTGATCATAACCATGCTGCCGGCAGCGCCCCACGTGAAGGGCGTCTACCTGGGTGAGAACGGCCTGCTGGCCCATGTGGCTGCGCACGTGCGCCTGATCGACAGCTCTACCATCGACCCCATGAGTGCCCGCGAGGTAGCTACTGCTGCTGGGAAACAGGGTAACCGCATGATTGATGCCCCGGTTTCCGGCGGTACCGGCGGCGCCGCTGCCGGCACCCTGACCTTCATGGTCGGCGGCGACAAGGCGGACTTCGACACGGCCCTGCCAATACTCCAGGCCATGGGCAAAAACATCGTTCACTGTGGCCCCACCGGCAATGGCCAGGTCGCCAAGGTCGCCAACAATATGCTGCTGGCCATCACCATGATCGGCACCGCCGAGGCGATGAACCTGGGCGTGTCCCTGGGCATGGACCCCGCGGTCCTGGCCGGCATAATCAACACCTCCAGCGGCCGCAACTGGAGCTCGGACACCTATAACCCCTATCCTGGCGTCATGGACAACGTACCGGCTTCCCGCGGCTACACCGGCGGTTTCGGTACCGACCTGATGCTCAAGGACCTGGGGCTGGCCACCGAAGCAGCCAGGCAATCGCGGCAACCGGTGATCCTCGGCGGTCTGGCCCAGCAGCTGTACCAGACCTTCAGCAGCCAGGGTAATGGCGCGCTGGACTTCTCTGCCATCATCAAGCTGTACAACGGAGCCATAGAATGACCGAGCAGACCGTACTGGTGGAGGTGCGCAACCGCGTCGGCCACCTGACACTCAACCGCCCTGCCGGCCTCAACGCCCTGAACCTGGACATGGTCCGCCAGCTGCGCCAGCAGCTGGACGCCTGGCTGAACGATGATCAGGTGCGCGTCGTGGTGCTGCGCGCCAATGGCGAGAAAGCCTTCTGCGCCGGTGGCGATATCCGCGGGCTGTATGACAGCTACCTGGCCGGCGATGGCATGTACATGACCTTCTTCCGCGAGGAGTACGCGCTGGATCAGTTGATCCATGACTACCCCAAGCCGGTTGTCGCCCTGATGGACGGCTTCGTGCTGGGCGGCGGCATGGGCCTGGCCCAGGCGGCATCGCATCGGGTGATCACCGAGGGGGTAAAGATGGGCATGCCGGAAACCGGCATCGGCTACTTCCCGGATGTCGGCGGCAGCTACTTCCTGTCCCGCCTGGACGGCGCCATCGGCCAGTACCTGGGCATCACCGGCACCCATATCCGCGCAGCCGATGCCCTCTATTGCGGGCTGGCCGATCACTGCCTCGGCAGCGACCTCGTTGGCGAGCTGGATCAGGCGCTCGATAGCATGCAATGGTCCGACGAACCTGCCAGCGACCTGGACGCGCTGCTGCACAAGCGCGCCTCGCAGAAGATTCCGGGCTCGGAGATCAAGGCCATGCGCTCGGCCATCGATCACCACTTCAGCCAGCCAGACATGCCGCGCATCCGCGCCTCGCTGGCCGCTGAGGAATGCCCCGCCTACCAGGACTGGGCCGAACGTACCCTGGCGGCCATCGACAGCAAATCGCCGTTGGCCATGAACGTCACCCTGGAGCTGCTGCGCCAGGGGCGCGAACTGAGCCTGCCCGACTGCTTTGCACTGGAACTGCACCTGGATGCCCAGTGGTTCGCCGAGGGCGACATCATGGAAGGCGTACGCGCACTCATCGTCGACAAGGACAAGAACCCCCGGTGGAATCCGCCTACGCTGGACGACGTCAGCCCCGCCCGGGTGGCAGCGTTCTTCGCCGACTTCCAACCGGGCCAGGCTTGAGGGAGACAGATAGATGCATGACATCGAGCTTAATGAAGACCAGCGCATGATCCGCGACATGGCCCGCCAGTTTGCCCAGAGCGAACTAGCCCCCCGCGCTGCCGAATGGGACAAGTCCGGCTGGATCGACGACGCTGTGGTAAGCCAGATGGGTGAGCTGGGCCTGCTGGGCATGGTCGTCCCCGAGGAATGGGGCGGCAGCTATGTTGACTACATCGCCTATGCCCTGGCCGTGGAAGAAATCGCCGCCGGCTGCAGCGCCACCGGAGCCATGATGAGCATTCACAACTCGGTGGGCTGTGGCCCGCTGCTCAAATATGGCACCCCTGAGCAGCAGCAAACCTGGCTGCCGGATCTGGCTGCCGGCAGAAAGATCGGCTGCTTTGCCCTGACCGAACCCCAGGCGGGCTCCGAGGCCCATAACCTGCGCACCCGGGCGGTGCTGGACAATGGCGAGTGGGTCATCAACGGCGCCAAACAATTCGTCAGCAACGCCAAACGCGCGCATCTGGCTATCGTGTTTGCCGTTACCGATCCGGAGCTGGGCAAGAAAGGCTTATCAGCCTTCCTGGTGCCCACTGACAACCCCGGTTTCAAGATCGAGCGTATGGAACACAAGATGGGTATCCGCGGTTCGGACACCTGCGCCGTGACCCTGGACAACTGCCGCATCCCCGAGGCCAATCTGCTTGGCCCGCGCGGCAAGGGTCTGGCGATTGCCCTGTCCAACCTGGAAGGCGGCCGCATCGGCATTGCCGCCCAGGCGCTGGGCATCGCTCGGTCGGCCTTTGAAGCCGCCCTGACCTACGCCCGTGAACGCACCCAGTTTGGCGTGCCGCTCACCGAGCACCAGAGCGTTGCCAACATGTTGGCCGACATGCACACCCGCCTCAACGCGGCACGCCTGTTGATTCTGCACGCGGCGCGCCTGCGCACCGAAGGTATCCCCTGCCTGTCGGAAGCCTCCCAGGCCAAGCTGTTCGCCAGTGAAATGGCCGAAGAGGTGTGCTCCAAGGCCGTGCAGATTCACGGCGGCTACGGCTATCTTGAAGACTACCCCGTCGAGCGGCTATACCGCGATGCCCGCATCACCCAGATCTATGAAGGCACCAGCGAAATCCAGCGTCTGCTGATTGCCCGGGAGTTGAAGAACTACCCGCTCTAACATGGGGCCGCCGGGCGCGAGCCCGGCCTTTAAAAAGCGATCCTCGATCACTCCATCCCAGGGCGAACCTCGGGAAACAGCACTGGTACATCACCCGCCTGCCAGGGTGGAAGCTTGACCATGGCGCTCACAAATAACGGATGGGCCAGCCAGTTCCTCAGCCAGCGTTGCAGATTCGGGTACGGCAGGCTGTGGAACACCTCCTGGTCCACATGGGCAAACTGGCGGACAAAGGGCATCACGCCAATATCCGCGACGCTTACCCGGTCACCCAGCAGATAGTCGTTGGCACCAAGCAAGGCTTCCAGCACCTGCAGAAAGCGTTCGCCGCGCTGCAGGTATTCCGACTGGGGCAATTCAGGGTAGCGGTCCGCGTACTTGTAGCGATCCAGCCAGTGCTTGAATTCACTGTCGTTCTGATCGATCAGGGCGCCAGCGCGTGCGAGATCGGTCTGCAGCAGACCTTGCGGATCATTCTGCCGCAGCGCCCAGTCGACTATCTCCCTGCTTTCCTCGATGACCCGCCCGCTTGAGCTTTCACCTGCCGCCCATTCCAGCACCGGAACAGTGCCCTTGGGACTGATGGCGAGCAGCTGCGGCGGCTTGTTCTTCAGTACCACCTCGCGCAGCTCCACCTGCATACCGGCAAACAGGATGCCGAGCCGAGCCCGCATGGCGTACGGGCAACGGCGGAAGGAATATAAACGGGGCAATGCAACGACCATGACATCTTCCTCTTTCCGGGCCGGACGCGATAAGCGATCCGACCAGTCCATCACAACGCCTGCAAACCGAAAGGCGCCACCAACCCCGTTCCTATCGCCATGCCCACCAACGCCGGCAGGCTATCGGCCTGCATGCGCTTCATTACCCGCGAGCGGTACAGGTCCACGGTCTTGACGCTGATCCCCAGCTGCTCGGCGATTTCCCGGTTGCTGTAACCCTGCACCAGCGGCAGCAGCACGTCCCGCTCCCGTGGGGTCAGCTGGGCCAGGCGGTTGCGGATGTCCACCGCCTGGGGGCCACTGGCGATGGGGCGTGAGTTCATGCGCAACGCGCGCTGCACGCTGTCGAGCAGCAGCTGTTCGTTGTAGGGTTTCTCGATGAAGTCGACAGCGCCCCCGCGGAAGGCGCGCACCACGATGGGCACATCGGCGTGGGCGCTGACAAAGATAACGGGGAGCTGGCTGCCCCGTTCGCGCAGCGCATCCTGCACCGCGAGGCCGCCCATGCCGGGCATGCGGATATCCAGCAGGACGCAGGCGGGAAGGTCTTCGTTGTAGCTATCCAGAAAGGCCTGGCCCGAGGCGAAGGGGACGGCGCGCAGGCCGACCGATTCCAGCAGCCACAGGGTGGAGTCGAGCATGCCTTGGTCGTCGTCCACCACATATACCTGCTGCTGATGCATGTCCATGTTCTACGTCTCCGTTGATTGTTCTTGTCTATCCACCAGGGCAGGCAGCCAACCATGTAGGCACAGCCCGCCTTCGACCGCCGGGTAGGCTTCCAGCCCACCGTCAAAACTGTCGATGATGCCCTGGCTCATGGAAAGGCCCAAGCCGAGCCCGTCCGCCTTGCTGGTGAAGAAGGGGGTGAAAAGATGGGTCAACTGTTCCGCGCTGGCGCCGGGGCCCTGGTCGATGACCCTGAGGTGCACCTGGCGCTGCTCGGTGCTCAGTTGCAGGACCACCTGCGAAGGGGCATCCGGATGGGTCTCGCGGTTGGCCTCGATGGCATTGCGCAGCAGGTTGAGCAACACCTGCTGGACCAGTACCGGATCGGCGTGCACATCCGGCAGGTCCGGCGGAATCTGCTGGATGATCTCGACCTCCTGTTGCCGGGCCTCCCAGGCGCACAGGCTCACCGCGTCCTGTGCCAGCTGCGCCGGACTCACGCGTTGGGCATTGCGCGGCCCCTTGCGCAGGAAGGCACGCATGCGCCTGATCACTTCTGCAGCATGCTGGGCGTGATCGGTGATGCGCGCCAGCCCCTGGGCCAGGCGCTGCCCGGTATCACCCTGCGCTGGCATTGCCGCCAGGTAGCGCTGACTGGCGCTGGCATAGTTGACGATGGCTGCCAGGGGTTGGTTGATCTCATGGGCAATGCCCGACGCCAGCTCGCCCAGGGCGGCCAGTCGCGTGGCATGGGTCAGCTCGTCCTGCAGCCGACGGGTCCGCTCTTCGCTGCGTACCCGTTCGGTGATATCCCGGGAGACGCTGACCACCTCGACCACATTGCCGGAGTAGGTATCCCGGGTCGCCCGGCTGGCGGTCTCGAACCAGAGATAATGCCCGTCCCGGTGCTGGATCTGGTAGCTCACGGTGAGGTAGCCGTCCTGCTCCAGCGCCCTGGCATAGCGCTGCATCAGCTCGTCACGCTGCTGGGGGTGGATCAGCTGCTGAATCCGGGTGCCACGCAGCTGCTCGGGCCAGTAGCCCAGCAGTGCCCAGGCGGCGGGCGAGGCGTCAAGGAATTCGCCCTCCGGGGTGTGCCGGGAGATCAGGTCAGTGGTGTTCTCAATGATCACCCGGTACAGGCGGCGGGCGACCTGCGCCTGCTGATAGGTCTGCAGCATGTCGGTGGCATCCCGGGCGCGACCCAGCACATGACCCTCGCCCAACGGGAAGAAGGTCCAGAGCAACTGCCGCTCGTCGGGCGTTGCGACCGGCACATCCTCAATGGCCCGCTGCTGCGTGAGCACCGCCGTGACCAGATGCGCCCAGTTCTGCGGCAGCAGCTCATCCGGCGCGGTGCCGGCCTGGAGCCAGGCATGCAGCGCCGGATTCCAGTCGCAGAGCCGTCCGGCGGCGTCAAACACCACCGCCGGCTGGGGATCGGCGCTCGGCAAAAGCCAGCGTAGCGCTGGTTCGGTCTTGTTCTTGGACGGCACCCGGCTACCTTATAGTAAAAGCACTATATGACTTTGGTAATACTTCCAATCCTTACATGGATCACCTATAACTTGATCCACGAATACGGGGAATGCGTTAAAGATAGTCGCATTCTTTCCAAACAAGAGCTAATAAAACGCCATACAGGATACGAGCCATGTCCATCTTCGAGGAAGGCCTGTCGGCCACCGCCGTGAACCACACTGCCCTGTCTCCGCTGACCTTTATCGAGCGCACAGCCAGTGTCTATCCCGATTACCCCGCTGTGGTGCACGGTGCTGTACGCCGCACCTGGTCGGAGACCTATACTCGCTGCCGCCGTCTAGCCTCTGCTCTGGCGAACCGTGGTATCGGCAAGGGCGACACAGTAGCCGTCATCCTGCCAAACATCCCGGAAATGCTCGAAGCCCACTTCGGCGTGCCAATGATCGGTGCGGTCCTCAACACCCTGAACGTACGCCTGGACGCCGAAGCCATCGCCTTCATGCTGCAGCATGGCGAGGCCAAGGTGCTGATTGCCGACCGCGAATTCCATGACATTGTGCACGCGGCCATCGGCATGCTCGATCACCCGCCGCTGGTGATCGACGTCAACGATCCCGAGTATGGTGAAGGTCAAGCGACCAGCCCGCTGGACTACGAAGCCTTCCTCGCTGAGGGCGATCCCGAGTTCGTCTGGCAACTGCCTGGTGACGAGTGGGACGCCATCAGCCTCAACTACACTTCCGGTACCACCGGCAATCCCAAGGGTGTGGTCTACCACCACCGCGGCGCCTTCCTTAACGCCCTGGGCAACCAGATGACCTGGAACATGGGCCAGCATCCGGTCTACCTGTGGACCCTGCCGATGTTCCACTGCAACGGCTGGTGCTACCCCTGGACAGTGACCGCCATGGCCGGCGTGCACGTGTTCCTGCGCCGGGTCGATCCGCAGAAAATCCTCAACCTGATCCACGACGAGCAGGTAACCCACATGTGCGGCGCGCCCATCGTGCTCAATGCCCTGGTCAACATGCCGCCGGAAGCCAAGGCCGCCATCGACCATCCGGTGCACGCCATGGTCGCGGGCGCAGCACCGCCGGCCAAGGTAATCGGCGCGGTGGAAGAAATGGGCATCAAGGTCGCGCACGTCTACGGCCTGACCGAGACCTACGGTCCGGTAACTGTCTGCGCCTGGCATGGCAAGTGGGATGAGCTGCCGCTGGAGCAGCGCGCGGATATCAAATCCCGCCAGGGTGTGCGCTATGCGACCCTGGAAGGGGTCATGGTTGCCGATCCCAAGACCCTGCAACCGGTACCCAAGGACGGTCAGACCATCGGCGAGATCTTCATGCGCGGCAACACCGTGATGAAGGGCTACCTGAAGAACCCGAGCGCCACCGCCGAAGCCTTCGAAGGTGGCTGGTTCCATACCGGCGACCTGGGCGTGTGGCATGAGGACGGCTACGTGCAGATCAAGGACCGCCTCAAGGACATCATCATTTCCGGTGGCGAGAACATCTCCACCATCGAGGTCGAGGGCGTGCTCTACCGGCACCCGGCGGTGCTGGAGGCTGCGGTGGTCGCCAAACCGGATGACAAATGGGGCGAGACTCCTTGCGCCTTCATCACCCTCAAGGCCGGCCAGCGGGTAAGCGAACAGGACATCATGCGCTTCTGCCGCGAGCATCTGGCCGGGTTCAAGGTTCCCAAGGATGTGGTCTTCGTCGACCTGCCGAAGACCTCCACCGGCAAGATCCAGAAATACGTTCTGCGTGAATGGGCCTGCCAGCGCGAGGCCTGCTGATCCGCTGACCCCCTGATGCCCCGCAGCCACCCCTGCGGGGCCGCCGACGGCGCCGGATCGCCGGACCGCGGCAACATTTCCTGTTCCACAACAACAATAAGCCGACGACCGTCAGGCGGGGCGCTCCTGCCCTGCACCCGGCGTTCGGCCAGAGGAGTGTTTACATGCAAGTCTACAAGCGCGCCCATGGCGCAGAGCAGCCTCATTGGCCTTGCGGCCCCTTCAAGATCCGCCTGCCCTTCGTCCACTACCGCTGGGAAACCGCAGAAATGCTCCAGGCGTTGATCATGTTCGTGGTCAGCCTGGGCATGATTCCCCTGCTGCAGAGCACCCTTGGCCTGCCCTACGAGGTCGCTCTGGCCTATGTGGTGGTGTGCGGCGTCGGCTTCATGCTGCCGGCGCTGCTGGGCGTGCCCTTCGTACCCGGCTGGATCACCCCGGGTATTCCGGTGGTGTTGCTGTTTCTGGGTAACTTCGAGCCGGGGCCGGAGGCTATCCAGGCGCTGTTCGCCCTGCAGTTTCTGGTATTCGTGATCTTCCTGCTGCTTGGCATCACCCGGCTCGGATCGGTGCTGGTGCGGCTGATCCCCAACTCGATGAAGGGCGGCATCATCATCGGCGCCGGTATCGCCGCGCTGATCGGCGAGATCGATACCGGCGGCCGCTTGGCCAACACGCCGATTTCACTGGTGCTGGGCAGCCTGATCTGCCTGTACCTGATGTTCTCGGTGTCCTTCCAGGGCCTGACCCAGCGCTTTCCACTGGCGCGCAAGATCGTCAACTACGGCATGGTGCCGGGCATGTTGATCGCCATCTTCGTCGGCATTGCTACCGGGGAATATGCCATGCCTGATGTGCAGTTCGGCATCACGGCTCCGGCCTTCGGCGAGATGTGGAACTACCTGCCCTTCAGCGTCGGCTTCCCCGACGCCGAGGTATTCATGCTGGCGGTGCCCAC
Source organism: Pseudomonas saudimassiliensis (assembly GCF_000939975.1). Taxonomy (GTDB): domain Bacteria; phylum Pseudomonadota; class Gammaproteobacteria; order Pseudomonadales; family Pseudomonadaceae; genus Halopseudomonas; species Halopseudomonas saudimassiliensis. The sequence continues at coordinate 2,397,066 of NZ_LK391969.1, read as the reverse complement.
CGCGGTGATCGCCTATGTGATCGCCTTTGGTGACATCATCGTCGGCCAGTCGCTGATGCAGCGCGCCGATGAGCTGCGCACCGACGAGGTGATCGAGAACAACATCGACCGTGTGCATCTGGTCACTGCCATCCGCAACGCCTTGCATGCCTTCTTCGCGCCCTACCCCGGGCTGGCCGGCCCGTTGTGGACAGCAGTCGCCGCCACCATGGCCGAGCGCTACAAGTACGGCCGCAACGCGATGGACTCCATTTACAGCGGCGCCGGCACCTTCTGGATCAGCGGCTTTCTGGCGCTGTTCATGCTGCCGCTGGTGAGTTTCTTCCAGCCAGTACTGCCGATTGCCCTGTCGCTGACCCTGATCCTCACCGGCTACATCTGTCTCATGGTGGGCTTCGAGCAGCTGCAGAACAACACCGAGCGCGGCATCGCCGGCACCATGGGCGTGGTCCTGGCGGTCTACGGCGCAGGCTGGGGGCTGGCCGCCGGCGCAGTCTTGTACGTCCTGGTGGAACGTACCCACCTGCTGAAATTCCGCAGCGTCAGCGACGTCAAAACCACCAGCCAGGAGGGCGCACAATGAACCGACTCAACCTGACCAGACACATCGCCATCGCTGCCGCCCTGCTCGGCGGCGGCCTCGGCATCCTGCCCGCCCAGGCCGAATTCTTCGAAGACAGCAGCGCCAGCCTCAGCCTGCGCAACCTGTACTTCAACCGCGACTTCCGCCACTCGGCCGCTACCCAGAGCAAGGCCGACGAATGGGCCCAGGGTCTGCGCGCCGAATGGCACTCTGGCTATACTCCCGGCCGCCTCGGCCTGGGTATGGATGCCATCGGCCTGCTCGGCATCAAGCTGGACTCCAGCCCCGAGCGCAACGGCACCGGCATTCTCAAGCGCAGCACCAGCGACGGCCGCGCCATGGACGAGTACGGCGAGCTGGGCTTGACCGCCCGCCTGCGGCTGGACAACCATGTGCTGCGCATCGGCACCCTGCTGCCGTCCATGCCGCTGGCCATGCATAACGACACCCGCCTGCTGCCGCAGACCTTTCGCGGCGCCTGGCTGCAGAGCGACCCGGCAGCGCCCCTCAAGCTGGACCTTGGCCGCTTTGACCGGATCAACCTGCGCGACTCCTCGAACCACGAGCGCATGACCCCGGTCATGGGCGGCGCGCGCAATATCCGGCTCAACGCCGCGGGCGTCGAGGCCAGCGCATTCGACTTCGCCGGTCTGACCTGGCAGGCGAGCGAGCAGACAAAAGTAAGCTGGCACTTCGGCGAACTGGAGGACATCTACCGCCAGCACTACCTGACCCTGGGCCACAGCTGGCAGCTGGATAACGGCGATCGCCTGAACCTGAACCTGCGCCACGCCGACTCCACCGACGCCGGACGCAGCAATATCGACAACCGTATGACCAGCCTGGGCCTGAGCTACCAGGCCGGCATGCACCGCTTCAGCACCAGCTACCAGCACATGGAAGGCGACACCGGCTTTGCCTATATCAACGGCACCGACCCTTACCTCGCTCACCTGGTGCAGATCCAGGACTTCGCCAACCGCGACGAGCGCAGCTGGCAGGTTCGCCATGACTACTCCTTCGCCGATCTGGGTCTGCCCGGACTGAAGCTGATGAACCGCTACACCCACGGCCACAACATCGAGCATGCCGGTGGCCGCGGCAAGGAATGGGAGCGCAACACCGATCTGATCTATGTGATCCAGAGCGGCGCGCTGAAGAACCTGTCCCTGCACTGGCGCAACGCGACCTACCGCAGCAACTACGCCACCGACATGGACGAGAACCGCCTGATTGTCGGCTACACCTTCAACCTGTAACACGCCCCCCGGCCGCCAGCCCCGCACTGGCGGCCGGCCAAGGAGAATCCCATGCGTACTTTCACCACCCTCGAAGGCAACAGTCAGCGACTGGACGGCGGCGCCATGTTCGGCAACGCCCCCAAGGCCCTGTGGTCCCGCTGGGTCGACACCGACGACCAGAACCGCATTGCCCTCAGCTGCCGGGCTCTGCTGGTACAGGAGAGTGACCGCAACATCCTCATCGAGACCGGCATCGGCGCCTTCTTCTCCCCGCAGATGAAAGAGCGCTACGGCGTGGTCGAAGACAATCACGTCCTGCTCGACAGCCTGAAGGAGGTCGGCTTCAGCCATACCGACATCGACGTGGTGGTCCTCACCCACCTGCACTTCGACCATGCCGGCGGTCTGCTCACCGCCTGGGAGGAAGGCAAGGAACCGGAACTGCTGTTCCCCAACGCCACCTTCATCATCGGCGAACGCCACTGGGCCCGCGCCCGCCGCCCCCACCCAAGGGACCAAGCCTCCTTCATCCCCCAGCTGATAGAGCTACTGAGCGCCAGCGGACGGGTGGAACTGATCAAGGACGGCCAGCCATCCCCAACCCTGGGCACGGACTGGCAGTTCCATTTCAGCGACGGCCACACCCCCGGCCTGATGCTGCCGGAGTTCAGCATGCCCGACGGCCCCGTCGTCTTCCCCGGCGACCTTATCCCCGGCGCGCCCTGGCTGCACCTGCCCATCACCATGGGCTACGACCGCTTCCCCGAAATGCTGATCGGAGAAAAAGAAGCCCTGCTCAATGAGCTGGTCGCGCGTAATGGGCGACTGGTGTTTACCCATGACCGGGATGTTGCGGTGGCGTATGTAGATAGGGATGAGAAGTGCAGGTATACGGCGCGGGAGGCGCAGGGGAATGTGCGGGGGGTGGCGATGTAAGTTGGGGAGAGGGATGCTCCGAGTCAATGTGTAAAGCTCCATCTTCATTACAGTTCAGAGGATTCTTGCCTCACTCTCTCTTTCAGGGTTGCCAACAGATGATCTGCGAGCGCATCGTCACCGTGGATATCGAGGTAATGAACAACATCGTCGTCGAGAATGAAAAAAACGTGGTAGCGTCCACCGCTGGCTCGCGTCTGCGAGTAGGTAAAAAGATCCGTATCGGAAAGCTGGTAATGCCTGGCATTTATGCAGCTAGACACCATGGCGTGCCAGACGGCATCAGCCTCAGCCCGATCAGCAGTGGACGCGTCAGACACGTTTTTTCTGAATACCAGACGGATGAAGTCCACAAAGGGCAGATCACTGGATTGGTCTTCACGGAGCTCCGACGGAGCCATCCAGCGATGGGACAGCGTAGCGCCATCGGCGAATTTAACGATCAGCATTTCCGGAAAGCGAGCTAGGGTCATCGCCTTCTCGCCGAGATCCAGTTCCAGCCTCGCCTTCCCGGCGAGAAGCAGAGTCTGACCTTCAGCCGCCCGGGCGGTAGGCAAACTAGATTCAACAACAGAGTCGCTGCAGCTTTCCTGACCGTTAGCGGCAAAGGCCGCTGTCAGAAATAGCAGTCCTATCCATCTGGTCATTCACCGACCTCCTTTCACCTGATGCGCGCTGCGATGGGGGTGCAGGAACGCACTTTCCAGCATCCTTTTCGTCGCGATCATACCCAATGCCACTCGCCAATCGCAGCGAAGCTGGGCCATTGGACCCCCGACTGTGACGGCACCTACAAAATGGAGAATCTTTCAGCGCAGTGAAGGGACAAACGATTGAACGGGAGATAGGATCTGACATATTTCTATCGGAAAAGGAGCTGCTTGTGAGATGCCCTCCCATTCACGGTCTGCGACTGGACCAGAGCGATATCACTGCGTTACGACGTCTTCGTAATCTGCCACGAAGCCGCAAGCTGCTCGAAGCAACCTTACCCACTGGCGTCATGGCTACAATCTTCTTGGGCAATAATGCGGCCCAAGTGGGCCACAATATTGCGGTCACCGACTGGGCCACCCTTGCTCAAGCCATGGCCTAAGTCTCCGCTATTGAGCGTAACGCATTTGTACAAACCGCTCGCCTGCAGCAACTGCGTAGCGGGTCGACACATGAACAACGCCTCTTCTGGCGAGCAGTTGAAGATGGCTGCCAAGGATTCTGAATGAATAAGCTACTTGCATTATCAACAGTGACCATTGTCCTGGCATGTGCCGAAGTGTTTGCCGACGACTCGCTGGAATTTGTATATCTGCAAGAAAAGGTCGCTGCCTACGAAAACCAACTCCAAGAATGCATGTTGATGGGCCGCAACGCCGATTTTCCATCCGAGGCAGTACTGGCCGCTCTGGAAGCGTACCCGCAAGAGCAAGTCGAAAGTTTTCTGGTCACCAAGGCTACGCTGGCTGAAGAACAATGTGTCGCCAAGGAGCTCGGGGAACTCGCGGCTGCCCTGCTTACTATCGAAGCGGCTGAGCATGAACCATCAGAGGATGCGGTTACGTTGATGAACGAGATCAAGCCCGCTACATTCGTCTCTACCCGATGGGAGCTGCAACGACATTATTTGTCATTACCAAGGGAAATGAGGGAAAGAATGGAAGAAGTCGAAGCATTCCAACGACCTTTCAACTCCCTTTTGATCAGAGAACACCTGTACAACTAATGTCTCCGGGCCGCAGGAATGCACCCTGCATGAAACCTGCCAGACGGTGCCGGTACTACGCCGGCGGCTCGAAGCCTATCTATGAATCCAGTGAAACAACGCCAAGGTCAAAAGCACTATCGACTCAACCAAGCCACGTCCCCCTTCCTTCGTAGTCGCTCGGCTCAACCACCGTCCAAAGTGCGGCGCATGGTTACATTTGCCAATTCTGCCTTAGTGAAAATCCCGACTCCGTGTATCCAGCCCCTGCAGCATCGGCGTGAGGTCGGTCAGTCTGCTGGCGATCAGGTGGCGTACTCCTTCCTTGTGTTCGAGCTTGCCCTGCACTTGCAGCAGTTGTGAGTGCACCAGTTCCTTTCTCTGGCGTTCGGCAAGGGTGCGCCAGACAACGACGTTGATCATGCCGTGTTCGTCTTCGAGGGTGACGAAGGTGACGCCGCTGGCAGTGCCGGGACGTTGGCGGCCGGTGACGAGACCCGCGACTTTGACGTGGGTGTCGTCGTTCATTTGTTTGAGCTGTTTTGAGCTGCGGCAACCTATGGTTTTCAACTGGCTGCGCAGCAGGCGCAGGGGATGGGGGCCCATGGTGGTGCCGACCAGGGCGTAGTCGGCCATGAGGTTTTCGCCGACGCTGGGCAGTGGCAGGGCTACGCCTTGCTCTGCCTGGGGTGGTGTTTCGGCGAACAGGGGCAGCGGCTCCTGTACACCGGCGACGGCCCAGCGGGCCTGGTGGCGGTGGCCGGCGAGGCCGCGCAGGGCGCCGGCGTCGGCCAGCAGCTCCATTGCCCGGCGGTTGAGTTTGCTGCGCAGGGCCAGTTCGTCGACAGAATTGAAGCCCTGCTGCTGCCTTGTCTGCACCAGCCTGTGGGAATCGTCCTCGCGGAAGCCGCGGATCATGCGCATGCCCAGGCGGATGCCATATTCGCCGTTGCGGTCGTGTTCCAGGGTGCAGTCCCAGTCGCTGTAGCGCACGTCCACCGGCCAGGTTTCGATGCCGTGGCGGCGGGCGTCCTGCAGAATCTGGTCGGGGCTGTAGAAGCCCATGGGCCAGCTGTTGATCAGGGCGCAGGCGAAGGCGGCTGGTTCGTGGCATTTGAGCCAGCTGCTGGCGTAGGTAAGCAGGGCAAAGCTGGCGGCGTGGGATTCGGGGAAGCCGTAGTCGCCAAAGCCCTTGATCTGCTCGAAGAGGCGTTCGGCAAATTCCCTCGTATAGCCGCGCGCGAGCATGCCCTGGGTAAGTTTTTCCCGGTGCGGCTCCAGCCCGCCCTTGCGCTTCCAGGCGGCCATGGAGCGGCGCAGCTGGTCTGCTTCACCGGCGCTGTAGCCGGCGGCGACTATGGCGATCTCCATGACCTGTTCCTGAAACAGGGGCACGCCGAGGGTGCGCTCGAGTACCTTTTTCAGCGCGGGGGACGGATATGTCACTTCCTCTTCGCGGTTTCGACGGCGCAGGTAGGGATGCACCATGTCCCCCTGGATCGGGCCGGGGCGGACGATGGCGACTTCGATGACAAGGTCGTAGAACTCCCTCGGGCGCAGCCGCGGCAGCATGCTCATCTGCGCCCGGGATTCGATCTGGAATACGCCTATGGTGTCGGCCTTGCTGATCATCTCGTAGGTCGGCTTATCTCCTGCGGGGATGGTGGCCAGGGTCAATTTTCGGCCCCGGTAATGACGGACCAGATCGAAGCAGCGGCGCAGCGCGGTGAGCATGCCCAAGGCGAGCACATCCACCTTGAGCAGGCCGACCGCATCCAGGTCATCCTTATCCCATTGGATAACGGTGCGCCCTTCCATGGCGGTGTTTTCCACCGGTACCAGGGTGTCCAGCGGCTGTTCTGAAATGACAAAGCCTCCCGGATGCTGGGACAGGTGCCGGGGGAAGCCGATCAGTTGACCGCTCAGTGTCAATACGCGGTGCAGTACCGGGCTGTCCGGGTCGAAGCCGGCTTCACGCAGGCGCTCGGCATCGGGAATGCGATCGCTCCAGCGGTTACAACAGCGGGCCAGGGCATCGACCTGTTCCGGCGGCAGGCTCAGAGCCTTGCCCACATCGCGGATGGCACCGGCGGCGTGATAGCTGCTGACCACGGCGGCCAGTGCCGCGCGGCGGCGGCCATAGCGGTTGAAGATGTACTGGATGACCTCTTCCCGGCGCTCATGTTCGAAGTCCACGTCGATGTCCGGTGGCTCGTTGCGCTCACGGGACAGGAAGCGTTCGAACAGCAGGTTGGAGCGGCTGGGGTCGATCTCGGTGATGCCGAGGGCAAAGCACACCGCGGAGTTGGCGGCCGAGCCCCGGCCCTGGCAGAGGATGTGCTGCTGGCGGGCAAAGCGCACGATGTCATGCACGGTGAGGAAGTAGCTTTCGTATTCCAGCTCGCTGATCAGGGTCAGCTCTTTGTCGAGCTGGGCGCGCAGTTCGGGGGAAATGCCCTGGGGCCAGCGCCAGGCGATGCCTTCCTCGGTCAGCTGTCGCAACCAGCTGGACGGTGTATGACCAGCCGGGACCAATTCGTTGGGGTAGTAGTATTTGAGCTCTTTCAGTTCGAAGCGGCAGCGCTCGGCTATGCGCAGGGTCTCGGCCAGCAGTGCTTCGGGGTACAGCCGCGCCAGTTGCTCGCGGCTGCGCAGGTGACGCTCGCCGTTGGGGAACAGCCGGAAACCGGCCTCGTCCACCGGGCAGTGATGGCGGATGGCGGTGAGGGTGTCCTGCAGCGCACGGCGGCCCCGGGCGTGCATATGCACATCGCCGCTGGCCACGGTGGGGATCGCCAGTACCTGGGCCAGCTGTTGCAGGCGGGTCAGCTCGGCCTCATCGGACGGGCCGCAGTGCAGCTCTATGGCCAGCCACAGCCGGTCGGGAAAGACCTGTTTCAGCCACCCGCCCTGCTCCCGTGTTGCGTCTGGGCCGGCAAGCCAGAGTGCCAGCAGGCCACCGGTGTCCTCGATCAGATCCTCCCGCAACAGCCGATAACGGCCTTTTTCTGCGCGGCGGCGGGCGTGGGTGATCAACTGGCACAGGCGCTGGTAACCGGTGATATTTTCCACTAACAGCACCACCTTGGGGCCGTTCTCGATCTGCATTTCGCTGCCGACAATCAGCGGCACGCCGTGCTCAATGGCCGCTTCGCGGGCCCGGACTATCCCGGCCAGGGTACATTCGTCCGTGATCGCCAGCGCTCGGTAGCCCTGTTGTTTGGCACGGGCAAACAGCTCGTCAGCACCGGAGGCACCGCGCTGGAAGCTGAAGTTGCTCAGGCAATGCAGCTCGGCATAGTCGGGGGTCATGCGAACCAGCCCTGCAGCATGAAGGGGCCGCTGCCGTCCACCGCTTGCCAGGCCCAGGCCACGCGCCCGTCCCGGGTGCGCACCACATAGTAGTCCCGGCGCTGGTCGGCGCCGTCCCACCAGCCAGTCTCGAGACGCTCGGGGCCGGCGATAATCTCCGGCAACAGGTCATTCAAGGGTTGGGGCTCATCCAGCAGCCAGCCGGGGCGCGGTCCGAGAACCCCGGGCCGTATCCCCCCACCCTGCACTTCCCGGCGCCAGCTGGCTTCCGGTCGGTGATCGGCCACGGCCAGCAGACCGTGGATGGCCTGGTCGCCCAACCTGGCTCGCAGCCGCTCACGCAGTTGCTCCCAGGGTTGGGATTGTTGTGGGCGTTCATCAAGCAGGGAAGCCGGTTGCGGAGCAAAAGCCGGTAGGTCCCGGGCCAACAGCCGTACGGCCAGCACCGGCTCGGGCAGCTGCACCTGTTCCAGACGGCTGCGGACCACCTCGAACAACAATTGCGCGTCCCGCTCCGGGGTCAACAGGCCGATGGGCAAACTGGTGTGCTCGCGATGGCGATGTTCGAGGGTCAATTCGAAGCGCTGCACGCTGCAGTCCCGGCCGGCGAGAAAGGCGCTGAGGTCGGTCAGCAATCGGCGCAGCGGAAACAGCAGCGCCTGGTGGGAGTCGACCTCGAAATTGAATTCGATCCGGGCGCTGAATTCATCGGCCGGCTTATAACAGTCCAGGGCTACCGGTCGCAGGCCCAGCAAGCGGTCGAGATGCTCCAGCACTACTGCGGGAAAGCGCCGGGCCAGGGTATCCCGGGGCAGGCTCAACAATTGCCGCACCTGCTTCAACCCCATGCGAGACAAAGCGGCGGCGCTCTCGCGGTCGAGCCCGCAGCGCTGGATGGGCAGGCGCTCCACCTGTTCACGCAGGTTGTGCTGATCCACCGCCAGGCCATCATGGATATTGGTCAACACCCGGGCCGCTGCCGGGTTGGGCGCCAGCACGATACGGTGGCTGAAGCCCAGCGCAGTCAGCTCATCACGCAACCGCTGCTCGAAGGCAGGCCAGGGGCCGAACAGACCGAAACTGGATTCCACCTCCAGCAACAGCGCGCGGGGGTAATCCAGGCTGACGTGGGAGCTATAGCGGTAGGCCCAGGCGGCCAGAAAGCCCTGCCAGTGAAGAATCTGCTGTTCGTCATAATCCGCCACCGCAAAGCCGCTGGCCAGCGCCTGGGCGGCGGTCAGGGTCATCCCCGGCTTGAGCCCGAGCGCGCGGGCCGCTGGATTGAGCGTGCGGATCACTCGGCGCGGCACGGTGCCGGTCGCCAGCACCAGCGGCACGGTTGGATCTGCCCGGCTGCGCATGACGCCATCCAACGCCAACTGGGTCAGCAGGATACAGGCCCAGCGCATGGTCTAGCCCAACGCAACCGGGTGCCCTGCGGGCAGGGCTCCCCGGCTTTTCAGCACCCGCACCTGTCGTGGCCAGGCGTCCAGCGCCAGGCGCAATGCTGCGGGTGAGGGATTGGCCGCTTCACGCAGGGACCGGCAGACAAAACCCAGCGTCTGGCCGGTAGCTGCGGCCAGTTGCAGGCGCCGCAGCCCGCGGTCATCAACCCGCTGCGGCCAGCACAACACTGCCCCGCAACTGCCCGAGCGCAGGCATTGTTCTGCCGCCCACAGCAAATCGCGCTCCGGGGCATTGATCATCACCAGCCAGCGCAGGTCGACTCCAGCCTGCAGCCAGGCATGGGCGTAGGGAATGAACGGCGGCGTCACCAGCACGACCCGCTCCTGCGCCTGAGTCAGGCGGGCCAGGGTCGGCCACAGCAGTTGCAGCTCACCCGCACCCGGGTGGGCCAACAGCAATTCGGCCAGGGCCGACTCGGGCCAACCGCCGCCGGGCAGCAGGGCATCCAGGTGTGGATGGCCCGTCGGCTGGGCGACCGGCACGGCAATATCCGCCCCGCCCTTCCAGACTCGCCGCTGCTGCAGCAAGGTATCCAGCGATACCACGGCGCTCATGGCCCTGGCTCCAGGGACCATGGGTACTGCGCTAGGCAGAGAGAAGGGAACAGCCGAGAGGCCAGCATGATATACACCCAATAACCTGTATGGACATACAGGTTATTTATTCATGCAAGGGAGGTCAACAGATCAACGACCACCGGCTAGGCAAAGCCGGCAGGCAGCTACCGCATCAGGGAATCAGCACCACGGCGGAGCTATGCTCGGTCAGGTCTTCCATCACGGGCGCGACGGGCTCGGCGGTCAGTGCTTCACGCACCGGCGCGAAAGAGCGTCGATGTACCGGGGTCGCGCCCAGCAGTTTCAACGACGACAGGTGCTCAGGCGTCGGATAGCCCTTGTGCTTACCGATACCATAGCCGGGATAGAGCAATTCCAGCTCCTGCATTTCCCGGTCGCGGGTGACCTTGGCGAGTATGGAAGCTGCGGCAATGGCGGGTACCCGTGCATCACCCTGGATAACCGGCTCACTCGGCATGGGTAGTACCGGGCAGCGGTTACCATCGACCAGCACCCGGTCCGGTCGCACCGCCAGCCCTTCCACCGCCCGCTGCATGGCCAGCATGGTGGCGTGCAGGATATTCAGCCGGTCAATCTCTTCCACCTCGGCGCGGCCGATAGCCCAGGCCAGTGCCCGCTCCTGGATCAGCGGAAAGAGCTCTTCACGGCGGGCTTGATTGAGCTTCTTCGAATCATTCAAGCCTTCAATCGGTCGCAGCGGATCAAGGATCACCGCCGCCGTGACCACCGCGCCGCACAGCGGGCCGCGGCCCACTTCATCGACACCGGCGATGAGTTCGTCACCGGGAGGCAAGGTCCAATCCATCATCATCTGGGTCATGCCGGCTGCGCTCCCTTGCACTGCAGCAGCTCGGTTATCGCGGCGGCGGCCGTACGGTCGGCATCGCGGCGCAGCATGCGGTGCAGCTCCATGAATACCGCCTCGGTCTGCTCCCGTTCGGGCGTCGGCCCCAGGCGCGCCAACAGCGCCTGGCCCATCGCCTCGGGGGTGGCGTCATCCTGCAAAAATTCCGGCGCCACCTCGCGTCCGGCCAGCAGGTTCGGCAGCGCCACATGCCCCACCTTGACCAGGCGTTTGAGGATCTTGAAGGTCAATGGCGCCATGCGGTAGGCAACCACCATGGGCCGCTTGAACAGCATGGCCTCCAGCGTGGCGGTGCCCGAGGCGATCAGCACTGCATCACAGGCCGCCAATGCCTCATGGCCCTGACCATCCAGCAGCCTCAGTGGCAACTGCAAACCGCTCGCGGCCAAGATCGCTTCCATCTGTTGGCGCCGCTCGGGATTGGCGCAGGGCAGGATGAACTGCAGGTCGGGGTTGCGTTGCAGGCACCAGTGGGCCGTCTGCAAAAACAGCAGGCCGAGCTTGCGCAGCTCGCCGTTGCGACTGCCAGGCATCAACGCCACCACCTGGGCACTGTCGCTCAGCCCCAGGCCCTGACGGGCGGCGCTGCGGTCCGGCTGTAGCGGAATGCGGTCGGCCAGCGTGTGGCCCACGCAGCGCACCGCTACCCCGTGCTCACGGTAGACCGCTTCCTCGAAGGGGAACAGGGTGAGCATCAGATCGGTGGACTGGCGGATACCCAACACGCGCTTCTGCCGCCACGCCCAGACCGAGGGGCTGACGTAGTGCACCGTGGGGATACCGGCATCGCGCAGTTTGCGCTCCACACCCAGGGTAAAATCCGGTGCATCGATACCGATGAACACATCGGGGCGCCGCTGCTTGAGGAATTCCACCAGCTCACGGCGGATGCGCAGCAACTCCCGCAGCCTGCCGAGTACCTCGACCAGACCCATCACTGACAGACGCTCCATAGGTACCTGGGTCACCAGGCCCTCGGCCTGCATCCGCGGCCCACCGATGCCGATGAACTGCGCATCGGGATGGATTTCCTTCAGCGCCCGGATGAGCCCCGCGCCCAGGGTATCGCCGGACGCCTCACCGGCAACCAGGGCGATACACAGGGGGCGATGGGATACCGCAGCCGTAATGCCCATGGCTCAGCGGGTGATACCGCGGGTCGAGGCCAGGATGGAGTCGCGATAGAGGGCTACTTCAGGATACTGGTTAGCTTCGTCATCCAGCAGCTGCAGCGCTTCCTGCAGTGTCTTGCCCTGCCGGTAGACAACCTTGTAGGCGCGGCGCAGCGCCGAAATCAGCTCCTGGCTGTAACCGCGACGGCGCATGCCCTCGAAGTTCATGCCATGGGCGTTGGCGGGGTTGCCGCCGACCATGACGAACGCCGGAATATCCTTGAACACCGCGCTGTTGGCGGCACTCATGGACCAGGCGCCGATATGGCAGAACTGGTGCACCGTGGTGTAGCCACCGAGAATAGCGCCATCGCCGACGTGCACGTGACCTGCGATGGTCGCGTTGTTGGCCATGATGATGTTGTTGCCAACCACACAGTCATGGGCGATGTGCACGTAGGCCATCAGCAGGTTGTTGCTGCCGACCGTGGTCACGCCGCGGTCCTGGACGGTGCCCCGATGCAGGGTGCAGCCTTCACGGATGACGTTGTTGTCACCGATGACCAGCCGGGTCGGCTCGCCCCGGTACTTCTTGTCCTGGCAGTCCTCGCCGACCGAGGCAAACTGGAAAATCCGGTTGCCCTGGCCAATAGTCGTCGGTCCCTTGATGACTACATGGGGGCCGATGACAGTCCCTGCGCCAATCTCGACATCCGGTCCGATCAGGGACCAGGGGCCGACCTCGACGTCATCAGCCAGCCGGGCGGCGGGGTCGACGAGCGCCAGAGGATGAATCCGACTCATACTTTATGTTCCGCACAGATGATTTCCCCGGAACAGGCTTCCTTGCCGTCCACCAGGGCGCGGCAGGCGAACTTCCAGATGCCACGCTTGTTACTCAGGTAGGTGGCTTCCAGCTGCAGCTGATCGCCCGGCACCACCGGCTGGCGGAACCGCAGCTTGTCCGAGCCGACGAAGTAATACAGCGTGCCGTCCTCGGCCTTGGTATTCATCATCTTGAAACCCAGCAGGCCGGCAGCCTGGGCCATCGCCTCGATGATCAGCACACCCGGCATGATGGGGTGGCCGGGGAAATGCCCATTGAAGAAAGGTTCGTTGACCGACACATTCTTGTAGGCACGAATACGCTTGCCCTCAAGGTCCAGTTCGACCACCCGGTCCACCAGCAGGAAAGGATAGCGGTGGGGCAGGTATTCTTTGATTTCGTTGATGTCCATTATGTCTTGAGGCCTTGCAGTGAAAGGTGGATGCGCAATGCGCATAGCTCAGGACTCAGATGAGTCCTGCTTCGCCTGAGTCACCGCAGGCAACTGCTTCTCCAGTTGTTGCAGGCGCTTGGCCATGCCGTCGAGCTGACGAATGCGCGCTGCACTTTTCTTCCATTCGGCGGCAGGCTGCATTGCGGTACCGGAGGAATAGGCTCCGGGTTCGGTAATGGAGCGCGTGACCATGGTCATGCCGCTGACGAATACGTTGTCACAGATCTCGATGTGGCCCACCATGCCGACGCCGCCGGCAATGGTACAGTGGCGACCGATACGGGTGCTGCCGGAGATGCCGACGCAGGCCGCCATCGCGGTGTGATCACCAATCTGCACGTTGTGGGCGATCTGGATCTGGTTGTCCAGCTTGACGCCATTGCCGATCACGGTGTCGTTGATGGCGCCGCGGTCGACGGTGGTATTGGCACCGATCTCCACGTCATCACCAATCAGCACGCCACCGATCTGGGCAATCTTCTGCCAGCTGCCGCGATCATTGGCAAAGCCGAAGCCCTCCCCGCCGATCACCGCACCGGATTGAATCACCACCCGCTGGCCCATCCGCACATCGTGGTACAGGGTCACCCGCGGGGCCAGCCAGCTGCCGTCACCAATCACACAGCGCGCACCAATGAAACACTGGGCGCCCAGGGTGACATTCGCGCCGACAATGGCGCCCGCCTCGATAACCACTCCAGGGCCCACCGCAGCGGTGGCATCCACCTGGGCGGACTCGGCCACGACGGCAGTCGGGTGAATACCGGCCTGCGGGCGCGGCTTGGGATCGAACCGGTGGGACAACCGGGCGTAGGCCAGATAGGGGTCAGCCACGATCAGTGCGTTGCCGGCGAACTCGGCGGCATCCGCCTCGGTCAACAGCAACGCACCGGCCTGGGAGGTGGCCAGCAGCTTGCGGTATTGGCGGTTGGCCAGAAAGCTCAGCTCATCGGGACCGGCATCCTGCAAGGCGGACAGCCCCGTGACCACCTTGTCAGCATCGCCCACCAGCCGGGCGTCCAGCGCCTCGGCCAGCTGCGCCAGGGTAAAACGGATCGAATGCGTCATGCCGATCAACGCGCGCTGTTCAGGCGCTCGATGACCTGACGGGTAATATCGAACTCCGGCTTCACGTCCACGACGGCGCTGCGATCGATCACCAGATCATAGGCGCCGGCCTTGAGCACGTTTTCCACCGCCGCATCCAGCTTCGGCTTGAGCTGCTCCAGCATCTCGCGGTCGGATTGGGCCTTGGCGTCGTTCAGTTCCTTGGACTGGACCTGGAACTCACGGGCCTTCTGGCGGAACTCCAGCTCGATCTTTTCCACTTCGGTCTGACCCAGCTTCTCGCCGTCACGCTTCATACGGTCCTGCAGACGCTTGGCTTCGGACTCCAGGTTCTTCAGCCGCTGCAGCTGGCTGCCGAACTTCTTTTCGGCATCGACGGAGTACCGTTTGGCGGCATCCGACTCAAGCAAGGCCATCTGATAATCCAGTACGGCGATTTTCATCTGCGCCGCGGCCGGGAAGCTGGCCAGCGCGAAGACGGACAATATTGCTACGGAAATAAACTTGCGCACTCTCTAACACTCCTGATGAAAATGATTCCCGGCTTCAGAATGTCTGACCCAGGGTGAACTGGAATACTTGACGATCGTCATCGGACTCGTCGTTCAGCGGCATGCCAAGGCTGAAGCCCAGCGGACCCAAGGCCGTCAGCCATGAAAGGCCAACGCCGACACTGTAACGGATTTCGCTGGCGCTCACATCAGGACAGTTATCGCAGTAGGTGTTGAACACGTTACCGGCGTCAAGGAACAGCACAGTGCGCAGCGAGCGCTGGTCCTTGATGAAGGGCGCCGGGAAAATCAGCTCGGCACCACCGGTAATCTTGACGTTACCACCGAAGGGCAGCTCATCCGGATCCCAGTCGTCTTCATGGGGCGTGCTCTTGGGGCCCAGGGTGCTGTCTTCGAAGCCACGTACCGAGCCGATACCACCGGCGAAGTAGTGTTCATAGAACGGCACCTGTTTGGTCGAGCCAAAGCGACGGGCAAAACCAGTGTCGGTGTGCAGACGCAGGGTCCAGTCCTGGGTGATCGGGAAGAACCGCTGGCCGCGGTAGCCGATCTTGTAGAAGTACAGGTCACTACCCGGGATAGTGGTTTCCAGGCCCAGGCTCTGGGAATAGCCGCGGTCCGGGAACACACCGCGGTTCAGCGTGGACTGCGACCAGCCGAGGTTGGCCTTGAAGTTCATGAAGCTGTCGCCTTCGGCATCCAGGAACTCCTCGATCTCCCGCGCCGGATACAGGCCTTCCTTGATGTCGTCCTGCTGCAGTGACATACCGAAGGACAGGCGCGAGGTGTCGCTGATCGGATAACCGATATTGAAGCCGGCGCCGTAGGAGTCGACCGAGTAGCGGGCGATATCCACGTCCAGCTCTTCATAGTCGGTGGTGCGGTAGAAGGCGTTGTAACCCAGGCTGACGCCGTCGGCGGTGAAGTACGGATTGAGGAAGCCGAAGGACAGTGCGGTCTGGTAGGACGAACGGTTGGCGCTGAAGCTGACCCGGTTACCCGTACCGAAGAAGTTGTTCTGGCTGATCGAGCCGCCAAGGATCAGACCGGTGCCCTGGGCAAAACCGAGGCTGGCGGTTACCGAGCCGGAGGGCTGCTCTTCAACGGTATAGTTGACGTCGATCAGGTCATCGGCGCCAGGCACCGGCACGGTTTCGACATCCACTTCCTTGAAGAAGCCCAGGCGCTCGAGACGCACCTTGGACTGGTCGATCAGGTAGGTCGAGGCCCAGCCGCCTTCCATCTGGCGCATTTCCCGACGCAGCACTTCGTCGTCGGTCTTGGTGTTGCCGCGGAAGTTGATGCGGTTCACGTAGGCGCGCTGGCCGGGGTCCACTACGAAGGTGACATCGACGGTGCGGTCTTCTTCATTGACCTGGGGAATACCGTTGACGTTGGCGAAGGTGTAACCCTCGTTACCCAGGCGACGGCCGATCAGATCCGAGCTGGCGGTCATCACCTGACGCGAGAAGACCTGGCCCGGCTCGACCAGCAGCAGACGCCGCACGTCCTGCTCGGGCACCACCAGGTTGCCGGACAGCTTCACGTCATTGACGGTATACAGCTCGCCCTCGTTGACGTTGACGGTGATGTAGACGTGTTTCTTGTCCGGCGTAATGGACACCTGGGTGGAGGCGATATCCATGTTGATGTAGCCGCGGTCCAGGTACCAGGAACGCAGGCGCTCCAGGTCGCCGGAGAGTTTTTCGCGGGAATACTTGTCGTCGTTGCGGATGAAGGACAGCCAGCCGGTGGTCTTGAGCTCGAACAGCGGTTGCAGTTCCTCATCGGAGAATACCGAGTTGCCAACCACGTTGACGTGCTTGATGGACGCCACCGAGCCTTCGTCCACGACAATCTTCAGGGCGACGCGGTTGCGCGGCTCGGCAATTACCTGGGCATCGATGTCAGCCGAATAACGGCCCTGGGCAACGTACTGACGCAGCAGCTCGTTGCGCACGCCTTCGAGCGTGGCCTGCTGGAAGATTTCGCCTTCGGCCAGGCCGGCCATGCGCAGGCCATCGAGCAGATCCTCGCTCTTGATCGCCTTGTTGCCTTCCAGCTCGATGGAGGAAATCGACGGGCGCTCGACCACGTTGATGATCAGTACCTCACCTTCGCGTCCCAGTTGGATATCCTGGAAGAAGCCGGTGCGGAACAGCGAACGGGAGGCGTCGACCAATGCCTGGTCATCCACGTTGTCACCGATATTGAGTGGCAAGGCACTGAACACGCTGCCAGCGGAAACACGTTGCAATCCATTGACACGAATGTCGGAGATCTGGAAGGCATCGGCATAAACTCCCGGCGCCAGGAGTATCAGCAATAGCGCAGGCAATAGGTAACGTTTCATGAAATCCGTTCTGGCTGACTGGTTAATTCTTATCTGCCGCACGCGGCAGTTCGGGTTGGAGCGGCACCACCGGTGCGATCCCGCCTCCGTATTTCTTTGCCGCTCAGCTGCCCAACCGGCTTATATCGTTGTAGATGGCGAATAACATCACGCCGACTATCAAGGTCAAACCTATCTGCAAGCCCCAACCTTGCACACGCTCGGACAAGGGCTTGCCTCTGATCCATTCGGCTACGTAGTACACCAGATGGCCACCATCGAGCACCGGGATGGGTAGCAGATTCAACACCCCCAGGCTGATACTCAGATAGGCGATGAAACCGAGAAAGCTTTCGACTCCGGACTTGGCCGAGGCGCCCGCCACTTTAGCAATGGTTATCGGGCCACTCAAGTTTTTTGCCGAGACCAGCCCGGTGATCATCTTTTTCAGCGAGTCGAGGGTCAGCGCCGTCATGTCCCAGGTCTTGACCATGGCTACCGGGATGGCCGCCAGCGGGTTGTGACTGATGCTGCGCATCATGTGTTCAGGCCATTCGAAGGCCTCGATGCCGGCCCCGATAAAGCCGATCTGCTTGCCGTCCTGCTCGCGGGCGGCGGGGGTGAGTTCGAGCAGGCGACTGCGGCCGTCACGCTCGATGGTCAGCTGCAGGGGTTGGCCTGCGCTGGATTGGATAGTCGGAACCACGTCCACCAGCCAGTCGTCGACCGGCGTGTCGTTGATGGCCACGATCAGATCGCCCGCCTCCAGGCCGGCAGCAGCGGCGGCACCGTCGGGACTGACCTGGCCGATCAGCGGCGGCACCGGCGGCTTCCAGCTGGTCAGGCCCAGCGCCGTCACCGGGTCGGGCTGTTCGGCACCACGCAGCCAGTCCTGCAGTTCCAGGGTAAAGCGCTGGGGCATACCGCCCTCGCCTTCCCGGGCCTGCAGTTGCAGTTGGCCGGTCTCGCCGAGGCGGCGGATCAGCTGAAGATTGACCTCGTGCCAGGTAGGCGTGGCAGTGCCATCGATCTCGAGGATCTCCAGCCCTTCGTACAGCCCGGCACGCTCGGCGACACTGCCCGGCTCGACCGGCCCGATCACCGGCGCCACGGTAGTGACACCGAGCACGGCGATAACCCAGAACGCGACTATCGCCAGCAGGAAATTGGCGGCCGGGCCTGCGGCCACGATGGCAATGCGCTGTTTGACGGTCTTGCGATTGAACGCCTGGTCCAGCTCCTGCTCCGGCACGGGGGCTTCACGCTCATCGAGCATCTTGACGTAGCCGCCCAGCGGAATGCCGGCAATGACATATTCGGTGCCCTGGCGGTCATACCAGCGGTACAACGCCGGGCCAAACCCGATGGAGAAACGCAGCACCTTGACGCCGCAGCGACGGGCGACCCAAAAATGCCCGTACTCGTGAATGGTGACCAGCAGCCCCAGCGCCACGACGGTGGCTAGCAAAGTAAATAAAAGATCCATTCAGTGCCTCACTTGGGGAATGCGCCCGGATTCATGCTCAGGCCCGGTTGATCAGCCACCTGTGCGCCTGTTCGCGAGCTTGCTGATCGGCCAGCATGACCTGCGGCAGCTCTTCGACCCGCTCGGGCGGCAGGCAGTTCAACGTGTGCTCGATAATAACAGGGATGTCGGTGAAACCAATGCGCCCAGCCAGAAAGGCCTCGACGGCCACTTCATTGGCCGCATTGAGGATGGCGCAGGCCGTGCCGCCGGCATCGAAAGCCTCCCGCGCCAGGCGCAGGCAAGGAAAACGCAGCGGATCCGGCGCTTGGAAATCCAGCCGCGCGGTCAACAGCAGGTCGAGCGCGCTGACCCCCGAATCGATCCGCTCCGGCCAGGCCAGGGCATGGGCGATGGGCGTGCGCATATCTGGATTGCCCAACTGGGCCAGCACCGAACCATCGACATAGTCGACCAGCGAATGCACCACGCTCTGCGGATGCACTACCACCTCCACCTGGTCCGGTCGCGCATCGAACAGCCAGCAGGCTTCGATCAGCTCCAGCCCCTTGTTCATCATGCTGGCGGAATCGACGGAGATCTTCTGGCCCATGGACCAATTGGGGTGGGCGCAGGCCTGGGCAGGGGTAACGCCGCTCAGGTCTTCCAGGGCGAAGTCGCGGAACGGGCCGCCCGATGCCGTCAACAGGATGCGCCGCACGCCGACCTTGCCCAGACCGGTGGCATAGTTGTGCGGCATGCACTGGAAGATCGCATTGTGCTCGCTGTCGATCGGCAGCAATTGTGCGCCGGAGTGGCTGACCGCCTGCATGAACAGCGCGCCGGACATGACCAGCGCTTCCTTGTTGGCCAGCAATACCCGCTTGCCGGTACGTACCGCCGCCAGGGTCGGTTCCAGACCTGCCGCGCCAACGATGGCCGCCATGACCACCTGGCAACGCTCATCAGCAGCCACCTCGGCCAGCGCCTCGGAGCCATGCAGCACCCGGGTCGCCAGGCCCGCTGCATCCAGGCGTTGCTGCAAAGCGGCAGCCTGGGCCCCGTCCGCGACCACGGCGAATACCGGCTGGTGCTGCAGACACTGGGCTTCGAGCACCGCCATGCGGCTATGGCCGGTCAGCGCAAAGACACTGTAACGGTCAGCGTGCCGCGCAATCACATCCAGGGTGCTGACGCCGATCGAACCCGTTGCGCCCAGCACCGTTATCCATTCGTGGCTCAACCCAGCAGACTCCCGAACAGGTACCAGCCGAGGGAGAATACCGGCACCGCCGCGGTCAGGCTGTCAATGCGATCCATCACGCCGCCGTGGCCGGGCAGCAGGTTGCTGCTGTCCTTGAGCCCCTGCTCACGCTTGAACAAGCTCTCGGTCAGGTCGCCCACCACCGAGAACAGCACCACCACCAGCGTACCGAGCATGCCCAGCAGGATGGACGGCAGCGACCAACCCAGGTAGAGCATGGCGGCAACCGCCAGCACCTGGGTCAGCACTACGCCGCCGAGCAGGCCTTCCATCGTCTTGCCGGGGCTGACCCGGGGCAGCAGCTTGTTGCGCCCGAAGGTCTTGCCGGCAAAGTAGGCGCCGATATCCGCCGCCCAGACCATGACGACCACTGCCAGAATCAACCACAGCCCGCCTTCCAGCGCCCGCAGCCAGACCAACCCGTACCAGGCCGGCAGCAGAACCAGCAGGCCGAACAGCTGAGCGATCAGCGATCCGGCCCAGAGTCCGCGGCCATTGGGGTAGCGGATGATCATGGTGGTGGCGAGCAACCACCAGCCCAGCGCCGGTGCCAGCAGAAAATGCGGCGCCCAGACATCCCGGTACAGCCCCACTAGCATTAAGGCAACCGCCAGGGCATAGATGACCCGCCCTTTCTGGCTGGTCTCGCCCGCCAGCCGCGCCCACTCCCAGGCCCCGAGAGTGACAATGAAGCCGATCATCACGGCGAACCACAGATGGTCCAGCAGCACGAAGCCGGCGATGACCAGGGGTGCCAGGATGATACCGGTAAGAATGCGTTGTTTGAGCATCAGGACTCCGCTGCCACTTGTTCGCTGGTCTTGCCGAAGCGCCGTTGCCGGCGGGCAAAGTCCGCCAGTGCCTCGCGCATGGCGTCGTGTTTGAAATCAGGCCAGAAAAGGTCGGAGAAATAGAGTTCGGCGTAGGCCATCTGCCAGAGGACGAAGTTGCTGATGCGTCGTTCGCCTCCGGTGCGAATGCACAGGTCGGGCAACGGCAGACCAGCCGTACTGAGCCGGGCGGCCAGATCTTCCGGCTGGATGGCATCGGCGTCCAGCACGCCAGCGGCGGCGTCACGGGCCAGCGAGCGCGCTGCCTGGGTAATATCCCACTGGCCACCGTAGTTGGCGGCAACCAGCAACCGCAACCCGCGGCATTCGGCCGTGTAGGCCTCCGCGTCCGCCATCGCCTGTTGCAACTGCGGCGCGAAGCGAGTGCGCTCACCGATGATGTTCAGACGGATATCATTATCCCGCAGCTTGCGTACCTCACGGTGCAGAGCCAACAGGAACAGCTCCATCAAGGCACCGACCTCGGCCTGCGGCCGCGCCCAGTTCTCGCTGGAAAAGGCGAACAGCGTGAGTACCTCGACCCCTTCCTTGACGCACACCTCGATGACCGCCCGGACGGCATCCACACCCGCCTTGTGCCCCGCCACCCCTGGCAGGAACCGTTTACGCGCCCAGCGATTGTTGCCATCCATGATGATGGCAACGTGACGAGGGACGGACCCGGTCGCAGCTTTATTATCAGTCATGATCCTGGATCTGCTGGTGTGCTGAACAATATTCTCTCCTGGGTCCCCCGCCCCCATCGACCCGCACCCGGAGGCGCGACCCGATCGGGGACGGACTGGCTTCAGATAGCCATCAGGTCCGCTTCCTTGGCTTCCAGCGCCTTGTCGATCTCGGCAATATACTTGTCAGTCAGTTTCTGCACATCATCCGCGGCACGACGTTCTTCGTCCTCGCTGATCTCCTTTTCCTTCTGCAGATCCTTGAGCTGACCCAGCGCGTCGCGACGGATGTTGCGGACCGCCACCCGGGCGTTCTCCGCTTCACTGCGGGCCTGCTTGGTATAGCCCTTGCGGGTTTCTTCCGTCAATGCCGGCATGGGTACGCGGATGGTGGTACCGGCGGTAGCCGGGTTCAGCCCCAGGTCCGAGGTCATGATGGCCTTTTCCACCGCCTGGATCATGCTCTTGTCGAACACGCTCAGGGCCAGGGTGCGCGAATCTTCCACGGTCACGTTGGCGACCTGACGCAGCGGCGTGTCGGAACCGTAGTAGGACACCATCACGCTATCAAGAATGCTCGGGTGCGCACGCCCGGTGCGAATCTTGGCGAAGGCGCTATCGAGCGACTCCACCGACTTCTTCATGCGTTCCTGCGCTTCTTGCTTGATTTCGTTGATCATTACTCAGCCCTCGATCAATGTACCCTCGGCGCTTCCTACCACTGCGTTGAGCAGCGCGCCGGGTTTGTTCATGTTGAATACCCGCAAGGGCATCTGGTGATCGCGGATCAGACAGATGGCTGTCAGATCCATCACGCCCAGCTTGAGATCCAGTACCTGGTCATAGCTGAGCCTGTCGAAACGTTCGGCGTTCGGATCCTTCATCGGATCGCGATTGTAGACGCCATCCACCTTGGTCGCCTTCAGCACCACATCCGCATCTACCTCGATACCGCGCAGACAGGCAGCGGTGTCGGTTGTGAAGAAGGGATTGCCGGTACCGGCGGAAAATATTACCACGTCGCCACCAGCCAGATAGCGCATGGCCTTGCGGCGGTCGTAATGCTCGGTCACGCCTTCCATGGTAATGGCGGACATTACCCGGGTCTGGATGTTGGAGCGTTCCAGGGAGTCGCGCATGGCCAGGCCATTCATCACGGTAGCAAGCATGCCCATATGGTCCCCGGTTACCCGGTCCATGCCGGCAGCGCTGAGGGCCGCGCCGCGGAACAGGTTGCCGCCGCCGATAACCAGCCCCACCTGGACACCGATACCGATCAATTGGCCGATTTCCAGCGCCATGCGATCCAGCACCTTGGGATCGATACCGAAATCCTCGGTACCCATCAGGGCCTCTCCGCTGAGTTTGAGAAGGATTCGCTTGTACTTGGGCTGACGGCTGCTAGGTACCTGGGCCATTGATCACTCTCCTGCTGTGGCTGGTGAAACACTCAACAAGTCCCACCCAGACCATCAGGATGGCGACTTGTTCAGTATTTCTCAAAAAGAAGGCTTCACGCCTGCGCGGGAAGCCTTCCTGTTTACTGCCTGGTTGCAGACTCCGCGCAGGGAGTCTGCAGAGCGCTGGTCACGCTGCGCCTTACTGCTTGGAAGCAGCAACCTGAGCGGCGACTTCAGCGGCGAAGTCGACCTCGGCGCGCTCGATACCTTCGCCCACTTCAAAGCGGGTGAAGGACAGGATTTCAGCGCCGGCTTTCTTGGCCAGATCACCGACCTTGATTTCCGGATCCTTGACGAACGCCTGCTCGACCAGACTGGCTTCAGCCAGGAACTTGTTGATACGGCCCTTGACCATGTTCTCAACGATGTTTTCCGGCTTGCCAGCGATCTTGTCGGCGTTCAGTGCCAGGAAAATCTCTTTTTCCTTCTCGATCACTTCAGGAGAAACCTGGGAAGGATCAAGCAGCTGCGGGTTGCTGGCAGCCACGTGCATGGCGATGTCGCGAGCCAGCTCGGCGTCGCCGCCTTTCAGGGCAACCAGCACACCAATGCGGTGACCGTGCAGGTAGGCACCTACCACGTCACTTTCAACGCGGGTCAGGCGACGGATGTTGACGTTTTCGCCACACTTGGCAACCAGCGCTTCACGGGCGGATTCCTGGTCGGCAATCAGCGGAGCAGCGTCGGTGTAACCAGCGGCAAAGCCTTTTTCCAGGCTCTCGTTGACGAAGGCCTTGAAGTCGTCCTGCAGCGCCAGGAAGTCGGTCTGGGAGTTGACTTCGATGATGATGGCCGACTTGTTGTCGTCAGCAACCTTGACAGCAATGGAGCCTTCAGCGGCGATGTTGCCAGCTTTCTTGGCGGCCTTGATCGCGCCAGCGGCACGCATATCGTCGATGGCTTTCTCGATATCGCCACCCGCTGCGGCAAGCGCCTTTTTGCAATCCATCATGCCCTGGCCGGTACGCTCACGCAGTTCCTTGACCATGGCTGCAGTAATCTGTGACATGAATTATTCCTCTGGCTTGCTTGATTGGGAGCCGCCCGGACCACAGGGCGACCTCAATATGTTGCTTTCAAGATATTTCAACATAGTGCAAAAAGGGGGCATGGCCCCCTTCTTGAATACGGCATTCACACCACGCCGGTTTCCGCTCAGCCTTCGGAGGCCTCGGAAGCCGCTGCGGCTTCTTCGACGAACTCGTCGACGCCGCCGCTGTTCTTGCCGCGCAGTACCGCGTCAGCCATGGCACCAGCGTACAGCTTGATGGCGCGGATGGCGTCGTCGTTACCGGGGATCACGTAGTCAACGCCTTCAGGGCTGCTGTTGGTATCGACGATGCCGATGACCGGGATGCCCAGCTTGTTGGCTTCGGTGATGGCAATGCGCTCGTGCTCGACGTCGATAACGAAGATCGCGTCAGGCAGGCCGCCCATGTCCTTGATACCACCCAGGCTGCGATCCAGTTTTTCCAGATCGCGAGTGCGCATCAGCGCCTCTTTCTTGGTCAGCTTGGTGAAGGTGCCGTCCTGGGATTGGGCTTCCAGGTCGCGCAGACGCTTGATGGACTGACGGATGGTCTTGTAGTTGGTCAGCATGCCGCCGAGCCAGCGGTGATCAACGTAGGGCATGCCAGCGCGGGCGGCTTCTTCAGCAATGATCTTGCTGGCGGCGCGCTTGGTACCGACGAACAGCAGCTTGTTCTTGCCGCTGGCCAGTTTTTCCACGAAGCTCAGGGCTTCATGGAACATCGGCATGGTCTTTTCCAGGTTGATGATGTGAATCTTGTTGCGAGCGCCGAAAATGAACTTGCCCATTTTCGGGTTCCAGTAACGGGTCTGGTGGCCGAAGTGCGCGCCGGCCTTCAGCATGTCACGCATGGAAACTTGGGTCATGATAACTCCATCAATTGTATCGGGTTGAGCCTCCACATATCCCGCCATCCAACCCCGAAGGGCACCCAGGACAACGTGTCGATATGTGTGCGGATTCAGTAATACCTGAGGCGGACGATGCCGCGGTTCTCTCAGGCGCGGCGCTTTATATCACAAAGTGCGCGGCTGAATAAAGGCCGGCGTGCCGAACGGCGTCCACCCCGGCGCGCCCATCAATCTGATAAACTCACGCCCAATCAATCCATTCCGCACGCCAGTCGGCGTGGCACGACGAGAGATTTCCCCAACCATGACAGTAACCATCAAGACCCCCGAAGACATCGCCGGCATGCGCGTCGCCGGCCGACTGGCCGCGCAGGTTCTGGAGATGATCGAAGAGTACGTCAAGCCGGGCGTGACCACCGATGAACTGAACCAGCGTTGCCATGACTACATCGTCAATGAGCTGCAGGCCATCCCCGCACCGCTGAACTACGGCGGCGGCCATGGCCGCATCCCCTTCCCCAAATCCATCTGCACCTCGCTCAACCATGTGGTGTGCCACGGCATCCCCAACGACAAGCCGTTGAAAAATGGCGACGCGATGAATATCGACGTCACGGTCATCAAGGATGGCTACCACGGCGATACCAGCAAGATGTTCCATGTCGGCGATGTACCCGAATGGGTCGAGCGGCTGTCCCGCGTCACCCAGGAATGCCTGTATAAAGGTATTTCCGTGGTCCGCCCCGGCGCGCGTCTGGGTGATATCGGCCAGATCATCCAGGATCATGCCCATGCCAATCGCTTCAGCGTGGTGCGCGACTACTGCGGTCACGGTATTGGCAAGGTATTCCACGAAGAGCCCCAGGTATTGCACTATGGGCGCGCCGGTACCGGCCTGGAGTTGAAGGAAGGCATGATCTTCACCATCGAGCCCATGCTCAACCAGGGCCGCCCGGAAACCCGCCTGCTGGGTGACGGCTGGACCGCGATCACCAAGGATCGCAAACTGTCCGCCCAATGGGAGCACACCATCCTGGTTACCGCCGATGGCTATGAAGTGCTGACCCTGCGCAAGGATGAAGATTTCCGCTAACCCCGTTTTGCCGAGGAATCATTGTGGATCACGAACTGTTTGACCCCAGCCAGTTCCAGGAAGATCTGGCGCTCAAGCGCAGCCCGATTCCCGCCTTCAAGAAAGCCCTGCGCCACGCCCAGGGCGTGCTGCAGGCACGCTTCGAAGGCGGCCGGGACATCCACAAGCTGATCCACGACCGCGCCTGGCTGGTCGATCAGATCCTGCGGCAGGCCTGGCACACCCTGGATTGCCCGACGGATGCCGATATCGCCCTGCTGGCCGTCGGCGGCTACGGACGGGGCGAGCTGCACCCGCATTCGGATATCGACCTGCTGATCCTGTTGCGCGACAGCAGCGACCGCTACAACGACGCCATCAGCCGCTTTCTCACCCTGCTGTGGGATATCGGCCTGGAGGTCGGCCAGAGCGTACGCACCATCGGTGAGTGCCAGGACGAGGCGCGCGCCGACGTGACCGTCATCACCAACCTCATGGAGTCGCGCACCCTGGTCGGCGAAGAAACCCTGCGCCAGGACATGATGGACGCCGTCGGCCCGCAGCATATGTGGACCAGTGCCGAATTCTTCCGCGCCAAGCGCGCCGAGCAGCACGACCGGCACGCCAAGTTCAATGACACCGAGTACAACCTCGAACCCAACGTCAAAAGCTCGCCCGGTGGCCTGCGGGATATTCAGACCATCGGCTGGGTAGCGCTGCGCCATTTCGGCACCAGCGACCTGCGCGAACTGGTCGAGCAGGGGTTTCTCAACGAGCCCGAGTACAACATCCTGGCCGGCGGCCGGGCCTTCCTCTGGCAGGTACGCTTTGCCCTGCACGCCTTGTCCGGCCGCGCCGAGGACCGGCTGCTGTTCGATCATCAGCGGGCCATGGCACGGCTGTTCGGCTTCGAGGACAACGACGCCAAGCTGGCGGTCGAACGCTTCATGCAGAAGTACTACCGCATCGTCATGTCGCTGTCGGAGCTCAACGACCTGTTGATGCAGCACTTCGAGGAGATCCTGCTGCGCGATGCCGAGTCGGCGGATATCCAGCCGTTGAATTCCCGCTTTCAGGTGCGCAATCACTATATTGAAGTGACCCACCCCCAGGTGTTCAAGCGTACGCCCTTTGCGCTGTTGGAGATCTTCGTGCTGATGGCCCAGCACCAGGAGATCCGTGGGGTCCGGGCCGACAGCATTCGCCTGCTGCGCGATCACCGGCATCTGATCGACGACGACTTTCGCCGCGACATCCGCAACACCAGCCTGTTCGTCGAACTGCTGCGCTGCCGCGAGGGCGTGCACCGCAATCTGCGCCGCATGAACCGCTATGGCATTCTCGGACGCTACCTGCCCGAATTCGGCCGGATCGTCGGCCAGATGCAGCATGACCTGTTCCACATCTACACGGTCGATGCCCACACCCTGAACCTGATCAAGCACCTGCGCAAACTCGGGCGCCCTGACTATCAGGAAAAGTACCCGCTGGCCTGGAAGATCTTCTGCCGGCTGCCCAAACCGGATTTGCTGTACATGGCCGGCCTGTATCACGACATCGCCAAAGGCCGTGGCGGCGATCATTCGGAACTCGGCGCCATCGACGCCACCCTGTTCTGCCAGCGCCATCATCTCCCCGCCTGGGATACCCACCTGGTCAGCTGGCTGGTCGAACACCATCTGGTGATGTCCACCACCGCCCAGCGCAAGGACATCTCCGACCCGGAGGTGATCCATGACTTTGCCGTGCATGTGGGCAACCAGGTGCGCCTGGACTACCTGTACGTGTTGACCATAGCCGACATCAACGCGACCAACCCCAACATGTGGAACTCCTGGCGCGCCTCGCTGCTGCGCCAGCTGTACACCGAGACCAAGCGGGCCCTGCGCCGCGGGCTGGACAACCCACCCAACCGGGCCCAGCAGATCACCGCTACCCAAGAGGCGGCGCTGGATATCCTGGTGCGCAGCGGGATTGATGAAGAGGATGCCGAAGGGCTGTGGGCGCAACTGGGCGAGGACTACTTCCTGCGCCATACCGCCAGCGATATCGCCTGGCACACCGAAGCCATAGTGCAGCACCCCGAGCATCGCGGGCCGCTGGTGCTGATCAAGGAAACCGCGCAACGGGAATTCGAAGGGGCGACCCAGATATTCCTCTATACACCCGAGCAGCACGATCTGTTCGCCGTGACCGCCGCCGCCATGGACCAGCTCAACCTGAGCATCCAGGACGCCCGGGTCATCACCACCACCAACCGCTTCAGCCTGGATACCTATATCGTGCTGGATGCCGATGGCGGGCCGATCGGCGACAACCCGCAGCGCATCCGGGAGATCAAGGGCGGCCTGCTCGAGGCCCTGTCCGACCCGGACGCCTACCCGGCGATCATCCAGCGGCGGGTGCCGCGCCAGCTCAAGCATTTCGCCTTCGAACCCGAGGTCACCATCTTCACTGACCACAGCGGGCAGCACACCATTCTCGAACTGAGCGCGCCGGACCGGCCCGGTCTGCTGGCCCGTATGGGAAAAATATTTCTCGATTTCGACATCAGCGTGCAAAATGCGCGCATCGTCACATTGGGCGAGCGCGTGGATGACGTTTTCGTCATAACCGACGCGGACAACCAACCCCTGTCCGACCCCCGGTTATGCGAGCAATTGCAGCACACCATCATCCGTACCCTCGGCCAGAACATTCAATCGGATAACGGCACGCCGCACGCCATAGTGATTTGAGGACCCAGCCCGGATGAACCAGGACCTGCAGCGACTGCAACCCTACCCTTTTGAGAAGCTGCGGGCCCTGGTTGCGGGTGTCACGCCCAACCCGGCGCTGGCGTCGATTTCCCTGTCCATTGGCGAGCCCAAGCATGCCTCGCCCGCCCTGGTACTGGAGGCCCTGGCCGCCAACCAGGACAAGACCGCCATCTACCCCTCCACCGCCGGTGTGCCGGAATTGCGCCGGGGCATTGCCAGCTGGCTGAGCCAGCGCTTCGCGTTGCCCGCGGGCATGATCGACGCCGACCGGCATGTGCTGCCGGTGACCGGCACCCGGGAGGCGCTGTTTTCCTTCACCCAGGCCATGGTCCAACGTGATCCGCAGGGTTTGGTGGTCAGCCCCAACCCCTTCTACCAGATCTATGAGGGTGCCGCCCTGCTGGCCGGCGTTGAGCCGCATTATCTCGCCTGCGATGAAAGCAATGGCTTCGTCCCGGATTATGCCAGCGTCCCCGCGGATATCTGGCGCCGCTGCCAGCTCCTGTTCATCTGCTCGCCCGGCAACCCCACCGGCGCCGTGACGCCGTTGGCGACCCTGCAGGAGTTGATCCACCTCGCGGACCAGTACGATTTCGTGATCGCGGCCGACGAGTGCTACAGCGAGATCCATGACCCGGACCAATCCGGCCCGGTCGGCTTGCTGCAGGCCTGCGCCAGCCTGGGCCGCGCTGATTTTGCCCGCTGCGTGGTGTTTCACAGCCTGTCCAAGCGCTCCAACCTCCCCGGCCTGCGCTCGGGGTTTGTCGCTGGTGACGCCAGCCTGCTCGGCCCCTACCTGACCTACCGCACCTACCACGGCTGCGCCATGCCGATCCAGACGCAACTGGCGAGCCTGGCCGCGTGGCAGGACGAAGCGCATGTCGTGGAAAACCGCCGCCTCTACCAGGCCAAGTTCGACGCCGTGCTGGACATCCTCGGCGATGTCATGAACGTCCAGCGTCCCGACGCTGGCTTCTACCTCTGGCCCGCTACGCCCATCGACGACGAGACCTTCACCCGCCGGCTGCTGGCCGAGCAGAACGTGGCCGTGCTGCCGGGCAGCTATCTGTCCCGCGAGGTCAACGGCCTCAACCCCGGTGCCGGGCGCATCCGCCTGGCGCTGGTCGCACCGCTGGACGAGTGCATTGAAGCCGCCCAACGGATCCGCACCTTTATTCGGAGTTTGTAACACCATGATTACCCTGTACGGCATCAAGGCCTGCGACACCATGAAGAAAGCCCGCACCTGGCTGGATGAGCATGGCATCGACTATCACTTCCATGACTACAAGAAGGAAGGCATTGATGCCGAGCGCCTGCGCAGCTGGTGCGAGGAGCACGGTTGGGAAAAGATCCTCAATCGCCAGGGCACGACCTTCCGCAAGCTCGACGAGGCGGACAAGCAGGATATCGACCAGGACAAGGCCATTGCCCTCATGCAGGCCAACCCCTCCATGATAAAAAGACCGGTACTGGATACCGGCCCACGGCGTCTGGTCGGCTTCAAGCCGGAGCTGTACGCCACTGCCTTTTGATTCCATGTACCAAGGAAAACACATCTGATGAGCGACCATTTCAGTCTGGCTCTGGGTATCGGCACCCAAAATATGGCCGGCGACTGGCTGGAGGTGTTCTACCCCCGGCCGATTCTCCATCCTGACCGCGCACTGGTAGCCGCCGTGGGCCAGCAGCTCGGCTATACAGGCGGCAACCAGGCGATCGACCTGCCGGTCAGTCAGTGCGCCGTACTGGGCAAAGCGCTTGCCGATGCAGGCTTTGCCGAGCTCGGCGCATTGGCAACCGAACTGCAGCACAGCACCCGCCCGCTGGTGGTCACCATACTCGAGACCGACGATGCCCCCATCACCACGCCCGGGGCCTATCTCAAACTGCACCTGCTGTCGCACCGCCTGGTCAAGCCCCACGAGGTAGTACTGGCTGGCCTGTTCCCGCTGCTGCCGAACGTTGCCTGGACCAACCAGGGCGCAATCGACATCCACGAGCTGCCGCAGCGCCAGCTGGCGGCCCGCCTGCGCGGCGAGGATCTGCAGGTACACAGCGTCGACAAGTTTCCGATCATGACCAACTACGTAGTGCCCACCGGCGTACGTATCGCGGACACCGCACGGGTGCGCCTGGGCGCCTATATCGGCGAAGGCACTACTGTCATGCATGAAGGCTTTATCAACTTCAATGCCGGTACCGCGGGCACCAGCATGGTTGAGGGGCGCATTTCGGCCGGCGTGTTTGTTGGCAAGGGTTCTGACCTGGGCGGTGGCTGCTCGACCATGGGCACCCTCTCCGGTGGCGGCAATATCGTCATTTCAGTGGGTGAAGGCTGCCTGATCGGCGCCAACGCCGGTATCGGTATTCCGCTGGGCGATCGCTGCACTGTGGAAGCCGGCCTGTACATCACTGCCGGCCTCAAGGTCGCGCTGCTGGATGAAGCCGACCACCAGGTGGGCATCGTCAAGGCGCGGGAGCTGGCCAACCAGCCGGACCTGCTGTTCCGCCGCAACTCCCAGACCGGCGCCATCGAGTGCAAGACCAACAAGAGCGCCATTGCACTGAACGAGATGCTGCACGCACACAACTGAGCTAGACCGGAGCAGCCCGGCGCGCCGGGCCGCTCCTTGCCCCCTTCTCCCTTATACCCCTTCAGTCGCTCTGGCCTCGGCCAGCAGCGCGCGGATTTCCGGCTGACAGGAGCCGCAGTTGGTGCCGGCCCGTACGCAGCGGCCCACTGCTTCGACGTTGGTCAGGCCGTTATCCCGGATGGCATCGAGGATGGTGTTACGGCCCACCGCAAAGCAGGAACAGATGGTTGCACCGACATCATCGGCCGGATCCACGGATCGCCCGAGCCTGAGCCCAACGATGTCCGCTTCCGTCAGACTGGCCCGGGTGAACAGGCGATTCAGCCAGCTGCGCGAGGGCAGCTCGGCGCGCGGCGAGAGATAAACGCACGCCAGCAGGCGATCGCCATCAAGCGCCGCGGTGCGGTACTCATGGGTACTGTCATCCTGTACTTCCAGCCAGCCTGGCTGTGCCCCCAGCAACTGCCGGCTCCAGCGCTGCGGGTCTGCCAGCGCACCGCGCCCGGCCAGCTCGTAGCGGAAGAAGCCATCGCCCTGAATGCGCACCCAATAGGCTGGCGACGCGTCCGGCGCAAACGCCAGTGGCGCACGACTGTAGACCACGCCGTGCCAGTCCACCGGGAACGGCGTCACCGCCGCGGGCGTATGCTTGAACTCCGGCTCCCCGGACAGCGGATCGACCACCGGATTGACCAGCGCCCCCACCCGCGCATCCGAGGCGCATTGATCATTCCAGTGGATCGGCACGAATACCGTGCGGCGCGGCTGGTCAGCCGTGCAACGCAAGCGCACCACCATGCTGCCCCAGCGGCTGGCAACCCGTACCAGCGCACCGTCCTGCACGCCACAGAGCATGGCTTCATAGGGATGCATTTCCACGAACGGCTCCGGCAAGTGGCCGGCCAGGCGCGCGGCGCGGCCGGTACGGGTCATGGTATGCCACTGATCCCTGATCCGGCCGGTATTGAGCACCAGCGGAAAGTCCTCATCCACCGGGTTTGCCGGGGCGCGGGGCACGGTCGGCACCAATCGCGCCCGGCCATCGGCATGGGAAAAGTGGTTATCCGCAAATAGCCTGGGCGTTTCCTGCCCCGCCTGCAGCACCGGCCAGCGGAGCGGGCGCAGGTTGTCATAGCCCTGCGCATCCAGTCCCACCAGCCCGCTCAGATTGAACGCACGCGGCGCCTTCTGCAGATCATTACCCCAGGCCGACAGCCGCGCATGCTCATCGAATATCTGCGCCGGCTGCTGATAATCGAAGCCTGTATAGCCCAATCGGCACGCCACCTCGCTGACTGCCCACCAATCCGGCTTGGCCGCACCCGGCGCGGGCAGGAATGCCCGTTGCCGGGACAGGCAACGCTCCGAGTTGGTGACGGTGCCGTCCTTCTCGCCCCAGCCCAGGGCCGGCAACACCACATCGGCCAGCGCGGCGGTATCGGTATCGGCAAACAGATCAGACACCACCACCAGCTCGCAGCGCTTGAGCGCCTCGCGCACCCGGTCAGCGTCCGGCAGGCTCACCACCGGGTTGGTCGCCATGATCCATAACGCCTTGATCCGTCCAGCATGTACGGCTTCAAACAGGTCTACTGCTTTCAAGCCCGGCGCACTGGCCATGCGCGGGCCGTCCCAGAACGTCTGCACCAGTTGCCGGTGCTGCGGATCAGCCAACTCCAGATGCGCGGCCAGCATATTGGCCAGTCCGCCTACTTCCCTGCCGCCCATGGCATTGGGCTGCCCGGTAATGGAAAACGGCCCCATCCCCGGCGCGCCGATGCGCCCGGTGAGCAGGTGGCAATTGATGATGCTGTTGACCTTGTCGGTACCGCTGGAGGACTGGTTCACCCCCTGGGAAAACACCGTCACCACCCTGCGGGTACGGGCGAACAGCGCATAGAAGCTTTCCAGGGCGGCCACCGGCAGGCCGCAGGCCTTGGCGACGGCTTCCAGTCGCCCGGCACTGTCACGGGCAACGGCCAACGTCTCGGCCGCGCCGCCGGTATGGTTGGCGACAAAGTCGGTGTCTACCACGCCATGCTCTTCCAGATAGGCGAGCAGGCCATTGAACAGCCAGACATCGGAGCCCGCCTTCACCGGCAGATGCATATCCGCCTGCTCTCAGGTGGCGGTGCGTCGCGGGTCCACTACCACGATGCGCTTCTCGGGGCGTTCGCGGCGGCTCTGCATCAGCCGCTGGTAGACAATGGGGTGGCACCAGGCAGTGTTCGAGCCGACCAGCACCACCAGATCTGCCTCCTCCAGGTCCTCGTAATTGCCGCCGACCAGATCCTCACCGAATGCCCGCTTATGCCCCGCTACGGCCGAGGACATGCACAGCCGGGAGTTGGTGTCGATATTGGCGGTGCCCAGCCAGCCCTTGACCAGCTTGTTGACCACGTAGTAGTCCTCGGTTAACAGTTGTCCGGATACGTAGAAAGCCACCGCCTCGGGCCCATGCTGGTCAATGATCCGCCGCAGGCCTTCGGCGACATGATCCAGCGCCTGATCCCAGCCGGTGGTGTGTGCCTGCCCCTTGCTGTCACGCAACAGCGGCTGCAGCAGTCGCCCTTCCAGCCCGACGGTATCGGCCAGCGCCGAGCCCTTCACGCAGAGCCGACCGCGGTTGGCCGGGTGCTCAGGATCACCCTGGATGCGCACTCGGTTGGGCGTCTGCGCATCCAGCGTCGCGATCACCCCACAGCCCACGCCGCAGTAGGGACAGGTAGTACAGGTCATGCGACTTTCTCCGCCGACTGGCGCATATCTGCAGAGGAGTCCAGCAAGGTGCGCACCAGCGACGCGCAGCTGCCGCATCCGGTAGCGGCGCCGGTACACGCCTTGATTGCCGCCAGATCACCGTGCCCCTGGGCGATGGCCTGACAGATGGAACCCTTGCTGACGTTCTGGCAATGGCAGAGGGTGGCATCGCCCGGCAAGGCATTGACGTCCAGTTGCGCCGCCGCGCCTTCGGCGACCGGCAGAATCAGTTGTTCGGGCGCCTCCGGCAGGGTCATGTCATTGAGCAACATCTGCAGCAGCCTGTGGTATTCCCGGGCATCGCCGACCAGCACGCCGCCCAGCAGGCGCCGGCCATCCTCACTGACCACCAGCTTCTTGTAGATCTGTTTGCGCTCGTCCTCATACCGATAGCAACAGGCTCCCGGCGTGCTGGCGTGGGCGTCACCGAAGGAGGCCACGTCAACGCCCATCAGCTTGAGCTTGGTGGACATATCCGCCCCAGTGAACGGCACCGCCGCCCGGGCATCATGCAGGTGCTGCAGGTGGCTGGCCGCAGCACGGGCCATCGCGTAGCCGGGCGCCACCAGACCGTAGATGCGCCCACCCCAGAGCGCACATTCGCCGATGGCATAGATGTCCGGGTCCGACGTGCGGCAGTGGTCGTCAATAACGATTCCCCCGCGTTCGCCCACTGCCAGATCCGCCTCGCGGGCCAGCCCATCCTGCGGGCGGATACCGGCAGAAAACACCACCACATCCGCTTCCAGATGCGCGCCGCAGGCAAAATTAAGGGCATGGCGATAGAATTCGCCGTCAGTGATCTCCGTGGTGCTCTTACCGGTATGCACTGACACGCCGAGTTGCTCGATCTTGCGCCGCAGGAGCGCCCCGCCGCTGTCGTCCACCTGCACCGCCATCAAACGCGGCGCACACTCCACCACGTGGGTCTGCAGGCCGATGTCGCGTAGCGCCTTGGCCGCTTCCAGGCCAAGCAGACCGCCACCAATCACCACCCCCACCTCGGCGTCGCGGCCGGCCTCCATGATGGCTTGCATATCCTCGATGGTGCGATAGACCAGACAGCCCGGCCGCTCCCTGCCCGGCAGCGGTGGCACGAAGGGGTAGGAGCCGGTGGCCAGCACCAGCTTGTCGTAGCCCAGCGTCGCACCCTTTTCAGTCAGTACCGTCCTGCTCTGCCGATCGATACGGGCAGCGCCTTCGCTCAAACGCAATTCGATACCATGGCGTCCGAAGAACCCCTCCGGTACCAGCGACAGCGCTTCGCTACTGCGCCCACTGAAAAACTCGGTCAGGTGAACCCGGTCATAGGCTGGCCGAGGCTCGGCGCACAGCACGGTGACCTGATAAAGCCGGTGCAAACCCTCGGTCACCAGTTGCTCCAGAAACTTCTGACCCACCATGCCGTTGCCGATCACCACCAGCCGTGGCTGCGCCATTGCTAACTCCGTCACGCCCGGCACCTCAGGCACTACCGGCCGCAGGAGCAGCACGCTGCGCCAGCGCCTGCTGGTAGAGTTCTTCCTCCTGATGCTTGTGCTCTACAGAGAACCGCACGGCGATGGCGCAGAAGGCGCTGGTCAACACCAGTGCACCGAGGATGAACAGCGTCTGTTGCAGCTCACCCAGCCACAGCAGCAGCAAGCCCGCTGCCACCGCCCCCACGTTGCCGCCGGCGCCGATGATGCCGGCCACTCCACCCAGCGCCTGGCGATCAATAAAGGGCACCAGGGCATAGGTCGCGCCACAGGCCATATGGGTGAACAGACCGAAGGCCAGCATCGAGATGACTGCCAGATGAAAGCTGTCCATCTGCGAGAACAGCAGCAGGCCCAGCCCCTCACCGACAATGAGCAGGAACAGTATCTTCGACCGGGCATCCAGACCGCCGCGCCGCGCCAGCTGATCCGACAACCAGCCGCCCAGGGCGCGTGCAAACAGCGCCAATAGACCGAAGCTGCCGGCCACCAGCCCTGCGGTCTTCAAGGACAATTCGAAATTATCGAGAAAATACAACGCCACCACGTTATGCATGAAGATCTCAACGCCGAAACAGGCGCCGTAGGTAACGAACAGCATCCACACCCGGTAATTGCCGGCGGCCAGTTTAAAACTGCTCCATCCACCCTGCTTGCCCGAGTCCGGCATGGTGCCCGCGGCGCGCAGCTCGCTGTAGTTACCCGCCATACAGTCCTGGGTATAACGCCAGTAGAGAAACGCCATGATCAGCATCAGCACACCGGGCACCAGCAGGGCCACCCGCCAGCCCAGCGCCTCGCCGGCACCGAGCATCAGCACCGCGCCCAGCACCAGCGGCATGATCACCTGAGCGGCGCCGCCGCCGGCATTGCCCCAGCCCGCCGCCGCTGCGTTCGCCGTACCAACCACATTGGGCGCGAACATGATTGAGGTGTGGTACTGGGTGATCACAAAGCTGGCGCCAATGGCACCGATGAGCAAACGGAAGAACAGAAAACTCTCGTAACTCTGCGCCGCAGCCACACCGAAAACCGGAATCGCACCGACCAACATAAGCCCGGTGTAGGTCTTGCGCGGACCAAATCGGTCACACAGCGGGCCGATGATCAGACGAACCAGAATGGTAATAGCCACCGCCGCGATATTGATA
The DNA here is from genome assembly GCF_000939975.1 of Pseudomonas saudimassiliensis. GTDB lineage: Bacteria > Pseudomonadota > Gammaproteobacteria > Pseudomonadales > Pseudomonadaceae > Halopseudomonas > Halopseudomonas saudimassiliensis. The sequence goes on along the minus strand of NZ_LK391969.1, from coordinate 2,360,678 downwards.
TTGGCGATCTGCCTGGTGGTCAGATCGAACTCACCGCGGATCACCGGCATCAGCGGCGCACAGGCAAACCAGGCGAAGAAACAGACGAAGAATGCCATCCAGGTAAGATGGAACACGCGCGTCTGGATGAGTCGGAAATTCAACAGCTGCAGGCGGGTTGCTTTATCGGTGTGCACGGGTTGAGCTCCTTATCAAGACACACCGTGAACAGCAATTGCCATGCCATGGCAGGTAATGATAGGCAGAACCTAGCTGTAAGCGAGCCGTATGGGCGGCTCATCTGATGCATTAATGTTTATGAAAACAGACAATTAGATCGGCTTAGGAAAAGCTCAGAATGTTGATAGCTGATTCTTATGCAGCCGAGAGCGTGCTGCTTGCCACCGCCAGCATCGCCCCCTTGAGGTGCAGGTTCAGTGCTTCAGTGTCTGGATTGGGTGCAGTGGATGCACGGACATCGTCACTCCGTAGGCCAGTTGGATTTAGCCGGCCTGGGGTCAGCACGCAAAGCGGCTTTCGCTACGGCTTCAGCGGCTTCCTTGAGAACTTGCTCCTCGGCCAGCTCAATTTCGCGTTCAGCGATGGCTTGTTCCAGCGCCGGAGATCGTTTGGCCCACTTTTCAGGCGGGAGAGGTTTGGACCACTCGAGGGGGAGCGGGTCGGTAAGATCGGGGGGGGGTATGTCAGTTTCAGGTTCTGTAACTTCTCGGCGAAGTAAGTACCTAGAAAGATTACGAAGAACAAACCATGCAAGACATCCTTGATATCACCCTTGCGCAGGCTGGTCACGATGGACGCTATCTGTGTTTCTTCATAAGGTCGTTTTCCGAGGCGAGTGTCTGGAACTGCGTCCGGGCCGACTTCCATATAACTCCGAATACATTCCCAGAGGCACATGGCGGTAGTGCCGCCGCCACAACTGAAGCCAATGCTGTAGTGTTTATCCGATTCATAAGCCTTCGGATCAGGATTGGTGAAACCGACCATCAGCAGCCCTTGAGTCGTTTTGCCGTGCTGCCCGATGTTGTCCACTGCCACGGCCTGCGCCTCAACCTGCTCCCACGGCACTATCCAATGGCTACCATCCTTCAAGGTCACGCATACCACACGCCGCTGCCGGTTGAAGCGGGTCGGTGGGGGGACTGGTTGGGTCAAGCTATAAGCAATGATCAGAGCGGGTATACCAAGAATAACCCCTCCTCCGATCAAAGATCAGTTGAGTCAGCTCTGGAAGCGGTTCCCGGGTATAGGCTCCCACCAATAGAAAAATCATAAATACCGGCCACATAACCATCACTGCCGAGCCGATACTGTACTCGCCAATATCAAGAAACACGTCGTTCTTGCGCCAGATGATATTCAGCATGTCGCTGGCTGGTTGGCCAGTCGGAATATGTGGCGGGGCAAGGTAGTCATCACGGGAGAACAGGCCCTTTCTGCTGGTGCCTCCTGCGGGTTGAATCATACGGAGTCCTTGGGCTGCAGATACCTAATACTATCCAGCCGATAAGGCCCGGTCCGCTCCAGCGCGACGCTAGTATCTCCCGGGCGCAGCTCGATTATTTCGCCCTCGCTGAGCAGGGCATCAGGACCCAGGGTGTAGGCTATTCCACGGTTCCCACCTATCACCGCCTCCATATCATGGAAGCTCCGGTTCGTCATTGAGCATTCCTTTGATAATAGTAGTCCGCCAACTCTTCTTTCAACGGACTACCGGCGCTTTGGTTCCAGCCCAAACGTACCTGGTTACCTGGCAGGAAATGTACATGCAGCGCGTCATCGTTCCGCTGCCTGGGAGGGTTTGGAACTTCTATTTCATAGCGCTCCTCCTTCAGGCCTTCATCGAACTGCTCCTGGGTAACATCTACAATCCAGACTACCTTCAAGGTGTCTCCACGGATGCGCCAGCAGCAGGTAACCCCGCCATTCCCCCCCCAGTTGTCATTGACCCAAAAACTAAAAACTGGCCGATCCGTATGGTTATATCCATAGAGAAAGGCGTCCCCCGGGCGCTGGTATTGCCAAAGTAGATAGCCGCCGATCATAAGCAAGTAAAAGAGGATCACCATTGGCCAGCGGATGGCCTTGGGGATGGATAACCACTTTCGGTAGAGGTTAGTCATCGATTCCCCCAAACTCCGATATCAGTGTTATACGCTCGGGCCTTCAACGACCATTCCGCCAATGCCGGCTCATCCTTGTACTGCCAGTCCAGCTGGGGAGGCAGCGTCAGGGGTTTGGGTGTAAACATCTGCAGTCTCCGTTGCAACCAGCTGCGTCTTTTCGGCTGGCAATCTCCATGGGCAATATCACGCCATCAGGCATAGATGGGGATATAGGCCTCTTCATAGGGCGTGGATTCGGGCAGTTGCTCGCGGATGATGGTAATCAGGTCGTCGAGCTGGGCTTTGCGGCAGTAGAGTAAGCGGTCCGTATCAATCATCCGCCCCTTTCCTTCGTCGGACATTGGATTGAAGTAGGTAAAATCCAAACCTATGATCGCGCGCCGCCGGAATACGATCATCCTGGTAAAATCAGTCCACGGATGAAAACCCTGGTGAAACTGCTCATGCATCCTTCGGAACTGACTGGACGTCCCCATCCGCAGGTACATCAGCCCCATCAAGCCCGGCCCGGCAATGGCGCCGATCAGCGCCGCCGGGTGCACCGTGGCCAACATCAGCATCGCCACGCCGGTAATGCCGCCCGCCCACTTCAGCAGCCGGGGCAGCCACTCGGGAAATTCCTTCCATTCGCAGAACTCCAGCCCGGAGGAAGTGAGCCGGTAGGCGAATTTGGTTGTCTGGTGGGTCATGCTGAAAGCCCCACTCATGACAACCATATAAAGCAAGCCACCAATAAGTAACTGATCCCCCAGATCCGATGCCATTGATGGAAGCAACCAATAAAGACAGGGTATTTGAACGATCAAGAAGAAGGCTGCAATTCCATTGGCAATATCTGTGTTATAGGGCCGAGCCTTCAGCGACCACTCGGCCAGAGCCGGCTCATCCTTGTGCTGCCAGTCCAGTTGTGGCGGCAAGGTCAGGGATTTGCGTGAGAACATCTGAAGTCTCCATAAAAGGTGCTGGCAGGGTAATCATTTGTGGCTTTACGACGGCGCGTGAGAGGAGCTCTCCTTCCACAGGGCTATTCGACAGCGGATCGCTGATCAGCTCGGCGGTTCGGGTTGCGTTCATCAGGTTGGCTCTGAACATGAAGCGCATGGGTTCACGTGCCTTGTCCAGTTCCGGGTAGCTCAGTTCAAGCTCAACATAGGAAGCACCGCTGACCGGTATCCAGGTGCGCCAGTGGTAATAACTGGCCTCAGCGGTGTAACCAAGGTCACCCGGTAGCTTGTCGTTGTTATCAACGGGGGGCATATGTGAAAGCGGGTCGTCCTCCAATGTCGGGCTCCAGTAGCCACCGCCCAGGCGGTCGTATGCCTGCTGTTCCAGCGCGATCACGCTTTTGCTCCATAGAAACCCGCCGGTCTTGCGCACAAATACGGCCCTGATCTCGCAACTCTGGCCTGCCAGCTGGGCAGGCAGGCTGATCTGCAGCCAGGCACCATCGAGCCCATTCCAATGGGGGTTATTGGTCGAGCGGACGCTGACGCCCGGGGTCAGACAGATCTGCGCCAGTTGCCACAGACTCTGCCCGTGGGCTTCATCGGTGTAATCCATCGGAATGGCGGCCCTTCCCCAGTAGCTCTGGTACAACCAGAGTCGCAAACCCTCACGGTGATAGAGGCTGACCAGTACGCTGGCGACCAGATAGATCAGACCTACAATGGCCAGCAAGCCGACCATCCAGCCACCCATGACCCAAGCGAAGTTAAAATACAAGCCTGAGAGACTGCCAAACATCTGGATAGAGCCCAGGAACCCCATCGCATAAAGTGAGCCTAACTGCAGGTTGAGGGCCACGGTCTGCTCCTGGCTGGTCGCCCGCTCCATCTGTCGGTCGATCTGCGCAATCTCGCTTGCTGCCGCAATGACATTCAGTGCCGCCATGCCAACGGTGCGGGCAATAAGGCGCTGGGCGAGTTTGGCGTGGGTAAATTGGCTTTCTTTCAACCAAACTCGTGCCCCTGCCTGGGCCAGTTCAAGTGTCTGGCCTCGGATCACCCCCACCATATTCCCAACTCGCGCCCACATCGGCATCACCATCAGCGCCATCAGCAGCGAGCCGGCAGTAGCCAACGAGGTGAGCAACTGGTTCTTCTCCGCACCGGTGAGGTAGCCGTCGTAATGCACCGCATGGGTGGTCACCATCAAGTTCCACAGGCCCAGGCCGGCCAGTAGCGCGGGCAGCGTTCCGCCCAGATTGAGATCGACCCAGGCTTTGGTGCGAGCGGCATAGGCAGCGGGGCTGGTCGCCTTGAGGTGCAGCTGGGTTTGCACTTCGGACTGGCCAACCGTAAACAGCAACACCTCAAGCTGTTGAACGCTGAGCGTGGTGCTGCGGGACTGGCCTTTCAATACGCCATATACATGCCGGGGCCGGTTATTTTGGTGGTCCTGCATCGCCACATCCAGTGCTCGCAGATCCTTGCGCGCTGACTTCTTGTCGTACCAATTGCCTGATCTTCTCAGTGTTCCTTGCTGACCTCGCTGCTGCTTGGCTATTGCCTGTTGGTCCATGGTCCATTGCTGCTGCTCACGGGGGAAGTTTTCGTTAAGCTTCAAGGCGACCATGTCAGAAACCTCATGGCTTACCACGATCTGGGTGAGCGAAAAGCGCAGTACTCGCACCGCCGTCGCCTGGTTATTGGCCTGGGCCTGAAGTGCCGGCAAGAACAAGGTCGACAGTCGATTCCACACGTCACGGGCGGTCTCAAGCGTGGCCTGACGCAGCGCGTCCATGCTCAGGCGAGCGGTCTCCGACAGGGACTGATAGAGGCGGCTGTTTTGCACCGCTTCCAGGCTGAGTACATCCTGGGCATTCCCCACACCTTTGAGCATGCGCTGCCAGAAGTCACCCCCGGTATTGATCTGACCACTGATGTCAGGCTGTTGCCCCAGACCGTCGATTGTTCCGTTGGTGCTGTAGTTGTAGGCGATCTGTTCCAGGGCCTGGGCCAGTTCCTGGTTGAAATTGAACAATGCCAGACCTACAAGACTGTTTTCCTCGGCCACCTGGCGGTACAGCCATGACTGCCCCTGGAATTCGACCTGGGCCAGCCGCATGATGCTGTTGTTCAGCGCGGGCGAGTCCACTTCATCGCTGCTGCAGCCCCCCAGGCTTTGCGCGATTCCTTCGACCCATTCAAGCAGCTCGACGCTCTGTTGGGCGTTACAGGTATCGTGAAAAAGCGCTTCGGGTTCCGGCCGGAGACGTTCCAGCCAGCGTATCAGGTCGGTCTCGCAAGCCTGGACGTGACGACGCAGACGCAGCAACTCGTCAGCACGCTCATTCAGGAAGGTGCAGACTTCGTCATAGCGAACATCGTTACGCCAGGTGTTCTTGGCCTGCCAGTCCCTGGACATGTCGCCCCATGCCGGATGGTTGTGCGACACCTGCCACTTGTCGCGCATGATATCCACATCGATCTGGTGTGCGTGCAAGGCGCCGGCAACCGCACCTAACTCAGCATACGCGCCACCATGCGCATAGGCATAGCTGGTGAGAAAGCGGTGCGCATCGGCAGTGAATGCAAGCCGCTGCTGCAGGTCGTCCTTCACCGCCGTCGGCATGACTGCGTCCAGGTCGACGCCGCAGGCCTGATGCACAGCCAGAGCACTTTGAATGGTGTTGCGGTACTGGATGTCGAACTCGCCGATCTCTGCCAGACGACCGTTGAGCTGCATGTTCAGATCCTGAATGACCGCCAGAGGATCATCCAGCGCGATAAACAAGGCCGTATCCTGATCCGGTACCGCGCCCAACACCTGAGCATCGCTGATGCCGGGTTTGACTTGCATGGCCGGGTGTTCGCTGTTCGGCTCCCCCGTGGTGGGCACGAAGGTCGTCTCGAAACCGGGGACCGCTCCGGCGCTGCTGATATCGGCTACACAGTCGCCCAGAGTGCGCAACGGGGCGCCATGGGCAATCTGCAGGCCGTTGCAGTAGCTGCCCAGATCCAGGTCGCGCATCCACTGCGTCTGCTGCTGAACATTGCTGCGCATTCGTTCGCAGATGCGCCATGTCCATTGCATCGGCGAGTAAGCCAGGCGCAGACGACTGCTGCGCGGGTAAAGCAGATAGGGTCGGGGCTCGCCGGCATTGTCGCGCGCGTCCTGCCCCAGCTCCCGCTCTGTCCAGACCATCCGGGTGAACAGATGGCCCTGTACGCGGTACTCATGAAAGGTGCGCGCCACTTCGTCCCAGACATACAACCAGCCATCACGCAGCTGACGCAGTGTATAGCTGCGCGACTCCAGAGGCGGCAGATGCCCGGCGTCGAAACCTGTCGGCAGAGGATTCGGCCCCTGTGACGAGCCCTTGGCAGGCGACTCATCCAGTGCATAGCGTACCGGGAAGATCGCCACTTCCTGTGCACGCAGCGGGCACTGTGCATTGGCACTGGCAGGCTTGTCCTCGAACTGCTGATTGCGTTGGGCCTGCGCGAGGGATAGCGGATGTGCGACCGTCATGAAAGTCCCTTCTGCTGACAGTTGAGAAAATCGGCTTCGAAAGCCTGAATGCGTGCATCCGGAGGGACGCGCTTCATATGAGAGTTATCAGTCAGCCAGACGGCATACCGGCCCTCCTCGGCACTGCACACCTCATCGCCGAGCCGAGCATGCAGTTCCAACCAGATGGCGATACTACGTTCGGTCGTCAACCCCCAGGCCTGGGCGGCCTGATATTGTCGGACAATCCAGTCGCCCCAATGATTGCCATGCTTGTCCCTGAAGTCAGGTTGGGTCTGCTCAAACCAGCTATCAAGCCGGTCAGCAAAGCGTCGCTGGTAGGCCTGTTCCAACGCATGGATCTGTGGTTCCTCCAGGTGGTCGAGCTTGGCGCGTAAAAGTGAGCTCATGTGCACGGGCGAATGAAACCTGAGCCACTTCGTTTGTTCCAGAACCTCCCATCGAGGTCTGTGGGCCGCCATTCGCCATTCATCTATCGGTCCCAGTATGGTAGACAGTGCCCCTGGGCTATAGCTGGCTAACCAGAATTGAGCTACCAGCGGATCGGCAAAACGCAGCAGACTGTCACTCGCCAGCGTATCGCTGACCTGTACGAATTGCCGCAGGTGGTCGGCCACCACCAATATTGGCGCCTTGCTACGCAGTACCGACGCGCAGGCCTGCAATGACAGGTCGTCCTCCAAATTCATCAGCAGCCCACTGCTCGAGAGTGGCTGCACCAGCACAGGTCCAATATCGGCCAGCTCCCGCCAGGGAGTGCATGCGTACAGGGGCTCAACCTCCAGCGGTTCATCCTGTAGATACAGCCAGGGCAGGAGCTGCTCACGTAGTACACCGTCAAACAGTAGATAGGACTGGGTAGCTGTACTCATTGCCCAGTTCCTTCCGCCTGCGCCGGCTGTTCGGATTGCTGGCAGATGTCGCAGCGCGGCGCCACACGCATCAATGCCTGACGCTGCGCCTGCACCAACAGGTTGCCGCCTTCTGCCACCTTGGGCGCCACCGTTTCCCCCGGCATCAGTGGCTTGGCTCCTGAGCCTTTGCCCGGGCTTCCACCTGAATTCATCTTCACGCTCGGCCCCACCAACGTGACTCCACTCGGATCGATCTTCAAGAAGCTGCCACCGACCTTGAAGGTAATTTCGCTGCCGGCATCGAGGACGACCTTGAGGCCGCTGGAAAGGTGGATTTCTTGGCCGGCTTCGATGAACTGGCCTTGGCCAAGCTTCACATGCTGATTGCCCACCACCGTCAGGTGATCGTCGGCCTTGATCTCGGTCTTGCGATCAGCGTGGGTAGTGTGGTGCTCCTCAGCCAGGAGTTCGGTGTAACTGTTGGCTTCGACGCGGTCGTGGCGTTCGTGGCCGACGCGGATGTGCTGGTCGTGCTGGATGTTCTGGTCCCAGTCGCGCTGGGCGTGGATGAAGATCTGTTCTTCACCGGCCTTGTCTTCGATGCGCAGTTCGTTGAAGCCCTCGCCGCCGGGGCTGCTGAGGGTCTTGAAGACGCTTCTTGTCTTGTGTTCTGGCAGGGGGTACGGGACTTGATGCGTCTTGTGGTAGAGGCAGCCGGTGACGAGCAGCCCTTCGATATCCAGGTCCGGCCGTTCGCTCACCAGGTCCAGTTCGAAGCAGTAGGGCTGGCTGATGGCTTCGGTACCCTGGAAGGCCAGCACCTTGAAGTCGTGGTCCAGGTGGGGCATGGCGAGGGTGAAATGGGCGGTATTGGCCGGGGCGAACATCCTGTTTCCCTTTGTCTGACGAAACAAAGTGGCCGTTATAGCAGAGGCTGGCTCAAGAATCGCTTCGGGGAATCAGGATTGTGCGGCAGTTGGCAAACGCAGGGGGGCTGAAGCCGGAACGGGGCGTTCCGGCTTCAGCATCGGCGGCTATCGACGGGCCGGGCGCAGGGTCAGTTGGTCAGGCAGGGCGTGGATACCCAGCCAATCAAACAGTTGGGTTCGATAGTTGCCCTGGGCAAACAATTGGGCCTGGTCGTCATAATGGGGGTCGAAAGGATTGCCGGATTGCCCCAGCGGGTTGATGCCCAGGGCTGATTCCAGGTTGCCAAGGTCGATCAGGCGGCGGGTCGAGGGGCCTGCTTCCACTTCGTAGCGCTCGCCGCCACGTTTGAAGGCCATGTTGTTCATGCTGCCATCGGTTCCGCTGACCGTTACACGGGCGCTGTTAAGCCGTCCGGCAAAGGGGATCTTGTCTGCCAGGGGATGCTTGTGCCGCAGGCTGGCGACGCTGCCCCAGGTCCATTTCTCCGGGGTCATGCCCAATTGTTCGCTCAGCCCCTCGATGGTCCTGATCCAGGCCTGTTCGATGGCCGACTGTCGGCCATCCATGATGGGTTGCTGGCGATTGTCCCACCAGGGCGAAGCGGGTTTCCAGAATAGGCTGGCGAGTGTTTTCCGGGCCATGAAGGTATCCCGGAAGTGCTCGTAATGCTCACCCAGTTCATCGGCGAACAGTGCTGCCATGAGATTGTCTTCCCACCGCTGATACAGCAGGGCGCCGACGCTTTCAGGGGTGAAGCGACCATCCCAATCAGCCAGTATCTGGCGGGCCCGTTCGGCGACGGGGCGTAGGTCCTGGTCGAGCAGTGTGCTTTCGAGCAGGGGCAGGGCGTCCTGCGCCATGGCGACTGCATGGGGGCGATGGCTGTCCAGCTGCATGGCTTTGAATACGGAAAAGTCGAGATTGTCCCGGCTTTCCAGCAATTCGCCCAGGCGCTCGGCGCGTTCCGCAGGCGCGTAATAGCCGGGCACGACGCGCCGCAGGCTGGGCTCGGGGAAGGGGTTGTTGGCGCTGTAGATGATGCCGGAAGGCGGGTTGACTACCCGCGGATTAGCGCTGAAGGGCTGGTAACCAAGAAAGTCGTCCCGGCGATTGCTGCCGTCCAGCAGGCTGAAGCTGTTGTTGCTGTTGGGCCAGCGTTTCAGGCGGCCCGTGGCCCACATGGCGATGTTGTCGTTGACGTCGGCATAGATGACGTTGAGTCCCGGGGACCAGTGAAGCGCGGCGGCCGCTTCGAATTCGGCCAGGCTGGTGGCCCGGGCGTAGCGATAGAAGGACTCGGTGGAATCGCTGCCGGGGGTGAGGAAGGTCCAGAACAGACTCACCGGCTGGGGCGCCGGACTGCCGTCCTCTGCCGGGGTCGTCAGATGATCATTGATGATAGGACCATGGCGCGAGCTGCGCAGGCGCACCAGCCGATCCTCCTGGCCGCGGACCTTGATGACTTCCTCATGCACCGTCAGGTTCTGCCAGCGCTCACCGACGCGCACCTGGTTGGGGTTGTCGGGATTGACCCGTTCCCGGTAGAAGTCGATCTCGTCGTTCATCAACATGGTCAGGCCCCAGGCGTGATGGCGCGTCTGGCCCAGCAAAGGGAAGGGCAGACCGGCCAGGAAGTGGCCATAGACCTCATGTTCAGGGGTGCGGATATGGGCTTCATACCATACCGCCGGGACGGCAAAGCCGATGTGCGGGTCGTTGGCCAGCAGCGGACGGCCGCTGGCGCTGAGGGCGCCCTTGACCACCCAGGCGTTACTGCCCTGAAACTGCCCTGCGGGCAGCCGTTCCTGCACCTGGGCCAACTGATCCAGGACCGGTTTCAGCAGGTCGACACTCATCGGGTTGCTTGCGGGGCGCGGCGGCAGTCCTTCCGGTGCGCCGGGCACCAGATCCTGCACATGGCGCTCACCGAGCGTGCCGCGGACATGATCCACCAGCGCATCGGTACGGAAGGCCTCGGCGAAGGAGTACGCCATGTAGCCCATCACATGGGCAATATCTTCGGTCGAGAAGTAATCCGGCTTGGTCAACAGGGCGCGGTATTCCACGGGAATGCGGCCCTGGTCGATATATTGGTTGATGCCGTCCTGATAGGCTTTGATCAGCCGGACATGGGGACGATCTGTTTGCTGCTCCAGCTGTGCAGCGTACTGGCGGGCGTGTCGGCTGATGCCAAGGGTACGGAAGAACTTGTCAGTGGCGTAGCTCTCCTGGCCGAACAGCTCGGCAAGACGCCCGCCGCCGATCCGCCGCAGGATGTCCATCTGGAACAGGCGGTCCTGGGCGTGCAGGTAGCCGAGGGCGCGATAGGCATCTTCCTCATGCTGGGCATCGATGTGGGGCACCCCCCAGGCATCGAAGTACACCGAGACCTCTTCCTGCAATCCCTTCAAGCGTAACGAACCGCTGCGCTGGGCTTCGGCGCTGTGCAGAATCCAATGGCCGAGGGTCGTCAGCGCAACGGCGACGATGAGCACGGCGGCAATGATTTTCAAACAGAAACGGGTGCGAGGCTGGATCACGGCTGGCCTTGTAACAGAGAATGGTTCCTGAGCGGGGCATCATGCTGAGACAGCGACCCGGCGTCAATCGGGATTCAATACGGAGATGAGGAAATATGACCCAGAGCGTAGCACTGGTGCTGGGAAGCGGGGGCGCCAGAGGGTACGCCCACATAGGCGTGATCGAAGAGATCGAGCGACGCGGCTATTCGATCGAATGCATTGCCGGCTGCTCGATGGGCGCGGTGATCGGTGGGGTGTATGCCGCCGGCGGCCTGCAGGCCTACCGCGAGTGGGTGTCCGGGTTGGCCTATCTGGATGTGCTGCGGTTGCTGGACTTCGGGTTTGGCAGTCTGGGCGCCATCCGCGGAGAGCGAATCTTTGCGCGGTTGCACGAGATTGTCGGTGATATCAGGATCGAGGAGTTGCGCATCCCCTTCACGGCGGTGGCCACGGATCTGACCAACCAGCAGGAAGTGTGGTTCCAGCAGGGCAGCCTGCAGCAGGCGATGCGTGCCTCGGCGGCCATCCCCAGTCTGTTCTCCCCGGTACGCCAGGGCAGCCGCGTGCTGGTCGACGGCGGCCTGTTGAATCCGTTGCCGATCATCCCGGTCGTCTCGGCCCATTGCGACCTGATCATGGCAGTCAATCTCAACGCCAACCATGCCAACGGCTACGTCTTGCCGGTCATCGAACGGCCTGCGCCGATCCGCCAGCAGCTGGAGCAGTGGATGGACTCTTTGAGCCTGCGCAACCTGCTGCATTGGCACAGCGCTGAAGAGGATGACCCGCAGGGCAAGCTCGACTATGTCAGTGAAGAGGTTACCCCCGCTGAAGCGGCTGCGAGCCGCAGCGAGGATGAGACCAAGCCGGTGCAGGCGGACATTCCCATCGGTCCGGCCAGCATGCTGGAACTGGTCAACCTGTCCTTCGAAACCATGCAGGCGTCCTTGACCAAGTACAAGATCGCTGGCTACCCGCCCGATGTGGTGTTCGACATACCCAAGCGGTTGTGCAAGTTCTTCGAGTTCCAGCGCGCCCCGGAACTGATCGAGTTGGGCCGTATCATTGCCAGCGATACGCTTGATCGGTTCGAGCAGGGCAAGCCGCAGGTTTGACAGCAGGCTGGATGTCGGCCTGTTAGAATGCGCGCTGAGTTTTCAGCGGAGGCAGTCATGACCGATACAGTGCGCTTGACCGAGTACAGCCATGGGGCTGGCTGCGGTTGCAAGATTTCCCCCCAGGTGCTGGATGAAATCCTCGCCAGCCACCAGCCGGCGCCGGATTATCCCCAGCTCTGGGTGGGCAACAGCAGCCGTGATGACGCCGCGGTCTTCGGTCTGGATGATGAGCGGGGCATTGTCAGTACCACCGACTTCTTCATGCCCATCGTCGATGATGCCTACGATTTCGGGCGCATCGCCGCCACCAATGCCATCAGTGATATCTATGCCATGGGCGGCACGCCGCTGATGGCCATTGCTATCCTCGGTTGGCCGGTCAATGTGCTGCCTGCCTCCGTCGCCGCCCAGGTCATGGCCGGCGCGCGAGCGGTCTGCGCCGACGCCGGCATGCCTTTGGCGGGCGGGCATTCCATCGACGCACCGGAGCCGATCTTCGGCCTGGCGGTGACCGGGCAGGTTACCCGCCAGCAACTCAAGCGCAATGATACGGCCCGGGCCGGTGCGCGCCTGTATCTGACCAAGCCATTGGGCATCGGCATCCTCACCACCGCCGAGAAACAGAAGAAGCTGCGCGAGCAGGACATCGGCGTGGCGCGGGACCTGATGTGCCAGCTCAACCGCATCGGCGCCCGCTTTGCACAGCTCGACGGGGTACAGGCCATGACGGATGTCACCGGCTTCGGCCTGTTGGGGCACCTGGCGGAAATGGCCGAGGGCTCCGGTGTGCTGGCGCGGGTTACCGAGTCCGCCGTGCCGCGGATCGAGGGCGTGGAGCATTATCTGGCCGCTGGCTGTATCCCTGGCGGCACCGGCCGCAACTTCGCCAGCTATGGGCACAAGCTGGCCGACATGCCGGAGCAGTGGCGCCAATTGCTCTGTGACCCGCAGACCAGCGGTGGGCTGCTGGTGGCAGTTGATCCGCAAGCCGAAGCTGGATTCCTGGCTGTGGCCCAGGAGGAGGGCCTGGCCCTGCAGCCCATCGGTGAGCTGTTGGAGCATCAAGGTGGTCACTGGGTCGAGGTTGTCTGATGCGGGATAACAGCGACGACTACCGCAGCCTGTTCCTGGCCAAGGTGCCGATGATGGACGTGCGCGCGCCGGTTGAGTTTGGCAAGGGCGCCTTCCCCGGTGTGATCAATCGCCCGTTGATGAATGATGAAGAGCGGCGGTTGGTGGGCACCTGCTACAAGGAGCGGGGGCAGGAAGCGGCCATTGCGCTGGGCCACAAGCTGGTCAATGGCGAGCTGAAGGCGGCGCGCATTGCGGCCTGGCAAGCCTTCGCTGAGGCGCATCCCGACGGCTATCTGTATTGCTTCCGCGGTGGCTTGCGCTCACAGCTGGTGCAGCAATGGCTGGCCGAGGCCGGGGTTGAATATCCGCGGGTAATCGGCGGCTACAAGGCCATGCGGCGGTTTCTTATCGACACCCTTGATGAGGCCGTGCGCGATTGTCCGCTGCACCTGGTGGCCGGCCTGACCGGCACGGGCAAGACCGAAATCATCACGGCACTCGACAACAGCCTTGATCTCGAGGGGCACGCCCATCACCGCGGCTCGAGTTTCGGCCGCCACGCCACGCCGCAGCCGACGCAAATCGATTTCGAGAACCGTCTGGCGATCGAGGTGCTGCAGGTTCGGGCGCAGGGTGCAGGCAGCCTGGTCCTGGAAGACGAGGGTCGCATGGTCGGCAGCTGTTCGGTGCCCCTGGAGCTGTACCGCACCATGCAGACGGCGCCGCTGGTGTGGTTGGAAGACAGTCTCGACAACCGGGTGACGCGCATCCTTGGCGACTATGTCATCGATATGCATGCCGAGTTTGTGACGCAGCACCCGCACGACGCCGAGCTGGCATTCGAGGCCTTTGCCGAGTACCTGCTGGGTAGTCTGCTCCGCATCCGCAAGCGCCTGGGCCCGGAGCATTTCCAGACGCTGGATGAACTGATGCGCCAGGCCCTCGAGGAGCAACGGCGCAGCGGTGATGTCCAGGCCCACCGGGGCTGGATCGAGGGGCTGCTGCGGGATTACTACGACCCGATGTACGCCTATCAGCGTGGGGCGAAGGAAGAGCGGATCGTGTTTGCCGGGGAGCGGGACGCGGTGATCGGGTATTTGCGAGAGGCTGCGCTGTCGTCCTAGCAGCCGCGCCTCGCGGCGCTGGGCGCTGGTCAGTCGTCCCGGCCTTCGAGCATCTCACGTCGTAACAGCACGTACACCGACCCGGTCCCGCCGTGGCGGGGCACGCAGGAGGTGAATCCCAGCACCTTGGGGTGTTGCCGCAGCCAGGTATTGACGTGGCTCTTGAGAATCGGGGTGCGGCCATCCTTGCGCTGCGCCTTGCCATGGGTGACACGCACACAGCGGATCTCCAGCTGGGTGGCCTCCGCCAGGAATTCCCACAACAGCTCCCGCGCTTTCTCAACGGTCATGCCGTGCAGGTCGATGCTGCCGTCGAAGGGAATCTGACCGGTCTTCAGCTTGCGCAGCTGGCTTTCCTGCACGCCATTGGCGGTCCAGGCGAGTTCTTCCTCGGGCGCTACATCAATCACGAAGTGGTCCGATAAACCGTCGACCCGAGTTCGTGCCTGCGGCTGGGTTGCCCGCTGGCGCAGCGCCTGCAGTTGCGCACGGTCGCTCCGCGGCTTGCCGGTGTCGGCGCGGTCGGTGGTGATGGGTTTTATCCCCCGGGTGGCCTGGCGGAACAGCTCCAGGTCATCCACGTCGTCGTTATCCTGGGTCATGGTGGCGGCTAGGTCGGCTCGATGAACAGGGCGGCAGTTTACCAGATCAGCCAGTGCCGATCAGCGCAGGACCACCCACAGCAGCATCAATGCCTGGAAAATGGAGAACACAATCAGGCAGCCGATGGCGAAGCGATGGCCGATATCGTTGCGCTTGTACTCGTCCAGGGTGGCCTGCAGGGAGGTCAACTGGCCCTGCTGCTGGCGGTTAAGGGTCTCCTGTTCGCGCAATTGCCGCAGGGTATCGGCAATGTGCAGTTGCTGGACCCGCTCCACATTCCAGCTGGCCACCAGGTCCTTGACCCGGTTGGCCTGCGCCTTGCCTTCGGTGCGCGCATCATTGGTCCAGGTCAGGTGAAAGCCCGCCCGTTTGAACAGACGCTCGCGGATCTGCCGGGATTCTTCGGTGGGTACCTCGCTGGCTTGGAGCACGATGGGCGTCACGGCGTAATCAGCACAGTGGCGTTGGCACCAGTCGATCAGTTGCGCCAGCATGAAGCCGGCCAACCCGCGCTGGGGCGGGAATATACGCAGCCCAGTCAACGGACCGAAGCGCACCCGCTGGTGGCGATGGTCGATCAGTACCTCGATGAAATTGGTATCCGGCGGCACGGTTTCATCTTCGATCCGCAACTGCAGGCGCAGCAATTCCAGCTGGGCTACACGTTCGCGCGTGACGGCGATCTGGGCCAGGCGCTCGCCATGCAACATGAGCCGGCCCTTGAATACCGGCTTGAGCTGGATCCAGTAGAATTCCGACGGCCGCGCGTGGGCGAAGGGATCGCGCACAGGTGGCGTATCGGGCGCCGCTGAATGGGTCTGGTCATCGTTCATGGATGGGATTCCTGCCTGCATACCCCGTTATCGGCGGCGCGCTATGGTTCTTGAATGGGATTCGCCGGGCTGTCACCCGCTTACCGCCTGCCAGATCAAGCGCAGGGCGAGCAGGGTCAGCAGGGCGTTGAAAATCAGCGTGAAGCGCCTGTCCGTAAGCCGTCGCAGCAGTTTCAGACCAACCCAGGTGCCCACCGCCCCGGCGGCAATCATCAGCAGGATCAGGCCCAGCCACTCGGCAAAGACAAATCCGGCGGCGCCATAGATGATCGCCTTGGGCGCGTGCTGCAGGCACATGGCGGTAGCGAAGGTGGCGACGGTGGAGAAGCGTTCGCCTTTCTGCTGCTGTTTGACAAAGGCGGCGACCAGCGGGCCGGTAGCGCCGACAAACAGGCTGACAAAGGTGGTAACGGCCGCCGCTACCAACGTACCCACCGGGCCAGTGGCCACCGCCGGGATCGGCGGGCCCCAGCACAGCAGCAGGATGAAGCCAGCAATACAGAGCTGCACCAACGCCAGCGGCAGGTCGACCAGGAACAGGCTGCCCAGCCAGGCACCCAGCAGCGCGCCGGGAGCGAACCAGAGGATCAAGCGCAGGTTGATATGGCGCAGAGTCATGCTCGCGCGGCTGAGGTTGGAGCCCAGCTGGACCATCCCGTGGACGGGAATGATCGCCGCCGGTGGCATGACAATCGCCATGATGGCCAGCAGCAATACACCGCCGCCGATGCCCAGCGAGGCGGTAACCGCCGAGGTGAGGGCAGACACTGCAACCAGCACTGCGCTGGTCAGCGGCGGCAGGGCAGCGGGCAGCAGGAGATCCAGCAGTGCTTGCATCATTGACTCGGCTCGTCGGGGGCGGGCGGTCAAGACTACCGCCGCCATCCCAGGCTGTCACCCATGCCGGCCGAACGTTATACTGCCTGCCTTTCACTGATCTGGAATGGATGGCACGCATGGCCGGAAACACCTTTGGTACCCTGTTCACCGTCACCACTGCAGGCGAAAGCCATGGCCCGGCACTGGTTGCCATCGTCGATGGCTGCCCGCCGGGGCTGGAGCTGACTGCCGCCGACCTGCAGGCGGACCTGGACCGGCGCAAGCCTGGCACCAGCCGCCATACCACCCAGCGTCAGGAGCCGGACGAGGTGGAGATCCTCTCCGGGGTGTTCGAGGGGCGCACCACCGGCTGCCCGATCGGTCTGCTGATCCGCAATACCGATCAGAAGTCCAAGGACTACTCGGCGATCAAGGACCTGTTCCGTCCGGCCCATGCGGACTACAGCTATCACCACAAGTACGGCACGCGCGACTACCGTGGCGGCGGGCGCTCTTCCGCCCGGGAGACTGCGATGCGGGTCGCGGCCGGCGCCATTGCGCGCAAGTATCTTGCCAGCCAGGGCATTACTGTGCGTGGCTATATGAGCCAGCTGGGTCCGATCGAGATTCCCTTCAAGAGCTGGGAGTCGGTCGGTCAGAACGCCTTCTTCAGCCCCGACTCGGACAAGGTGCCGGAGCTGGAAGCCTATATGGACCAGCTGCGCCGCGACCAGGATTCGGTGGGTGCCAAGATTACCGTGATCGCCGAAGGCGTACCGCCGGGTCTGGGCGAGCCGATCTTCGATCGCCTGGATGCAGAGCTGGCCTATGCGCTGATGAGCATCAACGCGGTCAAGGGTGTGGAGGTGGGCGCGGGTTTTGCTTCGGTCAGCCAGCGCGGCACCGAGCACCGCGATGAGCTCACGCCGGGCGGGTTCCTAAGCAACAACGCCGGCGGTGTGCTGGGCGGGATTTCCTCCGGCCAGCCGATCATCGCCCACCTGGCCCTCAAGCCGACCTCCAGTATCACCACGCCGGGCCGCTCCATTGATGTCAACGGCAACCCGGTCGACGTAATCACCAAGGGGCGCCATGACCCTTGTGTCGGGATTCGGGCAACGCCCATCGCTGAAGCCATGATGGCCCTGGTGCTGATGGATCATCTGCTGCGCCATCGCGCTCAGAACGGTGACGTGCGCGTCGATACGCCGGTGCTTGGCCAGCTCTGACTGCGCGATGAGGCAGGCTTTGCTGTGTAAGGCAGGGCCCTGAGGTGCTGCCGTACTGGCGACTGTCCAGCTTCTATTTCTGCTACTTCGCCCTGTTGGGCGGGGTGGCGCCTTTCCTGTCACTGTATTTCCATCATCTGGGGTTTTCCGCGGCGCGCATTGGCGAGCTGGTGGCCATCCCCATGTTGATGCGCTGCATCGCGCCCATTCTCTGGGGCTGGCTGGGCGATCGCAGCGGCCAGCGGCTGTTGATTGTGCGGCTGGGCGCCTTGCTGACCGCGGTTACCTTCACCGGCATACTCTGGCGCCAGGATTATCTGTGGCTGGCGCTGATCATGGCATTGCACAGTTTCTTCTGGCATGCGGTGCTGCCCCAGTTCGAAACCATCACCCTGGGGCATCTAGGGGAACAATCGGCGCGCTACAGCCGGATCCGCCTGTGGGGTTCGGTGGGCTTCATCGTCACCGTGGTGGTGCTGGGGCTGTTGCTGGAGCGCTTCAGCCCGGCGATCTATCCCCAAGTCATGCTTGGCATCATGCTAGCGATTTTCCTCTGCAGCCTGCTGGTGCCGCCAGCGCCGCGCCAGGCAACACGACCCGCCGCGGCCGCCGAGGGATTCCTCCGGCAATTGCGCCGGCCTGGGGTGCTGGCGTTCTTTCTCAGCGCCGGCCTGATGCAGCTATCCCATGGTCCTTACTACACCTTCCTGACCCTGCATCTGGAGGCGCTTGGCTATGGCCGTGGTGTGATCGGCGCCATGTGGGCCCTGGGTGTGGTGGCGGAGATCATCCTGTTCCTGGTGATGAGCTCGGTGCTGGCCCGCTTCTCGCTCAAACAGTTACTGGTTGGCAGCTTTGTCCTGGCGGCACTGCGCTGGCTGCTGTTGGGGTTGTTGGCGGATAACCTGGTCTGGCTAACGCTGGCGCAGCTACTGCACGCGGCTACCTTTGGATGTTTCCATGTCGCCGCCATCCATTTTGTCCACCGCAGCTTCGGCGAGCAGCATCAGGGCCAGGGGCAGGCGTTGTACGCTACGCTGTCCGGCTGTGGCGGGGCGCTGGGCGCGCTTTATTCCGGGTACAGCTGGCATGGCCTCGGCGCCGGCTGGACCTTCGCCCTGGCCAGCCTGGCGGCAACGCTCGCAGCGCTGCTGTTGTGGCGCCGGATGCCTGCCCAGCCGGGCTGATAGTCTATAGTGGGCAACAACGGAGGTTAGCTGAATGAACACCAACTTCATTGTCGTGATGGGCGGATTGGCCCTCTTGCTACTGGCGCTGTCCGCCATCAGCAGCATTGCCCAGAGCACCGAGTCGCGTTCCCGCAAGACCGGTTGGATTGCGCTGGTAGCGCTACTGCCGCTGGTAGGCTGGGCAGTCTGGTGGCGCAAGGGGCCGAAGCGGCCATGAACAACGACCTGACCGCACGGGTGGCGCTGGTAACTGGCGCCGCACGGGGAATCGGCAAGGGCATTGCCATCAGTCTGCTGCGCGCGGGCTGGTCCGTGGTGCTGGGCGATGTGGATGAAAGCGAGGGTCTGGCCGCGGCGGAAGAGCTGGCGCGGCTGGGGACGGTGGAATTCGTCCCGCTGGATGTGGCGGATGAGGCCAGCGTGCTGGCGGCGGTGGAGCAGATCGAGGAAGACTTCGGGCGGCTTGATGGCGTGGTCAACAATGCCGGACTGGCCGACCCCGACAACGGCCCGCTGGAACAGCTCAGCCTGGAGGCCTGGAATCGCTTGCTATCGGTCAACCTGACCGGCGCCTTCCTGGTTTCCCGGCAATGCATTGGGTTGCTTCGCGAGAGCGGCGGCGCCATCGTCAATATCGCCTCTACCCGGGCGCTGCAGTCGGAACCCAACACCGAAGCCTATGCCGCGAGCAAGGGTGGGCTGGTGGCACTGACCCACGCGATGGCGGTGAGCCTCGGCCCGGATATTCGCGTCAATGCGGTCAGCCCTGGCTGGGTCGACACCCGGCCCGACGCGCTCCAGGCCAGCGACCCGCTGCGGCAGGTAGATCACGAGCAGCATGCAGTGGGGCGGGTAGGGCAGCCGGAGGATATGGGTGAACTGGTGGCCTTTCTGCTGAGTCCGGCGGCGGCCTTCATCACCGGCCAGAATATCGTTGCCGATGGCGGCATGACCCGGCAGATGATTTATCGGGAATAACCACAGTAGCGGCAAAAAGAAAGGCGCCCGGATATGATCCGGGCGCCTTGACCTGCAGGGTCGTGATTACTTCTCGACGAAGGCGCGCTCGATGGCGTAATGCGCCTGAACGCCCTGGCGGGATTCCTGGAAGCCCCAGCCGTCCAGAATGGCAGTGAGGTCCTTGAGCATGGCCGGGCTACCGCAGAGCATGAAGCGGTCATCCTCCAGGTTGGGCTTGGGCAGGCCGATATCTTCGAACAGTTTGCCACTGACCATCAGGTCAGACAGGCGGCCTTGGTTGCGGTAGGGCTCCCGGGTCACGGTGGGGTAGTAGATCAGTTGCTCGCGCACCTGCTCACCGAAGTACTCGTGGTTGGGCAGGTCTTCGGTGATCAGTTGCTGGTAGGCCAGTTCGCGCACCCAACGGCAGCCGTGGGTGAGGATGACCCTGTCGAAGCGCTCATAGGTTTCCGGATCCTGGATGATGCTGATGAAGGGCGCCAGGCCAGTACCGGTGCTGAGCAGGTACAGGTTACGGCCGGACAGCACGTTGTCCAGTACCAGGGTGCCGGTGGGCTTGCTGCTGACAATGATGTTGTCGCCTTCCTTGATGTGTTGCAGGCGCGAGGTCAGCGGACCGTCCGGTACCTTGATGCTGTAGAACTCCATGGTGTCTTCATAGTTGGGGCTGGCAATACTGTAGGCGCGCATCAGCGGCCGACCGTCCACCTCCAGGCCGATCATGATGAAATGCCCGTTCTTGAAGCGCAGGCCCGGGTCACGGGTAGTCTTGAAGCTGAACAGGGTATCAGTCCAGTGATGAACACTGAGCACACGTTCGGTTTTGAGGTTGGACATCCAGGTTGTTCTCCGCGTGGGATGGTTTTGAATTGCGGCCATTCTAGCGCCCAGCTAATCTACCGGTTAAATGACTTATTTTAATTTGCATATCCGGAAAAACCGATAATGAAATATACCCTGCGGCAGCTGGAAGTTTTCCTTGCCACGGCCTTCCACGAGAACCTGACCCGTGCCGCAGACAGCCTGGCGATGTCGCAATCGGCTGCGAGCAGTGCCTTAAGGGATCTGGAGGGGCAATTCGACGTCCAGCTGTTCGACCGGGTCGGCAAGCGGCTGCAGCTGAACGAGCTGGGGCGCAACATTCGCCCCAAGGCCCAGGCCTTGCTGGAGCAGGCCAAGGGGCTGGAGGCAGCCCTGGCGGGGCATGAGGAGATCGGCCATCTGCGAGTCGGGGCCACCATGAGTGTGGGCAACTACATTGCCGTGGGCATCATGACGCGCTACATGCTGGAGCAGCCCGGCGCGCGGGTCGAATTGGAGGTGGCCAACACCTCGAGCATCGTCAGCAGGCTGGTCAACTTCGAGCTGGACCTGGGGATGATCGAGGGCGAGACCCGGCACCCGGACCTCAAGATGCTCTACTGGCAGGAAGATGAACTGGTGGTGTTCTGCGCTCCCGACCATGAATTGGCGGGTAAGCCCTGGTTGACCGATGAGGACCTGGTGCAGGCCGAGTGGATCGTGCGGGAGCAGGGGTCCGGTACCCGGCAGAGTTTCGAGTGGGCGCTGCATGGCTTGCTGCCGCAGCTGAATATCAAGCTGGAGTTGCAGCATACCGAGGCGATCAAGCGCGCGGTTGAAGCGGGGCTGGGGGTCGGCTGCCTGTCGGCAATCACGCTGGGCGATGCCTTCCGCCGGGGCACGCTGGTGCCGTTACCGGTACCGCACCGGGACTTCAAGCGGGGGCTGTATTTCGTGCGTCACCGCAACAAGTTCATCAGCGCGGGGATGCGCCGTTGGCTGGAATTGTGTCAGGAGGAATCGCAGGAAAGTGAAGGGTCCGGCTCGGGGAGCCGGACCCCTCGGGAGACTTACTGACCGGCCAGGACCAGCTGGCCGTCCTGCAGCGGGATGGTATCGCCGGGGTGGCGGTCCATGCGCACGGTGCCGTTCTTGTCACCGATGCTGTAGTCAACCTGATAGCCGACAACCTTCTCGTTGTTGTCGTACACGGTTTCACAACGCTCTTCGGTGGTGGTGTAGGTATTGCCTTGCTGGATGCGCTCCTGGGTCTTGTTGCCGGCGTACCCGCCAGCGGCCGCGCCGGCGACCGTGGCGATCTTCTTGCCGGTACCGCCGCCCACCTGGTTACCCAGCACGCCGCCGATGACCGCACCCGCTACGCTACCCAGCACCTGGTGCTGGTCCTTAACGGGCTTCTGCCGGGTGACCGTTACCTGCTCACAGACCTCACGGGGAATGCGCTCGTTTTCCTTGATTTCCACTACATTGAGCACCTGCGCGTGGGTCGGCGTCCGGTCCGCTAGTGCGTTATAGCCGGCGATGGCGCCGCCAGCCGTAGCCACTACCGCGCCGATGACGATGCCTGACAACATTGACTTGTTCATGATGAATCCCTGTGCACTACGTTGATCTGCTGCGGATACCCGCATCTGTTACGACTGAGACAACCAGCTCGGGGACAAGTTCAGGTCACAGTATCGCTTTCCCGCTCCGTATGCAGCAGCTCGATCAGTGCGCGGCCGGCATTGGACAAGGTCCTGCCGCTGTGATGGATGCAGCCGAGGTCCCTGACCAGGCGGGCGTCGGGCACCGGCAGCACCCGCACCTGGCTATCGATCATGGTACGGGGCAGCACGCTCCAGGCCAGGCCGATGGAGACCATCATCTTGATCGTCTCCATATAGTTGGTGCTCATGCTTACCTGCGGGCTGACCCCGTGACGCTCGAACAACTGAGCAACAACGTTATGGGTAAAGGTATTGCCCCCCGGAAAGACTGCGGGATAGGCGGCAAGCTGGCTCAGTTGCACCTCCTGACGGCCGGCCAGGGGGTGCTCCGGGGCGACCACGAACTCCAGCTGGTCCAGCCAGATGCGGGTGGCGATAAGCGGTGGCTCTACCTGTGGTGCCAGGGTGATGACCGCCAGTTCGATTTCTCCCTGCAAGACCTTGTCATAGGCCACCTCCGAATCGAGGAAGTCGATATCCAGTACCACGCCGGGGTAGGCCTTGGTAAACCGGCGCAGCACCGGCGGGAGCCGATGTAGCCCGATATGGTGACTGGTGGCCAGACTCAACCGCCCCTGGATGCTGGCGGACAGATTGCCCAGGGCGCGGCGCGTGTCGTTGAAAGTGTTGATGATCAGCTCGGCCCGGGGTTGCAAGGTGCGGCCGGCCTCGGTCAGGCCGACATGTTTGCCGATGCGGTCGAACAGGCGCACACCCAGTTGCTGCTCCAGGGTCGCGATGCGCTTGCTGATCGCCGGCTGGGTCAGGTGCAGTTGCTCCGCCGCGCGAGAAAAGGAGCCGGTGGCGGCGACGGCAAGAAAGGCGGCGAGATTGGCAGTATCCATTCAGGATTCCATATGGTTATCCAATGCATGAATATAATGAATTTGTTTTATTAATGGCCAGCTTTTACTATCGCTAGGTCATTAGAAACTGCCGGCCAGCTCTGCTGGACCGACAGACATCAGCCGATTCAGGAGACGAGCATGTCCGCCAAGACGCTCTACGACAAGCTGTGGGATAACCACTTGGTCAAGCAACGGGACGATGGTTCCGCGCTGCTGTACATCGATCGCCATCTGTTGCACGAGGTGACCTCGCCCCAGGCCTTTGAAGGTCTGCGTCTGGCCGGCCGCAAGCCGTGGCGCATCGACGCCAACCTGGCGACCCCTGATCATAACGTGCCCACCGACAACCGTGCCGCCGGTGTGTCCGGGATCGAGGATGAGGTCTCCAAGCTGCAGGTGGTGACCCTGGACCAGAACTGCGATGACTTCGGCATCCTTGAATTCAAGATGACTGACCGTCGTCAAGGCATCGTGCACGTGGTCGGTCCGGAGCAGGGCGCCACTTTGCCGGGCATGACCATCGTCTGCGGCGACTCGCATACCGCCACCCACGGTGCCTTCGGCGCCCTGGCCCACGGTATCGGCACCTCGGAGGTCGAGCATGTGTTGGCGACCCAGTGCCTGGTGGCCAAGAAGATGAAGAACATGTTGGTCAAGGTCGAAGGCGAGCTGGGCTTTGGCGTGACCGCCAAGGACATCGTACTGGCAGTGATCGGCAAAATCGGCACCGCCGGTGGTAACGGCCACGCGATCGAGTTCGCCGGGTCGGCCATTCGCAGCCTGTCGATGGAAGGCCGCATGACCGTCTGCAATATGGCCATCGAGGCCGGTGCCCGGGTGGGGCTGGTGGCCTGCGATGAAAAGACCATCGCCTACGTCAAGGACCGTCCCTATGCGCCCAAGGGCGAGGATTGGGACAAGGCGGTTGCCGCCTGGCAGGACCTGGTATCCGACGCCGAGGCGGTATTCGATACCGTGGTCGAACTGGACGCCACCCAGATCAAGCCGCAGGTATCCTGGGGCACCTCCCCGGAGATGGTCGTGGCAGTGGATGCCAATGTGCCGAACCCGTCGCGGGAGACCGATGCGGTCAAGCGCAGCGGCTACCAGCGTGCACTGCAATATATGGGACTGGAGGCTGATCAGCCGATCACCTCGATCAAGCTGGATCGGGTCTTCATTGGCTCCTGCACCAACTCGCGGATCGAGGATCTGCGCGCGGCGGCCGTGGTTGCCAAGGGCCGCAAGGTGGCCAATACCATCAAGCAGGCCATGGTCGTACCCGGGTCTGGCCTGGTGAAGGAGCAGGCCGAGCGTGAAGGTCTGGATGTGATCTTCAAGGCCGCCGGTTTCGAATGGCGTGACCCGGGCTGCTCCATGTGCCTGGCCATGAACCCCGATCGCCTGCAGCCGGGCGAGCACTGCGCCTCGACCTCCAACCGCAACTTCGAGGGGCGCCAGGGTAACGGTGGGCGTACCCATTTGGTCAGCCCGGCGATGGCGGCCGCAGCGGCGATTGCCGGCCATTTTGTCGATGTACGTGACATGCTTGCAGAGGAGGTAGGCGCATGAAGGCCTTTACCACACATACCGGCCTGGTGGCCCCGCTGGATCGGGCGAACGTCGATACCGACCAGATCATTCCCAAGCAGTTTCTCAAGTCGATCAAGCGTACCGGCTTCGGCGCGAATCTGTTCGACGAGTGGCGCTACCTCGACGAGGGTTACCCGGGGCAGGACAACGCCAGTCGTCCGCTGAACCCGGACTTCGTGCTCAATCAGCCCCGTTACCAGGGCGCCAGTGTGCTGTTGGCACGGGAGAACTTTGGCTGCGGTTCCAGCCGCGAGCATGCTCCCTGGGCGTTGGACGAATACGGTTTCCGCGCCGTCCTGGCCCCGAGCTTTGCGGATATCTTCTTTAATAACAGCTTCAAGAACGGATTGTTACCCATTGTTTTAAATGAAAAAGATATTGACGAGCTGTTCCAGCAGGCAGAGGCTGAAGAGGGATATCAGCTGACCGTTGATCTACAGGCGCAGACCGTTACCCGACCGGATGGCAAGCAGTACAGCTTCGAGGTCGACGAGTTTCGCAAGCACTGTCTGCTCAACGGCCTGGACGATATCGGCCTGACCCTGGAAGACGCCGATGCGATTCGCGCCTTCGAAGAAAAGCATCGGCGGTCCCAGCCATGGTTGTTCGACGCCATCAAGTAAATCGGCTTTTTCCAAGGAAAAGATATGAGCAAGAAGATTCTGGTTCTCCCCGGCGACGGTATCGGTCCGGAGATCGTTGCCGAAGCAGTCAAAGTGCTGGACGTGGCCAGTGAGAGGTACGGTCTGGGTGTCGAGCTGAGCTATGACGACCTGGGTGGCGCCGCCTATGACCGCTACGGCACTCCCCTGGCCGATGAAACCCTGGAGCGTGCCCGCCAGGCTGATGCCATCCTGTTGGGCGCCGTGGGTGGCCCGAAGTGGGATACCATCGATCCGGCCCTGCGCCCCGAGCGCGGGCTGTTGAAGATTCGTTCCCAGCTTGAGCTGTTCGGCAACCTGCGCCCCGCGCTGCTGTATCCGCAGCTGGCTGATGCCTCCACCCTGAAGCCCGAGGTGGTGTCCGGGCTGGACATCCTGATCGTCCGCGAGCTGACCGGCGGTATCTATTTCGGCTCGCCCCGCGAGCGCCGGGTGCTCGATAATGGCGAGCGCCAGGCCTATGACACCTTGCCCTACAGCGAGAGTGAAATTCGCCGCATCGCCACCGTCGGCTTCGATATGGCGCGGCTGCGCAACAGGAAGTTGTGCTCGGTGGACAAGGCCAACGTCCTGGCCTCCAGCCAGCTGTGGCGCGAAGTGGTCGAGGAAGTGGCCAAGGATTACCCGGACGTGGCGCTGTCGCACATGTATGTCGATAACGCCGCCATGCAGCTGGTGCGTGCGCCCAAGCAGTTCGATGTGATCGTCACCGACAACATGTTCGGCGACATCCTGTCGGATCAGGCTTCCATGTTGACCGGCTCCATTGGCATGCTGCCTTCTGCCTCGTTGAATGCGCAGAACAAGGGCATGTACGAGCCCTGCCACGGCAGCGCGCCGGATATTGCCGGACAGGGCATCGCCAACCCGCTGGCCACCATATTGTCGGTATCCATGATGCTGCGCTACAGCTTCGCTGAAGCGGCGGCTGCCGATGCCATCGAACAGGCTGTCAGCCAGGTGCTGGACCAGGGCCTGCGTACCGGTGACATCATGGCGGCCGGCTGTCGTCAGGTCGGTACCCGGGAAATGGGTGACGCCGTGGTCGCGGCGCTGAAAAACCTGTAACCTGTCGCATTGCTTAATTTGCGCCCGGCGCTGACCGGGTGCAATTGTCGAGAATTTTACCCCGTGGGGGTCTGCAGTTATGAAACAAGTTGGTCTGATCGGTTGGCGGGGCATGGTAGGTTCCGTGCTCATGCAGCGTATGCGTGAAGAGAATGACTTTGCGTCCATTGATCCGGTGTTCTTCACCACCTCCAACGTGGGTGGCACCGGACCGGATATCGGCAAGTCGATTCCTGAATTGAAAGATGCCTACGACATCGAAGCCCTCAAGCCGATGGACATCATCATCACCTGCCAGGGTGGTGACTACACCCATGAGGTCTACCCCAAGCTGCGCGCCGAGGGCTGGAAAGGCTACTGGATCGATGCCGCGTCCGCGCTGCGCATGGAAGACGAATCGATCATCGTGCTGGACCCGGTCAACCGCCGCAATATCGACCAGGCCGTGCGTGACGGCGTCAAGACCTTCGTTGGTGGCAACTGCACCGTCAGCCTGATGCTGATGGGGCTTGGCGGCTTGTTCGAAAACGGCCTGGTCGAATGGATGAGCGCCATGACCTATCAGGCGGCCAGTGGCGCCGGTGCGCAGAACATGCGTGAGCTGATCAAGCAGATGGGCGTGATCAATGGCTCGGTGGCGGAGCAACTGGCCGACCCGGCCAGCGCCATCCTGGATATCGACCGTCAGGTTGCCGCTACCCTGCGTGACGACAGCTTCCCGGCCGACAACTTCGGGGTGCCGCTGGCGGGCAGCCTGATCCCTTGGATCGACAAGCAACTGCCCAACGGTCAAAGCCGCGAAGAATGGAAGGCTCAGGCCGAGACCAACAAGATCATCGGCCGTAGCGGTCGTCCGATCCCGGTCGATGGTATCTGTGTGCGTATCGGCGCCATGCGTTGCCATAGCCAGGCGCTGACCATCAAGTTGAACAAGGATGTGCCGCTGGCGGATATCGAAGCCATGCTGGATGCGCACAATCCCTGGTCCAAGGTGGTGCCCAACGAGAGGGAAGCCAGCGTCCGTGACCTGACTCCGACTGCCGTGACCGGCACCCTGAAGGTGCCGGTAGGTCGTCTGCGCAAGCTCAACATGGGCTCGCAGTACCTGTCCGCCTTTACCGTTGGCGACCAGCTGCTGTGGGGCGCGGCGGAGCCGCTGCGTCGCATGCTGCGGATTCTGCTCGAGGGCTGAGCCGCCGGGCAGCGCAAGTAATCGGGGCACCCCCGCTGGTCGGGGGTGCCCTTTGTGTTTTCAGGATTCAACGAGAATTTCTTCATATGAGCAAGACCGGTGATGTTGCGATAGTAGGTGTGAGCGGCCTGGCAGGTGAGACCCTGCTGAACGTGCTGGATGAGCATGAGTTTGCCTTCGGCCAGATCCACCTGCTGGACATCGAGGATCGTGCCGGCAGCCGGCCCATGCTCAGGGGCCAGAGCCAGCGGGTCGAGGTGCTGGAGCGGTTCGACTTATCCCGGGTAGCCCTGGTGCTGTTCCTCGATCCGGATCTGGCGACCGGCTGGGCAGCCCAGGCCGTGGCCGCCGGCTGTCTGGTGCTGGATGCCTGTGGTGCTTTCCGGGGCGACGCCAGCGTGCCGCTGGTGGTCGCTGAGGTCAACCCGCAGGCGCTGGAGAAAGTACGCGCCGGTGGCATCGTGTCCTGTCCCGATGCTCAGGTAGTACAGACGCTGGTGGCACTGCAGCCGCTGGTGGCCGAAGCCGGCCTGCAGTCGATCACCATTGCCACCTACCAGTCCATGTCGACGGTCGGCGGCGAGGAAGTCGAGGCGCTGGCGCTGCAGACCAGTCGTCTGCTCAACGGCCAGCCGGCGGAAAAAGGCGCCTTCGACAAGCAGGCGGCATTCAACCTGCTGCCCCGCATCGGTGAGCTGGATGAGCAGGGCGTTAGCAGCGCCGAACAGATGCTGGCCGAAGACGTCCGCCGCATCCTGCAGCTGCCGCAACTGCCGGTATCCGCCACATGTGTGCTGGTGCCGACCTTCTTCGGTAGCGCCCAGGTCATGCAGCTGCGCACCCGCGATGCGCTGACTGCCAAGCGCGCCGCCACCCTGCTGCGCAAGGCGCCGGGCGTCAAGCTCCTGGATCGCCCCAGCGCCGGGGGCTATCCGACGCCGGTAGCCGATGCCACCGGCACCGATCAGGTGTGGGTAGGACGGCTGCGCCAGGATTCCCTGGATCCGGTCAGTATCAGTATGTGGCTTGTGTCTGATAATTTGCGCAAAGGTGTCGCACTCAACGCCCTTGCGGTCGCAGACTTATTGATAAAAGACCATTTGTAATCGATACTTGCTGCTGGTTTTTGAGTAGTCGCTTGCGCTACTGTCCGGGTAGATATTGATTTAAGCTCGACTTGTTGCGGTCACCGTGCGCCGGTGGGGGAGTCAGTAGCTGTCGGAGCGTCATCTCCAGTTGAGGTGCTTTCGCGGCTGACTGAGCCGGTGGTGCGGTGATGGAGTTCATGGACGCGTGTATAACGATAAAGCAAAGGATCTTCGCTATGGTTCGTAAACTGGTTTTGGCTGTTGCCGCAGCTAGTGCCCTGATGTCATCCAACATGGTCCAGGCGCTGGGGGTTGGCGAGATCAACCTGCGGTCAGCCCTGAATCAGCCGCTGGAAGCCGAAATTGAATTGCTGCAGGTGCGCGACCTGTCGAGCAGCGAGATCCGTCCGCTGCTGGCATCGCCCGACGACTTCGGCAAGGCGGGTATCGAGCGCTCGTTCTTTCTCACCGATCTGACCTTTACTCCGGTGGTCAGGCCGGACGGCAAGGCCGTCATCCGGGTAACCTCGAGCCGCCCGGTCAAGGAACCCTACCTGAATTTCCTGATGGAAGTGCGCTGGCCTTCCGGTCGGGTACTGCGTGAATTCACCCTGTTGCTGGATCCGCCGCTCTATCAGCCTACCCCGGTCACCGCCAGCGCGCCGGTAGCGCCGTCGGCCGCCCGGTCCGCAGGCAACATCGTGCGTTCCGCACCGTCCCCGCAGAACGCTGCGCCGGCGGCTCGCAGTCAGGCGCCGCGCGCCGCAGCGGCCAGCCAGGCTTCTGCTCAGGCCGCCGGGGAATGGCAGACCAGCCGCGCCGATACGCTGTGGGAAATCGCCCTCAAGAGCCGCCCGCAAGGCGCCAGCGTCCAGCAGACCATGCTGGCGATCCAGGACCTCAACCCCACCGCGTTCATCGGCGGCAATATCAACAATCTCCGGGCCGGTCATACCCTGACCCTGCCCACTGCCGAGCAGGCTGCGGTACGCGATCATACTGAAGCAGTTGCCCAGGTCGCCAGTCAGACCGCGGCCTGGCGTAACCGCCAGCCCGCTGCCGAGCCCGCAGCGCGGCAACTGGACGCCCGCGAGCGTGATGTCGCCGGCGCAGCCCCCGTGCGTACCCGCAATGAAGACTCCCTGCGGCTGGTGTCGGGCGTCGACGAGGCAGATGAAAACAACACGGATTCGGCCGCCGATGGCGAAAACGGCAGTTTGCGGGACGCGCTGGACCGCACCAAGGAACAACTGGATTCCACCGAACGGGAAAAGGCCGAGATTGCCGACCGCCTGGCGGACCTGGAAGGCCAATTGGAAACCCTGCAGCGCCTGTTGAGCTTGAAAGACGCACAACTGGCAGCGTTGCAAAGCGAGCTGGGTGGGAACGGCGAGCTGCCGGACATCCTGCCGGTGCCAGCCGAAGAGGGTGGCGCTGACGCCGCGCTGGCAGGCGATCTTGAACCGCAGGAAGCGCCCGCCGAGCAGGCGGATGCCAGCGTCGAGGCGAACGCCGAATCCACAGATAACCCCGAATCCACGGATAATGCCGCGCCTGGCAATGACGAGACCGCCGGTGACGAGCTGCTGGCGGTAGCGCCGGTCGCGACCCCGGCCGATGCGCAGCCGGTCACCGAGCCAGAGGTTGTCGCGCCGGGGCAGCCGGCTCCGGCCTCCGCGGTTTCCGCGGGCGATGCCCAGCAGCAGGCCGATAGCGGCTCTCCCGAGGCGCTGCTGCAGCGCTTCATGCAGAACCAGACCCTGTTGCTGGGTGCCGGCGCGGTAGCGCTGCTGCTATTGCTGTTGATCCTGATGGCAGTGGCCCGGCGTAATGCCCGCCGCGAGGCCGAGCTGACCGACAGTTTTAGCGGGCAATCGGCGACCGACAGCAGCGCCACCGATGCCGGTATCGAGGGCAATGACTTCAATGTGGCCCTGGCCGAAGCCCAGGATAATACCCCCGACGAACTGGATATCGCCGAGGATCCGCTGGTGGAGGCGGATGCGCTGATCGCCTACGGCAAGCTGGACCAGGCGGCCGACGCGCTGCAATCGGCCATCTACGAGGAGCCCGAGCGCACCGACCTGCGGCTCAAGCTGATGGAAGTCGAGGCGCTGCGCGAAAACCCCCAGGGGTATGCCGTGCAAGCCGAGGCCCTGCGCCGCATGGGTGTAGATGACGCGGCTGTCGAAATGATGAATGCCCGCTACCCGCTGATGGCTGCCGGTCTGATGACGGGCGCAGCGCTGCTGTCGACAGCCGCCGAAGAGCCCGTCGAGGAACCTGCTGCCATCGAAACCGATATCGAGCTCGAGGAAAGTGAAGCCCCGGCCGAGCCCGGTGAGTTTGACTTCACCGACTTCGGTCTTGAAGAAGAGTCCGCTGCTTCGCTGGCGGATACCCAGGTCGAGTCCGAGGTAGGCTTTGATCTGGATTTTGACCTGGACGCCGACGAACTGCAGGAAAACCCGGACCAGGCGCTGGATGCTGCGCTGACCGATCTTGCCGCCGCTGAGCCGCAGGAGCCTGCGGTCATCGAGCCGGCGCCACTCGATGACTTCGAGCTGAATCTGGATGATGAACTGCAGGCCGACAATCTGCTGGCCGAGTTCGAGGCGATGAGCCTTGCCGGTGCGGACAACGAGTCAGCGGCGTCTGCGGCCGGGGAGAAGGAAGATGACTTCACCCTCACCGACGAGGACCTGGCGGGCTTCGAGGCTGAGCTGCAGGCGGTCATGGGCAATGCCACGGCCGACCAGCGAGATGATCAGCCGCTGGCTGGCAGCGACCTCGCCAACGGCTTTGATGGAGATACCATGGCTACCGACGGCCTCGGTGATGACGATGATTTCGACTTCCTGGCAGATACCGATGAGTGTGCCACCAAGCTCGACCTGGCCCGCGCCTATATCGATATGGGCGACGAGGAGGGCGCGCGGGATATCCTCGCGGAAGTGGTGGAAGAAGGGAATCAGCAACAGCAGCAGGACGCTCGGGAAATGATGGAGCAACTTGGCTGATAAATGAGTAGTACAACTGAAGATGCGGCCGCCCCCGAGGCGGCCGCTGTTGTTTCGAGAGTCGCAGCCTGCGTGGAATACAGCGGGACGGCTTACCGCGGGTGGCAACGCCAGCAACCGGGCGTACGCAGCGTGCAGGAGGAGGTCGAGAAGGCCCTGTCGCGGGTCGCCAATCATCCGGTTCAGCTGTTCTGTGCCGGGCGGACGGACGCCGGCGTGCATGCGTCCTGCCAGATCATCCATTTCGACAGCAGCGCCCAGCGCGAGCCAATGAACTGGTTCCATGGTGCCAACGCTAACCTGCCCCACGATATCAGCCTGGTCTGGGCCAAGCCGGTGGGGCTGGATTTCCATGCGCGCTTCTCGGCCATGGCCCGGCGCTACCGCTACGTGATCTACAACGATCCAGTGCGGCCGGCCCAACTGGGGCGCGAGGTTACCTGGAATTACCGGCCGCTGGATCTGGAACGTATGCAGGAGGCCGCCCAGGCGCTGGTGGGGGAGCATGATTTCACCTCCTACCGGGCGATCGCCTGTCAGGCCAAGTCGCCGGTGAAGACCATCCACCATCTCAAGCTGATCCGCTTCGGCAAGTTCATCGTGCTGGATATTCGCGCCAATGCGTTTCTTCATCACATGGTGCGCAACATTGCCGGTGTGCTGATGCAGATCGGCTGTGGCGAGCGGCCGATCGACTGGGCGGGCGAGGTGCTGCATGCGCGCAACCGCCGGACCGGCGGGCTGACCGCGCCGGCGTTCGGCCTGTATCTGGTCGACGTGACCTACGCCGATCATTTCGAGCTGCCCAAGCGTTACATGGGGCCGCATTTCCTCTCGGCGCTCAATGAGCTGGACGACTGACGGCCCGCGACCGATCTGCTACTATCGTCTGCTTTACTGGATCACGGGACAGGCCCCATGGCACGTATCAAAATCTGCGGCATCACCCGGGTCGACGATGCCCTGGCGGCGGCCCAGGCTGGCGCCGACGCCATCGGCCTGGTGTTTCACCCGGGCAGCCCGCGGGCCGTGAGTATCGAGCAGGCCCGGACCATCGTCGCGGCGCTACCGCCCTTTGTCACCACCGTAGGGCTGTTCGTCGATGCGGAGCAGGCCACCATCCAAGCGGTGCTTGCGCAGGTACCGCTGGATCTGTTGCAGTTTCATGGGGATGAACCCGATGATTTCTGCCAGGGTTTTAACCGCCCCTACATCAAGGCCGTCCGGGTGCGCCCGGGCGACGATCTGAATGCGCTGGCGGCCAAATGGCCGGGCGCCTGCGGTATCCTGCTGGACAGCTACAAGCCCGGCGTGCCCGGGGGCACCGGAGAGACCTTCGACTGGTCGATGATTCCTTCCCAGCGGTCCTGGAGACTGATCCTCGCCGGTGGCCTGCAGGCGCAGAATGTGCGACAGGCGATCGACCAGACCGCGCCTTGGGCGGTCGACGTCAGTGGTGGCGTCGAGGCGAACAAGGGCATCAAGGACATAGCGAAAATCAACGCTTTTATTCACGAGGTGAAGCGTGTCTGATTCAAATTCTATCGATTTTGCGAGCGTACCTGACCAGCGGGGCCACTTCGGTCCCTACGGCGGCCGTTTTGTTTCCGAAACGCTGATGGACGCGCTCGATGAGCTGGAAACCCTGTACGAAAAGCTCTCCAAGGACCCCGACTTCCAGGCTGAATTCGACCGCGATCTTGCGCACTACGTCGGTCGCCCGTCGCCGCTGTATTTCGCCGAGCGGTTGAGTGCCAGGATTGGTGGCGCGCAGATCTGGCTCAAGCGCGAAGACCTGAACCACACCGGCGCGCACAAGGTGAACAACACCATCGGCCAGGCCCTGCTGGCCAAGCATATGGGCAAGCCCCGGGTGATCGCCGAGACCGGCGCTGGCCAGCATGGGGTGGCCACTGCCACCGTCGCGGCCCGCCTGGGCCTCAAGTGCCAGGTCTACATGGGCGCCGAGGACGTCAAACGCCAGACCGTGAACGTTTATCGCATGAAACTGCTCGGCGCCGAGGTGATCCCGGTCACCTCCGGCTCGAAAACGCTGAAGGACGCGATGAACGAAGCCATGCGCGACTGGGTCACCAATATCGACGACACCTTCTACATTATCGGCACCGTTGCGGGCCCCCATCCCTATCCCAAGCTGGTGCGGGACTTCCAGTGCGTCATCGGCCGCGAGGCCCGTGAACAGTGCCAGGCACAGGCGGGGCGCCTGCCCGACGCACTGGTCGCCTGCGTGGGTGGTGGCTCCAATGCCATCGGTCTGTTCCATCCGTTCCTGGAAGACCGCGACGTGGCCATGTATGGCGTCGAGGCTGCCGGCGACGGCCTGGAAACCGGTCGCCACGCGGCGCCGCTAAATGCGGGCCGCCCGGGCGTGCTGCACGGTAACCGTACCTACCTGATGGCCGACGAGAACGGCCAGATCACCGAGACCCACTCGGTCTCCGCCGGCCTGGACTACCCGGGCGTGGGGCCGGAGCACAGCTGGCTCAAGGATGTTGGCCGGGTCAATTATGTTGACGCCACCGACACCGAGGCCCTGGCTGCCTTCCGCGAGCTGACCCAGGTCGAAGGCATCATGCCGGCACTGGAGTCCAGTCATGCGGTGGCCTATGCGATGAAACTGGCAGCGACCATGCGTCCCGACCAGATTATCGTGGTGAACCTGTCCGGTCGTGGCGACAAGGACATCCATACTGTCGCCGGTATCGACGGCATCAGCGTCTGAAGAGTGTGATATGAGCCGAATCCAACAATGTTTTGACGCCCTGCGTGCCTCCGGCCGCAAGGCGCTGATCCCCTACATCACCGCCGGTGATCCGAATCCGGAAATGACCCTGCCGCTGATGCACGAACTGGTCGAGGCCGGGGTGGATGTGATCGAACTGGGCATCCCGTTCTCCGATCCGATGGCGGACGGCCCGGTGATCCAGCTGGCCATGGAACGCGCGCTGGCCCATAACGTCAGCCTGCGCCAGGTGCTGGATATGGTCGCGGCGTTCCGCACCACCAACCAGACGACCCCCGTGGTGCTGATGGGGTATCTGAACCCCATGGAGCGCATGGGCTATGAAACCTTCGCCAAGGCCGCCGCCGAGGCGGGGATCGATGGCGTGTTGACGGTGGACCTGCCGCCGGAAGAGGCGGAGGAAGTCGCACCGCTGTTCCGTGAACACGGCCTGGACTGCATTTTCCTGTTGGCGCCGACCACCACCCTGGCTCGGGCACGGAAAATCTGCGAGCACGCCAGTGGGTATGTCTATTATGTTTCACTGAAAGGTGTGACCGGATCGGCTGCGTTGAACGTCACCGAGGTAGCAGACAAGCTGGCGCAACTGCGGACCGTGACCGACCTGCCGATCGGTGTCGGTTTCGGTATTCGTGATGGCGCCTCCGCTGCCGCAGTAGCGGGTGTGGCCGATGGTGTAGTGGTGGGGTCGGTATTGGTCAACCATATCGCCAACCATGTCGGCGAGCCCGAGCGGGCCCGTGCCGGCATCACCGCGGTGATCCGCGAAATGCGGGCGGCCATGGATCGCTGAGCGA
Organism: Pseudomonas saudimassiliensis; assembly: GCF_000939975.1. Taxonomy (GTDB): domain Bacteria; phylum Pseudomonadota; class Gammaproteobacteria; order Pseudomonadales; family Pseudomonadaceae; genus Halopseudomonas; species Halopseudomonas saudimassiliensis. Next base: position 2,325,239 of record NZ_LK391969.1, on the reverse strand, counting down.
CAGCGCATTCGACTATTTTTGGTGAAGCAGACAACAGATAAGGATTGGCAATGAGCAACTGGCTGGTGGACAAACTGATTCCTTCCATCGTGCGTTCCGAGGGGCAGAAGAGCAGTGTGCCTGAGGGCCTGTGGCGCAAGTGCCCCTCCTGCGACGCGGTGCTGTACCGCCCCGAGCTGGAAAAGAATCTGGAGGTTTGCCCCAAGTGCAGCCACCACCTGCGGATCAGCGCCCGGCGCCGGCTGGATATTTTCCTCGATGCCGACGGCCGCACTGAAATTGCCGCTGAGCTGGAGCCGGTCGACAAGCTCAAGTTCCGCGACACCAAGAAGTACAAGGATCGCCTGGTGGCGGCGCAGAAGCTGACCGGCGAGAAAGACGCGCTGGTGGTCATGCAGGGCGCGCTAAAGGGCATGCCCCTGGTGGCCAGCGCCTTCGAGTTCAACTTCATGGGTGGCTCCATGGGCAGCGTGGTCGGCGCCCGTTTTGTTCGCGGCGCCGAGATTGCCCTGCGCGAACGCATTCCCTATGTCTGCTTCCCGGCCTCCGGCGGGGCGCGGATGCAGGAAGCGCTGTTCTCGTTGATGCAGATGGCCAAGACCAGTGCCGCCCTGGCGCGCCTGAAAGAAGAGGGGATTCCCTTCATTTCGGTAATGACCGATCCGGTCTACGGTGGCGTATCGGCCAGTCTGGCGATGCTGGGTGACCTGAACGTGGCTGAGCCCAACGCGCTGATCGGCTTTGCCGGGCCGCGGGTGATCGAGCAGACCGTCCGGGAAAAACTGCCATCGGGCTTCCAGCGCAGCGAATTCCTCCTGGAGCATGGTGCCCTGGACATGATCATCCCGCGTCATGAAATGCGTGACCGTCTGGCCAGCATCCTGGCGATGCTGACCAACCAGCCGACCCCCGTCACGGTTGACCTCGAGTTGCCGGCAGTCGACGGCGAAGCGGCCGGCGCCTGATGGCCGAGCTGGGTCTGGCCGGCTGGCTGACGCGGCTCGAGCGCCTGCATCCGGCAGAAATCGATATGGGCCTGGAGCGTGTGGCTGAGGTGGCCACGCGGCTCCAGGTGCTGAACCCGGCACCGCTGGTCTTTACCGTTACCGGTACCAACGGCAAGGGGTCCACCTGCGCTGCACTGGACACCCTGCTGCGCCATTCCGGCCGGCGCAGTGGTTGCTATTCATCCCCCCACCTGATCGCCTACAACGAGCGCGTCAGCATTGATGGCCGGCCGGTCAGCGATGCCGATCTCTGCGCGGCCTTTGCGGCCATTGACCAGGCCCGTGGCGATATTTCCCTGACCTACTTCGAGTTTGGCACCCTGGCTGCCCTATGGCTGTTCCAGCGCGCCGGCCTGGACGCGGTGGTGCTCGAAGTGGGGCTGGGCGGGCGGCTGGATGCGGTGAACGTGGTAGACGCCGATGTGGCGGTCGTCACCAGTATCGGCCTGGACCACAGTGATTACCTGGGTGACAGTCGCGACTCGGTCGGCTACGAGAAGGCCGGCATCCTGCGTCCCGGCCATCCGCTGGTGTGCTCGGAAACCGACCTGCCGCCACGCTTCCTCGAGCAGGTTACGCGGCTCCAGGCGCCCATGCTGCAGCGCGGGCGGGACTATGGCTGGGAGAGCCGCCAAGGCGGTCGTTGGCAACTGCACGGGATCGATGGCAAGGGTACCCGCCGTGAATTGCCTGTCGACGCGGTTCGCCTGCCGCGGGACAACCTGAGCTCCGCGGTCCAGGCGTTCTGGGCGGCCGGGCTGGATATGACGGACGGGCAGATCGCCACGGCGCTGGTGGCCAGCTACGTACCCGGGCGGCTTGACCAGCGCACGCTCGAGTGGCGCGGCCGGCCGCGGCAATTGTTGCTGGACGTGGGGCACAACCCCCAGGCCGCGACCTTTCTGGCGAGCCATCTGGCGGACCAGCCCGCCCGTTGCCAGGCCGTATTCGGGCTGCTGGCGGACAAGGACCTGGCGGGTATATTGCAGCCGCTGCAGGGGCAATTCGGCAGTTGGGCTGTGGCTCCGTTACCGACACCCCGCTCCCGGGACGCCCAATCCCTGGCCGCGGAACTCGGTGCGGCGGGCGAGGGCGCACAGGCCTTCGCCTCGATTGGCGATGCCATCGGCTGGCAGTTGGACCATAGCGCCGATGATGAAAAAATCGTCGTGTTCGGGTCGTTTTTCTGCGTCGCCGAGGCCATACTCTGGCTCAACAATCAGAGCGGTGGAGACAGATAAATGGACGAAGGCCTCAAGCAGCGTATTATCGGCGCGCTGGTGTTGGTAGTGGCGGCAGTGGTATTCCTGCCCATGTTGCTGTCCGGTCAGGATGAAACCGAGCAGGTGGAAGTGACCGTGCCTGATGCACCGGTACTGGATGATCGGGAGATGGCCGCGGCGGCGGCGCCACCGCTGCCTGAACCGGCACCGGTACCGGACATGCCCCAGGCGATTGTCGAGTCGCAGGACAGCCCGGCAGAGACGCCGCTGCCCGACACGGCGGCTATCGAGCCGGTCACCGTGGTGCCCGAGCCGGAAGCGCCGGTCGCGGCCCCTGAGCCCGAGCCGGCCCCGGCCCCGGCGCCGGTGGAGCAACCTGCTGCAGCCGCCACCCCGGCCGGCGGTTGGGTGATCCAGCAGGCCAGTTTCTCCAACGACGCCAACGCCGACAGCTTCCGTCAGACCCTGGCCGGCCAGGGCTACAATGCCTACACGCGTTCAGCCCAGTCCGGTGGCAAGACCATCGTACGCGTCTACGTCGGGCCGCTCGAAAGCCGCGAAGCGGCTGCCCGGGTGCGTGACGAGTTGCAGCGCCGGCACCAGAACAAGGGGCTGATCCTGGCCCAGGACGACAGTAATCGCGCCCGTTGATCAGTTTGTCCGGGACGGGCAGGGCAGCTGCAGAGGCGCCCAGCCCGCCTACCGGGTACTTGTTTGTGATTGCCGGTTTCGGTGCCTGCCAGGGCTCTGTTAGAATGCGTTTTTCGTTATTGGATGCCTCACAGTGACATTGACCGGCGTAGACTGGGTGATACTCGCCGTAGTTGCCGTTTCCACCTTGATCAGCTTGACCCGCGGCTTCGTCAAGGAAGCGCTGTCCCTGCTCAGCTGGATTATTGCTGGCCTGGTGGCCTGGATGTTCGGTGGGGCATTGGCCGATCTGCTGGTCGACTACATCGCTACGCCATCCATCAGGGTGATCACGGCCTGCGCTATCCTGTTCGTGCTGACCCTGGTGCTCGGCGGTCTGATCAACTATCTGATTGGCCAACTGGTGCTGGTGACCGGTCTGACCGGCACTGACCGTTTTCTGGGCATGGTATTCGGCGCGGCCCGGGGCGCGCTGCTGGTGGTGATTGCCGTCGGCCTGCTCAGCCTGGCGCCGGTCCAGGCTGATACCTGGTGGCGTGAATCGACCCTTATTCCGCATTTCCTGCTGGTGGCAGACTGGTCAAAGAATCTGATTCTCGGCTTCGTCGGCCGTTGAAACCGGGCGTGCACGATCGCCGGTTCTTCTTCAAATTCAACGAAAAGGTGTTTAGGCATGTGTGGCATTGTTGGCATTGTGGGCAAGTCGAACGTCAACCAGGCGCTCTATGACGCCCTGACCGTCCTCCAACATCGCGGCCAGGATGCCGCCGGCATTGTGACCTGTGATAGCGGCCGGCTGTTCCTGCGCAAGGATAACGGCCTGGTACGTGATGTATTTCATCAGCGCCACATGCAACGTCTGATCGGCACCATGGGTCTGGGGCATGTACGTTATCCCACCGCGGGTTCCTCCACCTCGGCCGAGGCGCAGCCGTTCTATGTGAACTCCCCCTACGGCATTACCCTGGCGCATAACGGCAACCTGACCAACGTCGAGCAGCTGTCCAAGGAGCTCTACGAGTCGGACCTGCGTCACGTCAACACCAATTCCGACTCCGAAGTGCTGCTGAACGTGTTCGCCCATGAGCTGGCCCGCGAGCGCAAGCTGAACCCCACCGAGGAAGACATCTTCAACGCCGTGCGCACGGTCCATGACCGCTGCCGGGGTGGTTACGCGGCCGTGGCGATGATTACCGGCCACGGTATTGTCGGCTTTCGCGACCCCCATGGCATCCGTCCGATTGTCTATGGCAAACGGGAAACCGAGCAGGGTGTCGAATACATGGTCGCCTCGGAAAGTGTCGCGCTGGACGTGCTCGGCTTCGAGACCATCCGCGACCTGGCGCCCGGCGAAGCGGTCTTCATCACCGTGAACGGCGAGATCTTCACCCGCCAGTGCGCGACCAACGCCACCTACGCACCCTGCATCTTCGAGCATGTCTACCTGGCGCGTCCGGACTCCATCATCGACGGCGTGCTGGTCTACAAGGCGCGCCTGCGCATGGGCGAGAAGCTGGCCGAGAAGATCCTGCGCGAGCATCCGGACCATGGTATCGATGTGGTCATCCCGATCCCCGATACCAGCCGGACCTCGGCGGTGGAGCTGGCCAATCACCTGGGCGTCAAGTTCCGCGAGGGCTTTGTCAAGAACCGCTATATCGGCCGTACCTTCATCATGCCCGGCCAGGCCGCGCGGAAGAAGTCGGTGCGCCAGAAGCTCAATGCGATGGAACTGGAGTTCCGCGGCAAGAACGTACTGCTGGTGGATGACTCCATCGTCCGCGGCACGACCTGCAAGCAGATCATCCAGATGGCCCGCGAAGCGGGGGCGAAGAAGGTCTATTTCTGCTCGGCGGCCCCGGCGGTGCGCTATCCCAACGTCTACGGCATCGACATGCCGTCGGCCCATGAACTGATCGCCCACAACCGCACCACCGAGGAAGTGGCCGAGCTGATCGGCGCGGACTGGCTGGTCTATCAGGACCTGGACGATCTGGTGGACGCGGTGCGTGAAGGCAATCCGGCGATCAGCGATTTCGATTGTTCGGTCTTCAATGGCGAGTACGTGACCGGCGACATCAACGAAGCCTATCTCGGCCGGATCGAGCAGTCGCGCAATGATGCGGCCAAGGCGATTACCGACGTCGAAAACGCGCAGATCGGTCTGCACAACAACTGATCATGGCGGAGACCAAAATGACATCCGATTGGCAACCCGGGCGGCTGGACAGCGATCTGCAGGACGCCGGTTTCGACACCCTGGCGGTGCGGGCCGGCCAGCAGCGCAGCCCCGAAGCAGAACATGGCGAAGCGCTGTTCCTGACGTCCAGCTATGTATTTCGCAGCGCCGGTGATGCCGCCGCGTGCTTTGCCGGCGAACGGGCAGGTAACGTCTACTCCCGTTACATGAACCCGACGGTGCGCACCTTCGAACAGCGGATTGCGGCCTTGGAAAATGCCGAGCAGGCGGTGGCCGCGGCCTCGGGTATGGCCGCGATCCTGGCGACCGTGATGAGCCTGTGCAGCGCCGGGGATCATATCCTGGTGTCGCGCAGTGTATTCGGCGCGACGGTCAGCCTGTTCGACAAGTATTTCCAGCGGTTCGGCGTGCAGGTCGACTATGTCACCCTGGCGGATCTGGACGGCTGGCGCGCTGCCTGCAAGCCCAATACTCGCCTGTTCTTCGTCGAGTCGCCGTCCAACCCGCTGGCCGAGCTGGTGGACATCCGCGGGCTGGCTGCGGTGGCGCGGGAGCAGGGCGCGCTGCTGGCAGTGGATAACTGCTTCTGTACCCCGGCGCTGCAAAAGCCTCTGGATCTGGGTGCCGACATCGTCATCCATTCCGCCACCAAGTACATCGACGGCCAGGGCCGCTGCCTCGGCGGCGTGGTAGCCGGGCGCAAGGAGCACATGCAGGAGATCGTGGGCTTTCTGCGCACCGCCGGTCCGACCCTGAGCCCGTTCAACGCATGGGTTTTCCTCAAGGGACTGGAAACCCTGCGCCTGCGGATGCAGGCCCATTGCGCGGCTGCACTGGAGCTGGCCCTGTGGCTGGAGCAGCAGCCCCAGGTCGAGCGGGTCTACTACGCCGGATTGCCGAGCCATCCGCAGCATGAACTGGCCAGGACGCAGCAATCGGCCTTCGGCGCGGTGGTCAGCTTCGAGATACGTGGCGGACGGGAAGCCGCCTGGCGCTTCATCGACGCGACCCGGTTGATTTCGATTACCGCCAACCTGGGTGATGCCAAGAGCACCATCACCCATCCCGCCAGCACCACCCACGGTCGTCTGAGCGCGGAGACCCGCGAGGCTGCCGGCATTCGTGAGGGACTGATTCGACTGGCGGTTGGCCTGGAAGAAGTGGCGGACTTGCGCGCCGACCTGCAGCGCGGACTGGAAGCGGCCAGCCAGGCCTGATCCTTCTAGGGCCGCCTCGTCCGCAGGTGCGACCAGGCGGCCGCTACGGCCGCTCGGCGCCGCTCAAGCTGGTGCGGTTACGGCCTTTCGACTTGGAATGATACAGCGCCTGGTCAGCTTCTTCGATCAGGCCGTTGTAGCCGGCGGTCTCGTCATGGGTGCAGGCGACGCCAAGGCTGACGGTACAACTCAACGTCCGCCCCTCGTGGGTGATCTGCAATTGTTCGATGCCGGCGCGCAGCCGTTCGGCAAACCTGGCGGCGCCTGCCAGCGTGGTATCGGGTAACACTACCCCGAACTCCTCCCCCCCGTAACGTCCGGCCAGATCGGTATCCCGGACCAATTGCCGTGTCACTTCCGCGACTTGCCGGATCACCTCATCCCCTGCCCGGTGGCCGTGGGTGTCATTGAACTGCTTGAAATGGTCGATATCGAAGAGAATCAGGCTGACCGGCGTGCCGTACCGGCTGTGGCGCGCGAACTCATGTTCCAGGCAGGATTCCCAGTGGCGGCGATTGAGCAGGCCGGTGAGTCCGTCATGGATGGCCAGCGATTGCAGCTGGGCGTTGGCTGCTTCAAGTTGCAGTTTGTTGACCGCCACATTGGTGACGTCATAGATGATCAGGCAGACCTGGTCGGATGTGCCGTTGACCGTGCGCAGGGGCAGGATGGTGACGTTCTGGTACATGATGTCCGCCAGCCCGGTGATCGGATGGTAACTCTTGAACCGCATCAGGTAGGGTCGCTGCTCCCAGATGGTGAATGCCCGGGTGCCAAGCATGATCGCCGTCTCCACCTTGTGGGTGAACCAGGGCTGATCGATCTCGGGGAAGAGCGAAAACAGTGACTCCCGCGCTACCTGGCTGGCGGTCTTGCCCGAGTGATTCTCCATGAAGCTGTTCCAGGCCTGGATGCAATAGTCGCGGTCCAGCACCACCACACCGACATCGATACTCTGGATAATGTCGAGCATCCAGTGCAGTTCGCTGATATCAAGGCTGGCGGTCATGGGCGATGGTCCTGCAGATCATGCAGCATTTCGACCCGCTGCTGCAGACGGGCGACCGAGTCCTCGGTAAACAGCAGCATCAGATCGAAATGAATGTCGTGGTCTTCCAGCGCGTAACTGATCTCCACCGCCAGGGTCTGCTGCCAGCGGGGCCGGTTGAGGCGGATCAGTTCGTCAATGGTGCAGTGCTGTCCGAGCAGCAAAGGATGCCCCAGGGACAGCTGGATGCCCAGCTGTTCGGACAGGCCGCTGAGGCAGGCGCCGGTGATGATCGCCGCGAGATCCAGCAGCAACTCCGGATGCGAGCTGGAGTCCAGTTCGCTGTCCAGCAGGCCGGCCACATCGGCGATCGCCGAGTCATGGAAGATGAGCAGGGCCTCGCCCGCGATACCGCCGCCAATGTAGCCCTGGCAGATGGCGGAGACCCGGTGATTGCCCTGGGCATCGGCCAACGTCATTTGCAGTTCGGCAGCTTCCAGCAGGTTGACGTTGGGCACGGGGAGGCGGATGAAGACCTTGAGTACCCGGCCGAGCAGTTCGGCGGCGCGCCCCATGGCGATATTCGATAGCTCACGGAAGGCATCACGGAAGCTCACCGAGGGCAACAGGTGCTGGGGCTCCTGGGCGCCAGGGCGGGCGGCGGCGGGCTCCATGCCCAGCGCGAGCAGGGCGCCGGCCAGCTCCGCCGCGTCCACCGGTTTGCGCAGAAAGGCGCGGGCGCCCAGCTCCTTGGCGCGGCGGATCGCCTCTTGCTGCACATCGCCGGAGATAACGATGACCTCCGCCGGCAGTCCCTCGTCTCGTATCTGAGCCAATACGTCGAAACCGTTCATTTCCGGCATGGTCAGATCGAGCAGCACGATCCGCCCCTGGCCCTGGCGAATCAGCTCCAGTCCGCGTCGACCATCTTCCGCCTGGCTTATGCGCAGAGGCCAATTTGCGGGCAGGCTGCGAATCAACTGTTTGCGGGCCATGCTCGAATCGTCACATACCAACAGAGGTATGGCATCATCCACTGAGGCTGTCCTTTTCCGAAAGAGGTTGATTGGCGGCATAATGCCATTATCCAGGGCGCCGTGCCATCCCTTTGGTCGGAGGCTCAGGAGCGGAAACGGACCAGATTGAGACACTTCTCACAGATCCGGCTGCCGGGGCTTTTGTTGCTGCGGTATTGCGCGTACTTTTCACCCTGCCGCAGGGAAGCGTGTCCGTTGTTTGATGTCCGGCTTTTCTCCCTTGCAATGCGGTATCAATCATTCAAAGGAGATGCAAAATGAAGACTATTCTCGCCGCTGTAATCCTCAGCCTGTCCGCCTGGTTCGCGGTGCCGGCATTGGCCGAAGTGCCGGCCACCCCCCTGGTTACCGTCAATATCAATAGCGCCAGCGCAGCAGAAATTGCCGAAACCCTGAAGGGCATCGGTATGGCCAAGGCCGAAGCGATCGTTGCCTATCGCCAGGAAAACGGTGAATTCGAGTCGGTCGACCAATTGGCTGTGGTCAAGGGTATCGGTCCGGCTACCGTCGAAAACAACCGTGAGCGGATCGCGCTGCAATAAGTGCCCGGGCCGCTACCGGTGGCATGCCGGTGGCGGCCCGGATATCAGGTCTTCAACCTGCCAACCGCAGCTGTCAACTGATGGGCGAGGGCGGCCAGTTGCTCGCTGGTAGCGGCGCTTTGCATCGTCTGGCTTACCGTTTGCTCGGTCACGTCCCGGATCTGCACTATGCTCTGGGTGATGGATTCGGCCACTTCGCTCTGCTGTTCCACGGCGAAGGCGATCTCGCTATTGCCATTGCTGATCTGACTTACCGCGGCGGTAATCTCGGCGAGCGATGAGCCGGCCTGTTCCACCTGTTCCACCGACGCATGGGTCAGGCGGGCGCTGTCCTGCATATCCGCCACCGCGTCATGGGTCCCCCCCTGCAGCGCCTCGATCATGCGCTGGATCTCGTCGGTGGAGTTCTGGACGCGCTGGGCCAAGGCCCGCACCTCATCAGCGACCACGGCAAAGCCCCGCCCGGAATCGCCCGCCCGCGCTGCCTCGATTGCCGCATTGAGCGCCAGCAGATTGGTCTGCTCGGCAATGTCGCGGATCACTCGCACCACGCCGCTGATCTCCCGGCTATGGCCTTCCAGCGTCTGCATATGCTGGGTGCAGCGCTCGATACTGGTGGCCAGGCCGGTGATGGTCTGGCTGACGCGCAGCACCTGGTCGCGGCCTTCCCGGGCCAGGGCATCGGCCTGCGCCGACTGATCCCGGGTGACGGCACTATTGCCGGCAATGTCCTGGACGGTGGCGCTCATTTCGTTGACGGCGGCCGCGACCATGTCGGTTTCGCCCTGCTGGGTGACCATGCCATTCTTCACTCCGCCCATCAGCCGCGCCATTTCATCGGTACCCTGCTCCAGCTGGCTGGCCGCCTGGCGCACGGTGCCCACTACCTCCTGCTGGGCGCTCTGCATGGCATTGAAAGTCTGCGCCATGGCACCGACTTCATCCCGCGACGCCACCGGCGCCCGCAGGGTGAGGTCACCGGTTTCCTGCACCGTCAGCATCACATCGCGCAGGGCCAACAGATGACGGGTGATGAAGGAAATCAGCAACTGGGAAACGGCCAGCACCCCCAGCATCAGTACCAGCACCACCAGGGCGTAGAGCGGCGCGCGGTCCAGCAGCAGCGCGACGTAATCCTGCCGTTCGACGCCCAATAGGCGAGCGTCACCGTCGTGCTCGACCAACCAGGCACCCTGCATGGCACCGGCGGTCGGCGACAAGGCCAATTGATCGGCTGTCATCCAGGTGGGGCCACTGCGGGCGGGCGCGGCGGTGGTGGCGGCGGGTAGCCAGTGCAGGCCGGCCGGCAAGGGGGCTGTCGGAGCAAGAACGAGCAGCTCCCGGGCCAGCTCCCTGCGCACTTCATGAATGCGGTCCTGCTCTACCCCGAGCGCCACCAGCACCAGCAGCATGGTGCTGACAAAGGTGACGCTATTGACAGCCCAGAACTTGTATTTGAGCTGCAGGTGCTGAAAAAACGCCATGTTGACTCCCGAGAACTGATGATGGCCGCTGCCGCGCGGCGATCGCTGGCACGCATTGTAGGTCTACATGGCTATGTATCGGTTGATGCGGGTCAATCTTGACCCCGGTCACAAAAATACCGGGAAAAAGCCCGGGCCAGGCGTCTATCCGGCCCATTTAACGGCCCGCTCGGGGAAGTCGGTCGGTTATACTGTCGCATTAGTCAAGGAACCATATTTATGATGTCAACCGAGGCCAGTCCTCTCATGATCGACCAGAATGCCGAGCTGGCCGATTGGTGCAAGCAGTGGTTGCAGTTGCCCTATGTGGCGGTAGATACCGAATTTGTTCGTACCGAAACCTACTTTCCCATTCCCGGACTGATCCAGATCGGCGATGGCGAACGCGCCTTCATGATCGATCCGCTGGCTATCACTGACTGGTCCCCGCTGGTTGAGCTGCTGGAGAGCCCATCGGTAGTCAAGGTCCTGCACGCGTGCAGTGAGGACCTGGAAGTGTTCCAGCATCTGTGCGGCGCCTTGCCTGCGCCCCTGTTCGATACCCAGCTGGCTGCGGCTTTTCTGGGCATGGATTTTTCGATGGGCTACTCGCGACTGGTGAGCGATCTGCTGGGCATCGAACTGGCCAAGGAAGAGACCCGCTCCGACTGGTTGCAGCGCCCGCTGAGCGCGCGCCAGTTGCAATATGCCGCCGATGACACCATTCACCTGGCCGCCATCTATCGCATCCTGGCACCGCGGATCGAGGCCGCCGGCCTGACCGACTGGTTGCTGGAAGATACCGCCGAGATGGTCGCCAATGCCCGTACCCTGGTCGAGCCTGCCCAGGCTTACCGGCGGATCAAGCAGGCGTGGCGGCTGAAGCCGGCCGAGCTGGCGGTTCTGCAGGTGCTGTGTGAATGGCGCGAACGCCAGGCGCGGCAGCGCGACCAGGCCCGCAATCGGCTGCTGCGGGAGTCGACCCTGTGCCCGCTGGTCCAGCGTCAACCCGACTCCTTGCAACAGTTGGCGCGGTTTGAGGATATGCACCCGCGTACCGTACGCCAGGATGGCCAGACCATCATCGAGCTGATCCAGCAGGCCCGGGCGATCCCGCCGGCACAATGGCCGGAGCCGGTACCCGAACCGCTACCGGCTGACGCCAACCGGCTGCTGAAGACCCTACGCAAGGTCGGCCAGCGCCACGCGGAACGGCTGGGCATGGCCAGTGAGATCGTACTGCGCAAGAAGGTGCTCGAAGCCCTGGTACGCACCGGGTATCCCTGTGGGCCCTATAGCCTGCCGGCAGAACTGACCGGCTGGCGGCGGGAGCTCATGGGCGAGGAGTTATTGGCGTTGGCGAATCAATTTTCAAGCAGAGGGCAACCCGCATGAAAACACTCTGTTCCATCTATCGCAGCCCCCGCAAACAGGGCATGTACCTGTACGTACCGCGGGAAAAGGGCGTCAGCCAAGTGCCCGAGCAGCTGTTGAAGCTGTTCGGCAAGCCCGAGCACGCCATGGATCTGGTGCTCAGCGAAGAACGCAAGCTAGCGCGTGAGGACATCCTGCAGGTCCTGGATAACCTGAAAAACCAGGGCTATCACCTGCAGATGCCGCCCAAGCAGGAAGACTGGATCGTCCACCTGCCCGATGAGCTGCTTACCCGTAACGACCCGGTCTGATCACCAGGCCTTTTCCATGTTCTTGACCGAGATCTGCTCGTTGAGCGTCCAGTAGTCGTAGAGCACGCCCAGCAGGAAGAGGCCGCCGGTGAAGAAGTAGATGATGGCGGTGATCCACTTGCCCATGTACAGGCGATGGGCGCCGAACACGCCGAGGAAGGTCAGCAGGACCCAGGTCAGGTTGAAGTTGATTCGACCGCTGCGAAACCTGTGGTCCGCCTGGCGGTCCATGGAGGGGATCAGGAACAGGTCGATGATCCAGCCGATGAAGAACAGGCCGAGGGTGAAGAAGTAGAGCGTGCCGGTCCAGGGCTTGCCGTAATAGAAACGGTGGGCGCCCATGAAACCGAAGATCCACAGCAGGTAACCGACCGCCTTGCTGTGTGTGTCTGCATATGCCATTGAAATTTTTCCCTTTCCGCGTTGTGCGATACTGCCCATAGACCATAAATCATTTCGGGAGTGCCTGCATGCCAGGAATAAAACAACCGCAGTGGCTGGAGCAGGTCCGGGAACAGGCCATGAGCCTGGGCAACCCGCATCTACGGGTAGGGGTCACCGGTCTCAGCCGGGCGGGCAAGACGACTTTCATCACCAGCCTCATCAACCAGCTGGAAAATCATCAGCGCGGGTTGCTGGCGCGGCGCTCGCCCTTCGATCGACTGGAGGCGGTGCGTTGGCAGCGCGATGGCGTGGAACAGCCGTTCGCCTATCTGCAGGCGCTGGAGACCCTGGCCGGCGACCCACCGAGTTGGCCGCAGTCCACCCGGGACCTGTCGCGCGTCGTCATCGATCTGCGCTTTCGCCAGACCGGGCTTTTGCAGCGCGTCCAGCCCAGTCGCTCCCTGCGCATCGAAATCCTCGACTATCCCGGTGAATGGTTACTCGATCTGCCCCTGTTGGGAATGGAATATGGCCAGTGGTGCGAGCAGATGCGCGAATGGCTGGACACCGAACCCCGGCGCGGTATCGCCGGGCCGCTACGGGACGCCTTGGCCACTATCGACCCCCTGGCACCCCAGGATCAGGAGCGGCTGGCAGAACTGGCCGCCGCCTGGACCGATTTTCTCCAGCGCAGCCGCAGCGAAGCGGGCCTGTCGCGCAACCAGCCGGGACGCTTTCTGCTGCCCGGCAGTGGTATCGCCGCGGACATGCTGCTGTTCGTCCCGCTGCTCACCGCCAATCGCCATACCCGCGGGCCGGCCGATAGCTGGTGGGGCGCCTGTGAAGCACGTTTTCGCTACTACCGCGATTATGTAGTGAAGGGTTTTTATGATGAACACTTCAGTCGCCTGGATCGGCAGATCCTGCTGGTGGACATGCTCGGCCCGATGGACGCCGGCCAGGCAGCCCTGACGGACCTGAAGGGCGCGCTGGAAGCGGTGCTGCAGAGCTTCCGTTATGGCCGCAACAGTCTGCTCAGTCGCCTGTTCCGGCCGCGTATCGGCCGTTTGGCGGTCTGTGCCACCAAGGTCGATCAGGTCACACCCAGCCAGCAGCGGGCCGTGCAACAGTGCCTGGAAGACTTGCTGACCGACAGTCTGGCGGATGTGCGCCACGGCGGTGTACGGGTGCGCGGCTTCCCGCTGGCGGCGATCCGCGCCACGCGCCAGGAAGGCGATGCCCTGGTGGCGGGCCTGACCGGGCAGGCCGGGTGGGTCCGTTACCAGCCGGGTGGCATCCCGGAGCACCTGCCGCTAGACCTGCGGGTCAGTGGGCCGGAGCTGCTCGACCTGCGGCCGCCGGCGGGCCTGCACCGCAACGAACCCTTTCCGCATTACCGCATGGATGAACTCATCGGCTGGATGGTGGAGGGTCACGCATTATGAACGAGCCACCCAAGACCCGCATCCTCGAGACCCTGGAACAGCCGGCTACCGCTGAAGAGCTTGGTCGCACCCGCATTCTCGGCGATGCCACGCCGACCCTGCGGGAAGAGACCCTGGCGGCGGAACTGCCCGAGCCGGGACTATTGAACGCGCCACCGCGTAGCCGCTGGCCCGCCCGGCTGGGTAAGCTGGTGGGGGCCATTGTGATTGGCGGCGTCGCCCTCGAATGGGGTCAATGGACCCTCGCCGCCTGGCATTGGCAACCATTGGCCGGCACGTTGGTCGGGCTGCTCGGCCTGGGCCTGGCCGGCACGGGTCTCAAGGCGCTGGTCGACGTGCACCGCCAGCGCGCGCGCTTAACGGACCTTGAGCAGCTGCGCCTGGAGATGCAGGCGGCGCTGGCGGACCCGCGCGAGCGCCTGGCCGTCGATTGGCTCGAGCGACTGCAAGCGCTGTATCGGGACACGCCACTGCACTCGCGCCTGACCCTGGCCTGCGCTGATCTGGATAGCTCCCACAGCGCCGACGAGGTCAGCCGCCGGCTGAGTCTGTTGTTCTACCAGCCGCTGGACGAACAGGCCCGGCGCATGTTGCGCCGGGAGGCGGTCGGCACCGGCCTGCTGGTTGCGACCAGCCCCTGGGTAACGGTCGACCTGCTGCTGGTGGTCTGGCGCAATGTCCGGATGATGCAACGCATCGCCATCTGTTACGGCCTGCCCATTACCCAGTTGAGCAGCTGGCGCCTGGCGCGCCATGTGCTGCGTAATATCGCCCTGGCCGGGGGCAGCGAGATGGCCATCGGCGCGCTTAGCGACAGCCTGCTGTCCGGGCTGCTGGAAAAGCTCGCGGCGCGGGTAGGGCAGGGCATCGGGGTGGGCCTGTACAGCGCACGGCTGGGGCACTTCACCCTGGATCTATGCCGGGCGGTGCCCTTGCCCAATCGCAGCGGGCTGGTCGAAGACAATCGTGGCATCATCCAGGGCATCAGGGAGCGGCTGGGGAAGGTAACGGATGACCGAGTTTAAATCGCGCCGACGCTGGCTGGCGGAGCGCTGGATGGAGCGCCAGCGGGACCTGCTGGGTGGTCGCTGGTCGCACCTGCGTGAGCAACTGCTCCCGGCCAGTTGGCCGGCCCGCTGCGTGCGGGCGCAGGGCCTGCCCGAAGGGCAGTTGGGCGATTGGCAGCCCCAGCCCGGGTCCAGCAGCGCGGAACTGGCCCTGCTGCTGCGCGCCGTGCCGACAGCGCAACGCCCGCTGCTGGCCAGCCTGCTGGATGCCCCGAGCACCGGGCTGCTGGCGCTGGTGGAGGCCGTCGAGCGGCTGCAGCTGGATTGGCGCCAGCGGTTCGATCCGCTGCACAGCCATCGGGAATATGCCGCCCAGTTGGAAACCCTGGTCCGCTTGCTGGAGCTGGCACCGGCGGCGCGTTCCGCCTACCTGGAAAACGAGCGCAAGGTTTTCCCTGCCATCGATAGCCTGCTGTTCGAGTCATTGCCCCTGCGCCTGCGCACCGACATGGCCAACCAGCACGTTATGGGCAGCGGCGCCTGCCTGCACTGGTGGCGGGATCGGCTGCTGGCCCGGGCCGGCGTACCAGGGTACGACCTGGCGGGGCTGGGGGCGGACGATTGGCCCGATATACCGCCCGCCTGGTTCGCCCTCGGCTGGATCTGCGGCTTGCGCCAACCCGGCCCCTGAGCGAGACGTTCAGGGGCGCGTAGCGACCAGCGTGGCGCGCAACGGGGCGGGTAGCCCTTCGCAGGTCAGGTCAGGATTCGCCGGATCGAGGAAGTCGGGCAGCGACTGGAAGCGCATCCACTCGGTGCTGCGCTGTTCCGCCACGCTGGTGCGGTTCAGGTCCACGCAGCGCACATCGCGGTAGCCGCTGCGGCGCAGGAAGCGTTCCAGCATCGGTACCGAAGGCAGGAACCAGACGTTGCGCATCTGGGCATAACGATCCTCGGGGATCAGGCACTGTTGCTCGTTCCCCTCGATCACCAGCGTTTCCAGCACCAATTCGCCGCCCGGGCGCAGGCAGGCCTTGAGTTGGAGCAGATGATCCAGCGGTGAGCGGCGGTGGTAGAGCACGCCCATGGAAAAAACCGTGTCGAACCCCCCGGTCGGTTCCGGCAGTTCTTCCAGGGTAAAGGGCAACTGCCAGACGGGAGCCGCGGGCAGGTAGCGGCGGATGGCTTCAAACTGGGTCAGGAACAGCAGGTTCGGATCCACGCCAATGACCATGTCGGCCCCGGCCTGCCACATGCGCCACATGTGATAGCCATTGCCACATCCCACATCCAGCACCCGCTTGCCCGCCAAGTCGATGTGTGGGGCAACCCGATCCCATTTCCAGTCCGAACGCCATTCGGTGTCAATATGCACGCCAAACAATTCAAAGGGCCCCTTGCGCCAGGGGTGCAGACCTTGGAGGGTCTCGCGCAGCTGCTGCTGTTGCGCCGTGCTCAGCTCATCGGCGGCGCCAATACGCACGCCGTGCTGCCATTCGAGCAGGCGCGGCTGGAGGTCCGGCAACTGGCTCAGGCAGGCCTGCCAGCGGGCCAGGTCGCCATGGCGGTGAGCTTCGGCGACACGGCGTTCGAGGGCCGCCGGCAGATCGGCCAGCCAGTTCTGCAGCGGGGTATTGCTCAGGTCGCGGTACAGCGGGGAATAATCGATCACACGTGGGCCATTATCGAACCGAAATTGAGACACTGGAACCAGAGGCAGGCATGGCCGAATCCGGCTGCCTGCAACCGCTCGAAATGCGCCTGCTGGGTATCGAGCAACATCACGTTCTCGATGGCGCTGCGCTTCTGGGCGATTTCCAGGTCGCTGTAGCCGTTGGCCCGCTTGAATGCGTAATGCACCTGCTCCAGGTGCTGCTGGGTAAGGGGCTCGGCGAAGCGGAATTTTTCCGACAGGATCAGCACGCCGCCGGGCAGCAACGCCTGGCGAATGCGCGTAAGCAAGGCCAACCGGTGTTCGGGGGCAATGAACTGCAGGGTGAAGTTCAATACCACCACCGAGCAGGGTTCCAGCTCCAGCGTCAGGATATCGCCATGGACTACCGTCGCGGGGACCAGCTCTTCCATCATGGAATCCTGGGCGGCGAGGTATTCGCGACAGCGCACCGTCATGGCTTCGGCATTGTCCACGGCAATGATCCGGCAGTCCCGGTCGCGCAGATGGCGGCGCATGGACTGGGTCGCAGCGCCAAGGGAGCAGCCCAGGTCATAGATCAGCGTTCCCGGCTGGGCGTATTGCGCAGCGATGACGCCGATATTCTCGACTATGGTGGGATAACCTGGAATCGACCGTTTGATCATGTCGGGGAAGACCCGTGCCACGTTATGATCGAATACGAAATCACTCACCTGCGGCAAGGGAGCAGCGAACAGCTTGTCTACATCGCTCATTGAAGGGTCCGGCTGGCATCGGCAAAACGCAAGTTTACCTCAACTCGGCCAGTCATACCGAGAGGCGCATCAGCGTACCGCGGGTGTGTCGTCAAACAAACGACAATATTGTGAAGTAGTTGGCCAGATAAGTAATTTATTTGACGAAAGACCGGTCAGCCGATTCGCACTTGTCAGCTCTGATGGCATAATGCCTCGCCCGGAGCCAGCCGGTTCAACGCTGGCGACCGTAACCAAGCAAAGCAAGGAAGGGTGATATGGACGTCCATCGTCATGTGATTGTCGGAGTGGCCTCGCTGGCTGCCCTCTACGCCGGCGCCAGCCACGCCCTGGGGCTGGGGGAAATGCGCCTGGAGTCCGCCCTGCACCAACCCCTCAGTGCGATCATCGAAGTGCATGGTGCCGAGGGTCTGGCGCCCACCGATATCGTGGTGACCCTGGCGGATGCCGCAACCTTTGCGCGGGTAGGTGTCGAGCGACCGTATTTCCTCAGCGACCTGCGTTTTACCCCGGTGGTGGTGAATTCGCAGCTGGCCGTGCGGGTTGAATCGAGCCGGCCGGTCAACGAGCCCTATCTCAATTTCCTGGTGCAACTGCATCGCCCCAGCGGTCTGCTGCTGCGCGAATACACGGTGCTGCTGGACCCACCCATGTACCGTCCGGCGCCCGTGCTGGCCGGCTCGGCGCGCACGCCCCAGAGCTGCCCGACCTGGCCCCCCAGCCCGGCGCCAACCGGTATCGGACTACCGCGGGCGACAGCCTGTGGACCGTCGCCCAGGCAACCCGGCTGAACGAGTCGATATCGGTCGCCCGGCAGATGCGTGCTATCCGTGCTCTCAATCCTGAGGCTTTCGTCAATGGCGATATGGATAAATTGCGTGCTGACCGGGAGCTGATTCTACCTACGGCGGGGCAGATGGGAGTCGATGCAGCCCCCGCGCGGGTTGCCGAGGCCGCACCCCCGCCGACGCGTGCGGCGCGGGAGGTAAACCCGTCAACCGGCGGGCTCGCCGCTGACGGCGCCGACGATTTAACCCGGGCGCAGCTGCGGATCGAGGAGCCGGCGCTGGAATCGGCGGTGGCTGACAACGCCGAGGTGCACAGCCGGCTTGCCGCCCTGGAATCACGCTTCAGCACCATGCTGGCGGAACTTGAGGCGCGCGACCAGCTGATTGCCAGCCTGGAGGCGGAACTGGAAATTTTGCGCGGCGCGCAACAGGCCGCGCTGGCCGAGCCGATGGCGGCGCCAGACGCAGCTCCGGCCGCTGACGAAACGGCGGCGACCGAGCCGCCGGTAGCCGGGGCGATTGACTGGCAATCGCCAGCGGCGGAAGGGGTAGCCCTGGAGGAGCCGGTCGCCGCGACGCCGTCCTTGTTCGAGCGTGGCTGGATGGTCCTGCTCGCCCTGCTGGCGGCGATCGCGGCGTTGATCCTCTACCGCCGTCGCCAGGAGCCCCGGTCCGAGCAACCCGATAGCCCGCGTCCGCTTCCGGTTGCGCCGACCCAGCCGGGCACCCGCGCTGCCGACCCGCTGGAGGGCGTGGAGCTGTATCTGACCTATGGCCGGTTTGCCGAGGCACGCATTCTGTTGGACAAGGCCATCAAGGCCGAACCGCAGCGCCTCGACCTGCGCTTCGAACAGTTGGGGGTGCTGGCGGCGCTGGGCGATGCGCCGGCCTTTGCCGAGCAGGCGCAGGCTGTGCTCCAGCTTGGGGGCGATCCGGCACGGGTCGCGCAGTTGAAGGCGCGCCTGCCCCAGGCCGACCGCGAGCTGGCGAGCAACACGGTGGAGCCGGTGCGGGCGCCGACGACGGATTTCGGTACAGCCGATACAACCGACCTGGACATGGATTTTGATCTGAACGCCGATTGGCAGCTCATTGATGGGCTGGGCGCCAAGATGGCGCGGGCGGAGATGACTGATCGGGACTTCCAGAGCAACCTGACCGACTTCCCCGAGGTCGGTGAGCTCGATGAGGATTTCTCGGAGCACTTCCAGCAGGCGGGGCGCAAGCCCGGTAACGAGCGCTGACAATGGGGCTGGCAGTCGCCAGCCCCGCTTGCTTCAGGCGAACAACACCTTTGCCACGTCGGTGTAGCGTGCGGCGAAGTGGATGGTCATGCCCTGTTTCAGATAGGCGGGCAGCTCGTCATAATCGCCCCGGTTGGCCTCCGGCAGGATCAGCTCGAAAAGCGCTTGCCGGCGCGCGGCAATGACCTTCTCGCGGATGCCACCGACCGGTAACACCTGCCCGGTCAGGGTGATTTCGCCGGTCATCGCCACCCCCGTTTTCGGCGCCTGGTTACGCGCCAGGGACAGCAGGGCGCTGGCCATGGTTACCCCGGCGCTGGGGCCGTCCTTGGGCGTTGCGCCTTCAGGCACGTGCATGTGGACGAAGGCTTCATCGAAGAACGCCCGGTCGGCCTGGTAGGTAGCCAGGTTGGCGCATATGTAGCTGTAGGCGATTTCCGCCGACTCCTTCATCACTTCGCCCAGTTTGCCGGTGAGCTTGAAGCCCCGGTTGAGCGAGTGCACCCGGTTGGTCTCGATCGGCAGGGTGGCCCCGCCCATGGAGGTCCAGGCCAAACCGGTCACCACCCCGACGCCCTTGAGGGTCTTTTCCGTGCGAAACGCGGGCGTGCCGAGCAATTCTGGCAGGTTCTCCGGCTTGATACTCAACTTCTGCTCGGGATCCTCCAGCAGCGTCATTACCGATTTGCGTACCAGTTTTGCCAGTTGTTTTTCCAGGTTGCGCACGCCGGCTTCCCGGGCATAGCCCTCGATCACCTGACGCAGGGCGCGGTCGGTGATACGCAGCTGACTCTTGCGCAGCCCCGCCCGCTCCAGTTGCCGCGGCCACAGGTGATGCTTGGCAATCGCCAGCTTCTCCTCGGCGATGTAGCCCGACAGGCGGATCACATCCATCCGGTCCAGCAGCGGGCCGGGAATGCTGTCCAGGGTATTGGCGGTACAGACGAACAGCACTTTTGACAGGTCCAGGCGCAGATCCAGGTAGTGATCGAGGAACTGGCTGTTCTGCTCCGGGTCCAGCGTCTCCAGCAGGGCCGAGGCCGGGTCGCCCTGGTGGCTGCTGCCGAGCTTGTCGATCTCGTCCAGCATGATCACCGGGTTCATCACCTTGACCTCTTTCAGCGCCTGCACGAACTTGCCGGGCATGGCCCCGATGTAGGTGCGCCGGTGGCCCTTGATCTCGGCCTCGTCGCGCATGCCGCCCACGCTGAAGCGATAGAAAGGCCGGCCCAGACTCTCGGCGATCGAGCGGCCGATGCTGGTCTTGCCGACGCCAGGCGGACCGACCAGCAACATGATGGAGCCACCCACCGAACCCTTGAAGGTGCCCAGCGCGAGAAATTCGAGGATGCGCTGCTTGACGTCTTCCAGGCCGTCATGGTCGCGGTCGAGGATGCGCCGGGCGCGCTTGATGTCGAGGCTGTCCGTATGGGTCTGGCCCCAGGGCATGGCTGTTGCCCAGTCCAGGTAGTTGCGCGTGACGGCATACTCCGGTGAGCCGGTTTCCAGTACCGACAACTTGTTGAGTTCCTCCTCGATCTTCGCCTGGGCTGCTTCGGGCAGCTCCTTGCCAGCCAGCCGCTCGCGAAACTGTTCGATATCGGCGGTGCGATCGTCCTTGGACAGGCCCAACTCCTTCTGGATGACCTTGAGCTGTTCCTTGAGGAAGAATTTACGTTGCTGGTCGCTGATGGTGCGGTTGACCTCGGCGCTGATCTCACCTTGCAGCCGGGCAACGTCGATCTCCTGCTTGAGCAGCACCAGTACCTTCTGCATGCGGCGCAGCACCGGGATGGTATCGAGCACATCCTGCAGCTCGCTGCCCTTGGCGGAGGTCAGTGCGGCGGCAAAATCCGACAGCGGCGACGGCTGGTTCGGGTTGAAGCGGTGCAGGTAGTTCTTCAGCTCCTCGCTGTACAGCGGGTTCAGCGGCAACAACTCCTTGATCGAGTTGATCAGGGCCATGGCATAGGCGCGCACTTCATCGCGCTCGTCGCTGGGCGATTCGGGGTATTCCACTTCCACCAGATAGGGCGGTTTGCGGCTCAACCACTGGGTGATGCGCACCCGGGTCAGACCCTGGGCAATGAACTGGATCTTGCCGTCTTCCTTGACTGCCTGGTGAATTTTTACCGCGCAGCCGGTCCGGGGCAGTAGTTCGGGATCGAGCGCGCCATCGGCAGGCAGGGGCTGATCGACCCAGAACAGGGACAGGGCATGGTGAGGGGTGTTGGCTACCCGCTCGATGGTTTCCGACCAGGGGGATTCATTAACCACCACCGGCATCACCTGGGCAGGGAAGAAGGGTCGGTTGTTGATAGGCAGTAGATACAGCTTCTGCGGCAGGCGCTGGTCAGGCAACACCAATCCGGTTCCGGGCTGGTTGTCGCTGTTCTGCTCGATGTAGTCCCGCACGTCGTCCTGATCAGTCATGAGGCACCCTTGTATGAATGTCGTTATACAGAGGTGGTGCCGATCCCGGGGATTTCAATGGCCAGCCCTGCGGGAGCGGCGGACGCACCGGCATCCGCCTGATTTGGCGACTATGCTGAACGGGGATTACCGGCCGGAGCTCGATTCCATGTTCAGGGCAGACAGTGTGCTTGATGGTGACTTCCTTGGCAGCAAGGCCGACGACTACCTTGCCATCGTCAGCGACCACTATGCGGTGGACGAGGCGGCTTGCCTGCAGCAACTCATGGTGCTGGCCGAACCCGAGGATAGGCTCGCCGTGCGCGAGTGGGCGCGGCAACTGGTCGAGGCGGTACGCGGCGCCGACAACGCCGTTGATAGCCTGGATGCGCTGCTGCAGCAGTACAGCCTGGAAGCCCGCGAAGGTGTGATGTTGATGTGCCTTGCCGAGGCGCTGCTGCGGGTGCCTGATGCGGCCACCGCAGACGCGCTGATCCGTGACAAGCTCAATGCCGCCCAATGGGACCGGCACCTGGGCCAGAGCGAGCATGCCCTGGTCAAGGCCGCGGCCTGGGGGCTGGCGTTGACTGGTCGGGTGATGACTTTGGAAACGTCGGCGGCGGACACCCCGGGCACCGTTTTACGCCATCTCATCCGGCGCAGTGGCGAGCCGGTCATCCGCGCGGCGCTGCTGCAGGCAATGAAGATCATGGGCCGGCAATTCGTGCTTGGCCGCAACATCGATGAGGCATTACGAAATGCCCGTCGCCAGCGGGACAAGGGCTACAGCTATTCCTTCGATATGCTGGGCGAGGCGGCGTTGACCCGCGCCGATGCGGCCCGATACCTGGCCGACTACCAGCAGGCCATCGCGGCGTTGGCGGCGGACAGCTATACGGGAAACGCGCCGCGACCCACCATCTCGATAAAGCTGTCGGCACTGCATCCGCGCTACGAGGCCGGGCACGAGCAGCAGGTGCTGGAGGAGCTGGGAGCCAGCCTGCTGACACTGCTACGGCAGGCCCGCGCCGGTGGTGTCGGGGTTACCCTGGACGCGGAGGAGGCCGACCGCCTGGAGCTGTCGCTGCAAGTCTTCGCCCAGGCCTATCGCCATCCGGAACTGACCGGCTGGCAGGACTTCGGTATGGTCGTGCAGGCCTATTCCAAACGGGCGCTGCCGGTGCTGTGCTGGTTGACCCTGCTGGCACGGGAGCAGGGCAGTTGCATACCGGTGCGGCTGGTCAAGGGCGCCTACTGGGACAGCGAGATCAAAGCGAGCCAGCAGGCCGGGCTGGAGGGCTACCCGGTATTTACCCGCAAGGAGGCCACGGATGTGTCTTACCTCGCCTGTGCCCGCTATCTGCTGGGCCCGCATACCCGCGGCCTGATCTACCCGCAGTTCGCCACCCATAATGCCCACACGGTGACCAGCATCCTGGCCATGGCGGCTGACCGTGAATTTGAATTCCAGCGCTTGCACGGCATGGGCGAAGCGCTATATGACACGCTAATGGGTATCCACCAGTGCCCGGTACGGATCTACGCACCGGTTGGTGCGCACCGGGACCTGTTGCCTTACCTGGTGCGGCGCCTGCTGGAAAACGGAGCTAACTCCTCCTTCGTCCACAAGCTGGTGGATGCCCGGGTGCCGGTGGATTCGTTGATTGAACACCCCCTGCAGCGGCTGAGCGGCTATGCCACCCTGGCCAATCCGAAGATTCCACTGCCGCGGGATATCTACCCGCGCCGCCGCAATGCGCGGGGCGTCAATCTGGCTATTCGCAGCCACTGGCAGCCGTTGGCGCAGGAACTGGCCCAATGGAGGTCCAGACAGTGGCGCGGCGGGCCAATCGTCAACGGGCGGCGGCTGGTCGGCATTGGCCGGGCGGTATGCTGCCCGTGGAATCTGCCGCACCAGATCGGGGAGGTGAACTGGGCAACCTGCCCGCAGGTGGGTGCGGCCATTAGTGACTTGGTATCGGCCTTCCCGGAATGGAATGCGCGCCCGGTAGCGGAGCGGGCGCAGATCGTGGAGCGCTTTGCCGACCTGCTGGAGGAGCACCTGGCCGAACTCATGGCACTGTGCAGCCTGGAAGCGGGCAAGAGCTTGCAGGACGGGTTGGACGAGGTGCGCGAGGCGGTGGACTTCTGTCGTTACTACGCCCACCGGGCGCGGCAGGATTTCGCCGTGGTGGACCTGCCCGGCCCAACCGGCGAAAGCAACGAGCTGTACCTGCAGGGGCGGGGCGTGATGGCATGCATCAGTCCGTGGAATTTCCCGGTGGCGATATTCATCGGCCAGGTGACCGCAGCGCTGCTCGCCGGCAACACCGTCGTCGCCAAGCCGGCGGAGCAGACCTGCCTGCTGGCTGTGCGCTGCGTTGAGCTGTTGCTGGGGGCGGGTCTGCCGCCCCAGGTGCTGGCGTTGTTGCCCGGTGACGGCGAACAGGTCGGTAGTGTGATCGTCGCCGATCCGCGTATCGCCGGGGTGGTCTTTACCGGATCCATGGCCACGGCGCAGCGTATCAACCGCGCGCTGGCCGAGCGCGCCGGGCCGATCGCCACCCTGGTTGCCGAGACCGGTGGGCAGAATGCGATGATTGTCGACTCGACCGCCTTGCCCGAGCAGGTGATCCGGGATGTGCTGCATTCCGCGTTTACCAGTGCCGGGCAGCGTTGCTCGGCCCTGCGCGTGCTGTTTCTGCAGGAAGAGATTGCCGACAAGGTGATCGAGCTACTCAGCGGCGCCATGGCCGAGCTACGGGTGGGCGATCCTTCACGGCGTGACGTGGACCTGGGGCCGGTAATCGATGCCGAAGCGCGGCAGGCGCTGCAGGAGCATATCGACCGGCTCACCGCGCAGGGACGCTTGATTGCCCAGGCGGGCGTACCAACTGACCTGCGGGGCCACTTCATCGCACCATCAGCGTTCCGGCTGGAGCGGCTGGATCAACTCGAACGCGAGCACTTCGGCCCGATTCTCCATGTAATTACCTGGCGTAGCGGCGAGCTGGATAATATCATCGCGCAACTCAACCGCTCCGGCTTCGGGCTGACCCTGGGTATTCATACCCGCAACGAGCAGACCGCGGCCTATATCGATCAGCGGGTGCGGATCGGCAACGTCTACATCAACCGCAACCAGATCGGCGCGGTCGTCGGGGTCCAGCCGTTCGGGGGGCAGGGCCTATCGGGCACCGGGCCCAAAGCGGGCGGGCCGCATTATCTGCTGCGCCTGGCCACCGAGCGTACCCGCACCATCAACACAACGGCAGTAGGGGGCAATGCCAGCCTGCTGTCATTAGGCAATGGCGAGCCATGAGGCACCGGAGTTGATTCGCCAGACTGAAAAAGGGAAACAGAAATGACCGGGAACATGACTATCCTGACCGCCACCTTCGTGGTGTATATAGCGGTGATGCTGGCGATCGGCTTCATCGCCTATCGGCGGACCAGCAACCTGTCCGACTACATTCTTGGCGGTCGCAGTATCGGCCCCGGTACGGCAGCGTTGTCCGCAGGCGCCTCGGACATGAGCGGCTGGCTGCTGCTGGGTCTGCCCGGCTACGCGATGGTGGCCGGTTATGAGGCGAGTTGGATCGCCATCGGGCTGCTGGCGGGTACCTGGTTGAACTGGCTGCTGGTGGCCCGCCGCCTGCGGATCTACTCCCATGCGGCGGGTGATTCCGTGACGCTGCCAGCCTATTTCGAAAACCGTTTCGAGGACAAGACCCGGTTGCTGCGGATCATCTCGGCGATCTTCATCCTGCTGTTCTTCCTGTTCTACACCAGTTCGGGGTTGGTGGCAGCGGGCAAGCTGTTCGAGAGCTCCTTCGGCTTCAGTTACGAGGTCGCGGTGGTCATCGGCGTGCTGACGATCATTTCCTATACCTTTTTCGGTGGCTTCCTGGCAGTAGCCTGGACCGACGTGATCCAGGGACTGCTGATGGCAGCGGCGCTGGTGGCGGTCCCCGTGATGGCCCTGAGCAGCGTGGGCGGGCTGGGTGAAACCCTGGCGGTGGTGGAGGCGCAGAACCCGGCCTTGCTGGACCCCTTCACCGATGCCGAGGGCAGCCCCCTGGGCTTCATCGCGATCATCTCGCTGCTGGGCTGGGGCTTGGGCTATTTCGGCCAGCCGCATATTCTGGCGCGTTTCAAGGCGATCAAAAGCGAGGATGACCTGCCGACCGCACGGCGCATCGCAGTGCTCTGGTCGGGCCTGTGTCTGGTGGCGGCACTGGCCACCGGCTGGGTCGGGATCAGCTACTTCGGTAATGAAGGTCTGGCCGATGCCGAAACCGTCTTCCTGGCGTTGACCCAGGCGGTGATGCATCCCGTGGTGGCCGGCCTGCTGCTGGCGGCGGTGCTGGCGGCCATCATGTCGACTGCCGACTCCCAGCTGCTGGTGTCATCCTCGGCGTTGGCGGAAGACTTCTACAAGGCGCTGTTCCGCCGCGCAGCATCGCAGAACGAGTTGGTCTGGGTCGGGCGTTTTGCGGTGGTGCTGATTGCCGCCATTGCGCTGGCCCTGGCGTTCAATCCCGACAGCACCGTACTGGGCCTGGTGTCCTACGCCTGGGCCGGGTTCGGCGCCGCCTTCGGTCCGGCCATCCTGCTGTCGCTGTTCTGGCGGCGGATGAACGGCGCGGGCGCCCTGGCCGGCATCATCGTCGGTGGCTTGACGGTGGTGATATGGAAACAGATCGACAGCAGCGGCCTGTATGAAATCATCCCCGGTTTCATCCTGGCCACTGTCGCCATCGTTGTGGTTTCACTGGTGACGCCGGCACCGGCCCGGAGTGTGGGCGAGCTGTTCGATCAGGTCGGCGGACGCTCCTGACGGGCTAGCGCCCGCTAGCGAAGGCAGTCAGGCTTGACTGCCTTCGATGATAGCCAGCAGAAAGCTGTACTCTTCGGCCAGCTCCTTCATCGACTGGTAGCGCCCGCTGGCGCCGCCGTGCCCGGCACTCATCTGGGTGCGCAGCAGCAAGGGTCGATCATCGGTCTTGCAGTGCCGCAGCTTGGCGACCCACTTGGCCGCCTCCCAGTACTGCACCCGCATGTCGTGGTAGCCGGCCGTCACAAACAGCGCCGGGTAAGCCTGCTCGCGGACCTGCTCATAGGGCGCATAGGCGCGGATGCGCTCGGCCACCACCGGATCATTCGGGTCACCCCATTCCTCGTATTCGCCGATGGTCAAGGGCAACGCCGGGTTGTTCATGGTGTTCCAGACATCGACAAAGGGCACATCGGCCACTGCGGCGGCAAACAGCTCGGGGCGCTGGTTGATGACGTTGCCAATCAACAGTCCGCCGGCGCTGCCACCGGCGATCACCAGCTTGCTGCTGTCGGTGTAGCCAGCGGCAATCAGGTGCTCGGCGCAGGCGATGAAGTCGTTGAAGGTATTGGTCTTGTGCTCCAGCTTGCCTTGCTGGTACCAGGCTTCGCCCATATCGGCGCCGCCGCGTACGTGGGCAATGGCAAAGACCCAGCCGCGGTCCAGCAGCGACAGGCGGGCATGGGAGAACCAGGGGTCCATGCTGGCACCGTAGGCGCCGTAGCCATACAGGTAGAGTGGGGCCGGGGCAGCAAGGCTTGCCGCGCGGCCAACCAGGCTGATCGGCACCCGGGTGCCGTCCGGCGCGGTGGCCCATTCCCGGCGCACGCTGTAGTCCTCTGCCTTGAAATGGCCCTCCACCGGTGTTTCCTTGAGAACGCTCTGCGCGCCGCTGGGCAGGTGCAGGGCACGTACCTGCGCGGGGCGGTTCAGCGATTCATAGCGTAGCCGTATATGCTCGCTGGCATATTCCTCACCGCCCTGGACATGCAGGCTATAGACCGCATCCGGCATGCTGACCTGATAATGGGCACCGTTGGCAGGGCGCACTTCAAGGTGGGTCAGGCCGCCGTCGCGGTAATGCAGCAGCAAGCCATGTTGCTGGACGCTGAAGTCCTCCAGGGTCCGCTGCGGGTCCACCTCTACCAGCAGCTCCCAGTTACGCCGCAGCGGGTGCTGTGGGTCGGTGCGGTAGAGGGCAAAATTCTCGCCACGGTCATTGCTGCGGATCAGCAGACCCTGGGGGCCATGATCCACGTGATATTCATGGCCGGCCACCCGGCGGCTGAGCAGTTGCCAGTCCCCGGCCGGCTGATCGGCGGAGACCACCCGCACCTCGCTGGTGTTCTTGCTGTCACTGGCGAGGATCAGCCACTGCTCGGAACTGCTGCGATAGGCGTGCAGGTAGAACCGCTGGTCGGCTTCATGGTAGACCCGTACCGCCGGCGTACCGAGCTGCAGGCGCCAGAGGGTCGATGGGCGGGAGGCCTCGTCCATGCTGATGGCGAACAGGGTAACGCTATCATTGGCCCAGACCAGGCTGCCATCGGCGTCATCCAGGGGCAGTTCGCTGATGTTGCCGCTGTCCAGGTGCTTGAGATACAGGCAGTAGGTCTCATCACCCTGGCGGTCAAGGCTGTAGGCAAGCCAGTGGTGATCCGGGCTGATGGCAAAATCCCCCAGCTGGAGAAAATCATTGCCGGCCAGCTCGTTCAGGTCCAGCAGCAGTTCTTCCCGGTTGGGATCGGTCTGCAGACTGCCGTCTGCGGGCCGTGGGCAACGGAAGTAGCGGGGGTACTCGGCACCCGCTTCGGTGCGTTGGTAATACAGCCAGGGCCCCCACACGGCGGGCAGGGACAGGTCGGTTTCGCGAATACGCCCGCGGATTTCCTCGAACAGCTGGTTCCGTTGATCGTTATGGGTGCTCAGCCACTGCTCGGTATGGCTGTTCTCCGCATGCAGATGAGTGATCACTTCGTCGAGGTCGCGCTGTTCCAGCCAGGCATAGGGATCAGGCGTCGCATCACGGCGAGTTGATAACGGCATGGTTGTAGGACTCCAGGGGCAAAAAAGCTATTATAGTCGCTCGTTTATCGACAATCGGTCAGTCAGCATGTTCAACGAGTCGGAATACCAGACAGTGTGGATGATTTATCTCGCCGCTGCAGCCTGCGGTTGGCTGGTCTGGACGCAGATGACCCGGTGGATAGGGTGGTGGTTCGTGCGCGAGCCGCTGTGGCTGCTGATGGCGGTGATTCTGTTCACGCCCTCGCAGGTCGATCCGCTGGAACCGGGATTGGCGCCTGCGGCCATCGGCTGGCTGCTGGATGTGCTGTTGGGCAGCGGCGAGCATGCGCCGAAGCTGCT
The DNA here is from genome assembly GCF_000939975.1 of Pseudomonas saudimassiliensis. GTDB lineage: Bacteria > Pseudomonadota > Gammaproteobacteria > Pseudomonadales > Pseudomonadaceae > Halopseudomonas > Halopseudomonas saudimassiliensis. The sequence continues at coordinate 2,296,333 of NZ_LK391969.1, read as the reverse complement.
GGGTGATCTCGCGCTGGGGCTATTGGTGGCGACGCTGGCCTATATCGGCTTGGTCTGCCTGCGGGTGGTCTGGCGCCATTGGCGGAGCGGCCGCAGCCACCCCGCCCGCTAGGCTCAGTCTTCGCTGTTCTGCTCGTACATGATGCGTGCCAGGCGCATGATCTGCTCCTGGAATTCGGTGCGCTGGCTGTCGGTCATCGGGCAGATGCCGATCTGTTCGAACAGCCGGTAGCCCCGCACGGAGAAGAACAGCACGGCCGCCTGGGCCAGCCCCAGGGGTGACTTGGCCAGGATGTCGAATAGCCCCTGAATGTCATCCGAGGTGGTTTGCAGCAGCGCCGGGTTGCTGGCAGCGGCGGCAAAGATCGCCGAGTCGAGGTTCTTCTCCTCGGTGGACTCGCTCATGTTACTCAGCAGCAGGGCTTTCAATTCCCGCATGGGTTCGTCGGGCAATACGCTTTCATAGGCGCCCCAGCGCACGCGGAAGCGCTCCAGCCGGTGCTCGATCATGGCCGCCAGCAGTGCTTCGCGATCGGGAAACAGCGTGCTGAGGGTGGACTCGTCAACACCGGTGCGCTCGCTCAGGGTGGCGAATGTCAGCTGGGAAGCACCCAGCTCACTGACAATGGCCTCCGCAGCGCGGAACAGGCTCAAGTGAAGAGAGTCGGTCGGTTTGTGATTGGTGCTGTCCACTGCGAGAACCCCTTTTTCTGGACGTCTGGAAGGAGGTTGCGAGCAGGATGGTCCACTGCTGCCCTCGAATGGGCATAGGGTACGATGTCGGGGCGGTGCAGGCGAGCTATTTTTGCCCGGTGGCAGGGCGATGCGGGGGGGCGGCAGGCAATAAAAAACCCGGCCGAGGCCGGGTTTTTCTATTCAGATTCGGGATTAGCCGATGATCTGAATGTTCGCAGCTTGCTTGCCCTTAGGACCAGTAGTGATGTCGAAAGACACCTTCTGGTTCTCGGCCAAGGATTTGAAGCCCTGAACTTTGATCTCGGAGAAGTGGGCGAACAGATCGTCACCACCGCCGTCCGGAGTAATGAAGCCGAAGCCTTTAGTGTCGTTGAACCACTTAACTGTACCAGTTGCCATTTCGGATAATTCCTATCAAATTGAAATACTTGAGCAAAGCTCAATTAAAGCGTGGGAATCAAAGATTGCGAGAATGACAAACTTACGTACTAAAAGTGCGCTTGCAGCCTACTACTCTATCTCTTGAAAACCTACGCGCTCACTTTGCACGGGAAACTGAACCAAGTCAAGATAATTGCTTGGAAGAGTTCGCCGATACAAACGAACGAAATTCAGTATACGTCAGTTTGCGGAAATAGCACGCCTTTCGTCGGATAATTTTCATGTGGCCTCGCAACCCCCGTCAGCCCTGTCCTGCAGGCGATGGTAGGGGTACACATCGATCACCTTGCCCGCCAATATCTGCTGCTGCAGGCCCTTCCAGAAGTCGGCATCGAACAGCTCACCATGCAGCTGGCTGAACAGCCGACGCTGCCGTATGTCGGCAAACAGGAAGACCGGAAACTCTTCGGGGAACACGTCATGGGGGCCAACCGAGTACCAGGGTTCCGAAGACAGTTCCTGCTCGGGGTACAGCGGCTCGGGTATATGCCTGAAGTTGACCTCGGTCAGGTAGCTGATCTCGTCATAGTCATAGAACACCACGCGGCCGTGGCGGGTCACGCCGAAATTCTTCAGCAGCATGTCGCCGGGAAAGATATTGGCCGCTGCCAGCTCCTTGATGGCCTGGCCGTAATCGATCAGCGCTTCGCGGATCTGGGCTTCGCTGGCGTGCTCCAGGTAGATGTTCAGCGGGGTCATGCGCCGCTCGGTCCAGCACTGGCGGATCAGTATGGTCTCGCCCTGGTCGATCACCGTCGATGGAGCGACCTCCAGCAGCTCCTGCAGGCATTCCGGCTCGAAGCTGGTGCGGGCAAAGCGGAAGTCGGCAAAGTCCTGGGTATCGGCCATGCGCCCGACCCGGTCGTGCCGCTTCACCAACCGGTATTTCTCGATGACAGTGGCCCGGCTGATGTTCTTGGACGGGGCGAACCTGTCCTTGATGATCTTGAACACCGTATTGAAACCGGGGAGGGTGAATACCGTCATGACCATGCCGCGTACCCCGGGGGCCATGATGAATCTGTCCTCGGGGTTGCGCGCCATGTAATCGATCAGCGCACGGTAGAACTCCGATTTGCCCTGCTTGTAGAAACCCAGGGCGGTGTAGAGCTCGGCGACCTGCTTGCCGGGCAGCAGGCGCTGGAGAAAGCCGATCATCTCCACCGGCACCGCGACGTCCACCATGAAATAGGAACGGGTGAAGGAGAAGATGATCGAGACCTCGGACTCGTCGGTGATCACCGTATCGACGCTCACGCCCTCGGGTTCACGGTGCACCAGGGGCAGCACGAAGGGCCAATGTTCCCCCTGGCTCAACACCCGACCGACCAGGTAGGCGCCCTTGTTGCGGTAGAACACCGGCTGGATCAGCTCCACGGTCAGGCCATGATCCAGCTGCGCCCAGTCCGGCAGGCCCTGCCGCAGGCAGCGGACGATCAGCTGGCAATCCCGGTCGAAATCCGCCCAGGGCACATCGAAGGTGTACTGGTCGAGGATCTGCCGGGCGAGGCTGGTCAGGCACCCGCCGGAGATGAAGCCGCGGGTCAGGGGCACCCGGGAAGGTTTGCGCACCGGTGGGCGGGTAGTGTGGACGAACATGGTGCGATCACTGATCTGGTCATGCCGGTGCATCTTGAAGAACACCGAGTTGAACCAGGTTTCCGCCAGGTCATCGTCGAAGCGGTCTTCGATCAGTGCTATGTAGGCCTGCTTGATGGCCGGCCAGCGATCCGCATCGAGGATGTCGCGGCATGCCGGGTCGGCGGAGAGCCGATCCCGCGTCTCGAACACACGCTCATCGTAGAGGTTGATCCGCGCGGTGGACGTTTCCTGTATTTCCGTCCATTGGGCGTTCTCGAACCGGGCGCGGGCGCCCAGGGTCAGCTCCTGGAAGGTCGCTCGATAATCATCGAAGGCATCCAGCAGGCGTTGGGCAATATGCGCGGCGGTATCGGACATGGGGAACCCTGTATGACAAATCCTTGAGGGGCCCAGAATAGCCAGTCAGTAGAGTCGGCGGAAGAGCTGGGATGGATTTGGTACCGGCGGATGCGCCGGTACCGGTGCCGCGCGATCAGGGCATGAGTTCCTGATCGGTGAACAGGTCGGCAAACAACATGGTCGACAGGTAGCGCTCACCGGAGTCCGGCAGCACCACCACTATGGTGCGATTCTGCATCTGCGGTTCCTCGGCAATGCGTACCGCGGCCGCCATCGCCGCGCCGGAGGAGATGCCGCAGAGAATACCTTCCTCGCGCATGATCCGCAGCGCCATGTCCCGTGCCTCGTCATCCGTGGTGAGCTCCACCCGGTCAACCAGGCTCAGGTCCAGGTTGCCCGGAATGAAGCCGGCACCGATGCCCTGGATCTTGTGGGGGGAGGGCTTGATCTCTTCCCCGGCCATGGCCTGGGTAATAACCGGCGAGCTGACCGGCTCCACCGCCACCACGGTAATGGCCTTGCCGCAGGTCTGCTTGATGTGCCGGGCAACCCCGGTCAAGGTTCCGCCCGTGCCCACACCCGATACCAGCACGTCGATGCCACCTTCGGTGTCGCGCCAGATTTCCGGCCCGGTGGTCTTCTCGTGAATTGCCGGGTTGGCGGGGTTCTCGAACTGTTGTAGCAGGATATGCGTATCCGGCGCAGCCTGGGTGATTTCGGTGGCCTTTTCGATCGCGCCTTTCATGCCCTTGGCGGGTTCGGTCAGCACCAGCTCGGCGCCCAGCGCCTTGAGCACCTTGCGTCGTTCCAGGCTCATGGACGCCGGCATGGTCAGGATCAGTCGATAGCCCCGGGCCGCCGCGACGAAGGCAAGGCCGATGCCGGTGTTCCCGGAGGTAGGCTCGACAATGGTCATGCCTTCCTTTAATAGCCCGCGGGACTCGGCGTCCCAGATCATGTTGGCACCGATCCGGCACTTGACCGAATGGGAAGGGTTACGCCCCTCGACCTTGGCCAGGATAGTCACGCCATGGGGGGCGAGGCGGTTGATCCGTACCAGCGGCGTGTTGCCGATGGATTGGGAGTAGTCTGCAAAAACATGGCTCATGGGATCTCTCCTTGTTATGGGGGCGGGCCGGACCAGCCTATGCCGGGCATTAGCGGGCGTCAATCGGTGGAACTACCGATGATCACGCAAGTCAACTCTCGTATGAACAAAACCCTGCGTATCTCCCTTGTAACAGCAGCGGTGCTTGCCCTGCTGCTGATCATACTGCACCTGATACTGCCCTGGCTGGTGCGGGAATATCTCAATGACAAGCTCGCCGACATGGGCGATTACCGCGGTCATATAGAAGATGTCGACATGACCTGGTGGAATGGTGCCTACCGGATCAAGGAGCTGGTCATTACCAAGGCCGATGGGGCGCAGCAGGTGCCCTTTGTCGACTTGCCGATCATGGACATCAAGGTGCGCATGCGGGCGCTGTGGAAGGAGGGCGTGCTGATCGGGGTCGTTGATCTGCACGAGCCGGAACTGAACTTCGTGGATGGCGAGTCCGAGGCCGAGAAGCAGACCGGTGAGGGTGTCGACTGGCGCGCTCAGCTGGAAGACATGGTCCCGGTGCGGCTGAACGAGGTAAACGTGCATAACGGCACCTTGCACTTCCGCAATTTCTCCAGTGACCCCCAGGTCAATATCAGTGCCAGCGCCATCCAGATGACGGTGCGCAACCTCACCAACGCCCCTGACGCCCAGGGCCAGCGCAGCGCAAGCATGGAAGGAACCGCCAGCTTCCTCGGGCACGCGCCGCTCGAAGCCTCTGCACACTTCGACCCATTGGGGCGGGTGGACGACCTGGATCTGCGGTTACGCATGTTGAATCTCGACCTGACGCGCATCAACGACTTCGCCAGCGCCTATGGCAAGTTCGACTTCCGCGCCGGCGAAGGCGACCTGACCATGGAGATCGACGTCGAGGATCGCCAGCTCACCGGCTACATCAAACCTCTGCTGCGCAACGTGGACGTCTTCGACATGGAGCAGGATCTGCGTGATGAAGACAAGGGCTTTTTCCGCGGCCTCTGGGAGGCGGTGGTGCACGGCGGGCAGGAGGTGTTGCAGAACCAGCGCAAGGACCAGTTCGCCACCCGTATCGAACTGGATGGCAGTCTGGACAATGCCGAGGTCAGCGCGTTCCAGGCCATTATCCAGATCCTGCGCAACGCCTTTGTCGAAGCCTTCACGCCGCGCTTTGAACAGGCGCTGGGTGAAGAAGAGGAGTAACTGCCATTCACTGAGTGAATCCTGCCTGTGCGTTTACACCTCTTCGGGGCACAGGCTATAGTCCGGGGCTGAGAAAATAACGTGAATGCCCACTGGCCGGGCTTATCCGAAGGAATTCCCCATGAAGTTCGAAGGTACCCAATCATACGTCGCCACCGACGACCTGAAACTCGCCGTTAACGCCGCCATCACCCTCGAGCGCCCCCTGCTAATCAAGGGCGAGCCGGGCACCGGCAAGACCATGCTCGCCGAGGAGCTGGCCGAATCCCTGGGTGCCAAGCTGATCACCTGGCACATCAAATCCACCACCAAGGCGCATCAGGGCCTGTACGAATATGATGCGGTCAGTCGCCTGCGCGACTCCCAGCTGGGTGTGGACAAGGTGCACGACGTGCGCAACTACATCAAGAAGGGCAAGTTGTGGGAAGCCTTCGAATCCGAAGAGCGCGCCATCCTGCTGATCGACGAGATCGACAAGGCCGACATCGAGTTTCCCAACGACCTGCTGCAGGAACTCGACAAGATGGAGTTCTTCGTTTACGAGACCAACGAGACCATCAAGGCGAAGCAGCGCCCGATCATCATCATTACCTCGAACAACGAGAAGGAACTGCCCGACGCCTTCCTGCGCCGCTGCTTCTTCCACTACATTGCCTTCCCTGACAGGGAAACCATGCAGCGCATCGTTGACGTGCACTACCCGAACATCAAGAAGGAACTGCTCAGCGAGGCGATGGATATCTTCTTCGACGTGCGCAAGGTGCCCGGCCTGAAGAAGAAGCCCTCTACCTCCGAGCTGGTCGACTGGCTGAAACTGCTCATGGCCGACGACATCCCCGAGGCGGTATTGCGTGACCGTGACCCGACCAAGGCCATCCCGCCGCTGTACGGCGCGCTGGTGAAGAACGAGCAGGACGTGCAACTGCTTGAGCGGCTGGCCTTCATGACGCGGCGACAGAACCGCTGAGTGCTTTCACCCTCTCCCCAGCCCTCTCCCGTCAAGGGAGAGGGGGTTGTTCCGAGTATCACTGAGGGGCGATAGATGCTACTCAATCTATTCAATGAGATGCGTGCAGCCAAGGTGCCGGTATCGGTGCGTGAGCTGCTGGATCTCATCAATGCGTTGAAGAACCATGTGGTGTTCGCCGACATGGATGAATTCTACTACCTGGCGCGCACGATAATGGTCAAGGACGAGCGCCATTTCGACAAGTTCGACCGGGCCTTCAGCGCCTATTTCAACGGCTTGCAGGATCTCAATGAGCTGCTCGAAGCCCTGATCCCCGAAGACTGGCTGCGTAAGGAGTTCGAGCGCCTGCTCACCGATGAGGAGCGCGAGCAGATCAAGTCACTGGGCGGCCTGGACAAGCTGATCGAGGAGTTCAAGAAGCGTCTCGAGGAGCAGAAGGAGCGCCACGCCGGCGGCAACAAGTGGATCGGCACCGGCGGCACCAGCCCCTTTGGCTCCGGCGGCTACAACCCCATGGGTATCCGTGTCGGTGATGCGGGCAAGCGCCAGGGCAGGGCGGCCAAGGTCTGGGAGCAGCGCGAGTACAAGAACCTCGACGATCAGGTCGAACTGGGCACGCGCAATATCAAAGTGGCGCTGCGCCGCCTGCGCAAATTCGCCCGCACCGGTGCGGCGGAAGAGCTGGATATCGACGGCACCATCGACCACACTGCCCGTGACGGTGGTCTGCTGAACATCCAGATGCGCCCGGAACGGCGCAACGCGGTGAAACTCTTGTTGCTGTTCGATATCGGCGGCTCCATGGATTCACACATCAAGGTCTGTGAGGAGCTGTTCTCAGCCTGTCGTACCGAGTTCAAGCACCTGGAATACTACTACTTCCACAACTGCCTCTATGAGTCGGTATGGAAAGACAACATGCGGCGCACCCAGGAGCGCATCCCGACCATGGATGTGCTGCATAAATACGGCTCCGATTACAAGGTGGTAATCGTCGGCGATGCGGCGATGGCACCCTACGAGATCACCCAGCCGGGCGGCAGCGTCGAGCACTGGAACGAAGAAGCCGGCCACGTCTGGCTCACCCGCCTGCGGGAGAAGTTCCCCAAGACCATCTGGATCAACCCCTACCCGAAAGATGCCTGGGGGTACACCACCTCCACCCGCATCATTCAGGATCTGATGGAAGACCAGATGTATCCGCTGACGCTGGAAGGGCTGGAGCAGGGGATGCGTTACCTGGCCAAGTGATCTGGTTTGGCTTGTGAGTCGTGCTTATAGATGATGGGCGGTCGCATTGTTGTGAGCTAAGTGCAACGCTGCGCTGGTGACTGCCCTGTCCGGACGCGCTCAAGCCATCCATGGGCGCTCATTGGTGGCCTTCCCTGGCCACCAAACGGTCCGGACAGGGCAGTCACCAGCACTGCGGGTAAAGTGCAGCGTTGCCTGAATGAACACCTGGTTTTTCTTCAGCAGCGCGGAGTATCCTGCCGCGTTTGCCGGTCGGGTCAGGCAGACCGTCGGTTGCCAGGGATGGCAACCGCGAGCTACATGGACGTACTTGCTGCGTGTCTGCCTGGCCCGACCGGCAAATGCGGCCACGCCCGCCCTGGCAACAACACCATTCCCGCGCAACCTTTTAACGAGACTCACGTATGAATCTGAAACCAGGCCGCTATCGCCACTATAAAGGCAAGGACTACCAGGTGATCGGAGTTGCTCGGCATTCCGAGACCGAAGAGCCGTTGGTGGTCTACCGTACCTTATATGGCGAATTCGACCTCTGGGTCCGACCGCTGGGCATGTTCATCGAAAAGGTGGTCGTGGATGGCAAAACATATCCACGCTTTACCTTTATCAGCGAAGACGTGTAGGCTCTGGCCCTCCAGACAGCCTGCGCCCTTGCCAGGCATCGTTGGCGCCTCGCCCGTTCGGGCCGGCCTTTTGATTTGATTGAGGAATACTGTTACCCATGGGAAAAGCACTGGTCATTGTGGAGTCACCGGCCAAGGCCAAGACGATCAACAAGTATCTTGGCAACGACTTCGTGGTGAAGTCGAGTATCGGGCATATCCGCGACCTTCCTACCAGCGGCAGCAGCAAAACCGAGAGCAAACCCAAGGCTACGCGCAGCAAGGCAGCATCGGACCTGGACAAGGAAACCAAGGCCCGGATGCAGCTGGTCAACCGTATGGGCGTCGACCCGGAGAACGGGTGGAAGGCGCATTACGAGATCCTGCCGGGCAAGGAAAAGGTCATCGACGAACTGCGTCGACTGGCCAAGGATGCTGATACCATCTACCTCGCAACGGACTTGGACCGCGAAGGGGAAGCCATCGCCTGGCACCTGCGCGAATCCATCGGCGGCGATGAGAGCCGCTACCGCCGGGTAGTGTTCAACGAGATTACCAAGAAAGCCATCCAGGAAGCCTTCTCCGAACCGGGCGAGCTGGACATGAACCGGGTCAATGCTCAGCAGGCGCGACGCTTCCTCGACCGCGTGGTCGGCTACATGGTGTCGCCGCTGCTGTGGCAGAAGATTGCCCGCGGCCTGTCAGCCGGCCGGGTGCAATCGGTGGCGGTCAAGCTGATCGTCGACCGTGAGCGGGAAATCCGCGCCTTCGTGCCCGAGGAGTTCTGGGAAGTTCACGCCAACCTGAATACCCCCAAGAGCGAATCCGTCCGCTTCGAAGTGGTCAAGGAAAATGGCGAGACCTTCCGCCCGCTGAACAAGGCGCAGACCGACCAGGCACTGGCACAGCTGCAGGGGGCCGCCTACAAGGTGGTCAAGCGCGATGCGCGCCCCACCAGCACCAAGCCCGGCGCACCCTTCATTACCTCCACGTTGCAGCAGGCCGCCAGTACGCGCCTGGGCTTCAGCGTGAAGAAGACCATGATGATGGCCCAGCGGCTGTACGAAGCGGGTTATATCACCTATATGCGGACCGACTCGACCAACCTGTCGGCCGACGCGATTAGCATGGCGCGGGGCTATATAGAGAAGAGCTTCGGTACCCAGTACCTGCCCGAGACACCGAATGTCTATGGCAGCAAGGCCAACGCCCAGGAAGCGCACGAGGCCATCCGGCCCTCCGATGTGAAGCTCAAGTCCACCGAGCTCAAGGGCATGGAGCGTGACGCCGAGCGCCTGTACGAGCTGATCTGGCGCCAGTTCGTGGCCTGCCAGATGCCGCCGGCCAAGTACCTGTCCACCACTATCACCGTGCAGGCAGGGGATTTCGAGCTGCGTGCCCGTGGCCGCATCCTGCAATTTGACGGCTTCACCAAGGTGTTGCCGCCGCTGGGCAAGGGCGGCGAGGACGAAGTGCTGCCCGACATGCAGGTGGACAACCAGCTCGAGCTGATCAAGCTCGATCCCAAGCAGCACTTCACCAAGCCGCCGGCGCGTTTTTCCGAAGCGAGCCTGGTCAAGGAGCTGGAGAAGCGCGGGATCGGTCGGCCGTCGACCTATGCCTCGATCATCTCCACCATCCAGGAGCGCGGCTACGTTACCCTGAACAACCGCCGGTTCTATGCCGAGAAGATGGGCGACATTGTCATCGAGCGGCTCAACGAGAGCTTCCCCAACCTGATGGATTACGGCTTCACCGCGCGCATGGAGGAATCCCTCGATGACGTGGCCCAGGGCGAGGTGGTATGGAAGCGGGTGCTGGACGATTTCTACTCCGATTTCAGTCTCAAGCTCAAGGCCGCCAGCTCTGCCGATGATGGCAAGGGGATGCGCGCCAATATGCCGACCCCGACCGACATCCCCTGCGTCGAGTGCGGCCGGCCGATGATGATTCGTACCGCCTCCACCGGCGTGTTTCTCGGTTGCTCGGGCTATGCCCTGCCGCCGAAGGAGCGCTGCAAGGCGACCGTCAACCTGGTACCCGGCAACGAAGTGGCTGCCGACGACGAGGAGGGCGAATCCCGTATCCTGCGCGCCAAGCGCCGGTGCCCGATCTGCGCCACAGCCATGGACAGCTACCTGGTCGATGAGCATCGCAAATTGCATGTGTGCGGCAACAATCCGGACTGCAGCGGCTTCGAGGTGGAAGAGGGGCAGTTCAAGATCAAGGGCTATGACGGCCCGGTGATTGAGTGCGATAAGTGCGGCAGTGAAATGCAGCTCAAGACCGGCCGTTTCGGCAAGTACTTCGGCTGTACCAACAGTGCCTGCAAGAACACCCGCAAGCTGCTGAAGAGCGGCGAGGCGGCGCCGCCGAAAATGGATCCGGTGTTGATGCCGGAGCTGCGCTGCGAGAAAGTCGACGACGTCTACGTACTGCGTGATGGCGCATCGGGACTGTTCCTGGCCGCCAGCCAGTTTCCGAAGAATCGGGAAACAAGGGCGCCCCTGGTGAAGGAGCTGCTGCCCCATCGGGAGGCAATCGATCCCAAGTATCACTTCCTGCTCGAGGCGCCAGTCGCGGACCCCGATGGCAACCCGACGGTGGTTCGCTACAGCCGCAAGAGCAAGGAGCAGTACGTACAGAGCGAGGTTGAAGGCAAGCCCAGCGGCTGGCGCGCGTTTCACGACGGCAAGAACTGGGTGATCGACGACGGGCGCAAGCCCAAGCGCTGAGCGGAGGCGTTATGGCGAACGAAATCTATACCCGTACCAATCAGGCGTTGTCGTTCGCCCGTCTGGCGCTGGCGTCCTGGGAGTCGGTCGAAGGTTCAGCCGATCTGGGTGCGGCCACCCAGGTGCGCTATCACCGTGAACATGTGCTGTTCCATGGCTACCGCGCCGTGCTGGCGCTGATCCATGAGGTGGCCGAGCGTTATCGCTGGCCGCTGCTGGATGCCCGGAGTGTGGAAGAGATCGTCCACGGTGGATTGGCCGAGCGTTTTCCGGGCCCGGAACTGGGTGAGCTGACCCAGCTGGCGCAGGATGAGGGCAGTTGGCTGGCTGGTCTGTTGCGGGCCTGGGAACAGTTGTTCGCCCCGGCGGTGGCGCCTGGACGCCCGGTTACCGGCGAGTTGATTGCCAGCACGGCCGTCCCGGCGGGGGAGTGGGGGCTGGATGAGGCAGGCGCGGCGCTCGCCGCGTTGGCCGCGCTGGTCGATCGCTATCGCCAGGATATGCAGGAATGGTGAGCTGTGGTCCGGTCAGTGTGGCTGTGTTACCCTGCGCGGCTTGACTGACAGGAGACGTACCATGCCTTCCCCCTTTCTCGAAATTGTAGAGCTTGCCGATGGCACCGTCGCGTTGCGCCGCCCGGATGAAGAGGGCCGGCCGCTACTGGTCATCGAGTTTTCCGAAGAGGCGAGGGATTTTTTGCAGGGCAACTACGTGGAAGTAGCCAAGGCGATGATCAACACCGGCATGCAGATGGCCGGCCAGATCATGGAAGAAGATCCCGACCTCGAGCTCGATGAGCACCGCGTCCTGCACTAACCCCCCCCATGGCTGCAGCCGGCCGGGCTCCCCCGTCAGGCCAGGCCCGCGCTACCCAAGCGTACGTTGAGACTGGCGCAGTATCCCGCGCGTGCCGCGGCTTCCAGCCGGCGGTGAGTGCTGGCCCGGGGCGGCAGCCAGCTGACTACCGTATGGCTGTAACCCAGTCGCAGAATCTCGCAACAGAGCTCCAGCGTATCCATGCCATGCTTGGGACGAATGATGAGTATGCGCTGTGGGTCCAGGCCGGACGTCCGCAGCCATTTATGGCTGACCGGCAGCGGTGGATCGATGAGGGTCAGCCAGCCGGGGCGACTGGCCTGACTCAAGTCTCGTAGCACCGGGGCCAGCCACTGCAGGCACTGGCGCGGCGCGCCGTTCAGGCAGATCTCGCTGAATCCGGTATCCTCCGGCTCGCTGGCCGGCAGTACCGCACTGGTCAGGCCCCGGGCCTTCAGGCGGGACGACATCATCACCTGGTGGAACAGGTCTGACTGGGCGACTGAATCTTTGTTTCGCGCATACTGCATAGTGGCGTACTCCCTCAGTGGCGTATCACACCGACGCTCAAACCTTCGATAATCAGCTCCTGCTCGCGCAGGTCGACCTCTATGGGGGCAAACTCCGGGTTCTCGGCAATCAGGGACACCTTGCGGCCCTGCTTGTGGAAGCGCTTGACGGTCACTTCATCGTCCAGCCGTGCCACCACAACCTGACCATTCCTTGCTTCGCTGGTGCGATGTACCGCCAGCAGGTCGCCATCGAGAATGCCGATGTCCTTCATGCTCATGCCCCGCACCCGCAACAGATAGTCGGCGCGGGGGCTGAAGAAATCGGGGCTGATACGACAATGATCCTCGATATTCTCCACCGCCAGGATGGGCGCCCCGGCAGCGACCTGGCCGATGACGGGCAGGGCGTCGTCACGGCTCAGCGGTTCACTGTCGGCAGGCAGCCGGATGCCCCGGGAGGCGCCGGGAATCATCTCGATGGCACCCTTGCGGGCCAGCGCCTTGAGATGCTCCTCCGCTGCGTTCGGGGAGCGGAAGCCCAACTGGCGGGCGATTTCCACCCGGGTGGGCGGATAGCCATTGGCGCCCATGTACTCTTTCAGGAAGGCCAGAACCTCCTGTTGCCGCGCCGTCAGTTTGATCATGTCGATTACCTGTCTTTTTATACAGTCATTGGGATTATATACAGTTGTTCTGCGAGGGCAAGGAGTTTGACCTGTTTGCGGTATCGGCGGGGTATGGTAAAAGGTCCTGATTGACAGCAGGTTCGTTTGAAACGTATGTTTCAAACAAATGTATTCGGAGAGATGGTCGTGGCACAGTCTGAAACAGTCGAGCGCATTCTGGATGCCGCGGAGCAGTTGTTCGCCGAAAAGGGGTTTGCAGAGACTTCGCTGCGGTTGATCACCAGCAAGGCTGGCGTCAACCTGGCTGCGGTCAACTACCATTTCGGTTCGAAGAAATCCCTGATCCAGGCAGTGTTCACCCGGTTCCTGGATCCCTTCGTGCATAGCCTGGAGCAGGAGCTCGATCGCAACGAGCAGGCCGGCAACCCCGATCTGAGCCTGGAGGCTCTGCTGGAGATGCTGGTGCGCCTGGTGTTGGCGGTCAAGCCGCGCAGTGGCCACGACCTGTCCACCTTCATGCGACTGCTGGGGCTGGCCTTCAGTCAGAGCCAGGGGCACCTGCGTAAGTACCTGGGGGAGGTGTACGGCAAGGTGTTCCGCCGTTACATGGGGCTGGTGCTGCGCAGCGCCCCGGAGTTGCCGCCGGAGATGCTGTTCTGGCGCGTGCATTTCATGCTGGGCAGCGCCGCGTTCACCCTGTCGAGCATGAAGGCGCTCAAGGCCATCGCCGAGGCGGAATATGGCGAGCGGGCCGGTACTGAAGAAGTGCTTCGGCAGATGGTGCCGTTCCTCGCGGCCGGCATGCGTGCCGGACCCTTATCCGAATAGTCGCATCGTCACGCTTTGGCTGGGTTGACTGTCCGCACCCAGAGTAGCTGCAGCGCCCGGGCGGGGCTTACTTCCGGCGATGTGATCCGCTATCGTGTGCTCCTTGAACCGCGGGAGTGACCATGCAGCTGGACCTGATCCACATATCCATCGAACAGCAGCTGCTGACCGGTTTTGCGGCCGGCCAGCAGCGCTGTCGTTTCTCGATATCCACGGCAAAGAACGGTGCCGGTGAGCGCAATGGCAGCGGCTGTACCCCCCGCGGGCGCCACCGGGTGCGCGCGCGCATCGGTGCCGGGCAGCCCTTGGGCGCTGTGTTCATCGGCCGCCGCCCGACCGGGGAAGTCTGGTCGCCGGCGCTTGCCGCAGACCATCCCCAACGTGACTGGATCCTGACCCGGATCCTCTGGCTCTGCGGTGAGGAGCCCGGCTTCAACCGTGGCGGAGAATGCGACTCTCAGCGGCGCTACATCTACCTGCATGGCACCGGCGACGATCAGCCCATGGGCGTGCCCCTGTCCCATGGCTGCATCCGGCTGCGCAACACCGATATGCTGGCCCTGTTCGACATGACGCCGGCCGGTTGCCTGGTCGTCATCGACTGATCTCTGATAACCCCTGACTCCAAGGAGCATTGCATTGAAACACGGCGCACTGATGCTGGACCTGGCCGGCACCTGGCTGACCCCTGAAGACCGTCACTTGCTGCGGCAGCCGGAGGTAGGCGGGATGATCCTGTTTGCCCGCAACACCGAGTCCCCGGCGCAGGTGCGCGAGCTGGTGCGCAGCATTCGAGCGGTGCGTGCAGACATGCTGATTGCCATCGACCAGGAAGGCGGGCGGGTGCAGCGGCTGCGGCGTGAGGTATTGCGCCTGCCGGCCCTCGGCCGTATCGCGGCCAGCCAGGATGCCGAGCCGGCACTGCTGGCAGAAGCGGCGGCCTGGTTGATGGCAACCGAGATGCTTGCCTGCGGCATCGATATCAGTTTTGCGCCGGTGCTGGATCTCGATTACGGCCGCAGCCAGGTGATCGGCGATCGCTCCCTGGGCGCGGACCCGCAACAGGTCAGCCAGCTTGGGCAGGCTTATATCAAGGGGCTGCACGAGGCCGGCATGGCCGCTACCGGCAAGCATTTTCCCGGGCACGGCTGGGCGGAAGCGGACTCGCATTTCGACTTGCCGGTGGATGAGCGCAGCGAGGCGGCAATCCGTGAGTCCGACCTGCAGCCCTTCGCCGCGCTGGCAACGCTGCTGGACGGCATCATGCCGGCCCACGTGGTCTATCCCGCGGTGGACGCATTGCCGGCGGGGTTTTCCCGCCGCTGGCTGCAGGACATCCTGCGGGCCGAGCTGGGTTTTCGCGGGGTGATCTTCAGTGACGACCTGACCATGGCCGGCGCCCATGCAGTAGGGGGCATGGCGCAGCGGGTGGATGCTGCCCTGGCGTCAGGCTGCGACATGCTGTTGGTCTGCAACGACCGGGCGGCCGCCGAGCAGGCGCTGGTGCACGCGCAGCGTAGCGGCATGCAGCCCTCGAGTCGGCCCCAGGAGCTGCTTGCCCGGCAGGTCGTCGGCAGCGACTACAAGGCCCAGCCGCACTGGCGGCAGGCCGTTGCCCTGCTGCGGGACGCGGGCCTGCTCTGAGCGGCACGGCCTAGTGCTTGCCTTTGGCCTTGGCGTTGCCCTTGGCAGCTGCCGGGGCCGCCGGCACCTGCTGTAGGCGGTCAATCAGCGCTTCCACCGTATTCAAGCGCAGGGTGGCGTTGGCCATGGGGGCGCTGAAGCGGAAGACACTGCCGCCGTCCAGGCGATACCGCTGCGGATTGTCCTGAATCAGCCGGATCAGGGTCAGCGGATCGACGCTGGTATCGGCGGTGAACTCGACCCGCCCGTGCTCGGCGCCCACATCGATCTTGCTGATGCCCAGCGGCGCGCAGCGCAACTTGAGCGCGGTGACCCGGAACAGGGTCTTGACCTGTTCGGGCAGCAGGCCGAAGCGGTCGATCATCTCCACCTGCAGATCCTTCAGGTCGTCATCGTTATTGGCGTTGGCGATGCGCTTGTACAGGGTCAGGCGGGCATGCACGTCCGGCAGGTAATCGTCGGGGATCAGTGCGGGCAAGCGCAGGTTGATATCCGGGCCGCCGCTGAGCGGGTTCTCCAGTTCCGGCTCCTTGCCCTGCTGGATTGCCTTGATCGCCCGTTCCAGCATGTCCATGTAGAGAGTGAAGCCCACCGCCTGTATCTGGCCGCTCTGGCCTTCACCCAGCAACTCACCGGCGCCGCGGATTTCCAGGTCATGGGTCGCCAGGGTAAAGCCTGCTCCCAGGTCCTGCGCGGCGGCGATGGCCTCCAGGCGTTTCTCGGCGTCGCCGGTAAGCTTGCGTCCCGCGGGTGTCAGCAGATAGGCGTAGGCCTGGTGGTGGCTACGCCCGACCCGACCGCGTAATTGATGCAACTGGGCCAGACCGAACTTGTCGGCGCGCTCGATGATGATGGTGTTGGCACTGGGCACGTCGATGCCGGTCTCGATGATGGTCGAGGTCACCAGGATATTGAAGCGTCGGTGATAGAAGTCGCGCATCACCTGTTCCAGCGCCCGCTCGGGCATCTGGCCGTGACTGATGCCGATACGCGCCTCCGGCACCAGCTCGGCCAGGTCGGCGGCGCACTTCTCGATGGTCTCCACCTCGTTATGCAGGAAGTAGACCTGCCCCCCGCGCAGCAATTCGCGCAGGATGGCTTCCTTGATGACGGCCGGCTGCTGCTGCATGACGAAGGTCTTGACCGACAGCCGGCGGGCCGGCGGCGTGGCGATGATCGACAGGTCGCGCATGCCGGTCATGGCCATGTTCAGGGTGCGCGGTATTGGCGTGGCGGTGAGGTTGAGAATGTCCACCTCGCTGCGCAGGGCCTTGAGGCGTTCCTTCTGCCGCACGCCGAAACGGTGCTCCTCGTCGATGATCACCAGCCCCAGGTCCTTGAACTGCACATCGCCCTGGAGCAGCTTGTGGGTGCCGATCATGATGTCGATCTTGCCCTCGGCCAGGTCCTGCACTGCGGCCTTGACCTCCTTGGCGGACTTGAAGCGGGAGATGACTTCCACCTGTACCGGCCAATCGGCGAAACGGTCCTTGAAGCTGTTGTAATGCTGCTGGGCGAGCAGGGTAGTGGGCACCAGCACAGCTACCTGCTTGCCGCTATGCACCGCCAGGAACGCGGCGCGCATCGCCACTTCGGTCTTGCCGAAGCCGACATCGCCGCAGACCAGGCGATCCATCGGTTGCGGGCTGGTCATGTCGTGCATGACCGCGTCGATCGCCGCCTGCTGGTCGGCGGTCTCCTCGAAGGGGAAGGCGTCAGCGAACGTTTGGTAATCCTGTTCCGGCTGGCTGAAGCTGAAGCCCTTGCGCGCGGCGCGGCGGGAATAGACATCCAGCAGTTCGGCCGCCACGTCGCGGACCTTTTCCGCGGCCTTGCGCCGGGCCTTCTGCCATTGCTCGGAGCCGAGGCGATGCAGCGGCGCAGTATCGTCATCGGCGCCGGTGTAGCGGGCGATCAGGTGCAGGTTGGCGACCGGCACGTAAAGCGTCGCCTCGTCCGCGTATTCGAGCTTCAGGAATTCGGCCTCCTGACCTTCGACGCTGAGGTTGACCAGGCCGCGGTAGCGGCCCACGCCATGGTCGATATGCACCACTGGCGCGCCTTCGCGCAGTTCGGTGAGGTTGCGGATGAGGGTATCGCCCAGGTCCGTGGCCTTGCCACGGCGGCGGCGCTGCATCACCCGCTGGCCGAACAGCTGGCTCTCGGCGATCAGCGCAACCGCGGGCTGGTTGCTCAACAACCCCTGGTCGACCGGGGCGATCATGATGGCGCAGCCGACATCGCTGGTGGCGAACTGCGGCCAGCTGTCTACCTGGGTGGGCTTGATGTTGATCCGGCCCAGCAGGTCCAGCAGCGCCTCGCGGCGCCCGGCAGTCTCGGTGACGAACAGTGAGCGGCCGTTGAAGTCATGGAGAAAGCGCTGCAGCTCGCGCAGCGGGTTTTCCTGCTTGCTGTCCAGGGGCAGTTCCGGCGGCACGCTGCAGTCGAAATTGGTGACGCCGGCCGCCGCGGGCAGCGGCTCGTCATGGCAGGTAATGCGCGGGTAGTTCTTGATCAGCGCGAAGCACTCTTCCATCGGCAGGGATAGCTCGGCGGGGGGCAGCAGCGGCCGGGTGGGGTCGATCGCCTGCTCCTCGTAACGTACCCGCACATCGGTCCAGAATTGCGTGGCGCTGTCTTCGATACCGGGCAGGCTGAACAGTAATGTATTGGCCGGTAGATAGTCGAACAGGGTGCCCAACTCTTCGAAGAACAAGGGCAGATAGTATTCGATGCCCGGCGGAACCACGCCGCCACTCAGGTCCTGGTAGATCGGACAGCGACGGTGGTCGATCTCGAAGCGCTCGCGAAAGCGCGCCCGGAAGCCGGTCAGAGCGCTCTTGTCGAGGGGGAATTCCCGGGCCGGCAGCAGGTGGATCTGCTCGACCTTGTCGATGGAGCGCTGGCTTTCCGGATCGAAGGTGCGCAGGGTCTCGATTTCATCGTCGAACAGGTCAATCCGGTAGGGCAGGCGACTGCCCATCGGGAACAGGTCGAGCAAGGCGCCGCGCACCGCATAGTCGCCGTGTTCATAGACCGTATCGACACAGCGGTAACCGGCGGCGTCCAGGTCCTGGCGCATGCGCTCGATGTCCAGCCGCTGGCCGACTTCCAGCATGAGGACCGATCCGCCGAGAAAGGGGCGCGGCGGTAGGCGGTGGAGCAGGGTGATCATCGGCACCACGAGGATGCCGCGGGTCATCTGCGGCAACCGGTAGAGGGTTTCCAGGCGTTGGGAAATGATGTCCTGGTGCGGCGAGAAACGATCGTAGGGCAGGGTTTCCCAGTCGGGGAAACTGGCCACCGGCAGGTTGGGCGCAAAGAACCGCAGCTCCTGCTCCAGGCGATCCGCCATGGCGGTATCCCGGGTGATGACCAGGCTCAGGCCTGGGTGGCGGGCGGCGCCCTCGGCGATGGCCAATGCCCGCGCCGCGGCGGGCAGGTTGCCCCAGGCCAGGCGGTTGCCGAGGTTACTGGAAAGCGGGGCAGTGAACAGTAATGAGGTGTCAGGCATGCTGGTGGGCTTGTCTTGTTTCGCAAAAGCCACAGTTTAACCTTCCGGGCGCATCTGTGCCTGGTTGCGGCTGGTATTTGTCCCCTTGTCGAACCTACAGCACAGGAATATCATCCGCATTGAGTGACGCCGGGCCCCTCTGGCGGTGGTTGGTCCCACCGTGATGTCGGAGTCATAGTTTGTTCAAGCTTTGACAGGAGGGCCCCTATGGAGCCTCTGATGGCGTTTCTGACCGACCCCTTTCTTGGCACTGCAACCTGGCAGTGGCTGCTGTTCCTGGCCATCGTTCTGGGTATCCTTGCGTTCGATCTCGGTGTGCTGCATCGGGAAGAGCATGAAATCGAGGTGCGGGAAAGCTTTCTGTTATATGGCGGCTATTTCACAGTCGGCTTGCTGTTCGGTCTCTGGGTCTGGTTCCAGATGGGCGCCGCCAGTGCGCTGGAGTTCTACACCGGCTTTTTGATCGAGCAGTCGTTGTCCATGGACAACGTGTTCGTCATGGCGATGATCCTTGGTTTCTTCGGCATTCCCCGCATTTATCAGCACCGGGTGCTGTTCTGGGGCATCCTCGGAGTGATCGTGCTGCGGGCGATCATGATCGGGCTAGGGGCGGCGCTGGTGCAGGAATTCGAGTGGATCCTCTACCTGTTCGGGGTGTTCCTGCTGTTCTCGGGCATCAAGATGTTCCTCAGCAAGGACGAGGAGGAGCACCCGGACCTGTCACAGAACCGCCTGGTCAATTTTATCCGCCGGCATTTCCGGGTGACCGATGACCTGCATGGTTCGAAGTTTTTCGTGCGCCTGCCAGGCCAGACCGGCAAGGCCGTACTCTATGCCACGCCGCTGTTCCTGGCGCTGGTGCTGATCGAGCTGGCAGACCTGGTGTTCGCCGTGGACAGCGTCCCGGCGATCTTCGCCATCACCCAGGACCCTTTCATTGTCTATACCTCAAACATCTTCGCCATCCTCGGCCTGCGGTCGCTGTACTTCGCCCTGGCCGCGATGATGCACCGCTTCATCTATCTGAAATATGCGCTGGCTCTGGTGCTGATCTTCATCGGCTGTAAGATCCTGCTGCACGGCCTGGACATCAAGATCCACGCCGCCGTATCGCTGGGCGTGACCTTTGCGCTGCTGGCTGGTGGCGTGTTGCTGTCGCTGTACAAAACCCGCCGCGGCGCTGTCTGAGGCTCGAGCGACTGCTCCCTGGGCGGATCGGGAAGCAGTCGTTTGTGTTCGGTGATTGCCTCTCTCGTCCGCTCGCCGCATAATATTGGCCCTTTAAGCTCCCTGACCCTGGAAGGAAAAGCCGTGACTCAAGCCCAATACGAGCAATGTCTGGAAAACTGGACCGACCGTGAAGCGACTGCCGAAGCGATGATTCCGTTGATCGGGCGTTTGTACCGTGAACACAACGTGGTCACCTCGATCTACGGCCGCGGCCTGGTTAATCGCTCCGTCATCAGCCTGCTCAAGTCCCACCGCTTCGCCCGGCAGATCGATGATAACGAGCTCTCGGTACATGACACCTACCCGGTGATCAAGGCACTGCTGGACCTGGATCTGGGGCCGGCGTCCATCGACCTGGCGCGCCTGACCAACAAGTACGCCCAGGAAGGCAATGGCGATCTCGACGCCTTCCTGCGCAAGGAACTGGCCAGTGTCATCGGTCGCAAGGGCGAGCAGCGCCAGGGACGGGATGTGGTGCTCTACGGTTTTGGCCGTATCGGCCGCCTGCTGGCCCGCATCATGGTCGAGAAGGCCGGTGCCGGTGACGGCCTGCGTCTGCGCGCCATTGTCGTGCGCAAGGGTGCGCCGAACGACCTGTCCAAGCGTGCCAGCCTGTTGCGCCGCGATTCGGTACACGGCTCCTTCCAGGGCACTATCACCATCGATGAAGAGAACAACACCCTGACCGCCAACGGCAACCAGATCCAGGTGATCTATGCCAGCGATCCGGCGAGCATCGACTACACTGCCTATGGCATCAATGACGCCATCATCGTCGATAACACTGGTGTGTGGCGTGACGAAGCCGGTCTGTCCCAGCACCTGAAATGCCCTGGCGCGGCCCAGGTCGTGCTGACGGCGCCAGGCAAGGGTGATCTGAAGAACATCGTGCATGGTATCAATCACGCGACCATCACCCCGGAAGACAAGATCATTTCCGCGGCGTCCTGCACCACCAACGCCATTGTGCCGGTGCTCAAGGCTATCAACGACAAGTACGGCATCCTCAACGGTCACGTCGAAACAGTTCATTCGTACACTAACGACCAGAACCTGATCGACAACTTCCACAAGGGTAATCGCCGGGGTCGTAGCGCGGCATTGAACATGGTCATCACCGAGACCGGTGCGGCCAAGGCGGTCGCCAAGGCGCTGCCGGAGCTGTCGGGCAAGCTCAGCGGGAATGCGATCCGCGTCCCGACGCCGAACGTCTCCATGGCCATTCTCAACCTGAATCTGGAGAAGTCCACCGATCGCGACGAGGTGAACGACTACCTGCGTCACATGGCGCTGCACTCGGAGCTGCACAAGCAGATCGACTTCACCAATAGCCAGGAAGTGGTATCCAGCGATTTCGTTGGTTCCCGCCACGCTGGCGTGGTGGATGCCGAGGCAACCATCTGCAATGACAACCGGGTCATCCTGTACGTGTGGTATGACAACGAGTTCGGCTACAGCTGTCAGGTAGTGCGGATTCTGGAAGATGTGGCCGGGGTTAACCCGCCAGCCTTCCCGGCATAACATGCAGTAACGAAAAAGGGCGCTTCGGCGCCTTTTTTCATGCCAGCTGTCCGGCTGCCACGGGGCCTGCGCGCCGCTCTTCTCAGTCCCCGGCCGGCACCGGCCGGAGCCCCCGGTGCCAGGCCCTGGCACCACTTTAAAAATCCGCCTCTTGAGTAGCTTTGCCTGAGCATGATCTTTATACTTGGCAGGATTTTTTGATCGGGTCGTGGTCGCGTTATCTGACTGTTTCTGCTTGTTCGGCGGAGCGATTGCCAGCTCTGCGCGGTGCCATTGCCTGCTAATAATTCCACTTCGTGATTAGGCTAATCGTATGATAAACATCAAACGGGGCTTGGACCTGCCAATCACCGGCTCACCCGAGCAACGTATTGAAGACGCCCGTCCTGTCAGAAGCGTTGCGGTTGTAGGTTTCGATTACCACGGTATGAAACCTACCATGGAGGTGCAGGTTGGTGATCGGGTGCAGGCGGGACAGATCCTGTTCAGCGACAAGAAAACCCCTGGGGTGATCTACACCGCACCGGCCAGCGGCGTCATCAGCGCGGTCAATCGTGGCGAGAAGCGTGTTCTGCAGTCGGTGGTTATTGATGTCGAGGGTGACGACGCAGTCGACTTCGGCAGTCACAGCGCGGATAGTCTGGAGGGTCTCGAGCCCCAGGCGGTACGCGACAAGCTTGTCCAGTCCGGTCTCTGGACCGCCCTGCGCACCCGGCCCTACAGCAAGGTGCCCGCGGTAGACGCCGTTCCTTCCTCGATTTTCGTTACCGCCATCGACACCCATCCGCTGGCTGCCGATCCGGCCGTGGTGCTGCAGACCTGCGCCGCGGACTTCGAGAATGGCCTGAAGGTGCTGGCCCGTCTGGCCGGCGTCTGGCTGTGTGTCGCCAATGGCGCCTCGATCCCGGGTAGCAACATCAACGGAGTGCGTACCGAAAGCTTCGCCGGCCCGCATCCCGCCGGCCTGCCGGGCACCCACATCCACATGTTGGACCCGGTCAGCGAGACGCGCCAGGCGTGGCATATCAATTACCAGGACGTGGTTGCCGTGGGGCGCCTGTTCACCAGTGGTCGGCTGTCCAGTGAGCGCATTGTTGCGCTGGGTGGCCCCCAGGTCGAACGTCCGCGACTGCTGCGCACCGTACTGGGCGCCAACCTGGAAGAGCTGGTCGCCGGTGAAGTGATGCCCGGCAACAACCGGATCATTTCCGGTTCCGTGCTGGGTGGACGCCTGGCACGTGGCGCGGCCATGTTCCTGGGTCGTTACCACCTCCAGGTATCGGTTCTGCGTGAAGGCACCGAGCGTGAAGTCCTGCATTACCTGCGTGCCGGGGTCAACAAGCATTCGATTCTGAATATCTTCATTTCGAAGCTGATCCCCTCCAAGCGCTTCGACTTCACCACCAGCACCAACGGTAGTGCGCGGGCGATGATCCCGGTGGGCAACTACGAAGAAGTCATGCCGCTGGACATCCTCCCGACCCAGCTGCTGCGCGCACTGATCGTCGGCGATACCGAGGTGGCGCAGAAGCTCGGCTGTCTCGAGCTGGATGAAGAGGATCTGGCGCTGTGCAGCTACGTCTGTGCAGGCAAGTACGAATATGGCCCGATCCTGCGTGACAATCTCACGCGCATCGAGATGGAGGGTTGATCGATGGGACTGCGCAGTTTTCTTGACAAGATAGAGCATCATTTCGAGAAGGGTGGTAAGCACGAGAAGTGGTACGCGCTTTACGAAGCGGTGGACACCTTCCTGTACAAGCCCTCCAGCGTGACCAAGACCACCGCCCACGTGCGCGACGGTATCGACCTCAAGCGGATGATGATCACCGTCTGGTTGTGTACTTTCCCGGCAATGTTCTTCGGTATGTGGAACGTGGGTTACCAGGCCAACAGCATCTTCGCGGTCAATTCCGAGTTGCTCGAGGCCCAGGAGGGGTGGCGGATCGGTCTGATCGCCATGTTGGCCGGGTTCGATCCAGCCAGCATCTGGGACAACATTGTTCATGGCGCCACCTGGTTCCTGCCTATCTATGCCGTGACCTTCATTGTCGGCGGCTTCTGGGAGGTGCTCTTTGCCTCCATCCGCAAGCATGAGGTCAACGAAGGCTTCTTCGTCACCTCGGTGCTCTTTGCGCTGATCCTGCCGCCCGATATCCCGCTGTGGCAGGTTGCCATGGGTATCAGCTTCGGTGTGGTCATCGGCAAGGAGATCTTCGGCGGTACCGGCAAGAACTTCCTCAACCCCGCCCTGACCGGCCGTGCCTTCCTGTTCTTCGCCTACCCGGCACAGCTATCCGGCGATGCGGTATGGACCGCCGTGGATGGCTTCACCGGTGCCACGGCGCTGAGTGTGGCGGGCGCCGGTGGTATCGACACGGTGGTGAACAGTGGATTGAGCTGGATGGACGCCTTTATCGGTACCATGCATGGCTCCATTGGTGAAACCAGCACTCTGGCCATCTTCATTGGCGGCGCCGTGCTGCTCATGACCAAGATCGCTTCCTGGCGCATTGTCGCCGGGGTCATGATCGGCATGATCGCGCTGAGCACCCTGTTCAATACCCTGGGCTCGGATACCAATCCGATGTTCTCCATGCCCTGGTACTGGCACATGGTGACCGGTGGCTTTGCCTTTGGTCTGATCTTCATGGCCACCGATCCGGTGTCGGCCTCGATGACCAATCTGGGCAAATGGATCTTCGGTGCGCTGATCGGTGTCATGGTGGTGCTGATCCGTGTGGTCAACCCGGCCTTCCCGGAAGGCATGATGCTGGCGATCCTGTTCGCCAACCTGTGTGCACCGCTGATCGATCACTTCATCGTTCAAGCCAATATCAAGCGGAGGCTGGCACGCAATGTCTAGTCCAAACGAATCTACCGCCCGCACGCTACTAGTCGCCCTGCTGGTGTGTCTGGTCTGCTCTGTCTTTGTGGCGGGCGCCGCGGTCGCCCTGCGGCCGATCCAGATCGAGAATAGCCAGCTCGACAAACAGCGCAACATTCTGGCGATTGCCGGGATCGGCGATCCCGGTATGTCCGGACCCGAGGTACAGGCCCTGTTCAACGAGCGCATCATTGCGCGCCTGGTTGATCTGGAAACCGGTCGTTTCAGTGATGAACACGACCCGCAGACCTTCGACCCGGTCGCTGCCGCCAAAGACCCGGCCATGTCGAAGAACCTGACCGGGGGTGAAGACATCGCCTCGATCAACCGCCGCGAGAACTTCAGCGTGGTGTACATCGTCGAAAGCGACAATCAGGAGATGGAAACACTGATCCTCCCGGTCCGCGGCTATGGTCTCTGGTCGACGCTGCATGGCTTCCTGGCCCTGCAGGGTGACCTGAACACCGTCCAGGGTTTTGGCTTCTATCAGCACGCCGAAACACCCGGCCTGGGTGGCGAAGTGGATAACCCTAACTGGCGCGGCCTGTGGCCCGGCAAGGAAATCTTCAATGACGACGGCCAGCTGGCAATTCGCGTCATCAAGGGCAATGTCGACGCGTCGAACCCGAACGCCGACCATCAGGTCGACGGTCTGGCGGGCGCTACCTTGACGGCCAATGGTGTAAACAACCTGCTGCACTACTGGTTGAGCGAGAACGGCTTCGGATCCTTCATCGATAACCTGCGTTCAGGGGAGGCTTGAGCATGTCACAGCCGACAGTCAAACAGGTCCTGCTGGACCCGGTTTTCAACAATAACCCCATCGGCCTGCAGATCCTCGGGGTCTGCTCCGCCCTGGCGGTAACTTCGAATCTGAATACCGCCCTGGTAATGTGTATCGCGCTGACCCTGGTGACCGGGTTCTCCAACCTGTTCATCTCGATGATTCGCAGTCAGATTCCCAGCTCCATCCGGATGATCGTGCAGATGGTGATCATCGCCTCGCTGGTTATTCTGGTAGACCAGGTGCTGAAGGCCTATGCCTACTCGCTGTCCAAGCAGCTATCGGTGTTCGTCGGACTGATCATCACCAACTGTATTGTCATGGGGCGTGCCGAGGCATTCGCCATGCAGAACCCGCCCGTACTGTCGTTCTTCGATGGTATTGGCAACGGCCTGGGCTACAGCGTGGTGCTGATCGCCCTGGGTATCGTGCGGGAGCTGTTCGGTGCGGGCAAACTCATGGGTTACACCATTTTGCCGGTGGTCAACGATGGTGGCTGGTACATGCCCAACGGCATGCTGTTGCTGCCTCCGTCTGCGTTCTTCCTCATCGGTCTGTTCATCTGGGCACTGCGCGCCTGGAAGCGCGAGCAGGTTGAAGAGCCGACCTATCGCATGGCGCCGCAGGTTTCCGAGCGGGAGGCATACTAATGGAGCACTACATCAGTCTGTTCGTCAAAGCCGTGTTCGTTGAGAACATGGCCCTGGCGTTCTTTCTCGGCATGTGTACCTTCATTGCCATCTCCAAAAAAGTGGAGACGGCTATTGGTCTGGGTATCGCGGTCATCGTGGTACAGGCCATCACCGTACCGGCCAACAACCTGATCTTCACCTACCTGCTCAAGGACGGCGCACTGGCCTGGGCCGGCCTGCCGGATGTGGATCTGAGCTTCCTGGGCCTGCTGAGCTACATCGGTGTTATCGCCGCGATCGTGCAGATCCTCGAGATGCTGCTGGACAAGTTCGTGCCGGCACTCTACAACGCCCTGGGCGTGTTCCTGCCGCTGATCACGGTGAACTGCGCGATCATGGGTGGCACGCTGTTCATGGTCGAGCGGGACTACAACCTGTCGGAGAGTGTGGTCTACGGCTTTGGGTCGGGTACTTCCTGGGCGCTGGCGATTGCCCTGCTGGCCGCCATCCGCGAGAAGCTCAAGTACAGCGATGTTCCCGATGGGCTTCAGGGTCTGGGCATCACCTTCATTACAATCGGACTGATGTCGCTGGGCTTCATGTCTTTCTCTGGCGTACAGCTGTAAGGAAGGGAGTGAGCAGATGAATTATGAAATTTTTCTCGCCATCGGCATGTTCACGGCCATCGTGCTGGCGCTGGTGGTGGTGATTCTCCTCGCGCGCTCCAAGTTGGTGAGCAGCGGGGATGTCAGCATCGAGATCAACGGCGAACGTACCATTACCGTGCCGGCGGGCGACAAGCTGCTGGGCACCCTGGCGGCCAACGGCATCTTCCTGTCCTCCGCCTGTGGCGGCGGCGGTACCTGTGCCCAGTGCAAATGCGTGGTGGAGTCCGGGGGCGGCGAGATGTTGCCGACCGAGGAGTCGCACTTTACCCGCCGTGAAGCCAAGGAAGGGTGGCGCCTGTCCTGCCAGACCCCGGTCAAGCAGGACATGAAGATCGAGATCCCGGAGGAAATTTTCGGGGTCAAGAAGTGGGAATGCGTGGTGGAGTCCAACCCCAACGTGGCGACCTTCATCAAGGAGCTGACCCTGCGTCTGCCTGAAGGGGAGAACGTCAACTTCCGTGCTGGTGGTTATGTTCAGCTGGAGTGTCCGCCCCATACCGTGCACTACAAGGATTTTGACATCCAGCCGGAATTCCAGGGGGATTGGGACAAGTTCGACCTGTGGCGCTATGTGTCCAAGGTCGACGAGACGGTCATCCGCGCCTACTCCATGGCCAACTACCCGGAAGAGAAGGGCATCGTCAAGTTCAACATCCGGGTGGCGTCGCCGCCGCCTGGCCGTGACGATGTGCCCCCGGGCCAGATGTCCTCCTACGTCTTCAGCCTGAAGCCGGGCGACAAGATTACCGTGTACGGTCCCTTCGGTGAGTTCTTCGCCAAGGACACCGATGCGGAGATGGTCTTTGTCGGTGGCGGGGCCGGGATGGCGCCAATGCGCTCGCACATCATGGACCAGCTGCTGCGCATCAAGACCAAGCGCAAGATGTCGTTCTGGTACGGTGCCCGTTCCCTGCGCGAAGCCTTCTATGTCGACGAGTACGACAAGCTGGCGGCCGAGCATGAGAACTTCGAATGGCATCTGGCCCTGTCGGATGCGCTGCCGGAGGACAACTGGGAAGGGCCGACCGGGTTCATCCATAACGTGTTGTACGAGAACTATCTCAAGGACCACCCGGCTCCTGAGGACTGCGAGTTCTACATGTGCGGGCCGCCCATGATGAACGCCTCGGTTATCAAGATGCTGGAAGACCTGGGCGTGGAACCGGAGAATATCCTCCTCGACGACTTCGGCGGCTAGTATGCCACGTCGTTTTGCCTGGCCCGTTGGTGCTGTTGCCCTGGCAGCAGTCCTGACGGGCTGTTTCAATTCTGCCGAGCCGGTTTCTGAAATCCATGGCCTGACCATGGGCAGCACCTACTCGATCAAATGGGTGAGTGCCGAGCAGACGCCCGCGCCGGACGAGGTCAAGGCGTCCGTCGATCAGTTGCTGGAGGAGTTCGAATCGGTAGCCTCTACCTGGCGACCCGATTCGCAACTGTCCCGGTTCAATGCGGCCCCGGCCGGCAGCTGTCAGCCCATGGCCCAGTCGATTCTTGATATAGTGACCCTGGCCGAGCAACTGCACGAGGCCAGCGACGGCGGTTTCGATATCACCCTGGATCCTTTGCTCCAACTGTGGGGCTTTCACGGTGAGACCGGGCCGCAGCGCGTGCCCAGCGAGCAGGAGCGGGCTGAGGCCCGGGCTCAGACCGGGCACCAGCATCTCCATGTGCGGGATGGGCAATTATGCAAGGATGTGGCGCTGCAGCTGGACGTCAGCGGCCTGGCAGCGGGCTACATGGTCGATGAGGTGGTTGAACACCTGGCGAGCATGGGCATCCAAGATTACATGGTGGAAATCACCGGCGAACTCAAGGCCGACGGCACCAAGCCCGGCGGCCGACCGTGGCGCATTGCCGTCGAGGAGCCGCGCGATGACAGCCGGGTGGCGCAGGTGGTACTGCCATTGCGCGGCCTGGGGGTGTCCACCTCCGGTGATTACCGGAATTATTTCGAACATGAAGGTCAGCGCTACTCGCATACCTTCGACCCCCTCACCGGCAGCCCGGTCATGCATGACCTGGCGGCGGTGACGGTTCTTCACCCTTCGGCAGCCTGGGCGGATGGGCTTTCCACCGTCCTGCTGGTAAAGGGATCGGATCTAGGCTGGGAGTATGCCCTCGAGCATGAACTTCCGGCATTGTTCGTCATTCGCGAGGGCGACGGCTTCGTGTCGCGGAGTACGCCCCAGTTCACCGCTCTGCATCAGAGCAAGGAGTAAATCATGGTTTGGGTACTGGCTTTTTCATTGATGCTGCTGAGCGTCGCCGGTATGGCTGTGGGTGTCATGATGGGGCGCAAGCCCATTGCCGGTTCGTGCGGCGGCATTGGCGCCACCGGCTTGGACAGCAGCTGCGGCATTTGCGGCGGCAACCCGAACAAGTGTGAGGAATCGCGTCAGGATACCGGTTCGATCAAGGGTGCGGCGCTCGGCTACGAGGCCACTCGCAAGGACTGAAGAGCGCGCCGCATCGACTATTTTGACGTACTGACTGTTACAGGACCGATTTTGCATGGCTGTGTATAACTATGATGTAGTGGTGCTGGGCGCGGGCCCGGCGGGTGAAGGCGCAGCGGTCAATGCCGCCAAGAATGGGCGCCGGGTCGCGGTGGTGGAAGAGCGCAATATGGTCGGCGGCAACTGCGTCCATCTGGGCACCATCCCTTCCAAGGCGCTGCGTTATTCCGTCAAGCAGATCATCCAGTTCAACACCAACCCGATGTTCCGGGTGGTGGGCGAACCGCGGGATTTTTCCTTTCCCGAGGTGCTCAACAGCGCCGAGAAGGTCATCACCCGCCAGGTACGCTCGCGCAACAGCTACTACGCGCGCAACCGTATCGACCTGTTTTTCGGCAAGGGCAGTTTTGCTGACAACCATACCGTCGAGCTGGTGAACGCCGAGGGTGCGGTGGATCGTCTGACAGCGAAGGAAATCATCATCGCCACTGGGTCGCGTCCCTACCGTCCGGCGGATGTGGACTTCAACCACCCGCGCATCTACGACAGCGACACCATCCTGCAGCTGAACCATACCCCGCGCACCCTGATCATCTACGGCGCCGGGGTCATCGGTTGTGAATACGCCTCGATCTTCTGCGGCCTGGGCGTCAAGGTCGATCTGATCCACAACCGTGACCGGTTGCTGAGCTTCCTCGATGACGAGATCTCTGATGCGCTGAGTTACCATCTGCGCAACAGCATGGCCCTGATCCGCCATAATGAGGAGTATGAAAAGATCGAAGGGCTCAACGGCGGCGGGGTAGTGTTGCACCTGAAGTCGGGCAAGAAGATCAAGGGTGACGCGCTGCTGTGGTGTAACGGTCGCTCCGGTAACACCGACGGCCTGGGGCTGGAGAATATCGGCCTGAAGGCCAACAGCCGGGGCCAGATCCTGGTCGACGAAAACTACCGCACCGAGGTGCCGAATATCTATGCGGCCGGGGATGTGATCGGTTGGCCGAGCCTGGCCAGCGCGGCCTTCGACCAGGGTCGCTCGGCGGCGGGTAACATCGTCGAGAATGATAGTTGGCGGTTTGTCGATGATGTGCCGACCGGCATCTACACCATTCCGGAGATCAGTTCGCTGGGCAAGACCGAGCGTGAACTGACCAGCGAGAAAGTGCCCTACGAGGTGGGCCAGGCGTTCTTCAAGAACATGGCGCGGGCGCAGATCAGTTGTGAGCCGGTGGGCATGCTGAAGATCCTGTTCCACCGGGATACCCTGCAGGTACTGGGTATCCACTGCTTTGGTGACCAGGCGTCGGAGATCGTCCACATCGGCCAGGCGATCATGAGCCAGGAGGGGGAGGCCAATACCATCAAGTATTTCGTCAATACCACCTTCAACTTCCCGACCATGGCGGAAGCCTATCGGGTCGCGGCCCTGGACGGTCTCGGCCGGCTGTTCTGAGGGTCAGCCCGGCGCGCTTAACGAGTCGCGTCGGGCGCCTCGCCCAGCACCTGCATTGCCAGTTGGGGGACATCCGTGATCAGGCTGTCGATACCCATATCCCGCAGCCGCAGCATCAACTGCGGCTCATTCACCGTCCACACGGACACATGCAAGCCCTCACGCTGGGCTTGGGCAACCCGGGCGGGGGTGCAGAGCTTCCAGTTCAACACCAGAAAGCGACAGCCGTAGCGCAGTGCGCTTTTCACCGGATCCAGAAAACCGTATTCCTCCACCAGGCCGGTGGGCAGCCCGTAACCCTGCTGCTGCACATGGCGCAGTAGCGTGCGGCTCGAGGAGGTGATCACCACCTTGTCCTGCAGGCCGAACTCAGCCACCAATGGCGTAACCGCTGCCATTACCCGGCGGGATTGGGCGGCCGAGCCGCTCTTGACTTCCAACTGGTAATGGTCGAACTCCGGACAGCTGCGAAACAGCTGCTCCAGGGTGGGAATGGGGCAGGGTTCGGCCCAGCCGGGTAGGCCGAGCCGGGCATCCAGGCGCATGAGTTGTGCGGCGGTATGGGCAGCGATCTTGCCCTTGATGCCGGTGGTGCGCTTGAGTGTGGGGTCATGGATGACCATCAGTTGATGGTCGGATGACAGGTGCAGGTCCAGCTCGACGCGGGTGACACCGGCCTCCAGGGCTTTGCGAAAGCTTGGCAGGGTGTTTTCCGGCGCTTCGCCGCGGGCCCCTCGATGACCGTAGATGAGCATGGGTTTCCTCAGTGGGCGGGCTTATGCTGGCGGACGCTGTGTACCACCTTGTCATGTTCGAAATACACACTGAAGCCGTCGTAGTCCCAGCGGCTGATCGGCGGCGTGCCCACGGCGGCATGGCGGGTTACGGGCTCGCCATGTTGCTGGCGTACGGTGCTGGCAGCGGCGCCCCGTTGCGGCAGGCTGAGTCCCTGTTGCGCCGCCTGCTGGCCCACCGGGATGGTCAGCGTGTCGGCCTGGGCCTGCATGCCCGTGACGGTGAGCAGGCTGGTAGCGAGGAAGAGGGGCAGTGTGTATTTCATGGCGAAATCCTTTCGTTATCCTTGGCGGCACGAATATCCTGTGCCTGCTTTTGCATTATATGCCGGGCCAGCAACTGGCGCTGGGCCTCGGTGAACCGCTCGAAGCTTACCTGTATCAGATAGTCTCCGAAAGAGCTGGCGGGGCGGCAATCGGCTACCTGCACAGGCGCGCTCAGGCCAATGGGTGTGGGCAGCAGCAACCGCAGGGCAAGCCAGCTGCCGATGGGCAGGGGCATGTCAGTGGTAAAGCTCAGGCCGGCTTCGCTCAGGATCACCGGGACGGTGGTACCCATGTCGTCAGTCAATTGCAGAGCCAATGCCCGGCCGATCAGCTCGATCCGCTTGCTGAGAATCTTCAGGTAGGCGGCGATGGTACGGTCACGCTCGCCAATCTGCCGCAGTAGCGGCTGGGCGTCGTGCTCCAGCAGATGCAGCTCGCCCAACAGGCCAAACAAGGGAGAAGTCTCCTCGGTTGCCTGGGCGGTGGGCGCCTCGGTGGGCCGGTAGTCCAGCGACAGCTGATCCTGGATCTGGAAATAACCCGCATGCACATCGATAGTATTGTTGCTTTGCATGTTCAGCCCCGTTTACCGAAACCGGAATCAGTGTAACATGGCAGCCCGAACTGCCACTCACCAAGGCTTTTCCCGATCAGGTACTCCATGTTCAGACCTCTGCCTTTCTTTATCGGATTGCGCTATACGCGCGCCAAACGCCGTAACCACTTCATTTCCTTCATCTCATTGATCTCCATGCTGGGGCTGACCCTCGGGGTTCTGGTGATGATTCTCGTCTTGTCCGTGATGAATGGTTTTGACCGGGAACTGCGTACCCGCATCCTCGGCATGGTGCCCCATGCCAGCATCAACGGTTATCAGCCGATCGATGATTGGCGGTCCCTGGCGACCGAGCTTGAAGCCCATCCTGGCGTAGCCGCGGCGGCGCCCTTCATCCAGTTGCAGGGAATGCTGACCCATAACGGCAGCGTCGCGCCGGTGCTGGTCAGCGGGGTGATCCCGGAGGCCGAGGCGCAGGTCTCGATCATTGAAGATCACATGGAGTCCGGCTCGCTCAACGATCTGCAGGACGGCGAGTTCGGCATCATCATCGGCGAGCTGATCGCCCGGCGCTTCAGTGTGATGCCCGGCGACAAGCTGACCCTGGTCCTGCCGGAGGCCTCCGTCACGCCCGCCGGGGTCTTCCCGCGCCTGAAGCGTTTCCACGTCACCGGCATCTTCAAGGTCGGCGCCGAGCTCGATGGCTCCATGGCGATGATCCACGCCGGGGATGCGGCGCGCCTGAGCCGCTGGACACCGGGCCAGATGCAAGGCGTGCGCCTGCGCCTGCACGACCTGTTCCAGGCGCCCCAGGTGGCCTGGAATCTGGTCGAGCAGTTGCCGGGCAACTATTACGCCCAGGACTGGACCCGGAGCCACGGCAACCTGTTTGCGGCGATCCGCATGGAGAAGACCATGATCGGCCTGCTGTTGCTGTTGATCGTGGCGGTGGCGGCGTTCAATATCATCTCCACGCTGGTCATGGTGGTCACTGACAAGAAGGCTGACATCGCCATCCTGCGCACCCTGGGAGCCTCCCCGGGCACCATCATGGGCATCTTCATGGTGCAGGGCTCGGTGATCGGGGTGGTGGGTACCCTGGCCGGCGGCGTACTCGGCGTGCTCGCCGCGCTGAATGTCTCGGCGCTGGTGGCTGGCCTAGAGCGGCTGCTGGGCACCCAGTTCCTCAGCTCCGATGTCTATTTCATCAGCTACCTGCCGTCCCAGTTGATCTGGACGGATGTCGTGATCATCTGCACCGCCGCCCTGGGCATGAGCTTCCTGGCGACGCTCTATCCGGCCTGGCGTGCATCCCGTACCGAACCCGCGGAGGCCCTGCGTTATGACTGATGTAGTACTGGAGTGCCGGCAGCTGAGCAAGCACTACGCGGTCGGGCCGCAGCGCCTGCAGGTCCTCGACAGCATCGACCTGAGCCTGCGGGCCGGTGAGCGTATCGCCATTGTCGGCAGCTCCGGCTCGGGCAAGACCACTCTGCTGAACATGCTGGGCGGCCTGGATACGCCCAGCACCGGTGAAGTCTGGCTGGCGGGCCAGCAGATGTCGGCCCTCAAGGAAGGGGAGCGCGGCAAGTTGCGCAATACCGGCCTGGGCTTCGTCTACCAGTTCCATCACCTGCTGGCCGAGTTCACCGCCCTGGAGAACGCTTGTATGCCGCTACTGATCGGCGCCACGCCGATTGCCGAAGCGCGGGAGCGGGGCATGGCGATGCTGGAGCGGGTTGGCTTGTCAGCCCGCGCCGGGCATAAACCGGCGGAGTTGTCGGGGGGGGAGCGGCAACGGGTAGCCATAGCCCGGGCGCTGATCAACGAACCCGCCTGTGTGCTGCTGGATGAGCCGACCGGTAACCTGGATCAGCATACGGCCCGTGGCGTCCAGCAACTGATGCTGGAGCTCAGCCAGCGACTGCACACCGCCTTTCTCGTGGTCACCCATGACCTGGCCCTGGCGGGGCAGATGGATCGCGTGCTGACACTCAATGAAGGCCGGCTGATGGAACGTCAGCTGAGCTGATCAGGACTGACGACGGCGTCGCATTTTGCGGCGCTGCCAGTTGCGCGATACCCAGAAACGCCAATATAACAGGGTCCCGGCGTAGCCGAGCCCGGCCAGCACGATTCCGGATAGCAAGGAGCCGAGCAGCATGGGTTGCCAGATGTGCTGCAGCTCCGTTGTCAGCCAGCTGAGTGACAACTCCATGGGCATGGTGCGCTCGGGCGCGCCGAGCAATAACGTACCGATCTTGTACTGAATGAAAAAAACCGGTGGCATGGTGATGGGGTTGGTCAGCCAGACCAGGCCCACCGAGATCGGCAGGTTGCCGCGAATGAAGATGGCGATGCACGCCGACAGCAGCATTTGCAGCGGGATCGGCAGCATCGCAACGAACAGACCCGTGGCCACGGCCCGCGCAACACTGTGGCGGGTGATATGCCAGATATTCGGATCTTGAAGGATCTTCCCTAAAAAACGCAGCGACTTGTTGCGTTGGATCCGTTCCGGACTGGGCATGTAGCGTTTGAGTAGCTGGCGCGGCATCGCAGACTGATCGGCGGAAGGGTAGGCTGCAATTATGCATGCATTCCCGCGCGTCGACTACCATCCGCCGCCGCATTCACCATCACAGGATGTTTCCGCGCATGGATGTGCCATTGCTGCTGGTCGCACTGATCGCCGGCATGCTGTTACCCCTGGGGCTCTCCGGGCTGCCACCCCTCTGGCTGGCAGCGGCGCCGCTGGTGCTGGGTGCGGCGCTATGGCGCAGGTCTCAGTGGCGCTGGCTGGGCGCCCTGGGAGTGGGCCTGCTGTGGTCCTGCTTCATCCACTCCCAGTTGCTGGCACAACGGTTGCCACCGGAGCTCGATGGTGTGCGCACCGAGATTGTGGCCCGGATCCAGGGCCTGCCGGAAGCGACCGAGACCGGCTGGCGGCTGGCACTGACCGATGCACGACTGGTTGCCGATGACCAGACGCTGCCGCCGCTCCGGGCGCACTGGTTTGACGGCCAGCCTACCAACCCCGGGGAGCTGTGGCGCTTCGAAATCACCCTGCGCCGACCCGCGGGCATGGCCAACCCGGGCGGCTTCGATTACGAAGCCTGGCTGTATGCCCAGGGCGTGGGCGCCTTGGGCAGTATCCGCCACGGCGAGCGACTTGCCGAAGCGCCCCGGTTCGCCGGGTTTGCGGCGCTGCGCCAGGAGATCCGCTCTCGCATGACCACGGCGCTGGCCGAGCAGGCCGGTGGTGCCCGGCTGATTGCCCTGGTGGTAGGCGATAAAAGCGTGCTGGACCGGGATGACTGGCTGGTGCTGCAGGCAACCGGTACGGCGCACCTGATGGTTATTTCCGGGCTGCATGTCGGCATGCTGGCGGCCGCAGTGTTTGGCCTGGTGATGCTGCTCGGTCGGCTGGGCCTGGTGAATTGGCCCTGGCCGCGGCTGTGGTTGGCTACCGTGCTGGTGATTCCCATCGCGGCGATCTACGCGCTGCTGGCCGGGTTTGGCGTACCGGTTCAGCGTGCCCTGCTGATGATCAGTCTTGGCTTGCTGGTCCAGCTGGTCTACCGCCGACCGCGTCTGTGGACGCTCTGGTTGCTGGCCTTTGCTGCCGTGGTGGCCGGCAACCCTGGTGGCCCGCTGCGGGCGGGCTTCTGGTTGTCCTTCATGGCGGTCGGACTGTTGCTCTATGGCATGGGCGCGCGCCTGGGCTCAGCGTCTCTCTGGTGGCGCTGGGGGCGGGCACAGTGGGTCGTGTTCGTCGGTCTGTGGCCCTGGCTGATGTGGTGGAACATGCCGGCGAGCCTGAGCGCGCCGCTGGCCAACGTGCTGGCGATCCCCTGGGTGAGCCTGTTGGTGGTGCCGGCAGCCCTGCTGGGTACGGTACTGGAGTTGCTGTTCGACTTTCCCTGGTTGTTGAAAGGTGCGGCGGTAACCTTGAACGCCCTGTTCGAGGGCCTGGACTGGTTGGCCCAGTGGCGCGGGGCAGAGCGTCTGCCCACGCCATCCTGGTCTGGGTTCCTGCTGGGGCTGGCTGGCGTTGCGGCCTTGCTGAGTCCCTTGGCGCGGCTGCTGTGGGTGCCGGCGATGGCCTGCCTGCTGGCCCTGCTGATGCCGTTCCATGAGCGGCCCGCTGCGGGCCAGCTGTGGGTGACGGTGCTGGACGTGGGGCAGGGCCTGTCGGTGCTGTTGCAGACGGAGCATCACGATCTGCTCTACGACACCGGTGCGCGGTTCAGCAGTGGTTTCGATCTGGGCGAGGCAGTGGTGCATCCGGCGCTGTTGGCGTTGGGCGTGCGCAAGCTCGATGTGATGCTGATCAGCCACGCCGACAATGACCATGCCGGTGGGGCGCCCTTCATCGCGGCGCATCTGCCGGTGGGGCAAACCCTGGCCGGCCAGCATGCGGCCATTGATCCGCTGCTCCAGGCGCAACCCTGCATGCCGGGGGATAGCTGGCAGTGGGACGGCGTGCGTTTCGAGATCCTCTATAGTCAGCCGCCGCCCGCACCACCCAACGAACAGTCCTGTGTACTACGCGCGGTGGCAGGTGACACCGCGGTGCTGCTGCCCGGCGATCTGGGTGTGAGCAGCGAATACCAGATGCTTGACCAGATGCTGCGCGCTGATCTGTTGCTGGCACCCCATCACGGCAGCCGCAGTTCCTCATCCTATGCCTTCATTCGTGCGGTACAGCCACGCTGGTCGGTGTTCAGCGCCGGGCGTCACAGCCCGTACGGCCATCCCCATCCGCTAGTCGTTGCACGTTACCGCGAACTGGAAGCAGAACCGGTTTATACTGCCACCGCCGGAGCGATACGCTTCGTCCTGGATGACGCAGGGAAGGCCCGCCGGGAATGGTCCTGGCGAGAGCGTGCACGACGCTTCTGGCATGAAGATCAAGCAACGGGGCGGCTGGCTGAACAGCTATCCGGGCCCGTGCTAGAGTAAGCAAATTTTCTGGAGGGAACGCCTGTGTGGGAACTGATCAGTGCCGGTGGTTGGCTGATGTTGCCGATCATATTGTCATCCGTGGTGGCCCTGGCCATCGTTTTCGAACGTCTGTGGGCGCTGCGCAGTAGCCGGGTGGCGCCACCCAATCTGCTGGGTCAGGTATGGCGCTGGATCAAGGACGGGCAGCTGGATGCGGCCCGCATCAAGAGCCTGCGGGCCGACTCGCCGCTGGGCGAAATCCTCGCTGCCGGGTTGGCCAACACCCGCCATGGGCGGGAGATCATGAAGGAAAGCATCCAGGAAGCCGCCACCAAGGTTATCCATGAGCTGGAGCGCTACCTCAATACCCTGGGTACCGTCGCGGCGATCACGCCTCTGCTCGGTCTGCTGGGCACCGTCATCGGCATGATCGATGTGTTCACCGCGGTGATGGTCCAGGGCACCGGTAACACCGCGGTGCTTGCCGGCGGCATCTCCAAGGCGCTGATCACCACGGCTGCCGGTCTCACCGTGGCCATCCCGGCCCTGTTCTTCCATCGCTTCTTCGTGCGCCGGGTTGATGAACTGGTGGTGGCCATGGAGCAGGAAGCGACCAAGCTGGTTGAGGTGGTGCAGGGCAATCGCGAAGCTGAGCCGAACGGCAACGATGTGGCGGCCGATCCGGTCATTCGCCGTGCAGCCAAGACTGCCCAGGGGAATTGAGCATGAATTTTCGACGCGCCCGGCGGGAGGAGGTTGGAGTCAACCTGACGCCGCTGATCGACGTGGTGTTCCTGCTGCTGATCTTCTTCATGGTTTCCACTACTTTCACCCGGGAAACCCAGCTCAAGCTCGACCTGCCGGAGTCCGCTTCCGGGGAGCCGGTGGAAAACCGCAACCTGGAGCAGATCGAGGTGCTGATATCGGCGGCCGGTGAGGTCACCATCAACGGCAAGAGCCTGATCGATCCGGGATTGCAGAACCTGCAGACCGCCCTGCAGCGGGAGGCGGGCGGCAATACCGGGCTGCCGGTGGTGATTACCGCTGACGCCAAGGCGAGCCACCAATCGGTGATCACCGTCATGGATGCGGCGGGCCAACAGGGGTTCAACCGCCTGCGCCTGACCACCAACGAGATGGAACCCTCCGCGCAGTGAAGAAAGGGTCGCTGGAAGCGTTCATGCTGCGCTCCTGGTATCAGGGGCGCCGCTGGTTGGCACTGCTGCGCCCACTATCGGCGCTGTACCAGCAGGTAGCCGAACGCCGCCGCCAACGCTTCCTGGCTGAGCCGACGGCCAGTTGGCAGCCGCCGGTGCCGCTGATCGTGGTGGGCAACATCACGCTCGGTGGCACGGGCAAGACGCCGATGGTGATCTGGTTGGTAGAGCACCTGCGGGCACAGGGTTGGCGGGTCGGCGTCATCAGTCGGGGATACGGGGCGGAGCCGCCCACGCTGCCCTGGCGGATTCGCCCTGAGCTGGACGGCCCTGAACAGGTCGGCGACGAACCGCTGCTTATCGCTCGTCGCTGCCAGGTCCCGGTGGTCATCGATCCGGACCGCCCGCGGGCTGGCCGCCATCTGCTTGAGCAGGCGCAGGTGGATATCATCATCAGTGACGATGGCCTGCAACATTACGCCATGGGCCGTACCCTGGAGGTGTTGATGCTGGACCACGCGCGCGGCCTGGGTAACGCTCGTTGTCTGCCCGAGGGCCCGTTGCGCGAGCCCGCCGTACGGCTGGCGTCGGTGGACCTGATCGTGCGCAACGGCGCCACCGCCGACGGCGACAATGGCTTTGCCATGCAGTTGCAGGCCACCGAGCTGGTGAACCTGGTGACCGGCCAGCGGATCAGCCCCAGTGCATGGCCATTGGCGACCCGGGTGCAGGCGGTGGCGGGTATCGGTAACCCTGAGCGCTTTCGCCGCACCCTGGAAAGCCTGGGTTTCACTCCCACCCTGCAGGCGTTTGCCGACCACGCCGGTTACAATGCCGACAGTTTTGCCGGCTTTGATCACGGCGAGCCGTTGATCATGACCGAAAAGGACGCGGTAAAATGTGTCGGCTTCGCCCGCGACCATTGGTGGTATCTGCGCGTCGATGCCCACTTGAGTGACGCCTTTGCCGCGGCGTTGCATCTGCAGCTGGATGGCCACCTGCCGCCCAGCTGTTCTACTTCCCCCTGACCGGAGTCTGACGATGGATCCCAAACTGCTCGATATCCTGGCCTGCCCGCTGTGCAAGGGCCCGCTGGTACAGAATCAGGACAAGACCGAACTATGGTGCCGCGCCGATGGCCTGGCCTACCCGGTACGCGATGGCATTCCCGTCATGCTGGAGACCGAAGCCCGGGCCCTGGACGCGGATGAGAGGCTGGGCAACTGATAATGTTCCACGTCATCATACCCGCCCGTTTCGCCTCCACCCGGCTGCCGGGCAAGCCGCTGCAGGACATTGCTGGCAAGCCAATGATCCGCCACGTCTGGGAGCAGGCCCGCAAAAGCGGTGCGGCCACCGTGACCGTGGCGACCGATGACGGGCGTATCGTCGATGCCTGCCGGGCCTTTGGCGCCGACGTCGTTATGACCCGGGCTGATCATCCCTCCGGCACTGACCGGTTGCAGGAAGTGGTCACCCAGCTGGGTCTGGAAGCGGACGCCCACGTGGTGAACGTGCAGGGCGATGAGCCGCTGATCCCTCCGGCGCTGATCGACCAGGTGGCGGCTAATCTGCGGGCCTTTCCGGCGGCGAGTATCGCCACCCTGGCTGAACCGCTGCAGGATATCGATACGCTGTTCAATCCCAACGCGGTGAAGGTGGTAACCGATCACCAGGGATTCGCCCTGTATTTCAGTCGCGCGCCCATGCCCTGGTGCCGGGATGACTTCGCTGCCGGGCGACCGGAGCAGCTGCCACAGACCGCGCCCTTCCGTCGGCATATCGGCCTGTATGCCTACAAGGTCGGCTTTCTGCATGACTACGTGGGTTGGCCGGCCAGCCCGCTGGAAACCGCCGAGTCCCTGGAGCAACTGCGGGCCCTGTGGTTCGGTTGTCGCATCCATGTGGCTGATGCCTGCGAAGTACCGCCCGCGGGTGTGGATACGATCGAGGACCTGCAGCGGGTGCGGCAACTGCTGGCTGTCGCCGAATGATGCCGGAGATGTTCTGCGCGGCAGATCTGCGCAGCTTCAACACCTTCGGTATCAGTGAACCAGCCGAGCGGCTGGTGCTGGTGGACAACGAGCAACAACTGCGCGGTGCGTTGGCGCTGGCTGACCGGGAAGGCTGGCCGGTGACCCTGCTGGGCGGCGGCAGCAATATGATCGTCGCAGGCTCGGTGCGCGGGCTGGTGATCGGCATGCGCAGCCGCGGCCGGCGCGTGCTGCGCCGGGGGCAGGGGAGTGCCGTTATCGAAGGGGAGGCGGGGGAGAACTGGCACCGGCTGGTTGGCTGGAGCCTGGATCAGGGGCTCCACGGGTTGGAGAACCTGTCGCTGATTCCCGGCACCCTGGGCGCGGCGCCGATGCAGAACATCGGTGCCTACGGCGTGGAGCTCTGTGATCTGTTCGACAGCCTGGACGCCCTCGATCGTACCACCGGAGAAGTGTGCCGGTTCGAGCGTGACACCTGCCGCTTTGGCTACCGCGACAGCCTGTTCAAGCAGCAGGCGGGACGCTTCGTCATCCTGCGGGTACGCCTGCGGCTCTACACTCAGCCTGCCCCCCGACTCGACTACGCCCCGCTGGCGGCCGCCTGGCAGGCCACCGGCCTGGCTCGTCCCGATAGCCGCGTCGTCAGCCAACTGGTCTGCCAGATCCGCCGCAGCAAGCTGCCGGACCCGGCTCAGCTGGGTAATGCCGGCAGCTTTTTCAAGAATCCGCTGTTGCCGCCGGAGCAGGCGGCATCCCTGCTGGCCACCTGGCCGGCCATGCCGCATTACCCCCAGGGCGATGGCAGCGTCAAGCTTGCCGCTGGTTGGCTGATCGAGCAGGCTGGCTGGAAGGGCCATTGCAGGGAGCGGGTAGGGGTGCACCGGGAGCAGGCGCTGGTGCTGGTCAACCTGGGGCAGGCCCGGGGAGTGGATGTCATGGCACTGGCCGCGGATATCCAGCGGGATGTGCAGGCCAAGTTCGGTGTGGCATTGGAGATGGAGCCCCAACTGATCGGCGGCTGAGGTCGGTTACAGAAAGGACGCAAATAAAAAGGGGATGCCATTGGCATCCCCTTTTTGTTACCGCTTCAACGCTCAGCCCTTGGGTGTATCCGGGTGATTGTCTTTTTCTTCCGGCGCTTCCTGCTGCTCGGGCTCGTTGGTGGCCGGATGCTCGGGTACCGCGCCTTCTGCCGGGTCAGGCAGGGAGGTGTCCGCGGCGGCCTCGGTCGCCTCGGTCGATTGCCGGTCCTCGGCCGGCTGGGCCTCGGGCAACTGCTCGATCACTTCCTGGGCCTCGGCCATGGCTTCGGTTACCGGCTCGGCGGCTGCGGGTGCAGCTTGGGCACTGGCTTGCTCTGCAGGGGCCTGGGCTGGGGCTTCAGCTTGCGCTTTGGCTTCAGCTTCGGCCTGCTCGGCCAGACGCTTGGCCTCCAGCCGGCGCTTGCGGATTTCGCGCGGGTCATTAAAGGCGCGACCGCTCTCGGTCAGGGCAGGAATAACCGGCTCAGCCTGCTCGGCGGGTTGCGGAGCAGCTTCCGGCTCGGCGACCTGCTCTGGCTCGGGTGCTGATGCCTCGGCAGCCGGCGCCTCTTCCAGTTCCGCCGCCTTGGGGGCTTCGGGTTCGGCAGCTACCGGAGCTTCCACGGCGGGCTCGGCTTCAACAACCGGAGCAGCTGGTTCGGCTTCGACCGGTGCTTCAATCGCAGCGGGCTGCTCGGCAACGGTAACCGGCTCGACGGGCTCGGGTGCGGCGGGCTGCTCGGCAGCTGCCTCAGGCTCCGGCGCAGCCTCGGCTGGTACCGGGGCGTCCTCGCGCTGGGACTGGTTGAAGGCCTCGACGGCATGCTCGATCGACTGCTCGATGTCGGATACCGCCTGGGTCAGGCCAGCCTCAACGGGCTGCTTGACATCAGTCACCGACTCGGTAGCCGGGATGGCGGCCTCGACAGCGGGCTCGTTGATCATCTCTGCCGGCTCGTGGCCCTCGCTGGCGGCTACCGCTTCGGTGACCGCCACGGCAGCAGCTACTGGCACTGCAACTTCACCTGCAGCACTGGCGCGCTGCTCAGCGGTCACCGGCTTGCTGGTCTTGTCGGACTCAGCGGTGTCGCTGGGCTGGCCGTTGGCCGCCAG
Organism: Pseudomonas saudimassiliensis; assembly: GCF_000939975.1. Classification (GTDB taxonomy): domain Bacteria; phylum Pseudomonadota; class Gammaproteobacteria; order Pseudomonadales; family Pseudomonadaceae; genus Halopseudomonas; species Halopseudomonas saudimassiliensis. The sequence continues at coordinate 2,253,986 of NZ_LK391969.1, read as the reverse complement.
GTTCTCGGCGTTCTGCTCGTCCTGGGCAGGACGGCTACGACGGTTGTTGCGGCGGCGCTGGCTGTTGCGCGAGCGACGCTTGGGACGATCACCCTCGGCGGCGACATCGCCGTCAAGCTGCTCGGTGGCCTGTTCGACTGGCAGCTCCTCCTCCTGCACCGCTGGCTGTTCGGCCTGGCGCTGTGGGCGACGCTCCTGGCGGGCGGGTGCCTGGACCTGCTCGGGGGTAGCGGAACGCTGCTCGCTGGTCTCGCTGACGGCAGCCGCAGTGGGGCTGCGACGGCGGCGACGAGTAGTGCTGCCTTCTGCTGGCTTGCTGCTAGCCTGCGGAGCATTGTCCGGCTCGGCGGCCACTTCGCTTGGCTTGCGCTCGCTGCGCTGGGGCTTCTCGCTACGCTCGGCGGCGGCTTCGTTACCGCGGCCACCGCGACCGCTGCGGGCGTCACGCTCGGGGCGTGGGCGACGATTGCGGTTGTTCCGGCGCTCACCGGAGCGATTGTCGTCGCTGGCGGGCTTGCGGTTGGTGGGCGCTGCGGTCTGCTTTTCGCTGGCTTCCTCCGGACGGCTGTCCTGGGCAAACATGCCCACGAGCGACTTGATCAGGCTCTTGATCAGACCCGGCTGGGATTCCTGGATGGCCTTGTTGGCGGCGGCGACCGGCGCCGGTGCCGGGGCGGGCGTAGGCGCAGGCCGGGTGTGGGCAAGGGTCTTGACCGCCGCTTCCTGGCGCACGATAGCGCGGGTCTGGCTGACCTGGACCGGCTCTTCGTGCTCGGCCTCGGCAGTCATGGTGTAACTGGATTCGCTGTTGAGTACCGCTTCCTGGTCGTCGCGCAGGCGCTGTACGTCAAAGTGGGGCGTGTCCATGTGCGGGTTCGGCAGGACCAGCAGGCGAACCTCGGTGCGGGCTTCGATCTTCGCCAGCACGTCACGCTTCTCGTTGAGCAGGAAGGTAGCGATGGACACCGGCACGTGGGCGCGAACCTCGGCGGTCCGGTCCTTCAGGGCCTCCTCCTCGATCAGGCGCAGTACCGACAGCGACAGCGATTCAACGTCGCGGATGGTGCCGCGGCCGTTACAGCGGGGGCAAACGATGCCGCTGGTTTCGCCCAGGGACGGACGCAGGCGCTGGCGGGACATCTCCAGCAGGCCGAAGCGGGAGATGCGACCGACCTGGACGCGGGCACGGTCGGCTTCGAGGCTTTCACGGACGCGCTCTTCCACGGCGCGCTGGTTCTTCGCCGGGGTCATGTCGATGAAGTCGATGACAATGAGGCCGCCGATGTCACGCAGGCGCAGCTGGCGGGCGATTTCCTCAGCCGCTTCCAGGTTGGTCTGCAGGGCGGTTTCCTCGATGTCGCCACCCTTGGTGGCACGCGCCGAGTTGATGTCGATGGAAACCAGGGCTTCGGTGTGGTCGATGACGATCGAGCCGCCGGAGGGCAACTTCACTTCACGCTCGAAGGCGGTTTCGATCTGGCTTTCGATCTGGAAACGGTTGAACAGCGGGACGCTGTCTTCGTACAGCTTGACCTTGCTCGCGTACTGCGGCATGACCTGGCTGATGAAGTTGAGCGCTTCTTCCTTGACGGTTTCGCTGTCGATCAGCACTTCGCCGATATCCTGGCGCAGGTAGTCGCGGATGGCGCGGATGATGACGTTGCTTTCCTGGTAGATCAGGAAGGTACCGTTACGTTCGGTGGAGGCGGTCTTGATGGCTTCCCAGAGTTGCAGCAGGTAGTCCAGGTCCCATTGCAGTTCCTCAGCGCTGCGGCCCAAACCTGCAGTGCGGACAATCATGCCCATGTCGGCGGGAACGTTGAGGCTGTTCAGGGCTTCGCGCAGTTCGTTGCGCTCTTCACCTTCGATACGACGGGAAATGCCACCGGCGCGGGGGTTGTTCGGCATCAGTACCAGGTAGCGACCGGCCAGGCTGATGAAGGTGGTCAGTGCGGCGCCCTTGTTGCCACGCTCTTCCTTGTCGACCTGGACGATGACTTCCTGGCCTTCCTTGAGAACTTCCTTGATATTGACGCGGCCTTCAGGCTGCTTGGTGAAGTATTCGCGGGAGATTTCTTTCAGCGGCAGAAAGCCGTGTCGTTCGGAGCCGAAGTCGACGAAGGCCGCTTCCAGGCTGGGTTCGACGCGGGTAATGCGCCCTTTGTAGATGTTCGACTTCTTCTGTTCGCGGGCGCCGGATTCGATGTCCAGGTCGTACAGCTTCTGGCCGTCTACCAGCGCTACGCGCAACTCTTCGGGCTGAGTTGCGTTGATCAGCATTCTTTTCATGAAGTACCGTTGTGTATCCAATGCTTCCGGAACACGAGTACGGCACCTGATTCTTCCGTTAGGTGTCAGGCGTGTGTTTCTGCTTGGGCCAACCTTGCCCTTGTTCAGAATTCAAATTGCCGTGCCGTTGGGCAACAGCAGTTCAGTCTGTCTATGGCGAGTACAGAGAAACTTCTTTTAGGGAGGAATCAGCCGGACTGGGACGGGGACACACATCATTGCAAGTGTCAGCGCTCGTCACATCATCCTGAAGCTGTGCATCTCCACCTAATCACTTGCCCATCTGAATCGGTGCCGCTCGTCGTCTTCGGGGAGCGGGTTAATATTCTGCTGGCCTGTGGCCTGCAGCATGTTTTCAGCGAGGTTCGCCGGCGCTGTTTTTGGCCTGGCGAAGGCTCTACATCAGTGTTTCTGGGAAGACCGCCATCGCCTCGATCGCTGTTGCCTTCCAGCTGCCTTTTGCGCAGCTCGTCGGACTATAGCAGCATTAATCAAGTGCTTCAATTGCATGAAAAAATGTATCATGCGCCGATGAAAATCGAAGAATCCGTTATTTCCGCCGCCGTGCAGACCGACCTGATCACCGAAGACCAGGCCGGCCAGCGAATCGACAATTATCTGCTGACCCGTTTGAAGGGCGCGCCCCGCACCCTCATCTATCGCATCCTGCGCAAGGGCGAGGTGCGGGTGAACAAGGGGCGGATCAAGCCCGAGTACCGCCTGCAGGCCGGCGACAGTATCCGTATCCCGCCCGTGCGCCTGCCGCAGCCCGATGAGCCAGCGCTGGTGGGGCAGGGCATTCTCAATGCCCTGGAGAAGAGCATCCTCTTCGAGGACAAGGGGCTGATCGTGGTCAACAAGCCTGCTGGTCTGGCCGTGCATGGCGGCAGTGGGCTGGACTTCGGGGTGATCGAGGCGATGCGTCAGCTGCGACCCGAGCTCAAGCAGCTGGAGCTGGTGCACCGCCTGGACCGTGACACCTCGGGCTGCCTGATGATCGCCAAGAAACGCAGCATGCTGCGGCATCTGCACGCGGAGCTGCGCGGCGACGGCGCCGGCAAGGGTGTGACCAAGTGCTACCTCGCGCTGGTGCGGGGTCGTTGGCCTTCAACGATAAAGAAGGTCCATGCGCCGCTGCTGAAGAACAATCTGCGTTCGGGCGAGCGCATGGTGGAGGTCAACCCGGAGGGTAAGGAGTCACTGACCGAGTTCCGGGTCATTCGCCGGTTCGGTGACTTCGCCACCCTGGTGGAGGCGCGGCCCATCACCGGGCGCACCCATCAGATTCGTGTGCATGCTCGCCACGCCGGCCACCCGATTGCCGGCGACCCCAAGTACGGGGATGATGAGTTTTCGAGAATCATTCGAGAAAAGGGTGGCAAGCGGTTGTTTTTGCACGCCGTTTCCCTTGCAGCTGAACTCCCGGAAGGAAAGCTGCAGGTCACTGCTGAGCCTGGCGATGTCTGGGACCGCACGCTGAGCCGATTGGCAGAGGAGTGACATGAATACCTTGATCTTCGATTGGGACGGCACGCTGGCCGACTCCATCGACAATATCGTCGTCGCCATGCAGCGGGCAGCGGTGGACGTGCAGTTGCCCCCGCGGTCGGTGCGCGAGGTGCGCGACATTATCGGCCTGGCGCTGCCGGACGCGGTGGTCGTGCTCTACCCCGAACTTGCCGGCACTGCCTTGGCGGAGCAGTTGATTCAGGCTTACGCCGACAACTACCTGACGCTGGAACAGCGCCCGTCACGGCTGTTCGATGGCGTGCGTGAAGCACTGGATGACTTGCGTAGCCGCGGTTTTCACCTGGCGGTCGCCACTGGCAAGGGGCGCCGAGGTCTGGACCGGATGCTGGCTACCCACGGGCTGGAAACGTATTTCGATGTAACGCGCTGCGCCGATGAGACCGCCGGCAAGCCTCATCCGCGGATGATCGAGGAAATCCTTGGCGAGCTGGATGTTGTCCCGGGTGAAGCTTGCATGGTGGGCGACAGCGAGTTCGACATCCGCATGGGGCACAATGCTGGCGTGACCCCGGTAGCGGTGACCTACGGGGCGATGACCCAGGCCCAGCTGCTGCGCTGCGCGCCGGCGCATTGCGTCGATTCCTTTGATGAATTTCATGGCTGGGCGTTGCCGCGGTTCCGCAATGCCCAACTCACAGAGGTGTGATAGATGGAACAGAACCAATGGACTGAAGGGCCGATGGTCGAGCGCAATCAGATCAAGGCAGAAAAGGAAGATCGCAAGGCCTGGGAACTGCTGGAAAAATCCCTGCTGGCGTCGGTGCAGGAGCAGCGCCGCTCGCGCCGCTGGGGGATCTTCTTCAAGAGTCTGACCTTTCTTTACCTGTTCGGCGCGCTGTTCCTGTTCTCACCGTTCGGGAGTATCGATGGTGGTGGGGCCGGCAAGCCGCATACGGCTCTGATCGAGGTGCGTGGCACCATCGCCGATCAACAGGAAGCCAGTGCCGACAACCTGGTGACCAGCCTGCGCCGGGCGTTCGAGGACGAACAGACCCGCGGTGTGGTGCTGCGCATCAACAGCCCGGGCGGTAGCCCGGTGCAGGCCGGCTATGTATACGATGAGATCAAGCGGCTGCGCGCGCTGCATCCGGAGATCAAGTTGTATGCCGTGATCGCCGATATCGGTGCTTCCGGTGCCTATTATATTGCGGCGGCGGCGGACGAGATCTACGCCGACAAGGCCAGCCTGGTCGGTTCGATCGGGGTGACTGCCGCCGGCTTCGGCTTTGTCGAGACGCTGGGCAAGCTGGGCGTGGAGCGGCGTACCTATACCGCGGGCGAGCACAAGGCGTTTCTCGACCCCTTCCAGCCCGAGCGCCAGGATGAGCGGGAATTCTGGCAGACCGTCCTGCAGACCACCCATCGGCAGTTCATCGATCAGGTCAAGCAGGGGCGGGGCGATCGACTGCAGGAACACCCGGACCTTTTCAGTGGCTTGGTCTGGTCCGGCGAGCAGGCATTGGAGTTGGGGTTGATCGACGGCCTGTCCAGCGCCTCGGCGGTTGCCCGGGATCTGGTGGGTACCGAGGAGTTGGTGGACTTCACCCACCGCGAGTCACCGTTCCAGCGCTTCTCCCGGCAGTTGGGTACCAGCATAGGCAATACCCTGGCAACCCATCTCGGGCTGACTGCGCCGACCCTGCGCTAACAGCTTTATCAAGGCAGCGGGACGCCCTCGTTGCGCAGCATCTCGCACAGCCTGATCAGTGGTAGTCCGATCAGGCTGTGCGGGTCATCCCCCTGTAACGCACTGAACAGGGATATACCCAGCCCCTCCATCTTGAAGCTGCCGGCGCAATCATAAGGCTGCTCCCGTTGCAGATAGCGTTCAATGCTGTCCTCATCCAGCTCGCGGAAACTCACTCTGAAAGGCTCGCTGGCCAATTGATGTTGCCCGGTGGCGCTGTTGAGCAGGCAAAGCGAGGTGGTAAATTCTACGGTCCGGCCGCTGCAGCGTCGCAACTGCTCCCGCGCTGCGGTGTGGTGGCCAGGTTTGCTGACCGGGCGGCCATCGAGCAACAGCACCTGGTCGGAGCCGATGATCAGATGGTCGGGGAAGCGCTCTGCCAGGGCGCGTGCCTTGCCCAGGGCCAGGCGCAGGGTTAGCTGCACGGGTGTTTCGCCGGGCAGGACGGCTTCATCCACCTCAGGTGCGGCATGAACGAAGGGCAGGCCGAGGCGTTCCAGCAGGGCACGGCGGTAGGGCGAGCTGGAGGCGAGAACCAGACTGGTCATCATGGGGTCCTTGTGCGGAAATTGGGCTATTCTAGCGGCATCGGGCCCGGTCGTGCCGGGACTGCAGTTTTTCATCAAATAGTTTTGACAGCGGCCTCCGCGGTGCCTAGAATTGCGCGCTTATGTCTGGACCCATACCTGCACACATAGAACCACGTCGGCTGGTTGACCGTGGGGTCGTTCTGAAAGGGACTGTACCCACCGCCAACATGCCCCGTCTCAACGCCTTGCTTGACGCTCCTGCTGGAGATGTTCAGGTGGAGCTCGCATTTGTGCGGGACGAGCAGGGAATCAGTGCCATGCACGGGCATTACCAGGTAGCAGTGGCGCAGGTTTGCCAACGCTGTCTGAGCCAGGTGGTGCTCGAGCTGGATACCGAGTGTGATGTGGGTTTTGTAACGAGTGACGAGGCGGCAAAAAATCTGCCCCGGCACTATGAACCGGTTATTGTGGATGAGGAGGCGCTCGATCTGCATGCGCTGATCGAGGATGAACTCCTGCTGGCTCTGCCGGCAGTGCCAATGCATCCGTTGGAAACATGTCAGCACCCGCCGGGCTACCAGCCTGATACCGCGGAGCCTGAGGAAGAAGCTGAAAAGCCCAACCCCTTCAGTGTGTTGGCCAAGTTGAAACGTGATACCTGAAGCTTAGGAGCTTAAAGTCATGGCTGTACAGCAGAACAAAAAGTCTCGTTCCGCACGTGGTATGCGTCGTTCGCACGATGCACTGACCTCGGCGGCTCTGTCCGTAGATCAAACTACTGGCGAGACTCATCTCCGTCACCACGTGTCCCCGGACGGCTTCTATCGTGGCCGTCAGGTGGTCAACAAGGACAACGACGAATAAGTCTTGTCCACGTCAGTCCGCTTAGCGATTGATGTGATGGGCGGGGACTTCGGTCCCCGTTGCATTATCCCCGCCGTTGCCCGTTGTCTCCAGCAGATTCCCGGGTTCAATGTTGTTCTGGTCGGTTCGTCCGAACCCATGACCAGCCTGTCCCGTGAATACCGTCTGCCCGAAGATCGGGTCAGCTTCGTGCATACCTCCGAAACCATCCTCGCCGATGACCTGCCTGCCAGTGTACTGCGCAGCAAGCGGGATGCATCCATGCGCGTGGTCATCGAGCAGGTGCGCGACGGCTTGGCCGATGGTTGCCTGAGTGCCGGTAACACCGGCGCGCTCATGGTGCTGGCCAAGACGCTGCTGGGCACGGTGGAAGGCATCCAGCGGCCGGCGATCATGGCCGCGCTGCCGGCGGCTGGCAGGTGGTGCCACATGCTGGACCTGGGCGCCAATGTCGATTGCACGGCGCGGCAGCTGTTCGAGTTCGCGGTAATGGGTTCCGAAGCGGTCGCCGAGCTCAGTGGTATCGAGCGGCCGCGGGTCGGGCTGCTCAATATCGGCAGCGAGATCAACAAGGGATCGCTGCGGGTGCGCGAGGTCTCCGAATTGCTGCGCGATAGTCGTACCTTGAACTATGTAGGCCATATAGAAGGTCACGAATTGTTCCAGGATCGTGCTGACGTGGTGGTCTGTGACGGCTTTGTCGGTAATGTGGTGGTCAAGGCCAGCGAAGGTCTGGCCGGCTACCTGCAGGCTGAGCTGCGGCGGGCACTGTCCAGCAACTTTGCGCTGCGCCTGATGGCGCCCTTGCTGCGCCGCGCCCTCCAGCCCATGGGGGAGCGCCTCGACCCCAATCGTCACAATGGGGCGGTCCTGCTGGGGCTGCAGGGCGTGGTAGTCAAGAGTCACGGCAAGGCGGACCAGCAAGCGCTGGAAGTGGCAATCAGTCAGGCGGTAACGGCCTGCCGTTCGCAGATGCCCCGGCGTATCGCCGCTCGCCTGGCCCGGTGCCGGGATGAGCTATTGTGACCTGGCTGACCCGCCAGTCATCCTAAGCGGACGATTTCTTTCAATGACAATGAGGAAGGTTGCATGACTCAAACCCTCGCTTTCGTATTCCCCGGACAGGGTTCCCAGGCGGTTGGCATGCTGGCCGGCCTGGCCGAACAACACGGGCTGGTGGGCGAAACCTTCGCCGAAGCCAGTGATGCGCTGGGATATGACCTGTGGCAACTATGCCAGAACGGCCCGGACGCCGAGCTGAACCGTACCGACCGTACCCAGCCGGCCATCCTGGCCGCCTCCATCGCCTTGTGGCGGCTGTGGCAAGCCAATACCGAGGTTCGTCCGGCATTCGTCGCCGGCCACAGTCTCGGCGAGTACTCTGCGCTGGTAGCCGCCGAAGTCATCGGTTTTGCCGATGCGCTGCGGCTGGTGGAGCGGCGCGGTCAGTTGATGCAGCAGGCGGTGCCGGAGGGTGAGGGCGGTATGGCTGCCATCCTCGGCTTGACTGACGAGCAGATCATCCAGCTGTGCGCTGAAGCAGCCCAGGGCGACGTGGTCAGCGCCGTCAATTTCAACGCGCCGGGTCAGGTAGTCATCGCCGGCCAGGCCGCTGCCGTGCAGCGCGCCATCGAGGCCTGCAAGTCGGCGGGTGCCAAGCGCGCCATTGCGCTGCCGGTCAGCGTGCCGTCCCATTGCGCGCTGATGCGTCCAGCCGCCGAGCAGCTGGCCCAGGACTTTGCCGGGCTGGCCTGGCAGGCACCCCAGATCACCCTGGTACAGAATGTAACCGCCCGGCCGGCGGCAGACCTGGACGGGCTGCGGCAACAGTTGATCGAGCAGCTGTACAGTCCGGTGCGCTGGGTCGAGAGCATCGAATACATTGCCGCCCAGGGTGTCACCGACCTGGTCGAGTGCGGCCCTGGCAAGGTGCTGTCCGGTCTGAACAAGCGCTGCGCCAAGGGCGTGGCCACCCATAATCTGGATAGCGTTGACGGCTTTGCCGACGCCGTCGCCCGCCTAGTCGAAGGAGTTTGATATGAGCCTGGAAGGAAAAGTAGCGCTGGTCACCGGCGCCAGCCGTGGAATCGGGCATGCCATTGCCCGTGCACTGGCCGCCCAGGGTGCCACCGTGATCGGTACCGCAACCAGCGATACCGGCGCCCAATCCATTGCCGAAAAACTGGCGGCTGCGGGTTATAAAGGCACCGGCATGACCCTGGATGTACGTGATCCGGCGTCGGTGGCTGCGGTGCTCGAGCGCATTGGAGCCGACTACGCGGCGCCGGCTATCCTGGTCAATAATGCCGGTATCACCGCTGATAATCTGCTTATGCGCATGAAAGATGATGAGTGGGACGATGTCATCAATACCAACCTGGGTTCGGTCTACCGTCTGTCCAAGGCGGTATTGCGGGGCATGACCAAAGCCCGCTGGGGACGTATCATCTGCATCAGTTCCGTGGTGGCCGGCATGGGCAACGGCGGTCAATCCAACTATGCTGCAGCCAAGGCCGGCATGGAAGGCTTTGCCCGCGCCCTGGCCCGCGAGGTTGGGTCGCGTGGGATCACCGTGAACGCGGTGGCACCTGGATTCATCGATACGGACATGACCCGTGCGCTGAACGACAACCAGCGTTCGGTCATGCTCGAACAGATTCCGCTGGGGCGTCTCGGTCAGGCTGAAGAGATCGCCGCAGTGGTAGCGTTTCTTGCCGGTGAGCCGGCTGGATACATTACCGGGGCAACTATCCCGGTGAATGGCGGTATGTTCATGGGTTGATCCTTCGGCCGCCACAGGGCGTTCGAAGGCGTAGACTGGCGGAATTCCGGCCCCTCTGGGTCGGGCCATTTTGATACAGAAGCATTTCCAGCTTGAAATCTCGGGAATTCTTTCTATAAACTACCCGCAGTCCGGCTTATCGGAACTGCAAAATCAGGAGTGAGAACAAGGTATGAGTACCATCGAAGAACGCGTCAAGAAAATCGTTGCCGAGCAGCTCGGCGTCAAAGAAGAAGAAGTAACCAACAGTGCTTCCTTTGTTGAAGATCTTGGCGCTGACTCCCTTGACACCGTTGAGCTGGTAATGGCTCTCGAAGAGGAATTCGAGACCGAGATTCCGGATGAAGAAGCCGAGAAGATCACCACCGTGCAGGAAGCAATCAACTACGTGAACGCTCACCAGAAGTAATCACGCAGTCTGCTTGCAGGTCGAAAAGGCCGCAGTCCTGATATCAGAGCTGCGGCCTTTTTGTTCGTGCGCCTTTTGCCGAATGTCTTCGGAAACAGCGAGTAACGTGCAGCGATGATCATTCAGTTGCCGCGCCGCCCCTTTATGCGGACAATAGCCCGCTGTCGAATGAGTTGAATTAAGGAGTCTCCCTTGTCGCGTAGACGCGTCGTGGTAACCGGCCTGGGCATGTTGAGCCCGCTGGGGAATACGGTTGAAAGCAGCTGGCAGGCCGCTTTGGCAGGCAAGAGCGGCATCGCGCCGATCGAACATATGGACGTGAGTGCCTTCGGCACCCGTTTCGGTGGCTCCATCCGCGATTTCGATATCGAGCCTTACATGTCGGCCAAGGAGGCGCGCAAGCTGGATCTGTTCATCCAGTATGGTATCGCCGCCTGCATCCAGGCCATGAACGACGCCGGCCTGGAAGTCACCGACGACAATCGCGATCGCATCGGCGTCTCCATGGGGTCGGGCATCGGTGGGCTGACCAATATCGAGCGTAACCACGAGCTGCTGCTCAACAGCGGTCCGCGCCGGATCTCGCCGTTCTTCGTGCCCGGCTCGATCGTCAACATGGTCGCCGGTTACCTGTCGATCCAGTATGGCCTGCGTGGCCCGAACTACGCGCTGACCACCGCCTGCACGACCGGTACGCACAGTATCGGCATGGCTGCCCGCAATATCGCCTATGGTGAAGCGGAAGTGATGATCGCCGGCGGCTCTGAAATGGCCACCAGTGGCCTGGGCCTGGGCGGTTTCAGCGCCGCTCGCGCACTGTCGACCCGCAACGACGAGCCGACCCGGGCCAGCCGCCCGTGGGATGCCGAGCGCGACGGTTTCGTGCTTTCCGATGGTGCCGGTGCCATGGTGCTGGAGGAGTACGAGCACGCCAAGGCCCGGGGTGCCCATATCCATGCCGAGGTAATCGGCTTCGGTATGAGCGGTGACGGCTACCACATGACAGCACCGCCGGAAGATGGTCGGGGCGCGGCCATGTGCATGAGCAATGCCCTGCGCGACGCCGGCGTGGCGCCGGAAGAGGTAGGTTACATCAACGCCCATGGCACCTCGACAATGGCTGGTGATCTGGCTGAGACCCGTGCGGTGGCCTCGGTGTTTGGTGATCATGCCCATAAACTGGCCATGAGCTCGACCAAGTCCATGACCGGTCACCTGCTGGGTGCGGCCGGTGCCGTGGAAGCCATCTTCAGTATTCTCGCGCTGCGGGACCAGGCCGCGCCACCCACCATTAACCTGGAAAACCCGGGTGAGGGCTGTGATCTCGATTATGTCGCGCTGGAGGCCCAGGCCCGTCCACTCGACGTGGTGATTTCCAACTCCTTCGGCTTTGGTGGTACCAACGGCAGTCTGGTGTTCCGCCGAGTCTGATGGACGCCACCGGGATGGCCACGCCCTGCGTTACCGATTGCCTGGTCAATGGCGTGCCGACCAGCGCGGTGTCGGTCCGGGATCGTGGCCTGGCCTACGGTGACGGCCTGTTCGAGACCATCCTGGTGCGCCGTGGTGAACCCACCCTGGCGCAGTACCACTTTCGCCGCCTGAGCCGGGGCGCTCGGGTATTGCGGATCCCGCTGGATCTGGCGCTGATCCAACAGGAGGTCGCGCAGCAGGCGGCCCAGCTCGGCGAGGGGTTGCTGAAATTGACCGTAACCCGGGGTGCTTCCCAGCGGGGCTACGCCATGCCGACCCGGCCCGAACCGGTACGTATTCTGCAGTCCTCCCCCTTGCCTCACTATCCCGCCCGGAATGCCGAGCAGGGCATCCGTCTGTTTCCTTGCGTCACGCGCCTGGGTAACCAGCCGCTGCTGGCAGGTATCAAACATCTCAATCGGTTGGAGCAGGTCCTGGCGCGCAGCGAATGGCAGGATGATGTGCATGCGGAGGGGTTGGTCCTTGATCTGGTCGGTAATCCGGTCGAAGGCACCATGAGCAACCTGTTCATTCGCCTGGATGATGCCTGGATCACCCCGGCACTGGATCACTGCGGTGTGCGCGGCGTGATGCGGGACTACCTGATTGATCAACTCGCGGAGCAGGGCGAAGCGGTGACGCAGCGCCAGGTGAAACATGATGAATTGCTGCGCAGCACGGAAATCTTTTGCTGCAACAGCGTGTTTGGCGTCTGGCCGGTGATAGCCCTGGCCGATCACCAGTGGGCAGTAGGGACGCAGACACGGCGGATCCAGGCCCTTGCAAAGCAGGTCTTGAGTTGAAGTTTTTCATGAAAATAGTTTCGAAACTCATTGTTTTAACAGTGGTTTTGTTTGTTGGCGCCGGCGTGTGGGGCTATTACACCCTGAACGCGACCCTGAACCAGCCCCTGCAGATCGAGGTGGCCGACACCCTTGATGTGCCGCCTGGCAGCACGCCGGCCCGGGTGTTCTTTGGCCTGGAGCAGCGAGGTGTGATCGAGCGGGCCAGCTGGGTGCGTCGCTACTGGCAATGGCAGATGCCCGACACCATATTGCAGGTGGGTGAATACCGCCTCGCGCCCGGCATGCCCGTGCGGCAATTGCTGTCGCAGCTGCAGCGGGGCGAGGTGGTGCAGCGCAGCGTCACGCTGGTCGAGGGCTGGAGTTTCAGCCAGTTTCGCACCGCCCTGGCCAGCGCCGAACGTCTGCAGCACAGCCTTCCGGATGACTGGAGCAACTCCCGGGTCATGGCCGAACTGGAGTTGGAGCATGACCACCCCGAAGGGCTGTTCTTCCCCGACACCTACCAGTACACCCTGGGCATGAGCGACCGCGATATCCTGCTGCGCGCCTATCAGCGCATGCAACAGGAGCTGGAAGCCGCCTGGGCGCAACGTGCCGAGGGCTTGCCGATCGAGACGCCCTACGAGGCGCTGATCCTGGCCTCCATCATCGAGAAGGAAACTGGCGTACCCCATGAGCGGGGCGAGATCGCCGGGGTATTCACCCGCCGCCTGCAGAAGGGCATGCGCCTACAGACCGACCCCACGGTGATCTACGGCATGGGCGAAGACTGGCAGGGCAACATCCGCCGCAGTGATCTGCGCCGCCCGACGCCCTACAACACCTACACCATTGATGGCCTGCCGCCTACGCCGATCGCCATGCCGGGGCGGGATTCGTTGCGTGCGGCGGTCAACCCGACGCCCGGCAAGTCGCTGTATTTTGTCGCCCGTGGCGATGGCTCCCATGTGTTTTCCGAGACCCTGCAGGAGCACAACCGAGCCGTGCGGCATTTCCAGATCCTGCGCCGGGCACCCAATTATCGTTCCAGCCCGCCGCCGGCGGAGCCAGCAGACAGCGGGGCGGCACCATGAGTGGACTGTTCATCACCTTCGAGGGGCCGGAAGGCGCCGGCAAATCCACCAACCTCAAGGTCTTTGCCCAGGCCCTGAGCGAAAGGGGGTGCGACCCTCTGCTTACCCGTGAGCCGGGCGGTACACCGCTGGCCGAGCGCATCCGCGAGGTGCTGCTGAGCCTGCATGACGAACCGATGCACGCCGATACCGAGCTGTTGCTCATGTTCGCCGCTCGGGCCCAGCACCTCAATGGCCTGATCCGGCCGGCGCTCAACGAGGGGCGGGTGGTCATCAGTGATCGCTTTACCGACGCTACCTATGCCTATCAGGGCGGCGGCCGCGGTATCGATAGGCAGCGAATTGCCGCCCTGGAAACCTGGGTGCAAGGCGAGCTGCGCCCTGACCTGGTCGTTATTTTCGACGTGCCGGTAGAGCTGGGCTTGGCCCGCGCGCGCGCGCGCAGTGAGCTGGACCGCTTCGAGCGGGAACAGCAGGCGTTCTTCGAGGCCGTGCGCGCGACCTATCTGGCCCGGGCGGCCGCGGAGCCACAGCGCTACCGGATTATCGATGCCAGTGGTGATCTGGCTGCGGTACGCGCGGCCATGCAGCCGGTCATCGACGAGGTCCTGGAGCGTTACCATGGCTGATGCCGCGGCCAGGCCCTGCCCCTGGCATATGCCCGCCTGGGAAGCGCTGACCGCCGGCAGTCGCCATGCCCACGCCTTCCTGTTTGCGGGCCTGCCGGGTGTCGGCAAGCGGCTGTTCGCCGAGGCTTTCGCCGCCCATCTGCTCTGCCTGCAACCGGTGGCCTCCCATGCCTGCGGTCAGTGCCGCAGCTGTTTGCTGCAGCAGGCAGGCAGCCACCCGGACCGGCTGGTAGTGGAGCCGGAGGAGCAGGGCAAGGCCATCCGTATCGATGCGATCCGCCAGCTTGGCGACTTCATCGGGCAGACCGCGCAGCAGGGCGGGCGCAAGGTCATCATCCTGCATCCCGCCGAAGCGATGAACCTCAACGCCGCCAACGCCTTGCTCAAGTCATTGGAAGAACCCACGCCCGACACCTATCTGCTGCTGGTCAGCGACCAGCCCAGCCGCCTGCTGCCAACGATCCGCAGCCGCTGCCGCGTGCAGCCGTTGATCACCCCCGGCCATGCCGAGGCGCTGGCCTGGTTGCAGCATAGCCTGCCGGACCTGAGTCCCGAGCAGCACGCGGCCTTGTTGCTGATGGCCGGCGGCGCGCCCCTGCGCGCGGTAGCCCTGCAGGCCATCGACGCAGCCAGCCTGCGCGAGCAGGTGGTGGAGGGCGTGAAGGCCCTGCTCAAGAGCCAGCAGTCGGCCTCCCAGTTGGCCGAGCGCTGGACCAGCGTGCCGCTGGAGCTGCTGGCCGACTGGTTCTGTGACTGGACCCTGGACCTGCTGCGTCTGAAGACGGGCGCGGCCGACGTGCCGGTCAATGCCGATATGGACAAGGTGCTGCCCTTCATGGCCCGCCATCTGCAGCTGCCCGCCTTGCTCGATTGGCAGAGCTGGTTGCTGCAACATCGCGGCATGCTGCTGGGCAAGGCCAACCTGAATCGGGTGCTGTTCATCGAAACGCTGCTGATCCGGTGGAAACAGCTGCTGGAAAGACGCTAATCTTGTCACGGGGGCTGCCCCCATGCCGACGTATCAAACAAGGACACCGATATGAGCATTGCGACTGCGCCAGGACCCCGCAACGGCATTCTTTCACTGACCATCAAGGACAAGTCAGTGCTGTATGCGGCCTACATGCCCTTTGTCAAACACGGCGGGATGTTCATTCCCACCAACAAGTCCTATCGCCTGGGCGATGAGGTCTTCATGTTGCTCAACCTGATGGAGGAGCCGGAGAAGATTCCCGTCGCTGGCAAGGTCATCTGGATCACTCCACGGGGTGCCCAAGGCAACCGTGCGGCCGGCATCGGCGTGCAGTTCAGTGACCAGGACAATACCGCCCGTAGCAAAATCGAAACCTACCTGGCCGGCGCGCTCAAGTCCGACCGCCCGACCCATACCATGTGACCATGCTGATAGATTCCCACTGCCATCTCGACCGCCTTGACCTCACCGCCCACGACGGCTCCCTCGACAATGCCCTCAATGCCGCGCGGGCGCGGGGTGTCGGCAAGTTCCTCTGTATCGGGGTAGACGCCGCCAATGCGCCGGTGGTCAAGGCATTGGCGGAGCAATACGACGATGTCTGGTGCAGCGTCGGGATCCACCCGCTGGACCTGTCCCGCAACGACCCGACCGATCTTGTCTGGCTGCTGCAGGCGCTGGACCATCCCCGGGTGGCTGCCATCGGCGAGACCGGGCTGGACTATCATTACCAGCCGGAGATGGCCGAGGCCCAGCGGGACTCCTTCCGTTATCATCTGCAGGCAGCGGCGACCACCGGCAAACCGGTGATCATCCACACCCGGGAGGCGCGGGAAGATACCCTGGCAATGCTGCGTGAGGCGGACCTGGCGAATGCCGGCGTGCTGCACTGCTTTACCGAAGACTGGGACATGGCCCGGGCCGCACTGGACATGGGGTATTACATCTCGTTGTCGGGCATCGTGACCTTCCGCAATGCTGACGCCCTTCGGGATGTGGCCCGGCGCATTCCGGCCGACCGCCTGCTGGTCGAAACGGACTCGCCCTATCTCGCGCCGGTGCCACATCGCGGCAAGCCCAACGAGCCGCAGTTTGTCTGCGAGGTGGCGGCGTTCCTTGCCGAACTGCGTGGGGAGCCGGTAGAGCAGCTGTGGGCCACCACCACCGCCAATTTCCACCGGTTGTTCCCGCTGACGGCCGCCTGAGTATTCAACCTTTCAGTTTGGCAGCTACCTCGGTCACCATCTTGCCCTGGTGGCGGGCGATGGCCAGCTCGCGCTCGTCCGGCTGGCGTGAGCCGTCGCCACCGGCGATAGTCGAGGCGCCATAGGGCGTGCCGCCGCCCACCTGGGAAATGTCGAACAGTTCCGGCGTGGTATAGCCGGTTGGCACTATCACCATGCCGTGGTGGGCCAGGGTGGTCCAGGTTGAGGTGATGGTCATTTCCTCGCCACCGCCAGTGCCGGTGGAGGTGAACACGCTGGCCACCTTGCCGGCCAACGCGCCCTTGGCCCAGAGGCCGCCGGTCTGGTCGAAGAAGGTGCGCATCTGGCCCGACATATTGCCGAACCGGGTAGGGGTGCCGACGATAAGCGCATCGTAATCCCCCAGCTCGGCCGGGCTGGCTTCGGGCGCCGGCTGGTCGGTCTTGCCGCCGGCCGCCGCGAATACCTCGGCAGGCATCGTTTCGGGCACCCGCTTGATGGTTACCTCGGCGCCGGCCACGCTGCGGGCGCCCTCGGCAATCGCCTGGGCCATGGTCTCGATATGGCCGTACATGGAATGATAGAGCACTAGCACCTTGGTCATGTCCTACTCCTCTGACTGGGTTGCCGCCGCCAGGTAAGGCCAGCGGAAGCGTTGGTTTCGTCGAATTTGATCCGTCTCAGATTACGTCTACCAGAACGATTTCGCTGTCCTCTTCGGCGGTCACCTGCAGGCGGCTTTCATCCCGTATGGCCACGCCGTCGCCAGCGCTGGCCGTGACCCCGTTGATGTCGATCCGTCCGCTGGCGGGGACCAGGTAGACCTTGCGCCCCGGTGCGACAAGGTATTCGGCCGCTTGTCCTGCCTTGAGCGTAGCAGCTACCAGGCGTGCGTTGGCGCGGATGGGCAGGGCGTCGCTATCGTCGGCAAGGCCACTGGCCAGGGCGACGAAGGCACCACTGCGCTCGCCCCGCGGAAAGGGGCGGGTACCCCAGGAGGGCGGCAGGCCCTTTTCATCCGGCAGAATCCAGATCTGGAACAGGCGGGTTGCCTCGTCTTCCAGATTGTATTCACTGTGGGTGATGCCGGTCCCGGCGCTCATCACCTGTACGTCACCGGCCCGGGTGCGCCCCTGGTTACCCATGCTGTCCTGGTGAGTAATGGCGCCTTCACGCACGTAGGTAATGATCTCCATATCCCGATGGGGGTGTCCCGGGAAGCCGGAATGGGGCGCAATGGTGTCGTCATTCCACACCCGTAGTCGGCCCCAATGCATGCGATGCGGGTCATGGTAGTTGGCGAAGGAGAAATGGTAGCGAGTATCCAGCCAACCGTGCTGGGCGCTTCCCAATTGCTGATAGGGGCGTAGTTCGATCATGGCTGCCTCCGGGGTAATGATGCACGCAATGATCTATCAGGCCGCCGGTAATAAACAACGCAAAATCCCTGTCAGACATATCGACCATTTCGATGTATCCCTGGGTCAAAAAAAACCCGAATTCCGGGGGAGAAATTCGGGTCAAGACCATTAGGAGTGATACAGAATCGGGCAGTGCCGGTTCTGCCAGGAGCGGCATGTGGGGGATACGCCGCGCCTGTTATGCAAAGTATTGCCGAGATTTGCCGCATTTCCAGTCAGTTTGTCGCCGTGTTTAAACCTATTCGAAATAAGGTGCACAGGCTTATCGTGACCAGTTCACACCGGGCGACGGGATAGGACATCCCGCAGGATATCCAGCGCCCGGTCCAACACCCCCTGGGGCGTGTAGAAATGGGGCGACCAGCGAATACCACCGCCCCGGGCTGCGCATATCACTCCCGCTTCCTTCAACTGCTGGAACAACCAGTCGGTATCGCAGCCGTCGACCTGGAAGGTCACAATACCAGCGCGGCGCTCGGGTGTGACCGGGCTGAGGATACGCAGGCCGGGCAAACGCCCCAGCGCCTGCAACAGGTAGGCTGTGCGTTGTTGCAGGGCCTCCTGGATTCGCCGCTCCCCAACCTCGAGCAGCAGCTCAAGGCTGGCCGACAGCGCCTGCTGGGCAAGGGTATTGGGGCTACCCGGTTCGAAGCGGCGCGCGGTAGTGGCTGGCACCCAGTCCTCCCGGTCATAGTCGCCCATGGCTTCGACCATATGCCAGCCGAACTGCAGCAGCTTCAGGCGTTCCCGGGCCGTGCGGCGGCAATAGAACACGCCGAGGCCTTCGGGCCCAAGCAACCACTTGTGACCATCGGCCATGGCGAAATCGCAATCGATGGCCTGGACATCCAATGGCAGGGCGCCCAGGGACTGGATTGCATCCACACAGTAGAGAATATTGCGCTCGCGGCAAGCTTGACCCAGGCGCACCAGGTCCATCCGCAGGCCGCTGGCGTATTGCACAGAGCTGATGCTCAGCAGCCGGGTGGCGGGGCCCATGGCCGCAATCAGCGCGGCCTCCGGATCATCGCCGTCGAGGCTGACCTGGCGCACGGTGACGCCACGGCCCTCCAATGCCTGCCAGGGGATCCGGTTGGAGGGAAATTCCTGATCGCTGATCAGGATCTCGTCGCCCTCGGCCCAGTCCAGCCCCATCGCCACC
Source organism: Pseudomonas saudimassiliensis (assembly GCF_000939975.1). Lineage (GTDB taxonomy): Bacteria > Pseudomonadota > Gammaproteobacteria > Pseudomonadales > Pseudomonadaceae > Halopseudomonas > Halopseudomonas saudimassiliensis. Next base: position 2,235,153 of record NZ_LK391969.1, on the reverse strand, counting down.
AGCGATAACGCCTCGGAGGTGTTCTTCACCAGGGCAATGTCACCCTTGCTCGGCGCGTTGAGCAGGGTCTGCAATTGCCCGCGCAGGCGATGTTCCAGTTGGATCCAGCGCGGGTAATCCGTCGCGCCCCGATGGATGTTTTCCTGGGCAAAGGCCGTTACTGCCTCCGCGGCACGCTTGGGCCAGGGGGCGACCGCCGCGTGGTTCAGATAGCAGATGGCGGGGTCCTGGGGAAATTCATCATCCCATTGCAGTTCATGGAGCATGGTCGGGTCCTGTGCGGGTGCGTATTGCTCTGGATAATAGCGCGCCTGGGGGGAAACGGAACCTGATCACAGAAAAGCCATGGCCTTTCGGTCATATTAATACCGAAAGTGTGCAACGGGTCATGAAATTGGCATAATGCCTACTCTTCGTCACGCCCACGCAGGAAGCCATATGCAGAATGAGTCACGCAAGGTCCGGGAGTTCCGCCGCCGCGAACAGGAAATCCTCGCTTCGGCGCTGCGGTTGTTCCTGGAGCAGGGAGAGGACAGTGTCACCGTCGAGATGATTGCCGATGACGTGGGTATCGGCAAGGGCACCATTTACAAGCATTTCAAATCCAAGGCCGAAATCTACCTGCGGCTGATGCTCGATTACGAGCGCGACCTGGCAGAATTGCTGCATTCGGAAACCATCGAGACCGACCGTGAGGCCCTGTCCCGGGAATATTTCGCGTTCCGCATGAGCGATCCCGAGCGCTACCGGCTGTTCGACCGGCTGGAGGAGAAGGTCCTCAAGACCAATCAGATGCCGGAGCTCGTCGAGGAGCTGCATCGCATACGCGCGTCCAATTTCAATCACCTGACCGGGGTTATCCAGGTCCGTATCGATGATGGCAAGCTGGAAGACGTGCCTGCGTATTTCCACTACTGCGCGGCCTGGGCGCTGGTGCATGGCGCCATGTCAATGTATCACTCGCCATTCTGGCAGGAGGTGATCAAGGATAAGGAGGGCTATATGCAGTTCCTGATGGACATCGGGGTGCGCATGGGCAATCGCTCCAAGCGCCGGCGTGACGGCGAGCCTGCCTGAGCAGCGCTGAACTCCAGACGAAGCGGCGGGTCTATTCGGACAGCCGATTCAATGAGGAGTACCCGCTTGCCCCCATTCCGTTCCGCCCTGTGCCTGCTCGCTGCGCTGGCGGTGTTGCCAGCCCAGGCACGTGACTACGAATACGCCGACGCCCATCTGCATTATGTCGATTTCTTCCAGGAAACCGACGGCATGGCCAAGCTGTTGAAGCAGATGGATGAGCACGACATCGAGCATGCGATGCTCAGTGGCATCTCGGTCGCCAAGAAGTGGCATGAGGACGAGCCCCGCCGGCCTCGCTACTATGCCGGTGACGATGCTGGTGCCTATTGGTACAGCGCCACCGATCATATTGTTGCCCATGCCCTGCAAGAGCTGGATGCGGAGCAACGCAAGCGTTTTCATCCGTTTCTGACCGGTTTCAATCCCAACGACAAGAATTCGGATGAACATGTACGTCGGCTCCTGGAAACCTATCCGGGAATGTGGAAAGGGATAGGTGAAATTTTCACCCGCCATGACGACCTGACGGCCCTCACCCAGAGCGAAACACCCCGGGCCAACAGCGAGGCGCTGATACGTATCTATCACCTGGCCGCCGAACATGATCTGCCGGTCATGATCCATAGCAACATAACGTCCAAGCGCGAGCGCAACCCCCTCTATCTTCCCGAATTTGAAGTGGCATTGCGTGATCACCCCTCGGTGCGGTTCATCTGGGCGCACGCGGGCACCAGCAAGGAAATACACCGGCATCAGCAGAAGCTGGACTTTCTCTTCGAAGAGCTGGAGCGGATGCTCGGCCTATACCCCAATCTGTATATCGACCTGTCCTGGACCGTGCTGGAACCCTATATGCTGGACAAGAACGGAAAGCCGGAGCCTGACTGGGTGAAGCTGGTGGAGCGATATCCGGATCGCTTCATGATCGGCTCGGATGTGGTAGGTCGCTTCGATAATCTGGGCAAGCACATACAGGCTTTCGATGTGTTTCTGAATGCGCTGGATGAAAATGTGGCCCGCAAGGTGGCCCGGGATAACTTCCTGGCGATATTGCCCGGGCGGGGAGAGTAAGAGGCGCGGCGCCGACGTTAGTCAGCGCCGCTGTGAGGACTCACTGAGGTAATACATCTTCTTCAGGCAGTACCGGTGGCGCGTTCCAGTAGCCACACTGGTGAGCTGCGTCGAAAGCAGCCTTGGATGAGGCCGTGGGGGTCGGCGCGACAAGATTGTTAACAAAGCCGGCGTCGGACACAGGATCCCATGCCGGTAGGCTACCGCTGCCATCGGTGCCGTTCGGGCCGATAGCTGGGTCGTCCCCATAGCGCGCGAAGTTGGTCCAGTACGAGGCCATATGCTCAGCGAGAGCAAGATGGTCCTCGGTAGCCCCGCGCTCCGTCAAAGTCTCGTTGGAACTCAGCACAAACTGAATTTCAGCCGTGTGGGTGGCGCCCAGCGGGAAGGGCGCCGCTAAGCCAGGCAATGCCGGTGCGTTGCGCTCGGTGAACCAGTAGCCCCATGTGGGTACCTGATCCTTTAGCAATTGCCATTGGGTGCTGTTAGGACAGTTGAAGCGCCAGTCGGTACCAATCGCAGCGTGTGCAGCGATGTATTTATCCGGGGCCGGCAATGACGCGAACCTGGCGAGATAGTCGCTGGCAATCTGCTCAGCATCGAGCCTCGGGTCTTCTTGCAATAAAGTGCCAACCGAATTGGCGTAGCTGGCATCCTTCACCGCGTCGCTTAAAGCAGGGGCCAGCACGGCACGGAGGGCGTCGTCCGCATCTGCCAGCGCAAGCAGGGTAAATAGCGAACCCTCTTCCAGGTTGCTTCCGGAGATAACCGGGACTTTATTGAAGTCGCCTGTGGCAAGCGCCTCAATGATGGATACAGGCAGGGTCGGGGTCCCGGTCACGGGCAGATAATTTCCTGCCTGCGCCGCCAGGATGTCCTCCACGGTCTGGCTACGCAAGCAGCCCAGCAGGTCATCTGATGTGGCGCAGCCGAGTTTGGCCAGTGTTTCGGTGGCGAAGGCATATTGACCCGCAGCCAGAGGCAGCTGGGTGCCGTTGTACGCGCCGCTCTGGATAATGGCCTTGTGGAACAGCCCCTCCGCCCCCGGTGAGGCAATCTGACTGGCAACGCTGTGGCCACCTGCGGACTCACCGAACAGGGTTACGTTGTCCGGATCGCCATCAAAGGCCGCGATATTCTCCTGAACCCAGCGCAGGGCCAGTTGCTGGTCCTGCAGGCCGAAGTTGGAGTTCTCAAGATCGGCGTGCGGCAGGAAGCCCAACGCTCCCAGGCGGTAATTCAGGGTAACGACTACGACGCCTTTCTCGACCAGACGCTGTGGGTCATAGGTCTCTCCGCCGTCGCCATAGATAAAGGCGCCACCGTGAATCCATACCATCACAGGATATTCGCCGGGCTCCTCGGGAGCGTAAACGTTGAGAAACAGACAATCCTCATTGACACTGGCCTCGCCGAAGGGGCTGGCAAGCTGCGGACAGGCGCTGCCAAAGGACTCGTCGAGCTGGATTGCCTTGCTGTGGGCAGGCGGGAATTCCGGACTGCCAAAGCGTTCCGCGACGCCATAGCGGATGCCACGATAGACTTTCATGCCGGATGCGTTGATGCCCACGTAATCGCCCTGGGCGGTGCTGACCCTCAGTGGATCGCGCTCACTCTTGCTGCTGCCACCGCCGCCGCTCGATAAACAGCCGCTCAGACTGACGGCCAGCACGACCGCCGATACAGTTGACAGCATGAAGCCGGTGGGTTTGGTCCTGTTCTTTTGCATCGTTATGTTCCGTATATGTTGTTATTAGTTCTCAATGGCACAATGCCTGCTCCGTAGGGGAGACATTAAAAGAAATCGCCCCAGCTGCGCCAAACCCATTCGGGTGATGGCGGCGCCGCCGTGCTCGATACAGTGGGCCGCTATCCTGTAGACTGCCCGTCGCATCGTGATTTGGAGGTCGCATGTCTGCCCAGTCCCACTTCCCCATTGCCTATGTCGAACCGGTCTTCCGGCCACCGAGCGAGGCGCACTCCCTGATCCTGCCGGTCACCAACGGCTGCTCCTGGAACCAGTGCACCTTCTGCGACATGTATACGGCGCCCCAGAAAAAGTTTCGCGCCCGTGACGAGCAACAGGTGCTGGATGAGATACGTCGTTGTGGGGAGCAACTCCTGGTGCAGCGGGTGTTCCTCGCTGACGGTGACGCCATGGTGCTGCCGACCCATCGGTTGCTGCGGATTCTCCAGGCGATTGCCGAGCATATGCCGGAAGTACACCGGGTCACGTCCTACTGCTTGCCCCGCAATCTACGGCGCAAGTCGGTGGAGGAGCTCAAGGCCCTGCGGCAGGCTGGCCTGCGGATGCTCTATGTCGGCGCCGAGTCCGGGGATGACGAGGTGCTGCGGCGGGTGAACAAGGGCGAGACCTTCGATTCCACGGCCGAAGCATTACTCAAGGCCAGGGAGGCCGGGATCCAGACCTCGGTGATGATTCTCAATGGCCTGGGCGGGCGCTCGCTGAGCGAGCAGCACGCGGCCAACTCTGCCCGGCTGATGAATCTCGCCCAGCCGGAGTACCTGTCCACCCTGGTGGTCAGTTTCCCTAATGGGCTGGAGCGCTACCGGGAGCAGTTTCCGGATTTCCAGCCACTGGACCAGGCTGACCTGTTCCGCGAGATGGAGCAGTTCCTGGCCGCCCTGGAGCTGGACAACACGGTCTTTCGCAGTGACCACGCGTCCAATTACCTGGTGCTCAAGGGCGTATTGGGAGCTGACAAGGCGCGCATGCTGGCCCAGGTGCGTACCGCAATCGCGCACCCTGACCATGCTGGGCTGCGACCGGAATGGATGCGCGGCCTATGACCGCCTTCCGCGTTATTCCGCATTGCCTGTTCGCACTGATGGCTGCGTTGCTGTTGGCTGCCTGCACCCCCTCGCAGATGAAGGAAGAAGGGCGTTTCTATCTCAGCGATGCGGGGCTGCTGGATCACTATCAGATTCGCCGCAGCGGCAATTTCCGGCTCCAGGCCGACTCCCGGCTGTATATTGCCCAGAGCCACTTCGTGCCGGTCGGCCATGCCTACGCACGACCCAACATCCTCGCCGAGGAGGGGCTCGCTGCGGCGGTACAGGTGTTCCCCATGGTGCGCCGGGCCGAGCAGCCGCTGGGACTGAATGAGGCGCTGATGCAGGCGCGCCAGTACGGGCTCGACTATCTGCTCTACACCCGTTTTGCCAGTGCCCAGAGCAGCGCCGGGGCGCAACCGACGCCCCAGCAGGCCAGCGAGGGCCATGTGGGCCGGGACGAGGTGGTGCTGCAGCTGATGCTGCTGGAAGCCGGCACCGAGCGGCTGATCGATTTTGCCACGGTCACCAGCCGCACCGGTTTCCTGGCCTTCTACAAGTCCCGTCCAGAATACCTGCTGCGGGAACCGATGGAAGACTACACCCGTCAACTGCTGGGTAGCCGCTGACGGCCTGAATTCCAGATAGCGAGGCAATCCATGGACAATCGACAACTCCCACCCCAATCACTGCTCGACAGCCTGCCGGAATCGATCACCGCCGACCCGAGCGAGCCGGCCCCGGTGCACCTGTGGCAGCCGGAACTCAGCGGCGAGCTGGACATGCGCATCACCCGTGACGGCACCTGGTATCACGAAGGTGGGCCCATCACCCGCAAGTCCCTGGCGCAGCTGTTTTCCGGCATCCTGCGGCTGGACGAGGATGGGCGCTACTATCTGGTCACGCCCGTGGAGCGCTGGGCCATCAAGGTGGACGATGTGCCCTTCGTGGCGGTGCGCCTGGCGGTAGAAGGGCAGGGCAGCGAACAGCGCCTGACCTTCACCACCAGTCTCGGCCACAGCATCCTGGCAGGCGAGGCGCACCCCATCACCGTGACGACCGATGCCGCGACCGGCGAGCCGTCGCCCTACGTGCTGGTGCGCAGCAATCTGCAGGCGCTGATCCACCGCAATGTGTTCTACGAGCTGGCAGATCTGGCCGTCGAGGAACAGGTCGATGGCCAGCCGCGGGTAGGTGTCTGGAGCGATGGAAAGTTCTTTCCGATAGATGGCGCACCGGCCAGCGCCTGAGCTGTGCGCCTTGGGCAAAGTCAATACCCTGGAGGTAAAAAGCGTCGGCGATTTCCAGTTGATATTTACCATATCTGGGACTAGGATTCGCACTTACGCACAACCAGTAGTGGTTTTCGGGCGCAGGGAAGAGAAGGCGTGCGCGTTTGTCAAGCCCGTAAAGCACTGATTCCAGGAGAATATGATGAGTCAAACAGCCAAGGTTCAACGTCTGCATAACGTCGTCACCGCCATCCCCATGCAGCCGGCCTCGGAAGATATCTGGGATACCAAATATCGGCTCAAGACCAAGGACGGTGTTGCCATCGACCAGACCGTCGATGAGACCTATCAGCGGGTCGCCCGCGCGCTGGCCGAAGTCGAAGCACCGGAGTTGCGCGAGGAGTGGTACGAGAAGTTTCTCTGGGCCCTGCGCCATGGCGCCATCCCCGCCGGCCGCATTACCTCCAACGCCGGCGCGCTGGAACACAAGCCGGCCACCTCGACGATCAACTGCACCGTGTCGGCGACCATCGGCGACTCGATGGATGACATCCTGTCCAAGCTGCATGAAGCCGGGCTGACCCTTAAGGCCGGCTGCGGCATCGGCTACGAATTTTCCACCCTGCGACCGCGGGGCGCCTACGTCTCCGGCGCCGGTGCCTACACCTCCGGCCCGCTGTCGTTCATGGATATCTACGACAAGATGTGCTTTACCGTGTCCTCTGCTGGTGGCCGCCGTGGTGCACAGATGGCCACCTTCGATGTCGGTCATCCAGATGTGGCCGACTTCATCCGCGCCAAGCGCGAGGGCGGCCGGCTGCGGCAGTTCAACCTGTCGCTGCTGATCACCGAGGAGTTCATGCAGGCGGTGGAGTCGGACAGTGAATGGAAACTGGCCTTCCCGTTGAGCGCGGGCGAAGCGGAAGCCGACGGCATTGACATCAATAACGGTGAGCAGGTTATCTGGCGCGAATGGCCGAATAACGAGCGTTATGTCACCCGCGACGACGGCCTGGTGGCCTGCCGCGTGTTCCGCACCATGAAGGCGCGGCGCATCTGGGACATGATCATGACCTCCACCTACGATTTCGCCGAGCCGGGCTTCATCCTGATCGATCGCGTCAACGAGATGAACAACAACTGGTTCTGCGAAGAAATCCGCGCCACCAACCCCTGTGGCGAGCAACCGCTGCCGCCCTACGGTGCCTGCCTGCTGGGTTCGATCAACCTGACCCTGTTCGTCCGTGACCCCTTTACCGAGCGGGCCCGCTTCGATTGGGACGAGTACCGCAAGGTGGTCGACATCTTCACCCGCATGCTGGACAACGTCGTCGAGATCAACGGCCTGCCGCTGGAAGAGCAGCGCAACGAGATCTTCCGCAAGCGCCGCCACGGTATGGGGTTCCTGGGCCTGGGCTCGACCATGACCATGCTGCGCATGCGCTACGGTGATGCCGCTTCGCTGGAGTTCACCGAGCAGGTTTCCCGGGAGATGGCCCTGCAGGGCTGGCGCACCGGTCTCAAGCTCAGTGAGGAGAAGGGCCCGGCCCCGCTCATGGAAGAAGAGTTCACCGTGACCGGCGCCATGCTGGCCAAGCGTCCGGAAATGAAGAAGGACGGCTTCAAGGTTGGTCAGAAGGTCAAGGGCAAGGTGCTCTGGGCCAAGTACAGCCGCTACATGCAACAGGTCGCGGGCGAGGATGCGGCGTTGGTCGAGGCGCTGGCGGAGCAGGGTTGCCGTTTCACCCATCACAGCTCCATCGCCCCGACCGGGACCATTTCCCTGTCGCTGGCCAACAACGCCTCCAACGGTATCGAGCCGAGTTTCGCCCATCACTATTTCCGCAACGTGATCCGCGAAGGCAAGAAGTCCAAGGAAAAGGTCGATGTGTTCAGCTTCGAACTGCTGGCCTACCGGGAATTCATCGACCCGCAAGCGCTGCCGGACATGCAGGCCGCCTCGCGCAACCTGCCGGACTACTTCATCGCCGCCGATGACGTGAAGCCCACCGAGCACGTGGACGTGCAGGCAGCGGCGCAGAAATGGATCGACTCGTCGATCTCCAAGACCGCCAACGTGCCGACGGATTATCCCTACGAGGACTTCAAGGATATCTACCTGTACGCCTATCATAAGGGCCTCAAGGGCTGCACCACCTTCCGCTTCAATCCGGAAGCCTTCCAGGGCGTATTGGTGAAGGAGCAGGACCTGGCCAACACCACCTACCGCTTCAAGCTGGAAGACGGCAGCATCATCGAGGCCAAGGGTGGGGAAGAAATCGAGTACGACGGCGAAATGCACTCGGCGGCCAACCTGTATGATGCGCTCAAGGAAGGCTACTACGGCAAATTCTGAGCCGCCAGGGACTTGCGTCGCCCGGCTGAACTGACAATATAGCCCCGCCAATGTGCGGGGTGAGGATGATGGACAATGGCACTCAAGATAACCAGCAAGATTGTTGACTACGCAGTGGTCAAGCCGGACGAGCCGGCCAAGGCGCCCGAAGCGGCTGCGCCTGCCTATGTCGAGATGCACGAGAAGCTCAAGCGCCCCGAGTTTCTCGAAGGTTCGACCTACAAGATCAAGACCCCGACCTCCGAGCACGCCATCTACGTCACCATCAATGACGTGGTGCTCAACCCGGGCAGCGCCCACGAGACCCGCCGGCCCTTCGAGATCTTCATCAACTCGAAGAACATGGAGCATTACCAGTGGATTTCGGCGTTGACGCTGATTATCTCCGCGGTCTTCCGCAAGGGTGGCGACTGCACCTTCCTGGTCGAAGAGCTGAACAGCGTGTTCGACCCCAAGGGTGGCTACATGAAGCGTGGTGGGCGCTGGATGCCCTCCCTGGTCGCGGAGATTGGTGATGTGCTGGAGCGCCACCTCAAGCGCATCGGCATGATCGAAGACGAGATGGATGAGCACCAGCGCGCCTATCTCGAGCAGAAGCGTGCCGAGTTCACCAGCGTCAATGCCCCCGCGCAGACCGCCGCTGACTGCGATGACAGTGCAGAGGTCTATCCACCCGGTGCCCAGATGTGCGGCAAGTGCCACACCAAGGCCGCGGTGCAGATGGACGGCTGCATGACCTGCCTGGCCTGTGGCGATAGCAAGTGCGGTTGATGTCCTGACTATGCATTGCGCCGGTGCGACCGGCGCAGTGTCTTGCCTTATCCCGACGGGCATTCGCCGGTCGCTCCGCTCATATCTGATACACCCAATCCCCCTGTAGGCCACTGAACTGGCTATCGGCACCGGACTGTTTCAATTTCGAGACTTCCCGGGAAGCCCCGCAAGCGCAGCACAGCGCGGGTTTGCCCGCTCTTAACCCGTTCAGGCGGCCAGGCCTGTCTCAGTTCTGAAACAGCTGTCTTCTGCCGGCCGGCTGAAACATCTCTAACTCTCTGAATTATCGAGCCTTTCAAATTCCGGCCCGGACCTTGCTGTGGTCATGGCATGTACGGTTGCAGCCGTTTGCTAAAGGGACTTCCTGCCATGAGCTCAACGCTGTCCGCATTGCTGATCCAACTGCCGGTTTGCCTCGTGGGTTTGGCCCTGGGTGTGGCGGCCCAGTTGCCGGTCCACGGCGCCGAGGGCGACATCATCCTGTCCCGGCAGGTCCAGCCGCGTGCTGCCGCCCGGCAGGAGCTGGTGCCGGACCCCAACCCGCAAGTCGTCAACCCCCGGCGCGATGTCCTGCTCGAGCGCGCCCTGGAGTCGGGGCTGGCGCCCACGGAAATCACGGACCGGGACTTTGCCGGGATCACCAGCGGCAGCCGTTTCTCCGGCGCTTTCGATGTCATACCGGCTGGCGTTTCCGCTTCCCATCCGGCGCCCGCCGGCGGTGGCGCAGCGGGGTTCAACCCTGCGCGGCATGCGGGTGGTACGGCGGGACGGGCAGGGGGGCAGGTCAATCGGAGTATTCAGCAGGGGCTGCGCCCGCTGCAGATCCTGGGTGGCGGCAAATGATCGGCTTACGCCTGCTGGCGGGGCTCGCTGTGATGCTGGCAGTCGGGGCCCAGGCCGCCGATGGCACGGCGTCCATCGACCGCAGCGCGGCGGGTTATCAGGGGGTGCTGATGATCAACCAGGCCAGCGGTAGCCAGCAGCAAGCCAATGCCCGGGCCGTGTCGGCCGGCGCCATGCCCGAACTGAAGGTGGAACAACACCGCAGCGCCTTGACCGCCGCCGACGCCGCGGCCGACTTTAGCGCCCGTATCCGTGGCGCCTCGTTCAGTGGCGGCAGTGGTGTCCTGGGCATCAATCAGGGGGCTGGCGTGGGCAACCAGCAGATCAATGGGTTTCGGCTTGGGGCAGCAGACCAGCCCGAAAGCCTCGACGACACCGTACTGGCGCAGAGCGCCGCCGGGTCGTCGTTCAGTTCAGCTGTGGAATCACCTGGGGTTGGGGAGCGACTGGTGGAAATCGATGACCAGGCCTTTTCCGGTAGCCGCGGGGTGGTTCAGCTGAATCAGGGTGCCGGGGTTGGCAACCGCATGATCAACAACCTGGGTATCCGGATAGTGGAGTAGTTGTACACGCAGTCCTACTGAAATTGATTGTAAGCACACAAGGAATAGATCGATGAAAACAACAAGCAAGCTTGCACCCATCGCGTTCGCAGTCGCTGCCACCCTGTCATTCGGTGCCATGGCCGGCGGCGGTCACAACAACGAGCCGGAGGGGGAGCCCTCCCAATCCACGGCATCGATTCTTGATGTCCAGGTGAGTCTGGGCAACAGCGTGGTGAACGAAGGCACGGAGAATAACGCCAAGGTCCAGGGCGCCCTGGACAGCTCGTCCGGTAACGCCGGGGTCAACGTCGCCGCGGGTGATACCAACCAGCAGGCCAACGCCGCGGCAATTTCCACGGCGGATGCCAGCTTCGTGTTCGGCAATACCGCGACGTCCAGCATCGCCATCGGGCAGGTCAACGGTGGTAATGCCCTGGCTAACCTTGACGTCACCAACAACGCCAACGTCGAAAATACCGCCAATACCTATTCGGGTAACCTCGGATTGAACGTGGCGGCGGGCTCCTTCAACCAGCAGAAGAACGACGTGACCATCGCCTCGTCGGAAGCTGCGCAGAATGCCGAGGCCTCCGTCGGGGTGCTGCAGGTAGCGGTGGCCAGTACCACCTATAACGGTGTCGAGGCGGGAGACTACAGCCTTGACATGGTCGCGGCGGGCCGTCCCGGACAGGGTGGCGGTCATGGCGGTTCACCCACCACCAACCAGGATGTGCAGAACAACGCCAACCTGCTCGGCTCGCTCAACAGCGTATCGGGCAACGTGGGTGTGAACATCGCCGCTGGCGGTACCAACCAGCAGAGCAACTCGTTGTCCATCGCAGCCGGCTGCTACGCCTGCCCGTAAGCGGTACCGGACCCGGGGTGTCCCGGGTCCTTTCCCATCCTGGACCAACGCCGATGACCTATCCACTGGCCCTGCTATTGACCGTTCTGCTGTTGCAGCTGTGCTGCGCTGGCGCGCAGGCAACACCGAAACCCTTTGCCGCCTTGCCCGGTGGCGGTCTGGTCTTCAAGCCGGTCATGAGCATGCGCGAGCGGCGTTTCGCCAATCTGGTGCAACAGAAAACCGATTTCAGCTGTGGCGCAGCCGCCATGGCGACCCTGCTGAACGAAGCCTATGGCCGGCGGTTCAGCGAAGAGGATGTTATCCAGGGCATGCTGGCCGGGGCCGACCCGCAGCAGGTCCGCACCATGGGCTTCTCCATGCTGGACATGAAGCGCTACGCCCAGGAGCTGGGGTTGCGGGCACGGGGCTACCGATTGCAGCCCCAGCAACTGATAGAAGTGAAAGTCCCCGCCATCGTGCTGATGGACATCCGCGGCTACCGGCACTTCGTGGTCATGCAGACCAGCAACGATGGCTGGGTGTATGTCGGCGATCCGGTATTGGGACACAAGAAAATGATGCTGGAAGAATTCGCCCAGGGCTGGAACGGCATCGTGTTCGCCCTGATTGGTCCCGGGTATGACCGGCAGAACGCGTTGCTCACGCCGCCCGAGCCGCTGACCGCCCGCCACCGGCTGGACCAGTTTGCGCCGGTGAAGGATGCCGAGTTGATGGAGTTCGGTTTTCTGCAAAGTGATTTTTTCTGAGCATCACCGCGAATTTCCCCGGGTGGATGACGGTAAGCAAGGAGAAGCAGCATGAAGTCTTTTGTATGGCTGGCAGCCTGGATGATGGCCCTGAGTGTACCGGCCAGCGCCGACAATCCTTTCCGCGCCGCGGAACTCGATGATGAGGAGCTGGCGCAGTTGCGCGGACGCTATGTCATGCCAGGCCGGATCATCCATTTCGGCGTGACCATGAGCAGCCTCTGGGAAAACAGCGCCGGTCAGACGATCGGCGCCGAGGTGACCTTCCGGCTTGATGATCAGGCCCAGCCGAGCTTGCACGTCACCCAATTAACGCCCCCGGGAGACGATCAACCCCAGGGTGGGGCGGTAATTCCCGGTAATGGCCAGGTGGTAGGGGGAGCGGGGTTGACCGGGGTCCAGGGCATTTCCCAGAGCGTGCGCAGCGCCGGCGACTTCAATGACGGGCTGAATAATCTGGAGATAGTCATCACCAAGGGAGGCGGGGCCATTGAGCGGGACGCTGGCGCCCAACCCTGGAGCGGTGCCACCGGCTTCAGCGGCGCCGCCGGCGAGGTGTTGGTCAGCACCCGCAACGGCGGCTTGCAGATCCAGCTGGATGCAGGCGCCCAGGGCCACACGTTACAGCACATCGGCGGTGGCAATATCACCCAGCAAGCCAACTTCAGCGGCAACCTTAATTCGGCCCGCAACCTGGCGACCCTGAACGTGGCCTTGCGTGATCTGCCGCTGGGCCAGGATCTCGCCAATTGCACTCTGGAGCAGCTGCGCGCACTGCGTCCCGGCGGTTACTGAACAACCAGAATCAGAACAAGGAAGAAGATCATGCGCAGAGTGGCGGGTGGGGTCCTGCTGTTGGCAGTGACCGGTAATCTGATGGCCCAAGGCAATGATGAGCAGCTGTTGCGGCAGGAACTGGACCTGCTGCGCCAGCGCTATGAGGCGCAACAGAACGCCTTGATGATCCTGGAGCAGCGCCTGCGCCAGCTTGAGGGTGCATCAAGCGCCGCCGCGCCCGCAGCGCCAGCGTCGGCGCGGGTGGCGGCGGCCAGCCAGGGGCAGGGTGGGAGCGCGGCGGGCTACGGCCAGACCCTGCGCGACAACGCGGAGCCGCCGCCCAGCGTGGAAGCGCTGTACCAGGAAGCCAGCGGTTTCTTCGGGGGTGGCAGCTTCAGTCTCGAGCCGGGGTTTACCTACAGTCATTACGATACCCGTCAATTATTTCTCAATGGCTTCCTGGCCCTCGATGCGATCTTCCTCGGTAATATCGGCGTGGATGAAATCAATGCCGATACCTTTACCTTTGATCTGACCGCCCGCTACAACTGGCGCCAGCGTTGGCAGTTCGATGTCAACGTGCCTTATATCTATCGGGAAACCACCTACCGCTCGGCCGGTGCTGGCGGTGCCAGTTCGACGTACAGCGAGCAGATGGTGGAGGGCGGTCCGAAGCTGGGTGATATCAGCTTCGGGCTAGCCTACAAGTTCATGGATGAGCAGCCCGGCCGGCCGGATGCGGTGCTGAGCTTGCGGGTCAAGGCGCCGACCGGCGATCATCCCTACGGCATCAAGCTGGACCAGGTACCCGGCAATGATAACCTGACGGTTCCGGAATCATTGCCCACCGGTAATGGGGTCTGGTCAGCGACGGCGGGGGTCTCGCTGGTGAAGACCCTGGATCCGGCGGTCATGTTTGCCAACCTGGCCTATACCCATAATTTCGACGAAGACTTCGATGACATCAGCGCCCAGCGCGATGTCGAGGTACCCGGCAGCGTCAAGCTCGGTGATTACTTCCAGTTCGGCCTGGGCATGGCCTTTGCGCTGAACGAGCGGATGAGCCTGTCCCTGTCATTTTCCGAGCTGATCAGTCGCAGTAGCCGCATCCGCTATGCCGATGGCGGCTGGCAGACGGTCAATGGCAGCGATGCCAATGCGGCCTATTTCAATATCGGCATGACGCTGGCGGCCAGCAATCGGCTGACGGTGGTGCCTAACCTGTCGATGGGGTTGACGCCCGATGCGCCCGACTTCAGTTTGAGCCTGAAGTTTCCCTATTACTTCTGAGGATCAACGCAGCTGGTGCTTGTGCAGCAGCCGATACAGCGTCGGGCGGGATATCTGCAGTTGCCGGGCGACCTGACCCATGTTGTTGGGGTAATGGCTAATGGCGGCATGCAGTGCCTGACGCTCGGCCCGCAACACCCAGGTCTGCAGGCTGTCGACGCAGGGCTGCGCCGCGGCCGCCAGGCCGAGGTCTGCCGCCTCGATCTCCCGCCCCTCTGCCAGCACCATGCCCCGCCGGACCCGGTTGGCCAGCTCCCGGGCATTGCCTGGCCACGGATGGCGTAACATGGCAGCAATCGCATCGCTGCTGAAATTGCGCGGCCGACAGCCGGTTTCGGCGGTATAGAGTTTGGCGAAATGGCTGGCCATGGGCACGATATCGGCCTGCCGCTCGCGCAGGGGAGCGGTGCGGACTTCCAGTACATTCAGTCGGTAATACAGGTCCTCGCGGAATTGCCCGGCACTGATTGCCTGTTCCAGATCCACATGGGTCGCCGCAAGCACCCGCACATCCACGCTGAGGGGGCAGGTACCGCCCACACGTTCGATCTGCATTTCCTGCAGGAAACGCAGCAGGTTGGCTTGCAGTTCGAGGGGCAGGTCGCCGATCTCATCCAGGAACAGGGTGCCGCCATGGGCGGACTCGATACGGCCGACCTTGCGCTGATGGGCACCGGTGAAGGCGCCACGTTCATGGCCGAAGAGTTCCGACTGGATCAGGTGCTCCGGAATGGCGCCGCAGTTCACCGCAATGAAGGGGCCGTGTTTGCGGCGCGAGCCGGCATGCAGGCCGCGGGCCACCAATTCCTTGCCAGAGCCGCTTTCGCCGCGGATCATCACCGGCGAGTCGGTAGGGGCTATACGCATCACCAGGTTGCGCAGTGCCCGGGCCTTGTCGCTGGTGCCGAGAAAGAGCTCCTCGCTGGGCCAGGCCTGCTGCTGATAGCGTCGTCGCAAGCGGGCCATGCCGCAGGCGCGGCCGAGGGCAATATGAATCCGCGAGTTGTCGAAGGGCAGGGTGTGGTAATCGAGGAACCACTCGGCAACGAACTGTGCCACTCCGGGTTGTTCCAGCAGGTCTGGCGGGATTGCCACCACCCACTGGATACCGGTCTGGCTGAGCACATGCTTGAGCCGGCCGAGGTTGGCCAGGTGGGCGGCCTGCAGCCTGAGCAGGCCCAGGTCGCAGTGCGGCTGGCCCAACTGCTCCAGCGTGGCGGTGAGCACTTGCCAGCCAGCATCACTCAGTCGCGTATGCAGGTCCAGGCAGTCGCTACAGGGGTCCACCAGCAATAACCGGTGGGGTGACGTATTGGCCACGTCCAGCATGACGATCCTTCGTTCGATGACGTTATTATTGTGCGGGGGCGTTGCCTGAACATAGCAGATGCCCGCCAGACCGCAACCTCTTGATCACCCATCCGGGGGTTGAGCGGCAGGCAGCCGCCCAACGGTTACATATTCAGTCATACGCAGGGATAATAGCGGGCAGCCAAAGGAGACAACCCATGCCCCTGAATCAAGCCCCATTCCTATTGCCCATGCTGTGCCTGGCCCTGCTGGGTGGCTGGCTGGTGACCGGCTGGGTATTACTGGGTCGCGAGCGGCGCCTGCAAGATCGCCTTGATCATCTGCTGGAAGAGAACCGCGCCCAGCAACTGGAGCTGCACCAGCAACTGGGAGGCCAGTTGAGCCTGGAAACCCGGCTCGAGCACCTGCAGGAATCCGTGACCCGCCTGGACGCCGAACGTGACCGGCTGGCCGTACGCCTGGCCGATGCCGAGACCCAGTGCAACGAGTGGCAGCGTACCGCCGAGCGCTACCAGGCGCAGGCGCAGGAGCAGCAGCGCCAGAGCGAGCAGTTGCAGCGCGAACGCAGCGCCCTGGACCAACGGCTGCAGCAGCTGCAGCAGGTTCATGAGCAACTGCGGGTGGAGCACTCCACCCTGCAGACCACCCTGAACCAGCGCCAGCAGCATTTCGACGAACAGCAGCAACTGCTCAAGGACAGCCGCGAGCAGCTCAAGCTGGAGTTCGAGCAACTGGCCGGGCGTATCTTCGAAGCCAAGGGCCAGACCTTCACCCAGACCAGCCAGCAATCGCTGGATGCGCTGCTCAAGCCCTTCCGCGAGCAGATCGACCAGTTTCGCAGCAAGGTCGAGGATATCCATCACAAGGATACCCAGCAGCAGGCGGCCCTGGCCCAGGAACTGCAGCACCTCAAACAGCTCAACCAGCAGATCACCCAGGAAGCCCACGACCTGAGTACCGCGCTGCGCGGCCAGAAGAAAACCCAGGGTAACTGGGGCGAGCTGATTCTGGAAAACGTACTGGAGCGCTCCGGCCTGCGCGCCGGCGTCGACTTCAAGCGCGAAGTGAGCATGACCGCCAGCGATGGCCAGCGCCAGCGTCCCGATGCGCTCGTCTACCTGCCCCAGGGCAAGCACCTGATCATCGACGCCAAGGTGTCGCTCAACGCCTATACCCGCTACATCAATAGTGAAGACGAAACCGAGCGGCGTGTCGCCCTGGCCGAGCACGTGCATGCCTTCGGCCAGCGGATCCGCGAGCTGGCCGAGCGCAATTATTTCGATCTGCCGGGACTCAACGCGCCGGAGATGGTGTTCATGTTCGTACCCATCGAATCAGCCTTCGTCGAAGCCCTGAGAGCCGACGAGACCCTGTTCCAGAAAGCCATCGAGCAGAATGTGCTGGTGGCGACCCCGACCACCCTGCTGACCAGCCTGAATATCGTGCGCCAGCTATGGCGCTTCGAGGACCAGAACCGCCACACCGCCGAGCTGGCCGAGCGGGCGGCGCGCATCCACGACAAGTTGCGCACCTTCCTCGGCAGCATGGACCAGATCGAGAAGGGCCTCGACCGGGCCGGGGACGCCTATCGCCGGGCCCGCGACCAACTGCTCAATGGCCGTGGCAACTTGGTTAAGCAGGTGCAGGATTTCAAGGAGTTGGGCGTGTCGGTCAAGGGTGAATTGGGCGAGCACTGGACTGATCGTGCCGAGCTTGAGCTCGGCCACGATACACCGGCAGCGGATACGCTGGGTTGAGATTCGCTAGGGAAGAGAGAAACCCGGCAGGGCGCCGGGCTTTACAGATGGAAGTCGCCGCTGGCTTCGGGCTGGTATTCGATGTCGATGATCTTGAGCTTGAGAGGACGGCCATTGGGGCCGGCCCAGTCGATGCTCTGGCCTTTCTTCAGGCCCAGCAAAGCGATGCCCACCGGGGCGAGGACCGAGATGGTACCTTCCTTTCCGGCCTTGTCGGGGTAGACCAGGGTCAAGACCATTTCGCGGCCGCTGGTTTCATCCGCGAAGCGCACCGTGGAATTCATGGTGACCACATCCGGAGCGACGCGCGTGTGACTTACGACCTTCGCTCGCAGCATCTCGTTTTCGAGTGCCTCCAGCAGATCGATCGGCGCGTCCATGGTATTCAACACCTCATCCAGGCGTTGGACATCCAGACGGGTGAGCACGATAGAGGGTGATTTGCTCATGGCGAACAGCATTACTCCTTGTAAAGAACAATAAAGAATCGGCAGTTGGGAAATACAGGTAAAGAAGCCAACAGGACATCGGCATGGATAGACAGTACCAGAAAGAAGACTTCTTGCAAGCTCCCCGCCGGTTTTGCTGGCGGACCGCCGCCGATTTCAGACCGGCGTTGATGATGGGGAAGGTGAGATGCGAGTGATGAAGCAGGTAGCGCTGTTCGTGCGCACCAATCTATGGATAGTGCCGCTGGCGTTGTTGATCGCCTGGGGGCTGTTCCGCTTTCTCGATCCGGCGCCGCCGCGCAGTCTGGTGATGACCACGGGGGTGGAATCCGGCGGCTATCACAGCTTTGCCCTGGCCCTGCAGGAGCGGCTGGCCGAGGAGGGGCTGACGCTGGAACTGCTGACCAGCAGCGGTTCAGTGGAGAATCTGGAGCGCCTGACCGATGGCAGCGGCGCCGTGCAGCTGGGACTGATCCAGAGCGGCACCACCGGCTTGGTCGAGCAGCGCCAGCGCGAGCAATTGACCGGGCTCGCCGCGATCTACCATGAGCCGCTCTGGCTGTTCCAGCGGCGGGGCGCGGGCATTACCCAGTTATCGGATCTGCACGGCCGGCGGTTGTCGGTCGGCAGCCTCGGCAGTGGCACCTGGGCGGTGGTGCGCAGTCTATTCAACCAGTACGGCGAGCAGGTCGGCGAGGCGGATATTGCCGCTGGCCATTGGCAGCGGCTATCAGCCACGGCCTCGCTCAACGGGCTGCGCAGCGGCGAGCTTGATGCCGCCTTCTTTGTCCTGCCGGTGGCCAATGCGACGGTGCAACAATTGTTGGCTGACCCGGAGCTGGAGCTGGTCGACCTGCAGCAGACCGAAGCCCTGGCCGCACGGCTACCTTTCCTGGATATCCTGAGCATCCCCCGGGGGTTGCTGGACCTGGGCCGTGATATCCCCGCCCAACGCACTGAATTGTTGTCGCCGGTAGCAACCCTGGTGGCCAACGAAACGCTGCATCCGGCGCTCACTTCGCTGGTACTCAGGGCAACCGCCGAGGTGCTGCGCCAGGGCAGCCTGCTCGACCCGCCGGGCAGCTTTCCCGCCGCCACGCCCATGGAGCTGGAGCTGACCGGTGAGGCGGCCTACTACCACGAGCATGGCGTACCGCTGCTGCAGCGCTACCTGCCGTTCTGGATTGCCTCCATCTTCGATCGCTACGTGGTGCTGCTGATTCCCTTTATCGTCATCATGCTGCCGCTGCTCAAGAGCATGGGGCCGCTGTATACCTGGCGCATGCGTGCTCGGGTCTACCGCTGGTACGCCGACCTGCGCCGGGTGGACAAGTTGATCCACACCGGCGGCATCAACCAGGTGCTGGAGCGGGAGATCGACAGCCTGGTGAGGCTGGAGGACGAACTGACCCGGGTTGACGTGCCCTTGTCCTATGCTCATGAACTCTACAGCCTGCATCTGCACGTGGGGTACATGATCAGCCGGTTACGGCAGATGCGCGATGAGTCTGGCGCATCCGCGGGCTGACCGCCGCTGAGTCCACGGTGTGTATCCATTCGTTGCCCGGGGTTTCAACCGCAGCGGGCTGGTCTAAGATGAGGTGGCAGCCAAACGAGAGGTGAACATGAAGGATGTGTTGAGCAAGGCAACGGACGCAATCAACCACGTACTGCTGGGCAAACAGCATGCGGTCAAGCTGGCGGTGGCCTGCATACTGGCGCGGGGGCATCTGCTGATCGAGGATCTGCCGGGGATGGGCAAGACGACCCTGTCCCAGGCCCTGGCCCGGGTGATGGGGCTGAGCTATCAGCGCATCCAGTTCACCAGCGACCTGCTGCCCGGGGACATTCTCGGCACCTCGGTGTTTGATCGCAATACCGGCGCCTTTGTCTTCCATCCGGGGCCGATATTTGCCGAGCTGGTGTTGGCGGATGAGATCAACCGGGCCACGCCCAAGAGCCAGAGCGCCCTGCTGGAGGCCATGGAGGAGGGGCAGGTCACGGTGGATGGCGCCACCCGACCGCTGCCCGACCCCTTCTTTGTCATCGCCACCCAGAACCCGGCGTCCCAGGGCGGCACCTTCGCGCTGCCCGAATCCCAGCTGGACCGCTTCCTGATGCGCCTGTCCCTCGGCTATCCGGCCGCGGCAGCGGAAAAGACCCTGCTGCTGGGCGGTACCGGCCGGGCACGCCTGGACGATCTCACCCCAGCGCTCACCCGTGCCCAGTTGCTGGCGCTGCAGGCTGCCGTGCCGCAGGTAACGGCAAGCGAGGCGGTTATCGATTACATCCTGCGGCTGGTCGCGCGCACCCGGGAAAGCAAGCTCTGCGCCTGGGGGCTGTCGCCCCGGGCCAGTCTCGGGTTGCTGGCGGCGGCGCGCGCCTGGGCCATGCTGGAACACCGGGCCTACGTGATCCCGGAGGATGTCCAGGCGGTGCTGCCGGCGGTGGTCAGCCACCGGCTGCGGGCCAGTGACGACCCTGCCGGGCACGGCGGTGGCAGCCTGGCCCAGCGGCTGCTGAATGAGGTCCCGGCGGTTTGATGGCTCGGCTGAGCGGCCAGACCAGTGCCCTGTTCCAGCGCTGGTTGACCAGGCGCATTCCGGCGGCCAGCCGGGTACGGCTGAATCACCGGCGCATCTTCATCATGCCCACCCGCGCCGGAATGGGGCTGCTATTGCTGTTGGTGATCATGCTGATCGGTGCGATCAACTACCAGAACAGCCTGGTCTACGCGGTGGTGTTCCTGCTCGGCAGTCTGTTCTGGATCGGGCTGCACCATACCTATCGCAATCTTGCCGGCCTGGAACTGCAGGCCGGCGGCAGTCTGCCCGTCTTCGCCGGCGAGGCGGCGGAGCTGCCCCTGACGTTGCTCGCCCCCCGGCGGGAATACCAGGCTATTACCCTGTTCTGGCCGGGTACCGATCGCCGCCAGGTGGACGTCGAGCGTGAATTGGGGGCGGCCTTGCCGCTGTATCATCCCACCACCCAGCGCGGCTGGTTGCGGCCGGGCCGCCTGCGGGTGGAAACCCGCTATCCGCTGGGCTGGTTCGTCGCCTGGAGCCTGGTCGACCTGGACTGGCGGGTATTGGTGTATCCGCAACCCCTGACGCTGCCCTTGCCCGGTAGCCGGGCGGCGGAAGCGGGCGATGGTCATCAGTTGCTCGCCGAAGGGGTCGATGATTTCCAGGGGCTGCGGGCCTACCAGCCCGGCGATTCGAGGAAACGGCTCGACTGGCGCGCCTGGTCCCGGGGGCAGGGTCTGCACAGCAAGGTCTTCGCCGAACCCCAGCAGGACAGCCTGTGGCTGGACCTGGCGCACACCCCCGGCTCCTCGGTAGAACAGCAACTGAGCTGCCTGGCCGGCTGGGTGCTGCAACTGGAAAGCCTGCGCCGGCCCTACGCCCTGGCCTTGGGCGAGCAGCGCATCGGCCCTGGCCAGGGTGAGGCCCACCGGGACAGCTGCCTGCGCGCCCTGGCACTGCATGGGGTGGCGCCATGACCGGCCATGCACTGATCCCGCGCAACAGCCTGGTCTGGCTGCTTACTGCGCAGGTGGTGGCCCTCGCTCCGCACCTGCCCCGGCTGCCGCTCTGGGTGGCCGTATTGTGGCTGGGTTGCGCCCTGTGGCGGGTGCAGATCCAGCGTATGCGCTGGCGCTACCCGGGATTGCTGGTGCGTGTGCTGGCGCTGCTGCTGGTCACCGGTGGGGTATTCCTGGCCCAGGGCACGCTGATCGGCCTGGATGCCGCGGTCATGCTGCTGCTCATGCTGTTCATGCTCAAGCTGCTGGAGATGCGCCGGCCCCGTGATGCACTGGTGGTCATCTACTTGGGCTTCTTCATCGTCGCCACCGCCTTCTTGTTTGACCAGAGCATTCCCCTGGCCCTGTTCCAGTGCTTTTCCTTGCTGGTGCTGGTCGCCGCGCTGGTAGGTCTGCAGCAGACGCCGGGGCGCAACGATCCGGCGCGGGCCATGCGCACCGGCGCACTCCTGCTGTTGCAGGCTGTGCCTTTGATGGTGGTGCTGTTTGTGCTGTTCCCGCGCATGGGGCCACTGTGGTCGGTCAATGCGCCGGGTCAGCAGGCCCGGACCGGCCTGGCGGAGAGCATGGCCCCCGGGGATATTGCCGAGCTGGCCCGTTCCGGGGAGCTGGCGTTCCGCGCGGCCTTCGACGGCGCGGTGCCGGCGCAGCCACAGTTGTACTGGCGGGCCCTGACGCTCAGTCGCTTCGACGGGCGCAGCTGGAGCCGCTCGCGCTTCAATTCGGCCGGCACGCCACCGGACTGGGAGCCGCAGGGCGATCCGGTCAGTTACCGGGTGGTGGCCCCGGCCAGCAACCAGCCCTGGGTGTTCAGTCTGCGCGGGGCGAGTTCAACGGATGAACGCCTGGTACTGACCGGCGATTACCTGCTGCAGGCGCGGCGCCCCCTGGCCCAGGCGATGTCCTATGGCGCCAGTTCACGGCTGGACAGTTTGTTGCAGCCCGGCGGACTGGACCCACTGCAGCAGCGGATCAATCTGCAGTTGCCGGAGCAGGGTGATCCGCGCAGTCGTGCCTTTGCCGCCCAGCTGCGCCAGGCTTATCCTGATGATGCGGCCCTGGTACAGGCGCTGTTACGTCATTTCAACCGGGAACCCTTCCATTACACCCTGCGCCCCTCACCCTTGGGGCAGCATTCCAATGATGAGTTCCTGTTCGATAGCCCGCGTGGTTTCTGCGTGCATTTTGCCGGCGCCATGACCTTCGTATTGCGGGCGGCGGGAATTCCGGCGCGGATCGTCGCCGGCTACCAGGGCGGTGAAATGAATCCCCGGGGCAATTACGTCCTGGTCCACCAGTTCGACGCCCACGCCTGGGTGGAGGCCTGGTTGCCGGGGCAGGGCTGGGTATCGGTCGATCCGACCTTCCAGGTGGCCCCTGAGCGCATCGAGCGGGGGCTGCAGGAAGCGTTGGCCGGGGAGGGCAGCTTTCTCGAGGATTCGCCCCTGGCGGCCGCGCGTTATCGCAACATTGGCTGGATCAACGATATGCGGTTGTTCTGGGACGATATCAACTACCAGTGGCAGCTGCGGGTGCTGGGCTACCAGAGCGAACGGCAGCTGGACTTCTTCCGCCGCTGGCTGGGCACCACCGATTGGCAGCGGGTCGGGCTGATCTCCCTGGGGCTGTCGCTGTTGATAGCCTTGCCCATGGCCCTGTGGATCCTGCGGCCGGATCGTCAGCCCCGCGACCCGCAGCGGCGCGCCTGGGTCAAGCTGAACCGGCGGCTGGGCCGTCTGCAATTGCAGGCAGCTACCGGTGAAGGCCCCCGCGCCTGGCAACAGCGCCTGGAACACGCGCTGCCGGCACAACGGGACGAACTGGGCGCTTTCTTCGATGAATATGTGCGGCTGGGTTATGCCACCCCGCCCGGTGCCCCCACGCCAGCGGCCACCCAACTCAACCTGGCCCTGCGGGCCCTGCTGCAAGCCTTGCCACGCACCCGTCCGCGGCGGCCCATCACGCCGTTGGACTTGCCTGGAGAGGGGCCGCGGTTGTAATGTGATGCGCTCTATTGCAGGGTCAGACAGGAGCCATCAGTGCACCCTTTCAATGCCTCACGCCCACCCGGGCTCGCCATTGGGCTGGCCATGGCTGGATTGCTGCCCTTTGTCACGGGTGCGTTGGGTCTCTGGGTGATTCCCGAAGGCTGGCGTATCTGGGTGATGGAAGAGTTGATGTCCTTTGCCGCTGTCATGCTGGCCTTCATGGGGGCGCTGCATTGGGGGCTGGCGATGCGTGCCGACGAGTCGAGCCGCGACGCACCCGTGCAATTGGGATTGTCGGTCATTCCCCCGCTGCTTGGCTGGCTGGCCCTGAGCCTACCGATCGATCTGGCTGTACCGCTGTTCTTCTTCGCCTTCGCCGCCCTCTATTACGCAGATATCTGGGCGGTCCGGCATGGCCTGGCGCCGGCCTGGTATACCACCCTGCGCAAACCCTTCAGCCTGGTTGCCGTCGGCTCGATGGCGGTGGCCTGGGCAGCCACCCTGGTGAAAGGCTAGCGCTGGGACACCCGATGCAGTAGTGATAGTGCTGCATCGGGACCGGCTCAGCTCTTCTTGACGAACTCGGACTTGAGTTTCATCGCGCCGATACCGTCAATCTTGCAGTCAATATCGTGGTCGCCGTCGACCAGTCGAATGTTCTTTACCTTGGTCCCTACCTTTACTACGGAAGAAGAACCCTTGATCTTCAGGTCCTTGATCACGGTAACCGAGTCGCCGTCCTGAAGAACATTGCCGTGCGCATCGGTAATAACGCGTTCATCACTAGCGGCGTCGTGGTTAGCCTCTTTCGACCATTCGTGGGCGCACTCCGGGCAAACATACATGGCGCCATCTTCATAGGTATAGGCGGAGTTGCAGGAGGGACAGTTAGGAAGCGTACTCATGATATTACCTTCTTCGGAAGCTGGCTCGGAGAGCCTGGGAACCTTGCTGGGCTGGCGCGGACACTACCATGCAGGGGGAGCCTTGTCCATTTACAGGGCCCGCCCCATGGGGGCTGCAGACCTTTACGCAGCGGCTGTCGGCGGCCGTGGCCAGGAGCCAAGGTTGTAGCAACGGGGGTGGTACTGTAGAATCCGTCCATCGGCCAGGTCGGCATGACGCTGAAGCAGAGGTTCTGCGCAGCCCCTGATGCAGTTGAAAAAACATGTTTCAGGTTGCACTTCACTGCATGTCGGCCCAGGCTATTTCATTGTTTGCCAGAGAAAAACCCGGGTGATCAACCCGATAAGTGTTTGGTTATGTTTGCATCACTTCAGGAGATGTTCGTAAAGCCAGCCATATAAAATGGACAGAAGTAACATCGGAGAATAAATAATGTCTATGTTCAACTACCGTGATAGTGCATTAGTTTCAAACTTCAGTCTGAAGACCGCGTTTTCCAACCTTTCGGCCTACAAAGGCTACCATTAGCATTCCTGTTGCCCTCTGCTGTAGGAATCTCTGAACAGCGATATCGCTCGGCCGTGCTGATAGTTTCCAGAGCCTGAACCAGGCGCTCCATTGTATTCAGCCGGGTCCCGGCACGCTGCGTTTTCCAGAGCATCCTTGTCATCGTCGTTTGTCGTGCGCTTCCCCTTATGCGCAGCGGCACGATCCTGTTCTTTTTTTGCGGTTCGGTTGCGCCCCCTTCGGGGTGGATGTCCGTTGCCGCGGGAAGCCACGAGGTCATGCAGTGAATTCCGAGTTGTTTCAATTTTCCACCACGACAGTGCTGCTGTTGTTGATCGCCTTCTACGGCGGTACCTATCTCCTGTCCACCCGGATCAAGCAGGATGACGGTGATGCCGACGGTTTCATGGTCGCCAACCAGCGTATCGGCCTGGGTATGGGGGCGGCGAGCATGACGGCCACCTGGATCTGGGCGGCCTCATTCTATGCGGCAGCCACCTCCGGCTATACCTACGGCGTCTCCGGCCCGCTGCACTACGGCTTCTGGGGCGCGCTGATGATCCTGTTCATCTATCCCTTCGGACGCCGTTTCCGCGAACTGGCCCCCAACGCCCACACCCTGGGCGAGCTTATCCATGCGCGCCACGGGGCCTCCAGCCAATTGATTCTGGCGTTCTCCAATATCCTTGGCAGCATCATCAGCCTGATGGTCAACCTCACCGCCGCGGGGGCCCTGGTGTCGGTATTGTCGCCGCTGTCCTTCCAGGCGGGGATAGTGATCGCCGGCCTGGGTGTGCTCAGCTATACGCTGTATTCGGGCTTCCGGGCGTCGGTGTTCACCGATTTTGCGCAGCTGATGGCGATGATGGCGATTGCCGTGGTGATCATCCCCGCGGTGCTGTTCGCCATGGGCGGGCCGGCGGTCATGGCGGATAACCTGTCGAACCTGACGGCCGAGCAGGTCAATATCTTCTCCACCGAAGCCTTCCTCCACCAGGGGGCACCCTATTTTGTGGCGGTGCTGGCCTACGCTATCGGTAACCAGACCATATCCCAGCGGCTGTTCGCCGTGGACGAATCGCATATCAAGCCCACCTTCATCACCGCCACCATCAGCTACGGCGCCATCGTCATCGGCCTGGGCATGATTGGTCTGATGGCCTTGACCCTGGGTGTCGAGCCGCTGGATGGCAACATGAACAACCTTATCCCGCAGATGGTGTCCAGCTATCTGCCGCCGGCATTCATCGCGCTGTTCTTCATCCTGGTGATCGGTTCGCTGTCGTCCACTGCCGACTCGGACCTGTCGGCGCTGTCAGCGATCATGATGGCGGATGTCTACGGCAAGAACATCGCCAAGGGCCGGGCCAACCCGAAGAAGATGCTGCTGATCGGACGCATGACCATGATTACCGCCACTGTGCTGGGCATGATCTTCGCGAGCTTCTCGCTGGATATCCTGGTGATGCTGGTGTTCGTTGGTGCGCTGTGGGGCGCCGTGGTGTTCCCGGTCATTGCCAGCTGCTTCTGGAACCGGGTAACCAACGCAGCCTTTACCTGGGCGGTGATCGTCGCCCTGGCGATCTTCTGCCTGGTGCGCTTCGAGCTGCTGGCCATGACCGGCGTGCTGGCGATTGGCGTCGAGTTGCTCGCCGCGGTCGGTGCCGGCGTGGTCGGTGGACTGATGACCTTTGGTTTCTTCGGCAAGCGCATGGGCGTCATTGCGTTCTTCATCGCCACGGCGGTGGTGGCCTGGATTGGGGTAGGTAACCTGCGCGAGTTCACCGTGCTGTTGTCCTCCCTCACCGCCTATGGCGTGAGCACCCTGGTCTGCATCGGGGTCAGCCTGATGAGCAGTGAACGCTTCGACTTCGATTTGATCCAGCAGCGTGTGACTGACTACAACCTGCCCGCGGAAGACCAACCTGCGGCGGTCGATGCAGTCGTTACCCGCTGAGGATCCGTTATCCGTCCCCGGAACGGGGGCGGTATCTTTATCTAGCAAGGAGAATAATATGGAAACTATCGTTCTGGGTTCTTACATTCTGGTCTGGCCGGCGATCACCCTGGGCATGCTCGGGCTGATCAGCTACGCGGTGGTCCGGGACTATCGCGAAGCCAAACGCACCAACGCGGACATGGTATAAGTCCGCCGTTCACGGTCGGGCGGGTGAGCCTTCGGGCTCCCCGCCGTCCCCGGCCTGCAAGGCCGCGTCCGCATCGTTGCGGATACGTTGGGCCATCTCACACGCCAGATCCAGACGTCGCAATATCCACGGCCGCAGGTCGTAGACGAAGGGATCAGTAAAAGCAGTTTCCTCCAGCCACGCCCCCGCACTGAGCGACGCTCCGGCTTCCGCCTGGGGCCTGCCCGCCAGCAACCTGTCATTGATCTCGTTTCCGGCCAGTTGCAAGGCCTCCTGGATCTGTTCCTGTCCCTGCTGCAGCCGCAGTTGCAACAGCATGGTCTTGACCGTGGTCAGCTGCGCGAGCAACTGATACCCATGGCCGAGAAAGGCCTCCAGCGCTTCCAGGTTCGGCCGCACCGCCCGTGGCTCGGCGAGCGATCTACGGGTGGCCTGCACCAACGCTGACAGGCTGTCATAGGTCTCCTTGCGCGCCAGCCGCCACTCCAGCTCCGGCTCGTCATCCACCGCGTTGAGATAACCCAGGTTCAGGGTGATCTGCGCGTGCCGCGCCTGCGCTGCCAGTGTGCGGTTGACCAGCGAAGGAATCTGCCCGCGCTCCCAGGACGGAAGTACATAGCTGAAGGCCCAGGCGATACCGACGCCGATCAAGGTGTCGGCAATACGTTCCAGCGCATTGAATACCGGCACGTCGGCGGCGCTGAGCAGGTGCGCCTGCACCAGGCTCAGTACCGTGGCCGACACGGCGGTGACCAGATAGCGGCGGATGGCGAAGGAATGCGACACGGCCTGGGCAATGGGCACTATCACCAGCAGCGCCCAGGTGGGTGCGCCACTGGACAGGATCGCGCCGGCCAGGACGCATCCCAGCAGGGTGCCGGCGACCCGGCTGTTACGCCGCTCCAGGGTCTGCGACAGGCTTCCGCGCAGGACCACGACGATGGTGACCAGGATCCAGTAGCCATGGGTGGCCCAGGGCAGCGCGAGGGAAAGTAGGTAGCCGACCCCCACCGCCAGCGCCCCGCGCAGCGCATGGCGCAGTGGCGGGGCATCCCAGCGCCAGAGCACCAATACCGGGCGCAGGGACCAGTTGGTCGGGCTGACAAACAGCTGCCAGGCGGTGCGTACCGCTGCCAGATCCGGCTCGACATCGCCGCGGGCCAACCGATTGAGCCGCAGGATCTCGTCATTGATATTGCCCACCCGGTTGGTCAGTCCCCGCATCAGAGTGGTAGGCGAGGGCCGGTGAGAGGAGTGTTCCGGCGATTCCAGTTGCAGACGGTTGAGTGCCGCCAACGCCGGGCGCAGGTCGCTCAGCGGAGCCGGCTTGCGACCACGGAGCAGGGCATCGGCCATGATATCGACCTCATCGGCCATCTGGTCGATGACCCCGCGGATGGACGTGAGGGCTGCGGCCGCCTCGGGCCGGGACTTGATCAGGTCCAGGTCCAGTTCGCTGGCCAGCAGGTGGTCGCGCATTTCCAGCACGTTGATCAGCATCGCCGCCAGGCGTTGCCGCTGGCGGGTGCGGGGTGATTCCAACAGCAGGTCACGGGCGGCCTGCAATTGGTCGGCCAGCGCCGCCTGCTGGCGCATCAGTTGCCCGGCCGATGGAGTGTCCGTGGCGGGGTCGAAACGGTCTGCCTGGGTGCGCATCAGCTGGCTCAGCGACAGCATCGACTGGGCCAGCAGTTGCACTCGATAGCGCCCGTTGAGCAGCATGTTGGCCAGGGTCGAATACACCACATAGCAGGTCGACCCGAGGGCGAAATACAGGCCGGTCTGGATCAGCGAGCCCTGGTTGAGATGCTGGGGCACTGCCATGGAGAAGATCATGGCAAACATGATGGAGATCACGATGGGCACCCCGCGCTGACCCCAGGCGCCCGCCAGGAAGGCGCAGAAGGTCGCCGGCACCAGCAGCATGCCCAGGTACAGCGGTTGGCTGAGCAGCGCCTGGACGCTGAGAAACAGCGGCAGCCCCAGCAGCGCTGCGGGCAGCAGGCTGAGCAGCTTGCCCCGGCGGGGCAGGGCGTGATCCGGCGGAATACAGATGATGGCGCCCACTGTGGCGACCGAGGCCGGGAACTGGCCAAACAGCAGGAAGGTGCCGGCTGAGACCAGCAACAAACCGAAGCCGGCGGATACCCCGGTAGTGACCTGGGAACTCAGTAATACCCGCAGCGCCTTGTCGAACCGCCTATTCATGGATGCCCCTTCACAGCTGATTCCAATAGCATAGACGTCCCCCTGCGCTGGGAAGCTACGGTGCCTTGGCACAGGCGCGCCGGGGAACAGTTTTCAGCGGAAAAACACGGCCTGGGCCTGCAGACTGCGGGCGGCGTTCTCCACCTCCCAGGCCGCCGGGTGGCCGGTGCCCCACAGATGGCTAGCCAGTTGCCGCAGCGCGGCGGCGGCCGCCTCCGGGTCCTGCCGCAGTCGCTGTAAACGCCGGAGCGTGGTGGTGGCGCCCCGTTGGACCAGCTCATCATCCGGAACTTGACGCAGCTCATGGAGCAGCGGGATCGCATTACTCACTGCCATGGCCGCCAGGGCGCCGTCGGTAACCGGGCGCAGTGGATCACCGGTGCGCCCGGTGTGCTGGATCAGTTTGAGTATCCGGTGGTACAGGCGGGCCTGGCGGATCGCCTGGCGCTCGGTTGCGGTCTGGCGGCTCACCATGGCGGCCAGTTCCCGCAACATCAGATCGGTCAGATGACACTGGCGGCGCCGGGCATCGGTCGGCCAGATGGTCTTGAAGGCAAGGTAGGCCAGCAGCGGTCCACAGACCACCGCCGCAGCGGTGCTGGCCGAGGTGGTGAAGCTGTCACTCAGCGGATAGAGCGGGCGGGACAGCAGCAACAGTGCCATCACGTAATCCATCGACCCGGTCATCCAGCGTGGGTGTGCGTAGAAGGGCGTGATCAGCACAATGAAGGGGATCAGGGTCGCCACCAGTTGCCATTCCGCCGTGAGGTGCGGCCAGACCAGCCAATGGCAGCCAAGGGCCGCAACGGCGGCGACCGCCTGCCAGATGAAGATATGCCCCATGATATGGGCGGGCGTTTCGAAGGTGGAAAACAGCGCGATCATCACCGACACGCCCAGCATCAGGTAGGCTCCCACGCCCCAGCCGGTCACCACCCAGACCCCGCCCACCACCAGCAACAGGCCGGTGGCACGGCACATGGCCTGGCGCGCGCCGATCCAGTCGCGGTGCAATACTACCTTGCTGCGCAGCGGCATCGACCCGCTGCCGGTGCCCTCCAGCGCCGCATTGTCCCGCAGTGCATCGCGCAGCTGGCACAGCACCGCGGCGGTCACTGCGTCGTCGGCACACCGGGTCAGGGCCGTCTCGAGGGCCTGCAGGCAGTCATCGCCCCAACCATTGAGGTCCAGCGCCCGGGCCGCTTGCGCCAGCGCCTCGGCCAGACCGGTATTGGCGGGCAGGTTAAGTGAGTTGCGCAGCCAATACACGCCACTCACCTGGGCCTGCACGAGTGCGCGCAGCGCGCGGACGCGGCGGTGGTTGCGCAGCGATCCGGCCTGGCTGCTGGCAAAATTCTCCTCGGCGCTGGCGATCTCCTGCAACAGGGTGTGGGCGACATCAGCCCGGGCGCGCTGGTCCGACCCGGTAAAGCGGGCGGCCATGTCCTGCAGCAGCTGGGCGGTGGTCCGGCGTACCCGGCCGCTGAGAGGATCCTCGGCACGCCGGGACGTACAGAGCAACCCCACCAGCAGGCCCACCAGGACCCCGGTCATGACGGTCAACAGCCGGTCGCTGCCGAGTGCCATGATCTGTCCCGCCGGTTGCTGGGTATGGAGTAGCGCTACCATGCTTGCCGAATAGCCGGAAAGCAGGGCGCCGTAGGAAATCAGGCCATGCAGCAGATTGCCGACGCCCACACAGAGGCCAACCCACAGGGACAGGCTGATGACCAGCAGCGGCAGGTTATCGCCGGCGACCAGCACCAGGCCGATGCCGAACGCGGTACCCACCACCGTACCAACGGCGCGGAACAGGCTTTTCTCCACCAGCATGCCGCGTACCGGCTGGGAAACCGCCCACACGGTCATGGCTGACCATTGGGGATGCTCCAGGCCGATCAGCCAGGCCAGCACCAGGGCCAGGCCGGAGGCCAGCGCAGTGCGCAGCGCAAAGTTCCAGCGGGGTATGTCGAAGCCAAAGCGTGACAGCTGGGCATATATTCTATTGCCCATGGCCGGTGCTCTCGGCCATCAGCGCCAGACGGTCCTTGATGCGGTCGAAGCCGCCGAGCATGGCGAGCAATTGTTCATCATCCAGGTCCTGCAGCATCTCCCGTTCGATACGCTCCAGGTGATCGCGGATAGTGTGGACCATCTGCTGTCCATCGGCGGTGAGCATGACCAGCTTGACCCGGCGATCATCGGGGCAGGGGCAGCGCTGGATATGGCCCCGGCTCTCGAGGGTGTCCAACAGCCGCACCAGGCTGGAGCCGTCGATGCCGACCAGCGCGGCGAGGGCCTTCTGGCTGACCCCATCACCGGATTCGGCCAGGTGGATGAGGGGCGACCAACTGATATCGGCGAAACCGGCCGCGGCCATCTTCTGGTCGAGGCTGCGCCGCCATAGGCGGGACAACATGACGAAGTGGATGCCGAACCGGTTGCGCGGGCAGGGTGTATGTATGACCAATGATTTGAATCCAAGCTAATTGGACCGAAATCATAACACGCCGTGGAATGCCTGGATATGCCGCCCGGGCGGGTCAGTCGGCTACAACCAGGGTCCGGTACGGAAAGTGGTACCGACCACCACGAACGCGACCCCGAGCAACGTAATCAGGCGGATACGCCGGGCCATGACCGGCAGGGTATCGGCTGTGAGGTTGGGGATCACCCGAATGCGGGCATCCAGGGCAATCGCCAGGGTCAGGGCCAGCAGCGTGAGTTTCATCAATATCAGTCGGGTGACGAAGTTGTCACCCGCGAACCAGGCGCTGACATCCGGTATCAGGGTATGGGCCAGCCAGAGACCGGTAACCACCTGGGTCGCCAGGGCCGCCATGCCCCATTTCTCGTAGGCGCCTTCAAAGGCCAGCAGGTCGGCAAGCGACCGTTCCCGTAGGATGCGCGGCAGCAGCGCCAGGGCGAGTACCAGGTGCCCGCCGGTCCAGAGGGTGGCGGAGACGATATGCAGAACCAATACGTATTTGTACATGACACTTCCTTGCTGGTGTACGCCCAGGCGGGTCAGTCGGCCGCAACTGGCTGCTCCGCCGGTTCGCGGCGGCGGGAAAAATCGTTCTCGGAGAATACTTCGGTGAGAATGGCCTGTTCGATGAAGTTGCGCTCACCGGCCTTGGCCGGAATCCGTACCGTCAGGTGGATTTCACCGGCGACCGGGACCTGGATGGTCACCCGGGGGTCGACCGAGGGCATCATCAGGCCGCGCTGGTTGCCGATCTTGCTCATGTAGCGGCGCACCAACTCCAGATAGGGTTCGCAATGGCGGGCAGCCGAGGCCAGCAGCGCCTGTTGCGCCGCCTGCCAGTTGTCCTCGCGCTTGAAGGGCACGGTGAACACGTGGAAGTCGTAGTGGGTCGTGAAGCTTTCGTTGATCACCGGCTCCGAGACGAACAGGGCATTGGGAATGACGATGCGGCGCCCGGTGCGCTGATGCAGATGCTTGCCGGGGCCGACCTCGAGAATGGTCGTGGCCAGCAGATTCTGGTCGATCACATCGCCGCGCAGATCCTTGATCTGGATCCGATCGCCGAGCACAAAGGAGCGTGAACCACTCTTGAGCAGCGAGCCGGTAAAGCACAGGATCAACTCCTTGGTCGCGACCACGAAGGCCACCGCGATGGCGACGATGGACAGCGCCAGGGTCCGCAGCTCCTCGCCCCAGATCATCACCAGACCGAGCAGCAACAGCAGCAGGAAGCCGTTGCGCGAATTGACCAGCCAGCGGCCACGCAATTCGGGTGAATTCACCGTGCGCTGGATGAAGCGGGTGGTCAGTGCCCGCAGGATGACCACCGTCACGATCAGGATGAGCGAGCTCGCCAGCAGGCTCAAAACGCCGTCGGAAATGACGAAGTTGTCCGGCAGCCAATCCACATTGTCAAACATGTTGCGTATCCCTGGTTACAGTCAGGCAGGAATGATCTGCTGTCATGGGAGCGCCGTCAATCGATGCGCGCAGCTCCGCTCAGTAGGGAAAATACGCCTCCAGCTCGGTAATGCGCTGGGCAGCCCTGGCCTCCATGCAATTGAGGTACACAGCGGTGCGGATACTGCCACCGGCGTACAGGGAAAACTGCGCGTCACAGTCAGCCTTGCGATAGGCCAGCCACAGGCGCTGGGCCGCCCGTACCTGTCCCTGTACCGCCTTGGCATTGTCCAGGCCCGCATCCGGCGCTGCCAGCTGGTCCATGAGCTGCTGGTATACCGCATTGAGCCGGGCTTCGGTCTGCTCCTGTTGCGCCCCGGTGCAGGCGTTGATCTGCTGGGTGGTCAGGGCATCACTGCAATCTGTGGTGGACTCGTCGGCGCTGCTGCAACTGGCCAGCAGTACCAGGAGGGGTAGAACCTTGCAATGCTTCATCGGTATGCCTTTGGCTGGGTGTGCTCGATCACGTGGGGATGGTAGCAGAGCTGCAAACAAGCACCGTAGAAAGTCTGAACCGAATGCGTTCTGGCTGCGTCAATAAATCTGGGTGGTGACATTTCCCCCCTTTCTTGACTCCCGCGCAGGGCTGTGCGGGCTTCTCCAGGGACTCCCGAGAATACATATAAGCAATTCTGTAGCAGAGCTTCCGGCTTCTCGGATGACCTGATCGTGTGCGTCTGGAAAGGACTCCATAGGCCCCATGAGTACGACGAGGTGCATATTCATGAGCTGGGCAGGACCCTTCCAGTACGACATCGGTAAATCCCGCGAGCCGCGGCTGCCGCCCGGCGAGCTCGCATTCGATCGGCAGCGCCCGACCTTGCTCGTCCTGTCCCACCTGCGCTGGAGTTTCGTGTATCAGCGGCCGCAACACCTGATGTCGCGGTTTGCCCGGGAGTTCAACGTCTTGTTCTTTGAGGAGCCGATTCCCAGCGAAGACGGCCAGCCGCGACTCGAGGTGCGCAGCGAGGAGAACGGGGTGCAGGTGCTGATCCCGCGGCTGCCCGAGGAATGCCAGGGCGAAGCCGCCCGGGCATTGCAGCGCGCCATGCTGGATGACTACCTGGCAAGGCTGCAGGTCGACAGTCCCATGCTCTGGTTCTACACCCCCATGGCCCTGGATATCGCCGGGCACCTGCCGGCGTCCCTGATCGTCTATGACTGCATGGATGAGCTGTCGGCCTTTCGCGGCGCGCCGCCGGAACTGGTCGAGCGGGAGCAGGCCCTGCTGCAACGGGCGGACCTGGTATTTACCGGCGGCTACAGCCTATGGGAAGCCAAGAAGGCCCTGCACGATAACGTCCACGCCTTTCCGAGCAGTGTCGATATCGACCACTTTGCCAGGGCCAGGGCGCGCCAGGACGAGCCGCAGGACATGCAGCCCATTCCCAAGCCGCGCTTGGGTTTCTATGGCGTGATCGACGAGCGCCTGGATATCGAATTGCTGGACCAGGTCGCCCAGCTGCGCCCCGACTGGCACATAGTGCTGGTCGGCCCGGTGGTCAAGATCGATCCGGCAGCGCTGCCTCAGCGCGCCAACCTGCATTATCCCGGGGCCCGGACCTACGAGGAGCTGCCGGCGTACCTGTCCAGCTGGGATGTGGCGATCATGCCCTTCGCGTTGAACGAGTCGACCCGCTTTATCAGCCCCACCAAGACCCCGGAATACCTTGCCGGCGGCTGCCCCGTGGTGTCCACGCCGATCCGCGATGTGGTGCGTACCTATGGCGATACCGAGGTGGTGCACATTGCCGCCACCCCGGCCGAATTCGTTACCGCAGCGGAACAGGCACTGGCGGCGGCAGCCGACCGCGATCGCTTCCTCACTGCGGCTGATTCAGTCCTCGGCGATATGTCCTGGGATCACACCTGGAGCTTGATGATGGAGAAAATGAAATGGGCAATGTAACCATGCGCGGTAACGGTCATGATTCACTGTCGGGTCTTTCCCCCACGCACTTTCCGGGTGTGCTCAAGGAACCCGTACCGGTGCGCAGTCGCGGCTTCGATTATCTGGTGGTCGGCGCGGGGTTCGCCGGCAGCGTGCTGGCCGAGCGACTGGCCAGCGGGCTGAACAAGCGGGTGCTGGTGGTGGATCGCCGTCCGCACATTGGTGGCAATGCCTACGATTACCATGACGATGCCGGGGTCCTCATCCACCGCTACGGACCCCATATCTTCCATACCAACTCCCAGCGCATTGTCGATTACCTGTCGCGCTTCACCGAGTGGCGTCCCTACGAACACCGGGTGCTGGCCGAGGTCGACGGGCAGCAACTGCCGATCCCGATCAACCGCACCACGCTGAACAAGCTCTACGCACTGGACCTGGCCAGCGAGGCTGACGCGGAGGCGTTCCTGGCCAGCCGCGCGGAGCCGGTGGAGCATATCCGTACCAGTGAGGATGTGGTCATCAACCAGATCGGCAGCGAGCTGTACCAGAAGTTCTTCCGCGGCTATACCCGCAAGCAGTGGGGGCTGGACCCTTCGCAACTGGACAAGATGGTCACCTCCCGGGTGCCGACCCGCACCAACACCGATGACCGTTATTTCACCGACACCTTCCAGCAGATGCCCAAGCATGGCTATACCCGAATGTTCGAGCGGATGCTCGCGCATCCGAACATCAAGGTCATGCTCAATACCGACTACCGGGAAATCCGTAACGAAGTCGACTACGACCATCTGGTCTACTGCGGCCCCATCGACGAGTTTTTCGACTACCGCTTCGGCAAACTGCCGTACCGCTCCCTCCAGTTCAAGCACGTCAGCCTGGATCAGGAGCATTTCCAGTCGGTGGCCGTGGTCAACTACCCGGACGAGAGCGTGCCCTATACGCGGATCAGCGAATACAAGCACATGACCGGGCAGGTGCACCCCAAGACCAGCATCACCTATGAGTATCCCTCCGATCAGGGCGACCCCTACTACCCGGTGCCGCGCCCGGAAAACGCCGAGCTGTACAAGCGTTATCAGCAGTTGGCCGACAGCCTGGAGGATGTCACCTTCCTCGGCCGGCTTGGCACCTACAAGTACTACAACATGGATCAGGTGGTTGGCCAGGCGCTGGCGCTGTACAAGCGTATCGAGGAGCGCGCCCGGGCCGGTACGGACGAGGCGTCGTCCCGTAGTCTGGTAAAACAGGGTATCTAGACGGCAACGCACAAGAGGAATCTGGATGCACCAAGCGAGTCTGTTTGACAGTTTTTTTCTCGGCGGCTTCGAGTGCTCGAACCACCGGCGCAGCGATGGGCGACGGCTGGACCTGATCGACGTGACCGGTCATGAACAGTGGGCCGAACAGGATTACGCGCTGCTGCGCCAGCACGGCCTGCGCAGCATCCGCGACGGGCTGCGCTGGCACCTGATCGAGCCGACGCCGGGGCAGTATGACTGGTCGAGCTTCCTGCCGATGCTGCAGGCCGCAGAGCGGCAGGGTAGCCAGATCATCTGGGATCTGTGC
The DNA here is from genome assembly GCF_000939975.1 of Pseudomonas saudimassiliensis. Taxonomy (GTDB): domain Bacteria; phylum Pseudomonadota; class Gammaproteobacteria; order Pseudomonadales; family Pseudomonadaceae; genus Halopseudomonas; species Halopseudomonas saudimassiliensis. The sequence goes on along the minus strand of NZ_LK391969.1, from coordinate 2,198,549 downwards.
CACTACGGCTGGCCAGATCACATCGATATCTGGCGCCCGGGCTTTGTCGAGCATTTTGCCCGCTATGCCGCAGCGGTGGCGCAGTTGGTCAAGGATGAGAGTGACCGGGTGCCGTTCTACTCGCCATTGAACGAAATTTCCTTCTGGTCCTGGGCGGGTGGCGACGTCGCCTACTTCAACCCGATGGCAAGGGGCCGCGGCTTCGAGCTCAAGCATCAACTGGTGCGCGCCACCATTGCCGCCATCGACGCCATACGGGAGGTCGACCCGCGGGCCCGTTTCGTGCAAGTGGATCCGGCCATCCACGTGGTGGCGCCCAACGACCGGCCGGGCCCGGTGCGCGAGGCCGAGGATTTCCGCCTGTCCCAGTTCCAGGCCTGGGATATGCTGTGCGGCACACTCTGGCCGGGGCTCGGCGGGGGACCGGAATACCTGGATATCGTCGGGGTCAACTATTACTCGGATAACCAGTGGTATCTGAACGGGCCGCCAATCGAGCGCAACAGCCCGGATTACCGGCCGTTCCGCGGTATCCTCGCGGAGATCCACCATCGGTATCGCCGCCCGTTGCTGGTCGCCGAAACAGGGGCCGAAGGGGATGTGCGTGGCGACTGGCTGCACTATGTGAGTGAGCAGGTATGGCTGGCGATGCAGCAAGGCGTGCCGGTGGAGGGCATCTGTCTCTATCCCGTGGTGGATTATCCCGGTTGGACCGATGACCGTCACTGCCCGGTGGGTTTGTTCGGCTTCCCCGATGCCAACGGCGAACGCCCGCTGCACCAAGGGCTGGCAGACGAATTGCAAGCGCAGCAGGTGCGCTTCAATCCCCACACCGAACCCGCCATCCTGACCAGCAGCCCATGAGCGTACTGCAGAATCATTCAGCGGCCCGGGAGCCGCCCCTGCCCAACCGTACAGTCCCTTTCCTCTGGCACTACGTGACCACGCGCCCCTGGCATTTCGGCGGCCTCATGGCCCTGGTCATCGGTGCCGCTGGCTGCGCCGTGGCGGTGCAATACGGCATGAAGCTGCTGGTGGACGCCATGGCCGCGGACACCCGGCAGGCGTCGGTCTGGACGCCGCTGCTGCTGTTTCTTGGGCTGATCGTGCTGGAGAACATTCTCTGGCGCCTGGCTGGCTGGCTAGGCTGCCGCACTGTGGTCGCCAGCGTCGTCGATATCCGCGTCGATCTGTTCCGCCACCTCACCGGCCACCCGATGCGCTACTTCAACGAGCACTTTGCCGGCTCCCTGGGTAACCGCATTTCCGCCTTGGGGGCCGCCGCGGGGGCCATCTATGGCGGTCTCGCCTGGAAGATCATCCCGCCAGTGGTGGACTTTCTCGGCGCCGTGGTGCTGCTGCTCACCGTCGACCCACGCATGGCGCTGGCGCTGGTGATCTTCGTGGCGATCGTCGCGGTGCTGATCACCGGCTTCGGCATTCGGGGGCGTTCCAAGCACCAGCGCTTCGCCGCCCAGGCGGCACGGGTGGGCGGCGAGCTGGTGGATGCGGTGTCCAATGTCTGGACCATCAAGGCCTTCGCCGCCCGGGACCGGGAAAGCGAACGCCTGGCCCATGAGATCGGCTATGAGGCGCAGGCCCAGCGGCGCAGCTGGATGTACCTGGAAAAGGCCCGGGTGCTGCACGATATCTGCCTGGCCTTGATGGCCGGGGGCATGCTGGTCTGGGCGATTTCCCTGTGGCTGGACGGGCAGGTGACGGCTGGCGACGTGGTGTTGGTCAGTGCGCTGACCTTCCGCATCCTGCATGGCTCCCGGGACCTCGCCCTGGCGCTGGTGGATGCAACCCAACAGGTCGGCGCCATCGACGACACCCTGCGCATCATAGTGCAGCCCCACGCGCTGGATGATCCGCAGGTGAAGTTGGCGCTGGCAGCGGGTGAAATCAGCATCGAGCATATCGGCTACAGTTACCCCGACGGGCGCCGGGTATTCGATGATTTCAGCCTGCATATTCCGGCCGGGCAGAAAGTGGGCATCGTCGGCGCGTCGGGCGCCGGCAAATCCACGCTGATCAGCCTGATCCAGCGGCTCGATGATGTGCAGAACGGCAGGATCCTCATCGACCGCCAGGATATTCGCACCGTCAATCAGGACAGCCTGCGGGACAAAATCGCCGTGGTGCCGCAGGAAACGGCCCTGTTCAACCGCAGCATCCGCGAGAATATCCGCTACGGCCGCCCGGAGGCCACCGATGACGAGGTGATAGCCGCCGCACGCCAGGCCTACTGCGATGGCTTCATCCGTGAGCTGCCCCAGGGCTATGACACCCTGGTAGGGGAGCGCGGGGTGATGCTGTCCGGCGGGCAGCGGCAGCGCCTGGGCATCGCCCGGGCCTTCCTCAAGGATACTCCGCTGCTGATCCTGGACGAGGCCACCTCGGCGCTGGACAGCCAATCGGAGGCCGAGATCCAGATCGCGCTCAACGACCTGATGCACAACCGCACCGTGGTGGCTGTGGCCCACCGGCTGTCCACGCTTGCCTCCTTCGACCGTATCGTCGTGCTCCGCGATGGCCGGCTGGTGGAGGAGGGCACGCCCCAGGAGCTACGTCAGCGCGGCGGTGAGTTCGACGCGCTGTGGCGGATGCAGGCCGAAGGTTTCAACCGTGATCCGGCGGAGGACTACCCCTGACCTGAGGCCGCGCCTGCACGCAACTGATCCAGCTCCACCGCGTCATGGCTGCAGAAAATGCGTACCTCGCCGCGGTGGTCCACCGATAGGTCGCGCAGCCGCCGCTGGTTCTCCAGGCGCTGGCGGCGGTCGGCCTCCATCATGGTTTGATAGAAGCGCAGCCCCGGGGTGCAGCTGCGCTCGCGCTGGCCAATTTCGCCACGGTAGAAGTAGGCATCACCCGCATGCAGCAGCCAGCTGTCTCCGGTGTCGATGGCGATACCCGCGTGGCCCTGGGTATGCCCGGCCAGGGGGATCAGCAGGATTTCGGGAGGCAGGCCGATCAGATCACGTACGGCATCGAACCCGTGCCAGGGCTGGCCGGCAGCTTGATAGAACTGCCAGTTGACCCCATGGGCCCATTGCTGCCCCCGATAACGCTTGCTGCCGATGAAACCGCCAGCGCTGCGAGCGGCATCGATTTCCCGCTGCATGACATGGACCACCGCCTGGGGAAAGTCGGACAGACCGCCGGCATGGTCGAAATCCAGATGGGTCAACACGATATGCCGAACGTCTTCGGCAGCGAAGCCCAATTGCCGGACCTGGGCCAGCGCCGTATACCGCTCCTCGAACTGGATATTGTTGAATACGGTAAAAAAACGACTCAGCCGCCGATGGGGATGAAGAACATCGCTGGTGCCAAAACCGGTGTCAACCAGCACCAGCCCGTGATTATCCGTTTCGATCAACAGGCAGTGGCAGACCAGGCTCGCCGTCAGCCCCTTGCTGAAACCATCAAACAGCGCGCCACCGACCGGACACATGCAACCGCAGTTCAAATGATGAATTCGCATTGGCATATCCTCCTGTGAAGAGTTAGAGGCGGTGATATTCCGGAGTTCAACAAGATTGCGCCAAGTATTGCGACCATGTGATTGGCGGTGGTTTCGCCATCACTCGAAAGAGTGATGTGGCAAAATATAACCCCTTGTTTTAATTTCGTATTATCTGGTTGTTCGGTTGCGCTTATAACTATCTGCGCCGCGCACTTAACCCATGCGGGTGAACTTTCCGGTTCGGCATTGACGCACCGGACAGCAGCTCAAATACTTCTGTGCTGTTGATGGAAGTTCTCTTATTCGGGACATCAGCACTTGGCGGTATATGCAATTAACAATAATTTGAAACTATCCCTGGAGTAATAATGATTAATAAGAAACTATCCCAAACGCTGCTCTCAATGGCAGCCGCGGGTGCGCTGATGTTCTCCGCTTCCGTCTTTGCAACCAATCCACCCACCGACGAGCCAACCAACCCAGGCCAATCCTATGAACGTGGCCCAGATCCGACCGTAGCCTTCCTTGAGGCTTCCAGCGGCCCGTACAGCGTGCGCACCAGCCGGGTGTCCGGGCTGGTCAGCGGCTTCGGTGGCGGTACCATCCACTACCCAACGGGTACCACCGGCACCATGGCGGCGATAGTAGTCATCCCCGGGTTTGTGTCTGCCGAGTCCTCCATCGACTGGTGGGGCCCCAAGCTGGCGTCCCATGGCTTCGTGGTCATGACCATCGACACCAACACCGGCTTCGACCAGCCACCGAGCCGCGCCCGGCAGATCAACAACGCGCTGGACTATCTGGTGGATCAGAACAGCTCTCGCACCAGCCCGGTCAACGGCATGATCGATACCGAGCGCCTTGGGGTCATCGGCTGGTCCATGGGCGGTGGCGGCACCCTGCGCGTCGCCAGCGAAGGGCGCATCAAGGCAGCCATCCCGCTCGCACCCTGGGATACCACCCGCTTCAGCGGCGTACAGGCGCCGACGCTGATCTTTGCCTGTGAGTCCGACCTCATTGCGCCGGTGCGCAGTCACGCCTCGCCGTTCTATAACCAACTGCCGAACGACATCGACAAGGCCTATGTCGAGATCAACAACGGCTCGCATTACTGCGCCAACGGCGGCGGGCTGAACAACGATGTGCTGAGTCGTTTCGGTGTGTCCTGGATGAAGCGCTTCCTGGACAACGACACCCGCTACAGCCAGTTCCTGTGTGGCCCGCGCCACGAGTCTGACCGGAAAATCTCGGAGTACCGCGGCAACTGCCCGTACTGATCCCGGGAGTGAACAGAAAGCCGACCCCACGGGTCGGCTTTTCTGTGCATATCGTCTGGCCCTCAGCGGCAGAAGCCGAAGCCGCTGGCATCGAAGTGGAAGTGGTTTTCGTGGGGCTGGTTGTAATCGGGGCCCAATACCGTACCGAAGTAACCACAGGCAGCCTCATGGGCCTGCTTGAGGAATGCCGACTTGTTGGCGGCATCCTGATCATCCCAGTGCTTCAACACCGATACCTGCTCGCCATTCTCGAAGCGAAACCCGGCCACATCGAAGGCATTGGCCGTCGCATGCTGACTGCGGCGCGCACCCTCTCGGTGGTAGATATTGCGGCAGGCGAAGCTGCCCAGATGGTCGACCCGTACCAGCGGGCTAGCCAGATGCTGCTGCGCCAGGGGCTGCAACTGTTGACGCTCGAACATGACCCAGGCCACGGCGACGGGGCAGGTGACGGTGAAGGTGGAGCTGAAGCGCACCCCGGTGCGCGTGACCCGCACCACATTGCTAAGAGGACAGCCGGCGACTGGGGTGTAGTCGTCCAGCGCCAGGTAGTCGATGGCGCCATCCGGGGCCGTCTCCAGCACAGCCAGGCATTGCTGGGGATCATCCCTGAGCTGCGCCAGCTTCCATTTGCTCACTACCGTCATGGGGTGGTCGATAGCCAGGGGTTGCCAGGGATGCCATTCGGGCGGGATGTGGTCCCAGGGGCGAGTCAACACGGCTGCGGCAATAATCCCCAGCACCAATAGCCATTTCAGCAGACGGAACAGGGCGGTCTTCAACAGCAGGCCTCCTGGTTGCTTGGGAAGTCACGGGTGCGTTACTGGGGCACCAGCGGACGGATAACGCGCGCGGGATTACCCGCCACCAGTACATCCGGCGGTACGTCCTTGACGACCACGCTGCCGGCGCCAACCACCGAACGCGGCCCGATGGTCACGCCCGGGCAGATGATCGCCCCGCCGCCGATCCAGACGTCGTCACCGACCGTTATCGGGCGGGCATACTCCAGCCCGCTCCGGCGCTCGGCAGCGTCCATTGGGTGCAACGGGGTATTGAGTTGCACCGCCGGGCCGAGCAACACGTTGTTGCCGATGGTTACCGGGGCGACATCCAGGATGATGCAGTTGACGTTGAAAAAGACCTGGCGACCCAGGCTGATGTTCCAACCGTAGTCACAGAAGAACGGCGGCATGATGACCGCATCGGTCGGGGCGTGGAACAGTTGCGCCAGCAGCTCGGCGCGTTCGGCGTCGGCATCCGGCGGCAGGGTGAGCAAGCCCTGGGTTAACTCACGGGCTCGGCGCCGGTCGGCCACCAGCTCGGGATCCTGCCCGTCGTACAGCTCACCGGCCAGCATCTTGCTTTTCTCACTCGGCATGGTCTCTCCCGTTTCCAGTCGCTGTCCATTCAGACCAGAGCGGCTGCTGAAAGTGCGGCTTGTGTGCGATCGCGAGCCCCGGGAAGTGCTTGATTCTGGTATGGTTGCCACCTGTTTTGCTTGCCGGGAATGCCCATGTCCACTGCCGATCCGATTCCCTACGCCGGGACCGAGACCCTGAGTCTGCGCCAGCTCGATGAGCTCAACGCCCAACCCAAGGGCACTACCTTCCGCTGGTTCAAGGTCTGCGAAGCGCAACTGGCTGAAGGCGTGGATTACTTCCTGTTGCCGGCCGATGACCATGGGGCGCTGATCGACAGCCTCAAGGCCAGCGGCAAGGTCTATCCCGGTACCCGCCATCTCCTGCTGCTGACCCGCCGTGGTTACCAGCAGCTGCGTCAACGATCGTTGAGTTGATATCCATGTTCATTGAACTCTTTGCAGTAATGGCCCCGGTACTCATCGTCGCCGGGATCGGCTACGGCTGGGCGCGTTCGGGCCAGGCCTATCCCACTGAATTCGTCACCCGCCTGGTCCTCAACGTCAGCACGCCCTGCCTGGTGCTTTCGACCCTGAGCCGCGCCGAGGTCGATGTGCAGGTCTTCGGGCAGATAGCCCTGGGCTGTGTAGCGATCACCCTGTTGATGGCGATGGTCGGCTGGGTGCTGAGCCGGACGATCAATGCCGACCCCAAGGTGCTGGTGCCGGCTTACATGTTCCCCAACACCGGCAACATGGGCCTGCCGATCAGCCTGTACGCCTTTGGCGAGCCGGGGTTGGCGCTGGCCGTGGCGTTCTTTGTGGTGCTGTCGATAGGGCATTTCAGTGTCGGCATGATCCTGGCGGGCGCGGCCGAATCCTGGCGGCGGTTGCTGCTCAATCCGGTGATCGTCAGCCTGGGCGTGGCGCTGGTGGTACTGCTGCTTGACCTGCAGTTGCCCCGTTGGCTCGGTAATACCATCGATCTGCTGGGGAGCATGAGCATTCCCATGATGCTGCTGACCCTGGGGGTATCGCTGGCCAGCATTCGACCGAAACAGGTAGGCAAGGGCATGGCCCTGGGCGGGCTGCGCATGCTCTGCGGCGCCCTTATTGGCTGGGCCATTGCGCTGGCCCTGGACCTGCCGCCGCTGGCCCAGGGGGTACTGATACTGCAGGCGGCGATGCCGGTCGCGGTGTTCAACTATCTGTTTGCGGTAAAGGCCAACCGGTCACCGGAAACCGTCGCCAGCCTGGTCATCTGCTCGACCCTGCTGTCGTTTCTGCTGATTCCGCTATTGCTGGCCTTCCTGCTGCCGATGGTCGGCTGATCAGCCCGGGGCGCTAGGCGTCGCGCCCATGGGCTTGGGCGGCCAGCTTGCCGGCGTCGACCCGCACGAAGGTGGAGTCGCCAATGGCTGTCAGCACATCGCCGGCATAGATCTCGCAGATGATGCGGCTCTTGCGGGCGAGGGGGCCCTCCACCCGGGCGCGCAAGCTCAACTCCACCCCCATGGGGGTCGGCTTGATGTACTTGATGCCCAGCTCGCCGGTCACACAGTTGATCTCGTTCGGAGCGTTGCCCAGCGCCTGTTCCGTGCGCAGGTGATAGGCCATGGCGGTCCAGTTGGAATGGCAGTCCACCAACATCGCCAATAATCCGCCATAGACCAGGTCAGGCCAGCCGCAGTACCTGGCCTCCGGCAAATGTCGCGTGACTACATGGACGCCGTCCGGGTCCCAATGGCTCTTGATCTGCAACCCATGGGGGTTGGCGCCGCCACAGCCGAAACAGACGCCGTGGGGCGCGAGAAGGTCCTGCAATGCCTGTGTTGTCATGAAATGCCTTGTTCTGATCATCCGGAGCAAGGCAATAGTGTGCCCGTCAGGACGCTAAAAGGCTACGCCAGCGGGGCAGTTCAGCTGCAGAGCTTGCCCATGGCCTGCAGGATCGACTCGGCATCCCGCGGTCGCACCAGGCGTTCTACTTCCTCGCCATTACGCAGGAAAATCAGCGTCGGCCAGAGTTTTACCCGGAACGAACGACCGAGGCGCCGGCCGGGACCATCCTCCACCTTGATATGGCGCAGCTCGGGATGGGCCGCGAAGGCCTGTTGCAGCGGCGCCTGGGCGGCGCGGCAGTGACCGCACCAGTCGGTGCCGAATTCCACCAGGGTCGCCCCCGGTAGCGCGTCGACTTCCTCGCGGGAAGGGGCCTCTTCCGAGTAGCTGGTTATCATCGCCATGGCATCCTCCTGAGTGATCGGAACGGCAGCACATTCTGCCTCCGGCTCGCGGGCCGGTACAGCTTGGACTGTATTTGCCGGCTCGGGTGCCCCGAATCGGCAACCGCAGGGCAGGGGGTCAAACGAAAACCGGGGCCATGGCCCCGGTGCGCTTCAGCTCAGACCAGCTCGGCCCAGAGGTCATATTCGTCGGCCGCAGTGACCCGCACGCTGACGATATCGCCGGGCTTGAGCGGCTCATCGCTGTCGATATAGACATTGCCGTCGATTTCCGGGGCATCGGCCATGGAGCGGGCGATCGGACCTTCCTCATCCACTTCGTCGATCAGCACCTGGATGGTCTTGCCGATCTTGAGCTGCAGGCGGGCGGTGGAAATGGCCTGCTGATGGGCCATGAACCGGTCCCAGCGCTCCTGCTTGATCTCATCCGGCACGGCTTCCAGGCCCAGCGCCTCGGCGGGCGCGCCGTCCACTGGGGAATACTGGAAGCAACCAACGCGATCGAGCTGCGCTTCGGTCAGCCAGTCAAGCAGGTACTGGAAGTCCTCCTCGGTCTCGCCGGGGAAGCCGACAATGAAGGTGGAGCGAATGGTCAGTTCCGGGCAGATCTCCCGCCACTTCCTGATGCGGGCCAGGGTCTTGTCTTCGAAGGCCGGGCGCTTCATGGCCTTGAGTACCTTGGGGCTGGCGTGCTGGAAGGGGATATCCAGGTAGGGCAGGATCTTACCCTCGGCCATCAGCGGGATCAGCTCGTCGACGTGCGGGTAGGGGTATACGTAGTGCAACCGTACCCACACGCCCAGCTCGCTCAGCGCCTCGCACATCTCGGTCATGCGAGACTTGACCGGGCGGCCATTCCAGAAGCCGGTGCGGTACTTGATATCCACACCGTAGGCGCTGGTGTCCTGGGAGATGACCAGCAGCTCCTTGACCCCCGACTTGACCAGGCGTTCGGCTTCGCCGAGCACCTCACCCACCGGCCGGCTGACCAACTTGCCACGCATGGACGGAATGATGCAGAAGCTGCAGCTGTGGTTGCAGCCTTCGGAAATCTTCAGATAGGCATAGTGGCGTGGCGTCAGCTTGACGCCCTGGGGCGGTACCAGATCGATCAGCGGATTGTGGTCAGCCCGGGGCGGCACGACTTCATGGACGGCATTGACCACCTGCTCGTACTGCTGCGGCCCGGTCACCGCCAGCACGCTGGGGTGCACGTCGCGGATGGCCCCTTCTTCCACACCCATGCAGCCGGTCACGATAACCCGACCGTTCTCGGCAATGGCTTCGCCAATGGCGTCCAGGGATTCGGCCTTGGCCGAGTCGATGAAACCGCAGGTGTTGACCACCACCACGTCAGCTCCTTGGTAGGTCGGTACGACCTGGTAGCCCTCGATGCGAAGCTGGGTAAGGATGCGTTCGGAATCGACGAGTGCTTTCGGGCAGCCGAGGGATATGAACCCTACACTGGGGGCGCTGTTCTTGGTTGAGGCAAGAGTGTCTGTCATCAGGGAGCCATGGGTGTCAGGAAAAAACGTCGCGTATTCTAGCCGCGTGGCCCTGCGCCGCGCTATAGCCGAGGCGGCCGTCGGTCGCTGATTGCGCCGTTATGTTCCCGTCGGTGTCGCGACTATACTTTCTCCCATCTTTTTACTATTCGGAGCTTCCCATGCACTCAACCTTGCTGCGTTACGCCGTCATCGTCGCGGCGCTTCTGCTGCCGGTCGCCGCCTGGGCCGATAGCGAGCCCGCGCAAGCGCGCCAGCTGCTGTCCAGTCTGCTGACGACAGTGGCTGAAGAGGATTACCAGGCGTTTCGCACATTGGGTACGGCCGACTTCCAGGCAGCCATTCCCGAGGCTGAATTCAATCGGGTGGTTGATGCCATGGCCGATCGGGTACAGCAGGGATACGAGGCGGACTATCTCACTCACTTGAACCAGCAGGGGTACCGGGTGGAGATCTGGAAGATCAGCTTTGCCGACGGTGGCGACGATACCCTGGCCAGACTGGTGGTATTCGAGGGCAAGGCGGCGGGCTTTCTTCTGCAGTAGCGGGACGTCGGGTCGAGCTGCTGCCCGACCTCGGAGATCGTGTCAGGGCTATTTTCTCTTGCGCCGCAGGCGATCCAGCAGTACGCCACGTTCACGCCAGGACGCTATCTGTCGATCGAGGAATAATAGATAAGTGCGCCGGCGGGCACGTCTTCTGCGGGATTTCCGACGCGTCCGGGAGCGCCGTACATTTGCCATGGTTGTTCCCTTGTTGTGGTTATGGGAAAGAGTTTGTCAGCGACAGGCGCCCCGCGGGAAGCCCCGCAGGGCATGGCACGTTCAACGTTCCTTGATTTCGCGCACATCGCCCTGCGGAATCTGGTTGTCGCGACCACTGTGGTCTTCGTATTCGATCATGCCGGTGTCCTCATCGATTTCCGGCTTGTTGTCCGCTTCGATGATCTGACCTTCGCTGGTCCGAATCAGGTGATCATTGGAGCAGCCCACCAGAGCAAACATTCCGGAGATGCAGACCGTGGCAATTAACCATTTCTTCATGTTGTAGTCCTCTTGTTTGCGTCAATTAATCAGTGCAAGTACAGAAAATCTGACAAGAATCTGCAGCTTCCGGTTCCGCTTGATATAACGCAAAAAAGAAACCCCGCACGAGGCGGGGTTTCTTTTACCGATTACAGGACTCTCAGATTTCGGTTACCGGAATGCTGGCGGCAGCCTTCTGGTAGGACTCGATTTCGTTGAAATTCATGTAGCGGTACACCTCGGCAGACATGCTGTTGAGGTCCGACGCGTAGGTCATGTACTCGTCGACATTCGGCAGGCGGCCCAGGATAGCGGCAACCGAGGCCAGTTCGGCCGAGGCGAGGAAGACGTCGGCGCCATCGCCCAGGCGGTTCGGGAAGTTCCGCGTGGAGGTGGAGACCGCAGTCGAGTTCGCCTTGATCCGCGCCTGGTTACCCATGCACAGCGAGCAGCCGGGCATTTCCATGCGCGCACCAGCCTTGCCGTAGATGCCGTAGTAGCCTTCCTCGGTCAGCTGGAACTGATCCATCTTGGTCGGCGGCGCCAGCCACAGGCGAGTCGGCAGGGCGTTCTTGTTCTTCTCGAGCAGCTTGCCAGCGGCACGGAAGTGACCGATGTTGGTCATGCACGAACCAATGAACACCTCGTCGATCTGCCGGCCCTGTACCTCGGACAGCAGACGGGCGTCGTCCGGATCGTTCGGCGCGCAGAGGATCGGCTCGCGGATATCGGCCAGGTCGATTTCGATGACCGCTGCGTACTCGGCGTCGGCATCGGCCTCCATCAGCTCGGGCTTTTCCAGCCAGGCTTCCATGGCCTGGGCGCGACGTTCGATGGTGCGGGCGTCGTCGTAACCGTTGGCAATCATCCAGCGCAGCAGGGTGATGTTGGACTTGAGGTACTCGGCAATGGCCTCTTCCGGCAGCTTGATGGTGCAACCTGCAGCAGAACGCTCGGCGGAGGCGTCAGACAGCTCGAACGCCTGTTCAACGGTCAGACCGGTGAGACCTTCGATCTCGAGAATGCGGCCGGAGAAGATGTTCTTCTTGCCTTTCTTCTCGACGGTCAGCAGGCCTTCCTGGATCGCGTAGTAGGGGATGGCATGGACCAGGTCGCGCAGGGTGATACCCGGCTGCATTTCACCCTTGAAGCGCACCAGTACCGATTCCGGCATATCCAGCGGCATGACGCCGGTGGCAGCAGCGAAGGCGACCAGACCGGAACCGGCCGGGAAGGAGATGCCCATCGGGAAGCGGGTGTGGGAGTCGCCACCGGTGCCGACGGTGTCGGGCAGCAGCATGCGGTTCAGCCAGCTGTGGATGATGCCGTCACCCGGACGCAGCGCGACACCACCACGGTTGTGGATGAAGTCGGGCAGGGTGTGGTGGGTGTTGACGTCGATCGGCTTCGGATAGGCCGCAGTGTGGCAGAAGGACTGCATCACCAGGTCAGCGGAGAAGCCCAGGCACGCCAGGTCCTTCAGCTCGTCACGGGTCATCGGGCCAGTAGTGTCCTGGGAACCGACGGTGGTCATCTTTGGCTCGCAGTAGGTACCAGGGCGAACGCCCTCGACGCCACAGGCCTTGCCGACCATCTTCTGCGCCAGGGTGTAACCCTTGTTGCTGTCGGCCGGAGCGACCGGCTTGCGGAACAGGTCGCTGGCACCCAGGCCCAGTTCAGCGCGGGCTTTGTCAGTCAGGCCACGGCCGATGATCAGCGGGATACGGCCACCGGCACGCACTTCGTCGAGCAGCACCTGGGTCTTCAGTTCGAAGGTGGTGATGACTTCGTCAGTGCCGTGCTTGCAGACTTTACCTTCATAGGGGTAGACGTCGATGGCGTCGCCCATGTTCAGGTCGTTGCAGTCGAACTCGATCGGCAGGGCGCCAGCGTCTTCCATGGTGTTGTAGAAGATGGGGGCGATCTTGGTGCCGAAGCAGAAACCACCGGCGCGCTTGTTCGGTACGTAGGGAATATCGTCGCCGAAGAACCACAGCACCGAGTTGGTGGCGGACTTGCGGGAGGAACCGGTACCAACCACGTCACCGACGTAGGCAACGGGCAGGCCCTTGGCCTTCATGGCTTCGATCTGTTTCAGCGGGCCGATGACGCCTGGCTCGACCGGCTCGATGCCGTCACGGGCCATTTTCAGCATGGCCTGGGCGTGCAGCGGGATGTCAGGACGCGACCAGGCATCCGGAGCAGGGGACAGGTCATCGGTGTTGGTTTCGCCGGGGACCTTGAATACGGTCAGGCTGATCTTTTCCGCAACGGCCGGGCGGTTGGTGAACCATTCGCCGTCAGCCCAGGACTGCAGGACTGCCTGGGCATACTGGTTGCCTTTCTTGGCGCGGTCGGCCACATCGTGGAAGGCGTCGAACATCAGCAGGGTGTGCTTGAGTTGTTCGGCGGCGGTGGCAGCCAGCTCGCTGTCGTCGAGCAGCTCTACCAGGGTGGCAATGTTGTAGCCGCCCTGCATGGTGCCCAGCAGCTCAACGGCGCGGACCTTGTTCAGCAGCGGGGAAGTGGCTTCGCCCTTGGCCACTGCGGACAGGAAGGCAGCCTTGACGTAGGCAGCTTCATCCACTCCCGGCGGAACGCGGTTGGTGAGCAGATCAAGCAGGAATTCTTCTTCGCCAGCCGGCGGGTTCTTCAGGAGATCAACCAGACCAGCGGTTTGTTCGGCATTAAGCGGCTGAGGCACGACGCCTTGGGCGGCGCGTTCTTCAACGTGTTTGCGATAGGCTTCAAGCACAATAATTACCCTCATCAGTCTGTTCCGTTTGTGACGGAACGGTCATCCTCACGGACCTGGGATGCCGAAAATAGGGATGGGTGCAAGCGCAGGCCCGATCTGGTGGGGGGCAACCTGGTAACTGGGGTAACAGAATATGGTTGCGGGCAAACGCCTGTACACATGCACTCACGGCGGGCAGGAATTCTACAGGATTACCGGCACAAAGTTAAGCTGGCCGCGCTAGAACCTGTGCCGAGGGAAAGGGCAAGGGGCAAAAGGTCGCGGCCCCGGACAGGCCGCGACGCGGTGGTTTATTTTTCCAGCAGCTCTTCCAGATGGGCAATCATGTCGTCGGGCTTGAGTACCAGTACGTCGCCCACCAACTGATCGAGCACCACCTCGGCGGTATTGCCGATCAGGGCGCCGGAAATGCCGGTACGGGCAACGGTGCCGATCACCGTCACACTGGCACCGATCTGCTGCGCCACCTTGGGAATCAAGGTGTCCGCCGGGCCTTCATCGATGTGCAGGTTGGTTTCGGGAATGCCGTACTGGTCGCGGTAGCGAGTTGCCTTGTCGGTATAGATGCGCACGATATTCTCACGCAGCTGATACACCGGGTTGGCGGCCGACAGCATGGGCGCCGGGTGCGCGCTGATCAGGTGCATCTGGCCGTTGACCATCTCGGCGATATCCGCGGCGTAGCGCACTATGGTGTCGTGCAGCACGTGGTGTTGATCATCGTGATTACCGAGATCGACGGCGGCGAGCACATTGCCATGCATCCACGAGGCACTGTCCTTGGCCAGCAACACGGGCGCCGGGCACTGGCGCAGCAGCTTCCAGTCGTCCGGTGTCAGCAGCGCCTTCTTCAGCGGGTTGTCCGGCAGGTGCTGCTTGATCACCAGTCCGCAGCCCTGGGCGCGAAGTGTGTGGATGATGGTATCGGTCAGGTTGGAGTGCCACGCCTGGGTATAGCTGGCCGTGACCCCGGAGGTTTCCAGGCCGGCGCACAGCTCTGCCAACAACGGCTTGAGGTCACGCCGATTCTCGCATGCCAGCAGGTGCAACTCGGCACCGATGAAGGCCGCGATCAGCCTGGACCTTACCAGCGCTACGTTATCCTCCCTGGTGGGGTCGATGACAACCAGTATTCGTTTGATGGCTTGCATGGGACTCTTCCTTTCAACGGAGCATGGTGCTTGCGGGCTTTCGGGTTCCCTCATTAACAATGTAGACGCTTTTTCCGGTCCTGCCGTTGATGTGGGTCAACGCGGCGGGTCTGACAGGCTGCACGGTATGAACGTATAATCGCCGGTTGATCCACTGAATGCGTGAAGACATGACACTCCCTGACGAATTGCTCGCCTTTCTCGGGCGCCGTACCCCGGATGCCTGGGTGCAACAGGCGCTGCAGCACCCCGAGGAGCTGCTGATTGACCATGCCAACTGTGAAAAGAAGGCGGCCTCGACAGCGTTGAACCTGATGTTCCGCTACATCGACAAGCCAGACCTGCTGCAGAAGATGTCGCGACTGGCCCGGGAGGAGCTGCGGCATTTCGAGCAGGTCACGGCACTGATGGGCAAGCGCGGCGTGGTCTACCGCGGGTTGTCCGCCAGCCATTACGCCCAGCGTCTGCGCCAGCATGTGCGCACGGTGGAGCCGGGGCGGTTGGTGGATACGCTGATTGTCGGTGCCTTTATCGAGGCGCGCTCCTGCGAGCGCTTCGCCAAGCTGGCGCCCCACCTGGACGAGGAGCTGGGCGACTTCTATCGCTCGCTGCTCAAGTCCGAAGCGCGGCACTATCAGGATTACCTCAAGCTCGCCCGGGATTATGCTGACGGGTCTATCGACGAGCGTATCGCTCTGTTCGCTGCCGTGGAGGCGCAGGCCATCGTCGAGGATGATGCGGAATTTCGCTTCCACAGCGGAGCGGTCGAGGCCGCCGCCTGATTCCTCGCTATACTGCGGACAGTAACGGCACCGGGAGAGCGGCAATGGGGCGACAGGGGAAGGGCAGGCGCGGGCTTATGGTCGCGGCAGCGGGGATGCTGGCGTGGCTGGGAGCTGCACCCGTGTTGGCGGCCGGCGGCGTCTGCGAGCGCATCGTGGTGACTGGCAATGCGCAATACCCGCCAGTGCTCTGGGTAGACCCCGAGGATCCCAAGCGCCTCACCGGTGCCGCCGTCGAGCTGCTGGAGAAGGTGCTAGACGGCAGCGGTATTCACGTGGAGGCCCTGCACGTGGGCCCCTGGTCCCGCGCCCAGGAAGAAGTACGCAGCGGACGGGTGGACATGCTCGCCGGTGCCTTCCTTACGCCCACCCGCCTGGGTGACATGGACTATGTGCACCCGCCGTACATGGAGGTGCCCAGCGTCATCTTCGTCAAACGGGGCAAGGCGTTTCCCTATGGCGGCTGGGATGACCTGCGTGGCAAGCGCGGCAGCTCCCTGGTCAACAACAGCTTCGGCGATTCCTTCGATACCTATGCGGCCGATCATCTGGATATCCGCATGGTGCCCTCCATCCAGCAATCCTTCGAACTGCTGGTTCGCGAGCGGGTCGACTATGTAATCTACGAGCGGCACCAGGGGCTGGCCCTGGCCGCGCAGCTGGGTATCCGGGATCAACTGGATATCATTGAGGGCTCACTGATCACCGAGGCGCTGTATTTCACGGTGTCGCATAACTCGGCGTGCAACTCGCCGGCGCTGCGGGCAGCACTGGCCCAGGGTATGCACCGGCTGGCCGGCCAGGGTGAGCCGAGAAAACTGCTGGAGAAGTATCGGGTGATCTGGGAGGGCCAGTTTGCGCCGGCGCCCCAGCCAGAGGCGCCGACGCTCGAATAGCCGGAGGCGGCTCAGCTCTGGGGCAGCAGCTCTGCTTCCCGCTCCTTGTTCATCTTGCGCTCGAGCTGCTGCGACAACTCGATGATCTGCTCACGCATCCAGCGGTTGGCCGGATCCTGATCCGTGCTCTCATGCCAGAACAGGTGGGTCTGGATCGGCGGGATATCATCAATCGGCAGCTTCACCCAGTGCAGATTGTGGCGCAGGGCGAAGCGTTCGCTGACCGTCATGACCATGTCTGTCGACTCCAGCACCAGCGGCGCCATCTGGTAATGCTGCGAGCGCAGCACCACCCGCCGCTGGATCCCCATCTTGCCCAACGCCAGGTCTACATGGCCGAGGCCGTTACGGCGGCTGGAGATGTGGATGTGCGACTGCCCCAGGTAATCGTCCAGGGTGATCTTGTCCTTGCTGGCCAGCGGGTGCCCCTTGCGCATGATGCACACGTAACGGTCTTCGAACAGCTTGACGTGGCGCACCTGAGTATCGGTGTTCAAGGGTGCGTCGATGGCGAAATCCAGGCGACCTGCGGCCAGTTCCTTGGTGGTTTCCCGCCGGCGGGTGAGGAAGCTGTCGATATTGATGCTGGGCGCCAGGCGGCGGATGCGTGCCGCCAGGTGCGGCAGAATCACCGCCTCGGTGAGGTCGGTCATGCTGATGCGGTAGGTCTTGTTGGCCTGGTCGGGATTGAAGCTGCGGCTCTCCTGAACCGATACACGCAGCAGCTGCAGGGCATGGCGCACGGGCGTGATGATGTTCTGCGCCATGGGTGTCGGCACCATTCCCTGGGCGGTACGTACGAACAGCGGGTCATTGAAGGTGTCGCGCAGGCGTGCCAAGGCATTGCTCACCGCAGGCTGGGTAATGCCGACGATCTGCCCGGCGCGGGTCAGGTTCGCTTCGGTGTAGATGGCATCAAAAACAATGAACAGGTTCAGGTCCACTTTACTGAGGTTCATCGCTGGGTCCTTCATTGGGCTTGTTTATAGGCTCTTATAGATACAGACGGGGTCGAGTATATATGGCTTATGAATCTTTATACACGCCGAAAATAGGTTAGATAAATTCCCCCGCCTCATCTACCTTTTTCATGACTCAGATACATATGCATAACAAAACAGAAAAAGGCGCATGACTATGAATTTCGGATACTCCCCCAAGGTTGCCCAGCTGCGCGAGCAGGTTGATGCCTTCATGCAGGAGCATGTGTTTCCTGCGGAAGCGATTTTCCACCAGCAGGTAGCCGAAGGTGATCGTTGGCAGCCCACCGCCATTGTCGAAGAGCTGAAGGAGAAGGCGCGGGCGGCGGGACTGTGGAACCTGTTCCTGCCCGAGTCGGAGTTGGGCGCCGGCCTGACCAACCTCGAATACGCTCCGCTGGCTGAACTCATGGGGCGTTCGGGCCTGGCGTCCGAGGCTTTCAACTGCAGCGCGCCGGACACCGGCAACATGGAGGTGTTGGTGCGCTACGGCACCGAGGAGCACAAGAAGCAGTGGCTGGAGCCGCTGCTGGCCGGCGAGATCCGCTCCTGCTTCGGCATGACCGAGCCGGGCGTGGCGTCCTCGGATGCGACCAATATGCAGGCCAACGCCCGTCGCGAGGGTGACGAGTGGGTGATCAATGGCCGCAAGTGGTGGACCTCCGGCGCCTGCGATCCGCGCTGCAAGGTGATGATCTTCATGGGCCTGACCAATCCGGACGCGCCGCGCCACCAGCAGCACTCGATGATCCTGGTGCCGATGGATGCCCCCGGGCTGAAGGTGCTGCGTCCGCTGCCGGTGTTCGGCTACGACGACGCGCCCCATGGGCACGCCGAAGTCATCCTGGAAAACGTGCGCGTACCCTATACCAACGTGCTGCTGGGCGAGGGGCGGGGGTTCGAGATTGCCCAGGGTCGCTTGGGGCCAGGGCGTATCCACCACTGCATGCGGTCGATTGGCGCCGCCGAGCGGGCGCTGGAGTTGATGTGCCGGCGCTCAGTGGAGCGGGAAGCCTTCGGCCGTCGCCTGGCCCAGTTGGGTGGCAATATCGACCTGATCGCCGAATCCCGCATCGAGATCAACCAGGCGCGGCTGTTGACGCTGAACGCGGCCTACATGATGGATACCGTGGGTAACAAGGTGGCCAAGAGCGAAATCGCACAGATCAAGGTAGTAGCGCCGAACGTCGCCCTGCGGGTGATTGATCGGGCCATCCAGATGCATGGCGGGGCAGGGGTGTCCGAGGATACGCCGCTGGCCCATATGTATGCCATGCAGCGGACCCTGCGCTTGGCCGATGGGCCGGATGAGGTGCACCGCGCTTCGATCGGCAAGATCGAGCTGGGTAAGTACATGCCGCGCTGATACCGCTGTCAGGCAGCCCAAGCCGTGTGCAGACGCCAGTTTGCACGCGGTTTTCTGCGTTCACCAGAGGAGGGTAGAGCCGGCGGGAATCAACCATCGCCCCTGACAGGTCGCCGGGGCGTTACGGATACGCTGCGCTGAGAATCAGCGGGCGCGGTAGGTGATGCGACCCTTGGTCAGGTCGTAGGGCGTCAACTCAACACGCACCTTGTCACCGGTCAGGATGCGGATGTAGTTCTTGCGCATCTTGCCTGAAATGTGGGCAGTCACGACGTGGCCGTTTTCCAGCTCAACACGGAACATGGTGTTGGGCAGGGTGTCCACGATGGTGCCTTCCATTTCAATACTGTCTTCTTTCGCCATTAAGCAAAGGCCTCTCAATTTGTTGCATTAGGCGGGCCGTCGGAATGAGAGCCCGCAAAAAAGGTGAGCAATTGTGCCTCAAAAGGCGGCAACAGCCAAGTTTTGCCGGTATTTTTGCCCGGGCCGGGCTAGTTGACCCGCACCCAGCGCTGGTTGATGAGCATTTCCAGGGGCCGATATTCGGTCTTGTAGCTCATTTTTCGGCAGTTGCGGATCCAGTACCCGAGATAGACCGCGGGCAAGCCGACCTGGCGGGCCTGCTCGATCTGCCAGAGGATCGCATAGCGGCCTAGACTGCGGGGCGCCTCGTCGGGATCGAAGAAGGTGTAGACCGCCGACAGCCCGTTGTTCAGCCGGTCGGTCACGGCTACCGCCAGCAGGCGGCCATCCAGCCGGAACTCGTTGAATTCGCAAAACCCGTCTTCACTGACCAGAAAGGAGCGAAACTGTTCCCGGCTCGGTGGATACATGTCGCCATCGCTGTGACGGGCGATGATATAGCGGGAATACAGCTGGTAGAGCTCCTCGGTCATGGCCGGGCGCCGGCGGGTCACCTGCAGGTCGCTGTTGCGCTTGAGAATCCGCTTCTGCTGACGGTTGGGCACGAAGTCGGCGGCCGGTATGCGCGCCGGCACACAGGCGCGGCACTGGGCGCAGTGGGGGCGATACAGGTGCTCGCCGCTGCGCCGGAAGCCCAGCTCGGACAGCTGGCTGTAGGTCTCCGGGTCCAGTGGTTGCTGCGGGTCGAGGAACAGCGTCACCGCCTGCTCGTCGCTCAGGTAACTGCAAGGGTGCGGCTGGGTCGCATAGAATTTCAGGTGCGCCAGATCAGTCATGGAAGGTCGCTCTGGAATCGTCTGCCGTGGGTTGCCTGAGTATAGAAGCTGCACCGTCGCCTTCCATCGGATACTCCTCGGGCATGTCCTGCCAGCAGGGGCGGACGTGTTCAGCGCACAACCTGGCCAACGTCTGGCTGAATACCGCGCGGGAGATCGTCGTGGCGCCCAGGCTTTCCAGGTGGTCGGTGGGCATCTGGCAGTCGATCAACTGGCAGCCGCGCTGTTGCAGGGTCCGGACCAGGCAGATGAAGCCGGTTTTCGAGGCATTGCTGCGGCGGCTGAACATGGACTCGCCGAAGAACACCCCACCCAGGGCCACGCCATAGAGTCCGCCAACCAGTTCGCTACCTTCCCAGACCTCCACCGAGTGCGCGATATTGCGTTGGTGCAGCCGCAGGTAGGCGCTCTGCATATCGGGGGTGATCCAGGTGGCGTCGGTATAGTTTCGGGGCTCGGCGCAGGCTTGCATTACCGCAGGGAAGTCCCGGTCGAAGGTCACCCTGAAGGTCGTCTTGCGCAGGAACTTGGCCATGCTGCGCGAGATATGCAGGGCGTCGGGCACTAGTACGGTGCGGGGATCCGGCGACCACCAGAGCAGTGGTTGGCCTTCCTCATACCAGGGAAAGATGCCCTGGCGGTAGGCGGCAACCAGGCGGGCAGGGGCGAGGTCGCCGCCTACCGCCAGCAGCCCGTTGGGGCTGGCCAGCGCTTCGCTGGATGGAGGAAAGTCCAGGATGTCCGGATCCAGCCACCTCAGTTCAGTCATCGCAAATCCCGTGTGGTTCGCATTTTCAGATAAATGGAATCTTCAAAGGTTTATCAAAAAGCAGCGTTAAGTTATTGTCCTCAATCAAGATAGTTCCCGGACTTGGAGGAACGCAACCCATCTTTACAGGTCAACTCAACTGAGTTTTGCAGAACCTGTACAATAAGCGGCTGAATCATGACGGAAGCCAGAGCATTGAAGGATACCCGATCCCATAAAGGCCAGCACTTCGCCTGGCAAGAACAGCTCAGCCTGCGCCTGCGTGAAGGGGCGCTGCTGGGGATGATCGCCCTGTGCCTGTACCTGTGCATGGCGTTGTTCACCTATGACGCCAGCGATCCAGGCTGGACGCGCAGCAGCGGTACCGTGGCCGTGCAGAATGCCGGCGGCAGCATGGGTGCCTGGATTGCCGACGTGCTGCTGTTCGTGCTCGGGTACCTGGCCTATCTGTTTCCGCTTATTGTGGCCGTCAAGGTATGGCAGATGTTCCGTCGGCGCCATCTGCCGTTCGTCTGGAATGGCTGGCTGTTCTCCTGGCGGTTGATCGGTTTCGTGCTCACCCTGCTGGCCGGCACCGCGCTGGCGGCGCTGCATGGCAGCGCAGCGGACGGTTTTCCCGAGGGCGCCGGGGCGGGCGGTGTGCTGGGTCAGCTGCTGAGTGACATGGCCTTCCCGGTGCTGAACATGCAGGGCAGCACCTTGCTGTTCCTGACCCTGTTCCTGTTCGGCTTGACGGTATTTACCAACCTGTCCTGGTTCAAGGTGATGGACCTGATCGGTCGGCTCACCCTGGACCTGCTCGACCTGCTCAAGCGCGCCGGCAACAACTGGCTGGCTCGCCGCGCGGCGCAGCGGGCCGAGCCTGACTATCCCTCTTCGCCAGCGGCACCGGCGGCACGGCGCGAACCCAGCGTGGCCGCCGAGGAAAAACGCCAGCCCGTAGCAGCCCCGAGCAAACCGGCGCCGGCCCAGGAGAAACGCCCAGCACCGAAGATCGAACCGCTGGGCAGCCAGCCGACGCCCGCCAGTGTCCGTGCGCCGAAGGAAAAGGCGGCGCCCTTCAGTGCCGGACCGGTGGAGCCGGGCTCGCTGCCTCCGATCGCGCTGCTGGACCCGCCGAGCAAGCTCAACAAGGGCTTCTCGCCCGAGTCGCTGGAGGCCATGTCGCGTCTGCTGGAAATCAAGCTGAAGGATTTCGGTGTCGATGCGGAAGTGGAAAAGGTCCAGCCTGGCCCGGTTATCACCCGTTTCGAAATCCAGCCCGCGCCCGGCGTCAAGGTCAGCAAGATCTCCAACCTGGCGAAGGACCTGGCCCGCTCGCTGGCGGTGATCAGTGTGCGGGTGGTGGAGGTCATTCCCGGCAAGACCACCGTCGGCATCGAGATTCCCAATGAAGACCGGGAAATCGTGCGCCTGTCCGAGGTGCTGCAGACCCGAGAATTCGAGGAAGCTACCTCGCCGGTGACCCTGGCCCTGGGGCACGATATTGGCGGCAAGCCGATCCTGGCGGACCTGGCCAAGATGCCTCACCTGTTGGTGGCGGGCACCACCGGCTCGGGTAAGTCGGTAGGGGTCAACGCCATGCTGCTGAGCATCCTGTTCAAGTCGCCCCCGGAAGAGGTGCGGCTGATCATGATCGACCCCAAGATGCTGGAACTGTCGATCTACGAGGGCATTCCGCACCTGCTGTGCCCGGTGGTGACCGACATGAAGGAGGCCGCCAATTCGCTGCGCTGGTGCGTGGCGGAAATGGAGCGGCGCTACAAGCTGATGGCGGCGATGGGCGTGCGTAACCTCGCCGGCTTCAATCGCAAGGTGAAGGATGCGCAGAATGCCGGCGAACCGCTGAGCGACCCCCTGTATCGGCGGGAAAGCATGGATGACATTGCGCCCGAGCTGGAAACCCTGCCGGTGATCGTGGTGGTGATCGACGAATTCGCCGACATGATGATGATCGTCGGCAAGAAGGTGGAAGAGTTGATTGCCCGGATCGCGCAGAAGGCCCGGGCCGCGGGTATCCACCTGATCCTCGCCACCCAGCGCCCCTCGGTGGATGTGATCACCGGTCTGATCAAGGCCAACATCCCCACCCGCATGGCGTTCCAGGTGTCCAGCAAGATCGACTCGCGGACCATCCTCGACCAGGGCGGGGCGGAGCAGCTGCTTGGCCACGGCGACATGCTCTACATGCCGCCGGGCACCAGCCTGCCGGTGCGGGTGCACGGCGCCTTTGTGTCCGACGGTGAAGTGCACCGGTTGGTCGATGAGTGGAAGGCCCGTGGCGAGCCCGACTATATCCAGGATATTCTCGATGGCGCCGACGACGGCGGCGGTGGTAGCTTCGATGGCGGCGGCATGGGCGGTGGCGATGGGGAAGAGGAGGACGCCCTCTACGATGAGGCGGTGCGCTTCGTGACCGAAAGTCGTCGGGCCTCCATTTCTGCCGTGCAGCGCAAGCTGAAAATCGGTTACAACCGGGCCGCCCGCATGATTGAATCAATGGAAATGGCCGGGGTCGTTACCCCGATGAATACCAATGGCTCGCGCGAGGTGATCGCGCCGCCTCCCGTTCGCGACTAGCATCAGCGGAGCAAGCACCCCAAGATGATCAGCAATCTACTGCGTTCCACCCTCACCGCCGTCTGCCTCGCCGCGCTGCCCCTGGCGGCGCTGGCCGATGCCCAGGCCGAAGCCGCCAAACGGTTGAATGAGCTGCTGTCCAGCGCCCAGACCATGACCGGCGGTTTTTCGCAGATGACCCTCAGCGCCAATGGCGCCAACCTGCAGGAAACCACCGGCACCCTGGCGCTCAAGCGTCCCGGCAAATTCCGCTGGCATACCGATCCGCCCCTGGAGCAGGTGCTGGTCTCCGATGGCAAGCAGATCTGGCTGTATGATCCGGATCTGGAACAGGTCACCATCCAGGCAATGGACCAGCGCCTGAGCCATACCCCGGCGCTGCTGTTGTCCGGCGATGTCAGCCAGC
This sequence comes from Pseudomonas saudimassiliensis, assembly GCF_000939975.1. Taxonomy (GTDB): domain Bacteria; phylum Pseudomonadota; class Gammaproteobacteria; order Pseudomonadales; family Pseudomonadaceae; genus Halopseudomonas; species Halopseudomonas saudimassiliensis. The sequence goes on along the minus strand of NZ_LK391969.1, from coordinate 2,174,777 downwards.
TGCAGGAAAACTTCGACATCCAGTGGACCGAAGGCGGCAGCGTGCAGGATTTCACCCTGACCCCGAAGGAAGCCGATTCCATGTTCGACAGCCTGCGGTTGTCGTTCAGCAATGGTGTCATCAATGATATGCAGATGAGCGACCCGGTCGGCCAGCGGACCAATATCCTGTTCCGCAACGTCGAGCTGAACCAGGCGCTGGGCGATGCCCAGTTCACCTTCGAGGTGCCGGACGGAGTCGATGTCATCAGTGAGTGACATGGATCTGTTTGCCGGGCAAACCCCTCGCCATCAGCCGCTGGCAGCGCGCATGCGCCCGGCCAGCCTGGATGAGTACACCGGTCAGCAGCACCTGCTCGGCGCCGGTCGGCCACTGCGCGTGGCCCTGGAGCAGGGGGCGCTGCATTCGATGATCTTCTGGGGGCCGCCGGGCGTGGGCAAGACCACCCTGGCCAAGCTCCTGGCGACGCTGACGGATGCGCATTTCGTTACGATTTCCGCCGTCCTGGCCGGGGTCAAGGATATCCGCCTGGCGGTGGATCAGGCACGGCAACACGCCGCGCAAAACGGGCGGCAGACGATCCTGTTCGTTGATGAGGTGCACCGCTTCAACAAGGCCCAGCAGGATGCCTTCCTGCCCTTTGTCGAGGATGGCACCCTGTTGTTCATCGGCGCGACCACCGAAAACCCCTCCTTCGAGCTGAACAATGCGTTGCTGTCCCGGGCCCGGGTCTACGTCCTCAAATCCCTCGACCAGGCGGCGCTGGAAGCCTTGCTCGAACGTGCCCTGAGCGATGTGGAGCGGGGGCTGGGCGCGCATCGGCTGACTCTCGACCCCGACGCCCGGGAGGTGCTGATCGGCGCGGCAGATGGCGACGCGCGCCGCCTGCTCAACCTACTGGAGATTGCCGCCGACCTGGTGGAGGATGGCGGCACCATCGATATGCCGTTGGTGGCCGACCTGCTGAATGACAACCGCCGACGCTTCGACAAGGGCGGCGAAGCCTTCTACGACCAGATCTCCGCGCTGCACAAATCCGTACGCGGCTCCAACCCGGATGCCTCACTGTACTGGTTTGCGCGAATGATCGATGGGGGCTGCGACCCCCTGTACATCGCCCGTCGGGTAGTGCGTATGGCCAGCGAAGACATCGGCAATGCCGACCCCCGCGCCCTGACCCTGTGCCTGAATGCCTGGGATGTGCAGGAGCGCCTGGGCAGTCCCGAAGGGGAGCTGGCGGTAGCCCAGGCCATCGTGTATCTCGCCTGCGCACCCAAGAGCAATGCGGTCTACAAGGGATACAAGATGGCGCTGCAGGACGTGGCGAACCAGCCGTCCCTGGAGCCGCCGTTGCACCTGCGCAACGCCCCGACCAAGCTGATGAAGGAGCTGGGCTACAGCCAGGGCTACCGTTATGCCCATGACGAGCCGGAAGCCTACGCGGCCGGCGAAGACTACTTCCCCGAGGAGCTGGAGCCGCGGCGCTATTACCAGCCGGTCAGCCGCGGGCTCGAGCTCAAGATCGGCCAGAAGCTCGAATATCTGCGGTCGCTGGATTCCGCCAGCCCGAACAAGCGCCGGGGCCAAACGTGATCACCACCCTGGCGGCCATCGCTTTGGGTGGGGCGCTGGGCGCTTTATCCCGCTTCGCTATCGGCGCCGGGGTCGGCCTGCTATGGCCCGGCGCCTTTCCCCTGGGGACCTTGCTCATCAACCTGCTCGGATGCCTGGCAATCGGTGTACTATACGGCCTGTGGCTGGATCGCCCGGAGCTGTCGCCGCTGCTGCAGCAGGGACTGATGATCGGTTTTCTCGGGGCCTTCACCACCTTTTCGACCTTCTCGCTGGACGCCTGGCGTCTGCTGGAGAATGGCCAGGGCCTACTGGCTCTGGGATATGTCCTGCTCAGTGTGTGCGGCTGCCTGATCGCCACCTGGGCCGGCCTGATGCTGACCCGCTAGTCGCCAGGCTGTAACCTGCAACCATAAGATGATGCCCGATGCTTGATCCAAAACTGGTCCGTAGCCAACCCCAACTGATTGCCGAACGCCTTGCCACCCGTGGTTATGAGCTGGACGTCAACCTGCTCGAGTCACTGGAAGCGCGCCGCAAGGCGGTCCAGACCCGTACCGAAAGCCTGCAGGCCGAGCGCAACAGTCGCTCGAAATCCATCGGCCAGGCCAAGGCGCGGGGGGAGGACATCCAGCCGCTGCTGGCTGCAGTGGATCGCATGGGTGAGGAACTGAGTGCAGCCAAGCTGGAGCTCGATGGCATCCAGGCCGAGCTCGACGCCATCATGCTGAGCATCCCCAACCTGCCTGCGGAAGGGGTGCCGGTGGGTGCCAGTGAGGATGACAACGTCGAAGTGCGCCAGTGGGGTACGCCCCGGGCGTTCGACTTCGAGGTCAAGGACCACGTCGCCATTGGCGAGCAGTATGGCTACCTGGATTTCGAGACGGCGGCCAAGCTGTCCGGTGCGCGTTTTGCATTGATGCGCGGCCCCATTGCCCGGCTGCACCGCGCCCTGGCCCAGTTCATGCTGGACCTGCACGTCAACGAGCACGGCTACGAAGAGGTCTATACGCCTTACCTGGTGCAGGCGGAGGCGCTGCTGGGCACCGGCCAGTTGCCCAAGTTCGAGGAGGACCTGTTCAAGGTGCCCCGCGGCGAAGACCAGCGCGACCTGTACCTGATTCCGACGGCGGAAGTGTCCCTGACCAATATCGTCAGCCAGAGCATTCTGGATGCCGACAAGCTACCGCTGAAGATGACCGCCCACACCCCATGCTTCCGCAGCGAAGCCGGTTCCGCCGGTCGTGACACCCGCGGCATGATTCGCCAGCACCAGTTCGACAAGGTCGAGATGGTGCAGGTGGTGCGTCCGGAGGATTCCGACCGCGCCCTGGAAGAGCTTACCGGTCACGCCGAGGACGTGCTGCAGCGCCTCGGCCTGCCGTACCGGGCACTGGCCCTGTGCACCGGGGATATGGGATTCGGCGCGGTGAAGACCTATGACCTGGAAGTCTGGATTCCGAGCCAGAACAAATACCGGGAAATCTCCTCCTGTTCCAACTGTGGCGACTTCCAGGCACGCCGCATGCAAGCCCGTTGGCGGAACCCGGAAACCGGCAAGCCGGAACTGGTGCACACCCTCAACGGTTCCGGGCTGGCCGTCGGCCGGACCCTGGTCGCGGTGCTGGAGAACTACCAGGAGGCCGACGGCAGCGTAACCGTGCCCGAGGTGCTGCGCAGCTATATGGGCGGACTGGAACGTATCGGCTGATAATGCTGATTGCGCCGGGCGGCGCTCCTACCCATCGGCGGCGGAGCGCTCGCATCGCCCGGGCGGTAGCGGGCCGACCCGGAGCTGACGCTGGCAGCTCATTTCGGAGAAATGCATATGGATTTTTTGCCTCTGTTTCATCAGTTGGGTGGTCGGCTGGTACTCCTGGTTGGCGGTGGTGATGTCGCCCTGCGCAAGGCGCGTCTGCTCAGGGAGGCCGGGGCGGCCCTGCGGGTGGTCGCGCCGGAGGTCGAACCGGCTTTGCGCGAGCTGAGCGACCAGGGCCAGGGCGAGTGTCATCTGCGCGGCTACCGCACCGAGGATCTGGACGGGGTGGTGCTGGTTATCGCCGCCACCGATGACCGGGACATCAATGCCCAAGTCTCCGCTGAGGCCCAGGCCCGCCATCTGCCAGTCAACGCAGTGGACGCGCCGGATCTGTGTACCGTGATCTTTCCCGCCATTGTCGACCGTTCGCCGCTGATGATTGCGATTTCCAGCGGCGGCCACGCGCCGGTGCTGGCACGCTTGACCCGCGCCCGCATCGAAACCCTGTTCCCCCACGCCTGGGGTCGCTTGGCCCAGCTCGCCCAACGCTTCAGGGCGCAGGTCAAGGCCGCCTTTCCCGGTATCAATCAGCGCCGGGTCTTCTGGGAAGACGCGTTCCAGGGTGATATTGCCGAGCGGGTATTCTCCGGGCGCGATGCCGAAGCCGAGCAGCTGTTGGTCGAGCGTCTACAGCAGCAGCGGGGCCAGTCCTACCAGGGCGAGGTCTATCTGGTGGGAGCCGGCCCGGGTGACCCGGACCTGCTGACCTTCCGCGCCCTGCGCCTGATGCAGCAGGCCGACGTGGTGCTGCACGACCGGCTGGTGCCGGATACCATCATCGATCTGTGTCGCCGCGACGCCGACCGTATCTATGTGGGCAAGGCCCGCTCCGATCACGCCGTACCCCAGGAAGAGATCAATCAGCTGCTGGTGCGGCTGGCGAAAGAGGGCAAGCGGGTATTGCGGCTCAAGGGCGGCGATCCCTTCATCTTCGGCCGGGGCGGGGAGGAGATCGAGGAGCTGGCGGCTAATGGTATTCCGTTCCAGGTGGTGCCGGGCATCACCGCCGCCAACGGCTGCTCCGCCTATGCCGGCATTCCGCTGACCCACCGCGACCATGCCCAGTCGGTGCGCTTTGTCACTGGGCACCTCAAGGATGGCAGTACCAATCTGCCCTGGCAGGAGCTGGTCGTACCCGGGCAAACGGTGGTGTTCTACATGGGCCTGGTCGGGCTGCCGGAAATCTGCCGGCAACTGATCGCCCATGGCCGCACGCCGACCACACCGATGGCGTTGATCCAGCAGGGCACTACTGCCAACCAGATGGTATTGACCGGCACCCTGGCGAGCATGCCGGCGCTGGTCGAGCAGACCGAGATCAAGCCGCCGACGCTGCTGATCGTTGGCGAAGTGGTCGCCCTGCGGGAAAAGCTCAAGTGGTTCGACACCCAGGCCCAGGGCTGAGCGGGAGCGAGCATGGCACGCAAACTGGTCGTGAAACGGGGCGCCAAGGTGGGCTCCCCACCCGGCACCCTGGTGCACATCGGCAAGCACAAGCCGGACCGTGCGGCTATCCAATTGATCGAATACACCCCCGACGCCTTGGGCGAGTCGGTGATCGAGGATCTGCCCGGCTATCGGCGGGAGGGGCAGGACGGGCGAATCAGCTGGCTCAATGTGGCCGGGGTCAGCGACGCGGCGGTGGTGGAAACCCTGGGAGCGCTGTTCGAGCTGCATCCACTGGTGATGGAAGATATCCTCAATACCGATCAGCGGCCCAAGGTGGAGGATTACCAGGGTTACCTCTATATCGTGCTGCGCATGCTGCAGTTCGATGAAGCGCGCCAGCAGATTCACTCGGAGCAGGTCAGCCTGGTGCTGGGGTCCGATTACGTGCTGTCATTCCAGGAGCGGCCCGGGGATGTCTTCGATGGCATCCGCGAGCGTCTACGCGCGGGGCGGCGTATCCGCTTCATGCGTACCGATTACCTCACCTATGCCCTGCTCGATGCGGTGGTTGATCATTATTTCGAGATGCTGGAGTTCATCGGCGAGCGGGTCGAGGCGCTGGAAGACCAGCTTATCGCCAATCCCGGTCCGGACACCCTCGCGCGCATTCATCATTACAAGCGCGAGATGCTGTTGCTACGCAAATCCATTTGGCCGCTACGCGAAGTGCTCAGCCGGCTGAGCCGCGACGACAGCGCGTTGATCACCGACGAAACCCGCCTGTATCTGCGCGATGTGCATGACCATACCATCCACGTCATGGACAGCATCGATACCATCCGCGAATTGCTGGTGAGCATGCTGGATCTGTACCTGTCCAGTGTCAGCAAGCGCACCAACGAGATCATGAAGGTGCTGACCATCTTCGCCAGCCTGTTCATGCCGCTGACCTTCATCGTCGGAATCTATGGCATGAACTTCGATGTGATGCCGGAGTTGCGCTGGGCCTGGGGCTATCCGGCAGTCCTGGCGGTCATGTTGCTGATCATTATCGGGCTGCTGGCGTTCTTCCGGCGCCAGCGCTGGCTCTGAGACGCAGCGAACGAACTGGCTTGGTCGCCGCCTGCGAAAACCGGTTACCGCTGCGCAATCGTGGGCTATCATGATGTCTGCTGCCGTTCTCTTCTGGCTGAGCGCCCTGATCATATAAAAATAAGGAGCTTGGAATGAGCGCTGTAATCGTACTGCTCGCAGGACTGGTGATGATGGCATTGGGGTACTTTGTCTACTCCAAATTCATCGCCGAAAAGATCTTTCGCCTGGACCCGAATTTCCGTACCCCGGCCCATGAGCTGGAGGATGGGGTCGACTTCGTCCCCACCAACAAGTATGTGCTCTGGGGTCATCATTTCACCTCGGTGGCGGGGGCGGCGCCCATTGTCGGGCCGGCCATCGCGGTGATCTGGGGCTGGGCACCGGCATTCGCCTGGGTGGTGTTTGGCACCATCTTCTTCGCCGGGGTGCACGATGCCGGGGCGATCTGGGCGAGCATCCGCAACAAGGCCCGCTCGGTTGGCTCGCTAACCGGGGATGTGGTCGGCAAGCGGGCTCGCAGCATTTTCATGATCGTCATTTTCCTGCTGCTGTTGATGGTCAACGCGGTGTTTGCCGTGGTAATCGCCAACCTGATGATGTCCTTCCCCTCGGCGGTGGTGCCGGTGTGGGGCGCGATCATTGTGGCGCTGGTGGTCGGTCAGTTGATCTACCGCCGCAAGATCGGGCTGATTACCGTATCGATTGTCGGGGTGGCGGCGCTCTATGGCCTGATCCTGCTAGGGCCGTCCGTGCCGCTGCAGATGCCCGCCGAAGTCGCCGGGGTTTCCGGCAATGCCATCTGGATCCTGTTGCTGTTCCTCTACGCTGGTATTGCGTCAGTGCTGCCGGTCTGGATGCTGTTGCAGCCGCGGGACTATATCAATGGCCTGCAGCTGTTTGTCGGCCTGCTGATTCTGTACGGCGCCATCCTGGTGCTCAACCCGAGCATGGTCGCGCCGATGATCAATGACAATGTGCCTGCCGGTACGCCCTCGATTATCCCGCTGTTGTTTGTCACCATTGCCTGCGGCGCGATTTCCGGCTTCCATGGCCTGGTGTCCTCTGGCACCACATCCAAGCAGCTCAACCGCGAGACCGACGTTCGCTTCGTTGGCTATTTTGGCGCGGTGGGCGAGGGCATGCTGGCCCTGGCTGCCATCCTGGTAGCCTCCGCGGGCTTTGCCAGCCTGGCTGACTGGCAGGCGATGTACTCCGCCTTCGGGCAGGGTGGGGTGACCGCCTTCGTCCAGGGCGGGGCCTATGTCATTTCCAATGCACTGGGTGTGTCGGATGTGCTGGCCGCCACCATGCTGACGGTGATGGCGGCGCTGTTTGCCGGTACCACCATGGACACCGGCCTGCGGCTGCAGCGTTACATCTTTCAGGAGTGGGGCGAGATCTACAATATCGACTGGATGAAGAAAGGGCTACCGGCCACCATCCTGGCGATTGCCTCCTGCCTGTTGCTGGCCTTCGGTGCTGGCGGGGCGGACGGCTCCGGCGGCATGCTGATCTGGCCGCTGTTCGGCACCACCAACCAGTTGCTGGCTGGCCTGACGTTGCTGGTGATCACCGTGATGCTGGTGCACCTGCGGCGGCCAATCAAGTACACCCTGGTGCCCTTGTGCTTCGTGCTGGTCATGACCGTGATTGCACTGGTTCTGCAGCTGCGGACCTTCTACGAGCAGGGCAACTACTTCCTGCTGATCCTGGATATCGTCGTGCTGGTCGCCTCGATCCTGGTAACCATGGAGTGTGTGTCGGCGCTGAAGCGTCACCGCGCGATCGCCGCCCGGGAACAGCCGTGAGCATCGAGCGTGGCCCGAAGCAGCGGGGCTGGCTGGACCAGGCCCGCTTCTTTCTCGAAGAGGCCTACGGCAGTCGTTACCGGGGCGCCATTGCGCGTGCCCGGCGCGACGAAGATGACCTCTTCATGCTGCTGGTGTTCGCCGAGATGATGGGCGTGCCCAACCCGGCCGCCTATTACACCCTGGAGCTGCAGCCGTTGTTACTGGAGCGCTTCCATGACTGGCATCGGCGCATGGGCATGGAGCATTCGCCGCTCGACCACTTCCGCTGTTGCTGAGAGACAAGCATGTTTGATCTGTTGAACCGCCGGCTGGTCTGGGTGGGTGGCAAGGGCGGCGTCGGCAAGACCACGGTGTCTGCCGCGCTGGCGGTGCTCGCTGCCGAGCGTGGCAAGCGCTGCCTGATCGTATCGACGGACCCGGCCCATAGTCTGGGCGACGTATTTGCCCGCCAGCTGGACGACAAGCCCCGGCGCATCCTGCCGGACCTGGACGCGATGGAAATCGACCCGGACGCTGAGGTCGATGCCCATCTGCGGCGGGTCATGCAGCAGATGGAAGGGTTTGCCGCTCCGGAAATGTTGGGCGAACTCAGGCGCCAGATGCAGCTGACGCGCCAGTCTCCGGGCACCCAGGAAGCGGCATTGTTGGAGCGTATTGCCCGGTTGATCAACGACCCGGACAGTGCCTACGACCTGATCATTTTCGATACCGCGCCCATTGGCCATACCCTGCGCCTGCTGTCGCTCCCGGAGGCCATGGCGGCCTGGACCGACGGCCTGCTGTCGCACAATCGCAAGTCCGCCGAATTGGGCAAGGTGCTCCAGCATCTGACGCCCAAGGCCGGGCGCGACATTGCCGGCCCCTTCGACGACCCCGGGGAAGACTCATTAAGTCGTCTGGATCGGCGGACGCGGGATATCGCGCAGACCCTGCTGGACCGTCGCCGATTATTCCATCAGGCCCGGCGCAAGCTGGAGGATCCTACGGTTAGCGGCTTTCTGTTTGTCATGACCCCTGAGCGGCTGCCGATTCTGGAAACCGTACGGGCGGTTGCGACCTTACAGGAGGTGGGGATTCCGGTCGTGGCCACCTTGGTCAACCGGGTCATTCCCGAGGATGCGGACGGTGATTTCCTGCGTCGCCGGCGCGCGCAGGAGGCGGTCTATCTGCAGCGCATCGATAGCGAACTGCAGCAACTGCCGCGCCCCCGCCTGCCCTGGTTGGAGACCGACGTGCAAGGTCTGGATATCCTGCAGTCCCTCGCGGGCCGCCTGGCTGCGCTGGGTTTCTGAACCAGCGCACCAGCTCACGACTCAGTTCACCGTCGTGGCCGCCACAAACGCCTTGCCGAGCGCTGGATCCATGGCATAGGGATCGGGTAGATAGCGCACCTTGCCGTCTTCCAGCACCTGCACCGTCCAGTAGCCAAGAATCACCTGGGGGCCATCCTTGATGCGGATTTCATGGGTGTTGCCGGTGGCCAGCTTATCGCTGATCTGCCCGCGCTGACCGGCATCCAGGCTATCGAACAGGTAGTCGGCCAGCTCGCTGGCCTGTTCCACCCTGACGCAACCGGAGCTGACGTTACGGGCGGCGCGCTCGAACAGCGACTGGCTGGGTGTGTCATGGAGAAACACGGCAAAGGGGTTCTCGAAGCGGAAGACCATCTGCCCCAGCGGGTTGGTCGGCCCGGGTGGCTGCCGGAGCATCACCCCCTGGGGCGCGTTCCAGTCGATACCCATGGGGTCCAGGCGGTTCCCCTGAAAATCCAGCACCTGCAGGTCACGCTCGGCGAAATAATTGGGGTTGGCCCTGATCGCCGGCAACTTGTCCTGGCGCAGGATGGTGGGCGGTATGGTCCAGCTGGGGTTGAGTGTGACCCGGTTGATGCGCGACACCAGCAGCGGGGTAGCCCGGTCGGCGGTGCCCGATTGCACCCGGGACTGCCAACGCACTTCGTTGCCTTCAAACACCACCGCGTAACTCCCCGCAGAATTTACCAGCAGGGCGTGGTGGCCTCGCAGGGCGTCGAGCCAGCGCAGCCGCTCCAGGTTGATGCGTATCTGCCGCAGCCGGTCCTGCGGGGTGATGTTCAGCGCGGCGACGGTCCGCTTGCCGACAACGCCATCGTTTTGCAGGCCATGGGCCCGCTGAAATGCCTTCACCGCCTGCTGCAAGGCGTCGTCGTAGATCAGCGGCTGGGCGCGCACCGGTTCGGAGTAAGGAACGACCGGGTCGGTGAGCGGGCCGGCAGAGGGCGCCTCCCAGGGCAGGAAACCTTCCAGCATCAGTCGTTGGGCAAGCTGGGGCAGGCGTGGGTCGGTGTTCCCGGGTTTGATGGAAGGCCCCTCGGGGAAGGGAGCGAAGGCGACGGGCTCCTTATCCAATTCACGGTAAGCGCGGCGCAGCGCACCATACTGGGGCAGGGTCGGTCGGGCACGATCAAACGCACGGGTAACATCGGCCAGGCCCAGGACACCCAGCTCAGCAACGCTGGGTCGCGTGGGCGGGGTGTAATTGTCCGGTCGCCACAGCGGCTCATGATCGTCGGGGTTCAGCCTCCCGCGACTCAAGTGTTCCAGCGCCTGGAGGAAGGTGGCGGTTACCCGCAGGTCGGCGCACACATCCGCCGGCTGCTCGGCGAAGGCCAGGGCATATTCCCGCCGCTCCAGGCCATCGCTGGCAAGCTCCAGCAACTCCTCCTGGAGGCCTTGCAGCCGCTCCTCGTCCTGCCAGGCGGGGATGTATCCATTGGCCTGATAGAGCTGGCCCAGCGCCTCGCTGAGGGGCATGCTGCGCAGCGGCGGCAACCCGGGGCAGCGCGCCTCGACGTCTTGGTCCAGCATTTCCTGTATGGGCGTCAACGCAACATCGACGGTGAATTCTGCCTGGGCGGGCACGACCGCCCAACTTAGGCAACTGACGAATAGCACTGTACATTTTTTGAACAACAGGTAATCTCCCAACCACTATTTTGGGGGGCGCATCTTCATCCGGCCTTCACGCAGTATAGGCAAAGCCACGCGTGGTCCTTCCAGAAGCCGGGGTTGTGACCTGTTTTTTATATTTATTTTGGCTCTTCCCTTTTGAGCCAAGGGGTAACCAGATGTTCAATCGTCTACGCCGTGTTGGCGTACTGACCGCTGCTTGTCTTGCATTGGTCACCGGCCCTGTGGCCGCCTTGGAAACTGCCAGAACCCATCCCAGTGTCCAGCCTTATCCGCAAACCTCACTTACCCAGATTCTTGCCACCCAGGCGCCGGAGCTGAACCCGCGGGTGCTGCATACGGCCGTATCGGCAATGCAGTGTGCGGTCAGCAGCGGTGCCGAGCCAGCCGAGCGGCTGGCGGTGATCGACTTCTCCCTGCCGTCCACCGAGCAACGCCTGTGGATCTTCGACCTGGAGACCCAGACCCTGCTGCTGCAGGACCTGGTCGCCCACGGCCAGGGCTCGGGGGATAACCTGGCGAGCGCCTTTTCCAATGTCGAAGGGAGCCACCAGTCGAGTATCGGCCTGTTCCGCACCCAGGAAAGCTACTTTGGCAAGCACGGCTATTCCCTACGCATGGATGGCCTGGAGCCGGGCATCAACGACCTGGCCCGGCAGCGCGCCATCGTCATTCACCCGGCTGACTATGTTGATCCGAGCTGGATCGAACGCCATGGGCGTATCGGTCGTAGCCATGGCTGCCCCGCGGTACGCCCGGAAGTGGCGAGCATGGTGGTTGATAGCCTGAAGGGCGGCCAGTTCATGTTTTCCTGGTATCCGGATGACCACTGGCTGGCCACCTCCGAGTTCATCAACTGCCCGGCCAGTGAAGATCGGAACCTGATGGCACTGAATCGCTGAGTAACCACGACAGGCCGGCAACCAATAATGGCCAGTTGCCGGTTTGTCATCAATCTGCAATCCGGTTTTCCTAGCATGCAGCGCACATTCCATCCGCTGCGTGCTGCCTGCCATGACCATTTCCACCCGCTTGATGCTGGGCTCCTGCCTGCTGACCATCCTCGCCGTTGTGCTGTCCTCGGGCATTACCGGATGGTTGGCGCTCGATCGCAGCACCGAGGTGGTCGGGCGCAGCGTTGAGAATCAATTTCTGGCGGTGGCCGCTGGCCGCCAGAGCAGTGTCAGCAGTCAGTTGCAGAGTCATCACGACCTACTGCTTTCCGTCGCCAACAGCCGCATGACCCAGGAAGCCATCTACGGCTTCGTCCGCCCCTTTGTTTCCTATCGCTATGAAGTAACCCCACCGCCGCTGGAGCAACTGCGCCAGCGCATGGCTGCCTGGTACCAGGAGCAGTACCAGCCGGTCCATGACCAGCGCACCGGGGGTGGCAGGCTAGCGGTCACCGATTGGGTGCAGGACATTCGGCTGGAAGGGCTACTGCTGCAGCAGGCCTACATGGCCGACAACCCCCACCCGGTCGAGCAGCTGGGCGAGATGGTCGACCCGCAGGACGCGACCATCTATGGCCAGCAACATGTACGCTACCAGCCCAGCTTCCGCGAGATAACCCGTCGCTACGGCTACCACGACCTGATGTTGGTCGACGCGGCCAGCCACGAGGTCATCTATAGCGTGAACAAGGGACCGGTGTTTGCCACGTCCCTGACGGATGGCCCCTTCGCCCAGACGGCGTTGGCCGAGCTGGTGAGGACCATGGCCCATGACCCACAGGCCGGCGAGTTCAGCGTTTCCCGCTTCTCGCTGTTTGCCGGGCACTTCGACGAGCAGGTGGTGTTCTTCGGTGTGCCGGTCTTCCACCCGGTCTACAGTCCGGATCGTCCGCTTGGCTACCTGGTGGCGCAATTGCCTGCCGAGCGCTTCACCGCCCTGATGACGGCCGACCAGCACTGGGAGGAGATCGGTCTGGGTAGCACCGGCGACGCCTACCTGGTGGCCCCGGATGGGCGCCTGGTTACCGAGCCGCGGCCGCTGCTGACCGAGGGCGATGCCGCACTGGCGAGGCTGGACCTGTCCGCCCAGGCGCCGGAAGCGGCGGCGGACATCCGCCGTCATTCCGCGCTGAGCGGCCGCTATGTCTTCAACAGCGCGGCGGTGGAGCGGGCGCTGGCCGGCGAGTCGGGCCTCGGCCAGCTGCCCAACCCCTTTGGCACCCCGGTATTGATGAGCTGGCAACCCCTGCAGCTGGGCCAGGTGACCTACGCCCTGATTACCGAACAATCCCTTGCCGAAAGCTATGGCGCCGTGGCCTCCATGCGCAGTGACATTATCCTGAGCATAGTATCCGCAGTACTGGGCATGGGTTTGCTGGCAGCCGTGGCGTCCTGGCTGTTGACGCGGCTGGTAGCCAACCCGTTGCGCAGGCTGTCGGCCTCGATTCTCGGTATCGCCGCGCAGCGGGACATGACCGAGCGCATGCCCGAGCGGGGCGACGATGAGATCGGCAGCATGTCGCGCGCGCTGAACCAGTTGTTTGAAACCTTTGCCGGGCTGATTGCCCGCATCCGCTCGACAGCGGAGCAGACCGCGGGGGCAGCCATCCATAACCTCGGCATCAGCCAGCACTGCCGGGATGTGGCGCTGGCGCAACGCCGGGCGCTGACCGAGCTGGATGCAGAGTCGACCGCGCTACAGCAATCGATCCGCGAGGTGGCGCGACTGGTGGGCGAATCGGCTGACAGGGCGCGCCAGACCGATGCAAGCGCCGAGCAAGGATATGATTCGGTCTCCGGGGTCAGTCGCCTGATCCAGCAGCTGGCCGGCGAGGTCACCAGCTCCTGCGACAGCATGGGTCAGTTGCAACAAGCCGCCGACGATATCGTCTCGGTGCTCGATACCATTGAAGGCGTGGCGGAGCAGACCAACCTGCTAGCCCTGAATGCCGCCATCGAAGCGGCCAGGGCCGGGGACCAGGGCCGGGGCTTTGCAGTAGTGGCCGATGAGGTCAGGCGGTTGTCGCGCAGCACCCAGGAGGCCACGGGTCAGATCCAGGCCATGCTGGATCGCCTGCGCAGTACCGTCAATGACGCCGCATCAGGACTGGCGCGAGAGCAGGATACCGCTGCCCAGTGCCTGCAGGGCGCCGCCCAGGCGGAACGGCTGCTGGTACACATCCGCGATCAGGTAGCGGATATCACCCGCGCCAGCGGTGAAATCGACGGGGCGATTGAAGAGGAATGCCGCCGGGCACAGCGCATGGGCGAAAAGCTGGCGGACATCCATGTGCAGGCACACACCACAGCCAAGTCCATGACCGAACTGACGGCCAGCGCCCAGGCGCAACAGGAGTTGTCCACCGAGGTTCAGCGTGCCGCCGCCGAGTTCAAGGTCTGACCGAGCCCGGGCGCATTGCCTGCCTCGGACGTTGCCGGCGCTGGGTCAGGTTGCCAACCGCCGCCCAGCGCCACGAACAGTGCCACCTGGGCAGTAGCCAGTTCGGTGCGGCCGCTCAACTGACGTTGGCGCGCCTGCAGTAGCCCCCGCTGCGCATTCAGTACCTCCTGCAGGTTGGCTTCACCCAAGCGGTAGCTGGTGTCAGCCAGTTCTTGACTGCGCTGGTAATGGGCGCGCATCTGTTGCAGTGCCGCCAGGCGCTGGCGCTGACCGTCCACCCCAGCCAAGCCGCGCTCCACCTGTTCCAGGGCGTCGCCCAGAGCCGCGCGAAAAGCGACGTAGCTGGTTTCCCCAGCGACATCGGCCAGCTCTATGGCGGAGCGGCGGCGGCCAAAGTCGAAGATCGGCAGCCCGAAGGTGGCGCCCAGCCGGGTGAAGTTCGACACGCTGGACAACTCGTTATTCAGCGCCATGCCCGAGCGCCCCAGGGCGGCCTGGATCGCCAAGGTTGGGAACAGGTCGCGGCGGGCAGCCAATGACTGCGACTCGGCGCTGTCCAGCCGGGCCGCTTCGGCGATAAGGTCGGGACGTCGGCGCAGCAGGTCCAGGGGCTGGCCAGCCGGAATAGGTCCTTTGGCCAGGGGCACGCCAGCGGGGCCGGACAGCTCCCCGGCGCTGGTACCCGGCGGCTGGGCGAGCAGGGTATCCAGGGCCAGCGCGGCCTGGGCCAGGTTGAGATCCAGCTCACTCAGGTCCGCGCGCAGGGTGGCGTGCTCTGCGGCGGCGCTTTCCACATCCAGGCGGGTCACCTCACCGGCCTCGAATAACAGGTTGGCGATCCGCTCCAGTTCGGCCGCCAGCGCCATACCCTCGACCAGCAATTGCCGCTGATTCTGCAGGGCGCGCAGCTGGATATAGGCTTGGGCGGTATTCGCCACTACCGCCAGACGGGCGGCGATGGCCTCTGCTTCAGCCGAGCGCAGCTGGTGCGCGGCCGCCTGGTTGCGCGCGCGGGTGGCGCCGAACAGGTCCAGCTCCCAACTGGCCTGCAATGCCAACTCCCAGTTCTCGATGCGGATGTCGTCATCCAGGCCCAGATCCTGCAACGGGCCGGGTGGAACATCCCGGTCATTCTCGATGCGCTGGCGACTGGCGCTGCCCGGCAGATCGATGCTGGGTAGCAAGGCGGCGCGGGATTGGCGCAACTGGGCGCGGGCAGTGCTCACCTGCAACATGGCCAGCTCCACGTCAGGGTTGCGCTCCATGGCGCGGCTGACCAGCCGGGTAAGCGTCGGGTCGTCGAACATCTGCCACCAGGCGGCCAGGGCCTGCGGGGCGACCGATGCGCTCTGGCTGCGACTGAACCACTGCGCGGGTAGCTCCGGCTCCGCATACTCGGGAACGCTGGAACAGGCAGCCAGCAGCACGGCCAGACCGAGGACGGCGACGGGGCGGCGTGGGCGGATCATCGGGTTTCCTCCTGCCGCACTTTCATGAAGACGGCGTACAGGCAGGGCACCGCCAGCAGGGTCAGGGCGGTAGCGAAAGCCAGCCCCGCCATGATGGTGACGGCCATATTGGCGAAGAAGGGATCGAACAGCAGCGGCACCATGCCGACCACGGTGGTGCCGGCGGCCATGGTCACCGGGCGCAGGCGGGAGGTCGAGGCCTCGACGATGGCGGTCAAACGCGGGATCTCCTCGGCGATCTGCCGGTCGATCTCGTTGACCAGCACGATGGCATTCTTGATCAGCATGCCGGACAGGCTCAGCAGACCGAGCAGCGCCATGAAGTCGAATGACTTGCCGGTCCCCAGCAGCCCGAGGGTGACCCCGCAGATGGCCATGGGCACCACGGCCCAGATCATCAGCGGCTGGCGGACCCGGGCGAACAGCAATACGGTAACCAGCAGCATGGCCAGGTAGGGCACCGCCAGGGTATTCCCCAGTGCTTCCTGGGCGTTGGACGATTGCTCGAAGTCACCGCCCCATTCGAAACGGTACCCCAAAGGCAGCTCGATGGACTCGAGCAGCGGGCGGATGCGCGCGTGCGCTTCGTTGGTATTGTCGCCATCGAGCGGCTCGGCGCGGATGGCAATGGTCCGCTCCCGGTCGAAGCGGCGAATGACGCTATCCTGGCTGGTCAGGGCGATGCCGTCGGCAACCTGGCCGAGGGGCACATAGCGATTGCCGGTGGCACTCCAGACCAGCCGCTGCAGGACATCCTCGGCTGCCGGCCGGTCGTTTTCCGCGGCGCGCAGCACAATCGGGATCAACTCGTCCCGTTCCCGCAGTACGCTCGCGGGCAATCCCTCGCTGGCGAAGGCCAGGGCGCGGGCCACGCCCTGGCGGGTCAGACCTGCGTCCGCCAGGCGTTCCAGATCGAGCTGGGGTTGCACGGCGAGCACCCTTGGGCGCCAATCGTCGCGAATGTTCTGCACCTGCCCCTGATCCTGCAGACGGCGCTGGCCTTCGGCGGACAATTCACGCAACACCGCGATATCCGGCCCGCTGATCCGTGCTTCCAGCTTGGCTTCGGCATTGGGGCCGAACAGGAACTGGGCCGCATGCACGTTGGCGGCGGGATACCGCGGCGGCAGTGTCTGATTGATCTCCCGCACCAGGGTAGCGATACGCTCGGCATCGTCGGTGCGCACCAGAAAGTGCATCAACGAGGAGTCCGACTGTTCGGGCATGTAGGTCAGCATGAAACGTGATGCGCCAGCGCCGATGAAGGTGGATACATCGGTCACACCCTCCAGCTGCGCCAGGTACTGCTCGACTTCTTCGGCTGTGCTGGCGGTCTCGCGGATATGGGTACCGTTCTGCAGGAACAGGTTGACGTAGAACAGCGGCGTGCTGGAAGCCGGGAAGAAACTCTGCGGCACCTTGCCAAAGCCCAGCACGCAGGCCACCGTTAGGATGACCAGGGCGATCAGGGTCAGCTTGGCATGGCGCAGTAAACCGTTCACCGCCCGGCGAAAGTAATCATAGAGGCGCCCCTGATACAGCGAACCGTCATCCGCCGCCTCGTCGGACTGATCATCCTCAGCCTTGGCGCTGTCACGGCGCTCCAGCAGGTAATGGCTGAACAACGGCACGACCAGCAAGGCCAGCAGCCAGCTCAATAGCAGGGAGGTTGCGATGACGAAGAACAGGGAGAACAGAAATTCCCCGGTGACGTCCTGCGACAGGCCGATACCGGCGAAGGCCAGGATACCGATGATGGTGGCACCCAACAGCGGCCATTGGGTCTGCGCCAGGGTGCGCTGGGCGCCCTCGAGTACCGAGCGGCCGCGGCGCTGCTCGATCAATACGCCATCTGCTACCACCACCGCGTTGTCCACCAGCATGCCCATGGCGATGATCAGTGCGCCGAGGGAAATGCGTTCCAGCTCGATACCGAAGGTCCACATCAGCAGCAGCGTGCCCAGTACCGTCAGAAACAGCGTTGCGCCGATAATGACTCCGGTACGCAGGCCCATGGCGATGCACAGCACCGCCGCGACGATGGCGACCGAGACCAGCACGTTGAGCGCGAAGCTGTTCACCGCATCGTTGACGATGCTGTGCTGCTCATAGAGCGGATGCAGCTCCGCGCCCAAGGGCATGCGGTGTTGCAGTTCCTGGAGCTTGGCCTCGACCGTCTGGCCGACGCTGACGATATTGCTCCCGGAAATGCCGCTGATCCCCAGTGTGAGGGCGGGTTGGCCGTTGTGGCGGATGATTTGGCGCGGGCGTTCCAGATAGCCCCGCTCGATCCGGGCGATCGAGCCCAGCGTGATGCTCTGCGGACCCTGGCCGACCGGCAGCGCCCGCAACGCCTCCAGCGAGGTGAAGGCGCCGCTGGGCTGCAGCCGCAGGAACTGCTCGCCAGCCTGGACGCCGCCGGCATCCACTGCCGCGTCAGCGTCCGCTAGCGCCGCCATGATTTCGTCCGGGGCGATACGCAGCGCCGCCAGCTGCGCCTGGTCGATATGGATGAAGATCTGCTCTTCCTGCTCGCCGGTGATCTCGACCTTGCCCACGTTTTCTGCTGTCAGCAGCCCGCGGCGCAGCTCCTTGGCAAGCTCATACAGTTCCCGGTAGGTCAGTCCTTCGCCAGTCAGCGCATAGAAGATGCCATAGACATCACCGAAGTCGTCATCCACCACGGCGGGGCCGGCGCCGGGCGGCAGTTCGGCCTGGGCATCGCCGACCTTGTTGCGCAGATCATCCCAGATCTGCAACAGCGCATTGCCGGTATATCGATCCTGGATTTCCACCCGGATCTCGGCCAGGCCATCCATGGAACGGGAGCGGATTTCCTTCACCTCGGTCAGCCGCTGGATGGCGCTCTCCACCGGCTCGGTCACCTGCTGTTCGACCTCCAGGGCGGTGGCGCCGGGGTAGGGCACATTGATCACCGCCTGCTTGATGGTGAACTCGGGATCCTCCAGGCGACCAACCTCGAAGAAGGCGACGCAGCCGCCGACCAGCAGGATGAGGATCAATACCCAGGTGTTGACCGGCTTGCCGATGGCGTAACGGGCAAAATCCATATCAGTCCCGCCGTCTGGTTTCTATCACCTGGCCGTCGGCCAGCTTGCTGCCACCAGCCACGACCACCAGGGCGCCGTCGGCCAACGCACCGGATACCCGTGCGCGGTCGGCCTCGATGCCCTGCAGTTGAACCGGCTGGCGCTGCGCTTCGCCATCGGCAGCGAGCCAGACGTAATGTTGCCCGTCGGCGGCGGCCTGCAAAGCCGAGAGGGGCAACAGATAACTGTCGTCCGGGGCTGGTGGGGCCGGGCGCTGCAGTGCCACGCGCATCGACATGCCCGGCAGCAGGTTGTACTCCGCGGGCGGGGTGCCGCGCAGCACCAAGCGGTAGGTCCGCGCACCCTCCCGGGGCTGGGTGCTGTGTTCGCGATAAGTCAGCGGCAGGGTGAGCGCTTCGGCCAGCACCGGTTGTCCTTCCGCTTCGAGGTCAGGGCCCAGCGGTATGGCCAGGGCGGCGGCTTCCGGCAATTCGACACTCACCTCGATGTGCTGATTGTCCTGCAGGTGAAAGATCGGCGTGCCGGCATTGACCACCATGTCCGGCTCCACCAGACGCTGGGCCACGACCCCATCGAAAGGTGCGGTCAGCTCGCCGTAACCGATCTGGCGGGCGGCGGTGTCCCGTGCCACCCGGGCCGATACTAGCGCCGCTTCCAGCGGTTCGATGGCAGCCGGGGCGAGAATGCCTTCGGCCAGCAGCTTGCGCTTGCGAGCCAGGTCCGCCTCCAACTGCTGATGCCGGGCCGTGGCGTCGCGCAGCTGCAGCTGGTAGTCGGTGGTATCCAACTTGGCCAGGGCCTGCCCGCGGGTCACTCGTGCGCCCTCGGCGACCAGCACGCGTTCGACCCGACCGGCAACCTGGAAGGCCAGCTGGGTGGTAGTCACGCTCTCCACGACACCGGCGAAGCGCAGGGTCTGCGCTTGCGGAGACCCTGGCTCGACCTCGGCAACCATCACGATACGCGGCGGGGGTGGCGCTGGCTCCTCATCATCACCGCAGCCATGCAGCGTGACCATCATGACAGCGAGCAACGTCAGTCTGGCGGGGGTAAACCTGAAGACAGGGGGGCGCGGCATTCCTACTCCTGAGCGTGACGGCAGGGCCTGCACGAGACAGGCATCCGGGTTTCGGCTATCGGTGAGCGAACCGTTATCGGTCTTTCCTACCGGTTCGGTCTTCCACATAGAGTGCCGGTTGGCCACTGAGTTCAGCCGGTGACCCCGGCCGTTGACCGCTCGGCTGCACTTGGCCCGAGCAGGACGGGCGGGTGGTCATAATCGGCAAGCTGACTTTTATCGATACAGATGTTGCTTTTGTTTGCTCTGTTTCATAGAGTGCTTTACAGAACAAATACAAAAACAAATCAGAGGTGCCGGCATGCCCCCAACGGTGGAAGAAGCCGCCCAAGCGCTGCGTGAGATTGCCGTGATCCGGCATCGCGCTGCTGGGTTCCAGGATTACCAGGCCGAGTCCGGGCAGTTGCTGCTCTGGGGACTGGCCTATGTCATCGGGTTTGCGCTGTCTGCCTGCTTCCCTGATCACCTGCTGCTGGTCTGGACTGTCGTGGTCCTGTCGGCGGTGAGCATCGGCGTCCGGCTGGCCCGCCGAACCGCGCCGGAGACCGCTGGCGTCGCCTGGCGTTACCTGGCAATAATCGCCACCTTCGTACTCTTCTGCATCGTCCTCAATGTTGTTTTCTGGCCCCTGACACCCGAGCAGGGCGCGCTACTCGCTCCGCTGTTGCTCTCCGCCCTGTACATCCTGCGCGGTATCCAGCTGCGCCCTCGGTATACCGTCATCGGCTTGGTGCTCGGCGCCCTGTGCCTGGCGGGCTACCTGTGGTTGCTGCCGGTGTTCTGGCCCTGGATGAGCATGGCCTGCGGCGGCACGCTGATCATCTCCGGCCTGTGGCTCAGGAGCCAGTGATGCAAACACCCGACGAGATCATCCATCAGCCTGTGCGACTGAAAATCATGGCGGCGTTGAATACCCTGGATGCGGGCAAGTGGCTCGAATTTGTGGCGCTGCGTGCCATCGTCCAGGCCACTGACGGGAATCTCGGGGCCCATCTGACCACCCTGGAAAGCGCCGGGTATGTGCTGGTAAAGAAGGACTTTGCCGGCCGCAAGCCACGCACCCGCGTCTGCCTCAGCGCTGCCGGCCGCGAGGCCTTCAGCCGCTACGTGACGGCGCTGCACAGGATTCTCGCACCAACGGACCTGGATCCCTCCAGCTCTGCCGATTTCAAATAACAACAAACGAGGTTCATATGGAAAGCAAGACGCTTCGATCACGGGTTGGCCGCTGGCAGGGCAGGGTACGGATGGTTGGCCTGGTCACTTTGCTGGGGATTATCGGGATAACGGGCGGCATGGCGCTGGCCCAGGCGCCGGCCGACCCGGCAGCGTTAGCACCACCGCCGGTCGTTCAGGAGGCCGGGCCGGCGGCAGCAGCCGTGGCGATTGCACCTGATACGCCCGCCACTGGGGAGCGCTTCGGGGTGCGGGAGATGTTCCTGCAGGCCGATCTGGTGGTGAAGTCGGTCATGGTATTCCTGCTGTTCTGTTCACTGCTGACCTGGGCCATCCTGTTCGAGAAACTCTGGACCTTCGCTGCCGCCCGGCGCCGCAATCGGGAGTTCATTCGCGCCTTTCGCGGCGGCGATACCGCGCAGATGACCGAGCGGGCCAGCAGTAGCGCAGTCGGCCGCATCTGGCAGGCGGCGCAGACCGAACTTGCGCATTTTGCCCAGCACCGCAGCAATGACCTGTCGACCGATCAGATCAACCGCCTGCTGCAGCGCATGTCCTTGAACGCCAGTATCGTCCAGGAAGGGGACCTGACCCGGCTGGGTACCATGATGGGCGTGCTGGCGACAATCGGCGCCACGGCGCCCTTTATCGGGCTGTTCGGCACCGTGTGGGGCATCCTCAACAGTTTCGCCAGCATTGCCACCCTGAAAACCGCCAGTCTCGCGGTGGTCGCGCCGGGCATTGCCGAGGCGCTGCTGGCAACCGCGCTCGGCCTGTTTGCCGCCATCCCCGCGGTGATGATCTTCAACAAGTTCGCCCGGGACATCAACGGCTTTGTCGGCACCCTGGACAACTTCTGCGCCGAACTGCTGGCCAGCGTCTCGCGCCAACTGGATGAGGGGCGCTGAGCATGGCTATCCAGCTCGATTCCGGCCCAACGGTGAAGCGCCACAGCTATCAGCAGAATGCGGAGATGAACATCACCCCCTTCGTTGACGTCATGCTGGTGCTGCTGATCATCTTCATGGTTGCTGCGCCCCTGGCCACGGTGGACGTGCCGGTGGATCTGCCCAGTAACGCCGCGGCGCCCAGTACGCCGCCTACCGAACCGGTCTATATCAGCGTGCAGGCGAACGGGCAACTGTTCGTTCAGGAGCAGGCGGTCACGCTGGCGCAACTGGCTACCGCCACCCATGGGGTAACCGGGCAACGCCTGGACACCCGGCTGTTCCTCCGGGGCGACCAGGCAGTGGAGTACGGCACCCTGATGCGTGTGATGAACCAGCTGCAGAAGTCGGGTTATAGCCGCATCAGCCTGGTGGCCGCGGAAGAGCTGGTGCCCTGATGAACAGTCCAGGCCGATACCCGCGCGTCTGGATCATGCGCCTGGCAGTCATCGCGCTGTCGGTGCTGCTGCATGGGGCGCTGCTGGGCTGGCTGCTGACGCTGCGTACCAGCCAGACGGTAACGCCGCAGGCTCAGGTGGTGGCCGTGGAGCTGGTTGAATTGCCGCCTCCCGCCCCCGAACCCGAACCGGAGCCCGAACCGGAGCCCGAACCAGAGCCAGAGCCAGAACCAGAACCAGAACCAGAACCCGAGCCTGAACCGGCACCCGCGCCACCACCGCGTCCCGCGCCGCCGAACGCCCGGCACCGCCTGCCGGCC
Organism: Pseudomonas saudimassiliensis; assembly: GCF_000939975.1. Classification (GTDB taxonomy): domain Bacteria; phylum Pseudomonadota; class Gammaproteobacteria; order Pseudomonadales; family Pseudomonadaceae; genus Halopseudomonas; species Halopseudomonas saudimassiliensis. The sequence continues at coordinate 2,152,330 of NZ_LK391969.1, read as the reverse complement.
CGCCGGTGCATACCTTTGGCGCCAATCAGGAGTGGGCAGCCCCCGCGCCAACCACCGCGCCGGACCCAACAGCGGTACGCGGCCGGCCGGTCCCCTCGGCCTATGCCGACACGGTCAAGAACCGGGTCACCGCCCAACTGAAGCGGCCGGAAGGGTCGGTATACAAGCCGCCGCCGGGTTACAAGGGCGACCCCAATGATTTCAAGCGCCAGTGCTACATCCCTTATGAAATCACCGTGGATGCCAACGGTCGCGTGCTCAGTTACGAGATCGACCGGTGTGGCGACGAGCTGCTGGATGCGGCCGCGGAGCGGGCGGTGCGTGGCGCCGGGCCCTTCCCACCGCCGCCCAACCAGGGAGCCGAGAAATATGTCATCTACGGCACTGCCATCTTCATCAACTGACATCGTTGCAGGAAAGGACATCACCATGGCAGGAACAATGCTTCGCCCGGTTGCGCTGATCGCCGCTGTTCTATTAACCGCGTGCGCCGCACCGGTGCCACCGAAACCGCCTATCGACAAGACGCCCAAGGCGCCGTCAACCCTGGTGCAGACCCGGGCCAGCTTCGATTGCACGGGGGCGCTGCCGGCAGTGCACCGGCAAATCTGCACCGACGATCAACTGGCCCGGCTGGACAAGGAGCTGGTCGCGCGACAGCACCAGTTGCAGCAGGAGCTGGACCCAGTGGGCAGCCTGCTGCTGGCCGCCAATCACCGGCGCTGGCTGTTGAGCCGGGCCGAGCAGTGTGATCTGGTGGACGGGGAGCCGAGCGCGCAGGGCCGGGCCTGCCTGGTCTCGTTGTATCAACAACGGCTGCAGGCTCTGCAGACCTGGGCGCAGCCGGCTCCCGTGGCACCGGGCGGGGTACATGCTATGGCCAGCTATGCGGAGTTCCGACTGGCGGATAACCGCAGTCCGGGGCTATGTGAGCAAACCGGCGGCCAGCTGAACCAGGAGCTACGCCGCCACGGCTTGCCATCCCCCGCGGGTCTGGCCGGGATAACCCTGTTGGCCGGTAGTCATGGCCCGGCAGCGGAAACCGAGGTCGACGGTCAGCGGGTCCGGGTGGAGCTGTACAACGCCGGGCTGTATGCCGGGTATCAGACCCGGGCCCGGGGGCTCAGCGTCAATGGTCAGCCGTTACTCGACGACGCAACGCTGCCCCACTGGGTCGCGGAGCAACCGAATTATGGCGGCCGGGCCCATGCGGCCTCGTCCCAGACCGGCGATTATGGCGCCATTGATGTCTACCGCCGCGACGGGCGTACCTATGTGCTGGTCAATGAAACCTGGGGGTTCTACTCGCCCGCAGCGCGGGGTGAATCGGCCTACGCCGGTCTGTATCAACTGGAAGCCGGTAGCCTGCGCCCGCTGTGCCTGTACCAGACCTACCTGACGCCCCCGCGTACCAACACCCTGGCGGGGCTGGCGAGCTATGCCCGCTTGCAGAGTGAACTGGACGGGATCGCCGGCCCGCCACTGCCGGTGATGGCCCAGCATGAGCGGCGGGACAGCTTCCAGGCCTGGAAGGAGTGGCAATGGACGCTGCTCAACTTGCCCTTGCTGGGCGTCGATGCCCGCGCCCGGTATGGTCGCGACGGGGCGCTTCAGCAGCGCCATGACCAGGCTCTGGAAACCCTGTTTGATTGGTCCGAGCGCAACATCACCAACAAGCAGATCTATCGCCGGGTAATGCCGATGTTGCAGCCGGCCTGGCAGGAGCTGCAACAACTGTTCTCCGGGCAGGGGCTCACGGCGGCGGAGGCGCGTTCCGCTGCCGACCTGCTGTTGCACGAAACCCTGGCGCGGGCGATGGAAAGCCTCGCGGCACCAGCCGAGCCGGTAGCCCTGCCGCTATCGCCCCATGCCCGCTATCAGCCCCGTTACGCCTTCGCACCGGCCCCCGGCGAGCTCGAACGCGGCCGCCAGTTCGCCACCCTGCATAGCGTCCTGCTGAATAACGCACCGGCGCCGGTGGTCCGGGATTTCATCGCTTACGAAACCAATACCCTGGGCGAGCAACGCGGGCGCGGTGCCGATCAGAGCCCGGCGACCATGGCCGCCGTGTTGCGCCCGGACAATCTCCAATTGTTGCTGGAAGCGGGCTTCGACCCGGACCAGAGCAATGCCTGGGGCAAGACCGCGCTCATGAGCGCGGCTGAGCAGAACCAGCCCGCAAGCGTGCAGCGGCTGCTGGAGCGGGGCGCCAATGTGCACCAGGCCACCCGTATGCTCACCGGGGTCGGCGTCGGTGGACCGGAGCGGCGACAGGCCCAACAGGGGCGGCAGACCGCGCTGTTACTGGCGGCGGGCAACGCCGGCACGGAGGTGATTGCTGCCCTGCTGCAGGCCGGGGCCGCGCGCCAGGCGTGGGATGGCTATGATCGAGAAGTCTGCCAGGCGCTGCAGGGTAACCCGCAATTGAGCCCCGCGCAGCGAACCGAGCTGCAAGGAAGCCTGTGCGGCACCTACGCCCAGCTACCGGCCGCAGAGCGGGCCCGGGTGGATGTGCGCAAGGGTGACACCCTGGTGCACCAGGCAGCAGGACACGAGTACCGCATCAGCTTGCGCGAGCGCCCGGCCATGATGTTGTTCAGCCGTCCGCTGGCGACCACTGCGACCGACCTGGACCAGCGTCTGCGCCCGATGGCCGTGAAGATCGGCACCGCTGCCGTGCGTCGCGGCGGTATGAGCCTGACCGGCCCGCTGACCCTGCTTATTCCCGACCTGACCGGCACCGATGCCACGTCGCTGAAGATGCATGTCGGCTTCCCAGTGTCGAGCAATGGCGGGCACGTGGCCGGCTACGCTCTGCTGCAGCAGCCGCCGGCCAAGGTGCTGAGTGTGATGTTCGACACCCAGCGCAACGATGCCGCCGGTACCTGGCAGGCGCTCTATGCCGCCGCGCAGGCGCAGGGACTGACGCCAAGCAGTCAGGGCTATGTGGTATTGCATACCCGTGGCATGCGGGCGACAGAGTACCAACTGGTAGTGACCGATTAACGCTCAAGCCAACCGGCTGCTAGAATGGGCGCTGTCCCAGTGAGCATGGCGGAGCAGGGTGAAGACACGTAGATGGAAGGCGGTATGGTTGACCTGCGCACTGGTGATCTTGGCCGGGTGTGCCAGCTCATTGCCGGAGCAGAGCCAGCCGCCGAGCTTTGCCAGGGCGCCGGACCCTGACTCGGAAATCGGCCGATATGTCCGTGATCACCAGCCGGAGCGCAGTGCCGGGCTGTCCGGTTTCAGCCTGGTGCAGACCGGCACCGACGCGCTCGCCGCCCGCCTGGCGATGATCGACCGGGCCGAGCACAGCCTCGATCTGCAGTATTATATCTACCGCGGCGATGTCACCGGCGGCCTCATCGCCGAGCGCCTGCTCGATGCGGCCGACCGGGGCGTGCGGGTGCGGTTGTTACTGGATGACATCGGCAGCGGCCTGCGGGACTTCGACGTCGCCACGCTCAATCACCACCCGCACATCCAGGTGCGACTGTTCAATCCCGTTACCCTGCGCGGCAAGGTGCTGAAATACTTCAGCAAGATTGGCGAGTTCGGCCGTATCAATTACCGCATGCACAACAAGTTGATGATCGTGGACAGCCAGATGTTCATCACCGGCGGGCGCAACATCGGTGACGAATACTTTTCCCTCAGTGCGCGGGACTTCCAGGATATCGACATTCTCGGCATGGGGCGGATCAGCCAAGACGTGGCGCGCAGTTTCGATGCCTACTGGAACGCCAACGAGTCGGTGCCGGTGGAGCGCATGTTCCGCCATACCGGGGCCGAGGCCATTGCCAGGCTGCGCGCCAAGCTGGAGACGCACCGGGCAAACCACTCCGGTGGTGATTACCTGCAGGCCGTGGCCAGTTCCCCCTTCACCCGCGCCCTGCAGGACGACCGGATCGAGTGGCACTGGGGCACCGCCGAGTGGCTGAGCGACCCGCCCACCAAGGCGGACCCGGCCCACGCCACCAATCAGGTCCCTATCCTGGCGCGCAAGCTGGCCAATCATGCCCGTGAAAGTCAGGACGAGCTGCTGTTGATGTCTGCCTATTTCATTCCCGGCACCAGTGGCCAGGTGTTCCTGCTGGACCTGGTGGAGCATGGGGTGGCGGTCGAGGTGCTGACCAATTCCCTGGCGACCACCGATGTGCTGGCCGTGCACAGTGGCTACGCCAGTTACCGCAAACCGCTGCTCGATGGCGGTGTGCGTATCTGGGAGCTGCGTGCCCAGGCCGGTCAACGGGAGCGGACCAGCACTTTCCTCGGCGAGTCCCAGGCCAGCCTGCACGCCAAGGCCTTTGTCTTCGATCGGCAGAAGGTCTTCGTCGGCTCGGTGAATCTCGATCCGCGCTCGATCGTGCTCAATACCGAGGCCGGGGTGCTGGTTCACCAGCCGGAGCTCGCCAATGAACTGGTTGGACTGTTCCGGCACTGGACATCCGATGAGTTCGCCTTCGAACTGCAGCTGGATGATGGCGCGCTGCGCTGGGAAGCCGCCGGGGAATCCTGGGATCGGGAGCCCCATGCCAGCCGGTTTCGGCGGACAGCTGCCTGGTTCCTCGGCTGGCTGCCGATCGAGGGGCAGCTTTAGGCCTGCCCCCGGCTATCCCTGTTTCCATCCTTTGACGTAGGATGGGCCGATATTTTTCTCGCGGGCCGCACATGCTTCGATCCATTCTCCTGACCCTGGTCAGTCTGGTCATGATCCTCAGCAGCGTCTGGGCAGTGCTGGCGCTGTGGTTCCAGGCGCCGGGCGGCATGCTCGGCCGCGTCGGGCTCGGTGGTCTCTGGCTACTCTGTCTGCTGGCGCTGCTGTACTGGCTCTGGCTGGGCGGCAGCTGGTGGCAGAGTCTGCTGGTGTACCTGGCCATGGGCATTGTGCTGGCGGTGTGGTGGGGCAGCATCGAGCCGAGCAACCAGCGGAACTGGGCAGACGATCTGGAATACATCACCACTGGCGAAATCGACGGCCGGCAGGTCAGGTTGCACCACGTGCGCAACTTCGACTGGCGTACCCAGCAGGACTATGATGTGCGCTGGGAAACCCGTGACTACGATCTGGCGCGCCTGCGCTCGGTGGACATGATCACCTCCAACTGGGGGTTGGCGCCCATTTCCCACGTGCTGGTGTCCTTCGGCTTCGATGGCGGCGAGCATGTGGCGTTTTCCGTGGAGATCCGCCGCGAGCAACACGAAAGGTTTTCCGAACTGGGCGGGTTTTTCAAACAGTTCGAGTTGAGCATCATCGCTGCCGATGAGCGCGACATCGTGCGGGTGCGCAGCAACGTGCGCAACGAGGAGCTGGAGCTGTACCGGATCAACCTCAGCCCGACCGACGCGCGGGAGCTGTTCCGTTCCTTCGTGGTGCAGGCCAACCGGCTAGCCGAGCACCCTCGCTTCTACCATACGGTGACCGGCAACTGCACCACCATCGTGTACTCGATGATGAAAAAGATCGTCCACGGGCTACCCCTCGACTACCGGCTGCTGCTGACCGGCTACCTGCCGGCCTATGTGCACGAGGTGGGTGGCATGTTGCCGGGGCGTTCCCTTGCGGAACTCCAGCACCATGGCAACATTACCGAGCGGGCAAGGGCGGCGGATGACGACCCGGCGTTCTCGACGCGTATCCGCCAGCGCGTACCGGGTTGGGACTAGGGGGTATGGCGCTCCGCTGGCATGCCCATTGCAAATGTTCTGCGCCGCCAGGAATGTTCAGTCAGCGAGGTGAGATGTGAGAATCGGGATTCTGCAATGTGACGATGTAGTGACCAGCCTGCAGCCGCTGTACGGCAACTATCCGCAGATGTTCGCCGAGCAGTTGCGCGCGCAGTTGCCGGAGTGTGAGCTGCCGGTCTACCGGGTGCTGGATGGCGAGCTGCCTGGCAGTCACGACGAGTGTGATGCCTGGCTGATCACTGGGAGCAGGTTCGGTGTCAATGATGGGCTGCCCTGGATTGATGCACTGTGCGGTTTCGTGCGCACCCTGTGGGAGCACCAGCGTCCATTGATCGGCATCTGTTTCGGTCACCAGCTGATGGCCCGGGCGCTGGGCGGGACCGTGCGGCAATCGGAGCGGGGATGGGGCGTTGGCCTGTCCTTCAACCAGGTGATCGAACGCAAGGACTGGATGCAGCCCTTCCAGGCCCATCTTGATCTACTGGTCAGTCACCAGGACCAGGTCGTGATCCTGCCGCCCCAGGCCCAGGTGTTGGCCAGCAGCGAGTTCTGTCCCTACTACCTGATCCAGTACGGGGACTGCTTTCTCAGCGTCCAGGGCCACCCGGAATTCTGCAAGGATTATTGCCGGGATTTGATGAATCTGCGCGAGGGTGTGCTGCCACCAGCGCGTTTGCGGGCCGGAAGGGCTTCCCTCAGTGCCGACGCTGACAGCAACTTGATGATGGCCTGGATTGTCCGGTTCCTGCAGATGGCGCCCAGGTCCGCTAGCTGAGCCGTCCCCAACAGACCCATGGCAGACCGGCTCGCCCAAGTGCTGTACCCTTGTAGGCATCTGAGGCGCAGTGGGAGGAAGGAGTGGTCAGACTATCGGCAACGGTCGAGCTGGATGAGAACGAACTGGAGATTACGGCGATCCGGTCCCAGGGCGCGGGTGGGCAGAACGTCAACAAGGTTTCCAGTGCGATCCATCTGCGCTTTGACGTGCAGGCCTCCAGCCTGCCGGACTTCTACAAGGAGCGCTTGCTGCAGTACCGCGACGCACGCATCAGCAAGGACGGCGTGGTGGTGATCAAGGCCCAGCAATACCGGACCCAGGAAAAGAACCGCGAAGATGCGATCGCCCGGCTGGTCGAGCTGATCCAGGCGGCCACCGTGGTGGAAAAGACCCGCCGTCCCACCCGACCGACCCGGGCTTCGCAGAAGCGGCGGGTAGACAGTAAAACCCAGCGCGGCAAGATCAAATCCCTGCGCGGGCGAGTGGACGACTGATTGCTCAGTCGTCCTGCTCGTTCTGCATCAGCCGTTCCCGGCGCTCCTGCTCTTCGGCCATGACCGCCTTGATCTCCTGTACCACCGCATCGACGTCCGCCGCTTCCTGGTCATCCTCGAATTCACCGGTGAGCAGCGTCTCCGGGAGCAACTCGCCGGCTTCATACAGCGACCACATCTCGTCGGCGTAGCGGGTGTTCAGCAGGGCGGGGGCATATTGGCCGTAGTAGGCGGTCATGTTGGCAACATCCCGGCGCAACATGCTCAGGGCGTTGTTGTTGGCAGCCGCATCGACGGCCTGGGGCAGGTCGATGATGACCGGGCCCCAGCTGTCCACCAGCACGTTGAACTCCGACAGGTCGCCATGCACCAGGCCGACGCAGAGCATGCGCTTGACGTACTCCATGACTACGGCATGGTCTTCCTCGGCCTGCTCGGCGGACATCGAGACATCGTTCAGCCGCGGCGCCACCAGGCCCTGGTCATCGGTAACCAGCTCCATCAGCAGTACGCCATCGAAGCACCCATAGGGCTGGGGTACCCGCACGCCGGCGGCGGCCAGGCGGTAAAGTGCATCCACCTCGGCATTCTGCCAGGCGCTCTCCTGCTGCTCGCGGCCAAAGCGCGAACCTTTCTCCATGGCCCGGGCGCGGCGACTGCTGCGCACCTTGCGGCCTTCCTGATACAGCACCGCCTGCTTGAAGCTGCGCTTGTCTGCCTCCTTGTACACCTTGGCGCAGCGGATCTCGTTACCGCAGCGAACGACATAGACGGCAGCTTCCTTGCCGCTCATCAAGGGCCGAATGACTTCGTCGACAAGTCCGTCGTCGACCAGTGGCTGAATGCGTGGGGGTATTTTCATAGCGCCCTTATACCCTGAATTGCATCACTTTATAATCCCGGGGCACGCTAAAAATCATGTTGCATCCGTTAGGTCTGCGCTTCAATCGACCAGTGCGGCATACACCAGCGCGCGTAATTCCTGCCGAATCAGGTAGCTGGAGGAGGGAATCAGTTGGGTCATGAACACCACCAGCAGATCCTCGACCGGATCGATGAAAAAGGTCGTACCGGCCATGCCACCCCAGCCGTACTCGCCCACCGAGCCGATGGTCTGGGACTTGGCGATATCCGTCTTCACCGCAAACCCGAGGCCGAATCCCGAGCCATCGTAGGGCGTCTCGCTGAAGCCGCCGATGGAGATGCTCGGCAGGTCCACGCCATTGGGCAGGTGGTTCAGGCGCATGAATTCCAGGGTCTTGCGACCGATGATGCGGGCGCCGTCCAGCTCTCCACCATTGGCCAGCGCCTGGGCGAAGCGGTAGTAGTCGCCCAGGCTGGAGATCAGCCCGCCGCCGCCAGACAGGTAGCCGTGGCGCCGGGTGAAATGGGAAGTCTGCGGGTCGTCCTGCAGGCTGAACGTGTCACCCGACTCGTACTGATAGCAGGCGGCAAAGCGCGACAGCTTGTCTGCCGGTACGGTGAAGAAGGTGTCCTGCATGCCCAGCGGGTGAAGAATGTGCACATTGAAATAGTCATCCAGCGGCATGCCGGACAGTACCTGCACCAGATACCCGCACACGTCGGTAGCCAGGGAATAGTTCCAGGCGCTGCCGGGGGAGAACTCCAGCGGCAGGCGCGACAGCTCGTCGATCAGCTCCTCCAGAGTCAGGCCGGAATGACCATCGAGCTTGAGTTGACGGTAGGCGGCATCGACGTTGGTACGGCAGGAAAAGCCGTAGCTCAGGCCGGCCTGGTGACTGAGCAGGTCGCGGATGGTCATCGCACGGGCCGGTGGCTTGGTCACGAAGTTGGGGTGCACACCTGATTGGTAGACCTGCAGGTTGCGCCAGGAGGGAATGTATTTGTGCACCGGATCATCGAGCAGGAAGCGGCCCTGTTCATAGAGCTGCATCAGTGCAATGGAGGTAATGGGCTTGGTCATCGAATAGATACGGAACAGGGTGTCGCGGGTGGCAGGAACACCGCGTTCCACGTCCATCAGCCCCTGGGCCTGTTGCCACACGACCTGGCCCCGTCGCGCCACCAGGGTGGCGGTGCAGGGGAGCTTTCCGGGTTTGAGATAGTTGTTGTCGAGGTGATCGGCGATGCGATCGAGTTGGTGCAGGTCCATACCGGCGAGAAGGGAAGAATCTGACATCGGGATATCCATGCAATCGGCAAATGTTCCCGAATAGTAGCCCGAAAGGCCGGCGAGGGGCAGGGCGCATGGCGGGACTGGGACGAGTTATTTTTTCTTTCCCCTCTTGCGCACCAGAGGGCGACAGGCGTAAAAAATCGCACCCGAATCGAATGAGGAATGCGATGAAATGAGCGACTCCCCCTGCCTGAATTGCGGCGCCTGCTGTGTCACCTTCAGGGTGTCCTTTTACTGGGGCGAAACCGATGAAGTAGCCGGTGGCCTGGTACCGCAACGTCTGACCGAGCAGGTGACACCTCACCTCAGTTGCATGCAGGGCACCAATCAACCCTCACCGCGTTGCGTGGCACTGCTGGGGGAGGTAGGGGAGGGAGTGCGCTGCAGCATTTACGAAAAACGCTCGAGCACCTGTCGCGAGTTTCCCTTCCACGGGGAAAATGGCCAGGACAGCCCCGAGTGCCAGCGGGCCCGGGCGCTGCACGGCCTGCCACCGCTGCCCTCGAATCCGCGAGGCCCGGGGCTGGTGCCCACCGTCGCGGCCTGACGGCGCAGCAACACTCTATTCCTGGCATGAAAAAAAGCCCCGACAGATCACTCTGCCGGGGCTTTTTGGCTGCGCCTGAACCAGACGCAGTCAGCGGACATTACATATTGGGATAGTTCGGTCCGCCAGTACCTTCCGGAGCCACCCAGTTGATGTTCTGGGCCGGGTCCTTGATGTCGCAGGTCTTGCAGTGTACGCAGTTCTGGGCGTTGATCTGGAAGCGCTTGCTGCCATCGTCGTTGCTCACCACCTCGTACACGCCGGCCGGGCAATAGCGCTGCGCAGGCTCGTCATACAGCGGCAGGTTCTGCTCGATCGGAATGCTCGGGTCCTTGAGCCGGAGGTGGACCGGCTGGTCTTCCTCGTGGTTGGTGTTGGACAGGAACACCGACGACAGCTTGTCGAAGCTGAGGACGCCATCCGGCTTGGGATAGGCGATCTTCTTGGCTTCGGAAGCCTTCTTCAAGGTGGCGTGATCCGGCGTGGTGTCATGCAGCGTGAAGGGGATCTTGCCGCCGAACCAGTTCTGGTCGATGTAGTTGAACGCACCGCCGAACAGCGCACCATATTTGTGGATCGCCGGGCCGAAGTTGCGCGAGCGGAACAGCTCGTCATACAGCCAGCTGGCCTTGAAGCCATCGACATAGCCGGTCAGTTCATCACCACCTTCGCGGCCGGCCTTGAGTGCTTCCACCACAGCGTCGGCGGCAAGCATGCCGGACTTCATGGCGGTGTGGCTGCCCTTGATCTTGGAGAAGTTCAGGGTGCCCAGGTCGCAACCGATCAGGGCACCGCCGGGGAAGACCATCTTCGGCAGGGAGTTCAGACCGCCCTTGCAGATGGCGCGGGCGCCATAGGAGACGCGCTTGCCGCCTTCCAGGTACTGCTTGATTACCGGGTGATGCTTGTAGCGCTGGAATTCGTCGAAGGGCGACAGATGCGGGTTGCTGTATGACAGATCCACGATCAGACCCACCACAACCTGGTTGTTCTCGATGTGATAAAGGAAGGAGCCACCGGTGTTTTCGTTGCCGGTGATATCCATCGGCCAACCGGCGGTGTGCACGACCAGGCCTTGTTCGTGCTTGGCAGGATCGACGTCCCAGATTTCCTTGATGCCAATGCCGTAGTGCTGGGCATCCGCGTCGGACGCCAGGTTGTAACGCTTGATCAGCTGCTTGCCGATGTGACCGCGGCAACCTTCAGCGAACAGGGTGTACTTGGCGCGCAACTCCATACCGGGGGTATAGAAGCCTTCCTTCGGGTTACCTTCGCGGTCAACACCCAAATCGCCGGTGAGGATGCCGCGAACGATGCCGTTCTCATCGATCAGCGCTTCCTGGGCAGCGAAGCCCGGATACACTTCGACACCCAGGTTCTCGGCCTGCTGGGCCAGCCAGCGGCACAGGTTACCCAGGGAGATAATATAGTTGCCTTCGTTGTGCATGGTCTTCGGCACGAGGAGATCAGGCAGCTTGGTGGACTTCTCTTCGCTGGTCAGCATATAGATGTCATCACGCTTGACCGGGGTGTTCAGCGGAGCGCCCAGCTCTTTCCAGTCGGGAAACAGCTCTTCCAATGCACGGGGTTCGAACACCGCGCCGGACAGAATATGTGCGCCCACTTCGGAGCCTTTTTCCACGACGCAGACGCTGATCTCCTGACCAGCGTCAGTTGCTTGCTGTTTGATGCGGCAGGCGGCAGACAGACCGGCAGGGCCTGCTCCCACGATGACGACATCGAATTCCATGAATTCGCGTTCCACTATTTTTATCTCCTAACTCTTCGGCCGAATCGAAAAATCGCTTTATATTGAGATCTTCCGTGAATGCATAGCGGCGCATTATAGCAATCGCGCCTCGTCACACCAGTGTAAAGATGTAAAGCCCGGGCATTTTCAATACGACTTTGGCTGCATGGCTATTGACCCACCCGCATACCCTCGGCATGATAAGGGGCTTTACGAAATTCGTCATTCAGTCTTTTCGTGACTATATTCGATGGTGTGGTCACTTTTCAAGCCAGGCTTTTGCCTGCAATTACGCGACAACTACGCGGAAGAATGAGGTAACCATGAAGGTACTAGTAGCGGTTAAGCGGGTCGTTGACTACAACGTCAAGGTTCGCGTCAAGGCGGACAACAGCGGTGTCGACCTCGCCAACGTCAAGATGTCCATGAACCCCTTCTGCGAAATCGCCGTGGAAGAGGCCGTACGCCTGAAAGAGAAAGGTGCGATCCAGCACCTGGCAGGTATGAAGGATTCCAAGGTCATTGTTGCCATCAACAAGGACGAGGAAGCCCCGATCTTCCAGGTAGCGGATTATGGCCTGGTGGGTGACCTGTTTGAGCTGGTGCCGGAGTTGGCGAGTAAGGTTTAAAAGCAGCTGGAAGCTGGAAGCTGGAAGCGAAACCCCTGGTTCGAGAGAGCTGGGGGTTTTGTTTTTTGGGGAAAGAGGGCAGCTCAGCCCAACTCGAAACGCCCCAGCCGATAGCCGTCCTCATCCACCTCCAGCGCCCAGCCATTGCTGTCCCAATCCCCCAGCACAATCCGCTGTACGGGTTTGCCATCAACCTCCAGCTGATGCACCGCAGGGCGGTGGGTGTGGCCGTGGATGAGGGTGGATGTCCCATGCTCGCGCATTACCTTGAGTACCTCGTCGTGGTTGACGTCGGTGATCTCCAGCGCCTTGTAACGGGTGCGCTCCTGGCTTTCGTTACGCAGTTTGCGGCCGAGGCGGTGGCGGGTTTTCAAGGGGAGGTGGCGGAGGATGAACAGGCTCAGCGGGTTGCGGAGCCAGCGGCGTAGGCGAAGGTAATCGGTATCATCGGTGCACAGGCTGTCGCCGTGCATGAGCAGTACCGGTTCGCCATTGATCTCGATGACCGTGGGGTCGTTCAACAGGGTGCAGCCGGAGCGGCGGCAGAAGTCCCTGCCGATGAGGAAGTCGCGGTTACCGTGCATCAGGTAGATCGCCACGCCCCGGTGGGACAGGGCCAGCAGGGCGCTGCTGATCTGGTCGGCCAGCGGGTCGGGATTATCATCGCCCAGCCAGACTTCGAAGAAGTCCCCGAGGATATACAGGGCATCGGCGGCGACCGCACGGGTTTGCAGAAGATGAAGAAACGCCCGGGTGATATCCGGGCGTTGTGCTTCCAGATGCAGATCCGATATGAACAGATAGCGCATCTGAGGGTGTTACTCGACCAGTTCGGCGCGCTCGATGATCACGTCTTCAGCGGGAACGTCCTGGTGGCCGGAGCGGCTGGTGGTGCGCACGCCCTTGATCTTCTCGACCACGTCCATGCCTTCGCTGACCTTACCGAAAACGGCGTAGCCCCAGCCCTGGGAGGTGGGGGCGGTGTGGTTCAGGAAGCTGTTGTCTGCCACGTTGATGAAGAACTGGGCGCTGGCCGAGTGCGGGTCCATGGTGCGGGCCATGGCCACGGTGCCGACCGCGTTGCCGACGCCATTGTTGGCTTCGTTCTCGATCGGTGCGCGGGTGTCCTTCTGCTTCATGCCCGGCTCGAAACCGCCGCCCTGGATCATGAAGTTGCCGATGACGCGGTGGAAGATGGTGTTGTCGTAATGACCATCGCGCACGTACTGCTTGAAGTTCTCGACGGTTTTCGGCGCCTTGTCAGCGAACAGTTCAAGGGTGATAACGCCAAAGTTGGTATGCAGTTTGACCATGCGGTTGATCCTCGGAGTGATTGGAATAAAGGTGCCATGCTATCAGCTGGGGCGGATTCAGGCATCAGCTTGTTTAGGGTATGATAGGCGTCTTTTGGCCGGACGGATCCCGACCATCCATCCGCTGATCAATAGCCTAATGCCCAAGGCATTGCCCGACACGAGTCCTGAATCACATATGAACAAACCGGAATCCACGCCCCCAGCCCACTTTCTGCGCCAGATCGTTCAGGCCGACCTGCAAAGCGGCAAGCACTCCCAGATCGTCACGCGCTTTCCGCCGGAGCCCAATGGCTACCTGCACATCGGGCACGCCAAGTCGATCTGTCTGAACTTCGGGCTGGCACAGGAATTCGGTGGGGTCTGTCACCTGCGGTTTGACGACACCAACCCGGCCAAGGAAGAGCAGGAATACATCGACGCCATCAAGGCGGACGTACAGTGGCTGGGTTTCCAGTGGCACGGTGACGTGCGCTACGCCTCCGACTATTTCGACCAGCTCCATGCCTGGGCCATCGAGCTGATCAAGGCCGGCAAGGCCTATGTCTGTGACCTGACGCCGGAACAGGCGCGGGAATACCGCGGCAATCTGACCGAACCGGGCAAGAACAGCCCCTTCCGCGACCGCAGCGTCGAGGAAAACCTCGACCTGTTTGCCCGCATGACCGCCGGCGAGTTTCCCGATGGTGCCAAGGCGCTGCGGGCAAAGATCGACATGGCTGCGCCGAACATGAACCTGCGCGACCCGATTCTGTACCGCATCCGCCACGCCCATCACCATCAGACCGGTGACAAGTGGTGCATTTACCCCAGCTATGATTTCACCCATGGCCAGTCGGATGCCATCGAGGGGATCAGTCATTCGATCTGTACGCTGGAGTTCGAGGATCACCGGCCGCTGTACGAATGGTTCCTGGAGAATCTGCCGGTGCCGGCCCGGCCGCGCCAGTACGAATTTGCCCGACTGAACCTGAACTACACCGTCACCAGCAAGCGCAAGCTCAAACTGCTGGTCGATGAAGGTCATGTGGATGGGTGGGACGACCCGCGCCTATCCACCCTGAGCGCCTTCCGTCGCCGTGGTTATACCCCCGCGTCGATCCGCGAGTTCTGCGAACGCATTGGCGTGACCCGCTCGGATGCGGTGGTCGACATGGGCATGCTCGAGTTCTGCATCCGGGACGACCTGGACAACAACGCGTCGCGGGCCATGTGCGTGCTGCGCCCGCTCAAGGTCACCATTACCAACTACCCGGAAGGGCAGGTCGAGAACCTGACGCTGCCGCGCCATCCCAAGCAGGATATGGGTAACCGGACGCTGCCGTTCAGCCGCGAGCTCTACATTGACCAGGACGACTACATGGTCGATCCGCCCAAGGGCTACAAGCGCCTGGTGCCCGGCGGTGAAGTGCGCCTGCGCGGCAGCTACGTGATCCGTGCCGACGAGGCGGTCACCGACGCTGAAGGCAACATCATCGAGCTGCTGTGCTCCTACGACCCGGACACCCTGGGCAAGAATCCCGAAGGGCGCAAGGTCAAGGGTGTGATCCACTGGGTGCCGGCGGCAGAAAGCGTCGAGTGTGAAGTGCGGCTGTACGATCGCCTGTTCAAGACCCCGAACCCGGACAAGGGCGAGGAGGGCGCAACCTTCCTGGACAATATCAACCCGGACTCCCTGGTCGTGCTCAAGGGCTGCCGCGCCGAGCCATCGCTGGCCACGGCCACGCCCGAGGAGCGTTTCCAGTTTGAGCGCGAAGGCTACTTCTGCGCCGACAGCAAGGATTCGCGCCCGAACCACCTGGTATTCAACCGCACCGTCACGCTGCGTGATTCCTGGGGGCAATAACCGATGGCATTGCAGGTCTATAATACCCTGAGCAAGGCCAAGGAGGCCTTCAAGCCGCTGGATGGCAACCAGGTGCGCATGTATGTGTGTGGCATGACCGTGTATGACTTCTGTCATATCGGCCATGCCCGGGTCATGGTTGCCTTCGACGTGGTGTCGCGCTGGCTGCGTTTTCGCGGCTACGAGCTGACCTACGTGCGCAACATCACCGACATCGACGACAAGATCATCCGCCGCGCCAACGAGAATGGCGAAAGCTTCCAGCAGTTGACCGAGCGGATGATCGCCGCGATGCACGAGGACGAGGCGCGGCTGAACGTGCTGCGCCCGGACCAGGAGCCGCGGGCCAGTGAGCACGTCGAGGGTATGCACCGCATGATCCAGACGCTGATCGACAAGGGCTACGCCTACGCCCCCGGCAATGGCGACGTCTATTACCGGGTCGGCAAGTTCGCCGGCTACGGCAAGCTGTCGCGCAAGCGCATCGAAGACCTGAAGATCGGTGCCCGCATCGAGGTCGATGAAGCCAAGGAAGACCCGCTGGACTTCGTGCTATGGAAGGGCGTCAAGCCGGGCGAGCCGAGCTGGCCGTCGCCCTGGGGCGATGGTCGTCCGGGTTGGCACATCGAGTGCTCGGTGATGTCCACCTGCTGCCTGGGCGATACCTTCGATATCCACGGCGGTGGTCCGGACCTGGTATTTCCGCACCATGAGAACGAGATCGCCCAGAGCGAGGCGGCCACCGGCAAGCCCTACGCCATGAGCTGGATGCATGCCGGCGCCGTGCGGGTGGATGGCGAGAAGATGTCCAAATCCCTGGGCAACTTCTTCACCATCCGCGAGGTGCTGGAAAAATACCATCCGGAAGTGGTGCGCTACCTGCTGGTGGCCAGCCACTACCGCAGCCCGATCAACTACTCGGAAGATAACCTCAAGGAAGCCAAGAGCGCCCTGGAGCGTTTCTATCGCGCCCTGAAAGGGCTGCCCGAGGCGGCGGCTGCCGGTGGCGAAGCCTTTGCTGAGCGTTTCGCCGCGGCCATGGATGACGATTTCAATACGCCGGAAGCCTGCGCCGTACTGTTCGACATGGCCCGTGAAGTCAACCGGCTGAAGGATGCCGACCTGCACGCCGCTGCCGCACTGGCCGCGCGCCTGCGCGAACTCGCCGGGGTCGTGGGAATTCTGCAGTTGGAAGCCGATGCGTTCCTGCAAGCCGACGCCTCCAGTCGGATCGACACCGCCGAGATTGAAGCGCTCATCCAGGCCCGCCTGCAGGCCAGGGCTGACAAGAACTGGGCCGAGTCCGACCGTATTCGCGATCAGTTGGCCGCAATGGGTGTGGTATTGGAAGATGCCAAGGGCGGTACCACCTGGCGTCTGCAGGACTGATTCCTCCTCCTGCCGGATGCTGCTGCGCGCAAGGCGCAGCAGCATCCGGCCTTCGCTTTATCTCCAGATATTGTCGTCGAGCTGCTTGTCCAGCTCAGGGTAATCCGCCGACTTGAAAGTGGGCACCACCCCCTGCTTGCGTTGCTCGAAATAATCCTTGGTCAATTTGCTGACCGTGCCCGACAGCAGGACGATGGCAATCAGGTTGATGGTCGCCATCAGGCCCATCGAGGCGTCTGCCGCATTGAATACCGTCAGCACCGCTTCCCGCGCGCCCCAGACAACCATAACCAGTGCGGCAATCCGCAGTATGGTAATGCCCAGGGTGTTGCCACCGCCCAGATAGATCAGCGCATTCTCCGCATAGGTGTAATTCGCCACGATGGAGGTAAAGGCGAAGAACAGAATGGCGATGGCAATGAAGTAGTTGCCGGCACTGCCGATATGGACCTCAAGCGCCTGCTGGGTCAGCTGGATGCCGGTGACACCGTTGCCCGGCTCGAGGATCCCCGATAGCAGGATCATGATCGCAGTGGCGGTACAGATGATGATGGTGTCGATAAACACCCCGGCCGCTTGCACCAGGCCCTGGGAGGAGGGGTGGTGGGGCGCCGGGGTAGCGGTGGCTGCCACGTTGGGTGCCGAGCCCATGCCCGCCTCGTTGGAAAACAGGCCGCGCTTGATGCCGTTGAGCATGGCGGCGGTAATCGAACCGGCTACGCCGCCGGCGGCTTCCTCCAGGCCGAAGGCGCTGCGGATGATTGTCATGAAGGCGCCGGGCACCTCGGTAATATTCACCGCCAGTACGAACAGCGCCATCAGGACATAGGCCGCTGCCATGAAGGGCACCACATATTCAGCGAAGCGGGCAACCGAACGCAGCCCACCGAAGATCACCACGCCGGCGCACGCCGCGATGGCCAGACCGACCCAGACCTTAGGTAGACCGAAGGCGCTTTCCATGGCGTCAGCGATGGAGTTGGCCTGCACCGCATTGAAGATCAGTCCAAATGACAGGATCAGGCTCACCGCGAAGATCGCGCCTGCCCAAGGCGCTTTCAGTCCCTTGGCTATATAGAAAGCCGGGCCGCCACGGTACTGCCCCTTGCGGTCCCGCACCTTGTAGAGTTGCGCCAGGGTGCTTTCGGCATAGCCGGTCGCCATGCCCACCAGGGCCACAATCCACATCCAGAAGATGGCACCGGCGCCACCGAGGTAGAGCGCGACCGCCACCCCGGCGATATTGCCGGTCCCGACCCGGGAGGCGAGGCTGGTGCACAACGCCTGGAACGGGGAAATGCCGTGCTTGTCGCTCTGCCGGGCTCCCAGAATGGCGCGAACCATTTCCCCGAAGTGACGAAACTGAATGAAGCCAAGACGCAGGGTGAAGAATACCCCCACGCCCAATAGCCCGTAGATCAGTACGTAGCCCCAGAAAATGTTGTTCAGGAAATCGATGATTGCATTCATTAGCGTTCCTTTCGCGCGGTTGAAATGAGAATGTAGTCGTTGCGCTGGTATCCGCCACCGGGGCGGGGGATTGTCGGGCCACATTCTCGCATCATCCTGTTACACTTGCCTCCCCTGATTCGGACCCATGTCCGAGATGTCTGGAGATATAGATGGTCGTCGTCAATGCCCTGGTACCGGTTTTTGGTTTGATCTTTCTGGGCTGGTTTCTTGGCGCACGTCGCGTTATCCCCGTCGAGGGCCAGCAGACGCTGGGCATCATCACCTTCAAGCTGTTCATGCCGGTGCTGCTGTTTTCCGGCCTCGCCCGGGCCGATCTGGGCGAAGCACTTTCGCCCTTGTTGCTGATTCGCTACTACCTTCCAGCCTTCGTCGTGTTCATCCTGGTCAACCTGCTGGTACATCGGCGGTTGGGCCGACCGTCTTCCATGGGGCTGGCGGCCAGCTACTCCAACAATGTCCTGGTGGGTATTCCCCTGATCACGGTGATGCTGGGCGCGGATAGCCTGGTTTACCTGTTTGCCATCCTGGCATTCCACAGCCTGCTGCTGTTTACCTTGCAAAGCATCTATAACGCCTTCTGGGGTAACCAGGGCGATGGCAGGATCGACATCCGGGGATTGCTCGCCAGTCTCGCCAACCCGCTTATCATCGGATTGTTCATCGGCGGGTTGGTGAATCTCTCCGGTATTCCCATCCCGCAACCGCTGTGGCATATCGTCGAGATGCTGGCTGCGGCGGCGCTGCCGGTCGCGTTGCTGATGCTGGGTTTGAACCTGGCGAGCTATCGGCTCTACCTGAGCGGCACCATGGCCATGCTGACCGCTGCCAAGCTGGTGATCTTTCCGCTGTTGGTGCTGGGGGCGGGCTGGTTGATACCGGGGCTGAGCGCGGAGGCGCGTACGGTGCTGGTATTGATGGCCGCCTGTCCAACCGGGATCAATGTCCTGGCGTTCGCCATGGGCCGGGAAGATACCCGCATACTCGGATCGGTGATTTTCCTGTCGACGGTGATGGCGGCCGTCACGCTGCCGGTGTGGCTAATGGTGCTCGTCGATTGACTATCCCGGACTGTGCAGCGAATATGCCTGAATCCGACGGAAAAATGAGTAAATCCCCTGTTTGCGTCCTTCCCAGTGGAAAAATTGTCCGCAATTGCCCGCTTTTTTTCATTTGCACTACAAAAGTCTAGTTGCTCTTGGTGTATCCTTGCTCCCCGTTTTTCAGTGAATAAAACAAACAAGTAGGAAAAGGAGACCCCATGCCGGTCAGTCTGTTTGTCCCCGGGGAAACACGCGAACACGAGAAACGTGTAGCTCTGGTCCCCTCCGTCGCCGCCAAGTTGGCAAAGCTGGGCATTGAATGTTCCTTGCAACCGGGCGC
Organism: Pseudomonas saudimassiliensis; assembly: GCF_000939975.1. GTDB lineage: Bacteria > Pseudomonadota > Gammaproteobacteria > Pseudomonadales > Pseudomonadaceae > Halopseudomonas > Halopseudomonas saudimassiliensis. Next base: position 2,132,882 of record NZ_LK391969.1, on the reverse strand, counting down.
AGGCCTGGCAGCTCGGATTCCCGACAGTGCCTTTGAGAAGGAAGGGGTGCAGATTACCTCCGCTCCGGCTAACGCTCAGCTGGTTTTCCGGGTCCAACCCCCGGAACTGGCAGATATCGAGCAGATGGCGCCGGGCACGGTATTGTGCTGCTTCGTCTATGCCCACCGCGAGCCGGAAATCGTCAAGGCACTGCGTGACCGCCAGATTACCTGCTTCGCCATGGAGCTGGTGCCGCGTATTACCCGCGCCCAGGCCATGGACGCGCTGTCCTCCCAGGCCGCGCTGACGGGTTACGCCGCCGGCCTGATGGCCGCCACCAGCCTCAACCGCATCCTGCCGATGATGACCACCGCCGTGGGCTCCCTGCGTCCGGCCAAGGTACTGGTCATGGGGGCTGGCGTTGCCGGCCTGCAGGCCCTGGCTACCGCCAAGCGCCTGGGTGCCATGATCGAAGGGTACGACGTACGTGCCGAGGTGAAGGAGCAGGTGGAATCGGTGGGCGGCAAGTTCGTCGATACCGGGGTCTCCGCCAGCGGCGAGGGCGGTTACGCCCGCGAGCTGACCGACGAGGAAAAGGCCCAGGTGGAGAAGGTGGTTACCCGCCATATCCAGCAGGCTGACGCTGTCATCACCACCGCTGCCATTCCGGGCCGCCCCAGCCCGAAGATCATCAGCGAAGCGCAGATCATGGGCATGAAACCGGGTGCGGTGATTATCGACCTGGCAGCGGAAGGCGGCGGTAACACTCCGCTGACCGTACCGGGTGAGACCGTGGAAGTGGGGCCGGCGACTATTGTTGCGCCGCTCAACGTCCCGAGCCGCCTGGCTGAACACGCCTCCGAGCTGTACGCCCGCAACCTGCAGAACCTGGTCGGCCTGATGGTCAAGGATGGCGAGCTGGCCATCGACTGGGAAGACGAGATTCTGGCCGGTGCGGTGCTGACCCATGCCGGTGAAATCCGCAACGAGGCCGCTCGCAAGGCCATCGAATCCGCCGAGGGATAATCATGGATCCAGTAACTACTATTACCGGCTTTGTCGCCCTGTATATCTTCATGCTGGCTGCGTTTACCGGCTACGAGATCATCGGTCGGGTACCGGCCATTCTGCACACGCCGCTGATGTCCGGCTCCAACTTCGTCCACGGCATCGTGGTGGTTGGCGCGATGTGGGCGTTGCTGAACGCCGGCTCCACCCTGGAGCAGGTGATTGGCTTCTTTGGCGTGCTGCTCGGTGCGGGTAACGCTGCCGGCGGCTATGTGGTAACCGAGCGCATGCTGGAGATGTTCAAGCCCAGCAACAAGCGCCCAGGTACAGCGGACAAGGAATAACAACAGATGAGTCAATTTATAATCGAAGCCGTTTATTTCCTCACGGCACTGCTGTTCATCTACGGTCTCAAACGCATGGCCAGTCCGGTCACCGCACGCTCGGGTATCCTGATTGCCGGTATCGGTATGGTGCTGGCTGTGCTGGCTGCCTTCCTTTACGGCTTCAACGTACGCGAAGCGGCCCAGGAACACCTGACCATGAACGTGGCCCTGGTGCTGATTGCGCTGGGTCTGGGCCTGGGTTGGGCCTGGTACAGCGGCAAGAAGGTCGCCATGACCGACATGCCGCAGATGGTCGCACTGTACAACGGCATGGGTGGCGGCGCGGCCGCCGCGATTGCCGCTACGGAGCTGTTTTCCGGTAACGCGCAGGTCCACGGCGTGGTGGTGTCGGTGCTCGCGGTACTCGGGGGCCTGATCGGTGCGGTGGCGCTGTCCGGCTCGCTGGTTGCCTGGGCCAAGCTCGATGGCCGCATGAACGGCGTGATCCGCCTGCCGGCGCAACAGCTGATCAACGCGGTGCTCTTCCTCGGCTCGCTGGCCCTGGGTGCGTACATCGTCGTGACTGGCATCAATGGCGTCATTTCCTTCCCGCTGATCGCCCTGTTCTTCATCCTGGCGCTGGCACTGGGTGTACTCTTGACCACACCGATCGGCGGCGCCGACATGCCGGTGGTGATCTCCCTGTACAACGCCTTTACCGGTCTGGCGGTCGCCTTTGAGGGCTTCGTGCTGCAGAACCCAGCGATGATCATTGCCGGTACCGTGGTCGGCTCGGCGGGTACTCTGCTGACGCTGATGATGGCCAAGGCGATGAACCGTCCGGTCAGCAACGTGATCTTCAGCCAGTTTGGCGGTAGCGATGATGACGGTGGCGAGATCGAAGGTACCATGAAGGCGGCGGACGCCTCCGATGCGGCAATCGCCATGTACTACGCCAGCAAGGTGATCATCGTTCCGGGCTACGGCCTGGCAGTGGCCCAGGCACAGCACAAGCTGTACGAGTTCGTGAAACTGCTGCAGAAGCAGGGCGTGGACGTGGCCTTCGCCATTCACCCGGTTGCCGGTCGTATGCCCGGCCACATGAACGTACTGCTGGCTGAAGCGGGCGTGCCCTACGACATCATCCATGACCTGGAAGATATCAACGAGGACTTCCCTCAGGCCGACGTGGCCATCGTGCTGGGTGCCAACGACGTGGTCAACCCGGCCGCCCGTCATCGCAAATCCAGCCCGATCTACGGCATGCCGATCCTCAACGTCGACATGGCCCGCCAGGCCTACGTGGTCAAGCGTGGCCAGGGCAAGGGTTACTCCGGCGTGGAGAACGAACTGTTCTTCGCCGAGAATACCTCCATGGTCTACGGCGATGCACAGAAAGTAATGGTACAGATGATCGAAGCGGTGAAATCGCTGGGCTGATTCTGTCCTGCGCGGTAACCGGAAGGGGCTTCGTTAACGCGAAGCCCCTTTTTTTTATTCCGCGCGCATCTGCTGCAGAAACGCCCCACACTGGTTGGCCTGTTCGCCGCTGGGGGCGATCAGTGCCAGCAGGGCGGCCGGCGGTGCTAGTGCACCCAGCGCCAGCGCGCCAACGCCACGCAGCGCCAAGGGCCCGGCGTGCACCCCCGGGCTCGGCTCGCTAAAGGTGCCCTGCACGTAGAGCGGAGAGCGCAGGGAGATGATGCGCATGCCCTTGGAGCTGGGGGCGATGTCCAGATCCAGTTCTTCGCTGGCGAAGTTCACCGTACCGTCAATCTCGATCAACGCGTTCTCGGTATCCAGGACAAACAGCGGGGTGCTCATCAGGCCGTCGTCGAGCGCAAGGTCGGCTACTGCGCAATTGATCTGCACGTCCTCATCACCGAATAGCTTACCCATCACATAGTTACCCACGTTGAGCCCGGCAATTTCCATCAGGCCGCGGCTCACCGTACCGTCATTGATCACCATCCGTACCGTCCCGTCGGCGCTGCCCAATAGGGCTGCCACCGAGTTGCCGCTCCCGCGCAGCTCGGCATCGCCATTGAGTTCGCCCAGGCTGGTCTGCATGGGTGCGAAGCTGGGCGCGAGCTCCTTGAGTCTGAAGCCCCGTGCCTTCAGATTTGCCCGGCCTTGCAAGGGAGTATTGGTCCCGTTGAGCTCGATTTCAGCATTGAGTGTGCCACCGGCTATACCAAACTTGAGCGGTGACAGGTGCAAGTGCCCGTCATCCAGCACGACGTGGGCGTCCAGATCCGTGATGGGCAGCTTCTCGCTGTGCACGATGCGCTGGCCGCGCACGCGCACATCGGCGTCCATCGCCCGCCAGCGCTCGGTGCGGAACTCCTCGACCGGCAGCACCTTGTCCGCGGGCTGCCGAGTGTCGCTACCCCGGGCTTCTTTCTCCGCATTGGAGTCGGCCCCGATCAACGGCGCCAGGTCGGTGAACAGCAGCTGCCTGGAGACCACTTCGCCGGACAGTTTGGGCCGCGGCTCCCCGGCCATGTAGGTTAGGTCGCCGTGTATATCGCTGTCGCCGATGCGCCCGTTGAAATCCTGGTAGCGGTAAGTGGCGCCTTCCTCGTTCTGCAGTTGCGCGGTCAGCCGGCCGTCGGTGGAATACGGCGGGCTGTCCGGCAGGGTGACGCCGGTCAGCGGGTACAGGTTGCCCAGGCTGGTGCCAGACAGGCGCAGCTGCAGGTCCAGTGCGCCCAGATTGAGTGGATCGGTCAAGGTGCCCGCCAGGCGAATTCGGGTGGAGCCAGCGCGGACGTCAGCCTCCAGGGGAAACGGCAATGTCGCATCCTGCAGCGCCAATAACCCGCCGATCTTGCCCTGGCCCTCGACCGCCTGCTGCTGGTAGCGGCCCTGGGCGCGCCAAGCGAAGGCATAGTTCTGGGGCGCGGCGGTGGCTGGCTGCTCCGTGTCGCCGACGATGTCGCTGAAGGCAATGGGCTCGCCCAGCGGCTCGACCTCCAGCTCCAGTTGGAGCTTGCTCACCGCATCGTCGATGCTGATCTGCCCCTGATCGAAGCCAATGGTGCCGATATCCAGCACCCAGGGCTCGGATTGCTCCGCTGGGTCTTCTTCCTCGGCGCCCAGGTCAAAGGCCCAGTTATTGCGCCCGTCTTCCAGGCGCTGGATATTAACGACCGGCCCCTGCACATCGATACGGGGAATGGTGACGGTTTTCGCCAGCAGCGGCAGCAGGCCCAGCCGCAGCTCGGCGCGCTGGAGGCTGACAAAGGTGTCGCCTTCGGCCCAGTCCGGATTACCCAACAGCAGCTGCTCGGCCGCAATATGCGGCCAGGGCACCCAGGCGCGCCAACCATTTGACTCGGGCTCCCGGCGCCAGGCCACCGACAGATCGCCCTCGATGGCAAAGGGGCGGTCCAGCGCGGCCGACACCTGTTCGTTGATGGTCGGCTTGAGCACGTTCCAGTTGAACAGCCACAGAAACAGCGCCAGCGCCACCACCAGCAGCACCAGCACGCCCACTAACCAGAGGAAAAAACGTCTAACGCGCGCCATACCCCATTTGCTCCCTAACCTGCACTTGATAGCGTCAGGGTTCAGACTAGCAAACTCGGGAGCGATGCGACGTAGACTTTGGCTGCTACAGATATAACAGCGGGGGACGGGGAAGGGATAAGGGAGAGGCGCGCGGATGCGTGCTGGGGGAAGCCTGCCGGTGCAGCGTACGCCGCACCGGCGAGGTTCATCAGCTAGCTGCGTAGTAGCCGAAGATGGATTTCACTTCCAGGAAGTCCTCAAAGCCGTAGTGACCCCACTCACGACCATTGCCGGACTCCTTGTAGCCGCCGAAGGGCGCGTCGTTGTCCAGCGGGGCGCCGTTCAGGTGCACCATGCCGGTACGGATCTGGCGAGCGACATTGCGGGCGCGATCCAGATCGGCCGAGGACACGTAGCCGGACAGGCCGTAACGGGTGTCGTTGGCGATGCGGATGGCGTCGGCCTCATCCTCGTAGCCGATGATCGACAAGACTGGCCCGAAGATTTCCTCGCGGGCGATGGTCATGTCGGTGGTCACGTGGCTGAAGATGGTCGGCTGAACATAGTAGCCCTTGTCCAGACCCTCTGGACGGCCCGGGCCGCCCACCACCAGATTGGCACCTTCTTCGATACCCTTGGTGATCAGCTCCTGGATCTTGTTCCACTGGGCTTTGGATACGACCGGGCCAATGGTGGTGTCCGGCGCATCCGGCGCGCCGGCCTTGACCTTGGCGGCGACCGCCTTGGCAATCTCCACGACCTCGTCCATGCGGCTGTTGGGGACCAGCAGGCGGGTCGGAGCATTACAGGACTGGCCGCTGTTGTTCATGCAGGACATCACGCCGTGGGCGACCATTTTCTCGAGGTTGACGTCGTCGAGCAGGATATTGGCCGACTTGCCGCCCAGCTCCAATGCCACACGCTTGATGGTCTCGGCACCGTTCTTCATCACCTGGCGGCCAGCGCCGGTGGAGCCGGTGAAGGACATCATATCGATATCCGGGTGTGCGGACATGGCCGAGCCCACGGTCGGGCCATCGCCGTTGACCAGGTTGAATACCCCGGCCGGCACGCCGGCTTCATCCAGCACTTCGGCCAGCAGCAGGGCGGACAGCGGCGCGACTTCGGAGGGCTTCAGGACCATGGTGCAGCCGGTAGCCAGCGCCGGGGCAATCTTGCAGGCCAGCTGGTTGATCGGCCAGTTCCAGGGGGTAATCAGACCGCATACGCCGATCGGCTCCTTGACCACCAGGGTGTTGCCGATGCGCTCTTCGAATTCGAATTCCTTCAACGCCTTCAGCGCGGCGGCGAAATGACCGGTGCCGGAGGGGGCCTGGGCGTATTTGGACAGCTTGGCCGGTGCGCCCATCTCCAGGGTGATCGCCTCGGCGAAGTCGGCGCTGCGGCGCTGGTAGATCTCCAGGATGCGTTCCAGCAGGGCGATGCGGTCTTCGCGGCTGGTCCGGGAGTAGGTCTCGAAGGCGGCGCGGGCCGCAGCCACAGCGGCGTTGACGTCTTCTTCATTACCCAGGGCGATGGTCGCAACCACCTCCTCGGTGGCGGGATTGATCACGTCAACCGTGCGATCACCCTTGGGCTCTACCCACTGGCCGTTGATATAGAATTGTTTTTCGTGGCTCATTGATCAGGACTCCTGATGGGACATAATCGTTAAAGTGGCAAAACAATACACGTAATTGGCATTTGTATCAGCTGTTTGCGTTTAATTTTCCCCAGCAGAACATGTGCCGGCTTTCACTTCAAGGGTTCGGGCAATAACTCTATACTACGTCCCGGGAAATCGCTGCAGTCTCAGTGCTGGCTGAGGGAGACGGCGTTAACAAGCGGTTTCTATTGCCCCTATAGCCAGGCCCAATACTTGACTAAAACAGTGGGATATTGCATAGTTCGGGTCATGAAAAAACCTGACACGGGTGTCATATGCGTCTGACCACCAAGGGCCGCTACGCGGTCACAGCGATGCTGGATCTGGCTCTCCATGAGGACCAGGGACCGATCACGCTGGCGGATATCTCCCTGCGCCAGGGTGTCTCCGTCTCCTACCTTGAGCAGCTGTTTGCCAAGCTGCGGCGCAGCAAGCTGGTAGAGAGTGTAAGGGGGCCCGGAGGTGGGTACCGTTTGGCCGGCGGCGCGGCGGCGATCAACGTCGCGCAGATCGTGGAAGCGGTGAACGACTCCATGGACGCGACGCGGTGCCTGGGTAAGGGCGATTGTCAGCACGGCGACGTGTGCCTGACGCATTATTTATGGACGGATCTGAGCGAGCGTCTGCGCCAGTTTCTCGGTGATATTACGCTTGCTGACCTGGTTTCCCGTGAGGACATTCAGCGTGTGCGTACCCGGCAGGACAGGGGCGCCGCCATCAACCAGGACGCTTTGAACCTGGAACGCATCATCTGACGGCCAACCGCCGTACGAACTAGAGAGTAATACCCGCAGAGGTATTGCAGCCTGACACACAGTGCAACCCCCGCCATGGCGGTGGCTGCAGGATCGAGGTGATACCGTGACTCAAGAAGTCGAGAACCTTATCAAGTCGGATTACGCCGCCGGCTTCCACACCGATATCGAATCTGACACCTTGCCGCCAGGCCTTGATGAAGACGTCATCCGCTTCATCTCGGCGCGCAAGGAAGAGCCCGAGTGGATGCTCGAGTGGCGGTTGAAGGCCTATCGTGCCTGGGTAGAGATGGAAGAGCCGACCTGGGCCCACGTGCATTATCCGGAAATCGATTTCCAGAGCATTTCCTACTTTTCCGCGCCCAAGAGCATGGCTGACCGGCCGAAGAGCTTGGCCGAGGTTGATCCCGAACTGCTGGCGACCTACGAGAAACTCGGCATCCCGCTGCACGAGCAGGAAGCCCTGGCCGGCGTGGCGATGGATGTGGTCTTCGACTCGGTCTCGGTAGTGACCACCTTCCGCGAGAAGCTGCAGGAAGCGGGTGTCATCTTCTGCCCGATCAGCGAAGCCATCCGCCGCTACCCCGATCTGGTCAAACAGTATCTGGGCACCGTTGTCCCGCAGAAGGACAACTACTATGCCGCGCTGAACTCGGCGGTGTTCTCCGATGGCTCCTTTGTCTACATCCCCAAGGGCGTACGCTGTCCGATGGAGCTGTCGACCTACTTCCGCATCAACGAACTGAATACCGGGCAGTTCGAGCGGACCCTGATCATCGCCGACGAAGGCTCCCATGTCAGCTACCTGGAAGGTTGCACCGCGCCCATGCGCGATGAAAATCAGCTGCATGCCGCCGTGGTCGAACTGGTCGCCCTTGATGGCGCGCAGATCAAGTACTCCACGGTTCAGAACTGGTACCCCGGCGATGCGGAAGGCAAGGGCGGTATCTACAACTTCGTGACCAAGCGCGGCGTTGCCCACACCAACGCGAAGATCTCCTGGACCCAGGTGGAGACCGGCTCGGCGGTGACCTGGAAATACCCCAGCTGCATCCTCAAGGGTGATAACAGCGTCGGCGAGTTCTACTCCGTTGCGCTGACCAACAATTTCCAGCAGGCCGATACCGGCACCAAGATGATCCATCTTGGCAAGAACACCCGCTCGACCATTGTTGCCAAAGGGATTTCCGCCGGCCGCAGCAACAGCTCCTACCGCGGACTGGTGCGCATCAACCCCGGTGCCGAGGGTGCCCGCAACTTCACCCAGTGCGACTCGCTGTTGATCGGCGACCGCTGCGGTGCGCACACCTTCCCGTACATCGAGAGCAAGAACCCCAGCGCGGTCATCGAACACGAAGCGACCACCTCCAAGGTCAGCGACGATCAGATGTTCCTCTGCCAACAGCGCGGGCTGGATGCCGAGAAGGCCGTCTCCATGATCGTCAACGGCTTCTGCCGCGACGTGTTCAAGGAGCTGCCGATGGAATTTGCGGTGGAAGCGGGCAAGTTGCTGGAAGTCAGTCTGGAAGGTTCGGTGGGTTGATCCACGGCGAGCCGGCAAGAAGAATCCATATAGATTATCAGGCGTAAAATATGTTATCGATCAAAGGGTTGCACGCGAAAGTTGAAGAAAAGGATATCCTCAAGGGTCTGGATATCGAGATCAATCCGGGTGAGGTCCATGCCATCATGGGGCCCAACGGCTCGGGCAAGAGTACCCTCGGCAACGTACTGTCCGGCCGTCCCGGCTACGAGGCCACCGGCGGCAGCGTACTCTTCAAGGGCCAGGACCTGCTGGAACTGGATACCGAAGAGCGCGCCCGCGAAGGCATCTTCCTGGCATTCCAGTACCCGGTGGAAATCCCCGGCGTCAGCAACATGGAGTTTCTCAAGGTCTCCGTGGATGCCATGCGCAAGCACAAGGGTCTGCCGGAGCTGTCCGCGGTCGAGTTCATGAAACTCGCCCGGGAAACCAGCAAGCGTGTTGACCTGGATGCCAACTTTCTCAAGCGCGGCGTGAACGAAGGTTTCTCCGGCGGCGAGAAGAAGCGTAACGAGATCATGCAGATGATGCTGCTTGAGCCCGACCTGTGCATCCTCGATGAAACCGACTCCGGTCTGGACATCGACGCCCTGCAGGTGGTTGCCGATGGCGTGAACTCCATGCGCGACGGCAAGCGCAGCTTCATCGTCGTCACCCACTACCAGCGTCTGCTGGACTACATCGTGCCTGACTACGTGCATGTGCTGGCCGGCGGCCGCATCGTCAAATCCGGCACCAAGGATCTGGCGCTGGAACTGGAAGCCAAAGGCTACGGCTGGCTGGAAAATGGAGAAGGCTGACTATGTCCGACTTTCAACAACAGGCCCTGACGCTGGCCGCAGAGCAGCATAGCCCTGAGTGGCTGACTGAACTGCGCGCGCGGGGTACTGACGTCTGGTCGACCGCCAAATGGCCGACACGCAAGACCGAGGCATGGAAATATACCTCGCTGAACCCGCTGCAGACTGATACCCCGGCCCAGTGGGCCCGCGTCGACGACTGCGCCTGGCAGCAGGCGATCGATCCGATTGCCCTGGACGCCACCCGCCTGGTCTTCATCAACGGGCATTTTTCCCGCGAGCATTCCAGTGAACTGCCCGCCGGGGTAGTGCGTTTCAGCGAGGCGGACGCTAGCCAGCAGGCGCTGATCCGCCAGCACCTGGGTACGGTTGCCAATACCTCCGAGCACCTGTTCGTCGCCCTGAGCGACGCCTGGGCCGCTGACGGCATCCTGCTGCACGTGCCCCGTGGCGCGCGGCTGGAAAGGCCGGTGTATATACTCAACGTTGCCACTCCGGAAGCGCAGCCGGCGGTCAGCAGCCAGCGGGTACTGGTGGTGCTGGAGGACAACAGCGAGGCCGAGCTGATTGAACATTACGTGTCCGGCAGCGAAAAGCAGAACCTGTTCGTCAACAGCCACACCGAAGTGATCGTGGGCAACAACGCGCAGGTCCAGCACTACCGCATCAACCTCGAGCAGGAAGACCTGTTGCACGTGGGTGGGGTGCACATCGACCTGCATCGGGACGCGCGCTTCCTCGGCTTCACCCTGGCCCAGGGCAGCCGGCTCAAGCGTATCGACTACCACGTGAACCACCGTGGCGAAGGCGCGCACCTGGGGCTCAACGGGGTCTATCTGCCGCGTAACAAGCAGCTGATCGACTACCACACCAACGTGGAGCACCGGGTACCCAACTGCACCACCGACGAGGTGTTCCGCGGCATCATCGGCGATTCGGCCAAGGCTGTGTTCAATGGGCGCATCCACATTCACCAGGATGCCCAGAAGACCCTGGCCGAGCTCAGCAACAAGAATCTGCTGACATCGCCCACTGCCGAGATCAACACCAAGCCGGAACTGGAGATCTACGCCGACGACGTGCGCTGCGCCCACGGCGCGACCATTGCCCAGCTGGATGACACCTCGGTGTTCTATCTGCAGAGCCGTGGCGTGACCCGTGCCGATGCGATCCGCATGCTCAGCTTCGGCTTCATCAACGAGCTGATCGACCAGGTGCCGGAGCAGGCCATCCAGGACTACCTGCGTCCACGCCTGACCGCGCTGTTTGGCGAGAGCCAGCAGGGCGACGAGCTGGGGCAGATGCGTTATGAGTGATCTGGCCACCGAGCGCCGCACCGCTTTCAACGCCGAGCAGGTCCGCCAGGACTTTCCGATCCTGCAGCAGGAAGTGCACGGCAAGCCCTTGGTCTACCTGGATAACGCAGCCACCACCCAGAAGCCCGAGGCGGTGATCCAGGCGATCGTGGATTACTATCGCAAGGACAACAGCAACGTCCACCGCGGCGCCCACGCCCTGGCCGAGCGGGCCACCGACAAGTTCGAGCAGGCGCGGGTCAAGGTGGCGGGGCTGATCAATGCCGCCGAACCGCGGGAGATCATCTGGACCCGGGGCACCTCCGAGAGCATCAACCTGGTTGCGGCCAGCTGGGGGCGCAGCCAGCTGCGCGAAGGCGATCGCATCCTGGTCTCGGCCATGGAGCACCACTCCAATATCGTGCCGTGGCAGATGATTGCCGGGCAGATGGGTGCCAGCGTCGAGCCTATCCCGGTGACCAATGACGGCACGCTAGACCTGGCTGCCTTGCAAAGCATGCTCGATGAGCGGGTACGCATGGTGGCCTGTGGGCACGTATCCAACGCCCTGGGCAGCGTCAATCCGGTGGAGGAAATAGTACGCCTGGCCCATTCGGTGGGCGCCCTCTGCCTGCTCGACGGGGCCCAGGCCATGAGTCATCTCCAGGTCGACGTCCAGGCGCTGGATTGCGACTTCTATGTATTCTCGGCGCACAAGATGTTCGGTCCGACCGGCGTCGGTGTGCTCTATGGCAAGGCTGCCATCCTGGAAGCCATGCCGCCCTACCAGGGCGGCGGCGAGATGATCGAGACGGTCAGTTTCGCCGGCACCACCTACAACCAGCTGCCCTACAAGTTCGAAGCCGGCACGCCGGACATCGCCGGGGTGATTGCCCTCGGGGCGGCGGTGGACTACCTGCAAAGCCTGGATCGGGATGGCGCCGAGCGCCACGAGCAGGATCTGCTGGAGTACGCGGAGGCCAAGGCCCGCGCTATGCCCGGCATCACCCTGGTGGGTACCGCCGCCAAACGTACCGGCGTGCTGAGCTTTCTCATGGACGGCACCCATCCCCACGATGTGGGCATGCTGCTGGACCAGCAGGGCGTCGCCGTGCGTACCGGCAACCATTGCGCGCAGCCGATCATGGATCAGCTGGGCATCCCGGGTACGGTGCGCGCCAGTTTCTGTTTCTACAACACCCGGGCCGATATCGATCGTCTGTTCGAAGCATTGGCCAAGGCGAAACAGTTCCTTGTCGAGGAGTAGAGTATGAGTGTCGAATCATTTGATCCAACCAGCCGGGTGGTCTCCGTTACCCCGGCTGCGCTCGAACACTTCCGGCGCCAGTTGAGCAACCAGCCGGGCAAGGCCGTGCGGGTCAGCGTCAAGAAAAGCGGCTGCACCGGTTTCATGTATGTCATTGACATGGTGGAGCAGGGCGCTGCCGAGGATCTGCATTACCAGCTGGATGACCAGGTCGAGCTGCTGGTGGATCGTGAGAGTCTGGCGATCCTCTCCGGCACTGAAATCGACATGGTGAAAGAGGGTATCAACCGTCAGATCCGCTTCATTAACCCCAACGTCAAAGACCAGTGTGGTTGTGGCGAAAGCTTCAGTGTGAGTTGACATGGAAAGACGTATGGTTGTCGCCCGGGCGGATTGCCCGGCGCGACGGGTTCCCGATGGCACGCCACTGACGATCCCGAAAGACACCTTTGTAACCATTACCCAGGCGCTCGGCGGCAACTACACCGTCACCTACAACGGCCAGATGGTCCGCGTGGATGGTACCGATGCAGAAAGCCTGGGGCTTGAGCCTGAGCTGCTGAGCTTTCCTGCGGCGAGCGATGACCAGATCCGTGAAGAGGATGTCTGGACGGCGCTGGGAACCGTATATGATCCGGAAATTCCGGTGGACCTGGTCAACCTCGGCCTCATCTATTCGGTGGTCATCGACCAGCAGCGCAAGAAGGTGGATATCAGCATGACCCTCACGGCCCCCGGTTGCGGCATGGGTCCGGTGCTGGTCGGTGATGTCGAGTATCGCGTGCGGCTGGTGCCCAACGTGGAGAGTGTGCATGTTGACCTGGTATTCGACCCACCGTGGAGCCGCGACATGATGAGTGAAGAAGCGCAACTCGCAACCGGTATGTTTTTCTAAAGGCGACCTCAAGGACCTTGCATGAGCCAGTTCGGCACAGAAATCAGCAGCGACGACGTCATCGAAACCCTGTCATTCTTTGACAGCTGGGAAGATCGTTACAAGTACATCATCGACCTGGGTCGTGAGCTACCGCCCCTGGATGACAGTGAGCGCACCGACGACAACATTGTGCGCGGTTGCCAGAGCCAGGTCTGGCTGACCAGCCGGGCAGCCGATGGCAAGCTGTATTTCGATGCCGACAGCGACGCCTTTATCGTCAAGGGCTTGCTGGCCGTGGTACTGGCGGCCTACAACGGCAAGACGCCGGAGGCCATTCTGGCGTTCGATATCGAGGACTATTTCACCCGTCTCAACCTTCTCAAGCATTTGAGCGTGACCCGGGGCAACGGCCTGCGCGCCATGGTCAAGCGCATCAGGGACACCGCCGAAGCCCAGTAAGGCCTGACGTGGTCCTTCTGGGGTGAGAGGAAAACTGCCCGCGGGAAAGGCCGGGGGCAGTGCAGGGCAGGAACCCGGAGGTTTGCTGCCGCCGCCGCTGTCAGCGGCGGGCAATGATCCATACGGCGTGGATGATGCCAGGTAGATACCCAAACAGTGTCAGCAGGATATTCAGCCAGAAAGCCCCGGCAAACCCGACCTGGAGAAAGACGCCCAGCGGCGGCAGCAGAATGGCGATGATAATTCTGATGATGTCCATGTATGCACTCCTGTTTTAAAAAGAACCGCTGATCATGCCAAGCGGGTGGTCAGGTTCTGTGACTGCCACCGAAGCCGTAAGGTTCCGGCGCACGACCTCAGTATAGATCCCGTCGATAGCGTTGCTGCTCCTCAAGAGCCCGCCATTGCTCTGCGCTCAACACTTCCTGCAGTACCCGGTGTGTTTCCCTGCCGACGCCGGCAAGCCGGCCACAGACGTGGATACTGGCGCCCTGATCAACCCATAGCCGCAGCTCATCCGCTTTTTCCCGCAAGCGGTGCTGGGCGTACGCCGATTGATCACCGGCCCGGGAAAAACACCTGTCCAGCACCAGCTGCTCCCGGGCGACCCAGGCATCCAGTTCATCGGCCAGCCAGACATCATGCACCTGGCAGCGCTCGCCGAAGATCAGCCAGGTGTCCTGCCGGGCCAGATGCTGACGCCGCCGGAGCAGGCTGCGCAACCCGGCCAGCCCGGTCCCCGCACCGATAAGGATGCTTGGAGCGGCGCTGTCCGGTAAATGAAAGCCGGGATTGGACTGCAACTGAATATTCACCACACTGCCAGGCTCGGCATGCCGGCACAGCCAGCCCGAACCCTGTCCCAGCCTGCCATCCGCATCGGTTACCTGACGCACGATCAGTTCCAGCACCCCGTCTTCCGGCAGACTGGCGATGGAATAGGTGCGTTGGATAGCGCCGATCTGCACGCGGGCAAGATCGCCGGCCTGCCACTCCGGCAATGCCCCGGCCGGCGCCAGGCGGATCAGCCAGGCCGCGTTCCCGGGGCTGCCGGGGTTGAGCTGGAACCGGTCGAGCAGGGTCCACTGGGTCATCGCAGCGCCGGACGGGGTGCTCTCCAGCGGCAAACCCGTCCAGGCGGCGACCCGCCGATGCCAATGCTCCAGGGCGCCGGGCTCCATCCGGTCTACGGTGCCCGACTCCAGCGCAGCTGTGGCACCGGCTTGGTCAAGCCAGCGCTCAACCCGCCGACCGAATCCACAGAAATCGGCATAATTTCGATCCCCCAGCGCCAGCAAGGCATAGTGCAGATGGCTCAGGTCAGGCCGCTGGCTCCCGGCCCGCTGCAGGAAACCAGCGCCGTTGTCCGGGGCTTCGCCTTCGCCGTAGGTACTGACCACGAACAATGCCCGGGAGTGATTGGCGAGCATCGCCGGTGTGACGCCATTGAGCGGCATCAGCATGGACGGGAGCTGTCGTTCGCGGCAAGCCGCATCAAGGCGTTCGGCGATTGCCCGGGCCGCGCCCGACTGGCTGGCATAGCCGATTAACCATTCAGAACCAATGGCCGAGCGACTCGCCGGGCGAAGCGCCTTGCGGCCTAGGCAATACCAGCACAGCAGCAGCCAGGCAGCGACTGCCAGCGCGGCCCATACCAGGCGCAACGGCAGTAACTCCATCAGGGCGCCAGGACTTCAAGGGTGGCGCTGTAAGTAGCGCGCCGCTGGGTCACCGGGGCGGTCACGCCAGCCTGTTGCACCAGCTTGGCCTCCAGCCACCAGAAGCCGGCGCTGGGCCAGGTGATGGCCACCTTGCCATTTTCATCGGTAGTCTGGCGAATATCGTTGAGGTCATCCCGATGGCGGATACCCCCTGGAATGACATTGACCTCGACGCCGGCGGCCGGCTTGCCATCCAGCAGGAAGACAAACTCCGCGGTTTCAGTGGCAAACAGATCGTTAGGGTGGGTAATGGGCTGCAGTTCCAGGCCGCGGCCGGTAGGCTCAAAGACTGTAGTGGTCGGCTCACCGGAGGTCACGAAAACCTCCATCCGCGACTCCATCTGGCTGACTTCCAGGTCCTGGGCCTCAGCCGGCACGGCTTCGGTCAGGTCGGCCAGGTCGCCCATCCAGCGCTGCTCCTCGCCATCGTGCTGGTAGCGGGCGAAATGGCGCGGCCCGCCGGCAATGGCCAGCTTGTAGGTGCCTTTCTGGGCAATCTCCACGTCGAACACGCTGCGGTATTTGCCAACATGGCCGTTCTGCGCGGGCACTTCCTTGCCGTCGGGCGCGGTAATGACCAGGCGGGTGGGCGCCCGGGGCCGGGCGTTGCGGTCGCCGCGCTGCGGCGCCTGGCCGATGCCCTCGAGTACCAACGGATGATGCTCGAAATAGAACAGATCATTGGAGACCGCGGCATCGACGCTGATCCATGCGTTATCGCCGGACAGTACCGTGGTCGACGGCAACATCCAGGCCCGGTGGGCTTGGGCCGAGAGGGGCAGGGTGATGGCGATGGCCAGGGTAGTCCAGCGGGTGAAGTTCGTCAGCATGGCGTGTTTCTATCCTTAATGAGGTGATGTTCGGGTCAGGGCAGCAGGCTGAGGCTAACCTTGCCCAGTTCGCTCTTGCCGCCGCCCTGGTGCTCGGTCGGTTCGGTCACCGGCCAGCTGAAGGGCAGGCGCACCAGTTCGCGGCCGCCCACTTCCCGGGCGGCCTCGACAAGCAGCTGGTAGTCGCCCGGCTCAAGGCTGGCCAACGCCGGGTGATCGGCAGGAATATCGATGCGGTGTGATCCCACTGGGCGGGTGGCGCCGGACAGTCCGTCCACCGGCAAGGTCAGCGAGCGGCCGCTGCGGCGCCACCATTGGCGCATGTCCTTGAGCCATTTTTCACCTTCCCGGTCCGCCAGCTTGAGGTCGTACCAAACCGCCAGGTCAGCCACATGGCCGTCGGCGTTTTCGATCCAGATGGCCACGTAGGGGCGATGATATTCGGCTACCGATAGCCGCGGCACCTCGACTGAAACGGTCAGCTCGGTCGCCGTGGCAGGCGCCGTCAGGGCCATGACCAACGGCAGCAGATACCCTTTACGCATGGACTTTTCTCCTTATTGGATTCAATGGATGAACAGCAGGGCAATGAGCACGGGAATCAGCAGGCCCAGGCCGGTCACCGGCCAGGTGCTGGGGCGATTGCGCGCCTGGCGTTGCAGCAGCAACAGGCCGGTGAGGCTGAAGATCACGCAGACTCCCGCAAAAATGTCGATAAACCAGCTCCAGGCCGCGCCGCTGTGCCGACCCTTGTGCAGGTCGTTGGCATAGGCGATCCAGCCGCGGTCGGTAGCTTCGAAGAACACTTCCCCGGTCTGCAGGTCGAGGGTCATCCAGGCGTCACTGCCCGGTTTGGGCATCCCCAGGTAGACCTCGTCGGCCGACCACTCCGCCGCCTTCTGGTCGAGCCGCAACTCCAGGCTGCGTTCCAGCCAGTCATGCAGGGGCGAGGGCAACCGCTGTTGCTGGGCAGCTTCCGGCAGCAACAGCGTCAACTCTGGCGGCATCTGCAGCTCCAGTGTACGAACCTGCGGCTGCGCCTCGATCCCCGCCGCGTGATTGAGGGTGATGCCGGTCACCGCGAACAACAGCATTCCCGCCAGGCACAGGGCGGAACTGATCCAGTGCCATTGCCGCAGTGTGCCGATAACCCGATGTTTCATTGCCTGATGCCCTAATGCAGGGCCCACGTGTGGTGGGCCAGGTTGGTCAGAAGCGGTAGTTGGCCGACAGCCACAGGCTGCGCGCCTTTTCCGTCACGTTATAGTCATTCGCGCACGACCAGGTGTCGTGATTGCCCAGGTCATCGTAGGTCGGCTCGCAGCTGCGGCCGGCCATATCCTTGTTCAGCAGGTTGTTGATGCGGCCGTGCAGGGTCAGGTCCTGGCTCGCTTGAAAGCGCATCCCCAGGTGATAGATGGCATAGGACTTGTAATACAGCTTGCGGGTGACCGGGCTTGGGCCGGTGCTGGTAGCCGTGCCGCGGTAGCGCTCGTCGCGCGCCTCGGCGATCAGCGCCACGTTCAGACGGGGCAGGGCATCCCAGCTGAGGCTGCCGTTGAGCATGTGCTCGGGCGTATTGACCAGCGGCAGGCCACGTTGCGCGCCGCTTTTCTGCTCGCTGTCGGTATAGGTGTAGTTACCGCTGAGCACGAGCGTGGGCAGGATTTCCCACCGCGCGGCCAGCTCGAGGCCCTTGGTCTGGGCCTTGTCGACGTTGGTGCTCTGGCTGAAGGTGTCGTAGCCCAGCTCCGCCCAACCGGGGCCGACGTCCACGCAGCCCGAACTGAGATAGCGCACGCCATCGGCGTTGTAGCAGTTGGGGATATCGTCCGCCCGGGTAATCTTGTCCTTGAACTCGTTGAAGAACAGCGTGGCGTTGGCATTGAAGTTGGTCAGGTTGTCGTAATAGGCGGCGATCTCGTAATTGGTGCTGGTTTCCGGCTGCAGGTCCGGCGAGCCGGCCATGGGGCTGACGCCTTGCCCACCGAAGCCGACGATACCGGGGAACAGCTGGTTTGGCTTCGGCGTCTTGTAGCCCGTGCTGACGCCGCCCTTCACCGTCCACTGGTCAGTGGTGCGCCAGGTGAGGTAGGCCCGCGGGCTGACCTCGGCGCCGAAGATATTGTGATCGTCGTAACGCGCCCCGTAGGTGAAGGTCAACTGGTCGGTGAGATCCCAGTTGTCCTCGGCAAACAACGCCCATTGCTTGTGATCCTGGGTAGTACCGGACTGGTAATTCGCGCCATCCATCCCGAACACGCCGTCCTCCATCTCCGCCAGGAAGTATTGGCCGCCCAGGGTGAAATGGTGATCGCCGACCGTGCTGCTCAGCTTGGTATCGAAAATGGTGTTGCGGATTTCCAGCTCACGACGGTTGCGCGGCAGGAAGGTGCGCTCGAGCTCCGCGCGCAGTTCGTCGGTCAACTCCGGCGTGCCGACGCCCTGATCCGCCGCGGCCTGGTCCCAGATGTCCTGCAGGGCGCTGCGCTCCTGCACGGTCAGCGGCAGGGACCGCCCCAGGTTGCTGCTGGTACTGCGGGTCAGGCTGGTATCGCTGGTACCGAAGCTCCAGCGCCCGGTATGGGCCAGCACAAACTGCTCCCGCTCGACGCGCTGATGTTCGGCGTAACCAACACGCGGCTGGATGATGCCCGCCCGCGCGCGCCACAGGCTGTCCACCGAGTCGAGGGTGCCGGTCTGGCCTTCGGTGTTGTCGTAGCGCTGTTTGGCGATATCGTATTCGAACTGGAAGTCGTGGTCCTCCAGCGGCGTCAGGTTGAGCGTGAAGCCGGCGTTCCAGTTCTTCGCCGCAACAATCTTCTTGTCACCGAAGCTGCCGCCGTCCTCGAACACGCTGCCGTCGCCGTTGATGAAGGTGCCTACGCTGTAACCCGGGTCGCTTTGCTCACGGTCGTAGAGACTGGCGCGCAGCCCCAGGCCGAGCAGGCCGTCAATCAACGGCCCACTGGCGAACAGGTCGGTCTTGCGGTCATCGCCGAACTGGGAGTCCTCCTGGATGGTAATCCCGTGGCTGATCGAGCCGCCCCAGTTGTCCTGCACCTTGCGGGTGATGATATTGATGACGCCGCCCATGGCGTCGGCGCCATAGAGGGTGGACATCGGCCCGCGGATTACCTCGATCCGCTCGATGGCATCCATTGAAGGCATGTACATGAACTGGCTGTTGCCGAAGTTGTTCGGCCCGATATCGCCGATATCGCTCTGGCGGCGTCCGTCGATCAGCACCAGGGTGTAGTCCTTGGGCAGGCCGCGCATGGTGATGCTGATGTTGCCGTTCTTGTCGAGATCGGCACCTACATCCACGCCCTCAATGTCGCGCAGGGCGTCGGCGAGGCCCGCGTAGGGCTTGCTCTGGAGTTGCTCGCGGCTGATCACGCTGATGCTCGCCGGCGCATCGGTTATCTTCTGTTCGAAACCCGTAGCCGATACCACGGTGACATCCGGCAAATGGATCGAGTCCTGGTTGGCCAGCGCCAGGCCGGCCGCCAACATGGCTGCGCCACCGGTAAGGTGGGCGGGAAGGGAGGTTCTGATCGACATCCGTTAGTGCTCCTTAACATGCCCAATCCGGGCTTCCGATGTGATCATCATGCTAATCAGAATCGTTATCATTATTGATTGTGGGCGAGAGTATAAGGAGCCAGACGCGAAAGGGCTACTGGAATTTGCGGATAAACAGGAATATGTCGCGTTTGCAGCGGCGAAGCGAGAGTGTGCGTAGCGGGGGGAAGCCAGAAATAAAAACGCCCGCAGAAGCGGGCGTCGGCAGAGCGTGGATGTTAGAAGTCGATCGTGGCCGAGAGCCAGAGGCGGCGGCCTTCCTCCAGCGTGCCTTCAGCAGAACGCCCGATCTGCACGTAGTTGGAAGCCCAGCCGGTGACCGGCCCGTTCGCGGTGTTGTAGGTGTAACTGCTGCCGTCAGTGAAGTCCTTGTCGAACACGTTATAGATAGTGGCCGTGAGCGTGACATTTTCCGAAGCGCGGAATGCGCCGCCCAGATGAAAGACTTCATAGGCATCAAGATCTCCAACCTGATCCATGATCGCTCGGTTAGCAGCGCTCAGGTTCGCATAACGGTCGGTAAAGCGAGCGCGTTCGCCGCGATACTCGCCCTTGAACCAGAGCGAGAGGCGATCATTGGCGTCCCAGTTGAGCCGCGCAAAGGCCAGGTGCTTGGCCATGTTGGTCAGCGGAGCGCCTTCATTGGTGCCGCTTTTCTGTTCACTGTCGGTATAGGTGTAGTTACCGCTCAGGGTCCAGCGGGGCGCGAACTCCCAACTGGCAGCCACCTCGACACCCTGGGTTTTCGCTTCACCAATATTGGTCATCTGCGCGAACTCTTCCTGGGTGAAGCCGCTGCCATAGCTTACGCAACCTGGCTGATTCGGACTTTCTGAGGAGAAACAGTTCGGCAGCGCCGTGCCCGAATCGATCTTGTCCTTGAAGTCATTATGGAAGATGGTCACGTTGGCATTAAAGCCCGCCAGGTTATCGAAGTACGCTCCAATCTCGGTATTGGTGGTGATTTCGGGGTCCAGATCGGGACTACCGATGGTAATGGTGCTGCCCTGGCCGGTGACGCCATTGATGCCGTTATGAAGATCGTTGATATCCGGGGTACGGTAGCCCTTGCTCACGCCGCCCTTGAGCGTCCAGTTGTCCGTGGTGTTCCAGACCAGGTAAGCACGCGGACTGAAATGCCCACCATAGGCATCGTGGTCCTCATAACGGCCGCCCAGGGTGAGCGCAAGATCGTCACGCAGCCGCCATTCATCTTCGAGGAACAGCGACCAGGATTTCTGCTTGAACGTCTCCCCAGCAATACCATCGACAACTTCACCATCCCAGTACTGCGCACCGACAACGGCGATATGGGACTCGCCAACGGGGGCGGAGAGCTTGGTATCGAAGATCAGGTCGGTGGATTCCAGCTCGCGGTCATCGCCACCGACGATTGACTGATAGGGGGCAGGGTAGGGCTGGCCGAGCGTACCTGGAATGGTGCGTCCGATGGTCTCGGTCTTGTTATGGGTGATGGCGCTGTCCCACACGCCGATATCCAGCCGGGCAGTATGGCCTAGCGCAAATTGGTCGCGCTCGAAGCGCAGCTCGTCAGCGTAACCATTGATGACGGTAGGATCAGGCTCGCTGCAGGCCACTGTGGCGCTGCCGCCCTCATAACCATCCAGGGTGCCCAGCTGGCATTCGTCGTTCTCATAGACCTGGCGGCCACGTTCGAAATCCAGGTAGAAATCATGTTGTTCAGTGGGCGTCAGCGAGAGCCGAGCCCCCAGCACGTTGTTGCGGCCTTCCACCGGCGAGACACCCCGACGGCTGACGGTGCTGTCATTGTCGAACATCAGGTCCGACTCGTCCCGCAGATGGACGTTGCCCCGTACCGCCAGTCCCAGCAAGTCTTCTACCAGCGGGCCGCTCGCATAGATGCTGGCGTTGCTGGTGTCGCCATAGTCGCTGTCTTCCTGGAAGGTATGGCCCAGGGTGACGGAACCGCTCCATTCCTTCGCCACTTTCTTGGTTATGATATTGATCACGCCACCCATGGCGTCGGAGCCATAGAGCGTCGACATTGGCCCGCGGATCACTTCGATGCGTTCAATGGCGGACATCGGCGGCATGAAGCTGGTAGAGGTCTCGTTGAAGCCGTTGGGCGTCACGTTGCCCGCTGAGTTCTGACGGCGGCCGTCGACCAGGATCAGGGTGTATTCGCTGGGCATACCGCGGATGCTGATATTCAAGCCGCCGGTCTTGCCGGTGCCCTGGCGAATGTCGATGCCGTCAACGTTGTCCAGGGCCTGCGCCAGGTTACTGAACCGATTCTGCTGCAAATCCTCCTGACTGATGACACTGATGCTTGCCGGCGCTTCGGTTATCTTCTGCTCGAAGCCCGAGGCAGTGACGACGGTATCGGCGAGGCGAACCGCTTCGTCGTTCGCCAGGGCCACGCTGCTGGCCAGCAGGCTCAAGCTGCCGATAAGGGCGTAGTGGGCAAGGGCAGGTCGGTTCGGCAACATCGGGCACTCCTTTCAGAGGAACTGAAGACGGAATAGGTTGCGTCTATCAGAAGGATTGATAATGATTATCAGGCGCTGGCAATATTACATCTCAATCTGTAAATTTCAACCGGCAAATGTAAATCGTTACCAGGATCTGGACGGAGCGCGGAATGTTACCGCGTCGCCGCGTATCAGCGGGCTGATACGCGGCAGCTATGCAGGGAAGCAGGGACGGGAAGCGAAAGAGGGCGGATGTTATTTCAGTCGCCGCTCGATGCCCATATGCACGAGAATCTTGGCGGAGATCTCTTCAACCGAAAAATGGGTTGAATTGATGTGCGGGATATTCTCCCGGCGGAACAGGTTTTCCACCTCGCGAATCTCGAATTCGCACTGGGCGAAGCTCGCGTAACGACTGTTGGGACGCCGCTCGTTGCGAATGCTGGCCAGGCGATCGGCATCAATCGTCAGGCCAAACAGCTTCTGTTTATAGGGCTTGAGGGCCGCCGGTAGCTGCAAGCGCTCCATATCGTCATCCGTTAGCGGATAGTTTGCCGCACGAATGCCATACTGCAGGGCCATATAAAGGCAGGAAGGGGTCTTGCCGCAGCGGGAGACGCCGACCAGGATGATATCCGCTTCCTTGTAGTGATGGGTGCGGGCACCATCGTCGTTGTCCATGGCAAAGTGCACCGCATCGATGCGGTCGTGGTAGTTGCTGTTGTGCTGGATCGAATGGGACTTGCCTACCGAGTAGGAGGAACCGGCACCGAGCTCCTGTTCCAGGGGAGCAAGGAAGGTAGAAAAGATGTCAATGATGTAACCCTTGGACTGGGTCAGTTCCTTATGGATGTCGCGGTTGACCACCGTTTCGAAAATGATCGGTCGTTGACCATCTGCCTCGGCAGCGGCATCGATTTGTTGTACCATGTCCCGCGCTTTTTCCACGGTGTCCACATAGGGCCGCAGCAGCTTGCTGAATTGGATGTTCTCGAATTGGGAGAGCAGGCTTTGGCCAAGCGTCTCGGCAGTGATACCGGTACCATCGGAAATGAAAAAAGCAGTGCGTTTCATGCGCGAAGCCTTAGAATAACGAAATTTTGCGAGGGCGTCGGTCCTGAGCCCTCGATCAGCGTCAAAGTGGCATTGTGGCGTATTTGTGACTTGCAGACCAGACGGCAGAGCCGCACTGCGAACCTATTCATTGATTGACGGAGAGATCACCTTGCTAGAGTACGTCGTGTCCTTTGAGCAACTGGGTGTTGGAGATGTTGAGCGCGTTGGTGGCAAGAACGCATCGCTTGGCGAAATGATCAGCAATCTGGCCGGTGCCGGCGTTTCCGTACCGGGTGGTTTTGCCACCACTGCTGACGCCTATCGCGAGTTTCTCGAACAGAGTGGTCTCAACGACCGTATCAATGCCGCGCTGGATGCGCTGGATGTGGATGACGTGAATGCCCTGGCGCGCACCGGCGCCCAGATCCGCCAGTGGGTCATGGATGCCGAGTTCCCCGCCGCCCTTGATCAGGCCATCCGCACTGCCTTCGCCGAGCTGTCCGCCGGCAACGAGAACCTCGCCGTTGCGGTACGTTCCTCCGCTACTGCCGAAGACCTGCCCGACGCCTCCTTTGCCGGTCAGCAGGAAACCTTCCTGAATATCCGTGGCGTGGATAACGTCATCCGCGCTGCCAAGGAGGTATTCGCCTCCCTATTCAATGATCGCGCCATCGCCTACCGCGTACACCAGGGTTTCGACCACAAGCTGGTGGCCCTGTCCGCCGGTGTGCAGCGCATGGTTCGCTCGGAAACCGGCACCGCCGGTGTGATGTTCACCCTGGACACCGAGTCCGGCTTCCGCGATGTAGTCTTCATCACCGGCGCCTACGGCCTGGGTGAGACCGTGGTTCAGGGCGCCGTGAACCCGGACGAGTTCTATGTTCACAAGCCGACCCTGGAAGCGGGTCGTCCTTCGATCCTGCGCCGTAACCTGGGCAGCAAGGCCATCAAGATGATCTACGGCGAAGTGGCCAGCGCTGGCCGCTCGGTGCAGACCGTCGAGGTGGACAAGGCCGAGCGCGCCCGTTTCTGCCTAAGCGATGAAGAAGTCGTCAGCCTGGCCAAGCAGGCCATGACCATCGAAAAACACTACGGCCGCCCGATGGATATCGAGTGGGCCAAGGACGGTGACGACGGCAAGCTGTACATCGTCCAGGCGCGTCCCGAGACCGTGAAGAGCCGCAGCAACGTCAACGTGATGGAGCGTTACCTGCTGAAGGACAAGGGCACCGTACTGGTTGAAGGTCGCGCCATTGGCCAGCGTATCGGCGCCGGTCCGGTCAAGGTGATTCGTGATGTGTCCGAGATGGACAAGGTCCAGCCGGGCGACGTGCTGGTATCCGACATGACCGATCCCGATTGGGAGCCGGTAATGAAGCGCGCCAGCGCCATTGTCACCAACCGCGGCGGCCGTACCTGCCACGCGGCGATCATCGCCCGCGAGCTGGGTATTCCCGCGGTCGTCGGTTGCGGCAACGCCACCAGCGAACTGAGTGATGGCCAGGAAGTTACCGTTTCCTGCGCCGAAGGGGACACCGGCATGATCTACGCCGGCCGCCTGGATTTCGACATCCGTACCAATAGCGTCGATGCCATGCCGCCGCTGCCGTTCAAGATCATGATGAACGTCGGCAACCCCGACCGCGCCTTCGACTTCGCCAACCTGCCCAACGAGGGTGTTGGTCTGGCCCGTCTGGAATTCATCATCAACCGCATGATCGGTGTGCACCCCAAGGCGCTGCTGAATTTCGACGGCCTGCCCACCGAAGTCAAGGACAGCGTCGAGAAGCGCATCGCCGGCTACGCTGATCCGGTCAGCTTCTATGTCGACAAGCTGGTCGAGGGTGTGAGCACACTGGCGGCTGCCTTCTGGCCGAAGAAGGTCATCGTGCGCCTGTCGGACTTCAAGTCCAACGAATATGCCAACCTGATCGGTGGTCGCCTGTACGAGCCCGAGGAAGAAAACCCGATGCTGGGCTTCCGTGGCGCCTCCCGTTATATCAGTGAATCCTTCCGCGATTGCTTCGAGTTGGAATGCCGCGCAATGAAGCGTGTACGCGACGAGATGGGCCTGACCAACGTCGAGATCATGGTGCCCTTCGTGCGTACCGTGGGCGAAGCCAAGCAGGTAGTCGAGCTGTTGGCCGAAAACGGTCTCAAGCGCGGCGAAAACGGCCTGCGTCTGATCATGATGTGCGAGCTGCCGGCCAACGCCTTGCTGGCTGATGAGTTCCTCGAGCACTTCGATGGCTTCTCCATCGGCTCAAACGACCTGACCCAGCTGACCCTGGGCCTGGATCGCGACTCCGGTATCATCGCCCACCTGTTCGACGAGCGTAACGCCGCAGTCAAGAAGTTGCTGGCTAACGCCATCGCCGCCTGCCGCAAGGCCGACAAGTACATCGGTATCTGCGGCCAGGGTCCCTCGGATCATCCGGACCTGGCGCGCTGGTTGATGGAGCAGGGGATCGAAAGCGTATCGCTGAACCCCGACTCGGTAATGGACACCTGGTTCTTCCTCGCGGAAAACAATAGCTGATCAACCCCAGGAGCATGACCATGCACTATATAACTCCGGATCTATGCGACGCTTACCCCGAGGTCGCGGTTGTTGAGCCCATGTTCACCAACTTCGGTGGCCACGATTCGTTCGGTGGCGAAATCGTCACCGTCAAATGCTTCGAGGACAACTCGGTGGTCAAGGAGTTGGTCGAAGAGAGCGGTGCCGGCAAGGTCATGGTGGTGGACGGCGGCGGTTCGCTGCGCTGTGCCATGTTGGGTGACATGCTGGCCGACAAGGCCGCCCGGAACGGCTGGGAAGGCATCATCATCTACGGCTGCGTTCGGGATGTGGATGTCTTGATCCAGACGCCGCTGGGTGTCCAGGCGCTGGCCAGCCACCCGCGCAAGAGCAACAAGCGCGGCGTCGGCGAGCACAACGTGCCGGTTACCTTTGGCGGCGTAACCTTCCGCCCGGGTGAGTATGTGTATGCCGACAACAACGGCATCATCGTCTCGCCCACCGCACTGCAGATGCCCGAGTAAGATCCACGGGCGTTCAGTTGGATACATCGGCCGGGTGACATCACCCGGCCGATGTGCGTCTGTGTTCATGGGTTTGCACCCTATATATCCACTGATTCGGAGATAGCCATGGACGATCCATTTGAACGTCAGCTGCGCGAAATGATGCGGGGCGATACCGCCGAGCAGGCTTCCAGCGCGGACGACAGACGGCTTGAACGCGTCCTGCACCGCGCCCATATCCACAGCGGTCTGTTCGACTTGCTCAAGTTGTTTTCCTGCTGGGGATGGGTCATCGGCGAGGGTGGCGGCCGCGGCTTGCGCCAGGCCGCCGCCGCCCGCCGGGAACGGCGCGATCCTCCTCCCTCTGACCTGAACTCATAGTGAGCCTACCCATGGAACAAGAAACCTGGAGCCAGAGTTTTGTGGCTGCGATGACTGCTTTGTGGACCAAAGTAGCGTCTTTCATTCCTGACCTGATCACAGCGCTGATTATCGTGCTGCTGGGCCTTGTCATCGCCCGCCTCATCGATGCGGTGCTGACCAAGGGGCTGGCCAAGCTGGGCCTCGACCGGTTGATGACCGGGGCAGGGGTGACCAAGATGCTCAGCCGTATCGGCATCGCCTCGCCGGTCTCGGCGGTCATCGGCAAGATCATCTACTGGTTCATCATTCTGACCTTTGTGGTCTCCGCGGCGGAAACCCTCGGCCTGGCCCGGGTCTCCGCTACGCTGGATGCCTTCGCCCTGTATCTGCCAAAGGTCTTCGGCGCCGCGCTCATTCTGCTGGCCGGTCTGTTGTTGTCACACCTGGTGGCGGGGATGGTGCGGGGCACCGTCGAGAGTATTGGCGCCGATTACGCCGGCGGCATCAGCCGGCTGGTCCAAGGGCTGCTGGTGATCATCACGGTATCGCTGGCCATCGGTCAGCTGCAGATCGAGACCCAGCTGCTCAATACCGTGATTGCAATCGTGCTGGTTTCCTTCGGTGCAGCCGCCGCCCTGGCCATGGGCCTGGGCAGCCGGGAAACGGTCAGCCAGATCATCGCCGGTGTCTATCTGCGCGAGCTGTATCAGGTGGGCGACCGGATCAAGGTAGAGGACCGGGAAGGCGTCATCGAGGAAATAGGCACCGTCAAGACGACCCTGGTGGATGACGAAGGCCGCTTCATCTCCATTGCCAACCGCACGTTGCTGGATAAACCCGTGTCGCATTGATCGCGCCACGGCCCTTTAACTTGTCGATGAATCCGTTTTGACCGATAGCCCGGCATCACGTAACCGCAGCCAATTATCCGAAATGACGGATGAAGAACTGGTTGCGCGTGCTAATCGTGAACTTTTTCATACAACTGTTGCCTATGAGGAGCTGATGCAGAGGTATCAACGCACGCTCTTCAATGTGTGTGCGCGCTATCTCGGCAACGAAAGAGATGCTGATGATGTATGTCAGGAAGTAATGCTCAAGGTGCTGCATGGGCTCAAGCACTTTGAAGGCAAGGCCAAGTTCAAGACATGGCTATATAGCATTACTTACAATGAATGCATCACCCAGTATCGAAAAGAAAAGCGGAAGCGGCGGTTATACGACGCGCTCAGTCTGGATACTCAGGAAGAAGCCCAAGAACCTGAGAGCCCGGCTGTAGACAGCAAGGGCCTTGACCATTGGCTTGTGCATGTCAACCAGGTGGATCGGGAAATCCTGGTATTGCGCTTCGTGGCGGAACTCGAGTTTCAAGAGATATCCGACATCATGAATATGGGATTAAGTGCCACCAAGATGCGCTACAAGCGGGCACTGGAGAGGTTGCGCAAGCATATTAATAATCCTTTTTAGATGCCACTGCCTTGAAAATCTGGAGCTTCTGCTATACTGCTTGCGAGTTTTGCGCAAAACCTAACGTCCGAATGGATTTAACGGGGATTCAAAGATGAAATTGAAAAACACAGTAGGTATCGTTGTAAGTGCTGCCATCGCCGGCTCCGCGCTGCCGGTCATGGCCCAGAGTGCCGGTTCGGTTGAAGTCGAAGCCTTTGCCAAGCGCTATTTCACCGATAGCCGCCACAATCTGGACGACGGTACTCTGGTTGGTGGCAGCCTCGGCTACTTCGTCACCGACGATGTACTGTTGAACATCGGCTTGGGTACTTATAAGAGTCTGGAAGTCGACAACGGCCCGAACTCTGGCGAAGATATCGATGGCAAGCTGGCCCACGTTGAAGCCGTTTACCACTTCGGCGAAGGTGCGCTGCGTCCTTACGTTTCCGGTGGTTTCGCTCACCAGGAACTGGAACAGATCGGCACCAACCAGGATGACCGCACCACCATGGCTGTGGCTGGTTTCGGTGTGAAGAACTACCTGAACGAGAACTTCTTCGTGAAGGCTGGTGTTGACGCCCTGTACGGTCTGGACCATGGCAACACCGAATGGCAGGCTGGCGTAGGTGTTGGTCTGAACTTCGGCGGCCGCGCCGCTCCGGTTGTAGCCCAGGCTGAACCTGCTCCCGCTCCGGCACCGGCTCCTGAGCCCGAGCCAGAAATGCAGTCCGTTCGCGTTGAGCTGGACGTCAAGTTCGACTTCGACCGCGACACCATTCGCCCTGAGTTCCGTCAAGACATCCAGAGCCTGGCCGAGTTCATGAAGACCTACCCGTCGGTAACCACTACCGTTGAAGGTCACACTGACTCCGTAGGTAGCGATGCCTATAACCAGAACCTGTCCGAGCGTCGTGCAAACTCCGTTCGTGAAGCTCTGATCGCTGAAGGTGTTGAGTCCTCCCGCGTGAACGCTGTTGGCCACGGCGAAGCTCGTCCGATTGCTGACAACAGCACCGACGACGGCCGCGCCATGAACCGTCGCGTTGAAGCAGAAGTTGAAACCGAGGTTGAAGTTCGTTAATCGATCTTCACCTTAAAGATCCCGCGGCGTCGTAATTGCGGCAACTCGGAATCAGCCTGCCAGGGAAGGCAGGCACAAAAAAGCCGGTTTAGGACCGGCTTTTTTGTGCCCGCGTTTTACTGCGGCTCATTCTTGCGCCTGGTTCACTCCCGGAAAACGCAGCCGGAAGTCCTCTGGCATCGGTGCCACCTTGGCAGAGTGGAAGTGGTAGAAGACGAAGCCGGACTTGGCCAGGGCGACCAGGTCGCCATTGTCGGCCTTGGTAATGCGGAAGATGATATCGCCCCCGTACTTGTTCAGGTCCATCAGGCCCACTTCGAATACCAGTGTCTCGCGCGCGAAAGCTTCCTTGAGATAGGTAGTCGCCAAGTCGGTCACGATGATGCCGACGTCACTGACGCCAGCTTCCTCGATCCCGAACTGATAAAGAAAGCGCGCCCGCGCCTCCGAAATCATCGAGACCATGGAGTCGTTGGCCAGGTGCTTGCCTGAGTTGATATCAGTAATGCGGACGGTCAGCTGAGTGGTGAAGTAAAACTGATCTTCCGGAAACTCCAGATGTAAACGTGCCATTCTTTCCAACCTGTTGCTGCATGATATGCCGGTGAGGGAGTATCGCTGTCGCGGCCGGCAAGGGAGCGCGCATTGTACGCGAGTTGGCGGCCCTCGGCCTACCGATGGTCTGCTGGTGGGGGCCGCGCTGCGCTACTAAAGAAAAGGCCACCCGAAGGTGGCCTTTCGTCAAACACCCGGGCCGGGCCCGGAAGCAGTCCGATCAGAACTGGTTCATGGTGTTGTCTTTACCGCCAGCTTTCAGAGCTGCTTCACCAGCGAAGTACTCTTTATGGTTGTCACCGATGTCGGAACCAGCCATGTTCTGGTGCTTGACGCAGGCGATACCCTGGCGGATTTCCTGACGCTGAACACCTTTCACGTAGGCCAGCATGCCTTCCTTGTCGAAGTAACCTTTTGCCAGGTTGTCGGTGGACAGCGCAGCAGTGTGGTAGGTCGGCAGGGTGATCAGGTGGTGGAAGATACCCGCTTCACGGGAAGCGTCTGCCTGGAAGGTGCGGATCTTCTCATCAGCCAGCTTGGCCAGTTCGGTCTCGTCGTACTCGATGCTCATTAGGCTGGCACGATCGTAGGCGGAAACATCCTTGCCTTCGGCAACCATGGCATCAAAGACCTGCTGACGGAAGTTCAGGGTCCAGTTGAAGGACGGGCTGTTGTTGTACACCAGCTTGGCGTTCGGCACCACTTCGCGGATACGGTTGACCATCTCGGCGATCTGGCCAACGTGCGGCTTCTCGGTTTCGATCCACAGCAGGTCAGCGCCGTGCTGCAGGGAAGTGATGCAGTCCAGGACCACGCGATCAACACCGGTGTCCTTGCGGAACTGGAACAGGCCGGATGCCAGACGCTTGGGCTTGAGCAGCTTGCCGTTGGCCTTGATGACCACGTCGCCGTTCTGGATGTCGTCCGCGGACTCGATGTAATCGCCGTCCAGGAAGCTGTTGTACAGGTCGCCCAGGTCGCCCGGCTCGTTGGTCACGGCGATCTGCTTGGTCAGGCCGGCGCCCAGGGAGTCGGTACGGGCAACGATCACACCGTCGTCAACGCCGAGCTCAAGGAAGGCGTAGCGAACGGCATTGATCTTGGCCAGGAAGTCGGAGTGGGGGACAGTTACCTTGCCGTCCTGGTGACCGCACTGCTTCTCATCGGAAACCTGGTTCTCGATCTGGATGCAGCAGGCACCTGCTTCGATCATCTGCTTGGCCAGCAGGTAGGTTGCTTCAGCGTTACCGAAGCCGGCGTCGATGTCGGCGATGATCGGCACAACGTGGGTTTCGAAGTTGTCGATCTGGTTCTGGATTTCCTGGACCTTGGCGTTGTTGCCGGCGGCACGGGCGTCGTCCAGGGCAGTGAACAGCAGGTCCAGCTCGCGGGCGTCAGCCTGGCGCAGGAAGGTGTACAGCTCTTCGATCAGACCGGAAACAGCAGTCTTCTCGTGCATGGACTGGTCAGGCAGGGGGCCGAACTCGGAACGCAGGGCAGCAACCATCCAGCCGGACAGGTAGAGGTAGCGCTTGTTAGTGGTCTTCAGGTGCTTCTTGATGGAGATCAGCTTCTGCTGACCGATGAAGCCGTGCCAGCAGCCCAGCGACTGGGTGTAGGCGGAGGAGTCAGCGTCATACTCTGCCATGTCCTTGCGCATGATCGCAGCGGTGTACTTGGCGATATCCAGACCGGTTTTGAAACGGTTCTGTGCACGCATGCGTGCGACGGATTCCGGGTTGATGGCGTTCCAGCCGTTACCGGCGGTTTCTTTGAGCGCGGAAACTGCTTTGATATCGTTCTGATATGCTGACATGGTCAATCCTTCAAAGTGTGCAATGGTTCTGACGTTAGTCGACCCCGAACCCATCAGCCAGAGCTAGGCAGGGTTGCGGCACTCCGCAGTGCGTCGAAACAGTGACTGAATGAAGAATGACATGAAGAAAGAGGAGGGTACGTCACAGTGATGAGCTGGATGGCGGGCTTCGGTCAAGCGGATGCTTGAGAGCGCTCCGGCCACTCCGGGTCATGCAGGCTGCTACGTTTAAATCGCTTCCCCGTCCCTCAGGACAACTTCGTTCCAGTCGCAACCTCGTCGAACTGCCTTGTGGGCTGTTGAGACACAGATGCTTCCTTAGGTTCAGGAAGCCATCCGGAGACCCTGCAAGAGGGGCTCTGGCTAGCGGGAGCGGGGCAATAATGCGATGGGAGGAAACAGAAGTCAACGATGTTGTAGTGAAATTATCCAAACACTACAAAAACGATACAAAACTCAGGGCAGCCGTTCGACCATCAATCGCACGCTCTGCTGCTGGGCGCTACGGGTTGTGGTACGCCGCCCAATGCCGCGTTCCTGGCCGCTTCCAGCGTCATCCACACCACCGACAGTGACCCACTCGCCAAGCCGGGCGGTCACTACCGTATCGGTTCGTTGGACGTCGACGATACCGCGGCCAGCGGCGTTCATGCGGTCGTTATTGGCGCTCAGGGTAATGGTCGCAATATCACCATTGAGCCGTACCGTGGCGTAGAAACCCGAAGTGACATCATGATATTCGGTCTGGTTGATGACCTGCCCATAGACATCGGTGGTGGTGCTGGTCAGCGGCACACGCTGTCCAGTCTGGATCAGTACCGGATAGCCTTCGTTGGCGGTGATAACCCGGGTGCCGTCGGCCGCTCCCCGGGTTTCCCGGCGGATGATGCGCGCCTGATTGCTCCCCCGGGGCTGTCCCACGATGATGTCGCCGGATCCGGTCCCCAGGCGTCCATCCACGCGATAACCGGACTGGCTGCCCAGGGTGCTGCCGGAGTTGGCCACCGTGATGCGCAACTTGGCCGGTTGCCGGTCGATCTCATTCAGCAGCGCACGGATTTCCTGCAGCCGCTCCGGTTCGGCGCGAATGATCAGCTGGTTGCCGTAGGCCGACACGCGCTCATCGGCGCGCAGCATCGGCTGGATAGCGGGAATGACATCCTCGGCCATGTTGTAACCCAGGGGGATGACTTCGGTACGGGGCGCGGCGAGGAGTGAAGCAGTACCAAGCCCCAAGGCGAGACTGGTGAAAAAAACCAGCATGATGCGCAGATTCATGGTGCGTTCTCCTCGTTATCGAACCTGAGTCTAGCACTTGAATCGGCGCATCATAGGGGGCGGACACCCTAGGTCCGGGGCCTTGCGGCTGATTCCCCTAGGCTGTAGGAAGGTCCCAGCGCATGCTCTGATGGGGGATGCCGGCATCGAGGTAGACGTTCGAGCAGGGAACGAAGCCCAGCTGTCGGTAGAAGGCCAGGGCATGGGTCTGGGCCGACAGCTCCAGGCGCGTGAGCCCCTGCTGGCGGGCGTGCTCCATGACCGCCAGCATCAACTGACGACCGAGACCCTGGCCGCGCGCCTGCGGCAACAGGGCCACGCGGCCGATATGCCCGTCTGCCAGCAGCCGGGCCGTGCCTGCCGGGTGCTGATCCAGGGTTAGCAGGAAATGGGTTGCCTGCGCATCCTCGGCATCCCACTCCAACTCCGGCGGAACCTGTTGCTCGTCGATGAATACCTGTTGGCGGATAGTACGCAGGGCCTCGGTACCGACCCAATCCACTATCCGCACGTGCGTTTTATTCATCCTCATCCTCTTCCAGCAGCAGATCACCCTTGCCCAGCAACTGCTCCAGTAACAGCACGGCTTCGCCATCCGCGCGCCAGGAACCCAACTGATCCGCGTCCAGGTAGTCCTGGTTGCAGATCAACTGCACCAGGGGCAACAGCCGCGTAGGCAGCAGGCAGTGTTCGCCGCTGGCGAACAACATCAGGTACTCATTCGACTCCTGCCGCCAGGCAAGACGGGCGCTGGGATTGCGTACCAGACCGTAACCCTGGTCCAGCGCGTCATTCAACAGCGACTCGTCCAGCTCCTGGGCGGTGATCATCTCCGGGAAGCGCGGCTCGGTCATGTAGCGGCCGAACCAGGTGCCCAGGGCTTCCTTGTCCTGCACCAGTTCCAGAATCAACCGCTGCAGACGCTCGACGGTCTGGTCATCGATCTGCGCCGGATCCGCAGGCAGGCTCAAGCCCGCATCGCTGTAGCGCTGATGGTCGCCCAGGTACTGGCTGAGGAAGTCGCTGAAATGGGTCAAGATCTCGCCGTGGCTGGGTGCGCGAAAGCCGATCGAGTAGGTCATGCACGCGTCTTCGGCGATGCCATAGTGGGCCAGGCCCGGGGGCAGGTAGAGCATGTCACCCGGCGCCAGAACCCACTCATCCTGCTGTTCGAAGTCGCTCAGGATGCGCAGGTCGGGGTGCGGCAGCAACGGGCTGTCAGGGCCGCAGGGCTGGCCGACCTTCCAGCGACGATGGCCATGCCCCTGCAGCAGGAACACGTCGTAATTGTCGTAGTGCGGGCCGACACTGCCGCCCGGCGCCGCGTAACTGATCATCACATCGTCCAGACGCCAGCTCGGCAGGAAGCGGAATGCCTGCAGCAGCTCGGCTACCTCGGGGACAAACTGGTCCACCGCCTGCACCAGCAAGGTCCAGTCCCGCTCCGGCAGGGTGCGGTAATCGTCCTCGGTGAAGGGGCCATGGCGCAGCTCCCAGGGAGTGGCGCCCTGTTCCAGCACGATGCGCGACTCCACTTCCTCTTCGAGCGAGAGGCCAGCGAGCTCATCGGCGCTCAACGGGCTCTCGAACTCAGGGAAGGCCTGCTGGATCAACAGTGGCTTTTTCTGCCAGTAATCCCGGAGAAACTCTTCGGCGGACATGCCGCCAGGCAGGGTAGTGACGGAAAGGGACATGGGTGGCCTCGGGTTGCAGCAGGGAAAAGGGAATGACTGGAACGAAACAGTGCCCGGCTGGCCGGGCACTGTCGGTAGATCAGATGCGACGGGCCTGGGCCGCGGCATTACCAATGTAGCTGGCGGGCGTCAGTGCCTTGAGGTCGCGCTTGGCGGCATCGGGGATCTCCAACTGGTCTACGAACTCCTGCAACGCCTGGGGCGTGATGCCCTTGCCACGGGTCAGCTCCTTGAGCTTCTCGTAGGCCTCCGGCACGGCGTAGCGCCGCATGACGGTCTGCACGGGCTCGGCGAGCACTTCCCAGCAGTTATCCAGGTCTTCACTAATTCGTTGAATATTAAGCTCCAACTTGCTGATTCCCTTGAGAGTTGCCTCATAGGCAATCACGCTGTGAGCGAAGCCAACCCCCAGGTTTCGCAACACGGTGGAGTCGGTCAGGTCCCGCTGCCAGCGGGAGATCGGCAGCTTGCTGGCCAGGTGCTGGAGAATGGCGTTGGCGATACCCAGGTTGCCTTCGGAGTTTTCGAAGTCGATCGGGTTGACCTTGTGCGGCATGGTCGAGGAGCCAATCTCGCCAGCGATGGTCTTCTGCTTGAAGTAGCCCAGGGAGATATAACCCCAGATGTCCCGGTCGAAATCGATCAGGATGGTATTGAACCGGGCCACAGCGTCATACAGCTCGGCGATATAATCGTGCGGCTCGATCTGCGTAGTGTAGGGGTTGAAGGTCAGGCCGAGGGTCTCTTCGATGAACTGCCGGGCGTTGGCCTCCCAATCCAGCTGCGGGTAGGCCGACAGGTGGGCATTGTAGTTGCCTACCGCGCCGTTGATCTTGCCCAGCAAGGGAATATTCTCCACCTGGCTGATCTGCCGCTCGAGGCGGTAGACCACGTTGGCCAGTTCCTTGCCCAGGGTAGTCGGAGAGGCTGGCTGGCCGTGGGTGCGCGACAGCATGGGCACGTCGGCAAACATGACCGCCAGCGAGCGGATCTCATCAGCCAGGCGGCGCATCAGCGGCAGTACTACCTCGTCCCGACCACTGCGCAGCATCAAGGCGTGGGACAGGTTGTTGATGTCCTCGGAAGTGCAGGCAAAGTGGATGAATTCATTGACCTGTTGCAGCTCGGGCAGGGCCGCAACCTGCTCCTTGAGCAGATATTCCACCGCCTTGACGTCGTGATTGGTGGTCCGCTCGATTTCCTTGATGCGCTCGGCGTGGCTCAGTTGGAAGTCATCCACCAGCCGATCGAGCAGGGCGTTGGCCTGCTCGGAGAAAGGACCGATTTCCGGAATGCCGGGGTGCGCCGCCAGACATTGCAACCAACGGACCTCGACCTGCACACGGAAGCGGATCAGGCCATATTCACTGAAAATGCCGCGCAGGCTGGCGGTCTTGCTGCCGTAACGGCCATCAACGGGTGATACGGCGGTCAAGGAGGAAAGTTGCATAGGAAGTCTCGTCAAAGGCTGGCTGAAAGCCGCAAATGATACACCATCCTGAGACGCTTGGGGTCGACCTGGGGGAGGGCGGGTAACGCCGGTTCGCTACCCGTTGAGGATGGTGCGGGTCGCCTCCAGCAATTTGCGGCGCGACAGCAGCAACTGCCAGCGATGCCCACCGAGTTGGCGCCACAGGCGGGCTGAACGGATCCCCGCCAGCAACAGCGCGCGGATGCGGTTGGCAATATCAGGCTGCTGCAGATGGCGCATGTCACCGTGCACCTGGATACGCAGCCGCAGGGTGCTCAGGGTGTCCTGATAGGCACTTCCCAGGGAGGCCATGGTGTTGTCATGCAACAACCCGAAATGGCCCACCTGATGCTGCGCCTGGTCCAGGCGTTGGCCGAGCACGGCGAGCAGATCGTCACGCTTGTCCAATTGCCGTTCCAGGGTAACCAGGTTCATGGTGTAGCGCAGGGCATCGCGTTGCAGGGTCGCGGTGTCGCGTTCCAGCATGGCGTTGAGCGCTTCCAGACCGTGACGGATCTGATGGTGAGACCCGCCATAGATGCTCAAGGTGTCATCGGGCGAGCGTTCGAAGAGGCTCTGGATCAAGCAGCTTACCGGTCCTTCGCTGAACTGACCGGTCCGCGCCAGCTTGTCGACCTGCAGCGCGGCTTCGAATATCGCCCCCAGGGCCAGTACCTGCTCTTCGGCCAGCGTCATGGCGCATCCTCATAGGCCGGTACCGCCTGCTCGATAACACCACCGCCCAGGCACACGTCGTCCTGATACAGCACCACGGATTGCCCGGGGGTCACGGCGCGCTGCGGCTCGTCGAAACGGATCAGATAGCCCTCGGCGGTGCGCTCCAGCGTGCAGGCCTGGTCGGGCTGGCGATAGCGCACCTTGGCCGTCAGGCGCATGGGTTCGGCGAGCGTCAGGGGGTTGACCCAGTAGATATGGGAGCAGGCCAGCGCGCTGGAGAACAGCCAGGGATGGTTATTGCCCTGGCCGACCACCAGCACATTGCGTTCGAGATCCTTGTGCAGCACGTACCAGGGATCGTCGCTGGCCCCCTGCAGTCCGCCGATACCCAGCCCCTGCCGCTGGCCGATGGTGTGGTACATCAGGCCGTGGTGACGGCCGATGATCTGGCCCTCGGTGGTTTCGATATCCCCGGGCTGGGCGGGCAGGTACTGCTTGAGAAAGTCGGTGAAACGGCGCTCGCCGATGAAGCAGATCCCGGTAGAGTCCTTCTTGCGCGCAGTCGCCAGTTGGTACTTTTCGGCGATACGACGGACTTCCGGCTTTTCCAGTTCGCCCACCGGGAAAAGGGTGCGGGCAATCTGCTCGCCGCCCACGGCGTGCAGGAAGTAGCTCTGGTCCTTGTTCGCATCCAGGCCGCGCAGCAGTAGGGTCTGGCCGTCACGCTCGGCCCGCCGGGTGTAATGCCCGGTGGCGATCAGGTCGGCACCCAGGGCCAGGGCATATTCCAGGAACGCCTTGAACTTGATTTCACGGTTGCAGAGGATGTCGGGGTTGGGCGTGCGACCGGCCTTGTATTCCTCGAGGAAATGCTCGAACACATTGTCCCAGTATTCCGCTGCGAAGTTGGCAGTATGCAGCTTGATGCCCAGGCGATCGGACACCGCCTGGGCGTCGGCCAGATCTTCCTTGGCGGTGCAGTACTCCGTGCCGTCATCCTCGTCCCAGTTTTTCATGAACAACCCCTCGACCTGATAGCCCTGTTCCAGGAGCAGGGCGGCCGAGACGGAGGAGTCGACCCCGCCGGACATGCCGACGATGACGCGGGTCTGGCTGGGTGTTCTGGTGTGCGTGGTCATGTCAGCGAATCAGATCCAATGGATACCGTGGTTTATTCAGGTAGTCGATGATGCACTCCAACACCATGGGGCTGCGCAGCTGATCGCGCAGCGCCGTGATTTCCTCCAGCGTCAGCCAGTGGGCCCGGACGATACCCTCATCCAGTTGCACGTCAGGCTGGAGCGCCAGTGGCCGGGCGGTAAAGCAGGTGCGTTGGTAGGTTACGCCATTATCGCCGCGAAACAGATACATGCCGGTCAGGCCGGTGATCTCCACGGTCCAGGCGGTTTCTTCCAGGGTTTCGCGGTAAGCCGCCTCTATGAGACTTTCGTCTGCTTCCAAATGTCCCGCAGGCTGGTTGAATACAACGCGATTGTTGCTGACTTCCTCAACCATGAGAAAACGGCCGTTATCTTCAACGATGGTCGCGACCGTAACGTGGGGTAAAAAGCGCATGCATGACTCCCGATTCAGGGTGACAGGGTACCGTAAACCGCTCGATCGGTGAATGCCCGGGATGAAACAACGCCCCTGCAGGCTGCCAGGGGATGGCATTGGCGTTAAAAAAGGCTAGGATGCGAGGAGCGCAATCAGCGCCTGTAGTGAGGATGTAGCCTCACTACATATTTGGATTGGCCAAGCTCCGTCACACTGTATCCAGGGCTATTTGTGCGGTGAAAACAGGCCAACACAATGAAAGTGCGTGACTTTATGTAGGAAAACTACAACAATACGGCCCACCAAACCGTATTCTTCCGATTCGGACCAACCGTCCGGATCTTCACTGACAACGACACACAACGGAGTCACAAATGGGATACCAAAAGATCCAGGTGCCGGCGAGCGGCGACAAAATTACCGTTAACGCCGACTTCTCCCTGAACGTTCCTGACAACCCGATCATCCCTTACATTGAAGGTGACGGCATCGGCGTTGATATTTCCCCGGTCATGATGAAGGTAGTCGATGCAGCCGTGGAAAAAGCCTACGGTGGCAAGCGCCAGATCTCCTGGATGGAAGTTTTCGCCGGCGAGAAGGCCACCCAGGTCTATGACCAGGACACCTGGCTGCCCGAAGAGACCCTGCACGCAGTCAAGGACTACGTGGTTTCCATCAAGGGCCCCCTGACCACACCCGTAGGCGGCGGCATTCGCTCGCTGAACGTTGCCCTGCGTCAGCAGCTGGACCTGTACGTTTGCCAGCGCCCGGTTCGCTGGTTCACCGGTGTACCCAGCCCGGTCAAGAACCCCGGCGACGTGGACATGGTCATCTTCCGTGAGAACTCCGAAGACATCTATGCCGGTGTCGAGTGGAAGGCCGGTTCCCCGGAAGCCGAGAAAGTCATCAAGTTCCTCACCGAGGAAATGGGCGTCACCAAGATCCGCTTCACCGAAAACTGCGGTATCGGCGTCAAGCCGGTTTCCCAGGAAGGTACCAAGCGTCTGGTTCGCAAGGCCCTGCAGTACGCAGTGGACAATGATCGCAGCTCCGTGACTATCGTTCACAAGGGCAACATCATGAAGTTCACCGAAGGTGCCTTCAAGGAATGGGGCTACGAAGTGGCCCGTGACGAGTTCGGCGCCGAGCTGCTGGACGGCGGCCCCTGGATGCAGTTCAAGAACCCCAACACCGGCAAGAACATTGTCGTGAAGGACGCCATCGCCGACGCCATGCTGCAGCAGATCCTGCTGCGTCCGGCCGAGTATGACGTGATCGCGACCCTGAACCTGAACGGTGACTACCTGTCCGACGCGCTGGCCGCGGAAGTAGGCGGTATCGGTATCGCTCCGGGCGCCAACCTCTCCGATTCGGTTGCCATGTTCGAAGCGACCCACGGTACTGCGCCCAAGTACGCTGGCCAGGACAAGGTCAACCCCGGTTCCCTGATCCTGTCCGCAGAGATGATGCTGCGCCACATGGGCTGGGTAGAAGCGGCAGACCTGATCATCAAGGGTACCGAAGGCGCTATCGCCAACAAGACGGTTACCTATGACTTCGAGCGTCTGATGGACGGCGCAGTACTGCGCAAGTGCTCCGAGTTCGGTGATGATCTGATTGCTGCAATGTAATTTCGCAGCTATCGACACGCAGTAACAGACAAGCCGGCGAATGCCGGCTTGTCTGTATTGGAATGCCCGGTACAGCGAGGATCACGCGGGCAGGTATCAGTTAAACAAGTGTCGCCACCTCAACCGTTGCGGATTCCTCGGTCGACTTGCGGACCGGCTCTCCCACGGCCTGGATATTGACTGCATGCAGGCCCTTGGGGCCCTGGATGATGTCGAACTGTACAGGCTGGCCTGCCTTGAGCGTTCGGTACCCATCCATCTGGATAGCTGAGTAGTGGGCAAAAAGGTCTTCATTGCGTCCATTGGCTACGACGAAGCCGTAACCTTTGGCATTGTTGAACCATTTGACCTTACCAATCTCCATACTGCATTCCTCTGCTGTTCCCATACTGGGTGGTGAATCCCGCTATGACCTCACTGGCACGAAATGTCGAAAATGACGTATTGCGTATCAGCTTGTTACACTTATTAACATTGAATCGGGATTAGTCAAGATGAGGACTGGCAAGCTGTGTACCAGTGCACATTTTGGCTGTAGCCTGACAGTCACAGTGATTAGAAGATATTTGCCGAGATGGAAATTTTACTAACGTTCATGCAAGGGCCGGGTCAACCGGAGCACGAGGAAGATGATGGCCTGGCGGTGCAGACCGGAAAGCCCGAACTGCAACCTCCAGCCCGTTATCAGGTCATTATGCTCAACGATGATTACACGCCGATGGACTTCGTCGTCGAGGTGCTGGAGGTCTTCTTCATGCTGAATCGGGAAAAGGCTACACAGATCATGCTTAGGGTCCATACTGAGGGCAGAGCTGTCTGCGGAGTCTATTCTCGAGATGTAGCCGAGACCAAGGCAGCTCAGGTAAATGAATATGCCAGGGAATGCCAGCACCCATTGATGTGTCAGATAGAACGCGAAGCGTAATAAAGCGACCGAAGTCGCAGACGAGGGGGCAGTATGCTTAATCGAGATCTGGAGATCACCCTGAACCTGGCGTTCAAGGATGCCCGTAGCAAACGCCATGAATTCATGACTGTCGAGCATCTGCTGCTGGCCTTGCTCGACAACCAGGCCGCAGTAGCCGTGTTGCGCGCCTGCGGCGCGGACCTGGAGCGGTTGCGTCGGGAACTCACCGAGTTCATCGACTCCACCACGCCCTTGATCCCGGTCCAGGACAGCGAACGGGAAACCCAGCCCACGCTCGGCTTCCAGCGCGTCCTGCAACGGGCGGTGTTCCACGTACAGAGCTCAGGCAAGGGCGAGGTCAATGGTGCCAACGTGTTGGCGGCCATTTTCAGCGAGCAGGAAAGCCAGGCGGTTTTCTTCCTCAAGCAACAGCACATTGCCCGTATCGATATCGTCAATTTCATTTCCCACGGTATCTCCAAGGTGCCCGATGACAATGAGAGCCAGGCGGAGCAGGAGAATCTGGACGAGGAGGGCGGCGAGGCAGTGGCTGCCAACAACCCGCTGGAGTCCTATGCCAGCAATCTGAACGAGCAGGCCCGCCTGGGTCGTATCGATCCCTTGGTCGGTCGCGCGGCAGAGGTCGAGCGGGTCGCGCAGATCCTGGTACGGCGACGCAAGAACAACCCGCTGCTGGTCGGCGAGGCCGGTGTGGGCAAGACGGCCATTGCCGAAGGCCTGGCCAAGCGCATCGTCGATGGCGAGGTACCGGATATCCTGACCGAGGCGGTGGTGTACTCACTGGATCTCGGTGCGCTGCTGGCCGGGACCAAGTACCGCGGCGATTTCGAGAAGCGCTTCAAGGCGCTGCTCAAGGCGCTGAAGAAGCGCCCCCAGGCCATCCTGTTCATCGATGAGATCCACACCATCATCGGTGCGGGCGCTGCCTCCGGCGGCGTCATGGACGCGTCCAACCTCCTCAAGCCGCTGCTGTCCTCCGGGGAGATCCGGTGCATCGGCTCGACCACCTTCCAGGAGTTCCGCGGCATCTTCGAGAAGGACCGGGCCTTGGCTCGGCGCTTCCAGAAGGTGGATGTGGTTGAGCCTTCGGTCAGCGACACCATCCAGATCCTCAAGGGCCTGCGCAGTCGCTTCGAGGATCACCACGGGATCCGCTACACCGACGACTCGCTGAAAGCTGCGGCGGAACTGGCGGATCGTTATATCAACGACCGGCATATGCCCGACAAGGCCATCGACGTGATTGACGAGGCGGGCGCCTACCAGCGGTTGAAGCCGCAGGAGGAGCGGCCCGAGTGTATCGATGTGGCGGAGGTCGAAGCCATCGTTGCCAAGATCGCCCGCATTCCACCGAAGCATGTCTCCACCAGCGACAAGGAGCTGCTGAAGAACCTGGAGCGTGACCTGAAGCTGGTGGTGTTCGGCCAGGACCAGGCGATCGACGCCCTCAGCACCGCGATCAAGCTGTCTCGCGCCGGCCTGAAATCAGCCGACAAGCCGGTGGGCTCCTTCCTGTTCGCTGGCCCCACCGGGGTGGGCAAGACCGAGGTCACCCGCCAGTTGGCCAAGAGCCTGGGCGTGGAACTGCTGCGGTTCGATATGTCCGAATACATGGAGCGCCATACCGTGTCGCGGCTGATCGGGGCACCGCCCGGTTACGTGGGCTTTGACCAGGGCGGCCTGCTCACCGAGGCCATCAACAAGACGCCCCATTGCGTCCTGCTGCTGGACGAGATCGAGAAGGCGCATCCGGAAGTCTTCAACCTGCTGCTGCAGGTAATGGACCACGGTACCCTGACCGACAACAACGGTCGCAAGGCGGATTTCCGGAACGTGATCATCGTGTTGACCACCAACGCCGGGGCGGAATCCATGGCCCGGTCGTCGATCGGTTTCACCACCCAGGATCACACCACCGATGCGATGGAGGTGATCAAGAAGACCTTCACGCCGGAGTTCCGCAACCGTCTGGATGCCATCATCCAGTTTGGCCAGCTCAGTCACGACAGCGTCAAGTTCGTGGTCGACAAGTTCCTCACCGAGCTGCAGGCGCAGCTGGAGGACAAGCATGTGCTGCTGGACGTGGACGAGGATGCGCGCAACTGGCTGGTGGAGCATGGTTATGATCCGCTGATGGGGGCCCGTCCGATGGCCCGCCTGATCCAGGACCGGATCAAGCGGCCGCTGGCCGAGCAGATCCTGTTCGGGGATCTGGCCGAGCACGGCGGTACCGTCCATGTCACCTTGCGTGACGGTGAACTGGTACTGGATGTACCGGAAGAGGAAATGGCCTGACAGGGTAGGCGACGGTACCGATAGCGGCACCGTCGCCTGCACGCTTCAGAGCTTGAAACTGGCCCAGACCGGCGCGTGGTCCGAGGGCTTTTCCATGCCACGGATCTCGTAGTCGATGCCAGTGTCGACGCACTGGTCGATCAGGCCGCGACTGGCCATGACCAGGTCGATACGCAGGCCGCGCTTGGGGTCATCCTCGAATCCCCGGCTGCGGTAATCAAACCAGCTGAAACGATCATCCACATCGGGGTGCATATGCCGGAAGGTATCGATCAGCCCCCAATCCTTGAGCCGCTGCAGCCACTCCCGCTCTTCTGGCAGGAAACTGCATTTGCCGGTGCGCAGCCAGCGCTTGGCATTGGCCTCGCCAATTCCGATATCACAGTCCTCTGGCGAAATGTTCAGATCCCCCATCACCACTATCCGCTGATCGGTCGAAAACTCCTGTTCGAGATGACGCTGGAGATCGGCATAGAACCGGGTCTTGGCCGGAAACTTGATCGGGTGGGCGCGGCTTTCACCTTGGGGAAAATACCCATTGAAGACCACCAGCGGCGTGCCATCGGAGCAGGGAACTGCGGCGCTGATCATGCGGCATTGCGCCTCCTCGTTGTCGCTGGGAAAACCCTTGCGTACCCAGATCGGCTCTTCACGGGTGAGCAATGCCACGCCGTAGTGGCCTTTCTGTCCATGAAAATGCACGTGATAACCCAGCGCCTGGACCGACTCCAGGGGGAAGGCGGGATCGTCCACCTTGGTTTCCTGAAGGCCGATGACATCGGGTGCGTGCTTGTCGACCAGCGCTTGCAATTGGTGGGGACGGGCACGCAAGCCGTTGATATTGAACGATACAACTTTCATCAGAGTTCCTATCCTGAACAAACGGAATAAGCCGCAATGCATATCGGCCTGGATCGCTGGGCATGTTAGCATTCCCAGGCGGTACATGGCCGTAACAACCCTTCCGGCAGGTTGAGAAGCGCTGAACCACGATGCCATTTTGAAGCTGGAACTGAATATGGTCCGTTTTGTATTACTGCTGGCACTGCTGCTTCTCGGTTCCGCCGCCCGTGGGGAGCTGAAGGTGCAGGTCGAACCGCGCAACGATGCTGCGCGCAACAACATCGAAGCCTTCATCGGGCCGGTGACAGCCCCCAGCCGGGAGGCCATGTGGCGCCTGGCCCGATCGAGCAGGGAGCAGGCTATCAGCGCACTGCAGGCGCTGGGCTATTACCATCCCCAGGTGCGTCCCCGGGTGATTGGCGATGACACCGACCCGGTCCTGCTGCTGGAGGTGACTCTCGGTGAGCCGGTGCTGCTCGACGACGTTGTTCTTGAAGTGAGCGGGGCGGGACAGGGTACCGAGTATTTCAGCTTCCCCCCGAGCCGGCACATGATGCCGGGTGCCCAACTGCACCATGGTCATTACGAGGACACCAAGAGCCTGCTGCAGAACCAGGCGCTGCAATATGGTTACTTTTCCGCCGAGTTTCTCGAGAACCGCCTGTTGATTGACGTGGAGGAGAACCTGGCGGATGTCGTCCTGCGCTACGACACCGGGGA
Organism: Pseudomonas saudimassiliensis; assembly: GCF_000939975.1. GTDB lineage: Bacteria > Pseudomonadota > Gammaproteobacteria > Pseudomonadales > Pseudomonadaceae > Halopseudomonas > Halopseudomonas saudimassiliensis. The sequence goes on along the minus strand of NZ_LK391969.1, from coordinate 2,088,359 downwards.
GCGATACCGCTTGGGCGAGGTGAGCTTTTCCGAAACGCCCTTTGACCTCGATCTGTTGCAGCGCATGGTGCCCTTTCGCAACGGGGTGCCCTACGAGGCGGACCTGCTCGCCGAATTCAACCGGGAGCTGCTTGCCAGCGGCTACTTCGAGGCCGTCCAGGTGACCGCGCCGGCTGACCTGGCGGTGGATGGTGAAATCCCCGTGCAGGCTGACCTGAAGGCGCGCAAACCTCACTCCCTGGGTTTTGGCGGCGGCTTCTCCACCGACGTGGGCCCCCGCGTCAAGGCGGACTGGACCCAGCATTGGCTCAATTCCCGCGGCCACAGTCGCGGTGCCGAGCTGGAACTGGCCGCGCCACGCCAGAAGATCACCTCCTGGTACCAGATCCCGCTGACGCCGCCGCAATCCAGCCACCTACGCTTCTTTTCCGGATGGCAGCGCGAGGATATCGACGACGTCGAAAGCCAGAGCATGGTGCTGGGTGGCCTGCTGCAGCGGCGCCTGAACAATGGCTGGAACCGCAGCATTGGCCTGCGCCTGGAGCAGGAGCGTTACTCCCTGGGGGACGACTCCGGACGCAGTACCCTGCTGATCCCCAGCCTGGGCTTTCAACGCACCGTCAGTGACAACAGCATGGACCCGAGCCGCGGCCATAGCCTGATGATGGACCTGCAAGGAGCCAAGGCCGGCGTGCTGTCGGATATCGACTTCGTGCGCCTGAACCTCGCCGCCAAGGGCCTCTATACCCTGTGGGACAATCACCGTTTCCTCGCGCGGGCCCAGCTTGGCGGCATCGCCAGCGACGGCTTCGCCAGTGTGCCGCCGTCGCTGCGGTTCTTTGCCGGGGGTGACCAGAGTGTCCGGGGCTACGATTACCGCACCCTGGCACCTACCGATGAAACCGGTGAGCGCATCGGTGGCCGGTATCTGCTGGCGACGAGTGCCGAATACCAGTACGAATTCAAGCCGAAATGGCGGGCCGCGGTCTTCGTCGATCACGGTAATGCCGTGGACACCTGGGACGATCCGATGAAGACCAGTACCGGTGTGGGTATCCGCTGGGTATCACCGGTCGGGCCCATCCGCCTGGACCTTGCCAGATCGGTCAGCGATCCGGATGAGGGCTTCCGTATTCACTTCTCCATGGGAGCCGAACTGTGACCGGGTTCCTGCTCAAGGCGCTGTTGCGCGGGTTGATCATTCTGCTGGTTGTACCGTTGTTGCTGGTGGTGATCCTGTTGGCGGCACTGTCCAGCGAAGGGGCGAACCGCTGGCTATTCAGTAAGCTGCCAGGCATGGAGCCGCGCCTGGAGCTGCAGTTTGAAAGCGGCCAGCTATGGCGCGGCTGGCGTTTCTCCCAGATGGTGTGGCGCGACAGCGACAGTGGCATGGAGCTGACCATTGACGATCTGGAGCTGTCCTGGTCGCTGGGCTGCCTGCGCGGCAAGCGCCTGTGTATCGACCTGCTGGCGGCGGAACGCATCGACGTGCGCACCACGCCTACCGATACGCCAGAGGAGCCCCGCCAGGATATTACCCTGCCGGATATCCACCTGCCGCTGGGCGTGCGCCTGCAGGAGGCGCGCATTGGCGAAATATGGCTCAACAGCGACGAAGCATTGCTTACCGATATCACCTTGCAGGCCCAGGCCAGTGGCGACCGGGTGCATATCACTCACTTCCGTGGCCAGGGCCCCGACCTGAGTTGGGATGTGGAAGGTGACCTGCGCATGAGCGGCGAGTGGCCGCTGCGGGTGACCGCCGACCTGACCCTGCCGCCCATGGACGCGCAGCCCTGGCAGGTCCAGGCCCGGCTCGACGGCAGTCTGACGCAATTGCAATTGGACGCCCGCAGCAGCGGCTATCTGCCAGGGCGTCTGACCGCCGCGGTGCAACCACTGCAGGCCGAGCTGCCCTTGACCGCCCAGTGGCAAGGGGAGGCATTCCTGGCCCTGCAGTCGCTGCCGCCTTCGCTGACCCTGAACGACCTGATACTGAACCTGGCCGGGGACCTGGAGCAGGGCATAAACCTGCGGGCCACCGGTCATCTGCCGGGCGAAGGGGGCAGGGTTGACCTGACGCTGGGCGGGCTGGTCATGACCACCGGCGTGTCCGGCTTGAACCTGCGGCTGGCAGTGGCCGAGCAGCCGGAACGGGCGCTCGCCCTTACCGGTGAGGCGGCCTGGGGGGAGCAGCTCAGCGCCGATGCCCAAGTCGCCATGGAGGCGTTCCCCTGGCAGTGGCTGTATCCCCAGGACATCGGCGACCTGGAAATACACCGCCTGAACCTGGAGGCCAGCCTGCGGGATACCGCTTTCACTGCCGGGTTGAAAGCCCGCCTGGGCGGCGTACGGGATCAGGAGGCCGACCTCGAACTGACGCTGGCCGGCACGCCGGAACGGATCAATATTGCGCCCCTGTCATTGACCACCGATCGTGGCAGCCTCAGTGGCGAAGCGGTACTCGAGCTGCTCGGCGGTATTGCCTGGGATGTGGAGTTGCTGCTCGACGAGCTGAATCCCCAGTTGTTCGTCGCCGAATTGCCCGGCTCGCTGAGTGGGCCGGTCACCAGTTCCGGCAGTATGGTTGATGAGCAACTGCAGTTGCAGGCCGACTGGGCACTGGCAGGCACGCTCCGCAGCCAGCCCCTGGAGCTTTCCGGCGCCCTCGCCAATACGGCCGACACCTGGCAGGTCAGCGATCTGCTGCTGCGCCAGGGTGACAACCGTATCAGCGGGGCAGGCCAATGGGGACAGACCGTCACCGGCCGCTTCGATATCAATCTGGTGCGGATGGCGACGCTATGGCCGGGGCTATCCGGTAGCCTGGTCGGCGATGCCAGGGCCAGCGGGTCGGCCAGCGCCCCGACAGTCAGCGTCGCGTTGCAGGGCGAGCGGGTGGGCTTTGCCGAATTTGGCCTGGCGGCGCTGACCGCAGAGGGGCGGGTGACCCTCAGCGACCAACTGCCCGGCACTCTGAACCTGACGGCCACGCGCATGCGCAACGGCGATACGCGACTGGGGGACCTCAGCCTGGTATTCGACGGCAACCGCGCCGCGCACCATCTGGCGTTGGATCTGCAGGGTGGCGTCGTCGAACTGGATACCCGGCTGACCGGCAGTCTGAACGAGGAGCGCTGGCGGGGCCAGTTGCGCGCAGGAACCCTTGCCGCCGAAGAAATGGTCTGGCAACTGAACGACGCCGCGGCCCTCAGTTATCGGCTGGCCAACGGTGAGTTGCGCTTGGGCGCCCACTGCTGGAGCCATTTGCAAAGCCAGCTGTGTTTCAACGGCGAGCAGCGGCTGATGCCCGACCGGCAGATCGACGTCCGCCTGGCGGACTTCCCGCTGGCGTCGTTGCAGGAGTGGCTGCCGGAAGACCTCATCTGGGATGCAACCCTCGATGCCGAAGCGCAGTTCCGCCAGGCGGTGGACGCAGAGCCGCGGGCCAATGTACTGGTCAGCAGCCGCAACGGGGAGCTGCGGGTGAGTAACCCGGACCAGCAATTGACCTTCCCGTATGAAACCCTCGAGTTCACCACCCAGCTCGACCCCGATCGCGCCCGCAGCCAGTTGCAGTTGATCAGCGAAGGACTCGGCAATTTGGAGGTGCTGGCGAACATTACCGATCCAGGGGGCGCCCAACAGCTGGATGGTCGCTTTGAGTTGCGCGATGTGCAGCTGGATATCCTGCGGCCATTCCTGCCCCAGGTCGATACCCTCAACGGTGACCTGGTGGGCTTGGGCACGCTGGCCGGCACCCTCACCGAGCCCCTGGTCCAGGGGGATATTCACCTCAGCGATGCGCAGATCAGCGGCCCGGAGCTGCCGGTCAGTTTCGAGCAATTGCAACTGCGGGTGGGTATCACCGGCCAGCAGGCGGAGCTCGACGGTCAATGGATCAGCGGTGAAGGGCAGGGCCGGATTGGCGGTACCGCGGCCTGGGCACCGGCGCTCGCGGTAGATATCAGCCTCACTGGCAGTGACCTGCCGGTGAGGGTCGACCCCTACGCCGATTTGCTGGCCAGCCCCGATCTGCACATTGGCCTGGCGGACAACAATCTGGCCATCACCGGTACCATCGCCATCCCTGAAGGGGATATCACCGTGCGGGAGCTGCCGCCGGCGGCCGTGCGGGTGTCGGCGGACGCGGAAATCATCGGTGCTACCGAAGAAATGGAGGAATCGCTGCCGCTGGGGATCACCATGGGCATCCAGCTGGCGATCGGCGATCAGTTGAATTTCAGCGGCTTCGGACTGACCGGGCGGCTCAGCGGCCAGCTGCATGTGCGGGAAAACATGACCGCAGCCGGCAACCTGAACATTCTTGATGGCCGCTTCCGCGGCTACGGTCAACGGTTGGAACTACGCCGCGCGCAGATCCTGTTCGCCGGCCCGGTGAGCAAGCCTTACCTGGATATCGAGGCGATCCGCCGAGTGGATGATGTCATCGCCGGACTGCGGCTGACCGGGCCGGCTGACGCGCCGATTTCGGAAGTGTTTTCCGAGCCGACCATGGCCCAGGAGCAGGCCCTGGCCTACCTGATTCTCGGCCGTCCGCTGGGCGCCGACACGGGCGACAGCAACCTGCTGGGCCAGGCGGCCCTGGCCTTGGGAATGGCCGGCAGCACGCCATTGGCCAAGAACATTGCCGGCTCGCTGGGCATCGACGACTTCCAGCTGGATACCGAAGGCAGCGGCCTGACCACCAGTGTGGTCGCCACCGGTTATCTCACCGAGCGCCTGAGTCTGCGCTATGGTGTAGGGGTATTTGAACAGGCAAACCGCTTGGCTGTGCGCTACGACCTGACCAAACGCCTGTATCTGGAAGCGGTGGGCGGCCTGGCCAGCTCCCTGGATTTTTTCTACCGCATCGATTTCTGATGCATCACCTGCGAGACTGAAGGAGTTTCAAATGTCGAATGTTACATTGCATGGCAACCCCGTTACCCTTGGCGGCCAATTCCCGTCCGCCGGCGACAATGCTCCGGCATTCAGCCTGGTCGGTCTGGACCTGAACGATGTGGACCTGTCTTCGTTCGCCGGCAAGCGCAAGATTCTGAACATCTTCCCCAGCGTTGACACCCCGACCTGTGCGACCTCCGTGCGCACCTTCAACAGCAAGGCCGGCAGCCTGCCCAACACCGTGGTGCTGTGCATTTCGGCGGACCTGCCGTTTGCCCAGAAACGCTTCTGCGCCGCCGAAGGCCTGGACAACGTGGTCAACCTGTCCACCCTGCGGGGCGGCGAGTTCATCCGCAACTACGGTGTAGCCATCGAAGACGGCCCCATGGCCGGTCTGGCTGCCCGCGCCGTGGTGGTGCTGGATGAAAACGACAAGGTGCTGTACAGCGAACTGGTATCGGAGATCGGCAACGAGCCGGACTACGAAAAGGCCCTCGCCGCACTGGCCTGAGCCGACTGGACGCCGCGCTGACCGGCCTGCCCACAAGGGGCGGCCGGTCAGCGCCGAGTCAGGATTCCAGCAGCGGCCTGGCCGCTGTTGGTTTGTCATGCACGCCGAAACGATCGACGATGGTCGCACTGGCCTCATTCAGCCCCAGCACAGTCCCTCGGCGCCCGCGCGGCGCAGTGACCCACGCGGACCTACCGGCCCTTGATGGGAATCGCCTTGATCGAACTGGCCCGTTGATCATCCAGTGAATCGTAATAACTGTCCTGGGTCGTGGACAGGCTCTCGTGACGCAGATCCGCCTGCAGGTCCTTCATGTCCCTGAAGGGCGCATCCAGGGTAGCCGATGTATGCCGCAGCCAATGCAGGCTGGCCGCCCGCAGCGCGTCGCAATCTTCCTGCAGGCCTTCCTCGATCATGCGCGCGCAGGCTGCGTCGAACACCATCTGGATCAACTCGCGTATCCGCCGGCCCGACAACCCCGCGCGGCCGTCCATGGAGGACAGCAGCGGCGTTTGTTCGCCAGGGTAGGGCAGGTCAGTCAACCCCAGGGTGGTGCGATAGCGAATGAGATACGGCAGGTAACTGTCGCGAACGCTCACCTTGGCAGCCTTGTTGCCTTTACCCACCACATGGAACCACCAGTTGTCACCGGCCTTCTTGAAGCTGCCCATGGTCGGTTGCCAGTTGTCACGCCCGGTCAGGTCCGAGACGCGCAGATACATGGAAAACAGCGTAACCAGGATGAACAGGGTGCGCTCATGAAACTCCGGTTCCTGTTCGGCCATCTGCTCTGCGGTTTCGATCACGAACTCCCATTGCAGCTGCGTCAACGACCGGCTGGTCACCTGTGACACCACGCTCTGCTTATAACGGGACTTCTGTTTGACCGCCCGGAACGGGTTGGCATCGGTGTAGTCTTCATCGATGCAGAACTGATAGAAGCTGCCGCAAACGGTGAACACCTGGGCGATAGTAGTCTGCGACATCTGGTAGGCCTGGACCTCCGGCATGGCCGAGTCGGTTTCGTCGGCCAGTTTGCGGGTTGCCTTGCTCACCGTGAAGTTAAACGGGCGCCAATCAGGGTTGATCACGAAGGTATCGGAATCGGCTTTCTTGCGACCGCCGATACGAACAAAGCGTGACTTGGTCACCGGACCAACCCAGTTCTCGGGTGGGTTGAGGCAGAACTCCAGGAAGGCTTCGGCATCCTGGCGGCGCAGGTGCAGGATCGGTTTCTTGCAGACCAGCAACGACCACAGCAGCAGACGCTCGACATGGGTGCGGTAACTGTTGAAGGTAGCCTGATTCGCCGCGTAGGATTTCAGGAACAACTTGACCACGGAATATCCCTCCATGGCCTCGGTGGGGTTGGCGAAGCGTTCGAAAGCTGCCAGCACAGCAGGCAATTCACCGTCCAGATTATGTCGGGTGAGGAATTGGAAATTCCTGTAAGTGTCGAACAAGGGAACCGGTTGGGACATCAAAGATAGATCCAGAGCCATGGGGATGATTGCAAAGGCGCAGAGATTAACACATATGCAATATCCGATAATGGCTAATATCGGAAATCGTGTAACCCTTAAATCCAGCTACCGCCTAGGTTCGCATAATCTATATTATGTTAAATCATGTACTGACCAATATGGACGCTCGGCAAACAGACCGCCCCTCAGCCCGGCCAGCTCCTGCTCGCCTTTATTGATAGAATGCCTACTTACCCCACTCAATCAGATCCATCCTGATCTGATTTTCTGGTGATTGAGGAGCAAGTCATGAGCAACAAGACGATCTATGTACAACCCGGCGGCGGTTTCGACAAGGTGATTGTCGGCACCAGTGAGCACGCTGCCCCAGCTGCGGGTGAAATCAGCGTTCGTCTTCGTGCCAACTCGTTGAACTACCACGACTACGTTGTGGTGAGCGGTATCTGGGGCCCGTCTGAACAGCGCATCCCCATGGCCGATGGCGCCGGTGAAGTTACCGCAGTTGGCCCTGGTGTAACGGAATTCAAGGTTGGCGACGCCGTGGTCAGCACCTTCTTCCCCGACTGGCTCGACGGCCGCGCGCACGTGGAAGGTTTCACTCGCGTGCCCGGGGATGGCATTGACGGCTATGCCCGCGAGGCGGTAACCGCCCCGGCAAGTGCCTTTACCCTTGCCCCTGCGGGTTGGACGCACGCCGAATCTGCCACCCTGACCACCGCGGGCCTGACGGCCTGGCGCTCGCTGGTGGATGATGCCCGGTTGAAAGCCGGTGACACTGTCCTGGTACAAGGCACTGGTGGCGTTTCCATTTTTGCTGTGCAGTTCGCCAAGATGCTGGGTGCCACGGTGATTGCCACCTCCTCCAGCGACGCCAAGTTGGAACGCCTGCGGGAGCTGGGAGCCGATCACCTGATCAATTACCGCACGGACATCAATTGGGGCGAAACCGCCCGGAAACTGGCCGGCGACGGTGGCGTTGACTGTATCCTCGATGTCGGCGGCCCGGCCACGCTGGAACAATCCATGGCCGCGGCCCGGGTGGGTGGTCATATTGCCGTTATTGGTATTCTCAGCGGCGTTGCAGGCGACCTGCCGATAGTCCCGGCGCTGGCCAAGCAGCTGCGTTTGCAGGGCGTACTGGTCGGCAGCCGCCAACAGCAACAGGATATGGTGCGGGCGATTAACGCCAACGGTATGCGGCCGGTGGTGGATCGCCATTTCGAGCTGGATGCGCTGGTCGAGGCTTTCCGCTACCAGGAAAGCAATCAGCACTTCGGCAAGATAGTGCTCGATATCTGACTTTCTGCGTGCTGCCGTGCCGTACCCTCGAGTACGGCACGGCTCCCCTGCCCCTGCGAATCGAGATATGAATAGATATGTCTACCCAACCACCCCGCTACGGTAGCCAGGACGCCTCTTACCAGGCGGCGGGCGGCATTGAAGGCATTCGCCGCCTGGTAGATGACTTCTACCGCATCATGGACACCTGGGAGCCTGCCCGCACCATTCGCGATATGCACGCCGAGGAGCTGACGCTGGCCCGGGACAAGCTTGCCTGCTTTCTCAGCGGCTGGCTTGGCGGTCCCAAGCTGTTCCAGGAGCGCTACGGGCAGATCAGCATTCCGATGTTCCACCGTACATGGCCCATCGGTGATGCCGAGCGCGACGCCTGGCTGGGCTGCATGGCCCAGGCCATCGAGCTGCAGCCCTATGCTCCGGCGTTCAAGGAGTATCTGCTGCGCCAGTTGCGCGTCCCGGCGGAACGTATCGTCGCGGTACAGCGCAAGGTTGAGGCCTGACTCCCGCCGCTTTAGCGGTTCTCAAAAACGCGCCTTCAGGCTGGCCGGCTGACGAGATGCAATCGTCGCGGTCGTTCGAGCCAGTCATGCACGGTCTGCTGCCACCGCTCAAGCGTCAACTGCTCCAGCGCGTCGCATTGTTCCTTGACCGTTGCGCCGGCCAGTTCGAGAGCACGCGCCCAGTCCAGCTCAAGCTGACCTGTTGGCGACTCGGACTGGGTTCGCAGATGCTTCGCCAGCCGTTGGGCCTGGAGTTGCAACTGTTCAAAGGGCAGTTGCTCCAGACGCGCCCGTTCGCTTTCCAGCCAGTCAGCCAGGGCCGCCTCGATCTGGTCATGATCATGGGTGGGCGATTGCACCAGCAGGAACAGCCCGGGCATGCCCGCCACCTCATGGTAGCGGGCCACGACCCAGTACCCGAGTTGCTGGCGGGTGCGCAATTGATCGAAGAAGGACGCGCTGATCTGTTGTTGTAGCAATTGCCAATAGGCGCGTTCGGATGGATCACTGGCACCGGCCTGGCAATAGAGGATCTGCGCCCGATCGGCGTGGAAGCAATCGACGTAGAGGGTTTCGGTGCCCTCCTTCAGAGGCCGTGCGGCTGGTGCCTGCCAGGCGAATGCTTGGCCCAGTTGTGGGAGATTTTTCTGCAGGTTGGCGATGATGGTGTCACGCTTCTGGTGCAGCCAGCTCTCTGGGTATAACCAGGCCATCTGGGCTTGCTCTGGATAAATGTCCTCAACGTTGCTTCCGGCCTGGGTGGGCAACGAGCTAAGCAGGTGTTCCAGTTCTTCAAGTAACCGGTAGGCCGGCAAGGCATGGCGCTGTTCGTGCCGTTGGCGCTGGTAACGATGATCGGCCAGGCGTTGTACGGCCAGCTCGGGCTGCTGCGTCAGGGCGGCGATTGCTGCGGCTACGCCGGCCCATAAAGATTGTGCCGGGCCGTGCAGCTCCAGGGATATCAAGCCCGCTTCGTCCCGCCATAGCCAGGTGATGCCGCTGGCGTGCGCCCAGTTTTCCAGCGGCTCGAGCTGGAGAGACCATAGCGCTTTCAGTTTGTCGCGCTGCTGGCGATCGGAGCCGCCCGGCCAGCACCAGCCGAAACGGGTGACTTCCCTGCCCTGCCCTGGAGCCGGTGCTGCCGGATCGGCAACGGGGATAGTGCGCAAGCCCGGCAATGGACCGCCAGCGCGCTCGCGAAGCGTAATCTCCGGCCCGGCAACATGCCATATCGGCCAATCTGCCGCGGCCAGCGTTTGGCTGCTGACCGCAGCTGGCTGGCAGTTCAATCGACTGGAGACGAAGCGGGTTTGGGTCCAGGGCGTTTGCTGTGACAGGCCGGTGCTGTCGCTCTGGCTTTGCACGAGGAGTAGATGTTCCGGCTGAAGCTGGTCCATCAGCCCCTGCCAGGCTTGCTCGCACAGCCCAGCCCACTGCCCGGTACTTTCCAGTATCAGTTCTGGCGGCTCGTAGAGTGTCCGTTCTGCCAGCGCGGTAAGCCAGCGCAGCGGCTCGCCCTGCGGGCCATTATTGAAGGCCTGATCGGCCAGTTGCTGGCGTGCAGCCTGCGGCCAGCCTTGGGTCGGAGTGGCCCGAAGCGCTGCCAGCCAGGAAAAGAAACCGTCGAGAAGCGCTGGATAGTCACTGGTGGCGATCAGTGGCTCAAGCTCGATCCGCAACAATGTTTGCCGCCCGGCGTAACGCTGGGCGCCTACCTTCAGCTCCGCCACCAGGCCCTGGGCCCGTAGCCAGCCTAGCCCTCCGGCTGGCGCCGGGCTGGCCAGCCACTCGCACAACCAGCGCAGCGCCTTTGCGCCTTCAGCCGTATCGACATCATCCAGTGGAAACAGCAGCAGCCATTGCCCATGTCGGCTGCGGTTTTGCCAGCGCAACAGGCGCGGCCGACTTTGCGGGGCAAAGAGCGGTTGGCTACTGCGCCCCGGCTTCTGCGCTGCTGCCGGCAGCTGTTCAGCCACCCCACCAGCCAGGGGCAGGAGCTGCTCCAGCGGCAGCGGCGCATGGATGACCAGGCAGCCATTGGCCGCCCGGTAGTGTTCGCCATGAAATTGCCGGAGCGCTTGCGCCAGGGCAGCGGGCTCCACCCCCAAACTGCTCAGGTTACCGGCACTGAAGCGGCTCAGGGGGTGAGCTGGATTCAAGGCTTGTCCCAGCACCGCCTGTTCATGCAGAGCGTCGTCAGCCAACCGCGTATGGAATTCCGCATCGATCACCTGCCGCTCCGCGGCAACTGTCTCCGGCAGGAACAAGGGCGCTGCCAGCATATCCGTCAGTTGGGCCAGGCAGACACCTAGTCCAGCCGGGTTGACGCTGAAGTGGTAGCGGGTACGCTCGGCGGCGGTGCTGGCATTGAAGCGCCCTGACCACTCGCTCACCAGCTGCGGAAACGAGCCGGCTTGCGGATAGCGCGCCGAGCCCATGAACAGCATGTGCTCCAGCAGATGGGCCAACCCGGGTAAGGTTTGCGGCTCATCATGACTACCCACGCCGAACTGGACCACGCAGCTGGCGGCCTCGGCCGCGGGGTCGCTGATCAGCAGGCAGAGCAATCCGGTTGGTGCTCTGCTTAGCCAATAGCGCCGGCCATCATCGGGGGTGCGTGGGAGTTGCACGATCTGCATGGGTTAGTTTTTGCCCTTTCGAAAGTGAGCGTGAATGAGTCGCTACAGATACCTACGGTAGAAATCCAATTCCTGTTCGAGCACCTGCTGCAAATTGCCGGGCCGGCGAAAACCATGGCGCTCCTCGTTGAAGGCTACGTATTCCACTGGCACGCCCTGCTCTTCCAGAGCCGCGACCATTTGCTCGGTCTGGGCGGGTAATACCACCGCATCTTGCAAACCCTGGAAGAAAATTACCGGTGTGGTGATGCCCGCGGCCTGCTCCAGGGGCGAGCGTTGGCGATAGCGTTCGGGCTGGGTGAGCGGATCACCAATCAGCCAGTCGATGTAATCGGCCTCGAACTTGTGGGTCACCGCGCGCAGCTGCAAGGGGTCACTTACGCCGTAGAGGCTCGCTGCCGCCCGGAAACGCCCGCTGGCGTGGACCAGACTGCTCAAGGTGGTAAAGCCGCCGGCGCTCTGGCCGCGGATGAACACCCGGTCAGGATCAATGAGATCCCGTTGGGTCAGATAATCGATCGCCGCCAGCACATCCTCGACATCGGTCTCGCCCCAATGGCCCTGCAGCCGCTGCCGGTAGGCCCGGCCAAACCCGACGCTGCCGCGATAATTCAGGTCCGCGACGGCAAAGCCGCGCTGGGTCCAGAACTGGATGCGGTTATCCAGCACCGGGTAGCAGGCGGACGTCGGCCCGCCATGGGTGAAGATCACCAACGGTGGCCGCTCATCCGGCGCCAGGCTTGCCTGGCCGTTCCGCGGCGGATAATAAAAGCCGTAGGCGATTTCCTCCTGCGCGCTCGGATACGCCAGGCGTACGGGGCGGGAAATATCTTCGGGCGGCAAGCTGTGCGGCGCCTGGGCCAGCACGCTGACCTCCCCGCCAGGGAGGGCAATATGCAGGACGGCGGCGCTGCAATCAGGCGAGCTGGCCAGGCAGAACAGCCCGGAACTGTTGTGGGCTAGCGCGCGGAACCGTGTGAAGTCCTCAGCCAAAGGCTGCTCATCGACAGTATCGACATGGCGCAGGACCAAGCGGCCATAACCGCCGTCACTCCAGTTCAGCACCAGCCCGCCGTTGGGCAGGGTGAGAAAATGACGGGGGTTGAGTTGCCAGGGCGCAGGCGCGTGATCAGCGTCCCGGGACGGCAGCAATTGCCACTGCTGGTCCATCGTCAGGCGCCAGGGCTGCCAGTAGCCGCTGCGATCAGTCAGGCACAGCAAAGCTCCCTGGCTATCGAACAGCGGCTGTTGTACTGACTCATCGGAGCCCATGCGCTCTACTTCGCCCGGCAGCCCCTGATCATCCAGCTCGGTCCAGCACAGCGAGCTGACGGTCCAGGGCAGTTCGGGGCGTTGCCATTCAATCCAGGCCAGGCGCTGGCCGTCCGGACTGAGGCACGGGCTGTTATAGAAATCCGCGCCTTCGGCAAGCAGTTGCCGATTGCCCGCAAGATCGATGGCAACCAGCCGATGGGTTGGCTGGGCGCCGCCATGCTGCTCCTCCACCGCGATGACGCGTTGGCGCAAGAGGTCAAACACCAGCCCGCCGTAGCGGCAATCCGCAGCGAAGCTCAGCTGGCTGCAGGCGAGATCATCCAGGGTCTGGCGATACAGCTGCTGGTCCGCCTCATTGACAAATACCAGGCTATCGCCCGCCAGGCACAGTGCACCGCCACCGTATTCATAAACCCGGCTACGCACACTGTAGCCCGGCGGGGTCAGCCGGTGCACAGCTCCGCCCGCCCACTGCATCGCGGCGCTGAGCCCCGCCGCTGGAAGAAACTCGACCCAGACCACGCGCTGATCATCACAGGTCAGGTCCGCGTAATCCGTGCCGGCAGCAACGGCATCGGCGGCGGAAAACTCACTATGCCAGTAGCCGGCCGGCTCAACTCCGGCAGATGATTCGGGAGGTACGCTCATTGCGAAAGGTCAGCTCTTCAATGGGTGGCTGGGGGAGTTCGGCTTCTGCCCGGGCATCCAGGATCTGCTGATGATGGGGCGACTTGCTGCAGACCGGATCGGCCTGGGTTGCGTCGCCGGTCAGCATATAGGCCTGGCAGCGGCAGCCGCCGAAATCCTGGTGCTTTTCCGGGCAGGAGCGGCAGGGTTCCTGCATCCAGTCATCGCCCCGGTACCGATTGAAACCGAAGGAGTCGTACCAGATATGCGAGACGCTATGCTCGGTCACCTTGGGAAAGGCAACCGGCAGCTGCCGGGCACTGTGGCAAGGCAGCGCGGTACCGTCGGGTGTGATGGTCAGGAAAATGTTGCCCCAGCCATTCATGCAGCCCTTGGGCCGTTCCTCATAGTAGTCCGGGGTTACCAGGATCAGTTTGCAGGGATGTTGCTCGGCCGCGAGCTTGGCCCGATAACGGTTGGTCACCGCCTCGGCATGCTCCAGCTGCGCGCGGGTCGGCAGCAGCCCGGCCCGGTTCAGGTGGGCCCAGCCGTAGTATTGGCAGGTGGCCAGTTCGACGAAATCCGCCTCTAACGCCAGGCACATTTCGATGATCCGCTCGATCTGGTCAATATTGTGCCGGTGGGTAACGAAGTTCAGCACCATGGGATAACCAGCCGCCTTGACCGCCCTGGCCATGGCCAACTTCTGGTCGAATGCCTTGCGCGAGCCGGCCAGCATGTTATTGACCTCGCTGTCCGAGGCCTGGAAACTGATCTGGATGTGGTCGAGCCCGGCATCCAGGAACTGATCAATGCGGGCCTGGTTCAGGCCCATGCCCGAGGTGATGAGATTGGTGTAATAGCCCATCTCCCGCGCCGCGCCGATCAGCTCGGCCAGGTCATCCCGCACCAGCGGCTCGCCCCCGGAGAACCCCAGCTGGGCCGCGCCTAGTGCCCGCGCTTGGCGGAACACGTCAATCCATTGGGCGGTGGTCAGCTCCTGTTTGTGTTCGGCAAATTCCAGTGGATTGGAGCAATAAGGGCATTGCAGCGGGCAACGGTATGTCAGTTCGGCCAACAGCCACAACGGCGGCCCCTGTCCGGGCCGGGTGTGGCTGTCAGCGGAAACGGATCCAGTGGTTTTCATGGGCTTCCCCGATAAAGGCCAGCACGTCTTCATCCAGTTCGGGTGCAGACGGAAAGCAGGCTTGCAGTTCGGCAATGATCTCGTTGACCGAGCGTTTGCCGTCGACCCGTTTCAATACTTCGGCAGCACTGTCATTGAGTTTGACCATGCCTTCAGGGTACAGCAGCACATGGCAATCCTGCACCGGCTCCCATTGCATCCGATAGCCGGGCCGGAACATCGGCACGGCAGTGGCCAGCGGCGCGCTCATAGAGTGATCCCCCGGTGCCAGACCGGTTGGTCGGTCACCGTATGGTAGGGCGCGCGCCCCAGCTCGTAGGCCATGGACATGGCATCGAGCATGCTCCAGAGGATATCGAGCTTGAATTGCAGGATCTCGAGCATGCGCTGCTGGGCTTCAAAGGTCCGGTAGTGATCCAGGGTAATCCGCAGGCCGTGCTCCACGTCCCGACGCGCCTCGCCCAGGCGGGTGCGGAAGTAGCGGTAACCCTGCGGCTCGATCCAGGGGTAATGCTCAGGCCAGCTGTCCAGCCGCGACTGGTGAATCTGTGGAGCAAACAGCTCGGTCAGCGACGAACTGGCGGCCTCGCGCCAGTTGGCCCGGCGGGCGAAGTTGACATAGGCATCCACCGCAAAGCGCACGCCCGGCAGTACGTGGCGCTGGTCGAGCAATTCCTCCCGGCTCAGGCCCACGGCCTCGCCCAGTTGCAACCAGGCCTCGACACCGCCGTCGCCGTCGGCGGTGCCGTCATGGTCGATAATCCGCTGTACCCATTCGCGCCGCGCAGCAGCATCGTCGCAGTTGGCCAGGATGGCGGCATCCTTGAGCGGGATATTCACCTGGTAATAGAAGCGGTTGGCGACCCAGCCCCGGATCTGCTCCGGCGTGGCTCGCCCCTCATGCATGGCGATATGGAACGGGTGATGAATATGGTAATAGCGGCCCTTGTCACGGAGGGCCTGCTCAAATGCCGCACGGCTCATCGGCTCAGCTGACACGCTGCTCTCCTTTAGAGACTGATCACCAAGCCATCATGGGCGACCTCGATGCCGTGGCGCGCCAACTCGGCGCGTTCGGCCGAATCTTCGTCCAGGATCGGGTTGGTGTTATTGATATGGGTCAGCACGCGCCGGCTCTGCGGGTAGGCGCTGAGTACCTCGATCATGCCGCCCTCCCCACTCTGGGGTAGATGCCCCATCTCGCTGCCGAGCTTGGTCCCTACGCCGGCGTGGATCATCTCGTCCTCGCGCCAGAGCGTACCGTCCACCAGCAGGCAGTCAGCGGCGGCCATTGCCTCATGCACCGGGCCGCTGAGCTGGCCCAGGCCGGGGGCGTAAAACAGCACCCCGCCGGTCTGGGTGTCGCGCACCAGCAGGCCGATGTTGTCGCCCGGGTGGGGGTTGTTGCGGTGGGGCGAATAGGGCGGCGCCGCGCTGCGCAGGGGGATGGGGGTAAAATGCAGCGCCGGACAGGCCGGGACGGTAAAGCCTTCGTCCAGATTTATGCGGTTCCACTGCAGCCCGCCGTTCCAGTGATCGAGAATATTGAACAGCGGAAACCCCGTAGTCAGATCCTGATGCACCATCTCGGTACACCAGACCTGGTGAGGACAGCCTTCGCGCAGCGTCAGTAGCCCCGTGGTGTGATCAATCTGGCTGTCCATCAGGATGATACCGCCAATGGCGGTGTCGCGGGACTGACGGCCAGGCTGCAGCACCGGCGTCTGTTCCAGCTGTGTGCGAATGTCCGGTGAGGCGTTGCATAACACCCAATTGCCGCCGCCGTCGGACAGGGCAATCGACGATTGGGTACGGGACCGGGCATTGATCTGCCCCTTGCGCAAACCGTCACAGTTGCGACAGTTGCAGTTCCACTGTGGGAAACCACCGCCCGCAGCGGAACCTAGAATATGAATCAGCATGGCTTACCTTAGGTACGGCTGCTTGACCAGCCAGTGCTACAAGCTGGCCAAGCAGCACGCTTGCGCTTAGCGGTTGGCGAAATACATGGTGACTTCGAAGCCAATGCGCAGATCGGTATAGCTGGGTTTGGTCCACATAGTTGAATCCTCCAGTTGGTTACAGATCAAACTTGCCGACACCGCCGGCAACCTCAGTTAAGCATCTAGACCATAGCATCTACAGTCTGATATGTGAGTATTCCTTTCAGCTACCCTTCTACCGAGCGGCCGATTACCGTTCTCAGCGTATGGGTCTCGCCGGGCGCGAGTATCCTGCCGTCGGGCCCCGCGTTGGCCGCTTCCACGCAGACCATGGTGCGATAGCCATCAGCGGGAAACTGGCTCAAACGGGCGCTCTTGTCCTGCCAGGGATTCCACACCACCACCGACATGCTCCCGTCGCGGCGGATGGACAGCAAATCGTTACCGGTGTGCAATTGCAGCTCCGCGCCATGGTTGAAGTAGATGCGGTCCACCTCTTGGGCAAATCGCAGGGCCGATGATTGGATGACCGTGGCGCCATCGCTAAGCTTGTCGATATAGGCGCAGCCCCGCAGACCGGTAATTTCCGCCTCGTCGATATCAGCAACCGGCAGATAGCTGTGCAGCGCCTGGCTCAATCGCTGCGGCTGCCGACCGGTGTTGGTGGTGGTCAGCGCTATATCCAGCGCTTTTCCCAGGCGGAACTCGATTTCCACCGCCCACGCTTCGTCCGGGAACTGCCGGGCGATATCCTCCGGGGACAGCCGCAGCACCAGGCGGACCGAGGCATGGTCCGCCTGGGCCTCGTGGAGCTGCCAGTTACCCGTGCGGGCGATACCATGGGCCGGCCCGCTGCGTTCGTCGGCGAACCAGGGCCAGCAGACCGGGACGCCGCCGCGCAGGGCGGTGTCGGGCAGGCATGGATCGATCGGACTCATCCATAGCAAAGGCTGCTGGCCGGCAGGGGTGCAGTCGATGATATGGGCTCCCTGCAGGGCAATACAGGCCTGCACCGCTGAGTGCTCGATATGGATAAATTGACGACCATGGTTATTGCTGTCGATACGGACCCCTGCGGGTAAGGTTTGTTGCGGCACTCACTCTGCTCCCATGCACAGGTATTTGAGTTCGGTATATTCATCCAGCCCGTGGCGTGAGCCTTCACGTCCGAGCCCGGATTCCTTGACCCCGCCGAAGGGCGCCATCGGGTTGGAGATCAGGCCTTCGTTGATCCCGATAATACCCGCGTCGAGGGCGTCGGCTACCCGCCATACGCGGTGGATATCGCGGCTGTAGAAATACGCCGCCAGTCCAAAGGGCGTCGCGTTGGCCAGTTCGATGGCCTCCTCCTCGGTTTCGAAGCGCAGTACCGCCGCCAGCGGACCGAAGGTTTCTTCGTGGCACAGGGTCATGTCCGTTTTGACCTCGGTCAGCAGCACCGGCTGGACGTAATTACCCCGGTCGGTATCGGGCGCCGGGCCGCAGACCCGCTTGGCTCCCTTGGCCATGGCATCTTCAAAATGCTCGACCACCTTCTCCACCGCATCGCCATTGATCAGCGGCGAGAGTGTTACGCCGGGCTCGAAGCCATCCCCCACCCGCAGCTTGCCCATGGCCTCGGCCAGCGCGGCGACGAATTTGTCATGGATACCCGACTGCACCAGGAAGCGGTTGGCACACACGCAGGTCTGGCCGGTGTTGCGAAACTTACAGACCATGGCGCCCTCCACGGCCCGGCTGATGTCCGCATCGTCGAAGACAATAAAGGGGGCGTTGCCGCCGAGTTCCAGGGAAATCTTCTGGATGTGCTCGGCGCACTGGGCCATCAGCCGGCGCCCGACATCCGTCGAGCCGGTAAAACTCAACTTGCGGACCTTGGGGTTGCGGGTCAGGGCTTCACTGATCTCCCCCGCCTTGCCGGTGATCACGTTGAATACGCCCCGGGGAATACCCGCTTCCTCCGCCAGTACGGCCAGGGCCAGCGCGGAGAAGGGCGTGGCGCTGGCCGGCTTGACGACCATGGTGCAACCGGCCGCCAAGGCCGCACCCGCCTTGCGGGTAATCATGGCTGCGGGAAAGTTCCAGGGCGTGATCGCCGCGCAGACCCCGACCGGCTGCCGGGTAACCACGATATGCTGGCCGATACGCGCCCCCGGGATGGTCTCGCCATACATCCGCCGCGCCTCTTCGGCGAACCAGCGGATAAAGGAAGCCGCATAATCGATCTCGCCCCGGGATTCGGCGAGGGGTTTACCCTGCTCGAGGGTCATCAGCGTGGCCAGATCCTCCTTGTGCTCCAGCATCAGGTCGTGCCAGGCCAGCAACAAGTCGGCCCGCTCCTGGGCCGTGCGGGTGCGCCACTGGCGCAGCGCTGCAGCAGCCGCGTCGACGGCGGCATCCACCTCTGCCGCAGACATCACCGGTACCTGACCGACCACATCACCATTGGCGGGGTTATCCACCTGGAGCGTCTGCTCGCTGTCGCCGTCGAGCCAGCGGCCATCAACGTAGCATTGCTGGCGGAATAACCGGGGGGATTTCAATCGGGAAAGGGTCATGGGGCCTCCTGCGCAGGGTGAAGGGCCGGCCAGCCTGCGGGACGCGCACGAGACGGGCTCCGGACAGGCCGGCGCTGTTGATCAGAGGGTAGACAGCGCGCGGCGCAGGCGCAAACCGCAGCGCAATGGAAGCCGGCGGCGGGAATGCCACCGGCCCGGAACCGGGCAATCAGCTGCCTTCGATACGGAAGCCGACCTTTACGGTGACCTGGAAGTGGGCAACCTGTCCATCAGTGATATGACCGCGGGTTTCCATGACTTCGAACCACTCGACGTTCTTCACGCTTTTGCTGCATTCCGCGATCGCGTTATTGATCGCATCCTCAATGCTGGTCGTGGATGAACCGACAATCTCGAGCTTCTTGTAAATGTGATTATCTGACATACCTACCTCCTCGTTTGTCTGTCTTGAGTTTGGCAGAGGTTTTGCGGGTTGGTTCAAATGTCGCTACGCGGCGGGCGCTGGGCCTGGCGTTCACCATCGGACTTTACCGGGCACCCCGGTGCGCGGCAGCGCTCGCCGCGATTGCGCTCCAGTTCCTGTAATGCAGTCCATGCACGGCACAGTGACCGGGGCGTTCCGGCCATCAACGTTACTTTGCTCATTGGGTCAGCCTCCAGGATCGGATCGATGAGGAAAGTATTGTCAGGCCCATGGAATCTGTCAATGAGAATAATTCGCATTATTTTTAAAGATTTTGACGGTCGCGCATTGCAATACAAAGATACAAGTCTATAATCGCAACGCAAATCATTCTCACAATAACAGGGCGCATCCCATGTCACACCGTCTTCGCCGTACCTCGCTGGCCTTGGCCATCTCCTCAGTGCTTTTCCTGGCGGGTTGTGATTCCGGTGAAGCCCCTACGCCACCCAAGCCAACCGCAGCCGCCGCTGAGGCCGAGCCGAGCCAGGAGCCTGCCTCCGCCGCGCCCGCCGTCAGCGACCAGGCCGTGGCCACCCATTACGCAGACCTCGCCCACGCCGTCTATCAGGATGCCCTGATCAGTGCCGAAGCGCTGGATAAAGCCGTGGATGCGCTATTGGCCGACCCGGTTGAAGCCAACCTTCAGGCCGCGCGACAAGCCTGGCTGCAGGCCCGGGTGCCCTATCAACAATCCGAGGTGTTCCGCTTCGGCA
The DNA here is from genome assembly GCF_000939975.1 of Pseudomonas saudimassiliensis. GTDB lineage: Bacteria > Pseudomonadota > Gammaproteobacteria > Pseudomonadales > Pseudomonadaceae > Halopseudomonas > Halopseudomonas saudimassiliensis. The sequence continues at coordinate 2,068,331 of NZ_LK391969.1, read as the reverse complement.
ACGCCGTGGTAGATGACTGGGAAGGCCAGCTCAATGCCTGGCCCCTGGACGAAGGCCTGATCGATTATGTTGCCGCCGATGACTACCAGCATGAACTCGGCAACGAGGGCGCCACCGCCAACCTCATCGCCAGCCAGAGCCTGACAATCGGCGGCGAGACCCTGGATGTCAGCGAGCTGACACCCCAGCTGCTGGCCGACCTGAACGAAGTGGGTGGTTCCGAGGCCAACGTCGCGACGGGTTATCATGCCATCGAGTTCCTGTTGTGGGGCCAGGACCTGAGCGGCTTCGAGGCTGGCGCAGGCAACCGGCCGGTGACAGACTTTGCCCGGGGTGAAGACTGCACCAATAATCACTGCGACCGTCGCGCCGCCTTCCTGGATGCCGTCACCGACCTGCTGGTGAGCGACCTGCAATGGATGGTCAAGCAGTGGTCTGCGGATGAAGCAGGTAACTACCGCGCTGAGCTGCTGGCATTGCCCAGCCGCGATGTATTCCAGAAGATGCTGTTCGGCATGGGATCGCTCTCCCTCGGGGAACTGGCGGGCGAGCGCATGAAGGTCGCCCTGGAAGCCAATTCCTATGAAGACGAGCACGACTGCTTCAGCGACAACACGCACAACTCCCATTACTACAACGGCAAGGGCATCCAGAACGTCTATCTCGGCAGCTACCAGCGCCTAGACGGCTCTACCCTGGAGGGTCCTTCGCTCTCGGCGCTGGTCGCCGAGAAAAATGCCGAGCTGGATCAGACCCTGCGCACCGATCTTGACGACACCATGCAGGCACTGACGCGGATGAAGGAAGCCGCCGAGGGCGAGTCGGCAATGACCTTTGACATGATGATTGCGCCTGGCAATGAAACGGGTGCCGAGATCATCAACAATGCCATCGCCGCCCTCGCCCAGCAGACCGGTTCCATCGAGCAGGTCGCTGCCGCGGTAGGCGTCGAGTCCCTGCAACCCGATGATGCCGGCCATTCCTTCTGATCGGATGATGGGACCCGAGCCTCTGGCAAGCGCTGCAGAGGCTTGGGCATGATTATTTCATCCACCCACACAGACTCGATGACATGAAGCTGCTGCTCGCCGCTCCGGCCCTGGCACTGATGTTCTTCACGGCGGCCTGCCCAGGCGCGGATTACCCGCTGCAGGACACTGTCAATTCAGGTGGCACCGGCACCGTTGCCCAGAGCGACCATAACGCCTATTCCCTGCCGCTGGGCAACCTGCCCATCGCCCGCCGGCTGGATTTCAGCGTGGGCAACAGCTTCTTCCGCAACCCCTGGGTCATTGCCCCCTCCAGCACCGATGCCCGTGATGGGCTCGGCCCGCTATTCAATACCAATTCCTGCCAGGGCTGCCACATCAAGGACGGTCGCGGCCACCCACCCGCGCCTGGGGAAACTGCCGTGTCGCTGTTTTTACGCCTGTCGGTCCCGGCACAGCCCGATACCGACCCAGAGCTGCTGCAGCGGCATGGGTTTGTGCCGGCCCCGGTGTACGGCAGCCAGCTGCAGACCGCGGCGATCCCCGGGATGCAGCCGGAAGCCCGGCTGGCCATCGATTGGCAGCTGCTCCAGGAGCGCCTTGATGATGGCAGCGAGGTGGAGCTGCGCCGGCCGGTGTACCGCACCGACAAACCGGGTTACGGCCCGTTACCCGACGACTTGCTGATATCGCCCCGCGTTGCCCCGCCCATGATCGGTTTGGGCCTTTTAGAAGCCATTCCCGAAAAGACCCTCTTGGCCGCCGAAGACCCGCATGACCTGGATGGTGATGGCATCTCCGGACGGGCCAACCAGGTCTGGGACCGGGTAGGTCAGCGTACCGCGCTCGGACGCTTTGGTCTGAAGGCGGCAGAGGTCAGCGTATTGCAGCAAAGCATGGCGGCCTTTGCTGGCGATATGGGCCTGAGCTCGACGCTGGTGCCGGACACGGACTGCACCAGTGAGCAGCAATGTGATCAGCTTCCCGACGGCGGCACGCCGGAGGTCAGCGACAAGATTGCCGCCTTCGTCAATTTCTATGCCATGAGCCTGGCCGTACCGGCACGCCGTAATCTGGATGACCCTGCTGTCCAGCAGGGAGCCGAACTCTTCAATGAGATCGGCTGCGCCGCCTGCCACACTCCGCGGCATACCACAGGGTCGGTAGCGGACCGGCCCGAACTGGGTGCCCAGGTCATCTGGCCCTATACCGACCTGCTATTGCACGATATGGGCGACGGCCTCGCCGATGGGCGCAGCGAATTTCTCGCCGATGGCAATGAATGGCGGACGCCGCCGTTGTGGGGGCTGGGGCTCGCCCAGCAGATCAACCCGCGGGCCGGTTTCCTCCATGACGGCCGCGCCCGCACCCTCGAAGAAGCCATTCTCTGGCACGGCGGCGAAGCCCAGCGGACCGTCGAGCGCTATCGCGGCTTGCCCGCCGCGCTGCGCCAGTCCCTGACTGCCTTTCTGAACTCCCTGTAACGGACCGCCCATGTCGCTATTTTCCCGCCTGTCCCCGCGTTATCTGAAATGGGGCGTTGCTGCCCTCCTCGCCGCGTCCTTCTGCACTGCCTCTTGGGCAGCGCCAGCACCTCGCGAAGTCTGGCATGACGCACTGGCTGAGGGTTACGCCGAGCTGACAACCGCCACCCGCGCGCTGAACCAGGCGACCACGAACTATTGCGCAACGCCCTCTGCAGAGCAGCGTGCCACCCTTGAATCGAGCTGGCGCCAGGCTTTTGACCGTTGGCAGGCGGTGCGTTTTGTCGACTTCGGGCCAATCGAACGGGACAATCTGGCCTGGCAATTCCAGTTCTGGCCGGATGCCAAGAATACAGTGGCGCGCAAGGTCAACGCCTGGCTTGGCAGCGCCCAGCCGGTCGGCCTTGAGCAGATCCAGGCCGATAGCGTCGCGGTCCAGGGCTTTCCCGCGCTGGAGTACCTGCTGTTCGATCCGCAGGCGGCCAAGGCCCAACCGCTGCCGGAGGCCCCCGCCTGTGCGCTGGCCAGCGCCATCAGCCAGTTGCTGGAGCACAACGCTGTCCAGCTGCAGGAACAGTGGCAGGCCTTCCGACCCCATTATCTGGGAACTGAGCAGTTCCAGAACACGACTGTGCTGGCCGCCATGCACGGGCTGGAGATCCTGCGCAACAAACGCCTGGTCGCGCCCATGGGGCTGGAGGGCAAGCCCCGGCGCAATCCCTATATTGCCGATGCCTGGCGCAGCGAGCACTCGCTGGCCGGCATCAAGGCCAGCCTGCTCGGCCTGCAGCAATACTTCCTGCCCGGTCTGCGCCAGGTGATGACCAGCCCGGCAGGGACTGAGTTGGCCGATCGCCTCGATCAGCAACTGACAGCGACCATCGCGCGGCTGGAGCGCCAGCCGGCGGACTTGCAGCAACTGCTGGCCGATGATGCGGGTTATCGTGCCCTGCAGCTGATCTTTATCGAAGTCGACAAACTGAACCAGCTGTTGTCAGGCAATATCGCCAGTGAATTGGGTATTGTCCGGGGCTTCAACTCCAGCGACGGGGACTGACATGCAGCGGCGCCAGTTTATCCAGATCAGTCTGGCCGGGATGGCAGCGGCCTGGGCATTCCCGGCCTTCGCCAATGGCGCGCGCCGCGCGGCGAGCCTGCGCTTTCTCAGTTCGGTGGATGACGGCCTCGGCGGGCATTTTATCGCCGCCGCCGATAATACCGGGGCACAGTTGTTCCGCATCCCGGTGCCGGAGCGCTGCCACAGCGGTTGCCTGCATCCCCATACCGAACAAGCAGTCATTCTCTCCCGCCGTCCCGGGCGTAACCTCTATGTAATTAACATGTTAGAAGGGAATCTTGAGACGGTAGTTGAAGCCGGAAACGGCTTTCATTTCTATGGCCACGGGGTGTTCAGCAAGGCCGGCGACCGGTTCTATGCCACCGCCAACCACTATCCTGGCGGCGAAGGGGTGATCCGCGTCTATGCGGTGAACGAAGGCTACCGGCATCTGGAGGATCTTGCCGTGGGTGGCATGGACCCCCACGAGCTACGGCTGCACCCCGATGGCGAGCAACTGGTAGTGGCTCTGGGCGGCATCAAGACCCACCCGGACTATGGCCGCATCAAACTGAATCTGGAATCCATGCGGCCCGCGCTGGTAGTGCTGGATCGCCGGAGCGGGACAATAGCGCAGCGCTGCGAGCCATCCCATCCTCAGCTCAGCTGTCATCACCTGGATATCAGCCCCGAGGGCATTGTCATCGCCGGTTACCAGTTCGAAGGGGATAAATGGCAGACGCCGCCGCTGATCGCCCGGCTTGACACCCGCAATGGCAATTTCAGCGAGATTGACGCCGGCGCGCAACAGTCTGACCTGGGCAACTACACGGCTAGCGTGGCGGTTCACCCCCAGTCCCCTGTCGCCGCGGTTACCGCGCCCCGGGGTAACACCGTCATGCTGCTGGATTACCGCGCCGGTACTGTCATTGGGCTGGTGCCCGTGCCCGACCCCGGCGGCGTCCTGGCTGAGCCGGATGGCAGCTTTCTGGTGTCATCCGGGCATGGTGGGTTATATCGGGTTCGAGGTGTCACCCAGGCGCCCGAGCTGATCGCCCGGCATCCATTGCGCTGGGACAATCATCTCACCCGCACCTGATGGGCAACCGCTCACCGGCTGGATACCATCCGCTCGATGCATCGCCGGGAGTCCTCGGGCAAACGGGTGAATTGCAAGCCAGTCCAGTATTGGCCGCCGGCAATGCTTTCCCGGTTCCAGCGGCTCTCGGCATCCAGCATGAACTCGCTGATGCCGTTGAGGTTCATGGGCAGATTCACCTGCAGTGCCCAGGCCCGATTCAGCTCGATCGGCCGCTCACTCAGCAACATCAACCCTTCGGTATGCAAGTCAACGACACGGCCGAGCAGTTCTCCACTATCCAGATCATATACTTCGAGGCTGCTGCTCACGTGATGGCGCTCCAGTTTCCGTCTTTCTGTCATGGGATGCTCGCTGATATATGACCACAAGTATCGGCCACCCAGGCAGTAGCCAAAAGCCATACTCCCTGTATTTAGGATAACTTTGAAGCGTTTTGTGATGCGTTTGACATATCCGCCCCGCGGCTTGCCCCTGTTCCGCAGCCGTGCCCATAATGCCCCAGCGCTAAGAAGCCCAGCCAGTGGCCGAAAGGCCCGTCAATTCGAGGATCAATCGTGCGAATCATTCCATTGAGCATAGCCTTCAGCGCCATCCTGGCGGGTAGCCCGGCGATGTCCCATGACTTTACTGCCGGCGACATCCACATCATTCATCCATGGTCGCGGGCATTGCCACCGGTGGCGCCCACTGGAGCGGCCTATCTGGGGCTGGAAAACAGGGGGGGCCAGGCCGACCGCCTGATCGCGGCTACCTCGCCGATTGCCGGGCGCGTCGAACTGCATGAGCACGTGCATCAGGATGGGTTGATGAAGATGCAGCAGATCGACAGCGTCGAGATTGCGCCGGGAACCCAGGTGGAGTTCAAGCCGGGCGGCCATCATCTCATGCTGTTCGAACTACAGCAGACGCTGGTCGAGGGCGGCAGTTACCCGATGACGCTGACCTTCGAGCAGGCCGGTGAGGTGGAGATTGAAGTCAAGGTCACCGGCGAGCCGCCCGCCGCCAGCCCGGACGCCCACAGTCATCACTGAGCGCCAGGCTGAGACCGCGGGTCAGTCGGTACGGGTCGGGGTCCGCATGGTGACGAACTCTTCCGCCGCAGTCGGGTGGATACCCAGGGTGGCGTCGAACACCGCCTTGGTCGCGCCAGCCTTGAGCGCTACCGCCAGGCCCTGGATGAGTTCGCCGGCATCGGGGCCGACCATGTGCACGCCCAGCACCCGATCGTCGTTCTGGTCGACCAGCAGCTTCATGAAGCTCTGTTCCGGATTGCCCGCCAGGGTATTGCGCATCGGCCGGAAGCGGCTTTCGTAGATATCCAGTTTGTGTCCTGCGGCCCGGGCCTGCTCTTCGGTCAGACCCAGGGTGGCGATATTCGGAATGCAGAACACCGCCGTGGCGATATCGGCGTAGTCCACCGGACGATATTCCTCCGGGCGGTACAGCCGGCGCGCCAGCGCCATGCCCTCGGCCAGGGCGACCGGAGTGAGCTGAATGGTATCGGTCACATCGCCGATGGCGAAGATTGCCGGATCGGCGGTCTGGTACTCCTCGTCCACCTCGATGAAGCCCTTGCTGTCCAGGGTAACCTGGGTGTTGTCCAGGCCCAGCCCATCCAGCTTCGGTCGCCGGCCGGTGGCATAGAGCACCAGATCCACTTCCAGGTGCTCGCCATCCTTGAACTCGACAAGCAGGCTGCCATCGACCTGCTTGTCGATCCGCGTGACATCCGCGTTGAAGCGCAGATCCAGCCCCTTGTTCTGCATGGTGACGACCATATGGTCACGCAGGCTCTGGTCGAAACCGCGCAGGAACTGATCACCCCGGTAGGCCAGGCTGGTAGCGCAGCCAAGACCATGGAAGATGCTGGCGAACTCGATCGCGATATAGCCCCCACCCACCACAAGGCAGCGCTTGGGCAACTGCTCGAGGTAGAACACCTCATTGGAACTGATGACGTGTTCCCGGCCCGGGAATTCGGGAATGAACGGCCAGCCGCCGGTGGCAAGGAGGATGCGTTCGGCAGTAAAGGTCTTCTCCCCCACCGCAACCGTATGGGAATCCACCAGCGTGGCCCGACCGTGGACCAGGGTCACCCCGGCGGCCGTCAGCAGGTTGTGGTAGATGCCGTTAAGGCGGGTAATCTCCGCATTCTTGTTCTCCAGCAGACGCTGCCAGGTAAAGCTCGGCTCGGGGAGATCCCAGCCGTATCCACGGGCATCTGCAAAGTCCTCAGCGAAATGCGCAGCATAGGCGAACAGTTTTTTCGGCACGCAGCCTACGTTCACGCAGGTACCACCAAGGTACAGCTCCTCGGCTACCGCTACACGGGCGCCGAAACTCGCTGCCATGCGACTGGCTCGCACGCCACCCGACCCGGCACCGATGACAAATAGGTCAAAATCATAATCCGACATGCTTGCTGTCCTGCAATTGATACGAGCGTGACAGCATACCCGATTGACCTGCCTCGGGTGTGAAACGCCCGGATAGACGTTTTCAATTTCCAGCGGGCCGCTGCCCCGGCTGCCCCGGGCAGCGGCGAGCGCTCAGCCTTGGGCCAGCAGCTCTTCGTACTCGCCGTTGTATTGCGTGGCCAGCTCACTTTTCTGCTGCGCCGTCAGCAGCTTGCCGGCCATCTGGAAGAATCGCTGCTCCTCTTCCTCAAGGTGGTGCAATACCTTGTCGCCGAGGGCGCGTGCAGTGGTGAGCCAGGCGGAGCTGGACATTTCGATGCCATCGAGCTTTTCCACCAGCTCATCCATCTCATGGTGCTCGGCGATGGCGTGGCGGCTGAGATCAACGCCATTGTCATGGGCCATCAATGGGATATAGAAGTGGCGCTCTTCAGCCGTTTCATGGGCATAGAGCTCTTCCTTCAGTTGCTTGTAGGCGTCGGCCCGTTCCTGGGTGTCGCCACTGGTGCGCAGCACCGCGTCCACATAACTACGCTGTTTATCGTGGCTGATCCGTAATGCTTCGAAAATGGTCATACGCCGCTCCGTTTATCCCTGGGTAGCCCTTTGGACTGAGCACGTTCGGCGAAGTTCAGCCGCACCTGCGGATAACGGTATGCCATCGCGGTTGCCCCTTTCATAACCTATCGAGCAGGCATACAATGGCGCCAGCCTGACGCGAACAACCCCTTTGAGGGTCCGCGCAAAAACCAATAATCGAGCCGTTTCTCCAAGGAGTCCCGGCATGCCAGATGCTGTCTCGAGCCTCCCCCACAACTGGGCATTGGCTGCATTTCTGCTGGGCGTCCTCGCCCTGTGCGCCTTCATGCTGTTGCTGTCCAGCGTGCTCGGCAGCCGAGCCTGGGGACGCAGCAAGAACGAACCCTTCGAGTCCGGCATCGTTTCCACAGGCGATACCCGCCTGCGTTTCTCCGCAAAATTCTATCTGGTCGCGATGCTTTTCGTGATCTTCGATGTTGAAGCCCTCTTCCTGTTTGCATGGGCCGTCTCGGTGCGCGAAAGCGGCTGGGCCGGTTTCTTCGGAGCCTCTGTCTTTATTTCAATTCTACTTGCGGGTCTTGTCTATGAAGCGTCTATCGGTGCCCTTGATTGGTCACCGGCAGGCCGTCGCAGGAGGCAAGCGAAGCTAAAATGAGGCTTTTTACATGCAATATGAACTTGTTCGGATCGATCCGGATGCCGTCAATGACGAGTATCCCATCGGTACCAGGGAGACCGTTGACGACACGCTGCTGAAAGACCAGGTTCACCGCAACATCTTCATGGGGAAACTCGAAGACGTACTCAGCGGCGCGGTGAACTGGGGCCGCAAAAACTCTCTCTGGCCTTACAACTTCGGTCTCTCCTGCTGCTACGTGGAGATGACCACCGCCTTCACCGCACCGCACGATATCGCGCGCTTCGGTGCGGAGGTCATTCGTGCCTCGCCGCGGCAGGCGGATTTCATGGTTATTGCGGGCACTCCCTTCATCAAGATGGCACCGGTCATCCAGCGTCTGTACGAGCAGATGCTCGAGCCCAAGTGGGTCATATCCATGGGTGCCTGCGCCAACTCCGGCGGTATGTATGACATCTACTCCGTGGTTCAGGGCGTGGACAAGTTCCTGCCTGTGGACGTCTACATCCCCGGCTGCCCGCCCCGCCCCGAAGCCTTTCTCCAGGGCCTGATGTTGCTGCAGGACTCCATCGGCAAGGAGCGCCGACCGCTATCCTGGGTGGTAGGTGATCAGGGTGTCTATCGAGCAGATATGCCTTCGCAACGCGAAGAGAAGCGTGACCAGCGAATCCAGGTCACCAATCTGCGTAGTCCGGACGACGTATAAACCGCGCCCCGAGCCGGACATCACGCCGTATCTCCACCGTTGACCGATAGCGATCCATATGATGACTGCAGACCAGGCGCTGTACATACCTCCGTACCAGGCTGACGACCAGCGCGTCGTCAGCGAGCTGACCGCACAATTCGGGGCAGCTGCATTTACTATCCAGCCCACCCGCACCGGGATGCCGGTGATCTGGGTGGCCCGCGAACAATTGATCGCGGTGCTGACCTTCCTGCGCCAGCTGCCGCAGCCCTACGTCATGCTGTATGACCTGCATGGCATGGACGAGCGCCTGCGCACCCACCGCCAGGGCTTGCCGGCGGCTGATTTCAGCGTGTTCTACCACCTCATGTCACTGGAGCGTAACAGCGACGTGATGATCAAGGTCGCACTCAAGGAAAACGACCTCCACGTCCCGACCATCGCCTCCATCTGGCCGAATGCCGACTGGTACGAACGGGAAGTCTGGGACATGTACGGCATCCATTTCGCAGGCCATCCGCGCCTGACCCGCCTGCTGATGCCCCACACCTGGGAAGGCCACCCCCTGCGCAAGGACTATCCGGCCCGCGCCACCGAGTTCGACCCCTATATGCTCACCGCTGCCCGGCAGGACGCGGAACAGGAAGCCATGCGCTTCAATCCGGAAGACTGGGGCATGAAGCGCGGCGGGGAACATGAGGACTTCATGTTCCTCAACCTCGGCCCCAACCACCCCTCCGCCCACGGCGCCTTCCGGATCATCCTGCAGCTCGATGGGGAAGAGATCATCGACTGCGTGCCTGATATTGGCTATCACCACCGCGGCGCCGAGAAGATGGCCGAGCGCCAGAGCTGGCACAGTTTCATTCCCTACACCGACCGCATCGATTATCTGGGCGGGGTAATGAACAACCTGCCCTACGTGCTCGCTGTAGAGAAGCTGGCCGGGATCAGGGTGCCACAGCGGGTCGACGTGATCCGCATCATGATGGCCGAATTCTTCCGCATTCAGAACCACCTGCTGTACCTGGGTACCTATATCCAGGACGTGGGCGCCATGACCCCGGTGTTCTTCACCTTCACCGACCGCCAGCGTGCCTACAAGGTGATCGAAGCTATTACCGGCTTCCGCATGCACCCGGCCTGGTACCGGATCGGCGGTGTGGCCCACGACCTGCCCCGCGGCTGGGATCGGTTGGTGCGTGAATTCCTCGACTGGATGCCCAAGCGCTTGAACGAATATGAAAAGGCCGCATTGAAGAACAGCATCCTGATCGGCCGCACCAAGGGCGTTGCCGACTACAACACCAAGGAAGCGCTGGAATGGGGCGTGACCGGTGCCGGTCTGCGCGCCACCGGTTGCGACTTCGATATCCGCAAGGCGCGCCCCTACTCCGGTTACGAGAACTTCGAGTTCGAGGTGCCATTGGCCGTCAACGGCGACGCCTACGACCGCTGCATGGTCAAGATGGGCGAGATGCGCGAGAGCCTGAAGATCATCGAGCAGTGTTTGAACAACATGCCCGCAGGCCCGTACAAGGCCGATCACCCATTGACCACGCCGCCACCGAAGGAGCGCACGCTCGAGCATATCGAGACGCTGATCACGCACTTTCTGCAGGTGTCCTGGGGCCCGGTGATGCCGGCTAACGAATCGTTCCAGATGATCGAGGCGACCAAGGGCATCAACAGCTATTACCTGACCAGTGACGGCAGCACCATGAGCTACCGCACGCGCATCCGCACGCCCAGCTTCCCGCACCTGCAGCAGATACCCGCGGTAATTCGCGGCAGCATGGTGTCGGACCTGATTGCCTATCTGGGCAGCATCGACTTCGTTATGGCTGACGTGGACCGCTGATATGACTACGTTGATTCAGACTGATCGTTTCGTTCTCGATGATGCCGAGCGTGCAGCCATCGAACAGGAAATGCACCACTATGAGGACCCGCGCGCGGCCTCCATCGAAGCGCTGAAGATCGTCCAGCAGGCCCGCGGCTGGGTGCCCGACGGCGCCGCTGACGCTATCGGCGAAATCCTCGGCATCCCCGCCAGCGATGTGGAAGGCGTCGCCACCTTCTACAGCCAGATCTTCCGCCAGCCGGTGGGCAGGCACATCATCCGCGTGTGCGACAGCATGACCTGCTATATCGCCGGTCATGAAAATGTGCTGGATGCGATCCAAAGCCAGGTGGGCATCGGCCCCGGCCAGACCACCGCGGACAACCGTTTCACCCTGCTGCCGGTGTGTTGTCTGGGCAACTGTGACAAGGCCCCGGCGCTGATGATCGATGATGACACCTTCGGTGATGTAACCGCCGATGGTGTGGCTGCACTGCTGGAGCGCTATCCATGAAGACCCTGTCATCCTTCGGCCCGGCCAACCGCGCCGCCCGCAGTGAGGAAACCCACCCGCTGACCTGGCGCCTGCGTGACGACGGCCAACCGGTCTGGCTGGACGAGTATCAGCAGAAAAACGGCTATAGCGCAGCGCGCAAGGCCCTGACCGACATGGCCGCGGCTGATATTGTTAGCACGGTCAAGGATTCCGGCCTCAAGGGCCGCGGCGGCGCGGGCTTCCCCACCGGGGTGAAATGGAGCCTGATGCCTGCGGATGAGTCGCAGAACATCCGCTACCTGCTGTGCAACGCCGACGAGATGGAGCCCAACACCTGGAAGGATCGGCTGCTGATGGAGCAACTGCCCCACCTGCTGATCGAAGGTATGCTGATTTCGGCACGCGCGCTCAAGGCCTACCGTGGCTATATCTTCCTGCGCGGCGAGTACGTCGATGCCGCCCGCAATCTGAAACGCGCGGTGGAAGAAGCCAAAGCCGCGGGGCTGCTGGGCAAGAACATTCTCGGCTCGGGTTTCGACTTCGAGCTGTTCGTGCATACCGGCGCCGGTCGTTATATCTGCGGGGAAGAAACCGCCCTGATCAACTCCCTTGAAGGCCGCCGGGCCAACCCCCGCGCCAAGCCGCCCTTCCCCGCCTCGGTGGGCGTCTGGGGCAAGCCGACCTGCGTGAACAACGTGGAGACCCTGTGCAACGTGCCGGCCATCGTCGGTAACGGCGTGGAGTGGTACACCGCCCTGGCGCGCCCCGAGAGCGGCGACCACGGTACCAAGTTGATGGGCTTTTCCGGCAAGGTAAAAAAGCCCGGAATCTGGGAGGTGCCCTTCGGTATCACCGCCCGCGAACTGTTCGAGGATTACGCCGGCGGCATGCGCGACGGCTTTAGCCTCAAGTGCTGGCAGCCCGGCGGGGCCGGTACTGGTTTTCTGCTGCCCGAGCATCTGGAGGCGCCCATGTACTCCGGCGGCGTCGCCAAATACGGCACCCGCATGGGTACCGGACTGGCACTGGCGGTAGATAACACCGTGAGCATGGTATCGCTGCTGCGCAACATGGAAGAGTTCTTCGCCCGGGAATCCTGTGGCTGGTGTACGCCCTGCCGGGACGGCCTGCCCTGGAGCGTGAAGACCCTGCGCGCGCTGGAGCGCGGCCAGGGGCGCCCGGAGGATCTGCAAATCCTCGCCCGGCTGGTCGATTTTCTCGGACCAGGCAAGACCTTCTGCGCCCACGCACCGGGAGCCGTCGAGCCGCTGGGCAGCGCCATCAAGTACTTCCGTAGTGAGTTCGAGGCGGGGATAAACCCCGCAGCCGGCAGCGGCATGGCGCCCGTCGAGTTTGTTCAGGCATGAGGATATGAGCGGTCCGATGGGGATGTTGGCTTGACCATTTCCCCCATCGGGCCGGCAAGGGAGCCGCTACGACCGGCCCCACAGGAATTCCATTATCAGCACCCGTAAAACGGGTAAGAAGAAAATAGAGCCATGGCCACTATCCATGTAGACGGTAAAGACTACGAAGTCGATGGCGCGGACAACCTGTTGCAGGCCTGTCTGTCCCTCGGCCTCGATGTTCCCTACTTCTGCTGGCACCCTGCGCTGGGGAGCGTAGGCGCCTGCCGCCAGTGTGCGGTCAAGCAGTACAGCGACGAGAATGACACTCGTGGGCGGCTGGTCATGTCCTGCATGACGCCGGCCACCGATAACAGCTGGATCTCGATTGATGATGAGGAAGCCAGGGCCTTCCGCGCCAGCGTCATCGAGTGGTTGATGATCAACCACCCCCATGACTGCCCGGTATGTGAGGAAGGTGGCCACTGCCATCTGCAGGACATGACCGTGATGACCGGCCACAACCAGCGCCGATACCGCTTCAGCAAGCGCACCCACGTGAACCAGGAGCTGGGCCCGTTCATCTCCCACGAGATGAACCGCTGCATCGCCTGTTATCGCTGCGTGCGCTATTACAAGGACTATGCCGGTGGTACCGACCTGGGCGTGTTCGGCGCCAACGACCAGGTGTACTTCGGCCGGGTCGAGGATGGCACGCTGGAAAGCGAATTTTCCGGCAACCTCACCGAGGTCTGCCCCACCGGGGTGTTTACCGACAAGACCCACTCCGAGCGCTACAACCGCAAATGGGACATGCAGTTTGCCCCGAGCATCTGCCATGGCTGCGCCTCCGGCTGCAACATCAGCCCCGGCGAGCGTTACGGCGAAATCCGCCGCATCGAGAATCGCTTCAACGGCGAGGTAAACCATTACTTCCTCTGCGACCGGGGTCGTTTTGGCTATGGCTACGTGAACCGTAAGGATCGCCCCCGCCGACCCATCGTGCAGCGCTCGAAACTCAGCATGGGTATCGATGCGGCGTTGGATCAGGCTGCCGGCCTGCTCAACCGCCAGCGCATTCTGGGCATCGGTTCACCCCGCGCTAGTCTGGAAAGCAACTTTGCCCTGCGCGAACTGGTCGGTGCCGACGACTTCTATTCCGGCATCGCCCGGCATGAACTGGACAATATCCAGGCGATCCGCCAGATCCTCCAGTACGGCCCCCTGCCGGTACCGACCATCCGCGACATGGAAAGCCATGACGCGGTATTCGTACTGGGGGAAGATCTCACCCAGACCGCCGCCCGCATCGCGCTGGCATTACGCCAGGCGGCCAAAGGCAAGGCCACCGAGATTGCCGAGGCAGCAGGTATTCAGAGCTGGCATCAGGCCGCTGTGGACAATATTGCACAGGGCGCGCTGCACCCGGTATTCATCGCCAGCGTCGAGCGCACCCGGTTGGACGATATTGCCGCCGAGGCGGTACAGGCCGCGCCGGATGATCTGGCTCGGCTGGGTTTTGCCGTGGCCCATGCCATCGACCCCAGCGCGCCGGCGGTCAGTGGCCTGGAAGCTGACGCGCTGGAACTGGCCCAACGTATAGCCGATGCCCTGCTGGCGGCGAAACGTCCGTTGCTGGTCTCCGGCGCCTCGCTGGGCAGCCGCGCCATCATTGACGCTGCGGGTAATATCGCCCAGGCGCTGAAGAACCGCGGCAAGGATGGCTCCATCAGCATGGTGGTGCCAGAAGCCAACAGCATGGGCATGACGATCATGCTGGCCGATGAGCAGGCAGACAAGTCCGTCGAGGCGGCGCTGGAAGCGCTGACCGAGGGCAGATACGACGCGCTGGTGGTACTGGAGAATGACCTTTATCGCCGCGCCGACCCATCGCTGGTGGATGCGGCTCTAGCCGCCGCCAGGGTGGTGCTGGTAGTGGATCATCAGCAAACGCCGACCAGCGACAGGGCCCATATCCTGCTCCCGGCTGCCAGTTTTGCCGAGGGCGATGGCACCCTGGTCAGTCAGGAGGGCCGTGCCCAGCGCTTCTTCCAGGTGTTCGAGCCGAGCTACTACAACCCGGACGTGCTGATCCGCGAGGGCTGGCGCTGGTTGCATGCCCTGCGCAGTACCCTAATGGGCAAGCCGGTTGCCTGGACCAACCTGGATCAGGTCACCGAAGCCTGCGCTGCCCTGCATCCTCGTCTGACCGCCATTACCGAGGCCGCGCCGGATGCCAGCTTCCGCATCAAAGGCCAGAAACTGGCCCGCGCGCCACACCGCTATAGCGGGCGTACCGCGATGCGTGCCAATCTCAGCGTGCACGAGCCGCGCCAGCCGCAGGATCCGGACAGCCCCTTCGCCTTCTCCATGGAAGGTTACGCCGGCAGCAGTGAAGATCGCCAGCAGATTGCCTTCGCCTGGTCACCTGGCTGGAACTCACCGCAGGCCTGGAACAAGTTCCAGGACGAGGTTGGTGGTCATCTGCGCAGTGGCGACCCGGGCGTGCGCCTGCTCGACGGTGCACGCACGGATCTGAGTTGGGCGCAGGCGCCGAAAGCCTTTGCCCCGGCCGCAGGCACCTGGCAGGTGGTGCCGCTGTATCACCTGTTCGGTAGCGAAGAAAACAGCAGCCGCGCCGAGCCGATCCAGCAGCGCATGCCGCATCCATACGTTGCCCTGGCGGAAGCCGAAGCTGAACGTCTGGGCGTGGTTGACGGTGCCATGCTGACCCTGACGCTGGCCGGGCAGACGCTGCAACTGCCGGTACGCATCAGTACCGATCTGGCACTGGGAGTGGTGGGCCTGCCCGCCGGGTTGCCCGGCATTCCGCCGTTGAGCGCTGCGAGTGTGGCGACCGGGTTGAAGGGGGTGGCCCAATGAGCTGGCTCACGCCCGAGGTGCTGGCCATTCTGATCAGCGTGATCAAGGCTATCGTCATCCTGCTGGCGGTAGTGATTGCCGGCGCGCTATTGAGCTTTGTCGAGCGGCGCCTGTTGGCGCTGTGGCAGGATCGCTACGGCCCCAACCGGGTCGGCCCTTTCGGCATGTTCCAGATCGTCGCGGACATGCTGAAGATGTTCTTCAAGGAGGACTGGACCCCGCCGTTCGCCGACCGGCTAATCTTTACCCTGGCGCCGGTTATCGCGATGAGTTCGCTGCTGATGGCCTTTATCGTGGTGCCGATTACCCCGACCTGGGGCGTGGCGGATCTGAACATCGGCCTGCTGTTCTTCTTCGCCATGGCCGGTCTGACCGTGTATGCGGTGCTGTTTGCCGGCTGGGCCAGCAACAACAAGTTCGCCCTGCTCGGCGGGCTGCGCGCTGCGGCGCAGACGTTGTCCTACGAGGTGTTCCTCGGTCTGTCGCTGATGGGCGTGGTGGCCCAGACCGGCTCGTTCAACATGCGCGACATCGTCGCCTACCAGGCCGATAACCTGTGGTTCATCATCCCGCAGATCTTCGGCTTCCTGACCTTCTTCATTGCTGGCGTCGCGGTGACCCACCGTCACCCCTTCGACCAGCCAGAAGCTGAGCAGGAACTGGCCGACGGTTACCACGTGGAATACGCCGGCATGAAGTGGGGCATGTTTTTCGTCGGCGAATACATCGGCATCGTGCTGGTGTCGGCGCTGCTGGCGACGCTGTTCTTCGGTGGCTGGCACGGCCCCTTCGACCTGCTGCCGCAGCTGCCCTTCCTGTGGTTCGCGCTGAAGACGGCTTTTTTCATCATGATCTTCATCCTGCTGCGTGCTTCGCTGCCCAGGCCGCGCTATGACCAGATGATGGCGTTCGGCTGGAAGGTCTGCCTGCCATTGACCCTGATCAACCTGCTGGTAACCGGCGCGCTTGTGCTGGCCGCAGCCTGAGGAGATAGCCATGATCAAATCCATAATTCATGTCATACATGGCACCTACACCCA
Organism: Pseudomonas saudimassiliensis; assembly: GCF_000939975.1. GTDB lineage: Bacteria > Pseudomonadota > Gammaproteobacteria > Pseudomonadales > Pseudomonadaceae > Halopseudomonas > Halopseudomonas saudimassiliensis. Next base: position 2,051,809 of record NZ_LK391969.1, on the reverse strand, counting down.
GCTGCGCAGCCTGGTGATGGTATTCAGTCACGCGTTCCGCAAGCGCGACACCCTGCAATATCCGGAGGAGCCAGTCTATCTGCCGCCGCGCTACCGTGGCCGTATCGTCCTGACCCGTGACCCGGACGGTGAGGAGCGCTGCGTTGCCTGTAACCTGTGCGCCGCTGCCTGCCCGGTGGGTTGTATCTCTCTGCAGAAGGCCGAGACCGAGGATGGACGCTGGTACCCGGAGTTCTTCCGCATCAACTTCTCGCGCTGCATCTTCTGCGGCATGTGCGAGGAAGCCTGCCCGACCACCGCGATTCAGCTGACGCCGGACTTCGAGCTGGCCGAGTACAAGCGCCAGGATCTGGTGTACGAGAAGGAAGACCTGATGATTGCCGGCACCGGCAAGAACCCAGAGTACAACTTCTACCGGGTTGCCGGCCTGTCGATCGCCGGCAAGCCCAAAGGCGCCGCGCAGAACGAGGCCGAGCCGATCAACATCAAGGGCCTGTTGCCATGATCCCTGTGAGGAATATCTGATGGAATTTGCCTTTTATTTCTCCGCCGGGGTGGCAGTAGCCGCCACCCTGATGGTGATTACCAACACCCGCGCGGTGCATGCACTGCTGTATCTGGTGACGTCCTTGCTGGCGGTGTCCATGTGTTTCTTCTCGCTGGGCGCGCCCTTTGCCGGCGTGCTGGAGATCATCGTCTACGCCGGCGCCATCATGGTGCTGTTTGTGTTCGTGGTGATGATGCTCAACCTGGGCAGTGGCAGTGAAAACCAGGAACGCCAGTGGCTCAGCCCTCGGGGCTGGATCGGTCCTGGCATTCTCTCGGGGCTGTTGCTCGCGCAACTGCTGTATGTACTGTTCAGTGAGCCATCGTCGGGGACGGTCAGTGGCGCAACGGTAGATGCCAAGGCCGTCGGCTTTGCGCTGTTCGGCCCCTACATACTCGCCGTCGAACTCGCTGCGATGATGCTGCTCGGAGCAATGGTTACCGCCTTCCATATTGGCCGCCACGAAGCCAAGGAGATCGCATGAACGGTATACCCATGGAGCACGGCCTGGCGCTGGCCGCCGTACTGTTCAGTCTCGGCCTGGCCGGGGTGATGATCCGTCGCAATATCCTGTATGTGCTGATGAGCCTGGAGATCATGATGAACGCCGCCGCGCTGGCCTTTGTTGTGGCGGGTGCCCGCTGGGAGCAGCCCGACGGCCAGGTCATGTTCATCATGGTGATTACGCTGGCTGCCGCCGAGGCCAGTATTGGCCTGGCGATTCTGCTGCAGCTGTATCGCCGCTTCAGAACCCTGGATATCGACGCTGCCAGTGAGATGCGCGGATGAACACGCTATTTCTAACCCTGTTATTCCCGCTGATCGGCTTTCTGCTGCTGGCCTTTTCCCGCGGGCGCTGGTCGGAGACCACCGCGGCGCTGATCGGCGTCGGTTCAGTCGGCTTGTCCGCACTGGTCAGCGCCTGGATCATCTTCCAGTTCAGCACCGGTGCACTGGAAGGTGGTGCCTATAGCCAGGTGTTGTGGCAATGGATGGCGGTGGGCAACTTCACCCCGAGCCTGACGCTGTATCTGGACGGCCTGTCGCTGACCATGCTCGGTGTGGTCACTGGCGTGGGCTTTCTGATCCACCTGTTCGCCAGCTGGTACATGCGCGGCGAAGCCGGTTACTCCCGGTTCTTCGCCTATACCAACCTGTTCATCGCCAGCATGCTGTGTCTGATCCTCGCCGATGATCTGCTGTTTCTCTACCTGGGTTGGGAAGGCGTCGGCGTATGCAGTTATCTGCTGATCGGTTTCTATTACCACGAACGCAAGAACGGTAATGCCGCGCTCAAGGCCTTTATCGTCACCCGGGTGGGCGACGTGTTGATGGCTTTCGGTCTGTTCATCCTGTTCGTACAGTTGGGCACGCTGAACATTCAGCAGTTGCTGGTGCAGGCGCCGCTGTTGTTTGCCGAGGGGGGCTTCTGGATCACCCTGGCCACCCTGTCGCTGCTCGGCGGTGCGGTAGGCAAATCCGCCCAGCTACCGTTGCAGACCTGGTTGGCTGATGCCATGGCCGGCCCCACTCCGGTGTCGGCGCTGATTCACGCCGCCACCATGGTCACCGCCGGCGTCTACCTGATCGCCCGTACCCATGGTCTGTTCCTGCTGACTCCGGACGTGTTGCAGCTGGTAGGCATTGTCGGTGGCGCCACGCTGCTGTTGGCCGGCTTCGCCGCGCTGGTGCAGACCGATATCAAGCGCATCCTCGCCTACTCGACCATGAGCCAGCTCGGCTACATGTTCCTGGCACTGGGTGTGGGCGCCTGGGAAGCGGCGATATTCCATCTGATGACCCATGCCTTCTTCAAGGCGTTGCTGTTCCTGGCGTCCGGCTCGGTGATTCACGCCTGCCACCATGAGCAGAACATCTTCAGGATGGGCGGGTTGTGGCGAAAACTGCCGGTGACCTACGCCAGCTTTATCGTCGGTGGCGCCGCGCTGGCCGCCCTGCCGCTGCTGACGGCCGGCTTCTATTCCAAGGACGAGATCCTCTGGGAGGCCTTCGCCAGCGGCAACAATGCGCTGCTGTATGCCGGTCTGCTGGGTGCCTTCCTCACGTCCATCTACACCTTCCGCCTGGTCTTCGTGGTCTTTCACGGCAAGGCGCAGACTGAAGCCCATGCCGGCAAGGGGCTGGCGCACAACCTGCCGCTGATCGTGTTGATCATCCTGTCGACCTTCATTGGCGCCTGGATCACTCCACCTCTGGCGGGCGTTCTGCCGCAGAGCGTTGGCCATGGCGGCGGTGAGGGGCGTATCGGTCTGGAAGTGCTGTCCGGTGTCATCGCCGTGGCCGGAATCCTGCTGGCCGCCTGGCTGTACCTGGGCCGTCGCCGCGTCGTGGAGGTCATTGGTAACAGCGCGCCGGGGCGGGTATTGACCGCGCTCTGGTTCGCAGCCTGGGGCTTCGACTGGCTGTATGACAAGGTGTTCGTGCAGCCCTATCTATGGCTGACCCGCCTGCTGCGCCGCGACCCACTGGACCGTACCATCGGCATCGTGCCGGTGCTGGCCCGGGGTGCCCATGGGCTGTTGAGCCGCAGTGAAAATGGCCAGATCCGCTGGTATGCCGCCTCCATTGCCGGTGGCGCCGTACTGGTACTCGGCATTCTGTTGCTGACGGTGGCCTGATAATGAATTTACCCAAGGAAATGATCCCGTCATGATTCTGCCCTGGCTGGTCCTGATTCCCTTTATCGGCGGACTGTTGTGCTGGCAAGCCGAACACTTCAGCCGATCCCTGCCCCGCTGGCTGGCACTGCTGACCATGGGGCTGGTGCTGGTTCTGAGCCTCTGGCTCTGGATCAGCAAAGACTATTCGCTGGCCGCCGTCACCGACGGCGTACCGGTCTGGACGCTGGAGTTCAAGCACGTCTGGATTGAGCGCTTCGGCATCAACCTGCACCTGGCGCTGGATGGCCTGTCGCTGTTGATGCTGATCCTCACCGGTATCCTGGGGGTACTCTCGGTACTCTGCTCGTGGAACGAGATCCAGCACCGTATCGGTTTCTTCCACCTCAACCTGATGTGGATCCTTGGTGGCGTGGCCGGTGTGTTTCTGGCCATGGACCTGTTCCTGTTCTTCTTCTTCTGGGAAATGATGCTGGTGCCGATGTATTTTCTCATCGCGCTCTGGGGTCATAGTGGAGAAGGCAAGAAAACCCGGATCAACGCCGCCACCAAGTTCTTCATCTTTACCCAGGCCAGCGGCTTGATCATGCTGGTGGCCATTCTGGGGCTGGTGCTGTTCAAGTTCAGCCAGACCGGCGTGCTGACCTTTGCCTACGACCAATTGCTCGGCATCGACATGCCAGCGAGTGTGGAATACATCCTGATGCTGGGCTTCTTCATCGCCTTTGCGGTGAAGTTTCCGATTGTGCCGCTGCACTCCTGGCTGCCGGACGCCCACGCCCAGGCGCCGACTGCAGGCTCGGTGGATCTGGCCGGTATTCTGTTGAAGACCGCCGCCTATGGCATGTTGCGCTTTGCCCTGCCGCTATTCCCCAACGCCTCGCTGGAATTTGCTCCCATTGCCATGACCCTCGGCCTGATCGGCATCTTCTACGGCGCCATCCTGTCCTTCGCCCAGACCGACATCAAGCGACTGGTGGCCTACTCCAGCATCTCGCACATGGGCTTTGTGCTGATCGGCATCTATGCCAGCACCCAGCTCGCCCTGCAGGGCGCGGTGGTGCAGATGCTCGCCCACGGGCTGTCGGCGGCGGCGCTGTTTATCCTCTGCGGCCAGCTGTATGAACGCATTCATACCCGGGACATGCGCGAGATGGGTGGATTGTGGGCGCGCATCCCTTATCTACCGGCCTTGAGCCTGTTCTTTGCCATCGCCTCGCTGGGCATGCCGGGAACTGGTAACTTTGTTGGCGAATTTCTGATCCTGTTCGGCAGCTTCGCCAGTAACCCCTGGGTGGTAGTGATGGCTACCTTCGGTCTGGTACTGGCCTCGGCCTACTCGCTGATCATGATTCACCGTGCCTACTTCGGCACCTCGCGCTCCGGCGAGGCCCTGCGCGGGCTGGATAGCCGTGAATTGCTCATGGTGCTGTCGCTGGTTGTGCTACTGGTGGCGCTCGGGCTGTATCCGCAACCGGTGCTGGACACCTCCGCGGCCAGCATGAGCGGTGTGCAGCACTGGCTCAGCGATGCGCTATCCAACCTTGTTCCGGCCCGGTAGCAGTCAGATGGAAAACGACATTATGCAATTTACCCCGTCCCACTTCGTCGCGCTGCTGCCGTTATTGGTAGTCTGCGTGACGGCCATTGTGGTCATGCTGACCATATCCTGGCGGCGCAAGCACGACCTCACCTTTATCCTCACCGCGCTGGGCTTGAACCTGGCGCTGCTGTCGCTGATTCCGGCGCTGCACGTCGCCCCGCTGCAGGTCACCGGGTTGATGCAGGTGGATCGCTTTGCCCTGCTGTACATGGGCCTGATTCTCGTGTCCACCCTGGCCTGCGCCACCCTGGTTCACGCCTATCTGGGCAAGAGCAACACCGGCGATGGCTTTCCCGGTAACCGCGAGGAAATGTATCTGTTGATGCTGCTGGCCGCCGCCGGTGGACTGGTGATGGTGGGCGCGTCGCATCTGGCCTCCCTGTTCATCGGCCTGGAGCTGCTCTCGGTACCGGTGTACGGCATGGTTGCCTACGCCTTCTTCAACAAGCGCTCGCTGGAAGCCGGGATCAAGTACATGGTGCTCTCCGCCGCCGGCTCGGCGTTTCTGCTGTTCGGCATGGCGCTGGCCTATGCCGAATCCGGCAGCCTGGCGTTTGCTGCGCTGGGCGGCGTAGCGGTTACGCCGCTGCTGCAGATCGGTTTTGGCATGATGCTGATCGGGCTGACCTTCAAGTTGTCGCTGGTGCCCTTTCATCTGTGGACGCCGGACGTGTATGAAGGCGCTCCGGCCCCGGTCTCGGCCTTCCTTGCTACTGCAGCCAAGGTCGCGGTGTTCGCCGTGCTGCTGCGCCTGTATCAGGTGTCGCCCGCCACCAGCGGGGGCTGGCTCAACGACCTGCTGGCGGCGATCGCCATTGCATCGATCCTGTTCGGTAACCTGCTGGCGCTGATGCAGAACAACCTCAAGCGGCTGCTGGGTTATTCATCGATCGCCCACTTCGGTTATCTGGTCATCGCGCTGATTGCCAGCAGCGGTCTGGCGGTAGAGGCCATCGGGGTCTACCTGGTGACCTACGTACTGACCACTCTGGGCGCCTTCGGGGTGGTTACGCTGATGTCCACGCCGTTCAAGGGGCGCGATGCCGATGCGCTGTATCAGTACCGCGGCCTGTTCTGGCGTCGGCCCTACCTGACGGCGGTGCTGACCGTCATGATGCTGTCCCTGGCCGGTATTCCGCTGACGGCGGGCTTCATCGGCAAGTTCTATATCATCGCTGCGGGAGTGGAATCGCAGTTGTGGTGGTTGCTGGGCGCCCTGGTCATCGGTAGCGCCATCGGCCTGTATTATTACCTGCGGGTGATGGTCACCCTGTACCTGGTGGAACCGGGTATTCGCCGGCACGATGCCCCCCTCAATTGGGGCCAGCATGCCGGCGGCATCATGCTGCTGTTGATCGCGCTGCTGGTGTTCGTACTCGGCGTATATCCGCAGCCGCTGCTGGGGCTGATTGAACTGGCCACCCTGGCTGCGATCTGATGGGCTGACAGTAGAAGGTCCCGGCTCGCCGGGATTTTCACTGCCGAATCGCTTTTATCGGAAAACCAGTCGATACTGGATCCATCTTCGACCTGAAAGGAAATCCCTATGAAATATTTCCCGCTGATCATTGCCGCCGGTGTCCTTAGCCTTGCCGGTACCGCCCATGCCAGCAGCTTCATCGGTACTACCGATGCTGTCGCCGGCTCCCTGATCAACACCGTCGATGCGACCAGTGATGCCATTTCCGGCAACAACAAGGTCGTTCTGGCCGCCCGCGGGGACGCCGCCAGTTTTGTCGGCAGCAAGGGCCAGCTCCGCGGGGCTCGCCTCGAAGCCGCGCTGCGCCACATCCGGCAAACTAACCCTGACCTCCAGGCGACCGACATGCAACTGGCCGAGGCGATTCTCGCCCGGTGAAACCCTGTTACATCCGTAGCGCCGTGACGGCTGCGATAGCTGAAGCGGCCACTTACCTTGTTTAGCTTTCGGACTTTTTTCAGCTACCTGCTGCTGGCTGGCCTGTTGGCGAGCAGCCCCCTACTCCAAGCCGGCCTGCGGCTGGAGCTGGATCAGCGCCAGCTCAGCCCTGCCCAGCGCCAAGCCAGCCACGCGCTACTCGCAGAAGCAGCGGCAACGCTGCCATCCTCTCTGATCGAGCAAATGAGCCATACCGTAACGGTGCGCTGGAGCACGCGGCTACCCGACAGCGTGTTCGGCCGTGCGACGCCGGGTGGCACGCTTGAGTTGAACCAGCGATGGTTGGACGATCTGGTCGCTGGGAGCGAGGGGGATTTCCCGGAGGGCCGCCAGCACCGCACGCTGCGCCGCGAATTGCTGGCCACATTAGTGCATGAAGTAGCGCACCTGTATGACCGCGGACGTTACTGGAGCAATGAGCAGCGCACCTTGCTGCGCCAGTGCCGCAGCCGTTTCCGCACCCAGGGCAAGGCCGGTCTGCCCGGCGAATGCCTTGGGCAGACCGAGCGACGTTTTACCCTGAGCGACGCACCGCGCTTCCTCGACCTGGCCGGTTGGCCGCAACAGGTGGGCCGTCGCGGTGCCCGCGAGGCAATGAACCGCCAGACCTACCGCAGCCCAGATGATTACGAGCGCTTCAGCCCGGCAGAATATCTGGCGGTGAACCTCGAATATTTCCTGTTGGACCCGCAATACCATTGTCGGCGCCCGGCCTTGCATGCCTACTTCGCGGCGCATTTTGGCTGGGCGCCAGACGTTGATACAGCGTGTCCCACTACCATTCCCTACCTTCGTGCCGGCCTGGATACCCGGCAACCCGCGTTAGGCTGGCTCGATCCGGAACGTATCTATGCGGTGCATTACCTGCTAGCCGAGCCCAATGAACAATGGGTCAGCCGCTGGGGCCACAGCATGTTGCGCCTGGTCATCTGCGCCCCGGGCCGCCCGCTCGGCCCGGACTGCCTGCTGGATCTGGATTACCATCTGGTGCTGTCCTTCCGCGCCTTTGTCGATGACCTGCAACTCTCCAGCTGGGATGGGCTGATCGGCAACTACCCCTCCCGGCTGTTCATACTGCCCCTCCAGCAGGTGATCGACGAATATACCCAGATCGAGCTGCGCGGCCTCAGCTCGGTCCCCCTGCGCCTGGATGAACAAGCTCGATACCAGCTGGCACAGCAAGCGGCTGCACTGCACTGGAGCTACGACGGCACCTACTACTTCATCAGCAATAACTGCGCCGTTGAAACCCTCAAACTGCTGCGCACAGGGAGTGCCGAGCGAGCAATGCAAGACCTCGATAGCCTGACCCCCAGGGGACTGCTTCGGTTGCTTGCCAGCCGCGGGCTAGCCGATATGGAACCGCTGCAGGATCGCCAGGCAGCACTGCGGCAGGGTTATTACTTCGACTCATACGAGGAGCGTTATCGCCACATGTTCAGCGTGCTCCGCACCCAGCTGCAGATTCCCGCTGAGCAGATGGAGGACTGGTTCAACACCGATGCGCAGATCCGGCGCGACTGGTTTGCCGAAGCGGACACCCGCACTACCGCTGCCCTGTTGGTATTGGAGGAAGCCATCCGGCGCCGGCAAGCCTTGGAAATACAACAGGACCTGAAGCTTCGCCTGTTATCCCCCTCGGCCCCGCCCGAATTGGCTGCGGCTGCTCACGACATGGAAGGCATACTGGCGGGAAGCAGCTTTCTGAGCCGGCCCGGGGAGCTGCTCCGCGAAGGGTATGGGCTACCGCAGCCAGAAGAAGCCAGGCGATTCACGGACCTCGCCGACGCGCGCCATCAAGCATTGCGAACGAACGCTGATCAGCTGGAGCAACGCCTGTTAGCGATGATAGATCCCCACCAGCGCCAGCAGCTCGATGCTACCAGTGACAATCTTCAGCTGTTAGGGGAACAGCTGCGGCAGTTACATGGGGAATCAGGAGGCGTCCAGTTGCCTTGACTGGATCGGCGGCCTCCCGGCCGCCGATAGCGTTCAGATCAGAACGGGTCGCTACGATCGGGAATATCCGGCTCATCCGCGCCCGGTATGGTTCCCGGCGGCTGCGATTTGGGGGTAGGCACCATATCGAGCGCCTCCTCCGGTGCCTGTTGGGGCACGTCATCCGGCCCTGGCGGCTCGGTAGGAGCGCGTTCCGGGGGCGTACCGGGATTCGGCCCTTGTCCGGCCCGCGGTTGCAGCCGGTCTTGCAGATCATCAGTCATATCTCAACCTCCTGAAACCTGAATGGCTCCCTTCTTTGGAGATGAAGCTGGAAGCTTGGTTCAGACTCTTCCAGCGCACCCAACAGAAAAGCCTTGTGACGCTGATATGTTCTGTGTAACATTCTGAATCTCTTGAAGTTATGCAACTTCAAGTGCCTGCCAGCCCGGATGGCGAAACTGGTAGACGCAAGGGACTTAAAATCCCTCGATGGTAACATCGTGCCGGTTCGATTCCGGCTCCGGGCACCAACAACCACGCGGGTTAAAGAGTTTTACAGCTGCTCGCGCCTGGTACGCAAAGTTCATCTTGCTCCGCAATTCTCCTTAAGTCACAGTTTGAGCTCCGTCTCGAGCGCGTAATCCTACGCCCATCCGGGCAACGCCCTTCCTACAATTCACTTTCCACAGCCCATACCTCGTTGCACATCAGCCTTTGGTGAGTTCTACCGTTACCCCGCGAAACGGAGTTCTTGTCACGAATTGCGCCATCCCGATTTTTGATTGATACCTCTCACCGCCCTGATTTCGCAATTTGCGCGCCCACTGATAAAGCCATCACAGCGATATATCTCCAGACATGCTATTCTATAAAACAACTCTACAGACAAGATGCACTAGGGTGCATTGAGGCCGCATGACATTAGCAGACGCTCATAAAATAGAGACGGACAGATCCAGGGCGACCGTGGGCCTGCGCACCGCCATGAAAATCATGGAGCGCTGGGGCGCCACGCGCGAGCAGATGGCCAAGATCCTGCGGGTGTCCGGCAGCACTTTAGCCCGGGCCAAGGCAGGCAACGAGACCATCGGCCTGGACAACGACCAACTGGACCGCATCAGCTACGTGCTCAACATCCACGCTGCGCTGCGCCTGGTCTTTGACAATCCGGACAACGTCTATGGCTTCGTCAAGCTGAGCAACCACAACGCTTTCTTCAACGGCCGTAAACCGCTGGACGTCATGGCCGATGGCAGCTTCGTATCCCTTTACGAAACCTTCCGCAGGATTGACGGATTGCGGGGAGCGATGTGGTGAGTTGGGGAGACCTGCCGCAGGTTGAACCCGCCCTGGTCCGCAGCTACCGGCTGGTCAATTCGAAGTATCCGCCCATTGCCCTGTTCGATGATGTAGCGGATCCCGATGAATTCGAGGCGCTGCACGAGCTGCAGGCTCGAACCAACCCACGGCTGATGAATGAGGTCGGCCGACTGGAGTTCATCGCCAGCAGTGAAATCCCCTTCGGCATCCAGGGCTGCTCCTATGCCGTCGCGCCTTTCACCCACATCAACCCCGCTGGATCGCGATTCAGTGACGGCAGTTTCGGCATTCTCTATCTGGCAGACACCATCACCACCGCCCTGGCGGAAGTGCAGCATCATCAGCAGCTGTACTGGAGCGGTGTGGAAGGCCTCGCCTTCGATCGTATCCTGTTGCGCGGGCTCAGCTGCAAATTCGATCAGACGGGCTTGCTGGATATGACCGGGCTACCCCTGGACCATCCGGTGTACGATCCCCATGACTACACCGCCGCCCGCGTTGCCGGCGCCCAACTGAAACAGGCCAGCACCCCGGGCTTCAAATACCACTCGGTGCGCCATCCCGATAGCCATTGCTGGGCACTCCTGACACCCCGACCGGTGCGCTCGATCGTGCAATCGACCCATTTTGAAATGATCTGGGATGGGAGGAACATATCCAGCGTCAACAAGATCGCCTCGGTTTAAAGCGCATCGCTCTAGAGACCAAGGAGAACTCTACCAAGTAGGCAAGTTGCGGAACTGATCCCAATAGTTGCGGAAACGATTGGCTGTTGACCAGAAAGCAAAAAGCCCCGCAGACCAGTGTCTACGGGGCTTCTATACTGGAGGCCGAGGTCGGAATCGAACCGGCGTTCACGGATTTGCAATCCGCTGCATGACCACTCTGCCACCCGGCCTCGAAGGGTGTTGTTGGCTGCTGTCGCAACACAACTGAAATTGGAGCGGGAAACGAGACTCGAACTCGCGACCCCGACCTTGGCAAGGTCGTGCTCTACCAACTGAGCTATTCCCGCTTTGGAACGGCGCCCATTCTATCGTTCTGCGGCGCCGTGTCAAGTCATTGATTCAAAAAAGTTTATCAGTCTATTTTTTCGCCAGCATCAGGCCGCAGATGAGGCCAGGCGGCGCGCAGGTAAACCACCATCGACCACAACGTCAGGACGGCGGATACCATCAACAAGACGTAACCGAGGATAACCCAGATGCTCATCGGTAGTGCCGGATTGGCCAACAAGACTACCAGGGCGACCATCTGCGCCGTGGTCTTGTATTTACCCAGATTGGAGACGGCCACGTGGGATCGGGCGCCAATTTCGGCCATCCATTCGCGCAGCGCGGAAATGACAATTTCTCGGCCAATAATAACCACCGCCGGTGCGGTTACCCAGAAGTTGCCGTGGCTCTGCACCAGCAGTACCAGCGCGACGGCAACCATGAGCTTGTCCGCCACTGGATCGAGGAAGGCACCAAAGGGGGTGCTCTGCTCCCACTTGCGGGCCAGATAACCATCCAGCCAATCGGTGATACTCGCGAGGGTGAACACCACCGCCGCAGCCAGGTAGCTCCAGTGGAACGGCAAGTAATACAGCAGGATGAATACGGGTATCAGGAAAACCCGCATCAAGGTAAGAATATTCGGAATGTTCATGACGTCTCTGCGAACGGATTGTGACAGCATTCTAGTCGCTATGCAGGGCAGTATATATCTGTTCTGCCAGTTTTTTGCTGATACCGGGCGCCTTGGCAATTTCCACGGCGCTGGCGCGGACCAGCTCCTGAAGACCACCAAAGTGCTTGAGTAGCTCTCGGCGCCGTTTTGGTCCTACCCCGGCAATTCCTTCCAGAGTGGATGTATTGCGGGTCTTGCCGCGCCGCTGGCGGTGGCCGGTGATGGCAAAGCGGTGCGCCTCGTCGCGGATATGCTGGATGAGATGCAGCGCGGGGGAATGGCCTGGCAGCACCAGCTCGTTGTGTGGATCGTTGAGGTACAGGGTTTCCATGCCCGCCTTGCGGGTAACGCCCTTGGCTACACCTAGCAAGGTCAGGTCATGGATGGCGAGTTCCTGGAGCACCTCGATGGCCATGTTCATCTGCCCCTTGCCGCCATCAACCAGCAGGATGTCGGGCATTTTCCCTTCACCGTCACGCAATTTGGCAAAACGCCGCATCAGCGCCTGCTGCATGGCGGCGTAATCGTCCCCGGCCGTGACGCCCTCGATGTTATAGCGGCGGTAATCGCTTTTCAGCGGGCCTTCGGGACCGAATACCACGCAGGAGGCGACCGTCGATTCGCCGCCGGTGTGGCTGATGTCATAACACTCCAGGCGCGTGGGCAGCTCATCCAGGCCCAGCGCCTCCTGCAGCGCCTCGAAGCGCGCCTGGACGTTCTGGCGGTTGCCGAGCATGGAGGTAAGCGCCTGCTCGGCATTGGTCACCGCCATGCTCTGCCAGCGGCTACGGGTGCCCCGCACCCGGTGGCTGAACGTGACCGCGCGGCCGCGCGCCTGGGCCAGCGCGTCGGCGATAACTGGCAGGTCTTCGTGGACGGCATTGACGATGATTTCCTTAGGCAACTCCCGTTCACCCGTACCCAGGTAATACTGCGGAAGAAAGGCCGCCAGCACTTCGCCGGGGCTCTGCTCGATCGGCACCCGCGGAAAGTGGTTGCGGCTGCCCAGCACCCTGCCCTGCCTGACCATGATGACATGGACGCAGGCGCCGCCTGGCACTACCGCGGCCGCAATAACATCCACGTTGCCAGACTCGGTATCGATATTCTGCTGGTCCTGGACACGCCGCAGCTGGCCTATCTGGTCCCGCAGCTCCGCCGCCCGCTCGAAGTCGAGATTCTGGGCGGCCTGTTCCATTGCCTGGGTCAGCTCGTCCGTCAGGGCGCTACTGCGCCCTTCGAGAAACATAACGGAATGGCGGACATCTTCACCGTATTCTTCTTCGCTTACAAAGCCGACACAGGGCGCCTTGCAGCGCTTGATCTGGTATTGCAGGCAGGGCCGGGTGCGGTTGCGAAAATAGCTCTCCTCGCACTGCCGGACCTTGAAGGTTTTCTGCAGCAGGCTGAGGCTTTCGCGGATAGCGCCGGCACTGGGATAGGGACCAAAATAGCGCCCCTTGGCCTTCTTCGTGCCGCGGTGCAAACCCAGCCGCGGGTAGGCATCCAGGCTGGAGAGATATACGTAGGGATAGGACTTGTCGTCACGCAGCAGGATATTGTACGGCGGCCGTGACACCTTGATCAGGCTCTGCTCGAGCAGCAGCGCTTCCGTTTCGTTGGCGGTGACGGTTGTGTCGATATGCTGAATGCGCGACACCAGCGCCGCGGTCTTCGGACTCAGGCCTGTCTGCCGGAAATAGCTCGCCAGCCGTTTCTTCAGGTTCTTCGCCTTGCCCACGTACAGCAACAGGCCATCGGCATCGAACATCCGGTAAACCCCGGGCTTGCCAGTTACCGCAGACAGGAAGGCTACGGCATCGAATTCCTCCGGCTTCATGCCTGGTTGAACGACGCGTCGATCATGCCATGGCGCACGGCCAGCAAGGTGAGCTCCACATCGCTGGTGATGCCGAGTTTCTCGAAGATGCGATAGCGATAGGTGTTGACGGTCTTGGGACTGAGGTGGAGCTTGTCGGAGATGCTCTGCACCTTCTCGCAGCCGACAATCATCAGGGCGATCTGCATCTCCCGTTCCGACAGGGAATCGAAGGGACCGACGTTGCCTGGCTCGTACATCCGCGCCAGCAACAGCTGGGCGATGTCGGGGCTGATATGACGCTGGCCAGCCGCAACCTTGCGGATGGCATTGACCATTTCTTCCAGGGCGGCGCCCTTGGTAACGTATCCCGAGGCACCAGCCTGCATCAGGCGGGTCGGAAACGGTTCTTCATCGCAGGCGGTGACGGCGATGACCTTGATGCTGCGATCATGCTGCAGTAGCTTGCGGGTCGCCTCCAACCCCCCGATGCCGGGCATCCGGACATCCATCAATACTACGTCAGGTTTCAGCGCGCGCGCCTGGGTAATGGCCGACTCGCCGCTATCCGCCTCGCCTACTATGGACAGACCCGGCACGTCACTCAGCATCCGGGTGATACCCATGCGCACCAGGTCATGATCATCCACCACCAATACCTTGATCACCGTTTACCCCTTTCATAAGCACAGCAAGCGCTGCCGGACGTACAGCAACATCTCGCAATCGCGCCACGATAGCAAATCGGTAGTTATTGTGAAACGGCAAAACGACCACCGCTCCGCCGACATCCAACCGACGCTGCGCCACCTGGCCTACGGTGTGGATAGGGCCTGCATGGGGAAACAGCACTAGACTTACGTCGGATGGGCTGCGGGCAGCAGCCGAGGTGAGATACCCCTTTGGCAGAGAGGCGCATGGATATGAACAGCAAAGACTCCCTTGACCAGTTCGGCAGGACCGCCGTGAAACAGAACATTCATGGCACCATGACCTTCCTGCTCGGATATCCGCCGTTTGACCAGATGGAGACCCACCACCTGGCGTGGATGGTCGAGCACTGCCAGTTACATTTCTATGCCGAAGGGGATTCGATCATCTGCCCCGGCGACGGGCCAGTACAGTATTTCCACATCGTCAAACAGGGGCGCGTACGCGGTGAGCGCCACATCGCTGGACAAGCTAATCCCGTTACCACCTTCGAGATCAGCATTGGCGAATGCTTTCCGCTGGCCGCACTGCTCGGCGAACGGGCCACCCGCACCGAACACATAGCCGGCCAGGACACCTTCTGTCTGCTGCTACCCCGGGATGATTTCAGCGAGCTGGTGCAGATGTCTGCGGTATTTCGCGACTTCGCCCTGCGCGGCGTCAGCAGCCTGCTCCAGCAGGTCAACCAGCAGGTGCAGCGCCAGGCAGCCGAGGCGGCAGGCGCCCAGTATTCATTCGATACGCCCTTGGCGAACATTGCCATCCGCGCGCCCGTGAGCTGCGCTCCCGATACGACGATCGGCGCCGCGGTGAAGACCATGCATGAATCCAGCGTCGGCAGCATCGTCATCACCGATGCCCAGGCCGCGCTTCTGGGGATCTTTACCTTGCGTGATCTGCGGCGCATCGTAGCGGAAGGCCAAACCGATATGCAGCAGCCCATCGCCACGGTCATGACCGCCTCGCCCTGCCACCTGCCCCCCAACGCCAGTGCCTTCGATGCCGCCATCACCATGACCCGGGAGCATATCGCCCACCTCTGTGTGGTGGACGGAGGACGTCTGGTCGGCATGGTGTCCGAACGGGATCTGTTTGCCCTGCAGCGTGTGGATCTGGTCCATTTGGCCCGAGCTATCAGCCAGGCTTCCGATATCGAGGTCCTGGTGGCACTGCGCCGGGACATCCACCGCCTGGTTGATAGCATGATCGCCCACGGCGCCTCCGCCGCCCAGGTCACCCATATCATTACCCTGCTGAACGATCACAGTGTCTGCCGCGTCATTGAACTGTGCCTGCGGGATTCCAGCGATCCAGGCATCCCCTTTACCTGGCTGTGTTTCGGCAGTGAGGCCCGGCGGGAGCAGACGCTGCTGACCGATCAGGATAACGGCATCCTGTTCGAGGCAGAGAATGCGCAGCAGGCGGAGGATCATCGCCAGCGACTGCTGCCGCTGGCCCAGCGCATCAACCAGGCCTTGGCCCGGTGCGGGTTTACCTTGTGCAAGGGCAATATCATGGCGGGCAATCCCGAGCTGTGCCTGTCTCGGCAGGAATGGCTTACCCGGTTTCATCGCTGCATCCAGTCAGCCACACCGGAAAATCTCCTGGCATCCTCGATCTTCTTTGATTTTCGTGTCGTGTGGGGGCCTGCGGAGGGCGCCCAGGCGTTATTCGAAGCGGTGTTGCAGAAGGTGGCGGACAACCGCACCTTCCAGCATCTGCTGGCACGCAACGCCCTCGCCCACCGTCCGCCGATCGGCCTGTTTCGTGATTTTGTGGTATCTCGCAGCGGGCAGGAGAAGGATACGCTGGATCTTAAAATCCAGGGGCTCACCCCCTTTGTCGATGGTGCCCGGGTACTGGCGCTGGCCAACGGCATCAGCGAAACCGGTACCCTGCGCCGGCTGCAGCGGCTCAAGCAGCAGAAGGTGATTGACGCCCTGGACGCCGACGCCTATGCCGAAGCCTATGAATTCATTCAGCTCAGCCGCCTGCAGCAGCACCAACACCAGGAACGGGAGCAGAAGCCGTACAGTAACCGCCTGGACCCCACCATGCTCAACCATCTGGACCGCCGCATTCTTCGCGAGGCCTTTCGCCAGGCCCAGCGCCTGCAATCCAGCCTCGCCTTGAGGTATCAGCTATGAAGCTGCCTCGGCTCTTTGGGCGCGCCCGCGCAAGAGCCATAACGCCGGATAAGGCGACCCGTCGGGATGCCCTGCCGGCGCCACAACCGATCGACAGCACCCCTTTGAAAAAGGCGCGGCTGGTCGTGCTGGATCTGGAAACCAGTGGCCTGGACCTGCAACGCGACGAAATCCTCTCTGTCGGCGCCGTAGCCATCGAGGAGGGCATCCTGCGTATGGCGGATCAATATGAATGCACCCTCGCGCGCCCCGGCCACCGCGCCAGCCAGGCCACCTTGCTGCATGAAATCTCCCCGAGTGAAGTTCAGGCTGGCCGCCCCCCTGACGAAGCACTGCTGGAGTTGATGGAGTTCGCCGGCGCCTGCGTATTTCTCGCTTTCCACGCCGGCTTCGACCAGCGCATGCTCAGCCGGGCGCTGCAACAGGATTTGGATTACCGGCTACGGCACCGCTTCCTGGATGTCGCCGAACTTGCTCCCATGCTGTTTCCCGACGCTGCGCCACGCTGTTCGACGCTGGATGATTGGCAGCAGTATTTTCACCTCGCCAACAGCCAACGCCACAATGCTGCTGCCGATGCCCAGGCAACAGCCGAGATCCTGCTGATTCTATTGGCACGGGCCGCCCGCCAGGGAACATCCACGCTGGCCGAGCTCAATAACAGGTTGGCTCTCTGGCGACAGCTTAATCAGGTACGTTCCAGCGGATTTTGAGTGCAGCCGGAAGCTCCAGAACCTGCCGGACAGTAGCTGACTGAGCGGTCCTGCGACACATTTCCCGCCGATTACGTTTTTTAACGCAATTTTGGGGAACTTGATCACAAAAACCGTAGCGGAGCACTTTTTTTCCTGCTAGTTTCCGCGGCTCAATAATTCTTCAGGAGTACCCAATGATCAAACACGCCTGGTTCAAAACCACGCTCGCTGTCGCCGTAGCCACTGCCTCCTGCCAACTGATGGCAAACGGCTTGGCCATTAACGAGCAAAGCGTCAGCAGCATGGGCACCGGCTTCGCTGGTCGCTCGTCCTCTGCGCTGGATGCCAGCACCGTGTTTGGCAACCCGGCGGGCATGTCGCGCCTGGAACGCGCTGAGATCAGTGGTGGTTTTGCTGCGATCAAGGCAAGCACGGATGTCAACGCTGCCAATCCTGACCCTGCTACCGGCACCAATCTGGTCCGAGGCACCAATGAAGGCGACATCGCACCTGAAGCCGCTGTCCCCTTTGCCTACTATGTTCGCCCCCTTAACGACAAATGGCACTTTGGACTGGGCTTCTATGTTCCCTTCGGCGTGATCAGCGATTACGAAAAGTCCTCACAGGGCCGTGACCTGGGTCTTTACAGCAAAGTGCAGGTGACGACCCTGCAGCCGACGCTCAGCTATCGAATCAACGATCGCATCGCGGTCGGTTTCGGTCCGACCATCAACAAGATCGAAGGCAAGTTGACCAGCCAGCCGTTGGCCGTAACCGGCTCCGATGCAACGGTCAATATCAAAGGTGACGACATCGGCTACGGTTTCAATGCAGGTGTATTGATTGACGTAACTGATCGGCTCGCCTGGGGCTTGACCTACCACTCCAAAGTGGAATATGAGCTGGAAGGACGCACTCGCTTTGCAGGCTTCCCTCAGCCGCTGCGGGGTAACTACGACGCCACCCTGGATTTCACTTCTCCGGAGTCGGTAGATAGCTCCATCACCTATAAAGCGAACGATAAGTGGACGCTGTACGCCGGGGCGACCTGGACGCGCTGGAGCCAGTTGGAGGAAATTGAAGCGGTCAACGAAGGCCTGCATCCCGCGCTCGGTGGGGCATATGACAGTGTTGGCGAAGAGTTGAACTGGGAAGACTCCTGGGCTTATGCCTTCGGCGTCGCTTACCAGCTCAACCCGGCCTGGGTACTCCGTGGCGGCTTCACCATGGATGAGTCCCCCACCAGCAATGCTGACCGCACCGTACGGATCCCGGTAAGCAATCGCAAGATTGTCTCCCTCGGTGCCGGCTGGAATATCAATCAGGACTGGACCATGGACTTTGCATACTCATACCTTCGTGAGAGCAAAGGGCGCGTGGATCAAACCAACCACTCCACCGGTACTCAGTACTCAGCCGAATACCGCAACAGCGCCCATGGCGCCGGTGTGCAGCTGACTCACCGCTTCTGATCGCTGGTCGCTGAGCCAAACAAAAGGCCCCGGTTGATATCAACCGGGGCCTTTTCATTTCGACTCAGATCAGTGAGCGATAGCCGCTCCCGCACCACGGGGTACACGTATATCCTCGATCAGGTGCTGGATATGCTCCGGCGGCGCCTTGGTCACCGATGCCACTGCAACCGACACCACGAAGTTGAAGATCATCCCCAAGGTACCAATGCCTTCCGGTGAAATACCGAACCACCAGTGTTCGGCGTTATCCAGTTCGGGACTGATGAACTTGAAGAACACGATATAGCTGAAGGTAAAGGCGAGACCGACAGCCATGCCGGCAATAGCACCCTCCTTGTTCATCTTCTTCGAGAAGATGCCCATGACGATAACCGGGAAGAAGGACGCCGCCGCCAGACCGAAGGCGAACGCCACTACCTGGGCCACAAAGGCCGGCGGGTAGATGCCGAATAGCCCAGCGACGATCACCGCCACCCCAGCCGCAATCCGCGCCGCCAATAGCTCACCCTTCTCGCTAATGTCCTTCTTGAAATTGCTCTTGAGCAAATCATGGGATATGGACGTGGAGATCACCAGCAGCAGACCGGCCGCCGTCGACAGCGCCGCGGCCAGACCGCCCGCGGCAATGAGGGCGACTACCCAACCCGGCAGGTTGGCAATCTCGGGGTTGGCGAGCACCATGATGTCACGGTCCACGTACAGCTCGGTTTCCGCTGCGCTGGGCGCATTGCTGACCAGGCGCTCACCGTTCACGCCGCGTTCACCCGTGAAGCTGGGAGCGCCGGCAAATGGTGCACCATTGCCATACTGGATCAGGCCGTCACCGTTCTTGTCCTGCCAGGCAATCAACCCTGCGTTTTCCCAAGTCTTGACCCAGGTGGGCGCCTGCTCGTAACTCACGTTCGGAATACTGGTGAGTAGATTGGTACGGGCGAACGCGGCGACAGCCGGTGCGGTGGTGTAAAGGATCGCGATAAACAGCAATGCATACCCTGCAGATTTCCGGGCATCCCTTACCGTCGGAGTGGTGAAGAACCGGACGATCACATGGGGCAGGCCTGCGGTACCTACCATCAGCGCCATGGTAATGGCGAAGACGTCGATGGTGGACTTGGTGCCATCGGTATAGGTCGAGAACCCCAGTTCTTCACCCAGGCCATTGAGCCGGTCGAGCACAGACACGTCGGTCCCGGAGACAGTGCTGCCGAAACCCAGTTGGGGAATGGGGTTACCAGTGATCAGCATCGAGATATAGATGGCCGGGACCATATAAGCGAAGATCATCACGCAGTACTGCGCCACCTGGGTATAGGTAATACCCTTCATGCCACCCAATACCGAATAGAAGAACACGATCGCCATGCCGATCATGACACCCATATTGATATCGATCTCCAGATACCGGGAGAAGACGATACCAACACCGCGCATCTGGCCCGCAACATAGGTGAAGGAAATGAAGATCACGCAGATCACCGCGACGACGCGTGCCGTCTGCGAGTAATACCGGGTGCCGACGAACTCCGGAACCGTGTAGCGTCCGAATTTGCGCAAGTAGGGCGCGAGGCACATGGCCAACAATACATAGCCGCCCGTCCAGCCCATCAGGTAGACACTACCGTCGTAACCGGTGAACGAGATGATACCCGCCATGGAGATGAAGGAAGCAGCCGACATCCAATCGGCCCCGGTCGCCATGCCGTTGGCAATCGGGTGCACACCTTTACTTGCTACATAATACTCGCTGGTGCTACCCGCTCGGGTCCAGATGGCGATACCGATATACAACGCGAAGGTGGCGCCTACCACCAGATAGATCAGTGTTTGGGTTTCCATATGCAAGGCTCCGGATTGTTATTCTTCGTGGAGGTCATACTTGCGATCGAGTTTGTTCATCTTCAGCACGTAGATCAGGATCAGCAGCAGAAAGCCGTAAATCGAACCTTGCTGGGCAAACCAGAAACCTAGTGGAAAACCAAAAAACTGGATTTGATTGAGCGCATCGACAAACAGAATGCCTGCGCAGAAGGATACGACGAACCAGATGACCAACAGCGTGATCATCAGTCGCAGATTCTCCTTCCAGTAGGCTCGCGCAGCGTCTTCTTTGGATAAAGACATGGGTGTCTCCTATTGTTGTTTTTATATTGCAGATTAAAACTAGCACCAGGTTGGGCAGAACGTGACTACGACTTTGGTATAAAAAAGCGAAAAGGTAGATGTGCCCTCTGCTCAGGGCGCGCTCGGGCCTGCAAGGACGGTGCGATTGCGCCCCTCTTTCTTCGCTCGATACAAGGCTTCATCCGCCATGGCGAACACCTTATCCACGTCCCCTTGCAGCGGTGCCAATCCAATACTGGCGGTAACGGTAATTTCCCTGTCCTCGAACTCGATAATGCTGCGTTCCACGGCCACGCGCAGACGCTCCGCAATGGCGGCTGCGCTGTCCAGGTTAGCCTCTGGCAATAGCACAGCGAACTCTTCACCACCCAGGCGGCCAGCCACATCATGCTGTCGCAGCATGTTACGCAGCAGCGCAGCCAGGTGTACCAGCACCTTGTCCCCCGCAGCATGACCGTAGGTATCGTTGATATTCTTGAAGTGATCCAGATCCAGCATAAGGAGCGCACCGTTGCCTGATGCATGGCCGACCCGCCGCAGCTCCCGCTCTATCCCTTCCAACAACGCTCGCCGGTTCGCCAAGCCGGTCAGCGGGTCGGTGGCAGCCAGCCGCTCTAGATTGCGCTCATGTTCACGCCGCTCGGTGACATCGGCCGCAATCCACAGCCGGCCTACGTCGGTGTCCTTGATACGAATCGGGATCTGGTTGATCTGCAACACGCGCCCATCCAACAGGACGAGTTCCCAGAGACGACTGCCATCTTGCTGCCGCCCCCCCAGGGGAGCTTCTGATTGGAGGTCGAGCAACTGGTAGAAGTATTCACGGTCGGTACCGGTGAGCGAGTCTGGTGCCATACCCAGGTTGAACAGATCGCAGAGCTCCTGGTTGACTACCAGGATCTCGCCCTCGGCATTTTCCAGCAGCACACCGCCGGGGAAGTGCCGAATGACTTCAATGAGCCTGACCCGGGCAGCGGATAGCGCCACCTCCATCTGCCGACGCTCGGTAATATCAATGAGGGTCCAGATGATGTCTCCGTCCGGGCGTTCAGCATCCAGCAAAGTGCCATGGATGCTGAACCAGCGAGGCGCGCCATTGGCATCGAGAAAGGGATGCTCAGCCTCCACCGCGCCGCCACGCTGACGCAGCAGTTGCATCTGCTCAAGCAGATTATCGCCACTATCCGGACTGCCCTGCAGTTGACTGAAGGGAATGCTCTTGAGGGGACGGCCGTTGGCAAACAATTCCCGCGCTCGGCGGTTGGCCAAACGCACATGCTGATCGGCCCCTACCAGCAGAATGGCTGCCGCATTGTTGTCCAGCAGCGCATTGCGCAACTGGGCCTCGGCCACCCGTTGGCTGATATCGCTCTGCGTGCCCAGCACCCGCTTGCCCTTCTCATCCTCTACCGCTTTGCCCCGTATCTCGACCCACAACCAATCATCGGTAGCGGTAAGCAAACGCAATTCAAGGCGGAACATATCGCCTCGGGCAATTTCGCCGAGGATATTGTCCAGATGTACCTGATCATTGGGGTGCACCCGCTCATACCAGTGCGCAAAGGTCGCAGGCTGGGGAAATTCTTCATACCCCAGCATCGCCATGCAGCGCGCATCGAAGTACAGGGCGTCCTCTCCCAGATGCCATTCCCATAGCCCATCGTGCACCGCGTCTATCGTCAGGCGCAGTCGCTCGGTGCTGTCGCGCAGAGCTTCGTCAATCGCCTGCTGCTGGCTGATGTCATGCACGTAGCCGTGCCACAAAATACTGCCATCCGGCTGCTGCTGCGGGTTGGCATAACCTGCTACCCAGCGGGTGTCACCGCCGGGGGAAACAAATCTGAAACGTATATCCCAGGGCGTCAGCGTTTCCGCCGATGCGTTGATACGGTCGATAACGTCGGGCAGATCCTGCGGATGAATGAGACCGAAAATAGCTTGCAGGTCACCCATCACCTGTTCCGGGCTCAGCCCTAGCACTGTTCCTATGCCCTGGCTGAGGTAGGGCATGGAAAACGTGCCGTCAGGCTGCCGCTGAAATTGGTATACCGAACCTGGCACCTGGGCCAGCAGGCGAGTCAGCCGCTCCTCGTTCCAGGCCAGGTTGCGCTGTTCGATACGAAGGCGTTTGATGAGCATGCCAATCAAGCCTGCCGCCAAGAGAAGCGCCAAGGTACTGACCGCAGTCCAGAATCGGCTTCTAGCCAACCGGTCGGTGACCGGCGAGAGCGTCGTCTGGCGATCCAGGCCAACACTGACGGCCAGCGGATAATCTTGCACCCAGCGCCAGGCATAATCACGGCTTACACCATCCCAGGCAGGATCAAGGCGATATATTCCGCCATCAACGCGGGCGGCCAGGCCGGCTTGCAGCGCTCCCGATACCTGTGTGCCTAGAACTTCATGTTGCCGGATCGAGCGAGCCAGGTAGTAACCGCGATTACTCAACAATAACGCAACATCGCCGCCCGTATGGGGGAAGACTTTCTGGAAGTACGCGGAGATAAAGGCTGGCGATACCGATACTACCAGCACACCGGCAAAGTCGCCCATCTTGCGCAGCGGCTGGGCGAGCTGGATGGACCATTTACCCGAGATGCGCCCCTGCAGCGGATCACTGATATATAACCCGGACGCTGGCGCTCGGCCTTCTGCGTGCACGCGGAAATGCTCCCGGTTGGCAATGGAAACCGGGGCCGGTACGCTTCCTACAGTGGGGGAGATATTGCTGTAAACGATCTGTCCGGCAGCATCGGCCACCGCTACCTGGACAATGATGTCCTCTTCGAAGGTGGTAACGGCACTATCAACCGCACGACTAAAGTCGGCGGGATTTTCCAGATATCGGGTGGCCAGGCTTTTGCCGAGATAATCCAGGCCCGACATCACTATCTGAATCTGCGTGGCCAACGCTTCGGAAGTCTGCTCGGCGCGCAGCGTCAGCTGGCTCTCGGCGTAGGCCAGCTGGGATCGCTGGTTATCCAGTAACACCCACCAATATGCCCCAAGCACAAGCACCAGGGCCGAATACGCCACCCAAAGGACAGTCGACGGCTGTGCTGCGTTTTGCGAGGCATTACTTCCAACGATCATGCCGATCTACACTTCCATGCCAGAAATAGCCCGCAGTATAGGAGCTGAGCACCGGCTTGGCACGTGGCCGTGTGAAAGTTGGCATCAAGAGCCCTCCGGAGCGAAACGCTCCGGAGATCCCGCTTGTTACTGGGTGGTGCCGGTACCGGTGCCTGTTGCAGGCGCGGTATTGTTCATATTTCCTCCATTCGCCGGCTGCCCCAGATTGTTTTGCGGCTCGGCCGATGGCGGCATGGCATTCTCTTCATGGACGCGGTCATCTTCATCAGGCCCACAACCGGCCAACAGCAGGGCAAAGGCGGGAACCAGCAGGTACGTCAGTCGCATAAAAGACTCCTTTTCGTGGTTGCAGTATTGCCTTGGGTTTGACCGGGGCTGGTGCAGTAAGTGCGGATTTGTTTTGCGGAATGCGTGGAATCCAGTGAGGAATTTGCAGAGAGTAAAAACGACAAAGCCCCGAAAACGGGGCCCTGAATATAATAACTGGCGGAGGGACAGGGATTCGAACCCTGGAAGGGCGTTAACCCTTGCCGGTTTTCAAGACCGGTGCATTCAACCGCTCTGCCATCCCTCCACGGCGGGCAATACTACCCGAAACTGCTCACCAGTCAATGGGAAAAGACGCATCAGGTAACGTTTTTGCGATGCCGCAGTGTTGCCAGACCAAGGTGAACGGGTATGATCAATGCAGAAGGATATCCGTATTGTAACTATTGGAGTCAATGAACCATGCAAATGCAACAGCGCAACACAATGCAACATACAGGGGTGAGTGAGGTCGAGGTCAGCAAGCTGTTCCGTAACACCTACTCGCTGCTCGCGATGACCCTGGCATTCAGTGCTCTGGTCGCTTTCATTTCCATGAGTCTCAACCTGCCGCACCCCGGGCTGATCATCACCCTGGTTGGCTTCTACGGTCTGCTGTTCCTGACCGCCAAGCTGCGCAACTCCGGCTGGGGGCTGATCAGCACCTTCGCCTTCACCGGGTTCCTCGGCTACACCCTGGGCCCAATCCTGAATGCCTACCTGTCACTACCTAACGGCGGCCAGCTGGTCACGATGGCGCTGGGGATGACGGCGCTGGTGTTCTTCGGCCTATCGGCCTACGCGATCCTGAGCCGCAAGGACTTCAGCTTCCTTTCCGGCTTTATCATGGCGGGCTTCATCGTGCTGCTGTGTGCGGTAGTGGCCAGCTTCTTCATCCAGATCAGCGGGCTGCAATTGGCTATTTCCGCCGGCTTCGTGCTGTTTTCATCGGCGGTCATCCTGTTTCAGACCAGCGCTATCATCCATGGTGGCGAAGATAACTACATCATGGCTACCATCACGCTGTTCGTGTCGATCTACAACCTGTTCCTGAGCCTGCTGCAATTGTTGGGTATTTTCAGCAACGACTGATTTGGCCGTTTTAGGTATACTCCGGGGGCTCGTCAACAGGCGGGCCCTCTTTGTTTTCACTGGGTCGGAATCATGAACTTTGCCATTGCCCTGTTAGCCGGTCCGCAAGACCCGGCGGCTCGGAGCGCGCTCGAGTTCGCGCGGGCCGTTGTGTCTTCCGGTCATCAGATCAGCCACCTGTTCTTCTACCGCGAGGCGGTTCACCTTGCCTCGCAATTGGGGGTCCAGCCGCAGGATGAACTCGACATCGCCGCGGAGTGGCGCCAGTTCATCGGTGATCATCAGCTGGATGCTGTGGTCTGCATTGCCGCAGCCCTCCGCCGTGGCGTGCTTGACGAGGCGGAAGCACACCGTTGGGAGCGACCTGTAGCCAATACCGGAGCGCCCTGGGCCCTGTCCGGGCTGGGCCAATGGATAGACGCGCTTCAGAGCGCTGACCGCGCCGTCACCTTTGGAACCTGACGTGAAGAGTCTGTTGATCATCAGCCGCCATGCCCCCACCCGCGCAGCAGCACGGGAAGCACTTGATGTTGCCCTGGCCGCCGCCGCCTTCGGCGTACCCTGCGGTCTTCTTTTCATGGACGATGGTGTGCTCCAGCTGATACGCGGCCAGGACAGTAGCCAAATCAAACTAAAATCCCTGGCTGCCAACCTTCAGGCGCTTCCCCTGTTTGGTGTTGAAGATGTGTTGGTCTGCCAGCATTCACTCGGTGAACGCGGCTTGCAGACCAATCAGTGCCTGCCGGAAGCCCGTCCAGTGAGTACCGCTGAAATCGCCACGCTCGTCGATCATTACGATCAGATCCTTTCGCTCTGACCTGCCAAGGGACGTTACCATGCTGCACATCCTGCGCCACTCGCCCCATGCGGAAACCCGATTTGCCAGCTGCCTGCGCGCGATCAGCGCCGATCAGAGCCTGCTGCTGATTGAAGATGCGGCCTACGCTTTGCTCCCCGGTACATCCAGCCGTAACGCCCTGGAATACCTCCCGGGCAACGTGCAGCTCTATACGCTCGAGTCCGACCTGCTAGCCCGCGGCATTGCCCTGGATGACGTATCTGCGCGTATCCAGCTCATTGACTACTCCATGATGGTGGCCCTGTGCACAGAGCACAGCAAGGTGGTGAGCTGGTGAGCACCCTGAACGTTGGCGGCAGAGAGATCCCCGTGGACAAGGACGGCTTCCTGGTTGATCTTGCGGACTGGTCCGGTGAGGTCGCCAAAGCCTTGGCCGCAGAGGAAGGGCTGGAGCTGACCGAGGCGCATTTCGACGTCATCCATGCCCTGCGCCGCTTTCATGCGCAATATCAGCTATCGCCGCCGATGCGGCCGCTGGTCAAGTACATCGGCCAGGAGTTGGGAAAGGACAAGGGCAGCAGTATCTACTTGCTGTCGCTGTTCCCCGGCAGTCCTGCCCGGCTGGCCAGCAAGCTGGCCGGCCTGCCCAAACCGGATAACTGTCTTTGATCGATCTGGCCCATCTGCACAGTATCCTGGGTTGGGCTCTGGCGGGTTTCTATTGGTTATTGACTGCCTCGGTCACCCTACGCATTATCGCTCGCCGCCGGCCGGTTAGCGTCACACTTGCCTGGCTGCTGATCATCTACATCTTGCCGCTTCTTGGTGCGGCATTGTATTTGCTGATCGGCGAGCTGAACCTGGGGCGAGCCCGGGCCGCACGATCCAATGCCATGGTCGAACCCTATCTGACCAATCTCACCACTCAATTTCAGGACAGTGAAGCCCCCCTTCCCGGCGGGCAACTGAGCCTGGCGATCAACCAACTGATGAACACCCAGGTCGGCATAGGCGCGCTGAGCTACGAACATCTCGAGATTCTCGATACACCCGCGTCCATATTTGAACGGGTGATGCAAGACATTCGTAATGCTCGCCAGTCCATAATGCTGGAGACCTATATATGGCACCCGGGCGGACTCGTGGATGAAGTAGCCCGGGAGCTGATCGCAGCCAGCCTGCGTGGGGTGGAGGTCCGGTTATTGATCGACCATGCTGGGAGCCGGGATTTCTTCCGCTCGGTCTGGCGTACCACCATGGTGCAGGCCGGGATCAAGGTCGTCCCCGCCCTCCCCGTACGCTTGATCCGCGCACTGGTGCAACGGATCGATCTGCGTCTGCATCGCAAGCTCATCGTGATCGACGACCTCATCGCCTATACCGGGTCAATGAATATGGCTGACCCAGCCTACTTCAAACAGGAAGCGCAAGTCGGTCAATGGATCGACATGATGCTACGTCTGGAAGGGGAAGCGGCCGCAGGGCTAACCAAGGTATTCGCCTGGGACTGGGAAGTTGAAACCGGAGAACGTTGCTTTCCTTCGCTGGCCGAACGCCCCGGCTTGCCCAGCAATTGGCTATCGATAATCCCATCGGGTCCCGGCCTGGGGAACCTGATCAATCAGACGGTATTGGCCAGTATCTACCGGGCAAACAAAAGCATTGTTATCAGCACACCCTATTTCGTTCCTTCGGAAGCTGTCCTGGATGCGCTCTGCCAAGCCGCAAACCGAGGGGTCGAGGTCAAGTTGCTGCTGCCCCGCAAGAATGATTCACTGATGGTCGGTTGGGCCAGCCGCTCCTATTTCGACACCCTTCTTGAATCCGGTGTGCAGATCCTGCTGTTTGATGGCGGCCTGTTACACACCAAGGCGATGTTGATGGACGAGCAGTTGGCCCTGGTTGGCAGCGTTAACCTGGATATCCGCAGCTTCCAGCTCAATTTCGAGCTGACTGTTGCCTTGTTTACGCCGGATAACTGCGCAGCCATCGGCGCCCTGCTTCGCCGTTATGAAAGGGACAGTGAACGCTTACAGGCGGAGCGCTGGGGACAGCGCGGTAGACCCTCCAGAATTCTGGAAAGGTTGATGTTCTTTATGAGTCCCTTGCTCTAGCCCTGTTACGCTACGAAATCTCGTCAGCGCTCTTACCGATATACCGGCACCTGTCCTGCTGATTACAGCAACTGGATACCCAAGGCGAACAATCCGAGGAATATCCAGAATGCAGAAAATAGCTTGGGTGTGCGTTTGGAAAACATCAACGCCTTGCTCTGTCCCTGGTACGTAGACTCCCAGCTCGAAAACAAGGGCGCATCATCATAGACCGGCCCGGTCTCCGGCCGGCAATTAAGCAGGTCCGTCTGCTTCTGGTGCCAGTGATTGATAATATCGCAGGCGGCCTGAATACCCGGCCAGGCACTGAGTGAACTCAATACACCGAACAGAGCCAGCATGGGCGGTACAACCAGCGTGAATATCGGCCCCCAGTCCGGGTTGGTATTGGCCATGGACGATGCGTACGCAATAACCAGGAACGACTGAGCGGTAAGATAAGCGTTGGTGCGCGCGGATAAATTGTTCGCCTCGTTATGAATTTCCTGGCGATAGAAATCCAGCCGGTCCTTCGGCGAAACGAACATCTTGAGGTCCATGCCCTCCCTTGCAGGTTGCGGATCCTGGGGAGTGATTATCATCCAGCTGCCTCCAAAACAGTGTCTCAGGGGGTTGGAGGCAGCCAGGCATCGCAAGTTCATCCGTTTTCCCACGCAAAGAGAAAGGCCCCGACCTGTTTCCAGATCGGGGCGTTTCGGTATAGCGCTTGACGATGGCTCGGCCGGCGCCCCGGTACTTTGACGCACGCCATCCGGGCGTGCGCCCTGCGGGCAGCCTGCGGCTGTCCAACCTGGCTCCCGGCCAGGTTGTCACATGGAGGTGGTAGTGACAGTAGTGATGGGCAGGGCAGAAATAAAAAAACCCCGCCAGATGGCGGGGTTTCTTTATTTGGCGCTTGACGATGACCTACTCTCACATGGGGAAACCCCACACTACCATCGGCGATGCATCGTTTCACTGCTGAGTTCGGAATGGGATCAGGTGGTTCCAATGCTCTATGGTCGTCAAGCAATTCGTTGCTATGCGGCTGTTAGTCCACACGGCGTAAAGGATGGGAAAAGTGATAGTGTTGGGACAAGGGGTAACTGTAATCTCGTGCAGTTCCAGACTGTCGTTCAATGCGTCAAGCCATAGGCCCAAATTGTTTGGGTGTTATATGGTCAAGCCACACGGGCAATTAGTACTGGTTAGCTCAACGCCTCACAGCGCTTACACACCCAGCCTATCAACGTCGTAGTCTTCGACGGCCCTTCAGGGGGATCAAGTCCCCGGTGAGATCTCATCTTGAGGCAAGTTTCCCGCTTAGATGCTTTCAGCGGTTATCTTTTCCGAACGTAGCTACCCGGCAATGCCACTGGCGTGACAACCGGAACACCAGAGGTTCGTCCACTCCGGTCCTCTCGTACTAGGAGCAGCCCCTCTCAAATCTCAAACGTCCACGGCAGATAGGGACCGAACTGTCTCACGACGTTCTAAACCCAGCTCGCGTACCACTTTAAATGGCGAACAGCCATACCCTTGGGACCGGCTTCAGCCCCAGGATGTGATGAGCCGACATCGAGGTGCCAAACACCGCCGTCGATATGAACTCTTGGGCGGTATCAGCCTGTTATCCCCGGAGTACCTTTTATCCGTTGAGCGATGGCCCTTCCATACAGAACCACCGGATCACTAAGACCTACTTTCGTACCTGCTCGACGTGTTGGTCTCGCAGTCAAGCGCGCTTTTGCCTTTATACTCTACGCACGATTTCCGACCGTGCTGAGCGCACCTTCGTACTCCTCCGTTACTCTTTAGGAGGAGACCGCCCCAGTCAAACTACCCACCATACACTGTCCTCGATCCGGATAACGGACCAGAGTTAGAACCTCAAAGTTGCCAGGGTGGTATTTCAAGGTTGGCTCCACGCGAACTGGCGTCCACGCTTCACAGCCTCCCACCTATCCTACACAAGCAAATTCAAAGTCCAGTGCAAAGCTATAGTAAAGGTTCACGGGGTCTTTCCGTCTAGCCGCGGATACACTGCATCTTCACAGCGATTTCAATTTCACTGAGTCTCGGGTGGAGACAGCGCCGCCATCATTACGCCATTCGTGCAGGTCGGAACTTACCCGACAAGGAATTTCGCTACCTTAGGACCGTTATAGTTACGGCCGCCGTTTACCGGGGCTTCGATCAAGAGCTTCGCCGAAGCTAACCCCATCAATTAACCTTCCGGCACCGGGCAGGCGTCACACCCTATACGTCCACTTTCGTGTTTGCAGAGTGCTATGTTTTTAATAAACAGTTGCAGCGGCCTGGTATCTTCGACCGGCATGAGCTTACGGAGCAAGTCCTTCACCCTCACCGGCGCACCTTCTCCCGAAGTTACGGTGCCATTTTGCCTAGTTCCTTCACCCGAGTTCTCTCAAGCGCCTTGGTATTCTCTACCTGACCACCTGTGTCGGTTTGGGGTACGATTTCTAGTTACCTGAAGCTTAGAGGCTTTTCCTGGAAGCATGGCATCAACCACTTCATGTTCTAAAAGAACACTCGTCATCAGTTCTCGGCCTTGATTTCCCGGATTTACCTAAGAAATCAGCCTACCACCTTAAACACGGACAACCAACGCCGTGCTGGCCTAGCCTTCTCCGTCCCCCCATCGCAGTAACCAGAAGTACGGGAATATTAACCCGTTTCCCATCGACTACACCTTTCGGTCTCGCCTTAGGGGTCGACTCACCCTGCGTCGATTAACGTTGCGCAGGAACCCTTGGTCTTCCGGCGTGGGAGTTTTTCACTCCCATTGTCGTTACTCATGTCAGCATTCGCACTTCTGATACCTCCAGCCAACTTCTCAATTGACCTTCACAGGCTTACAGAACGCTCCTCTACCGCACATCTTACGATGCACCCGTAGCTTCGGTGTATGGTTTGAGCCCCGTTACATCTTCCGCGCAGGCCGACTCGACTAGTGAGCTATTACGCTTTCTTTAAAGGATGGCTGCTTCTAAGCCAACCTCCTAGCTGTCTAAGCCTTCCCACATCGTTTCCCACTTAACCATAACTTTGGGACCTTAGCTGACGGTCTGGGTTGTTTCCCTTTTCACGACGGACGTTAGCACCCGCCGTGTGTCTCCCGTGCTCGCACTCACTGGTATTCGGAGTTTGCATGGGGTTGGTAAGTCGGGATGACCCCCTAGCCCAAACAGTGCTCTACCCCCAGTGGTGATACACGAGGCGCTACCTAAATAGCTTTCGAGGAGAACCAGCTATCTCCGAGCTTGATTAGCCTTTCACTCCTATCCACAAGTCATCCGCTAACTTTTCAACGGTAGTCGGTTCGGTCCTCCAGTGCCTGTTACGGCACCTTCAACCTGCCCATGGATAGATCGCCCGGTTTCGGGTCTATACCCAGCGACTAAACGCCCTATTAAGACTCGGTTTCCCTACGCCTCCCCTAGACGGTTAAGCTCGCCACTGAATATAAGTCGCTGACCCATTATACAAAAGGTACGCAGTCACCGAACAAGTCGGCTCCCACTGCTTGTACGCATACGGTTTCAGGATCTATTTCACTCCCCTCACAGGGGTTCTTTTCGCCTTTCCCTCACGGTACTGGTTCACTATCGGTCAGTCAGGAGTATTTAGCCTTGGAGGATGGTCCCCCCATGTTCAGTCAACGTTTCACGTGCGCCGACCTACTCGATTTCACGGCAAAGAGTCTTTCGTGTACGGGGCTATCACCCACTATGGCCGCCATTTCCACAGCGTTCCACTAAACTCAATGCCGCTTAAGGGCTGCTCCCCGTTCGCTCGCCACTACTTGGGGAATCTCGGTTGATTTCTTTTCCTCCGGGTACTTAGATGTTTCAGTTCCCCGGGTTCGCCTCACACACCTATGTATTCAGTGTGTGATACCCAGCTTATGCTGGGTGGGTTTCCCCATTCAGAGATCTCCGGATCAAAGGTCGTTTGCCACCTCCCCGAAGCTTTTCGCAGGCTACCACGTCTTTCATCGCCTCTGACTGCCAAGGCATCCACCGTATGCGCTTATTCACTTGACCATATAACCCCAAACAATCTGCTTGCGCTGATTGCTGGCAGCCATAGGTCTTGACATGATTTCACGACAATCCGGAACTTGCACTTGAGATTACAAGTTACCTTAGCCATAACGTGTGCAGTGAAACACCCGTTATGTCTTGTCTTACTTCTATCACTTTTCCACATTGTTAAAGAGCGACTGATCAAAGATCAGACATCAATCATCCCGCCTGGCGGAATCATTCATGTATGAACTCTTATCGAGTACTGGCGATGGTGCCCCTGGGCCGTCCTGGTGGAGCCAAGCGGGATCGAACCGCTGACCTCCTGCGTGCAAGGCAGGCGCTCTCCCAGCTGAGCTATGGCCCCGTTCAGACCTGACACCTCGACAATTGGTGGG
Source organism: Pseudomonas saudimassiliensis (assembly GCF_000939975.1). GTDB lineage: Bacteria > Pseudomonadota > Gammaproteobacteria > Pseudomonadales > Pseudomonadaceae > Halopseudomonas > Halopseudomonas saudimassiliensis. The sequence goes on along the minus strand of NZ_LK391969.1, from coordinate 2,019,372 downwards.
TCTGGGCAGATTCGAACTGCCGACCTCACCCTTATCAGGGGTGCGCTCTAACCAACTGAGCTACAGACCCAATTATCTCGGCCTGCTACCTGTTGCTTAGTGCTACAGACCTAATCGCCTTTCTTTCGGAATCAAGTAATTCGTGTGAGTGCTTGAAGAATGTCGAGATCTGTCGATTAAGGAGGTGATCCAGCCGCAGGTTCCCCTACGGCTACCTTGTTACGACTTCACCCCAGTCATGAATCACACCGTGGTAACCGTCCTCCCGAAGGTTAGACTAGCTACTTCTGGTGCAACCCACTCCCATGGTGTGACGGGCGGTGTGTACAAGGCCCGGGAACGTATTCACCGTGGCATTCTGATCCACGATTACTAGCGATTCCGACTTCATGGAGTCGAGTTGCAGACTCCAATCCGGACTACGAGAGACTTTATGGGATTAGCTCCACCTCGCGGCTTGGCAACCCTTTGTATCCCCCATTGTAGCACGTGTGTAGCCCTGGCCGTAAGGGCCATGATGACTTGACGTCATCCCCACCTTCCTCCGGTTTGTCACCGGCAGTCTCCTTAGAGTGCCCACCATAACGTGCTGGTAACTAAGGACAAGGGTTGCGCTCGTTACGGGACTTAACCCAACATCTCACGACACGAGCTGACGACAGCCATGCAGCACCTGTGTCAGAGTTCCCGAAGGCACCAATCCATCTCTGGAAAGTTCTCTGCATGTCAAGGCCAGGTAAGGTTCTTCGCGTTGCTTCGAATTAAACCACATGCTCCACCGCTTGTGCGGGCCCCCGTCAATTCATTTGAGTTTTAATCTTGCGACCGTACTCCCCAGGCGGTCAACTTAGTGCGTTAGCTGCGCCACTAAGAACTCAAGGTTCCCAACGGCTAGTTGACATCGTTTACGGCGTGGACTACCAGGGTATCTAATCCTGTTTGCTCCCCACGCTTTCGCACCTCAGTGTCAGTATCAGTCCAGGTAGTCGCCTTCGCCACTGGTGTTCCTTCCTATATCTACGCATTTCACCGCTACACAGGAAATTCCACTACCCTCTACCGTACTCTAGCTCAGCAGTTATGAAAGCAGTTCCCAGGTTGAGCCCGGGGATTTCACACCCATCTTACTGAACCACCTACGCGCGCTTTACGCCCAGTAATTCCGATTAACGCTTGCACCCTCTGTATTACCGCGGCTGCTGGCACAGAGTTAGCCGGTGCTTATTCTGTTGGTAACGTCAAAACATCAAGGTATTAGCTTGACGCCCTTCCTCCCAACTTAAAGTGCTTTACAATCCGAAGACCTTCTTCACACACGCGGCATGGCTGGATCAGGGTTTCCCCCATTGTCCAATATTCCCCACTGCTGCCTCCCGTAGGAGTCTGGACCGTGTCTCAGTTCCAGTGTGACTGATCATCCTCTCAGACCAGTTACGGATCGTCGCCTTGGTGAGCCATTACCTCACCAACAAGCTAATCCGACCTGGGCTCATCTGATAGCGCAAGGTCCGAAGATCCCCTGCTTTCTCCCGTAGGACGTATGCGGTATTAGCGCCCGTTTCCGGACGTTATCCCCCACTACCAGGCAGATTCCCAGGTGTTACTCACCCGTCCGCCGCTGAATCCAGGAGCAAGCTCCCTTCATCCGCTCGACTTGCATGTGTTAGGCCTGCCGCCAGCGTTCAATCTGAGCCATGATCAAACTCTTCAGTTAAATACTGATCGGGTTTTGAGAAAACCCTAAACTTGGCTCAGCCGTACAAATAAACTCGATGAATTCACAGAGTAACTTGCTTTGGCTGATAATCTTGCGATCATCGCGCACCCAGCAAGCACCCACACGAATTACTTGATTCCAATTTGTTAAAGAGCGATTCGGTCCGCGTTTCCGCTTAACCAAGGCCGCGCATTATACGCCAACCTTCTGATCCGTCAAGCTTTTTTGTGAGGCTTTTCAGCGCTGCACCGCTTGGCAAACCTGCCTGGAACGCTGCTGCTGTTCCGGGCTAGGGAGGCGCATTCTACAGGAGTCAAACCCCTTGTCAACGCCTTCCTGAAAATCCTTTCTCACCGTGAAGAAGCGATCTTGCCAGCCTCTTCAGTGAGCGGCGCATTCTACGCCGTTTCGCTTGTCTGTCAACCCCCAAGTTATCGCTAACTTATTGATTGGACGGGGCTTTTTGAAAAGCACCGCGACGTGCGAGGGGCGCATTATAGGCCCCTCACATTTGCCGTCAAGCCCCTGTTACCGAATTATTTCACATAATAAAAACCCTGCGACGAGGCAGGGTTTTTATCGCAGCTATCAGAAGCAATCGTCGACCGACTTCAGCGGATAGTGCGCGGGGTAAGGCAGGCGTGCAACACCACTATCGATTGCCGCCTGGGCAACGGCAGCCGGAACCTTCTCGATCAGACGTACGTCCATGGGCTTGGGAATAATGTACTCACGACCAAATTCCATTTCCAGTCCGCCATAGGCTTCGGCGATGTAGGCCGGCACCGACTCCTTGGCCAGCTCACGGATAGCATGCACGGCAGCCATCTTCATCTCGTCATTGATACGCGAAGCGCGAACATCCAGCGCACCACGGAAGATGAAGGGGAAGCAGAGTACGTTGTTGACCTGGTTCGGGTAGTCGGAACGACCGGTAGCCATGATCACATCCGGACGGGCCGCGCGTGCCAGCTCGGGGCTGATCTCCGGATCCGGGTTGGAGCAGGCGAAAACGACAGGGTTCTCGGCCATCAATTTCAGCTCGGCCGGCTGCAGCAGGTTCGGACCGGACAACCCGACGAAGACATCGGCGCCCTTCATGGCGTCGGCAAGGGTGCGCTTGTCGGTCTCGGAAGCGAAAACGGCCTTGTGCTCGTTCAGATCATCGCGCCCGGCGTGGATGACACCCTTGCGGTCGAGCATATAGATGTTCTCGATAGCCGCGCCCAAGCTCACCAGCAGCTTCATGCAGGCAGTGGCTGCTGCACCTGCACCCAGGCAAACGATCTTGGCGTCTTCGAGCTTCTTGTCGGCCAGCTCCAGGGCGTTGATCATCGCCGCAGCGGTAACGATGGCGGTGCCATGCTGGTCGTCATGGAATACCGGAATGTCACACTGTTCGATCAGCGCACGCTCAATGTCGAAGCACTCCGGCGCCTTGATATCTTCCAGGTTGATGCCACCAAAGGTGCAGGAGATGCGCTTGACGGTATCAATGAATGCCTGAGGACTTTCGGACTCGACTTCGATATCGAAAACGTCGATACCGGCGAAACGCTTGAACAGCACGCCCTTGCCTTCCATGACCGGCTTGGAAGCCTGCGGACCCAGGTTGCCCAGACCGAGAATGGCTGTACCATCGGAGATGACCGCCACCAGGTTGCCCTTGCCGGTGTATTTGTAGGCGTTGTCCAGATCCTTAGCGATTTCGCGCACGGGCTCAGCAACACCCGGGCTGTAGGCCAGCGCCAGGTCGCGCGCAGTGGCCGTAGGCTTGGTCAGCTCAACGCTCAATTTACCCGGGCGGGGGCTGGCATGATATTCGAGCGCATCAGTTCTCAGATCAGACATGATTACAATTCCGGTTAGGTAGCTTTATTGTGTTCGAGCGATCGAGAATACAGAAAAGACCAAACGGTCACAAGATGATTGCATTAACGGCGCGAACGACGGGGAAACATGCGCTTTTTGCCGCCAACCCCATCGATTATTCCGCAGTTTGCACTACTGCCATCCGCGGCTCCTGTAGCGGCAACATGAAGCGCTGACGACCGGCGCGTCGCGTCTTGCGGTCCACCACCCAGCCGCGCACTTCCAACTCCTTGCCCACCCAGTCATCGAGTCGCTCGAACCGGGGGCGATCGCCTGCCAGTATGCGCAGCACCAAGGTACCCTCCAACTCGAGCCATAGATGATCGCGGGTACGCTCGATCGACCGCACCTGTCCGCGAACCAGATGAAAACCGCCGGCGCGCACCTTGTCCGCCATAACCACCGGATCCTGGCGCCACAGTCCCACCCCGCCGCTGCGAGCGACAGCCTCCTGCTGCAGGTGACAATCCAGCAGAGACAGATTGGGAGGCACGCCAATGGCCAGCCCCATACCTTCTCGCAAGAGCTGCGCCTCGACATTGACCCCCCGAGCATCGAACAGATGTCCAAGGGTGCGACCATAGTGATCGCGATCCTGCTCGCCGACCACAAGCCGCAGGCCCGGCCTGGCCACCCGCCGCTCGAGCGCAGCGCGGGCCTGCTGCGCATAAGGTTCGGAAGGCCGGCCCTTGCGGCCGATTTCCGGAGTATTGATACCGATCAGCCGCACCCGCCGACCATCGCTCAATTCCAGCGTATCGCCATCGATGACATAGCGACTGACTACCGGCTCGCCTGTCCCCGGCACCCGGCCGCAGGTATCGGCCAGCGCCGGCGCGACCAACAGCCAGGCAACAAAAAAGGCGCCCCAACGGAGCGCCTTTTTCGAATCAGACATTGCCACTTGCGGGGCCTGTCGATCTTACTTCTTGGTGGTGACAGCACCGAAACGCTGATTGAAGCGCTCGATACGGCCGCCGGTATCCAGAACCTTCTGCTTGCCGGTGTAGAACGGGTGGCATGCAGAACAGACGTCCAGATAGATGCTCTTGCCCAGAGTGGAGCGGGTCTTGATGACATTGCCGCAACCACAGGTGGCTTCGATTTCTTCGTACGCAGGATGCAAATCAGCTTTCATGGTGATTCCTCGGTTTTGTGTGCCGCCACCGGACCAACCTGATCAGGCACCGCACTGAATGACGCTACCCGGCATCGAACAATCGAATGGACCGGAAAACAGGCCGGCGATGATAACAGAATTCCGCTGCCGCGCAAGCATTACGCATGCTGTAGCGGCAGGCGCTGAATATCCCGGCCGGCAGTGCTACCATCCACTGCTTGCCAGAACGGGATGTCACAGTGTCAGGACCGATTCTCCAGATTGCCCTCCCTTCGCCCCTGCGTCGCCTGTTCGATTACCGGGCCCCCGCGGGCATGTCGACCACCGAGTTGCAACCAGGGCTCCGCGTCCGCGTGCCCTTCGGCAATCGCCAGATGGTCGGACTGATCGCCGGCCTCAGCGCAGAATCGAGCGTCCCGGCGAACAAGCTCAAGCGCGTCAGCGAAGTACTCGACCAGGCACCGCTGTTGCCGGACAGCCTGTGGAAGCTCTGCACCTGGACCGCCAGTTATTATCAGCACGGCCTCGGCGACACCTTGAGCTGCGCTTTGCCGGTATTGCTGCGCCGCGGCGAGCCGGCACTGGCCCGCCAGGATATACTCTGGCAACTGCTGCCCGGAGCTTACCCCGAGCATCCTGCGGTCAGTCGCGCGCCCAAACAGAAGGAAGCGGTACAGACCCTGGCCCGCCACCCCCACGGCCTGTCACATGCACTTATCAGTCACTGGGGTTTGACCCGTGACGCCCTCGAGGCGCTGGAGCGCAAGGGCCTGGCCCAGCGTATCCAGCAATCGCCCCACCACACCAGCGAGCCCCAGCCACTATTAAAGGAAACACCGCTAGCGCCCAACGGCGAGCAGCAGGCTGCGCTGGATGCGATCCTCGGCGCCGAGGGCTTTCACGCCTGGCTGCTGGAAGGGGTGACCGGCAGCGGCAAGACCGAGATCTACCTGCAGGCGATCCACCACTGCCTGCAACAGCAGCGCCAGGCCCTGGTGCTGATTCCGGAGATCGGCCTGACGCCGCAGACGCTGGAGCGATTCCGTCGACGCTTCAACGTACCCGTGGTGATCCTGCATTCTGGCCTCAATGACCGCGAGCGGCTGGACGCCTGGATCGCCGCCCGCGAAGGCGAGGCCGGGATTGTCATCGGCACCCGCTCGGCCATCTTCACGCCGCTGGCCCGCCCCGGCCTGATCGTTGTCGATGAAGAACACGACCTGTCCTATAAACAGCAGGAAGGGCTGCGCTACAACGCCCGGGATCTGGCGGTCTATCGTGCCCACCTGGAACAGGTCGGCTTGATTCTCGGCTCCGCCACTCCTTCCTTCGAGAGCCTCTACAACGTGCAACGCGGTCGTTATCAGCGCCTGCGCCTGACCCAGCGCGCCGGCAATGCCAGTCCGCCCACCCTCCAGTGCCTGGATATCCGCAGCCGGCCGCTGGAGGGCGGCATGTCACGCCCGTTGATCCAGTTGATGGGCGATCATCTGCGGCGGGGCAACCAGGTATTGGTGTTCATCAACCGGCGCGGCTTTGCCCCGACCCTGATGTGCCACGACTGCGGCTGGATGGCAGAATGCCGGCGCTGCGATGCGCGCATGACCCTGCATCAGGCGCCGGCGCAGCTGCAATGCCACCACTGCGGCAGCCAGCGACCGGTCGAACGCTGCTGCCCGAAGTGCCAGAGCCAGGACCTGCGCCCCATCGGCGCCGGCACTGAACGCACCGAAGAGCACCTGATCCAGTGCTTCCCAGATTTCCCGATCCTGCGCATCGACCGTGACACCATGGCCCGCAAGCAGGCCATGCAGAGCATGCTGGCGCGCATCCAGAGTGGCGCGCCCTGCGTACTGGTCGGCACCCAGATGCTTGCCAAGGGGCACCACTTCCCCGATGTGACCCTGGTGGCCATCCTGGATGCCGATGGAGGCCTGTTCTCCGCTGATTTCCGCGGACCGGAGCGCATGGCCCAGTTGATCATCCAGGTGGCCGGGCGTGCCGGCCGCGCCGACAAGCCCGGCCAGGTACTGATCCAGACCCATATGGCCGAACACCAGCTGCTGCTGGATCTGACCGAGCATGACTACGGCCGCTTTGCGCAGCGGGAGCTCGCGGGGCGCGCCGCCGCCCAGCTGCCGCCGTACACCTTCATGGCCCTGCTGCGTGCCGAAGCCAACTCCTCGGCCCAGACCAACCAGTTCCTCGATGAAGCCTGCGAGCTGGCCGAACAGCTGGCCATCGACCTCGGTATCGCGGGGGTGGATCTGCTCGGTCCGGTGCCCTCGCCCATGGAGCGCCGCGCCGGCCGGTTCCGCGCGCAGCTACTGGTCCAGGCCGGCCAGCGCTCGGCCCTGCATCAGTTACTGCATCACTGGCTGCTGGCATTGGAGCAGCATCCCCTGGCCCGCCGGGTGCGCTGGTCGATCGATGTCGACCCTCTGGACATGTTCTGAGCAAGCCATTGTCGCAGGTCCGGACAGAGGGATTTGGCAAGCAGCCCGTTAAGTCGGATAATGCCGGGTTTTCCACAGGCCGTTGCCGGATACTCCATTACCTATGAAAAACCTGATCAGCCAGTTGCTCGCCAGCGCCGTCAGCACATTGCAGAACCAAGGCGTCCTGCCCAGCGATATCACCCCCGCGATTCAGGTGGAAACCGCCCGGGACAAGAGCCATGGGGACTTTGCCAGCAACCTGGCGATGATGCTGGCCAAGCCCGCCCGCATGAAGCCGCGGGATCTGGCCGAGCAGCTGGTCGCCGCGCTGCCGCATAGTGACGCCGTGGCCCAGGTCAGCATTGCCGGGCCCGGCTTCATCAACTTTTTCCAGGCCCGCGACTGGCTCGCCGCGCAACTGCAGAAGGCCCTGGACGATGCCCAGCTGAACGTACCCCAGGCGGCACCTGCCCAGCGGGTGGTGGTGGATTACTCCTCCCCTAACCTGGCCAAGGAAATGCACGTCGGTCACCTGCGCTCGACCATCATCGGTGACGCCGTGGTGCGGGTGCTGGAGTTTCTCGGCCATGAGGTCATTCGCCAGAATCATGTGGGCGACTGGGGTACCCAGTTCGGCATGCTGCTGGCCTACCTGGAAGAGAACAGCGTTGACGCCGAAGCCGAGCTGGGCGATCTGGAAGGCTTCTACCGCCAGGCCAAGCAACGCTTCGACGAGAGCGAGGAATTTGCCAACCGCGCCCGTGAGCGGGTAGTTCAATTGCAGGCGGGCGACCCTGCCTGCCTGGAGCTGTGGCACCGTTTCAACGCCATCTCCCTGGGTCACTGCCAGGCCGTGTACGATCGCCTGGGCGTGAGCCTGACGCCCGCCGATGTACGCGGCGAGAGCGCATACAACGATCAGCTCGCCGATGTGGTGGCCAGCCTGCAGCAAGCTGGCCTGCTGACCGAGAGCGACGGCGCGCGCTGCGTGTTTCTCGATGAATTCAAGACCAGCGACGACAAGCCCCTGCCAGTGATCGTGCAGAAGGCCGGCGGCGGTTACCTGTACGCCACCACCGACCTGGCCGCGATGCGTTACCGTCAGCAGGAGCTCCAGGCCGACCGCGTGCTGTACTTTGTCGACCAGCGCCAGGCACTGCACTTCCAACAGGTGTTCGCCGTAGCCCGCAAGGCCGGATTCGTCGCCGACAGCATGCAACTGGAACATATGGGTTTCGGCACCATGAACGGCGCCGATGGCAAGCCGTTCAAGACCCGCGATGGCGGTACGGTGAAGCTGGTCGACCTGCTGGAAGAAGCCGAGCAGCGCGCCTATCAGCTGGTCGCCCAGAAGAACCCCGAGCTCGATCCTGCCGAGTTGCAACAGATTGCCCGCGCGGTGGGCATCGGTGCGGTCAAGTATGCTGACCTGTCGAAGCATCGCAGCAGTGACTACAACTTCAATTTCGAGCAGATGCTGAGCTTCGAGGGCAATACCGCCCCCTACCTGATGTACGCCTATACCCGCGTTGCCAGCGTATTTCGCAAGATCGACCGCGATATGTCGCAGCTCGATGACCTGGCGCCACTGGTACTGGCGGCAGAGCCGGAGATCGACCTGGCCGCCCACCTGGCCCAGTTCGGCAGCTTGCTGGAATATGTCGCCCGGGAAGGCACACCCCATTCCCTGTGCCATTACCTGTACGAACTGGCCGGTCGCTTCTCCAGCTTCTACGAGAACTGTCCGATTCTGGCCGCTGACGAGCCGGCCCAGCGCGACAGCCGACTGCGCCTGGCGGCCCTGACTGGACGCACCCTGCGCCAAGGCCTTAATCTGCTCGGCATCAATACCCTGGAGCGCATGTAAGTCGCATGGCCAAAGCACGCAGAACCCCCCGTCGCGGCGCCAGCCGCGCCCGTAGCAAACCCGGTCGCCGGATACCCGCCTGGCTGATCGCCGTCTGTGGCGCGATGGTGGGGTTGTTTGCCGCCTTCCTGTTTCAGCTGGAACCGGGCCGGGACACCGTCAAGCGTGATAACGGCAGCTCCCGCCCCGCGGCGCCGGCAGCGCCCGCCGCCCCGCAGAAGCAGAGCCCCAGCTACGACTTCTATACCCTGCTGCCCGAGTCGGAAGTACTGGTGCCCAGGGCCAGTGAACCGCCACCGCCACCACCGCCTCCGCCGAAGCCCGTTCCGGAGGCGCAACCCAAGCCCGAATCCAAGCCCACCGCGACCACCCAGTATTTCCTGCAGGCGGGTTCCTTCCGCCAGCGCAGCGAAGCGGATCGGGTACGTGCGCAGATCATTCTGATGGGCCTGGATGTGCGTCTGGAGGATGCCAAGCTTGCCAACGGCGAAACCTGGCACCGCGTGCAGGTCGGCCCCTTCGCCGATCCGGGCCGGCTGGCCCAGGCCGAGCAGACCTTGAGCGGCAACGGCTTCAGCAATCTGCTACGCCAGCAGCGCACCGTCACCCGCTGAACCCCATACCGGCAGCAGCCCCGCTGCCGGTCCCTCCCGGTCACCCCTGGCCCAATCCATGTCTTGAATTCACCCTGCCCAGCCCCCAGATAACGGCAAAGGCAGCGCGCGCGGCGTGCTGCGCCAATTTGAACAGCCAACAGGAGCTGCGCGTGACTACAATCGTTTCAGTACGCCGCCACGGCAAAGTGGTAATCGGTGGTGATGGCCAGGTATCGCTGGGTAACACCGTGATGAAAGGCAACGCCCGCAAGGTCCGCCGCCTGTACAACGACCAGGTGATTGCCGGGTTCGCCGGCGGCACGGCCGATGCCTTCACCCTGTTCGAGCACTTTGAAGGCCACCTGGAAAAGCACCAGGGTCAATTGGTCCGCGCGGCGGTGGAAATGGCCAAGGAATGGCGGACCGACCGCACCCTGCGCCGGCTCGAGGCTCTGCTGGCAGTGGCCAACAAGGATGCCTCGCTGATCATTACCGGTAACGGTGACGTGCTCGAACCCGAGGAAGGCATCATCGCCATCGGCTCCGGCGGCCCCTATGCCCAGTCCGCCGCCCGCGCCCTGCTGCGTCATTCCGATCTGTCCGCGCGCGAGATCGTCGAGTCCAGCCTGAACATTGCCGGCGAAATCTGTATCTACACCAACCAGAATCACACTATCGAGGAGCTGGACGCCAATACCTGAGGCGTCCAGGAAGCTACCCCATGTCCATGACACCCCGCGAAATTGTCCACGAGCTGGACCGTCACATCATCGGCCAGCAGGAAGCCAAGCGCGCCGTCGCCATTGCCCTGCGCAACCGCTGGCGGCGCCAGCAGCTGCCCGAAGCGCTGCGCCATGAAGTCACGCCCAAGAACATCCTGATGATCGGCCCCACCGGGGTCGGCAAGACCGAGATCGCCCGCCGCCTGGCGCGCCTGGCGCAGGCTCCCTTCATCAAGGTGGAAGCGACCAAGTTCACCGAGGTCGGCTATGTCGGCCGCGACGTGGAGTCCATCATCCGCGACCTGGTGGACGCCGCCCTGAAGATGCTGCGCCAGCAGGAAATCACCAAGGTCGGCCACCGCGCTGAAGACGCCGCCGAAGAGCGGATCCTCGACGCCCTGCTGCCCCCCGCCCGCCAGGGCACCAGCGACGAGCCGGTGCGCGAGGACAGCAGCACCCGCCAGCTGTTTCGCAAGCGCCTGCGCGAGGGCCAGCTGGATGACAAGGAAATCGATATCGACGTGGCCGACACGCCCGTGGGCGTGGAGATCATGGCGCCGCCCGGCATGGAGGAGATGACCAGCCAGTTGCAGAACATGTTCTCCAGCTTCGGTAAGAACAAGCGCAAGACCCGCAAACTCAAGGTCAGCGAAGCCTTCAAGCTGATCCGCGACGAGGAAGCGGCCCGACTGGTCAATGACGAAGACCTGAAAAGCCGCGCCATCGAGGCGGTTGAGCAGAACGGTATCGTCTTCCTCGATGAGATCGACAAGGTCAGCAAGCGCGCCAATAGCGGCGGCGGCGCCGACGTGTCCCGCGAGGGCGTACAGCGTGACCTGCTGCCCCTGATCGAGGGCTGCACGGTCAACACCAAGTTTGGCATGGTTCGCACCGATCACATCCTGTTCATCGCCTCGGGTGCTTTCCATCTGTCCAAGCCGTCGGACCTGATTCCCGAGCTGCAGGGGCGCCTGCCGATTCGCGTCGAGCTCCAGTCGCTGTCCCCGGCGGATTTCGAGCGCATTCTCACCGAGCCGGATGCCTCGCTCACCGAGCAGTACCGTGCGCTGCTGCAGACCGAAGGCCTGGAGATCGAGTTTGCCGCCGATGCCGTGGCCCGCCTGGCGGAGATCGCCTGGCAGGTCAACGAGAAGACCGAAAACATCGGTGCCCGCCGCCTGCACACGGTGCTGGAGCGACTGCTGGAAGAAGTTTCCTTCAGCGCCGGGGACCTGGCGTCCAAGCAGAACGGCGAGAAGCTGGTGATTGATGCGGCCTACGTTAACGAGCACCTGGGTGAGCTGGCGGTCAATGAAGACCTGTCACGCTATATTCTCTGACCTCAACTGCCGGTGAGCCTGCCATGACCAGTCCGATACCCAGCAAGATCAAGCTGCACAAGGCGTCCCGCACGCTGGACCTGCATTACCCAGACGGGCGCCACTTCAGCCTGCCCGCCGAGTTCCTGCGGGTGCACTCGCCCTCGGCGGAAGTGCAGGGGCACGGTCGTCCGATCCTGCAGACCGGCAAGCAGAATGTCGCCCTGGTGGCGGTGGAGACGGCCGGCAATTACGCGTTGAAACTGGTCTTCGATGATGGCCACGACAGCGGCCTGTACAGCTGGGATTATCTGCTGGAACTGGGCGAGCGGCAGGACGCGCTCTGGCAAGCCTATTTGGATCAACTGCAGGCAGCCGGTGCCAGCCGGGATCCGGATGTCTCGGTGGTGAAAGTGATGCTCTGAGCACGTCGGCCACCTCGCCGGCAACTAAAAAGCCAGACGCCTGATAGTAAGGGCGCCTGGCTTTTTTGCATCAGGCCGTCACTGTTCCGACGGATTGCCCGGCGCAGCGTCGGTGGCCGGAGCGGGCCCCGAGGTACCCCGCGTCGCGGCTTTCGGGGCCGTGGCGCGGCGCCGGGTGGTGGTCTTGACCGGTGCGGTGCCTGCCTCGGGGGCGCGCTTGGCTCGCCCCTTGGCAGCCGGCTCGGCGGCAGCCTGGCTGGCCGCCTGGGCGACCGGCTCGGCAATGACCGCTGAACTGGCGGTGGTGGCCGTCGCCGGTGCTGGCTGACGGGTACGGGCCGGTTTCGCTGCGGCGGCCGGCTTGGCGCTGAGCTGCTCGACCGTGCGGCGCAGTTCCGCTACCTGGTCGGCCAGGGCCTGCAGCTCCTCCTGGCGTGCCAGGCCCAGCCGCTCGACGGCACCGGCCACGCGCTTGTCGAACATTTCTTCCAGGCCACCGAACTTGTCGGTCAGCTTGCTGCGCGCCTTGTCTACCTTGGCCCGGGCACCTTCCAGCGGGTCTTTCTTCTTGCCCTTGCCCTCGGCAGTGCCGGCTTCGGCCTTGGCCGATTGCTCAGCCTGCTCGCCATCCTTGATGAGCGACTCGAACAGCTTGGCGCCTTCCTTGCCCATGCGGGTGTAGGCCCCCAGTCCGGCCAGCCAGATCTGTCGGGAATAGCCTTCCAGCCCCTCTACCCATTGGGTGTCCCTGCCTTCGCGCTTCTTCTTTTCCGCCATGAATAGACTCCTGTGAGCCGCTATCGATAAGGATATTCAGCTTAGCAGAAGCCGTTGCCGCCGCTACGCTGATCAGGCCAGGTACTTGTTCAGGGCCTTCTCGATTTCACCCTTCACCATGCCGGCCATGGGCGTCAGCATCATGCCGAGCTTGACCGCCACCCGTACGTCAGCCTCGCCCACCAGGATGCTGCCATCCACGCCACTGCGTTGGAAGGTCAGCTCATCATCTTGCCAGGTGCACTTGGCATCCAGCTTGGCTGCCAGCTTGTCGGCCATTTTCTGGGCCCGTTCCTTCGCTACTTCCTTGCCCAGTGAATGCTCGCGGGTGATTTCTACGGTTGCCATCTCTGTTCCTTCCAGTATGGTTGAAAAAAGACGCATAGCATGCCGCAACGTGCGCGGGCATGCGACATTAAATGCCCCTCGCGGCCCGCAATTACGGGTAGAATGGCCCATCAATTTGCCAAGGCAGATGCTTCCATGACAGACAAGTCCAGTTCAGACCGCACTACCCACTTCGGCTACCAGACCGTCCGTGAATCGGAAAAGGCCGCCAAGGTAGCTGAGGTCTTCCATTCCGTTGCCGCCAAGTATGACCTGATGAACGACCTCATGTCAGGTGGCATCCACCGGATCTGGAAACGCTTCACCATCGAGTTGTCCGGCGTGCGGCCCGGTAACCGGGTGCTGGACATCGCCGGCGGCACGGGCGACCTGACTCGCAAGTTTTCCAGCCTGGTGGGCCCGACCGGGGAAGTGGTGCTGGCGGATATCAACGCCTCCATGCTGCGTGTCGGTCGCGACCGCCTGCTGGACAAGGGCGTGGCGGGCAATGTGCGCTTCGTCCAGGCCGACGCGGAAAAGTTGCCCTTCCCGGACAACCATTTCGACTGCATCACCATCGCCTTCGGCCTGCGAAACGTCACCCACAAGGAAGACGCCATTGCCTCCATGCTGCGGGTGCTCAAGCCAGGCGGCCGCCTGCTGGTGCTGGAGTTCTCCAAGCCGGAAAACGAGCTGCTGTCCAAGGCCTACGATCAGTACTCCTTCACCATGCTGCCGCTGATCGGTCGCATGGTCACCGGCGACCCGGAGAGCTACCGCTACCTGGCCGAGTCGATCCGCATGCACCCTGACCAGGAAACCCTCAAGGGCATGATGGAAACCGCCGGCTTTGCCCGGGTCACTTACCACAACATGACCGGGGGCATCGTCGCCCTGCATCGGGGTATCAAGCCCTGATGCTCAGCCGCACGCTGCTGGCCGGCGTGGAGCGCAGTCTGGCGCTGGCCATCAACCAGGACCCCCTGACCGCCCAGCGGCTGGCCGCCCTGGATGGCCGTGCCATTCTGCTGGACATCCGCCAGCCCAGCATGCAGCTGTACCTGCTGCCGGGCCAGGGCGGCGTGCGCCTGACGCAGGATTACCCGGGCGAGCCCGACTGCACCCTCAGCGCCCCGGCCAGTTTGCTGGCGCGGCTGGCCTTGAGCAGCAATCGCCAGCAACTACTGTTGTCGCCCGAGGTGGAGCTGACCGGCGATACCCAGGTGCTGGTGCGCTTGCAGAGTATCTTCAGCGACCTGCAGATCGATGGCGAAGCGGCCCTGGCGCGCTGGCTGGGGCCGGTGGCCGCCCATGGCCTGGGCGAACTTGCCCGCGGCGGCCGGAATTGGTTCGGCAGCGCTCGGCAGAGCCTGGAGCGGGCGGTCGGCGATTATCTTACCGAGGAGGGTCGCCAGTTGGTCGGGCGCGCCGAAGCCGATGCCTCGGCTGCAATGATCCATGAACTGCGCCTGCAGCTGGACCGGCTGGATGCGCGCCTACACCGCCTTGAGCAGCCTGATACGGGACCCGACGACGCATGAACCTGACCGCCTTTCTGCGCCTGTTTCGCATTCTGCTGGTGTTTACCCGCTACCGCCTGGATCAACTGATCCAGCCCCTGCCGCTGCCCTGGTATGGGCGCCTGATGCTGCTCGGGCCCTGGCGCTTGTATCCGGCCCCCAAGGATCTGACCCGGGGCATGCGCCTGCGGCTGGCCCTGGAGAGTCTCGGCCCGGTGTTCATCAAGTTCGGCCAGATCCTATCGACCCGCCGCGACCTGCTGCCGGACGACATCGCCATCGAACTGGCCTTCCTCCAGGACAACGTGCCGCCCTTCCCCTCCGACCAGGCACGCCAGCGCATCGAGGAACAGCTGGGTTTGCCGATCGAGGCCGTGTTTGCCCAATTCTCCGACATACCGCTGGCATCAGCCTCAGTCGCCCAGGTGCACAGCGCCCTGCTGCATGACGGCAGCGACGTGGTGGTCAAGGTAGTGCGACCGGGCATCGAGGAGGTCATCCGCCAGGACATCCAGTGGCTGTACCTGGCAGCGCGGACGCTGGCGCGGGTCTCCCGCGAAGGCCGGCGGCTGCGCCCGGTCGAGGTGGTGCGCGACTACGAGCAGACCATCTTCGACGAGTTGGACCTGTACCGCGAAGCGGCCAACGCCTCCCTGCTGCGGCGCAACTTCCTCGGCTCCCCGGTGCTCTACGTGCCCACCATCTACTGGGACTGGTGTCGCCACAAGGTGCTGGTAATGGAACGCATCAGCGGCATTCCGGTGACCGATATAGAGTCGCTGCGCGCCCAGGGCACGGACATGAAGAAGCTGGCCGAACGCGGGGTCGAGGTCTTCTTCTCCCAGGTGTTCCGCGACAGCTTCTTCCATGCCGACATGCACCCCGGCAATATCTTCGTCTCCCGCGACAACCCGCAGGAGCCGCAGTACATCGCCATCGACTTCGGCATCGTCGGCAGCCTGACGCCGGAGGACCAGACCTACCTGGCGCGCAACCTGATGGCCTTCTTCAAGCGTGACTACCGGCGCGTGGCCCAGCTGCACATCGACTCCGGCTGGGTGCCGCCCGAGACCCGGGTCAACGAATTCGAGGCCGCCATCCGCAGCGTCTGCGAGCCGATCTTCGAGCGGCCATTGAAGGACATCTCCTTTGGCCAGCTGCTGCTGCGCCTGTTCCAGACTGCCCGACGCTTCAACATGGAAGTGCAGCCACAACTGGTGCTGCTGCAGAAGACCCTGCTCAATATCGAAGGCCTGGGGCGCCAGCTGTATCCGGAGCTGGACCTCTGGCGCACCGGCAAGCCCTACCTGGAACGCTGGATGCGCGAGCGCGCCGGCCCGCGTCACCAGTTGCAGAACCTGCGCCAGCACCTGGAGCGCATTCCGCCGCTGCTGGAAACCACCCACCGCGCGCTGGACACCATCGCCCAGCAGGATCACCATAGCTCGAATTGGCGCAGCCGTAGCGATGCCTTTGCCCTGCGCCTGATCGGCGTGGCCCTGGTCGCCGTGGGCGCCAACAGCCTGGGTACGGACACCAGCCTCTGGGCCCAGACCCAGCCGATGTACTGGCTGTTGCTGGCCGCCGGTGCCTGGCTGGTACTGCGGCGCGCGGGCCCCGATCCGAAACGACAGACAGGCCGCCCCCGATGACCGACCCCCACACCGACACCAACTGGCTCGATTGCATCAAATGGGATGCCGATGGGCTGATTCCCGCCATCGCCCAGGATGCTGCCAGCGGCCGCGTGCTGATGGTCGCCTGGATGAACCGCGAGTCCCTGCAGCTCACCGCCAGCGAAGGTCGCGCGGTGTACTGGTCGCGTTCGCGCCGCAAGTTGTGGCGCAAGGGTGAGGAATCCGGCCACACGCAGGTTCTCCACGAGCTGCGGCTGGACTGTGACAATGACGTTATCGTCATGCAGGTCGAGCAACGCGGCGGGATTGCCTGCCATACCGGCCGGGAGAGCTGTTTCTACAAAGTCTTCCGCGATGGCCAATGGCACGATAGTGATCCTGTCATCAAGAACCCGGACCATATCTACGAGCACAAGCATGAATGACACATTGACGCGCCTGGCCGAAGTCCTGGAGCAACGCAAACAGGCGGCCGCAGACAGCTCCTACGTGGCCAGTCTGCATGCCAAGGGCCTGAACAAGATCCTGGAAAAGGTCGGTGAGGAATGCACCGAAACCCTGCTGGCCGCCAAGGATTGTCAGCTCAGCGGCGACCACGCCGAACTGATTTATGAAACTGCGGATCTGTGGTTTCATAGCCTGGTCATGCTCAGTCACCTGGGCCTGGGACCGGATGATATTTTGCAGGAACTGGAACGGCGCTTTGACTTATCCGGCCTGGCCGAAAAAGCAGCGCGGACACACGAGTAGGGCATTGCCCTGGAGGTTGAAATGGGTTTTGGCGGAATCAGTATCTGGCAACTGGCGATCATTCTCCTGATCGTCATCCTGTTGTTCGGCACCAAGCGGCTGAAAGGCATCGGGTCGGACGTGGGCGAGGCAATCAAGGGCTTTCGCAAGTCGATGAATGACGATGACAAGCCGGCGGTGGAAGACAAGCAGGGCGAAACGCTGGACGTCAAGGCGGAAAAGAAAACGGAATCCACCCCCCACAAGGACTGACGGTCCATGTTCGATATCGGTTTTCTGGAAATGACCGTGGTGGCTGTGGTTGCGCTGCTGGTGCTGGGGCCTGAGCGACTGCCTGGCGCCGTGCGGATGGCCGGGCTCTATATCGGGCGCATCAAGCGCAGCCTGGCCGATGTGCGTAGCCAGGTCGAGCGCGAAATGGGGGCCGACGAAATTCGCCAGGCCTTGCACAATGAAAAGATCATGGCTGACCTGGCGAAGAAGAAGCCGGGGGAATCCAACGTCAAACGCGCCACCGGCACCACCACCGAGGCGACCCCGGTCGCAGCGGAAGCCAAGCCGGCGACCGCGGTTGGCGATCCCCCATCCCCGGCTGCCGACGCGGCTGCCCGTCCTACTGACGATGACCCGACTGCACCCAAATGAGTAAAAAGCCCCCTGTCCAGACCAGCCTCAGCGAGATGCCACTGGTCGCCCACCTGACCGAGTTACGCTCGCGCCTGCTGCGCATCGTGTTGATCTGGATGCTGATCTTCGCTGGCCTGTTCTATTTCGCCAACGATCTCTACACCTTCATCTCCGAGCCGCTGCGCGCCTATCTGCCAGAAGGCACCAGCATGATCGCCACGGATGTGGCCTCGCCCTTCCTGACGCCGTTCAAGCTGGCGCTGATCAGTGCGCTGTTCCTGGCCATGCCCTTTGTCCTGCACCAGATCTGGGGTTTTATCGCGCCGGGTCTGTACAAGCACGAGAAGCGCATCGCCCTGCCGCTGCTGGCCTCGAGCATCATCCTGTTCTATGGCGGCATGGCCTTCGCCTACTTCGTGGTGTTCCCGCTGATCTTCGGCTTCTTTACCAGCACCGCGCCCGATGGCGTGGCGGTGATGACCGATATCAACAGCTATCTCGACTTTGTCATGACGCTGTTCCTGGCGTTCGGACTGGCCTTCGAGATCCCGGTGGCCACGGTGCTGCTGGTACTGGCGGGTGTGGTAACTGTGACCAAGCTGCGGGAAATCCGCCCCTACGTCATCATCGGCTGCTTCGTCATCGGCATGGTACTGACCCCGCCGGATGTCATTTCCCAGACGCTGCTTGCCGGGCCCATGTGGCTGCTCTATGAGGTAGGCATACTGTTCGGTAGCGTACTCAGACCCATATCGCGCGACACCGAAGCCGAAGACGACAGCCCCACCGCATGAACCTGCTGTTGCTTGAGGAGCAGGATTTCACCGGCCCGCAGCAGGTCAAGCTGAGCGGCCGCCGGTTACAGCACATGCTTGAGATCCAGCAGGTCGCACCCGGTGATTGCTTGCGGGTGGGCCTGCTCGGCGGCTTGATGGGCCAGGGCGAAGTGGTTGCCTTGAACGACCACCAGGCCGAGCTGCAGGTGATGCTGACCCAGCCCCCGCCGCCGAAACTCCCGCTGACCCTGCTGCTGGCCATGCCAAGGCCCAAGATGTTTCGCCGCATCCTGCAGCACTGTGCCACCCTAGGGGTCGCCGAGATCATCCTGCTGAACAGTTACCGGGTGGAAAAGAGCTTCTGGCAGACGCCTTTTCTGCAGCCGCCCGCTATTCGTGAAAACCTGTTGCTGGGCCTGGAACAGGCCCGCGACACCGTTCTGCCCCGGGTGCGCATCGAGAAACGCTTCAAGCCCTTCGTGGAAGATGAGCTGCCCGGACTGGTAGCAGGCACCACCGCGCTGGTGGCCCACCCCGGTGATTATCCTGCCTGTCCGCGGGCCATGCATGGCGCGGTCACCTTGGCAATCGGTCCGGAAGGTGGCTGGATACCCTATGAAGTGGACAAGCTCAGTGCCGTGGGCTTCCAGCCCGTGCAACTCGGCGAGCGTATTCTGCGGGTGGAAACCGCGGTGACGGCGCTGATCGGCCGGCTGTTCTGAATCATCGGGTGGTCCGGTGGTGCAGCGGCACCGGCGGAGCCGCCTCGTCTGCCGCGTCGCGCCAGCCTTCCCCCACCTCGACCCGTACATCCCTGGCGCCGACCGGCTCGCCACATTCGGAACATACCGTCACCGGCCGCATTGCCTGGCCGCAGCCCTTATGGATGTGCTGGATGGGTGCACCCCGCTGATCAACCATGTGCCGGTCGCCCCAGCTGACCAGGGCGATGATCGCCGGGTGCAACTCCAACCCCCGTTCGGTCAGGCGATACTCCTCCCGCAACGGTCGCTGCTGATAAGGCACCTTGGTCAACACGCCGTGCTCGACCAGTTTCTTCAAGCGGTCGGCAAGCACGTGGCGGGTAATGCCCAGACGCCTTTCGAATTCATCAAACCGGCGCACACCGAGGAAACAGTCGCGTAGCACCAGCAACGTCCAGCGATCACCGACCACCGCCAGCGTGCGGGCCAGCGAACAAGGTTGCTGATCCAATTCTTCCCAGCGCATATCACCTCCCGAGGGCATTAATGGGCACAGGATAGCTTGACAAGTTCTAAAAAGAAACTGACTATCGAGTGGCAGTTCCAAAACAGAACCAACAAGAAAGAGGAGCACTCATGTCCAGACCACCTGTTGCCATTGTCATCGGTGCGGGAGACGCCACCGGTGGGGCGATCGCGCGGCGCTTCGCCCGCGAAGGGTTCACCCTGTGCGTGACTCGCCGCCAGGCCGACAAGCTGACGCCACTGGTAAACGATATCGAGTCCGCCGGTGGCATCGCCCATCCGTTTGGCTGCGACGCCCGCAGTGAGGAGCAGATGGTCGCCCTGTTCAGCGATGTTGAGCGGGACATCGGCCCCATTGAAGTCGTGGTGTTCAATATTGGCGCCAACGTGCGCTTCTCCATTACCGAAACCACCGAGCGGGTCTACCGCAAGGTCTGGGAGATGGCCGCGCTGTCCGGCTTTCTCACCGGGCGCGAAGCCGCCAAGGCCATGCTGCCACGGGGGCGCGGCACCATCATTTTCACCGGGGCCACCGCGTCACTGCGGGGCGGCAACGGCTTTTGCGCCTTCGCCGGCGCCAAGTTCGCGCTGCGTGCCCTGGCCCAGAGCATGGCCAGGGAGCTGGGCCCACAGGGCATCCACGTGGCGCATCCGATCATCGACGGCGCCATCGACACCGCCTTTATCCGCGACAATTTCCCCGAGCGCTATGCGCTGAAGGACCAGGCGGGGATTCTCGATCCCGAGCATATTGCCGAGCAATATTGGCTGCTGCATTGCCAGCCGAAGGATTGCTGGACCCACGAACTGGACCTGCGCCCCTGGCTGGAAACCTTCTGACTCTCTCCCCTCAGGACAACTGATCATGACCAAGCAAATCGAATTCTTCTTTGATGTCGGCAGCCCCGCGAGCTATCTGGCCTGGACCCAACTGCCCGGCCTGGCGCAGCGCCACGGCGCCGAACTGGTATACCAGCCGATGCTGCTGGGCGGCGTATTCAAGGCCACCGGCAACAGCTCACCGGCGACGGTGCCAGCCAAGGGGCGTTACACCCGGGAGGACTTCCAGCGCTTCGCCCGCCGCTATGGCGTGCCGCTCAACCACAGCCCTTTCTTCCCGATCAATACCATGCAACTGATGCGTGGCGCCGCAGCGTACCTGGGTACCGAGCAGTTTGTGCCCTATGTGGATGCGGTGTTCCAGGCCATCTGGGTGCAGGAACAGGACATGGGTAACCCGGAGGTCGTGGCCGAGGTGCTGGGGCGCAGCGGCTTCGATATGGCCGAGCTACAGGAGAAGATCAACGACCCGGCAGTAAAAGACAGGTTGCGCCAGATCACCGAGCGGGCCATCGAACGGGGCGTCTTCGGCGCCCCGACCATGTTTGTCGGCGAGCAGATGTTCTTCGGGCAGGACCGCCTGGACTTTGTCGCCGAGGCGTTGGGCTAACGTATCGGCGGCGCTTGGGTGCGGGTGTATCCGAATGGAGATCAGGTCTCTAGCAACAGGGTCACCGGACCGTCATTGACCAGATGCACCTGCATATCCGCGCCGAAGCGGCCGGTCGCCACCTTCGGCCAGGCCGTATGCGCCTGCGCCAGCAGGTATTCGAACAGCTGGGCGGCCTGCTGGGGCGGCGCGGCGGTGGAGAAGCCCGGGCGCAGCCCTTTGCGCGTATCCGCCGCCAGGGTGAACTGGGAGACCAGCAACAAGCCGCCCTGCACGTCCTGCACCGAGCAATTCATGCGCCCCTCGGCGTCGCTGAACACCCGGTAGTTGAGCAGCTTGTGCAGCAGGCGGTCAGCGCTGGCCCGGTCGTCCTGCGGTTCAATCCCCACCAGCACCAGCAGCCCCTGGTCGATGGCTCCGACCACCTCGCCTGCCACTTCTACCCGGGCCTGGCTGACCCTCTGCAACAAGCCCTTCACGCTATTCTGCCTCCGGCGCCAGTTTCAGTAATTGCCGGGCCATGCTCTGGGTCGCCCGTACCAGCGCATCGGCGATGCCCGGTTCGGAGGCCGCATGGCCCGCATCACGGATGATCTGCAGCTCGCTGCCGGGCCAACGCTGGTGCAGCGCATGGGCGTTGTCCAGCGGGCAGATCATGTCGTAGCGGCCGTGCACGATGATGCCGGGGATATGTTCGATCTTCGGCATATTGCGCAGTAACTGATCGGGCTCCAGAAACGCCTGGTTGATGAAGTAGTGACACTCGATCCTGGCCATCGCCAGGGCGCGCCGCCCTTCGGTAAAACGGTCCACCACCTGGGGGCTGGGCCGCAAGGTAGCGCAACACCCCTCCCAGCCGGACCAGGCCCTGGCGGCATGCATGCGGCAGATCTCGTCATCGCCGGTCAGGCGGCGGTAATAGGCCGCCACCATGTCGTGGCGCTCGGCCTCGGGAATCAGCGCCTGGTAGTCCGCCCAGTAGTCGGGGAAAATGCGGCTGGCGCCTTCCTGGTAGAACCAGTGAATGTCCTCGTCGCGACACAGGAATATGCCCCGCAGGATCATGCCCAGCACCCGCTCGGGGTGGGCCTGGGCGTAGGCCAGCGCCAGGGTCGAACCCCAGGAACCACCGAACAGCACCCATTGCTCAATGCCCAGGTGCTCACGCAGCGCCTCGAGATCCGCGATCAGCGCTGCGGTCGTGTTGTTCTCCAGGCTGGCGTGGGGCGTCGAGCGTCCGGCGCCGCGCTGGTCGAAGGTGATGATGCGGTAGATTGATGGATCGAAGAAGCGGCGGCTCAGACTGTCACAGCCCCCACCCGGCCCGCCATGGATAAACACCACCGGCAGGCCGTCCTGCTGCCCGCTTTCATCCACGTACAGCACATGGGGCGATTCGACGGCCAGGTCGTGGCGGGCGAATGGCTTTATCTCCGGATACAGCAATTGCATGGTGGAAACTCCCGTTGGCAGCCCAGGGGCTGCCGGTATGGATGAAAGGACAGGGCAATCAGCCGCCGAAGGGCCGCACGCCAATCAGCGGACCATGCAACCACAGGGCAAAGATGACCCAGCCGACAACCCCCACCACGATAGCGATCAGGTCCCGGCTGAACCCGCTGGCTGGATAGCGCACGCCAGCCAACCGATCACGCCGGCGCGAGACCACATAGAGCGCCACCGCCCAGGCCAGGAAGCTGCCGAACAGCAGCAGGTCGGCCAGAGTGCCATTGGCGATGAGGTGGGCAATGGCCCAGAACTTGACGCCCAGCAGCATGGGATGACCAACCCGCGCCTTGATGCGGGTGGCCGGCACGTAGGTGGCAGCCAGCAGGATGAATGCCGGAATGGTCAGCAGCGCTGCCAGATGGCGGGTCCACATCGGCGATACCCACAACCAGGTGGGCGTCAGCCGCGCCTGCCCGTAACCCCAGATGATCAGGACCAGGCCCAGCACCGCAATGATCGAAAAGATACCCTTCCAGGCCAGCAGCCCGCGCCGGTCAATCTGCGTGGCCCGCCAATCGGCGGCAAACAGGCGCATGGAATGTATTCCGAGAAACAGTAC
This sequence comes from Pseudomonas saudimassiliensis, assembly GCF_000939975.1. Classification (GTDB taxonomy): domain Bacteria; phylum Pseudomonadota; class Gammaproteobacteria; order Pseudomonadales; family Pseudomonadaceae; genus Halopseudomonas; species Halopseudomonas saudimassiliensis. The sequence goes on along the minus strand of NZ_LK391969.1, from coordinate 1,996,135 downwards.
CAAACCCAGTATCAGCACCAGCATTATCCTTCTCCTTGATTATTGTCAGTTTTCCAGACGCGCCTTGAGCGAACCGTCCAGCGAGCGCAGCACCAGGGCGCCGGTCTCATCGAAGTCGAAACTGTGCAGGGTCTGCAGGTTGTGCAGCACCCGCTGTTCCTGTTCCATCAGCGCCGGCGCGCAGATCTTGCGGGTGGTCGCCGGCGCCTCGATGGTCAGGCCTTCACCGGTCAGCCGGTATTCTCCCATGAAGTTGTTACAGGAGGCACGACCATTCACCCGGCCGTCGGGCCCGAAGTTCAGGCTCACCCGCGAGCGGTCGATGATCCCGGCCGCGTTGATATCCTCCACCACCCATTCGCCGCTCTGCAGCAGCCGCGCCGGGTCACCGCCGCAGCCGGTCAGCGTTGCGCCGCCGACCGTAACAGCAACCTGCTGCGGGTATGGCATACCGCTCATGCTGTCCCGGCACAGGCCATCGGTAGCCTGCAGCCGGATGGCCGGTCCTGTGGTGGTGACCACCTCGCCGGGCGCCGCGCCCGAAACATAGGGCTGGGCAGGCAGCTTGCCGCCATCGAGCCGGTTCAAGGTCAGTTGCCCACCCTCCATGGTCACCGACCAGAACGGCTCGTTACCCGCGGCGCGGTAGGGTTCGCTGATGCCGTTTGCCGGCAGGCACAACGGGTAGCTCTCACCGCGCAGGACCAGTCGGCCCTGCTCGCCCTTGAACCACAGGCTGGTTTCCGGTTCACCCTCGGCTACATAACGCGCGCCAGAGGCGCTGATCGCCTGCTTAAGAACAAGCTGCTCGCCAGCCACCGCCAACTGCAGCTGCTCACCTTGGAGGGTAGCCATGATCGGCAGCCGCCCGCAGTGGAGGGCAGCGGTAACGGGCGTGCCCGCAGAATCCGCGTCGGGCTTTACGGTAATGCCGATGCAGCCGGCCAGGGTAACCAGCGCGGCGGCGAGCGCCGGCGCCAACATGAAACGATGCATAGTCAGGTTTCTTGATAGATCCATTCAGAAAGACGAGCCCGGCTGCGTCAGAAAGCGCAGCTCCTCCTCGGTGGAAACGCGGCCCAGCACTTTATTGCGATGCGGATAACGGCCGAAACGCCGCAGGATATCCCGATGGCGCAGTTCGAAGTCCAGGTTGCTCTCCATGCCAGGCGTACTGAACAGCGCCACCGCCTGCTCATGGATGGCCAGGGACTCGCTGTGCATGAAAGGCATGTACAGGAAGCTGCGTTGCGCCACCGGCAGGGCCTGGTCGGCGCTTGCCGCGATGGCCTCTTGGGCCAGCACCAGGGCCATGCCGTCGTGGGCGAAGGATTCGGGGCGGTCGCGATAGATATTGCGCGAGAACTGATCGAGCAGGATGATCTCGGCCAGGCGTCCGCCGGGCGTCTGCCGCCATGGCCAGAGCTCGCCCCGGGTCGCCTGGCGGTGCACCTCGCCGAAGCGCTGCCCGATCAACTGATCCAGGGACTTGTCCTTCTTCCACCACATCGCCGGTTTGAGTTCATCAAACCAGAACTCGAGAATCTGCTCGTGCATGGCCACTCCGCTGGGCTGACAACTGGCCTCAGTGTAATCAATCCAGCGCCCGGGCGCCGGTTATAACCAGTTGATAGCCGGCGATACCAATGCCGGACGCTTACTGTATAATCGCCCGCTCGCAGGAGAGAGAGGCCCTTGGCCTCCGCCGAAGGCGCAAACTCCCATAATCGCTCAGGCACCCATTACTGCGAACCCAAGGGGCTCCGATCTGCCGCACGGCAACCGGTAGCCCACACCGCCAGCTGGAGAGAGGTTGCCAGGCAACCCACCGAAGGGGCAAGCAGTCCACCGACTGCGTAAACTCTCAGGTAAAAGGACAGGGGGAGAGGCGCCACAGCTTGCAGGAGTTCGTGTGCTTCTCTACATTTATCTGATCGCCATCACCGCCGAAGCCATGTCCGGCGCCCTTGCCGCGGGCCGGCGCAACATGGACATGTTCGGTGTCGCCTTCATCGCCTTCATCACGGCCCTGGGTGGCGGAACGGTACGGGACATGCTGCTGGGTAACTATCCAGTAACCTGGACCCAGCACCCGATGTATATCTACCTGACCATCTCCGCCGGCCTGCTGACCATGCTGGTTGCCCGCTTCATGCATCGGCTGCACAGCCTGTTCCTGATTCTCGATGCGATGGGGTTGATTGCCTTTACCGTGATCGGCTGCAACGTCGCCCTGCGCCTCGACTACCCGACGCCGGTCGTGATCATGGCGGGTATCACCACCGGGATCTTCGGCGGCATCCTGCGCGACCTGCTGTGCAACCGCACCCCCATGGTGCTGCGCAAGGAGTTGTATGCCAGCGTATCGCTGGTGGTGGCGATCCTCTACCTGACCCTGCGCCACTGGGGTATCAACCACGACGTCAACCTGCTGGCCTCCTTCAGCTTCGGGCTGGCTGTGCGCCTGGCGGCGATTCGCTGGTCCTTGGCCTTGCCGGTGTTCTCCTACGCCCCGGGGCGCTGGAAGGACTGAGCCAGGGCACTGCTGCGGCGCCGCAAGGCGCCTGCCGCTTCGGTTAGCGCGGCAAACAACCTCACTCGTTCACGGGCTTAATGGTCTACAGTAGGCAGGAAGCCAAGCGGCAGAGCGCTTCGCCAGATGTCTGACAGGAGAACGTCCGTGAATGATTCCAGCAACAACAAGCCTACCGGCTCGACCATGAGCACCGGCGCCCCCGCGCCGAGTGATCGCAACTCCCTGACCATTGGCGCCAATGGCCCGATCGTGCTGCATGATGTGCACTTTCTTGAGCAGATGGCGCATTTCAACCGCGAGAAGGTCCCGGAGCGCCAGCCCCACGCCAAGGGCGCCGGCGCCTTCGGTGTGTTCGAGACCACCGAGGATGTATCCGCCTACACCAAGGCTGCCCTCTTCCAGCCCGGCGCCCAGACCGAAATGCTGGCGCGCTTCTCCACCGTGGCCGGTGAAATGGGCAGCCCTGATACCTGGCGCGACGTGCGCGGCTTCTCCCTGAAGTTCTACACCAGCGAAGGCAACTACGACCTGGTCGGCAACAATACGCCGATCTTCTTCGTGCGCGACCCGATGAAGTTTCCGCACTTCATCCGCAGCCAGAAGCGCCTGCCCGACTCCGGCCTGCGGGACAACCACATGCAGTGGGATTTCTGGACCAACAACCCGGAATCCGCCCACCAGGTCACCTACCTGATGGGTGACCGTGGCCTGCCGCGTACCTGGCGCCACATGAATGGCTACGGCTCCCACACCTTCATGTGGGTCAACGCCGCCGGCGAGCGCTTCTGGGTCAAGTACCACTTCCATACCGAGCAGGGCATGGAGTTCTTCAACAACGCCCAGGCCGCCGAGATGGCCGGTATCGATGCGGACTTCCACCGGCGCGACCTGTTCGAAGCCATTGCCCGGGGCGACTACCCGAGCTGGGTAATGTCGGTCCAGGTCATGCCCTATGCCGACGCCGCCACCTACCGCTTCAACCCCTTCGACCTGACCAAGATCTGGTCGCACAAGGACTACCCGCTGATCAAGGTGGGCAAGATGACACTGCTCCGCAACCCGGAGAACTTCTTCGCCCAAATCGAGCAGGCAGCCTTCTCCCCGGGCAACACGGTACCGGGCATCGGCCTGTCGCCGGACAAGATGCTGCTGGGCCGCGCCTTTGCCTACAACGATGCGCAGCGCAATCGCATCGGCACCAACTTCCACCAGTTGCCGGTGAACCAGCCCAAGGTGCCGGTCAACACCTACATGTTCGATGGCCAGATGGCCTTTGAGCATAGCGGCAACGCGCCGGTCTACGCGCCCAACAGCGCTGACCGTAGCTGGGCCGACAATACCGGCACGATGGAGGATGGCTGGGCGGCTGACGGCGATATGGTGCGCAGCGCCTATACCTTGCACGCCGAGGATGACGACTTCGGCCAGGCCGGTACCCTGGTACGCGAGGTGTTCACCGAGGAGCAGCGCGTCAGGCTGATCGACCAGGTAGCCGGCAGCCTGCTCGGTGGCGTGCGCAGCCCCGTGCTGGAGCGCGCCTTCGAGTACTGGCGCAATATCGATGCGGACGTGGGACGGCGCATCGAGGAGAAGGTCCGGGCCAACGGCGCGGCCGAGCCGGTACCGGGCATGGGCGAGTCCTGAGCCAACCAACAGGGGCCTGCGCAATGCAGGCCCCTGCGTTCAACCCAGGAACCAGGGCAGCAGCAGCGCTGTTGCCAACCCCAGCAGACTCATCCCCAGGGCCGCAAAGGCGGCACACTCCCCCCCCTCACGCAACGCATGGGCGGTGCCGATGGCATGGGCATTCATGCCCAGGGTCAGCCCCCGCGCGGCGGGTGAATCAACCCGTGCCAGCCGCAGCAGCGGTGGCGCCATTACCGTCCCGATTACCCCGGTGAGCATGACCAGGGCCGCTGTCATCGCCGCATCGCCGCCGGCCTGCTCGGATAGCAGCATGGCAATCGGCATGGTGACCGACTTGGGCGCCAGCGACATCAGGGTGACAAAGGGTGCGCCCAGCAGCCAGCCGAGCAGCAGAGTCAGGACCACGATCAGCACCCCGCCCACCAGCAGGGTAATGAGAATCGGCCATAACAGCATGCGGATACGCTGGCGTTGTTGATACAGCGGCACCGCCAGGGCCACCGTCGCCGGGCCCAGCAGCAGGGCGATCGGCTCCGCGGCTTCGCGATAGACCAGGTAATCGATATCCAGCAGCAGCAGCATGGCGATCACCAGCATCAGCGTCACAATGACCGGCTGCAGCAACAGCGAACCGGTGCGGCGCTGTATCACCAGCGACACCTGGTAGGCCGCGATCGTCAGCATGGGTGCGAACACCGAGATACTTACCAGCAGCGCGATCATTGGCGGCTCTCCTGGCGGCGAATCAACCACTGCAACAGCCAGCCACAGAAAGGCACCGCCACCAGCAGCGAGCCGACCAGCGCCAGCGCAATCGGCAACCAGTCCGCCAACAGCCGGTCATGGCTGAGCATGATGCCTGAGGCCGGCACTACCAGCAGCAGCGGCAGGTAGCCCAGCAGCGCGGATGCGGTTCGCTGCAGCGGCTCGGGCACCTCGCCCAGCACCACCAGACCCAGCACCAGCAGCACCATGCCAATGATCGGCCCCGGCAGCGCCGGCACCAGAAAATGACTGATTACCGCGCCGGCTACCTGCAGCGCCATCAACCACAACAGGGCTCCGAGATTCATGCCTGCCTCCCGCGACGGGGGGCGTGCTTCCAGCTTGGTTCACGCTTCTGACGGTAATACATGTCCTTGATGCCTCGCGACAAAATTGATCCGACCGCGAACTATGCTATATCGCCGCAGGAAAGAACAGGCTCAGGCCGCCATACGGTGCCGCCTCCGCCGCCTTGCGACCAGATTCAGCAACGGCTTGGTTGTTTTCTTCCCCATGCAGCCGGTCCGATTCCGCGCGCTTATCGTCGCCCTATATTGAAGAGCACTGGGACACCGCTATACTGTATACCCATACAGCATAGGTGAACCATGGCATCTGTCCTCGAAAAACTCTCCATCCTTGCCGACGCGGCCAAATACGACGCGTCCTGCTCATCGAGCGGCAGCAAGCGGGCGAACAAGAACAAGGGCATCGGCAACTCCGACGGCAACGGCATCTGTCACAGCTATACCGAAGATGGGCGCTGCGTCTCGTTGCTGAAGATCCTGTTTTCCAACGTCTGCATGTACGACTGCGCCTACTGCGTGACCCGGCGCAGTAACGACGTGCAGCGCGCCAGCTTCACCGTGCAGGAAGTCGTCGCGCTGACGCTGAATTTCTACCGGCGCAACTTCATCGAAGGGCTGTTTCTCAGCTCGGGCATCTTCAAGAGCGCCGATGCGACCATGGAAAAGCTGGTGGGCGTCGCCAAGGCGCTGCGCACCGAGCACAACTTCAACGGCTATATCCATATCAAGGCCATCCCCGGGGCCAGCGCCGAGTTGCTCCATGAGGCCGGGCTCTATGCCGACCGCCTGAGTGTGAATATCGAGCTGCCCTCCGAGCGGAGCCTGCAGAAAGTCGCGCCGGAAAAGAACTACCGCGACATCATCACGCCCATGAATTACCTCACCGACGAACACACCCGCCTGGCCGATGAACGCAAGACGATTCGCAGCGCCCCGAAGTTCATGCCCGCCGGCCAGAGCACCCAGCTGATCGTTGGCGCCTCGCCGGAAAGCGACTGGCAGATCCTCAACCTGGCCGACGGGCTCTACAAGGAGCAGAAGCTCAAGCGCGTCTATTACTCGGGTTATGTTCCCATCGCCACGGATGACCGCGTACCCAACCTCAGCGCTCCCCCATTGCTGCGGGAAAACCGCGTCTACCAGGCGGACTGGCTGCTGCGCTTCTACAAATTTTCCCTGGATGAGATCGTCACCCCCGAGACGCCCAACCTGGATCTGGAGGTGGACCCGAAGCTGGGCTACGCCCTGCGCAACCCGCAGTCCTTCCCCGTCGATATCAACAGGGCCGACTACGAAATGATCCTGCGCGTGCCCGGCATTGGGGTGAAGTCGGCGAAAAAGATCGTCACCGCCCGGCGTTTCCAGCGCATCACCTGGGACAACCTGAGGACCTTTGGCGTCGCCGCCAAGCGGGCACGGTTTTTCATCATCTGTCCCGGACTGGTCGCACCGCAGGACTGGGACACCGCTCGCCTGCGCGAACAGCTGATTGCACCGGCAAGCCGGACCCTGCAATCGCCGCAACTGGGGCTCTTCGGTTAACCATGGCCATTTACGTTACCGATGGCAGCTTCGAAGGGCTGCTGTGCGCGGTTTTTGCCTCCTACCGTACCCCTGCCCCTACGGCTATCGTGGATGCCGCCACCTATCAGACCAACCTGTTCGACGAACTCATCACTGTGCCCACCGACGACGCCATCGCCCTGCGCGTGCTCACGGGGCTGGATGCGGCCAGTGACGGCCAGGCAGGCCGCCTGTGCCTGATGATCTTCCTGTCCGAGTTCATTGATGCCAACCTGCTGGTCTATCGCCTGATCCGCAAGCTCATGCGCGTGAGAAATCCGGAATTTCTGGCCAACTACGCCGACGCGGACGTGTTACGCGCGGCCCAGATCCGCAAGATGATGGGCCGCGAGATTCATCGCATGCACGCCTTTATCCGCTTTCAGAAAGCCCGCGATGGCGCGTACTACGCCCTGATCGATCCGGACTTCGATGTGCTGCCGCTGCTGGATGACCACTTCGTCCGCCGCTTCGCCGATATGCAGTGGCGCATCTTCGATGTGCGCCGCCAGTACGGTATCGCCTACGACGGCCAGTCGGTACACCTGATTGACTCCCTCGACGGCATTATCGACCCCACCCGCCTGCAACTGGATGACGCCGCGCTGGACGAGCAGGAACAGGCCTTCCAGGGACTATGGAAGGTGTACTTCGACTCGGTGAACATCAAGGCGCGCCATAACGAAAAGCACCACCTGCGACAATTACCCAAGCGCTATTGGAAGTACCTGTCGGAAAAGCAGCCGGTCAAACCGGCAAATCTGGTGGATATCAACCTGCGTAGGCCATGACGATACCCGAGACTGCAGCTTGGCCGGTTTGCATTGTTTTGCGCAGGCGACCAGAATTGGCTGCAAGGAGCGGATATGAACCTAGAAGCCATTCTTGAAGCCACACGCGAGGCGATTCCCAGCCTGTCGGCGCTCTACCTGTTCGGCAGCCAGGCCAGCGGCGACGCCGGGCCTGAGAGTGATCTCGACCTGGCTATCCTCGCTGATTCGCCACCGGATGAGGTGGGGCTATGGCAACTGTCAGGGCAACTGGCAGACCTGGCGGGCTGCCCTGTCGATCTGCTCGACTTGAGAGCGGCATCGACCGTGATGCAATATCGCATCATCACCACGGGCAGACGGGTCTGGGCCCGAGATAGCGATGCCTCCCTCTATGAGAGCTTCATTCTCAGTGACAAGACTGCACTGGACGAGGCGCGTGCGGGCCTGCTGGACGATATTCGCCGTACAGGAACCATTTATGGATGATGTGCTGATCAACAAGGCCGCGACCATTGAACGCTGCGTGGCGCGCGCCCGCGAAGAGTACGACAAGGGAGCTGATAGCTTTACCACCGATCACACGCGCCAGGATGCAGCCATCCTGAACATCCAGCGCGCCTGCGAAGCCGCCCTGGATATGGGCCAGTATCTGATCCGGCGTGAGCGTCTTGGGGTGCCGCAGAGTTCCCGCGACGTGTTTGCCCTGTTGGCCAGTGGCGGCTGGCTTGACCCTGCCCTGGTCAAACCTTTGCAGAACATGGTCGGTTTCCGCAATATCGCTGTGCATAACTATCAGACGCTACAACTGCCCATCGTCGTGGCTGTAATCACTCAGCACTTGGATGATTTCACCGAATACAGTCGGCAGCTGCTCCTACGCAACGCGGGTAAGGTCTGATCTCTCTCGGCCTCAGGCCAGCTCCGCCGACCTGACAATATGCACGCCCGCCCGCGCCTCAATGGCCGCTTCCAGTAATGCCCGGGCGATATTGTCAGCGGGATTGACCCGCCAGCCTCTGGGCAGCAGCGGGCCGAGCGTATTCAAAACACATTCCGCGGCGCGCTCACCCGCCCGGAACTCCTGGCGCGGGCCACTGATCAGGCCGGGGCGCACAAAGGTCAGCGAGGCAAAGCCGCAACCAGCCAGCTCCCGCTCCAGCTCCCCCTTGACCCTGTTGTAGAAAAAACGCGAAGCCGCATCGGCACCCGTTGCCGAATTGAGCACATAGGTCGGCGTACCCTGCTGGCGAGCGAGCCTGGCGATGGCCAGCGGATAATCATGGTCCACCCGCCGGAACGCTTCCCGGGAGCCCGCCTGCTTCATGGTGGTACCCAGGGCGCAGATCACCGCATCGGCTTGCCACCAGGGCGCGTCGGCGGGTAACTGGTCGAAATCCACCACAGGTGCGGTCAGCTTCGGGTGACTCATCAAGGAGCGACGGGAAGGTGCCACTACTTCGCTGATCCGTTCATCCGCCAGCGCCCGTTGCAGCACATGGCTGCCGACCAGGCCGCTCGCGCCCAGCAATAACAGCTTCATTCGGAGCACTCCTGTTGAGCTTCACCGGCAGCTGAGGCCTGGAGCCCGGTCTCGAACTGAGGAAGATCATCATTGATCGACCACCAGTTCGCCTTCGAGCCCACATAGATATGTGCCCCCGGCCTGGTAGCCAGCGGCTCGTTGAGCAACCCGGCACGAATACGCAGCACACCAGGCAGCGTGTCCTTGGTGCTGTACAGCGGCGAACCGCAATGACAGCAGAATACCCGGTGCTTGCCCGGGGATGATTCGAAGGACTTCAGCAGCTCGACACCGCCGAGCAAGGTGAAGGCGCTCTCGCTCACCGGGATGTTCGACGCAAAGGGCGTGCCCTGGGCCCGGCGGCACTGGGAGCAATGGCAGATCTGAATAGGCTCCAGCTCACCCTCGATCTGGAAGCGAACGCCGCCGCATTGGCAATGGCCTGTGTACATGAAGTCCCCCCAATTATCTTGACCCAGCATGCCACCGGCGCCTTAGCCATGCCACTCTCGATAGCGTCCATCTTTGCCGCAATGAGGCAAAGTGATATTGTGCATCGCTCTATCAACAACAAAAAATACTGCCATGCACAAGCTCGCTTCTCGATCTTTGTACTCTCTCTGGCTGGCGCTCGCCTCCCTGCTGCTCACTACCGCCCTGCAGGCGGAAGTCGCCCCATCAACCATCCCCGCCGAGCGCTTCCAGATGCTCGAACAGGCCCTGCAGGCCGAAGTCGACCAAGGGCGCCTCGCCGGTATCGCCGTACTGGTGGAGCAGGACGGCAAGTTGCTGCACCGCAGCGAGCACGGGTATCAGAATATCGCCGGTGACGTACCGCTGGCCGACGACACCCTGTACAAGATCTTCTCCCTGACCAAGCCGGTCACCAGCGTCGCCATGCTGATGCTGCAGGAACAGGGCAAGCTGTCATTGGACGACCCGCTGGCCAAATACCTGCCGGAGTTTGCCGAGCTCAAGGTCGCCGTAACCGACGGCCCGGACGGCATTCCACAAACCGCCGCGCCCACTCACCAACCCACCCTGCGCGAGCTGATGAACCAGACCGCCGGCTTCAGCTACGGCGTATTCAGTCAATCCCAGGTCGACACCCTGTACCTGAAAGCCGACCTGTTCAACCGGGAACAGACGCTGGCAGACATGGTCGGCAAACTGGCCAAACTGCCCCTGCTCAACCAGCCCGGCACCGTCTGGAACTACAGCCTGTCGGTAGATATCCAGGCGCGGGTGGTCGAAGTCGTCAGCGGCCAGCCCTATGACCAGTTTCTCGCCGAGAACATCTTCAAACCGCTCGGCATGAAGGACACCGGCTACCACGTCAGCAGCGAGCAGGCGCCGCGGCTGGCAGTCTCCTACAAGCCCGGCGATAACGGGTTGGAGCCGCAGGACAACACCCAGCACCTGACCAAACCCAAGCTGATCCAGGGCGGCAGCGGCCTGATCTCCAGCATGGACGACTACCTGCGCTTCGCCCGCATGCTGCTCAATGGCGGCGAGCTGGACGGCGTGCGACTCCTCTCCGCCGAATCGATAAAAGAAATGGCCCGCGACCAGCTACCGCCAGAAGTCGACGGCCCCAACTGGGCACCGGGCAACCGCTTCGGACTGAACGTGGCTGTTGTTGAAGACAGCGCCAAAGCCGGACATCTGCCGGTCGGCACCTACTGGTGGTGGGGCATTCAGGGCCCCTGGATGTGGGTCGACCCGAGCAACAACCGGATCGTGCTGGGGATGATGCAGAACACCGACTACCGCCATTCGCGGGTGGTGCACGGGACGGTCAGCCGTATCCTTTTCGGCGAGCGTTAACAGCAACCGACCAGAGGGGTAGAACAGGCGCAGCTGTCAGCCTGCTTCCCCTCGTGGCCTCTCAGGTGAGATCGGTTCCCAGGTTAATCGCCCTTTTTATGTTTATGCGGCTTGAGTGACGACTCATTACCCGGGGTGCCTTTATTATCACGCTGGCGTTTATCGGGCTTGCCCGTCGATTCAGCAATTCTTTTCGGACCTGTTTTGATTCCCATGGTCTTCCCCTTCGTTGTACTCAGGATGTCGGCTGGCATTCGAGCGCCTTTGAACAACTGAAATGCCAGTGCCTCCCTACCTTGTTTAGCAGCGCTCCTTCAACGAAGCAAATGTAGGGCGCAATCCGCCCGAACTTCTGTCGGCATGTATTTTCTACTGAGAACGTTGACCAGGGAGCCGCCCATGCCAGATTTGCCGACCCTCGATTGCCTGATCATCGGCGGGGGACCTGCAGGCCTCACTGCCGCCATCTACCTCGCGCGATTTCGCCGGCGCTGCCTGGTGCTGGATGCCGGCGCCAGCCGTGCTTCGTACATTCCGAAGAGTCATAACTACCCCGGCTTTCCGCCGGGTATCTCCGGTCCCGATCTGCTGGCCCGTCTGCGCGAGCAGGCCGTGGGCTACGGTGCGGTCCTGGAGCAGGGCCGTGTAGATGGTCTGGACAGCCATGGCGACGACTTTCTGGCCACCGTTGGCGACCGACAGCTGCTGGCGCGCCGGGTGATCCTCGCCACAGGCATTGATGATGCTCTGCCGGATATGCCCGATGTGGGTGAGGCTATTACGGCGGGTATCGTCAGGCTCTGTGCAATTTGCGATGGTTACGAGGTCGACGGGGACAACATCGCCGTGTATGGCGAGGCGAACAATGCCATCGGGCATGCGGCTTTTTTGCGTACCTTCACCTCCCAGGTGACGGTACTGACCCAGGGAAGCGAGGGAGTGCGACCGGAATCGGCGGCCCGGGCCGAGCAGCTCGGTATCGAAGTGGTGACTGCAGACATTAGAGCGATGCGGGTGACCGCAGAAGACAAGGTGGAGGTTGTGGTTGGATCGGGACGCAGGGTCTTCGATCTCGTTTACCCCGTCATGGGCAGTACCTGCCGGGCCTCATTGGCCTGCACCCTGGGGGCGGTCTGTAACGAAGCGGGGTCGCTGGTGGTCGACAGCCATCAGCAGACATCGGTGAAAGGGCTTTATGCGGCGGGTGACGTAGTGGACGGCTTGCGGCAGATCTGCGTCGCTACCGGCCAGGCCGCGATCGCAGCGACTGCGGTGCATAACAGCCTGGAACCCAACCCCTGGTGATGCTGCTCCGGCCTGTTTTAGCTAATGAACTGAGCCATGGCCTTGGCGTCAGGGCCCTCTCCTGCTTCCAGCCCCGCCTTGACGCCCATCCGGTTTCGCTCCGGCTGGTTCTGGCTCGCCTTCAATTTACCTGTCAGAGTTTCGATTCGTATTTCAACACCAACGATAGCGTGCAATAAACGCTCAGTGAAATCAGCCGGCGCATCGTCCACGGACCAGGGGACAGTCATCCCGGCCTCGTGCTGGTCCGTTAACTGGTGGAGGTGGCGCTTCAGCCAGCACGGGTCTTCGATAACCCGAACAGTGCCCTGCGCATGGACAGCCAGATAATTCCACGTCGGCACCACCCGGCCCGTCTCTGCCTTGGTGGGGTACCAGGAAGGCGAAACGTAGGCATTCGGCCCCTGAAACACAGCAAGCGCCCGAGCCCCGTCCCGCAGACGTTGCCACACCGGGTTACTTCGAGCCAGATGGCATTGCAGATACCCGAGAGAGCCTTCCTCAGGGTTCAGATGGAAGGGTAAATGGTTGGCTTCGATACCCTCATCATCAGCAACGACCAGCAACCCCAGACTGTAGTCCCGAATGTATTGCTGGAGCTTGTGGTGATCGTCTTCCTTGAAATGGTTTGGGGTATACACTTTTTGTTCCTTGGGTGGGTTTGAGCGTAAGTAGCGCCCGGCTCAGATGGCCCAATCACATCAGTTGGAGGGCGTCTCGGCGAGTAAAGAGAACGTACTTGAAGCCTGTCAGGCTTCATTAAAAACTACCAAACACCGCCAACCAGGATAGCTTTCGCTCAAACCTGGCAAATGCTGAATGACTAAAAACAAAGCTCGGGATCGCCAAAACGCTGCCAATGGTAAATCCAATAGCCGCGCCAATAGCCGAATCGAACAAAAGCATAACAGCGCCGAAACAGAGAAAAAGAGCGCCAATCAGAGCAAAGCCTTTCCGAGCACCGGCTTGATCTGGATGGCGATTTAGCATTTTAAAACTTAACGTCGCGCTTTGCGGCTGGTTTGGAGCGCAGCGGAGAACCAGTCCGACAACAGCGCTTTGTTAGCTCATTCTGCCATGATTTTTTCCCATCTATACTGACAGTAACTGCATTTTCCTTCATTGTATTGATCTTCTAGCCCCAATGGCTCTTCGCACATTTCACAATTGGTGTATTCCATTTCATAATCGCATGCTACACAACAACCTTCTTCATGAATGAAAGTACTTTTCCCACATTCATGACATTCATCATAAGGAGAGTCGCCACCATCCATTGTATTTCTAATTGCTTCTCCAGCCAAAGAATCATCGATACATTGTTCAAGCACATCATCAAAACAGAAATCATGCCCACATGATTTGCAATGTAAATTGATAGTTGGGTAGACATCATCAGAATACGGTGCTTGTATCAGTGAAGAATGGCATTGACTGCAACGAAGATTCTTTAGCGCAACCTCAACTGAATGATATTTCCAGTCGATTGCATCAATAGTTGCCTTACAAGCTTTCTCTTCTGCCGAGTAAACATCACTCACTTCAAGCAACGTTGCCCAGCAATCGTTACCGAGACTTTCTTGAGGATCTTGATCTAAGTGCTCTGATAAAAAATCCCGAATCAATAGAAACGACTTAGCTACGATTTCACGAACAGCATCAGGAGATTCAGATGTATAGTAGTGCTCTAAATCGTTTCTTAGCTTGTTAATTTCATCGAATCTATTCCAGTCAACTGCAACGTTTAAGCTGCTGAATCTTTCTTTTATGGACTGAACATCAACCGTCTTGCGGCCTTTGCCTTCAAAAACTATTTCGCCTTTTCCATTTTGCACAGGCCTAATGTTTTGCTTAATTAGCAGTTCTTTGTTGTCGCTCGGAGATAGCTGACAGAGTTTTTCTTTGTAGAGCAATAAAATGCCAGCCGCAATGTTTCTTACAGCAGAAACACTGCGCCTATCGTCATCACTTTGAAAATCTTCAACACCAATTTGAATTGAGTCGATCGCATTTTGGATAATGCTCATTGCCTCTCCTGAGAGCTAACGTTTGGTTAAGGGGCGGGCTTTAGCCCGTCCCAGTGAGCGAAGCGAGCGGTTTGAACCACTTGTTAGATGCGGTTTATGGACTAGTAGTCAGCGTAGTGAATATGTTTTCAATTTCCCAGTCCGCTATGCCCTCTAAGCCGTTAGCTAAGTAATCTGATGGTACCGGAGCCTCTGGATCTGCCATCAAGGCCACTCGGCTCAAGATGGCATCTTTCGCCAAAGCCGGCAAACTATCCCACCAAGAAATACGAAAAGCGTGGTTTTCACAACAGGAGAATGAAAACCTGAGCAGTGCATCTTGTGGGCTTTTTCCGAGATTTACTGCACTCCCCAAAGACCTTGCGAGTGCTACACATGAACTATTACTGCTTGCGTGCCAGCACAAAGTAAATGACCACCCTTGAGCTAAGGGAGCAGTAAAAAATGTGATAAAATCTAATGGCAATTTAAAATCGCCAAGATCTTGTAGGCTTCCCCCGAGAAAATCGAAGTCTGGATATAGCACTCCAGACAGTTGTAGATGCCAAGGTGAATTAGACGTTAGCGTTAGAAACTCGAATTCACTATAGTTCTTGGAAAGCAACGCTGCATCGAAGTATCTTTTGTGATACTGAAGGCGTTGGAAGCCAAGTGAGTGCCCTATAAAAGAGGATTCAAGAAATTTTTTTTGTTCCGCATACAGAGATGATTTATTTATAAAATTCTTTAATGTGGTCGCGGCGTTTTCTTTTATAAAGTATTCTCGACACATACTTCGATAAGCATAAAGCGCTACTTGTTCTGGATTGGGTTCCAAAGGATAGTTATCAATGGGATTGAAAAGCTTGTTGTCGTGATGCTTACAGAAGCCGGAAAATGTAGATGCTTTTTTCCATCCAATCTTTTTTGGAAAAAGTTGGCAATTGTTATCTCGCAGGCCCGACATATTAGCAGTTATGCGGTATACATGGCCGGCTTCTGTTATCTCGCCCAATTGATTGCTTTTTTGAATTGAGTGGGCACTGATTATTTCGTTACAGCGCTCTCCGCGTTCGAAATGAAGGCATCGTCCGCGCGACTCATTGCGCTTCATTTCATTGAGGAAGTCTGATACTAATTTCATCAGGCACCTAACGCTTGCAGCATGCGCGCCCATGGAATGGAGCCGAAGGCGCAATGTAGTGGGCGTCGCTGTGCCTGCACTGGTTATGTTTGATACTGCTAAGAAGGCTGCAGCACTGCCCGTAGCTCATCTTTCAGCTCCTGACGAAGCAATTTTGTTTCAAGGTTCCATTCACGAAGCATTGAATAATGAAATGCTTCGAAATCAAAAGTTATACTTCCATTTTCGATAGATTTTCCATCAAAGTGTGCTGTAGCTTGCTCGTGTGCCTGCCCCATCTCTGCGTGCTTTCGCATGTAGAAGTCATTTATTTTTTGCAGAGTCGCGGTTACTTTTTTCTCAAGAATCGAGTCCATATACAACCCAACATCTTCCAGCTTGGCATACCCATTCGATACTGAATCAAATGCTCTGCTAAAGGCTTGAAAGTTCTCTGAAAAAAGATGGAAATATCTTGATGCGTTTTGTTCCTCCGGCGTCCCTGAGAAACGGCTGATTGTGGGCTTTTTACGAAACTGATGCCGTGGGAGTGATGTGTTTACGACTGCGGAGTAGCAGCGCTCAAGCGCTGACACCTTCTTTTGCTGGTAACTGACCGAATGTTCCTTTTTCGATTCTGCAAAGACCGAAAGTTCTGCTTCAAGCTGAAGCTTCTTGCCATCGAGGTGGTGTTGGAATTCCCGTTGTGATTTCTCCAACTGGTTCTTAATAAACAGCTTAAACAGAACTGCGACAGCTCCTGCTCCAACAAAGCCTCCGCCGATTAAGGATATCAAAAAGTCTCTCAAAGCATACTCCGTAAAACATAACGCCGTTGTTCAGCGGCAGCCTTGGCAGAGCGAAGCGGCGACAAGGCTGTCCGGTGGAGGGCCTAAGGCCCGGAACGAACTGCAACAGTTGGTTAGATCACGCCGTTGACCTTGCCCAAATCTGAAATTCGCTTTCGGAGAAATGCCCTTCACTTTGGCAAACTCCTCGGTCACATAGAAAAGCCGACAGCATCAATCCATCCATTCCGACAACGCCGCTCCGCTCAAGCAATTGCCACCCATCAAGGCTTATCTCCCCGGTAGTGAAGAAGAGCCTGAACACCGGATCACAGGCAAGAATCTCTAAATCTGGGTACGGACTCCCTTTAATTGAACTGAAAGCGCTGTGTCTTGCAAGCTCCACAGAACCAACAAGCTCCCTGATATCAGGTGTTGCAACCTTGATTGCGCGATAATGTTTCGCTTGGCCAATTAGCCATACATTCAATTGACTTTGAAGTGTAGGTGCAACGTCATCCGGGAAGATATGATTTTTCAACTTGAGTTTGCCAAAGAAATCAATCCCTTCATCACCGCTCAGTTTAGTCGTGTAAGAAGCTTCCGCACCGATTTGTTGAATCACTCTTGTACAAAACCCCTCGAATTCTTGGGGCGAGAGGCATCGCATAGCGCTTAGTAGTCGGAAGATATGTTTCCTTCGGCTCTTGTGCAGTATTCCCTCATGGGTTTCGGCCCCTTCTACAAAGGCGGCTCCTTGGATCAGGTAGTCTGAGGAAGAGTTGATCGCAAGAACCGAGGGACGGCCGAACCGGTCCGGCTTACCTAGCGCGTCTTTTATTAACATGAGCGCATTAGCTTCCCAGCTTTCAGCACGCTCTTCCGCTGCCGATTGCTGGGACTCCCACCCCTCACTCAGGATGACCTGACATAGCAAGTCACGAAGGGGCCGAGGTCTTGCTTCAATGTCAAGCGAGCGAACAAGAAGTGCAACTGCCTTTCGCGGCCCGGGGCGTCCCTTCGGTATATCGCCGAAATACAATGTTATCGATCCCTCAGCTCTTGGATGTCATTGAGGCGCTCATCGATTAGGTTTTTGAGGCTTTCCAACTCTGCTATGTCGCCATCCGAAATTTCTTTGATGATTCGAATACTCATGTCCTCTAGCGCTCGCTTGGCCGCAGAGACATTTCTTATCCAGTGCCTAGCCATTTCAGGCTGCTTGGCAATGGCAATTGCCTCGTCAATCGAGGACTCATGATGATTAATCAAACTATCGAAGGCATCCGGGTTGGGAAGTATGACGCGAAGCTCACGAACCTGGCCATAACTATTGATCTTTGGGGGTACATCTGAGACCTCTCCATCACCTTCCTCTATCCGACTGGGGCTTATAAGGCTATAAAACTTGTGCAACTCGTCCTCGTTGACGAATTGACCTTGCTGCTCGTCCCAACCAAGCCAGTCCTTTACTGAGCTAAGGGAGACGGCTTCGTGGAATACCGGGTAAAGGCTTGGCTTAAAGTGCTCTCCATACTCTTCATCTTGTTGAAACTGGTGAAGCGCTTTGAATGCCCGGTATCGACGATTCACTTCATGGGTTGACATGCCGAGCCTTTCCGCGACCTCGTTTGCTCCAAGCTCAAGATCATCTCTCATTGTTACCACAAGTTTGGCGCGTTGATAGCCGCCCCACTGCTTAATTCCCGAGACATGACGAATTCCCATTAAAGATGCATGTACGACTTGAGCATCTTGGTCGGCATTTACAACAACACAGGGTAATTCGCTGATGGAGGCTAACACTTCATCACTAACGGGGGCGCCAGCCGCATGATCTTCCTTGATCCATTTAGCCGCAGCCGTTCTTCGGTTTCCCTCAATTACAAGGAATTTATCTGGATCAGACGAGTACTTCCGAACAACTATGCGCTCACTTGGAATGTACGTGTTTGAGCCGATAGAACTCTTAAGCGCCTTCAACCCTTCCGATTGTTTCAGGCGTGCATAAGCTTTAGCCTGCACTTGAGACTCACCAAATCTCGCCTCATCTGCATAGACAAAGTCATCTGACTCCTGATAACGAAAGTTATTGGGATCGAGAAGAAGGTCGTCTAAAGCGATATGTCGCTCTTCGTAACTCATATTCAATGCACCATATTTCAAAATTATAAAGGATTGATTTTAGCATTATTCAAACTTGCTACTTGCGAACCGAGATCTAACGCCTTGCACACGCGAAACTGGGTTGGCGTGGCTTTGTGTTAATTTTTGAGCGCAGCGAGTAACACAAAGACGCGCCGGCCCAGTTTTCGCCGTGGTGCAACTTGTTAGGCATTTTTACCTACCTGACCATATTTCCGGTTAATATGTAAATAAATAACTTGCCAGAATTGGTAAGCTCATATGTTTCAAATGATCCATCATCTTTAAAATTTAATAGCCCGAGCCTAAGAAGTGAATCTCTATGAATAACTTTCTCAGTGTTGAGAAGAGTTTTTTCAAATAGCTCTTGGCTGGGAAGTTTGCGATTGTCTGCGTCGGATATGAAAACATGCCGATCTTCCTGCCTGTGTCTGAGTCGAAAGCTACGAGTCGGGTCAGCATAGCCGAGCAAGTAATCCACTTCTGCGTCAGACAAGCTAGCAAGCTTTGCTACGGAGCTAATTCTTAACTCCCACTCCTCGAGATAAGGAGGATCACGCAAAGGAACACAAATTGCGGCTAACCATGACCGCCGTTTAGCGCTATACGCTTTTGCGGATTCCAATAAAGAATTTTCTGCTAGATATCCAAACTGTTGATCTGACGTAAAAGACTTTGTCTCTAGCTTTTTAATACGCGATTCTAGTTTTTCAACAAAATCGATTACCCGATCTAGCCTTTGCTCTGGAATCTTGTCTATGCCTAATTCAGCAATAAAGCTTCCTCCTGGTATGAGCCCGGCAAATGCTTTGTATAGCTTTACTCTTTTATCGGTATTTGACTCGCCAAGCTCTTTCACCGTGATATTCCCTATGCCTAACAGTGATTAGACCGCATGCGGCACTAACACATAACAATGACTGCGGGTATAACACGGCCCCGCGAAGTCGTGCCAGATAAAATCTCTCAAACAAACAACGGCTTAGTGAGGCGCAACTTCACGGTTCGTATTCGCTTGGCCGCGTCTTTCCGTATTTCATTACTACCCCCGCATACGTGACAAGCACGCTACCGCCCCACTTTTCTGGCCAAGCAATGCCGGACTCTTCATGCTGTCGGAGGGAATGCAGGCTGTCCGTGCCGGGTGGGCGGGAGGTGGCTGCATTCCTTTGCCTTGGTTTTGAACATAGCGCAGATCATGGCGTCGGGCTACTGTCAGACGGTGGCGGCTTTCCAGCGGGCATGAAAAAGCCCCCGAGGCGTTAACCGTCGGGGGCTTTTTACAGCTGGCTAGCGGATCAGCCTTTGGCTGCGCGCTTGCGCTGGTTTTCGTCGAGGATCTTCTTGCGCAGACGGATCGACTTGGGTGTTACTTCAACCAGTTCGTCGTCTTCGATGAATTCCAGTGCCTGTTCCAGGGTGAACTTGATCGGCGGTACCAGGGCGATGACTTCATCCTTGCCGGAGGCGCGCATGTTGTCGAGTTTCTTGCCTTTGGTGGGGTTGATCACCAGGTCGTTGTCACGGCTGTGGATACCAGCCAGCTGGCCTTCGTAGATTTCCTGGCCGGGCTCGAGGAACAGCTTGCCGCGGCTCTGCAGGGTTTCCAGCGAGTAGGTCAGTGCCTTGCCGGTAGCCATGGAGACCAGTACGCCGTTCTGGCGGCCGCCCACGTCACCACCTTTGATCGGCCCGTAGTGGCTGAAGGTGGAGGTCAGGATGCCGGTACCGGAGGTCATGGTCAGGAAGCTGTTACGGAAGCCGATCAGGCCGCGGGCCGGAATGGTGTATTCCAGGCGGATACGACCCTTGCCATCCGGTGCCATGTTGGTCAGATCGCCCTTGCGCAGGCCCATCTGTTCCATCAGCGCACCCTGGTGCTGCTCTTCGATGTCGACGATGACATTCTCGTAGGGCTCCTGCTTCTCGCCGTCGACTTCCTTGATGACCACTTCCGGGCGGCCTACGGCCAGCTCGAAGCCTTCACGGCGCATGGTTTCAATGAGTACCGACAGGTGCAGTTCGCCACGGCCGGAGACCTTGAACTTGTCCGCGGAGTCGCCTTCTTCAACGCGCAGGGCGACGTTGTGCAGCAGTTCCTTTTCCAGACGCTCCTTGATGTTGCGGCTGGTGACGAACTTGCCTTCCTTGCCGGCAAACGGCGAGTCGTTGACCTGGAAGGTCATGGACACGGTCGGCTCGTCAACGGTCAGCGGCGGCAGGGCTTCGACGTTGTTCATGTCGCACAGGGTGTCGGAGATGTACAGCTCGTCCATGCCGCTGACGCAGACGATGTCGCCGGCTTGGGCTTCTTCGACTTCAACGCGCTGCAGGCCGGAGTGCCCCATGATCTTGAGGATACGCCCCTGACGCTTCTTGCCGTCAGCACCGATGGCGATAACCGGGGTGTTGGTCTTGACCTTGCCGCGGGTGATGCGGCCGATGCCGATGACGCCCAGGAAGCTGTTGTAGTCCAGCTGGGAGATCTGCATCTGGAACGGGCCGTCTACGTCTACCGAGGGTGCCGGGACGTGATCGACGATGGCCTGGAACAGCGGGTCCATGTTGTCTTCGAGGTTCTCGTGGTCGAGACCGGACAGGCCGTTCAGGGCGCTGGCGTAAACGATAGGGAAGTCCAGCTGCTTGTCGGTGGCGCCGAGGTTGTCGAACAGATCGAAGATCTGGTCTACCACCCAATCAGGACGCGCGCCGGGGCGGTCGATCTTGTTCACGACCACAATGGGGTTCAGGCCGGCCTGGAAGGCCTTCTGGGTCACGAAGCGGGTCTGCGGCATGGGGCCGTCGATGGAGTCGACTACCAGCAGCACGCAGTCAACCATGCTCATCACGCGCTCGACTTCACCACCAAAGTCGGCGTGGCCGGGGGTGTCGACGATGTTGATGTTGTAGTCTTTCCATTTCAGGGCAGTGTTCTTCGCCAGGATGGTGATACCACGTTCCTTTTCCTGGTCGTTGCTGTCCATGACGCGCTCGTTTTCGAGCTCCTTGCGATCCAAGGTACCGGACAGACGCAGCAGCTTGTCTACAAGCGTCGTCTTGCCGTGGTCAACGTGGGCAATAATGGCGATATTACGAAGATTCTCGATCACGGGGGTATCCTGGATTGCGAGGCGACAGGCGAGCCTGTCTGAAAAAAAGAGTCACGCATTATACAGACACTGAGGTGACAGTGTCTGTTTTTTGTACGAAGTTGTCGGACCGCCGGTAGATTTAGGCCCGCGGCAAGCGTAACACCCGCACGTTGTCATGCCCGCGGTCCAGCAAATACTGGGCATGCAGCTGGCTCATCACGCCTTTCTCGCAGTACAGCAGATAGGCCCGGCCCGGGTCCAGTTCGGCAAAGCGGCTGTTCAATTGATAGAAGGGCACGGCTTGCACCTCGACGCCTTCCAGCACCAGCGGGTTGGCCTCCTGCTCGTCGGGGTGGCGGACATCCAGCACCACCTGACCGGCCAGCGCCTGGTGCACCACCTCCACCTCGGAGCCATCCATATCCAGCTCCAGGTCGCGGCAGTCGGTGGAAATGGCCTGTTCGATGGCCTCTTCCAGCACGGCGAAATCGAAGCTGGCCTCGGCGGCGGTGACCTTCTTCATATTGGTGTGGATATCCGGGCTGACCGAAATCACGCCGCAGTATTCCGGCATGCTGGCGGAGAACGCCTCGGTACCGATGCGCCGCGCGGTGCGGATGATCTCGGTCTTGCTGGTAGTGATCAATGGGCGCAGCACCAGCATGTCGCAGGCCTGGTCGATGGCGGCCAGGTTCGGCAGGGTCTGGCTGGAGACCTGGGCGATGGCCTCGCCGGTGACCAACGCCTGGAAGCCGCGGCGCTGGGCGATACGGCTGGCGGCGCGCAGCATCATGCGCTTGAGCACCACGCCCATCTGGCTGTTGTCGACGTTCTGCAGGATTTCCGCGACCACGCCTTCAAAAGGCACACTGATGAAGCGCAGGCGGTGGCTGGCGGCGTATTTCTCCCACAGATAGTGCGCCACCTGGCGCACGCCCAATTCGTGGGCACGCCCGCCCAGGTTGAAGAATACAAAGTGGGGCAGAATGCCGCGCTGCAGCATCTGGTAGCTGGCCACGGTGGAATCGAAGCCGCCGGACATCAGGCTCAATACCGGCTCCATGGTGCCCAGCGGGAAACCGCCCAGGCCTTCATGGCGGGCCTGGATCAGGAACACGCGCTGCTGACGGATCTCCAGCTGGATCTCCACGTCCGGCGCCTTCAGGGAGACGCCCGCCGCCCCGCTCGCCTCCATCAACCGGGAGCCCAGCAGCCGGTTGACGTCGGTGGAGGAGAAAGGATGCTTGCCGATCCGCTTGCAGCGCACCGCGAAGGTCTTGCCGCGCAACTGCTCGGCAAAGCGCGCCACGCACAGGTCGGCCAGCTCTTCCAGGCTACCCAGCTCATGCTCGCGCACTTCATGGATGTGGTTGATGCCGGGGGTGTGCTGCAGCCGCTCGATCACCTGCGCCTGCACCGCCGGATCGTCGCCGGTGATGATTTCCAGGCTGTCCCAGTTGCCGGTGATGCGCAATTCCGGATCGATGGGCTTGAGTAGCGCCTTGAGGTTCTTGCGCAGCTGCTGAACGAAGCGTTTGCGCACCTGGGGCGACTTGATGGTGATCTCGGCGAAGAACTTGATAATCAGTTTCATAGGAACAATTCGGGGTCGGCGCAGCGAAAAGGGGCGCATTATACCGATGCCGCCCCGTGTTCGCCCGGTTTACCGACCGACGCGCCAATATGGTGCACCGCGGCTGTTCCCCGCACCGATCAAGTGCGCAATAATGCGGGGCAACTTCTGCACTGGTCGCCTGATCATGCTGCAGCCGGGGTTTGCGCAGCCTGGGGATGATGGCACAGCTTTTGCTCGCATTATCTGGACAAACGAACCGGGCGGAAAAATTGTCGAGTTCCGCATCACTACGTATGAAAGCCAGGCAGACACCTGGGATGAGATTTCCAACTGGAGAACAGCATGTCGAAAGCGATCCAACTGATCAACGAATTTGATGTGAAGTGGGTTGACCTGCGCTTCACCGACACCAAGGGCAAGCAGCAGCACGTGACCATGCCCGCCCGTGATGCGAACGAAGACTTCTTTGAAGAAGGCAAGATGTTCGATGGCTCCTCGATCGCCGGCTGGAAGGGCATCGAAGCATCCGACATGATCCTGATGCCCGACGACAGCACCGCGGTACTGGACCCCTTCACCGAAGAGCCGACCCTGATCATCGTCTGCGACATCATCGAGCCGGCCACCATGCAGCGCTATGACCGCGACCCGCGCAGCATCGCCCGCCTGGCCGAGGAATACCTGAAGTCCACCGGCATCGGCGACACCGCCTTCTTTGGTCCGGAGCCGGAATTCTTCATCTTCGACGAAGTGAAGTTCAAGTCCGACATCTCCGGCTCCATGTTCAAGATCTATTCCGAGCAGGCTTCCTGGAACACCGATGCCTCCTTCGAGACCGGTAACAAGGGCCACCGTCCGGGCGTCAAGGGCGGCTACTTCCCGGTCGCGCCGGTCGATCACGACCATGAAATCCGCACCGCCATGTGTAACGCGCTGGAAGAGATGGGCCAGATCGTGGAAGTGCACCACCACGAAGTGGCGACCGCCGGCCAGAACGAGATCGGCGTGCAGTTCAACACCCTGGTGGCCAAGGCCGACGAAGTGCAGAACCTGAAATACGTCGTCCACAACGTCGCCGATGCCTACGGCAAGACCGCCACCTTCATGCCCAAGCCGCTGTACGGCGACAACGGCTCCGGTATGCACGTGCACATGTCGATCAGCAAGGACGGCAAGAACACCTTTGCTGGCGAAGGCTATGCCGGTCTGTCCGAAACAGCCCTGTACTTCATCGGCGGTATCATCAAGCACGGCAAGGCGCTGAACGCCTTCACCAACCCGTCCACCAACTCCTACAAGCGTCTGGTCCCGGGTTTTGAAGCGCCGGTCATGCTCGCCTACTCGGCGCGCAACCGCAGTGCCTCCATCCGTATCCCGCACGTATCCAGCCCCAAGGCGCGCCGCATCGAAGCCCGCTTCCCGGATCCGGCTGCCAACCCCTACCTGGCCTTCGCTGCCCTGCTGATGGCCGGCCTGGATGGCATCCAGAACAAGATCCACCCCGGCGATGCCGCGGACAAGAACCTGTATGACCTGCCGCCGGAAGAAGCCAGTCAGATTCCGCAAGTCTGCGGCAGCCTGAAGGAAGCCCTGGAAGCGCTGGACGCCGACCGTGAATTCCTGACCAAGGGCAGCGTGTTCACTGACGAGTTCATCGATACCTTCCTCGAGCTGAAGTCGGCCGAAGAACTCAAGGTACGCACCTTCGTTCACCCGCTGGAATATGATCTGTACTACAGTGTCTGATCACTGCGGCCCTCTGCCCCAGGTGGCGGGCCGCACCGGTTGACCCTCAGAACCCCGGCCCGCCGGGGTTCGTTGTTTCTGGTCCGCCCCGCGGCTCGCTTGAACGCCGCGGTTTCGCTCTGGTAGGACCAGTATGGACGATTCCCGATGGCCAGCATGACCGTTTGGTCAGCCCCATGAATCCCTGGGGATCAGGGTTTGCAACCGTCAACCATGCAAAAATACTGGTCCTACCACTGAGATAACATCTAGACCTGTATCGCTGGTAATAGCAGTATCCTCCCGATCGAGTTAATGTCGCACTTGTAGTGCGCGTATCTCATAAAAAAAACAAGGGAAATCCAGATGAGCCAAACACTTTTGTCTCTGCTTGCATTCTTTCCTCTGGTTCTGGCGGGGGTCCTGCTGGTCGGGTTCCGCTGGCCGGCGAAGTTTGCAATGCCAGTCGTCTTTGTCGTCACCGTTGTCATCGCCCTGTTCGCCTGGGACATGACGGCAGTACGTGTCGCCGCTTCCACTCTGCAAGGCCTGGTGCTGACCGTATCCATTCTGTGGATCATCTTCGGCGCTATTCTCCTGCTCAACACCCTCAAGCATTCGGGCGGCATCCTGGCGATCCGCAAGGGCTTCTCGGGCATCAGTCCGGACCGGCGCGTACAGGCGATCATCGTCACCTGGCTGTTCGGTTGCTTCATTGAAGGCGCTTCGGGTTTCGGCACCCCGGCTGCGGTCGCCGCACCGCTGATGGTGGCGCTGGGCTTCCCGGCCGTCGCCGCGGTGGTGGTGGGCATGATCGTGCAGTCCTCGCCGGTGTCCTTCGGCGCGGTGGGCACGCCGATGATCGTGGGTGTGGGTTCGGGCCTGGACCAGGCGGCCATCGGTACCAGCCTGGCTACCGTAGGCGGTGACTGGCCGAGCTTCTTCCAGCAGATCGTGTCCCAGGTCGCCATCATGCACGCCCTGCTTGGCCTGCTGATGCCGCTGATCATGGTGATGATCCTGACCCGCTTCTTCGGCAAGAACCGCTCCTGGATGGAAGGCCTGGCTGTCGCCCCCTTCGCCCTGTTTGCCGCAGTATCCTTCTCTGTTCCCTACGCGCTGGCCGGGGTATTTCTCGGGCCGGAGTTCCCCTCCATCATCGGCGGCCTGGTCGGCCTGGCCATCGTGGTACCTGCCGCCAAGGCCGGCTTCCTGATGCCCAAGAAAACCTGGGACTTCGCTGATCCCAAGGAATGGCCTGCGGAGTGGATGGGCGCCGTCGAGATGAAACTGGATGACGTGGCTGGTAAGCGCCCCATCGCCATCTGGATGGCCTGGCTGCCCTATGTGCTGCTGGCCATCGTACTGGTGCTGTCGCGCACCAACGACACCCTGAAGGGCATGCTCAACAGCCTGAGCTTCAAGTTCACCGATATCCTCGGCGAAACCGGCCTGTCGGCCAGCCTCGAGCCGCTGTATCTGCCCGGCGGTATCCTGATCTTCGTCGTGCTGGTCACCGCCCTGCTGCACCGCATGAGCTTTACCGAGTTCAAACGGTCGCTGGGCGAGTCCACCAATACCCTGCTCGGCGCAGGCTTCGTCCTGGTATTCACCTTCCCCATGGTGCGCATCCTGATCAACTCGGGCGTGAACCTGGCTGACCTGCCATCCATGCCGGTGGCCATGGCCAACGCCGTTGCCAACGCCGTGGGCGATGTCTACCCGCTGTTCGCGCCGATGGTCGGTGCACTGGGCGCCTTCATTGCTGGCTCCAACACCGCGTCGAACCTGATGCTGTCGCAGTTCCAGTTCAACACGGCAGAGCTGCTGGGTATGTCCGGGGCCATGATTGTCGCAGGTCAGTCGGTGGGCGCGGCGGCCGGCAACATGATCGCCATCCACAACGTGGTGGCAGCCTCGGCCACCGTTGGCTTGCTGGGCCGCGAGGGTATTACCCTGCGCAAAACCCTGCTGCCGACCATCTACTACGTGACAGCGGCTGGCCTGCTGACCATGCTGGCGATCTATGTAATAGGTGTCAGCGATCCGCTCAGCGCAGCGGGCATCACTACCACCGGGAACTGATCCGGAAGGCAGTACGAAAAAATGGGCGGTGCACCGAGTGCACCGCCCATTTTTTATTCAGCTCTGCTTGGCTACTGCCAACCCTCCAGCCGCATGGTCGCCCGCTCCAGCCGCTGGCCCTCGTTCTCGATATCCCGCAGGTTGTCCCGAATGCTGTGGATATGGTCCACCGCGGCCCGTTTTGCCTGGGTCGGCAGCCGTTCCATCACTGCGTGGTAGAGCCGGGCATGCTGGCGATCCAGCTGCCGCTTGTGTGGCGGGCGGTGATAGAGGTTCTGCACCGAGGCGAATACGGAGCTGAGCAACAACTTGGTCAATGACTGCAGCGTATGCGCCAGCACCGGGTTGTGCGAGGCATCGCAGATCGCCAGGTGAAAGGCATGGTCCAGGTGCGCCAGGGTTTCCGGGTCGCGGACCGGGCCGGTGGTATGGGCGGCAACCATCTCATCGTACCGCCGCTGGATCAACACGAAGTCCGCTTCCGTGCCGCGCAGTGCGGCCAGCCGCGCCGACTCGCCTTCAAGCAGGGCGCGCACCTCCAACAGATCGAACAGGGTTCGCGGGTGGTTGTTGAACAGGTGCATCATCGGGGTATCGTCCCGATTACCCATCAGGCTGGCGACGTAGGAGCCGCGGCCCTGGGCCGTCTTGATCAGCCCCCTGCCGCGCAGGACTTTCAATCCCTCGCGCAGGGCGCTGCGCGAGATACCCAGCTTCTCGCATTGCTGCCGCTCTGATGGCAGCATCTGGCCCATTTTCAGAACCCCGTCCGCAATCAGTTTCTCAATGCGATCTGCGACCACATCGCCCACCTGGCGACGCTCCGAAGCACTTTCGACCATGACCTCACCCTTGCTGGTTTTACTGGTCATACCAGAGTAAGGATAGCCAAGCTGCAAATCCATCACATTTTTGTGAATGCCTGTATCCAATGGCCACAAGCGCTAAAAATACTGCCGCGAGACTTAAAAAACTGGTCCGACCAGCTGATTTTAGGCTGGACGTTCGCCAGTCAAACCAGCACTATCCGAGCCCATAAGCTGGTCCAAAGACCCTCGATAACAAACAGGTGATATCCGTGAACCTTCTTTATGATGAAAAGCTCGACGGTCCGCTGCCCACGGTGGACAAGGCGGGGCTGATAGACGAGCTGCGCCAGACCCTCCCCGAGCTGGAGGTGCTGCATGCCCGTGAAGACCTGCAACCCTACGAATGCGATGGGCTGTCGGCCTATCGCGTGCTGCCGTTGCTGGTGGTCATTCCCGAGACTGTTGAGCAGATCGAGACCTTCATGAAGATCTGCCATCGCCGCAAGGTGCCGGTTGTCGCCCGCGGCGCCGGTACCGGGCTGTCCGGCGGCGCGCTGCCGCTGGAAGGCGGCGTGCTGCTGGTTCTGGCCCGGCTGAAGACCATCCTTGAGGTCAACCCCGAAGGCCGCTTCGCCCGGGTTCAACCCGGCGTGCGCAACCTGGCGATTTCCGAAGCCGCTGCGCCTTACCAGCTGTACTACGCGCCCGACCCTTCCTCGCAGATCGCCTGTTCGATCGGCGGTAACGTGGCCGAGAACGCCGGCGGCGTGCACTGCCTGAAATACGGCCTGACCGTGCACAACCTGCTGAAGCTGGAAATCGTTACCGTCGAAGGCGAGCGCATGACCCTGGGCTCCGATGCCCTGGACAGCCCCGGCTTCGACCTGATGGCGCTGTTTACCGGCTCCGAAGGCATGCTCGGCATCGTTGTCGAAGTCACGGTCAAGCTGCTGCCCCGCCCCCAGGTGGCCCGGGTGCTGATGGCCAGCTTCGATGACGTGGGCAAGGCTGGCAAGGCGGTCGGTGACATCATCTCCGCCGGCATCATCCCCGGCGGCCTGGAAATGATGGACAACCTGGCGATCCGCGCAGCCGAGGACTTCATCCACGCCGGCTACCCGATCGAGGCCGAAGCCATTCTGTTGTGCGAGCTGGACGGGGTCGAAGCGGACGTTGCCGATGAGTGCGAACGGGTCCGGGCGGTGCTGGAAAACAGCGGCGCGACTGCCATCAGCCAGGCCAAGGACGACGCCGAGCGCGCCCTGTTCTGGGCCGGGCGCAAGAATGCCTTCCCGGCGGTGGGGCGTATTTCGCCTGACTACTACTGCATGGACGGGACCATTCCACGCCGCGAGCTGCCCCGGGTACTGCAGGGCATTGCCGATCTGTCCGCCGAGTACGGCCTGCGGGTCGCCAACGTCTTCCACGCTGGCGACGGCAATATGCACCCGCTGATCCTGTTCGATGCCAACCAGGAAGGTGAGCTGGAGCGCGCCGAGGCGGTGGGCGGCAAGATTCTCGAGCTGTGCGTTGCGGTCGGCGGTTCCATCACCGGTGAACACGGCGTGGGCCGCGAGAAGATCAATCAGATGTGCTCGCAATTCAACGACGACGAACTGCTGACCTTCCATGCCGTGAAGGCCGCGTTCGATCCCGATGGGCTGCTCAACCCGGGCAAGAACATCCCCACGTTGAACCGCTGCGCTGAATTCGGCGCCATGCATATCCATAACGGCGAGCTGCCCTTCCCTGAACTGGAGCGCTTCTGATGTCGGCACAACACGAACACGCCCATCGCCCTGGCGAGCGCCCTGCGTCAGCCAGCGAACAGCAACTGCTGCAGCAGGTCCTCGATGCCCTGCAGAGCAACACGCCCCTGGCCATCCAGGGTGCCAACAGCAAGGCCTTTCTCGGCCGTCCGGTAGCCGGCGAGGTGCTGGATACTCGTCAGCACAGCGGTATCGTCAACTACGATCCCACCGAGCTGGTGGTGACCGTGCGCAGCGGCACGCCGCTGGTCGAGCTGTTCGCCGCCCTGGATGAACAGGGCCAGACGCTGACCTGCGAACCGCCCACCTTCGGCGGCCAGGCGACCGTGGGCGGTATGGTCGCCGCCGGGCTGTCCGGCCCGCGCCGTCCGTGGTCCGGTGCGGTGCGCGACCTGGTACTCGGCACCCGGGTCATTACCGGCCAGGGCAAGCTGCTGCGCTTTGGCGGCGAAGTCATGAAGAACGTTGCGGGTTATGACCTGTCCCGCCTGATGGCAGCCAGCTTCGGCCAGCTCGGGGTAATTACCGAAGTCTCGATGAAGGTACTGCCCAAGCCGGTGAGCAGCCACCACCTGCGCCTGGAGCTGCCGGTGGACAAGGCCCTGCTCAAGCTCGCCGAATGGGGCCAGCAGCCGATTCCGATCACTGCGGCCAGCTATCTGGACGGGCATCTGCACCTGCGCCTGGAAGGCGGCATCGGCTCGGTTCGCTCCGCGGCCGACCGCATCGGCGGCGAGGAGCTGGATGCCGGCTTCTGGGCCCAGCTCAACGAACAGCAACTGGCGTTCTTCCAGGACCCGCGCCCGCTGTGGCGTCTGTCCCTGCCGCCGCTGACCCCGGCGCTGGAGCTGCCCGGCGACACACTGCTGGACTGGGCCGGTGCCCAGCGCTGGCTGAAAAGCGCGGCCGCGGCCGAGGAGATCCAGGCGCTGGCCAGCCGCCACGGCGGGCACGCAACCTGCTATACCGCAGGCGTGACCGAGAACCCGTTCCAGCCCCTGGCCCCGCTGCTGCAGCGCTACCACCGGCAACTGAAAAAACAACTCGATCCGCAGGGCTTGTTCAACCCCGGCCGGCTGTATTCCGGGCTCTGAGATCCACGAGGTACGACCATGCAAACCAATCTCACTGAACAGGCGCGCAAGCTCCCCCGCGCCGCAGAAGCCGAAAGCATTCTGCGCTCCTGTGTCCATTGCGGGTTCTGTAACGCCACCTGCCCGACCTATCAGCTGCTCGGCGACGAGCGCGACGGTCCGCGCGGGCGCATCTATCTGATCAAGGCATTTCTCGAAGGCGAAGCCACTACCCGGGAAACCCAGCTGCACCTGGACCAGTGCCTGAGCTGCCGCAACTGCGAAACCACCTGCCCCTCCGGGGTGAAGTACCACAACCTGCTGGATATCGGCCGCGAAGCCATGGCCGGGGAAATCGAGCGCCCGCTGCAGCAGCGCATGCTGCGCTCGGCGCTGCGTACTGTGGTCCCCAACCCGGTGATCTTCAATCCGCTGCTCAAGGCTGGCCAGGCGGTGCGTACCTTCATGCCGGAAGCGATCAAGGACAAGATCCCGGCCAAGCCCGCCACAGCCAAGCCGCGCCCCGCGCCGCGCCATGCCCGCCACGTGCTGATCCTGGAAGGCTGTGCCCAGCAGGGCCTGTCGCCCAACACCAACGCGGCGACCGCGCGGGTACTGGATCGCCTGGGCATCTCGATCAAGCCGATCCGCGAAGCGGGCTGCTGCGGCGCGGTGGATTATCACCTGGATGCCCAGCAGACTGGCCTGGACCGTGCCCGTCGCAATATCGACGCCTGGTGGCCGGCCATCGAGGCCGGTGCCGAAGCCATAGTGCAGACCGCCAGCGGCTGCGGCGCCTTCGTCAAGGAATACGCCCACCTGCTGCGCGATGACCCGGCCTATGCGACCAAGGCGCAAAAGGTCAGCGCCCTGGCGCTGGACCTGGTCGAGGTGCTGGAGAAGGAAGACCTGGAGCCGCTGCAGGCCAAGTCCTCGCAGAAGCTGGCCTTCCACTGCCCCTGCACCCTGCAGCACGCCCAGAAGCTGGGCGGCCGGGTGGAGCCGATCCTGCGCAAGCTCGGCTTCAGCCTGACGCCGGTCGCCGATGCGCACCTGTGCTGCGGCTCGGCCGGCAGCTACTCGATCACCCAGCCCGTGCTGGCCCGGCAACTGCGGGATAACAAGCTCAACGCGCTGGAAGCCGGCAAACCGGATACCATCGTCACTGCCAATATTGGCTGCCAGTCCCATCTGGGCTCAGCCAACCGAACACCCGTGCGCCATTGGATCGAAGTTGTCGAAGACGCACTCAATTGATTACCAGGAGATAACAAGATGCTGAGCAAACCCGTACTGACTCTCGAAGAAGCCAACCGCATGATCGATGCCGCCTTTGCTGAGGCGGACGCCAACAGCTGGAAGGTCACCGTGGCCGTGGTGGACGATGGCGGGCACATCCTGGCCATGCGCCGCATGGACGGCTGCGCGCCGATCGCCTCCTACATCGCGCCGCAGAAGGCCCGCAGCGCGGCCCTGGGCCGTCGCGACACCAGCGAGTTCGAAGCCATGATCAACGGCGGCCGCACTGCCTTCCTGTCCGCTCCGGAAGTCTCCGGCCTGCTCGAAGGCGGCGTACCGCTGAAGGTCGAGGGTCAGGTTGTTGCCGCGATTGGCGTCTCCGGCGTCAAACCGGATCAGGATGCCCAGGTCGCCAAGGCCGGCATCGCCGCACTGTAACCCGAGGAGGATGTTTCCAATGACTCAACGCACCGACATCCAGGGCCTGCAGATCGATACGGCCCTGCACCAGTTCATCGAGCAGCAGGCGCTGCCGGGCACCGGCGTGGACGCCGCTGCCTTCTGGGCTGGCTTCAGCGAACTGGTCCATGACCTGGCGCCGAAGAACCGCGCCCTGCTGGCCGAACGTGACCGCCTACAGGCCGAGCTGGACCAGTGGCACCGCGCCAACCCCGGCCCGATCCGGGACATGGCTGCCTACCGCGAATTCCTCACCTCCATTGGCTACCTCAAGCCGGTGCCGGCGGACTTCCGCATCACCACCGCCAACACGGATATCGAAATCACCCAGCAGGCCGGCCCGCAGCTGGTGGTACCGGTCATGAACGGCCGCTACGCGCTGAACGCCGCCAACGCCCGCTGGGGCAGCCTGTACGATGCGCTGTACGGCACCGATGCCATCTCCGACGACGATGGTGCCGAGCGTGGCCCGGGCTACAACCCCGTACGTGGCGACAAGGTCATTGCCTTTGCCCGCAATTTCCTCAACCAGTGCATCCCGCTGGCCGCAGGCGACCACACCCAGGTCGAGCGCTACAGCGTGCAGGACGGCCAGCTGCTGGTGACCCTGCTTTCCGGCCAGACCACCGGCCTGCAGAACCCCGAGCTGTTCGTCGGTTACCAGGGCACCCCGGCCAACCCCGACGAGCTGCTGTTCGTCCATAACGGCCTGCACTTCGAGATCCAGATCGACCGCAACCACCCGATCGGCAAGACCGACGCGGCCGGCGTGAAGGACGTGCTCATGGAAGCCGCCGTTTCCACCATCATGGACTGCGAAGACTCGATCGCCGCCGTCGATGCCGAAGACAAGGTGCTGGCCTACGGCAACTGGCTGGGCCTGATGCGCGGCGACCTGATCGAGAACATGGAAAAGGGCGGCAAGCCCATGGTCCGCAAGCTCAATCCGGATCGCCAGTACGTCACGCCGGACGGCAAGGAGCTGACCCTGCACGGTCGCTCGCTGCTGTTCATCCGTAATGTCGGCCATCTGATGACCAACCCGGCCATCCTGCTGAAAGACGGCAGCGAGATCCCCGAAGGCATCATGGACGCCGTCTGCACCAGTCTGATCGCCATGCACGACCTGCAGCGCAAGGGCAACTCGCGCACCGGCAGCATCTACATCGTCAAACCCAAGATGCATGGCCCGGACGAAGTCGCCTTCGCCAACGAGCTGTTCGGTCGCGTCGAGCAGCTGCTCGGCCTGCCGGAAAACACCATCAAAATGGGCATCATGGACGAAGAGCGCCGCACTTCGGTCAACCTGAAAGCCTGCATCCAGGCTGCCAGCGCCCGGGTCGCCTTCATCAACACCGGCTTCCTCGACCGCACCGGCGACGAGATGCACACGGTGATGCAGGGCGGGCCGGTACTGCGCAAGGGCGACATGAAGCCCACCGCGTGGATCCAGGCCTACGAGCGCAATAACGTGCTGGTCGGCCTGACCTGCGGCCTGCGCGGCAAGGCGCAGATCGGCAAGGGCATGTGGGCCATGCCGGACCTGATGGCGGCCATGCTGGAGCAGAAAATCGGCCATCCCAAGGCCGGTGCCAACACCGCCTGGGTACCTTCGCCGACCGCCGCCGTGCTGCACGCCCTGCACTACCACCAGGTGAATGTGCAGGCCGTCCAGGAAGAGCTGGAGAAGATCTCCCTGGCGGACGAGCAGGACGCTCTGCTCACCGGTCTGCTCACCGCGCCCCTGGCTGAACAGGCCAACTGGAGCGACGCGGAGAAGCAGGAGGAGCTGGACAACAACGCCCAGGGTATCCTCGGCTACGTGGTCCGCTGGGTGAACCAGGGGGTGGGCTGCTCCAAGGTGCCGGATATCAACAATATCGGCCTCATGGAAGACCGCGCGACCCTGCGCATCTCCAGCCAGCACATGGCCAACTGGCTGCACCACGGCGTGGTCAGCAAGGAGCAGGTCATCGAGACCTTCGAGCGCATGGCCAAGGTGGTGGACCAGCAGAACGCCGGCGACCCGGAGTACAGCCCGATGGCCACCGATTTTGCCAACTCGCCGGCCTACCAGGCGGCGCTGGACCTGGTATTCAAGGGTCTGGAGCAGCCCAGCGGCTATACCGAGCCGTTGCTGCACCACTGGCGGCAGGTGGCCAAGGCGCGCTGATCGGCGCCTGGCTCCCGCTGTGAGAACGCCCCCGTTATCGGGGGCGTTTTTGTTTGTCTCCCTCTCCGCGCACACCCTCACCCGACCGCCGGTTGCGGGCGTTACCCCAACGGCTGCTCATCCCGGCACTTGCCCCCTTGCCAGCCCGCTGATTGAGTGCAACGCTTAGGCAAAATCAATGGAGTGACTAGCATGTTCCGCTTACCCCTGCCCGGCGCCCTGTGCGCCCTGCTCGTGCTCGCCGGCCCGGCGGCCGCCCAGATCTATTCGTGGACCGACGCGGAAGGAAACCGCATGTTCTCCGACCAACCCCGCCCGGGCGCCAGCACCGTCGAGCTGGGGCCGACCAATGTGATCGAGCCACCGCCCATCGCCGCGCCAGCGCCCTCCTCCAGCACCGCGGACGAGCAGCAACAGCAGGGCAGCTTCTACCGGGAGCTGAGCATTACCAGCCCGGCCCACGACAGCAATATCCGCAGTAACGAGGGCGACCTGACCCTGGTCGTGCAGACCGACCCGCCGCTGGGCGGTAGCCATTTGCTGCGCGTGTCGCTGGACGGCGTGCTCAGTGACAGTGCGGTGCCGGGCAACGGCGCCGCCATGCACCAGCTGACCATCGGCAACGTGGATCGGGGCAGCCACGAAGTAGCCGTGGTGGTGGTCAATGCCCGGGGCGAAGAGTTGCAGCGCAGCGCGCCCATCACCGTGCACCTGCAACGCACCTCCCTCAACCAGCCAGGCCGGGGTGGCGCCAACCAGGCGCCCCGGGCACCGGCCGCGCCCCGGGCACCCAATGTGCCAAAACCGGGCGCGGGCGGCTGAGCCAATCCGCTGCGCACCATAATGGTGCGCGCGCACTTTTTTCGTGCCATAGTGAGGTGCCAATCGGCGCCCACCCTGGCACCGCCACAGTCCTGCTACTCCGCCGCCGTCCGGCGGGTACCGGGCCGCTGCCGCCCGGCACGCACCCCGGCTGAGCACAGCCCGGGACCCACGCGCTGATCTGGTTCGCTTCTTGCAACAGCTGGCGGAACAGCTGCCCACAGCGTCGTGGATATATGCCCTATGCTACCTGATCCCTTTTTGCGCCAGATCCTGGACAACCTCACCACAGCGGTGCTGCTGCTGGATGACCGGTTGCACGCCAGTTACATGAACCCCGCCGCCGAGATGCTGCTCGAAGTCAGCGGCCAGCGGGTGATCGGCCAACGGCTCGACAGCCTGTTCAGCGACTCGGTGGAATCCTTGCAATCGCTGCGCAACACCGTCGTCAACGGGCATCCGTTCACCAAGCGCGAAGCGCAACTGAACCTGAGCAATGGGCAGACCCTGGTCGCCGACTACTCGGTAACCCCGATCACTGCCATGGAACGCAACTGGGTGCTGCTGGAGCTGCTGCCGCGCGACCGCCTGCTGCGCATCACCCGGGAGGAAGCCCAACTGTCCAAACAGGAAGTGACCCGGGTGCTGGTCCGCGGCCTGGCCCACGAGATCAAGAACCCGCTGGGCGGCATCCGCGGTGCGGCGCAGCTACTCGCCCGCGAGCTGCCCAACGCCGACCTGCAGGATTACACCGACGTGATCATCCAGGAGGCCGACCGCCTGCGCAATCTGGTGGACCGCATGCTGGGCCCCTACCGGCCGCCGCAGCTGACCAGCATCAACATCCACGAAATTACCGAGCGGGTCTGCAGCCTGATCGAAGCGGAAACCCAGGGCGACCTGCAGATCCTGCGCGACTACGACCCCAGCATTCCCGACCTCATGGGCGACCGGGAGCAACTGATCCAGGCGGTGCTGAATATTGTCCGCAATGCCATGCAGGCGCTGCTGGCCGCGCCCATTACCCGCCACGGGCAGATCACCCTGCGCACCCGCACGCTGCGCCAGTTCACCATCGGCCAGCGTCGCCATCGCCTGGTGTGCCGGCTGGAGATCTTCGACAACGGCCCCGGCATCGCCCCCGGCATCCTCGACAGCATCTTCTACCCCATGGTCAGCGGGCGCGCCGATGGCACCGGCCTGGGCCTGTCGATCACCCAGAACATCATCACCCGGCACCATGGCCTGATCGAATGCGAAAGCGTGCCGGGTTGTACCGTCTTTACCCTGTTTCTGCCGCTGGATTTCACTCCGGGAGAGGAAGAATGACTCGAACTGATAACGTCTGGATTGTTGATGACGACCGCTCCATCCGCTGGGTACTGGAAAAGGCGTTGCAGCAGGACGGCATGCAGCCATTGTGCTTCGACAGTGCCGACAGCGCCCTGGCCCGCCTGCAGCGTCAGCAACGCCCCGACGTGCTGATCAGTGATATCCGCATGCCGGGCACCAGCGGCCTGGAACTGCTATCGAGTATCCGCGAGCGCTACCCCAAGCTGCCGGTCATCATCATGACCGCCCATTCCGACCTGGACAGCGCCGTGGCCTCCTACCAGGGCGGCGCCTTCGAGTATCTGCCCAAGCCCTTCGATGTGGACGAGGCGGTATCCCTGGTGCGCCGGGCGCTGGCCCACAGCAGCGAGCAGGATGACCACGAAGCGGACCGTCATATCGGCCACACACCCGAGATCATCGGCGAGGCGCCGGCGATGCAGGAGGTGTTCCGTGCTATCGGCCGGCTGTCCCACTCCAATATCACGGTGCTGATCAATGGCGAATCCGGCACCGGCAAGGAGCTGGTGGCCCATGCCCTGCACCGCCACAGCCCGCGGGCGCGCAACCCCTTCATTGCCCTGAACATGGCGGCCATTCCCCATGATCTGATGGAGTCGGAACTGTTCGGCCACGAGAAGGGCGCCTTCACTGGCGCCGCCATGCAGCGCCGCGGCCGCTTCGAGCAGGCTGACGGCGGCACCCTGTTTCTCGACGAGATCGGCGACATGCCCGCCGAGACCCAGACCCGGCTGCTGCGCGTGCTGGCGGACAGCGAATTCTACCGGGTCGGCGGCCATACCCCGGTCAAGGTGGATGTACGCATCATCGCCGCCACCCACCAGGACCTGGAGGCGCTGGTGCAGGCCGGCAAATTCCGTGAGGACCTGTTCCACCGCTTGAATGTGATCCGTATCCATATTCCGCGGCTTACCGAACGCCGGGAAGATATTCCCGCGCTGGCCCAGCATTTCCTGACCCGGGCCGCCCAGGAGCTGGCGGTCGAGCCCAAGGTGCTCAAGCCGCAGACCCGCGACTACCTGCGCAACCTGCCCTGGCCGGGCAACGTCCGCCAACTGGAGAACACCTGCCGCTGGATCACCGTCATGGCATCCAGCCGCGAGGTACTGGTGGAAGACCTGCCGCCGGAGCTGCTCAACCAGCACCAGGACAGTGCAGGGGATGGCCATTGGGAGCAGAGTTTGCGCACCTGGGCCGACCAGGAACTGGCCCGGGGGGTGACCCAGCTGCTGGACCATGCGGTGCCGGTATTCGAGCGGATCATGATCGAGACCGCCCTCAAGCACACCGCGGGCAGACGCCGGGATGCCGCGCAGTTGCTGGGCTGGGGGCGCAACACCCTGACCCGCAAGATCAAGGATCTGGGCCTCGAATTGGGCGCCGACGACGATGATGAAACCGAATGATCACCGCTGTGCAATGAAACTGGCACACTAACTGCTTAGTATGTCAGTGGGTGTATTGGGGTGACTCTGGTTAGGCAGGCTAGAGTCGCCTTTTTTTTGCCTGTCTGGCCCAGAGGGTTTGCGGTTACACTGGCGCGGTTTTTTCCGGAACGCACCCCCATGTTTCATATCGCCCTGCTCGAACCCGAAATACCGCCCAACACCGGCAATATCATCCGCCTGTGCGCCAATACCGGCTGCCAGCTGCATCTGATCGAACCCCTGGGCTTCGAGCTGGATGACAAGCGCCTGCGCCGCGCCGGCCTGGACTACCACGAATACGCGCCGGTGCAGACCCACAGTGATCTGGCCAGTTGCCTGGCCAAGGTACAACCCAACCGGGTGTTCGCCCTCAGCACCAAGGGCCGGCACTGTTACAGCGAGATCAGCTACCAGCCGGGGGACCTGTTCCTGTTCGGCCCGGAAAGCCGCGGCCTGCCTGCCGACGTCCGCGAGGCCCTGCCCCCGGAGCAGGTGCTGCGCATCCCCATGTACCCCAACAACCGCAGCTTGAATCTATCCAACAGCGCCGCCGTGCTGGTCTATGAAGCCTGGCGCCAGCACGGTTTTGCCGGGAGCTGAGCTGGAAGCTGGAAGCTGGAAGCTGGAAGCTGGAAGCTGGAAGCTGGAAGCTGGAAGCTGGAAGCTGGAAGCTGGAAGCTGGAAGCTGGAAGCTGGAAGCTGGAAGCTGGAAGCTGGAAGCTGGAAGTAATCAGGGTGGGGGTCGGGGATTTTTTGAGTCAAGCGTTTACTGACAGGAGAACAAGCAGGGCCGGGGATCACCCCGGCCTGCTTCTAGCTTCAAGCTTCTAGCTAGCGACTGGCTGCCGCCCGCGGCAGCCTCAGCGTGTCTTGATGACGATCTTGCCCACGGCCTGGCGGGTGGTCAGGGTGGTCAGCGCTGCTTCGTATTGGTCGAGCTCGAAGGTCTGGGAGACCAGCGGCTTGATCTTGCCTTCGCTGTGCCAGCGGAACAGCTGCTGGAAGTTCGCCAGATTGGCCTGCGGCTCGCGGGTGACGAAGGCGCCCCAGAACACGCCGACCACGGCAGCGCCCTTGAGCAGTGCCAGGTTGGCTGGCAGCTCGGGAATCCGGCCGCTGGCAAAGCCGACCACCAGCAGACGCCCGCGCCAGTTGATGCAGCGCATGGACTGGTCGAACAGGTCGCCACCGACCGGATCGTAGATCACATCGGCGCCGTGACCGTCGGTCAGCTCCTTGACCCGCTCCTTGAGCTCGACTTCGCTGTAGTTGATCAGCTCATCGGCACCCGCCTGGCGGGCGACTTCCAGCTTTTCGTCACTGGAGGCCGCGGCAATCACCCGTGCGCCCATTGCCTTGCCGATCTCTACCGCAGCCAGGCCTACGCCACCGGAGGCACCCAGTACCAGCAGGGTCTCGCCCGGCTGCAGGTTGCCGCGCTGGGTCAATGCGTGCATGGAGGTGCCGTAGGTCATGCTGAAACCGGCGGCGGTGACAAAGTCCATGTCATCGGGCATCGGCAGCACATGGGTGCCGGCGGCGGTGACCTTCTCGGCAAAGCTGCCGTAGCCGGTCAGCCCCATGACCCGGTCGCCCGGCTTCAGGTGGGTGATCTGGCTGCCGACGCTGGATACCACACCGGCAGCCTCACCGCCCGGCGAGAACGGGAACGGCGGTTTGACCTGGTACTTGCCCTCGATGATCAGGGTGTCGGGGAAGTTGACGCCGGCAGCGTGGACGTCGATAACAACCTGGTTATCCTTGGCTACCGGATCGGCAGCCTCTTCCAGCGACAGCGTGCTGGCAGGTCCGTAGGCTTTGCACAGAACGGCTTTCATGGTGGCTCCTTGGTTTGAATTTTTCCACAGTCTAGCTGGGTCCACTGCCTGGGGGTCAATCACCATACCGGTGATTGATCGCCCTGCATAAGACAACTGCCAGCTGCGGAAAGTCCGCCGGCCACCGCGCCGGGGCTACTGGCTGAGGTATTGCGCCACGTAGCTGTCGAAATCGATGCTATCGGCCTGCTCCATGGCCACCTGGTCCGCTACCGACTGGGCCGCCATGGCGGCGAATGCTTCGGCCTTGGCAGCCTCCAGCGGCCGCGCCAGGAAATGCTCGCGGTGCGCCTCGGACTGGGCCAGGGCAAAACGGAAGAAGCTGTTGCCGTGGGCGGCAATGGCGTCCAGCACCCGGGCCGAGGGGGTCAGCGCCGGATCCCGCAGCTTGGCCCGCTGCAGCGCCAGGCTGTCACTGTGGGCGGTGGTCTGGCCGGCCTGATCCAGCAGGCTGGCGCAGGCGGCGATATTGTCCAGCAGGTGCTCGCCCCATTCGTTCAGGCCGCTGGGCTGGCCCTTGCGGGTCAGCTGCAGGCCCGGCTCGCGGCCGCGCTTGACCACCAGCGCGAAGTTGTCGTTGCTGGCGCGGCATTCTTCGTCCGACATGGCCGGACTCTCGGCCAGGGCGCAGAACAGCAGGAAACTGTCGAGGAAATGCGCCGTGCTCGGCTCGATACCCAGCGGGGCGAACGGATCGATATCCATGCAGCGCACTTCCACATACTCCACCCCCCGGGACGCCAGCGCATGCACCGGCTTCTCGCCGCTGCGCGTTACCCGCTTGGGCCGGATCGAGCTGTAGAACTCGTTCTCGATCTGCAGCAGGTTGGTATTCAGTTGCTGCCACTGGCCGTCGGCATCGTGGGTGCCGATCGCCGCATAGGGCGCGTAGGGCAGGCTGATGGCCTTCTTCATGCTGGCGATGTAGCTGTCCAGGCTGTTGTAGCAGACACTCAGGCCCGCCTGGGCGTCGTTGTTGTAGCCCAGGTCGCTCATCCGCAGGCTGGTCGCGTAGGGCAGGTACAGAGTCTTGTCGCCCAACGGCTGTAGCTGGTGATCGCGCCCCTGCAGAAAGCTCGCACACAGCGCCGGCGAGGCGCCGAACAGGTACATCAGCACCCAGGCGTAACGGCGGAAGTTGCGGATCAACGCCGCGTAGCGCTCGGACTGGAAGTCCTGGGTACTGCGGGCATCCCCGTCCTGCTGGCGTAGGGCTTCCCACAGCTCGGGCGCCAGCGAGAAGTTGTAGTGGATGCCGGCGATGCACTGCATCGGCTTGCCGTAGCGCACCGCCAGGCCGCGCCGGTAGACGTGCTTGAGCATGCCCACGTTGGAGGTGCCGTACCAGGCGATGGGGATATCCTCATCGCGGGCCGGCAATATGCAGGGCATGGACTCGGTCCACAGGCGCTCCTCGCCCAGCTCGCCATAGGTGAAGCGGTGGATGTCATCCAGCTGCTGGAACAATCCGTCGATATCCCGATTGACCGGGGTGATCAGCTCGATCAGCGCCTCGGAATAGTCGGTGGTGATGGTCGGGTGGGTCAGCGCGGAGCCCAGCCCGGCGGGGTGCGGCCGTTGCGAGAGGGTGCCGCTGGCGTCGATGCGCAGGCTCTCCTTCTCGATGCCATGCATGCAGGCGGTGAGACTGTTCTGCAGGGCTGGTTGGGCCAGCAGCTCGAGACGTTGCTTCAACAATGGTGACAAGCGTGCCACTCCTCAAACGGTGAATACGGTCGGCTTCGGATCTCCGTCGCCACTACGCCGGGCCACTTCAGATGCGCGCGAAGGTACCCAGGCACTTGGCAGCCAGCGCGCCGTCCTGCCACACCTCGCCATCGACCACCATGGTACGGGTACCGGCATGCATGACCTTGGCCCGGCATTCCAGCACGCCGCCAGTGACCGCACGGGTGTAATTGATCTTGCATTCAATGGTAGCGGTTGACTCATGGGCGTCCAGCCGCGCATAGACCGCCGCGCCCATGGCCGAGTCCAGCAGGCTGAAGATGACTCCGCCATGGACCCGCTGGGTGGTATTGAAATGCTGCGGGCTCACGTCCAGACGCATGACGCAGCCTTCTTCATCCAGGCTGACCAGTTGCAGGCCCAGCATCTCGGTAAAGGGGCTCATACGATTGTCGTGAATGGCGTCCAGCTTCGGATTTCGGCTCATGGTTATCGCTTCTTCAGGTTCTTCGCATTGGCGAACAGGTTGGCAAACGTACCACCTGATTGCGGCCCGGAGCCAGCACCTTGCTTGTCTGCCCGCGGTTGCCGGGGCCGGTTGCGCTCACTGGCCGGTGCGCTACTGCGCGCGCCGGTGGCCGCACCGGGCTGGTCGCCCATGCGCATGGTGAGGCTGATGCGCTGGCGTGGAATATCCACCTCCAGCACCTTGACCTTGACGATATCACCGGCCTTGACCACATCCCGCGGGTCCTTGACGAAGCTGTCGGCGAGCATGGAGATATGCACCAGGCCGTCTTGATGCACGCCAATATCGACGAAGGCGCCGAAGTTGGCTACGTTGCTGACCACCCCTTCGAGCACCATGCCGGGCACTAGGTCGCTGAGTTTCTCCACGCCGTCCTGGAAGGCTGCCGCCTTGAATTCCGGGCGCGGGTCACGACCCGGCTTGTCCAGCTCGGCGAGGATGTCGGTGATGGTCGGGATCCCGAAGTGCTGGTCTGTGTAGCGCGCCGGATCCAGCTTGCGCAGGAACGCCGAATCACCGATCAGGCTGCGGATGTCGCGGCCGGTCTGCTCGGCAATACGCTGCACCAGCGGGTAGGCTTCCGGATGGACCGCCGAGGCATCCAGCGGATTGCTCCCGTTCATCACCCGCAGAAAGCCCGCCGCCTGTTCGAAGGTCTTGTCCCCCAGCCGGCTGACTTTCAGCAGCTCGCGACGGCTGGCGAAGGCGCCGTGCTGGTCGCGGTAGTCGACGATGTTACGGGCGATGGTGGGGTTGAGGCCGGACACCCGCGTCAGCAGCGGTACGGAGGCGGTGTTGAGATCAACCCCGACGGCGTTCACACAGTCCTCGACTACTGCATCCAGGCTGCGCGCCAGCTTCACCTGGGACACGTCATGCTGGTACTGGCCGACGCCGATGGCCTTGGGCTCGATCTTGACCAATTCGGCCAGCGGATCCTGCAACCGTCGGCCGATGGAGACCGCACCGCGGTAGGTCACGTCCAGATCGGGAAATTCCTTGGCTGCCAGCTCCGAGGCCGAGTACACCGAGGCGCCCGCTTCGGAGACGGTGATCTTCTGCATGTTCAGTTCGGGACACTGCTTGAGCAGGTCGCCGGCCAGCTTGTCGCTTTCCCGCGAGGCGGTACCGTTGCCGATCGCGATCAGGTTCACCTGATGCTTGCGGCAGAGCGTTGCCAGCACCGCCAGCGATTGGTCCCACTGGTTGCGCGGCGCATGGGGAAAGATAGTGGCGGTATCAACCAGCTTGCCGGTGGCATCGATCACCGCCAGCTTGACCCCGGTGCGCAGGCCCGGGTCCATCGCCAGGGTGACCCGCGGCCCGGCGGGGGCCGACAGCAGCAGGTCCTTGAGGTTGCTGGCAAAAACCCGGATGGCCTCATCTTCGGCCGCCTCGCGCAGCTCGCCGAGCAGTTCGGTCTCCAGGTGCCCCGACAGCTTCACCCGCCAGGTCCAGCGCACCACTTCCTGCAGCCAGCGGTCCGCCGGCCGGCCCTGGTCGCTGATCTGTACCGCGTCGGCGATCATGCCCTCACAGGGATGGCTGGCGGTGGCCGGGGCCTCGGGATCGCCCAGCGTCAGGGCAATGCTCAGCACGCCCTCGTTGCGCCCGCGCAGAATCGCCAGGGCCCGGTGCGAGGGCACATTGCGCAGCGGTTCGTCGTATTCGAAGTAGTCGCGGAACTTGGCCCCCTCCTGCTCCTTGCCCGGCACCAGGCGCGAGACTACCCGACCATCCTGGCGCAGCACCTGGCGCAGCTGTTCAAGCAGGCGCGCGTCTTCGCTGAAGCGCTCCATCAGGATGTACTTGGCGCCATCCAGCGCGGCCTTGGTATCGGCGACGCCCTTGTCGGCATTCACAAAGTCGGCGGCCAGTTGCTCAGGGTTCAGGCCGGGGTCGGCGTAGAGCTGCTCGGCCAGCGGGCCGAGGCCGGCTTCCAGGGCAATCTGGCCCTTGGTGCGGCGCTTGGGCTTGTAGGGCAGGTAGAGATCTTCGAGGCCGGTCTTGGTCTCCGCCTGGCGGATATCACGCTCCAGCTCGGGCGTCAGTTTGCCCTGCTCGGCAATGCTCGCCAGAATGCTGTGACGGCGGTCTTCCAGCTCACGCAGATAGCGCAGCCGTTCCTCGAGGTAGCGCAACTGGGTATCATCCAGGCTACCGGTCACTTCCTTCCGGTAACGGGAGATAAAGGGCACGCTGGCACCCTCGTCGAGCAGGCTGACGGTGGCGGCCACCTGTTCGGGGCGCACCGCCAGTTCGGTAGCGATACGCGAGGCAATACTGTCCATGGCTAGGATTCCACATCGTTCATTTCAGACGCGGCAGTATAACCGAGTCGCCGCCACGGAATG
The DNA here is from genome assembly GCF_000939975.1 of Pseudomonas saudimassiliensis. GTDB lineage: Bacteria > Pseudomonadota > Gammaproteobacteria > Pseudomonadales > Pseudomonadaceae > Halopseudomonas > Halopseudomonas saudimassiliensis. The sequence goes on along the minus strand of NZ_LK391969.1, from coordinate 1,951,815 downwards.
CAGCCCGGTCCCCTGGCGTTTGCCATCGGTTAGTCGACAGCCCCGGGAAACCTCTTGTAACAATGGCCAGCTCCCGCTGTGATTGGCATCAGCGACAATGGCTTTCTTCGAAAAAGGTGATGGTCCTATGAGCAATGAAGGCGAAAAAATACTGATCGTGGATGACGACGCGCGTCTGCGTCGGCTGCTTGAGCGCTTTCTCAGCGAGCAGGGCTATCGCGCCCGGGCGGTGGAGAACACCGCGCAAATGGACCGCCTGCTGGATCGCGAGCTGTTTTCGCTGATCGTGCTGGACCTGATGCTGCCCGGCGAAGATGGCCTCAAGGCCTGCGCTCGCCTGCGCGAACGGGGCACCACCACGCCCATCATCATGCTCACCGCCAAGGGCGATGAGACCAGCCGGATCCAGGGTCTGGAGCTGGGCGCGGACGACTACCTGCCCAAGCCCTTCAACCCCCGCGAACTGGTGGCCCGGATCAAGGCCGTACTGCGCCGCCAGGCGCCGCAGATTCCCGGCGCGCCGTCCACCGACGACAACGAAGTCACCTTCGGTGATTTCGTCCTCAGCCTGGCCACCCGTGAACTCAAGCGCGGCGACGAGGTGCATATGCTGACCTCCGGGGAATTTTCCGTACTCAAGGCGCTGGTACACCACCCGCGGGTGCCGCTGACCCGCGACAAGCTGATGCAACTGGCCCGCGGCCGGGAGTGGGACGCCCTGGAGCGCTCCATTGATGTGCAGATTTCCCGCCTGCGCCGGTTACTGGAGCCTGATCCTTCCAAGCCCCGCTATATCCAGACCGTCTGGGGTGTCGGCTACGTGTTCGTGCCGGACGGCCAGCAGCAGTGAAGGGCGGCCCGGGCTGGCACCCGCTGCTGCCCCGCAGCTTCTTTGCCCGCACCCTGCTGCTGGTGTTGCTGGTCACGCTGTTCTCCAAGATCCTCACCCTGGTCTACCTGATGAGCAACGAGGATCTGCTGGTAGACCGGCAGTACAGCCATGGCACCGCCTTGCTGGTGCAGGCCTACTGGGCCAGCGGGCCCGAAGCCCGGGCCGACCTGAAAGACATATCCGGCATGGAGCTGGTCCACGACAGCCAGGTGCCGCCAGGGGAAATCCATTGGCCCTATTCCGGCGTGTTCACCAACCAGTTGCGTGATGAACTGGGTGACCGGACCGAGATTCGCGTGCAGACCGTGGACCAGCCGGCCATCTGGGTGCATCAGCCGAACTACGGTGACCAGTGGCTGAAGGTGCCGCTGTACGCGCACCCGCTGCGGGGGCATCGCATCTGGCTGGTGGTCAGTTGGCTGGGCCTTATCGGCATGCTCTCCACCGGCGCCGCCTGGATCTTCGTGCGCCAGCTCAACCGACCCTTGAAGGTGCTCGAACGTGCTGCCCAGCGCATCGGCCAAGGCCACAGTGTGCGGCTGCTAGATACCAGCGGGCCGGCGGAGATTGCCGAGGTGTACCGCGCCTTCAACCAGATGGCCCAGGACGTCGAGCAGGCCAACAATGACCGCGCGCTATTGCTCGCCGGGGTGTCCCACGACCTGCGCACGCCCCTGACCCGCATGCGCCTGTCTACCGAGCTGATGTCCGGCGTCGAGCCCGAGCTTACCGAGGGGATGATCCGGGATATCGAGGACATGGACGCCATCCTCGACCAGTTCATGGCCTATATCCGCGACGGCAGCGCCGAGCCCCTGGAGCCCTGCGACCTCAATGAGCTCATCCGCGAGGTGGTCACCCCGGTTAATACCAGCGAACAGCTGGTGCGGCTATGCCTAGAGCCGGTGCCGGAGCTGGCCCTGCGGCGACTGTCGATCAAGCGGCTGCTGACCAACCTGGTGGAAAACGCATTGAACCACGGGGGCACCGGTGTGGAGATCTGCACGCACCTGGAACGGAGCGCCATTCAACCCTGCGTGGTGGTGAGCGTGCTGGACCGCGGCCCGGGCATCGACCAGAGCGAAGGGGAAGACCTGTTCACCCCCTTCATCCGCGGCGACCGGGCCCGCTCCACCAAGGGCACCGGCCTCGGGCTGGCGATCGTCAAGCGCATTGCCGACAGCCACGGCATCAGCGTGCAGCTGCTCAATCGGGCTGGCGGCGGCACCGAAGCCCGGTTGGTGGTTCCCGTTAACGCCTGATCCTGGACCGCCGAGACGGTCAGGCCGGCAGCGCGCCGCTGTCCACCAGCGCCTGTTCCATGGCCGCCAGGTCGGGAATCAACAGCGTATCCGCTTCGCCGGCCAGGTGTACCACCTGGCTGCCGTAGGCACCCGCCGCCCCCGCGGTCTCGATCTCGCCGCGCAGCACTTTCTTCGAGCGGGGGATACCGCGGACCCGGATGGCAATGAAGCGCAAGCCGGCGTGCCCGCCGACCGCGTTCAGAATCAGCGTGCGCGGCAGGGTCGGTTCCTCACCCGGCTGGCCGAGCAGCACCTCGGGGTCGAGCAAGGGCACCCGCTGGTCGCGCCACTGAGTCCAGCCGAGCAGCCAGGCCGGTCCGCCCACTGCCGGCTGGCTCAGGCGATATCCCACCAGCTCGGCCACCGCCACGTTGGGCAGCAGCCAGGGCTGCCCGGCCAGCGGAACAATCAGGCCATTCAGGCTTTCCAGTGCATCTGACATCGTTTCTATCCTCTCGCTGTACGCCGCGCCTCAGGCGTCCGGCGCACGTTCCTGTTCAAGCCACTGGTGCAGGGCCAGCGCCAATTCGGTCGGTGATCCCTCGCGGCTGCTGAAGCCGGCGCTGCGTACCGCCTGGGGCATGGTGGCGCAGGCGGCAGTGGCGCTGCTCTGGGTCCAGACCTCCATGCCCTGCTGGCGCAGCCGGCCGCAGGCGGCGACCCCGTCCTCCCCCATGCCGCTGAAGATGATGGCGCCGCAGTGTGGTGCAAAGGCGCCGGCCAGTTGATCCAGCAGCGCCTCGAGTGACGGCTGGTAGGCCCCCGGCCAGGGCCCGTCCTGCAGCTGCGCCTGGCCTTCGGGACCGAAGCCCAGCATGCGGTTGATCGGCGCTACCAACACTTCCCCATGCTGCAGTTGGCTGCCTTCGATACAGTTGCGGATCCGCCAGGCGTTCTGGCGCCCGAGAATCTGCGGCAGCTGGTGCTCGAACCCCGCGTCGATATGCTGGGCATAGACAAAGGCCACCGGCGCCTCCGCCGGCAACGTATCGAGAAACTGCTTGACCGCCGCAGGCCCGCCCAGGGACGCTCCCAGCAACCAGACGCTGCGCTGCTGACGCAGCACCGGCGTGGCCAGCGCTGGCTGGAGCAACGGCACCTGCGGCGGCTCATCCAGTAGTTCGCCGAGTTTGCTCCGCAGCCGGCGCTGCCAGCGCACATGATCCTCGTGCTGGGCCGGGGGTATTTCACCGGAGCCCAGCAGCACCGGCACCGGACTGCAATCGAGCAACCAGTCACTCAGGGCACATTCGTCCGGTACATCCAGTAACCAGAGGTCCGCCGCCACCGCCCTCAGTTCGCTGAGCTGCAGCCGGTCCGGCGCCGCAGCGAAGACCAGCCGATAGCCCAGCCCGGTGAGGGTGCGGACGAGAACCCGGCGCCCGCCCTCATCGCTCACCAGGAGCGCGATCGCAGGCGCCTGGGCCTCAATCACATTGATGGACCAGGCTGTCGATGACCTCCAGCAGCTGGGTTTCCTGATAAGGCTTGCCGAGATACTCGTTCACCCCCAGGCTGCGTGCCCGCTCGCGGTGCTTCTCGCCGGTACGGGAGGTGATCATGACAATCGGCAGATCCTTCAGCCGCTGGTCGTGGCGTACCAGGGTCGCCACTTCAAAGCCGTCCATGCGGGGCATCTCGATATCCAGCAACATGATGTCGGGCTGGAAATCCTTCAGCCGGGCAATGGCATCGACCCCGTCCTTCGCCGTCACTACCTCCATGCCGTGGCGCTCCAGCAGGCGGGTGGTCACCTTGCGCACCGTGATGGAGTCATCCACCACCATCACCTGGGTCGACCGGTTGGCCTGGGGCGCGTTGGCCGCGGCCCGCTCGGCGGCGAGCAGTTGTTGCGACAACAGCGCCTGCTGGACGCGGATCACCGCCAGCAGATCCAGGATCACTACCACCCGGCCATCCCCGAGGATGGTGGCGCCGGAGATACCCGGCACCACGGCGAATTGCTTGCCGAGGCTTTTCACCACGATCTCCCGCGAGCCCGCCAGGGCGTCGACCTGCACCGCCATGCTGTGCTCGGCGCCCCGCACCAGGATCACCGGTAGCGGCAGGCTGTGCCCACTGAGCCGCGGCTGCTGGCCGGTGGCCAGCAGGTCGCCCAGGTAGCGCAGGTCATAGGTCTTGCCGGCATATTCAAAGGGCGGTGCATCCGGCGCGTAGTAGGCTTCCAGCTCATAGCCGGATACTCGCACGATCCCCTCGATGGTATTCAGCGGAATGGCGTACAGGTCATCGCCGGAATACACCATCAGCGCCCGGTTCACCGACACGGTGAAAGGCAGCCGGATGTTGAAGCTGGTGCCCTGCCCCGCTTCGGTGGCCAGCGTCATGCTGCCGCCCAGCTGCTTGATCTCGGCGTTGACCACATCCATGCCGACGCCGCGGCCGGAAATCTGCGTCACCTGCTGGGCGGTACTGAAGCCGGCCTGCAGGATGAACTGCAGTACTTCCTGGTCGGTGAGCGCCGCATCGGCGTCCATCAACCCCCGTTCGATTGCCTTGGCCCGGACCGCCTGCAGATCGACTCCGCGACCGTCGTCACTGAGGCGGATGACAATCTCGCTGCCTTCGCGGTGCACATCCAGGGTGACGCTGCCCTCTTCCGGCTTGCCCTGGGCGGCGCGAACCTCGGGCAGCTCGATGCCGTGGTCGACGGCGTTGCGCAACATGTGTTCCAGCGGCCCCATCATGCGTTCGAGCACGCTGCGATCCATCTCGCCCTCGGCGCTGCCGACCGCCAGGCTGACCTGCTTGCCCAGCTCGCCGGAGACCTGCCGTACCACCCGGCGCAGGCGCGGCAGCAGCCGCTCGAAGGGCACCATGCGGGTACGCATGAGACCTTCCTGCAACTCGGTATTGACCCGCGCCTGCTGCAGCAGCAGGGTTTCGGCGTCCCGGCTGCGAGTGGCCAGGGTTTCCTTGAGGTCGAGCATGTCCGAGGCCGACTCGAACAGCGAGCGCGACAGCTGCTGCAGCTGGGAGTAACGGTCCATCTCCAGCGGATCGAAGTCTTCGTAGCCCTGTTCGATCTCTTCCTGGTGGCGCGAGAGGATCTGCGCCTGGGTTTCCATGTCGAGCCGGCGCAGCTGATCGCGCACCCGCTCGATGGTGGCTTCCATATCGGTCAGGGTCTGGCTGATATCACTGACCTGCTGCTCGACCCGGCCGCGGAAGATGGAGGTCTCCCCGGCCAGGTTGACCAGTTCCTCCAGCAGCCCGGCGGGGACCTTGATGGTTTCCTGCACGGCGCCCCGGTTGGCCGCCTGGCCGGGGCCGCTGCCCGCGTCCATTGCCTGCTGCAACAGGGCGCGGATCTCCGCCAAGCTCCGCTCCGGCGCCACCGGCACGGGGGTTGGAGTGACCGTGACAGGCGATGCTGGAACGAGCTGACTGTCGCCAACGGCGGGCTGATGCCCAGCGGCCAGTTGTGCTATCAACCCCTGCAGTCCGGCCAGATCACCGGCCAGCGTAGGCAGCGTCGCGGGATCGGTTTGCTGCAGCGCGGTTTCCAGGTGCCGCGCCTGTTCAGCCACGTCATGGCGTCCGGCCAGACGCGCGCTGCCCTTGAGGGTCTGGATACGGTGCAGCAGTTCGGCAGTGGCCTGCGGCTCTGTGCCGTGGCGCGCCAGAAGCGTGGCGCAGGGCTGCAGCAGCTCCAGGGCTTCGTCGATGAACATGCCGAACATCTCCCCGCCTGCGGCCGGCTCGGCGGCGGGCGGCGGTGCGATCTCGGCCTCCATGGTGGGTTCGGGCTCGGCCAGGCTGCTCCACTGGGGCGGCTGGTCGGGCTGGGCGCGGAAGTCGCGGATCGCCCGGATCAGTTCCATACCGTCGCTGATCGACCGCCCCGCCATCACGCCCTCGACCATATCGGTCAGGCTATCCTGGCAGGCCAGCAGCAGCTCAGGCAGCCCTTCAATCAGGCTGAAGCGCTGGGCCAGCAGGCCCTCGTAGAGGAATTCCAGTTCGTGGGCCAGATCACCGACCGGGCGGATTTCCGCCATGCGCGCCCCACCCTTGAGGGTATGCAGGTCGCGCAGCAGAGCATGCAGGGGGGCTTCATCGCTCGGCTCGCCCAGCCACAGTTGCAGGCTGGCGGCGGAGGTGTCGAGGATTTCCTGGGCTTCGTCCAGGAAGATATCCACCAACTCGGCGTCGGTACCGGCCTCGACGAGGTGCCAGCGGTCTTCGGCGGACGCCGCCGAACCGGTTTCGTTAGTGGGCAGGGCATCCGGCTGCAGGCTGTAGACCCGGAACAGGTCCGCCAGCGCCGCCAGTTCCTCGCTAGCGGGCTGGACATGCTGGTGCGCGGCGACCTGATCCATCATCCCGATCAGGCGTTCATGCCCCACGGCCAGGGTAGCGGCGACTTCGCCGGCATACGGCAGGCGCTGGCTGGCCAATGCTTCATGCACATCCTCCAGCCCCTGGCACAGCGATTCAATCAGCGGCAGTTCGACTTCCTGCGCCACCTCGGCCAGCGACCGCAGGGCGCGGGCCAGTGCGGGGTGATCGATGGCAGCCGGCCACCGGGCGAGTTCGTCCCCGGCGTCCAGCAGCAGATCGACCCCCTCGGTGAGGAAGATCGACAGCAGGCTGGCCTCGGACTCCAGGTCGGCGCGACTGGTGTCGCGCCGCTCCAGACCGTCGCGGTAGATGGCATCCAGCCGCTGGAGGAAGGCCTCGGTCCCGGGGACCGGCACGGCCGAGGCGGCGTCGGCCCGCTCCAGCCAGGCTTCCAGCATGCTGACCGCATCACGCAGCAATTCGATGACGGCATGATCGGCGGGAATCAGGTTGCCCTTGAAATCCTTGGCCAGTTTTTCCAGCGGCGTCGCCAGCACGGCGATGGGCTGGATACCGGCCATGTGGGCGCTGCCCTTGAGGGTATGCAGCGCCCGCTGCAGGCCATCGCTGAGCGGGCACGGCAGTTCGTGCTCGCTCCGGTCGAGAAAGCCGTTGATCTGCTCGATATGGGTCTGGGTTTCGGCGCGGAAGATCTTCAACAGCAACGGATCGAGATCCGGCTGACTGGTCTCTTCCACCAACTGCCGCGCCGCGACAAGCGGTTCGGCTTCCAGCGGGCCATCTTGGTCCAAAGGCGTTTCCGGCGCCGCGGGGACCGCAGCGATGGGCGCATCCTCTGCGGCTGCGCCAGCGTGCTCCAGATTGTCCTCGCCAAGGACAGCTTCTTCGAGCACCGGGGATGCTTCAACCGACTCGTCGCTGGATTGGACAGCGTCGTCGGCCAGCTCCTGGGCCGGGCCGAGCACTTCCACCTGCGGCAGCTCCGCCATCGGTTCTACCGTAGACTCCACTGCATCAAGGGGCAGCGGCTCGAGCTCGATATCATATTCGGGCTCTGGCTCTGACTCTGGCTCTGGCTCTGGCTCTGGCTCTGGCTCTGCAGGAGTGTCGATGAACGCAGGCTCCGCGTCCGGCGCGGCTACGGCTGCCGGCGCCGCGATCAGCAGGTCAGGCAGGCTTTCGCCACGGGACAGGGCGTCGGCCTGGCTCGCCAGCTGCGCTACCTCGGGCAGCTGACGCTGGTCGCCCGCGGCAAAATCCGCCAGCAGGGTCGGGATCAGGGCGCGCACGGCGTTGGCCACCGTGAACACCGCCGGGCTCGCCTCGACATGGCCATCGATGACCCGGTTGAGCATGTTCTCCACCGACCATGCCAGCTCCGCCAGCACACCGGCCCGGACCATCCGGCCACTGCCCTTGAGCGTATGGAAACCGCGGCGTACCTCGGTGCGCGCGGCCTTGTCGTCGATATCAGCCTGCCACCGGGGCAGGTAGTCATCGAAGACCTCGAGCACTTCACCGACTTCCTCGATAAAGATCTCCAGCAGCTCGGGATCGAGCTCGTCTTCATCTTCCTCGCCTTGATCCAGCTGCGCAGGTGCGACGGGCGCCGCCGTGGCATCTACAGCTTCGGCGGCGCTCGGGTTGGCCAGGGCGCCGGCCAGTTGCTCGGGCCCATAACCCAGCAAGCGAAGCCGCTCTTCGGCGACAGCCAGGATGCTGTCCCCCCGGTCGGCATCGTCCTCGGCCACCCGCTCCAGATAGTAATCGATGCTGGTAATCACATCGGCGAGGGCGTCCAGCGCTTCCCAGTCCGGGACCTTGCGCTGGGCAATCAGCTGCTGGCTCAGGTACTGGCGGCACGCCGCGACCGCAGCGGCGGCCCGCTCCAGGGGCAGCATGGTCAGGCCGCCGCGCACGCTGTTGAGCAATTCAGCGGCAGGCTCCAGCTGGGCATGATCCCACTGCCCGGCGATAAAGGCGTTGACCGCGTCGCGGGTCAGTTCCAGGGCATTGCGGGCTTCCAGCACCACCTGCTGCTGCACCTGGAGCAGGTCCTGGGCACCGACCAACTGCCGACTCTGGCGGGGCTCCGCTTCGGCCTCGGCCGGCGCACGGTCGATGGCGAAGATGCCGTGCATGCTGGCTTCTACGTAGAGCACCCCGCCGGCAATTTCCATCAACTGCGCATCGCTCGGGGCGCTATCGCCCCGGCTCAATGCCTCAACCCGCTCGACCTGCTCCTGCAGGACCCGGCGCGGCTGGCCGAGGCCCAGCACCGCCAGGGTATCGGCAATGCGCTTCATGGCCGGCAACAGCTCGGCCAAGGCCTGGGGCCGCCGCTCGCTGCTGCGTACGAACAGGTCCAGGCGTTCCTTGACCTGCAACAACTCTTCATCCAGGGCCTGGGTAACGGACTCCATGGTGCCGCGGTCCGGCCCGACCATGCGGCTGTCACTGCCTGGCGCCTGGCGGTCTTCCTGCCAGAGTGTCTGCAGCTGGTATTGCTGCTTCAAGCCGGCCAGTCGCGGACTGTCACCGCTGCTCTTGGCGATATAGAACAACAGGTTGCGCAGCAACTCGGGGGCCGGGGCCCGCTCGGCAATGCTGGCGTCCTCTTCCTGCAGCTGGCGCAACTCGCGATCGGCCTGGCGCAGCAGCTGCCGCACCGCCGCGCCATTGTCGATGGTCCCCAGCTCCAACCCTTCGGCGATGCCGGCGAAGATGCTCCAGAGCTCAGCAAAGGGGGTGCCCTGGAACAACTGCTCGAGACGGCCGAAGACCCGGCCCAGCTGATGGGCGCTAGCCGGTACGTTCTGCTCGCGGATGATGGCGGCATGGGCGATCTGCATGGCCTGGCGCAGCTTGCGTAGCTGTGGCGCCACCTGGTCGCTGGCGTAGTCCGCCTGCGGGTCACCCCCCGGGGCCCGGCCCGCGCTGAGGTCGGGGCTGAACAGGGCATTCTCCGACAGCAGCTTCTCGCCGCGGGCGGTGCGCATGTCATTGAGCAGCGGTAGCAAGAGCAGCGGCAGGTCGCGCCGTCCGGTCTGTACCCGGTCCAGGTAGACCGGCATCTGCAGGATCGCCTGCATGAGCACTTCCAGCGCTTCGCTTTCCCGGCTGCAGGTGCCGTGCATCAGGGCCTGGGCGAGTTTCTCCATTTCCTCGGCCAGCAGCGCTGCGCCGTAGAATTCCACCATCTGCAAGGTGCCATGGACCTGATGAATATAGGTCAGGCAAAAACGCAGGCGCGTCGTATCCTCGGGGCTTTCCACAAAGGCTTCCAGGGCTTGCCGCGCTTGATTCAGCGTTTCGGAAATTTCGCCTTTGACCCAGTCGAGGGCGACATAATCATGCCGATCACCCATAGTCACTCCAGACATTCCATGCTGTCTCGCCGCCGGTAAGCCTGCACCCGCTCATCGGGTACCCGCTCCAGCAACGGATTGTTCCAGTCCATTATTTCACCCGGCCCGATGACCAGCATGCCGCCTGGTGCCAACCGCTTTGCCAGCTGGTTGAGCAGGTCGCGACGGCGCCAGCGCCGGAAATAGATGAGCAGGTTCTGGCAGAAGATGATATCCAGGTCCCGAATCGGGGCCTGGGCCAGTTCCAGGATGTTCAACCGGGTGAAACATACTCGATCGCGCAGTGCTGCCTTCACGCGATATTGTCCATCCTGCAGCGGTTCCAGCCAGCGCTGGCACTCGGCCTCGGTGAGCCCGCCCAGGCGGCGCGCCGGAAAGCACCCCGCGCGAGCCTGGTCCAGCGCGTGCTGGCTGATATCGGTGGCCCAGACGCCGTAGTCGCGGCGCACCTGGCCGCCGCTTGCCGCAGCCTGCTCGATGATCATGGCCAGCGAATAGGCTTCCTCACCGCTGGCACAGCCCAGGCTCCAGCACTGCAGGGGCCGTTGCTCTCCCGCGGCGTGGCGCTGTTCGAGAAATCGCGCGACGCAATCGAAGGAAGCGCGATGGCGCATGAAGCTGGTCTCGCGCACGGTCAGCCATTCGACCAGCATCGACCACTCCAGCGTCCCGCTGACACCCTGGGTAATGTGCTCGTAATAGGCCTGGTAGTCGCGAATGCCCAGCTCCCGCATGCGGGCGCCCAGACTGGTCTGCAGATAGGCCCGGCGCTGTTCGCTGACGCACACGCCGGTGCGCGTCTCCAGCAATGCCTGCCACTGACGGAATTGCGCTCCGTCCATGTCTGGCAGCTGTTCCAATGACCAGTGGGGCATTCTCTGCACTCCGCGACTCCCGCTGTGCCGTCATGCGCGGCGGCCGACGGCCGCCGCCTGCATTCAGACCTGCTCTGGCAGGGTGAAACCATCCACCGACTGCCGCATGCTTTCGGCCAGCTTGGCCAGCTCGCCAATGCTGCGGGCGGTGGCGGTGGTACCCGCCGAGGTCTGCGAGGTGATCTCCTGGATGACGTTCATCGTGTTGGAGATGTGACCCGCCGACGAGGCCTGCTGACGTGCCGCGTTGGAAATGTTCTGGATCAGGGCCGCCAGCGAGGTCGATACCTTCTCGATCTCCTCCAGGGCCACACCGGCATCCTGGGTCAGGCGCGCGCCGCTGACCACTTCGGCGGTGGTCTGCTCCATCGAGATAACCGCCTCGTTGGTGTCGGTCTGAATGGTTTTCACCAGTGCCTCGATCTGCTTGGTCGCGCCGGAGGAGCGCTCCGCCAGACGCTGGACCTCGTCGGCTACCACCGCGAAGCCCCGGCCCGCATCACCGGCCATCGACGCCTGGATCGCCGCGTTCAATGCCAGGATGTTGGTCTGGTCGGCAATGTCGTTGATCAGGCTGACGATGTCGCCAATCTCCTGGGAGGACTCACCCAGCCGCTTGATCCGCTTGGAGGTGTCCTGGATCTGCTCGCGGATGGTATCCATGCCGGAAATGGTGCTCTGCACCACCTCGTTGCCCTTGTTGGCGATGGCTACCGAACGTTCCGCTACCGCGGCCGATTCGGCGGCGTTGGCCGATACCTGGTCGATGGACACCGCCATCTCGTTGACCGCCGCGGACGCGCCGGCAATCTCCTGGGCCTGGTGTTCGGATGCCTCGGCCAGGTGCATGGCCGTGCTCTGGGTTTCCTGGGCAGCCATGGCCACCTGGGACGCCGTGTGGTTGATGGTCTCTACCAGGGCGCGGAGCTGGTCGATGGAGAAGTTGATCGAGTCGGCGATGGCCCCGGTAAAGTCCTCGGTTACCGTCGCCTCGGCGGTCAGGTCACCATCGGCCAGATCGGCGATCTCGTCGAGCAGGCGCAGAATCGCCGCCTGGTTACGCTCGTTGGCGGCGGCTGTTTCAGCCAGGCGCTGGCGCGTTTCACGGGTCATCTGCAGGCCGATCAGCAGGATGCTGCCCAGCGCGATGATACCCAGCAGGTAGCCGAGCAGGGTGTTGACCCAGCGCGAGTCGCTGCGCTGCTCGAACCCCGCGGACAGATCGGAGACGTTGTCCAGCAGCACCTGGGAGTCGGTGAAGATGTCGTTCGCCGCCAGGCGTACCTGGTACAGCTCCGGGGAGGTCATCAGGATCTGGTCCACCGAGTCCGACACGAAGCTGAACAGGTCGGCAATTTCAGTGAGACGGCTGACCGCGTCGGGGTCGGTCACCTGGGTGATGCCCATGACCTCGTTGCCCTCCAGCATGCCTTCGAGCACCCGACCGAACAGGCTGGCATCCCGGCCGAAACTGTCTGCCGCCAGTACCGCGTCGGCATCACCGGTAAGTACCCGGTTCACCGAGCCGAGAATACGTTCGGCCAGCAGCGATTGGCGCTGGGCAACGGATACCTGGGCGGGAGACGCGCCACTTTCGATCAGCACGTCCACCACATCTTCGTACTCGATCTGCAACTGCGGCACGGTATCGGACAGCGTGGCGGCTACTTCATGCAGCGCCAGTACCGTGTTCTGGCTATTGAGAATGGCGTCGGCGTTCTTGCGCACCTTGTCCCAGTCCGCCTGGGCTCGGGACAGCGGTTCCTGCAGGGCCGCTGGTGTGGGTGGCAGACCCGTTTCCTCGCGTCCTTCGGTCAGGTAACCCCAGCGCTGCTCGAAGCCGTTACGGGTCTCCAGCAGCAGGCCGAAAGCTTCGGGCGTACCGGTAGCCGCTTCGGTCGCCGACTTGGAGATCTGCTGGGACAGTACCCGCAGCTCTCCGGAGTGACCGATATATTCCGTATCGTAAGAACTCTGGATGTTCAGATATACGAAGTTGATGAACAGCAGGATCAACGACAGGATCAGCGCGGCGAACAGGCCACTGATCGTCCGATTGCTGCGCAAGGTCGACAGTATGTTGGTATCAAGCTTTTTCATTATCTGGCCCCTACCTGGCCTACCGCGTGCTTCTTGGAGTCCTGAATTGCATACCGGGCATACCGGCACACCCCTTCCCGATCAGATCGCCACATCAAGGAACGCCTGGTCGCGCGCCAATGCCCGGAAGTTGAATATCAGCGATACCTGCTCCCTGGTATAGGCGCCCACCACGAATGGCCTGAGCTCCATGGGGAGGTCGGGCACCGAGGTGGAAAAGCTGCTTACTGGAAAATGCTGCATGCCGAACAGCTCGTCGACCAGCAGGCCGACGAACAGGTCATCCTGATCGAGCACCAGCACCCGGCGCTGTTTCCGCGGCGCGCTGCTCGGCGCGCCGAGAAAGTGGCTCAGGTCGATGATCGGCAGCAACCTGCCGCGCACATTGGCCACGCCCCGCACCCAGGACTTGACCCGGGGCAGCGCGGTGTAACGCGGTTCGTGAAGGATTTCGCTGATCTCCCCCATGGCCGCGACCATCGGCTGGCCCGCCAGGCGGAAGCCGATGCCGCTCCAGGTCTCGGCCACCACCTGCTGCGCAGGCAGACCGGCAGCCTGCCGACGACAATGGGCAGCCAGCTGCAGGAGAAGATCGAATGGATGAGTTGTGTCTGACATACCGTCCCTGTTGTCATGTGCCGGTTACGCTGGCGGCGTCAGGTGTCGAGCACCGACTTCAGCGTCCGGATCAGGGTGGCTTCCTCCACCGGTTTGGTCAGGTAATCCTTGGCGCCCTGGCGCTTGCCCCAGACCCGGTCGGTTTCCTGGTCCTTGGTGGTCACGATGATCACCGGAATGGCGGTGGTCTCAGGGTCCTTGGTCAACTGACGGGTGGCCTGAAAACCATTGAGCCCGGGCATGACGATGTCCATCAATACCGCGTCGGGCTTCTCCTGGCGGGCCAACGCCACACCATCGGCACCGTTTTCCGCCTTGAGTACTTCAAAGCCGTGCTTTTCCAACATGCCGGTGAGCTTGTACAACTCGGTCGGCGAATCGTCCACTACTAGAATGCGAGCCATGTATCCCCCTGGATAATCAAATTGGGCCGGCGGGCGCTCACGCGGAGCCGGCCACCTTGGTTGCCGACTGCGGAACGTGGGCCCGGATGGCGCCCAGCAATTCTTCCTTGCTGAATGGCTTGGTCAGATATTGATCGGAGCCGACGATGCGACCCTTGGCCTTGTCGAACAGCCCGTCCTTGCTGGATAGCATGATCACCGGGGTGGAGCGGAACGCAGAGTTGTTCTTGATCAACGCGCAGGTCTGATAGCCATCAAGACGGGGCATCATGATGTCGACAAAGATGATATCGGGGTGATTGTCAGCGATCTTGGCCAGGGCATCAAAGCCGTCAACAGCAGTGATGACGTTGCATCCGACCTTTTTCAGCAGCGTTTCCGCCGTGCGCCGAATGGTCTTGCTGTCATCAATAACCATGACTTTCAGGCTCTCGAAATTTTCGTCCATAAACTCAGCCCTTGTTATAAACGGCGGTCCAACTGCAAGGTGTTCTGGTTCCGGCAGCGACCGGCCAATTCCATTTGCGGCTACTTTTAACACAGATTTCCAGGGCAATCCATAAAGCCTTCTCGAAGATGAGACATACGGTGGCTTTCATCGCCGCCGGAGCAGAGGGTACACTGCGCTTACTTCCCGTCATGACAGTGAATCCCGACCATGAGCATCAATGTTGGCGTCGTCATGGATCCGATCAGTGCGATCCATTACAAGAAAGACAGCTCCCTTGCCATGCTGCTGGCAGCCAAGCAGCGCGGCTGGCAACTGCACTATCTGGAGCCCCAGGACCTGTACCTGCAGGATGGCCAGGCGATGGGCTGCATCCGCCCGCTGCAGGTCTTCGCCGACCCCCAGCGCTGGTACCAGCTGGGCGAGATGCGCCAGGCGCCGCTCGCCGAGCTCGACGTCATCCTGATGCGCAAGGACCCGCCGTTCGACAACGAATTCCTCTACGCCACCCATATTCTCGAGGCCGCGGAGCGCGCCGGCGTGCTGGTGGTGAACCGCCCCGCCAGCCTGCGCGACTGCAATGAGAAGCTGTTTGCCACCCAGTTCCCGCAGTGCTGTCCGCCCAATACCGTGTCGCGGCGGGCCGATGTACTGCGCGCCTTTATTGCCGAACACGGTGATGTGATCCTCAAGCCGCTGGACGGTATGGGCGGGGCGATGATCTTCCGCGTCCGCGAGGACGACCCGAACATCAGCGTTATCATCGAGGCACTGACCCAGCACGGCACGCAGCAGATCATGGCGCAGCGCTACCTGCCGGAGATCAAGGACGGCGACAAGCGCATCCTGATGCTCGACGGCGAACCGGTACCCTATTGCCTGGCCCGCATCCCCCAGGCCGGCGAAACCCGCGGCAACCTGGCCGCCGGTGGTCGCGGCGAAGCCCGTCCGCTGAGCGAGCGCGACCGCTGGATCGCCAGCGAAGTGGGCCCGGAATTGCGGCGGCGCGGACTGCTGTTTGTCGGGCTGGATGTGATCGGCGACTACCTCACGGAAATCAACGTCACCAGCCCGACCTGCATCCGCGAGATCGACGCGGCCTACGATACGGATATCGGCGGCAAGCTGATGGATGTCATTGGCCGGAAACTCGAAGCGCGGCGCGGTGCGTAGACTTTTTTCCCCGACCGGGGCAGACTGCGCAGCAGTTCGCCCCCTCGCCTGGCTATGGATAGCATGAAGAAAGCAGCGACGCCGCCCAGCTCCACCCGTCCAGCGGTTGCACCCACCGCTCCGGCCATCGCGCCCAGGGACCGCCTCGGCTTCACCCTGTTCCTGGCCGCCGTGCTGCATGCGCTGATCATCCTCGGCATCACCTTCGACCTGCCCAGCCCGAGCGAATTGTCGCGTACCCTGGAAATCACCCTGGCCAGCCAGCCAAGCGAGACCACCCCGGAAGACGCCGACTATCTGGCCCAGTTCGACCAGCAGGGCAGCGGCACCCTGGATGACAAGGCCGCACCCAGCACGCCGGAGGAAACCGTCTTCCAGGACAGCGAGATCAATACCGTGTCGCCGGTTGAACCGGCGGCCCCGCCGCCTGCCCCCCACACCCCGGAAAAGGTCGTCACCAGCACCGCGCCCAGCCCGGAAAAGGCGGTATCTGCGCCGCCTCCGCCCGAGCCGGTGCAAGCCCCCCAACCCAGCCAGCGCTTCGATATGTCCACGCTGTCCCAGGAGATCGCCAGCCTCGAAGCCCAGCTGGCCGAGGAGCGCCAGCAGTATGCCAAGCGGCCACGGGTCCACCGGCTGAATGCGGCATCGACCATGCGCGACAAGGGCGCCTATTACAAGGATGCCTGGCGCCGCAAGGTCGAGCGCGTCGGCAACCAGAACTACCCCGCCGCGGCGCGCAGCCAGGGCATCTACGGCAACCTGCGGCTGCTGGTGGCGATCAACCGCGACGGCTCGTTGCGCGACGTGCAGATCCTCGAATCCTCCGGCCATGCGGTGCTGGACAATGCCGCCCTGCGCATCGTCCGCCTCGCCGCACCCTACGCTCCCTTCACCGGCGAGCTGATGGACGTGGATGTGCTGGAAATCATCCGTACCTGGCGGTTCGAACCGGGCGATCGGATTTCCAGCTTCTGAGCGGCGGGCAGGCATGACGCCTCTGGCGCCTCATGCTCTTGCCCTAAACCGCCGCGCGCCCAATACTATGGCGCATGACACAGACCTTACCGACCTACCTCAAGCATCACTTCCTGATCGCCATGCCGCACATGGAAGATCCGCGTTTCGTTCATAGCCTGATCTACCTGTGCGAGCACAACGAAGACGGCGCCATGGGCCTGGTCATCAACCAGCCCAGCGGCCTCAACCTCAGCGATGTGCTGGAACAGACCGCCCCCGACCTGAGCGTGCCCCGGGAGATCGGCGAGCGCGTGGTGTTCAATGGCGGCCCGGTGCAATCCGAGCGTGGTTTCGTGCTGCACCGCGGGCCACAGCGCTGGGAGTCGAGCCTGGATCTCGGCCCGCTGCGTCTGACCACCTCACGGGACATATTGCTAGACCTGAGCAGTGGTGCCGGGCCCGACGACATCTTTGTCGCCCTGGGCTATACCGGCTGGGAGGCCGGGCAGCTGGACCAGGAGCTGGCCGACAACGTCTGGCTGAGCGTCCCTGCCGATTACCGCATCCTCTTCGAACTGGCGCCCGACCTGCGCCTGGACGAGGCGGCGCGCCAGCTGGGCGTGGATCTCAACCTGCTGACCAGCCAGGCAGGACACGCCTGATGGCGGCACCCATACAACGTGTGCTCGGCTTCGATTTCGGCACCCGTCAGATCGGCGTGGCGGTGGGGCAGACCCTCACCGGCAACGCCCGTCCGCTGAAGGAACTGCGAGCCCGTGATGGCATTCCCGACTGGGACCAGATCGGCGCGCTGCTCAAGGAGTGGCAACCCCATGCGCTAATCGTCGGCCTGCCGCTGAACATGGATGGCAGCCCGAGCGAGATGAGTGCCCGCGCAGAGAAATTTGCCCGCCGCCTGCAGGGCCGCTTCCAGATCGCGGTGCACTGCGTGGACGAGCGCCTTTCCACCTTCGAAGCCAAGCAAACCCTGCGTGAAACCGGACGCGGCACCCCGGCCAGCTACCGGGACAACCCGGTCGACAGCCTGGCCGCGGCCCTGCTGCTGGAAACCTGGCTGGTCAGCCATACGGAACAATAAAGGAGCGACATGAGCGAATTGCCTGAAGTGGGCCCCCTGCTGCAACGCATGGGCCAGGAACTGATCAGCTGGCTGGATCGCAACCAACGACTCGACCCGGCCTTTGTTGGCATCCACACCGGCGGCGTCTGGGTCGCCGAGCAGCTGCGCGATCAGTGGCTGCCGCAGGCGCCCCTGGGAACCGTGGATATCGCCTTCTACCGGGACGACTTCGCCCAGATCGGCCTGCAGTCCGGCGTGCGCCCTTCGGAGCTGCCGTTCAGCGTGGATGATCGTCACCTGATCCTGGTGGACGATGTGCTGATGACCGGCCGCACCATCCGTGCCGCGCTCAATGAACTGTTCGACTACGGCCGGCCCGCCTCGGTGACCCTGGTGACGCTGGTGGATATCGAAGCCCGCGAGCTGCCGATCCGCGCCGACATCCTCGGTACCAGTCTGGCCCTGCCGCCGGGCCAGCGGGTAAAATTGGCCGGCCCTGCGCCACTGCACCTGACCCTGACTTCCGTCGCCACGCCATGAGTGTCCAATGAGCCTGAAACCCAGCCAACTGCAACTCAATCACCAGGGCCAGCTGCGCCATTTCCTCGGCATCGACGGGCTATCCCGGGAGCTGCTGACCGAAATCCTCGACACCGCCGACTCCTTTCTCGAGGTCGGCGAGCGTGCCATCAAGAAGGTACCGCTGCTGCGCGGCAAGACGGTCTGTAACGTCTTCTTCGAGAACTCCACACGGACCCGCAGCACCTTCGAGCTGGCCGCCAAGCGGCTGTCCGCGGATGTGCTGAACCTGGACGTGCAGACCTCGTCCACCAGCAAGGGCGAGACCCTCTACGACACCCTGCGCAACCTCGAAGCCATGGCCGCGGACATGTTCGTGGTGCGCCACGGTGACTCCGGCGCCGCCCACTTCATTGCCCGCAACGTCTGTCCCGAGGTCGCCATCATCAACGCCGGCGACGGCAACCATGCCCACCCGACCCAGGCGATGCTCGACATGCTGACCATTCGCCGGCACCGGGCCGGCTTCGAGCAGCTGTCGGTGGCGATTGTCGGCGACATCCTGCATTCGCGCGTGGCGCGCTCGAACATGGAAGCTCTGCGCATCCTCGGCTGCCCCGACATCCGCATCATCGCCCCGCGCACCCTGCTGCCCGCGGGTATCGAGCAGTATGGCGTGCGGGTGTTCAATGACCTGCGCGTCGGCCTGCGCGACGTGGACGTGGTAATCATGCTGCGCCTGCAGAAGGAGCGCATGCAAAGTGGCCTGCTGCCCAGCGAAGGGGAGTTCTATCGCCAGTATGGCCTGACCCGCGACAGCCTGGCGCTGGCCAAGCCCGACGCCCTGGTCATGCACCCCGGCCCGATCAACCGCGGCGTGGAGATCGAGTCGGCGGTGGCCGACGGCCCGCAATCGGTGATTCTCAACCAGGTGACCTACGGCATCGCCGTGCGCATGGCAGTGATGTCCATGGCCATGGCCGGACAGACCACCCAGCGCCAAGCCAGTCAGGGAGGGCAATGAATATGCGTATCACCATTGAAGGCGCCCGGGTCATTGACCCCGCCAGCCAGTTCGACGCCATCACCGACCTGCACATCGATGCCGGCCAGATCAGTGCCCTCGGTCAGGCGCCGGAGGGCTTCGTCGCGGCCCAGATCATCGATGCCCGCGGCCTCATCGCCTGCCCCGGCCTGGTGGATCTGAACGTCAGCCTGCGCGAGCCCGGCTTCGGCCGCAAGGGCAGCATCGCCAGCGAAACCCGCGCCGCCGCCGTCGGCGGCGTCACCAGCCTGTGCTGTCCGCCCAACAGCCGGCCGGTGCTGGATACCCCGGCGGTAGCCGAACTGATTCTGGACCGCTCCGAACGCGCCGGCCAGACCCGGGTATTCCCCCTGGGCGCGCTGACTCGCGGCCTGGATGGTGAGCACCTGAGCGAGCTGGTGGCCCTGCGCGATGCCGGCTGCGTGGCCTTCACCCAGGGCCTGGCGCCCATGAAGAGCAACCGCATCCTGCGCCGGGCGCTGGAATATGCCGCCGGCTTCGACCTGCCGGTGATCTTCACGCCCATGGACCCGGCCCTGGCCGAGGGCGGCGTCGCCCATGAAGGGCCGACCGCCGCCCGCCTGGGCCTGGTCGGGATTCCCGAAAGCGCCGAGACCGTAGCCCTGGCGCGGGACCTGCTGCTGATCGAGCAGACCGGCGTACGCGCGCATTTCAGCGGCCTGAGCAGCGCCCGCGCGGTGGACATGCTGGCTGACGCCCAGGCCCGTGGCCTGCCGGTCACCGCCGACGTTGCCATGTACCAGCTGCTGCTGTGTGACGAGGACCTGGACGGTTATTCCAGCCTGCTGCACGTGATGCCGCCGCTGCGCAGCAGCAGCGACCGCCGCGCCCTGCGCCAGGCGGTACAGGCGGGAGTGATCCAGGCGATTGCGTCCCACCACCAGCCCCACGAGTTGGAAGCCAAGCGGGTGCCCTTCGCCGCGGCGGAGCCGGGTATCAGTAGTGTGGAGATTCTGCTGCCGCTGGCCCTGACCATGGTGGCCGATGGGTTGCTGGAATTACCGGCGCTGTTGGCACGCCTGACCTGCGGTCCGGCGGATATCTTCGGTTTGCCCGTCGGGCGGATTACCGAAGGTGCTGGTGCCGACATCACCCTGTTCAACCCGGCGGTGACCAGCGAGATCGGCCAGCACTGGCTGTCCAAGGGCGCCAACTGTCCGTTCATTGGCCAGAGCGCACCGGGTGCGGTCACCCACACCCTGTGCCAGGGCCGCCTGGTCTATCAGGCCTAGGCAGCCCCTCCCGTCGGGGACGGCCGGCGGTCAGCGCCGCCGGTCGTCTGCGTCTTCCAGGGCCAGGCCGTCCACCGCACGGCCCATCAGATGCTTGCCATCGGTCTCCGACCCCAGCTTGATCAGCAGGCGCAGGTCGTTGGCCGAATCGGCATGGGCCAGCGCATCCTCGTAGGTGATCTCGCCCTGGCTATAGAGCTTGTACAGCGCCTGGTCGAAAGTCTGCATGCCCACTTCATTGGACCGCGCCATCAACGGCTTGAGCTCGTGCACCTCACCCTTGCGGATCATGTCGGCGGCCAGCGGCGTATTGAGCAGCACCTCGATGGCGGCGCGGCGGCCCTTGCCGTCCGGGGTCGGGATCAGTTGCTGGGCGACGATGGCCTTGAGGTTGAGCGACAGGTCCATCCATACCTGCTGGTGCATTTCGGTGGGGAAGAAATGGATGATCCGGTCCAGCGCCTGGTTGGCGTTGTTGGCGTGCAGGGTCGCCAAGCACAGGTGCCCGGTCTCGGCAAAGGCCACTGCATGGTCCATGGTTTCCCGGGTGCGTACCTCACCGATCAGAATGACATCCGGCGCCTGGCGCAGGGTGTTCTTCAGCGCCACTTCGAAGCTGTCGGTATCGATGCCGACCTCGCGCTGGGTGACGATGCAGTTCTGATGCTGGTGGATGAACTCGATCGGGTCCTCGATGGAGATGATGTGGCCGCTGGAATGCTTGTTGCGGTAGCCGATCATCGAGGCCAGGGAGGTGGATTTGCCGGTGCCGGTGGCGCCGACGAAGATCACCAGGCCGCGCTTGGTCATCGCCAGTTGCTTGAGGATCTCCGGCAGGCGCAGCTCCTCCATGGTCGGGATGTTCACTTCGATGCGGCGCAGCACCATGCCCACCAGGTTGCGCTGGTAGAAGGCACTGACGCGGAAGCGGCCAATGCCCCGGGCACTGATGGCGAAGTTGCATTCCTTCTTCTCGGCGAACTCCCGGCGCTGGGCCTCGGACATCACGCCCAGCACGGTTTCCCGGGTCTGCTCCGGGGACAGCGGCGTCTTGGTCACGGGCAGGATCTTGCCATGCACCTTCATGCTCGGCGCCACACCAGCGGTGATGAACAGGTCGGAAGCGCCCTTCTCAACCATCAGTCGCAGCAGTTTTTCGAACTCCATAATGCCCTCGTCTCGGGGCGCATCCCGCGCCCGTCAGTGTGATCTGTCAGAGGCTTTCGCCGACCTTGGCCTTCTCGCGCGCCGCATCCCGGGTCACCAGGCCGCGGGATACCAGATTCTTCAGGCACATATCCAGGGTCTGCATGCCGATATTGCCGCCGGTCTGGATCGCCGAATACATCTGCGCCACCTTGTCCTCACGGATAAGGTTACGGATGGCCGGGGTGCCGATCATGATTTCGTGGGCCGCCACCCGGCCACCGCCGATCTTCTTCAGCAGGGTCTGGGAGACCACCGCCTGCAGCGATTCGGACAGCATCGAGCGGACCATGGCCTTCTCCTCACCGGGGAAGACGTCGACCACCCGGTCGATGGTCTTGGCGGCGGAGGTGGTGTGCAGGGTGCCGAATACCAGGTGGCCGGTTTCCGCGGCAGTCAGGGCCAGGCGGATGGTTTCCAGGTCGCGCATCTCACCGACCAGGATGATGTCCGGGTCTTCCCGCAGCGCCGAGCGCAGGGCTTCGGAAAAGCCGTGGGTATCGCGGTGCACTTCACGCTGGTTGACCAGGCACTTCTTGGATTCGTGGACGAATTCGATGGGGTCTTCGATGGTGAGAATGTGCTGATACTTGTTGCAGTTCAGGTAGTCGAGCATGGCCGCCAGGGTGGTCGATTTGCCCGAGCCGGTCGGCCCGGTGACCAGCACCAGCCCGCGGGGCACATCGGCGATCTTCTTGAACACATCGCCCATGCCCAGCTCGTCCATGGTCAGCACCTTGGAGGGGATGGTGCGGAAGACGGCGCCGGCGCCGCGGTTCTGGTTGAAGGCGTTGACCCGGAAGCGGGCCACGCCGGGCACCTCGAAGGAGAAGTCGGTTTCGAGGAACTCCTCGAAGTCCTTGCGCTGTCTATCGTTCATGATGTCGTAGATCAGGGCATGAACCTGCTTGTGTTCCAGTGCCGGGATGTTGATCCGGCGTACATCGCCATCCACTCGAATCATGGGCGGCAGTCCGGCCGACAGGTGCAAGTCCGACGCGCCCTGTTTGGCGCTGAAGGCTAACAGCTCGGTTATATCCATAGGGTTCCCCATTGCAACCTGCAAGCATGTAGAATGGCGGGCAGGTCAATTCCATTGGCAAGGTAAATAACGTCCGTAATGTCCACGATAGCAGAGAATATTGCAAACGTTCGTGAACGCATTTCGCGAGCAGCGCACACGGTTGGGCGCGACCCGCAGGGCATTACCCTGATGGCCGTGAGCAAGACCCGACCGGCCAGCGCCATCCGCGATGCCTGGGCCGCCGGCCTGGCCCATATCGGTGAAAACTACCTGCAGGAAGCCCTGGATAAGATCGACCAGCTGCAGGACCTGCCGCTGGTCTGGCATTTCATCGGCCCGATCCAGTCCAACAAGACCCGCGCCATCGCCGAGCACTTCGACTGGGTGCACAGCGTCGACCGGCTGAAGGTCGCCCAACGCCTGTCCCAGCACCGCCCGCCCGCGCTGGCGCCGCTGAACATCTGCCTGCAGGTCAATATCAGCAATGAGGACAGCAAGTCGGGTGTCACCCTTGCCGAGCTGCCCGCGCTGGCCACCGCCGTGGCGGATTTGCCGAACCTGCGCCTGCGCGGGCTGATGGCGATTCCCGCCCCGGCCGCCGACAGCGCCGCTCGGCGCCAACCGCTGCAGGCACTGCGCGAGGCCATGCTGGCCCTGGACCTGCCGCTGGATACCCTGTCGATGGGCATGAGCGATGACCTCACCGAGGCGGTGCAGGAAGGCGCCACCATCGTGCGGATCGGCAGCGCCCTGTTTGGCGCCCGCGACTATTCCACCTCCCCTTCCTAAGGATGATCACATGACCGCCCCGACCATCGGATTCATCGGCGCCGGCAACATGGCCACCAGCCTGATTGGCGGCATGTTGCAGCAGAGCTTCACGCCCCAGCAGATCATCGCCAGCGACCGCAGCAGCGAACAGCTGGAGAAACTGGCCAGCCAGTTCGGTATCCGCACAGCCACCGACAACGCACTGCTGGCCCGCGACTGTGACGTGCTGGTACTGGCGGTCAAGCCGCAGGTACTGCAGGCGGTCTGCCGTGCGCTACCCAGCCAGCGCCGGCCCGGCCAATTGGTGATTTCCATTGCCGCGGGCATCGCCTGCAGCAGCCTGGCCGACTGGCTGGGCACCGACACCGCGCTGGTGCGCTGCATGCCCAACACGCCGGCGCTGCGCGGCCAGGGCGTCAGCGGCCTGTTCGCTGCCGCCGGCGTGTCCGCTGAGCAGAAGCAACTGGCCGAACAGATCATGAATGCGGTGGGTATCAGCCTGTGGCTGGAACAGGAAGCCCAGATCGATGCCGTCACCGCGGTCTCCGGCAGCGGTCCGGCCTACTTCTTCTACCTGATGGAAGCCATGACCGATGCCGGCGAACAGCTGGGCCTGCCCCGGGATATCGCCGAACGCCTGACCCTGTTCACCGCCCTCGGCGCCGCCGACATGGCGGTGCACAGCGACGTGGATACCGCCGAACTGCGCCGCCGCGTCTGCTCGCCCAACGGCACCACCGAGCAGGCCATCGACAGCTTCACCCGGGATGACCTGCCCGGCATGGTGGCCCGCGCCATGCAGGCGGCTGCCGCGCGTTCCGCCGAACTATCCAAAGAACTCGCCTGAGGAACCTCCATGACCGGATTGAATATGGCCGCCATCTATATAGTGCAGACACTGGGCAGCCTCTACCTGTTGATCGTCCTGCTGCGTTTCATCCTGCAGCTGGTGCGGGCCGACTTCTACAACCCGCTGTCACAGTTCATCGTGCGTGCGACCCAGCCCCTGCTGCGCCCGCTGCGCCGGGTCATCCCGGGCTTTGCCGGGGTAGACTTCGCCTCGCTGGTGCTGGCGCTGATCGTCCAGGCGGTGGTCATGGCGATCATCATCAAGTTGATGGGCTATGCCCTGCCCGCCATATTGCAGCTGCTGGTGTGGGCGCTGGTGGGGGTGACCGCCCTGTTCCTGAAGATCTTCTTCTTTGCCCTGATCATCAGCGTGATCCTGTCCTGGGTGGCCCCGCACAGCCACAACCCCGCCGCGGTACTGGTGTACCAGCTGTGTGAGCCGGTGCTGGCGCCGATTCGCCGCATCCTGCCCTCGATGGGCGGGCTGGACCTGTCACCGATTTTCGCCTTCATTGCCTTGAATCTGCTGGATATGCTGGTAGTAACCAACCTGGCCATGGCCACGGGCATGCCGCGGGGCCTTACCCTGGCCCTCTGAACCCGGCAGCAAGCGTGACGCAGCGTACAGCCTGCGTCGCGCTCGCCGCCGAGGCCTGAAGTTCGCACCAGCTCCATTCATACAGGAAAGTAGAAACGCCCATGTCCAGATTCCCCGCTGATTCCGTCGGCCTGGTCTCGCCGCAGCGCCACGTATTTACCGAGCCCCTGCCCCTGGCGTGCGGGCGCAGCCTGCCGGAATATGAACTGGTCTATGAAACCTACGGGCAGCTGAACGCCAGCGCCAGCAACGCGGTGCTGATTTGCCATGCGCTGTCCGGTCACCACCATGCCGCCGGCTATCACAGCGAAGATGACCGCAAGCCCGGCTGGTGGGATGCCTGCATCGGCCCCGGCAAGGCCATCGACACCAACCGCTTCTTTGTGGTCAGCCTGAACAATCTCGGCGGCTGCCACGGCTCCACCGGGCCCTCCAGCATCGACCCGGAGACCGGCAAGACCTACGGTGGCAGCTTCCCGATGATCGTGGTCGAGGACTGGGTCAACAGTCAGGCCCGGCTCGCCGACCTCCTGGGTATCCAGTGCTGGGCCGCGGTCGTGGGGGGCAGCTTGGGCGGCATGCAGGCGCTGCAGTGGGCGATCCACTATCCCGACCGGGTACGTCACTGCGTGGCGATCGCCACCGCATCCAAGCTGTCGGCACAGAATATCGCCTTCAACGAGGTGGCCCGCCAGGCGATCGTCACCGACCCGGATTTCCATGCCGGCGACTACGCCGCCTTTGGCGTCATCCCCAAGCGCGGCCTGGGGCTGGCGCGCATGGTCGGCCATATCACCTACCTGTCCGATGACGCCATGGGCCAGAAATTCGGCCGGGAACTGCGCAGCGAACGGCTCAACTACGACATCAGTACCGTGGAATTCCAGGTCGAGAGCTACCTGCGCTACCAGGGCCAGGAATTTTCCGAGCGCTTCGACGCCAATACCTACCTGTTGATGACCAAGGCGCTGGACTACTATGATCCGGCCCGCGCCCATGGCGACGATCTGGCCAAGGCGCTGGAGCCGGTCACCGCGCGCAGCCTGGTGATCTCCTTCAGTACCGATTGGCGGTTCTCGCCAGCCCGCTCGCGGGAGCTGGCCAATGCGCTGCTGGCCGCCCGCAAGGACGTCAGCTATGTGGAGGTCGAGGCCGCCCAGGGCCATGATGCCTTCCTGCTGCCCATCCCCCGCTATATCCAGGCCCTGAGCAGTTACATGAATCGCATCGAGGTGGACGCATGAGCCTGCGCGCAGACTTGCAGATCATCCAGCAATGGATCCAGCCCGGCAGCCGGGTGCTCGACCTGGGCTGTGGCCAGGGCGAACTGCTGCACTACCTGCAGAACCATCGGCAGGTACACGGCTACGGCCTGGAGATTGATCCGGACAATATCAATACCTGCATCGCCCGGGGCGTCAACGTCATCGACAAGAACCTCGACCATGGCCTGGACAACTTCGAAGACCAGAGTTTCGATACCGTGGTCATGACCCAGGCGCTGCAGGCGGTGCACTATCCTGATCGCATCCTCGAAGACATGCTGCGCATCGGCCGCGAGGCCATCCTCACCTTCCCCAACTTCGGCCACTGGCGCTGCCGGCTGTACCTGGGGACCAAGGGTCGCATGCCGGTATCCGAGTTCATGCCGTACACTTGGTACAACACGCCCAACATCCACTTCTGCACCTTCAAGGATTTCGAGAACCTGTGCCATGAGCGCTCGGTCCGGATCCTCGATCGGCTGGTAGTGGACCAGACTCACCGCAGCAGCAGGTTGAGCGCCATGTGGCCAAACCTGCTGGGCGAAGTCGCCATCTACCGCGTGACCCGCTGACAAGGAGCTGCCATGAAATCCATCCTGCTTGCCGGCCTGCTGATGCTCGCCTCCGCCACCGCCTTCGCCCAGTCGGGCCCGGCGCAAAGTCCACAGCGCTTCGGCGACCTGCTGGTCTACCACAACACCTTCAACAGTTCCTACCTGCAGCCGGAGATCGCCGCCGCGGCGGGACTGCAGCGCGGCCCGCGCCAGGGCGTGGTGAATATCGCCGTGCAGCGCAACAGCGCCGAGGGTGCGCAGGCCGTCGATGCGCGGGTCGAGGGCACGGTGAAGAACCTGCTGCAGCAGACCACACCGCTCAAGTTCATCCGCATCCAGGAGCAGGACGCCATCTATTTTGTGGCCAACTACAGCGCCGGCCAGCGTGGGCTGCTGCAGTTCGAGGTGCGGGTGCAGGCCGATGAGGGCGCGCCGGTGCATACCCTGCGCTTCCAGCAGGAGTTCCATCCCGATGAGTGACCGCACAATGCCATTCGCGCGCCTGGTGCTGGCCAGCAACAATGCCGGCAAGCTCAAGGAGCTGCAGGCCATGCTCGGCAGCCATATCGAGGTATTGCCGCAGCGTGACTTCATCAGCGAAGAGGCCGAGGAAACCGGCCTGAGTTTTATCGAGAATGCCATTCTCAAGGCCCGCCACGCGGCGCGCGCCTCGGGCCTGCCAGCGCTGGCCGATGATTCGGGGCTGGCGGTGGACGCCCTGGGTGGCGCCCCCGGCATCTACTCGGCCCGGTATGCCGACGGCCAGGGTGATGCCGCCAATAATGCCAAGCTGCTGGCCGCCTTGCAGGATGTGCCGGACGAGCAGCGCGGCGCGCGCTTCATCTGCGCCCTGGCGCTGGTGCGCCATGCCGACGATCCGGTCCCGATCATCTGCGAGGGCGCCTGGGAAGGGCGCATCCTGCATGCCGCGCAGGGCGAGCATGGCTTCGGTTACGACCCGCTGTTCCTGGTACCGGAGCTGGGCGTCTCCAGCGCCGAGCTGCCCGCCGAGCAGAAGAACCAGCTGAGCCACCGCGCCCGGGCCATGGCAGTGCTGCGCCAGCGGTTGGGGTTGGTGTGAAACAGCTACAAGCATCATTGCCGCCGCTGGCGGCCTATGTGCATATCCCCTGGTGCGTGCGCAAATGCCCGTACTGCGACTTCAATTCGCACACCTTCGACAGCGGCCTGCCGGAAGCCGAGTACATCGATGCGCTGATCGCCGATCTGGAACAGGATCTGCCGGATACCGCCGGGCGCGAACTGGTGTCGATCTTCTTCGGCGGTGGCACACCGAGCCTGTTCTCCGCGGCCAGCCTTGGTCGCCTGCTGGAAGCCATGCAGCAGCGGCTGCGCTTTGCCAGTGACATCGAGATCACCCTGGAGGCCAACCCGGGGACCTTCGAGCAAGCCAAGTTCCATGATTACCGCGCCGCCGGCATCAATCGCCTGTCGATCGGCATCCAGAGCTTCAACCCCACCCACCTGAAGGCGCTCGGGCGTATCCACGACGATCGCGAGGCCTTGGCCGCAGTGGACATGGCGCGCCGGGCGGGCTTCGACAACCTCAACCTGGACCTGATGCATGGCCTGCCGCAGCAGACCCTGGAGCAGGCGCTGGCCGATATCAATCAGGCCATTGCCCTGGGGCCGGAGCACCTGTCCTGGTATCAACTGACGCTGGAACCCAACACCGTGTTCTATTCGCGCCCGCCGACCCTGCCGGAGGACGAGGTGCTGTGGGACATCCAGGAAGCCGGCCAGGCGCGCCTGGCCGAGACCGGTTATGCCCAGTACGAGATCTCGGCCTACGCCCGCGATAACCGCCGCGCCCGGCATAATCTCAACTACTGGCAGTACGGCGATTTCATCGGCATCGGCGCCGGCGCCCATGGCAAGCTGACCCATGCCGATGGTCGCATCGAGCGCTACTGGAAGACCCGCCAGCCCAAGGATTACCTGAACCCCGACAAGGCCTACCGCGCCGGCAACAAGATCCTCGGCGCTGCGGAGATTCCTTTCGACTTCCTGATGAACGCCCTGCGCCTGGTCGATGGCGTGCCCAGTGCCTGGTATCAGCAACGGACCGGCCAGCCCCTTACTGCCATCGCGCCCCTGCTCGACCGGGCCGTGGAGCGCGGCCTGCTCGAGCCCTGGCAGCAGCAGTTGCGGCCCACCGAGCAGGGCCGACTGTTTCTCAATGATCTTCTGGAGATGTTTCTCTAGCGTTTGCCGGCACTTGGGGGATTCTCCGGCGCCCGCCGACCGCGGCGAGGCGCCGCTCCTGCAGGTTCAGTCTCAGCGGCTGTCGGCTTCGCGCTGCGGCGATGGGTAAGCATTCACAACACCCAATCTGTCCCGCTTGCGCTTGCTGCCGAGCGTGCGCACCCCTAGAGTAAATGGTCAGTCTGATTCGTCCGTGACCACGAGGTGCCCATGTCATCCTTCAGCTTCGCCACCACCGCCCGTATCCTCTGCGAAACCGGCGCCGCCAGTCGCCTGGCGCAACTGTGCCGGGAGCGGGATGCGCAACGGGTGTTGATCGTCACCGACCCCGGCATTACCCGACTGGGGCTGCTGGGGGATGTATTGCCGGGCTTCGCCGAGACCGGCATGAGCGTCGAGGTGTTCGACCAGGTGCTGGCCGATCCGCCGGAAACCGTGGTTTTCGCCGCTGCCCACCAGGCCCAGGCAATGAATGCACAACTGATCATCGGCTTCGGCGGGGGCAGTTCCATGGATGTGGCCAAGCTGGTCGCCCTGCTGGCCCATCCCCACTGCCACCAGAGCCTCCCCGACATCTATGGGGTGGACAAGGCCCGCGGCCCGCGGCTGCCGCTGATCCAGGTGCCCACCACCGCCGGTACCGGCTCGGAGGTGACCCAGATCGCCATTATCACCACGGGGGAAACCACCAAGACCGGCGTAGTCTCGCCCTTGCTGCTGCCCGACCTGGCCGTGCTGGATGCCGAACTGACCCTGGGCCTGCCGCCCGCGGTCACCGCGGCTACCGGGATCGACGCCATGGTCCATGCCATCGAAGCCTATACCAGCAAACTGAAGAAGAACCCGCTATCCGATATGCTTGCCCGCGAAGCGCTGCGGCTGCTCGCCGGCAACCTGGATGAAGCGGTACACAACGGTGGCAATCGCCAGGCGCGCCAAGCCATGCTGCTCGGCTCGCTGCTGGCCGGCCAGGCGTTCGCCAACGCGCCGGTCGCTGCCGTGCATGCCCTGGCCTACCCGCTGGGCGGACACTTCCACATTCCCCACGGGCTGTCCAACGCCTTGGTGCTGCCCAGCGTGATCGCTTTCAACGCCCCCGCGGCGCAAGCGCTGTACGCGGAACTGGCGCCGCTGCTGGTACCGGATTGCCAGCCCGGCGATGCGGCCAGCCTGACGGACCAACTGATTACCGCGCTGTCCCAGCTGAGCCCGCGCTGCAACCTGCCCAGCCGCCTGCGTGACGCCGGCGTACCGGAAGACAGCCTGGAGATGCTGGCCAGGGATGCCATGCAGCAACAGCGGCTGCTGGTGAATAACCCGCGGGAGATCACCGAGGCGGATGCACTGGCGATCTATCGGCAGGCGTATTGAGTAGATCCATCAGCCGGGGTTTCTGGGAGGTTCGAGCACCAGCTCGTACCTTAGCGTGCCTGGATACTCCGCGCATCGCTCGATGCTCCCAGGGGAACATACCCGTGCGTGGCGCCGACCTACCGGCCGGAATGGAATTCGGCCGGGCCGCGACCGGCCGGGCCGCGATCGGCCCTTCATTGAATCTGAGAACCGCAACATGACCACCCGACCCCAACGCAGCGACTATCCCTACCTCCACCCGATCACCACCCGCTGGCACGACAATGATCTCTATGGCCATATCAACAATGTCACCTACTACGCCTTCTTCGACAGCGCAGTGAACAGCTGGTTGATCAACGAGGGCGGGCTGGATATCCACCAGGGGGAGCAGGTGGCGTTTGTGGTCAGTTCCGGCTGCGACTACTTTGCGCCGGTGGCCTTTCCCGAGCTGATCGAAGTCGGCGTGCGGGTGGCGAAGCTGGGTAACAGCTCGGTGCATTACGAGCTGGCGGTGTTCAAGGCAGGGGTTGCCGATGCCTGCGCGGCGGGGCGCTTCGTGCACGTGTTTGTCGAGCGCGCCAGCAACCGCGCCTGCCCCATCCCACCGGAGCAGCGTGCGGCGCTGGAGCGTTTGCTGGTCGAGCGCTGATTACTCGAAGGGCCGCTCGTCCCACCAGGGATAGAAGTCCGGTTGATCCTGGCTGGGGCTGAGCTTGAACTCGGGGGCGCGTTTCTCCAGGAAGGAACGCACGCCCTCCTTCGCATCCTCGGACTCGCCCATGAAGGCGATCGCCCGCGAGTCGACCTTGTGCGCTTCCATCGGATGGTCGGCACCGAGCATGCGCCACATCAGTTGCCGATTGAGCAGCGCCGACATGGGCGACGTATTGTCGGCAATCTCGCGGGCCAGGGCGTAGGCCGCCGGCAGCAGCTCGTCGGGCTCGTGGATGCTGCGGACCAAGCCACCCTTGAGCGCTTCCTCCGCACCGAACACGCGTCCGGTATAGACCCATTCGGCGGCCTGCATCGGGCCGACCAGACGGGGCAGGAACCAGCTTGAGCAGGCTTCCATGGTGATACCCCGGCGGGCGAAGACGAAGCCGAACTTGGCGTTGGTGGAAGCCAGGCGGATGTCCATCGGCAGGGTCATGGTGACCCCGACGCCGACCGCCGCGCCATTGAAGGCGCCGATCACCGGCTTGGTGCATTCATAGATGCGCAGCGAGACAGTCCCGCCGCCGTCACGCAGGTCCGCCCCTTCCGGCTGGTCGGTGCGGGTGTGGCGGTTGAAGGTGTCGCCACCCTTTTCCAGGTCCGCACCGGCGCAGAAGGCCCGGCCGGCACCGGTGACAATGATCACCCGCACGGCATCATCGGCATCGGCGGCATCAAAGGCGGCGATCAGTTCACGACGCATCGGACCATTGAAGGCGTTCATCCGCTCGGGACGGTTGAGGGTCAGGGTCAGGACGCCGTCCTGCACCTGATAATCGAGGGTTTCGAATTGCATGAGGGGCTCCACAGACGTTGTTCTGAATGCAAGCCAGTGTAGGTAGCGTGGCCGGCGGCGGCCATTACTCTTGGTAACTGCTATGTAGGGTCATAGGCGCGGCGGATACCCGCCGGTTGTCGAGTCTGCTGGGAACGTCGAGCATCACGGGTCGTTATTGGCCCGCGCAGCAGCGACAGTGTCCTGGGCAGCACGGTGGACGAGCTGGTGCTCGTCCTTCCCAGGGGACGTAGCGCGGGCGCGCTACGTATTCAGTCGACCCGCTCGAACTTCAGGTCCCAGACCCCGTGCCCGAGCCGCTCGCCGCGCCTCTCGAACTTGGTGATCGGGCGTTCTTCCGGACGAGGAACAAAGGAGCCATCGGCGGCCTGGTTGCGGTAACCGGGCGCTGCGCTCATCACTTCAAGCATATGCTCGGCGTAATGCTCCCAGTCGGTGGCCATGTGCAGCACACCGCCGATCTTCAGCTTGCGCCGCACCAGCTCGGCAAAGGCCGGCTGCACGATACGCCGCTTGTTGTGCTTCTTCTTGTGCCAGGGGTCGGGAAAGAACAGCAGCAAACGATCCAGGCTGGCGTCGGGGATGGCCTGGTTCAGCACTTCGATGGCGTCGCAGTCATACACCCGCACATTATCCAGCCCGGCATTGAGCAGCCCATTGAGCAACGCTCCCACACCCGGGCGGTGCACCTCGATGCCGATAAAATCCTGCTCCGGCGCGGCCTGGGCCATCTCCAGCAGGGAGTGCCCCATGCCGAAGCCGATTTCCAGGGTCCGCGGCGCCTGGCGACCGAATACCTGATCCAGGTCCAGCAGGCCATCGGCCAGGGTCAGCCCGAACCGCGGCCAGCCCTTTTCGACGCCACGCTGCTGACCCTCGGTCATGCGCCCGGCACGCATGACGAAACTGCGGATGGTGCGGCGCGGCTGCGCCTCGTCCGCTCCGCCCCGCTCGTCCGCTTCCCGGCTATCGTTGATCTCATTCATTGCCGACAAAGGTTCCTTCCAGCGGTGAGGAGGCAGCAGCGTAGAGGCGGCGCGGCATGCGTCCGGCCAGGTAGGCGCCGCGACCTGCGATGACCGCGTGCTTCATGGCCTCGGCCATCAGCACCGGCTTCTGCGCCCCGGCGATGGCGGTGTTCATCAGCACCCCGGCACAGCCCAGCTCCATGGCGATGGTGGCATCCGAGGCAGTACCGACACCGGCATCCACCAACACCGGCACGGTGGCCTCTTCGAGGATGATGCGCAGGTTGTAGGGGTTGCAGATGCCCAGGCCCGACCCGATCAGGCCAGCCAGCGGCATGACCGCCACGCAGCCGATCTCCGCCAGTTGCCGGGCGATGATCGGGTCGTCACTGGTGTAGACCATGACATCGAAGCCATCCTTGACCAGCACTTCGGCGGCCTTGATGGTTTCCACCACGTTGGGGAACAGGGTCTTCTGGTCGGCCAGCACTTCCAGCTTGACCAGGTTGCGGCCATCCAGCAGCTCGCGGGCCAGGCGACAGGTGCGCACAGCGTCCTCGGCGGTGAAGCAGCCGGCGGTGTTCGGCAGGATGGTGTAACGATCCGGCGGAATCACGTCGAGCAGGTTGGGCTCACCGGGATTCTGGCCGATATTGGTGCGGCGAATGGCTACCGTGACAATCTCCGCACCGGACGCCTCGATGGCCTCCCGCGTTTCGTCCATGTCCTTGTATTTGCCGGTACCGACCAGAAGACGGGAACGGTAACGAACGCCGGCAATTTCCAGCGCGTCTTGCTGCATATCTGTCATGGGTATCTCCGCTGCGGCTAGCCGCCGCCAATGGCATGGACGATTTCAACCCGGTCACCGTCGTTCAGACGTGTGTCGGCATACTGACTGCGCGGCACGATCTCCAGATTCAGCTCGACGGCCAGTCGCTTGCCGGTCAATCCCAGGTGCTCGACCAGGTCGGCCAGGCTGATGGAGGAATCGAGAGGATGG
Source organism: Pseudomonas saudimassiliensis (assembly GCF_000939975.1). Lineage (GTDB taxonomy): Bacteria > Pseudomonadota > Gammaproteobacteria > Pseudomonadales > Pseudomonadaceae > Halopseudomonas > Halopseudomonas saudimassiliensis. The sequence continues at coordinate 1,918,119 of NZ_LK391969.1, read as the reverse complement.
GCTTTGCCATTCAGTTGGATCTGCATGGAACAACTCGATGAATTCAGGAATCAGGCCGGGAATGATAGCGTGAAACAGGCAGCCCTGCCTAATGCCGGGCAGTGGCCAGGGTCAACCCACCGACCGCCACACACCGATGCCGAAACACACCCAGGCCGCCAGAAAGCACACCCCGCCGATGGGCGTGACGATGCCCAGCCGCAGGCCGCCAAGGGTCATCAGATACAAGCTGCCGGAAAACAGCAGTATACCGACCACAAACAACACCCCGGAGGCCTTGAACAGCGCACTTTCAGGCCAGCGCAACAGCAGCAGGGCCACCCCGATCAGCGCTGCGGTGTGCCACAGTTGATACTGCACTCCGGTCTGAAACACGCCCAGCATCTTTTCCGGCAACCGGCTGCGCAGCGCATGGGCAGCAAAGGCGCCCAGCGCCACACCGGTGAAACCGCTGAGCGATGCCAGCAACAACAGGATCTTGACCATCAATGAAGACTCCCTCGCGATGGGTTTATACTGCGGCACATTCTACCTCACCGCTTTCAATAGGCAGACGAGCACACCATTGAAGACGATTTTGCGCAAGACCGCCAAATGGCTGCTGATCCTCCTGTTGCTCAGCCTACTGCCGGTGATCCTGTTCCGTTGGGTACCGGTGCCCGGCTCGATGCTGATGGTCGAACGCTGGTTCGAGGCGCGAGGCAATCAGCAGTTCGCACTGCAACAGCGCTGGACGCCCTACCGGGACCTGCCCGACAACCTCAAGATGGCGGTCATCGCCGCGGAAGACCAGCGCTTTGCCGAGCACCATGGCTTCGATATCCAGGCCATCCGCGCGGCGCTGAAGCACAACCAGCGCGGCGGCAACCTGCGCGGCGCCAGCACCCTCAGCCAGCAGGTGAGCAAGAACCTGTTCCTCTGGTCCGGCCGCAGTTGGCCGCGCAAGGGATTGGAAGCCTGGTTCACCCTGGCCATCGAGACACTCTGGCCCAAGCAGCGGATTCTCGAGGTGTACCTGAATATCGTCGAATGGGATGACGGCGTGTTTGGCGCCGCCGCTGCGGCCGAGCACCACTTCGGTGTAGCGCCGGGCAGGCTGTCCGACCAGCAGGCGGCGCAATTGGCCGCTGTCCTGCCCAACCCGCGGCGCTGGAGCGCCGCCCGCCCACCGGCCCATGCCCTGCAGCGCAGCAACTGGATCCGCCGCCAGGCCCGGCAACTGGGCGGCAGCCATTACCTGCGGCAACTGGAAGCCGGGCGCGATTGGCCGCAGTGGTTGAGCGCGGGCTACTGGAGTCAGCGGCTGGGTAATTGACGGCCGGGTCGGGATGCCGAATCGACCAGCCCCACCGGGTAGCGCCAGGGTACTACTGTCCGCCGGCCAGCCAACGCTGCAGCTCCCCCGGCAGCAGACCGGTCCAGCGGCGCAGGGAGCGGCGGAAGTTGGCACGGTCGGTGAAGTTGAGGTAGTCGGCCACCTCTTCGCTGGAATAACCCCGGCTCTGATACAGCTCCAGCGCTACGCTGGAGCGGGCCAGATCCAGCTGCTCCTGAAAACCGGTACCGTGCTTGTGCAGCTTGCGCTTGAGGGTGGCCGGGCTCATGGCAAAGGCCTCAGCAGTGTTCTCCAGTCGCAGCGGGTGGCGAATCCGTTCACGCAGATGGTCATGCAGGTGGTCGAGCAGGCTGAGTGGCGCCGGCAGGGCCGCGAGCATGGCCAATCCTTCCCGCTCCGCGACCTGGCCGGCGGTGGCTGAGGCGTTGGGCCAGGGCCGGTAGAGGAACTCCCGGGGCAGCGACATCTGATCCAGCGGGCTGGCAAAGCGCAATTGCTCGCCCAGATGAACCCAGTACTGCTCGCTGTAGCGCGGCTGTGCGTGGCGCAGATGGAACACCCAGGGCAGGCGCTCGGCGGATAGCCAGCGGGTCATGCCGGCGACCGCGGCCATGGCGGCTTCGATCAGGAATACCCGCTGCGCACCGGCACCGAAGCTGTCGCCCCAGTCCAGCCAGAGGTGCTCTTCATCCACCCGCAGCCGCAGGCGCAGCAGCGGTAGCAATAACGGTTGCAGCTGCACCAACCGATGCAGCGCCTCTTCAAGATTGGCGGCATGGGCCAGCGCGTGACTGGCTGCGCCATAGTGTCCGGGTAGCCATTGATGGCCGAGCAGGAAGCTGGTGTCGTCCGCCGGCATCTGCTGCTGTACATTGCCGATCAGCCGCAAGAACTGGCGGGGGGCGATCCGCTGATTGCCGGCAAGGATGTCCTCATGAAAGAGCCCGGTTCCCTGCAGTAGCCGGTGGGCATTGACGCCCCGGCCCAGCGCCAGGTCGATCAGGCTGGCGGGCTGGTAATGCGCCGCCATGAAGCGCGTGTCGCACTCCAGCCAGCCGCTGCGCCGGGGGCTATCCATACCGCACCGTCAGGCTGTGCTTGGCCCGGGCCATGGCAATATTCAGCCGCTCCAGCAGCGGCTCCGCCTCTTCATTCCGGGCCATCAGCGCCACCGTACTGGCGGACAACTCGATACGTTCGCCCTGGCCACTGCTCTTGTAGGCCAGGCTGTCCACCGCCTCGGCCAGCTCGGCCGCCAGCAACCTTGCCTGCCGTTCGCCCGTATGCGGCAGGATCACTACAAAGCGATCCCCCGCCAGCCGGCACAGCAGATCGTGCTGGCGCAGATTGAGCAGCAGCAGTTGGGTCAGCACCTGCAGCACCCGATCCCCTTCTGCCTGGCCGTATTCTCGATTGACCCGGTTGAACGCATTCATGTCCAGCATGATCAGCGACAGCGGCTGGTGTTGCGCCCTGGCCTCGGCCAGCATGGATTGCAATTGGGCGCGCAGATAACGGGCGTCGCCCAACGGCGTCAACTTGTCGAACTGGCGATGCTCACGGTACAGCCGCTCGCGATTACGCATCTGCTCGTTGATCGCCAGCTGTTCCCGATGCCAGTGAAAAATGCCCAGGGTCAACAGGGTGAATCCGACGGGCATGGGCCCCGACTCCAGCCAGCCATCCCAGCGCACCGCATCGGGCATAGCGACGAACTCGTCGACCATGTCCATGAACAGGCTGAAGAACAGGCAGGCCAACCCCAGAAACAGCAGGCTGGTTACCCGGCCGGCGGGGCGACTCTTGAGCAGCAGACCGATCCAGATCAGCAGCAGCACCGCCGAACCGCCTTCCCCGGCAATATCCAGCCAGTTCCAGGCGGCTACCGGCTTGCCTTCACCGGCGAGCAAGTGCAGCAGCAGCCCCGCGTTGGCGGCAATTAGCAGGCCGGCGAGCTTGAAACGATGCAGGGCGAAGGTGGATGGCATGGGCGTGTCTCCTTGCTTGCCCATCAGCTAAACAGCGGTTGATGACAATCCGATTGCAGCGCCGGGGTCATATCAGCTCAAGCCATATGCCACCACAGAGCTGGATTACCGTATCGAGCCCGTATTCGCGCGCTGAGCGCCCTGCAGGAGGTCTCCGCCACAGTCAAATCAGCTCAAACCCCACCCTTACTCGCCATGATCGCCGCCATTAGCGCCCATTCACCCCAGAACCGTCACGGAACTGACATCTGCCCTCCCTAAGGTTCCTCCCAGCACGGCCCGGCAGAGGCCGCATCCATCCAGGGAGATCACCATGTCTGTGCAAGATGTCAGCATCCGGAGCAGCAGCCTGCGCCTCAGCGCACTGGCGCTGGCCATTACCGCCAGCACCTCGCTGGCCGCCCAAACCCAACAGCCGGAAGTGGTCGAGGTTATCGGCCAGGCGGCACAGCTGGAGCAGGCGTTGGATGATCAGCGCCGGGCCAACACCATCAAGAGCGTGGTGCATGCCGACGCCATCGGCCAATTGCCGGATGACAATGCCGCCGAGGCACTGCAGCGCATTCCCGGCCTGTCGGTCGAGCGCGACCAGGGTGAGGGCCGCTTCGTGCGGGTGCGCGGTCTCGGCTCTGATCTCAACAGCGTGACCATCAACGGCACCTTGGTGCCCGCGCCGGAGGATGACCGCCGCGCGGTAGCCATGGACGTGTTGCCCAGCGAACTGGTGCAGTCGCTGTCCGTGGTCAAGACCCTGACCCCGGACATGGATGCCAACTCCCTCGGCGGCACCATCGAGGTGGAAAGCCTGTCTGCCTTCGACCATGACGGTCTGTTCTACAGTCTCAGCGCCGAGGGCAGCCACGACGAGAACACCAGCCAGAACAGCCCCAAGTTGTCCGGCGCCTTCAGCAACCGCTTCAGCATCGGCGAGGGGGTGGACAACTTCGGTATCGCCACCGCCTTCAGCTGGCAGGAGCGGGAGTTCGGTTCGGATAACGTCGAGACCGGCGGCGCCTGGGACTTCGATGATGAGGCCCGGCTGGAGGAACTCGAGCAACGTCGCTACGACATCACCCGGGAGCGTACCGGGTTCGGTCTCAACCTGGATTATCGCCCTGACGACCACAGCGAAGTCTGGTTGCGTACCCTGTACAGCCGCTTCAAGGACGATGAAGTCCGCCAGGGGCTGGTTACCGAGTTTGCCGATCCGCAGCTGGCCGGGGAGTTCGGCGACGCGGAAGTCACCCGTGAACTCAAGGCCCGTGAGGAGACCCAGGAGGTCAAGAGCTTCGTATTCGGTGGCAAGCGCCAACTCGGTGACTGGGGCGTCAGCGCCCAGGCCGGTTACAGCAAGGCCGGGGAGGACAGCCCGGGCGGTATCGGTAACGCCGCCTTCGAGGGCAACGACGACTTTGCCGGCATCGGCTACGGCGGCGGTCGCAAACCGCGACTGCGCGGCGGGCCGGACCTGCATGATCCCAACAACTTCACCCTCACCGAAGTGGAATGGGAAAAGCAGAAGACCACCGACACTGAGAAGAACATCAAACTCGACCTGACCCGGGACTTCTACCTGAGCGGCATGCCGTCGCAGCTGGCGTTTGGCGGCAAGCTGAGCCGCCGGGAAAAGGACAGCGACCTGGATATCTGGGTCTATGAGGATTTTGACGAGCTGGGTTTTACTGATGAGCAGCTGAGCCTGTCGCGCTTCGACCGTGGCACCACCGATTACGGTCTCGGCCGCATGGGCCCAAGGATCTCCGACCGGGCGGTGAAGGACCTGATCAGCGGACTGGATCGCGCCGACTTCTACGATGAGGAGGAGTCGCGGATCAACGACTTCAACATCGAGGAAGACATCAACGCCGCCTACCTGATGAACACCCTGGATATCGATGACCTGCGCATCATCGCCGGCCTGCGCTACGAGGGCACCCGCCTGAAGGCCCGTGGCACCGGTTTGACCGATGGCGAATTCAGCGCCAGCAATACCAGCAACAAGTACGACCATTGGCTGCCCGGCCTGCACGCCATCTACCAGCTCAACGACCAGACCCAGCTTCGCGCTGCCTGGACCAATACGGTGGTGCGCCCCACCTTCGGTCAGTTGTTCCCCGGTTTCCTGCTGGACGGTGATGAGGCGGAGTTCGGCAATCCCGACCTGAAGCCGCTGGAGTCTGCCAACTTCGACCTCGGCATCGAGCACTACATGGGCCGCGCCGGCGCGGTATCGGCTTTCCTGTTCTACAAGGACATCGACAACTTCATCTATAGCGCCGATGTCGCCGGCACCGGGGACTATATCGGCTTCAGTGAGGCAATCACCTCGGTCAATGGCGGCAGCGCCGAGGTCTATGGCCTGGAGCTGGCCTATTCGCAGAAATTCAGCTGGCTGCCGGCCCCCTGGAACGGCCTGCTGGTGAATGCCAACACCACGTTCACCCATTCGGATGCGGACATCGAGCAGTTCGACCAGGACCTGGGTGCCATGCGCAGCCGCAGCATCCGCCTGCCCGGCCAGTCCGACGTGACCGGCAACCTGACAGTCGGCTGGGAAAACGACCAGGTGAGCCTGCGCCTGTCGACCAACTACAAATCCAACTACCTGACCGAAGTCGGTGATGTGCTGGATTCGCGCTACGACTACAAGGTGGATGACCAGCTGTTTGTCGACTTCAGCGCCAGCTACTTCCTGCGCGACAACCTGCAGCTGTTCTTCGAGGCGCAGAACCTCACCGATGAGTCCTACTACGTCTACACCGGCAAGCGCCGTTACAACAGCCAGTACGAGGAATACGGCCCCAGCTACAAGATCGGCCTGACCCTGACCCACTTCTGATCGGCCGGCGCGGCCGGCCCGCCGCGCCTTCCCGCTCTCTGCCCAAGGACTACCCATGCAACCCCGATTTTGCCTGACACCCCTGGCCGCACTGCTGTTATCCGGCCTGCTCGGCGCCTGTTCCGGCGAGGCTACCCCGCCGCGCAGCGCGGCAGTAGCCGCCGAACAGCCAGACGCCAATCACGCCCGCAGTGTACAGGGCGCCCCTCTGCAGAACTGGTCGCCCACTGCTGCCCAGAGCGCCGAATCCTGGCTGCTGCTGGACAACGGCCAGCGCCTGGCCGCTGACGCCGATGGCCTCTGGCTGCTGGATGACAGTGGCCAGAGACTGAGCCAGCACCCCGGCAACTTCAGCACCCTGGATGCCCGGGTACTGGATGAGCAACTCCTGATCGCCACCACCGACACCGCCCTGCAGCAACCGATCCTGCTGCAAGCCGACAGCGACAACCTGACCGTACGCCGGAAACTGGTGCTGCCGAGCAGCGACTACCGCATCGAGAATCTGTGCCTGTACCGTGATGATGCCAGCAACCTGCACCTGTTCATCATCGGTGAGGAAGGCCAGGGCGATCAGTGGCTGGTCGGTTCTGCTCGTCAGTTGCTGGATCAACCCGCCCATGTACGCAGCCTGGGTCTTCCGCCGGAAGCCGAGCATTGCGCGGTGGATGAGCAGCAGCATCTGCTGTACGTCAACGAAGAAAGCATCGGCATCTGGGCCTACGGCGCCCATCCCGAAGCGGAGCTGGGCCGCCAGCCGGTGGACATGCTCAAACCCTTCGGCACGCTGCAGGAACAGGTCGCCGGTCTGGCTGCGGTACCGGGCGGCCTGCTGGCGCTGGATGCCGACGCCCGCCAACTGCACAGCTACCGTGTGACAGCGGATGGTTGGAACCCGCTTGCACCCTTGGCGTTGGAAGGCACCGTCGAGCCGGAGCGGCTGGCGGCGCGTACCGCCAACGGCCAGATCGAACTGCTGATATTGGATGGTGACGACGGTCGGCTGTACCAGAGCCGCATCGACTGGCCCGAGACGAAGCTGACCCACAGCGCGCCTCTGCCGGTGCTATCACCGCTGGTGCAGACCGAACCGGTACCCAGTGTCGGTGATGCCGCCGACGATCCGGCCATCTGGCTGCACCCCACCAACCCTGCCCAGTCCCGCGTGCTGGGCACCGACAAGCGTAATGGCCTGGCTGTTTACGACCTGCAGGGCAAGCAATTGCAGTACCTGAACGTCGGCCGGCTGAACAACGTGGACGTGCGCAGCGGCTTTCAGCTGGGCGAACAGCAGCTCGACCTGGCCGTGGCCAGCAATCGGGATCACAACAGCCTGCAGTTGTTTGGCATCGACCCGGTCGCCGGTGGCCTGCGCGATCTGGGCCAGATCGCCACACCGCTGGAGGAAATCTACGGCTTGTGCATGGGCCAGGCCGCAGATGGCCGCATCTATGCCATCGCCAACGACAAGAACGGCCGCTTCCTGCAATACCGGCTGGATGGCCGCAGCGGCGAAGCACGCGGCGAGCTGGTGCGCGAATTCTCCGTCACCAGCCAGCCGGAGGGCTGCGTCGTGGATAACCAGCGCCAGCGCTTGTTCATTGGCGAAGAAGGCGAAGCGGTATGGGCGCTGGAGGCCGGCGAGGATGCCTCCACCGAGATGACCCGGGTGATCGGCGTCGGCGGCCCGATCGAGGCCGATATCGAAGGCCTGGCCCTGTACCAACACCCCGACCACCCCTATCTGGTGATTTCCAGCCAGGGCAACGACAGCTACGTGGTCACCGACGCCGAGCCGCCCTTCGCCCTGCGCGGCAGCTTCCGCATTGGTCTGAATGCGGAGCTGGGCATCGACGGGGTGTCCGAGACCGACGGGCTGGAGGTGACCTCCGCCAACCTCGGCGACCCCTGGAGCGCAGGGATGCTGATGGTGCAGGACGGCCGCAAACGCATGCCGGAAGGCAACCAGAACTACAAATACGTGCCCTGGCAGAGCATTGCCGACGCACTGCAACTGGATTGAGGAACAGACCCATGCCAACCACCCCCAACATGTCGCCCTGGTCACTGATTGCCGAAGCCAGCCTGCTGGTACAGCTGGTAATGCTGACGCTGGTGCTCGCCTCGCTGATCTCCTGGTTCCTGATCATCCAGCGCAGCAGCCTGATGGCCGCCGCCCGCCGCTCACTGATGCGCTTTGAACAGCGCTTCCGGGCCAAGGACACCGACCTCGGGCAGCTGTACCAGGCCCAGCAAGCCGACTGTCCGGGCATAGCCGGCATCTTCCATGCCGGCTACCATGAATTCGCCCACACCCAGCGGCAGGAAAGCGAGCCGGAGGCGGTGATGGAGGGCGTGCAGATGGCCATGCGCGTGGCCATTGCCCAGGAACAGGAGCGTCTGCAGAAGCACCTGCCCTTCCTCGCCACGGTCGGCTCGGTGAGCCCCTATATCGGCCTGTTCGGCACGGTATGGGGCATCATGAATTCCTTTATCGGCCTGTCGCAGACCGAGCAGGCGACGCTGGCGGCGGTCGCGCCGGGTATTGCCGAGGCCCTGATTGCCACGGCCATCGGCCTGTTCGCGGCAATTCCCGCGGTGATTGCCTACAACCGCTTCGCCGCCCGCAGCGAAGGGCTGATCAACCGCTACTACAGCTTCGCCGAGGAGTTTTCGACCATTTTGCACCGGCGCCTGCATAACCGGGCGGGGAACTGAGCCATGCGCCCCGCCCGTAGAACGCTCCGGCCCAACGCGGAAATGAACGTGGTGCCCTATATCGACGTGATGCTGGTATTGCTGGTGATCTTCATGGTAACCGCACCGATGCTCACCCAGGGTGTGCAGATCGAACTGCCCAAGGTGGCCAGCGAGGCGCTGGCCAATGAAGATCCGCTCAATATTGTCACCCTGTCGATCGACGAAGGTGGCCAGTACCATTGGAACGAGGGCGACACCGTCGACACCGAGGACTATGCGCACAGCAGCAGCTCGCTGGCAGACATGCGCCAGCGTATCAGCGCGCTGGTCACCGCCCGACCCGAGACCCAGGTCTTCATTCGTGCCGACCGCTCGGCCGATTACGGCGCTGTGATCGAAGGCATGGCCGCTCTGCAACAGGGCGGCATCACCCGATTGAGCCTGATTACCGAGGCCCCCTGAGGCATGCACACGTCGACCCCATCCAACCCTCCACGCCCGGCCCACCGCGCCCAGAGCTGGCTGCTGCCCGCGGCGGCCACAGTGCTGCTGCACGGCGGGGCCTTCTGGATGCTCTACAGCAGTTGGTCACCCGAGCCGCCAGCCAGCGCACCGCCGTCGGTGATGGTCATGCAGCTGGTCACCCTGCCGCACCCAGCCCCGGAGCCTCCCGCCCCGCCGATTATCAAGCCCGAACCGCTACCCGAGCCGGTGGTGGAGGCAGCACCGCCAGCGCCGCCTGAGCCGCAGGTGGATCAGGCTGAGATCGCGCGCAAGCGGCTGGCTGAACAACAGCAACGCGAGCGCGAGGAACAGCAGCGCCTGGCCGAACAGCGGCAACGGCAAGAGCGGGAACAGGAGCACGAAAGGCAACGGCAGCAAGCCCGGGCGCAGCAGGAACAGCAGCAACGTGAGGCCGAACAACGTGCCCAGGCGGAACAGCAGCGCTTGGCGGCCGAAGCTGCACGCCGCGCCGCCGAAGCGGCCGCGATCGCCCAGTACCAGCCAATCAGCAAGAAGCCGCCGGCCTATCCCCGTCGGGCGCTGGATCGCGGGTTGGAGGGTGACTGCACGGTGACCTACACGGTTACCGAAGAAGGTCGTGTCAGGGATCCCGAGGTAGTCGAAGGGGCCTGCGACGACCCGCTGTTTGTCCGCCCCTCACTGGCCGCAGCCAAATCCTTCCGCTACCAACCGCGGACGGTCAACGGGGAGCGGGTCGCCGTAGCCGATGTACGCAATACCTTTCGCTATCGCATTCAATGACGAGCAAAGCATGAGACAGAAATTCCAGCACTATCACGCCGACCTGCAGGCGGTGGACGATCGCCGGCTCAACCCGAGCGAGGCCGCCGACCTGGACAGCATCATCAATCGCAGCCGCCGGCAGGTGCTCAAGGGCGGGCTGGCACTGGCGGCCTTCGGTCTGTTCGGTACCAGTCTGGCGGGGTGCCAGCGCCCGGCTCCCGGCACGCTACCAGCGGCCAGTCCGTTGCTGGGCTTCAGCGGCGTGGCGGCGCAGACCGGCGCGGATTTTGACCGCGTCCTGGTCGCCGCCGGCTACCGCGCCGAGCCCTTCCTCCGCTGGGGCGATGCGGTACTGGACCATGCCCCGCCCTGGCAGGAGGACGCTTCCCAGGACTGGCAGGCGCAACTGCTGCAGGCGGGCGATAACCACGACGGCATGCATTTTTTTCCCTTCGACGACGCACCCAATAGCCATGGACTGCTGGTGATCAACCACGAGTACATCAACCCCACCCTGCATTCCAATGGCTTCAGCTACACCGACCTGGCCGATGGGCGGCGCCAGCGCCCGCTGGCGCAGGTGCGCAAGGAACAGGCCGCCCATGGTGTCAGCGTGCTGGAAATCCGCCGGGAGGCCGACGGCCAGTGGCGGCGGGTAGCAGGCTCGCGCTACCACCGGCGCATCACCGCCATGACGCCCATGCTTCTCAGCGGCCCGCTGGCCGGTGATCCGCGTATGCGCACCGCCAGCGACCCAAGCGGTACCCGGGTGCTCGGCACGTTGAATAACTGCTCCATGGGCGTCACTCCCTGGGGCACCTACCTGACCTGCGAAGAGAACTTCCACAACTACTTCGTCAACCGCGACGCCGCCGACCACGCCAGCCGCCCGACCCACCAGCGTTACGGCATCGGCCAGGGTCAGCGCAGCGCCTATTACGCCTGGGAGTCCGTCGATCCCCGCTTCGACGCCACTCCGGATGAACAGCAGCCGCACCAGGGTCATGTCAACGAGCCGCACCGCTTCGGCTGGGTGGTCGAGATTGATCCGTTCAACCCGGACAGTACGCCGATCAAACGCACCGCCATGGGGCGGCTGGGCCGGGAATGCTCGGTGGTCACGCTGGACGACGACGGACGCATGGCGGTCTATTCCGGTGACGACGCCCGGGGCGAGTATGTGTGGAAGTTCGTCCCCGACGGTCGCCATGATCCGGCCAACCCCGCCGCCAGTCGCGATCTGCTGGACAGCGGCACCCTGTACGCCGCGCGCTTCGACGAGGACGGCAGCGGCCAATGGCTACCCTTGATCTGGGGCGAGCAGGGGCTGACACCGGCCAACGGCTTTGCCGATCAGCAGGCGGTACTGCTCAATGCCCGGGGCGCCGCCGACCAGCTTGGCGCGACGCCGATGGATCGCCCGGAATGGGTGGCGGTACATCCCCTGACCCGGGAGGTGTATGTCACCCTGACCAATAACCGGGAGCGTGGCGAGCGCCTGCCGCTGGATGCCGCCAACCCGCGACCGGACAACCAGCACGGGCAGATCCTGCGCTGGCGTGAAGCGGGCGGCGATCCGACCGCCACCACCTTCGAGTGGGATCTGTTCCTGCTCGCCGGTGACCAGCCGGGGGCGACCGGTGCCGACGGCCAGCCGCTGCCGGCTAACCTGATCGGCACTATCCAGGGCGACATCTTCTCCTCCCCCGACGGGCTGGCCTTCGATGGTGACGGCCGCCTGTGGATTCAGACTGACTCCGATGACGAAGCCACCCACACGGTCAACACCGGTTGCAACCAGTTGCTCTGCGCCGACCCGCAGAGTCGCGAGGTGCGGCGCTTTCTGGTCGGTCCACGGGGTGCGGAAATTACCGGCATCACCTGGACGCCGGACTATCGCACCCTGTGGATCAACGTCCAGCACCCCGGTATCAGCTACCCCGCCAGCGATGGCCGCAGTCGCCCACGCTCCACCACGGTCGTTATCACCCATGAGGATGGCCGGGTGATAGGCAGTTAAAGCCAGCCCCTCCCGAAATACTCTCGCAAAAGGAACCCCTATGAAACTCCGCACCCTGTTATCCACCTGCCTGCTGCTCGGCAGCGTATTGGCCGCACCGCTGGCCAGCGCCGCCGAGCCGGTGCTGCGCTTTGCCATTCTCGGGGATGCCGAGCCCAAGCCCAAGGCGGAATTCCCCGGCCTGGCCGCCGCCGTCGGCCACGTCAACCACCTGACCGACACCCTGGACCTGGATTTTGTCATCGGCGTCGGTGATATCGCCCACAAGGGCACCGAACTGCAATACGAGGCCGTCACCCCCGTGCTGCAACGCCTGACCCTGCCCTTCTACCCGATCATGGGCAATGAGGAACACGGCTCCAGCGTCGAGCGTTACCTGGAATATGCCCAGCGCTGGAACCAGGGCAAGGCCGAGATCGCCGGTCCCCGCTATGTCATGGAGTTCGAGCAGGTGGCACTGGTGATGGCTTCGCCGGACGAGGGCCGGGATTTTCATGACGAGGGCGTGGCCTGGGTGAAGCAGCAGATTCAGCAGCTGCATCCCAAACCGGTGTTGCTGGTGGTGCATGGCGCCCCAGCGGGCACCTTCCCCGAACGCGCCGACAAGGGCATCCATCACCCCGGCTTCGCCGAGGTCAGCGCCCAAGCCAACCTGATCGCCATGATCTCCGGCGACCTGCACATGGATCTGGAGCGCACCGAGCATTCCAAACAGATCGACGGCGTGCACCACCTGCATATCCCTGCGCTGGAACGCACCAAGATTCCGGACGAAAACCACCACGTGCCGATGTTCCGCGTACTGACGGTGATGGATGATGATCAGGTGCTGGTGGATACCTACCAGGTCGGACTGGATGGCCCGCTGGAGCGGCATGACTATCGCTTCAGCCTGAAGCGTCCGGCCCAGTAATAACCCGGCCTGCGGATGGCCCGTCAGCAGTGGCGGGCTGCCTGAAACGAACATGCCCACCTGCCAGGTATTCATTGTGTCGAGCCGGTGCGATTCATATCGGTCAGCCCGAATTGCCATAATGCGACATTCTTGATTCGAAGCTCCTTCCATACTTGCCGCATTGAACGTGCCCGATGCATGCAAACTGGAGACTCAGATGCTTTCGACCAAGCCCACCCACACGGATGCTGTGGAACACTTCGACGTCGTTATCGTTGGTGCCGGTATTTCCGGGATCGGCTGCGCCAGCATGCTGCGCGAGCAGCACCCCAACTTGAGTTTCGTAATCCTGGAAGCTCTGGAATCCTATGGCGGCACGTGGCTGATTCACAAATACCCAGGCACCCGTTCGGACAGCGATCTGTTCACGTTCGGTTACCATTTCAAATGCTGGACGGGCAAGCCGATCGCCTCACGCGAGCAAATTCTGCAGTATCTGGGATCAGCCATAGAAGATGCTGACCTGGCACCTCATATCCGTTACCGGCAGCGCGTAGAGTCGGCCGATTGGTCGGGCGAGGACAATTGCTGGACGTTGCAGGTCAGTACGGGCGAGGACCGGAAAATGCTGCCCATTCGCGCAGGCTTTCTCTGGATGTGCCAGGGTTACTACCAGCACGCTCAGGGATATATCCCCGAATGGCCGGGTCTGCAGCAATTCCAGGGCGAAGTCATCCATCCGCAACACTGGCCTGAAAACACGGACCTGACCGGCAAAGACGTCGTAGTGATCGGATCCGGTGCAACCGCCGCCACGCTGGTTCCTGCTCTGGCTGACCAATGCCGCCAGGTCACTATGCTGCAACGCACACCAACCTATTTCGCCGCCGGCCGCAATGCCGATGCGCTGGTTGATGAACTGCGCAAGCTCGATATAGACGCCGCTTGGATCCACGAAATCATGCGCAGGAAGGCTGTCCGCGACCGGGCGATACTGCTGGAGCACGCGCGCAATGACCCTGAGCGAATCAAACAGCAGCTTATCGACGGCGTCAGAGCCTGCCTGCCGGATGATTTCAATACCGAGCGGCATTTCACCCCACCCTACAAACCGCTGCAGCAACGAGTGGCCTTCGTGCCTGAGGCAGATCTGTTCAAGGCCATCAGCGCCGGTAAGGCCAAGGTAATCACCGACCACATTGAGACGTTTGACGAGAACGGCATTCAGCTGCAATCAGGTCAACGGATCGACTGCGATGTAGTGATTGCGGCCACCGGATTCGAGATGTCAGTGATGGGGGAAATTCCCTTCACCGTCGACGGCGCCCCGGTGAGATTTGCCGACACTGTCGGTTATAGAGGGATCATGTTCACGGGGGTGCCAAACATGGCCTGGGTCTACGGCTATGGCTTTTACAGCTGGACTCTTCGGGTCGAGTTGATCGGCAATTTCATCTGCCAGGTGCTCGGACATATGCAGCGCACCGGTGCTAAAAGCGTAATGCCAGCCCTGCGCCCGGAGGATGCTGGAATGACCCTGATGCCCTGGGTTGACACAGAAGCGCTCAATCCCGGTTACCTCCTGCGTAGCCTGCATCGCCTGCCCAGGCGCGGCGACAAACCAGAGTGGCAGCACAGCCAGGATTATGAATACGAAAAACGAGTCCTGCCGACTGTGGATCTTACCGATCCGATTTTTAGCTACACCTACTGAGGCTGCCTTGATGGCAAGCCTGTACATTGGGAGCGAAGCAGCATGAAAAACTTCAAAGACGGCGTTGCGGTGATCACCGGTGGCGGTTCCGGACTGGGTCAGGCCCTGGCACATGTCGCGGTCAGCCGCGGTATGAAAGTGGTACTGGCGGATGTACAGGCGGAAGCTTTGGAGCAGACCTTGGAACAACTCCGAGCGCTGAACGCCGAGGCGATTGGCGTGGTTCTGGATGTCGCCGATGCGGCGGCCGTTGAGATGTTGGCCGAGCGTGCAGAAGCGCATTTCGGTCCGGTCAATTTAATGTTCAACAACGCTGGCGTGGCCAGCGGCGGGCTTATCTGGGAAAGTACCGACAAGGATTGGGACTGGCTCCTTGGGGTAAACGTGAAAGGCGTAGCCAATGGCATCCGCGCCTTCACCCCACGAATGCTAACCGCTGCCGCAGCCAATCCAGCCTACCAGGGTTGCATCGTTAACACCGCTTCTCTGGCAGGCCTGCTGACCGGTCCCGCCATGGGCATCTACAGCGTGTCCAAACATGCCGTAGTGGCGCTGTCCGAATGCCTGTATCACGATCTGGGTCTGGTCACTGAGCAGGTACGAACTGCTGTGCTCTGCCCCTCCTATGTCACCACGAACATCGGCCAGTGCCACCGCGTCCGGCCGGCAGAGCTGACAAATAGCAATGAACCGACTCGCTCCCAGATGGCAACTGCGGCATTATCCCAGAACAACCTCAATAATGGTTCGCTGACGGCCGCTGAGGTGGCGGAAATAACCTTCAGAAGTATCGAACAGGATAATTTCTACATATTTCCAACCAATGAGGTACACGACCTGCTCAGGGACCGCTTCAAACACATTGTCGAAGAAGAGAACCCCGATCTGCCCTATGCTCAATCCGAGTTCTTGAATGCACGTAGAGAGCTCCTGAAGGAGGCGATTTCTCGTTGAGGCCAGTTCCCATTCCCATCTCAGCAGCTCACTCGTTCGGCTCTTTGAGCCCTGAACTTGATGCGCTGCTGAAGACACATGCGAAGAAACAGCACCTGGTAAAGAAACAACGACTCTTTCACCGGGGCTCGCCGCCAACTGCCTTGTTCTGCGTAGAGTCAGGTGGAATCCGACTATGCGTTACCGGAGCGAACGGGCGTGAATCGCTGCTTAACATAGCAACGCCAGGCCATTGGTTTGGCGAAGCATCCGTTTTTACCGGAGAGAACCGCATCCACGATGCCTTTGCGGTTCTTGAAACTGAGCTTCTGGTAGTACCAGCCCAGACGTTTCATACGATCGTCGACCATCGTCCGGAATTTCTGTTGGAATTTCTGAGACTGATGGGCTTGCGTTACAAAGCCACACTTGAACGTATGGATGAAAACGCCATTCAGCCGTTGCCGGCAAGACTCGCCAGCACAATGCTGGAGCTTTTTCGTGCAGAGATTACGCAACTGACGCTTGGCGAGAACATTACGCTGCACGTGTCTCAGGAGGATCTTGGACAGATGCTCGGAGTCTCCCGGCAAAGCGTGAATAAAGTGTTGAAAGTGTGGGAGGAGCAAGGGTTCATTGAGGTCAGCTATCGTAGCCTGGTCGTGCTGGAGCCAGCAGCCCTTGAAGCTTCTATTTGTTCCCCCTGATGCGGCCCGAAGCGCTTCACAGTGAATCGCCTCAGCGAGGGCGGCTGGCTCGTGCTGGGGGTGGCCGAGGTCGCCCCTCCTATCCGGTAGGTGCCTGTTTGCAGCTCCCTACTCTTCGCGCCACCGCACCCTGCTGGTTCTCACTCACCACCACCAACCGGTCATCCCGGCAATGCAGGATGATCGATTCGGGCTCATAGTCGCCTTCGTGAAGCACTACGAGCTCCAGCAGGTCGCCCCACAGCCGGGCGGCTTCCAGCTCGGCGAGCTGGTCATCTACCCAGACTTCTCCGGACAGCTGCTGATAACGTTGCTCAAGCTCAACCTGGTAATGCCTGCCTTCCGCCGTCTGCCAGTGCCAGACGCCCGCGACCCTGGCCGGTATCACCCACAGGAAGATGCTGTCGTACTTGGCGGGAATCCGCTGGTCCGGCTGCCAGTCGCCCATGTCGAAGGTGTGGGAGACGATACGGGTTCCGGGCCGCAGCTCGGTCAGCAGCCTGGGCCGCAGCGCCAGGTTGATATGGGGCAGCAGGAACATGGTCACCACGCTGGCCGGGGAAATATCCACTTCCAGCAGGTCATCCTCGAGAAAGCACACCCGGTCCGCTACGCCCACCTCTTCGGCGTAGGCCTGCGCCAATGCCACGCGGCCCGAGTCGATTTCCACGCCCACCGCTTGGGCGCCAAAGTCCCGGGCCGCGGCCACCACGATGCGGCCGTCACCGGAGCCCAGGTCGTACAGCACATCGCTGGCATCCACCCCGCCCAATTCCAGCATGGCGCGAATGACGCCCTCGCCGGTCGGCACGAAGGGCACGTCGAGGTGCATGCCAAGCTCGTCAAATTCGATTGATAGATCACTGAACAAGGACAGACTCCAATAACCATGGCGTCCCATGGTACCCCATGACGGCACCGGCTGCTTTCTTGTTGATAATCATTAGCATTTATATATAATTCTCATCCGCCTTTAGCCATGCCCGGCGGCATAATCACAAGAGTGCGCCGCCGAGGTTTCCTGTGTCCTGGATGGAGTTCCCTGTGCCTCGCCGTCATTCAGCTGTCTTCGCTGTGCCCCCGCTCGCCTTGTCACTCTGTCTGGTATTGCCAGCCACCGCGGCCGATGATGCCGCCTCGCTGAAGCTCGGCGATGTGCTGGTCAAGGGCCAGCGCAAGAACTACGAAGGCTCCCGCGAGGTGGATCGCGAGCAGATCGAGAAGATGCCTGCCGGCAATGGCGATATCACCAGCCTGCTGCGCACCAATCCGGCGGTGCAGTTCGACAACAGCCAGCTCAACAGCAAGACCCCGGGGGAAATTTCCCCGGCCAATATCAGCATCAACGGCCAGCCCCATTGGCAGAACCTGTTCACCCTGGATGGCATGGGCATGAACAATGATCTTGACCCGGGCAACACCGCCAATAATGCCAGCGAGCTGCCCGGCCGCAGCCAGGGCCTGGCCATCGATACCGATCTGCTGGATAGCATCATCGTGCATGACAGCAACGTGCCGGCCTCCTTCGGTGGCTTCAACGGTGGGGTGGTGGACGCCAGGACCCGCGACCCGAAACGCGAGCTGTCCGGCAAGCTTTCAGTGCAGATGTCCCGCTCCGAGTGGACTGAATACCATCTGGATGAAAACGATCCCGACCTGGACGAGTTCGAGGCCGCTTTGGGCACCGGCAACCAGCCGGAATTCGACAAGCTCATCACCCGCGCAACGCTGGAAGGCTATCTGACCGACAACTTCGGCCTGCTGGGTAGCTTCTCGCGCAAGCAGTCCACTATTCCCACCCGCACTTTCGGCCTGACTCACGATACCCCCGAAGCCAACCAGCAGCAGGATCGGGAGCTGCAGATCGATAACTACTTTCTCAAGGCCGTCTGGGATATCAACCCCGACCTGCGCCTGAGCGGCTCGCTCACCCACGCGCCGGAAGAGGACCGGGGCTTCGGCAGCAACGCCGTGAATTCCTATCGCGTCACCCGGGCGGGCGGCGAGGCCTTCCAGCTGACCCTGGACTGGAAATCCCCCATCGGCCTGATCAGCCAGAAGCTGGGCTGGAGCGATCAGCAGAACTCACGTGACTCGGACGCCGACTATATGCGTGTCTGGCGCCCGTCCGAGTCGAAGAACTGGAGCAGCAACAATATCGCCTCCGAAGGCGGTATGGGCGACATCGAACAGACCCAGCAAAGCCTGGCTTACCAGGCCGATATTCACTGGAACACGGTACATACCGGTCCGCTCAGCCACCGCCTGCAGACCGGTATCGCCCTGGAGCACAACACGGTAGGCTTCGAACGGCTGTCGCCCTTCTACAGCAACTCCTTTGTTCACCTGCAGCCCACCGATCAGTGTGCTGCCGACGATCCCTGGTGCTCCGTCGGCGATACCATCACCGGCTGGCCCGGCCAGTACATGACGCAATACAGCATGCTGGAAGCCGGCGAGGTGGAGTTCAGCACCCGGCAATGGGCGCTCTACCTGCAGGACGACATGCAATACAAGCGCCTCAGCCTGCGCCCCGGCATGCGTATCGACAGCGACAACTACATGGACCAGACCACCGTCTCGCCACGCTTTGCTGCCGAGCTGGATGTGCTGGGCAACGGCAACACCCTGGTCACCGCCGGCGCCAACCGTTACTACGGCCGCAATCTCTATACCTATCGCCTGCGCGAATCCCTGGAGCAGATGGAAGTCAGCTACAGTCGGGAAGATCAGGACGCGCCCTGGGTCGCCGGTGAACGCGCTCCGGCCGGCAGCCGGTTCAGCCAGCTGGATATCCCTTACAACGATGAACTGTCCCTCGCGCTCAGCCATATCCGCTGGAGCACCCGCTTTACGCTGAAGTACGTCGAGCGCAAGGCCCGCGATCAGGTCTCCCGCGCCTGGGGCTCGCAGATCGGCCAGCCATCGGAAGACCCCGATCAGCTGAAATCCAACTACTACACCTATTACAACGGCGGTCAGAGCGACAGCGAAATCTGGTCGCTGACCATCAGTCCCATGTTGCCGCTGCACCTCGGCAGCAGCTGGACGACCTTCGACCTGGCTCTCGACTGGAGCGATATCAACAGTTCGGGACTCAATGACTACACCAGCAGTATCGGCATGCTCTGGGTCGATGACCCGCTGATCATCTATGACGGCAGTGCCATGCGTTATTCCGAGCGGCCGGCGGACAACTACAACCGCCCCTGGACGGTACGCCTGGCGACCACCACGGTGATCCCCGAGTGGAATCTGAGCTGGACCAACTTCTTCCGGCACCGCAGCGGCTATCGTCGCGTCGCCCAGACCGGCCAGTTTGTTGAATACCAGGGTGAGCAACTGCGTGAATGGATGGAGCAGGATTACGGCTCGACCCTGACCTGGGACACCCGCATCAGCTGGGAAAAGCCCTTCACCCGCAAGCAGGCCGCCTTCGTCAACCTGGACGTAACCAACCTGCTGAACAAACGCATTGCCAGTACCGCCCACAAGAACAGCACCGGCTATGAAGTGGGCCGACAATTCATGGTGGAAGTGGGGTATCGTTTCTGATGTTACGGCCGGTATTACTGCAATGGGGCCTTGCCGCCGTGCTGCTGGGCTGGGTGACGTTATCCGCCAGCGCCGAACCCTGTGCCGGGCAACCGGAGCGCGGAAGCTGTCTGCGGGCCATCTACGAGCAGCCAATAGCGCAATGGCCCAAGCCCACCATCATGGGCGACGGCCCCTGGCAGGAACTGGCCCCGCTGCCCACCCGCGCCGAGTGGCTGGCCCAGGGCACCTACTCGCCCCAGCGGGCGGCACTTGGCGAGACGCTGTTCCTTGATCCCAAGCTGTCACGCTCCGGCCAGATCGCCTGCGCTTCGTGCCATGAACCGTCGGAGAATTTTGCCGACGGCCGACGCTTTTCCTTCGGCCATGACCGCCTGGTGGGCCGACGCAACTCACCGTCGGTGACCACCGTTGCCCTGCTTGGCCCGTTCTTCTGGGATGGCCGTAGCAAGACGCTGGAAGAGCAGAGCATGCACCCTATTGAAGATCCGCTGGAAATGGCCTTCACCGTGCCCGAACTGCTCGAACGGCTGAATGCAGATGGGTCCTATGTCGCGGAATTTGCCGCGGTGTTTGGCGCTGGCCCCATCACCCGGGAGCAGCTGGGCCTGGCGCTGGCCGACTTCCAACGCAGGCTGCTGCCCCAGCGCAGCAGCCTGGACAGCTTTCTGCGTGGCAACAAGCAGGCGCTGACCGATCAGCAGATAGAGGGCCTGCACCTGTTCCGCACCCAAGGCCACTGCATGACCTGCCACCACGGCGCGGCGCTCAGCGATCGCCGGTTCCATAATCTCGGGCTGACCTATTATGGCCGCGACCGGTTCGAGGACTGGGGCCGCCAGGAGGTCACCGGCAACCCCGCCGACATCGGCAAGTTCCGCACCCCCAGCCTGCGCCAGGTGGGCCGCACCGGCCCCTGGATGCACAACGGCCTGTTCCCCCTGAACGGCGTATTGAACATGTACAACGCCGGCATGCCCCGCCCTAAGCCACGGCCCGACCAGGCCGACGATCCGCATTTTCCGCAGACCTCGGAATTGCTGGTGCCGTTGAACCTGGACCGCCAACAGCTGGCGGCGCTGGAAGCCTTCCTGCAAGCCCTGTGATCCCGGCGCACGGGTAGCCAAATGGCGGGAGTTGGTTTAGCGTAGGGCAATCAAACGGTCGTTTGACAATCACAACAAACGGAACGACAGCTATGAATGCGGCTACCCAGGCGCCGGCCACGCAGGCCCAACGCGACAAACTCAGCATCCTTGCCAGCGATGGCTACGCCCTGACCGCCTACCGGTATCCGGCCCAGGGGCAGGCCCATGGCAACCTGCTGGTGGCCGGCGGTACCGGCGTGCCCCAGCGGTTCTACCGGCGTTTTGCCGAATACGCGGCCCAGCGCGGGTTGAATGTGCTGACCATCGACTACCGCGGCTGCGGCGAATCGCAACCCGCCTCGCTGAAGGGCTTCGAGATGTCTTACCTGGACTGGTCGCAGCAGGATCTGGCTGCGGCGGTGGAGCTGCTGGCCCGGGAGCCGCTGCCGCTGTATTGGGTCGGTCACTCCTTCGGTGGCCACGCCATCGGCCTGTTGCCCAACCATGATCGGCTGGCGGCCTGCTACACCTTCGGTACCGGCGCGGGTTGGGCCGGCTGGATGCCCAAGGGCGAGGCGCTGAAGATCCGACTGTTCTGGCATCTGCTCATGCCGCCCATCGTCGCCTGGAAAGGTTATATGGCCTGGAGCCTGCTGGGCATGGGCGATGACCTGCCGCTGGGCGTGTACCGCGACTGGAAGCGCTGGTGTGGCTTTCCGCGTTACTATTTCGATGATCCGACCATGGCCTGGGTGAAACCGCTGTACGCAGCAGTGCGCACACCCCTGGCGCTGGTCACCTCCACCGACGACCCCTGGGCGCCGCCGCGCTCCCGCGATGCCTTTGCCGAGGGTTACAGTGGCGCACCGCAGACCATCCGGGATATAACCCCGCCCGCCGGCAATCCGCCGATCGGCCATATGGGGTATTTCCGCAGCGACTGCCAGCCGGTGTGGGCAGAAGCCCTGGACTGGCTGCTCGCCCACCCGGCGCCGGCCAGCGCCGCGGGCTGATCACCGCTCAGAGTGGCAATGGTTGCGGGCGGTGCAGGGCAAAACCCTGCCCGTAATCGGCGCCGGCATCCCGCAATACCGGCACCAGATCCGACCACTCCACCGACTCGGCAATGGTCCGGATATTGAACGCCCGGGCCACCTGGATCACCGACTCGACAATCACCCCGCCCGCCGGCGGGTTGCGAATCCCCTTGATGAATTCGCCATCGATCTTCAGGTACTGCACCGGCAGGTGCTGCAGGTAGGCGAAGGACGACATGCCGCTGCCGAAATCATCCAGCGCCACCTGGAACCCACGCCCGACCAGCTCGCCCAATAGCCCGGCGGTGGTCGTGAGACTGCTGATCGCCGCCGTCTCGGTCACTTCAAAGCAGACATTGCCCGGCTCGACATCGGGAAACCGGGCCAGCGTCGACAACACGTATTCCACGAACCCCCGGCTACCCAGGGTCAACCCGGACACATTGATGAAATAGCGGGTACGTTGGCGCTGGGCCGGGTGCAGCTGCTGGAGCGTGGAAAACGCCTTGTGGATGATGTGCCGGTCCAGCTCGCCAATCAGCCCGTAACGCTCCGCGGCGGGGATGAATGCCCCTGGCGGAATGAGCTCGCCATCGACTCCCCGCAGCCGGGCCAGCACCTCGCAGCAGATCATGCCCTCCTCCCGCGCCGCGCCGCTGAGGTTGTCGAAGCGCTGCCCGAACAGGACGACCCGATCCTCGCGCATGGCCTCGCGCAGGCGGTCGGTCCAGTCCATGTCCTGCTGACGGCGGCGCACTTCCTCATCACTGGGCTGGCCGACCACGACCTGGTTACGGCCCTTCTCCTTGGCCAGGAAACAGGCCGCATCGGCCAGGCCCAGCCCGTCGCTGAAGGTCACGGCGGCCTCGCTGCCGAAGCAGGCCACACCGGCGCTGCAGGTCACGGTGTAACGCCGGCCCTGCCAGGGAAAGGGCAACTGCCGGATGGCATCACACACCTGCTGAGCCCGCCGTCGGGCGCCGTCGAGCCCGCAATTGCGCAGCACCATGGCGAACTCATCACCGCCCAGCCGGGCCAGGGTGTCATCTTCCTCCGCGTGCTGGCGCAGCAGTTGCGCTACCTCGGTCAGCAGCTTGTCCCCGGCCCGATGACCGCACCGATCGTTGATGATCTTGAAGTGATCCAGATCCAGATAGACCAGGGCGTGGGAGCCCCCCGCCTGTTCCAGCTCGGCCATCTGCCGGGCAACTTCCCGACGATTGCGCAATCCGGTCAGGGCATCGTGGGCGGCCTGGAAGGTCACCTCCTGGGACAGCCGGTGGGCCTCGGTGACGTCATGGCCAAGCACGAAGATACCGGACGGCTTGCCGCTGGCATCGTTGATCGGCTGGTAGGTCAGGTCGATGAAGCGCTCTTCCAGCGGTCCATCCGCCACCCGCTGCAGTTCGATAGGCACGGCGCGGCCGATGAAGGGCTCGCCGGTCCGGTAGACGCGATCGAGCTTGTCCAGAAAACCCTGCTCGATCACCTCCGGCAGCACATCCGCCAGCACCTGGCCGATGATGTGCCGGTGCCCGATCAGCTGGTAATAGGCATCGTTGGCCAATTCGAAGACGTGATCTGGCCCGCGCAGGATGCAGATAAAGCCGGGGGCCTGCTGGAATAATTGGTCGAAGCGTTCCCGCTCGGCCTCGAGTGCCGTGAGCAGATCCAGCAGCAAGGCGCCCGTAGGCTGGCTGAGTTCCTGCTGGGCACCGGGTTCGATCTGTACCAGTGCGGACAGGTTCAGGGGCTGGCAGAGAATCGCACCCACCTCCCCCTCTTCCATCAGCGGCGTGTTATGAAACGACCAGTATTCGCAGTCACTCCGGGCAGCCGCGGGCATCGGATATTCGAGCAGCGGAATCTGATGCGCCACCCTGGCATCGAGGACGTGCTGCAAGGACTGTTGCAAGATCCGCCGCGAATCCTCCGAGCCTGGGAAAAGATGGAACAGGGTCTGGCCGAGCATCGCCTGCTGCGGCAACGCCAACATCCGCTCGAAGGCGTTATTGCAGGCAAGAACCTGCAGGCCACGGCTGAGTAGCACAGCCGGTGCAGGTGATCGTTCGAAGACCTGTTGGTAATCCATGGTGCCCCCCGATGAACACGGGCTGGCTCCCGGTCATTTTTCTGGCGCTGGAAAAATGGCGGAATACTACCACAGGCTCCCAAGCCGGGAAGCGCACCCGTCGGTCCGGTAAACTATCGTCAGTGTAGATAGCGATATGCCATCCAGCCAACCCGGGACGGGTGACGAGCCCTCAGAAACCTTCCAGTACGATCTTGCCGATGGTGTGGCCACCTTCGATCAACTGGTGGGCCTGGCGCAGATTGGCCGCATTGATCAGCCCCAGGTGCTGTTTATCCAGCGGCTGCAGCTGCCCCTGATCGAGCAGGTCGGCGATGCGGTTGAGAATCTCATGTTGGCGCTGCATGTCCGCCGTCTGGAACATCGACCGGGTAAACATCGACTCCCAATGGATGGAAATACTCTTGGCCTTGAACAGCCGCAGATCCACGGGCTCGGGGTCATCGATGATGCCGAGCCGGCCCTGCGGCGCCATGATCTCGGCCAGCGCAGCCCAGGCCTCGGCAGTGGTGTGGGTGGAAAAGGCGAAGTCGACCAGACCAATGCCCAGCTCGAGAATCTGGGCCACCAGCGGTTTGCTGTGGTCGATGACGTGGTGCGCTCCCATGTCCCGCACCCACTGGGCGCTTTCGGCACGGGAAGCGGTGGCGATGACCTGGGCGCCGGCCTGACGCGCCAGCTGGATGGCCGCCGACGGCACCCCACCCGCACCGCCAAGTACCAGTAGCGTCGGCGCCCGCTCGGTTGACTGTTGCGGCATGCCGAGGCGGTCGAACAGCATCTCGAAGGCCGTCAGCATGACCAGCGGCACCGAGGCGGCGGCCGCCGGCGCCAGGCTGCGCGGCCGGTGTCCGACGATACGCTCGTCCACCAACTGCCATTCGGCATTGGAGCCCTGGCGCTGCAGCTCGCCGGCATAGAACACCGGATCGCCGGGCTGGAACAGGCTGACCTGCGGGCCGACCGCCTCGACCACACCGGCGGCATCATAGCCCAGCACCCGCGGCTCGGCCGGCGACGCGCTGAAGACCTGGCGGCTCTTGATGTCCCGCGGGTTGACCGAGACCGCCTGCACGCGCACCAGCAGATCGCGGCCGGTCGGCTCGGGCTTGGGTAACGTCAGATCAATCAAGGCCTGTTCGTTATCGATCGGCAACTGCTCGGTATAACCTACCGCTTTCATGGCACATCTCCCTTGGTGACTGTCAGCACAGGATAGCCAGCTGCAGGCTCCCGGACCAGCCGCCACATCCGCCGGCCGGCCGTGACCGTCCGGGGGCAATATGTCGCAGCGCGACCTGACCGCGGTCAAATTATCCCTTGCAGCACCGCCACATAATGCGATCACGGACCAGATCCAAGGCTGATGGGGAAATTGATGGCTGTATCGGTGCGTTGTTCTCGCCTCCTGCTGCTGATCGCTACGCTGCTGGTGGCCACCGCTGCCGGCGCGGGGTCGCCAACAGCCGAGCGCCAGCAGCAACTGGCCAACCTGCTGCTGCAGGACTGCGGCTCCTGCCACGGTCTGCGCATGACCGGTGGCCTGGGCCCGGCCCTGACCCGCGCGGCACTGGCCGGCAAACCCCGTGACAGCCTCATCGCCACCGTCACCCACGGCCGCCCCGGTACCGCCATGCCCGGCTGGAAGGCCCTGCTGGATGAGCAGGACATCGCCTGGCTGGTCGACCGGCTGCTTGAAGGATACCCCCAGCCATGAAACAACTGCTCCTGCCCGCACTGGCCGCCGTTGCGCTGCTCGGCGGCTGCGCCAACTCCGCCACGCCCTTGCCCCTGCGAGGCACCGGGGACTTGGGAGTGGTGGTGGAACGCGCCACCGGCACCCTGCAACTGGTCGAAAGCAGCACCCGCACCCACCTGGCACGCATTGACGGGCTGGGCGATCTGTCCCACGCCTCGGTGGTGTTCTCCCGGGACCAGCGCTACGCCTATGTATTCGGTCGGGACGGCGGTTTGACCAAGGTCGACTTGCTGCTGCAACAGATCGACAAGCGCATCATCCAGGGCGGCAACAGCATCGGCGGCGCCATCAGCAGCGATGGCAGCCTGATCGCCGTGGGCAACTACGAGCCGGGCGGCGTCAAGGTATTCGACGCCGTCACCCTGGAGCTGGTGGCCGATATTCCGGCCACGCCGATGGCCGACGGCAGTCGCAACGCCCGGGTGGTGGGGGTGACCGATGTGCCCGGCAACCGCTTCATCTACAGCCTGTTCGACACCGGCGAAACCTGGCTGCTGGATTTCAGCCAGGGCCATGAGCCGCTTGTCACCCGCTTCGAGAACATCGGCAACCAGCCCTACGATGCCCTGCTGACCCCGGAGGGCCGTTATTACATCGCCGGCCTGTTCGGCGAGGACGGCATGGCCAAGATCGATCTCTGGCACCCGGAGCGGGGTGTCGAGCGGATCCTCGACGATTACGGCCGCGGCGAACAGAAATTGCCGGTGTACAAGATGCCCCACCTGGAGGGCTGGACCCTGGCCGGCGACCAGGCCTTCGTGCCTGCGGTGGGCCGGCATCAGGTGCTGGTGATGGATAGCAGCAGCTGGCAGCAGACCGGCGCCATCGATGTCGCCGGCCAGCCGATCTTCGTCATGGCCCGCCCGGATGCCCGGCAGATCTGGGTCAACTTCGCCCACCCGGACAACCATCAGGTGCAGGTAATCGACAGCGAAACCCACCAGATCATCGCCACCCTGGAACCCGGGCCGGCGGTCCTGCACATGGAGTTCACCTCCCGCGGCGACCAGCTCTGGCTGTCGGTACGCGACGGCGGCGAAGTCCAGGTCTGGGACCCATACACGCTGACCAGGATGGCCAGCCTGCCGGCGGACAGCCCCAGCGGCATCTTCTTCAGCAGCCGTGCCCATATCACCGGATTGTAGCCAAGCCGTTTCAATACAAGGACTTACCATGCAACTGGATGAGCTTAGCCACCGCCTGATCGAAGGCTACCAGCATCACCTGCCGATCTGCGCCGAGCCCTGGCAGGCCATGGCCGAGGAACTGGGCTGCAGCGAGGCCGAGGTGCTCGACCGCCTGGGCTGGCTGGACCGGGCGGGGGTACTGTCCCGCGTTGGCCCGGTGTTCGAACACAGCCGCGCCGGTGCCAGCACCCTGGTCGCCCTGGCGGTGCCGCCCGAACGCCTGGAACAGGTCGCCGAACAGGTCAACCGCTACCCCGAGGTCAACCACAACTACCTGCGTGAACACGACTACAACCTCTGGTTCGTCCTCACCGGGCCGGATCGCCAGACCCTGGAGCGCTGCCTGGAGGACATCGAGCAGGCCACGGGCCTGACGCCACTGGACCTGCCCATGCGCCGCGCCTATCGCATCGACCTGGGCTTTTCCCTGGAGGGCGCCTTGTGAGCAGCCTGGACAATCACCAGCGCACCCTCCTGCGACGCCTGCTGGAGCAAGGCCTGCCGCTGACCGCACGACCCTGGCAGGCGCTGGCCGAGCAGATCGGCGCCAGCGAACAGGCGGTGCTTGAGCAGGCCCACCAATGGAACACCGAGGGCCTGTTTCGCCGCTTCGGGCTGGTCGTCCACCACCGCACCTTGGGCTTTCGGGCCAATGCCATGCTGGTGCTGGATATTCCCGATCAGCAGGTCGATGCGGTCGGCCAGCAGTTGGGCTGCGCCCCGGGCGTGACCCTCTGCTACCAGCGCCCGCGCCGGCTGCCGCATTGGCCATTCAATCTGTTCTGCATGGTCCATGGCCGGGAGCGGGCTGCGGTGCAGACCCATATCACCGCACTGCTGGCCGAGCACGGGCTGACGCACACATCCCATCGGGTATTGTTCAGCACCCGCGCCTTCAAGCAGCGCGGCGGGCGCTTTACCCCGGCGAGCACCCCGGAGGTGCTGCATGGATGACCTGGACCGGCGCCTGATCAACCGCCTGCAACGGGGTTTGCCCCTGGTGCCGCAGCCCTGGGAAGCTTTGGCCGATGAGTTGGGCAGTCCACCCGAGCAGCTGCGCGTGCGAGTCCAGGCATTGCTGGATGACGGCACCCTGACCCGCTTTGGCCCCATGTTCGATATCGAGCGTGTCGGCGGCGCCTTCACCCTCGCCGCCCTGGCAGTGCCCGAGCCACGTTTCGACGCCGTCGCCGAGCAGCTGAACGCCCTGCCGGAAGTGGCCCACAATTACCGCCGGGAACATGCCTGGAACATGTGGTTCGTGCTGGCCTGCGATACCCCGCAGGCAGTCACCGCCACCCTCCGGCACATCGAGTCCCTGACCGGACTGCCAGTGCTCAACCTGCCCAAGGAGGAGACCTACCATGTCGGCCTGCACCTGCCCGTCTGACCCGGAGCTGACCAGCCGGCTGATCGCCCTCACCCAGGCCGGCCTGCCGCTGGTGGCCGACCCCTGGGCCTGGCTGGCCGAGCGCCTGGGCCTGAGCAGCGAACAGACCCTGGCGCTGCTGCAACGGCTGCAGGCTGCCGGCACCATCCGCCGCATCGCCGCCGTGCCCAACCATTACCGCCTCGGCTACCGCCATAACGGCATGACCGTCTGGGATGTGGACGATGACCGCATGGCCGAGTTGGGCCCGCTGATCGGTGCCCAGCCCTTTGTCAGCCACTGCTACCGCCGGCCCCGCCGGGACGGCTGGCGCTACAACCTGTTCGCCATGGTCCATGGCCGCAGCGCCGAAGACATCCACGCCGATCGCGAACGCATCCGCCAGCTGCTCGGCAGCGCCTGCCGCGCCGACGACATGCTGGTCAGCAGTCGCATCCTGAAGAAGACCGGCCTGCGCCTGGCCCGCACCAGCCGCCCCGCCACGCCTCTGGAGAGAACGCCATGCTTAGAATAAGCCACTACCTGCGCGCCCTGCACAACCCCGAGCTGCGGGTCCTGGGCGCCCGCGGCGCCCCCGGGGTCCGCCCCCCGGTGGTGATCTGGAACCTGCTGCGGCGCTGCAACCTCACCTGCAAGCATTGCTACGCCACCTCCGCCGACAGCGAATTTCGCGACGAACTCGATACCACCGAAGCCCTGCGGGTCATCGACGATCTGCATGCTGCCGGTGTGCGCGTCCTGATCCTGTCCGGCGGCGAGCCGCTGCTGCGCGAGGACATCTTCCAGCTCTCGGACTACGCCAGGGACAGGGGCTTTTTCGTCGCCCTGTCGACCAACGGCACCCTGATCACCCAGGCCAATATCGAGCAGGTGGCCGCCGCCCGCTATGACTACGTGGGCATCAGCATCGACGGGCTGGAGGCCGTGCATGACGAGTGGCGCCAGCTCAAGGGCAGCTTTGCCGCCTCCATGCAGGCCATCGACCTGTGCCGCGCCCGGGGCATACGGGTCGGGCTGCGCACCACCCTGACCCAGTACAACTACCCGCAGCTGCCGGCGCTGTTGGCGCTGATGCGGGACCATGACGTGCAGAAGTTCTATCTCTCGCACCTGAACTACAGCGGTCGCGGCAAACGCAGCCGCAAGGCCGACGCCCATCACCAGATGACCCGCGATGTGCTGGAACAGCTGTTCGAGCAGGCCTGGGCGGATGTGCAGCAGGGGCGTGATACCGACTTCGTCACTGGCAACAACGACGCCGACGCCATCCTGCTGCTGCAGTGGGCGCAGCGGCGTATCCCTCAGCATGCCGCCCGGCTGGAGCAGATGTTGCGGGCCTGGGGTGGCAACGCCTCCGGCAGCGGCATCGCCAACATCGACAACATCGGCAACGTGCATCCGGATACCTACTGGTGGCAACACACCGTCGGCAATATCCGCCAGCGCAGCTTCCGGGACATCTGGCTGGATAACCCCGACCCATTGCTCGCCCAGCTGCGCCAGCATCCCCGGGCGGTAGGCGGCCGCTGTGGCGAATGCCAGTGGCTGGCGATCTGCAACGGCAACACCCGCACCCGGGCCTGGGCCACCGGCGATCTCTGGGGCGAGGACCCCGGTTGCTACCTGAGCGACAGCGAAATCGGCCTGGCGCACAGTCCCCTCATCCCCTGCCAAGTGGTGTATGAACATGCATGACATCGACTGCTTCCCCGCCGCCCTGCGGGCCAGCTTCACACCTGGCGAAGTGGCCCTGGTCGGCGCCGGCCCCGGCGACCCCGGCCTGCTCACCCTGCGCGCCTGGAGCCTGTTGCAGCAGGCCGACGTGGTGGTCTATGACCGCCTGGTCAGCCCGGCCCTGCTCGCCCTGTTGCCGGCCGGCTGCGATCGCCGCTTCGTCGGCAAGACCAGTGGGTTCCACAGCCTGCCCCAGGAGCAGATCAACCAGCTACTGGTGGACCTGGCACTGCAGAACCAGCGGGTGGTGCGGCTCAAGGGTGGCGATCCCTTCATCTTCGGCCGCGGCGCCGAGGAGCTCGAATTCCTGTTGGCCCAGGGGATTGATTGCCAGGTGGTGCCGGGCATCACCGCAGCCTCCGGCTGCAGTACCTATGCCGGCATCCCGCTGACCCACCGCGACCTGGCCCAATCCTGCCAGTTCATCACCGGCCACCTGCAGCAGGACGGCGCCCTGACCCTGCCCTGGCAGAGCCTGGCCAGCGGTGGCCAGACCCTGGTGTTCTACATGGGGCTGGCCAGCCTCGGCGAGATTTCCCGCCAGTTGATCGCCGCCGGCCTGCCCGCCGACACCCCCGCCGCGCTGATCGGCAACGGCACCCGGGATGACCAGCAGGTGGTACGCGGAAACTTGCAGCAACTGGAGCGGCTGGCCCGTGACCATCAGTTGAGCGCACCGACCCTGACCGTCATCGGCCGGGTGGTGGGGCTGTTCGCCGGGCAAGCACTGAGTTACCCGGCGCGGCTTAGCCCGGCGCCAGTCGCCAGCGCACGGGAGGCCCGGGTATGCGGCTGATATCCACATTGCTATTGGGCGCGGTATTGCCGCTGGCGGCGCTGGCCGACGCCTCCAGTGTTACCGACGTTGCCACCCTGTATCAGACCCAGTGCCAGAGTTGCCACGGCCTCGACCGCCTCGGCGGTACCGGACCGGCGTTGCTGCCGGAGAGCCTGGGCCGGATCAAGCCCGAGGAAGTGCGCAAGGTGATCCAACATGGCCGCCCGGCCAGCCAGATGGCCGCCTACGGCCAGGTGCTGGACGCCGGGCAGATCGACGCCCTGGTCAGCTACCTGTACACCGCTGCAGAAGTACCGCCCACCTGGACCGCAGCCGATATCCGCGCCAGCCACCGCCAGCTGGCCGACCTCACCCAGCTGCCGGATAGCCCCCAGCACGGCGCCGATCCGCTCAACCTGTTCGTCGTGGTCGAGGCCGGCAATCACCATGTGCGTATCCTTGATGGCGACACTTTCGAGGAGCTGGCGCGCTTCCAGTCCCACTTCGCCCTGCACGGCGGGCCCAAGTTCTCGCCGGATGGCCGTTTCGTCTACTTCGCCTCCCGGGATGGCTGGATCAGCAAGTACGACCTGCATAACCTGACCATGGTCGCCGAGGTGCGCGCGGGCCTGAACACCCGGAACCTGGCGGTCAGCAATGATGGTCGCTGGGTGCTGGTCGGCAACTACCTGCCAGGCAACCTGGTGGTGCTGGATGCCCGTGACCTGACCCTGGTCAAACCCATTGCCGCAACCGGCAGCGACGGTACGCCATCGCGGGTCAGCGCCGTCTATACCGCGCCCCAGCGGGACAGCTTCGTGGTCGCGCTGAAGGATGTGCAGGAGGTCTGGGAGCTGTCCTACGCCGGCACGCCGGACTTCACGCCCCGGCGGATCATCGCCGCGGATTACCTGGACGACTTCTCCTTCACCCCCGACTACCGCTACCTGCTGGCCACCTCACGCAAGGCCAAGGGCGGCCAGGTGATCGACCTGGATACCGGCAAGACGCTGACCGATATCCCCCTGCCCGGCATGCCGCACCTCGGGTCGGGCATCTACTGGCAGCGCGACGGCAAATGGGTATTCGCCACGCCCAACATCAGCCAGGGGCTGATCTCGGTGCTGGATCTGGACACCTGGAAGCTGATCAAGGAGATCCCCACCGAAGGCCCCGGCTTCTTCATGCGCAGCCACGAGCACTCACCCTACGCCTGGACCGATGTGTTCTTCGGCCCGAACAACGATGCCATCCACCTGATCGACAAGCAGACCCTGGAAGTGGCCCATACCCTGCGCCCGGTGCCTGGCAAGAATGCCGCCCATGTCGAATTCACCCGCGATGGCCGCTACCTGCTGCTGAGTATCTGGGACGAAGACGGCGCGCTGCTGGTACTCGACAGCGAGACCCTTGAGGAGGTCAAACGCATCCCGATGAACAAGCCCTCGGGCAAGTACAACGTGGGCAACAAGATCGGGTTCGTGGAGGGCACCTCGCACTGAACGTCAACACCCAGGCCCGCGCCGGAACGACGCGCCCGGCCGGCGAGCGCGTGTTTTCCTGGGGTGTTCGAGCACCAGCTCGTACATCGGGGCGCATTGCCCCGGCTACGCCAGAAACCTGCGCAGGTGCGCCATGAACATCTCCGGCTGATGGTGATGCAGGTTATGGCCGGCCTGCTCCACGGTAACCACCTCGGCGCGAGCGAAATGCCGCAGGCGGCCGTCCTGCTCTGGATTGGAAGCCCAGCTCCCGGCACCGTACATCAGCAGCACCGGGCATTGGATGGCCTGCCACAGGTCGCTGGGCTCCACCGATGCGACCTCCGCGGCGCCGGCACCACGGACAAGGTGGTCATACTTCCAGCGCCACTGGCCATCGGCGGTCGGCCGCATGCCGTGCTCGCAGACGTATTCGGCCAGCTCCCGGCTCAGCAGCGGATCATGTTCCAGCAACCGGGCGGCCGCCGCCGCGACGCTCGGGTAGCTGCTGGGGCCGCGCTGATCCAGGTCCCGGACCTTGTCCACCCAGTCCCGCAATTGTTCACGGCGGGGCTTTTCGTCGCGCTTGGCCCGCACCGCTGGCGAGGAGCCCAGGCCTTCAATAACGCACAGTCGCTCGACCCGCTCGGGAAACAGCGCAGCGTAATGCGTGGCAATATTGCCGCCCAGCGAATGGGCCACCAGGGTCACCGGGCGATCACCCAGGTCGACAACCAGGGCCGCGAGGTCCGGCACCATATCGGCAATGGCGTAGGCGCCGCCGCTACTCCAATCACTGTCACCATGGCCGCGCAGGTCCGGCACCACTACCTGCCAGTCCGCACTCAACTGGCGGGCCAGCTGGTCCCATACCCGCGCGTGCTCCAGGCCCCCGTGCACCAGGATCAATACCGGAGCCCCGGCATTACCCCAATCCAGGTAATGCAGGCGCAGCCCGCGCGAATGGAAGAATCGGCTCTGCGGGCCAGTCACTGCCGTCGTCTGCATTGCATGCTCTCCTTAAAAATATCGGCCCAGTATAAGCGCTGGCGCCTGACCGGTGCCGCTGCACCGGCCGCGCCCAAGATGCGGTAAACTCGCCGCCGCCTGCCGCACTGGAAGCGGCGGGTATGGCCAGTGACGGCCGTCCACATTATGAGATGAAGAAAAATGAAAAAGACCTGCTGCGTTACCCTGGCCCTGGCGCTCAGCCTGGTGGCGGGAACAACCCAAGCCTTCAGCCTTGGCGATGCCGCCAAACTGACCACGGCCATCGCTGCCCCTGACTCGGCCGCTGCCCGCTCGGCCGAGCTGGTTACCCGGCTGACCGACCTGAACGTCGACTCCCGGCAGGCCGTCGGTGGCGCCACCGCCCTGCTGGACCTGGCCAAGACCAAGCTGGCCGCCGCCGATTACGCCCAGTTGTTGCAATCGGTGCCTGCCTTGCGGGGCATGACCGACAGTGGTCTGGCTGGCCAGGTTGGCGCTGTGAGCGGTTTGCTGGGCAAATCCAATCCGCTGGCCAAGCAGCCGGTGGAGCCGGGTATCCAGAGCATGACTGAGGTGGCCGAGCGCTTCGCGGGGCTGGGCATGGCCCCCGCCAAGGTCAGTGAGTTCACGCCGGTATTGCTGCAGTTCATCGGCAGCCAGGGCGCCAGCCAGCCCCTGGTCGACAGCCTGACCACCATCTGGGCGACGCCGCTGGCTACGCTCTGATATCCACGCCTCTGGCGCGCCCACTGCGCGCCGGAGGCAACGGGGTACACCCATCTGGTACAAGTATCCGCTGCGTTGATCCACAGCGCATCTGCTTCGCCAGAGTGATGGCCATTTGCCTCACCACTTACCACCCCGTCCAGCTACAATGTATTGGCTGCCAACCTGCCCAAGCATTGATGCGGATAGCAATATGATCGAATACAACACCAAGCGCTTTCTCATCGTGGATGATTTCACCGATTTCCGCTCGGCGTTGACCGGTATGCTGCGGCAGATGGGGGTTGCCCATATCGATGCGGCGGTCAATGGCGAAGAGGCGCTGGCGCTGTGCCGCAAGCACAGCTACGACGTCATCCTGCATGACTACAACCTGGGCAAGGGCAAGAACGGCCAGCAGGTCCTCGAGGAGCTGCACCATGACAAGTTGCTCAGCCCGCACTGCATCTTCATCATCATTTCCGCCGAAAGCAGTCAGGCGATGGTCATCGCGGCGCTGGAATGCGAGCCCGACAGCTATCTGACCAAGCCCTTCAACCTGGCCAGCCTGCAGCAGCGGCTGGACAAGCTGATCACGCTCAAGGCGGTCCTGCGTCCGGTACTGGAGGCCGAAGCCCGGGGTGATTACCCGGCGGTGCTGGAGGCGTGCGCCAAGGTCATCGCCGCCCACCCGCGCTACGCTCCGCAGTGCCGGCGGCAGCAGGTCGCCGCCCTGGCGGCGCTGGGTCGGCGGCAGGACCAGGAGCGGCTGCTCCAATCCCTGGTCAGCGAACGACCGCTGCCCTGGGCGCTGGTGGCCCTGGCTGACCTCAGCCGCGAGACCGGCCACTGGGACAAGGCCCTGGCGCTCTATCAGGACGGTATCCGCCAGTTCCCGCTGATCCCGGCATTATACGATGGGCTGGCCGCCACCGAACTGGCCCGGGGCAATCTGGAAGAGGCGCAGGAATATCTGCAGCAAGGTCTGCGCATCTCCCCCAACTCCCTGCAGCGCCAGCAGCGCATGGGGCAGGTTGCCCAGCGCAACCAGGACCATGAGCAGGCCGCGCGGGCCTTTCGCCAAGCGGTGGACCTGGGGCGCAACTCGCTGTTTCGCAATCCCGAGAATCATCTGAATCTGGCCGCCAGTCTGACGGCCCAGGCGGGCGATGGTGCGCTGGGCCACCGGGTAGTGGC
Organism: Pseudomonas saudimassiliensis; assembly: GCF_000939975.1. Lineage (GTDB taxonomy): Bacteria > Pseudomonadota > Gammaproteobacteria > Pseudomonadales > Pseudomonadaceae > Halopseudomonas > Halopseudomonas saudimassiliensis. Next base: position 1,882,746 of record NZ_LK391969.1, on the reverse strand, counting down.
GGAAATTCGCCAGACCCTGGGCGAGCTGGACAAAACCTGGCGCGATGACCCGGCGCTGGCAATCCGCTCGCGCCTGATGCACGCCCGGACCCTGGACAAGAGCGGGCACGCCGCCGAAGCACGGCGGCTGGCCGAGCAGGTGGCCACCGAAGTCGCGCAGCTGGAGTCCTTCTTCGATAGCGACGCCGCCCTGCAGGTGGCTGCACAGTTGCGTGACCTGGGCCAGGCCGATGCCGCCGACAGCGTGCTGGCGACCAGTGTCGAGATGTACGGCGACGATCTCGCCGTCATGGCGGAGATTGCCCGGCATACCGACAATGCTGCGCTTCTCACTGCGGGCTCCCAGGCGCTGGAATGGAACCGCCAGGCCATTGCGCTCTATCAGCAGAAGCAATACGCCGAGGCGCTGCAGCTATTTCGCCAGGCACTGGCCAGCCAGCCGCGCAATATCAGTTTCGCCCTGAACACCGCCCAGACCCTGCTGCGCCTGGCCGGTGCCCGCGCCCTTCCGGAACTACGTGACGAATGCGAACGCTGCCTGCAGCAGGCGGCCGCCATGCCCATCAATGATCACCGCCGCGAGCGTTACCGCAAGCTGCGCGAGCGGCTGGAGCAGTTATGAAAGACGATAACCACGACGGCCTGGATTTTTCCACGGTGCTGGCGTCCACCGTCCATGACATGAAGAACTCCCTGGCTCTGCTGATGCAGAGCTGGACCCAATGGGTGGAACGACTGCCGCCGGAGCTGGCCGAGTCCGGCGAGCGCGGAGTGATCGAATACGAGTCCCTGCGCCTCAATGGCATGCTCATGCAGATGCTCGGGCTGTACAAACTGCAGCTCAACGCCCTGCCGCTGCGCCCGGACTGGGTGGAGGTGGACGACCTGCTGCAGGCCCAGCTGGCGCGGCACAGTGAAATCCTGCGGGCTCGCCAGATCACCGGCAGCTACAGCCTGGATGATCCCGACCTGCTGCATTTCATGGACGAGGAACTGGTCGGCTCGGTGATTGCCAACGTGATCAACAACTCCATCCGCTATACCCGCTCGGCCATTCACCTGCATGCGGCGGTGATCGAGGAGGATCAGCTGCTGATCGCCATCAGCGACGATGGCCAGGGCTACCCCACCGACATGCTCGGCCGTTACAGCACCGGGACCCGTGACGCGGATATCACCCAGGGCAGCACCGGTCTGGGATTGTATTTCGGTCAGTGCATCGCCCGGCTGCATCAACGCGACGGTCGGCACGGGTATATCGAGCTGAGCAATGGCGGGCGGCTTGGTGGTGGCGAGTTCCGCTTGTACCTGCCCTGAGCAGGTTATGCTTATGATCCATCAACACCACCGGTTTTGACGGTTTGCCCCCGGCGCCGGACATGCTTAGCTGGGCGGCAACGACAAAGACAATAAACCGTCCACGGGAGTTTCCGCGTATGTTCGACCGCCATTACGCCGCCTGGCCTGATCTGGTACCACATTTTCTCGATCTGCCGGCCACCAGCCTGTACTCCAACCTGACCGTTTCCGCGCTGCGCTATCCCACGCACCCGGCCATCATTTATTACGGCACCAGCCTGACCTATGCCGAACTCGAACGTCAGGCCGAAGCACTGGCCGGGTATCTGCAACACGCCGGCGTCAAGGCTGGTGACCGGGTGCTGCTGTATATGCAGAACAGCCCGCAGTTCGTCATCGGTTTCTACGCGATCCTGCGCGCCAACGCGGTGGTGGTACCGGTCAACCCGATGAACCGCAAGGCCGAACTCGAATACCTGATCACCGATACCGAGGCCCAAGTTGCCCTGTGCGGCCGCGAGCTGCTGGACAATATCAGCGAGCTGGTCGGCAGTGCCGGCCTGCGTGAGGTCATCGTCACCGCCTATGGCGACTACGTGCGCGAGCCCACCGACCTGGAGCTGCCCGAAGCGGTGACCCTGGCCGCTGACATGCCCGCAGCGGCAGGCCTCACTCCCTGGCAGCAGGCGCTTGATGCCGCCTATGAACCAGGCCCCTTGACCGCCGGCCCGGACGACCTGTGCGTGATCCCCTACAGCTCCGGCACCACCGGCAACCCCAAGGGCTGCGTACATACCCATCACAGCGCGATGGCCACCGTCGTCTATCCGTCGGTGTGGGGCAACAGCCAGCACAACAGTGTGCAGCTGGTATCGGTGCCGATGTTCCATGTCACGGGCATGCAGGTGTGCATGAACGCCGCCATTTACTTGGGTTCCACCCAGGTGATCATGACCCGCTGGGATCGCCGCACCGCCGCGAAACTGATCGAGCGCCACGGCATCACCTCCTGGCGCAACATCCCGACCATGGTAGTGGACCTGCTGTCCGACCCGGACATCGAGCAGTACGACATCAGCAGCCTGCAGGCCATCGGCGGCGGTGGCGCGGCCATGCCGGCGGCCATTGCGGCGAAACTGGAGAACACGCTGGGGCTGCGCTATTCGGAGGGTTACGGCCTGTCGGAAACCCTGAGCGCTACCCACATGAACCCAGCCAAGGCGCCCAAGCCGCAGTGCCTGGGTATCCCGATCATTGGGGTCGATTCCCGGGTGGTCGACGTGGAGAGCCTGCGGGAGCTGGGCGTGGGTGAGGTGGGCGAGATCGTGTTGCGGGGCGAACAGCTGTTCCAGGGCTACTGGCGCCGCCCCGAAGCGACCGCCGAGGCCTTTATCGAACTGGATGGGGAGCGCTTCTTCCGCACCGGCGATCTGGGCTATTACGACGAGGAGGGCTATTTCTTCCTGGTCGACCGGGTCAAGCGGATGATCAACGCCTCCGGCTACAAGGTCTGGCCAGCGGAAGTGGAGTCGCTGCTGTACGGGCATCCGGCGGTGCAGGAAGTCTGCGTGATTTCAGTCCCGGATGAGCGGCGCGGCGAAACGGTCAAGGCAGTGATCGTGCTGGCTGCTGGTCACCAGGACACCGGTGCCGAGGACATCCTCACCTGGTGTCAGGCAAACATGTCGGCCTACAAGTGTCCGAAGCTGGTGGACTTTGTCGACAGCCTGCCCAAGTCACCTGCCGGCAAGATCATGTGGCGGGCTTTGCAGGAGCAGGAGTGGGCGGACAGCTGATGGTCTTTCGCGCCTCTGGGAATCGAGCGCCAGCTCGAGGATATTTCCGCCGCTAGCGCTGTGGACGAGCTGGTGCTCGTCCGTCCCAGGGGGCGAGTCCATGCCGACGCCACCCCAGATGCCTGGGGTGGCGCCTTGGGGGCCGACCTCGGCCCCCAGGGTCTCAGTCGGCGATATGCACCAGCTGTTTGCCGAAGTTCTTGCCCTTGAGCATGCCCTTGAACGCCTCCACGGCGTTCTCCAGCCCTTCGGCTACCGACTCGCGGTACTTGATGTTGCCGCTGGCGACCTGCTCGGCCAGCAAGGTGGTGATTTCCTGGTGGCGGTCCTGCCATTCGGTGACCAGGAAGAAACGGTGCTCCGGCTTGTTCTCGCCCATGGCGCCGAATACGTGGAAGGGCGTCTCGACCTTGCTGGCGTCCTCGGCGTTGTAGGCTGATACGTAGCCGCAGATCGGCACGCGCGAACCCTTGTTCAGCAGCTTGGCCACCGCCCGGGTTACCTCGCCACCGACGTTCTCGAAGTACACGTCGATGCCGTTGGGGCAGGCAGCGGCCAGGTCGCCTTCCAGATTGCCGGCCTTGTAGTCGACGCAGGCGTCGAAACCCAGCTCCTCGACCACGAAGCGGCATTTTTCCTCGCCGCCGGCAATACCGACCACCCGGCAACCGAGCTGCTTGGCGGTCTGGCCGACCACGGTACCCACCGGACCGGAGGCCGCCGAGACCACCACGGTTTCACCGGCCTGGGGTTTGCCTACATAGGTCAGGCCGCAATAGCCGGTACGACCTGGCATGCCGGCCACGCCCAGGTAGGCCTGAAGCGGTACGCCACGGGGGTCGATCTTGTAGATCATCGGGGCATCACCCGGGACCACGCAGTATTCCTGCCAGCCGGAGTAACAGGTGACCAGGTCACCTTCGTTGTAATTGGGCGATTTGGACTCGACCACCCGGCCCACGCTTTCGCCGACCATGACCTCGCCAATGCCGACCGGGTCCATGTAGCCCTTGCTGTCGTTCATCCGCGGCCGCATGTAGGGGTCCAGGGACAGCCACAGCGTCTTGATCAGCACTTCGCCGTCGCGCAGTTCCCGTACCGGCTCATCCTTCAGCACCAGATCGCCATCCTGGATTTCCCCCTGGGGGCGCCGCGCGAGCACTATTTTTCGATTTGTCAGGGCAGTCATACTCAAGGCCTCTCAGCTATGGGTGGTGGGGCACAGGTAGCCCCGATCTGCCCGAGCATAAACCAAGGGGCGCCCCGGGCGGGCCGTTATTCACGGGAATGATTGCCTGCCAGTACCGGCACCTTGCGCTTACGCCTGCTCCTGCAGGTACTGGTCCTTCAGCCGCACATAATTGGCTGCGGTGTAGCGGAAGAATTCGCGCTCGCGCTCGCTCAGCGGTCGTACCTCCTTGGCCGGGCTGCCCATGTAGAGAAAACCGCTGCGCAGGGTCTTGTTGGCCGGCACCAGGCTACCTGCTCCGAGAATCACTTCGTCCTCGATCACCGCGCCGTCCATGACGATACTGCCCATGCCTACCAGGATGCGGCTGCCCAGGGTGCAACCATGCAGCAGCACTTTGTGGCCGATGGTGACGTCGTCGCCGATGATCAGCGGGAAACCGTCCGGGTTGAACGGCCCGGCATGGGTGATGTGCAGCACGCTGCCGTCCTGCACGCTGGTGCGAGCACCGATGCGGATGCGGTGCATGTCGCCGCGAATCACCGTGGCCGGCCACACCGAGCAATCATCGCCCAGCTCAACGTCGCCCAATACCACCGCACTGCTGTCCACGTAGACGCGCTCGCCCAGCACCGGGCTCTTGCCTGCAAATCCGCGTATATTCATCGTCTGCCCCTTGAATTGACTGGCCGCAGCCATCATCTAGTTACCATTACAGCCGCTACACACCGGCTGCCAATGGCCCGCTGGTTTGATTACCATGGGGCCATTGTACGAACCCACGCTATTCAGGAAACCCCGCCATGTCCAATCCGCTGCTGCAATCCTACGATCTGCCCCCATTCAGTTCGATCCAGCCGAGCCACATCAAGCCGGCCATTGAACAGGTGCTCGCGGACAGTCGCGCCCAGTTGGCGGCCCTGCTGGACAACCCGCCGGCGCAGTGGAGCTGGAGCACCCTGGTCGAGCCCCTGGATGAGATGGGCGAACGGCTGTCCCGCGCCTGGTCACCGGTCAGTCACCTGAACGCCGTAATGAACAGCCCGGAGCTGCGCGACGCCTATAACGCCTGCTTGCCGCTGCTCAGCCAGTTCTCCACCGAGATGGGCCAGAACCAGAAACTCTATGACGCCTATCGCCAGCTGGCCGACAGCGCGAGTTTTGCCGAGCTGGAGCCGGCGCAGCAGACCATCATCGAGCATGCGCTGCGCGATTTCCGTCTGTCTGGCATTGCCCTGCCGCCCGAGCAGCAGCAGCGCTATGGTGAACTGCAGATGCGCCTGTCGGAGTTGCAGAGCCGGTTCTCCAACCAGCTGATGGATGCCACCCAGGCCTGGACCAAGCACATCACCGACGCCAGCCAGCTGGACGGCCTGCCCGAGTCGGCCCTGGCCCAGGCGCAGCAGGCAGCCACCGCCCGCGGGCTGGACGGCTGGTTGATTACCCTCGAATTCCCCAGCTACTACGCGGTCATGACCTACGCCAATGACCGCGCCCTGCGCGAAGAGGTCTACACCGCCTACTGCACCCGCGCCTCCGACCAGGGGCCAAACGCCGGTGAGCATGACAATGGCCCGCTGATCGCCGAGATCCTGCAACTGCGCCAGGAGCTGGCCAGCCTGCTGGGCTATGCCAATTATGCCGAGCTGTCGCTGGCGACCAAGATGGCCGACAGCACCGACCAGGTACTGGGCTTTCTCCGTGACCTGGGCCAGCGCAGCCGGCCCTTTGCCGAGGCCGACCTGCAGGCGCTGAAGGAATTCGCCGCCAGCCAGGGCTGCCACGACCTGCAAAGCTGGGATACCGGCTATTACGCCGAGCAGCTGCGTCAGCACCGCTATGCCATTTCCCAGGAGGAGCTGCGCCCCTGGTTCCCGGTGGACCGGGTGCTCCAGGGCATGTTCGGCGTGGTCGGCCGGCTCTACGGCATCGAGCTGCGGGAAGTCGCCGAGTTCGACCGCTGGCACGCGGACGCCCGCCTGTTCGAGGTGCTGGAGCATGGCGAAGTCATCGGCCGCTTTTTCCTCGACCTCTATGCCCGCAGCCACAAACGTGGCGGCGCCTGGATGGACGGTGCCCGTGACCGCCGCCGCCTGCCCAACGGCGAGCTGCAGCGCCCGATTGCCTACCTGGTGTGCAACTTCACGCCGCCCGTTCCCACGGCCAACGGCAAGGCGCAGCCGGCATTGCTGACCCATGACGAGGTGACCACCCTGTTCCACGAATTCGGCCACGGGCTGCACCACCTGCTGACCCGCGTCGACTACCCGGCCGCCTCCGGCATCAACGGTGTCGCCTGGGATGCGGTGGAGCTGCCCAGTCAGTTCATGGAAAACTGGTGCTGGGAGCCAGAAGGCCTGGCGCTGATCTCCGGCCACCACGAAACCGGCGAGCCGCTGCCGCAGGACCTGCTGGACAAGATGCTGGCCGCCCGCAACTTCCAGTCCGGGCTGGGTATGCTGCGCCAGATCGAGTTCTCGCTGTTCGATTTCGAGTTGCACGCCCAGGGTGAGCAGGGCCGCAGCGCCCGGCAGGTGCTGCAGGCGGTACGCGACGAGTTGTCGGTCATGCCGCCGCCGGCGTTCAACCGCTTCGAAAACGGCTTCGCCCATATCTTCGCGGGGGGATATGCTGCGGGCTACTACAGTTACAAGTGGGCCGAAGTCCTGTCAGCCGACGCCTTCTCCCGCTTCGAGGAGGAAGGCATCTTCAACGCCGACACCGGCAAGGCCTTCCGCGACAATATCCTGGCCCGGGGCGGCAGCCGCGAACCCATGGAGCTGTTCGTTGCCTTCCGCGGGCGCGAACCTTCGGTGGATGCGCTGCTGCGCCACAGCGGCCTGAGTGGAGAGCAAGCAGCATGAACAACCCATCGCAGCCGGTAAAACGCTTCATTGCCGGGGCGGTCTGCCCCGCCTGCAGCCAGATGGATACCATCCGCATGTTCCAGGTCGACGACGTTCCCCACCGGGAGTGTGTTGCCTGCGGCTACGCCGATACCCTGGATGCGCGCGGCAATTCCGTGCCCAGCGAATTGCCTACCCGCGTGACCATCCAGCCCTCGAGCAAACCGGCGCCTACCTCCCATGTGGCGCAGTTCTATCCCAATCCGAAGCTGAAGAAAAAGGACAGCTGAGCAAGGGCGGCGGCGACAGCCACCCGCCCATGGGGTAGGCAGCGCCACCCGGGCGGGCGGTCAGCCCAGGTAAGACGCAGCCGCGTACGCCACGGGCGATGGCATCACCGCCCGTACGACCAGCTACTGGTAAACAGAAAGTTGGTAGGAGATCTCAGGATCAGGGGTTGTTGCGCCAGGTGAACCCCAGCCCCAACTCCTCGGCCATGCTCGGCCAGCGGCGCCACATGTCCTGGCGCAGATCCTCATCGATACCAGCCTTGTAGGCGAGAAAGGCCGGGCTCTCGAAAACGTCCTCCGGCAACAGGCCCTTCACCGCTTCGTCTACTGCGGCGTCCAGCTCGTTGGCGTATTCCTCGCCGAGCAACTCATAGACGAGCACGTTCGCCTTGGTGTTGCTCATGGGAATCAATGACTCACCGCCATGGTTGACGTAGCGGTCGTTGACTTCCTCCACCAGACGGTGGGCCAGGTAGGCTTCATCCAGCAGTCCCAGCAAGCCCCGCTCCGATTCAGCCGCAGTTGAGGGTTGCAGGAAAAACTCCTCTGCCACCTTCAATACCGGAATCAGTTGGGGCCGCATCTTTGCATGGTTGGCTACCGACTGGGCGGCCTCCATGATATCGGGCACGCGCTCGATATAGGCCTGGATGAAATTGAACAGGGTGGTTGCCGCATCATCGCGCAGACGGATGGTCCGATGCAGTCGCGGCAGCTTGCGTTCAAGCCACTGATGCAAGGCTTCGGCACTGCCATCATCTTCACGGGCAGCGCGCACGCGTTCTCGTAGTTCGGAAATCTTCATTAATACTCCCGCTGAAGGCGAGCCGGGTGGCGCGCCAGCTAATGCTCAGGGTTCTGGACTGGATTCAAGCTAGCAGAGTGCCTTTATATCGTCAAAGTGACTCAGGTAAGAACGATAAAATTGACCAACCCCGCATCCGTTCAGGGTTGCCATCGGCTCAAACCTGCGTCCGACAGATCCGGCAATTGACCTCATTCGAGCTTGACAATTCAATGAGAATTCACAATCAAAGCCATTGCCTTGATCGCGATCAGGTCTATACTCGGTTTTATCTGGTTACACCTTCCAGGCGTTGCCAGGAGTGATAAAAACAATAAACAAGGGGAAACCGGGATGTTGCGACATGCACGCACCTGGCTGGGCAGCCTGTTCCTGATTGCATTCAGCGCCAGTGCCAGCGCCAATTGGGAAGTCAATATGACGCCGGGGGTGACGGAAGTCAGCCGCTCGGTATTCAACCTGCACATGACCATTTTCTGGATCTCGGTGGTCATCGGCACCATGGTCTTCGCCGTCATGTTCTGGTCGATGTTCATGCATCGCCGTTCCCGGGGCGCGGTACCCGCAAAATTCCATGAAAACCTCACCGTCGAGATTCTCTGGACGGTCATTCCCCTGTTGATCCTGGTCGGCATGGCCATTCCCGCCACCAAGACCCTGATCGACATCTACAACACCGAAGACGCCGATCTGGACATCATGATCACCGGCTACCAGTGGCGCTGGCAGTATAACTATCTGGGCGAAGATGTCAGCTTCATGAGCAACATGGCGACGCCGCGCGAGCAAATCGCCAACCAGGCCGCCAAGGATGAACACTATCTGCTGGAAGTCGATGAGCCGATGGTGGTGCCTACCGGCCAGAAAGTGCGCTTCCTGATTACCTCGGCCGACGTGATTCACTCCTGGTGGGTACCGGCGCTGGCAGTAAAGCGCGACGCCATTCCCGGTTTCATCAACGAGGCCTGGACCCGTATCGACGAGCCGGGTATCTACCGCGGGCAGTGCACCGAGCTGTGCGGCCGCGACCATGCCTTCATGCCGATCGTGGTGGACGCCCGCACGCCCGAGGATTTCGCCGTCTGGCTTGACGAGAAGAAGGCCGCCGCCGCCGCCGAAGCCGAGTTGACCAGCAAGGAATGGACCTTGGAAGAGCTGATGGAACGCGGCGAGCGCGTCTACACCAGCACCTGCGTGGCCTGTCACCAGGCCAACGGCGAAGGTCTGCCGCCGATGTTCCCGGGACTCAAGGGCAGCGACATGGTGCTCAACGACGTAGCCGCGCACATCGATGTGGTGGTCAACGGTGTGCCGGGTACCGCCATGGCCGCCTTTGGCAAGCAATTGTCTGAAGTGGATATCGCGGCGGTCGTGACCTACGAACGCAACGCCTGGGGTAACGACACCGGCGAGGTGGTCGCTCCCGTCGACATCCTCAACTTCAAGAATGGCCAATAGGAGACCTGTCATGAGTGCAGTGATCGACAATCATCACGCCGACCATGCCCACGGTCCGGCCAAGGGCCCGATGCGCTGGATACTGACCACCAACCACAAGGATATCGGCTCGATGTACCTGTGGTTCAGCTTCGCCATGTTCCTGCTCGGCGGCACGCTGGCAATGGTCATCCGCGCCGAGCTGTTCCAGCCCGGTCTGCAGCTGGTGCAGCCGGAGTTCTTCAACCAGATGACCACCATGCACGGCCTGATCATGGTGTTCGGTGCGGTGATGCCGGCCTTTGTCGGGCTGGCCAACTGGATGGTACCGCTGATGATCGGCGCGCCGGACATGGCGCTGCCGCGCATGAACAACTTCAGTTTCTGGCTGCTGCCGGCTGCCTTCGGGCTGCTGGTCTCGACCCTGTTCATGGAGGGCGGCGCGCCCAACTTCGGCTGGACCTTCTATGCGCCGCTGTCGACCACCTACGGGCCGGACAGCACCACCTTCTTCATCTTCGCCATCCACCTGGCGGGTATCAGTTCAATCATGGGCGCGATCAACATCATCGCTACCATCCTCAACCTGCGCGCCCCCGGCATGACCCTGATGAAGATGCCACTGTTCGTCTGGACCTGGCTGATCACCGCCTTCCTGCTGATCGCGGTAATGCCGGTACTGGCGGGTGTGGTGACCATGATGCTGATGGATATCCACTTCGGTACCAGTTTCTTCAATGCCGCCGGCGGAGGTGACCCGGTGCTGTTCCAGCATGTGTTCTGGTTCTTCGGCCACCCCGAGGTGTACATCATGATCCTGCCGGCCTTCGGCGCCGTGAGCATGATCATCCCCGCGTTCAGTCGCAAGCCGCTGTTCGGCTATACCTCCATGGTCTACGCCACCGGGGCGATCGCCTTCCTGTCGTTTTCGGTATGGGCGCATCACATGTTCACCGTTGGCATCCCGCTGACCGGCGAGCTGTTCTTCATGTACGCCACCATGCTGATCGCGGTGCCCACCGGGGTGAAGGTGTTCAACTGGGCGACCACCATGTTCCGCGGGTCGCTGACTTTCGAGGCGCCCATGCTGTTCGCGGTGGCCTTCGTCATCCTGTTCACCATCGGCGGCTTCTCCGGACTGATGCTGGCCATTGCGCCCGCCGACTTCCAGTACCACGACACCTACTTCGTGGTGGCGCACTTCCATTACGTGTTGGTGCCCGGCGCGATCTTCGGCATCTTCGCCTCGGCCTACTACTGGCTGCCGAAATGGACCGGCCACATGTACGACGAGGTGATGGCCAAGACGCACTTCTGGATGTCGTTCATCGGCATGAACCTGGCGTTCTTCCCGATGCACTTCGTCGGCCTGGCCGGGATGCCGCGGCGGATCCCCGACTACAACATGATGTTCGCCAACTTCAACATGGTCTCGTCCATCGGCGCCTTCATGTTCGGGGCGACTCAGCTATTGTTCCTGTACATCGTCATCAAGTGTGTCCGCGGCGGCAAGCCCGCCCCGGCCAAACCCTGGGACGGCGCCGAAGGGCTGGAGTGGACGGTGCCCTCACCAGCGCCCTACCACACCTTCAGCACCCCGCCGGAAGTGAAATAGGAGGTTGCCATGCGCACCGAAGGCCTGAGTACGGCAAGTCTGGTCAAGCGCCTGCTGTTACTGGTGGTAGGCATGTTCGCCTTCGGTTTCCTGCTGGTGCCCATCTATGACGTGATGTGCCAGGCCCTGGGGATCAATGGCAAGACCTCGGGCAGCGTTTGGGAAGGCCAGGGCCAGGCGGTGGATGAGCAGCGTGATGTGCGGGTGCAGTTCATCTCCAGCAACGCCGAGGGCATGCGCTGGTCGTTCGGCCCGCAGGAGGAGGAGATTGTCCTGCATCCGGGCGAGGCCCGCACGGTCAACTTTCTCGCCCATAATCCAACCGACCGCGTCATGGTGGCCCAGGCCATCCCCAGTGTCGCACCGGCCCGGGCTGCGGCCTATTTCCACAAGACCGAGTGTTTCTGCTTTACCCAGCAGGTGCTGCAGCCGGGTGAGAGCATCGAAATGCCGGTCCGCTTCGTTGTCGATCCAGCCTTGCCGAAGGATGTCCGCCGGCTGACGCTGGCCTACACCCTGTTTGATGTGACCGAACGCATGGCGGCCAGCCTTGATCTGGCTGCGGTGCACAGTAACTGATCCCGGCTGCCGAATAAGGAGAACAACAGATGGCCAGTCATGAAGAACATGAAGTCTATTACGTCCCCGACCAGAGCAAATGGCCCATCGTCGGCTCCATCGGCCTGCTGGTCTCCGTGTTCGGCGCCGGTACCCTGATGAACGGCCTGAGCAGCGGCTCGGGCAGCTCGCCGGGCAAATACATTCTCTATGCCGGCCTGCTGATCCTGGTGTGGATGTTCTTCGGCTGGTTCGGCAACGTCATCAAGGAAAGCCGCCAGGGCCTGTACAGCAGGCAGATGGACCGGTCGTTCCGCATGGGCATGACCTGGTTCATCTTTTCCGAGGTGATGTTCTTCGCCGCCTTCTTCGGCGCGCTGTTCTATGTGCGCGTGCTCACCGGCCCCTGGCTGGACGGCGTCGGCGAGAAGGGCTCGAGCAGCATGCTGTGGCCGGAATTCAATTTCTCCTGGCCACTGGTCAACAATCCGGACCCCAGTGCCTTCCCCGGGCCGCAGGAGACCATCAGCCCCTGGCAGCTACCGCTGATCAACACCCTGCTGCTGATCACCTCCAGTGTCACCCTGACCCTCGCCCACCATGCCCTGCGCGCCAACAAGCGCAAGGCGTTGAAGAACTGGCTGCTGCTGACCGTGGTGCTGGGGGTCATCTTCCTCGGCCTGCAGCTGGCGGAATATGTGCACGCTTACCAGGACCTGGGCCTGACCCTGAATTCGGGAATCTATGGCTCGACCTTCTTCATGCTCACCGGTTTCCACGGGTTTCACGTAACCATGGGGGCGATCATCCTGACGGTGATGCTGGTGCGAGTGCACAAGGGCCACTTCACCCCCGACAATCACTTCGGCTTCGAGGCCGCCAGCTGGTACTGGCACTTCGTTGACGTGGTCTGGGTGGCGCTGTTCATCTTCGTCTACGTGCTGTGAACCGCGGCGCGCCGCTCAATGCAACCAGGGCGCGCCCCACTGCAGTTCGCCGGACCAGAGTCCCCAGGCAATCAGCACCACCACCAGCACGGTCAGGCTGATGCGCAGGGTGAGTGCATTGAGCAGGCGCCCGCCGGACTCGGCATCCCGGAGAAACAGCGCGCCACTGAACAAACTGATGACAATGGCGACCAATAACAGCACGATGATGATCTTCAACCACATAAGCGATGGTCCATGTTCGAGAGAATGTTCCGCAGTATAGACCGCGCAGGAAAGCCGGCCCATGACCAGCAGCCAGGTTGAGCTGATGCCCCGTCACCGCCGCTTTGCACCCGGCTGGCCGTTATGGGTGTTCACCCTGGCGCTGCTGCCGATACTGGTCAGCCTGGGCTTCTGGCAGCTGGAGCGGGCCGCTGAAAAGCGTGAGCTGCAGGCGCGCATCGAGGCGCAGCGTGCCCAGCCGGCCGTCACCATCACTGACCTGGCTCCCACGGCGGACCCCAGCTGGCGCCCCCTGCTGCTGACCGGCCGGTTTGACCCCCGCTACACCTGGTTGCTGGACAACCGCACCCGTGATGGCCTGCCGGGTGTCGAAGTACTGCAAGTCTTCCACGACAGCACCAGCGACCAGCGGCTGCTGATCAATCGCGGCTGGCTGCCCTGGCGGGACCGGCGGCAGCCGCCCGCCGTCCCGACGCCGCAGGGCCAGCTGCAGCTGCAGGTGGAAGCACTGCCTACAACGGAACCGGGGTTCCGCCTGCATAGCGCACCCACGACCGGCTGGCCCAAGGTCGTCGGCCATATCGACCTGCCGGCCTTCGCGGGCCACACCGGCGCGCCCCTGCTGCCGTGGATGGCGCGGCTGCAACCCGGCAGTCCAGCCGCCCTGCGCCTGGACTGGCCGGGCCTGCCGATGACGGCCACCAAACACACCGGCTACGCGGTGCAGTGGTTCGCCCTGGCGATCGCGCTGCTGATATTGTTTGTCTGGGCCGGCCTGCGGCCCGAACCCCGGGGGAACATCAATGATGAGTACAGCTGAACGGACACCCGATACCCAGCGGCCCCGCGGCCAGCTCAAGCTGCTGGCCATCGTCGCGGTGGTGCTGGGCCCGATCCTGGTCGCCTGGCTGATGGCAACCACCCAGATCGGTATTCCCCAGGGCCAGACCAACCACTCCGCGCTGGTCGAACCCCAGCTGACGGTGGAGGATTGGCAGCTGGGCCTGGAGCAGGTCGGTTATGGCGCGCCCTGGCGCCTGCTGGTCACGGCGCCAGAGGGCTGTACCGAGGCCTGCCTGGCACTGGTGCATGAAGCCCGGCAGATCAATGTCGCCACCGGCCGCGAGGCCGACCGGGTGCAGCATGTGCTGGCCCTCGGGCAGCCGGCCGACGAACAGCTGAGCCGCCGCCTGGAACAGGATTACCCCAAGTTGCAGCGGGCCTCCCTGGCACCGACAGCGTACCGGGACAGCCTCGCCGCCCACCCCGAAGCCTGGCGGCAGGGGCCGCAACTCTGGGTCGTCGATCCCCTGGGTCGGGTTGTGCTGCACCGTGATCCGGCCAACCCCGGCAAGGCGTTGCTGGACGATCTGCGGCATCTGTTGAAAGTATCCAAGGTAGGCTGATCATGCGTAAACCGGGTTTTATCTTCACTGTCCTCGCCCTGCTGCTGGGGTTTGTTGTGGTCCTGCTGGGCGCCTATACCCGGCTGGTGCATGCCGGCCTGGGCTGCCCCGACTGGCCCGGCTGCTACGGCTTTCTCAGCGTGCCGCGCAGCGATGCGGCGCTGGAACTGGCGCAGATGCGCTTCCCGGACGATCCGGTGGAGGCCTTCAAGGCCTGGGCTGAGATGATCCATCGCTATGCCGCCGGGCTGCTCGGGCTGACCATTCTCGGCCTGGCGCTGTTTGCCCTGAAACAGCGCGGGCGCGACGGTTATCCCCTGAAACTGCCGCTGGGCCTGCTGGCGCTGGTCATCTGCCAGGCCCTGTTCGGCATGTGGACAGTGACCCTGAAACTCTGGCCGCAGGTAGTGACTGCGCACCTGCTTGGCGGCTTCGCCACCCTGAGCCTGCTCTTCCTGCTGGCCCTGCGCCTGTCCGGGCGCTTCCCGGCGGACGTCGGCCTGACCGCCCTGCGGCCCCTGGCCCGGGCGGTGCTGGTCATTGTCATAGCGCAGATCACCCTGGGCGGCTGGACCAGCAGCAATTATGCGGCGGTCGCCTGCATCGACCTGCCCACCTGCCATGGCGAATGGTGGCCGGAGATGGACTTTGCTGCCGGGTTCAACATCTTCCAGGAAATCGGTCCCAACTACCTGGGCGGCATGCTCTACGGCGAGGGCCGCACCGCCATCCATGTCACCCACCGGATCGGCGCTCTGATCACCCTGCTGGCCACCCTGCTGCTGGCCTGGCGGCTCTACCGCGCCGGGCTGACCGCCATGGCCCTCGGGCTGACCCTGGTGCTGTTCACCCAGGTCGGCCTGGGCATCACCAATGTGCTGGCGCACCTGCCGTTGGCCGTGGCCGTAGCCCATAACGCCGGCGGCGCGCTGCTGCTGCTGAGCCTGGTGCTGGTCAACTACCAGTTGCGCCCGGTGACTATCCGGGTGAACAGAAAGCACACCGGTGGTGTCGGAGAGTGGACACCGGCCTAATGGCCTACACTGGTTAACCATAACAACAGCGCCGAAGGCGCGGGGGATTACCATGACGACCATGACCAGAGCCGCACGGGCTGTTGCCGGCTGGCGCGATTACCTTGAGCTGACCAAGCCCAAGGTAGTGGCGCTGATGATTATTACCTCGGCCATCGGCATGCTGCTGTCCACCCCGGGGGCGGTGGCCTGGCAGGTACTCTTGCTGGGCAACCTGGGGATTGCCCTGTGCGCCGGTTCGGCGGCGGCGATCAACCATGTGGTGGACCGGCGTATCGACCTGCACATGGCGCGCACCCAGCGCCGGCCGCTGGCCCAGGGCCGGGTAAACCCGCTCCACGCCATGCTGTTCGCCCTGGTGCTGGGTGTGTCCGGTATGGCCATCCTGCTGCTGTGGATCAACGCGCTGACCGCCTGGCTGACCCTCGGCTCGCTGCTCGGCTACGCGGTGATCTACACCTCCTTCCTGAAGCGTGCCACGTCCCAGAATATCGTCATCGGTGGCCTGGCCGGCGCCGCGCCGCCCCTGCTCGGCTGGACCGCCGTCACCGGGCGCATTGATGCCGAGGCCCTGCTGCTGGTGCTGGTCATCTTCGCCTGGACGCCGCCGCACTTCTGGGCGCTGGCCATTCACCGCAAGGCCGAATATGCCAAGGTCGATATCCCCATGCTGCCGGTGACCCATGGCGAGCAATACACCAAGCTGCATATCCTGCTGTACACCTTCATGTTGTTCGCCGTCAG
Organism: Pseudomonas saudimassiliensis; assembly: GCF_000939975.1. Taxonomy (GTDB): domain Bacteria; phylum Pseudomonadota; class Gammaproteobacteria; order Pseudomonadales; family Pseudomonadaceae; genus Halopseudomonas; species Halopseudomonas saudimassiliensis. The sequence continues at coordinate 1,866,555 of NZ_LK391969.1, read as the reverse complement.
CCTGCTGCCCTATGTGATCCACATGAGCGGCATGCTCTATCTGGTAGTCGCCGTCGGGCTGGGCCTGCGCTTTATCGACTGGGCCTGGGCGCTGTATCGCGACAGCCGCCCCCACGCGGCAATCAAGACCTTCAAGTTTTCCCTGTGGTACCTGCTGTGGCTGTTCGTTGCCCTGCTGGTCGATCATTACGCAGGAGTAGCGGGATGGCTCTGAGTGGGGTGCAAAAAACCGTGCTGATCACCGTGGCGGTCATCGCCCTGGTAATCGGCGCGGTGGTCAACAAGGTGCTGCGTCCGGCGCCGCTGGACCGGGATCTGTTGTCGGAGAACGGCGTTTACCTGTTCGACGAGCCACGGCGGTTGCCCGCGGTATCGCTGCAGTCGGCCAGCGGCGGGGACTGGTCGACAACGGACCTGCAGGGCCAGTGGGACCTGCTGTTCTTCGGTTATACCTTCTGCCCGGACATCTGCCCGACCACCATGGCCGAGCTGCGCCAGGTGACTGCCGGCCTGCCGCAGGAGCAGGCCGATAACCTGCGGGTGACCATGATCAGTGTCGATCCGCAGCGCGACACGCCGCAGCAGATGCGCCAGTACCTGGAGTTCTTCAAGGCCGGCTTCCATGGCGCCACCGGCGAGCCGGAGCAACTGGGCAAGTTGGCCCAGGCGCTGTCAGTGGCCTATATCGAGCCCGATACCAGCACGGCGGATTACCTGGTCGACCATAGCGGTCAGGTGGTCATGGTCGACCCTGCCGGGCATTACGTGGGCTTTCTGCGCCCGCCGCTGAATCCGCAGCAGTTGAGCCAGTGGCTGCCGCGGATCATGGAGAACTGACGCCGCTCAGAGGCTGTTGCTCAGGTGCCCGCCATCGACATTGATGGTGGTGCCAGTGATGAACGAGCCCGCCTCGCTGGCCAGCAACAGCAGTGGGCCTGACAATTCCTCCAGCTGACCGAGCCGGCGCATGGGTACCTTGCTGCGGATATACTCCCGGCCCTGCTCCGTCGCGAAGTAATCCCCGTTCATGTCGGTACGGAAATACCCCGGGGCGATGGCATTGACGCGGATATTGTTGCGCGCCAGCTCCAGCGCCATGGCCTTGGTCAGCTGCACCACACCCGCCTTGGCTACCGCGTAATGGCTCAGCGCCGTGCCTACCCGCAGGCCGAGGATGGATGCAATATTGATCAGGCTGCCGCCGCGCTGCGCCTTGGCCATGGCCAGACTGGCGCGGTGGGCGACGCGCCAGACGCCGTCCAGGTTAGTGTCCATCATGCTGCGCCAGTTGCCCTCGGTCATGTTGAGGAACATGACCGGGTCGGCGATGCCAGCATTGTTGACGACGATGTCCATCACCTGCCAATGCTGTTCGGCCTGATCAAAGCCGCGATCGACGCTGTCTGCATCGGTGACATCCATGGGCACCGCCAGGGCCTCATGCCCCTGCGCCTGTAGCGCGGCCACCAGCGCCTCCAGCCGTTCGACCCGCCGCGCGGTGACCACCACCCGGGCGCCAGCCTCGGCCAGCACCCAGGCAAAGTGCGCCCCCAGACCACTGGATGCGCCGGTTATCAGGGCGGTTTTGCCCGTGAGATCGAAGCGTTGCTGGTTCATGTCATCCCTCCCGATTGAATTGTTATGCACTGAGTATCGAGGATCTGTCGGGTGAGCTCCAGCCCCTCGCTCACCTGGCGCCCGGTGCGCTGCCTGCCGGCGGACGCTACACTGTCGCCAGACGGCGCCACGGCGCGCGATCAGTCGAGCGGGAGACAGCGGTGGACGTAAAGCAGGTTACAGGATCAAGCGGCGGGTATCGGGAGGTGCTGGTGTGAGGCAGGATAATCCGCGGCTGCAACCTCCCGGCGGCGAGGAGCTGCTGGCCTGGGCGCGGCACTACCGCCTGGCCTGGCTCAGCGGTGACCTCGTTGCCGGGGTAGTTACCGCCATCATGATCATCCCCCAGAGCATGGCCTACGCCATGCTGGCCGGCCTGCCCGTGCAGATCGGTCTCTATGCCAGTCTGTTGCCGCTGCTGGGTTACGCCCTGTTCGGCACCAGCATGAGCATGTCGGTCGGTCCCGTGGCGGTTACCGCGCTGATGACCGCCGCCCTGCTGTCCCCCCTGGCCACGGTCGGCAGCGAGCATTATTACCAGTTGGCGATCTGGCTGGCGCTGTTGTCCGGCGCCATGCTGTTCGTACTGGGACTGCTGCGCATGGGCTTTCTGGCCAACTTCCTCAGTCACCCGGTGATCAGCGGTTTCATCAGTGGCGCCTCGATTCTCATCATGCTCAGCCAATTGCCGCACCTGCTCGGCCTGGCCAGTCTGCCGACCTCACCGGCGCAGCTGCTGGCGGTATGGCAGCCGGTCAACGGCCTGGTGCTGGCCATGGGGCTGACGGCGCTGGCGGCATTGCTCTATGCGCGCAGCCGACTCGCCGGGCATCTGCAGCAATTGGGCGTCGGTGCCAACGCCGCGCGGTTGCTGGCGCGGCTGGCACCCATCCTGGTGGTGCTGCTCGGGTTGCTGGTGACCATCGCCTGGGATCTGGGCGCCCGCGGTGTGCCCGTGGTGGGCAGCCTGCCGGCCGGGCTGCCTGCGCTGGTCTGGTCGACACCGGATTTTTCCACCCTGCGCGCCCTGCTGCTGCCGGCCGCCCTGATCAGCCTGGTCAGCTTCGTCGAGAGCGTATCGATCGCCCAGTCGCTGGCCCGGCGCAAGCGGCAGAGCATCAACCCCGATCGGGAACTGCTGGCCCTCGGTGCCGCCAACCTGGGTTCGGCGGTAACCGGCGGCTTCGCCGTCTGTGGCGGCTTCTCCCGTTCGGGGGTGAATGTCGAGGCGGGTGCCAACACGCCCCTGGCGGGGGTGGTATCGGCGCTGGTGATCGGCCTGATCCTGCTGACCATTGCCCCGCTGTTCGCCTGGCTACCCCTGGTGGTATTGGCGGTGGTCATCCTGGTGGCGGTGGTACCGCTGATCGATATTGCCAGCCTGCGGCGGGCCTGGCGTTATGATCGGCGCGAGGGCCTGACCCTGATCTGCACGGCCGCCGGGGTACTGCTGCTGGGCATAGAGGAAGGCATAGTGCTAGGCGTCGGCCTGTCCATCGTCACCCAGCTGTGGCGCGGCAGCCGGCCCCATGTGGCGGTGGTCGGCCGGGTGCCGGGCACCCATTACTTTCGTAATACCCAGCGGCACTTGGTGGAAACCGAGCCGCAGCTGCTGGCGATCCGCATCGACGAGAACATCTTCTTCGCCAATACCAAGGCCATCGAGCGCGCCATCCTCCAGGCCCTGCGCGATTACCCCGACACCCGGGAACTGCTGCTCATCCTGTCGGCGGTCAACCACATCGACAGCACCGGCCTGGACATGCTGGACGAGCTCAGCCTCGGGCTGCGCGAACGGGATATCCATATCCATCTGGCCGAAGTAAAAGGCCCGGTGATGGATCGGCTGGAACAGACCGACTGGATCAAGGAGCAGGTCACCGAGCTGTTCCCCAGCACCCATATCGCCTTCAACACCCTGCGCGACCGCAAGCGCCCGCTGCCCGATGCGCAGCCGGAGCCGGCCGGCTAAGCAGCCACCGCCCCGAAAGCGGTCAAAGCCAGCTGCCGTTGGCCGCCCAGACCACGGCTGCCGTGACCAGCAGCGCCCCGATCAGCGCTGCCGGACCGCCGCCCCGGGGCTGTGGGGTGGGTTCCGTTACCTCCGCCTGGCCATGGATCATCGGCCCGAGCAAATGCCTGCCGCGCAGGCGGTAGGCGATGATCGCCAGCAGATGCAGCCCCACCAGCAGGTATAGCCAGAGTTCGGTCTGGCGATGCCAACTGCTCAGGGTATTGACCATGCGGTAGGACAGGGCAGCGGACAGCGGACCGCTGAAGGCAATCTCGTCGCTGGCAAACAGGCCGCTGAATGCCTGGAAGGCGAATAGACCGAGCAGGGCATAGACCGACAGCGCCCCCAGCGGGTTATGCCCCACCCCGCGCCATTGCCCCCGCCAATAACGGGCGATCGCCGCTGGGGTCGGCACGAAGCTGGCGAACCGGGCGTGGGTCGAGCCCACCACGCCCCAGACCAAACGGAAAGTGATCAGGCCCACCACCGCCAGGCCAAAGCGGCTGTGCCATACCATCCAGTCGCCGTCGAGGTTGATGGTGACCAGCGCACCGGTTACTGCCAACACCAGCAACCAGTGAAATAGCCGCAAGGGCAGATCCCAGACTGTAATCCGCACGGAATAAAGCTCCTCTTGGAAAAGCCGGTAAGGCTAAACCCGGGAGCAAGACGGGGCAAGGGCAGGACAGGGGTTATCGACCAGCCGGTTCAACCGCTGTCGCCGCGCCCCTTCAGCAGGTCAGCAAGCCCGGCCAGTGCCTTGTGCTTGGCGACATCGGTCTGGGGGCTGCTGGTGGACGCGGCACTGAAATACTGCTGGTCCGTATAACGGGAATGCTCGTTGTCATGGCAATACAGGCACAGCAACTCCCAATTGGAGCCATCCTCGGGATTGTTGTCGTGGTTGTGATCGCGGTGATGCACCGTCAGTTCGCTGATACGTTTGCCGCTGAACTCCCGGGCGCAACGGCCACAGACCCAGGGGTACATCTTCAGCGCCTTCTCGCGATAGCTTTCCTCCAGCTGTCGCCGACTGCGCTGTGTCACCGATCCAGTTCCCGCCATGCTGATCCCCTCGCCTGCCGCTCGAATGCGGCATATGCAGGCAGCATAGCGCTGGCGCCTGGAGCTGTCACTGAGGGAGCGGCGGCCTGCTTCACCGCCTCGCCAACGCAAACCGGCCACAACAATGTGGCCGGCCGAGTTCTGCGCGTTACGGTTGTGACCTACAGCTTGGGACGTCGCCCCATGATGAAGGACACAATGAAGAGCACCAGGAAGACCACGAACAGAATCTTGGCGATCCCAGTGGCGGTGCCGGCGATACCACCGAAGCCCAGTACGGCAGCGATGATGGCGATGATCAGGAACGTAATAGCCCAACTTAACATGGCAATTCTCCTCAATTGATTGAAAAGCGCTGTGGCGCGTCAATTACCCTGACGCTATTCAGCCTTCATTCCCGACCCGCAGTGAGTCGGCTTTCACGCCTTGCACGCCGCGGATGTTTTCCGCGATTTCAGTAGCCAGATCCTTCTCGGCTTGCGTGTCCACCCGGCCGCCCAGGGTCACCTGACCGCCTTTGGTGTCGACAGAAATATCCAGGCCATCCAGGCTGCTGTTGAAGACGAAGCTGGATTTCACCTTGCTGGTGATCCAGGCATCGCTGATGGCAGCACCCGCCTCGTCAGCCTTGTCACGGGCCTTGTTGGCGGCACCCGCTTCACCATTGACCTTCAGTTCGTTGTTTACCTCGCGTACACCTTCGGTATTACGCGCCAGCCGCTCGGCCAGTTCGCGGGCCTCGTCGGTATTGGCACTGCCCTTGAGGGTGACAACACCATTGTTGGTATCAACATTGATGTTCAGCCCTTCTGTGTTGCGATTCCACAACAACTTGGACTTTACCGTGGCGGTGGTGGTGGCATCGTTGAAGCGATTGGAGAAGTCGCGGTCCCGATCGTTACTGCGGTCGGCGGCTTCACCTTCGACCTTGAGCTGGTTATCTACTTCACGTACGCCTTCGACACCCAGGGCCACCTGCTCGGCCAGATCCCGTTCAACATCCGATTCGACCTCACCGGTCAGGACGGCGACGCCGTTCTCGATCTCCACGTCGATGCTGAAGGGGCTGAGGTGACGGTTCAGGGCAAAGGCGGTCCAGACGGAGCCTTCCTGCCGTGCTTCGGTGAGTTGACGACTCATGTCGCCGTCTTCTGCATGGACGGCAACCGGGGTCATGGCGATAACGCCCAGTGTGGCGGTAGCGATGGCGAGCTTCTTCAATGTATGCATGATGCGGACTTTCCTCTGTAGCAGCTTATTAGCCGTTCCCCTTAGCTATTGCACTCCCCGTGCCAGCTTTGTACCAACCCGTGTTTTCCTATGAATCAATGACTTAGGTAAAGCTACAGGTTTGCGCACCGTGCGACTTGCAGGATGGTCCCCTGAATAGCCGTGCAACTTGCATGACGCCACGGTGACTAATGCTGCAGAGACATCAACGGAGCGGGTCATGGACACCACCAGTGAAAACGAAGGTCGCATTCTGCTGATTGATGACGAGCCGGCCATCTTGCGGACTTTTCGTTATTGTCTCGAAGATGAGGGCTATGGCGTGGCGACGGCCAGCAACGGCGAACAGGCCCAGCTGTTGGTACAGAGTGAGGTGTTCGACCTGTGCTTCCTCGATCTACGCCTAGGCGCCGAGGATGGCCTGGACGTGCTGGCCCGCCTGCGGGTGCTGGCGCCGTGGATGCGGGTGGTCATCGTCACCGCCCACTCGGCGATCGATACCGCAGTCAATGCCATGCAGGCCGGTGCTGCGGATTACCTGGTCAAGCCCTGCAGCCCGGATCAGCTGCGGGTGGCCGCCGCCCGGCAACTGGAAACCAGCCGCATGGCCGCCCGCCTGCAGGCACTGGAGCAGGCTACGGCCACCACTGGCGCCGACCTCGATTCCCACTGCCCGGGCATGCGCGCGGTACTGGACACAGCCCGGCAGGTCGCCGACACCGATGCCAATATCCTGATTCTCGGTGAGTCGGGCACCGGCAAGGGCGAGCTGGCCCGGGCGATCCACGGCTGGAGCAAGCGCCACAAGCACGATTGCGTGACGGTCAATTGCCCATCATTGAATGCCGAGCTGATGGAGAGCGAACTGTTCGGGCATGCCCGCGGGGCCTTTACCGGTGCCACGGAAAATACCCTGGGGCGGGTCAGCCAGGCCGATGGCGGCACGCTGTTTCTGGATGAGATCGGCGACTTCCCGCTGACCCTGCAGCCCAAGCTGCTGCGCTTTATCCAGGACCGGGAATACGAGCGAGTGGGCGAGCCCCAAACCCGGCATGCCGATGTTCGCATCCTGTCGGCCACCAATCGGGATCTGAACGATATGGTCAAGCAAGGGCTGTTCCGCGAAGACCTGCTGTATCGCCTCAATGTCATCACCCTGACGCTGCCGCCACTGCGCGAGCGTATCGAGGACATTCCCGACCTGGCCGAACGCTTCCTGGCCCGCTTCGTCAGCGACTACGCCCGTCCCGCCCGCGGTTTCACCGAGGCGGCCATGGCGGCGCTGCAGCAGCATCCCTGGCCGGGCAATATCCGCGAGTTGCGCAACATGATCGAGCGCGCCAGCATCATCTGTACCGAGGAACAGGTCGACCTGGTGCACCTGGGCTTCGAACGCCCGACGCTGGACAGCGTGCCCCGGGCCGGCGCTGAATTGAGCTTGGAGGAGCTGGAACGGGCCCACATCACCGCCGTGGTCAGCAAGAGCGAGACCCTCGACCAGGCCGCGCGCATCCTCGGCATCGATGCCTCCACCCTCTATCGCAAGCGCAAGCAGCTCGGCCTGTGAAACTGCGCAGCCGGCTTTTCCTCAGCAATGGCGCGCTCCTCACGGTAGCGCTGATCGGTCTACTGCTGGGCATCTTCAGCGTGCTGCACCTGACCCGCGCGCAGAACCAGGCGATGACCAGCAGCCTGCTGAGTATCGAGGCAGCCATGGGCCTCAGCCAGGAGCTGAATAGCCAACTGGCCCTGCTGCTGGCAGAGGAGGTCGATCTTGAGGCGCTACGGGCGGCCGACATGCGTTTCGACGCCCTGCTGGACCAGGCCCGGCGCGCAGCCCGGGAGGCCGTGGACCGAGAGGCCCTGGAGCAGCTGACCGACGCCTACGCCGCCTTCGAGACACTGCTGGCCGAACCCTTGACCGTGCGCGGACAGATGCTGGGCAGTGCAGAGTTCCGCAAGTATTTCAGCGCCACCCACGAGCGCCTCGATGGCATGCTGAAACATCACCTGCAGCAACTGAGTGCCGGCGAACAACACGCCCGCGAGCGCGCCTGGCTGATCGCCGGGCTGCTGGGGCTGGTCGGCGCAGCAGTATTGGTACTGGGGTTGATCACCGCCCACAGCATTGCCGAACGTTTCGGCCGGCCGATCGAGGCACTGGCCCACGCCGCGAACCTGATCGGCAAGGGCGATTTTCGCGTCACCCTGCCGGTCACCTCGGTGGCCGAACTGGCGACCCTGAGCCGTCGCTTCGGCCTGATGGCGGCGGCGCTGCAGCAGTTTCGCAACAGTGATGTGGAAGCCTTGATGGCAGAACAGCGCCGGCTGCAGGCGGTACTCGACAGCATTGATGATGGCCTGCTGATCTTCGATCGCAGCGGGCGACTGGAGCATTTCAACCCGGTCGCCGGTCGCCAGCTGGGCTGTGACGTCCGCCAACTGGGCCTGCGCGCCAGCGAGGCGCTGCAGCGGCCGGAGTTGGACGAACAGCTGTGGCAGGTGGCCCGCGGCGGTGATTGCACCGGCGTGCTGGGCGACTTGCAGGTGCAGGTGCATGACGAGTCGCGCCTGCTGACCTACAGCATTACCCCGGTCCGCCATCCGGGGGGGCGGCTGCTGGGCATGGTGATGGTGCTGCACGATGTCACCGAGCAACGCGCCTTCGAGCGGATCCGCAGCGAATTCGTCCTGCGCGCTTCCCATGAACTGCGTACCCCGGTGGCCGGCATGCATATGGCCTTCGCCCTGCTGCTGGAGCGGCTGCAGTTTTCGCCCGAATCCCGGGAAGGCGATCTGCTGCGTACCGTGGATGAGGAAATGCACCGGCTGGTGCGGCTGATCAGCGAGCTGCTGGATTTCTCCCGCTACCAGAATGGGCTGCAGACGCTCGAGCGCAGCCCCTGCGATATCGCCGAGTTACTGACCCGGGCGCGCGAGCGCTTTATCGGCCAGGCCGAAGAGAAGGACCTGACGCTGACCGTGGAGCACCCGACCGACCTCCCCCAGGCGCAACTCGACCGGTTGCAGATCGAACGGGTGCTGGACAATTTGCTGGCCAATGCCATCCGCCATAGCCATCCCGGCGGTACCGTTCGGCTGGCGGCGGGACGCCAGGACGACTACCTGCTGCTGGCGGTCGAGGACGATGGCGAGGGTGTGCCCTATGGTCAGCAGACCCGGATCTTCGAGCCCTTTGTGCAGATCGGCGCCAGTCGCGGCGGCGCCGGCCTGGGACTGGCCCTGTGCCGGGAAATCGTCCAGCTGCACGGCGGCCAGATCATCCTGCAGTCCCATCCGGGCCGCGGCGCCCGCTTCCAGATGCTGCTGCCCCTGGTGTAGGCTGGCAGAACCATCACCTGCCCGTACAGTCAGATTTCATACACCCAACCGATGCAGCCGAGGTTCCCATGTTCCGTTCATTGCTGCTGCTGTCGCTGTTGATGCTGGGGGCCTGCCAGGCCACCGGCCCCCGTGCCGATTACGACCTGAGCCGGGACTTCAGCCAATACCAGACCTGGCGCTGGGCCACCCCACCCGTCAGCTATGCCCCCACCAACGACCCACGCCTGGCCAGTGACCTCACCAGCCAGCGCGTGCTTGAAGCGGTTGCCGCGCAACTGGACGTGCGCGGCCTGCGCCCGGCCGAGCCCACCAGCGCCGCAGATCTTGAGGTGCGCGCCTCGGTGGTGATGGAAACCCGCCGGGACAATATCACCACCCATTATGGTGGCGGTTGGGGCTATTGGGGTCCCTACTGGGGCGGGCCGGGATACAGCCAGACCCGCACCGTGGACTATCAGGTCATGACCCTGCAGATCGACCTGCTGGATGCCGACGATGGGCGGCTGGTGTGGCGCGGCAGCGACAGCCAGACCGTCCGCGACCGTCAGTCGCCGCTGGAGCGCACCCAGGAAATGCACGAACGGGCGGCCAAGGTACTGAGTACCTATCCGCCGAATTGAAGCTCAGAAGTTCGCTGGCGTGGTGGCGCTGATCAGCACGCAGGGTTCATCGAAGGGATTATTGAAACGGTGGGGCTGGCTGCTCTCGAAGTAGTAGCTGTCGCCGGTGTCCAGCACATGCACTTCGGCGCCTACCGTCAGCTCCAGGCGGCCCTGCACCACGATGCCGGCTTCCTCGCCCTGGTGGCTGAGCATGTCCGGGCCGGTATCGGCCGCGGGGGGATAGATTTCACGCAGGAACGACAGCGTGCGGTCGGGATGATCCTTGCCCACCAGTTGCATGATCACCTCGTTGCTGCCGATATCCAGCAGCTCGTCGGTGCGATAGATCACCTTGCGCGGCTGGTCGGCGGAGGCTTCCACGGCGAAGAACTCCACCAGCGACATGGGGATACCCGCCAGCACCTTCTTCAGGGAACTGACCGAGGGGCTGACGCTGTTCTTCTCGATCATCGAGATGGTGCTGTTGGTGACGCCGGCGCGTTTGGCCAGCTCGCGCTGGGACAGGCCCTTGAGTTTGCGGATGGTTTTCAGTCGGGCACCAACATCCAAGGTCGGGATCCTCAGGGCAATACAGATAGGTCAGATGGAGCGCATGATTGCACGGCTGTGCAGTATTTTCAACGCCAGCCCCCGGCGCGCTCCGCTCAACCCCGGTAGTGCCGTGGTACCCGGTTCAGGTTGCAGAATAACTGGTAGGAGATGGTTCCGGCGCACTGGGCCACCTCGCCGGCATCCAGCCCCTCGCCCCACAGCCGCACATGGCTGCCCAGGCCACTGGCGGGCAGATCGGTCAGGTCCACGGTAAGCATATCCATGGATACCCGACCGCTGATGCAGGTGCGCTGGCCATCCACCAGCACCGGCGTGCCATCAGGGGCGTGCCGCGGATAGCCATCGGCGTAGCCCATGGCGACCACCCCGATGCGGCTCGGGCGCTGGGTAACGAAGCGTGAACCATAGCCGATCGGTTCACCAGCGGCGATGTCATGCACCGCGATCACCCGGGAATCGAGTTGCATCACCGGGCGCAGCTGCGCCGCCTGCTCCTGGGCAAAACCGAAGGGGCTGGAGCCGTACAGCATGATGCCCGGCCGCACCCAATCGCCGTAGGCGCTGGGCCAGGCCAGCACGCCGGCGGAATTGCTCAGGCTGCACGGACCTTCGAGCCCGGCGGTAGCTTGCATGAAGGTCTCCAGCTGCTGCTCGGTGCGACCGGTTTCCGGCTCATCGGCGCGGGCGAAATGGGTGATCTTGGTCAGGCTGGCGACCTTGCCGCTGGCCTGCAGTTCGCGCCAGACCTGCGGATACTCGGCAACGGAGAACCCGGTCCGGTGCATGCCACTGTCCAACTTCAGCCATGCATTCAGCGGCTGGCGCAGGTTGGCCACGCGTAGATCGGCCACCTGACCGTGGTGGTGAATCACCGGCCACAGGTCATGCTGGCAGATCAGCTCGAGCTCGGCCGGCTCGAACCAGCCCTCGAGCAGGACAATGGGTTGGCGGTGGCCTGCAGCCCGCAGTACCAGCGCCTCCTCGATAGCCGACACCGCGAAGCCGTCGGCCTCCTCACCCAGCGCCGCCGCGCACTCCACGGCGCCGTGACCGTAGGCATTGGCCTTGACCACGGCCAGGGCGCGGCAGCCGGTCAGACTCTTGGCCAGACGGTAATTGTGGCGCAGGGCCGATAGATCGATCAAAGCATGGGCTGGGCGCATGGCAGGTCCACAGGCAAGAAACGGATAAGGATAGTGGGCATCGGCGGGAGATCGCCGGCGGGAAGAATACCAAATTATCTCGAGCAGTGCCCCAGACGCCGCCGAACGCACCGCCGGCCGCTTGCGCGGACTTCTGCACCGGACCAAATGCCGTTATCCTGCCGGTCTGTATTCCGCTGTATCCACGGAGCACCCATGTCACGCCACGCCATCCATGCCGCCGATTATCCGCCGTCCTGGTACGCCGCCACCCGCCATCCCGACCTCGGCCTGCCCACGCTGGAGGGCGAAGAGCAGGCGGATGTCTGCATCGTGGGCGGCGGTTTCACCGGCCTCAATACCGCCATCGAACTGGCCAAACGGGGGCTGTCGGTGGTGCTGCTGGAAGCGCGGCAGATTGGCTGGGGCGCCAGCGGGCGCAACGGTGGGCAACTGATCCGCGGCGTCGGCCATGATCTCGACCAGTTTGCCGGGGTGATCGGTGCGCAGGGCGTCCGGGATCTGAAGCTGCTGGGTATCGAAGCCGTGGAGATCGTCCGCGAGCGGATCGCCGAGTTCGACATTGACTGCGATCTTGCCTGGGGCTATTGCGACCTGGCGAACAAGCCGCGGCACCTGGATGCCTTCCGCGCCGACCGCGACGAACTGCTGGCACTGGGTTACCGGCACGCATTGACCCTTGTCGAGCCGGACCAGATGCGCAGCGTGGTGGGCTCGGACCGCTATGTCGGCGGGCTGATCGACATGGGCTCCGGCCATCTGCATCCACTCAACCTGGCCCTGGGCGAAGCCGCTGCGGCCCGCGCCCTGGGGGTGCGCCTGTATGAGAACTCCGCTGCGACCGCCATCGACCAGGGTACGACCATCACTGTGCATACGGCCCGCGGGCGGGTGCGTGCCGGGCAGCTGATGCTGGGCTGCAATGCCTATCACAGTGGGCTCGAACGTCGCCTCGGCAGCCAGGTCATTGCTGCTGGCAGCTACCTGATCGCCACCGAACCGCTGCCGGCGGAGCTGGCGGCCGAACTGATTCCGCAGAATATGGCCCTGTGTGACCAGCGGGTGGCGCTGGATTACTACCGCCTCTCCGCCGACCGGCGCTTGCTGTTCGGTGGCGCCTGCCATTACTCCGGGCGCGATCCGGCGGATGTTGCGGCCTATATGCGGCCCAAGATGCTGGCCGTGTTTCCGCAGCTGGCGGATGTGCGCATCGACTACCAGTGGGGCGGCATGATCGGCATCGGCGCCAATCGCCTGCCGCAGATTGGCCGCCTGCCCGACCAGCCCAACGTCTTCTACGCCCAGGCCTACTCCGGCCACGGCCTCAACGCCACCCACCTGGCGGCCCGCATCCTCGGCGAAGCCATGACTGGCCAGGCCAGCCGCGGCTTCGACCTGTTCAGCCAGGTGCCGCATATGGCGTTTCCCGGGGGCAAGCGGTTCCGCTCGCCGCTGCTGGCGCTGGGGATGTTATGGCAGAAGCTTAAGCAGGGAGAGTTTTAGGTCAGCCTGGTTTTCGCTTTAGGATTACTGGGGCTGCGTGATTGGAAGGCTCCCCCTCTCCCCAGCCCTCTCCCGCGAGGGGAGAGGGGGCAGACTGCATTTTGCTCAAGTTATGATAGCCGGAGGGCACAGCCTAACTCCCTCTCCCCTCGTGCGCCCTAACGCCCCACCTCCACCAACCCCCATGGCAGCTCCGCCACCCGGGCCGGCTGCCCGCTCAGATCGATCAGATCCCCATTGGCCGGCACCAGCCCACCGATCCCCAGGCTGCGGGCGAACGCCATGTGCGCCTGCTGATGATAAGGCTCACCATGCACCGGCAGCAGGTAGCGCGGTCGCAGCCAGCCATAGAGCTGGCGCAGGTCCTCCTGGGGCGGGTGGCCGGAGGCGTGGATGGGCGCCATATCGTCATCGATGATATGCACCCCTTGGCGCAGCAGGTGCTGCTTGATGTGTGCCAGCGCCTCCTCGTTGCCGGGAATCAGGCGGGAGGAGAAGATCACAGTATCACCGGGTTCCAGCGTCAGTTGCGGGTGATTGCCCGCCGCCAGCCGGCCCAGCGCGGCCGCCGGTTCGCCCTGGCTGCCGGTACAGATCCACAGTTGCTGATTAGGTGGCAAAAAGCCCAGCTCCCAGGGCCCGATGAAACCGGGGCGGGAGCGTAGATAACCGTGGGCCCGTCCGAAGCTGTGCATGCTGACCAGGCTGCGGCCCAACAGCCCGGCATAGCGCCCGCTGTCGAAGGCAATCTCGGCCAGGCTGTGCAAGCGCGCCAGGTTGCTGGCAAAACAGGTAACGACGACCCGCTGGGTGCAGGGCCGGATGACATCCGACAGCCCGTCCTGCACCGCCGCTTCCGAGCGGCTGGCGCCACTGCCTGGGGCGTTGGTCGAATCCCCGATCAGCACATCCACGCCCGCCCGGCCGATCGCCCGCAGCCGCCCTTCCGCCGTCAGCTCGCCCACCAGCGGTTGGGGATCGAGCTTCCAGTCGCCGCTGTGATAGATACGTTTGCCCGCCACCTGGAGCAGGATGCCATGGGACTCGGGAATCGAATGGGTGACCGGGATCCACTCGGCCTGGAAGGCACCCAGCCCAACCGGCTCCAGCGGCCGGATCTCGCGCAGCGGCGGCCATTCCAGGTTCTGCGCCAACTTGTTGCGGATCAGCCGGGCGGTAAAGGGGCTGGCGTACAGCGGGCAGTCCAGTTGACGCCACAGATGGGGTATCGCGCCAATGTGGTCTTCGTGACCGTGGGTGATCAGCAGTGCGCTGAGCTTGATGTCGTACTTTTCCAGCGCTTCGAGGGTCGGCACGGCCACCCGGTTTTCCCCGCTGGGCGTGGACTCCAGGGCAAAGCCGCAGTCGATGGCGATCCACTCGCCGCCGGACCCATACAGGTACAGATTGGCCCCGAACATCCCGGCACCACCCAGGGCGACGAAAAACGGGCCGGGCTGGCGGTGCAGTTGATCAAAACGCGGTGCGGGCATGCGGCCTCCAGACAGGGGTTCCCCTACAGCTTAGCAGGGCCCCTCAGCCGAAGAACCAGTAACACACCCCGATGGCCGTGAGCATCCCTGCCAGGTCAGCGACCAGCGCGCAGCCCAGACCGTGGCGGATGCGGGTGATGCCCACCGCGCCGAAGTACACCGCAAGCACGTAGAAGGTCGTTTCCGTGCTGCCCTGGAAGGTGGCTGCCAGCAGCGCCGGGAAGCTGTCGACGCCAAAGGTATCCATGGTCTCGATCATCATTGCCCGGGCGCCACTCCCCGACAGGGGCTTCATGAAGGCGGTGGGCAAGGCATCGATAAAGCGGGTGTCCCAGCCGAATCCGTCAGCCAGCCAGCGCACGCCTTCGAGTCCGGCGTCGAGCACGCCGCTGGCGCGCAATGCGCCGATCGCCACCAGCATGGCAATCAGGTAGGGCAGCAGGGAGATGGTAAAGCTGAAGCCTTCCTTGGCCCCTTCAATGAAGGTGTCGTATACCTTGACCTTGCGCAGCGCCGCCACGCCCAGAAACAGGATGATGATGCCAAACAGGGTCAGGTTACCCACCAGCGAGGAGGTAGCCGCCAATGCCTGGGCGGACATGCCGGCCAGGGTGGTCAATAGCAGCCCCAGTGCGGCGGCGCCCGCCAACAGGTAGGCCAGCACCACCGGGTCGTGCAGGCGCAGACGCTGCATGACCGCCACGGTCAACAGGCCGACCAGGCTGGAGACGGTGGTAGCCAGCAGGATCGGCAGGAACACCAGGGTGGGGTCAGTCGCTCCCTGCTGGGCGCGGTACATGAAGATGGTCACCGGCAGCAGCGTCAGCGACGAGCTGTTGAGCACCAGGAACAGGATCTGGGCGTTGGTCGCGGTGTCCTTCTGCGGGTTGAGTTCCTGTAGCGAGTGCATGGCCTTGATGCCGATCGGCGTGGCGGCGTTATCCAGCCCGAGGATATTGGCGGCGAAATTCATGCTGATGTGTCCCAGCGCGGGATGGCCGCTGGGCACCTCGGGCATCAACCGGCGGAACAGCGGATCCAGCACGCGGGCCAGCAGGCGGATCAGCCCGGCCTTCTCGGCAATTGCCAGGAACCCCAGCCACAGGGTCATGGTGCCCACCAGCACCAGGATGATCTCGACACTGAGCCGAGCCATGTCGAACAGGGCCGCTACCAGCCGGCTGAATACTTCGCTGTCGCCTACCCCGAGCCATTGCCAGAGGGCCGCCAGAAAGGCCGCCAGAAAGAAGCTCAGCCAGATTCCATTGAGCATGGGTAAACAGATCCTTCTAGGGCAGGTCGATGGCTGGCTCGGCCAGGTGGGTGAAACGGTCGATCTCGGCAACGCTGTCAGGCACCAGCGCAGCGAGGATGGCGGCGGTTTCCGCATCGGGCTGGCCATCATACCGCGCGGGACGGAAGCGCATCTGGAAGGCGGCGATGACATTGCG
Organism: Pseudomonas saudimassiliensis; assembly: GCF_000939975.1. GTDB lineage: Bacteria > Pseudomonadota > Gammaproteobacteria > Pseudomonadales > Pseudomonadaceae > Halopseudomonas > Halopseudomonas saudimassiliensis. The sequence goes on along the minus strand of NZ_LK391969.1, from coordinate 1,850,499 downwards.
GGTGGCATCGGTCTGCCCGGGCTGTCGCGCGAGGCTGTAACCAAAGCGCTCCAGGGCCATCTCGAACCAGGCCAGCGGCGGCGTCTGGCCAGCCAGCAAATGCTGGTAATGCGCTATGCGCGCCGGGTCAGGCCAGATGGCCACGCCCGCCTCGGCCAACTGCTGCCAGGGGAACAGCGGCCCCGGGTCGAGCTTGCGTTGCGGGGCGATATCACTATGACCGATCACCCGCTCCGGCGGCAGGCCGTGGCGCTGCAGGATGTCCTTGAGCAGCGGAATCAGCTTGTCGATCTGCTTCCGATCCCAGGGGTACCAGTGCCGCCCCTGGGGCGTATCGCGGTAGCCGGGATGGACGATCTCGATGCCGATGGAGCTGGCGTTCAACCAGGTACGCCCCTGCCAGCTGCTATCCCCGGCATGCCAGGCGCGGCGGTTCTCGTCTACCAGCCGGTAGATGGTCGGCGGGTTCACATCGATCAGGTAATGGCTGCTCACCTCGCCCAGGGTCAGGGTGTTGATGGCCCGGGCGGAGTCGGAGGAAGTGTAATGCAGGATCACGTACTGGACGCGGCTGTCCTGGCCCCGGGCGCTGAGGCTGGTGTCGATCACCAGCCCCCGGCTGCACCCGGTAAGGAGGATCCCCAGCAGCAACAGCCCGGACAGCCCCCGGAGCAGGCACGACAACCGCCCGGACATTATTTGGTCACGGGCGTGGGCAGGCTGCACATGCTGGGTGGCAGGCGGATATGCATGGAGACCGGCAGGTGATCAGAGATCGGCTGCGGCAACACGTCCACCTGCTCGATGTTCAGGCTCGGGCTGAGCAGGATGTGATCCAGCACCCGGGCCGGCTTCCAACTGGGATAGGTGCCCGGCAGCGTGGCGGTATGCAGGTTGCTGCCGCGCAGCGGTGAATGTTCCAGTAGATCTTCGGCATGGGTGTTCATGTCACCCATCAGCACCACATGGCTGTGGTCGGCGATGCGCTCACGGATATAGGCCAGCTGGTTGGCGCGGGTGCGGGTGCTCAGGGCCAGGTGCATCATCACCACCAGCAGGCTGTCCGGCCCCTGGCCGAAACTGGTCAGGATCGCGCCCCGCCCCGGCAACATGCCCGGCAACTTGTGATCTTCCAGCAGATTCGGTTGGTAGCGGCTGAGAAAGCCGTTGGAATGTTGGGCGAAGCGGCCCAGGTTACGGTTGAGCTGCTGATACCAGAAGGGGAACTGGCTTTCCCGGGCCAGGTGTTCCACCTGGTTGACGAACCCCGAGCGCAGGCTGCCGCCGTCCACTTCCTGCAAGGCGACCACATCGAAATCATGGAGCAACTGGGCGATCTGGCCGAGGGTCTGCTGGCGCCGCGCGTGGGGCAGCACATGCTGCCAGCCCCGGGTCAGGTAGTGATGGTAACGCTGGGTGTTGATGCCCACCTGGATATTGAAACTGAGCAACCGCAGCACATCGGGCAGCGGCTGCTCGGGGTCACAGGCCCAGTTCGGGTTGGTCTGCAGACAGGCGGGCGCCATGGAGCCCTGAGTGACGCGCCGCCATGGAATGTTACCCGTTGCGATCATTAAAGCGTCCTTGGTCAGGAACGTTCCTGATCCACCAGATATTCTGCGATTTTGAGCATCTCTTCGAAGCTGCCGGCCATGCCGCCTTCGATGCGATACTTGCCGTTGACGATCAGTGTCGGTACGCCCGAGGCGCGATAGGCCTTGGCCAGGCGTTTGGCCTGGTTCACCTTGAGGCTTACCCCGGCGGACGACCAGGTCTTGCGGAATTCATCTTCGTCGATGCCATATTGGCTCAGCAGCTTGACCATGGCGTCGGTATCAGCCAGGCGGTTGCCCTGGTTGTGGATCGCCTGGAACACTGCTGCGTGGGCTTCGCCCAACTGGTTCATGCTCTCCAGAGTGTAGAACAGCTGGCCGTGGGTATCCCAGGCACCGCCGAAGAACGCCGGAACCGGGCGGAAATGCACGTCTTCCGGCAGGGTCTTTTTCCACTCGCCGATGATCGGCTCGAAGGTGAAGCAGTGACCGCAGCCATACCAGAACAGCTCCGCCACTTCGATCTTGTCCGGCTCCTGGGTCGGCGCCGCCGCGGGCAGTTCGACGTAATGCACACCGGCCTGGTAGCGGGTTTCCTGGGCTTGCACCATCGCCAGGCTGCCCAGCAGCCACACCAGTCCAACAGTCAACAACTTGCGCATGTATCTCTCCAGATAGGTTCTGTCATTCAGGCCATCATGATGGCAAAAAGGTTCCCCGGTGCGCTATCCCGCGGACCGGTCGGGTTTCCTACAGTCGCAAAAAAGGGCAGCCGCAGCCACCCTTTTTTCATCACCAGCTGTTGCGGTGTAAAACCGGAATCAACGCAGGCCCTGGATATAGTTCGAGACGGCCTCGATATCCTTGTTGCTCAGGCGCGATGCGATGGTCTGCATGATCATGGCATCGCCATCATTGACCCGATTGCCCTCACGGAAATCGGTCAGCTGCTTGGCGGTATAGGCGGCGTGCTGACCAGCCAGCTGCGGGTAGGCAGCCGGGTCGTTGCCCTGGCCAGTCGGCGAATGGCAACCGGTGCAGGCCGGCAGGCCGGTTTCCAGGTCGCCACCACGGTAGATGGCTTCACCACGGGCGGCCAGCTCCGGGTCGGCAGCACCGCCCACCGGGGTCTGGGTCGCGTAATAGGCCGCAGTGTCGGCCAGGTCCTGCTCGCTCATGTTGGCGACGATGCCGGTCATTTCCGGAACCACGCGTACGCCTTCCTTGATGTCGATCAGTTGCTTGAGCAGGTAGCGCTCGCCCTGACCCGCCAGCTTGGGCCAGTTCGGCATCATGCTGTTGCCATCATTGCCGTGACAGGCTGCACAGACGGCTACCTTGCCCTTACCGGCTTCGGCATCACCCTGCAGCGCATGGGCCGAACCGGCCACACCGAGGGATAACACCAGACTTACAAGTAATTTATTCATCGGCTAATCCAATTACGGCTAAAAGAAAAATCAGGTCTGACCTGCGTCCGGTCTCGATGACCGCGTTATATGCAGACAGCCTCGATGCCTGGCGACGGTAATAGGCCGGCTCGAACAAGCGCTCATGCTAGCTGCCCCTCGGAAGCAGTGCAATGGCCATACTGTCGCAGTGCCCGTCACGATATTAAACCGCAGCATTATATACTAAGCTAGCCGCTGACGTGAATGCATAGCGGGTCGGCAACGACCCTACCACCCAGACCGGAAATTCCATGCCCTCAGCCACACCCCTCGCCATCCTCTGCCAACAAGCCAGCTTCATCAAGAGCGCCAGCCAGGCAGACCAGTGTCCACCGGACCAGGGCTATGAAGTTGCCTTTGCCGGCCGTTCCAATGCCGGCAAGTCCAGCGCCCTGAATACCCTTACCCATGCGCGCCTGGCCCGGACTTCCAAGACCCCCGGGCGCACCCAGTTGATCAACTTCTTCGCCCTGGATGACAGCCACCGCCTGGTGGATCTACCCGGTTACGGCTACGCCAAGGTGCCCCTGGAGCTGAAGGAACACTGGAAGAAGCACCTGGATGACTACCTCACCCAGCGCGACTCGCTGGCCGGGATCGTCCTGGTCATGGATATCCGCCACCCGCTGTCGGCCTTCGATCGCATGATGCTCGATTGGGCCAACGTCACCGGCCTGCCCGCCCATATCCTGCTGAGCAAGACGGACAAGCTGTCCTTCGGCGCGGCCAAGGGCGTGCTGCTCAAGGTACAGAATACGGTGCGCAAGGAGTTCGGCAATCGCGCCAGCGTGCAGCTGTTCTCCTCGCCCAAACGCCAGGGCATCGACGAGGCCCACGCGGTGCTGGAAAGCTGGCTGTATCCCGCCGACGAGCCGGAACACGAAGCGGATCACCCGGAAAGCGCCGAATAGCATGCAAAAAAAAACCCCGAACATCTATGGGGAGGGGAGGTTCGGGGTTTAACAACCGGGCTGTGCTAGGAAAGGGATGCCCGGTATTCTGCCAACACTAAATCACATCTAAGGAGCATGAAGGGCTTGACTGGCCATTCATAGGTTCTGACCGGGTGGTTTCCGATTAAGTTCCAGTGTCTGCAAAAAACTTTTGCCGAAGGGGGCCGGGCGCTCAGTGCGCCTCGTCCCAGTTGTCGCCGACACCCACTTCCACCAGCAGCGGTACATCCAACTGGGCCGCCGCGCTCATCCGCTCGCAGAGGCCGGCGCTGACCTGCTCGACCAGCTCCTCGCGCACTTCGAGCACCAGTTCGTCATGCACCTGCATGACCACCCGGGCATCCAGCCCGGACTCGGTCAACCACTGGTCAACGGTCACCATGGCGCGCTTGATGATGTCCGCCGCGGTGCCCTGCATCGGGGCGTTGATCGCGGTGCGCTCGGCGCCCTTGCGCATGGCCTGGTTCTTGGAGTGGATCTCCGGCAGGTACAGGCGGCGACCGAACAGGGTCTCGACAAAGCCTTTCTCCGCTGCCTGGGCGCGGGTGTCTTCCATATAGCGCAACACACCCGGGTAGCGGGTGAAGTAACGGTCGATATAGGCCTGGGATTGCTTGCGGTCCACCCCTATCTGCTTGGCCAGGCCGAAGGCGCTCATGCCGTAGATCAGTCCGAAGTTGATCGCCTTGGCGCTGCGCCGCTGGTCATTGCTGACCTCGTCCAGGGCCACGCCGAAGACTTCCGCCGCCGTGGCGCGGTGCACGTCCAGGCCCTTCTGGAAGGCGTCCAGCAGGCCTTCGTCCTGGGCCAGATGGGCCATGATCCGCAGTTCGATCTGGGAATAGTCGGCGGCCATGATCTTGTAGCCGGACGGTGCGATGAACGCCTGGCGGATACGCCGCCCCTCGGCACTGCGGATCGGAATGTTCTGCAGGTTCGGATCCGAGGAGGACAGCCGGCCGGTGGCCGTGACCGCCTGGTGATAACTGGTGTGGATGCGCCCGGTGCGGGGGTTGATCTGCTCCGGCAGACGATCGGTATAGGTGCTCTTGAGCTTGCTCACGGTGCGGTACTGCATGATCACCTGGGGCAATTCGTAGCCCTGCTCCGCCAGCTCGGCGAGCACCGATTCGGCGGTCGAGGGCTGGCCCTTGGCAGTCTTGGAGATGACCGGCAATCCCTGCTTTTCATAGAGAATGGCGCACAACTGTTTGGGCGAGCCCAGGTTGAACTCCTCCCCGGCGAGCTCATAGGCCTGGCGTTCCAGGGCCGTCATCTTGTCGCCCAGCTCCCGGCTCTGGATGCCCAGCAGCTTGGCATCGACCAGCGCACCGCTGCGCTCGATCCGCGCCAGCACCGGCACCAGCGGCATCTCGATCTGCTCCAGCACCTTGGCCAGGGAGGTGATGCCCTGCAGCTTCTGCCACAGCATCTGATGCAGGCGCAGGGTCAGGTCGGCATCCTCGGCGGCGTAGGGTCCGGCCTGTTCCAGGGCGATCTGGTCGAAAGTCAGCTGCTTGGCGCCCTTGCCCGCGATATCTTCAAACCGCACCGTGCCCAGCCCCAGGTACTTGAGCGCCAGGCTGTCCAGGTCGTGACGGGTGGCGGTCGAGTCCAGCACATAGGATTCGAGCATGGTATCGAAGGCAATGCCGCGCACCTCGATACCGTAGTGGGCCAGCACGTTCATGTCGTACTTGGCATGCTGGGCGACCTTGGCCTTGTGCGGGTCCTCCAGCAGGGGCTTGAGCGCGGCCAGTACCTGATCCCGGTCGAGCTGCTGGGGCACGCCCATATAGCTGTGCGCCACCGGCACATAGGCCGCTTCGTGGGGGCTGACCGCAAAGGACACCCCGACCAGTTCCGCCTGCTGGGCATGGATGCTGGTGGTTTCGGTATCGAAGGCGAACAGGGTGGCGTTCTGCAGCCGGTTGAGCCAGACGTCGAAGCGCTCCTGGTCGAGGATGGTCTCGTATTGGGGCGCCACGTCCGGGGTATGGCTGGGCGCTTCCACCGTGGTGCCGGCCGCCTTGGCTTCGCGCAGCAGATCATCCAGCCAGGCCTTGAATTCCAGGGTCCGGTACAGCTCGATCAGCGCCTCGCGGTTGGGCTCGGTGGGGTGCAGCGCGTCTACCCGCACGTCCAGTTCCACGTCCACCTTGATGGTCGCCAACTGATAGGACAGGTAGGCCATGTCCTTGTGTTCCAGCAACTTCTCCGGCAGCTTCTTGGCCCCGCGGATCGGCAGCTCGGGGATCTTGTCCAGGTTGGCATAGATCACGTCCATGCCGCCGCCAAGGCCAGTCAACAGGCCCAGCGCGGTCTTCTCACCGACCCCCGGCACGCCGGGGATGTTGTCCACCTTGTCGCCCATCAGCGCGAGGAAGTCGATAATCAGCTCGGGGCCAACGCCGAACTTCTCGCGTACACCGTCCGGGCCCATGACGGTACCGGTCATGGTGTTGACCAGGGTGATGTGCTCATCGACCAGCTGTGCCATGTCCTTGTCACCGGTGGAGATCACCACCGGGCAGCCCATGGCCGCGCTCTGCCGGGCGAGGGTGCCGATCACATCGTCGGCTTCGACGCCATCGACGCACAGCAGCGGCAAGCCCAGCGCCTTGACGCTGGCATGCAGGGGCTCGATCTGCCCGCGCAGGTCATCGGGCATGGGCGGGCGATGGGATTTGTAGTCCTCGAACAGGGCGTCGCGGAAGGTCGGCCCCTTGGCATCGAATACCACGGCAAAGGGGCTGTCCGGATACTGCTTGCGCAGGCTTCTGAGCATGTTGAGCACGCCCTTGACCGCGCCGGTGGGCTTGCCGGTGGACGTGGTCAGCGGCGGCAGCGCGTGGAAGGCCCGGTACAGATAGGAGGAGCCATCAACGAGAATCAGCGGGGCGATAGAATCAGTCATGCGTCAGATCAGCGTTTCCAGAAGAAAAAGGGCTAGAATGACCTTAACGTCATTCCACTAAAGGACAAGGTTAACATGACACGCATGATTGGCCGCGGGTTGGCTGCACTGACATTGATCGCCAGTTTCGCCGTAATGGCACAGGAACCGCCACTGACCGGCGAACCGGATGTGACCATTCGTCAGGAGGGCGACAAGACCATCGAGGAGTACCGCCTCAATGGCTTCCTCTACGCCATCAAGATCACCCCGAGCAAGGGTGCGCCCTACTTCCTGGTGGCGGTGGATGACGACGGTAATTTCACCCGCGCCGACAGCCCCAACGGCATGCGCATCCCCTCGTGGAAGATCTTCGAGTGGTAAGGCACTGACATGTCGGTGTTCACCCCGGTCGCCCGGGCGGAACTGGAGGCCTTTCTCGGCCGTTTTACCCTCGGCCGGCTGATCGATTACCACGGCATTGCCGGCGGCACCGAGAACAGCAACTTCTTCGTCACCACCGTCCAGGGTGAGTACGTGCTGACCCTGGTCGAACGGGGGCCAATGGCCGAGCTGCCGTTCTTCATCGCCTTGCTCGATCATCTGCAGCGGGCGCAACTGCCCGTGCCCTATGCCATCCGCGACCGCGACGGCGCCCCCCTGCACCAGCTCAATGGCCGACCGGCGCTACTGCAACCGCGGTTGCCGGGTCGCCATGTCGACACCGCCGATGCCAGCCATTGCCGCGCCATCGGCCAGCTGCTGGCCCGCTTGCACGACGCCACCGCCACCAGCGGCCTGCTGCGCCCCAGTGACCGCGGGCTGGAGTGGATGGCCACCCAGACCCGAGCGCTGGCGGCGCGCAGCGAGCCAGCGGACCGCGAGCTGCTGCACAGCATGCTGCCGATGCTGGACCGGCTGCGTGCCCAGCGGCCGGCGCTGCCCGAAGCCGTGCTCCATGGCGATCTGTTCCGGGACAATGTGCTGTTCGATGGTCACCACCTGACCGGCATCATCGATTTCTACAATGCCTTCAGTGGCTGGACCCTGTATGACGTTGCCATCTGTGTGAATGACTGGTGCCTGGCCGCGGACGGCGGGCTGGATGAGCGGCGCACCGAGGCGCTCCTGGCCGGCTACGCCAGCCAGCGGCGCTTTACCCCGCTGGAAGCGGAGCACTGGCCCGACCTGCTGCGCCTGGCGGCGCTGCGGTTCTGGCTGTCCCGGCAGTTGGCGGCAGACCAGCACACCGAGCACTATGACGTACTGATCAAGGACCCGGTGCATTTCCAGCGGTTGCTGGCAGCCCACCGGGACGTGCAACTGGGGCTGCCATTGGCGCTGTAAACACGCCGGTGAGGGCCGTATCGATCCGATAGCGGCCCCTCCGTCAATCAGTAGCGTTCCAGCCAATGGGCGTAGGGCGCCGGCAGGGTTGCCCAGGACGCCTTCTCGACCTTCAGCTCCCGGGCCGCGTGATAGGCCCAGTGCGGATTGGCCAGATGCGCCTTGCCGACCATGACCACATCAAGCTGTCCGCTCTGCACCGCCTGCTCCGCGATGTGGGGTTCACCAAAGCCCCAGGCCGAGGAGACCGGGATGCCCACCTCGCGACGGACCCGCTCGGCGATCGGCCCCATGAAGGCCGGTGCCCAGGGAATCCGCGCGGTCGGCGTGTTGAAGCCGATACTGACGCTGATCATGTCCAGGCCATCGTTTTTGAGGCCGCGAACGAAGTCGATCGACTCCGCCAGGGTCTGCTCGTCGTTGCCATCGAATTCCAGTACCCCAAAACGGATGGTCAGCGGCAGATGCGCCGGCCATACCTCGCGAACCGCAGCGAAGGTCTCACGCAGAAAGCGGCTGCGATTCTCATGGCTGCCGCCATAGGCATCGGTGCGCTGGTTGGAATGGGCGGAGAAAAAGCTCTGCGCCAGATAACCGTGGGCGAAGTGCAATTCGAGCCATTCGAACCCGACTTCCAGCGCCCGCTGGGCAGCGGCCACGAAGTCGTCACGTACCCGGGCAATATCGTCCAGGGTCATTTCCCGGGGCTGCTTGCTCAGGTTGTTGCCGAAGGCGATGGGCGACGGCGCTATGGTCTGCCAGCCACGGGGGGCGTCATTGGCAATATGGTCGTCCCCTTCCCAGGGGTTGTTGGCGCTGGCCTTGCGACCGGCGTGGGCGATCTGGATGCCCGGTACCGAGCCGTGGCGCTTGATCGCCTGCACCGTGGGGATGAAGGCCTGGGCCAGCTCGTCGTTCCAGATCCCGGCGCAGTCAGGGGTAATACGCCCTTCGGGGGCTACGGCAGTGGCTTCGACGATGACCAGACCGGCACCGCCACGGGCCATGCCGGCGTAGTTCTGCAGGTGCCAGTCATTCACCCGGCCATCAACGGCCTGGTACTGACACATGGGCGGTACGGCAATCCGATTGCGCAGCGTGATGTCCTTGAGGGTGAAAGGCTGAAATAGCGCGGACATGAAAGTTCCTGGGGCTGTAAGTGTTGTTCGATTTTATTCGAACAATGGATCAAAGACAAACCCCGCGGTAGAATTCCGACCATGAGACCTTTCAAACATCCGCCGGCCGCTGATTTTGTCCTGGAGCGCGTGCTATATGCGCTTAGCGATCCGGTGCGCCTGGAGGTAGTCCAGCGCCTGGCCCAGGTGGCCGAGGCTAGCTGCGGCGAACTGGACGGTGGCCGGCCCAAATCGAGCATGTCGCACCACTTCCGGGTGCTGCGCGATGCCGGGCTGGTCTGTACCTACGGGGTAGGCACCACCCACATGAACTCCCTGCGCCGGGAGGAAATGGACAGCCGCTTCCCCGGCCTGCTCAGCGCCATCCTCGATAACACCGACGCCCGCGCCAGCTAGAGCTGCTCCAGGCAGCCAGCGAGGGCATTCCCGAGCGCTATCATCAACTGTTCGTAACTCCCCGCAGCGGTCGGCAGGGTCATGCCCAGCGGGTCCAGCTCGGCTTCGTGCACGGCCAGGCCGGTGCTGAGCGTGGCAATGCGTTCGGTGGGGAACTGCGGCTCGCGGAACACGCAGCTGGGCCCGGCCGCGGTCAGTTGCTGGCGCAGGTCGTGCAGATGCCGCGCGCCCGGCTGCACCTCCACAGACAGGGAAAACACCCCGAGCGGGCGCAGGCCGACGCTGTCTTCCAGATAGCCGTAGGCGTCGTGGAAGACGAAATAGGGCTTGCCCGCCAGGGGTTGCAGCTGTTCCTGCAGCGCCGACTGCAGCTGCTCGAGCCGGGCGCTGAAATCCGCGGCGTTGGCCTGCAACCGGGCGGCATGCTCGGGATGTAGCTGCGCCAGATCCGCCGCCATCCAGCGAGCAATGACCCCGGCATTGGCTGTGGATAACCAGATATGCGGGTCGATGGTACCCGGTGCGTGGTCGTGATCGTCATGGCCGTGGGCATCGTGCTCATGGTGATCGCCGGCGTAGCTGCGCAGGGTCAGGCCGGGAAGCTGGTCCAGCCGACGGGCACCGGGCTGGCTGTCGAGCAGGTGCTGGAGGAACCGCTCCAGATCAGGGCCCACCCAATACAGGCGGTCGGCGCCGGCAATTCGCCGCCGGTCGGAGGGACGCAAGGCGTAGTTATGCGGCGAGGCGGTGGGCGGCAGCAGCACCTCGGGCTCGGCAATCCCGTCCAGCACGGCGGCGGCAATCAGTTGCAATGGTTTGACGCTGGTCACCACATTGGGCGTGGCGGCGGCCGCGGAAAAACTCAGGCCCAGCCCGCAGGCCAGCGCTAGCAGGAAACGGAACAACATCGACCATACCTCGATAGGGAGAATTGTTATATGATAACAGTCATTGTCGAATCCGCTATAGGGCCAGCATGAACGAATCCATTGTGCCGGAAGATCCCCACTGCCCGCATGACCACAGTCAGTGTGTGAGTGACGCATTGGCCGCCGCCGAAGAGGTCTGCGAGCGGGCCGGGGCGCGGCTGACGGTGCTGCGCAAGCGCGTGCTGGAGCTGGTCTGGCAGAGCCATCGCCCCCTGGGCGCCTACGACCTGCTGGAGACCCTGGCCCGGGAGGATGATCGGCGCCCTGCGCCTCCGACCGTCTACCGTGCCCTGGATTTCCTCCAGGAGCAGGGGCTGGTGCATCGGATTGCGTCGCTCAACGCCTTCATCGGCTGCGCCAGCCCGGAGCATACCCATCAGGGCCACTTCCTGATCTGCCGGAGTTGCCGGGTGGCGATCGAGTTGGACCAATCGCTGATTCATCCCGCCATTGCCCAGGTGGCGCAGCAGATGGACTTTGCCGTGGAAGCGGAAACCGTGGAAATCGCCGGGCTCTGCGCCCATTGCCGGGAGGCAGCATGAGCGAGACCCTGCTGACCCTCGAACGAGTCGGCCTGCGCCGCCATGGCAATGCCATCCTCGAGGACATCTCGCTGCAGGTCCGGCGCGGCGAGATCGTTACCCTGATCGGCCCCAACGGGGCTGGCAAGACCAGCCTGGTGCGCATTGTGCTCGGGCTGCTCAAGGCCGATAGTGGCGATATTCAGCGCCAGCCGCGCCTGCGCATCGGCTACATGCCGCAGAAGATGCAGATCGATGCCACCCTGCCGTTGACCGTGCTGCGCTTTCTGCTGCTGGCGCCCAAGGTCAAGCGGGCCGCGGCGCTGGAGGCGCTGGCCGAGGTGGGTGCGGCCCACCTGGCCCAGCGGCCATTGCAGCAGGTATCCGGCGGTGAGCAGCAGCGCATCCTGCTGGCCCGCGCCCTGTTGCGCCGGCCCGACCTGCTGGTGCTCGACGAGCCGGTGCAGGGCGTGGACGTGAACGGCCAGATCGAGCTGTATCAGCTGATCACCCGGCTGCGCGACCGCTACGGCTGCGGGGTGCTGATGGTCTCCCACGACTTGCACCTGGTAATGGCCACCACCAATACCGTGGTATGCCTCAACCGCCATGTCTGCTGCTCCGGCCGGCCGGAGCAGGTCAGCACCGACCCCGCCTTTGTCGCCCTGTTCGGCAAGCAGGCCAGCGCCCTGGCCGTCTACAACCACCACCATGACCACAGCCACGACATGCATGGCGAAGTCATCGACTCCTCCCACCAGCACCCGGACGGATCTGCCTGCAACCATGCCTGACTTTCTTCTCTACGCATTACTGGCAGGGCTCGGCCTAGCACTGGTGGCGGGGCCGCTGGGTTCCTTCGTGGTCTGGCGGCGCATGGCCTATTTCGGCGATACCCTGGCTCATTCCGCGCTCTTGGGCGTGGCCCTGGGAATGCTGTTGCAGGTCAACCTGACACTGGCGGTGACCGCAGGCTGCGTGCTGCTGGCCGTGCTGCTGGTGGCCATGCAGAACCGCAAGTGGCTGGCCAGCGACACCCTGCTGGGTATCCTGGCGCACAGCACCCTGTCGCTGGGCATGGTGGTACTGGCGCTGACCAATAATGTCCGGGTAGACCTGCTGGCCTACCTGTTCGGTGACCTGCTGGCGATCACCTCGGCGGATCTGGGCTGGATGCTCGGCGGGCTGGTGCTGGTCATGGTACTGCTGGCCTGGCTCTGGCGGCCGCTGCTGTCGGTCACCGTGCATGAGGAATTGGCGCGGGTCGAAGGGTTGCCGGTCAGCGGCATTCGTCTCGCGCTCATGTTACTGATCGCCATCGTGATCGCCGTGGCCATGAAAGTGGTCGGTGTGCTGCTGATCACCTCCCTGTTGATCATTCCGCCAGCGGCGGCCCAGCGCCATGCCCGCACCCCCGAGCAGATGGCGATCGGCGCCAGCCTTCTGGGCTGCCTGGCGGTATTCGGCGGGCTGGCCCTGTCCTGGAACCTGGACACCCCGGCCGGGCCTTCGATCGTGGTCAGCGCTGCGGGGCTATTCATGCTGTCGCTGTTGGTGCCGCGCCGGGCGTAAAGCGCCCGGCCAAGGTCAGCAACCCAGGCAGCTCAACTGCCCTGGCGCAGCACCGCCAATACCGGGCCGGTGTCAGGCCGCACACCGCGCCACAGGGCGAAGGCCTCGGCGGCCTGCTCGACCAGCATGCCCAGCCCATCGATACAGCGTGCCGCTCCCTGGGCCGCAGCCCAGCGATTGAACACAGTGGCCTCGCTGGCGTACATCATGTCGTAGCACCAGGTGTGGCCCGGCTGGATGAGCGTCGGCTCGATGGCCGGCAGGCGGCCGTCGAGGCTGGCGGAAGTCGCATTGATGATCAGGTCCACCGACTCCTCCAGCCAATCGAAGCCGGCAGCGCTGATCGGTCCCTCATCCTTGAACAGCATCGCCAGCTGTTCGGCCTTCTCCACGGTGCGGTTGGCCACGCACAACTGCGCCGGGCCCGCCGCCAGCAGTGGCTGGATCACGCCACGGGCGGCGCCCCCCGCGCCCAGTAGCAGGATCCGCTTGCCGGCCAGGGTAAATCCCGCGTTGTGCTCGATGTCCCGCACCAGCCCCTTGCCGTCGGTGTTGTCCCCCAGCAGCCGGCCATCGGCCTGCCGCTTGAGGGTATTCACTGCCCCCGCCAGTTCCGCTGCCGGGGTGCGGCTGTCGGCCAGGGCCCAGGCCTGCTCCTTGAACGGCACCGTGACATTGACGCCCAACCCTTCCTGCAGAAAGGTCCGCAGGGTGCCAGTGAAGTCATTCAGGGGCGCCAGCAGCGCCTCGTAACTCAGTTGTTCACCGGTCTGTTGGGCGAACAGGCCATGGATCAGCGGGGATTTGCTGTGGGCAATGGGATTGCCTATAACGGCATAGCGGTCCATCAGTCGATCCCCTTGAGCCAGTCGCGCGGCGGCAGGAAGTCGGTAACCAGGCGCGCTTCGGCGCTGCCCGGCTCGGGTTGCCAGTTGTAGCCCCAGCGCACGGTGGGGGGCAGCGACATCAGGATCGACTCGGTGCGCCCGCCCGACTGCAGCCCGAACAGGGTGCCACGGTCCCATACCAGGTTGAATTCCACGTAGCGGCCCCGACGGTATTCCTGGAAGGCCTTCTGCTGTTCGGTCCAGGGCGTGTCGCGACGGCGCTCGACGATCGGCAGGTAGGCTTCAAGGTAAGCGTCACCGATGGCGCGCATGAACTCGAAGCTGCGTTCGAAGCCCCAGGCATTCAGGTCATCGAAGAACAGGCCGCCGATGCCCCGGGATTCGTTGCGATGGCGCAGGTAGAAGTAGTCATCACACCACTTCTTGAAACGGGGATAGACATCTTCGCCAAAGGGCGCGCAGGCAGCGCGCGCTACCCGGTGCCAGTGGATACAGTCTGCTTCGTTGGCGTAATAGGGCGTCAGGTCGAAACCACCGCCGAACCACCATACCGGCTCGGCTCCCTCCTTCTCGGCAATGAAGAAGCGCACGTTGGCGTGGGAGGTGGGCACATGGGGGTTGTCCGGGTGCATGACCAGGGACACGCCCATGGCCTGGAAGCTGCGGCCAGCCAGCTCCGGACGGTGAGCGGTGGCTGACGGCGGCATGCCATCGCCATACACATGGGAGAAACCGACGCCGCCCTTCTCCAGCAGCGCGCCATTTTCCATGATCCGCGAGCGGCCACCGCCGCCACCCGGGCGCTCCCAATCGTCGGCGCTGAAGCGGGCCACGCCATCAGCCTGTTCCAGGGCCGCGCAGATGCGGTCCTGCAGGCCCATCAGATAATCTTTTACGGCCGCCACTGCGGTGGTATCGGGAATGGAATGCATTGGACGGCTCCCTCTCAGGCTGAGCGAATGACGGTATCGGTTTGCAGATCCCTGATGATACTGGGATTGCGCTGCTCACCCAAAACGCCGGGCACGATATCGTCCAGCCGGTCATGGAAATACTGCTCCACCCGCAGTCGCGAGCGCGCCGCCGGACGCCCGGCAGGGTTGGCCGAAGTGGACACCAACGGACCGGCGGCAGCGGTGAGCTGGCGGATCAGGGGATGGTTGCTGACGCGCAGGGCGACGGTGGCATGGTTGCCGGTGATCCATGGCGGCAGGCGCCCCTGGTGCGGCACCAGCCAGGTATTGGGCCCCGGCCAGGACAGCTGCAGCTTGGCCAACTGGCTGTGCGGCAGATCCCATAACAGGAATTCGAATTGCGCCACGCTGCCGGCAACCAGGATCAGGCCCTTTTCCACCGGGCGCTGCTTGAGCCATAGCAGCCGCTCCACCGCCTCGGCCTTCCAGGGGTTGCACCCCAAGCCCCAGACCGCCTCGGTCGGATAGGCAATCACCCCTCCGGCCTGCAGGATCCGTCGTACCTGTCCCAACCGCCAACCCGCCAGCATAGTCCACCTCTCTGATTTGCGAGAGGCGACATTAGCCGAGCCAGCGGCCAGGCTCAAGGAAAGATCGCCCGGCGGGTCAGCCGGGGGCGGCGGCCAGCGGCGGGCTGCGCGAATACCCCTGGGGCGTGTGCTGCACGTGCCCGTCCAGTTCCAACTCCAGCAACCCCTGCAGCACCTGGTGGATCGGCAGGCTGCTCTGCACGGCCAGCCAGTCGGCGGTGACTGGATCCTGTCCGAGCCAGCGCCACAACGGATGCCGGACCTGCTCGACCGCCGTGGCCGGATCTGTGGCCAGGGCCTCACGCAGCGGCAGGTGCAGCGCCGCCAGAATATCCTGGGTGGTCTCCACCAGCGCCGCACCGTCGCGCAACAGGCGATGGCAGCCGCGAGCCTGGGGATTATGGATCGACCCCGGCATGGCAAACACTTCTCGGTTCTGCTCCATGGCCAGCCGGGCAGTAATCAACGAGCCGCTGTTGAGGCTGGCCTCGACCACCAGGGTCCCCAGGCTCAGCCCACTGATGATGCGATTGCGCTGGGGAAACAGCCCGGCGTGGGGGGCCGTGGGCGGCGGTTGCTCGGAGACCAGCGCACCACCGCCGTCGAGAATCATTTCGGCCAACCGGCGATGGCGCCGTGGGTAGCAGTTATCCAGGCCGGTACCCCAGACGGCAATGGTCTGTCCGCCGGCATCCAGCGCGCCCTGATGGGCCGCGCCGTCGATGCCCAGGGCCATGCCGCTGGTGATTACCAGGCCGCTGGCCGCCAGATCGCGGGCGAAGGCCCGGGCGGTGGCGGCGCCCTGGGGGCCGGGGTGACGGGTGCCGACCATCGCCAGTTGCGGGTCGGCCAGTAACGCGGGTTCGCCGCGGACGAACAGCACCAGCGGTGGATCGCTGATTTCACGCAGCAGCGCCGGGTAATCGGCATCGTCGAGGGTCAGCAGGTGGCAGCCAGGCTGGTGTACCCATTCCAGGCACTGCTCGACGCGCTCCGTCAAGGCATGGTCGCCCTGCTGGAACTGCAAGATGGCGTGCTGGAGCCGGCCACTGAGGCCCAGCTGGCCGAGGGTTAACACGTCGGCTTCTAGTATGTGGGCGGGATCAAGCTGCTGCTCGAGCAGGGAACGGCGCGCTGTCGCGCTCAACCCGAGCAGGCTCAGGGTCAGCCAGGCGTGGCGGGGATCGGTGATATCGAGTGGCATGGATCAGCCTTCGGCAAAAAAATGAAGGACTGAGAACTGCACAACGGCGCCGCCCGGAAGCGGCGCCGCTGATCATCAGGGATTGCGGACCTTGTCCAGGATCGCCAGCTGGCGCTGGGCATTGAGCACGATGCCGTAGCTCATGCGGTCATAGACGCGGAATACCATCAGCAGGCCGGCGCGCTCGTCGGGCAGCTGGACGCGCTCGTTCAATACGCGATCGCGGACCGTCTCACCGGTCTTGTAGATCGCCAGCACGTTGCCTTCCTTGAGGTTGTCCCGGGCGCCCTTGTTGAGGATGACCACATCGTACTGGCCAATCTGGGTGACGCCGTTGGGCACATCGAGGATCAGGCCTTCCACCACGCCTTCCGGATCGCTCGGGAAGAAGGTCGAGGACACCGCGCGCTCCTCGCTCTGCAGCAGGCGATCGCCGACCCGCACTTCCTGGCGGCTGCGGGTAACCATCAGAGTGGTGATGTCCCGCTCGGTCGCCAGGACGTCACCATTGCCGATCTCCTGGGCGTGGATACCGAGGAAATCACCGGTGTCGGGGTCGGTGTAGGCCTTGCCGCGGCGATAGATGCCGTAGGCGGGAATGCTCTCGTCGACGGCGCCGCGGGCATAAATCCGGTTGCCGGCGCCCGCTACCACACTTTCGGCTTCGCCGCCGATGATGTAAGGTGCGGCCTCCAGCTGTTCGGGGTCATCCATGATCCGACCGGCGTTGAGGAAGGCGTTGATGGCCTCCAGCGGGATGGTCGGGATGGCCTCGGCAACAGGCGCGGAGCGCACCGTCGGCGACAGGCGGATGGTGCCACCCTGGCCGCGATTGACCGTCAGCCGCGGCTGGCCATCGACATACACCAGCGAGATGATATCGCCGGGGTAGATGAGATGGGGGTTGTTGATCTGCGGATTGGCGTGCCAGATTTCCGGCCACTTCCAGGGTAGGGTGAGGAACCGACCGGCAATATCCCACAGGGTATCGCCTCTGACGACCTCATAACGCTCCGGGTGGTTTTCCCTGAACACCGACTCCTGCGCCTGCACCAGAATGCTCACCGAGAGCAGCAACAGGCCGAGTAATGTTTTCCTCATGACATGAATCCCTTTATTATAGAGGCCAGCACCCAAAGGTCCCGCGCCTTCTCCGGCACGTGAACCAGCTATACTTCCAAGCTGCTCGCATATTAGCAGCACCTTATGAATCAGTTCTACAACGTGCATCACAAACCGACATGGCCATATTAAATATTTTAGAATTTCCCGATCCCCGGCTGCGCACCATCGCCAAGCCGGTTGAGGTTGTCGATGATCGTATCCGGCAACTGGTCGACGACATGTTCGACACCATGTACGACGCCCCAGGGATTGGATTGGCGGCCACCCAGGTCAACGTGCATGAGCGCGTTATCGTGATGGATCTGTCGGACGACCGCAGCGAACCGCGGGTGTTCATCAACCCCGAACTGGAACCGCTGACCGAAGACCTGGAAGAGATGCAGGAAGGCTGCCTCTCGGTGCCGGGCTTCTACGAGACCGTCACCCGCCCGGAGCGGGTTCGCGTCAAGGCGCTGGACCGCGATGGCCAGGCCTTCGACATTATCTGCGAAGGTCTGCTGGCGGTCTGCATCCAGCACGAGTGCGATCACCTGAACGGCAAGCTGTTCGTCGACTACCTGTCCAACCTCAAGCGTGACCGCATCCGCAAGAAGCTGGAGAAGTTGCACAAGGCCCAGGCCAACGCCTGAGCCTGAAGGCCAGAAGGCTTGCTCCGGCAAGCCTTTTCTTTACCCGGACGACCAGTCGGTCTCCCGCCGACCCAAGGCAGCCCATGAACAGCTCTGAACTTCGTATCGTTTTTGCCGGCACGCCGGAATTCGCCGCCGCGCATCTGCAGGCGCTGCTGGATGCCGGACTGAATATCGTGGCGGTCTACAGCCAGCCGGACCGGCCCGCCGGACGCGGGCACAAGCTGAGTATGAGCGCCGTCAAGCACCTGGCCCTGCAGCACGACCTGCCGGTGTACCAGCCGGTCTCGCTGCGGGATGCCGAAGCCCAGGCGCAGCTCGCCGCGCTGCAGCCGGATCTGCTGGTGGTGGTGGCCTACGGGCTGATCCTACCCCAGGCGGTGCTGGACATCCCGCGCCTGGGCTGCATCAACAGTCATGCCTCGCTGCTGCCGCGCTGGCGCGGCGCCGCACCTATCCAGCGGGCCATCGAGGCCGGGGACAGCGAAAGCGGCGTGACCGTGATGCGCATGGAAGCCGGGCTGGATACCGGCCCCATGCTGCTCAAGACAATGACACCCATCAGCGCCGATGACACCGGCGGCAGCCTGCATGATCGTCTCGCCGAGCTGGGGCCACCGGCAGTACTACAGGCCATCGACGGCCTGGCCGCCGGCACGCTGGTCGGGGACGTCCAGGACGACGCCCTGGCCACCTACGCGCACAAGCTGGGCAAGACCGATGCCCGGATCGACTGGGCGCGCCCCGCCGCCGAGCTGGACCGGCTGATCCGTGCCTTCAATCCCTGGCCGCTGGCCCATGCCCGCTGGCAGGAACAGCCGCTGAAAATCTGGGCGGCGCAGCCGGAAGCCGGCCAGGGCCAGCCCGGGGAGATTCTCGACTGCAGCAAGCAGGGCCTGCTGGTGGCCTGCGGCGACGGTGCGCTGCGCCTGACCCGGTTGCAATTGCCCGGTGGCAAGCCGTTGGCCTTTGCCGACCTGTATAATGCCCGCCGCGACCAGTTCGCCCCGGGCCAGTTGCTGGCCAACGGTCAATGAGTCCGCGGCTGGCTGCGGCCAACGCCCTGGCGACCGTCATGGCCGGCAAGGCTTCGCTGGGCAGCAGCCTGCCCTCCCAGCTCAAGCAGGTCACCCCGCGGGACCAGGCACTGGCCCGGGAACTGGCGCTGGGCACCGCCCGCTGGTTCCAGCGGTTGGACGGCCTGGCCAATCATCTGCTGCAAAAACCGCTCAAGGCCGCCGACCGCGACGTGCATGCCCTGCTGCTGATCGGCCTGTACCAGCTGCTGTATACCCGGGTGCCGGCCCACGCCGCCATTGGCGAGACAGTGCAGTTGGCCCTCAGCCTGAAGAAACCCTGGGCCAAAGGCATGCTCAATGCCGTGCTGCGCCGTACCCAGCGCGAAGGAACCGCCCTGCTGGCGGAGCTGGAGCATGATCCGGTGATCCGCGTGTCGCACCCGCGCTGGCTGCAGAAGACCTTCAAGCAGGTCTGGCCCGAACACTGGGAAGCGCTCTGCGCCGCCAACAACCTGCATCCGCCGATGACCCTGCGGGTCAACCGCCGGCAGACCGATCGCGGGGCCTACCTGCAGCAGCTGCAGGACGCCGATATTGCCGCGGTCCCCTGCCCCTTCAGCGCCGACGGCGTGACCCTGGCCCAGCCCTGTGATGTGCAGCAGCTGCCCGGTTTTGCCGCCGGCGCAGTAAGCGTGCAGGACGAGGCCGCGCAACTCGCCGCGCCGTTGCTCGAGCTGCAGCCGGGCCAGCGGGTGCTGGATGCCTGCTGCGCCCCGGGCGGCAAGACCTGTCATATTCTCGAACTGCAGCCCGCGCTGGCCGAACTGGTGGCGCTGGATCTAGAGCCGGCGCGGCTGGAACGGGTACGGGAAAATCTCCAGCGGCTGGGCCTGGTGGCCACCCTCAAGGCCGCCGATGGCCGCGACCTGGATGGATGGTGGGACGGCGTCCCCTTCCAGCGCATCCTGCTGGATGCGCCCTGCTCGGCCACCGGCGTCATCCGGCGTCACCCGGACATCAAGCTGACCCGGCAGCCCGCCGACATCAGCGCCCTGGCGGCCCTGCAAGGTGAATTGCTCGACCGCCTCTGGGAGACCCTGGCAGTTGGAGGCATCCTGGTCTACGCCACCTGCTCGGTGCTTCCCGAGGAAAACACTCAGGTCATCGAAGCCTTCCTGGCCCGGCAAGCCGGCGCGCGGGAGCTGCCGATCAATGGCGGTTTCGGGTTGCAACAGCCCAGCGGGCGCCAGCTGCTACCCCAGCCGAACGGCCACGACGGCTTCTATCTGGCCAAGCTGCTGAAAATCGCCAACCATTCCACGGCACCTGCCAACAGGGATCAGGCATGAAGATCATCATTCTCGGTGCGGGGCAGGTCGGCAGCAGTCTGGCCGCCGAGCTGGCCAGTGAGGCCAACGACATCACCGTGGTGGACGTGGACGCGGTGCGCCTCCGGGCGCTGGGTGATCGCCTGGATATCCGCACGGTACAGGGCCGCGGCTCGCTGCCGACGATATTGCGCCAGGCCGGCGCCGATGACGCCGATATGCTGATTGCGGTCACCAGCAGCGACGAGACCAACATGATCGCTTGCCAGGTGGCCTATACACTGTTCCGCACGCCGACCAAGATCGCCCGGATCCGCGAGTCGGCGTACCTGATTCGCGGCGAGCTGTTCCAGAACGAGGCCGTGCCGATCGACGTGTTGATCAGCCCGGAGCAGGCGGTCACCACCTACATCAAGCGGTTGATCCAGAATCCGGGCGCCCTGCAGGTGCTGGATTTTGCCGGCGGCAAGGTGCAGTTGGTGGCCGTGCGGGCCTTCTATGGCGGGCCGCTGGTCGGCCAGGAGCTGCGCTATCTGCGCCAGCACATGCCCAATGTTGCAACCCGGGTCGCCGCCATCTTCCGCCGCGACCGCCCGATCACGCCCCAGGGCGATACCCTGATCGAAGCCGATGACGAAGTCTTCTTCATTGCCGCCTCCCAGGATATCCGTGCGGTGATGAGCGAGTTGCGGCGGGTCGAAAAAAACCACAAGACCATCATGATCGCCGGCGGCGGCAATATCGGCGAGCGCCTGGCCGAAGCCATCGAAACCCAGTACCGGGTGAAGATCATCGAGAACAACCGCGCCCGCGCAGCCTACCTGTCAGAGAACCTGGAGAAGGCGGTGGTGCTCTATGGCAGCGCCTCCGACCGGGAGCTGCTGATGGAAGAGAATATCGAGGAAGTGGATATCTTCTGCGCGGTGACCAACGATGACGAGGCCAACATCATGTCGTCGATGCTGGCCAAGCGGCTCGGCGCGCGCAAGGTAATGGCGCTGATCAACAACCCCGCCTATGTGGATCTGGTGCAGGGCGGGCAGATCGATATCGCCATCTCGCCCTCCCAAGCGACCCTCGGCACCCTGCTGACCCATGTACGCCGAGGCGATATCGTCAATGTGCATTCGCTGCGCCGGGGCGCCGCCGAGGCCATCGAAATCGTCGCCCACGGCGATGTGCGCTCATCCAAGGTCGTCGGCAAGAGCATCCGAGATATCAAGTTACCGCCGGGCACCACCATCGGCGCCGTGGTCCGCAAGGATCAGGTGCTGATCGCCCATGATGCGATGGTGATCGAGTCCGACGACCACGTGATCCTGTTCGTCATCGACAAGAAGCACATTCGCGACGTCGAGCGACTGTTCCAGCTCGGTCTGACCTTTTTCTGACCTTTCACCGGCACAGGTAAAACGCGCGCATGCAGTACTCCCAGATCCAGCGCATCCTCGGCATCCTGCTGATGCTGTTCTCCACCAGCATGCTCCCCGCCTTCGCCGTCGGGGTGCACTACGGCGAACATGCCCGGGACGCCTTCTTCACCGGCTTTGTCATTACCCTGTGTGTCGGCTTGCTGGTGTGGCTACCGGTGCGCAAGCGGCGTAACGAGCTGCGCACCCGTGACGGCTACCTGATTACCGTCCTGTTCTGGCTGGTACTGGGGCTGTTCGGGGCGGTGCCGCTGTATCTGCTGGACCGCCCCGACCTGACCGTCGCTGATGCGGTGTTCGAATCCTTCTCCGGGCTGACGACCACCGGCGCCACCGTGATCACCGGGCTCGATACCCTGCCGCGCTCCCTGCTGTTCTACCGTCAGCAGCTGCAATGGTTCGGCGGCATGGGGATCATCGTGCTGGCCGTGGCGATACTGCCGCTGCTGGGCGTCGGCGGCATGCAGCTGTACCGGGCGGAAATGCCGGGCCCGCTGAAGGAAAACAAGCTCACCCCGCGCATCGCCGAAACCGCCAAGGTATTGTGGTTCATCTATAGTGGCCTGACCCTGGCCTGCGCGCTCGCCTACTGGCTGGCCGGCATGTCGCTATTCGATGCCATCGGCCACAGTTTCTCCACCGTGGCCATTGGCGGCTTCTCCACCCATGACGCCAGCATCGGCTATTACGACAGCCCGACGATCGAGCTGATCTGCCTGCTGTTCATGGTCCTCTCTGGGGTCAACTTTGCCCTGCATTTCACCGCCTGGCGCTTCCGTTCGGTACGCAGTTACTGGCAGGACCCGGAATGCCGCGCCTATCTGCTGATCCTGCTCGGATTGTTCGTCATCAGCAGCATATTGCTGATCTATTTCCAGTATTACGATATCGCCTCGTCGCTGCGCTTCGCCGCCTTCCAGACGGTGTCCATCGCCACTACCACGGGTTTCACCGTGACCGACTTCGCTTCCTGGCCCTCGGTGCTGCCCTTCATGCTGCTCTACGCCAGCTTCGTCGGTGCCTGCGCCGGCTCCACCGGCGGCGGTATGAAGGTCATCCGGGTGGTGCTGGTGTTCAAGCAGGGGGTGCGCGAAATCAAGCGCCTGCTGCATACCAACGGCGTCTTCCCGGTCAAGCTGGGCAGCAAGGCCGTGGGCGATCGGGTAGTGGAGGCGGTGTGGGGCTTCTGCTCGGTGTACGTGTTCACCTTTGCCCTGCTGTTCCTGCTGCTGCTGGGCACCGGGCTGGACTTTGTTACCGCCTTTTCCGCGCTGACCGCCTGCATGAACAACCTCGGGCCAGGGCTGGGGGATGTCGCGGCGCATTACGGTGACATGACCGCGACGGTCAAGTGGATCCTCAGCTTCGCCATGCTGCTGGGCCGGTTGGAAGTCTTCACCCTGCTGGTGCTGCTGACCCCGATGTTCTGGCGGCGCTGATCAGGCCTCGTCGAGGAAGGCCAGGCCGGCGCCCTCACCCGGCACCACCCGCTGGATTACCATGCGCAGTATGGGCGCCTCGATCGGCATACCCTGGACCTGCCCGGTGACTTCCGTCCCGACGGCCAGGGCGGCCAGATCGGGATGCTCGACGAAGACGCCGCCATCGGACAGGTCCCGGGTCTGGGCCGTCACCGCGCCAGTGGTGGGGTGAGTGATTGTGATCCGGCATTTCATCATCGTCCGTGGATATTGCCGTTGGTTGCTCATGGTTACCGTCCTTGTCTAGGGGTAGCTCAATACCACTTCTTCTCGCCCGCGGGGCGCTTCTTGAACCGCTTCATGCTCCACATGTACTGGCTGGGCCAGCGCCGAACGTAGTTCTCGATGCAGGCGCTCATGGCGGCCACCGCCTCGGCTTCATCCTCGCTGTACAGCGCCTCGGGGGCGCGCTCGACGATGACCTTGAAGCCGCTGTGATCAGGCAGCCGCACGCAGTGCAGGAAGACACCATTGGCGGCACCGCCCTTGAGCAGGCCGGGCACGAACTTGCTGGTCAGCGCCTGGATAGCGAAGAAGGGCACGAACAGACCGCTTTTCAGCGCCGGCTCCGGATCGGCGGGAATGCCTACCGCACCGCCGCGACGCACTTCGCGGATGACGCTGATGATGCCTTCGCGGGTCGAGGCCGCTACCTTGTTGCCCAGCTGGGTACGCTGGCGCTGCAGCAACTCGTCCACCGCCTTCAGTTTGGGCGGGCGGTAGAAAATGATCGGCGAACATTTAAGGCAGTACCAGTGATTGAGCACTTCCCAGTTGCCCAGATGGCTGGTGATACCAACCAGGCCCTTGCCTTCGGCCAGCGCCTCATCCAGCAGATGTTCGCCCTCCACTTCCTTGATCAGCGCGACGGTCTTCTGCGGGCTCCACATCCAGGCGCAGGCGCTTTCCGCGAAGCTGCGGCCGATATTGATCAGGGTCTCGCCGACCAGCTGTTCCCGCTCGGCCGGTGACAGTTCCGGCAGGCAATGGGCGAAGTTGATCCGCACCACTTCGCGGGACCGGTTGGGCAGCTTCCACATCAACCAGCCCACCGCCGCGCCAATGCGCTGCGCTGCACCGAACGGCAATAGCGCGAACAGCCTGAGAGAACCCACCACGATTGCGCCCTTGAGCCTTTCCACTCACCACACTCCAGCGTTTGCAAAAGACGCATTGTAGCCTGCGCGCGGGCATCAGCCCACCGGCGGCGGGCAGCTCCACAATTCCACCACCGGGCGCAGCGGATCCGGCGGGCCCAGCCAGTGCGCCAGGGGGTGGCAGCCCGCCGCACTGCACAGCTGGTAATCCCCGGCGGCCGCCGCGTCGCTGCGCCCGAGCCGCAGCGGCTGCAACGCAGGCAGCTGCGGCCGGTAATGCCAGCTGCCGTCACGCAGCGCTGCATCGTCGGGGATCTCCATCCCGGCTCCGGTACCGCGGACCCGGGCCGCATCCAGCACCAGACCGGCAGGGCTGAGCCGGTAATCTTCCTCCCAGCGGATTTTCTCCACACTGTGCTGCCAGGCCAGGGTGAACTCGGTCAGCGGCACCTGTGCCCAGATCACCCCGGCCAGACCAAGGCATAGGGCATTCATGCCAGGCGTGCTATCCGCCGCGCCCGCCACCAATGCTGGGCAATAAAGAGCAGGCCCAGGGCAAACCCCAGTTCATCGGTAATCGGCAGCGCGAGAATCATCAGCGCCCCGGCGGCAAAGCCCAGCGCCTTCTCCCACCAGGCCAGCGGGCGCATACAGTAGCCGGTAAAGACGATACCCCATAAACCAATGGCGAAGGCGGCCTTGGCCAGCATGTATACCACCGCCGTCCAGTCGCCCCCTTGCATCATCAACGCCGGGCTATAGACCGCCATGAAGGGCACCACGAAGCCGGCGACCGCAATGCGGATGGCCCACATGCTGATCCTTAGGCCATTTTCCCGGGCGATCGGCGCGGCGGCGAAGCAGGCCAGCGCCACCGGCGGGGTCAGGTCGGCCATGATGCCGAAATAGAACACGAACATGTGCGAGACGATCAGCGGCACACCCAGGTCGAGCAGCGCCGGTGCGGCGATGGAGCTGGTGATGATGTAGTTGGGAATGGTCGGGATACCCATCCCCAATACCAGGCAGGTGAGCATGGTCAGCAGCAGCGACAGGAACAGGTTGTCCTGGCCGATGGCCAGGATGTAACCGGCAAAGGTCGAGGCTACCCCGGTCAGCGAAACGATACCGATGATCACCCCTACCAGGACACAGGCGATCCCCACTGGTACCGCATGCCGCGCGCCTTCTACCAGCGCGTGCAGGCAGATCCGCAGGGTGTAGCGCCCGCCCTTGACGAACCAGCAGGCGGCCACCAGCGCGGCGATGACGCCAAAGATTACCCCGATGCCCAGCTGGAAGAAACCGGCACAGAGAATCCCCAAGGCGACCCAGAATGCGACCCGCAGCGCGGTGGAAGACAGCCGCAGGATCAACGCTGAGCCGAGAATCACGATCGCCGTCAGCGCCAGCCCGATGGTGCCGGCGAACATCGGCGTTCGTCCGGAAAACAGCAGCCAGACCAGGATGACCAGCGGAATCAGCAGGAACCAGCGCTGCCGCACCGCCTCCCAGGCGCTGGGGCACTCTTCCTTTGGCAAGCCGTTGAGCTTCGAGCGCCGGGCTTCCAGGTGCACCATCCAGAATACCGAGCCGAAATACAGCAGCGCCGGGATCAGCGCCGCCTTGGCCACCTCGACATAGGGCACATTGATGGTCTCGGCCATGATGAAGGCGACCGCGCCCATCACTGGCGGCATGATCTGGCTGCCCATGCTGGAGGTCGCCTCGACGCCCCCGGCGAAGGCCGCGCGGTAGCCGAAGCGCTTCATCAGCGGAATGGTGAACTGCCCGGTGGTCACCACGTTGGCGACCCCGGAGCCGGTGATGGTCCCCATCAAGGCCGAGGACACCACCGACACCTTGGCTGGCCCCCCGGCCCGATGGCCGAACAGCCCCATGGCAAAATCGGTGAACAAGCGAATCATCCCGGCCTGCTCCAGGAAAGAGCCAAACAGGATGAACAGGAAGATATAGGTCGCCGATACGTAGGTCGGCGTGCCGTACAGCCCTTCGGTGCCAAAGGACAACTGATTGACGATCTGGTCCAGGCCATAGCCCCGGTGCGCCAGATCGCCAGGCAGGTAATTGCCGAACAACCCGTAGGCGAGGAAAAGTCCGCAAATGATCGGCAGCGCGATACCCATTACCCGCCGGGCCGCCTCGAATACCAGGGCGATGAGCACCAGCCCTACCACCATATCCAGCGGGGTCAGGTCACCCGAGCGCTGGATCAGGTCCGCCTCGAAATACCACTGGTAGAAAAACGTCGCCATACCCGCCAGCGCCAGCAGCCAGGCCAATGGTTGCCAGGGCCGCGCCGCGCCCCGCGCCGGGTAGCTCAGGTACACCAGCATCAGCAGAAAGCCCACGTGCCCGGCTCGCAGCACCTGGGTAGATACCGGATGGAAGGCGGCGGTAATGATCTGGTAGCAGGAAAACAGCAGCGCCGTATAGAACAGCGCCCGGGGCCAGTCAGCGGGGCTCGCCTGGAGCCCCTGGTATTCACTCATGCGCTACTCCTTCTGCCGTTACTCCAG
Organism: Pseudomonas saudimassiliensis; assembly: GCF_000939975.1. GTDB lineage: Bacteria > Pseudomonadota > Gammaproteobacteria > Pseudomonadales > Pseudomonadaceae > Halopseudomonas > Halopseudomonas saudimassiliensis. The sequence continues at coordinate 1,823,537 of NZ_LK391969.1, read as the reverse complement.
GACGCCCGCTTCCCGGTAGAAACGCTCGGCCCCCGGGTGCAGCGGGATCGGCAGATTCTGCGCTGCGGTTTCCAGCTTGATAGCCTTGGCGGCGGAATGGGCATTGCCCAGTGCGCCCAGGTTGTCGAAGATCAGCTTAGTCATCTGGTAGGCGACTTCCTCGTCGACCTTGTCATGGCTCACCAGGATATTGGTGATGCCGACCGTGGGCACGTCCTCGGTCTGGCCGTCATAGGTGCCGGCCGGAATCACCCCGGGCTGATACGCCGGGTTGTTGATCTTCTCCACCACCTCGGCAGGAATGGCGACGAAGGTCACCGGCATGGTACTGGCCAGGTCGCGAATGGCCGCCATCCCCAGGCCGGAGGACTGCAGGGTGGCGTCCAGCTGACGGTTCTTGATCAGCTCGACGGACTCGGCGTAGGGCAAGAACTCGACCCGGCGCATATCCTCGTAGCTCAGCCCCGCCGCGGCGAAGATCGCCCGGGCGTTGAGTTCGGTGCCGGATTTGGGCGCGCCCACGGAGATGCGCTTGCCCTTCAGGTCCTCCAGCGTCTTGATACCGGATTCCGCGCTGGCGACCACCTGGATGTAGTTGTTGTAGGTCCCGGCGATGGCCCGCAACCGCTTGAGCGGCGCCTTGAAGCCGGCGTCTTCGACACCGTTCCAGGCATCGGCCACCGAATCGCCCAGGGCGAAGGCCAGTTCGCCACGCCCGGACTGCAATAGGTTGAGGTTTTCCACCGAGGCCTTGGTCGCCTGGACCGACGGCCGCGCGTCATCAATCTGGTTGTACAACTGGGAAATGGCGACCCCGATCGGGTAGTACACCCCGCTGGTGCCACCGGTCAGCACGTTGATATAGGTCGGTGCGGCAAAGGCCGCCGTGGTTACCGTCAATGCCGCCGCGGCGGCCAGCAAACCCAGACGTTTGGTCAGTTGCATGGATGTTCTCCATCATTATTGTTGTTTGATCGGGGTGCCACCCAGTTCGGGGTAGCGAAAACAATCCTGAGTATGGTCCATAACCATACCGGTCGCCTGCATGAATGCGTAACAGATGGTCGGCCCGACAAAGCTGAAGCCGACCTTCTTCAGCGCCTTGCTCATGGCCTGGGCTTCGGCGGTAATGGCCGGCACCTCGGCATGGCTGGCAAAGTGGTTGATCCGCGGCTGGCCATCCACAAATTGCCAGAGCCAGGCGGCCGGATCGGTCTGCTCGGCCAGCGCCAGCCAGGCCCGGGCGTTCTGCCGGGCGGCCTGGATCTTCAGGCGATTGCGGATGATGCCCGGCTCCAGCATCAGCGCCTGGAGATCGGCATCGCTCTGCGCCGCCATGAAGGGAATATCGAAGCCGCGGTAGAGCTGCCGGTAGCGCTCGCGCTTTTTCAGGATGGTGATCCAGGACAGCCCCGCCTGGAACCCATCGAGCAGCAACTTTTCGAACAGCCGCTGGCCGTCATATTCCGGTACGCCCCACTCATGATCATGGTAGCGCTGGTACACCGGATCAGCGGAGCACCATTGGCAACGGACGACATCCTGGCGTGGGAGATTCAAGATACAGGGCTCCTGGCATGCGACGGCTCCTGTTTTATAGCCCGGTGCGGCGGCAAAGCCAAGGCCCGACAGGGGGTTTGCATTGGCCCGGCCCCTGTAGCGTAAGATGGTGCATCCCTTTCAATGCGGAACCCATAATGCCAAGACACGTCGTCAATGTTTCAGTTACCCCCCGGGGCAGTCTGGAAATCCTGTCCCAGCGTGAAGTCCAGAATCTCACCCAGTTCGGCTCGGACAGTACCTATCAGCTGTTTCGCCAGTGCGCGCTGGCGATTCTCAACACCGGCGCACGGGTAGACAATGCCAAGACCATTCTCGAGGCCTATGCCGATTTCGAGGTCCATATTCATCAGCTCGATCGCGGCGTGCGGCTGGAGCTGCGCAATGCGCCGGCCGACGCCTTCGTCGACGGGCACATGATTACCAGCACCCGGGAAATGCTGTTCAGCGCCCTGCGCGACATCGTCTACACCGAGAGCGAGCTGCGTAACCAGCGGGCGGACCTGACCACCTCCAGCGGTATTACCGATTACGTCTTCCACCTGCTGCGCAATGCCCGCACCCTGACCCCCGGCGTGGAACCGAAGATGGTCGTCTGCTGGGGCGGACACTCGATCAATATCGAAGAGTACAAATACACCAAGAAGGTCGGCCACGAGCTGGGGCTGCGCCATCTGAACATCTGTACCGGCTGTGGGCCGGGGGTGATGAAGGGGCCGATGAAAGGTGCCACCATCGCCCATGCCAAGCAGCGCGTAACCGATGGCCGCTACCTGGGGCTGACCGAGCCGGGCATCATTGCCGCCGAAGCGCCCAACCCCATCGTCAACGAGCTGGTGATCCTGCCGGATATCGAGAAACGCCTGGAAGCCTTCGTCCGGGTGGGCCATGGCATCATCATCTTCCCCGGCGGCGTCGGCACTGCGGAGGAATTCCTCTATCTGCTGGGCATCCTGCTGCATCCGGACAACAGCGAACTGCCCTTCCCGCTGATCCTCACCGGCCCGCAGGAATCGGCTGGCTACCTGCAGCAGCTGCACGAATTCGTCGGCGCGACCCTGGGCCCCGACGCCCAGGCCCGTTACGAAATCATCATCGAAGATCCGATCCTGGTGGCGCGCAAGATGAAGCAGGGGCTGGCGGAGGTAGAGCGGTTCCGCCGCGAGCGCAACGATGCCTTCCATTTCAACTGGCTGCTGAAAATCGAGGAAAGCTTCCAGCGGCCCTTCGATCCGACCCACGAGAACATGGCCAGTCTGGAGCTGCGCCGTAGCACCCCGCCCCACGAACTGGCGGCCAACCTGCGCCGGGCGTTCTCCGGCATCGTTGCCGGCAACGTCAAGGAAAAAGGTATTCGCCTGATCGAGGAATACGGTCCCTACGAGATCCACGGGGATCCGGAAATCATGCAGCCGCTCGAGGCGTTATTGACCGCCTTCGTTGAACAGCAGCGGATGAAACTGCCCAACGGCAGCGCCTACCAGCCATCCTACCGGGTCGTCAGCTGACCCACTGAAAGGGACGCCGCTGAAAACGAGGCGTCCCGAGCTGTATGCCATCCCCTGTGGATTGTATACTTCGCCCTTTCTTCACAGTTGACCGGTGAAAACGTGACCCAGACTAATCCCGCCGCCCAAACCTTCCAGGGCCTGATCCTCGCGCTGCAGAATTTCTGGGCGCAACAGGGCTGTGTACTGCTCCAGCCCTACGATATGGAAGTAGGTGCCGGCACTTTCCACACCGCCACCTTCCTGCGCTCGATCGGCCCGGAAAACTGGAATGCCGCCTACGTCCAGCCCAGTCGCCGGCCGGCGGATGGCCGCTACGGCGAAAACCCCAACCGCCTGCAGCATTACTACCAGTTCCAGGTCGTGCTCAAGCCGAACCCGGACAACATCCAGGAGTTGTACCTGGATTCGCTGCGGCACATCGGCATCGACCCGCTGGTGCATGACATCCGCTTCGTCGAGGATAACTGGGAATCGCCGACCCTGGGCGCCTGGGGCCTGGGTTGGGAAGTCTGGCTCAACGGCATGGAAGTCACCCAGTTCACCTACTTCCAGCAGGTCGGTGGGGTCGAGTGCTACCCGGTCACCGGTGAAATCACCTACGGCCTGGAGCGCCTGGCCATGTACCTGCAGGGCGTGGATTCGGTCTACGACCTGGTCTATTCCGACGGCCCCTTCGGCAAGGTGACCTATGGCGATGTGTTCCATCAGAACGAGGTGGAGCAGTCGACCTATAACTTCGAACACGCCAACGTCGAGAAACTCTTCGACCTGTTCAATTTCTACGAGGGCGAAGCCAATCGCCTGACCGAGGCCGAGCTGCCACTGCCGGCCTATGAAATGGTGATGAAGGCCTCCCATACCTTCAACCTGCTGGATGCCCGCCGGGCCATCTCGGTAACCGAGCGTCAGCGTTATATCCTGCGGGTACGCGCCCTGGCCCGCTCGATTGCCCACAGCTATCTGCATGCCCGCGCCAAGCTCGGCTTCCCCATGGCCAGCCCCGAACTGCGTGATGAAGTACTGGCCAAACTGAAGGAGGCCGAATAATGCTGGCTTTGGATTTTCTGGTTGAACTGGGTACTGAAGAACTGCCGCCCAAGGCGCTAAAACGCCTGGCTGAGGCCTTCCTCGAGGGTGTGGAAAAGGGTCTGAACGAGGCCGGCCTGGCCTACCAGTCCGCCCGCTACTATGCGGCGCCTCGGCGTCTGGCCGTGGTGGTCGAGCAGCTGGCAACCCAGCAGCCCGACCGCACCAGTCAGATGGACGGCCCGCCGGTGAAGGCCGCCTTCGATGCCGACGGCCAGCCGACCCAGGCTGCCCTGGGCTTTGCCCGCAAGTGCGGCGTCGAGCTGAGCGAGCTGGATCAGAGCGGCCCGCGCCTGCGCCATGTGCAGACCATCGCCGGCCAGCCCGCCGCCGAACTGCTGCCGCAGATCGTGGATAACGCCCTGGCCGCCCTGCCGATTCCCAAGCGCATGCGCTGGGGCGCGGGCAAGACCGAGTTCGTACGCCCGACCCAGTGGCTGGTGATGCTGCAGGGCGACAGCATGATCCCCTGCGAGATCCTGTCCCAGCAGGCCGGCCGCAGCTCCCTGGGCCACCGTTTCCATCACCCGGGCGAAGTGCGCATCAGCACCCCGGCGAGCTACGCCGATGACCTGCGCAAGGCCCATGTGGTGGCGGATTTCGCCGAACGCCGCGAGCTGATCCGTCAGCGTGTGGAGCAACTGGCAGCCGAGCAACAGGGCACAGCGATCATCCCCGACGACCTGCTCGATGAAGTCACCGCCCTGGTCGAATGGCCGGTGCCGCTGGTGTGCAGCTTCGAGGAACGTTTCCTGGAGGTGCCCCAGGAAGCCCTCATCTCCACCATGCAGGATAACCAGAAGTATTTCTGCCTGCTGGACGCCAACGGCAAGCTGCTGCCGCGCTTCATTACCGTGGCGAACATCGAGAGCAGCGATCCGGCGCAGATCATTGCCGGTAACGAAAAGGTCGTGCGTCCGCGCCTGACCGATGCCGAGTTCTTCTTCCAGCAGGACAAGAAACACGGCCTGGAACAGAACAACGAGCGGCTGGCCAATGTGGTATTCCAGGCACAGCTGGGCAGCGTCTATGACAAGGCGGTACGGGTTTCCCAACTGGCGGCCTTCATCGCCGAGCGGATCGGTGGCGATCCGGTCAATGCACGCCGGGCCGGCCTGCTGAGCAAGTGCGACCTGGCCAGCGAAATGGTGGGCGAGTTCCCGGAACTGCAGGGCATCGCCGGTTATTACTACGCCCGTCATGACGGCGAAGCTGACGACGTGGCGCTGGCGCTGAACGAGCAGTACATGCCCCGCGGCGCGGGCGCCGAACTGCCCAGCACCCTGACCGGCGCCGCCGTGGCGCTGGCCGACAAGCTCGATACCCTGGTTGGCATCTTCGGCATCGGCATGCTGCCCACCGGCAGCAAGGACCCCTACGCCCTGCGCCGCGCCGCCCTCGGGGTGCTGCGCATCCTGATCGAGAAACAGCTCGAGCTGGACCTGCATGCCGCGCTGGAAACTGCCATCCATCAGTATGGCGCTGCGGTGCAGGGCGACGGCCTGGTCGACCAGGTACAGGACTTCATCTTCGACCGGCTACGCGCCCGCTATGAAGACGAGGGCATCGATGTGGCGGTCTACCAATCGGTACGCGCGGTCCACCCCGACTCGCCATTGGACTTCGACCAGCGCGTGCAGGCGGTCCAGGCATTCCGCCGGCTGCCGGAAGCCGAGGCCCTGGCAGCAGCCAACAAGCGGGTATCCAATATCCTCGCCAAGGCTGAAGACACGGTAACCGGGCATATCAATCCGGCGCTGCTCAACGAAGCCGCGGAGCAAGCCTTGGCCAATGCCGTCCAGGCTGCCGAGAATGACGTCACGCCCCTGGCCGCGGCCCGCCAGTACCAGGCCAGCCTCGAGCGGCTGGCATCGCTGCGCGAGCCGGTGGACAGCTTCTTTGACCAGGTACTGGTCAACGCCGAGGATGCGCAGGTCAAGGCCAACCGCTACGCCCTACTGGCGCGGCTGCGTGGCCTGTTCCTGGGCGTTGCCGATATCTCGCTGCTCGGATGAAGCTGATCATTCTCGACCGGGATGGGGTCATCAACGAGGACTCCGATGCCTTCGTCAAATCCGTAGCGGAATGGATTCCGTTGCCGGGTTCGATCGAAGCCATCGCCCGGCTCAGCAAGGCGGGCTGGACGGTAGCAATAGCCACCAACCAGTCCGGCCTGGCCCGGGGCTATTTCGATGCCGAGACGCTGGAGGCGATGCATCAACGTCTGCGTGAGCTGGTGGCGGCCGAAGGTGGCTGCGTGGATCTGATCCGCCATTGCCCCCATGGCCCGGACGATAGCTGCGATTGTCGCAAGCCGCTGCCCGGCTTGTTCCGCCAGATTGCCGAGCACTACGGCATCTCCCTGGACGGCGTGCCCACGGTCGGCGATAGCCTGCGTGACCTGCAGGCCGGCGCCGCCCTGGGTTGCCAACCGTATCTCGTGCGTACCGGTAAAGGTCGGGGCACCGAGGGCAAAGCGCTGCCTGCCGGGACCCGTGTGTTTGATGATCTGGCCGCGGTGGCCAGTTACCTGCTGGAAGCTTGACCCCATGTCCGTATTGATGGCCCTGCGCGTCACCCTGTTCTATCTGATCCTCTCCGCCAGTGCGGTTCTGTGGGCGTTGCCGATGCTGATCATCGGACCCTTCATGCCCTACCGCCTGCGCTTCAAGCTGGTGCTGGAATGCTGGTGCCGGTTTGCTATCTGGTTGACCAAGACACTGGTCGGGATCCGCTACGAGGTCACCGGGCAGGAAAACATTCCCGACCAGGCCGGGGTGATTCTTTCCAACCACCAGAGCACCTGGGAAACCTTCTTCCTGCAGCAGATATTCCGCCCGCAGACCCAACTGATCAAGAAGGAGCTGCTGTACGTGCCTTTCTTCGGTTGGGCTTTCGCCCTGCTCAAGCCGATTGCCATCGATCGCAGCAAGGCGCGCAGCTCCCTGCAACAGCTCAGCCGTATCGGCGGCCAACGCCTGCGGGACGGCGTCTGGGTATTGGTCTTCCCCGAAGGCACCCGCGTCGAGCCCGGCCAGCCGATCAAGTTCACCCGCGGCGGCAGCGCCCTGGCCTGCGCCAACAACGCGCCGGTGATACCGGTGGCGCACAATGCCGGCGAATTCTGGCCACGTAACGGCTGGGGCAAGCGCCCCGGCACCGTGCAGGTGAAAATTGGTCCGGCTATCTACCCCAAGGGAGCGGACCCCCGCTCTATCGTCGAGGTCAACAAGCAGGCCGAGGCGTGGGTGAACAAGGCGATGCAGGAGATTCAGGCGGGCTGAACCAGGGCTTGGAGGCCTCCTGCAGGTAACTGTGGGCCGGTAGGGCCGTGCCGACACGCTGTGAATACTTCCCTGTAGGCTCGCGGTTGCCATCCATGGCAACCGACGGTCGGCACAACCCTACCGGCCCATAGCTACCGGCAACACCCAGCTTGCTGATGATCTAAAACAAAAATCCCCGGCGGATCACTCCAACCGGGGATTTTTTATTTACCACTTGGCATCACACGTCCAGGTTGGACACCGCCAGGGCATTGCGCTCGATGAACTCCCGACGTGGTTCCACGTGGTCGCCCATCAGGGTGTTGAAGATCTGGTCGGCGCCGATGGCATCCTCGATGGTGACCTGCAACATGCGGCGGTTTTCTGGATCCATGGTGGTTTCCCACAGCTGGTCGGCGTTCATCTCCCCCAGCCCCTTGTAGCGCTGGATGGTATGGCGGCGGGCGGTTTCGTTCATCATCCAGTCCATGCCTTCCTTGAAGAAGCGGATGGGCTTCTTCTTCTCGCCTCGTTGCATGTAGGCACCGTCTTCCAGCAGGCTCTGCAGCTTCTCACCAAGATCAGCCATGCTGCGGTAGTCGTTACTGGCAAACAGGTCGCGGTTGAAGGTGACGTAGCTGGTCTGACCGTGGGAGATGATTTCCACTTCCGGCAGCCACAGCTGGCGTTCCTTGTCCTCGCGCAGGCTGACCTGGTACTCCTGCCCGGAGCGCTCCCCGGACTTGACCATTTTCTCGAATGAAATCAACCAGTTGCGCATAAACTCCTCATCCGCCAGGTTTTCCTGAGCGAGACGGGGCAGATAGACGAGGTGCTCCATCAATTCCTGGGGATAAAGGCGACCGAGACGCTTGAGCGTGCTCATCACGCTGCGGTACTCATTGACCAGACGCTCCAGGCCTTCACCGGTAATCCCCGGCGCGTGCTCGTTGACGTACAGGTAGGAGTCCTCCAGCGCGGACTGGGTCAGGTAGTCCTCCAGCGCTTCGTCATCCTTGAGGTACTGTTCCTGCTTGCCCTTCTTGATCTTGTACAGCGGCGGCTGGGCAATATAGATATAGCCCTTCTCGATCAGCTCGGGCATCTGCCGGAAGAAGAAGGTCAGCAGCAGCGTACGGATGTGCGCGCCGTCGACGTCGGCATCCGTCATGATGATGATGTTGTGGTAACGCAGCTTTTCGATATTGAACTCGTCGCGACCGATACCGCAGCCCAGCGCGGTAATCAGTGTGCCCACTTCCTGGGACGACAGCATCCGGTCGAAACGGGCCTTTTCCACGTTGAGGATCTTGCCCTTCAGCGGCAGGATCGCCTGGGTCTTGCGGTTACGGCCCTGTTTGGCAGAGCCGCCCGCGGAGTCCCCTTCCACAATGTAGAGTTCGGAGAGCGCCGGGTCCTTTTCCTGGCAATCAGCCAGTTTGCCCGGCAGGCCGGCGATATCCAGCGCACCCTTGCGGCGGGTCATTTCCCGGGCCTTGCGCGCTGCTTCACGGGCGCGGGCGGCGTCGATCATCTTGCCGACCACTGCCTTGGCTTCGTTGGGCTTTTCCAGCAGATAATCGCTGAAGAACTTGTTCATTTCCTGTTCCACTGCGGTTTTCACCTCAGAGGAGACCAGCTTGTCCTTGGTCTGGGAGGAGAACTTGGGGTCCGGTACCTTGACCGAGATGATGGCGGTAAGACCTTCACGGGCATCATCACCGGAGGTACTGACCTTCATCTTCTTCAGCAGACCTTCCTGCTCGATATAGCTGTTCAGCGAACGGGTCAGCGCACTGCGGAAGCCGGCCAGGTGGGTACCACCATCGCGCTGGGGGATGTTGTTGGTGAAACACAACAGGCTTTCATTGAAGCTGTCGTTCCACTGCATCGCCACTTCCACACCGATGCCGTCGTCGCGCTGGATGTTGAAATGGAATACCGAGTTGATGGTGGACTTGTTGACGTTCAGATATTCAACAAAGGCGCGCAGACCGCCCTCATAGCGGAACAGCTCGCGCTTGCCGGTGCGCTCGTCAATCAGGTGGATACCCACACCGGAGTTGAGGAAGGACAGTTCGCGCAGGCGCTTGGCAAGGATATCCCAGCTGAAGCTGATGCTGGTAAAGGTCTCTGCAGAGGGTTTGAAGTGGATCTGGGTACCGCTGCCCTCGGTATCGCCAATGGCTGCCAGAGGGGCCTGTGGGACGCCGTGGCGGTAGGTCTGTTCCCATACCTTGCCAGCGCGCCGAATGGTCATGACCAGCTCCTCAGAGAGCGCATTGACCACTGATACCCCTACCCCGTGCAGACCGCCGGAGACCTTGTAGCTGTTATCGTCGAACTTGCCGCCCGCGTGCAGTACGGTCATGATCACTTCGGCAGCAGACACCCCCTCTTCATGGATATCCACCGGAATACCGCGGCCATCATCACGCACGGTAATGGATTCATCGGTATGGATGGTAATAGTGATATCGGAACAGTGACCGGCCAATGCCTCGTCAATGGAGTTATCCACCACCTCAAACACCATGTGATGCAGACCGGTTCCGTCGTCCGTATCACCGATATACATGCCTGGGCGTTTACGCACCGCATCAAGGCCTTTAAGCACCTTGATACTTGATGAATCGTAAGCTCTTTCTTCGGTCATTTTATAATCACTCCCAGACATTCAATCAGTCTGCACAATGCGTCCATGTTCCACGTGGAACATCGACAATGGTGTATCGTTTTTCCAACAATCCCGCAGTTGCTGTTCGTCTACGCAGCTGATGAAAACCTGACATTCAAGATCTTCCAGCAAGCTGCACAACGCCCGGCGATGTTGTTCATCCAGTTCTGAAGGCAGATCGTCCACCAGAAATACCGACTCCTGAGACCCGCGGAGTTCACGTAGCAGGTAACCCTGAGCGATCTTGAGCGCGCATACCACCAGCTTCTGCTGCCCCCGGGAGAGAATATCTACCGCATTCATCCCCTTGATGCGCAAGCGCAAGTCAGCTCGCTGCGGACCGGACTGGGTATAACCCAACTGACTGTCCCGCTCGAACTGATCATCCAACACCTGAGCCAATGGCTTGTCCTTGTCCCAGCCACGGTAATAACTGAGGGTCAGATCATCCAACGGCAGCAGGCGGGCGAGGATAGTTTCGAACACCGGCTTCAGTTTCGACAGGTAGGCGCGCCTGAATTCATCTACCTGTTCTCCGGCGGCAATCAGCTCGGACTCCCAAGGGATCAACATCGAACGTTGCATTCTACCACGTCGCAGCAGGCTATTACGCTGTTTAAGGCTTTTTTGCAAACGCTGCCACACAGGGAGGAATTGATGTTCCACGTGGAACACTCCCCAATCCAGATATTGGCGGCGCTGCTTGGGCGCGCCTTCCAGCAATCGAAAGCTATCGGGATTGATCAATTGCAGCGGGAGCGTTTCGGCCAGTTGCGCAGCGCTGCGCACCGTCTGGCCATCCATGCGGATCAGGTAATCGGCTTGCTTGCTTCGCGTAATACCAATGGAACAGCTGACGCCGCTGTGTAACACCATCTCGGCAAAGACCGTACAGGCATCCAGACCGTGCTGGATTACCGGTTGCAAACGGGTACTGCGAAAGGATCGGGCCAGGCCGAGAATATGAATGGCCTCCAGCAGGCTGGTCTTGCCGCTGCCGTTGGCGCCGGAAATGATGTTGATACGGGGGGAAGGTTGAAGAGTCACCGGGTGCAGATTGCGCACCCCGGTGACGGAGAGTCGCTTGAGCGGCATGCAGCTCAGAGACGCATAGGCATGACGACGTAGAGGCTGTCGTCCGATTCGGATTCCTGGACCAGTGCACTGCTGTTGGCATCGGACAGGGTCATCTTGATCTGTTCATTGCTCAGCACGTTCATGACGTCCAGCAGGTAGCTGACGTTGAAGCCGATTTCCAGCGGCGCGCCGGAGTAGTCGACCACGGTGTCTTCTTCCGCTTCTTCCTGCTCAGGGTTGTTGGCTTGAATTTTCAGCAGCGAATCGCTGAGCATCAGGCGAATGCCCCGGTATTTCTCGTTGGACAGGATCGCGGTGCGGCTGAAAGCGTTGCGCAGAGACTGACGATCCGCCAGGACAATCTTGTCACCGCCGCGCGGCAGTACCCGCTCGTAGTCGGGGAATTTGCCATCGACCAGTTTCGAGGTGAAGGTAAAATCACCGGTGGTCGCACGAATGTGGTGGGTACCCAGAACGATATTGATCAGGTCGTCCGCTTCGCCCAACAGCCGTGCCAGTTCCAGGATGCCCTTGCGCGGCACGATCAGCTGGTACTTTTCCTGGTAGTCGATATTCGCGTCCACGGTACACATCGCCATGCGGTGACCGTCAGTCGCCACGGCGCGCAATTGGCCAGCGTTGATTTCCAGCAGCATGCCATTGAGGTAATAGCGCACATCCTGCTGCGCCATGGCAAAACCGGTGCGCTCAATCAGACGCCGCAGCTTGTTCTGGCTGACCGCGAAACTCATGGCGCTCTCACCGTCTTCCACGTTCGGGAAATCGGTGGCCGGCAGGGTTGTCAGGGTAAAGCGGCTGCGCCCGGCCTTGAGAATCGCCTTGCCTTCTTCGACGCGGAAGTTGATCGTCGAATCATCGGGCAGGGATTTGCAGATATCCATCAGCTTGCGCGCAGGAACGGTAATCTCGCCGGGTTCGGCCCGTTCTTCCAGGGGGATCCGGCCAATCAGCTCGACCTCAAGATCAGTACCGGTCAATGACAGCGTATTGCCGTCGACGACCACCAGAACATTGGACAGCACTGGCAACGTCTGCCGACGTTCAACCACACCAGCCACCAGTTGCAGTGGTTTCAACAGGGCTTCGCGCTGAATGGTAAATTGCATTGTCTTCCTTCGACCTCGTGCAGGTTGGCTGTTTACTCGGTACACACGCTCAGGTGGTCAGCGTCCGTAGCAGGTTTTTGTAATCTTCGCGGATATCGGCATCGATTTCACGCAGTTCTGCGATCTTCCTCGTGGCGTGCAGCACCGTGGTGTGATCGCGTCCACCGAAAGCATCACCGATCTCCGGCAGGCTGTGGTTGGTCAACTCCTTGGACAGCGCCATCGCCACCTGGCGAGGGCGCGCTACCGAACGCGACCGCCGCTTGGACAGAATATCGGCGACCTTGATCTTGTAGTACTCGGCTACGGTCCGCTGGATGTTATCGATACTGACCAGCTTGTCCTGCAGGGCGAGCAGATCCTTGAGTGATTCGCGGATCAATTCGATGGTAATGTCCCGACCCATGAAGTGGGCACTGGCAATCACCCGCTTGAGCGCGCCTTCCAGTTCACGGACGTTGGAGCGGATCCGCTGGGCAATGAAGAAGGCCGCATCATGGGGCAGATCGATGCGGGACTGCTCGGCCTTCTTCATCAGGATGGCGACCCGGGTCTCCAGTTCCGGCGGCTCCACGGCCACGGTCAAACCCCAGCCGAAACGGGATTTGAGTCGCTCTTCCAGGCCATCGATTTCCTTGGGATAGCGGTCGCTGGTCAGAATGACCTGCTGGTTACCCTCAAGTAAGGCATTGAAAGTATGGAAGAATTCCTCCTGGGAGCGCTCCTTCTTGGCAAAAAACTGGATATCGTCAATCAGCAACGCATCCACCGAACGGTAATAGCGTTTGAAATCGTTGATGGCGTTCATCTGCAACGCCTTGACCATGTCGGCAACAAAACGCTCGGAATGCAGATAGACGATCTTGGCCGCCGGGTTCTTCTTTAATAGATGATTGCCGACCGCATGCATCAAGTGGGTCTTACCCAGACCCACACCGCCATACAGGAACAGCGGGTTGTAACCGTGCCGGGGGTTGTCCGCCACCTGCCAGGCTGCCGCGCGCGCCAATTGGTTGGACTTACCCTCGACGAAATTCTCGAAGGTAAAGCTGCGGTTCAGGTAACTGGTGTGCTTGACCACCGTATTGTTGGCCTGGTCCGCCCGTTGCGGCGGGCGCGGGTCTTCTTCATTGCGCTTGTCATAAGGGCCCGGCTCCGGTTGGAAACCCTGGGTAGTGGCCTGGGCCCGCGGAGTCGCCGGCGGCGGCGCGGATTGTTCATTACTGGTCGGCGCAGAGACGGCTGCGGGAGCAACGGCCGTAGCCGCCGGTGGGCTGGCCGGGGCACTGCGCCGGCTGCCGATCAACAGCGACACCAGAGGCGCCTGCCCCTGGGACAGATCATCAAGCAATTCCTGGATGCGATTCAGGTATTTGTCGTTGACCCAGTCCAACACAAAACGATTGGGCGCGTACAAGCGCAACTCCCCCTGATCCCCTTCTACTTGAAGGGGGCGAATCCAGGTGTTGAACTGCTGGGATGGAAGCTCATCACGCAAAAAATCTATGCATTGCTGCCAGAGTACAACAGACACTAAATCCCCCGACTTCAAGCCTGCACGGCTTGAGTTGCTTGGTGAAAACGGTCCGCGAAATGCCGCTGCGGCGACCCCGCGAAAACAGGCTGTATTCTAGCCTGTCCCCCCTCACTTATCCACACGGGAGACGGTAGCCGCACCGGCCCGATAACGGCCGACCGGCTGAGCAAAACGCCTTCACACCACCGCCGATTCCGAGAAAACCCTTGCGTTACGGGCGACTGAGCGTTGTGGACAACTGCTGTACTAGCTTGTTGGCAAGCCCGCCCGAACCACGGGGATAAATCGCCCTGTGGATATCCGTGTCGCTTATCCACAGGAGCAGCACAGGCATCCGCGCCCTCCAACCACAATTTGCCCACCGGGTTATCGATCGCCAGATCCCTTGACCAGCCTGCCCTGGACAGGGTTATCCACAGAAAAGCGGTCACTCATTAAGATCTACATAAACTATCTTTTAAAATTCTTTCTCTTTGTATTGTCTTGTATCCTCATTTGCTTGCCGGGCTGTGAATACAAATTGACCTAGGGGTGCTTCTTCTCTAGAATCTCCGATCCCTTGAAAGGGCTTAGCGGCTCTGTCGTGAATTACTCAGGTATCTGAAGATGAAAAGAACTTTCCAACCCAGCGTTTTGAAGCGTAAGCGCAACCACGGTTTCCGTGCTCGTATGGCTACCAAGAACGGCCGTGCCGTTCTGGCTCGTCGTCGTGCCAAAGGCCGTCATAAGCTGTCAGCTTAAGACCGGTATTACAGGTGGATCTCGGATTCGGTCCTGAACACCGGCTATTGTCTCCTGCCCAGTTCAAGAACGTATTCGATGGAGCCACCTGTAAGGCCTCAGGCTCCAATATCCTGTTGCTGGCCCGGCATAACGGCCAGGAACATGCGCGATTGGGGCTGGTCATTGCCAAGAAAAATGTCCGCCGGGCAGTTGATCGGAACAAGATCAAGCGTATCGCCCGTGAATCCTTCAGACACCACCGTGCTGATCTGGATCATCTGGATATTGTCGTCCTCGCCCGCAAGGGCCTGGGCGAGCTTGACAATGCCGCGTTGCATGTCCTGTTCCAGGACATGTGGCGCCGGCTAAGCAAGGCCGCTGACAAGTACCATCGTTCCCGCAATTCCGGACCCCCATCATCCAATGCGTAGTGTCGCGCTCGGACTGATCAAGGTTTACCGCTACGCTATCAGCCCACTGATGGCCAGTCATTGTCGTTTCTATCCATCCTGTTCCTGCTATGCCCAGGAAGCCATCGAACAACATGGTTTTCTCAAGGGCAGTCTGCTCAGTGCGCGACGCCTGTCCCGCTGTCATCCATGGAACCCGGGTGGCTATGATCCTGTACCCCTACAGAACAACCGTTCTTCTCGGATGGCTAAATAAACCATGAACATGCAACGAAACATCCTCATAGCTGCCTTGCTCGTGATCACCTACCTCATGGTTCTGCAGTGGAACAATGATTACGGTCAGGGTGAGCCGCTGCCGGCAAGCGAAACCGAGATGAGCATGGCCAACGAGGACCTGCCGACCCTGCCCGCAGCCGATGGCGCGAATGACGATGTGCCCCAGGCGATCGAGCCGGGTGCTGGTGACGTGCCCGCGACGCCGGTGCAGACCGCAGCCACCGCCACGGGCCTGATTCGGGTGCAGACCGATACGCTGAACCTGAGCATCAACCCGCTCGGTGGCGATATCGTTGCCCTGTCCCTGCCGGAATATCCGACCCGCAAGGACCGGCCGGACCTGCCGTTCCAGCTGCTCGAGCAGAATAATAACCGGACCTACATCGCCCAGAGCGGGTTGGCCGGTCGCAACGGCCCCGATGCCCGCGCCAATGGCCGTCCGCTGTACAGCGCCGAACAGACCAGTTATCAACTGGCCGAAGGTGAAGACAGTCTGACCGTGGACCTGCGGTTCAGTGAAAACGGCGTCAACTACATCAAGCGGTTCAGCTTCACCCGCGGTGATTACCTGATCGACGTCGACTACCTGATCGACAACCAGAGCGACAGTACCTGGACCGGCAGCCTGTTCGGCCAGATCAAGCGGGACAAGAGCGGTGATCCGTCCAGTTCCAGCGCGACCGGCATGGCCACCTTCCTCGGTGCCGCCTACTGGAGCGCGGAGAACGACTACACCAAGATCAAATTCGGCGACATGGACGACACTCGCCTGAAGCAGACCGTCGACGGTGGCTGGATTGCCTGGCTGCAGCATTATTTTGTCAGCGCCTGGATCCCCAGCGCCGAGCAGCAGCATGTCTATCAGACCCGCAAGGATAGCCAGGGCAACTACATCGTCGGTTTTGTCAGCCCGTCGGTGAATGTGTCCGCCGGGGAGCAGGCCAGCATCAGTGCCGATTTCTACGCCGGTCCGAAGATCCAGGACCGCCTGAAGGAAATCTCCCCCGGTCTGGAGCTGACGGTTGATTACGGTTTCCTCTGGTGGATTGCCCAACCGCTGTTCTGGGTGCTGAGCCTGATCCACAGCGTGGTAGGCAACTGGGGCTGGAGCATCATCCTGCTGACCATCCTGATCAAGCTGGTGTTTTTCCCATTGTCGGCCACCAGCTACCGGTCCATGGCCAACATGCGCCGGGTGGCTCCCAAACTGCAGGCCCTGCGTGAGCAGTATGGCGATGACCGGCAGAAAATGTCCCAGGGCATGATGGAGCTGTACAAGAAGGAAAAGATCAACCCGCTGGGCGGCTGCTTGCCGATCCTGGTGCAGATGCCGGTCTTCATCGCCCTGTACTGGACGCTGATGGAAAGTGTTGAGATGCGCCAGGCACCCTGGATTGGCTGGATCACCGACCTGTCGCTGAAGGACCCCTACTTCATCCTGCCGATTCTGATGGGCGCGAGCATGTTCATCCAGCAGCAGTTGAACCCGACACCGCCGGATCCGATGCAGGCCAAGGTCATGAAGATGCTGCCAATCATCTTCACCTTCTTCTTCCTGTGGTTCCCGGCAGGCCTGGTACTGTACTGGGTGGTCAACAACATCCTGTCGATCGCGCAACAGTGGTACATTACTCGCCAGATCGAAGGCGCCGCGGAAAAGGACTGATCGTCCCCGCCAGCCAGACGCAAACGCCCCGATATCGGGGCGTTTTGCTATCCACCGTTTGCAGCCATACAGGACAGATCATGAGCCGTGCCTACCATGCCGATACCATTGCCGCCATCGCCACACCGCCTGGCCAGGGGGGCGTCGGCATCGTCCGCGTGTCCGGGCCGGCGGCGCTGGATATCGCCGGACAGCTGGCGGGCCTGACACCGCGCCCCCGGCATGCGCATTACGGACCATTCCAGGATCAGGGCATCACGCTGGACCACGGCCTGACCCTGTACTTTCCCGGCCCGCATTCCTTTACCGGCGAAGACGTGCTGGAACTGCACGGCCACGGCGGCCCGGTAGTGATGGACATGCTGCTCAAGGCCTGTCTGCGTCTGGGCGCGCGCCTGGCCCGCCCCGGGGAATTCAGCGAACGGGCCTTTCTCAATGACAAGCTGGATCTGGCCCAGGCCGAGGCGATTGCCGACCTGATCGAAGCCAGTTCCGAACAGGCTGCGCGCAATGCCGTGCAGTCCCTGCAGGGAGCCTTTTCCCAGCGAGTACACAGTCTGACCGAAGCCTTGATCGGCCTGCGTATCTACGTCGAAGCGGCGATCGATTTTCCGGAGGAAGAGATCGATTTCCTGGCTGACGGTCACGTGCTCAGCCAGCTGCAGGCCGTCCAGCAGCAACTGGCCCAGGTTCGCCGGGACGCCGGTCAGGGCGCACTGCTGCGCGATGGCATGACGGTGGTGATCGCCGGGCGTCCCAACGCTGGCAAGTCCAGCCTGCTCAATGCCCTGGCCGGCCGGGAAAGCGCCATCGTCACTGATATCGCTGGCACTACCCGGGATATTCTGCGGGAACATATCCACATTGATGGCATGCCCCTGCACATTATCGATACCGCGGGGCTGCGCGATACCGATGATGTGGTGGAAAAGATCGGCGTCGAGCGCGCCATGGCGGCCATCGCCGATGCCGATCGCATCCTGCTGGTGGTCGACGCCAGCCAGCCGGAAGCCAACGATCCCGAGCAGCTCTGGCCGGAATTCCTCCAGCAGCGGCCCGACCCGGCAAAAATCACCCTGATCTACAATAAGATCGACCTGATCAACGCAGCGGTGGAGCAGCAGACCGCGGCCGATGGCAGCGTCAGCCTGCGTCTCAGCGCCCGGAATGGCGCGGGCATCGAGTTGCTGCGCGAGCACCTGAAGGCCTGCATGGGTTATCAACAGACCGCGGAGAGCCTGTTCAGCGCCCGCCGGCGCCACCTGGAAGCCCTGGAAGAGGCTGCCGCGCATCTGGACCACGGGCACCGGCAGCTCACCCTGCTGGGCGCTGGCGAGCTGCTGGCCGAGGATCTGCGCATGGCGCAGCAGGCGCTAGGCAGTATTACCGGCCAATTCAGCGCCGACGATCTGTTGGGCAGGATCTTCTCCAGCTTCTGCATCGGTAAATAATCCTGCCGGCCTTCTGGCCGGCAGCTATTCACTCTCCCCTCCGCGCTGTTTCTCGCCCCGTTTTGCGCTCTGCGCTCCGCGTGCCCTGCCCTTTTTGCACGGCGGGGCGGCTGCCGGCTGCGTTTCTACCGCGGTTTCTCCTCGATAAGCCCTGTGCACAACCCGGCCCAAGCCCTGCCCATAACCCTGTGTGTAAGCCAGAGGCGAACCGCCCTGTGGATAACCTAGGCGCTTATGCACAGGATGCACCCCCATCCCGACACTGGCTGTGCCCAGTCGGAGCACAGGGTTATACTTTCGCCAAAAATATGATTTATATAGGGTTTTCCTACATATCCACAAAAAAGCCGCTGACCATATACAGCATTAACATAAAGCTTTTTAAATATTTTCTATCTTTATTCTATGAATGACCGCCAGTGGATAACGGCCAGCGCAGCTGTTCAAAAAATGTCCAGGCAGGGCTGCAATTTTTCTGCTCTGAGCCTATAATCAGCCCCTTTTCCCGACCGTCCGGCTTCTGCCCGGGCAACGAGGTGTACGTTGGACTTTCCGGATCGTTTTGGCGTGATTGTGGTAGGTGGCGGCCATGCCGGTACCGAGGCTGCCCTGGCGGCTGCCCGCATGGGCGTGAAAACGCTATTGCTCAGCCATAACGTCGAAACGTTGGGCCAGATGAGCTGCAACCCCGCCATTGGCGGAATCGGCAAGAGCCATCTGGTCAAGGAAATCGACGCCCTCGGCGGCATCATGGCCAAGGCTACTGACCGTGCCGGGATTCAGTTCCGGGTGCTCAACAGCCGCAAGGGCCCAGCGGTACGGGCGACCCGTGCCCAGGCGGACCGGGTGCTGTACAAGGCGGCGGTGCGCTACGCCTTGGAAAACCAGCCCAACCTGTGGATATTCCAGCAGGCCTGTGACGACCTGATCGTCGAGCAGGACCAGGTCCGCGGTGTGGTCACCCAGATGGGACTGCGTTTTCTGGCCGACAACGTGGTGCTGACTGCCGGAACCTTCCTCGGCGGTCGGATCCATATCGGTCTGGATAACTATTCCGGCGGTCGCGCCGGTGATCCGCCGGCCATCGCCCTGGCCCAGCGGCTGCGCGAGTTGCCGCTGCGGGTCGATCGGTTGAAGACCGGCACCCCGCCGCGCATCGACGGCCGCAGTGTGGACTTTTCGCAGATGACCGCGCAGCCGGGCGACACGCCGATCCCGGTGATGTCCTTCACCGGCAGCGCCGATGAGCATCCCGAGCAGGTCAACTGCTGGATCACCCACACCAATGAGCGGACCCACGAGATCATCCGCAACAACCTGGATCGCTCGCCGATGTACACCGGCGTCATCGAGGGGGTCGGTCCGCGCTATTGCCCATCGATCGAAGACAAGATCCATCGCTTTGCCGATAAGGATCAGCACCAGGTGTTCATCGAGCCCGAAGGGCTGACCACCCACGAGCTGTATCCCAACGGGATTTCCACGTCCCTGCCCTTCGATGTGCAGCTGCAGATCGTGCGGTCGATCCGCGGCATGGAAAACGCACATATCCTGCGCCCGGGTTACGCCATCGAATATGACTATTTCAATCCGCAGGACCTGAAATATTCGCTGGAAACCAAGGTGATCAGCGGGCTGTTCTTCGCCGGCCAGATCAACGGCACCACCGGCTACGAGGAAGCTGCCGCGCAGGGGCTGCTGGCTGGATTGAACGCTGCCCGCCGTTCCCAGGGGCTGGACAGCTGGTGCCCGCGCCGCGACGAGGCCTACATCGGGGTGCTGGTCGACGACCTGATCACCATGGGCACCCGCGAGCCCTACCGCATGTTCACCTCCCGCGCCGAATACCGCCTGGTACTGCGCGAAGACAACGCCGACCTGCGCCTGACCGAACAGGGTCGAGAGCTGGGGCTGGTGGATGACGCCCGTTGGGCTGCCTTCAGCACCAAGCGCGAGGCCATCGAGACTGAACAGCAGCGGCTCAAATCCACCTGGGTGCAGCCGACCAGCGCTATCGGCCAGCATTTTGCCGAGCATTTCAATACTCCGCTGACCCGGGAATACAACCTGCTGGATCTGCTGCGCCGGCCCGAGGTGGATTACCCTACCCTCGCCCGGATTACCGGTGTCATGGACATTCCGGCCGACGCCGCCGAGCAGGTGGAAATCCACGCCAAATACGCCGGTTATATCGAGCGGCAGCAGGACGAGATCGACAAGCTGCGGCAGCATGAGCAGACCCTGCTGCCGGCGGATCTGGACTACGCATCGCTGAACGGCCTGTCCAAGGAAATCAGCCAGAAACTGGCGAGTATCCGCCCGCAGACGCTGGGCCAGGCCTCGCGCATTCCCGGCGTCACCCCGGCGGCGATCAGTCTGCTGCTGATCCACCTGAAAAAGCGTAATGCATTGCACGACGGCACATTGGCCCGGGAGGCTTGAGCGGTATGGTTGATCACACCAGGGAACTGGTTCGCGGTGCCGAGCAGATGGGCCTGTCGCTGACCGATCAGCAGGTTGAGTTGCTGCTCGGTTACCTGGGGTTGTTGAACAAGTGGAACAAGGCCTACAACCTGACCGCGGTGCGCAACCCCGATGAAATGGTCAGCCGTCATCTGCTCGATAGCCTGAGCGTGTTGCCCTTCGTCACACCCGGCCGCTGGCTCGATGTGGGCAGCGGTGGTGGCATGCCTGGGGTGATCCTGGCGATCATGCAGCCGGCCAGCCAGTTCACCCTGCTCGACAGCAATGGCAAGAAGACCCGCTTCCTGACCCAGGTGCGGTTGGAGCTGGGCCTGGCCAACCTGCAGGTGGTCAACAGCCGGGTGGAGGCATTTACCCCGGACCAGGTGTTTGACGGTATAGTGTCCCGAGCATTCAGCTCGCTGGCCGATTTTACCCGGCTGACCCGGCACCTGAGTAGTCCGGATACCCAGTGGCTGGCCATGAAGGGGCTGTACCCGGACACCGAGCTGCAGGCCCTGGATGCGGAATTCACTGTGACCCACAGTGAGGAATTGGCGGTTCCCGGTTGCCAGGCCAGCCGGCACCTGCTGATACTGCGACGCACGGCACAAGAGAGGACATCCTGAGTGGGCAAGATACTGGCAATTGCCAACCAGAAAGGCGGCGTCGGCAAGACGACCACCACGGTGAATCTGGCCGCCTCGCTGGCAGCGACCAAGCGCAAAGTGCTGCTGATCGACCTCGATCCCCAGGGCAATGCGACCATGGGCAGCGGCGTCGACAAGTCGCAGCTGGAAGCCTCGGTCTACGAACTGCTGACTGACCGCTGCAGCTTCGACGAGGCGTTGCAGCAGTCCGAGCACGGCGGCTATGCACTCTTGCCGGCCAATGGCGATCTGACCGCCGCGGAAGTCGAGCTGCTGGAATTCAGCATGAAGGAAAGCCGGCTGCGCTCCGTGCTGGCCACTGTGCGCGAGCAGTACGACTTCATCCTGATCGATTGCCCGCCGTCGCTGAACATGCTGACCATCAACGGACTGGTCGCCGCTGACGGTGTGATCATTCCCATGCAATGTGAATATTATGCCCTGGAAGGCCTGTCGGCCCTGGTCAACACCATCCAGCGCATCAGCTCGGCACTCAATCCGACGCTGCAGATCGAAGGTCTGCTGCGCACCATGTATGATCCGCGCAACAGCCTGACCCGCGAGGTGTCGGAGCAGTTGAGCAGCCATTTCGGTGACCGTCTGTACCAGACCGTCATTCCGCGCAACGTGCGGTTGGCCGAAGCGCCCAGTTACGGCATGCCGGTACTGACCTATGACAAGCAGTCGCGCGGCGCCGTGGCTTACCTGGCCCTGGCCGGTGAGCTGGTCAGGCGCACACGCAAGGCGGCCAAGCAGGCTGCTGCGGTAAACGATTAATCGGAATAAGGACAGGACAGGCATGGCGGTCAAGAAACGCGGCTTGGGACGGGGACTGGATGCACTGCTGGGGCAATCCAACCCCAACGAGAAGACGGAAGGCAGTCAGGATCAGCAACTGCGTGATCTGCCGGTCGACCTGATTCAGCGCGGCAAGTACCAACCCCGCCGCGACATGGACCCCCAGGCCCTCGAGGAACTGGCCCAGTCGATCAAGGCGCAGGGTGTCATGCAGCCCATCGTGGTCCGCCCCATCGCTGGCGAGCGCTACGAGATCATTGCCGGTGAACGGCGCTGGCGTGCTACCCAGCAGGCTGGCCTGGACAGTATTCCGGCGGTGATCCGCGAAGTGCCCGATGAAGCGGCCATCGCCATGGCCCTGATCGAGAACATCCAGCGTGAGGACCTCAACCCGATCGAGGAGGCTATCGCCCTGCAGCGTCTGCAGCAGGAGTTCGAGCTCACCCAGCAGCAGGTCGCCGATGCGGTGGGCAAGTCCCGGGTCACCATCACCAACCTGCTGCGGCTGATGTCACTGCCCGACGACGTCAAGCTACTGCTCGAGCGCGGCGATATCGAAATGGGTCATGCCCGGGCATTGCTCGGCCTGCCGGCGGAACAGCAGACCGAGGCGGCTCGCCAGGTGGTCGCCCGCGGCTTGACCGTACGCCAGACAGAGGCGCTGGTCCGCCAGTGGCTGAATCCGCGTCGTGAGCCCGGTGATATTCGCAGTAATCCGGATATCGACCGCCTGCAGCAGGACCTGGCCGAGCGCATCGGCGCGGAAGTGAAAATCCAGCACGGTAGCAAGGGCAAGGGCAAGCTGGTCATCAGTTATAACTCGTTGGATGAACTCGACGGCGTATTGATGCACATTAAGTAACAACTGCGACATTGCAGCGCACCACGGATTTCCATGGCTGTAGTTGAATCGACTACGTAATCCACCTATACTCCTCGCGCTATTTTAGCTGGGCAAAAATGCACCAGTGTGTTGCAGCAGCAGCGGTAGACGTCGTCGGGAAAGCCAAGAGGGTTGGAATGGACGCGAGAACGCCCAACAAATCCCCCTTTCACCGCACGCCCGCCTTCCCGGTTTTGTTGCTGCAACTGATCGTGACCTTGGCAGTAGCGCTCGTCCTGTGGGTATTCCGGGGCTGGATAGCGAGCTACTCGGGTCTGTTGGGTGGGCTTGTGGCACTTATCCCCAACTGCTATTTCGCCTTTCGGGTGTACCGCTACAGCGGAGCCCGGTCGGCCCGTGCCATCGTCGGCGAGATCTACTCCGGTGAGGCAGGGAAACTGATACTGACGGCCGTGCTGTTCATTGCAGTGTGGCTTGGCGTGCAACCGCTGGAGGTGGTGTCCGTATTTGCGGGTTACCTGGCGGTACTGGCAATAGGTGCCAGCGCATTGCTGATCGTCGATGGCTTTCCAAAGCATTAGTGTCTGAGGCAAATATGGCAACCACATCAGCTGAATACATTCAGCACCATTTGCAGAACCTGACCTTCGGTAAACTACCGGCGGGTTATGAGCGGGCTGACGGCAGCATCGTCGAGGAAACCACCTGGACACTGGCCAGAACCGGTGCCGAGGCGGCTGACATGGGTTTCATGGCGGTCCACCTGGATACACTGGGCTGGGCGGTAGCCATGGGACTGGTCTTCATTGGCCTGTTCCGTTATGTGGCCACCCGCGCCACGGTCGACACCCCCGGTCGGCTGCAGAATTTCGTCGAAATCATCGTGGAGTTCGTCCAAAGCATCGTCAAGGACACCTTCCACGGGCGTAATCCGCTGATCGCCCCGCTCGCCCTGACCATCTTCGTCTGGGTGTTCCTGATGAACTCCCTGAAGTGGATCCCGGTGGATTACATCCCCGGTCTGGGTATGGCCCTGGGTCTGGATTACTTCAAGATTGTGCCGACCACGGATCCGAACGCGACCTTCGGTATCTCCATCGCGGTCTTTGCCCTGATTCTCTACTACAGCTTCAAGGTCAAGGGTGTGGGCGGTTTCACCAAGGAACTGACGCTGACCCCGTTCAACCACTGGGCGCTGATCCCCTTCAACCTGTTTCTCGAGGTTCTCGGCCTGTTGACCAAGCCGCTGAGCCTGGCACTGCGTCTGTTCGGCAACATGTATGCCGGTGAGGTGGTGTTCATCCTGATTGCACTTCTGCCCTTCTACGTGCAATGGGCGCTGAACGTGCCGTGGGCAATCTTCCACATTCTGGTAATTCCGCTGCAGGCCTTCATCTTCATGGTGCTGACTGTGGTGTATCTGAGCGGTGCTCATGAGGATGGTCACTAAGCACCCGTAGACCCGTGTTCAACCAACGATAAACTTGAACTTAAACTTTGATCCCCTAGGAGTAATTATGGAACTCGTCATCATCGCTGCCTCTATCATGATCGGTCTGGGCGCTCTGGGTACCGGTATCGGTTTCGCCATCCTCGGTGGCAAACTGCTGGAATCCACTGCCCGTCAGCCTGAGCTGGCTCCGCAGCTGCAAACCAAGACCTTCCTGATGGCCGGTCTGCTCGACGCCGTACCCATGATCGGTGTTGGTATCGCGATGTACCTGATCTTCGTTGTTGCACCTGGCGTTGCTGGTTAATTTCGACTGGTAACGATGAACGGCAGAACGCAGGTTCTGCCGTATCAGTGTTATCCCCAGGACTCAATGAAATAGCACGAGGTAAATCGCTGTGAATATTAATCTGACGCTGTTTGGTCAAACGATTGCCTTCGCTATTTTTGTCTGGTTTACCATGAAATTCGTATGGCCGCCGATTACCCACGCCATGCAGGAACGCCAGAAAAAAATCGCCGAAGGCCTGGATGCGGCTGGCCGCGCCCAGCGCGACCTGGGACTTGCCCAGGAAAAAGCCGCCCAGACCCTGCGTGAGACCAAGGAACAGTCTGCCCAGATCATCGAGCAGGCGAACAAGAGTGCCACCCTCATCGTTGAGGAAGCCCGCGAGCAGGCACGTTCCGAAGGTGAACGTCTGATTGCAGCTGCCAAGGCTGAAATCGAGCAGGAAATGAACCGCGCCAAGGACCAGCTCCGCGCCCAGGTTGCCGCACTGGCAATCAAGGGAGCCGAACAGGTTCTGGAATCCGAAGTGGATGCTTCGGCCCACAGTGAGCTGGTCAACAAACTGGCCTCACAACTCTAAGCGAGGCGAGCATGGCTACAATCACTACGCTAGCTCGGCCTTACGCAAAAGCGGCTTTCGAGTTTGCTACTTCTGCTGCTGCGCTGGATGCCTGGTCAGGCATGCTGGCTCTGACAGCCGCCGTAGCTGCCGATCCGATTTTTGTCGAGAGGATGCGTGACCCGGCGTTGACGCGGGAGCGCAAGGCCGATGACCTGCTCATGGTGTGTGAAGGTAAGGTTACTCCGGAGTTCGGAAATTTCATCCGCACCCTGGCCGATAACGACCGTCTGCTCCTGATCCCGGACATCGCCGAGCTCTTTGAGCGATACAAGGCGGAACACGATCGCAGCATCACAGTCGAGGTGGAATCCGCCTTCGAGCTGACTGACGATCAACAGAAAACGCTGGCAACCGCTTTAACCAAGCGGTTAGACCGCACAGTAACTCCTCATGTGACCATCAACCCGTCTCTGATTGGCGGTGTGTTGATTCGTGCGGGTGACCTGGTCATCGACGGTTCGGTCCGCGGCAAGCTTGCAAAGCTGGCCGAGGCGTTGAAATCCTGATTTGAGGGACATGGCATGCAGCAACTGAATCCTTCCGAAATTAGCGAAATTATCAAGCAGCGCATCGAGAAGCTCGATGTGAACTCACAGGCTCGCAATGTCGGTACTATCGTCAGCGTATCTGACGGTATTGTGCGCATTCACGGTCTGGCAGACGTGATGTACGGGGAGATGATCGAATTCCCCGGTGGTGTTTACGGGATGGCTCTGAACCTGGAGCAGGACTCCGTCGGCGCCGTCATCCTGGGTAACTACCTGACCCTGGCCGAAGGTATGGAAGCCAAGTGCACCGGCCGCATCCTGGAAGTCCCGGTGGGTCCGGAACTGCTGGGCCGCGTGGTCGATGCCCTGGGTAACCCCATCGATGGCAAGGGTCCGATCGAAGCCAAACTGACCGACGCCGTTGAAAAAGTGGCGCCGGGCGTGATCTGGCGTAAGTCGGTCGACCAGCCGGTACAGACTGGCTACAAGTCGGTTGACGCGATGATTCCGATTGGCCGTGGCCAGCGCGAGCTGATCATCGGCGACCGTCAGATCGGTAAGACCGCCATGGCGATCGACGCGATCATCAACCAGAAAGATAGCGGCATCAAGTGTGTCTACGTTGCGATCGGCCAGAAGCAGTCGACCATTGCCAACGTCGTACGCAAGCTGGAACAGCATGGCGCGCTGTCCAACACCATCATCGTTGCCGCCTCGGCTTCCGAATCGGCTGCTCTGCAGTTCCTGGCTCCGTATTCCGGTTGCACCATGGGCGAGTTCTTCCGCGACCGCGGTGAAGATGCGCTGATCGTGTTCGACGACCTGTCCAAGCAGGCCGTGGCCTACCGTCAGATCTCCCTGCTGCTGCGCCGTCCGCCGGGCCGTGAAGCCTATCCCGGTGACGTGTTCTATCTGCATAGCCGTCTGCTGGAGCGCGCTTCCCGCGTATCCGAAGAGTATGTCGAGCAGTTCACCAAGGGTGAAGTGAAGGGCAAGACCGGTTCCCTGACCGCATTGCCGATCATCGAAACCCAGGCCGGTGACGTCTCCGCCTTCGTTCCGACCAACGTGATCTCCATCACCGACGGTCAGATCTTCCTGGAGTCCGACCTGTTCAACTCCGGTATCCGCCCCGCGGTCAACGCCGGTGTGTCGGTATCCCGGGTAGGTGGTTCGGCCCAGACCAAGATCATCAAGAAGCTGTCCGGTGGTATCCGTACCGCACTGGCCCAGTACCGTGAACTGGCTGCGTTCGCCCAGTTTGCCTCTGACCTGGACGAAGCGACCCGTAAGCAGCTGGAGCATGGTCAGCGCGTTACCGAGCTGATGAAGCAGAAGCAGTACGCGCCGATGTCGGTAGCGGAAATGGCGATCAGCCTGTACGCCGCCGAGAAGGGCTTCCTGACTGATGTCGAGATCAGCAAGATCGGTGCCTTCGAGACCGCTCTGCTGGCCTGGTTCAAGCGCGAAAAAGCCGACCTGCTCGCCAAGATCAACGAGAAGGGCGACTACAACGACGAGATCGAAGCCGGTATCAAGTCTGGCATCGAGAACTTCAAGGCGACCCAAAGCTGGTAAGCCGAGGGCGGGATATGGCCAGGCCATGTCCCGCTTCGTGCGATACGGCCACGGGCTAACCTGAAAGGTGTGACATGGCAGGCGCAAAAGAGATTCGCGGTAAAATTTCGAGTATCAAGAGTACTCAGAAGATCACCAGCGCCATGGAAAAGGTGGCGGTCAGCAAGATGCGCAAGGCACAGCAGCGCATGGCGACCAGCCGTCCCTACGCTGAGCGGATTCGTCAGGTGATTGGCCATCTGGCCAACGCCAATCCCGAATATCGCCACCCCTTCATGCAGGAGCGTGAAGTCAAACGGGTTGGTTATATCGTGGTCAGCACGGATCGTGGTCTTTGCGGTGGTTTGAACACCAACCTGTTCAAATCGCTGGTAACACATATGAAAGAGTGGCGTGACCGTAACGTCGAAACCGAGCTGTGCGTGATCGGCAGCAAGGGTGCTGCGTTTTTCCGCAGCTACGGTGGCAATGTTGTCGCGGCAATCAGCAATCTGGGGGAACAGCCGGCCCTGAACGACCTCATCGGCAGCGTCAAGGTCATGCTTGACGGCTACCACGAAGGTCGGATCGATCGTCTGTACCTGGTCTCCAACGAGTTCGTCAATACCATGGTGCAGAAGCCCAAGGTAGAGCAGATGATTCCCCTGGTGCCTTCGGACGCCTCGGAGCTGCAGGAACGGTGGGACTACGTCTACGAGCCGGACGCCCAGGCGCTGCTGGATGGCCTGTTGAAGCGGTACATCGAATCGCAGGTTTACCAGGCTGTTGTCGAGAACAGTGCCAGCGAACAGGCGGCACGGATGATCGCGATGAAGAATGCGACTGACAATGCGGGCGATATCATCGATAGCCTGCAGCTGATCTACAACAAGGCACGTCAGGCTGCGATCACCCAGGAAATTTCGGAAATCGTCGGCGGCGCGGCTGCGGTATAACGCGGCTGGTGAGACGAAACGGTTTCATACCACTTAGAGGAACCTACAATGAGTAGCGGACGTATCGTTCAAATCATCGGTGCCGTCATCGACGTGGAATTTCCGCGCGATCAGGTGCCGAACGTATATGACGCGCTGAAAGTCATCGGCGCGGAAACTACCCTGGAAGTCCAGCAGCAGCTGGGCGACGGCATTGTCCGTACCATCGCCATGGGTAGTACTGAAGGCCTGAAGCGTGGCCTGGATGTCAACAACACCGGCGCTGCGATTTCCGTTCCGGTCGGTGCTGGCACCCTGGGCCGCATCATGAACGTACTGGGCGAGCCGATCGACGAAGCCGGTCCGGTTGCGCATGAGGAGAAGTGGGGTATTCACCGCGCTGCTCCCAGCTACGCCGAGCAAGCGGGCGGCAGCGACCTGCTGGAAACCGGGATCAAGGTCATCGACCTGGTCTGCCCCTTTGCCAAAGGCGGCAAGGTTGGTCTGTTCGGTGGTGCCGGTGTCGGCAAGACCGTGAACATGATGGAGCTGATCAACAACATCGCCAAGGCGCACAGCGGTCTGTCCGTGTTCGCCGGTGTTGGTGAGCGTACTCGTGAAGGTAACGACTTCTATCACGAGATGAAGGACTCCAACGTTCTGGACAAGGTTGCGATGGTGTACGGTCAGATGAACGAGCCGCCGGGTAACCGTCTGCGCGTCGCCCTGACCGGCCTGACCATGGCCGAGAAATTCCGTGAGGAAGGCAAGGACGTACTGCTGTTCATCGACAACATCTACCGTTACACCCTGGCCGGTACCGAAGTATCCGCGCTGCTGGGTCGTATGCCGTCCGCGGTAGGTTACCAGCCGACTCTGGCTGAGGAGATGGGTGTCCTGCAGGAGCGTATTACCTCCACCAAGACCGGTTCCATCACCTCCATCCAGGCCGTATACGTACCTGCGGATGACCTGACTGACCCGTCGCCTGCCACCACCTTCGCCCACCTTGACGCGACCGTGGTACTGAGCCGTGACATCGCCTCCCTGGGTATCTACCCGGCGGTTGACCCTCTGGATTCCACCAGCCGTTCGCTGGATCCGCTGGTCATCGGCCAGGAGCACTACGACGTTACCCGCGGTGTGCAGTACGTTCTGCAGCGCTACAAGGAGCTGAAGGACATCATCGCCATCCTGGGTATGGACGAGCTGTCCGAGGAAGACAAGCAACTGGTAGCCCGCGCTCGTAAGATCCAGCGCTTCCTGTCGCAGCCTTTCCACGTGGCCGAAGTCTTCACCGGCGCACCCGGCAAGTACGTTTCCCTGAAAGAAACCATCCGTGGTTTCCAGGGCATCCTGAACGGTGATTACGATCACCTGCCGGAGCAGGCTTTCTACATGGTCGGCACCATCGACGAAGCAGTAGAGAAAGCGAGCAAAATGTAATGGGCCGCGCCCGCTCCGGCGGGCGCTGAACCGAGGCAACGTAAATGGCTATGACAGTGCACTGCGATATCGTAAGCGCGGAAGAAGAGCTGTTTTCCGGTCTGGTCGAGATGGTCGTGGCACACGGCAACATGGGTGACATCGGCGTACTGCCGGGTCACACACCGCTGCTGACCGACCTCAAGCCGGGCCCGGTTCGGGTGATCAAGCAGGACAAGTCCGAAGAGGTGTTCTACATCTCCGGTGGCTTCCTCGAGATTCAGCCGAGCATGGTCAAGGTGCTCGCCGATACGGCTATCCGTGCCGGTGACATCGACCAGGCAGCTGCAGAAGAAGCGAAGAAGGCCGCAGAAAAGGCTCTCAACGAGAAAGGCTCCGAGTTCGACTATGGTTCGGCCTCCGCCCGTCTCGCCGAAGCCGCAGCCCAATTGCGGACTGTGCAGGAACTGCGCAAGAAATACGGTGGACCGGCGATCAATCGCTGAGTCACCATTGGAAAAAGGCAGCTTCGGCTGCCTTTTTCTTTGCCCGCAGGGCCAGCCCGTCAGCGGCGCGTATTCCCCGGTGAACTTAACCCCAGCGCTGCCACTCTCACCCCCGAGCTTGCAGCGCGCAGCGTGCAGCTTCTATCATCGCTTTCATTCTCAACTCAACAGGATCCGTTTTGATGAATCTCCACGTTGTCATTCTTGCCGCCGGACAGGGCACCCGCATGCGTTCCGCACTTCCCAAGGTACTTCATCCGGTGGCGGGCAAGCCGATGCTGGAGCATGTCATTGACAGTGCGCGGGCATTGCTGCCGGACGGTATCCACGTGGTGATCGGGCATGGTGCCGAGCGGGTGCGGGAAACCCTGGACGGCGCCGATCTCAACTGGGTGCTGCAGACCGAGCAGTTGGGGACGGGCCATGCGGTGGCCCAGGCGCTGCCGCACATCCAGGGAGCCGATCAGATCCTGGTGCTCTATGGCGATGTGCCGCTAATTCGCCTGGAAACCCTCCGGGCGCTGGTTGACCAGGCGGGCAACAACAGCCTGGGACTGCTCACGGTATTGATGCAGGACCCGACTGGCTATGGACGGATCATCCGTGACCAGAGCGGCCGGGTTCAGGCCATCGTCGAGCAGAAGGACGCCTCGGCGGAACAGCTGCAGATCAACGAAGGCAACACCGGCATCATGGTGCTGCCGGGCAGCAAGGCCGCAGATTGGCTGTCCAGCCTGTCCAACAACAACGCCCAGGGCGAATACTACCTGACCGATGTGGTTGCCCTGGCGGTCGCCGGCGCTGTGCCGGTGGAGGTGGCCCAGGCGGCGGACGAACTGGAAGTCATGGGGGCCAACAACCGTCTGCAGCTGGCGGTGCTGGAGCGGGGCTGGCAGCGGCGTGAAGCCGAGCGGCTGATGGTGCAGGGCGCCTCCCTGGCGGACCCGGCGCGGCTGGACGTGCGCGGTGAGGTAACCATCGGCCGGGATATCAGCATCGACGTCAACGTGGTGCTCGAGGGTCGGGTGGTGATCGAGGACAACGTGGTCATCGGGCCGCACTGCGTGATCCGCGACTCGGTGATCAAGAGTGGCACCGTGATCAAGGCCTTCAGTCACCTGGAGGGCGCCGAGGTATGTGAAGACTGTGATGTCGGGCCCTACGCCCGGCTGCGGCCAGGCACCGTACTGCATCGAGGCGCCAAGGTGGGCAACTTTGTCGAGACCAAGAAGACGGTGGTGGGTGAAGGCGCGAAGATCAACCACTTGTCCTATGTCGGCGACGCCGAGGTGGGGCAGGGCGCGAATATCGGCGCCGGTACCATTACCTGCAACTATGACGGAGTGAACAAGTTCGTTACCCGCATCGGCGATGGTGCCTTCATCGGCTCCAACACTTCGCTGGTGGCCCCGGTCACCATCGGTAACCAGGCCACCACCGCCGCGGGATCGACCATCACCCAGGATGTCCCTGACGCCCAGCTGGGTGTA
Source organism: Pseudomonas saudimassiliensis (assembly GCF_000939975.1). GTDB lineage: Bacteria > Pseudomonadota > Gammaproteobacteria > Pseudomonadales > Pseudomonadaceae > Halopseudomonas > Halopseudomonas saudimassiliensis. Next base: position 1,791,650 of record NZ_LK391969.1, on the reverse strand, counting down.
GCCCGCGGGCGCCAGCGCAACGTCGCGGGCTGGAAGCGCCCGGTCAAGCAACCCAAGCCCTGACGCCGCCGGCGAAACAGGCAAATTCCGTTCCTGTGTCCTATATTGGTCTGACGCCGATGGACACAGGAGATAACGGATGTTCGCGCAATTTTCCGAAACATTGGGGGCATTGCAGTTGCCTCTGCGGGTGGTGGTCAAAGGTGGACCGACGCTGGATCTCGGACCCGACCCCCAGGTAACACTGCAGATCAACGATCTGGGCCTGCTGCAGGAGATGCAGAACCCCACGCTGGACAAGCTGGGGGAGGCGTATATCGATCAGCGGCTGGATATCCAGGGCGATATCATGGACGTCATCGCCATCGCCGATCGGCTGAGCAAGGGGCTTCTGGGAGAGCATCCCGAACCTCCAGTCGAGCGTACCGAGCATGACAAGCTGATGGACGCCGAGGCCATCTCCTACCATTACGACCTGTCCAACGATTTCTACGCACTCTGGCTCGATCCACAGATGGTCTACTCCTGTGGCTACTTCCGCAACCCGGAGGACAGCCTGGCAACCGCGCAGACCCAGAAGCTCGATCACCTGTGCCGCAAGCTCCGACTCAAGCCAGGCGAGCGCCTGCTCGATGTGGGCTGCGGCTGGGGCGGGCTGGCCCGCCATGCTGCCCGCTTCTATGACGTGCAGGTACATGGCATCACCCTGAGCAAGGCGCAGCTGGAGCTGGCCCAGGCGCGTAACGAGGCGCTGGAGCTGACCGACAGGGTGACCCTGGAGCTGCGGGATTACCGGGACCTCGAGGGTACCGAGAACTACGACAAGGTGGTTAGTGTCGGCATGTTTGAGCATGTCGGCCACGCCAACCTCGGGGCCTACTTCAAGGTGCTGCATGACCAGGTCAAACCCGGTGGGCTGGTGATGAACCACGGCATCACCGCCAAGTACATCGATGGTCGGCAGGTAGGGCGGGGCGCTGGCAAGTTCATCGGCCGTTACGTATTCCCCCATGGCGAGTTGCCGCACCTGTCGATGGCCATCGCCCACATGAGCGAGCAGGGCCTGGAAGTGCTCGACGTCGAGAGCCTGCGCCTGCACTACGCCCGAACCCTGGAGCATTGGAGCCATAACCTGGAGCAGCGGCTGGATGAAGCCAGAGGCCTGGTGTCCGACAAGGCGCTGCGGATCTGGCGCATCTACCTGGCGGGCTGCGCCTATGGTTTCCGCCGCAATTGGATGAATATTCACCAGATTCTCGCGGTCAAGCCGCTGGCCGATGGCAGTCACCACGTTCCCTGGACCCGGGAAGACCTGTATCGATAATGGCAGCCGAGTACGGGATTTTGGTGGTCTGCGCTCTTGCCGGCTGCTACATTGCCCAGGTTCCGGCCCCGGTGGAGATTGGTATTGCACCTGAAACTGCTTGATTCTAATGACCTGATTCTCGGCGAACCCCTGCCCTGGGATCTGCTGGACGCCGAGGGCAAGGTCCTGTTCCGCCAGGCCCAGCGTATTGAAAGTGGTCCGTTGTTGCGCAAGCTGGTGGAGAAGGGTGTATACCGCCGCGCCGAGGCGACCGGCGAGGCGGCCGAACCCGCGCCAGTAGGCCTGAACCAGTTGTCGCTGGCACCCGGCGATATGCTGCAATTGCAGGTGCTCAGTCCTACCCATGCCGACCGCTACCAGGTGCGGGTGGTGGGTTTTCATGCCCCGGTCAGCGTGATGGTGACCGCGCCCGTGGTGCAGGGGCGGGTGGTCTTCGTGAAGGAAGGGCAGCGCTTTCTTGCCCGCGGTTTTATCGGCAAGGACGTGGTGGCCTACAACACCAAGGTGCTGAAATCCCAACTGGCGCCCTTTGCCTACCTGCACCTGGCCTGGCCGGACGAGGTGCAGACCATGCGTATCCGCAGCTCGGCGCGGGTGTCGGTGGATCTGGTCTGCGCCATTACCGGTGCGCTTGGCCAGAGCGCCGGCCGGATTGCCGACCTGAGTCCCGGCGGAGCGCGGATCCTGTCGCCCAGCCAGTTCGCCGTGGTCGATGAAGAGGTGAGGCTGGCGTTCCGGATCAATCCGGGCGGCGTCGAGGTTTACCTCAATATCACCGCCCTGGTACGCACGGTCAGCCGTGACAGTGAGCAGGTGATTACCGGGGTGGAATTTGTCCAGCTCAGCGAGGCAGATCGTCTGTACCTGAGCAATCTGGTCTACCAGAGCATGCTCAAGGAGCATTCCTGATGGTCGCCCTGGTGCGCCGGTGGGGGTTGCTCGGGTGCCTGCTGTTCAGCCTGCCGCTGCAGGCACAGACCCTGACTACCACCCTGGGTGGCGAGCCGCACCTGCTGCAGCTGGTAGCGGACCCGGACAGCCGCCGACAGGGCTTGATGGGCCGCGCGGAGCTGAATCCGGGGGAGGGCATGCTGTTCGACTTCCCGGCCGGCACGCGACCGGCGATCTGGATGCGCAACATGCAGCTTGCCCTGGATCTGTTGTTCGTCGATGACCAGGCCCGGCTAGTGCATGTCTTCCCGCGGGTGCCGCCCTGTGCGAGCACCCCCTGCGATGTCTACCAGGCGGACCGGCCGCTGCGCTTCGTTATCGAAGTGCCCGCTGGCACCGCGGAGCGGCTCGGTCTGCGGGTCGGTGACCAGCTGGACCTGGCCGGCCGCGAATCCTCGCCGCCGCCCCCTTACTGAGTATTACCAGGTCAGGGTTGGCGCCATTGCCCTTGGCTGAACTGCTCACAGTAGGCCTTCAACACCGGCGCGTCCGCGGGCTCGCTGTAGTAATGGATCGCCTGACGATAGGCCACTCCCTCGCTACGCGCCTCGTTACAGACACCATAGGCCCCCGCCGGGCATTGATCGACAAAGGTAATGTTGAAACTGCGGTCCGGGATCTGCGGTTGGCAGAAACTGTCCTTGAATAACTGGGGCGGGATATTGATGTTCTGCTGGCACAGGCGCACGGGCAACTGGTCGTCATTGGACTCGATCAGGCAAGCGGCGGAATGGGCGGCGACGCTGTAGCCCAGCAGCCCGAGCAGAACAACATAACGGATCATGGCATCCAGTCCCTGGTTGAAAAGGCTACCTTAAAGCGCCTGCCATTCCGCCCGCAAGGGGCAGAGTGATGGTTCCACGTGGAACGAATAGGAATAACCAGTAGGTGCTTTGATAACTTCAATGAAGGTAATGGACGTTGTCCCGGCGGGGCGGACTGTCTGGGCCAGGTCCCTCGCCCGGAAACGGATGGGGCGCAAGTTCGATTTTCAGCACGTCCGCGCCATGCAATTCGATAAAGCCGCTGTACCTGTGCTCACCGGTCACGGTGAATTCAAAACCGTAACGGCGGATCAGCCCCGGCCGCCCATGGCGTCCCCGTCCCAGTCGCAGCCGGTTGAGCGCGATGCTTTCGTCCAGCAGCTGCACCTGGCTGCGTTGGCAGTGTTGCCGGACCAGGCGCAAGGCCCGATCACGCAACCCGAGCCCGCGCCAGATCCAGGCGCCGACCCCCGCAGCCAGCAGCATGAGCGTAACGTGGCCCAGGTCGATCATGGCGATGCCTCCACCGCCAGCACGCGGATCTGCTCCGGTTCGGGGTAGTGCCAGCGTACCTCCAGATCCCATAGACGTACGCCATAGATCCGCTCCGCTGAGGGGCGTTGGTAGGCCGGCTTGGGGTCTTGGGCCAGGCATTGTTCGATGAGCTCGCAGACGGGCTGCTGCAGCCGCTGGGCCTGTTCCAGGGCCTGGGTACGGGCAGAGGGCGCCCAGGATACGGGTAACTCGGGCGGCGGCGCGTCGGCGAGGGTGTTATGGGCCTCGGGCACGCTATCGGCGTAGGGCACGTAGGGCTTGATATCCAGCACCGGGGTGCCGTCGAGCAGATCGATGCCGGACAGCAGCAGGCGACCCGGCTCGATGCCATCCAGCCTGACCACCGACTGACCCAGGGGATTGGGGCGGTGGGTGGAGCGGCTGGCAAAGACGCCGATGCGTTGATTGCCCCCCAACCGGGGCGGGCGTACCCGCAGGTGCTCCGGCCCGGAGCCGGCCTGGTGGAAGACGAACAGCAGCCACAGGTGACTGACGCCTTCGAGCCCGGCGACCGCTTCCGGGGTGTTGTAAGGGGGCAGGAGTTCGAGCACACCGCGGGCGGCGGGCGCCAGGCGCGGCTGGCGGGGAATGGCGAACTTCTCGGCGAAACAGGAGTGCACGACGCCAATCGGCTCGAAGTGGTAGGGCATGGTCAGTTCCGGATCAAGGGCGGTATGGCCTCGGGATTATCCAGCAACACGAAGTGACTGCCGTCAGGCACCTCGATGATCTGCAGGTTCTCGGCCTGCCGGGCACTGTCCAGCATGGCGCCGCTATGCAATACGCGATCCTGCTGCGGGACCAGGATCGCACCCCGTTTGACGTGGCGGTAGATCTCCGGTCCGGTACTGCGCATCCACTGCTCGAGATCTTCAAGATTGGTCATCACCACCCGGCTCGAGCGCGGGTTGAACGGCATGGCAAGAATCAGCTCGCGTTTGCTGGCGTCATGCAAGGGCCCCCATATCGGGCGGGACAGGATGCTGGCCGGCTTGCCCTGCCATAGTAGATGAACCAGCGGCAGCAGCCAATGGCCCAGCCGCGGGGTCGGCCGGTAGGCCCGGCCCTGGGGGAGCGCCGGTGCCTCCAACAGCACCGCTGCCGCTTCGAACAGATCGGGCCGCTGGCGGGCGGCTTCCAGTACCACGGCGCCGCCGCGGGAGTGGCCATGCACGCGCACATCAGGGGTGCTGACCAGGTATTGCAGGGCCAGGTTGAGCACCTGGGCGTCACTGGCGATCAGCCCGGTGACCAGCGCCGGTGTGGTGGGCCAGGGCGGTTGCTGGAAGACCGGGTTGGCCAAGGGCAGATGGTAGTCGCCACTGGTCAGCATGATGAGTTCGATCGTCGGGTCGCTGTAGTACTGGGTGAAGTACAGGGGATTTTCCAGGAAGCCGTGCATGACCACCACGGAGCGCACCGGATTGTCGCTGCGCCGGCGGATGATACAGGTGCTACCGACGCGGTATACCTCCGCCGCCATGGGCACCGCCTGGCGCTGGGGTACGGGTCGATCAAGCAGCCAGCGGCGAAACGCCCAACCGCCCGTTAGCAACAGTACCAGTAGCCCCGTGAAAAACCCCATCTTGCCTCCGCTGCATGCTTGGTCCAGGCGGGGAGCTTAGCGTAATGCCCGTTCCAGAGCGCTCACCCGTGTGGGCGATAGCAGAAAGCCATGCTCACTCGTAGGGGTATTCCACCACCTGCTCGGCGGCCATGCGGTAGCTGGCGTCGGCCAGTTCATTGCTGGTCTGGGCGACCTTGAGGGTGCCGGTCAGCAACAGGGGTTCGTAGATATCGTCGATGGCGATGCCGGCAGGATAGTCGACCAGGATGATCTGATTGGGCGGTGGCGGCGGGACATGGATGCAGGCGCCGGGGTAGGGCACCAGGAAGAAGCTGATATAGCGGCCGCGCTCGTCGGTTTCCAGGGGCACCGGGTAGCCACCCAGGGCGATATGTTGGCCGTCCATCTCGGTGACCACCCGGGTGGAGTACATCACCTCGGGCAGGTTGCGGTCGGCGGAACGCAGGCTGTTGGCGAAGTCGCCGGGGGCTTCACCACCCCAATCGTGGCTGATCTCCGGCATGTCGAGCATCGCCTGGTAATCCTCCGCCGGCAACAGGTCGAGCCAGTCCACAGTGCGGGGTGCTGCCAACAGCAGGCTCGGACAGAGCAGTACTACAGTGATCAACAGCCGCAGCATGGAGCCTCCCGATATTGGCGCCCTGATCAGTCGATCAGGGCCTGGACCTGGGCAATGCGTGATTGCAGTACCGCTGCATCGGCGCAGCGCAGGGTAGCATGGCCAACCTTGCGCCCAGGCTTGAAAGCCTTGCCGTAATGGTGCAGATGGCAATCGGCGATGGCCGTGACCTTGGCTACCGGCGGCACTTCACCGATGAAGTTGAGCATGGCGCTTTCACCGATCTTGGCAGTGGAGCCCAGGGGCAGTCCGGCGATGGCGCGCAAATGATTTTCGAACTGGCTGCATTCGGCGCCTTCGATGGTCCAGTGCCCGGAGTTGTGCACCCGCGGAGCGATCTCGTTGGCCTTGAGGCCGCCATCGACTTCGAAAAACTCGAACGCCAGTACACCGACGTAATTCAGCTTGTCGAGCACCCGGCCCGCGTAGTTCTCGGCCTGGGCCTGCAACGGGTGGTCGGTGCTGGCGACCGACAGCTGCAGGATGCCCTGCTGGTGGGTGTTATGCACCAGGGGATAAAAACAGGTATCGCCGTCGCGGCCACGGACCGCAATCAGCGAGACTTCACCGGTAAAGGGCACGAAGCCCTCCAGGATGCAGGGCACGCTGCCCAGCTCGGCAAAGGCATCGGTGACATCATCCGGTTGGCGCAGCAGCTTCTGGCCCTTGCCGTCGTAGCCCAGGGTGCGGGTTTTCAGCACGGCGGGTAGCCCGATGGCCTGGACCGCGGCCTCAAGATCGGCCTGGGACTGGATATCGGCGAATTCCGGGGTGGGAATCCCCAGTTCGAGGAACATGGACTTCTCGAACCAGCGGTCCCGGGCAATGCGCAGTGACTCGGCATTGGGGAACACCGGCACATACTGCTCGAGGAAGGCCACGGTTTCCGCCGGGACGCTTTCGAATTCGAAGGTCACCACATCGACATCATCCGCCAGCTGGCGTAATTGCTCGCGATCGTCATAGGCTGCGCACAGATGCTTGCCCAGCGCGGCGGCGCAGGCGTCCGGGGCCGGATCGAGAAAGGCGAACTGCTGACCCAGGGGGGTACCGGCCAGGGCCAGCATGCGTCCGAGTTGACCACCACCGATGATGCCGATCTTCATGATTGTTCCTCAGGCCTGACGTGGATCCGGGTTGTCCAGCACGGTATCGGTCTGGCGGCTGCGGAAATCCTGCAGCGCCTGATGATACTGCGGGTGCCGGCCGCCGAGAATGCTTGCAGACAGCAGCGCCGCGTTGATCGCACCGGCCTTGCCGATGGCCAGGGTAGCGACCGGCACGCCGGCGGGCATCTGCACGATCGACAGCAGCGAGTCGACGCCCGACAGCATGGACGACTGCACCGGCACGCCAAGTACCGGCAGATGGGTCTTGGCAGCGCACATACCCGGCAGGTGGGCCGCGCCACCGGCCCCGGCAATGATCACCTCGATGCCGCGTTCGGCAGCTTGCGCGGCGTAATCGAACAGCAGGTCGGGAGTACGGTGCGCGGATACCACCTTCACTTCAAAGGGGATGCCCAACTGCTCCAGCATGTCTGCCGTGTGGCTCATGGTAGACCAGTCGGACTTGGAGCCCATGATCACGCCAACCAGTGCGGTCATTGTCGTGCCTCTTGATGACGAAAAACAAAGCCACGCAAGGGCGTGGCTCGGAAAGAATGCAGGCCAGTTGGCCAGGTCCGCCGATTATAACCCAAAGCCGGCGACGGACCAGCCAAGGTTTATCAGTAACGCGGGCGCGGCGTTGCCATTGGCAGCGGGCCGTCACCGATCCGGCGGAATTCGCCCTTTTCCGTATCATAGGCGCGGATCTGGCTGGTCTCGATATCGTACACCCAGCCATGGATGAACAGATCGCCGCGGGCCAGCCGCGAAGCGACCGAGGGGTGGGTGGCCAGGTGACCCAGTTGGGCGACGACGTTTTCTTCGGTGAGCACGCCCAGGGTATCGCAATGGTCGTGGCCGCAGTTTTCCTGCACCACGATCTTGGCCACCTCCGAATGCTGTAACCAGGACCGGACCGTCGGCATGCCGCGCAGCTGTTCCGGGTTGAGCACGGCCTTCATCGCGCCGCAGTCCGAGTGGCCACAGATAATGATGTGTTTGACCCCCAGGGCCACCACGGCATATTCGATGGCGGTGGATACACCACCGAGCATCTGGCCGTAGGGCGGGACCACGTTGCCCACGTTACGCGTGACGAACAGGTCCCCCGGTGAACTCTGGGTGATCAGCTCGGGCACGACGCGCGAATCGGCGCAGGTGATGAACATGGCCTTGGGGGTCTGCTCGAAGGCCAGCTTGTGGAACAGCTCCTGCTGGTCGGGGTAGACCACCTCATGGAAGTGCATATAGCCATCAACGATCTGCGCAATGGCGTCATCGGTGCTCTTCAGCTTCTTGTAGGGCATGCGCTTGCTCTCTGGTAGGGGGTTGGGGGAGCCAGCGGCTCCCCTTGGCTCAGGCCTCGATTTCAATCAGGATCTCGCCCGGGTTGACCCGGTCGCCCTTGGCCACGTGGACGGCCTTGACCGTACCGTCGATGGCGGCCTGGATCTCGCTCTCCATCTTCATCGCCTCGCTGATCAGCACGGCCTGGCCGGCCTTGACCCGATCGCCTTCGGCCACCAGGACATCCACCACGTTGCCGGGCATGCTGGTGGTGACGTGACCCGGTTTGGTCGCGTGCTGACGGGACTTGCCGCCAGCGCCACCGACGAACTGATTGAGCTCCTCGAGGACCACTTCTTCCGGCATGCCATCCACGCTCAGGTAGAAATGACGAGTGCCGTCCCCTTTGACGCCCACACCGGTGATATCGATACGGTAACTTTCACCGTGCACGTCAATCATGAACTCGGTGGCCACGCCCTGGGCAGCGGCGGGCTTGCTGTCGCCGTCCGGGATCGGCAGCAGGGCTTCCGGCTGGAGCGTACCGGCAGCAAGTTCCTCGAGGAACTTGCGCCCGATATCGGGGAACATGGCGAAGGTCAGCACATCCTCCTCGCTCTTGGCCAGGCTGCCGACCTCCTTGCGCAGGCGGTCCATCTCCGGTTTGAGCAGATCCGCGGGACGCACGTCGATCACGTCCTCATCGCCAATGGCGCGCACCTGCAGCTCCGGGTTGATGGTGCCCGGTGCCTGGCCGTAGCGGCCTTGCAGGTACAGCTTCACCTCGTTGGTGATGGTCTTGTAGCGTTCACCGGCCAGCACGTTGAAGACCGCCTGGGTGCCAACGATCTGCGAAGTAGGCGTGACCAGCGGCGGGAAGCCGAGGTCCTCGCGCACCCGCGGAATTTCCTCGAATACTTCATTGATCCGGTTGAGCGCGCCCTGTTCCTTCAGCTGGTTGGCCAGGTTGGACATCATGCCGCCCGGTACCTGGTTGATCTGCACCCGGGTATCCACGCCAGTGAAGGGACTCTCGAACTGGTGGTACTTTTTGCGCACTTCCATGAAGTACATGCTGATCTCCTGGATCAGCTCCAGGTCCAGGCCGGTGTCGTAGGGCGTGCCCTTGAGCGCTGCGACCATGGATTCGGTACCCGGATGGCTGGTGCCCCAGGCCATGGAGCCGATGGCGGTATCGATATGATCAGCGCCGCATTCGATGGCCTTGAGCTGGCACATGGCGGCCAGGCCAGCGGTGTCATGGGAGTGGATGAATACCGGCAGGCTGGTAGCGGCCTTGAGTGCGGCGACCAGTTCGCCGGTGGCGAACGGGGTCAGCAGGCCGGCCATGTCCTTGATTGCCAGGGAGTCGACGCCCATGGCTTCCAGGGTCTTGGCCTGCTCCACGAACAGCTCCACGGTATGCACCGGGCTGGTGGTGTAGCAGATGGTGCCCTGGGCGTGCTTGCCGGCCGCCTTGACCGCGGAGATGGCGGTGCGCAGGTTACGCACGTCATTCATCGCGTCGAAGATGCGAAATACATCGATACCGTTGACCGCCGCCTTGGCGACGAAGGCGCGAACCACGTCGTCGCTGTAGTGCCGGTAGCCCAGCAGGTTCTGGCCGCGCAGCAGCATCTGCAGGCGGGTGTTGGGCAGCGCGGCGCGCAGCTGGCGCAGACGCTCCCAGGGATCCTCCTTGAGGAAGCGGACGCAGGCGTCGAAGGTGGCGCCGCCCCAGACTTCCAGCGACCAGTAGCCAACCTGGTCCAGTTTCGGGCAGATCGGCAGCATGTCCTCGGTGCGCATGCGGGTAGCCAGCAGGGACTGGTGGGCATCGCGCAGGATGGTATCGGTAACGGTGATGCGTTTCTTGCTCATGGTGCATTCCTCATTGGCGGCAAGCGCACGGCTTGCGGCTGCAATCAAAGACCGGCGTAGGCGGCGATGGCGCCGGCAATGGCCAGGGCCAGGGCTTCGGGTTTGTTCTTGGTCGAGTAGTTGGTCAGTTCCGGGTGGGTCTCGACAAAGCTGGTGTCGAACACGCCGCTGCGAAAGTCCGGGTTCTTGAGGATTTCCTGGTAATAGGCCTCGGTGGTCTTGACCCCGTGCAGGTGCATGTCATCCAGCGCGCGGTAACCGCGATCCAGCGCATCTTCCCAGTTGTTCGCCCAGACGATCAGTTTCAGGCACATGGAATCGTAATAGGGCGGGATGGTGTAGCCGGTGTAGATGGCGGTATCCACGCGTACGCCGGGGCCGCCGGGCGCGTAGTACCGGGTGATCTTGCCGAAGGACGGCAGGAAGTCGTTCTTCGGGTCCTCGGCATTGATGCGGAACTGGATGGCGTAGCCGCGGTGCTCGATATCCCCCTGCTTGATCGACAACGGCAAACCGGAGGCGATACGGATCTGCTCACGGACGATATCGATGCCGGTGATCTGCTCGGTGATGGTGTGTTCCACCTGCACCCGGGTGTTCATTTCCATGAAGTAGACTTCGTTGTCCGCCAGCAAAAATTCCACGGTACCGGCGTTCTCGTAGCCGACCGCCTGGGCGGCGCGCACCGCCAGGTCGCCGATATAGGCGCGCTGTTCCGGTGTCAGCTGTGGGCTCGGGGCAATTTCGATCAGCTTCTGGTTGCGGCGCTGGATGGAGCAGTCGCGCTCGAACAGGTGCACGGTGTTGCCGAAGCTGTCGGCCAGCACCTGGGCCTCGATGTGCTTGGGGTTGACGATGCACTTTTCCAGGAACACATCGGCGCTGCCGAAGGCCTTGGTCGCCTCGGAAATCACCCGCGGCCAGGCCTGTTGCAATTCTTCCTTGCTGTTGCAGCGGCGGATGCCGCGGCCGCCACCGCCGGAGGTGGCTTTGAGCATGACCGGATACCCGACCCGCTCAGCCTCGCTCAGGGCCTGCTCAAGACTTTCCAGGTTGCCTTCGGTGCCGGGGGTGACCGGCACCCCGGCGGCGATCATGCTGCGGCGGGCTTCGGTCTTGTCGCCCATGCGCGCGATCACCTCCGCGGAGGGGCCGATGAATTTGATCCCGCGCTCGGTGCAGATGCGCGCCAGTTCGGCATTTTCGGACAGGAAGCCATAACCGGGGTGCAGTGCATCACAACCGGTCTCGACCGCCAGGTTGACCAGCTGCCGGGCATTCAGATACCCGGCCAGCGGATCGCTGCCGACGTTATAGGACTCGTCGGCCCGTTTCACATGCAGTGCATAGCGGTCCGCATCCGAGTGGATGGCCACCGAGCGGATGCCCATTTCCGCGCAGGCGCGGACGATACGGACAGCAATTTCGCCACGGTTGGCAATCAGGATTTTCTTGATCACAGCCCTTTCCTCTGTTGGGTGATCGGGAGTGAGATGAACATACAGCGGCATAGTCAATGATTAAAAATGAATAATTGTTGGACGAGCCATAAGTAATAACTAATATGTAGCGAATTCTTCATCAGCGGAGGTGGCCATGCGCAAGGAGCTGCAGCGAATCACGCTGCGTCAGCTACAGGTGTTCTGCAGCCTGTGCGGGACCCTGTCCTACAGCCGCACCGCCGAGGAGATGGCCCTGACCCAGCCGGCGGTGAGTTTGCAGATGCGCCAGCTGGAGGAGTTGGTGGGCCAGCCGTTGTTCGAGTATGTCGGCCGCAAGCTGTACCTGACCGAGGCGGCCAACAGCCTGTTGGCCGCCAGCGGCGATATCTTCAACCGCCTGGAAATCCTCGACATGCAGTTGTCGGCGCTGCAGGGCACCCTGCACGGCGAGCTGCGCCTGGCGGTCGCCAGTAGCATCCAGTACCTCACCCCGCACCTGTTGGCGGCCTTCCGGCAGCGGCACCCGGAGGTGAGCTTTCGCCTGGAAGTCTGCACCCGGGCAGAGGTGATTCGCCGGTTGCGGGATAATCTCGACGACGTGGTGCTGATGGGCATGGTGCCGGCGGACCGGGCACTGGATTTCTTTCCCTTCCTCAACAACCCGGTGATTGCCGTGGCCGCACCGGACCACCCCCTGGTCGGGGCGCAGGCGTTGGTCCTGGCGGAGCTGGAATCCCAGATGGTATTGCTCCGGGAAGTTGGCTCCGGCGTGCGCAAGGCCTGTGATGAATTCTTCCAGCAGAAGCGCGTGCACCTGCAACAGATGATGCAGATGGGCTCGGAGGAGACGGTGGTGCAGTCGGCGATCGCCGGGCTGGGCATCGGTCTGGTGTCGGCGCATAGTGCCGCACCCTGGGTGCAGAATGGCCAACTGGCCCGCCTGGATTTCGTGGACCTGCCATTGTTTCGCAGCTGGTGCGCGGTGCATGCCCGGGGCAAACGATTAAGTCCGGTAGCCGAAGCCTTCCTGGCGTTCCTGCGCGACGAACGGGCGCTGATCAAGCAGCTGGCCGAGCCCTTTGGCTCCGTTTGAAAGGGCGCAGCGTATAACTTGGCACGCTCCCGGAACGTCCCTGGCGGTCCTGGCGTGACCGTCAGCCTGTCCATCATCATCAAAATGACCAATAATGCGCCCATCGGCCAGGTGATGGTTACGCCCGGCCCCCTTTCTGCCCTCACACACACTAAGGAAGCACGATAATGGGTCTGGTCCTGATACTGATCGCACTGATCGTCTTTATCGTCCTGGCGACAACGCGATTCAAGCTCCACCCTTTCCTGGCCCTGCTCGGCGCGGCACTGCTGGCAGGTTTCGCCTACCAGTTACCTACCCTGGAGATAGCCGGTCACATCACCCGCGGCTTTGGTGGCATTCTCGGCTACATCGGGATCGTCATTGTCTTCGGTACCATTATCGGCGTGATCCTTGAGCGCAGCGGCGCGGCCATCACCATGGCCGAAACCGTCATCAAGCTGCTGGGTGAGCGGTTTCCCACCCTTACGGTGTCGATCATCGGCTATCTGGTGTCGATCCCGGTATTTTGCGACTCCGGCTACGTTATCCTCAACTCGCTGAAGAACGCACTGGCGGCGCGGATGAAGGTCTCCGTGGTAGCCATGAGCGTGGCGTTGGCGACCGGCCTGTATGCCACCCACACCTTCGTGCCGCCAACCCCCGGTCCGATCGCTGCCGCCGGCAATCTCGGGCTGGAGTCCAGCCTGGGCCTGGTGATCCTGGTTGGCCTGTTTGTGGCCTTTGTCACCGCCATGGCCGGGATGCTCTGGGCCAACCGCTTCATCGGCAAGGACATCGAGCTGGAAACCGATGGTGCGCCCATCCTCGACCACCAGGACTACCAGGCCATGCGCGACAGCTATGGTGAGCTGCCGAGCCCGGCCAAGGCCTTCGCCCCGATCTTCGTGCCGATCGCCCTGATCTGCCTGGGCACGATCGCCAATCTGCCGGCGCGCCCCATGGGCGAGGGTGGGCTGTATACGCTGGTGGTCTTCCTCGGTCAGCCAATCTTTGCCCTGGCGATTGGCCTGGCGCTGGCCTGCACCCTGCTCAAGTCGGATAACAAGCGCCAGGAACTGCATGACCGGGTGTCGGAAGGCCTGGTGGCCTCGGCCCCCATTCTGCTGATCACGGGCGCCGGCGGCGCCTTCGGCACCATGCTCAGCGCGACCCCGCTGGGTGATTACCTCGGCCAGACCCTGTCGTCGCTGGGCATCGGCCTGTTCATGCCGTTCCTGGTCGCCGCCGGCCTGAAGACGGCCCAGGGTTCGAGCACGGTGGCCCTGGTGACCACCTCGGCGCTGGTGGCGCCGCTGCTGGCGCAGTTGGGCCTGGATAGCGAAATGGGCCGGGTGCTCACGGTGATGGCGATCGGCGCCGGCGCGATGACCGTCTCCCACGCCAATGACAGCTTCTTCTGGGTAGTCACCCAGTTCAGCCGCATGAAGGTGGCGACCGCCTACCAGGCGCAGACCATGGCGACCCTGGTGCAGGGGATCGTCGGCATGCTTACCGTGTGGCTGCTCAGCCTGGTGCTGCTGTGATGAAGCTGGTTATTGCGCCCGACTCGTTCAAGGAAAGCCTCAGCGCTGAGGCTGTGGCCAACGCCATTGCCCAGGGCTGGCGCACGGTCTATCCCGATGCGCAGATCCGTTTGTGTCCGATGGCCGACGGTGGCGAAGGCACGGTGGATGCGGTGCTCGCGGCCAGTGGCGGTGAGCGCCGCGAACTCAGCGTATGCGGCCCCCTGGGCGAACCGGTAATGGCCCATTGGGGCTGGCTGGCCGAGGATCAGGCAGTGATCGAGATGGCCGCAGCCAGCGGCTTGCACTGGGTCGCACCGGCGCAGCGCGATGCCCGCCTGACCACCACCCGGGGCACCGGTGAGTTGATCCTCGCGGCGCTGGACGCTGGCGCCCGGCGTATCATCCTCGGCATCGGCGGCAGCGCCACCAATGACGGCGGGGCGGGACTGCTGCAGGCATTGGGCGCGCGCCTGCTGGACCGGGCCGGCCAGCCCCTGGCTGCTGGTGGTGCAGCACTGATTGGTCTGCACCGTATCGACTTGGACGGCCTGGACCCACGCCTCAAACAGGTAGAAATCCTGGTGGCGGCGGATGTGGATAACCCGCTGTGCGGCCCCCGCGGCGCCTCCCACGTGTTCGGCCCACAGAAGGGCGCGGCGCCCGAGCAGGTGGAAGAGCTGGACCGCGCGCTGGGGCATTTTGCCGATGTGATGGCCGCCACCCTGGGCGAGGATTACCGTGAGGTGCCGGGCGTCGGCGCCGCCGGCGGCTTGGGTTTTGCCGCCAAGGCGGTCCTGGGCGCCGATTTTCGCCCGGGTATCGAACTGGTCGCGGACGTATCGGGGTTGGCCGAGGCCATGCAGGGCGCGGACCTGGTGATCACCGGCGAAGGCCGGCTGGACGGCCAGAGCCTGCACGGCAAGACCCCAGTCGGGGTGGCGCGGGTAGCCCAGGCAGCCGGCGTGCCGGTGATTGCCCTGGTGGGCAGTCTGGGTGACGGTTATCAAGGGCTGTACGCTGCCGGCATCGAAGCCGCCTTCAGCCTGGCCCCCGGGCCGATCAGCCTGGAACAGGCCATGGTCGGCGCGGCCGAGCAGCTGCAATCCCGGGCGGCGGATATAGCCCGGCTGTGGCGCCTGGCAGCCCGGCAGGGCTAACCCGCCGCGCTGACCTGTCCCGCTGCGCAATCTACCATTGCGGGCGGGACAGGCTCCCCCGGTGCGTCGTCACCCATTCCGGAAAGTCACCCAGCTGGGCCTGCAGTGCCTGGGCCTCCCGATAGTCTTCGATCGCCCGGCGATAGGCCATGCGTCGCTTGTCTTCCTGGCGGCGCCGTTCATTGCGCACACTCTTGGCGGATTCACCAGCGAACTCTGGAATGAATGCCATCTGCAGCCTCCGAAACAAGGATCAGGTTGTGGACGGCTTCATCTTGCGGCGACCGGGATGACCAATTGATGACGAATCGGCTGCAGTTTCGGGTAAGGCGACCTGTGGCACCCGGTCGCATGGATACAACGTATTATCAATTGCGACTTATTATCATCGGGCGTATCGTCGGGTTGATCGGCCCCTGTCGGGCTTCCAGGAGGAACCACATCATGCAGACTCGATTTCGACTTTTCGCCGGTATGCTCGCCCTCACGCTCAGCGCCGCCAGTTGGGCAGACGCAGAGGGTAACCGGGCCGCCCACTTCAAGGGCGAGCCGGCCGCGACCCTTGAGCAGGCGGTGAGCAACCTGAGCGAATACAACACCAAGCTGGAAACGCTGCTGGCCAAGGATGAGTTGTCGCCCATGGATATGCACGAGGTGCATCAACTGACCTACACGCTGGAAAATGCCCTGCAGCGTATCCAGGCGGAGCTGGAGACCACCGCCGAGGTACTCGAGTCGGTGCATGTGGCGTCGGAGACGGGCAAGCCCGCCGTGGTCAAGGACCAGGGCCAGGATTACCTGGAAATGACCCGCCCACTGGTCAAATAGCCCACCGGCAGGTGGCTACCGCGCGATCGCCAAATGCCGCACAATGGCGTTTTCCCATGGAGCGGTGATTGATGGAACGGCCCCGCGCTACGGCGCAACGCTTCCCGCGGATCCTCGATCTGCGCTTCAAGCTGTCAGTGCTGGCGGTACTGCTGACCTTGCCCCTGGTCGGCGGTTGGGAATTGCTGCAGGCGGGTTTGCCGGTGGTGCTGCTGGTCTATCTGGGCGCCAGCGGCGTCGGCTTTCTGCTGTTCTGGTCGGACAAGCACAGCGCCCTCAAGGGCCGCTGGCGCACGCCGGAAATAACCTTGCACGGTATCGAACTGCTGGGTGGCTGGCCGGGTACCCTGGTGGCGCAACAGCTGTTCCGCCACAAGACCCGCAAGGTCAGCTACCTGACGACCCTGTGGCTGATCATTGCCCTGCACCAGCTGGTCTGGCTGGACAAGCTGGTGCTGGACGGGCGCTTTCTCTGGCAGTGGCTGACGCCACTGCTGGGGTGACGGCTATGCTCGGCTGAGGCCGGTGCTTGGCTGAGGGCTCTGCTCAGACCAACACGCCCTGGCTGCGCAGGTAGTCGTCGTAGGTACCCGAGAAGTCCTTGATGCCGGACTCGGACAGCTCGATGATCCGGGTCGCCAGGGAGCTGACGAACTCGCGGTCATGGCTGACGAAGATCAGCGTGCCGGGGTAGTTTTCCAGCGCCAGGTTCAGGGCTTCGATGGACTCCATGTCCAGGTGGTTGGTCGGTTCATCCATGACCATCACGTTGGCGCGCTTGAGGATCAGCTTGCCGAACAGCATGCGGCCCTGCTCACCCCCGGAAATCACCTTTACCGACTTGCCGATCTCGTCGTTGGAAAACAGCATGCGGCCCAGGGTGCCGCGTACCAGCTGCTCGCCGCCCTGGGTCCACTGCGCCATCCATTCGAACAGGGTGCAGTCATCGCGGAAATCTTCCATGTGATCCTGGGCGAAATAGCCCACATCGGCGCTTTCCGCCCATTTCACCGCACCGGCCTGGGGGGCCATCTCGCCGACCAGGGTCCGCAGCAGGGTGGTCTTGCCGATCCCGTTGGGGCCGATGATGGCTACCCGCTCGCCGGCCTCGATCTGCAGGCTGAGGTTCTTGAACAGCACCTCGCCGCCGTAGCCCTGGCCGACCTGCTCCAGGGTCACCGCCTGGCGGTGGAGCTTCTTGTGCTGGTCGAAACGGATGAAGGGGCTGACGCGGCTCGATGGCTTGACCTCGTCCAGCTGGATCTTGTCGATCTGCTTGGCGCGGCTGGTGGCCTGCTTGGCCTTGGAGGCGTTGGCGGAGAAGCGGCTGACGAAGGTCTGCAGCTCAGCAATCTGCGCCTTCTTCTTGGCGTTGTCCGACAGCAGCCGTTCGCGCGCCTGGGTGGCCGCGGTCATGTATTCATCGTAGTTGCCCGGGAACAGCCGCAGCTCGCCGTAATCCAGGTCCGCCATGTGCGTGCACACGCTGTTGAGGAAGTGGCGGTCGTGGGAAATGATGATCATGGTGCTGCTGCGGGCGGTGAGGATGTCCTCCAGCCACCGGATGGTGTTGATATCCAGGTGGTTGGTCGGCTCGTCCAGCAGCAGCACATCGGGATCGGAAAACAGTGCCTGGGCCAACAGTACCCGCAGTTTCCAGCCCGGCGCGACTTCGCTCATCGGCCCGAAATGCTGTTCCAGCGGAATCCCCAGGCCCAGCAGCAGTTCGCCGGCGCGGGATTCGGCAGTGTAGCCGTCCATTTCGGCGAACTCGGTTTCCAGCTCAGCCACCGCCATGCCGTCGGCTTCGCTCATTTCCGCCAGGGAATAGATGCGGTCGCGCTCGGCCTTCACCTTCCACAGTTGCTCATGCCCCATGATCACGGTATCGATCACGCTGACCGTCTCATAGGCGAACTGGTCCTGGCGCAGTTTGCCCAGGCGCACGTTCTGTTCCAGCATCACCTGGCCGCCGGACGGCTCCAGCTCGCCACCGAGGATCTTCATGAAGGTCGACTTGCCGCAGCCGTTGGCGCCGATCAGGCCGTAGCGGTTGCCGTTGCCGAATTTGACGGAAACGTTCTCGAACAGCGGCTTGGCGCCGAACTGCATGGTGATGTTGGCGGTAGAGATCAAGGAAATGTCCTGCGGGAGAGAGAAAGAAAAAGCCCGCATGGAAAAGCGGGCGGCATAGTGTACTGGTTGAGGCCCGCCAGGGACAGCCGTGGCGCCGGTGGTTGGTCCGATTTCCGCTTCAGGGTGGGGTGCTGGCGAAGACCTCGGCCAGGTAGTCGACCATTACCCGCACCTTGGCCGGAGGACGGCGATCAGGCGGGTAGAGGACGTGGATGCCACCGAGCTCGACGGCCGGCTGGTCCAGCTCCAGGGCTACCAGCCGCCCGGTATCCAGCGCCTCGCCGACAATGAAGTGGGGCTGGTAGATGATGCCCTGGCCGCCGAGGGCCGCGGCCAGCAGGGCGTTGCCGTTGTTGGCCAGCAGGTCGCCGGTGACCGGCACGCGGATCTCGCCGTGGCTGCCGAAGGCCCAGGAGCGGGCGTCCTGCATGGGGGAGAGCGTATAGCTCAAGCAGTTGTGCTGGGTCAGTTCGGTCACCCGGCGGGGCACGCCGCGCTGGTCCAGGTAGCTGGGCGCCGCGCACACCAGCATGCGGCTGTCGCCCAGGCGCCGGGCCTGCAGGTTGCTGTCGGTCAGCCGGCCGATGCGGATGGCCAGGTCCCAGTTGCCGGCCAGCAGGTCCACCTGGGCATCACTGAGCCCCAGCTCCACGCTCACTTCCGGGTGCCGATGACTGAACGCGGGCATCAGCGGGGCGATAAAACGCTCGCCGAAGGACAGCGGCACATTCATGCGCAGCAGGCCGGTGGCCTTGATCCGCTGCGAGGCAGCCGCCGCTTCCGCTTCGTCGATCTCCGGCAGGATGCGCTGGCAGGCCTCCAGGTAGTTGCTGCCCGCCTCGGTCAGGCTCAACCGGCGGGTGGTACGGTGAAACAGCTTTACGCCCAGCCGGGCCTCCAGCGCATCCACATGCTTGGTGGCCATGGCCGGTGACATGCCCAGGTGCCGGCCCGCGGCGGACAGGCTGCCTGCACTGGCAGCGCGGACGAATACGCGCATTCCGGTAACGCGATCCAGCATGGTATCTCCTACTAATAGTAGTAAGTGTTAGCTCAACCTTACCGGTTCTCAAGCTATAAACGCTAAATCATACTGTTTCCAGTCAATTGGAGGGCAACACATGGCTGATTCAGTAGTCGACGATACCCAGCAACGCATGCCGGTACTTTTCGTACCCCATGGTGCCGGCCCGTGTTTTTTCATGGACTGGCAACCGGCGGATACCTGGCATGCTCTGGGTGCCTTTCTTCGCGGGGTCAGCGAGACCTTGCCGGCACGGCCCAAGGCGATCGTGCTGGTGTCCGCCCACTGGCTGGATGACCGCTTTGCGGTGACCGGCCACAGCCATCCAGAGCTGGTCTACGATTATTACGGCTTCCCGCCGCATACCTATGAGCTGGCCTATCCGGCGCCGGGCCATCCCGCACTGGCGGAGCGCACCCGTGAGCTGCTCAGCACCGCCGGTCTGCCGTCCGGGTTAGACCCGCAGCGCGGCTTCGACCATGGCATGTTCATTCCGCTGAAGCTCATGTTCCCGGCGGCGGATATCCCGGTCATCCAGCTGTCGCTGCAGCGCAACCTCGATCCGCAGGCCCACTTGAGGGCCGGCGAAGCCCTGGCTGCCCTGCGGGACGAGGGCGTGTTGATCGTGGCCAGCGGCATGAGCTTCCATCATATGCGCGGCTTCGGTGATGAACGTTTCTCGGCGCTGTCGGCGGAGTTCGACGACTGGCTGACCGCGGCGGTGGAAAGCGCGCCGGCCGAGCGCGACCGCCTGCTGGCGCAATGGACCAGCGCACCCCATGCGCGGCTGTGTCATCCGGAGGGCGGTGAGGAACACCTGTTACCGCTGATGGTGGCCGCTGGCGCGGCGGGCGACTCCCCGGGCCGCAACGTCTATACGGAACAGGTAATGAAAACCACTATTTCGGCGTATCGCTTCGGCTGAGCGCCACAGCATCAGGAGAATGTCATGATTATCGATCTTTCCGGCAAGACGGCCATCGTCACCGGCTCGACCGGCGGTATCGGTCTGGCCATTGCCACCGGCCTGGCGCGGGCCGGGGCGCAGGTGACCATTGTCGGGCGCGAGCAGAGCCGGGTGGATGAGGCGCTGGCGCAACTGCGTGAAGCGGCGCAACGGGATGATGCCCGCGGCGTGGTATGCGATGCCGGTACCGCCGCCGGCTGCCAGGCGCTGATGGCCGCCCAACCGGAGACGGACATCCTGGTGAACAACCTGGGGATCTACGGCGCCCGGGAATTCTTCGATATCGACGATGCCCTGTGGGAGGAGTTTTTCCAGGTCAACGTTCTCAGCGGAGTGCGACTGGCACGGCATTACGCCCTGGGCATGCGCGACCGCGGCTGGGGCCGGATCCAGTTTATTTCCAGCGAATCGGCGGCGAACATCCCCGCCGAGATGGTCCACTATGGCGTCAGCAAGACGGCCCTGCAGGGCTTGTCCCGCGGCCTGTCCAAGGTGCTGGCCGGCACCGGCGTAACCGTCAATACCATCCTGCCGGGGCCGACTCGCACTGCCGGCGCCAGCGCCATGATGGCCGAGCTGGCAGCCGAGCGCGGGGTCTCGCCGGAACAGATGGAGGCGCTGTTTCTCCAGGAAAATCGCCCCTCCACGCTGTTGCAGCGCTTTGCCACCCCCGAGGAAGTGGCTAACCTGAGCGTCTATGCCGCTTCGCCACAGGCCAGTGCCACCACCGGCGCCGCCTTGCGGGTAGAAGGCGGGATCGTTGAAAGTATTCTTTAATCTACGGGAGCGTCCGGAATGCAGTCATGTCATGCACACATTCAGACACACAAGCCGGAGCGGCTGATGACCCGTCTATGCAAACATTGGGGCCACAAGTTCGAGGTCAGCCTGACCGAGCACGACGGCGAGATTGCCCTGCCCATGGGCACCTGCCGGCTGCATTGCCCCGGTGCGGGGCTCGCTGTCGAACTGCAGGGCGAATCGGCTACCATGGCGCGTTTTCAGCAGGTTGTGGCTGACCACCTGCAACGCATGGCCGGTGGTGACGAACTTATCATCAATTGGGAATGTCGAGTCTGATCGACGAACAAGGAGCAAAAAAACATGAAGGGTGATTCAAGAGAGCGCTACGGCAGTATCAGCCGGCTATTCCACTGGGGCATGGGCCTGCTGATCATCTGGCAGGGGCTCAAGTTCTTCGACCGCATTGCCGAGGGTGAACATTGGGTCGGCCAGACCTTGGTGCCCTGGCACATCTCCATCGGCTCGCTGCTGCTGGTATTGGTGATCCTGCGGATCATCTGGGCGGCGAAACAGAAGAACAACCGCCCGGTGCAGGATCCGGCGACCGCGCTGCTGGTCAAGGCTGGCCACTTCCTGTTGTATGCGGGCATGGTATTGATGCCGGTGACCG
Source organism: Pseudomonas saudimassiliensis (assembly GCF_000939975.1). GTDB lineage: Bacteria > Pseudomonadota > Gammaproteobacteria > Pseudomonadales > Pseudomonadaceae > Halopseudomonas > Halopseudomonas saudimassiliensis. The sequence continues at coordinate 1,770,000 of NZ_LK391969.1, read as the reverse complement.
GGATCCTGACCATGATCGGCAATGGCTACGGTTGGACCGCCTTCGGTGTGCAGCTGGCTGCCAAGGGTGACGAGATTCCCTGGATGGCCAGCCTCGGCAGCCTGCATTCCCCGATCGCATGGTTGCTGCTGCTGATGATCATCGGCCACGTCGGCATCGCGCTGGTGCATCACTTCGTCAAGAAGGACGGCGTGCTGCGGCGCATGGTGTAACGCCCGCCGCTACTCCGGCCCGGTGTCCACGACCGGGCCGGTGCGCGTGGCCAGCACCTGGTCGATCCGGTAACTGTCCACGTCCACCACCTCGAAGGTATATTCCCCCCAGATCACCCGATCAGTCCGGCGCGGCACTCGGCGCAGCATGGCCATCATGAAGCCGGCCAGGGTCTCGTAGCCCTCTTCCTGGGGAATATCCTCGATCTCCAATGCGCGGCGCACATCCTGGATCGGGGTAATGCCGTCGATCAGCCAGGAATTGTCGTCCCGGCGCACGATCTGCTCCTCGTACCACGGCGGCACCAGGTCGCCCATCACGATACTCATCACATCGTTCACCGTGATCAGTCCCACCACCAGGCTGTATTCGTTGACGATCAGCGCAAAGTCTTCCCCCACCAAGCGAAACTGCTTGAGCAGCTCGGCCAGGGTCAGGCGGTCCGGTACCACCAGCGGCTTGTGCAGCAGGCCCGGGTCCTGGAGCGAAATCGGCTCATTGTGCAGCACGCGCTTGAACAGATCCTTCATCGAGACGTAGCCGACGATGTGGTCGATATCGCCGTCGCACACCGGGTAACAGGAGTGGGGCGTGTCGGCGATGCGCGAGCGGATCAGGGCGTCGGAGTCATCCAGCAGGAAGTAGACAATCTCGTCCCGGTTGCTCATGGCGCTGGGCAGGGTGCGGGTATCCAGCTCGAAGATGTTCTCGATCGCCTGTTGTTCACCGGGCGCCAGCAATCCTGAACGCGCACCGGCCTCGGTCAGGGCGAGGATGTCTTCGGGCGTGACCTCATCATCGCGGCGGGCAGGCAGGTGCAGCAGTTTGATCAGGCCGCTGACCAGGCGCGAATAGAACCAGACCAGGGGCCGCAGCAGCATGTTCAAGGCGCGCATCGGACCGATGGAAAACACCGCCAGCGGCTCCGGCAGCGCCATGGCCACCTGCTTGGGAATCAGATCGGTGACGACAATGAACAGCGAGGTGAGCACCACGAATGACAGGGTAAAACCCAAGGCCGTCGCCAGCGGCGGCTCCAGCACCAGCAGCAACAGCTGGGTGAAGGCGGCGGTCAGAAACTCTTCACCGACGATACCACCGAGAATCGCCAGCGCATTGATGGAAATCTGCACCACCGTCAGGTAGTTGCCCGGATTCTGCTGCACCGCGATGACCTTCAGCGCCCGGGCATTGCCATTGTCGGCCATCCGCCGCAGCTTGAGTGGCCGCGCCGCGGCCAGGGAGATCTCGGCAATGGCCAGGAAGGCGCCGCCGACAATGATCAGGGCAAGTAACAGCAGGCTTTGACTGAAGCTCATAAAACATTCTTGTGCTGAGGATAACCCGGGCAGATTAGCATGATGTGCGGCGTGGCCGCGCGTCGGGCGTGGCGGCCAGCCTGATCAAGTGCAGGGGCAGGGCGGTTGGTATTGGCCTACCCGCGCATTTGCATCAATACTCCCTTCACCACTACCTACCGAGGTAAACGCCTTTGGCTTCCAGTCTGCTTGCCCTGCTTGATGATATTGCCACCTTGCTGGATGACGTCTCCATCATGAGCAAGGTGGCGGCGAAGAAAACCGCCGGCGTGCTCGGTGATGACCTGGCGCTGAACGCGCAGCAGGTCACCGGGGTCAAGGCGGATCGGGAGTTGCCCGTGGTCTGGGCCGTGATGCGCGGTTCCTTTCGCAACAAGTTCATCCTGGTGCCGGGTGCGCTGCTGATCAGTGCCCTCATCCCCTGGTTGATCACGCCGTTGCTGATGCTCGGCGGCGCTTTTCTCTGCTACGAAGGCTTCGAGAAGCTGGCGCACCGGTTCTTCCACGATGACTCCGAACAGCATGCCCAGAAGCTCGCCGCGCTGGCTGATCCGAGCCGCGACATGGTGGCCTTCGAGAAGTCCAAGATCAGCGGCGCAGTACGCACCGACTTTATCCTCTCGGCGGAGATCATTGCCATCACCCTCGGCACGGTCGCCGCGGCACCCTTCCTCCAGCAGGTGCTGGTCCTCAGTACCATCGCCCTGGTGGTCACCGTAGGCGTCTACGGGCTGGTGGCCGGCATCGTCAAGCTCGATGACCTCGGCCTGGCGCTGGCCCAGCGCGGCAGTGCAACGCTGCAGAAGATCGGCCACGGATTGCTGTGGCTGGCGCCCTGGCTGATGAAGACCCTGTCGGTGGTCGGCACCGCGGCCATGTTCATGGTCGGCGGCGGCATCCTGACGCACGGCTTCCATGCCCTGGGCCACTGGATTGAGAACACCGCCGAGCATAGCGTCGATCTGCCCTGGATCGGCTCGATACTGGGTGGTCTGTTGCCCACGTTGATGTCGGCGGGGGTAGGTATCCTGGCTGGCGCGCTGATCTTCGCGGTGATCACCCTGGGCAGCAAGCTGTTCCCGCGGCGCGCTAGGCACTGACGGCAGCTGCGGCAGGGTCCGATGGCCGGAACGACCGCAGCACTATCTGGTCCCATGCACAGGACAACCTATCTCAGGAGCTGGATATGACATCGCAGAAATGGCTGATCATCGCCGCCGCACTGACCATGGGCAGCGCCCACGCGGCTTCCCAGGAAGTGACCATCAACCAGGTGGACGCGGACGGCAAGCAGGCGTCCATTGGCACCATCCAGATCAGCGAGACCGAACACGGTCTGCTGTTCACCCCGCAACTGAGTTCCCTGGAGCCCGGGCAGCATGGGTTCCATGTGCATGAGAACGGCAGCTGCGAGCCGGCGGACAAGGACGGCAAGCCGACCGCCGCCCAGGCCGCGGGTGGGCACTACGACCCGCAGCAGACCGGCAAGCACCTGGGCCCGTACGAAGACGGCCACCTGGGCGATCTGCCGGCGCTCCATGCGGATAGCGACGGCAACGCGAACTATCCCGTGCTGGCACCGCGCATCAAGAAGCTCGATGAGATCAAGGGCCGCGCCTTGATGATCCACGCCGGTGGTGACAATCATGCCGATACACCCGAGCCGCTGGGCGGTGGGGGTGCGCGGACGGCCTGCGGGGTGATCTGATACGCCTGTCCAGGGGGCAGACCAGAAGGGGGTATACCATGCGTCTTGACGGTTCCTGCCACTGCGGCGCGGTCCGCTTCAGTCTGGACAGCGCCCAGCCCTATCCCTACCAGCGGTGCTACTGTTCGATCTGCCGCAAGACCCAGGGCGGTGGCGGCTACGCCATCAACCTGGGTGGCGACGCCCGCAGCCTGCAGGTCAGCGGGCGCGAATCCATCTCGGTCTACCGCGCGCGGATCGCGCAGCCTGACGGCAGCATCCAGACCAGCAGCGGCGAGCGGCACTTCTGCCGCACCTGCGGCAGCGCGCTCTGGCTCTATGACCCGCAGTGGCCCGAGCTGATCCACCCCTTCGCCTCAGCCATCGACACCGAACTGCCGGTGCCACCGGAACATACCCATCTTATGCTGGGCTCCAAGGCCAGTTGGGTGGAGGTGCAGCTGGCGCCGGCGGATCAGCAGTTTGACGAGTATCCCCAGGAATCGCTGGCCGAATGGCATGGGCGGTTGGGGCTGGACGGAGCATAGCTGGCTACGGCCGGCTCAATGCACCACCAGTCGTTTCATCCAATCCAGCAGCGCCGTGGGCAGCAGCTCGGGGCGGGGTAGCAGGGCGTAGTTATGGGCGCCGAAGATGCGCGGCAGATAGGCCGGGGCCTGGCGGTCGATGGTCAGGCAGAAGGCGGAAATGCCCTGTAGGGTGGCTTCGGTCACCGCCTGGCGCATGTCTTCCACACCGTATTGGCCTTCATAGATATCCCGGTCGTTGGGCTTGCCGTCGGACAGCACCAGCAGCAACCGGTGGCTGGCTGGCTGCTGCAGCAGGTCGCGGCTGGCGTGGCGGATGGCGGCGCCGGCGCGGGTGTAGTGTTCCGGCTCCAGCGAACTGATGCGCAGTGCCACCTCGTTGCTGAAGCCTTCAGCAAAATCCTTGATCTGGCGAACGATCACGGCGTCCGGCCCCTCCCCGGAAAACGCCTGGATCGACCAGGGCTCACCGAGGCCATCCAGCGCCACGCTGACCAGTAGCAGGGCTTCGCGCTCCACGTCGATGATGCGCCGGTTGGTCGAGACCCAGCTGTCGGTCGAGCCGCTGATATCGATCAACAGGGTGACGGCCAGATTGCGCTCGGCGGTGCGGCGGGTCTGGTAGAGCGCGTCGGACAAACTGCCCCCGGCGCGGTAGTCGGCGTAGCTGTCGATGTAGGCCTGCAGGTCGATGTCATCCCCATCCAGCTGCTTGCGCCGGGTAACCCGCTGGGCGCTGAGCATCTCGAAGCGGCGCCGGATCTGGTTGAGCAGGCTGCGGTGGGCCTCCAGGGTCTCGTCGACCCACGCTTGCGAGCCCGGCAGGTTGGGCAGCACGTGGAGGGTGGCACCGGGCTGGCGATAACCCTGGATGCGGTAGTCCCATTCCGGATAACGCAGGCCCCGCTGCTCGCGCATGGCGGTCTTCAGTTGCATGGCGGTATTGGTATCGGGCGGGTCGTCGGAGATGAGCACCTCCTTCGAGCGGCCGGGGGTGGACACCAGCCGCGCCTCGGACAGCTCCGACAGCATATCGCCGTACTCGTCCGCACTGATGTCCTCGTCCTTGTCCACCGGACGGTTGAGCCCGAAGGGGTCTTCCGCGTGCTGATGGGGCTCGTCGGCCTGCACCATGAAGATGCCGGCATCGCTGTCGTCATCCTCGTCCTCCAGGGCTTCGCGGATCTCGGGCCGGCGCAGCAGGCGCGAGCTGCGGGTTGGCTCGGTGGCGGTCTCCGCTTCGGTCAGTGCGCCGTCGAGGGTAGCTTCGTTGCGCTCGCCGGGGGCGGGCTGGCGCAGTTCACCGGTCCACCAATCCTTGAGCAGGGGGGCCAGGCCGCCGGTTCTGTCCTCCGGCGCCAAGCCGATGCTGGCCAGCAGCTCGCTAGCCGACTGCGCCGATGCCTCGGGTGATGGGCTAACGGCAATGGCAGCACAGGACTCGCCGGCGGGTGTCTGCAGCAATTGGCGCAGCAGTCTTTCCAGCGGCTGGCGCGGCCGCGAGAAGTCCTGCAGCGGTGGCCGCGCCTGTAGCGCGCGCTGGCGCAGCCGGGTGATGGCCGGCGCCATGCCGGGGAAGTGCTGGAGCAGGTCCAGGTCAGCGGCCCAGGCTTCCAGCAGCAGATAGGCATCGGCCTGCAGGGGCGGCCAGCCCGGGTCACGCCGAGCGGCGCTGCCGCGCATGGCGCGCATCGCCTGTTGCAACGCCATGACCCGATAGCATTCATTGCCCTGGGCGATATCCTCCAGGCCGGAATCGGCGGGCAGCCACAGGCGCTGACCATCGGTGCCCGGCAGTGGTTGCTTGACCCAGGGCGCCTGGTGCCGGCGATAGAGACGCGCCAGCAGGGTCGGCCGGGGCGGCAACTGGGCGATACGGATCGGCTGGCTGCGACCGCTCAGGGCGGTAATCAACAGGTCGAGTCGCGGCGCGATATCAATCAGCAGGGCGGTGGGTGGCGCCGGCGGTGGCGGCCGGTAGCGCCGCCATAACCGCTGGGCATAGATGGTGGCGTGGCGCGCCGCGTCGCTGACCAGCTCTTCTGCTTCAGCCATGGCTAGACAAAGGTGGCATCCACCAGGTCCTGCAGCGCCGCCACCATCGAGGGTTCATCGGATAGCGGCGAGACAATGGCCGCCTGGCAGGCTTCCCGCAGGTCGATACCGGCCATCATCAGCGATCCGGCGGCAATCAACAGGCGGGTGCTGGGTACCTCCGCCAGGCCGCGATCACGCAGTTGGCGGATGCGCCCGGCCAGGGCGACCAGGCCCCTGGCCGTATTGGCGTCGACGCCGCTTTCATGCTGCACGATATGGGCTTCCTGCTCGGGGGGCGGAAAGTCCAGGTCCATGGCGACGAAGCGCTGTCGGGTGCTGGGCTTCAGGTCCTTGAGCATGCGTTGATAACCGGGGTTGTACGACACCACCAACTGGAAGCCGGGGGCGGCCTGCAGGGTCTCGCCGGTCTTGTCGATCGGCAGGATGCGGCGGTGGTCGGTCAGGGAGTGCAGCACTACCACGGTGTCCTGCCGCGCTTCGACCACCTCGTCCAGGTAGCAGATGGCGCCCTCGCGCACCGCCCGGGTCAGCGGACCATCCTGCCAGACGGTACCGTTGTGCTGGATCAGGAAGCGGCCGATCAGGTCGCTGGCCGCCAGGTCGTCGTGGCAGGGGATGGTAATCAGCGGGCGGCCCAGCTTCCAGGCCATGTGCTCGACGAAGCGGGTCTTGCCGCACCCGGTCGGCCCCTTGAGCATCACCGCCAGGCCCCGGGCGTGGCACTGCTCGAACAGTGCCACCTCGTTGCCGGTCGGGTGATACCAGGGGGCGGCGCTCGTCAGTGGGCTGGCCACGGGCTCCTGTGCCCCCACCTCAGACCACCCGGCCCACGGCGATATCGTTATCCGCCACACCCGGTTCGGTTACTTCAAAGCGGGGTCGATAGCGGAAGAAGTCGAAGATGAACAGCCCGACGCCGGTAGCGAAGATGCTGCCGCAGACGATCAGCATGACGAAGTGGATCTGGATCTTCAGCTGCGCATCCAGATACCCCATGCCCATGATCCGCTCCAGGTACACCTGGCCGATGCCGGCGGTGGCGAAGGACAGGGTCATGCCGAACATGCCCCCCAGCTGCAGCCAGAACGCCCAGTAACCGATGCTGCTGCCCTTTTCCGGACGACCGTGGGTCAGTGACGGCAGGGCGTAGCTGATCATCGCCAGGGTGATCATGGCGTAGGCGCCGTAGAAGGCGGCATGGCCGTGCATGGCGGTGATCAGGGTGCCATGGGTCCACTTGTTAATGCTCGGCCAGGTGTGGGCCAGGCCCAGCAGGCCGGCACCGAACAGGGTGAAAATGGTGCTGCCCAGGGTCCAGTGCAGCGCCAGCACGTTGGGGTGCGACAGCCCGGCGCGGCGCATGGCGCCGTAGGCGTACATCGCCATGCCGACAATCGCCAGCGGCTCCAGGGCGCTGAAGAACCCGCCGATCGGCAGCCAGTAGTAGGGCACACCCACCCAGTAATAGTGGTGCGCGGTACCCAGGATACCGGCCAGGAACACCAGACCGACGATCACGTACAGCCATTTTTCCATGACCTCTCGATCGGCGCCGGACAGGCGGATCAGCAGATAGGCGAGGAAGGCACCCATGATCATCATCCACACGCCTTCCACCCACAGATGGATGGTCCACCAGCGGTAGAAGATCGATACCGTGTAGTTCTCGTAGTGCAGCAGCGCCGGCACGAACAGCACCGCCGAGCTGACGATCCCCAGCAACAGCACCCCTTCGGTGGTGGTGAACCGCCCGGACTTCTTGATCGTCATGCCGATGTTGTAGATGAAGATCAGCATGCACACCACGATCACCAGCTTGTGCGGCAGCGGTTGCTCCAGCAGCTTGTTGCCGGTGCCGTAGCGGAACAGGTAGCCGATGATGGCGGTCACGCCCATCACCGTCCACAGGATCAGCTGGATATAGGCGAGCTTGACGCTGTGCAGCTCGGTGCGGGATTCGTCAGGGATCAACCAGTAGGTGGCGCCCATGAAGCCGGTGAGTACCCAGACGATCAGCAGGTTGGTATGGATGACCTTGGTCACATCGAAGGGCAGGATGTACAACAGCGGGTCGGGACCGAGGTACTTGGTGGCCGACAGCAGGCCGAACACCAGTTGCAGCCCGAAGAGCACCATGGCCACGGCAAAGTACCAATAGGCGACTGACTGTGACTTGTAGCGCATCGTTATTCTCCGTCTTGTTCAGTGTGTCGCGCCCGATGGGCGCGGCAGTCGCAGCTATTATTTGAGCGTCGCAAGGAAGGCGACCAACTGGTCGATCTGTTCTTCGCTCAGGCTTTCGTCAAAGGTATCGGGCATGAAGGATGTGCCGTTGGCGGAATACATGCCGCCGGTGTTCAGGTGGGCACTGGGCTCCATGATGGACTCGCGCAGGTAGCTTTCCACATCGGTAGCCTGGCCGGTGTAGTCCGGCGAGCCCACCAGCAGCTCGGCGCGCCAGGGAGTGGCAGGCGACGCAGGCGGGCACGGCGGTACGGAACACGTTCTCGCCTAGGGCGCGAATATCATCGCCGGCATCCACCGGCCGCACACCCACCGAACTCGGCCCGCTCTGCACCTGGCCTGCGCCACTGGAGCCAGCTACCGCAGTGAAGCCGCCGGTGACCAGGATCGGCCGGGGTGGCCAGCCCTGGTTATCCACATTGGCGACCCAGTCGAGGAATTTGATCAGGTCGGTGATCTCCTCTTCGCTGAGGTTCTGCTGGGGCATCAGCCGGCGGTGGGTCTGCTCGTCGTAGAACGCACTCGGGTCACGCATGTAGGCCTGCAGGTAGGCCTCGCCGCGGTGCTGGGTGATCTTGGTCAGGTCGGGCGCGTAGTAGGCCCCTTCACCGAACAGGGTATGGCAGTTGATGCAGTTGTACTTGTGCCACACATCCTTGCCGTGGGTGACCTGGGGGGTGATGGTGTCGGCGTTGGTCAACTCGGGAAACTGACGGTGACTGTCCAGCGTCATCCCGAGAAATACCACGGCGGCGACAATGGTCGAGCCCCACGCAAAGATCCTGGCTTGCCGGTTGTTCATGGTCGCGCTCCCTTAAACATTGATACCGGTCCAGTGCAGGATGGTCATGGTGAAGGCGTACAGCGAGGACACCACCATGAGCGCGAGCACCACGAAACTCAGGATGCGTACGGGTTTGTAGAGGTCTTTCAGTTGCATGTTTTTGCCCCCGGTCTTGCGTCATAATTTGTAATGGTTTTTCACAGGATAGACGCTGCTGAGCATTTTGCCGGGGCGATTGAATATTCAGTCGCGGTAGAACACCTGCACCAGGTGCCAGCCGAACTGGGTCTTCACCGGACCATGCACGGTTTTCAGGGGCTTCTTGAAAATGATCTGGTCGATGGCGCGCACCATCTGACCCGGGCGCACCTCGCCCAGATCACCGCCCCGTTTCTTTGACGGGCAGGTCGAGTGTTTCTTTGCCAGCACATCGAAGGCTTCACCGGCGGCGATGCGCTGTTTCAGCTGAGTGGCTTCAGCTTCGGTCTTGACCAGGATGTGGCGGGCCATGGCTACGGGCATGTACGACTCCAGAGAACAGACGGCTGGCCATTATGCCTCACTCGGGTTCCAGGCGGGTCGGCGGCAGGAACACGGTGAAGTCGTTGATCGGCTGCATCAGTACGCTATGGGGATGCTGTTGCTCGGCCAGCGAGACCAGCCCCAGCCGGGCGAAGAAGTCGAAGCGGGCGTTGAGCAGCCGTCCCGGGGTCACCTTCAACTGATCATGCCAAACCCGATAGGCCCCCAGATGCCCATCACGGCGGCGGTGGAAGAAGCCCACCAGCGGGTGGGTCAGGTAGACCAGCGCCGTCTCCTCATCCGGGAAGCCGGGGTAGGTGGGCGGCGGCACGTCGCGCTGGGTCAGGCTCAGCTCCACCGACGCCTCGGGCGCCGCGGTATGCAATCGGTAGTGTTCATAGCGGCTGGCGCTGGGGTCGAGCGCGCAGTCGAAGCGCAACCGGCCGCGGTGCCAGGGCTGTTGCCAGACGTGGCGCGGAATCGGCAGCGCCCAGGAATCCAGGGTGGTACCGAAGAACCAGACGGCCCGCTCGCCGGTCAGCCGGTCGATGATGTAGGCGCGGTAGTCGGTCTGGCCCATGCGCAGATAGGGGCAGGGGTAGGCGGCCAGGGTGAAATCCACATTGCGAAAGGGCACCGCCGAGACCAGCCCGCGCTCGCGGCCGTCGATCATCAGGGTATCGAGCATGAACCGCGGCGGGATCAGCCGGCGCAGCTGCGCGGGATCGACCGCGTAACTGACAATGGCGAAGTGCTCCAGGCGGCAGCGCACATTGATGCCCGACACCGGCGGACGGGGAACGAGGTGATCCGCGAAGCGCAGCCGCTGCCAGGGCCGATCAGTTACCGGCAGGGCGTTTTGCTCCGCAGGTTCTGGGCCACGAGTGACATGCTGCATCGGCTCAATCCTGCGTATCGGTATTCCGTTGACTGACTTTGTTGGACAATCGCAATCCCCGCAAGCTCCGCTTGACGCTCTTCAGGTGATTGACCAGTTCCGGGCCGCGGCGCATGGCCATGCCCATGGCCAGTACATCGATGACCACCAGATGGGCAATGCGCGATGACAGCGGGGTATAGATGTCGGTGTCTTCGGTGACATCGATCGGGATGTGGATACGGCCCAGTTCGGACAGGGGCGTGTTGCTCGGGCAGAGACTGATCAGGGTTGCGCCGCTCTCCACCACCAGTGCGGCCGAATGCAGCAGGTCCTTGGTGCGCCCGGTCTGGGAGATGGCCACGGCGACATCGAATGGCCCCAGGGTCACCGCGGACATGGCCTGCATGTGCGGGTCCGAGTAGGCAGCGGTGGAGACCTGCAGGCGGAAGAACTTGTGCTGGGCGTCGCTGGCCACCGCACCGGAGGCACCGAAACCGTAGAACTCCACCCGACGGGCCTCGGCCATGGCGAGAATGGCCTGCTCCATGGCATCGGCATCCAGCCGCTCGCGCACGTCCATCAGGGTCGCCAGGGTGGTATCGAAGATCTTGTGCGACAGCTCTTCGATGCTGTCATCCTCGTTGATCGAGAACTGGCCGAAGCTGGCGCCCGCCGCCAGGCTCTGGGCCAGCTTGAGCTTCAGATCCTGGAAGCCGGTACAGCCGATGGCGCGGCAGAAGCGCACTATGGTGGGCTCGCTCACGCCGACTTCCCGGGCCAGATCGGCCATGGACGAGTGCATTACCTGGGCGGCGTTGGTGAGGACGTAATCGGCGACCTTCAATTCCGATTTACGCAGGAGCTGGCGGTTGCCGGCAATATGCTGGAGCAGATTCACGTGGGCCTCATGCGGAGGCCATGCTGTCGCTCGACATGATCGTCAGTCCTGTACATAGCTGCACTATGCTCTCTCCTTGCACTGCGCTGGACAGCAATACTCGCCAGCAACGATGATGCGACTAATATGAACGGGCCCGCGGTGACGGACGCTTGAATGCGTGTAGTTATACTACAAAATCCTCCCGCCCGCTTTTCCGAGGAGAACAATAGTGTCAGCGCGTTACGGTAAAGCCTGCGATATCGTGGTATTCGGCGGCACCGGGGACCTGGCCATGCGCAAGCTGCTGCCGGCCCTGTTCTACCTGCACCGCGATCGCCATCTGCACCCCGATACCCGCATCCTGGCCCTGGCCCGCAGCCAGCACGACGGTGCCAGCTACCGCAAGTTGGTGCGGCGCCATGTCAGCCAGCATGTGGCCAAGGCCGATTTCGACGACCAGGCCTGGAACAGTTTCGCCGAACGGCTGGACTACATGATGCTCAACGTCAGCCAGCGTATCGAGTTCACCCGCCTGGCGCGGCACCTGGGTGAGCAGCCCGGGCGGGTGCGGGTGTTCTACCTGGCGACCCTGCCGGACCTGTTCGCGCCCACCGCCCTGCATCTGGAGTCGGCCGGGCTGGTCAATGCCGACGCTCGTATCGTGCTGGAAAAGCCCCTGGGCAACAGCCTGAAGACCGCCAACCAGATCAATGACCGCATCGGCAGCGTGTTCGACGAGTCGCGGGTATTTCGTATCGACCACTTCCTCGGCAAGGAGACGGTGCAGAACCTGCTGGCGCTGCGGTTCGGCAACGCGCTGTTCGAGCCGTTGTGGCGCAACGGGCATATCGACCACGTGCAGATCAGCGTGCTGGAAACCGTCGGCGTGGAGAACCGCGGCGCCTATTACGACGAGGCCGGCGCCATGCGCGACATGGTGCAGAACCACCTGTTGCAGCTGCTGTGCCTTGTGGCCATGGAGGCGCCGGTACACTTCGAGCCGGAGGCGGTGCGCAACGAAAAGCTGAAGATCCTCGAAGCCCTGCGTCCGATCACCGGTATGGACGTGCAGGACCAGACGGTGCGCGGGCAGTATTCCGAAGGCCAGCGGGCGGGCGAAAAGCTTCCGGCGTATTATTTCGAGAAGAGCGTCGACCATGACAGCAATACCGAGACCTATGTCGCGCTCAAGGCGGAGATCGACAACTGGCGCTGGGCCGGCGTGCCCTTCTATCTGCGCACCGGCAAATCCCTGGCCCAGCGCAAGTCGGAAATCATCATCCAGTTCAAGTCCGTGCCGCACCGGCTGTTCCCTGGCAACGGTACACCCACCAGCAACCGCCTGGTGATCCGCCTGCAGCCGGATGAAAGCATCAGCCTGTCGCTGATGGCCAAATCCCCGGGGCGGGGCATGGCGCTGCAGGAAGTGGAACTGGACCTGCATTTCGACGAAGCCTTCAAGCGCCGCCGCTGGGATGCCTACGAACGGCTGTTGCTGGATGTGATCCAGGGCGATGCGACCCTGTTCATGCGCCGGGACGAGATTGAGGCGGCCTGGCGCTGGGTCGACCCGATCATCCGCGGCTGGCGCGAGGTCTATCGTTCGCCCAAGCGCTACGCCGCTGGCAGCTGGGGGCCGGAGGCGGCCGACAGCCTGCTGGAGCGGGCCGGGCATGTCTGGTTCGACGAGCGCTAGACCCGGTCAAGGCAGCGCCCGGCTCGATGCGCTCGCGGCGCTGACCTGCAGCGCCATCAGCCGGGCGAAGTCCGCGGCGGGCAGGGGCCGGCTGATCAGGAAGCCCTGTACTTCGTCGCAGCCCAGGCTGCGCAGGAACGCCAGCTGGCTGTCGTGCTCGACCCCCTCGGCGACCACCCGCAGGTTCATGCTGTGGGCCATGGCAATGATCGCCCGCACGATGGCGATGTCCCCGGGCTGCTCATGCAGCTCGCAGATGAAGGCGCGGTCGATCTTCAGGCAACGGATCGGAAAGCGCTTCAGGTAGGCCAGGGACGAGTAACCGGTGCCGAAATCATCCACCGACAATTCCACCCCCAGTTGGCGCAGGGCGGCGAGATTGTCCGCCACGCCTTCACTGTGCTCCAGCAGCATGCTCTCGGTCAGCTCCAGTTCCAGCAGATGGCCCGGCAGACCGGTCTCGTCGAGGATGCGCTCGACCGCGGCGGCAAACTGGGGCTGGCGCAATTGTTGCCCGGACAGGTTTACCGCCACCCGCACCGCCTGGGGCCCCTCACGCAGCCATTGACTGGCCTGGGCACAGGCCCGCCGCAGGACTTGGTCGCCCAGCGGCAGTATCAGCCCGGTTTCCTCGGCGATGCTGATGAAGTCGCCGGGCAGCATGGCGCCCCGGGTCGGATGCTGCCAGCGCACCAGCGCCTCGGCACTGTCGATGCGGTTGCTGGCCAGCTGCTGCTTGGGCTGGTAGTGGATCTGCAGCTGCCCATCGGCAATCGCCCGACGCAGCTCGTGCTCCAGATGCAATCGGTCGGCACTGCGCGTCGGCAGGTCCGCCGAGTGGAACTGGAAGCCGTTGCCACCCAAATTCTTGGCGTGCTGCATCGCCTGGTTGGCCTGATTGATCAGCTGCAGGCTATTGGTTGCCTCGCGGGGGAACAAGCTGATGCCGATGGACGCGGAAATGATCAGTTCGTTATCGCCGATCCGGATCGGCTCGCCCAGCACCTGCAGCAGCCGGGTCGCCAATTGCGCCAGTGCATGCCGGGGCAGGTTCTGCTTGACCGCCACGAACTCGTCCGCGGATAGCCGCGCCAGCACCACGGCCTGGGGCAGCTGGGCGGCGAGGCGCTCGGCCACCTGGCGCAACAGCGCATCGGCCTGGACGTGGCCGAGGGTTTCGTTGATGTTCTTGAAGCGGTCCAGGTCGATATGCAACAGCGCCAGCTCGTTGCCCCGGGCGCGGGCCTGGCTGGTGGCCTCGGCCAGTTTGCGGCTGAACAGGCTGCGGTTGGCCAGCTGGGTAAGGGAGTCGTAGTCGGTCAGGTAGCGCAGCTGCTCCTCGGCCCGGTGATTGATGGTGCGGTCGGCGAAGAACCCGACGATATGGGTAATCTCGCCGGCCGGGTTGCGCACCACCGTCAGCTGCAGCCACTGCGGATAGCGTTCGCCACTGCGGCGCTGCTCCAGCACCTCGCCTTCCCAGCGATCGTGGTGGCGCAGGGCAGTGCCCATGCGGGCGTAGGTTGCCTGGGTATCCGGATCGGTGCTGGCAGAGGTCAATACCCGTCCGATGACGTCGCGGGCGGGATAGCCGGTGATCACGCTGAAGGCCTGGTTCACCGCCAGGATGCGCCGCTCCGGGTCGAGAATGAAGATGCCGTCGGAGGTCGCCTCGAACACCGTGGCGGCGAGCCGTTCCTGCTCATGGCGATGCCGTCGCTCGGTAATATCGCGGCGGGTGCCGATCATCCGCAGCACTCGGCCGGCACTGTCGCGCTCGATGGCCCGGCCATTATCCTCGACCCAGACCCAGTGGCCGTCCCGATGGCGCACGCGGTACTCCACGCAATAGGGCGTGGTCTGCTGGAAATGCTGGATCAGGGCGCTGCGGACCCGTTGCGTATCCTCCGGGTGCACCCGCGGCCTGAGGCCGCCACGCATGGTGAGGGGGGTGTCCGGCAGGCCGAAGATCTCCTGAAGATGGGAGTGATGTACCTCATCGGTGCGCAGATCCCAGTCCCAGAGGCCCAGCGCGCTGGCTTCCAGGGCCATGCTCAGGCGCGCCTGGGTCTGCTGCAGCTCCTGGGTGCGTTGGGCAACGCGGTGCTCCAGCGCCTCGTGACTGTTGCGCAGCTGCTGCTCGGCCTGGCGCCGGTGTTCTATCTCGCCGGTCAGCTGGATATTCAGTGCCTCGGCCTGCTGGCGGGCCTCATCCAGCCGGTAGAGCAGCGCCTCGTTGCGAATCTCTCCCTGCAGCGAGCGTTTGGCGGACCGGTTGATGAAGGCCGCCGCCAGCAACATGCAGGAAAACAGCGTGATGCTCATCAGCGCCCAATAGGGGCTGCTGGGGTCGGGCTGCATCCAGAGAAACAGGGTCGGCGGCAGCCAGCTGGGCAGGGCAAAGGTGAGAAAGGCGCTGAACCTGTGGGCGTAGATGATGCTGACACAGAGGGCCACGCCGGTCGTCACCGCGTAGGCACCGGCCTGGACGTTGAAGGTGTCCACCGGCACCAGCAACAGGTGGACCGAGCCCATGGCCAGGCCGGAAATGCCATTGCCGAGATAGAACAGGGCCGCCCAGTGGGGCCGTTGCCGCTGCTCCGGCGGGCTGCGCCGGTACTGGCGGGCCAAGCGGGTACGCAGCAGGGTCAACAGGCATATCAGCAGCAACCAGGACAGGGCCGCGCTGGAAGCCACATGGTCCCACACCAGCAGGGTCACCACGCCGGCGGCGAGCATGACCAGCCACTGGGGCAAGCGGGAATATTCGAAGAGCAAATCGAGCTGACGCAGCTGCTGCCGAGCGGCTGCGGAGTCGATATCGGGAGGCCGCGCGGTCATGCGGGGGCGCACCCGTGGTGCCGATGGGGGATTACTGTCATGACGCTTCCATGTGACTGCCATCCATCGGCGAACCATACACCAGCGCCCGCCAGCGGCACAGCCCCCGCTGATACAAATCGGATGATTAGCCTGCGCTGCCGGTCGTCTTCCTTCCGGCCCTGGCGCCGGCACGGTAGAATGCCGCGATGGATATCTCTCATTTGCTCAATTCGCTCAACGACGCCCAGCGCCAGGCGGTCACCGCAGCTACTGGCCAACAGCTGGTCCTGGCCGGTGCCGGCTCCGGCAAGACCCGGGTGCTGGTTCACCGCATCGCCTGGCTGGTGGAGGTCGAAAAGGCCTCGCCCTGGAGCATTCTGTCCGTCACCTTCACCAACAAGGCCGCCGCCGAGATGCGCCAGCGCATCGAACAGCTGCTCGGCATCTCGCCCCAGGGCATGTGGGTCGGCACCTTCCACGGGCTGGCACACCGGCTGCTGCGCGCCCACTGGCGCGAGGCCGGGCTGGCCGAGCAGTTCCAGATTCTGGATAGCGATGACCAGCTGCGGCTGGTCAAGCGGGTGGTCCGCGAATTGGGGCTGGACGAGAACCAGTGGGCACCGCGCCAGGCGCAGTGGTGGATCAACGGCCAGAAGGACGAGGGCCTGCGCCCGCAACACATCCAGGCCGCCGGTGACCTGTTCCTGACCACCATGCTGCGTATCTACACCGCCTACGAGCAGGCCTGCGCCCGCGCCGGGGTAGTGGATTTTGCCGAGTTGCTGCTGCGCTCGCTGGAGCTATGGCGCGACAACCAGCCGCTGCGCGAACAGTACCAGGCACGCTTCCGGCACATGCTGGTCGATGAGTTCCAGGACACCAACGCGGTACAGTACGCCTGGCTGCGGCTGATCGCCGGCAGCAACCCCAGTCTGATGGTGGTGGGCGATGACGACCAGTCGATCTACGGCTGGCGCGGCGCGCGCATCGAGAACATCCAGCAGTTCCAGCAGGATTACCCGGCCGCCGAGCTGATCCGCCTGGAGCAGAACTACCGCTCCACCGCCACCATCCTCAAGGCCGCCAACGCGCTGATCACCAACAACGCCGGGCGCATGGGCAAGGAGCTGTGGACCGACGGCAACGACGGCGAGCCCATCTCGCTGTACGCCGGGTTCAACGAGCAGGACGAGGCACGGTTCATCGTCGATCGCATCAGCGAGGCCGTCAGCCAGGGCATGACCCGCAGCGAGATCGCCATCCTGTATCGCTCCAACGCCCAATCCCGGGTGCTGGAGGAGGCGCTGCTGCGCGGGGCTATTCCCTATCGCATCTATGGCGGCCAGCGCTTCTTCGAGCGCGCCGAGATCAAGAACGCCATGGCCTACATGCGGCTGATCGCCAACCGCGGGGACGACGGTGCGCTCGAGCGCATCATCAACATCCCCACCCGGGGTATCGGTGACAAGACCGTGGAGACCCTGCGTCAGCACGCCCGTCAGCAGGACGTATCGCTGTGGCAGGCCGGTTGCGACCTGCTCGACAACAAGGGCCTGCCGGGGCGCGCCGCCAATGCGGTGCAGACCTTCATGCAACTGATCGAAGACCTGACCGAGCGTGTCGAAGGCGTGCCCTTGTACAGCATGACCCAGCAGGTGATCGAGCACAGCGGCCTGCTGGCCTTCCATGAAAAGGAAAAAGGCGAGAAGGCCCAGGCCCGCGTGGAGAACCTGGAAGAACTGGTCTCCGCCGCGCGCGCCTTCGAGAACGAGATGGTCGATGAGGAAGAGGAGGGCAGCACCCTGCTGGCCTTCCTCGCCCATGCCTCGCTGGAAGCCGGGGAAACCCAGGCCGATCGCTTCGAGGACAGCGTCCAGCTGATGACCCTGCACAGCGCCAAGGGCCTGGAATTCCCGCTGGTGTTCCTCGCCGGCATGGAGGAGGGCCTGTTCCCGCACAAGATGAGCCTGGAAGAACCCGGCCGCCTGGAAGAGGAACGCCGCCTGGCCTATGTCGGTATTACCCGCGCCATGCAGCAGCTGGTCATCACCTGGGCGGAAACCCGCCGGCTGTACGGCAGCGAAACCTTCAACAAGGTCTCGCGCTTCGTCCGCGAGATACCCGCCGAGCTGATCCGTGAAGTCCGCCTGGGCAACACCGTCAGCCGCCCCTTCGGCCCCGCCAAGGGCAAGGGCAGCATGTTCACCCAGGAAGCCAGCGAAAGCACCGGCTTCGCCCTGGGCCAGCGCGTCATGCACTCGCTGTTCGGTGAAGGCGTGGTCCTCAACTACGAAGGCCACGGCGCCCAGGCGCGGATCCAGGTGAACTTCGATGACGAAGGCAGCAAGTGGTTGATGGTGGCTTATGCGAAGTTGGAGGCGATTTGAGTGATCGCCGATGGGAAGTTGACACTATAAAAACGGAATTTCCATGAGCAACATTTTACAGTCCACAGTAATGCGAGATCTTTCCAACGGCATGGACCTGTCCGTGGCGGTCATGGTTGATTGCGATAACGTGCCTCCCGAGATTCTCCCGTATGCCCTGCGCATGGCCGCGCAGTTCGGTCGTGTAGTGTTGCGCCGGGGCTACGGTAACCATTCCACCCTGGCCAACCGCTGGCAGGAAGCCCTGGTGCGCCTGGCGTTTACGCCGCACCTCCAATATCAATATGCTTCCGGGAAGAACACAGCGGATATAGCGCTGGCGCTGGATGCGCTGGAAGTCATGTTTGATCACCGCGCCGATGTCTTCTGCCTGGTCACCAGTGACTCCGATTTTGCCTATCTGTCGCGGAAATTGCGCGAGCGCGGCGCCCGGGTCTGTATTGTCGGCGAGGCGAAGACGCCGGAAGCCCTGCGGAACGCCAGTGACCAGTTCTTTGAATGGTCGCAAGCGGAGATGGAGCACGAGGCAACCGGCGATTCCGAAGAAAAGGATTCGGCAAGAAAGGAAGGCCCTGCCAAAGCGGAATCGGTGAAAGCCGAGCCCAACAAGGAGGTGGTGAAGGAACCCAATAAACCGCCTGTAAAGCGGCGCCCGCGTTCTGTAGTAGAGGCCGTTTCGCTGCTGGCAAGCGAGTCTTCCGACGGCAAGGTTGGGCTGGGGCCGCTGGGACAGTACTTGAAGCGTACTGATCCCGCTTTTACGCCCAAGGGATACGGCCATTCCGGTCTGTTGGATATGTTGAAGACCTACGATTTGCTGGAAGTCAGGCAGGATGCCAGCGGTGGTTGGTTCGTGGGCTTGGCCGACAGCAAGGGTAACTAGCGCGCAACAGTATCTTCCTCCGATCGTCCAGATTCGTTTGACCGATATCAGAGACGCTGCGTTCAGCTGCAAGGAGTTGGGCCGCAGCGGTCATCACAGTACACTGCCCCGTTCCGGTGTTCACTGTCGCTATCCAGGAGACCAAGATGGCCCGCCCCCGTTTCATGCCCGACAACTTCACCCTCTGTCTGATCGCCGCCATGGCGGGGGCAAGCCTGCTTCCGGTACAGGGTGAGGTTGCCGTGGTGTTCGGTTGGATTACCAACCTGGCCATTGCCCTGCTGTTCTTCATGCACGGCGCCAAGCTGTCGCGGGACGCGATCTGGGCCGGTGCCACCCACTGGCGCCTGCACCTGGTGGTGTTCGGCTGTACCTTCGTGCTGTTCCCACTGCTGGGGCTCGCGCTCAAGCCGGTGCTGGCGCCGCTGATGGGCCATGAGCTGTATCTGGGCATGCTGTTCCTGTGCGCCTTGCCGGCCACGGTGCAGTCGGCCATCGCCTTTACCTCACTGGCGCGGGGCAACGTGGCGGCGGCAGTGTGCAGCGCGGCCACCTCCAGCTTGCTGGGTATCTTCGTTACCCCCCTGCTGGTGATGCTGTTGATGGGCGCCGACGCCGGTGAAGGCGATACGCTGGGCGCCATCGGGCAGATCACCGTGCAGCTGCTGCTGCCCTTTATCGCCGGGCAGATTGCCCGCCGCTGGATTGGCCGCTGGGTCGAGCAGAACAAGACCTGGCTGAAGAATGTCGACCAGGGCTCCATCCTGTTGGTGGTCTACGGTGCCTTCAGCGCGGCGGTGGTGGAGGGGCTGTGGCACAGCATTCCGCTGCTGCAGCTGGGCGGGCTGGTGCTGGCGTGCTGCATCCTGCTGGTCCTGGTGCTGGTGCTGGTCGAGCAGCTGGCGCGGCGCATGGGTTTCAATACCGAGGACCGCATCACCATCCTGTTTGCCGGCTCGAAGAAGAGCCTGGCCACCGGTGTGCCCATGGCCCAGGTGCTGTTTGCCGGCGGTAGCATGGGCGCGATGATCCTGCCGTTGATGATCTTCCACCAGATCCAGCTGATGGTCTGCGCCGTGCTGGCCGAGCGCTACGCGCGCCGCCCGGAGGTAGCCGAGCCGGCGCCAGAAGGCGCCTGACCGGCCGGGAGATTGCTTTCCCGGCCCCAGCGGTTATGGTATCGGCCATCCTCAATTCCTTTAATAACAGTGAGATAGCTAATGGCCTTCGATTTCAATCAGCTGCAGCAAGCCTGCCAGGGCGAATGGGATGCCTACATCCAGCACGACTTCGTCCAGCAGCTGGGTAACGGCACCCTGGCGGAGGACGCCTTTCGCCATTACCTGAAGCAGGATTACCTGTTCCTGATCCAGTTTGGCCGCGCTTTTGCTCTGGCCGCCTACAAGAGCCCGACGCTGGATGACCTGCGCCAGGCCAAGGCCGGCCTGGAAGCCATTATCGGCCTGGAGCTGGGGCTGCACGTCGAGTATTGCCGCCAGTGGGGCATCTCCGAGGCGGAACTGCAGGCGCTCCCCGAAGCCCGCGCCACCCTGGCCTACACGCGCTATGTGCTGGACACCGGCAACCGCGGCGACCTGCTCGACCTGCACGTGGCGCTGGCGCCATGCCTGGTGGGCTACGGCCGCATCGCCCAGTGGCTGAACAGCCGCAGCGAGACGGTACGTGGCGAGCAGAACCCCTATGATCCCTGGATCACCATGTATGAAAGCGAGGCCTTCCAGGCGGCCACCGCGGCGGAAGTGGAGTGGCTCAACCGCGAACTGGCAGATGTCTCGCCGCGCCGTTTCGAGCAACTGGTGCGCATCTTCCGCGACGCTACCCGCCTGGAAATCGACTTCTGGGACATGGGCCTGAATCAGCGCATGTAACGCCGGCAGCCGACCTGGCCGGGGCACCGTTCGATAAACGGTGCCCCGGCCGCGCGGTCAGCGCATGACTTCCCGCGCAAAAACCGGATAATGGCGGCCTTCTCTCGTCTGCTCCGGTGCCCGCCCCATGGAAATCAAGGTCAACTTTCTCGACAACCTTCGCCTCGAAGCGAAGTTTGATGACTTCACCGTGGTGGCCGACCAACCCATCCGCTACAAGGGCGACGGTTCGGCTCCGGGTCCCTTCGATTACTTCCTGGCCTCCTCGGCGCTGTGTGCGGCGTATTTCGTGAAGCTGTACTGCAGCACGCGCAACATTCCTACCGACAATATTCGCCTGTCGCAGAACAACATCGTCGACCCGGAAAACCGCTACCAGCAGACCTTCAAGATCCAGGTCGAACTGCCCGCCGATATTTCTGCCAAGGACCGCCAGGGCATCCTGCGCTCCATCGAGCGGTGTACGGTGAAGAAGGTCGTGCAGACCGGGCCCGAGTTCGTCATCGAGGAGGTGGACAACCTGGACGCCGACGCCCAGGCGCTGCTGCTGCCGGGTATCGCCACGGGCGAGGGCACCCGCATTCCGGGCAAGGACCTGCCCTTGGAGCAGACCATTGCCACCATGTCCGGCATCCTCGCCGGGCTGGGGATGAAGATCGAAATCGCCTCCTGGCGCAATATCGTGCCCAATGTCTGGTCACTGCACACCCGCGACGCGCAATCGCCGCTGTGCTTCACCAACGGCAAGGGCTCGACCAAGGAAAGCGCGCTGGCCTCGGCGCTGGGCGAGTTCATCGAGCGGCTGAACTGCAACTTCTTCTATAACGACCAGTACTGGGGCCAGGAGATCGCCAACGCGCCCTTCGTGCATTACCCCCGCGAGCGCTGGTTCCAGCCCGGCCCCAATGACGAGCTGCCGGCCGAGATTCTCGACGACCATTGCCTGGCGATCTACAACCCCGAAGGCGAACTGCGCGGCTCGCACCTGTACGACACCAACTCCGGCAATACCGAGCGCGGCATCTGCTCCATCCCCTATGTGCGCCAGTCCGACGGCGAGGTGGTGTATTTCCCCTCCAACCTGATCGAGAACTTGTTCCTCAGCAATGGCATGAGCGCCGGCAACACCCTGGCCGAAGCCCAGGTGCAGTGCCTGTCGGAGATCTTCGAGCGGGCGGTGAAACGCGAGATCCTGGAAGGCGAGCTGGCCCTGCCGGACGTGCCCCAGGAGGTGCTGGCCAAGTACCCGGCAATCGTGGCCGGCATCCAGGGCCTGGAAGAGCAGGGCTTTCCCGTGCTGGTGAAAGACGCCTCCATGGGCGGCCAGTTCCCGGTCATGTGCGTGACCCTGATGAACCCGCGCACCGGCGGTGTGTTTGCCTCCTTCGGCGCCCACCCGCGCTTTGAAGTTGCCCTGGAGCGCAGCCTCACCGAGCTGCTGCAGGGCCGCAGCTTCGAAGGCCTCAACGACCTGCCCCAGCCGACCTTCGAAAGCCAGGCGGTGACCGAGCCGAACAACTACGTCGAGCACTTCATCGACTCCAGCGGCGTGGTGTCCTGGCGGTTCTTCAGCGCCCGGGCCGACTTCGACTTCGTCGAATGGGATTTTTCCAGCCAAGGCGATAACGCCACCGCCGAGGAAGCCGCCACCCTGTTCGGCCTGCTCGAAGACATGGGCAATGAAGCCTACATGGCCGTCTTCGACGACCTTGGCGCCATCGCCTGCCGCATCCTGGTGCCGGGGTATTCCGAGGTCTACCCGGTGGATGACCTGATCTGGGACAACACCAACAAGGCGCTGCTGTTCCGCGAGGATATCCTCAACCTGCATAGCCTGGATGAGGACAGCCTGCAGGCGCTACTCGAGCGTCTGGAAGAAAGCGAGCTGGACGACTACACCGATATCACCACCCTGATCGGCATCGAGTTCGACGACAACACCGTCTGGGGCCAGCTGACCATCCTCGAACTTAAACTGCTGATCCACCTGGCCCTGCAGCAGTTCGAAGAAGCCAAGGAGCTGACGGAAACCTTCCTGCAGTACAACGACAACACCGTTGAACGCGGGCTGTTCTACCAGGCGCTGAACGTGGTGCTGGAAGTGGAACTGGACGACGAGCTGGATCTGGACGACTACGAACCCAACTTCCGCCGCATGTTCGGTGACGAGCGCATGGATGCGGTGATCGGCTCAATGGACGGCAGCGTACGCTTCTACGGCCTGACGCCCACCAGCATGAAACTGGAAGGCCTCGACCGGCACCAGCGGCTGATCGACAGCTTCAAGAAACTGCATGCGGCCCGGGGCAAGGCGGCGGGCCTGGCCGGCTTCTGAGTGCGGCTTCACTTGGAGGTGGCTAGCCGCTTACACTCCGGTAATCCTTTACTCGGAGCATAGCCGTGACCAACCCCACAGTGCCGCCTCTGCTGCTGGGCGCCAGCAGCGAACATCCTGTAGCCATTGAACCGCGGATGGCCAACCGGCATGGATTGGTCGCAGGAGCGACGGGCACCGGCAAGACCATCACCCTGCAGGTCATGGCGCAGGCGTTTTCCGAGTTGGGCGTGCCGGTATTGGTACCCGATATCAAGGGTGACTTTTCCGGAATTGCCCAGCCCGGTGTCATCAGCGATCAGTTGCAACAGCGGGCGATCCGGGCGGGGATTGAGGATCTGCAACCAACTGGCGCGCCCACGGTGTTCTGGGATGTCTACGGCGAGCACGGTCACCCACTGCGCCTGACCGTCGCCGACTTCGGACCGGTCATGCTGGCGCGTCTGCTTAACCTCAACGAGACCCAGACCGGCGTCCTGCAGGTGCTGTTCAAGGTGGCGGATGACCATGGGTGGCTGTTGCTGGACCTGAAAGACCTGCGCGCCATGCTGGGCTTCATCAATGACAACCGGAGCGAGATAGGGCCTGTCTACGGCAATGTCGCGCCCGCCAGTATCGGGGCCATCCAACGGGCATTGCTGAGCCTGGATAATCTGGGCGGTGAGCAACTGTTCGGCGAACCAGCGATCACCCTCGAAGACTTGATGCAGACTAACCAGCAGGGGCAGGGGGTAGTGAACATCCTGCATGCAGCGCGGCTGTACCGCGATAGCCCACTGGCCTATTCCAGCATACTGCTCTGGCTGTTATCCGAGCTCTTCGAACAATTGCCCGAAGTCGGCGACGCCGACAAGCCCCGCTTCGTTCTGTTCTTCGATGAAGCGCACCTGCTGTTCAAGGACACACCCAAAACGCTGGTGGATCGCATTGAGCAGGTAGTGCGGCTGATTCGTTCCAAGGGCGTCGGCGTGTACTTCATTACCCAGAGCCCGTTAGATGTGCCGGAAGCCATTCTGGGCCAATTGGGTAACCGTGTGCAGCACGCCCTGCGCGCCTTTACCCCGAAAGATCAACAGGCGGTGCGCACCGCCGCCCAGACCTTCCGTAGCAATCCCGTGCTGGACACCGAGGCGGCCATTACCGAACTGGGGGTGGGTGAAGCGTTGGTATCCGTGCTCGACAGCAAGGGGGTGCCCACCCCGGTCCAGCGCGTCCTGATCCGCCCACCGGCGAGCCAGATGGGACCCATCACTGACCAGGAGCGCAGTACACTGGTGCAGCGCTCAGTGCTGTCAGGGGTGTTTGACCAGGCGCTGGACCGTGAGTCGGCGTACGAAGTACTGCAGGCGCAGGCCGAACGGGCACTGTCCGACGAGACCGTCGTCACCCGCCGGCAATCCGAAGCCAGGGAACGGCGTCGGCCCGCCGCCGAGAGGTCGGTGGTGGCAGATATGGTCAGGCAGGCCGGACGCAGTGCTATGCGTGCGTTTGGCACGCAACTGGGCCGGCAGATCATGCGCGGTCTGCTGGGCTCACTGAAGGGGCGTTAACTGTAGTAGCCCCCTGTTACCCGTAAGCCGGTATTCGAGTGCATGCTGGTCTTATCACTATCCGGAGGGCGACAAGATGAACACCAGGAAACTGCTACTGTTGGCCGGTGACTTCACCGAAGACTATGAAACCATGGTGCCTTTTCAGGCGCTGACCATGCTGGGTTACCAGGTGGATGCTGTCTGCCCCGATAAGCGGGCGGGAGACACCGTCCGTACGGCCATTCACGACTTCGAAGGCGATCAGACCTACAGTGAGAAGCCCGGGCATAACTTCGCGTTGACCTATGACTTCGATCAGGTGAACGTCGAGGATTATGTCGGCCTGGTCATCCCCGGCGGCCGGGCACCGGAGTATCTGCGGCTGAACGAGCGGGTAATCGAGATCGTGCGACAGTTCGATCAGGCCCGCAAACCCATTGCCGCGGTCTGCCATGGCGCGCAGATTCTTGCCGCCGCAGGCGTGCTGCAAGGCCGCGAATGCAGTGCTTACCCGGCCTGTGGCCCCGATGTCAAAATGGCCGGTGGCACCTATATGGACATTCCGGTGGACCAGGCACACGTCCAGGGCAACCTGGTGACTGCGCCTGCCTGGCCAGCGCATCCCGCGTGGCTGGCCGCCTTCATCAAATTGCTGGGTGCCCGGATTACCCTTTAACCAAGTGGTGGCCGCATGTGTGAACTCTACGTCAAAGCTGATCCGATTCTGTATGAGTCGAGATCGCGGTCACTGCGCATACGCGGCGTGGTGACCACGTTGCGGCTGGAGAATCAGTTCTGGCAAATTCTGCAGGAGATCGCCGAAGTTGATGGCATGACGACCAACCAGCTGATCACCAAGCTGTATGAAGAAATCATGGACCTGCGCGGCGAAGTCGTAAACTTTGCCTCGTTTCTGCGGGTCAGCTGCACGCGCTACTTGGCGCAGCGCGAAACGCGGCAGGCGCCCGCACCAGTGGTGCAGGCCTTGCACGGGTGATCGGTACCGGCCGAGGTAATCAAGGCGCCAGTGGCAACTGCCGCTTGTGCTCGGTCATATCGTAGCGCTCGATGATCTTGTTCGCGGTCACCTCATCAACCGCCGGATGGCCCAGCAGGAAGGCATCGATCTGCTCATAGCTCAGCCCGTACGCGTCTTCATCCGGCCGGCCCGGCTCCAGCTCTTCCAGATCCGCGGTGGGAATCTTGCCCACCAACCCCGCTGGCGCACCCAGTTCCGCGGCGATACGGCGGATCTGCCCCTTGACCAGCCCGGTCAGCGGGGCCAGGTCACAGGCACCGTCACCGAACTTGGTAAAAAAGCCCATGACCGCTTCCGCCGCATGGTCGGTACCAACCACCAGCCCGTTAACAAAGTTGGCCAGCGTGTATTGCGCCACCATGCGGGTCCGCGCCTTGACGTTGCCCTTGGCAAAATCGCGCTTGGCCGCCTCAGCCGGCTCGTCGGCGAAATACCCAACCAGCGCATCCACCGACCCCTTGATATCCACGGTACGAACCTGGTCGGGCTGGATAAAATCCAGCGCCGCCTGGGCGTCATGTTCATCAAATTGCACCCCATAGGGCAGGCGCATGGCGTAGAAGGTCGCCTCGTAACCCTCCTTACGCAGCGACTCCACCGCCAACTGACACAGCCTGCCGGCCGTGGTGGAATCCACCCCGCCACTGATGCCCAACACCAGCGCCCGCGTCCCGGAGCGGCGCACGGTGTCCTTAATGAACTCGACACGCCGGGCGATCTCCTGCTGGAGCTCAGCGGCGCCCGTGAGGTTGGGGTTTACCTGCAGCGCGCTGCGGATTTCAGCGGCGCGATCTGATGCGTTGGTCATGCCTGTCTCCTTCGAATCGGACGGAAATGCTAAACGGCTTACTAGTTCGACACGATAAACGAGGTTAGTGCCTATACCAAGATGGGCCGCCTGCTGGGAGCGAACCGGCTGACCAAATACTGGTGCAGATCATCCTGAGGTGCGAGCTCAAGCCACACTTGAAAACCATAGGCAATCTGCCTACACTTCGCTTCATGAAAGGAATCTTTATTGAGACCACAGCGTTCACTGCAAGGGTGGGCGACTCCGCTGACGAGGAAAAGCAGCTCAAACAGGCGATTACTAACGAGCTGAAGAAGCGAGGTGCCAAATGAGCAAGCGCAATCTGTTCGACGAGATGATGCAGGGCATCGATGAAATGGCGGCGCAGCGGGAGGGTAAGATCACCTTGCGCCAAGTTACGGTCGAGAATCGACCCGCGCCCGAGGTGACGGCTGATGAAATCGTCGCGTTGAGAAAGAAAATGAAGATGTCACAAAAGGTCTTCGCCATGCGTATACGAACCAGTGCTGAAACTCTGCGTAACTGGGAACAGGACAAAGCCAAGCCGAACGCCCAGGCGGCGCTGCTGATAAAGCTGGTCGAGCAGTACCCTGATATGTTTGATCGGCTGGCTAGTGTGTAGGCGATCACTCCATTCGCCCTGAGAAATAGCTAGGGATGCTCTAGTGGACCAAGACCACGCCAAGATTCGGTTAGTCCTGTCACGAGTGTTTGTGGATACCGAGATCGACTATCGATCCATAGCTGCGCAACTTGGTACGGCTGATTGCCGACTGCTCAAAGAAATCTTTTTCGAAGAAGTAGCCCCGGTGTGTTACCCGAACCTCCGCGCACCGGTGCCGCCGGTCTGGACCATATTCGATGCTCAGTGGTTGCAGGCTGAAATAGCAAACAGACTTGCCCGCCGACGCAGAAGCGCCTGCGCCGCGATCAAGGATAAGATTCTAAGCAGCTACCTACGCCTGGCTTTTTCTGAGGAGTGGAGACGATTGGAAGCGGAGCTCGGCCACGGATATGAAAAATAGTGTAAGACGTACCAAAAAGGGCCAGCCCGTACGCTAGCGATCTCCCTCAGCCTTTCGTGCCAACGAGCGAATAAACATGGCGGGAATTTGAACCTGCAGGGGTTGATCAAGGGCAGGGCGTAGCACAATCGCATCGCCAAATGACCAGACCACGTGGACATTACGCAGCGTGCAATCTTCGGCAATGCCCAGCTCACTGAGTTCGCGGTTACAAAAGTCCGGGTCGAGAACAATCATTTCCGCTTCGTAGGCTCCGAGACCCAGCCCCTTGATCGCCCTCTCGGGCACGGTGGTAAGCACACCGCTATAGCCCGCTACCACAAGACCAAAGAAGAGGCCGAAGAGCAGGGCGGCATTCCAACCCGCAAAATGGCCCATTGCGCAAACGGTCACCATAGCCGCGATAACGAGCGGAATGGCCCAGAGAATGGGGTAATGCCAGACATCATCCAGCTTTTCGATAATGGGCAGGCTGCTTTGTAGAACGGTGGAAAGAAGGACAAACAGAATAAGAAATGGAATATACGCAGTCCAGATGTAACTCAGAAAGCTCCAACGGGGCAGATCAAAGCGTATCTGCAGGGCAATGCCAAAAGCGAGACCGATTAAACCAGGCCATAGCAGACCGGTATGGACATATAACCCAGGCGCCAGGACCAGTGACGTTACCAAGCCGAGGCCGACCAGCGTAAACGGCGCAAAATAGACCAGCAATACCAACTGCCATACAGCTTTCGAGAGGGCATTTTCTGAGTACGGCATCGCATATACAAGCTCGTCCTTGATTTTCTTGGTATTGAGAAACCAATGATAAAGCGCGGCGCCGGGAAGCACTGTCATAACAATTACCGCACCCACAATGGCAAATCCAATACACGCAGCCGCCAACAATAGCGACGAGAACTGGAAGAGATCAAAGCTCGGGTAGAAATGATTGCGGTAGAAATACATAACAAAGATGCCGAACCCAACCAGCGGCGGCAACGCTTTCGCAAGCAGCGAGCCATGGGCACGGAGAAAAGCTGGCCAGGCTTCCAGCACGACTTCAATACCGTCCCCGCTCGGCGGGCGATCCGTCCATTTCTGTTGCATACGGCTTCCTTGCTGATTGGCGTTTGCAGAGCATATCTTCAACCACTCTGCTTGGGCTATCCTGACGACAGGAGTCTGCTTGTCCAGTGTGCGCTGGACCGCCGAGATGATAGGCGCTATCGGCCAATTGGCAGACGCCTAGGTTAGGAAGAATAAAGGTGTTTCCTGTCGCCCTTGGTCCCTCGCTTCCGCGATATAGAGCGGCAGCTAATCCTGCAGGCAAACCTCCGATGCCGGCAGAATACTGTGATGTGAATGCAAAAATCCTAACGGATCTTTCTGAAAAGGAGTTCTTCATGAGTCCCAAGCTCTACCTCGCTCTGGTGTTGTTGATGCTGGGTGCTTACCTTTTCTGGCTAACCCGTGAACAGTTGGCTGCGATGCAAATCACGAAAAAGGGGGTCGCCTACGGCAAGGCGGTGATGGATGCCGTTGAAACGCATTTCGTTGAACTTAAAGACAAGTCTGTTTTTCTAGTTGAGGACAAGGGATATCAAGTTGTCGACGACTCAAAGTGGAAAGCAGAAATCGACAAGTTCCTTTATATGATCGTACGCCCGAAGGTCGAGGACCTCATAAAGACTCCGACCGATGAGGCCGTTTTCCACCGGTTCGCGACAACCATGCTTCTCCAGTTGATAGAGGACGATATATTCCCCCGTCAGTTCCCTGTCGAGAAGTACGCCGCCGGCGCGATGCAGTCGGCCGGTGAGGCTAAAAAGTTGTTGGTTCCGGCCCGTTGGTTTTTTTCGATGGTATTTATCGCCGTCGCGATCTTCAGCGCAATTCACCAAGGCTGGCTCGCGGCCTTGCTGATGCTGATTGCAGGTTCGGTGATTAACCCGCTGACACACCAGAAGGTGGTGCAGAAAGCTCCGTGGTATAACCGGTACAACCTCGGACTTTGGGCGGCTCTGGTTGTTGTGTTACTGGCCAACATCTCGTATTACCAGCATACCCAGGCTATCTCAGACGAGCGCCAAGCCCGCCTTGCCGAACTGCAAAAGCAACGAGCAATTGAGCGGCAGAGAACTGCCGAGCAGCGTCGCGTTGATGATGAACGGGAACGGCTGGCGTCGGAGGCTCAAGCCGCCAATTTGTTCGCGACGAAGCGCCTAGAAGTCCTCGATAGCCTGAATCGGGCCATCCAGGAAGAGCGATTCACCGACGCAAAAGCGATTATGGACGAGTACAGCACGGTCTCTGATTCTGCTCTGGTCGGGCTCAAGACTGAATACATACTGAAGAAAGAAGCTTTCGAAGCCAGGGAAGCCGCAGTTAAGGCCGAGCGGGATCGTCAGGAAAACTACAACACTCGCATCCGGGATTACGCAATCGACGAGTACACACCGGCGCAATATCCGACACTTACAATCAAATATCGCAGTCGACTAGCGGAGATCGAGAACTTCCGCCGTACAGCGGCTGAGCGCGCAATCGACAGCGGCAAGTGCGATTACGTCGAAAATGTCCAGCTCAGCGATGAAAGCTCGCTGCAATCGCTCAAGTTCTTCATTGACTGCGCCAACGAGAGCCGAATCTACCTCACCGAAGCTGAACTTAAGAGCGGCGCGGAGGTGCGCACGCAGGCAGAAAACGCTTGGGACGAAGGCAAGGCCGTCGTTGCGTGTCGGACTATGACGAAACAGAGTGCGACCATCCCGAGTTCGGTTAACTTCCACAGCTTTACAGGTACCAGTGCATCGACCGCCGTGACCACCGGTAACGTCGAGGTGCTCTTGAACTTCGATGCCAAGAACGTTTTTGGTACAGAGATCGGATACATGGCTAGGTGCGTCTTTGAGCCTCGCAAGCAGGGCAGCATTGAGATTTTCCTGCGCGAGTAACGCTGGGCGGTAAATATATGGGCATTGCAAAAGTGCCCGCATATAATCAACTCGGCTCACGGGTTTATGCCCCAGAGTGGGGCTTTCCAAATACATGGAGTCAAGGACTAAGCACTGTCCAGGGATGTCTGCTGACCAGAAGCATTCATCAAAACTCAAACAACTCACTCACCAGCGCCACCCCCATCAAATCCACAG
Source organism: Pseudomonas saudimassiliensis (assembly GCF_000939975.1). GTDB lineage: Bacteria > Pseudomonadota > Gammaproteobacteria > Pseudomonadales > Pseudomonadaceae > Halopseudomonas > Halopseudomonas saudimassiliensis. Next base: position 1,739,308 of record NZ_LK391969.1, on the reverse strand, counting down.
CCGCCGCCAGCTTCTCATCAATCACATGCAAATACTCCATCCAATCCCCCACATGCTGCAGCTCCGCCTTGCCATCGGAAATGCCGCGCAATGCAACCAGCGGGACGTCAAAATGCATGCAGGTGCGCAGGCAGGCGTAGGTCTCCATGTCGACCATCTCGGCTGCGATGTTGTCGTAGGCGGCGCCTGAGACGATGTTCGCACCGGTGGAGAGTGTTGCTTCTGCGATGCCGGGGATGCGCAGTGGCAGGGGTAGGGTTGCGGGCAGGTCGAGGAAGGGGGTGATGCCTTTTTCGAAGCCGAGGGCCGAGGCGTCCATGTCGCGGTAGGCGACGGAGGCTGCCTGGTAGATCTCGGTTTGCTCGAGCACTCGGCTGCCGGCCGAGCCTAGCGACACCACCAGATCGGGCAGGCTTTTGCGTTGGGCCAGGCCAGCCAGGGCAGCTGTAAGCTGCACCGCCGCCTCGACCGGGCCAATGCCGGTTATGAGCGGAGTGAAGCGTTGCTGAAGATGCGGTCCGTACTCGGCCAGGTCGGCCATCACGAAAAGAATATTGCGTCCACCCAGGGTGGTCAGCGCTGGTTCGCTGGTGGGATCGGTCGCAGGGGCCGGTGGGCGTGTTCTGGTCATTTGTCTGCCGCTGTTGTCTGGAATATCGCGCGGCAGTGTACCTGTTTCGCCGACAGTGAAAAGCGCAATGCCCCACGGTCCAGACTGGCAGCGAGGGCGGCAGGGCTGGTGTGCGCACAGGGATCTGCGGTGGCACTTATCGTGCCCCATAAGCCACATATTGGTTATGGCTCCCTTCAGTGCTTTTATTGGTATAGTTTTGAAGTGCGCCACAATGGCACACCCGATCAATAATAATAAAACGAGACTATTGTCATGAATCTATCCTTCACTACGAGGCTGTCGCTGCGACAGCTGGCCATCCCCCTTTGTCTTGTGAGTGCGGTTGGGCTTTCCGGTTGTTTCAATGGCTCTGGCGGCTCAAGCCGGACGGACCTCAGGCCGACGGTCCCTGAACTGCCCGCCGAGGTGTTGCGCCCGATCGTGTTTGTGCACGGTACCGCAGGATCGGCGTCTCAGTACTATTCCCAGGCCATGCGCTTTGACAGCAATGGTTATTCTGCAGATTACGTGTCGGCGTTCGAGTACAGCACCAACGGGTTGCCAGCCATCCTGGCTGCGCGCGATGGTGCGTTGAACGACGTGCTTGATGCGCACATCGACCGGGTGCTGGCCGAGCATAATGCTGATACGGTCAATATCGCCTGCCATTCCCTCGGTGCTTCCGTCTGTGCCCAGTATCTCAGCGATCAGCAGCGGGCAGCCAAGGTGAACGCCTATGTGGCCCTGGATGGCGGTGGCGGCACGGGGCCGGATACCACCTGCCCGGGCGAGGAAGGCTGGCGTGCGCCCTGCCTGGGTATCTTTGTTAACCCGGAACGCACCATCGGCTCCAATAATGTCTACCTAACCGAGGAGACGCACGTTCAGGCGGCAACCTCCGCCGCTTCCTTTGCCGCGCAGTTCGAGTTCTTCACCGGGCAAGAGCCGGCCACGACTGATATCGTTGTGGAGGAAGGCGAGGTGGCGATCTCGGGCCGAGCGGTGTACTTCCCGGCAAACGAGGGGGCAGATGGCAGCACCCTGCGGATCTGGGAAATCGATTCCGATACTGGCGAGAGGCTGGCCGGCGAGCCGTTGGAGAGCTTCGCTATCGATGCCAGCGGGGAATGGGGGCCGGTTGATCTGGAGACTGGCGCGCATTACGAGTTCGAACTGCAGCGGCCAGGTCGCGCCACGCATCACTTCTATCGTCAGCCGTTCCTGCGCGCGTCCGATCTGGTGCGCTTCAATACCTCTGCAGCCGGTTCGGACATCGAGACCAACACCAATTCAGGTCCCGATCACGCGGCGCTGGTCATCTCGCGTGACCTGGAATGGTATGTGGACAACGGCGAGCAGACCGACATTCTGGAGATCTCCACCGTCAGTCCGCTGCAAGGCGACGAACCGCCCTTTGATCTGATTACTTCGGAGATGGGTAACGGCAACATCGGTATCCATGTGCACGACGACGAGGCGACGCCGCGGGAGACTACCGGTGAGCTGCTGGAGTATTTCCATGCGCAGATCTTCCAGACTGGTGCGGATGTGTTCATGCCCGCCAATACCGACCCCGATGGTTACATCAGCATCGTCAGCAGCCCGCGCGGTGATACTGAGCGCAAACAGCAGCTCAACGTACCCAACTGGGCCTCGTCGGAGCATCGCATTTCATTGACCTTCAATGATTTTGTGCAGGACTGAGGACAAGGGAGAGCGGGGCAGCCTTGCGGCCGCCCCGCTTAGCAGTGCCGTTATACCCAGCCCAACTGCACGTGGGCGTGTCCGTCGTTCCAGACTTTGGTCACCTCGGCCACCTTGCCGTCCTGCAGGCGCATCACGAACCCATAGTTGGTGGCCAAACTTTTGCCCGTCGCCGGTACCGGCTCATCCATCCCGGTGTGGGTGCCGTAGAACCGAGCAAAAACGATGACCGTTTCACGCTCCTCATCCACAGCAACATTGATCAGCTTGTAATGCGCATCAGGCAGAATCTTCATCAGGTGGGGTAGTGATTCGCTGTACTCTGCAACGGTCTTGTAATGCTCGAGAGATGTTGCGTGCACATTGAATATCGCGTCGTCATGACAATACTGCTGGCATTGCTCCCAGCCTTTACCCGACTCGCAGGTTTCAAAAAAGGCCATTGCAGTGTTAACGAGAGTACTCATGGTGTTGCCTCTGGATTCGGTTGATTCAGACAAAAGCGGTAGCGTATTCGGCCGACGTTTGATTGGCGGTGCTGCTCAAGGCATTGAACCCGGCAGAGCGCCGCTCAGTTGTACCCTTGAGATAGGCCAGGGGGTCTTCAAAGTCCCGGACGTAACCCATGGCAAAGCAGCCACACTGGTAGCCCATGAGTTTGAGCAGATCATCGGGTAACGTGCGGGCCACCTCCGGGGGTGTCGACAGATACTGATTCTCTTCCTGGCGCACCCAGCCCACGGCGTAGGTAATGTTAATCGCCTGCCTGACCTGGTCTGTCTTGTTCTCACCTGCGCCGTGATAGATCTTGCCGGTGTAGAGCAGCACGGACCCTTTTTTCATCTCGGCAGCAACGCCGGCCTCCGGCGGAAACTTCTGGCCGCGGCCTGCATATTGGCTATCAGGCACGATGCGCGTTGCGCCGTTTTCGGCGGTGTAATCGGTCATCGCCCACAGGGTGTTGCACTGCACTTCGTAGCTATCCGGGAAGTCGAAAAAGTCCCATGCCAGCTGATCCTGGTGTAACACTTGGGCGGGGGAGCCGGGGTGAACCGTGATCACCTGGGTCAGATGCAGCTGAAAGGTGGATGCCTGACTCAGGTGCTTGCCGGCAACCCCGGTAATCAAGGGGTGCATGATCAGGTCGCGGGATCTTTCCGAACGCAGGATCATGGAGCCGGTGCGTTGGGTTTTGAAACCGATGAACTTATCTTCACCGAAGGGGGTGCTTTCAATGTGCGGAGCCATCTGTGCGGCCACTTCATCCATCACGTCTGCACTTACCAGCTCGTCGATAATCACGTAACCATGCTCTTTGAGAGAGGCGCTGACTTCATCGATGGTCGCGGTGTTCGGTAGGCGATTTAACATGTTCTGACTTCCTCTATTACGTGTAACAGATAGGTTTTCCAGGCTCAGGCCAATTGACGCAGGGCTTCGAAGCGAACCGGTTGATGCGCACGGAAGCGCTCAGCAACGCAGAACCCGAAAGCGAAGGTCGCAAGGAGAAACAGCAGCACCAGGATGGAAACGGTCTTGGCGTGGTCGCCGCCGATCAGATCAGGCAGGTTCGACACCGCTACCCACAAGCAACCCAGGATGCCGATCAAGCCGCCAGTCGGTGCAATGACCGTGGTCCACAGTTGGCCCGGGGTTTTCTCGCGGCGGAAGAACACCACTACTGCAGCGCAGGTGAGGGACAGGATGACCATGTAACCCAAGGTTCCCGCCATGGCGCCCCAGGCGTAGATTTCGGTGGCTGGATCAGCACCGGTGGCGATCAGCACGGTGAAGGCCGCTACGCAGAATGCGGACAGGATGGCAGAGGAGACGTGCGGTGAGCCGTACTCATCGTGAACGTCGGCAAAGCGCTCGGGCAATACACCGTAGCGGCCCAGGGTGTATTTGTAGCGCACCACGATGTTGTGCAGCGATAGGGCGCAGGCAAACAGACTGGTGATCAAGAGGACATGCATCACATCCATGAAGATCACGCCGAAGTAGCTTTCAGTGACAGCCAGATACAGGTCCGCACCGTGTGCCTCAGCAAAAGCGGCAATGTTGTCATGGCCGATGGCGCTCACGGCACACCACATGGAGATCACATAAAACGCACCGACCGACAGTACCGCGGTATAGGTGGCCTTGGGGATGGTGCGATCGGGGTCGCGTGCTTCTTCGCGGTAGATAACCGTGGATTCAAAGCCGATAAAGCTGAAGATCGCAAACAAAATGCCGAGCCCAGGTGAGCCCGAGATGATGTTGGCCATTTCGAAGGACGCCATCTCCAGGCCAGTCGGACCTTTGTCCCACAAAATGGCGATATCAACGAGGATCACCACCGCGATCTCAAGTATCAGGGCTATCCCCAGGAACTTGGAGCTCAGCTCGATATCGCGGTACCCGAGAAAGGCGATCAGCGCCACCGCACCAAAGGAATATATCCACCATGGCACGTTGATACTGAGTAGCCCGTTCAGCGCATCCGCAGTGGCGTAACCGATAAAGGCATGCAGGGCCACCAGAATCATCGAGTACGACACGACCGCCAGCGTTGCCGACCCAAGCCCGATGGAGCGCCCCAGGCCTTTCTGAATAAAGGCGTAAAACGCACCGGCATTAGTGATGTATTTGGACATCGCCACAAAACCCACGGTGAAGAGCAGCATGATCACGGTAGCGATGAGCGCATTAACCGGCGCGGAAATGCCGTTGCCCATACTGACCATCAGGGGCGTATTGGCGACCATGACGGTGAGTGGCGCGGCTGTGGCGACCACCATCATCACAATCGGAGCCACACCGAGTGACCCCTTCAGTTTTTTCTTCCCATCCTCCATGGAGGCCTCCTTCAATCGTTGGCTATCTGATTTTTGCGTTCACGGACAGACGGTGGTTCTGCCAGGACGTGGGAGCCAGTATTGAAAAATGCAAAGGGTTAAAACTTGTTTCGGGATGACTACTCTTTGTTATCAGCCAGCACCTGGCTGAACCAAAATGGCGCGCGGAGCACGTATCTGGTGCGCACCGCCGCGATTACCGGGCTGGGCACGCCTAATTTCTGCCAAAGATTTCGGTACAGGATTTGCAGGAACAGTTCAGACAGGTCATTGCAGGGAGAGGTCAAGTGCACCAGTACAGCGTCGTGGGGGATACGTCCCAACCCACAACCGTGATGGGAGCCGTTATTTCCGGGTTTGCGGCCTATGTGCGCGAGCAGGGTTCAGAGGCGGAAGATATTTTCGAGCGCTCAGCGATCAATCCAGATGTTCTGAATGAGCCCCATCAGCCAATATCCCTGCGTGCGTTTCTCAAGGCCATCGACACGGCGGCGCAGCTTACGGGGAACGACAACTTTGGATTGTGGCTGGGGAATCAGTATCGCCCCGAATTCCTGGGGCTGTGGGGCTATGTCGGTCTCTCGTCCGCCACGCTTGGCGAAGCGTTGGTGAACATGAGCCGATACTTTCCCGATTTCCAGAGTCGCAGCATGCTCAAGCTGAGCCACGCTCAGGGAAAGGTCCGACTGGAATATGGGCTACTCGACGGCAGCATTGCCAGTCGTCGGCATGATGCCGAACTGACTATGGGGAACATTCTCAACGTTATGTGGCGTGCGCTGGGAGATCGGTGGTCACCGCTGGAGGTCCACTTCAATCACAGCCGCCCGGATTGCTGGCAGGATCATCAGAAGGCCTTTCATGCGGACATACGCTTTGAGCAGGAGACCAATGCTCTCATCTTCAACGCTGCGGATCTGTCGCGCGCCATGCCTGGGGCCGATCCACAACTGCTGCTGATCGCCAAGCAAAGCTTCAGCGTGCTGAAACTATCCAGCTCAGTACGCTTGACCGTCGCCGAGCGTGCCCGGTCGGAAATCATCGACACCATCCATACCGAGACGCCGCGTATTGATCATATCGCCGACCGCCTCGGCTTACCCGTATGGACATTGACGCGCCAGCTCAAGGACGAAGGCTACACATTCACTACGCTTTTCGAATCGGTCAGGCGAGAGCTGGCGTGCTATTACCTGGCAGAGTCCAGAATGACCATTTCCAGGCTGTCCGAACTGCTGCGGTATACCGAGGTATCAAGCTTCACTCACGCATTCAATCGCTGGTTCGGCGAATCACCGAGACACTGGCGCGAGCGCCATCGCGGGGCCATCGACCATGGGCAGGAAACGGCGTAGATAGCCGCAGCGAAACCGTCAATCAGGGCTCCCGTGCGCATGTGAGGCACTGGATTCAGCCTACTGCTTTGCCTCCATGTTCGGCTCCCCCACGGCCCATTCCCCGGGAAACCGCCGAATCAACAACGTCAGCCCAAACCCTACCGACAGCACCGCAAAGGTAAAGCTGAACGCCGCCCGAAACCCACCCGTCGTCTCGATCAGCCAGCCGGCGACAGCCGGGCCCATAAACTGCCCCACCGCAAAGAACAATGTTGCGAAGCTGAAGGCGATGGGGATGTAGCGGGGTGCTACCTGGTCCGTTGCGCTGGTCTGGATGAGGGCGAACAGGCCGTTGACCGAGGCGCCCATGATCAGGAAATGGAAGAAGAAGTGGGGCAGGGTCTGGCCGCTGATCGGCAGGGCTACGGCTACCAGAACCAGGAAGATGCATGCGGCCAGGGCGTTGCCGCGGCCCCAGTGGTCGGACAGCCAGCCCCATAGCGGGCCGCCGGCAATGGACAACAGGCCCATCATGGCCATGAAGCGGCCGGCCATGGCTTCGTTGTGGCCGCTTTCGACCATGAAGCTGACCATGAATACGGTCTGGACAATGTAGCCCAGGCCGATGATGCCGTAGGTGGTGGCAACAATCAGCACGCGCGGGTTGCGGTAGATGCGCCATTTTTCACCCGGCGACATGTCGGCGGCGGTGCTGGTCAGGGATTTGGGTGGATTACGTACGAATAGCCCGATCATGAGCGCGACGCTCAGGGCGGCGCCGGCGAATACGCCCCAGCTGACCCGCCAACCCTGGTCGCCAAACACATCGAACAGGTAGGGCACCAGTATGCCGGTGGTAAGGATGCCGACACCGACGCCGCTGGTCATGTAACCGATGACCAGCCCGCGCTGTTCCGGAAACCAGGTCGCCAGCAGCGAGACCATCGGCGCAAACGCAAAGGCGGTACCGAAGCCCAGCAGGCCCATCAGGCCCAGCACCAGCCAGTAGTGAGAGGCGATAGTCAGGCCGGTAAACCCGGCGGCCACGGTAAGCATGCCGAACATGACAGAGGCTTTCGCGCCCCAGCGTGCTGCCGCCAGGCCACCGGCAAGGACGAAGCAGACGTAGCACAGGGCGGTCACGGTGCTGAGAATCCCGGCTTGCTGGTAGGTCAGGCCGAGGTCGGCGCGCATGGCGGGGAGGATGATGCCGTAGGCCAGCCGGGCGAAGCCGATCACGACCAGGGAGGTGAGGGTGCCGCACAGCACGGTGATGGCCATGTTGGGGCGCTGGGTATTCTGGGACATCGGTCTCTCTTTGTCTGGCACTTCGCAGCGGCTCAGGGTAGCAGCTTTCCACTATGGTGGCCGATTGGGGCGCGGAGCTCCGCAACCATAAACCAGGTGATGGGATGGCTAACACGGTGAGAAATGGGGCGGATGGCAGGAAAAGACGAAAGCCGGAAAATCAGGTTTACCGTACGGCGGCATCCGCACGGTAAACCTGATTGCGTCCGTTGTTCTTGGCTTGGTACAGGGCCTTGTCAGCGCGGGCGAGAGCAGACTCGATGCTCTCCTGTTCAGTGTCGAGTTCGGCGACACCGACACTGATGGCAACCTGTACCTTGTTTAGGCTGCCGGTTATGTCCAGCGCCCGCGCTGCACCGCGTATGCGCTCCGCATACTGGCTGGCCTCCAGCAGATTGGTGTCTGGCAGTAGAATCACAAACTCTTCGCCCCCGAGCCGGGCAATGAGATCTGACCCGCGGCTCTGTTCTTTCAATATGTCTGCCAGCTTGACGAGGACCTGGTCACCGCAGGCATGGCCGTGAAGATCGTTTACGCGCTTGAAATGATCTATATCCAATATCAGGATCGACAGCGGGATATCCGCCGCCTTCGCTTGTTCCAACAGGTAGTTGGCTTCCGGAAAGAAGAATCGACGGTTGTAGAGTCTGGTCAACGGGTCTGTGGAAGCCTGTCTTTTCAGTTCTTCCTGAGAGGCGCGAATATCCTCCAGCAATTTGATGCGATGAGAAATGACGAATGCCAGCGTCAGCGCCTCGAGCATAATGCCAATGCCCACTCCATGACCGCTCACATAGCTGAGCGGGATCAGGCCTTTGTAGGCGAGCACGGCGATACCGTTGAAAACCACAAATGCGCTGTGGCCGAGCAGGAAGTATTTCGCCAGCGGGTGGCCTTTGCGGTAAAGCGATATACCGACTGTTAATGTCACTACCATCATCAATGCCGCCAGGCTGCTGGCGGGTTTCAACGCAGCAGAAATATCAAAAACGCCCCAGATCAGCGTACCGCCCAGGAGCGCGATGAGTCCTTGCAGAAAACGGTGCTCGGTGGGATAGGACAGTTTGGTTTCAAAGATAGCCATCATGAACAGCAGCAGGAATATCGGCATGGTGAACAGCGACAGGTTCAGCTTGAAGATGGCGGCGCCATATATATCGAATACACTCGCGATCAGTCCATATGAAAGGGCGATCCATACCAGGCCCGAGACCAGATACAGCGAGTAGAAAATGTTCTCCTTTCTACTGGTAGCGAAGTACAACAGGCCGTTATATAACACCAGTGCCAACAGCATACCGACCATCAGTGCTATGTCGGTATTGATGCCTACCAGGGTGTGGCGTGAGGCGTACGCATCCAGCACCTCGATGGCCAGCCATTGGTGTGAATAGGAAGCGCTGCGCAGGTAAAGGGTGGTGGATTGGCCTGCCGGCAGGGTAAGCGGGTAGACCGCAGTGCCGCGAAACATCATGTTGGTGTCGGCGATCCGGTCCATATCAAGCACGTCGCTGTGCGCCAGCTCGCCGTTGAGTTCCTGATATATGGCAACCGACTTCAGGTGATAGGCATACGGCAGGTGGACAAAAAGCCGTTGGTCGCTATCTGAGGTATTGTCCAGAATCAGCTTGAACCAGGTGACCCGCGCATCGGTACCCAGGCTGACCTTGTTGCGAATTTCGGCGAATGGCAGCGTCCTGACTTCTTCAAAGGTCAATTCCTGAGAAGGGTCGACGTGGTAGCCCATTCTGAAATCGGTGAGGCTGATCTGCGGCTGGTCAATTGAAATCCGAGGCTCCGCCCATGCCAGCACAGCCGCCAACTGGAGTAGCAGGAACAGCGATAGGTGCCGGTGTAGGTCCATCTACGATCGCCTGTTGTGTATTTATATGATCCAGCAGCTCAATCCCGCCCCAGCGCGAATAATCAGCGCAAGCCATGGTTCTAATCACACAGGAACACTTGGGATACTACCTCAAATGGTGGCTGCGGTAGAAGCAGCATTGGGCATAACCTAGCGCACCTCATATGAACCAGCCCAGCCCCTTCGCTGTCATAGTTGTGGCTGCGCTCCATTCAGCCTGACCCACGCTGCCCGTGGCGCGTGATTGGTGCTCAATAAGAATGCTGGAGTCAATTATGAGTCTGACACTGAAATCAGTATTGCTCGGAATGATGGTTCTGTTTATGGCCGGTTGTAACACCATGGAAGGCGCCGGTAGAGATATCCAGAGAGGCGGCGAAGCCCTGGAAGACTCGGCTTCGGATAGATAATGCCGGACCAAGCCGGGCCACCCCTTGGGTGCCCGGTACTGCCCCACCCATAAACCTCCTGAATACCCAACCAATCTGGTGTTTGCCCGCACGGGCCGCCTACACTCAGTCGACATTTGCCACCGGCACGCGCGGCGTGCTGCAACTCGACTCGGTAGGTACGCATGAAAACCAGAATCACAGAACTCTTCGGTATCGAGCATCCCATCATCCAGGGCGGCATGCACCACGTTGGCTACGCGGAGCTGGCAGCGGCGGTGGCCAATGCTGGTGGATTGGGCATGATCACGGCGCTGACGCAGCCGTCCCCTGAGGCATTGGCCAACGAGATTCGCCGCTGCCGCGAGATGACCGACAAGCAGTTTGGCGTGAACCTGACCTTCCTGCCGTCGGTTAAGCAGCCGGACTATCCCGGTTACATCAAGGCCATTATCGAAGGCGGTGTGAAGGTGGTGGAAACGGCCGGCAACAACCCGCAGAAGTGGCTGCCGATCCTCAAGGAAAACGGCATCAAGGTGATCCACAAGTGCACGGCGGTGCGCCATGCGCTCAAGGCCGAGGCCATTGGTTGCGACGCGGTGAGCGTGGATGGCTTCGAGTGTGGCGGTCACCCCGGTGAGGACGATGTGCCCAACTTCATCCTGCTGCCGCGCGCGGCGGAAGAGCTGAAGATTCCCTTTGTCGCCTCCGGTGGCATGGCCGATGGTCGTTCGCTGGCCGCTGCGCTGGCATTGGGCGCCGAGGGCATGAACATGGGCACGCGGTTTATCGCCACCCAGGAAGCGCCGGTGCACGAGAATGTGAAGCAGGCGATTGTGGCGGCCAGCGAGCTGGATACCCGGCTGGTGATGCGCCCGCTGCGCAATACCGAACGGGTAATGAACAACGCGGCGGTGGAGCGCCTGCTGGAGAAGGAGCAGCGCCTGGGCGCCGCGCTCAAGTTCGAGGATATTGTCGACGAAGTGGCCGGCGTCTACCCGCGTATCATGAAGACAGGTGAGATGGACGCCGGCGCCTGGTCCTGCGGCATGGTAGCGGGGCTGATTCACGACGTGCCGACGGTGCAGCAACTGATCGACCGCATCATGGCCGAGGCCGAAGGCATTATTCGTGAGCGCCTCAGCGCCATGCTCAACGGTTGAGGAGACGACACATGACTTTTGATACGCCTCTTTACCTGTGCGGCCCGCTGCGCGAGCCGAAGCAGATGTTGGCCGACCAGCAATACAGCGGCCATACCTCCATCCATGATGACGACATGGCGGAAAAGCTGGGCTTCCGCGCCGGCCCCATTGAAGGGCCGACGCACTTCAGCCAGTTCGTGCCGCTGCTGGCGGAAATCTGGGGCCAGGATTGGTTCGAGCGCGGCTGCTTCTCGGCGCACTTCCAGAACATGGTGGTGGAAGGTGAGCAGGTGCGCGCCTTTGTCGAGCGACCGGCGCCGGGGGCCACCCGCGTACGCTGCTGGGCCGAGAAGGCCGATGGCACACCGGTGCTGGAAGCTAGCGCCAGCCTGGGGCCGGGCGATGGTCCGACGCTGCTGGATGAGCGCATGGCCAAATTGCGTCCGCCGGAGCGGCTGGTAATCCTGGCGGATCTGCACGTGGGCATGACCGGGGCAGAAGACGAGCCGGTGCGCATGGATGCCGACCAGCACATGGGCGACCTGTATCCGTTCTCGCTGAGCCAGAAGCTGGCGGGCATTACCGAAAACTCGCCCTGGTATTCGCAGGCGGAAGCCTCACCCTGGGGGCGGCCGATCATCCCTTTGGAGATGGTCAGCGTGCTGGCGGAATACAGCAGCAAGCAGGCGGCCTTTCCGGTGAAACAGCCGGTGATCGGCCTGTTCGCCGACCAGGAAATCCGCATGGTCGACGGGCCGCTGTTCGTTGGGGAGGAGTATCTGATTCGCCGGGAAGTGGTGGCGCTGTCGGAGAGCAAACGCACCGAGTCGTACTGGGTGCGGTCGCGCATCTATTCTGCCGATGGCACTCAGCTGAAGGCGGAGATGCTGCTCAACCATGCCACGCTCAAGCACTCCTACGCGGATTACCCGAAGGACTGATAAGCGCAAGCCAGGAGCTGCCGCACCCCGTGCGTCAGCTCCTGCGGCTCAGGACGGAATAACCCGGGTCCGACCGCGATCGTCGATCGCCACGAAGACGAAGGTCGCTTCGGTCACCTTGCGGCTTTCCTCGTGGGTGTGATCGTCACTCCACACTTCTACCAGCACGGTAATCGAGCTGCGGCCGATGTCTTCCACCTGGCAGTGAAAGGCCAGTTGCGCCCCCACCGGTACCGGCACCATGAAACCCATGCGATCAATGGCCACGGTAGCGACCCGGCCGCGGGCGATGCGTGAGGCCGTGCTGGTGCCGGCCATATCCATCTGGCCAACCAGCCAGCCGCCGTAGATGTCGCCGAAGCTGTTGCAGTCGCGGGGCAATGCGGTGATTTTGAGTGCCAATTCCCCCCTTGGCACCGGGTCTTGATCTAGGTCTTGCATGGACTACTCGATGTTGTAGTTGTTGTTTGGCAGGGGCCACGAAAAGATGCAGTTCGCTGCATCCGGGATTAACCCCCTGGATAAACGACGATGATGATTGTTGACAATCCCAAGCCGCGTATCTTAAGGGATTGCGCGGGGGCGCTCAATGGCGGGGCGGCTGAAAAGCGGTCCGGGGCGGTGATATGGGGGCAGGGGCGACGGGTAACCAGGGCGGCCGGCACTGTGCCAGCGCTTTTTCATCCAATTGTCATAATCCGGGCATAGAGTTGTCACATCGGCTCCCGATACTGAGTCGCGTGTTGCAAACACTACCTCACCAGGAGAAAGACATGAAAATGAAGCGACTGTGCGCCGCTATCGCTGTTGCCGCCGCCGGGATGGCCGCAGGCACCAGCTTTGCCAACGTTGATGCAGACCTGAAAGCCTACGAGCGCGTCGGTGGCGTGTCCGGCAACCTGTCCAGTGTCGGTTCCGACTCGCTGGCCAACATGATGACCCTGTGGGCCGAAGAGTTCAAACGCCACTATCCGAACGTCAACGTGCAGATCCAGGCCGCCGGTTCTTCCACTGCGCCGCCCGCCCTGACCGAAGGAACCTCCAGCCTGGCGCCGATGAGCCGCAAGATGAAGGACAGCGAGCTGCAGGCGTTCGAGGAGAAGTATGGCTACAAGCCGGTCGAGATCCCGGTCGCCATCGACGCCCTGGCGGTATTCGCGCACAAGGACAACCCCATCAAGGGTCTGACCATGGCCCAGCTGGACGCCGTGTTCTCCTCTACTCGCCTGTGCGGTCATGACAGCGATATCACCACCTGGGGCCAGGCTGGCCTGGATGGCCAGTGGGAAAACCGCGACATCCAGCTGTACGGTCGCAACTCGGTATCCGGCACCTACGGTTACTTCAAGGAGCAGGCCCTGTGCAAGGGTGACTTCAAGAGCGGCGTGAACGAGCAGCCCGGTTCCGCTTCTGTGGTGCAGTCCATCAGCCAGTCGCTGAACGCCATCGGCTACTCCGGTATCGGCTATCGTACTTCCAGTGTGCGCACCGTGCCGCTGGCCGCCGAGGAAGGCTCCGAGTATATCGATGCCACTCCCGAGAACGCAGTGTCCGGCGAGTACCCGCTGGCGCGTTTCCTCTACGTGTATGTGAACAAGGCGCCGAACAAGGAACTGGCTCCCCTGGAGCGTGAATTCGTCAAGCTGATGCTGTCGAAGGAAGGCCAGGAAGTAGTCTTCAAGGACGGCTACGTGCCGATGCCCAAGCGTGTTGTAGACAAGGTCTACGAAGAGCTGGGCATGTAAGCGATGGATCGCTGAGGGCAGGATGCCCAAGGGAAAGGGTTGTGCCACGCGCACAGCCCTTTTTCGCCTTCTCGCTGTAATTATTCTGTCATATATGCCCTGTAGGGTGGCGCCATGAACATGCAACCATCACCCCAAGATACCCGCGTCGACTACGATACCAAGGCGATGCAACGCCACCGCAAGGTTCGTCACTTCAAGGATCACTTCACCCGCTGGTACGTGGCGGTCGGTGGCCTGGGCGTGATTGCTGCCATCTTGCTGATCTTCCTCTACCTGCTGTCCGAGGTGCTGCCGCTGTTCAGCGGGGCCAGCCTGGAAGAGCGCGCGCGGTACCAGCCGGCGTGGGCGCAGGAGAGCGGCGCGCCGCTGTTGCTGGCCATGGAGGAGCAGGCCGAAGTGGGCGTGCGTCTGGCCGATAGCGGCCAGTTGGCCTTCTTCCATACCGCCGATGGTTCGCTGATCAGCGAGCAGCAGTTGCCGATCCCGGCCGGTGTGCAGATCACCAGTTTCAATGTGGAAAGCCCCACCTCCCGGCAGTTTGTGGCGGGCCTGAGCAACGGCCAGGTCATCATTGGCCGGCATGATTATCGCGTCTCCTACCCCGACGACCGTCGGCTGATCACGCCCTCGCTGGTGTTCCCCTATGGCAGCGAGCCGCTGACCCTGGACGAGCAGGGCCGGGCGCTGGACAGCGTGACCATGCGCCTCAGTGGCGACAACATGGTGCTGGTCGGCAGTATCGACCGTGAGCTGGTCTATACCCGCGTCAGCACCCGCGAGAACCTGATGACCGGTGAGGTGACTGTCGAGCAGCGGCAGATCCCGATTGCGCCGGTGAGTGGCGATATCCAGAAGGTGCTGGTCGATCCGCTGCTGCAGTGGATGTATGTGTTCAATGGCGACCAGTACGTCAACGTCTACGCGCTGCGCCAGGACGCCAGCCTGCTGGCGCGTTATCCGGTGGTCGAAGGTGCCGATCGCAAGGTCACCTCCGCCAACCTGTTGCTCGGTGGCATCTCGCTGTTGATTGGTGACAATCAGGGCAACCTGGCCCAGTGGTTCATGGTGCGCGGTGAAGGCACCGCCAAGCTGACCCAGGTGCGGACCTTTGATGAGCAGCGCGGCAACGCTATCACCCATATCCAGGGCGAGGAGCGCCGCAAGGTATTCCTGGCGGCGGACGAGACCGGCCAGTTGGGCTTCTACAACACCACCGCCCACCAGAACCTGATGGTCCATCCGGTGGACGAGCAGCCGGTGGCCGCCTACGGCATCGGGCCGCGCGCCGCGGATCTGCTGGTGGAGCACGCCGATGGCCAGATCAGCGTCTGGGATGTGGACAACCCGCACCCGGAGATTTCCTGGTCGGCGCTGTGGGGCAAGGTCTGGTACGAGAGTTATCCCGAACCCGATTACGTCTGGCAATCCAGCTCCGGCAGCAGTGAGTTCGAGCCCAAGCTGAGCCTCGCGCCCTTGACCTTCGGCACGCTCAAAGCCGCCTTCTACGCGATGATCCTGGCGACCCCGCTGGCGATTGCCGCGGCGGTCTACACCGCCTACTTCATGGCCCCGGCCATGCGCCGCAAGGTCAAGCCGATCATCGAGCTGATGGAGGCCCTGCCGACGGTGATCCTGGGCTTTCTCGCCGGGCTGTGGCTGGCGCCGTTGCTGGAGACCAACCTGCCGGGCGTGGTCAGCCTGCTGATCCTGACGCCGATCGCCTTCCTGGGCTTCGCCTTTGCCTGGAGCAAGATGCCGGAGAAGGTGCGCTTCATGGTGCCCGACGGCTGGGAAGCGCTGCTGCTGGTGCCCGTGCTGCTGCTCATCGGCTGGTTCAGCTTCGAGATGAGCATCTACCTGGAAGCCTGGTTCTTCGGCGGTGACATGCGCATGTACCTGACCCATGACCTGGGCATCGACTTCGACCAGCGCAACGCCCTGGTAGTGGGCTTGGCGATGGGCTTTGCGGTGATCCCGACCATCTACTCGATTGCCGAGGATGCGGTCTTCAGCGTGCCGCGGCACCTGACCCAGGGCTCGCTGGCGCTGGGCGCCACGCCTTGGCAGACCATGAGCCGGGTGGTCATCCTGACTGCCAGCCCGGGGATCTTCTCGGCGGTGATGATCGGCATGGGCCGCGCCGTTGGCGAGACCATGATCGTGCTGATGGCCACCGGCAACACCGCGATCATGGATATGAACATCTTCGAAGGCATGCGCACGCTGTCAGCCAACATCGCCGTGGAAATGCCCGAGTCCGAGGTGGGCAGCACCCACTATCGCGTGCTGTTCCTGGCGGCGCTGGTACTGCTGAGCTTCACCTTCGTGATGAACACCCTGGCCGAACTGATCCGTCAGCGCCTGCGCAAGAAATATGCGTCGCTCTAAGGCCCACGGACAACAGGAATCGACATTGTGAAACAAGATACTTTCAAAGCCTGGTGCAAAAGCGGTAGCCCGTGGATCTGGATGAACGCCGGCGCGGTTGCCATTGCCGTGGTCATGACCCTGGGGTTGCTGATCCTGATCGCCGTACGCGGGCTGAGCCACTTCTGGCCGGCGGACGTGATCGAGGCCCAATACCGCATGCCGGGGCAGGAGGCCCTGGTTATCCTCGGCGAGGTCAACACCCGCGAAGAGGTGTCCGCGGCCCGGCTGGCCAGTGCCGGCATGCCGGTGGACCCGGAGAGCGATGGCTTCATGGAGCGCCAGCTGATCAAGGTCGGTAACCGCGACCTGTACGGCGCGGACTTTCGCTGGGTAGTCGGTGACTGGATGGAAGACATCCGCACGCCGGAAGAGGTCGTCGTCATCGAGCGGCGCGAGTGGGGCAACTTCTATGGCTACCTGAATGATGTGCGGCAGAACGGCGAGGTCATCGCCACCGGCGCCGACGCCTGGCCGGCGCTGGAGCAGGCGGTGGATCGCGCTCTGGCCATCTACGATGACATCCAGCAGCTGGAAAAGTCCGATATCGGCCGCATCAACGCGGGCCTGGAGCGGGTGCGTCTGCGCGAGCGCGGCTATGAACTGAACAACGAACTGACCCCCGAGCGGCAGGCCGAACTGGACGCCGAGCGCACCGCGCTGAACAACGAATATGCCGCGCTGGAGGGTAACCTCACGGCGCTGTATCAAGAGTTCAGTCGCGACAGCCTGACCATGCGGGTGCCCGACGGCCGCGAGAAGGAAATCAACCTCAGCAAGGTCGTGCGGGTCATCCAGCCCAACGCCATGTCCACCCTGGACAAGACTGGCCATTACTTCGCCAAGCTGTGGGAGTTCGTCAGTGACGAGCCCCGTGAGGCCAACACCGAGGGCGGCGTGTTCCCGGCCATCTTCGGTACCGTGCTGATGGTGTTGATCATGTCGGTGGTGGTCACGCCCTTCGGCGTGCTGGCGGCGGTCTATCTGCGTGAATACGCCAAGCAGGGCCTGGTCACCCGCATCATTCGCATCGCGGTGAACAACCTGGCCGGGGTACCCTCGATCGTTTACGGGGTATTCGGTCTGGGCTTCTTCATCTACTTCCTCGGCGGCAGCATCGACTCGCTGTTCTTCCCCGAGGCGTTGCCGACTCCGACCTTCGGTACCGGCGGCATGCTGTGGGCGTCGCTGACCCTGGCGCTGCTCACCGTGCCGGTGGTGATCGTGTCCACCGAGGAAGGTCTGACGCGGATTCCCCGCTCCCTGCGCGAAGGCTCCCTGGCGTTGGGTGCGACGAAGTCGGAGACGCTGTGGAAAATCATCCTGCCCATGTCCAGCCCGGCGATGATGACCGGTCTGATCCTGGCGGTAGCCCGGGCCGCCGGTGAAGTGGCGCCGCTGATGCTGGTAGGGGTGGTCAAGCTGGCGCCATCGCTGGCGGTCAATGGCAACTATCCTTACCTGCACCTGGACCAGAAGTTCATGCACCTGGGCTTCCATATTTTCGACGTCGGCTTCCAGAGCCCCAACGTCGAGGCCGCACGGCCGCTGGTCTACGCCACGGCACTGTTGCTGGTCGCGGTGATCGCATTGCTGAACTTCTCGGCCGTGGCGATCCGCAACCACCTCCGGGAAAAGTACAAGGCGCTGGAAAACTGATCATCTCACTCTATACGACGCGGATACCGAATTATGTCCAATAGCAGCAAAACCCATGCAATGGATATGAGCGCCCTGGGGCGCTCGCACCAGGCGCTGAGCATGGATCAGGAAACCGTCGCCCTCGATGTGCCCGGCCTGAGCCTGTTCTACGGCAGCAAGCAGGCACTGTTTGATGTCAACATCCAGATCCCGCGCAACCGGGTCACGGCCTTCATCGGCCCTTCCGGTTGCGGCAAGTCGACCCTGCTGCGCTGCTTCAACCGGATGAACGACCTGGTCGATGGTTGCCGGGTCGATGGCCAGATCTTGCTGGATGGCAAGGACATCTACGCCAAGGGCGTGAATGTGTCCAACCTGCGCCGCCGGGTCGGCATGGTGTTCCAGAAGCCCAACCCCTTCCCCAAGTCGATCTACGAAAACGTGGCTTACGGCCTGCGTATCCAGGGCGTCAACAGCAAGCGTACCCTGGATGAAGTGGTCGAGTGGGCGCTCAAGGGCGCGGCGCTGTGGGACGAGGTCAAGGACCGCCTGCATGAATCGGCCCTGGGCCTGTCCGGCGGTCAGCAGCAGCGCCTAGTGATCGCCCGGACCATTGCCGTGGAGCCGGAAGTATTGCTGCTGGACGAACCGGCCTCGGCGCTGGACCCGATCTCGACGCTGAAGATCGAAGAGCTGATCAACGAGCTGAAAAAGAAATTCACCATTGTCATTGTTACCCACAACATGCAACAGGCCGCGCGGGTCTCCGATTACACGGCGTTTATGTACATGGGCGAGCTGGTGGAATACGGTGATACCAACACCCTGTTCACCAACCCGACGAAGAAACAGACCGAAGACTACATTACCGGCCGCTACGGCTAAGCAGGGCATTGGGGAGAGTCGCCATGAATAAAGAGATCGAGAGCTTTACCCAGCATATTTCCCAACAGTTCAACGAAGAGCTGGAGTCGCTGCGCACACGCCTGCTGGAAATGGGCGGGCTGGTGGAGAAGCAGGTCTACGATGCGGTCACCGCCCTGATCGAAGCCGATGGCAAGCTCGCCGAGCAGGTGCGCGAGAACGACCGGGTAACCAACGAGATGGAGCGCCAGATCGACGAGGAGTGCATGCGTATCCTCGCCCGGCGCCAGCCGGCGGCCAGCGACCTGCGCCTGGTGGTGAACATCAGCAAGATCATCGTCGATCTGGAGCGCATCGGCGACGAAGCCTCAAAGATTGCCCGCCGCGCGCTGCAATTGATCGAGGAAGGCCAGGCCCCCCGTGGCTACGTGGAATGCCGACATATCGGCTACCACGTGCACAAGATGGTCCAGCAATCGCTGGATTCCTTCGCCCGTTACGACAGCCAGCAGGCGCTGGAAGTGGCGCGGGAGGACAAGGTGGTCGATCGGGAATACAAGACCGCCATGCGCGAAATGGTCACCTACATGATGGAAGATCCACGCTCCATCAGCCGGGTACTCAACATACTCTGGGTACTGCGCTCGCTGGAACGGGTCGGCGACCACGCCCGCAACGTCGGCGAACACGTGATCCACATGGTCGAGGGCACCAACGTGCGGCATATCGGCCTCAAGCGGATGGCCGAACAGGTGGAGGGCAACGCCCCCCAGGATAACGCTGCCGAGGAGTAATCCCGGCAGTGTTACCGCTGACTGCGAATCTGCACCAGTCGTCCATCGATAAAGCGCAGATGGTAGGACATGCCACGGGTTGGGCCGTATAACCAGTGCTCAACCGTGGCCGCGCCCGGCACGATCTGGCCGGCCGCATCCACATCAGGATGATTCACCTGGCGGGACGCCGGCTCACCGCATTTCTCCGTGACAATCAAAATGGTGTCGCCTGTGGAAATCAGGCCATTGTCGCACCGCATCGTCGCTGCCTGCGCTCCCGCAGCGAGCATCAATAGCGTGGTACCGGCCAGGCAGTAGGAAATGGGGTTCATTGCGCACCTCTGCAGCATGTCATGGCAAGAATCGCACCCAGCATATCGAGTGTCAGCGGCCTTGGGTAATGACTGATGTGCCGGTGCTGTGATGCACCTCTCATCCAGACAGCAAGCACCTTGACCTGCCTCGATGCTTCGCTAGGATCATCGCTGCCTCAATCCATAGGGCTCATCAGGAAAACAGGGACGGCGATGATCAAGATAGGCGTAGGCTCCAAGACCTCTACCGGCGGCACGGTGATCGAAGGCAATCCCGGCATTCTGTTCGATGGCCTGGTGGCCAGCTCGGTCGGACATCAGGCGACTTGTCCCAAATGTAAGAAAGGCATCGGTCCCATTGTGGCGGTCGGCACCAGAACCGTAGTGCTGCCAGCGGGCCCGGCAGCGCGCGCCGGTGACTACGTTGCCTGCGGCTGCCCGGCGGGTTCGAATACGTTGCTGGCGGACGGTACTGTGCATATTGGTAGTCTGGGCGGTGGCGTAGCTACCGCCGGTGCCTTCATCGTTGGCAACACCGTAGTAAACAAATCCGTCGATCGCATCTACTGGTCCTACAGTGAGAGTCAGACACCGGTATCCGATACTTCACGTTTCTATGTTGATCTCAATCTGCACGCCGAAACCTCAGGTTACAAGCCCGGTGAGACGGTGGAAATACAGCTGGAAGGGCCGCTCGACAAAGTCGTGACCGGCACCGTACAGAGTGACGGTACGGTATTTATACCGGAGGTTCTGAAGAATCAGCATCTGGAACTGCAGGGAGTACTCTAGTGACCAGTCTCGTCGCCACCGCCGGGGGAGCCTCGGCCCGCATGGAAATCAAGCGCCCCGGCTTCCAGTCGTTGTGGGAGGCCTATGCCGAAGTGGGAGCCATGGCCGCTCCGGATGTATACGAGCTGGTGGGAGGGGATGTGGCCGAGCATCGCCGGGCTAACCCAGAGGCTTACACCAACGCCTGCGCGCTGCGTATGAGCCGGGCCTTCAACAATGGTGGCTACGTAATCCCGCGAGGCACCATCATTCCCGCTACATCGATCTACCGGGTTGGTGGCGCTGATGGTCAGCCCTACATCATGCGGGTCGATGGCATCATCCACTTCGTCAAGCATAACTGGGGCAACGCAGATAAGGTGCTGCAGCCCGCCCAAGCGGGGCAACTGGCGGGACTGAGGGGGCTTATCGTGATGGAGGTGTCGGGCTGGAATGATGCCACAGGCCATGTCACCCTCTGGGATGGTACGCGCACCGCTGATGGCACGGACTATCAAAACCCGAACAGCCATAGTTATAACAGCCGGGTATCGCTTATCCGCATCCTGTATTGGGAACTCAAATGAAACCGCTCCTGTTTTTTCTGGCATTGGTTATAGGCACCCCCGTCTGGGCCACTCCATCCGAGGCGACGCTAGCGGCCCGCCAATCTTTGAAGAACTACGGGTTGTCCCGGTGTCTGCTGGACGCCTATCCGCAACCGGGCGCGCTCACGGATGATGTGGCAAAGGCGGTCGGCGCATATCATTTCATGG
This sequence comes from Pseudomonas saudimassiliensis, assembly GCF_000939975.1. Lineage (GTDB taxonomy): Bacteria > Pseudomonadota > Gammaproteobacteria > Pseudomonadales > Pseudomonadaceae > Halopseudomonas > Halopseudomonas saudimassiliensis. The sequence continues at coordinate 1,717,850 of NZ_LK391969.1, read as the reverse complement.
GGCGGGGCCAGCATCGGATTCAGCAGGACGAAGATACCCTTGAGACCCTGCACGACCCTTACGCAGCGGTGGAAAGCTACTTTCGCGAAGCCATGGCCGACGAGCCGGCGCAGATGAAGCGGGGCGGGGCGAATGCCTTTGCCGGGTGTCTTGCGCTGTATAACTCAGTGGGTGTGGATGAACTGGTGCGCCAGCAGGATGACTATATCCTGCCACGGACTGGAGATCAGACAGACGACTGAGACAGCTGCGGCTCAGGTCCGAAGGCGGCGTGACAACAGGATCAGGCCGTGGGCGCAGAGTTTTCCGGTCAGCACCACGCCGATCAGCCGCAAAGTCTGCAGGGCGACCACGAAGCTGGCATCGGAGCCGGTTTCCACCGCGATGATCGCCATGGCGTCGAGTCCACCGGGACTGGTGGCGAGAAACACGGACAGGAAATCCTTGGCGAACAGCCAGCTCAAGGGCCAGGCCAGGGCGGCGCACAAGAGGATGAGGAACAGGTTGGCAGTGATGATGGTGGGTATCAGCCGGACTACCTGCAGCACCGTTTCCCGATCGAAGCGCAGGCCGATATAACTGCCGATGGCGCCATAGGCCAGGGCCAGGATGCTGCTGGTCAGGGTGATGTCCAGCCAGCCCAGCAGGTTCAGGGCGCTGCCGATGATAATTGGGGTCAGCAGGGCGCCAGCGGGCAGGAAGTTGGCGCTCAGGGCACCTACAAACGCAACCGCCAGGGTCAGGGCAAGATTGACCAGACTGAAGCCGTTGTCACTATCAGCGCTGATTTCATGCATGGCCTCGGGGGCCACAATCAGGTGGCTGATCCAGGCGCCAGCCATGACTACGCACACCACCCGGATGTACTGCATGCAGGCCACGGCGCGGTAATCGGCGCCGGATTCCTCGGCCATGGCGATCATCGCCGAGGCCGCGCCGGGCGCAGTACCCCACGCCGCCGTGGTCGCCGGGATACCGCCGAACCGAACCATACCCAGCCCCACCGCCGCGCTCAGGATGAGCGTCAGGGCCGTCACCACCAGCATCAGGTGCCAGTCCCGACTCAGCGCCAGCAACACGCCGAGGGTTACCGACTTGGCCACCATCAGCATGACCACGCCCTGGCCGGAGCGAAAGGCCAGCCGCGGCACCCGGATGCTGCTGCCGGCGATGCCCATGGCCACGGCAACCATCATCGGCCCGAGAAATAGCCCGGCGGGCACCTTGAGGTAGTGCAGCAGGTACCCCGCGACCCCGCCAGCCGCAGCTAGCACACACCATTGCAGCCAGTGCGGCAGGCGGCTCAGACCAGGGGCGGTTGACGTAGGCATGGCGGTATTCCAGCGGGTTTCAGGTTAACGCAGCGCGAAAGTGTACCCGACGATCAGGCGGTTCTCATCCGCACCCCGGGCAAAGTCGGAGCGGTAGGATGCGTTGCGCCAGCGCAGCGACAGGTTCTTCAGCAGGCCGGTCTGGAATACGTAACGCACTTCCGAATCGCGCTCCCATTCCTTGCCGGTTTCGCTGGAGCCGATCACGGTCGCATCCGAGCCCCGGATGTAGCGGGTCATGAAGCTCAGTCCGGGCACGCCCGCATGGGCAAAGTCGTAGTCATAGCGGGCCTGGTAGGAGCGCTCGTCTGGGTTGGCGAAGTCATTGATCTGGGAAAAGTTGACCAGGAACGGGTCGGTACCCTCGACATAGGCAAAACCGGTATCACCGCCCATGTCCTGCCAGCCCAGGCCGAACTTGTGGCCGGCCTGCCCGTAGGACAGCATGCCGTTGAAGGCGCGGTTATCCACTTCGCCGCCGGCCTTGCGGCCATAGTCATCGCTCAGCGACAGGCGTACATCCGCCTGGAAAACGCCATCACCCAGCGGCTGGGAGTAGGCCATCCCGAAGAAGTGCTGGCGGTAGATGTTATCCAGTTCGGCGCCGAAATAACTCAGCTTTACGCGCTCACCGGCCGGGGCTTCCACGCCGATCAGGTTGAAGTAGTCCGCTTCGGCGCCGGCGGTGAAGCGGCGGTTCTTGTTGTTCAGCATCAGGGTGTCGCGGTCGGAGGAATTGCGCTGGCGCACTTCCTTCAACTGGCCCGCGGTGATGGCCAGGCTGCCAAGATCGCGGGAGGTCAGCATGACCCCATCAAATGTCTGGGGTATGATCCGCCCGTTGTTGGGCTTGAGTACCGGTAATACCGGCATGTGGGTGCCGACCGTGAGCTCGGTCTGGGACATCCGCACCTTGCCGGTCAAGCCCAGGCTGGCGAACTCATCGGCGGCGCGACCATCATCGTGCACCGGCAGCAGGCCGGTGCCGGCGCGGTCCGGGCTGGAGTCAAGTTTGACGCCCAGCATGCCCAGGGCATCAACGCCGAAGCCGACGGTGCCCTCGGTATAGCCCGACTGCAGTTTCAACAGGAACCCCTGGGCCCATTCCTCACGTTTGGACTGGCCGGTACCGTCGCGGAAATCCCGATTGAAATAGATATTGCGTAGTTCGAGGCTGGCCTTGCTGTCTTCGACAAACGCGGCGCTAGCGAGGGGGGACCAACTGGCGAAGGCGATGGCCAGGGCGGTTGGCACCACAGAAATCGACGTACGATGCATCAAGATATCCACCTTTATTATTAGACGTTGGCTTGTCTACGGTGCAGTCGCCCAGCGGCTCACCGCATGGCTTTGCACTCTACTGACATGCGCCCGCAGCGAGTTTGCACATAACTCATCCCGCTATGATTTTTGGTAAAACCACCGGATAGGCGTTTGGATATGATTGGGTCAACTCCAATTCCGCCGCCTTGCTGCGACAGATTGGAAAAAGGCGCGTCACCCACTGGGCTGTGATGACACAGCAGCTCCAGGCCACGCCGCCCACAAATAAGAAAATTGGAGTCGCAAAAAATGACTATCAGAAAATGTAGAGCGCTGGCGTTTGCCGCAATGTCGTCTGCCCTGATCCTGGCCGGTGCCACCTCTGCCCAGGCGCAGCAATCGCAGCTGTCAGTGGCGACCGCGGGCACCACCGGGGTGTTCTACGCCTACGGCGGCGCACTGGCCAACGTGGTGAGCAAGTATGTGCCGGGCATTTCCATGGTCGCCGAATCGACCGGCGGCACCGTGGAAAACATTAAGATGCTGGGCAAAGGACAAGCGGATCTGGCCACGGTATCGGCAGACGTGGTGCATGAAGCCTATATCGATTACAAGAACTCCAAGCACTTCCGCGGCAAGAAGGTAGAGATGTTCGGGCTGTTCAACATGTACCAGCAGCCGCACCATATCGTTACCCTGGCGAACAACGATGTGGATGACATCGAGGATATCCGCGGCGAGCGGGTAGTGGTCGGCGCGCCCGGCTCCGGTACCGAGGTCAAGACCCGCATGATGCTCGAGGCCCTGGGGATTACCTACCGCGACTTCCGTCCGGAATTCCTCAGCTTCACCGAAGGCGTCGAGGCGCTGCAGGACGGAACGGCGGAGGCGGTGTTTCTTGGGGTGAACTACCCCGCGCCGGCGGTCATGAGCCTGGCGATGACCAACCCGATCAAGCTGATCCCGCTGTCGGATGACCAGATCAAAAGCATCCAGAAGGAATATCCGTTCCTGAACAAGACGGTTATCCCGGCCGACACCTACAAGGGTGTGACCGAGGAAATCCAGACCGTATCGGTGCAAACCCTGGTGGTGGCCGGTGAAAAGCTGTCCGAGGAAGCGGCTTACCAGATCGTCAAGGCGGTGTTCGAACACAAGGAAGAGCTGGAAAACATCAACCACGCCTACAAGCAGACCACTCTGGAACAAGCCGCTGACACCTTCGTGCCACTGCATCCCGGTGCCGAGCGCTACTACCGCGAAGTAGGTCTGTTGAACTGATTTTCGGGAGGGCTCGGCCCTCCTGTTTCCAACTCCAGGCAGCCGCTGCCTGATGCGGTGAGAGGAAACCCAATGACTACAAGAAAAACCCTGGGCTTGGCGATTATCGCCATCTCCCTGTTGTTTACCGGATTCCAGGTCTTTACCGCCACCAACGGTCTGATGACGGCTTTGCTGCAACGCAGTATCCACCTGTCATTTGTACTGTCGCTGGTGTTCCTGTTCTTTCCCGCCATCAAGGATTCTAATCGAAGCCTGCTGATCGATATTCCGCTGATCCTGGCGGCCGTCTCCAGCGGTTTCTACCTGTATATGTCCTTCGATGACCTGATCTACCGGATCGGTGATCCCACCCTGACCGACCTGGTCATCGGCAGCGTCACCATCGTGGTGTTGCTGGAAGCCACGCGGCGTACCGTCGGCTGGGTAATGACGCTGCTGGCGGCCATCTCGCTGCTGTACAGCTACTTTGGCCAGTATCTGCCGGAGCCCTTCGGCCACTCCGGACGTGACCTGGAGCGCATCGTCACCCAAATGTTCTTCTCCACCGAGGGCATCTACGGTGTGCCGCTGGGTGTAGCTGCAACCTATGTATTCCTGTTTATTCTGTTCGGCTCCTTCATGGAGAAGAGCGGCGTGGGCGGCATTTTCATCAACCTGGCCAATGCCTTTGCCGGCAAATACCAGGGCGGCCCGGCCAAGGTCGGCATCATTTCCACTGCTACTGTGGGCATGGTTTCCGGCAGCCCGGTATCCGATGCGGCCACCACTGGTGCCTTCACCATTCCGTTGATGAAACGCGTTGGCTACAAGGCCAAGACCGCGGCGGCCATCGAGGCAGTGGGTGCTTCCGGCGCCTCGCTGATGCCGCCGGTGATGGGCGCCGGCGCCTTTGTCATGGCGGACATGACCGGTGTGCCCTACAGCGAAATCATTCTGCATGCGATCATCCCGGCGCTGCTGTTCTATACCGCCTTGATGTTCGTGGTCGGCAACGAGGCGCGCAAGGATGACCTCAAGGCGCTGCCGGCCGATGAGATTCCCGGCAAGCGTGATGCCATTCTCAAGAGCCTGCGACTGCTGATTCCCCTGGGGGTTCTGGTGTTCTCGCTGGCGGTGCTGCGCGTGTCACCGCTGCGCGCGGCCCTGTTTTCGACCATGATCATCCTGGTCACCACCATCCTCTACAACATCTTCCGGCCGGGTCTCAGGGTGCCGATGAAGAACCTGTTCGAGGCGCTGGTGGAAACGCCGCGCAAGGTCTTGGTGGTGTCGGTTGCCTGTGCCACTGCGGGCATCATCATCGGTACGCTGGGCATGACTGGCCTGGGCCTGAAACTGTCGGACATCCTGATGAGCGCGTCCCAGGGATACCTGGCTATCGCCCTGCTGTTCGCCATGGTGATTTCCATCGTGCTGGGCATGGGCCTGCCGCCAACTGCCGCCTATATCGTGATGGCGGTCACCGCGGCGCCGTTCCTGGTGCAGATGGGGGTTCCGGTCATCGTCGCGCACTTCTTCGTCTTCATGTACTGCTGTTATGCGCCGATTACCCCACCGGTGGCCCTGGCGGCCTACACCACCGCAGGGATTGCCGGCTGCGATCCGTTCAAGGCGGGGCTGGAATCCTTCCGCATCAGCCTCACGGGATTCATCCTGCCGTTCATGATCGTCTACAACCATGCGTTGTTGGGCATGGGTGCGTGGTATGAGATCGTGCTGACCTGTGCGCTCGGGCTGGCCGCGGTGTGGATGATGTCCATTGCCCTGGTCGGCTGGTATCAGCGGCATGTGAATGTGGCCTGGCGTCTGGTGTTGGCAGTGGCGGCGATCTGTTGCCTGACGCCGGTGCTCTGGGCCCATGCCATTGCCCTGGTGGTCCTGCTGGCCTTCGCGGCCACCAGTACCAACTGGCTGAAAAAGCGCAATGCCCCCGTGGTCTATTCCTGACCCGGGATGGAGGGGAGGGCGGCCCCTGGGTCGCCTTTCCTGCGTCTGCCGGGCCACAGACATGCCAGTGCGCGCTGACAGTAGTACCCTGATGCCTTCGATAACGTAAAAGGCCGATCAACATGCGTGACATTCCTCCCCTCAACGCCTTGCGCGTTTTTGAATCGGTAGCCCGGCTGAAAAGCTTTTCCAAGGCCGCCGAGGAGCTGCATGTCAGCCAGTCGGCGGTCAGCCGCCAGATCAGCCTGCTGGAGACCTATCTGGAGGTGCAGTTCTTTCACCGGGATCGGGCGGGCATTCGGCTGACCGAGGTGGGGCAACAGTATTTCGACGGCATCCGCCCGGCGTTTGAACGCATCGTCATTGCCACCCGCGGGCTTACCGCCCAAGTGGATGATGAACCGCTGCGCATCCGGGTGTACTCGACCTTCGCTGCCCGTTGGCTAATGCACCGCTTGCCGAAAATGCAGAAGGCGCACCCCGACCTGCGGATCCGCATCACCACGGCGGTTGCCCCAGTGGATTTCGGCGCGGAGAAGGTTGACGCCTCCATCCAGCTGGGCCGCGGCGAGTGGGAAGGGTTGGACAGTCAGTTCCTGTTCAGTGACGAGATGCGGCCGGTGTGCAAACCCAAGCTGATCGCCGGCATGCCCACCGGGCGCAAGCCCGAAGACGTGCTCAAGCATCGACTGATCCATTCGTATTACCGCAAGCAGGACTGGCCCGAATGGATGGCATCCGCCGGGCTGGAATACAGCATCGAGGAGGATCCCTTCATGCTGCCCAGCTCGCTGCTGGCCTACCAGGCCGCGCAGGATGGCCTGGGCATCGCCATGGCGCAGACGCGCATGGTGGAGCAGGAGCTGCGCGCCGGTACGCTGGTGTACTTTTGTGAACATACCCTGACCCGTGACCTTGGATATTATCTGGTGACGCAGCCCGACTCGCCACGGGAGAGCAAGTTGACGCTGTTCCGGCAATGGCTGGTCGAGCAGATCGGCTAGCATCCGGGTCGCGGTCAGGTTTCCGGCCCCACGGGGCTCGTTAGCTGACAGGAAACCCATGGCAACTTTGATAGAGCAACTCGCCGACTACAGCCTCAGCGAGGCTGGCCGACCCCTCAGTGATACGGTGCGTCACCATGCCAAGCGCGCGGTGCTGGACTGGTTCGCTTCCCTGTACCCAGGCACGCTTGAGCCGGTTGCCCAGCGCCTGGCCCAGGCCCACGCCGATGAGATCGGCAGCGGCCGCAGCTCCACGCCCGGCTACGCCGGCAGCTACCTGCCGGGGACGGCCGCCTGGATCAACGGCACCTCGTCCCATGCGGTGGAATTTGACGATATCTTCATCGATGCGGTGTACCACCCGGGCGTGCCGACCATCGCTGGCGCACTGGCGATTGGCGAACACATCGGCGCCAGTGGCGAGCAACTGTTGAAGGCCGTGGTGCTGGGCTACGAGATATCCACGCGTATCGGCGCGGCGGTGCAGCCTTCCCATTACCGCTTCTTCCATACCACCGGCACCATCGGCTGCTTTGCCAGTGCTGCCGCAGCGGCCTATCTGCTGGCGCCGGGCGACCGTCAGGTCATGGCCCATGCCCTGGCTACCGCAGGCTCCTTCGCTTCGGGCCTGCAGCAGGCGTTTCGATCCGACTCCATGACCAAGGCACTGCACGGTGGCCATGCGGCGTCCGCTGGAGTGGCTGCCGCCCGCGCAGCAGCAGCCGGCATTACTGGCGCGCTGGATATGCTGGAGGGGGAGGTGGGCTTCGGTGCGGCCATGAGTGTCGATCCGCAGTGGCACAAGGTAACGGCGGGTCTGGGGGAGGTCTACAACATCACCCGCATCACGCAGAAGTCCCATTGCTGCTGCGGCCATACCTTTGCCGCCATCGATGCGGTGCAGACGCTGCGCCAGCAGCTGTCGGCCGCCGAGCTGGAGCAGGTCGAGCGCATTGAGGTGGATACCTATCGGGTGGCACTGGATGTCACCGGCAGCTACGAGCCGGTATCGGCCTACCAGGCCAAGTTCAGCATGCCCTATGTGCTGGTGCAGGCGTTGCGCTACGGCTCGGTGCGCTTGCAGGCGTTTACGCCCGAGCGGCTGACCGAGCAGGCCAGTCGGGTGCTGATGCAGCGGGTGGTGTTGACCGCGGACGCGGAACTGACGGCCCAGTTTCCCCAAGCGCGGGCGGCGCGGGTGCGTATCATCCTGCGCGATGGTCGAACGCTGGAGCACTTTTCGCCGCACCGCAAGGGCGACCCGGCGGCGCCCTTGAGCGACCAGGAGCTGGATGACAAGTTCGCCGAACTGGTTACCCCGGTCATCGGCAACCAGGCCATGGAGCGCCTGCGCCAGCAGATCTGGCAGCTGGACGAGCTACCGACCCTGACCGAGCTGAACCTGCCCGCGCTGGGCCGATAAGAAAACGCCCCGGCACTGCCGGGGCGTTGTTTTACCGCTACTGGAATCAGGCGGTTGCCGCTGTCACCGGCCGGTTATGCAGGTGATGGAACAGCGCCAGGTCGCCCTTGACGAATCCGGGCCCCGTCACCTTGGCCAGCGCTTCCTGGCGTTGCCGCAGCTCCGCTAGATCCTGCTGTGCCGCCCAGAACGCCGGGCCGCCTTGCCACTTCGGAAAGCCGAAGCCATTGACCATCACCAGATCCACATCGCCGACCCGGGTGGTTACCCCTTCGGCCAGCAGCAGGGCGGCTTCGTTGACCATGCTCAGCAGGACCCGATCAACGATGGCCTGGTCCGTGAACGGCTGGCGCTCGATACCCTTGTCCCGCGATGCCTGCTCGATCAGCGCGGTAACCGCTGGGTCCTCGTGCCGTCGCAGCTGCTCGTCGTAGCGGTAGTAACCCGCGCCGGTCTTGCGCCCCAGGCGCTGCAGGGCGCACAGCTGATCCGGGATCGCCACATAGCGCGCCCGGGGATCGCGACTGTCGGCCCGCGCCTGGCGCATACGCAGCGCAATATCCAGGCCCGACATGTCCGCCACGGCAAAGGGGCCCATCGCAAAGCCAAAGCCTTCCAGGGCTGCATCGATCTGCGCCGGCAGCGCGCCTTCTTCCAACATGTACTCGCACTGTTGGCGATAGGCCGCGTAGATGCGGTTACCGATAAAGCCGAAGGCGTTATTGGCCAGGACCGGCAGCTTGCCCAGGCGCCGTGCGAAAGCAAAGCCACTGGCGATGGTTTCCGGGGCGGTATACATGCCCCGTACCACTTCTACCAGCCGCATGGCATTGGCCGGGCTGAAAAAATGCAGTCCCAGCACGTTCTGCGGCCGGCGAGCGACTTCGGCGATAGCATCGAGGTCGAGATAGGAGGTGTTGCTGGCAAACAGTACGTGCTCGGCCAGCAGCGGCTCGACGCGCCGCAGCAACTCCTGCTTGACCTTGAGGTCCTCGAAGACGGCCTCGATCACCAACCCGGCCTTGCCGATCAGGGTCCAGTCGGTGGTCGCAGTCAGCCGCGCCAGTTCGCTGTCCGCCCGGCTCTGGCCCATACGGCCCTTGCCCACGCGCTGCGTATAGAAGTCCCTGATGCGCTGTACACCTGCTTCCAGAGCCTGCTCCGACTGCTCCAGCAGGACCACGTCCAGGCCGGCTTGCAGGGCGGCCAGGGCGATACCGCTGCCCATGGTGCCGGCGCCGATCACGGCCACGGTGGAGATGGTTTGCGCTGCCGCGGTACTGACTTCCGGCAGCCGCGCCGAGTCGCGCTCGGCAAAGAACAGATGACGCAGAGCAAAGGCTTCAGGCGCCAGGCGCAGCGCCTGGAAAGTCTGCCGTTCGGCTGCCAATGCCTGGTCGATGGGCAGGCTGGTCGCCATCAATACCGCCTCGATGGCGGCCCGTACCTGGGGTCGATTACGGCCCAGGCGCAGGGCGTGGGCGCTGGCCGTGTCGATGCAGCTCTGCTCGACGGGCGGGAGAGCCAGGTCACGCAGTCGGCGCTTGCCATTCATATGCCGAACGAAGGCCACGGCGGTGCCGCGCAGATCGCTGTCCACCACCGCGTCGATGATCCCAAGATCCAGTGCTTCCGGTGCCTTGATGCGGGCGCCGGAGCAGATCAGTTGAATGGCCTTGGGAATCCCGGTCAGCCGGGGCAGGCGCTGGGTGCCGCCGGCGCCCGGAATCATGCCGAGGGTAACCTCCGGCAGCCCGACCACGGTTTTCTCCACCGCGATACGGGCGTCGCACCCCAGCGCTAGCTCGAAGCCGCCGCCCAGCGCAGCGCCATGCAGCGCCGCGATGATGGGCTTCGGGCACTGTTCGATGGCCTCGATCACCACCGGCAGCTGAGGGTCTTCCAGCGGTTTGCCGAATTCATTGAGATCGGAGCCGGCAATGAACATGCGCCCATCGCCGATCAGCACTGCGCCGATCAGCGTTGGATCGCCCGCCACCTCGTTGATCGCCGCCAGCAGGCCCTGGCGTACCGCCAGGGAGCCGGCGTTGACCGGCGGGTTGTTGATGTAGATCAGCGCTACATCACCGTCCCGCTCGATTCTTGTGCTCGGGTTCATGGGCGTTCCTCAGGCGATGCGGACCAGGGCGTCGACGGCGACTACCCCTTCGCCCTTGGCCTTCACCAGCAGCGGGTTCATTTCTGCCTCGAGCACCAGGCAATCCTCTTGCAATGCCAGACGGGAGAAGTTACTGACCGCCTGCGCGATGGCTTCCAGATCCCCCTCGGCGCGGCCGCGGTAACCGGCAAGCGCCTGCAGCGCCTTGACCTCGCTGACCATCTCGCGGGCGGTCTCCACGCTGACCGGGGCCAACCGCATTGCCCGGTCACGGTAGATCTCGGTGAGGATACCGCCGGCCGCCAGCATGATCAGCGGGCCGACATCGTTGTCGCGGCGGAAGCCCACCAGTACTTCGCCCAGCCCTTTTCCCATGGCCTGCACCAGCACCCGCTCAACGGTCAGCTGGGGCAGGTGCTGGCCGACGTTGTCAACGATGCGGCCCATGGCCTCGGCCAGTTCCGCGGCGTCACGCACCGGCAGGATCACACCGCCGACATCGGTCTTGTGGGCAATTTCGTCATGCAGCACCTTGACCACCACCGGGTAGTCGAAACCCAACTCGGGTACCGGCTCGTTGACGTTGAGCACCTTGTACGCCGCATGGGGCACGCCCAGCGGGGTGATCATGGCGTAGGCATCGGCCTCGTTGAGCATGCGCTCACCCTGGGTGGGCGCGGTGACCTGCACCTGCTCACCCGGCGCACGCCGGGCGAAGGCCGCCGCAATGACATCGCCGCAGGCTTCCGGAGTGCGGAAGCTCGGTACGCCAGCCTCGTTGAGCAGGCTCAGCGCCTGGGGCGCCTCAGGGACCACAAAACAGGCCAGCGGGGTCTCGCTGAAGGTGGCCGAGTCGATGACCGGCTTGACCGCCAGGTCAGGATTGTAGCGCGCCGAGGAGCCGACGGTCGCCACCACGAGGTCGAATTCCGGTGCGGTCAGCATGACTTCCAGCGCGGCCTTCATTACATCGTAGCGGGTACCGGCCAGGGTCAGATCGACAATGCCACCCGGGTTCACGTTAATGCCCCGCTCGGCCATCCGCGCCAGGGTCTCGGCACTTGGCGGCACCACGGCAACGCCGCGGATACCCAACTGGTCTACAGCCATGGCCGCGCCACCACCGGTGGTGGTCACCACGCCCACGGTGGGCGTACGACCTGTGGTATTGAGCTTGCTGACCGGCAGCCGGCCCAGCAGCGGCAAAGCCTCAAGGAAGCCTTCCAGGGTTTCCACCCGGGCGATGCCGCAATCGCGGAAGAAGGTTTCGGCGACCGCATCTTCGCCAGCGAGCGCGCCGGTATGCGATACCGCCAGTTCGGCAGCAGCCTCCGAGCGGCCCAGCTTGTAGGCCACCACCGGCTTGCCGCGCTGCGCGGCGCCAATGGCGAATCGGCGCAGGGCATCGGCGTGGCTCAGGGATTCGAGAAACAGCATGTAGCCGGTGATATTCGGGTCGTCCAGGGTGCTTTCGCAGATCTCGCCGATGCACAGGTCGGTTTCACTGCCCACCGAAATCAGCCCCGAGAAGCCCACACCTTTGGCACGCCCGCGGGAGGTCAGGGCGCCGAGCATGCTGCCGCTGTGCGACGCGCAGAAGATGCCGCCGACCGGCAGCTCAGGCTCGGCAAAGGCGGCGTTGGCGGTGAGCACCAGTTTTTCCCGCAGGTTGACCACACCGAGGCTCGACGGACCGAGTATGCGTACGCCGGTGCGCTTGGCGATATCCCGCAGCTGCTGCTCCCGGGCCGCCCCTTCGGGACCGGACTCCGAGAAGCCGCCGGCGAGGATGGTGGCCACGCGGATACCCAGCCGGCCGCACTCTTGCACGGCCTCGATCGCCAACTGCGAGTTGGTCAGGATGAAGGCATGCTCAGGCACCTCCGGCAAGGCCGACAACGACGGGTAGGCCGGCTCGCCCTGCACCTCGGTGCGGGTCGGGTTGACGTTGTAGATGGTGCCCTGGTAGCCCGCCGCGCGCAAAAAGCGCAGCGGCCGGCCGTTGGTCTTGGCGGCATCATCGGAGATTCCGACGAGGGCGATGGACCGGGGCTTGAGCAGGGCGTTGGCAATGGCGGCGTCGATCATGTCATTCATCGTGAAACTCCCGCTCAGGCTTTGGGCGGACGCTGATCGAACCGGCGGCCAAACACATCTTCGGCGATACGGTTTTTCAGGATCTCGATGGAACCACCGGCAATCATCCAGCCGCGGGTACGTTTGACGCAGTATTCCACCAGCGCCTCGGAGGAGTAGCCGTAGCCGCCCATGACCTGCAGCGCTTCGTTGGACACCTCCCAGCCGGCCAGGTTACATGCCATCTTGGCCACACTGGTCTCGTACGCGGACGGCAGGCCGCCATCGGCATTGACCGCGGCGCGGTACAGCAGCAGTTGGGCGGATTCGAGTTTGACGGCCATTTCAGCGAACTTCCACTGCAGACCCTGGAACTCGCACAGCGGACGGCCGAACTGTTCACGGGTCAGGCAATGTTCGCGGGCGACGTTGAAGGCATGACGACCCAGGGCCAGCGCGCGGGAGGAGTTGCCAATACGCTCGACGTTGAAACCGGAAATCTGCTTCTTGAAGCCGCCGGGCCCGAGCAGGACGTTAGCCTTGGGAATGCGGCAATCGGTGAAATACAGCTGGCACCATTCTTCGCCACTCATGAAGGGTGAGGGCTGGCCGACCTCGAAGCCCGGCGTGCCGCGCTCAACGATAACCGAGCCGATGCCGTTCAGGCCCGGTCCGAAGCGGACATAGATCAGGAAGGTATTGGCGTGGGGGCTGTGGGTGGAGAATACCTTGGAGCCATTGATGATGAACTCATCGCCATCCTCGACGGCGGAGGTCTTGAGCTCGGTCACCGCAGACCCGGCACCCGGCTCGCTCATGCCCAGCGCCAGCAGGCTCTTGCCGGCAATCAGATCAGGCAGGAAGCGCTCTTTCAGCTCGGGGGATGCATATTCGGCGAAGGTCCGGATGGCGCCGAAGTTGCCGGCCTGGACCACGTCGGCGCTCTTCGGGCAGACCAGGGCCAGTTCCTGGATGGCGATAACCGCGTCCATCAGGGTGCCCCCGATACCGCCGTCTTCTTCCTTCAGGGTGATACCCAGCAGACCCTGATGGGCCAGCTTGGCGGCTATATCCCAGGGGTAATCGCTGGCATGGGCACGTTCCAGGGCGCCATCGGCCAATTCACGCTGCGCGAAACGGCGTACGGACTCGGCAAAGGCTTTTTGTTCTTCTGTGAAATTGAAATCCATGGGTATCTACCACTTGTCTGATGATCGTGAGTTGATCCTATCCAATGTCGACAAGGGGAGGGTTTCCAAAAAATCATCGGGTCATGACATATTCGAAACAGCTGCGATCAGGCGGCAGAGCAGGGGAAGGCGCAGCAACCGCGACGCAAACAAAAAGGGCCGAGTCATCAGACTCAGCCCCTTCTCGGTACTTGCTGCGGACTGCGCTTATTTCAGCGACAGGATCCAGTCAGCCAGCTTGCCGGCTTCTTCTTCGGTGACCTGGTTCGGCGGCATGGGGATCGGACCCCAAACGCCACTGGAGCCATTCTGGATGCTGGCCATGATGTGTTCCTTGCCATCAGCCTGATCGGCGTACTTGGCGGCGACTTCCTTCATGGCCGGGCCAACCAGCTTGGTATCAACGGTGTGGCAGGCCACGCATACCTTGCTCTGGAACAGATCTTCGGCGGCGGATGCTGAATGGGCAGCTGTCAGGGCGGCTGCGGCTACCAAGGGCAACAGATAAAATTTCATGGAATATCCTCAAGGCTAATATGGATGCAGCTCCTGCTTGTGCGCTCAGTGTCTGCGGCAGGTATGTATCTAAAATGGCCCACGGATCGGGTTATTTCAAGTAGACATAATGCCGCAGCTCTGATTTGGTTGGACGCGGAGCCTGTGTTTGGGTATTTTGCGGTACATAAATCAGATCTGTATCCAGACGATCTATTCGCCTCGATTGGACGGGCGGTCGCTTCTTCAATCTGACACCTCAGGAGAGTAAATGGAAATCACGTCCTACAGCAACAACTGGAGCTATCCCACCCAGGTCCGTGTCGGCGCCGGCCGCATCCGTGAATTGGCCAAGAGCTGCGGGCAGTTGGGTATGAAGGCACCGTTGCTGATTACCGACCCGGGCCTGGCGGCCCTGCCGATTGTGGAAAAGGCACTGCAGATCTGCCGTGAGGCCGGCCTGGAAGTGGGTGTGTTCAGCGCCATCAAGGGCAACCCCACCGGCACCAACGTCAACGATGGCATTGCTGCGCTGCGGGCCGGCAATCATGACGGCGTCATCGCCTTCGGCGGTGGTTCGGCCATCGACGCGGCCAAGGCGGTGGCATTGGCGGGCCGCCAGAGCTGCTCGCTCTGGGAAGCGCGCAACCCGGCCAACGTCGACGCCAGCCTGATGCTGCCGGTAGTAGCAGTGCCCACCACCGCGGGCACCGGCTCCGAAGTGGGTAACGCCTCGGTGATCACCGATGAGGAAAACCACACCAAGCGCATCATCTTCCATCCGCAGATGACCCCGGCGATCGTGATCCTGGACCCCGAGCTGACCCTGGGCCTGCCGCCGAAGCTGACTGCGGCCACCGGGATGGACGCCCTGGCGCACAACCTGGAAGCCTTCCTGGCACCGACCTTCCATCCGATGGCCGAGGGCATCGCCCTGGAAGGCATGCGGTTGGTGAAGGAATACCTGCCGCGGGCCGTGCGCAACGGTGCTGATGTGGATGCCCGCCTGCAAATGCTGGTGGCCTCGAGCATGGGCGCCACGGCGTTCCAGCGCGGTCTGGGCGCTATCCACGCGGTATCCCACAGCATTGGCGCACTCTACGACTCGCACCACGGGTTGCTCAATGCCATCGTCATGCCCTATGTCATGCGCGCCAACCAGTCGGTCATCGAGCCGGAGATGGCCCGTGCGGCCCGCTACCTGGGCCTGCCGCATGGCGATTTCAACGGCATGCTGGACTGGGTACTGGCGCTGCGCGCCGAGTTGGAGATTCCCCATACCCTGGCCGAGATCGGCATCGACGATTCCAAGGCCGAACTGATCGGCGAGATGTCCATCAAGGATGTCACTGCGCGCACCAATGCGCGCCAGCTGACCGCCGCTGAATACCAGCAGCTGTTCCTCAACGCGCTGACTGGCACGCTCTGAGCCGGCAGTGACCGCTGGCGTTGGGTCGAGCGACCCAGCGCCAGCTCTTTCCTTCCTCATATACGCACTGACCGCCTGGCCCCGTGCTGGGTATTTGCCAGTACTCTAGGGTAAGCTGTGCGGGTTACCGACAGAGAGAATCCTCCATGGCGAGCGTATCCGTCCTGGTCGTCGATGATGCCCCCTTCATCCGTGACCTGATCAAGAAAGCCCTGCGCACTCACTTTCCCGGATTGCAGATTGAAGAGGCGGTGAACGGCAACAAGGCGCGGCAATTGCTGGCCAGGACCTCCTTCGATCTGATTCTGTGCGACTGGGAAATGCCTGAACTCAGCGGACTTGAACTGCTGCAGTGGTTCCGTGCCCAGCCCGGCCAGGAAAAGACGCCTTTCATCATGGTGACCAGCCGGGGCGATCGGGACAATGTGGTAGAGGCGATCCAGGCCGGGGTCAGCGATTATGTCGGCAAACCCTTCAGTAACGAGCAATTGACCTCCAAGGTACGCAAGGCCTTGCAGCGGTCGGGCAAGCTGCAGCAGCTGCGGGCCCGGGCAGCCGCCCCCAGTGGCGGCCATGCCCAGGACAGCGTGGCCAATCTGCTGGGTGCACGCCCGGCGGCTGCGCCCCAGGCCGAGCCCCCCGCCCCGACATCCGCCGGTGTGGCGCCACGGTCAGCGCGGGCCCAGCTGCGGGTAGCGGGGCAGCAGTTACCCTGCGTTATCCGCAGCCTGAGCCTGCGCGATGCCCGGCTGGTGGTGCGGCGCAGTGAGCAGTTGCCCGGGGTGTTCGCCAGCGCGGTGCTGGATCTGGAGCAGGCAGGGGATCCGAATGTGGCTCGGATCAACGGCTATCTGCATACCCTGACGGCGCTGGAGGACCGGCCGGATTGCGAATGGGTGCTGGTGACCCTGAAGTTTGTCGATCAGGACCCGGCCAAGCTGGAATGGCTGTCGCTGCTCATCGCTGAGGGCAGCCACTGACCCCTTGGCCTGCCGTCAGATAAGCCGTTCGGCCGGAAACACGCAGGTGAAGGTGCTGCCCGCGCCAAGGGTGCTGGTGATCTGTAGCTCGCCCTTGTGGCGCATCAGTACATGCTTGACGATGGCCAAGCCCAGACCGGTGCCTCCGGTGGTGCTGTTGCGGCTGGAGTCGACGCGGTAGAAGCGTTCGGTCAGTCGATGCAGGTGCTCGGGGGCGATACCCGGGCCGTTGTCCGTCACGCTCAACCGGGCGCCGCGGTCATCCTGGGTCCAGCTGATCCGGATTTCGCCCCCGTCCTGGGTGTATTTCACCGCATTGAACACCAGGTTGGAAACCGCGCTGCGCAGCTCGCTCTCCAGCCCGCGGATCCGTGCCTGGGTGGCGCAATCAATACTGATGCTGTGCTGGCGCTCGCCGGAGAAGGCGAGGGCGTC
Source organism: Pseudomonas saudimassiliensis (assembly GCF_000939975.1). Classification (GTDB taxonomy): domain Bacteria; phylum Pseudomonadota; class Gammaproteobacteria; order Pseudomonadales; family Pseudomonadaceae; genus Halopseudomonas; species Halopseudomonas saudimassiliensis. The sequence goes on along the minus strand of NZ_LK391969.1, from coordinate 1,700,874 downwards.
CTGCCGAATGCCGGGCAACATCAGGGCGATGTCCACCGGCTTTTCTTCGCCCCGGGCCTCGGAGGTTTCCAGGCGTGACAGCATCAACAGGTCGTTGAGCAGGCTCTGCATGCGCCGGGCCTGCTGCTGCATCTGGTGGAGCGGGCGCCGCCAGCGAGGTTCGATCACCTCCTCGCTGTCGATCATGGTTTCCAGGTAGCCAACCACCACGGTGAGCGGCGTGCGCAGCTCGTGGGAGACATTGGCGACGAAGTCCTTGCGCATCTGTTCCAGGTTATGCAGCCGGGTGACGTCGCGAACCAGCAGCAGGCGTTCGCCGTTGCCGTAGCGGGTGATGTTGTATTGCAGCCAGGTGCTGATGTTCAGCGGGGAAGGGATATCCAGGGGGTCGCCGTAGCGGCCGCTGTCAAAATAGTCGACAAAGCGCGGGTCACGCAGCAGGTTGTGCACGTGTTGACCGCTGTCATCGGGGGCGCGCAGGCCGAGCAGGCTTTCCGCAGCGTGGTTCCACCACTCCAGATGGCCGTCCTTGTCGATCATCACCACACCGTCGCTGAGGGCCGCGGTGGAGGCCTGGATGCGTTCGATAACACCCTGCATGCGGGCGCGCAGGCGCTTGTCGCGCCGCTGCATACGGTAGATGCCATCGAAGATCTCGCCCCACATGCCGGCGGTCTCGGGGGGCGGATCGCTGGGACGGGTCTGCAGCCAATGCTGGAAGCGCTGCAGCTGGCGCAGCATCCAGCCGAGATAGCCGGCCAACCCCAGGACCAGCGCCCAGGCGGGCTCGCCCAGCGCCCAACCCACCAGCAGACACGCCAGCAGCAGCCAGAACAGCCTGCCGGTTATTGCTCGGAACCAGTTTGTTTCCACCCGCGTTTATCCTGGATCAGTTGGCGACGCCGCCGCGTTGCTGGCCTCAGCCCTTGGTGGAGAAACGATAGCCGGTGCCGCGCACGGTCTGCACCAGGCCCTCATAGGTCGATCCCAGCGCCTTGCGCAGGCGGCGGATATGCACGTCCACGGTGCGCTCTTCGACATATACATTGCCGCCCCAAACCTGATCCAGCAACTGGCCACGGGTATAGGCGCGCTCCTGGTGGGTCATGAAGAACTGCAGCAGCCGGTATTCGGTCGGGCCGATCTCCGCGGGTGTGCCATCGATGGTAACGCGGTGGCTGATCGGGTCCAGGTGCAGGCCATCGACCTCAATGGGCGCTTCCTCATCCACCGGCCCGGCGCGGCGCAGCACGGCCTTGAGGCGGGCCACCAGTTCGCGGGGGGAGAACGGCTTGGTGATGTAATCGTCCGCACCGACCTCCAGCCCCTGGATCTTGTTGTCTTCCTCGCCCTTGGCAGTGAGCATGATGATCGGGATGTCGACCGTCAGCTCGTCGCGCTTGAGGCGGCGAGCCAGCTCGATGCCGGTGGTGCCCGGCAACATCCAGTCCAGCAGGATCAGGTCCGGTTTGGCATCAATGATGGCGGCATGGGCCTGCTGGGTGTTTTCAGCTTCAAGGCAGCGATATCCGGCCATCTCCAGCGCAACGGCAATCATTTCCCGAATGGGGGCTTCGTCGTCTACGATCAGTATGGTCTTGTCTGCCATGGTGCTCCGTCCAGTTGCAGTGTCTGACATACGTCGATTAGATAACAATATTATTGCAGTTGTATGACGGTGCCCCGGTTAGCCGAAACGGTAGTCCAGTACCAGGCCGATGAACACCAGCATCCCGCTCCAGTGATTGGACAGAAACGCTGCCAGGCACGCCTGGGGCTCCCGGTCGCGGATCAGCCAGTGTTGCCAGCCGAAGCTCAGCAACATGGCCAGCAACCCCAGGTGATACCAGAGCCCCAGATCGAAACGGCCGCCGACCAGTAGCAGGCAGACCAGCACCAGCCCCTGCAGGAGGGCGATGATCAGCTTGTCGGACTCGCCGAACAGGATGGCGGTGGATTTGACGCCGATGACCAGGTCATCCGGTCGATCGCACATGGCGTATTCCGTATCGTAGGCCACCGTCCACAGCAGGTTGGCGATATACAGCAGCCACAAGGCCGCCGGCAGCTCGCCGGTCTGTGCGGCGAAGGCCATGGGGATGGCCATCGAGTAGGCGGCGCCCAGCACCACCTGGGGATAGAAGGTGAAGCGCTTGCAGAAGGGGTAGATGGTCGCCAGGGCCAGGGCCAGCAGCGACAGCTTGAAGGTCAGCAGATTGGTGAACAGCAGCAGCGAGGCACTGAGCGCCACCAGGATGGCGAACACCACCAGGGTCTCCCGGGCGGTGACCTTGCCCGTGGCCAGGGGACGATTGCGCGTGCGGCTGACATGCCCATCCACCTTGCGATCGGCAAAGTCGTTGATGGCGCAGCCGGCGGACCGCATCAGCGCCACGCCGGCCACGAACACCGCCAGCAATACCGGATCCGGAAAACCACCCGCGGCCAGCCACAGCGCACACAGGGTCGGCCACAACAGCAGATAGATGCCGATAGGGCGATCCAGGCGCATCAGCTGGATGAAGTCGATGGCGCGGGGGTGGAGGCGCGACAGGGGTTTGATCAGCAGGCCGGACACAATGATCTCCGAAGGATGGTGGGTTCAGGCGGCGGGGGGCCAGCCGGGGAGAAAGACTTCGCACACCAGCAATTGCAGCTGGTCGCTGGCGAACAGCGAGCGCCGCGCCCAGCATCCATCGTGCTGGCGACCCGCCGGTAGCCAGTGGGCCGGATAGCGGCTGATCTCGATCGGCTCGCGGCGGATCCGCGGGTCGTTGAATAGCAGGTCGCCGAGACTGCGGCTGCCGAGGTTTTCCAGATGGACCCCGGCGGCATTGAAGGCCGCAAGGTCCGCAACGGTACGGGCAAACACCCGTGGCGCACCGGCCGTATGCAGCAGGACTTCACGTACCCAGACCGGCTGGCCGGCGGCCAGACCCAGGGCGGCGGCCTCATCGGCGCGAGCCGGCTGATGGGCTTCGTTGAGCACCTCTACCTGGAAATCATCATTGCCGGCGGCCATCAGGCGGCGGGTCAGCGAACCGGTGTCGCCGAGCCAGTCGCACAGGACGCCCTCACGTATCTCGGGGTGGGCCAATACGGGGTACCACTGGGGAATGCTCACGGATCTTCTATCGCTGCTGAATGTCTTGAAGTGCAGAGGGTAGCATGACTGGCCGGCCTTTTACCCCCTCCGGGGCGCAGCGGTTGGCCGGGTGCGGGCTTTGCGGTAGGCTCGACAACCCTCCATTCCCTTGGCTACAGCATTCAGGAAGCGTCGATGAAAAAATGGCAATGCATCGTTTGTGGATTTATCTATGACGAAGCGGAAGGTTGGCCCGACGACGGCATCGCCCCGGGTACCCGTTGGGAAGACGTGCCGGCGGACTGGCAATGCCCGGACTGCGGTGTTGGCAAGGAAGACTTCGAAATGATTGCCATCGGCTGAACGGGCGGGGTGAGGCAGTTTTGCCTTTTTACCGGAAATCAGCGATAACACCGGCTGTCCGCCCGGTTTAGGCTTGGCAACGACGCTGGAGTCGTGCCATGCTGGGCAGGCTTTGACAGCCTTGGGCCAGGATCGGCGGGGCCGTCGCGGAGCTCGCTGCAGCAGGCAGTGAAAAACAAAAACAACACATAGTGAGGCTTCATATGCGTAAACCGGAACTCGCAGCGGCTATTGCCGAAAAGGCTGACCTGAGCAAGGACCAGGCAAACCGTGCGCTCAACGCGATTCTCGATGAAATTACCCAGGCCCTGAGCCGCAAGGATACGGTTACCCTCGTCGGGTTTGGGACCTTCCTGCAGCGGCACCGTGGTGCCCGGACCGGCAAGAACCCGCAAACCGGTGAACCGGTACAGATCAAGGCCAGCAATACCGTCTCCTTCAAACCCGGCAAAGGGCTGAAAGACTCCGTCAACTGAACGGACAAGCCGGGGAGCGGCTCAGCTCCCCGGCCGCTTGCTCAGCGGTCCCAGCCCAGCTGGTATTCGTTCACCAGCGTGCGTAGCGCATCGCGCGCGTTCAACACCTTGTCCACTGCGGCTTCCGCCGCTTCCCGGTTCAATCCCAGACGTTCCAGCAATTCCTCCGGTATCGCCATGGGCGGCCCGCTACCCAGTTCCCGTTCCCGCAGCAGCGCCAGGCTGAGATAGACCAGGTTGGCGTACACATGATGCTCGCCCCGGTAGTCCGGATCGTGCTGGTGACGCAGGGCGCAGGAAATTTCCGCCGGCATGTCCCAGTAGCGCATCAGCCAGCTGCCGATCTGGTTGCGGTGCACCCCCAGCAGATACTGGTCCACCAGGTACGCCGGCACATGGGGGTTGGCATCCAGGTGGCGGCAGATCAGCTTGAAGTAGGGCGGGAAGATGTAGGCCAGCACCAGGTAGCCGAAGTTGTGCAGCAGCCCGGCCAGGTAGTTCAGGCCCAGTTCCGGGCGCTGGTGGCGGGGTATGGCCTTGGCCAGGCCCTCGATCACCGCGGCGGTATAGATCGCCTGCTCCCAGTAGGGCGTGCTGCGCTCGGGGGCATCCTTCGGCAGGCTGAAGGTCTTGCCCAGAGATAGCCCCACGGCCAAGTTGATGACCAGATCGAAGCCCAGGACCCGGGTGATGGCATCCTCCACCGAGCGGATCCTGCCGGGGGCGGCGTAGAACGACGAGGACGCCCAGCTGACTACCTGGGCCGCCAGGCTTGGGTCGGTCTCCACCACGTCGGTGAGCTGCTCGACCGTGACATCGGGGTTGACCCGCAATTTCATGATCTGCTGCGCGGTATTGGGCAGCGGTGGAATCTCGATGGTCTCCTCCAGCCGTTGGCGCATGCGCAGGGCAGTGAAGTTCTGCACCGCCAGGCTGATGTCCTGCCGGTCCTGTTCGGCGCCCTCTGCGCTGCAGGCAATGCTGTGCAGGGGCACGGCAAAGTCGGCGTCGGTGGCCCCGGTCATCCGCCGGTTGAAGGTGAGCTGATCAAGTTCCAGCCACTGGCCCGCCGCACCGCTGGGCAGCCAGAGCCGGTCATGGCTCAGCAATTGGCGGTCAATCAGGCAGGGCGCTTCCACCAGGGCGGGTAGGCCCGGCAGCTGGGTCGCTTGATAAGGCTGCAAGATCGCCTGCAGCTGCCGGTCACGCACCGGTTCCAGGGCGCGGCCGGTTTCCCGCTCCAGGCGTCGCAGGTCCAGCAGATGGTCAGCGGGGAACAGCACCAGCAGCGTCCCTGCGGCATCGGCGAGCAGGCAGACCTGGATCTGCTGGGCGAGCGGACCGGCGGCGCCTGGGCGCAGGTGCTGGGCGATCTGCAGATCCTGCAGCTGCTTCTCCAACGGCGTCGGCAGGCTTGCGCCGGCGGGGGGCAATGCCGCGTGGTCGGTCATCAGGGCGTTCCTTGTCTGGGCAGGCGAATGGGTAGGTCGTGCATGATCTTAGGGGCTGTTAGCCGTGCATCGCAAGCCGAGACGCAGCCAATGCTCGCCACATCATACCTGGGCGAACTGCTGCGCTTCGGCCAGCCAGCGGTCAATGAGCTGCTCGACCCGGTCGGGGTGCTGCCGGGCAAAGGCCGCAGCGGCCTCCTGAACCTGGGGTAACAGATCGGCGTCGCGCACCAGGTCCGCGACCCGGAACTGCACCAGCCCGGTCTGGCGGGTGCCCAATACCTCACCCGGGCCGCGCAATTCGAGGTCCTTCTCGGCGATGACGAAACCGTCGGAGCTCTCGCGCATGATGCTCATGCGCTCGCGGCCGAGGGCCGAGAGCGGTGCGTGATACAGCAGCACGCAATGGCTGGCGGTACTGCCGCGGCCGACCCGCCCGCGCAGCTGGTGCAACTGCGCCAGGCCGAGACGCTCGGGGTTCTCGATGATCATCAGACTGGCATTGGGCACGTCCACGCCTACCTCGATTACGGTGGTGGCAACCAGCAAATGCAGGTCGCCAGCCTTGAAGGCCTGCATGATTTCGGCTTTCTCGGTGGCTTTCATGCGGCCGTGGATCAGCCCGATGGACAGCCCCGGCAACTGCTCGCACAGTGTCTGCCAGGTGACCTCGGCGGCCTGGGCCTGGAGTTGCTCCGACTCCTCGATCAGGGTGCAGACCCAGTAGGCCTGGCGGCCCTCGGCGCAGCCGGCGCGCACCCGTTCAACCACCTCGTCGCGGCGGCTGTCGGATACCAGCACGGTATTGATGGGCGTGCGGCCCGGCGGCAGCTCGTCCAGAATCGAGGTGTCGAGGTCGGCATAGGCACTCATCGCCAGGGTGCGCGGGATCGGCGTGGCGGTCATGATCAACTGGTGGGGCGAGAAGCGTCCGGCGGCGCCCTTGTCCCGTAGCGCCAGGCGCTGCTGCACGCCGAAGCGGTGCTGTTCATCGATGATCGCCAGTCCCAGGTTATGGAACTGCACCTCGGCCTGGAACAGCGCGTGGGTGCCCACCACCATGGCCGCCTCGCCGGTGGCGATCATCTGCAACTGGTTGGTCCGCGCCTTGCCCTTGAGCTTGCCGGCCATCCAAGCCACCGAGATGCCCAGCGGCGCGAACCAGCGCTGGAAGTTGACGAAATGCTGCTCAGCCAGGATTTCCGTCGGGGCCATCAGCGCCACCTGCCAGCCGGCTTCCAGGGCGTGCAGGGCGGCGAGGGCGGCCACCACCGTCTTGCCAGCACCCACATCGCCCTGCACCAACCGCAGCATGGGCCGGGGTTGCTGCAGGTCGGTGCGGATTTCTGCTGCGACCCGGGCCTGGGCCCCGGTCAGCGGAAAGCCCAGCTGCTCGACATAGGCATGCGCCAGCTCACCGCCAGCCTGCATGACCGGGGCGCGCTGGGAGCGGGCCTCGGCGCGCAGCTTGAGCATGGTCAGTTGGTGGGCCAGCAGCTCTTCGAAGGCCAGCCGATGCTGCGCCCAGTGCCGGCCGTCTTCCAGGGCCTGCAGGTCGACATCCGGTGGCGGCCGATGCAGGGTGCGGATGGCTTCGCGCAGGGGCGGCAATTGGTACTGCTCGGTCAGCTCCGGGGCCAGCAGGTCCGGCAGGCTGTTACCCTGGTCCAGCCAGGCGAGGGCGGCGTCGGTGAGGCTGCGCAGGCGCTGCTGGGACAGGCCCTCGGTCGCTGGATAGATGGGCGTCAGGGTGGTGGCCACCGGCATGGCCTGGAGGCTGTCGAGCTTCTGCATTTCCGGATGGTAGATTTCCAGCCCGGAGGCGCCGGGTCGGACTTCGCCATAGCAGCGCCAGCGACTGCCTCGCTGCAGGTTGGTCTTCAACGCCGCATTGAAGTAGTAGAAGCGCAGGCTCAGGGTGCCGCTGCCGTCCTGCAGGCGGCACAGCAGGCTGCGGCGCCGGCCCATGACCACGTCCGCACCGGCGATCACGCCCTCGATGACCGCATCCATGCCGGGCCGCAGGGCGCCGATCGGTGTGACCCGGGTGCGGTCCTGGTAACGCAGCGGCAGGTGGAAGAGCACATCCTGCACGCTGGTCAGGCCGAGGCGGCAGAGCTTCTCCGCCACGGCGGGGCCGATACCCTTGAATACCGTCAGCGGCGTGCGTTCCAGCGGCCGGGTCATGGGGCGTCAGGCCTTCTTCGGCTTGTCGGCGGGTGCGCCGATCGAGCACAGGCGAATCGAATCGCTGAGAATCTCCACGGCCCGCGGCCGTGGGAAGCTGGCGCGCCAGGCAATGGCCACGGTGCGGAAGGGCACGGGCGACTTGAACGGCTTGGTCAGCAGCAGATCGGAGCTGTAATAGCGGTCGTCCGCCGCCGAGATCGGCAGCACCGTCATGCCCATGCCGGAGGCGACCATGTGCCTGATGGTCTCCAGGGAGCTGGACTCGATGGTGGTGTGCTTGTTCTGCTCGTCGGTGCGCCGGGTGGTCGGGCAGGCTTCCAAGACCTGCTCGCGGAAGCAGTGGCCTTCGCCCAGCAGCAACAGGCGGTCGTCGTCCAGGTCATCGAGGGTGACATGGTCGCGCTTGGCCCAGGGGTGGTCCGCCGGAATCAACAGGCTGAAGGGCTCGTCATACAGCGGCTTGGTCAGGATATCCGGCTCGTTGAAGGGCAGCGCGATGATGATGGCATCCAGCTCGCCGGTGCGCAGCTTGTCGCGCAGGACGTGGGTGTAGTTTTCCTCGATGTACAGCGGCATCTCCGGGGCGACCCGGTGCAGCTGGGGAATCAGGTGCGGGAACAGGTAGGGCCCGATGGTATAGATGGCGCCGACCTTGAGCGGGGCGGACAGCTGGTTCTTGCCGGCGCTGGCCAGTTCGCGGATGGTCATGGCCTCTTCCAGCACGCGCTGGGCCTGGGCAACGATCTTCTCGCCCACAGGGGTGACGCGCACGGCGCTCTTGGTGCGCTCGAAGAGCATGATGCCCAGCTCTTCCTCGAGTTTCTTCACGCCGACACTCAGGGTCGGCTGGGAAACGTGGCAGCGCTCGGCGGCGTGGCCGAAGTGCTGTTCCTGGGCCAGAGTAACGATGTAACGGAGTTCGGTCAGGGTCATGGCGTATACTGCTCGCAGAAATTTCTGCAAGCATAGCGGGTTGGTCGATAGAGGAAAACAATCAGCATGAAACATGTAGTTATTGCCGGCTGCGGCGATGTGGGAACAGCACTGGCCGAGCGGCTGCTCGCCCGGGGTTGGCAGGTCAGTGGCCTGCGCCGTGACCCCAGCGCCTTGCCCGATGGCATCGGCCGGATCGCCGCGGACCTGACCCAGCCGGAGAAGCCGGCCGCCTGGCCGGACAAGGTCGATTATCTGGTGTATTGCCCGGCCGCCGGGCGCCGGGACCCGGAGCTGTACCAGCGGCTGTATGTCGACGGCCTGCAGCATGTGCTCGGTTGGCTGAAGGATAGCCGGCACAAGCTGCGCCAGCTGCTGCAGGTATCGAGCACCGCCGTCTATGCCCAGAGCGAAGGGGAATGGGTTACGGAAAACAGTCCCGCGTTGGCGCAATCAGCCACCGCTCCGCTGTTGATCCAGGCCGAAGACGTGGCGCTGCGCAGCGGCGTACCAGCCTCCGTGGTGCGGCTGGGCGGCATCTACGGGCCGGGTCGCAACCGCCTTATCGAGCAGGTGCGCAACGGCCTGTATGTCCCGGAAACGCCGGTGCAATACACCAACCGCATCCATCGTGATGATGCCGCTGCGCTGCTGGAATGCCTGTTACTGGCTGCGGATCAGGAGGAATGGCTGGCGCCCTGCTATCTGGGCGTGGATGACGAGCCGGCACCGCTGCATGACGTGGCGCAGTGGTTGGCAGAGCAGTTGGGAGTGACCTTGCTGGCAGAAGGACCAACCGCCAATCGGGTGGGCAGCAAGCGCTGCAGCAATGAACTGGCGCGGGAGATGGGGTGGGAACCGCAGTATCCGAGTTATCGGGAAGGCTACTCGAGCATGCTCAAGTAGCCTTCAGCGGCAAGCTGGCAGCTAGTAGGCTTTAGCCTACGACCAGAATCCCGTCCATTTCGACCGGCACGCCCTTGGGCAGCGAGGCGATGCCGATGGCGGCGCGGGCCGGGTAGGGCTGTTCGAAGTAACGGCCCATGATCTCGTTGACGGTGGCGAAGTTGTTCAGGTCGGTCAGGTAGATGTTCAGCTTGACGATGTCCTGCAGCTTGCCGCCAGCCGCTTCGGCTACCAGCGCCAGGTTGTCGAACACGCGGCAGACCTGGGCTTCGAAGCCTTCAACCACTTCCATGGTCTTGGGGTCCAGCGGGATCTGGCCCGACAGGTACACGGTGTTGCCGACCTTGATGGCCTGGGAGTAAGGGCCGATCGCCGCGGGCGCGTGCTCGCTGGTAATGACTTGCTTGTTCATGAATGTCTCCATTGGATGTTCAGTTCTTCAGTCGAGTGATTCGCATGACGCCTTGCAGCACGCGGATCCGTTTGATCAATTGGGACAGGTGCAGGCGGCCGCGCACACGCAGCACCAGTTGCACCACGCTGACGCGGCCGTCGCGCTCGTCGACGCTGATCTTGTCGATGCTGGCGTCGGCGACGGTGATGCTGGTGGCCAGCTGGGCGATGATGCCCCGTTGGTGTTCCAGCTCCACGCGCAGCTCCACGGTGAATTCGCCACTGACGTTCTTGTCCCAGGTCAGTTGCAGGATCTTTTCATTGTTACCGCGGTGCTCCGCCAGGTTCTTGCAGTTTTCCTGGTGGATGACCATGCCCTTGCCGGTGGTGATGAAACCGACAATGGGGTCGCCCGGGATGGGGTTGCAGCAGCGGGCGAAGCTGACCACCAAGCCTTCGGTGCCGCGGATGGCCAGGGGCATTTCCTCGATGCTCGGTTGCTGCACCACCGCATCGTGCTTGGCCGCCTCGGCCTCGGCTTCAGCCGGGGCATCGCTGGCCAGTAGCCGGCGGGCAGTGACATAGGCCATGCGGTTGCCCAGGCCGATATCGGCCAGCAGGTCTTCCAGGGACTCCATGCGACAGTCCGCCAGCACCCGTTGCAGCTGGCGCTCGGGGATCTGGTCGAGGCTGGTGTCGAAGCTCGCCAGCACCTTGTCCAGCAGCCGTTCGCCCAGGGCGATGGATTCCGAATGCCGCTGATGCTTGAGCAGGTGGCGGATGTTGCTGCGCGCCTTGCCGGTGATGACGAAATTCAGCCACGCGGGATTCGGGCGCGCCCCGGGGGCAGTGATAATTTCTACGGTCTGGCCGCTTTCCAGTGGTTCGGACAGCGGCGCCAGGCGGCGGTTGATCCGGCAGGCGATACAGCTGTTGCCCACATCGGTATGTACCGCATAGGCGAAATCCACCGGCGTCGACCCCTTGGGCAGCTCCATGATGCGGCCCTTCGGCGTGAAGATGTAGACCTCGTCGGGGAACAGGTCAATCTTGACGTTCTCAATGAACTCCAGAGAGTTGCCGGCCCGTTGCTGCAGCTCCAGCACGCCCTTGAGCCACTGCCGGGTGCGGGCGTGATTGCCGTTGATCACCTCATCCTTGGACTTGTAGACCCAGTGCGCGGCAATCCCGTTGTTGGCCAGCTCTTCCATCTCCTCGGTGCGGATCTGGATCTCGATCGGCACCCCGTGCATACCGAACAGCGTGGTGTGCAGGGACTGGTAGCCGTTGGCCTTGGGGATGGCGATGTAATCCTTGAAGCGGCCGGGGAAGGGCTTGTAGAGACTGTGCACGGCGCCCAGCACGCGATAGCAGGTATCGGGCTTGTCGACGATGATGCGGAAGGCGTAGACGTCCATGATCTCGTTGAACGCCCTGCGCTTCTCGCGCATCTTCTGGTAGATGCCGTACAGGTGCTTCTCGCGCCCCAGCACCTTGCCCTGCAAGCCTTCCCGTTCCAGGCAGGCTTCCAGCGACTCGAGGATCCGCGTCAGCAGTTCCTTGCGGTTGCCCCGGGCATCCCGCACCGCCTGGGCAATCATCCGCGAGCGCATCGGGTACATGGCGCTGAAGCCCAGGTCCTCGAACTCGGTACTCAGGCTGTGCATGCCCAGACGATTGGCGATGGGGGCGTAGATTTCCAGGGTCTCGCGGGCGATACGCCGGCGTTTCTCGGGATTGAGCGCGCCGAGGGTGCGCATGTTGTGCAGGCGGTCGGCCAGCTTGACCAAAATCACCCGGATGTCCCGGGCCATGGCCAGGGCCATCTTCTGGAAGTTTTCGGCCTGGGCCTCAGCCTTGGTCTCGAAGGTCATCTGGGTCAGCTTGCTGACCCCGTCGACCAGATCCGCCACGGTGTCGCCGAACTGGGTGACCAGGGCTTCCTTGGGGATGCCGGTATCCTCGATCACGTCATGCAGCATGGCGGCCATCAGGCTCTGATGGTCCATGTGCATGTCGGCGAGGATGTTGGCTACCGCCAGCGGATGGGTAACGTAGGGTTCACCGCTACGCCGAGTCTGGCCGTCATGGGCCTGCTCGGCGTAGAAGTAGGCGCGACGCACCAGATTGACCTGCTCGGGTTCGAGATAGTCATCCAGCCGATCGGCAAATAGTTCTATACCGGACATGCAACTCTCCTGCACCCTGCTGTCAGGGCAGTCTGAACGAGGTCGCACGGCCATCGCAACCGCTTACTCCGGCAGTTCGGTTTCCAGCGAGTACAGCGGTTCCTGCTGTTCGCGCAGGGCTTCTTCGGCCATGATCTCGTCGGTGATCAGGCCTTCGGCGATTTCGCGCAGAGCGACCACGGTCGGCTTGTCGTTTTCCCATGCCACCTTGGGTTCCTTGCCACCGGTAGCAATCTGACGCGAACGCTTGGTGGCCAGCATGACCAGCTCAAAGCGGTTGTCTACATTTTCCAGGCAGTCTTCAACAGTGACGCGGGCCATGGTGTACTCCGAACGGCAGGATAAGAAAAATCGGGAAGCGCTTGATAATAACGCAGGACCGAGCAGTTTACCGGTTTACCCGTCAGTCTGACAACAACCCCGTGAGAAGGTGCCGGTGCAGCTGCTGCTGGTGAGCCAGAGTCAGGCGCCCGCAACGCAGGATGGCCCGCAGGTCGTCCAGGGCGGTCTGGAAGTCATCGTTGATGACGATGTAGTCGTATTCCACGTAATGGCTCATCTCTTCCACCGCCTGGGCCATGCGCCCGGCGATCACCTCATCGCTGTCCTGCCCGCGGTTGCTCAGGCGTTGCTGCAGGGCCGTGCTGCTCGGCGGCAGGATGAAGATCGAGCGGGCCTGGGGCAGGGCGCGGCGCACCTGCTGGGCACCCTGCCAGTCGATTTCCAGAATCAGGTCATGCCCTTCGGCCAGGGTCTGCTCCACGGTGCTCTGGGAGGTGCCATACAGATTGCCGAAGACTTCCGCATGCTCGAGAAAATCGCCCTGGCCCACCTGCTCGAGGAAACGCTCACGGCTGGTGAAATGGTAATTGACGCCATCCACCTCGCCGGGGCGCATGGCCCGGGTGGTATGGGAAACCGATACCCGCAGCGTGTCGATCTGCTCGATCAGCGACGTGACCAGGCTGGTCTTGCCCGCACCGGACGGGGCGGAAACGATATAGAGAGTACCGGTGGCTTGGCTCATGGCGGATATTGTCCTGGGTTGCGGCGTGGCGGGATTATAAAGGCAACGGCCGGCGGCGTCATGCCAACGTGGCCGGAACGGCTGGCGCAGCGATCATCCGCGGGCGGGGGACGCCCCGGTCTGCTGCTCTGGCGAGGCATCCTCGAAGCGGTCGACCTGGCGCAGAGTACGGAACGCCGCCGCCCAGCCACCGACCACCGCCAGGGTGGACAAGGCGCCGATCAGCGCCGCTGGCACCGCCCCGAACCAGGCGGCGCTCACACCGCCGCGGAAGTTGCCCAGCTCGTTCGACGAACTGATGAATAGCATGTTGACCGCATTCACCCGGCCGCGCATGGCGTCCGGGGTGGAGAACTGGATCAGCGCCGAGCGGATGTACACGCTGACCATGTCGGCGGCGCCGGCGATGAACAGCGCGGCAAAAGACAGCCAAAACAGGGTCGATAGCGCAAACACCAGGTTGGCCACACCGAAGATCGCCACGGCAATGAACATGGTGCGCCCGACATTGCTATTGAACGGCCGCGTACTCAGGTACAGGCCGACGCAGATTTCCCCCACCGCCATGGCGCTGCGCAGTATGCCCAGGCCCTCGGGGCCCACCTGCAGCACGTCGCTGGCGTAGATCGGCAGCAGCGCGACCACGCCGCCGAGCAGCACGGCAAACAGGTCCAGGGAAATGGTGCCGAGGATGATCGGCCGCGTGCGGATGAAATGCAGCCCGGCGGTAAAACGCTTCCAGCCCGAGCTTTCGGTAACCTGCATGGCCTCGGCGTAGAGCACGGGCACCCGCATCAGCAGCAACAGCCCGCCGCCAAAGCACACCAGGCAAACCGCATAGGTCAGCTCGCCGCCGCCAATGGCATAGAGCACGCCGCCCAGCACCGGACCCATAATGGTGGCGGTACGCATGATGGTGCTGTTGGCGGCGATCGCCTGAGCCAACTGGTCCCGGGGCACGATCTGCGGCAACAGGCTCTGCAGCGCCGGCCCGATAAAGGCCCGGGAGCAGCCATAGAGCACCAGCGCGCCGTAGAACCAGGCGGGGTCATGCTCGCCGCTGAAGGTCAGCCATAACAGGATGGCGCTGCAGCAGGCGGCACCGACCCAGGACAGCCCCAGGATCAGCTTGCGGCTGTACCTATCGATCAGATCGCCGGCGGGCATCAGCAGGAACAGCATGGGCAGGAACTGGGCCAGGCCGACCCAGGCCAAGGATAAGGGGTCGCCAGTAATCTCGTAGATCTGCCAGGCCACCACGATGGCCTGGATCTGCATGGCAAAGACCGCCAGCAGGCGGGCGATGACAAAGGGCATGAAGCCCGGCTGACGGTAGACGTTCAAACGGGAAGCAGAGGGGGCCAAGGCAAGATCTTCAATGCGGAATGAAAGAACCCACATAGTAGCAGCCGTCACGGCGCCCGTCAGCGCGGGCCCGGGCCCCCTCGGTTTCCAATTCTCCCGCTTTGGGGTAGTTTGCGGGACTGACTTTTTATCCGCGCAGGGGAAACACATGAGCATCAACTGGATCATGCTGATCATCGGCGGGCTGTTTGAAACCGGCTTCGCCATCAGTCTCGGCAAGGCCCAGCAGGCCAGCGGCAAGTCCCTGGCGTTGTGGCTGGGCACCTTTGCAATCTGCGTGGCGATCAGCATGTTCCTGCTGTTCAAGGCCATGGGCGGTGAACGCGCCATCCCGGTGGGCACGGCCTATGCGGTGTGGGGCGCCATCGGCGCCTTCGGCACAGTGGTTGCGGGCATCATGCTGTTCGACGAGCCAGTGACCTTCTGGCGGCTGTTCTTTCTCACCAGCCTGGTGTTGTCGGTGGTGGGGTTGCAGATGGTGAGTTCTTCCTGAGGCGAGCCGGCGGCGTCACTCGATATTCTGCACCTGCTCGCGCATCTGCTCGATATACACCTTCAGGTCTACCGCGGCCTGGGTACTGCGGGCATCGATGGCCTTGGAGCCCAGGGTGTTGGCTTCGCGGTTGAATTCCTGCATGAGGAAGTCCAGGCGGCGGCCGATGGCGGTTTTGCTGTCGAGTACGTGGTGGGTTTCCTGGATATGGGTGTCGATGCGGTCGAGTTCTTCGGCAACGTCGATCTTCTGCGCCAGGATCACCAGTTCCTGCTCGATACGGGTGCCGTCCAGTTCGAGCCGGGCTTCGTTGAAGCGGTCGATGAGTTTCTGCCGGTGGGCGGCGAGCAAGGTCGGCATCATCTCGCGCAAGGTGGTGACCCGTTCGGCCATGCTGTCCAGGCGGCTCTCGATCAGCTCGCGCAGTTCCGCGCCTTCGCGGGCGCGGTGCTGCTTCAGTTCTTCCAGGGCCTGGTCGAACAACTGGTCGGCCTGCGCTTTCAAATCCACCTGCTCCCGGCCTTCACCACCGAGCACACCCGGCCAGGCCAGTAGCTCCAGGGGGTTGATCGGGGCAGGATTGTCCAGCTGGGTGCTGATTCGCCCGGCGGCGTCGATCAACTGGTCGAGCAGCGGCTGATTCAGAGTCAGGTCCGGGCGGGCATCGGCCACCGGGTTGAAACGCAGGGTGCACTCCACCTTGCCGCGGGCGATATGCTTGCGCAGACGCTCGCGCAGCGGGCCTTCCAGATCGCGAAAGGCCTCGGGCAGGCGCAGGGTGGCTTCCAGGTAGCGATGATTGACCGAACGCAGTTCCCACGCCAGGTTGCCCTGATCGGTGCTGAGTTCGCTACGGGCAAAGGCCGTCATGCTGAATACCATGGGTCCACTCCAGTCTGTCTATTTATCGATCGGCGGCGGGCATTGTACTCCGCCAGTCGGCTGCGGGGTACAGGCCGCTGTTGTGCCCCCGGGCAGGCTCCGTATAATCGCCGCTCACATACGCAGTAAGGAATGAACAGATGATACGACCCAGCGGCCGCGCGGCAGACCAGATGCGTCAGGTAACCCTGACCCGCCACTACACCAAGCATGCCGAGGGCTCGGTGCTGGTCGAGTTCGGTGACACCAAGGTGATCTGCACCGCCAGCGTGGAAGGCGGCGTGCCGCGCTTCCTGCGCGGTACCGGCCAGGGCTGGATCACCGCCGAGTACGGCATGCTACCCCGGGCCACCGGCGAGCGTATGCAGCGCGAAGCCAGCAAGGGCAAGCAGGGCGGCCGTACCCTGGAGATCCAGCGCTTGATCGGGCGTTCTCTGCGTGCGGCAGTGGACATGAAAACCCTGGGCGAGAACACCATCTACGTCGATTGCGACGTGATCCAGGCCGATGGTGGCACCCGCACCGCCTCCATCACCGGGGCCTGCGTGGCGCTGGTCGATGCCCTGCGGGCGATGAAACAGCGTGGCGCCATCAAGCGCGTTCCCTCGGTGCAGATGATCGCCGCCGTGTCGGTAGGCATCTACCAGGGCGTGCCGGTGCTGGACCTGGATTACCCGGAAGACTCCGCCGCCGATACCGACCTGAACGTGGTCATGACCGACAAGGGCGGTTTCATCGAGGTGCAGGGCACGGCCGAAGCAGCGCCCTTCACGCCCCAGGAGCTCAATGCGATGCTGGAGCTGGCTACCAAGGGCATCAACGACTTGTTTGCGGCGCAGCTGGCCGCGCTGGCCGAGTAACTCTCTGGGCGCGTCGGATCGTCGCACCCCTGCGACGATCCGGTCATGCTCTTGATCCGTGCAACCCCCGCCCTGCCTGGCTTCCGATTGGTACAACGCCCTGCCTCCCCCGCGATAGAGCCTTTGCCCTGAAATATCTGCGCCATTTCCTCCTCAAGTAAATCTCCCCTGGGTCGATAGAGGCTTCGAATTGCTGCTGCTCGGGGATTGACGCACCAATGCCACTGACCAATGGCATATCGCCATCTTCCTGCTTGCTGTTAGTATCCGCGTCCTGTTTGTGGAGCCCGTCATGCTCAAGAATTTCTCGCTCGGATATAAGTTGGCCCTCGCCCCTGCGCTCGCATTGTTGGGTCTGGTGTTATACGTGTCTTACACCTCGTTGCAGCTGGCCGCGACGGACGCGCGCCTGCTGGCGCTGGAAGACCAGCACTATCCCACGCTGGAAAAGGCCGACGCCGCCATCTTCCAGTTTTCACGACTGCCCGGTCTGCTCAACAACGCCGTCACCGCTGGTGAAGCAGACATGCTGGACGAGGCGTCCGAGGTATTGGCAGGTGTTGAGGCTGATCTGCAGAGCGCTGAACAGCTGCTCAGTGAGGAGGCCCAGCGCCTGCAGGAGCTGCGCGCCTGGCGCGGTGCAATTTCCCGCTACGGTGTTAACGCCCTGTCTGCCTCTCGCTCGATGATTACCGGGGAGGTTTCCTTTGATGAGCTGCGCCCCAGCCTCGAGCGCATGGCAGCGGATCTAGCGCAGGCGCAGCAGTTGGCAAGCCAGTTCCGGCAGAACGCCTACGGCGATTTCAAACAGACCTTGGTCACCGCCCGCGAAACCAACGCCGACACCACCCGCCTGGGTATCCTGTTGTGCGTGATACTGCTGCTGGTAACCGGTACCGGCGCGCTGGTGGTCACTCGCAGCATCATGCAGAACGTGCGCGGTGTTATCCGCTCCCTGGAGTCGATTGCCAGCGGCGATGGTGACCTGACCAAGCGGGTGACCGGGGAGTCGTCCGATGAAATCGGCACCATGATCAAATTGTTCAACGCTTTTCTGGGCAAACTCCAGGGCACCATCGGCCAGACGGTCCACGCTGCGAGCCCCCTTGGCGAGGTATCGAAAGAGTTGTACCGCGTGACACAGAGCGCAGAGGAAAATGCCCGTTCCCAGCAGCGCCATACGGATTCGATCAGCCGCGATATCCTGACCATGACGGATCGCATTCAGGACGTGGCACAGCGTTCACGCCAGGCCTCTGATGAAGCCCAGGCGGCGACGCAGCAGGCCAGTACCGCACGGGTACATATCGACAGCCTGTCCGACAGCATTGCCGACCTGGGCAGTAGCGTCATGGATGCGGTGCGGTCGATGGCCCAGCTGGAAGAGGAAACCCAGGAAGTTGGCTCGGTGCTCACGGTGATTCGCAGCATCGCCGATCAGACCAACCTGCTGGCGCTCAACGCGGCCATCGAAGCGGCCCGGGCGGGCGAACAAGGGCGGGGATTCGCCGTGGTTGCCGATGAAGTGCGCAACCTGGCGCAGAAAACCGCCAGTTCGACCGCGGAGATCCAGCACATCATCCAGCGCCTGCAGAACAGCGCGAACGCCGTACTTTCTATCATGACCGCCAACGGGGAAAAATCCCGGCAGAGCATTGATCGCTCCATCGAAGCGACCCAACTGCTGGAAGCCATCACCAGCGCCGTCAACCGCATTAACGAGTTCAACGCCGGTATCGCCCGCCATACCCAGGAGCAGATCGGTCTGTCGAACTCCATCCAACAAGAAACCCAAGTGTTGCAGCAGGACGCCCAAGCAACCGCCAACGGAGCAGAGGCTACCGCGCGCCTCGGCGAACAACTGGTCAGTACCCATGATCACTTGCGCGCAGCCACTGCCCAGTTCCGCATTTAATCTTTATCAGGAGCACTACTCAATGTTTGCACCACGACTTCTCGGCTTGGCAGTGGCATGCCTCGCCGCTGCGCCCGCGTTCGCCCTCGAGCAGGGCGATTATCGCCTGAATGGCTTCGGTACCCTTGGCATGACCTATTTAGGCGGCGAGCACGACGGGCGCAGTTACGGTATCAATGGACAGACCACGGATTCGTGGCGCTTCGACGAGCTCTCCAAGCTGGGTGGCCAGTTGCGCTATGGCGTGACCGACGACCTCACCCTGACAGCGCAAGTCATAGCCAAGGCGCAGCATGATAGCTGGGACGTGAATCTGGAGTGGTTCTATCTCTCCTACCAGGCAACCGACCGCCTGGTATTGCGTGCAGGGCGCCTGCGCAACCCGGTTTATATGTACTCGGAAGCGCTTGATGTCGGATTCACCTACCCTTGGATCCGCCTGCCCGATGAGGTTTATCACCAAGTTCAGATCAGTAGCTATGAAGGCGTGGACTTTATCTACACGCTACCGCTGAGCTTCGGCAATCTGAGCGTGCAGGCGAACGTCGGCCAGGCGCTTAACAGCGACTATTTCTTCTACGACACGACCGAAGACATGGACTACCGGAAGATCGCCGGATCCAGTGTCGCGCTTGAGACCAACGATTACGGCACGCTGCGCTTGAGCTACAGCGAAGCTGACCTGACGCTTGACGGCATCTTGAGAACGACGCTGGATGGCACCAAGGGCAAGTTTACCTCCCTGGGCTACCAATATGACAATGGTACCTGGATCACTTCCCACGAGGCTACCCGTCTGGTGGTAGAGGGCGTGATACCCACCAAGAACGCCTTCTACATGATGGGCGGCCGTCGTTTTGGCGACTTCCTGCCCCATGTCACCTATGCACAGCTTGATGAACAGAGCGGTGGACGCCAGGTGTCCTGGACCTACGGTCTGAATTACAGCTTGTTGCCCAATGTCACGCTCAAGGGCGAATACAAGCGTGTGGACACCTCTAACGAGGCCCATGGTGTATTCGTCAAAACAGGCACCGAATACTTCACGGACCTGGCCATGAACCAACTCTTCGGTATTCCCCAGCCCACCTATGACGGCGATATTTTCAGCGTCGGCATCGACTTCGTATTCTGAGGAGCAACCAGATGAACATGTTTTCCCGCTCTGTCATCGCTGCCTTGCTGGCTACCGCCGGCCTGGCCCAGGCCGAAGTCGCTGTTATCGTCAACCCGGCGGCGTCAGCTGCACCGTCCCAGGCCGAAGTCGCGAACCTGTTTCTCGGCAAGGACAAGTCCCTGACCGCTATCGACCACAACGGCTGGACGCCGGCCAAGGAGAGGTTCTACAGCGTCATTACCAACAAGAACGAGTCCCAGCTCAACGCCTACTGGTCCAGCCTGATCTTTACCGGTAAAGGCCAGCCGCTGGCTGCGGTCGAGGGCGACGCCGCCGTGATTGCCAAGGTTGCCAGCGATGCCAAAGCCATCGGTTATGTCGACAGCGCTGCGATCAACGATCAGGTGAAGGTGCTCTTTACCATTCCCTGATCTACCTGGCGTAGGCTCAGCGCACACGTTCGGCTATCCTGACATCAGATATGGTTACCTTCTGATATAAGGAGCAGCGAGCATGCTTGACGATGAGCCTCTCATCCAGATGCAGGAGCCAGATAAGGATGCCCGGCTATGGGCGATGATCGCCCACCTGGCCGGGTTTCTCGGGTATTTCATTCCGGTGATCGGCAGTCTTATCGGCCCGCTGATTATCTGGCAGATGAAGAAGGACCTGCATCCCTTCGTTGATGATCAGGGCAAGGAGGCGCTCAACTTCCAGATCACGGTGGCGATTGCCGTGCTGGTCTGCTTTCTGTTGATGATCATCGCCATCGGCTTTCTGATGATCTGGGTGGTGGGCATCGGCGCCATCGTGCTGATGATCATCGCCGCGATCAAGGCCAACGAGGGCAAGACCTACCGCTATCCCTTCTGCCTGCGATTGATCAAGTAGTAGCTGGCTGGTCACCGCCCCGGTGACCAGCTTTCCCCCTGCGTTTGCCCGCGCTTCTTCCGTCCGCGTTCGCGTCCCTGATTATTGAAAGCTCCGCGCGTATTTGACGAGTGCATCAAGTAGCGCTACCTTCTCATTACAAATGTTAATCGTTCTCATTTAGTGTTTTGATCGTGCCGGGCATCCATTCGGCCGAGGGGGAAGCATGAGCCGCATCGATGAACCATCCGGCGCGTCCGGCCTGGGTACGCACCTGGCCGCCATGTGCCGGCAACAGGCTGAGCTGGTGGCGCTGGGGTGGGACGGTGAACGCTGGGATTACCGTCGGCTCGCCGAGCGCGCTGCTCATATCGCGGCGCAGTTGATGGAGCGGGGGTTAGGGCCGGGGGATCGTGTTGGCCTGTATCTGGAACGTTCAGCGGAGCTGCTGGCCACCATGCTCGGCTGTATTCGCGCCGGCATGTGCTTCGTTCCCTTGGCACCGGATCTACCGTTGCCGCGATTGCAGGCCCTGATCCGCCGCCTGGATGTGCAATTGATCGTGATGAGCGTACCGACCCGGGGCGTCTTTCCGGTACCGGTACATGGCCTGCGCCCCGGTGGGCGAGATGATCTGCCCTGGCCTGAGCTGCACCATCGGCTGCCGGTCTGCATATTGCCCGGGGCAGGCGGTGGACGTGGTGATGTCACCCTTACCCGGCGCGCGCTGGCCAGCTACCTGCACCGCGTGACCGAGCGAATGGAGGCCTGTGCCGGAAGCCGCTGGCTGGCGGTAACCGCATTGACAGAGGTGGAGGGCCTATTGGAATGGCTGGGCCCGCTATGGGTAGGGGGTTATGTGGAAATCGTATCCAGCGACCTGCGTGATAAACCCGTGGAGCTGGCTGCCTTGCTGCGGCGTCGGCCCGACCTTAACACCCTGCAGGGCAGCCCCGGTTTCTGGCGGCGATTGTTGAAGGCGGGTTGGCGTGGCCACCGTGGGCTGGTGGCGCTCTGCTCCGGGACCGGGCCGGATCTCGCCCTTGCCACCCACCTGCAGGATTGTGTCGGGCAATTATGGAACTGCTATGGCACGACGGCTACCGTCGGTTGGTCGATGATGCGCCGGGTGAGCTTTCCGCTGGCGGAGCGCAGCCTGCACCTGGGGCAGAGCCTGGACGGTTACCGGCATTGGGTGCTGGATGCGGAAGGTGGCGACGTTGCCGTGGGCGGCGTGGGTGAACTCTGTATCGAGTGCGATGAGCCAGCGCTGGTTCGCGATGCAGGGGCGCCCGTGCAGTGGTGTGGCCGACAGGTGCGCCGCACCGGGATCCGCGTGCGCAAGCAGGGCTGGGACGGTTTCCACTATCTGGGGCCGCTGGAGAAGCCGAACCGGCTGTGCGGCTTCCGTATCGAGCTGGGTGATCTGGAATCCGGCCTGCGGCAGCTGGCGGCGCGGATGAATCAGCAGGGCGCCGGAGCTGGCGCCTGCCTGGTGGGCTATGTGGAAGTGGCCGCGGAGGGCGGCGCTCGTGGGTTAGCGCCGCGGGGGCGGCAGTGAGCCAACTCAGCGCAGGCGCAGGGGTAGACTGGCGTAACCGCTGGTGGGGTAGGTGGCCAGTACCGCAGGCTGGTCGGCGATCAACTGCAGCTCGCGACTGAGCTGCAACAGGCTGCGCATGATGATCACCAGTTCCATGCGCGCCAGGGGCGCCCCGGGGCAGACATGGACACCGGCGCCATAGAGCAGGTTCAGCGAGGGGTCCCGGTCCAGTGAAAAGCGTTCCGGCTCGACGAAGACTGCCGGGTCACGGTTGGCCGCGACCCAGTTGATGGTGATGGGCTGCCCGGCCTCGATCCGCCGACCGCCCAGCTCCACCGGACAGGTGGTGCGTCGACGGTTATCCACCAGCGGGCCGTGGATGCGCAGGATCTCGTCATTGGCTTGCCACAGGAGCTCGGGATCGGCCCGCAGCTGTTGCTGGACATCGGGATTGGCAGCCAGGAACTGCGCCAGGATGCCCACCGATGCGGCAATGGTGCCGACTTCGCCGACGGTCCAGTTGCGCAGGATGCTGGCGATTTCCTGGTCGGTCAGCGGCCGGCCGTCGACCTGCTCGTGCATCAAGGCGCTGGTGACATCTTCGTCGGCGCTGGTTCCCGCCTGGCGCCGGACCCTCAGTTGCTCTGCGATCAGGCAGTCGAACTCCTCGGCCAGTTGGCCGAGCGCCACGCGGTCACGGGTCAGGGTCGCCTGGGCATTGCGGTTGGCCCAGCTCAACAGGGTTTCCTGCAGGCTCAGCGGCCAACCCATGAAGGCGCATTGGATACGCAGTGCGAAGGGCTGGGCAAACTCGCTCATCAGCTCGATGGCGTCCTGGTGCAGGGTGCTGCGCGCGAGGTCGTCGGCAATTTCCCGGCAGATGGGCTCGAATTCAGCCATGTGCGCGGGCCCGAAGTAGGGCTCGATGATCTTCCGGTAAGGGGTATGGTCGGGCGGGTCCATGCCGTTGGGCACGGAAACGTGCCGGGATACCCGGTTGCTGAAGCTCTGGTGATCCAGCAGGACCCGGCTCACATCGGCGTGGCGGAACAGGCTCCAGCCGGCATAGTCGCTGTGCGCGACGGGGCAAGCCTCGCGCATGGCGTCGTAGGCGGCACGCTGGTCACGTAGTACGGCATCGGATCGGGGGTCCCAATCCTGTTTCGTCGGTTCGGACATAGGACGATTCCTGTCAAACGGAGGCAGTCGCTCGCAGCGGCTTGGGGATATTGATATAGGAGAAGTTGGTAATAACGTGGGTTGAGTTTAACAGGGCCGGGATGATCAAGAATTGATCAATATCAAATCGAGGAGGGAAGGAAGGAGGCTGCGGACGCCTGGGCGACGCCCGCAGAAAATCAGATGCTCAGCACCCAGTCGTAATCGATGATGACCGGGGCATGCTCCGAGAAGCGCACCTTGCGCGGGATCGAAGCGTGCTTCACGAAGCGGCGCAGGCCGGGCGTGAGGATCTGATAATCCATACGCAGCCCGAGGTTGAGGTCCTGGGCCTGCTCACTGTCCGGCCACCAGCTGTACAGATCGGCCTCGCGGGTTACTTCGCGCAGGGCGTCAACATAGCCGAGGTTACCGAAGATCTCGTCCATCCAGGCACGCTCCGGCGCCATGAAACCCGGCTGGTGCTGGCAGTCGCGCCAGTTTTTCACGTCCAGTTTCAGATGGGCGGTATGCAGCGAACCACAATAGATGAACTCGCGGCGCTTGCGACGCTGCTTGGTCAAGTAGGTGGTAAAGTCGTTCATGAACTTGAATTTCTGGTTCAGGCTCGCATCGCCGTCGCGGCCCGAGGGCAGCAACAGGCAGCCGATGCTGACCTTGTCGAAATCCGCCTGGATATAACGCCCATACCGATCCGCCAGCTCGAAGCCAAGCCCCATGATGATGGCCTTGGGTGCGGTCTTGGTATAGATGGCTACGCCGCCCTGGCTGGGCACTTCCGCCTCGAAGCAATACTGCCAGTAACCTTCAAGCCAATAGGGGTCCTGTTCCAGCTCGGGAGCGGTGACGCGTATGTCCTGAAGGCAGATGACGTCCGCATCCTGCGTGCGCAGCCAGTCAAACAGACCTCGGGCCGCAGCGGCCTCGACACCGTTGACATTAAGACTGATTATTCGCATACATGGCTCCCCCAAATTCGTGCGTGTATGATACCCGAGCTGAAGGGATTTTTGTTATAGATGAGGGTAATAGAACACATGCATGAATATCAGTGGGAATTTATTCGTTTTGCGCTAGACCGGGAAGTTTTGCGCTTCGGCGAATTTACCCTCAAGTCAGGTCGCAAAAGTCCTTATTTCTTCAACGCCGGTTTATTCAACAATGGCAGCTCGCTGGCACGGTTGGGGCGCTACTATGCCCAGGCGCTGATCCACAATGGCCCTAAGGATTTCGATATGCTTTTCGGTCCGGCCTACAAGGGCATCCCCCTGGCGGCAGCGGCGGCGATTTCCCTGGCTGACAGCTTTGATGTCGATCTGCCATACTGTTTCAACCGCAAGGAAGCCAAGGACCACGGAGAAGGTGGGTCTTTGGTCGGCGCACCCCTGCAGGGCCGAGTGGTGGTGGTAGATGACGTGATTACCGCCGGTACCGCCATCCGCGAAGTCATGCAGATCATCAAGGCGGCGGGCGCCGAGCCCGCGGCAGTGATGGTGGCGCTGGATCGGCAGGAGCGCGGCCAGGGCGAGTTGTCGGCCATCCAGGAAGTGGAGCGCGATTTCGGCGTTCCGGTGGTCAGTATTGTGTCGTTGACCCAGATCCTTGCCTTTCTTGAGGATGACGCGCAATTGCGCAAATACCTGCCTGCAGTACAGGCATACCGTGATCAATACGGCATCTGAAAGGAGGCCGTCAACAGCGAGGACAGGGTGGTCCAGTTATGCACAAAAGGATCAGGTTGAAGGCAGCAGGTGTCGTGCTGGGCGGGCTGGCCCTGGCGACCGAGGGGCATTCGGCCGACCTGTATCGCTACATCAATGACAAAGGGGTCACGGTGCTGGACAGCAGCGTACCGCCCCAGCATGTCAGTCGTGGCTACGAGATACTGGACGCCGATGGCCGGGTGAAGCAGGTGATCCCGGCGGCGCTCACGCCCCAGGAGCGGGAAGCGGCGCGGGCTGCCGAGCGGGAACAGCGGCAGCGCCACAGCGCTGACGAAACCCTGCTGCGGTTGTATTCCAGTCTCAATGATCTTGATCGTGCCCACAGCCGTCAGGTGCTGCAGATCGAGAACCTGATCGCGACGTCCGAGGCGGGGATTCTCACCCTGCAGGCCCAGCGCGAAGATCTGCAGAGCCGGGCGGCGGCGCAGGAACGGGCCGGTCGCAAGGTGGAGGCGCATATCCTTTCGGAGCTGGCTGAGGTGGAAGCGGAGCAGCAGCGGTTGCAGCGGCTGATCGGCAGCCACCAGCAGGAAATCGAGGCTGTGAACCAGACGTTTTCCGCCCGGCGCCAGCGCTTGCAGGAACTGCTCGCTGACTGAGCCGGGCCCTGTCAGCGGTCAGGTCACGATTGGACGCTGGTCTTCTCGAAGGCGTTGACCGCGTCGCGGAACGCCTGGCCGATGCTCTTCGGCCGACGGGTTTCCATATCCGCATGCACGTAGACAATCTCCCCGGTGACCAGCAGATCCGCCTCGCGGTAGATGCCGATGGCAAACTGCAGGCTGCTGTTACCCAGCCGGGCAATTCGCACGTGGATATCCAGCAGGTCGTCGAAGCGCGCCGGCGCCTGATACTCCAGCAGGGTGCGTACGGCGAAGAACTCGCTGCCGGCAATCTCGGCATCGGTGCTCGCCCCGCGCAGCGCGCGGAAGTACTCGGTAATGCCCACGTCCGCATAGGTCAGGTAATGGCCGTTGAAGACGATGCCCTGCGGGTCGGCCTCGGCCCAACGCACGCGCAGCGGGCAACTGAACCGGAAGTCGCTCTGTTGCATAGTGCTCATCCTGGCTGGTTGGTGATCAGGGTGCCGACGCCAGTATCGGTGAAGACTTCCAGCAGTACCGCATTGGGCACCCGCCCATCGACGATGATCGCACTGCCCACGCCGCCCTGCACCGCATCCAGCGCGCAACGGATCTTCGGCAGCATGCCGCCATAGATGGTGCCGTCAGCAATCAGCTCGTCGACCTGGGCGGTGGTCAGGCCGGTGAGCACCTTGCCTGCCTTGTCCATCAGCCCGGCGATGTTGGTCAGCAGCATCAGCTTCTCGGCGCCCAGGGCCTCGGCAACCTTGCCGGCCACCAGATCGGCATTGATGTTGTAGGAGGTGCCGTCATCGCCGACGCCGATGGGCGCGATCACCGGGATGAAATCATCCGAGATCAGCCGGTTGATCAGCTTGACGTTGACCTCACTGACTTCCCCCACCTGCCCCACGTCAACGACCTCCGCCTGGTCGGTGCCGGGCGTGCGGCGGGTGACCTTGAGCTTGCGCGCCCGGATCAGGTTGGCGTCCTTGCCGGTCAGGCCCAGGGCCTGGCCGCCATGCTGGTTGATCAGGTGGGCAATGTTCTTGTTCACCTGGCCACCGAGGACCATTTCCACCACATCCATGGTCGCGCTGTCGGTCACGCGCATGCCTTCAATGAACTCGCTGTTGATGTTCAACCGCTTGAGCAAGTCGGCAATCTGCGGCCCGCCGCCGTGGACCACTACCGGATTGATGCCGACGGTTTTCATCAGCACGATGTCCTTGGCGAAGCTGGCCTGCAGCTCTTCGCTTTCCATGGCGTTGCCGCCGTACTTGATGACGATGGTCTTGCCGGTGAAGCGCTGGATATAGGGCAGTGCCTCGGTCAGGATCATGGATACCTGAGTGGCGGCGTCACGGTTCAACATGGTGATTCTCTTCTCCTGATCGGATCGTCAGCCGGGGCAATTCCCCGGCCATGGATATTACAGATGGTCCAGCGCCAGGTCGGGCGCCACCTGGGCCAGCTGCTCGCGGAACAGGTGGCGGATGCGCGCCAGCCCGCCGGCATCATCGGCTTCAAAACGCAGCACCAGCACCGGTGTGGTGTTGGATGCCCGCACCAGCCCCCAGCCATCAGGGTAGTCGATGCGCAGACCGTCAATGGTAGTGATCCGCGCCTGCTCGCCCCAGTGGGCATGGCCCTGCAGCGCCGTCATCAGTTCGAACTTGCGCTGCTCGCCCACCTCGACATGCAACTCAGGGGTGCTCAGGCCGGTGGGGTAGCGGTCGAACAGGGCCGCGATCTCCTGCCGGTCCCGGGTCAGCATGGAGATCAGCTCCAGCAGGCGACAGGCGCTGTACAGGCCATCATCGAAGCCATACCAGCGTTCCTGGATGAACACATGGCCGCTCATCTCGCCACCGAGCAGGGCGCCGGTTTCCTGCATCTTGGCCTTGATCATCGAGTGCCCGGACTTCCACATCACCGGCCGGCCGCCCAGGCGGCTGATCAGTTGCGGCAGCTGACGGGTGCATTTCACGTCAAATACGATGTCGGCGCCGGGGTTGCGAGTCACTATGTCCTCGGCAAACAGCATCAGCAGCCGGTCGGGGCAGATGATCTCACCCTCGGCGGTTACCACGCCCAGGCGATCGGCATCACCATCGAAGGCCAGGCCCAAGTCGGCGTCGTGCTGCCGGACGATCAACTGCAGGTCGCGCAGGTTCTCCGGCTTGCCCGGGTCCGGATGATGGTTGGGGAAGGTGCCGTCGACCTCGCAATACAGGGCCACCACCTCGCAGCCGAGCTGCTCCAGCAGGGTCTGGGCGATCACGCCCCCGACGCCATTACCGCAATCGACTACTACCTTGAGCGGGCGGGCCAGCAGCACGTCATCGACGATGCGATTGGCATAGTCATCGAGAATCTCCAGCGGGGTGCAGGTGCCGCTGCCCTGGTGCAGGGTGTTCTGCTGCAGCCGCTGGTGCAGGGCGCTGATGCGCTCGCCGGACAGGGTCTGGCCGGCAACGACGATCTTCAGGCCGTTGTAGTCCGGCGGATTATGGCTACCGGTGAGCATGACCCCGGAGCTGGCCGCGGTGGTATGGGTGGCGTAGTAGAGCACTGGCGTGGGCACCATGCCCAGGTCGAGCACCTCGCAGCCGCAATCGGTCAGGCCGCGGATCAGCTGTTCCATGAGGTCGGGGCCGGAGAGCCGGCCATCACGGGCCACTGCCACCTGCGGCTGGCCGGCGTCCAGGGAGTCGCTGCCAATGGCGCGGCCCAGCCAGTAGACATAGTCCGCCGTCAGGGTGCGGCCAACCACACCGCGGATATCGTAGGCACGGAAGATCTCCGCAGGTAGCGCGGGTATTCCGGTGGCGGGTGAGTCGGTCAGATCATCGACCATATCGATATCCAGCACGTCTTCCAGCGGCGGCAGCGGCGCAGCAGGCGGCGGCTCGGCCGGCTCGGGCGCGGCGGCTGGGGTCGCCGGTTTGCCGGTCTCGTTGGTAACGCCCTGGCGGGCGCGATTGGCCAATTGCATGATGCGCTGGGCCAGGGGCTCCAGCGGACCCAGGCGCAGTCCGGCCGCCTTGTGCCCCTGGGTGAGCTGTTCCAGGGTCTGGGCATCGGTATTCAATGCCTGCGTCCAGCTGCGCTGCAGGAACAACAGGCTGGCCAGGGCGCCGGCCAAGGCAATCAACACGGCGGCGAGCAGCACCAGCGGGTTGGGCGCGCCGGCACCCATGGCGCTGCCGGGCTGGAACTCCAGGCGCCATGCAGGGTTGTCGGTCGTATGGCTGATACTGGCGCCATGGCCGCTACCGGCCTGGTACAGCGCCTGTGCGGGCGCGCCGGCGAATTGCTGGATCAACGCGATTTTGCCCGCATCTTGGGGCAGTTGGGGCAGGCTGCCGGTCAGTCGCTGCAGGTCAAACACGGCAAGCAGGGTGCCGGCGATCGGGGCCGTGGGCGAGACGCGCAGCGGTTTGACCAGGTACAACCGCCAGTGCTCACCCACCTTGTGCGCTTCTGCCGGAACGGTCAGACCGCGCTCGGCCCGGCGGATCATATCCAGCGCGGCGAAGCTCAGTGGAGCCTGCTCGTCATCAATATGTACCGCGGCCCCCGGACGGTGCAGGTAGCTCGCCACCTGGCCGGCCAGCTGATAACGCAGCGCGCCGGCGTCGGCCGGGCTCTGCTGTCGCAACAGCAGCTGCAGCTGGGGATTGGCCGCGACCCGGGTCAGGTCGGCATCCAGCTGGGCCAGGGTACGGTTGAGGGCGCTCTGTTGCTGGCTGGCATAGGCCTGGCTCAGGTCGCTGCGGTAACTGTCCGCCGCCGGGGCAAACAGGAGCAGCCACAGTAGCAGTACGGCGGCCGCCAGACCGGCAAGCATCAGCAGCAAGGGTGCCAGGGTGCTCGGCAGGGCACTGGGTTGGCGGGTGAAGGTGGGTTTGGTGAATTTCATCTCTGGGTCTTGCCTCCCTGCAAAATCAAAGAATTCAGTGGCTGCCGGTGTGTCCGAAGCCGCCCGCGCCGCGCTGGCTGTCGCCGAACTCGCTGACGATCTCCAGTTGCGCCTGTACCACCGGCACCAGTACCAGCTGGGCGATGCGCTCGCCCGGCTCGATGGTGAAGGGCTGTTGGCCTCGGTTCCAGCAGGACACCATCAGCTCGCCCTGGTAGTCCGAGTCGATCAGCCCGACCAGGTTGCCCAGCACGATGCCATGCTTGTGACCCAACCCCGAGCGCGGCAGAATCATCGCGGCCAGGCCGGGATCGGCAATATGGATGGCCATGCCGCTGGGCAGCAGGCTGGTCTGGCCGGGCTCGAGGGTCAGCGGCGCGTCGAGCATGGCGCGCAGGTCCAGGCCGGCCGAACCGCTGGTGGCATAGGTCGGCAGGGGCCATTGCTGACCGAGGCGGGGGTCGAGAATGCGGGCTTGCAGGGCGTGCATGGTGAGTCCTCAGGCGGAAATAGTCAGGCGACTGGCGATGACGGCGATGATCTGCCGGGCCAGTTTGTGCTTGCTGGCGCGGGGCAGCGGCTGTTGCTCCAGGCTGCGGTCGATCAGGGTCACGGCGTTGTCATCGGCATTGAAGCCGATCCCCGGCTGGCTGACGTCATTGGCAACGATCAGGTCCAGGTTCTTGCGGGTGAGCTTGTCGCTGGCATACGCCAGCACGTCATCGGTCTCGGCGGCGAAGCCCACGCAGAAGCCGGGGCGCTGGGCATGGCTGGCCAGGGTCGCCAGGATGTCCGGGTTGCGCACCAGGGTCAGGGTCATGCCGGCGTCGCTGTCGGTCGTCTTCTTCAGCTTGCCGGGCGCGCAGCTGGCCGGCCGGTAATCCGCCACCGCGGCCGAGGCGATAAACAGGTCTGCGGGCAGTGCGGCTTCGCAGGCGGCCAGCATCTCGGCGGCGCTGACCACATCCACCCGTTCGACCCGGGGCGGGGTGGTCAGGTTGACCGGGCCGGTGACCAGGGTCACCCGGGCGCCCGCTTCGGCGGCCGCCTCGGCCAGGGCAAAGCCCATCTTGCCGGAGCTGTGGTTGGACAGGTAGCGGACCGGGTCGATCGCTTCCCGGGTCGGGCCGGCATTGATCAGCACATGACGGCCGGTCAGCAGGCCGCGCTCGAAGCACTCGGCGCAGCGGGCAGCAATCTCGGTCGGCTCGAGCATGCGTCCGGGGCCGATATCGCCACAGGCCTGCTCGCCGGCGGCCGGGCCGTAGACCTTGATATCGCGCTGCAGCAGCGTCTGCAGATTGGCCTGGGTCGCGGGGTCGCGCCACATGGCCTGGTTCATCGCTGGGGCCAGGGCAATCGGCGCGTCGGTGGCCAGCACCAGGGTGGTGAGCAGGTCATCGCCACGGCCGTTGGCCAGGCGCGCCATCAGGTCGGCGGTGGCCGGCGCGATCAATACCAGGTCGGCCCAGCGAGCCAGCTCGATATGCCCCATGGCCGCTTCGGCCGCCGGGTCCAGCAGGTCACCATGCACCGGGTTGCCGGACAGTGCCTGCAGGGTCAGAGGGGTAATGAATTCATGGGCGGCGCGGGTCATCACCACGCGTACGTCGGCCCCGGCATCCTTTAACCGGCGCACCAGCTCGGCGCTTTTGTAGGCAGCGATCCCGCCGCTGATTCCCAGTACCACCTGCTTGTTTAACAACCGCTGCATCATCGACTCCAGAGTGCCTGGCAAATGGCGCTAACGATACCATATGCCGATCCAGTCACGCGCGCTCCATGCACCGGTCGACCCGCCCGGGCGGCGGGCCTATACTCGGCTTTTTTATCCGCACGAAAAGGGAAGTACGTGCCAGCCTGAATGCAAGGAGCACTGCCATGCCCATCACCGACTGGCCAGCGGCCGAACGCCCGCGGGAAAAACTCTTGCTGCAGGGCGCCCATGCCCTGTCCGATGCCGAATTGCTGGCAATTTTTCTGCGTACCGGCCTGCCGGGGCGCAGCGCCGTGGACCTGGCGCGGGATCTGCTGCACGGCTTTGGTAGCCTGCGTGCGCTGCTGCAGGCCGACCAGACCGACTTCTGCAGCCACCCCGGCCTGGGGCCGGCCAAGTTCGCCCAATTGCAGGCGGTAATCGAGATGGGGCGCCGGCATCTGTTCGAGGACCTCAAGCGCGGCGATGCACTGACGTCCCCGGGGGCCGTGCGCAATTACCTGCGCAGCAAGCTGATGGCCTTGCCCCACGAGGTCTTTGCCTGCCTGTATCTCGACAACCAGCACCGGGTCATCGCCTTCGAGGAATTGTTCCGCGGCACGCTGGACAGCGCCAGCGTTTATCCCCGTGAAGTGATCAAGCGGGCCCTGTCGCACAATGCCGCGGCGCTGATCCTGACCCACAACCACCCGTCGGGTGTGGCTGAACCGAGCCAGGCCGACCTGCAACTCACCCGGCGCTTGAAGGAGTCGCTGGCGCTGGTGGACATCCGCGTGCTTGACCATCTGGTGGTCGGCGACGGCGATCCGGTGTCCTTTGCCGAACGCGGGCTTTTATAGGGGCTGTGCACGAAAAATCATTGCCTGGGGTGGTGTATTTTGATATAAAGCTCCGCTCTTCTCGGGGCTGCACCTGTAGATCAGTACCTTACAGTGAAGCGTGACCGTTGCCCCGGCTGGACAACAGATTCTTTTTATGACTTCCAACCAGTTCGGGTTGGGCAAGTGGTTGGAGAGGGTTAACCATGTCTCGAGTATGTCAAGTGACCGGCAAAGGCCCGGTGACTGGGAACAATGTTTCCCACGCTAACAACAAAACCAAGCGTCGTTTTCTGCCTAACCTGCAGTACCATCGTTTCTGGGTAGAATCCGAAAAGCGTTTTGTCCGTCTGCGCACTTCCGCCAAGGGCATGCGTATCATCGACAAGCGCGGTATTGATACCGTTCTTGCCGACATTCGCGGCCGCGGCATTAAAGTCTAAAGGAGCAGCACCATGCGTGAATTGATTCGTCTGATCTCCTCTGCCGGTACTGGTCACTTCTACACTACCGACAAGAACAAGCGTACTACTCCCGACAAGATCGAAATCAAGAAATTCGATCCGGTTGTACGCAAGCACGTGATGTATAAGGAAGGCAAGATCAAATAAGATCGGCCTGACTGACAAGAAACCCGCTTCGGCGGGTTTTTTGTTGGCTGGGTATTGGAGTTTGAAGGGCGCCGGTTACCGTTCCCCGCCCACCGCAAAGTTCGGCAGGCTGTCCACCGGTTGGGCAAACTCGAAGGGGATGGAGACCGTATTCAGGCCGACGTTCTTCTGCACCACGAAGTGGAGGTGCGGCCCGGTACTGTTGCCCGTATTGCCGGACAGCGCCAGCAGATCCCCGGACCGCACTCGCTGACCTTCCTGTACTTTCACCGACCCCTGTTTCAGATGCAGGTAGACCCCCATGGTGCCGTCATCATGCAGCAACCGCACGAAGTTGCCGGCCGGGTTGGTACCGCGACCGCTCTGGTGGTTCTCGGTCTTGACCACCAGGCCACCGCGGGCGGCGACGATGGGCGTACCCACCGGCATGGCGATGTCTACGGCATAGCGGCCCTTGGGTCCGCTGTGGCTATAGCGCCCACCCGGGCCCTGGGTCATGCGAAAGGGTCCACCGTGCCAGGGCAGGGGATAGGCCTGGGGGCTATGACTGGCGCGGGGATCACCGAGGGCGTAGCGCAGTTTATGCTGGTAACGCGGGGTGCCGGTGCCCGCCGGTGCCAGAGTCAGCAGCCGGATGTTGCCCCGGGGCGGCAGCACCCAGCGCACCGGCGCCGATGGCGCGCCCAGAACGTGTTCCGCGGAGGTGATGCTCAGCTCGAC
This sequence comes from Pseudomonas saudimassiliensis, assembly GCF_000939975.1. GTDB lineage: Bacteria > Pseudomonadota > Gammaproteobacteria > Pseudomonadales > Pseudomonadaceae > Halopseudomonas > Halopseudomonas saudimassiliensis. The sequence continues at coordinate 1,667,538 of NZ_LK391969.1, read as the reverse complement.
TTCAACCGGCACATAGAGATCATTGTTGACCACCAGGGTATCGCCACCGGCATGCTTGCGGGTGGTGACATACACCTGGCGATCGTTGTTCTCGACCATGCGATCACGGAACAGGAAGACCTGGGCCCCCTGCACGCGCTGATCGGTATAGGTCACGACGCCATTGGCGTCGGTGTATTTGTAGATGGTGGAGCCGAGCAGTGTGGGACTGCCCAGCAGCAGGGCAATCCCCAGCAGATAGGAACGCATCCATTGCTACCTATAGAGCCATAACGGAACGCCAAGGATAAACCCTGCCCGTAGTGAAAGCGACCCACACGAAAGGGGCGTACCGCCCCGTTCGTCAGGGCGTGGGTGTCACGCGCCAGATGACGTTGGCCAGATCGTCGGCGACGATCAGGGCGCCTCGTGGGTCCACGGTCACCCCGACCGGGCGGCCACGCGTCTCGCCGGTACCGGTGCGGAAGTTGTAGACGAAGTCCACCGGCTGGCCTGATGGCCGGCCATCCGTGAAGGGCACGAAGATCACCTTGTAGCCCACCGGGTTCTTGCGGTTCCAGCTGCCATGCTCGCCAATGAAGACCCCGTCGGCAAACTCTGCGCCCATCGCCGGGCTGGAGAAATCCAGGCCCAGCGCCGCCACGTGTGAGCCGAGGGCATAGTCCGGCACGATAGCTGAGGCGACCTTTTCCGGGTCTTCGGGTTTGACGCGGGGGTCAACGTTCTGGCCCCAGTAGCTGTAGGGCCAGCCATAGAAGCCGCCTTCCTGTACCGAGGTGAGATAGTCCGGTACCAGATCGGGACCCAGTTCGTCACGCTCGTTCACCACCGCCCAGAGCACATCCGTGCCCGGTTGCATGGCTAGCGCGGTGGGGTTGCGCAGGCCGGTGGCATAGGGCTTGTGCATGCCGGTCTGGGCATCGATCTGCCAGACTTCCGCCCGGTTGACCTCCATGTCCTTGCCGCGCTCGGTGATGTTGCTGTTCGAGCCGATGCCCACATACAGGAAGCGCCCGTCCTCACTGGCGGCCAGTGCCTTGGTCCAGTGGTGGTTGATCGCCGAGGGCAGGTCGGTAATCTTCTCCGGCGGCCCGCTGGCCTGGGTCTGGCCTTCCTCGTAGTCGAAGCGCACCAGGGCGTCCTGGTTGGCCACGTACAGATTGCCGTCTACCAGGGCCAGGCCGTAGGGGGCGTTGAGGTCCTCGGCAAAGATCATGTGTTCGTAGGTACCGTCGCCCTCGGGGTCTCGCAGCAGGGACAGGCGGTTGCCGCTCTCGACCGAGGTGGTGCCCTTGGACTTGATATAACCGGCGATCACGTCCTTGGGTTTCAGGGCCGGCGCGTTGCCGCCCCGGCCTTCGGCCACCAGGATATCGCCGTTGGGCAATACCAGGGTCTGCCGGGGAATCTTCAGATCGGTGGCGATGGCGGTGACGGTGTACCCCTCGGGTACGCTCGGCACCTCATCGCCCCAGAGTGCGGGTTCGGCAATGGTCATCTTCGGCAGCAATCCGCGCTGCGCCTCGGGGAGCTGGTCAACGGTGCCGTAGGTCTGCTCCTGGTCACCTTCACCGCCGCAGGCGCTCAACAGCACGGCGATAGCACAGGCCGACAGAGCCGGCAGGACTGGGGAGAATTTCATACGCCACCTCCTACGCGCTCACGCATCAGGCCGAACCATGTCGCGACGCAAATCAACACAAATACCACCACCGACAGCACCAGACCGCCGGGCATGCTGGCCCAGGCATCCTTGGCATGGATCAGCGCGTTGATGAAGCCCAGGATCCAGGTGACCACCAGCAACAGCAGGGAAATGACCGCAGCGCGCCGACGACCGAACCGCAGCAGACTGATGAGCCCGCAGAGAATGGCCAGACCGGTGAAAACCAGCGCGCCGGCGATGAGCCAGGAGGCGAAATTGTTCCACTGGATCTGGTAACTCGAACTGTAGGCCCAGTCGCTCAGCAGGGCACCGAGAAACAGGGGGACGGGGCTGGCGAGGAGTATGGCGTGCAGGGGGTGGGGTGCGTATAGATAGGTGCGGTGATCGGCAGTAGCCATCGCAGGGGGTTCCTCTTCGTTGGGCGAGCGGAATCCTGAGCTCGGGTTGATACAGGGTGTCCCGATCCCGGTCGGGATAACGGAACGTGCTCTAGGAGTATAGTGCAAGCCCCTGCGCTGGCTAGCGAGACGGCCCTTTTCATCGGCGCCCGTGGGGACGCCGATGAAAAGGAGGGGAGGTCAGGCGGGTGTGGTTGGCTGCAACGAGTAGGTGCGCAGCTGCGCGGCAAAGTCTCGCAGCGCCTTGATGCCGGTGGCTTCGGCCTGGGTGCACCAGTCGCTCAGCGCCTGCAGCATCTCGTGGCCGTTGCTGCTGGTACGGGTCCAGATCTGCTGCAGCGCCAGCCGTTTCTCATAGGTGATGCGCAGCGCCTGGCTCTGTTCGAGGATGGTCTGGATCCTGGCCTCCTGCTGCGGCTCCAGCAGGCTGGGCTCACGCCCGAGCAGGCGTTTGGCCCGGCGGAACAGATGGCGTACCGAGGCGTCCACCCGGTGCATCTCCTGCTGCACCAGGGGCTTGATGACCTGCTTGCGGTACTGGGCCATGATCTGGAACCGGTTGTTGAGGATCGCCATGGCGGTGTCCATGTCCAGGGTCTGCTTGCCCTCGATGCGATGGGCGATCGGCGCGGTGCGCCGCACCGTGGCCAGGCCCAATGCGCTGAACAGGCGGATCCACAGCCAGCCCATGTCGAACTCCCACTTCTTCACCGACAGCTTGGCGGAGTTGGGATAGGTGTGGTGGTTATTGTGCAGCTCTTCGCCGCCAATCAGGATGCCCCAGGGCAGGATGTTGGTGGCCGCGTCCTTGCACTCGAAGTTGCGGTAGCCCACCGCGTGGCCCAGGCCGTTGACAACCCCGGCGGCCATCAGCGGAATCCACATCATCTGGATTGCCCAGACGGTCAGGCCGAGCACGCCGAACAGCGCCAGGTCGACCAGCAGCATGATGACGATACCGGCGTTGCGATAGCGTCCGTACAGGTTGCGCTCGATCCAGTCATCCGGGCAATTCTTGCCATAGATGCGCAGGGTCTCCTCGTTCTTGGCCTCTTCCATGTAGAGCTCCGCACCCTTGCGCAGCACGGTGGAAAGGCCCTTCTGCACCGGGCTGTGGGGGTCGTCGGGGGTCTCGCACTTGGCGTGGTGCTTGCGATGGATGGCCGTCCATTCCCGGGTATTCATGCTGGTAGTCAGCCACAGCCAGAAGCGGAAGAAGTGTTTCAGTGCCGGATGCAGCTCCAGCGAGCGGTGCGCCGAATAACGGTGCAGGTAGACCGTCACACTGACGATGGTGATATGGGTCAAAACCAGGATGATCGCCAGCAACTGCCAGCCGGAGGGATCGAGTAAACCGTTGTACCACATGCAGCAGAACCTCTCTAAAGCGAAGGGGGAGCTTGATATTCCCGTCGCTTGAGTATGGATGAGATCTGGGAAACTGACATGACCGTGGGTCGATTGGAAGGGGCGTAACCCAGGCAATTTGCTACGGGATGTGTGAACAGGATTGCAGCTCCGGATGCCTGCACGGGCTTCATTGACGAATCAGGCTTCGCATATTGACAGGTAATTAATATGTCCATATGTTTGGACGCATGGAAACGATTGATGCCCTGAGCAGTTTTGCGGCCCTCTCCCAGGAAACCCGTCTCGACGCCTTTCGGTTGCTGGTGCGCCATGAGCCGGAAGGTTTGCCGGCCGGTGAGATCGCACGCCAATTGGCGGTGCCACATAACACCATGTCGGCGCATCTGGCGGTATTGTTGCGGGCAGGGTGGGTCACGTCCCGTCGCCAGGGGCGTTCAATCATCTACCGGGCGGACCTGGCCCATCTGAATGGGGTCGTCCGGTTCCTGGCGCGCGATTGCTGTGCCGGCCGGCCGGATGCCTGTGATCCGTTCGATGCCTTGCTCGGTAATGCCACAACAGAGAAGAGCCCATGACGCCATTGATCTACCATAACCCTGCCTGCGGCACATCACGCAACACCTTGGCCATGATCAAGGCTTCCGGCGAGACGCCGGACGTGATCGATTATCTGGCCTGTCCGCCGAGCCGGGAGCGCTTGGTCGAGTTGCTCGCCTTGATGGCGTTGAGTCCGCGGGCATTGTTGCGCCGCAAGGGCACACCCTATGACGAGCTGAAACTCGATAATCCGGCCCTGAGCGATGAACAACTGATTGACGCCATGCTTGCCCACCCCATCCTGATCAACCGTCCCATTGTGGTAACCGATAAAGGCGCTCGCTTGTGCCGGCCATCGGAGCTGGTGCTGGATCTGCTGCCTGATCCGGTAGCGGTATTCATCAAGGAAGATGGTGAACAGGTGGAATACAAAGGAAGCGGGCAATGACCACCGACCTGGATGATCTGCCCAATATCGATCCCGATAAGCTCCATCCGATTGACACCGCAGCACTGGTCGGCCCGGATGCTCCGCAGCACCCGCCGCGGATCCTGATTCTCTACGGATCGCTACGCGAGCGGTCCTTCTCGCGTCTGGCGTCGGAGGAGGCAGGACGATTGCTGCGCTGGTACGGTTGCGAGGTGCGTACCTTCTGTCCCTCGGGTTTGCCGCTGCCGGACGATGCCGCAGCGGACCACCCCAAGGTGCAGGAATTGCGGGAGCTGGCCGAGTGGTCGGAAGGGATGGTCTGGGTCAGCCCCGAGCGCCATGGCGCCATGACCGGCGTGATGAAGACGCAGATCGACTGGATCCCCTTGGCATTGGGCGGTGTTCGCCCCACCCAGGGCAAGACGCTGGCGGTCATGGAAGTGTCCGGCGGCAGCCAGAGCTTCAACGCGGTCAACCAGATGCGCATCCTCGGGCGCTGGATGCGCATGATCACCATCCCCAACCAGTCTTCCGTACCCAAGGCGTTCGCGGAGTTCGACGAGGCAGGTCGCATGCGGCCGTCGCCACTCTACATGCGCATTGTGGACGTCTGCGAGGAACTGGTGAAATTCACCTGGCTGACCCGCGGGCGCTCCAGTTACCTCACCGACCGTTATTCGGAACGGGTCGAAAGCGCCGAAGCGCTGTCGCGGCGCGTCAACCAAAGTACCCACTGACACCATCCAAGGGCAATTCATGCTGGCATTGGCAATCTTCGTCGTCACCCTGGTACTGGTGATATGGCAACCCAGGGGGCTGGGGATCGGCTGGAGTGCCCTGGGTGGGGCAGCGGTGGCGCTGCTGGCGGGCGTGGTGAACTGGGCGGACCTGGGGGTAGTGTGGGACATCGTCTGGGATGCCACCTTTACCTTTGTGGCGCTCATCATCATTTCGCTGATTCTGGATGAAGCGGGGTTTTTCACCTGGGCGGCGTTGCATGTCGCACGTTGGGGCAACGGCCGCGGTCACCTGCTGTTCCCGTTGGTGGTCGTGCTGGGGGCGGTGATGGCGGCGCTGTTCGCCAACGATGGCGCAGCCCTGCTGCTCACACCCATCGTGGTGGCTATCCTGCTGCGGCTGAATTTCTCCCCGCCCGCGGCCCTGGCTTTCATCATCGCCACTGGCTTCGTCGCGGACACCACCAGTTTGCCGCTGGTCATTTCCAACCTAGTCAATATCGTCAGCGCCAACTACTTCGATATCGGCTTCGACCGCTATGCCGCGGTCATGGTGCCGGTCAACCTGGTGTCGCTAGCGGCCACGTTGCTGGTGCTGTGGCTCGCCTTCGGCCGGCGGATCCCGCGGCGCTATTCCGTGGCCGAACTCGACCCGCCCCGTTCAGCCATCCGGGACCCGCTGGTATTTCGCGCCGCCTTTCCGCTACTGGCGCTGCTGTTGGTGGCCTATTTCGTGACTGCGCCGCTGGGTATACCCATTGCATTCATAACCGGCACCGCGGCGGTGCTGCTGATGGCTATTGCTGGTCGCTGGTGGCGCCTGGGGCAGGGCGCAGTGGTGGCGGTGTCAACGGCGCTGCGTGGCGCTCCCTGGCAGATAGTACTGTTCTCGATCGGCATGTATCTGGTGGTCTACGGACTGGGCAACGCCGGGCTGACGGCCTATGGCGCCCGGGCACTCGAATGGCTGGCGCGGCAGGGCGAGCTTACCGCCACGGTCGGCACCGGCTTTCTGGCTGCCGTGGTGGCCTCGGTCATGAACAACCTGCCGTCCACGCTGGTGGGTGCGCTGGCCATCGACCAGGCCCAGGTACCGGCGGCCACCCGGGAGTTGATGATCTATGCCAACGTCATCGGCAATGACCTGGGGCCGAAGTTCACCCCGATCGGCAGCCTGGCGACCTTGCTCTGGCTGCATGTGCTGGCTGGCAAGGGCTATCGGATCGGCTGGGGTCAATATATGAAGATCGGCCTGCTGATTACCCCGCCGGTGTTGTTGGCCACGCTGGTCGCCCTGGCCTATTGGTTGCCGATGTTGCCGCCCGCGCACTGACAACGGCGTACAGAGCAGGACCTGGATACTCCAGAGCCCGGTGGATGTGGCCCTTCGTCGCGCTAGGCAAATGTTTCAGAATATGGATAATGCGTGACCATCCCGTTACGTCTGTCAACAGCCGGTGATGGGGTCCAACACTAAATACAACAGCATCCATGGCATCCAAATGACTAAATATAAACTTAGCGCCATCGCATTGGCTCTGATGACTTCCGCCCCTGCGCTGGCTGCAAGCCAGGCAGATTCCGCCGGCTTTGTTGAAGACAGCAGTCTCGATCTGTTTTTGCGCAATGCGTATATCAGCCGTGATTACAAGAACAATGCTCCAGACAGGTCCGAATGGGGCCAAGGTGCAGTATTGACCTATAAGTCCGGCTTCACTCAGGGCACTGTCGGTTTTGGCGTGGATGCTTTCGGCATGTACGGATTGCGCCTCGATAGCAGCCCAGAACGGGCGGGTCAGCCCGGCATCGACTTCTTCATGATCGATAACAACGGTGATGTGGAGCGCGACATGGCTCATGCCGGTGCTGCAGTCAAGGCGCGCTTCTCCAAAACGGTAGTAGCCTACGGTGACCAGCGTCCGGTACTGCCGGTGCTCAGCCACGACGATAGCCGCCTGCTGCCGGAAGCTTTCACCGGTACCATGATCACCTCCGAGGAGATCGACGGTCTGGTCGTGCACGCGGGGCGTTTCACTGCCCAGCATCGCAAGAGCGATGAAGGCCGTGACAGTGGTGAGCTGAAATCCATCGATGTCTTGGGTGGTAGCTACCAGTTCAATGACAACATCCGCGGTGCGCTCTATGCGTCCGATGTGGAAGATGTTCTCAAGCGCAAATATGTGAACCTGAACTATGTTCGCCCGCTAAATAGCGGCGACTCGCTGACCCTGGATTTCAACGGTTACCGCACCAAGCAGGAGCGTGAGTTCGATCCGGAAGAAGGCAAGAACACCATCTGGAGCCTGGCGGCCACTTACGCCACCGGCCCCCACGCCTTCACCCTGGCGCACCAGCGCAGCAGCGGCGACGTGGGCTATAACTATGGCTTCTATCAAAGTGAAGACTTCGTAGGTGACGGCGGCACCACCATCTGGCTGGCCAACTCCTACTGGTCCGACTTCAATGCCAAGGATGAGCGTTCCTGGCAGGCTGCCTACGGTCTGGACTTCACTCAATACGGTGTACCTGGCCTGAGCTACCATGTGGCCTACGTCCGCGGTACGGATATCGATGACGGCACTGGCCGTGGCGATGGTACCGAGCGTGAGTTCTTCAACCAGTTCAAGTACGTGGTCCAGAACGGTCCGGCCAAGGACCTGAGCGTGCGCCTGCGTAGTTCCGCGCTGCGTGTGTCCAACAACGCCAGTGCCTATAACGCTGACGGCAATGAGATCCGCGTCTTTGTCGACTTCCCGTTGAACATCCTCTAAGCAGTTCGGCGCGACGGGGAGCCCATCCGGCTCCCCGTCGCGCCACCCCCTCCCTTATCCCAACTCAGATACCGCCGGTGGCAGATTCTTGAAGGCCGCCAAGGCCCGCGCTCGGCTGTCCGCCAGGCCCACCAGCGGTGCCGGGTAGCCGCACATGGCGCGGGATATGGGTGATGGATCATGGATGTCGCGCCGGTCCAGTTCACGCAGCTCCGGCAACCACTGCTTGATAAAGCGCCCCTGCGGATCGAAGCGCTGGGACTGGGTGACCGGATTGAACAGGCGAAACCAGGGTACCGCGTCGGTGCCGGTGGACGCGCTCCATTGCCAGCCGCCATTGTTGGCCGCCAGGTCGCCATCGATCAGATGACGCATGAAATACCGCTCCCCCTCCCGCCAATCGATCAGCAGGTTCTTGGTCAGGAACATGGCCACCACCATGCGCAGGCGGTTGTGCATCCAGCCGGTGGCCAGCATTTGCCGCATGGCCGCATCGATGAGCGGAAAGCCGGTGCGCCCCTGCTGCCAGGCGGCCAGTTCCTCCGGGGCGTTGCGCCAGGGCACGGCCTCGGTATGGGGGCGAAACGCCCGGTGTTTGGATACTCGCGGATAGCCGACCAGGATGTGCTTGTAGAATTCGCGCCACAGCAGCTCGTTGATCCAGGTGGTGACGCCAGTGTTGCCACTATCGAGCTCGCCCTGGTTGACCATCAGCGCGGCCTGCAGGCATTGCCGCGGGGACAGCACGCCGGTGGTGAGGTACGGCGACAGCTGACTGGTGCCCGGCTCGGCGGGCAGGTCGCGCTGCTGGGCATAGTCCGGCAGATGGTCCTCGGCAAATTGTTGCAGGCGCTGCCGCGCCGCCTGTTCGCCGGCCGGCCACAGGCTGCGCAGGCTTTCATCTGGCACGCTGAAACCGGGCACGCTGGCCGGTACGGCGTCCGCCTGGATGCCCAGGGGGGCCTGCGGTGTCGGTGGCGGCAGGCAAGGGGGCGGGGCCAGCCGCAGCCGATCCAGGCAAGCCTTGCGGAATTGGCTGAACACCTTGAAATAGCCGCCCGAGCGCGTCAACAGGGTACCGGGACGAAACAGCAACTGATCACAGTAGTCACGAAACCCGATATTGCCGGCGGCGAGCCGGTTGGCCACCAGCGCATCCCGGGCGGCTTCGTCCACCCCGTACTCTTCGTTGGCGTGCACGCAGGTCACGCGGTATTGCACACAGAGCTCGGCCAGCACCTCAGCGGCGCAGGCCCAGGGGTCGGCGGTGCGAACCAGCAGCGGTACCTTCAGCTGTTCCAGCTCGGCCGCCAGGGCGTGCAGGTTGCGCAGGCGAAAGTCGATCTTTGCCGGGGCGTCGTCGTGGGCCTGCCATTGGCTGGGGCTCAGCAGAAAGACGGCCAGGGTCGGGCCCTGTTCCAGCGCGGCGGTCAATGCGGTGTTGTCGTGCACCCGCAGGTCGTTACGAAACCAGATCAATTGCATGGGGGATATTCCGTGAAATGGCCGGTCAGTCCGAGACCCGCTCGAGGTAAGGCTGAAGATAGACCTGCCGGGACAGATAGGGGTTGGGGTACTCTTCCAGGTACTGGCGCAGCCGCGCCAGCGGCTCTGTGAGGGACACGGCGCCATCGCGATAGGCCAGGATGCAGCGTTCCAGCGCTTGTCGCTCGGTCGCGTCCAGGTGGCGGCGGAAGTAGCCGCCCAGGTGCATCAGCACATTGCAGTGCAAGCCGGGGGTGGGCGGATTGCGCAGGGCCGCCATCAGGTCCACGAAATACCCCTGGGCAAAGGCTGCGTCGGACTGCCCGGTGCGCTGGCCCAGCCGCTGCCCCAGGGCGCGATAGGCCGCGGGCGAGCAGGCCATCAACTGGTACTTGTAGCGGGAGTGGAAGTCCACCAGCGCTCCCTGCGTCAGGCTGGCCATCCGCAGCGCGCGCCAGGCGGCATGGGCCTCGATGCGCATGAGAAAGTGCGCGAGCCTGGCGGTATCGGTCAGCTCGGCAGCGGCTACCTCCGGCAAGCCGGGGTGCGCTGCGGTCAGGGCCCTGGCCGCTGCCCCGTTGTGGTCGTCGGCATCCGGCAGCAGAATGAGTCCATCGATCTCGCCCAGGCAGGCTGCCAGCGGGGATACCGCTACCAGTACAACCAGTTGTTCCAGCCGGTGGGTCAGGGCGGGAGCTGGTGCATCGGTGGTGATACCTACCGTGGGCAGGGCAGGGGCGGCCATGGCGATCTCGCGGCAAGGAGCAGGCCCGCCAGCATGCCAGCAGCAGCGGGGATCGACAATCCATTCTCCGCCGTGCATTGTGTTCGCCCGCGGGCTGGCGCGGTGGTTCGATTAAATGGTTGCCGGGAGGTGGCATGTCTATCGGGGTAATCCTGTCGGTACTGGCGTCGGTGCTGTTCGGCGGGCTGTATTATTTCTCCACCTTGCTGGCACCGCTGGACGGCGAGCAGATCTTCGGCTGGCGCATGCTGCTGACCTTTCCCTTTGTGACCCTGTTCATGCTGTGGGCCGGCTACTGGCCGCTGGCCCGGGAGCTGGCGGGGCGCCTGCGGCGGCGACCGGTGTTGCTGCTGGTGCAGCTGCTCAGCGCGGCGCTGGTCGGCCTGCAACTGTGGCTGTTCATGTGGGCGCCGCTCAACGGGCGCGCCCTGGAGGTATCGCTGGGCTACTTCCTGCTGCCGCTGTCCATGGTGCTGGCGGGGTTCCTGATCTACCGCGAGCAGCCGTCGCGGCTGCAGCAACTGGCCATCCTCTGCGCGGCGGTCGGCGTCGGTAATGCGCTGATCCAGGCCGGCACCATCGCCTGGGAGACCCTGGCGGTGGCGGTGGGCTACCCGCTGTATTTCATCCTGCGACGGGTTCGGGGCACCGATCATCTGGGTGGGTTCTGGTTCGACATGCTGTTTCTGCTGCCGGTGGCCGGCTGGTTCGCCTGGAACGGCGGCGTGGCAATGACCCAATTCGCAGATTCACCGCGGCTCTACCCGCTGGTGGGACTGCTCGGGGTGATCAGCGCGGCGGCGCTGGTGGCCTATATCATGGCCAGCCGGCTGCTGACCTTCACCCTGTTCGGCCTGCTCGGTTATGTCGAGCCGGTGCTGTTGGTGTTGGTGGCCTTGCTGCTGGGGGAAAGCATTGCCCGCCATGAGTGGCTGACCTACATCCCCATCTGGCTGGCCGTGGCGGTGCTGATGTTCGAAGGCGCCCGCCATGTGCGGCGCAACGCTGCGGGCTTGACGGCTCGGCCTCGGAGCGATGAACCGCCGCGCTCCTGAGTCGCCGTGCCGCCCCGTAAAGCTGACCTATACTGCCTGACAAGCGCGCCTGCGCTGCGACCGCTGCCCTACCCGGGCGGCGCCCGGGACGACTGATCACAAGTCGGCGTCCCCCATGTCAGGAGGATAGCCATGCCCTTGTCCGTGCAGATTCCCTACACCCGTTACCTGGATAACCAGGGCCAGCCGCTGGCGGCGCTACCCGGCTGGGTCGATGATCCGCAGTTGCTGACCGATTTCTACCGGCAGATGTCCCTGGTGCGCGCCTTCGACCAGAAGTGTGTCGCCCTGCAGCGTACCGGCCAGCTCGGCACCTATGCCTCGACGCTCGGCCAGGAAGCCATCGGCACCGCTCTGGGCCGGGCCATGACCGTGGACGACGTGCTGATTCCCTATTACCGCGACACCGCCGTGCAGCTGCAGCGTGGGGTCGCCATGCAGGACATCCTGCTGTACTGGGGCGGCGACGAGCGCGGCAGCGCCTGGACCGCGCCCGGGGCGGCGGAAGATTTTCCCATCTGCGTGCCCATCGCTACCCAGGCCTGCCACGCCTGCGGGGTTGCCTCCGCCTTTCGCATCCGCCAGCAGCCGCGGGTGGCCGTCACCACCTGTGGCGATGGCGCCACCAGCAAGGGCGACTTCCTGGAGAGCATCAACCTGGCCGGGGTCTGGCAGCTGCCCGTGGTGTTCGTGGTGAACAACAACCAGTGGGCCATCTCGGTGCCGCGCAGCCTGCAGTCCGCCGCGCCCACCCTGGCCCACAAGGCCCTGGCCGCCGGTATTCCCGGGGAACAGGTGGACGGCAATGATGTGCTGGCGGTGTACGACCGGCTCGGCGCGGCCATCGAGCGGGCCCGGGCCGGCAAGGGGCCTACCCTGGTTGAATGCGTGACCTATCGCCTGGGTGATCACACCACCTCGGATGATGCCAGCCGCTACCGCAAGGCCGAGGAGTTGAGCGAGGCCTGGAAGCACGAACCCATCGGTCGGCTGCAACGCTTCCTGCACCGCCAGGGCCTGTGGGACGAGACCCGCGAACAGCGGCTGCAACAGGAGCTCAGCGAAGAGATCAGTGCCGCGGTGGACGCGTTCCGCACCCTGGCGGCGGCGGACCCCGGGGCAGCCTTCGATTATCTGTTTGCCGAGCTGCCCGCGGCCTACCACCAGCAACGGGAAGAGCTGCTGATCCGGGCCGCCGCCCGGGGAGGGGTCAGCCATGACTGAACGCAAAGCCATCTGCATGGTGGAAGCCATCAACCTGGCGCTGCACCGGGCCATGGCCGACGACCCGGACGTGGTGGTGCTCGGCGAGGATGTCGGCCCCAATGGTGGCGTGTTCCGCGCCACGGTCGGATTGCACGAGCGCTTCGGCTTCCGCCGGGTCATGGATACGCCGCTGGCGGAGACGCTGATCACCGGCATCGCGGTGGGCATGGCGGCCCAGGGCCTGAAACCGGTGGCGGAAATCCAGTTCATGGGGTTCATCTACGCGGGCATGGAACACCTGATCTCCCATGCCAGCCGCTTGCGCAGCCGTACCCGCGGCCGCCTGAGCTGCCCCATGGTGATGCGCACGCCACACGGCGGCGGCATCCACGCCCCCGAGCACCACGGTGAAAGCACCGAAGCGCTGCTGGCCCATGTGCCCGGTCTGCGGGTGGTCATCCCGTCCTCCCCACGGCGGGCCTACGGCCTGCTGCTGGCGGCGATCGCCGATCCGGACCCGGTGATCTTCCTTGAACCGTCGCGCTTGTACCGGTCGGTGCTGCAAGAGGTCGAGGACGACGGGCAACTGCTGCCCCTGGATACCTGCTTCACCCTGCGCGAAGGGCGAGATCTGACCCTGGTCAGCTGGGGCGCCGCCCTGAAGGAAACCCTGGAAGCCGCTGGCCGGCTGGCCGAGGAGGGCATCGATTGCGAGGTCATCGACGTTGCCACGCTCAAGCCGCTGGACAGCGCCACCATCCTCGCCTCGGTCGGCAAGACCGGGCGCTGCGTCATCGTGCACGAGGCGGCGCGCAGCTACGGCCCGGGCGCGGAGATTGCCGCGCTGGTGCAGGAGCAGCTGTTCTACCAGTTGCAGGCGCCGGTGCAGCGGGTGACCGGGTTCGACTGCGTCATTCCCTATGCCCGGCAGGAAATGGCCTATCTGCCGGACGTGGACAGCATCTGCCAGGCCGCCCATCACGTCATGCGGGGGGACGAGCAATGAAACAGTTCAAGTTACCGGATCTGGGGGAGGGGCTGCAGGAAGCGGAGATCGTCGAATGGCACGTCAAGGCCGGGGAGGAGGTGGCGGTGGACCAGCTGCTGGTCTCGGTGGAAACCGCCAAGGCCATCGTCGAGGTGCCCTCGCCGCGGGCGGGGGTGATCAGTCGCTGCTTCGGCGCGCCGGGTGACCAGTTGCATGTGGGCGAGCCGCTAGTGGAATTCGAGGGCGCGGGCGAGGACAGCGGCACCGTGGTCGGGGATCTGGGACAGGCAAGCGGCGTCAGTGATCTGGCGGCGGATGATTTTATCATCGGCGCCGCGCCCTCCAGTCGGTCAGCCCAGGCCCGGGCGGTGATGCCGGCTGCGCGCAAGCTGGCCGGGCGCCTCGGCGTGGATGTCGACCAGCTCCAGGGCAGCGGCCCCGGTGGCCTGATCACCGTGGCGGACGTGCAGGCGGCGGACACCCAGGCCGCCACCGGAGAGCAGCTGCGCAGCGTCCGCCGCACCATGGCAAAGAACATGGCCCGCGCCCACAGCGAAGTGGTGCCGGTCACCATCGTCGAGGATGCCGACCTGCATCGCTGGGCGACCGGTGCCCGTGACCCCCTGGTGCGGCTGGCACGCGCCATTGCCCGGGCCTGCCAGGCCGAACCGGCGCTCAACGTCGCCTTTGATGGCGCCCGCCTCAGCCTGACGCGGCACCAGCAGGTGGACCTGGGCGTGGCGGTGGATACCCCGGATGGGCTTTTCGTCCCGGTGCTGCGGGATGTGGGCAACCGGGACGCCGAAGACCTGCGGGCGGGGCTGGCGCGCCTGCGTGCGGACGTGCTGAACCGGTCGATTCCGCCGCGGGAGCTGATGGGCGCGACCATCACCCTGTCCAACTACGGCACCCTGTTCGGCCGGTACGCCAGTCCGGTGGTGATGCCACCTCAGGTAGCCATCATCGGTGCTGGAGTGATCCGTGAGCAGGTAGTGGCACACCAGGGCCAGCCGACGGTGCATCCGATCCTGCCGCTGTCCCTGACGGTGGACCACCGCGCGGTTACCGGTGGGGAGGCAGCGCGCTTTCTCAAGGTGCTGGTGGAGGACCTGCAGCACGCGGACTAGCCGCTACGCTCACAGCGCGCAGATGCGGTTGCGCCCGGCGGCCTTGGCCCGATACATACGCTGATCGGCCTGCTCCAGCAGCGCCTGGGGCTGGTCGATGCGGTCATAGTAGCGCTCCGCTACGCCGATGCTGGCCGTCAGCGGCGTGCCGTCCGGGCGACTGCCGAAGCCGTTGCGACACAGGCGTTCCAGCGCCTGGCGGGCGCGGGTCATGTCGGTATCGGGCATGATCAGCAGGAACTCCTCGCCACCCCAGCGCACCAGGCTGTCAGAGCTGCGCATGCAACTCTGGATCTGCTGGCTGGCGCTGCGCAGGGCCTGGTCGCCGCGGGAATGACCGAACCGGTCGTTGATCTCCTTGAAGTGATCCAGGTCGATGAATGCCAGTGACAGGGCGCTGTTGTTGCGCTGGCTGGTGTGCCACTGCATGTGGAGGATCTCCTGGCCGCTGCCGCGGCTGAAAATCCCGGTCAGGTCGTCGCGGATGGCCTGGTGCAGCAGGGCGAACATGAAGGCCAGCTGGCTCATGCAGGCCAGACTGGTCACCCCGGCGATCAGGATCAACAGCCAGAAGGCGCCGACATAGGACGGCCAGTTCAGGGTCGACCAGTTCAGGTAGCCGGCAATGCCCTGCGCGAGCAGCAGCACCACGGCCACCAGCAGGTTCTCCAGCAGGGTCAGGGGGAACAGCGCCAGGCCGGCCATCAGCACGAAGGGCAGGAAGGCGTAGCCGGCGGCAACAGCCGCGGGCAGGTCTTCCAGCTGGTAGTGGGCCAGCAGGATGTGCGAGCCGATGTAAAAGGAAGTGGGAATGATGAACAGGATGAACATGGCCCAGTAGGCGTCTGCCATGCGCCCATGTTCCCGGTAGAACAGCAACAGGCTGAGGAAGGCCGCGCATACCAGCAACCGCAATGCCAGCAATTGGCACCACAGCGGGAACGGGAAGGCGAGCATATCGACGATGCCCCACAGCGGGGTGAGCAGGGCGAACAGCAAGGCGAACAGGCGCACCCGGTCAACGATGAGCCCGGCCCGGTGGCGGCTGATCAGCAGGGGATGACGAAAGGGCGTCAGCAGTTTCAGACGCTCAGTGGGGTGCAGGTCGGCGGGGAGCAGCGAGCTGAGGCGCTGGCGGAATAGGTCGATAAGGGATCGCATTGGATGGCAGGTAATGTCGTTATAATGGCCCGTGGCTACTGTATAAGGGGTGGCACGCCGCCGGGTTGACCAGGATCAAGGGAACCACCGATACCCAGGCGCCGGAATTGATCTGTGCCAAGGAGCCGGGCCCGATCTTCGCCTACACTGCGATAGTCCGACTGGGGCGCCGCCTCGGTGCTACCTTCCATCAAGGAATCTGCTGCGGGTGCATAAACGGCTATCGACAATGAGCATCTGGCTTGGCCTGTTCGCCATGCTGATGATCCATGCCGGACCATTGTATTCGGCGTGGCAGATGGAGCGCCTGCCAGCGCAACCCGAGGCGCACCTGCAGCATGGGCAAGGCGCTACTGACGCCTCCGCTCAGCCTCACCATGGGATGCTGTCCACCGACGAACCCGCCTGGCTCGCGGCGTTGGCGCTCTGCGGTTACTGCGACCTGCTGACCCTCAACCCGCCGCTGAACCTGTCCCTTGACCTTGTTCTGCCGCGCCACGGTCCGGCGCGATTCGCTCCCCTGCCTGACGCGCCCTGGCGGGAGGATCCTCGACCCAGCACCAACCAGGCCCGCGCCCCGCCCCGGTATTTCCCCAGCTGATCTACGTTGCTGTACTGCGGTACGGCGCTATCGACTACTGAAGTGGAAATTGCCATGTCCCGACCTATGAGTGACCGGCAGGCCTGCGCGCGCCTGCCCCGGATATTTACCCTGCGAGCTGCCCAGGTGAACTGGCGCATCGCCCATGCGACCCTGCTGGCCCTGTGTGCCGGGGGCGCCCTGGCTGCCGAGCCCCATCATCACCATGCCCACCCGGCGCAATTGACCCTGCCGCCGCGGGTCATCACCGCGGTACAGCAGGACTCCCCCTTGACCATCATTACCAACCCCAAGGAGGCTCGCCAGCCGATCCCGGCCAGTGACGGCGCCGACTACCTGAAGACCATCCCGGGGTTTTCCGCTGTGCGCGGTGGCGGCAGCAACAGTGATCCGGTACTGCGCGGCATGTTCGGCTCGCGGCTCAAGCTATTGACCAACGGCGGCGAAATGCTCGGCGCCTGTCCGTCGCGGATGGATGCGCCGTCGTCCTATATCGCGCCGCAGAACTTCGATCAACTGACAGTCATCAAGGGGCCGCAATCGGTCGCTTGGGGACCCGGGGCCTCGGCTGGCACCGTGCTGTTCGATCGTCTGCCGGAGAGCTTCGACGAGCCGGGCAGCCGGCTGGATGCAAGCGTGGTCGGCGGCAGCAATACCCGTCGCGATCTGCAGCTGGATGGCGCCATCGGCAGCCGCGAGGGCTACCTGCGCCTAAGCGGCAACCGGTCCCGCTCCGGTGATTACCGCGACGGCAATGGCGACCGGGTGCCCTCACGCTGGAACAAGTGGAACACCGACCTGGCGCTGGGCTGGACGCCCGATGACGACACCCTGCTCGAGCTGAGTGTGGGTGTGGGTGACGGCGAGGCGCGCTATGCCGGGCGCGGTATGGACGGCTCGCAGTTCGAGCGCGAAAGCCTGGGGCTGCGTTTCGAGAAGCAGTTCAACGGCGGCGCGCTGCAGGAGCTGGATGCGCGGGTGTACTATAACTACGCCGATCATGTGATGGACAACTACAGCCTGCGCCGGCCACCGACCACCGGCATGATGGCCGGCGGGATGGCATCCAATGTTGACCGCCGTACCCTGGGGGCGCGCCTCGCAGCTACTTGGGCCTGGGCTGATCTGGAGCTGCTGGCCGGCGCGGATGCCCAGCGCAACACCCATCGCACGCGCAACGGGATGGGCATCGACACCTACCAGCACCAGCCCTGGGCCAAGGATGCCAGCTTCAGCCAGATCGGCCTGTTCTCCGAGTTGACCTGGTCGCGGCAGGATGATCAGCGGCTGATTGGCGGCGCGCGGCTGGATCAGCACCATGTGGAGGACGCCCGTACCAGCGTCAGCGGCGGCATGCACGGGGGCGGGCACGCCATGCCCAACCCCACCGCGGATGATACGCGCCGGGAAACCCTGCCCAGTGCCTTCCTGCGCCTGGAACAGGATCTGTCCAGCCTGCCCGCCACGGCCTATGTGGGTGTCGGCCATGTGCAGCGCTTCCCGGATTACTGGGAGCTGTTCTCGCCCAGCCAGTCGCCCGGGGCGGTCAACGCCTTTGCTAACATCGAGCCGGAGCGCACCACCCAGCTGGATATCGGCATGCAGTACCAGCGCCCCGGGCTGGAGGCCTGGGTCTCGGCCTATGCCGGGGAGGTGGAGGACTTCATCCTGTTCGACTACCGCGGTATGGCCAGCAGTGCCGACAATATCGACGCCCACATCATGGGCGCGGAAGTCGGCATGGCCTATGACCTGACCACCAACTGGAAAACCGATGCCAGCCTGGCCTGGGCCTGGGGCCGCAATCGCAGTGACGGTGAAGCCCTGCCGCAGATGCCGCCGCTGGATGCCCGTTTCAATCTCGGCTATGTGCGGGACAACTGGAGCGCGGGCGCCCTGTGGCGGGTGGTCGCGGCGCAGAGCCGCACGGCGGATGGCAAGGGTAACGTCACCAGCCGGGACTTTGGCGATTCGTCCGGGTTCGGCGTGCTGTCGGTCAATGCGGCCTACCGCTTCAGTACCGAGGTGACGGGCAGTGTGGGAATGGATAACCTGCTCGACAAGGCCTATGCCGAGCATCTCAACCTGGCCGGTAACGGCAGTTTCGGCTTCCCCGCCGAGACCCGCATCAACGAGCCGGGTCGCACGCTGTGGGCCAAGCTGGATGTCAGCTTCTGAGGTAGTAGCTGTCCTGGGGGGGACGAGCACCAGCTCGTCCATGGCCTGTCAGCAAACAGGGGCCCCAGCCCCTGCTCCTGTGTCGAGCAGCCGCTCGACACGCCCAGGTCAGTAGAATACCGCCAGCAAGGCAATCCCCAGCAGAATCCGGTAGATGACGAAGGGCTGCATGCCGATGCGCTTGATAAAGACCAGGAAGTAGTGGATGCAGAGGAAGGCGCTGACCGCAGCGACCAGCACGCCTAGCGCCATGGCGCCCCACTCCACCGGTACCTGGGCTTCAACCAGGTCCTTGGTCTTGAGCAGGCAGGCCAACAGGATCACCGGGATCGACAGCAGGAAGGAGAAGCGCGAGGCGGCTTCCCGGCTGAGCCCCAGCATCAGCGCCGCAGTAATGGTGATACCGGCGCGCGAGGTGCCGGGCACCAGTGCCAGGGCCTGGGCGCAGCCGATCACCAGGACATCCTTCCAGGTCATCTGGCTTTCGGTGCGGTTGCCCCGGAAGCGCCAGTCCGCCCAACCCAGCAGCAACCCGAAGACGATCAGACCGATTGCCAAGTAAAAGGGGGAACGAAGATATTCCTCGATGGTGTCCTTGAACAGCAGGCCGGCCAGACCCACGGGAATGGTGGCGAATAGTACGCCCCAGGCGAGTCGGGCATCGTCATCCGGCTGGCGGGTGGCCAGCGACCGGGTCCAGCTGGCAGTCATGGCAATCAGGTCGCGGCGGAAGTACAGCAGCACGGCGAACAGGCTGCCGAAGTGCAGAGCGACGTCGAACGCCAGACCCTGGTCCGGCCAACCGGTGAGGGCCGGTACCAGAATCAGGTGCGCAGAGCTGGAAACTGGGAGAAATTCAGTGAGGCCCTGGAGCAGGGCAAGGACAACAACGTGCAACCAATCCATGATGGATACGCGCTCCTGATGAAGGTTGGGGTCAGTGGAGCGCGCAAGTAAACCATGATCGGAACGCCAGCGCGAGCCTCTTGGGAGCGCCGTTATGCAGTCGGTAGATAGCGCAGCAGCAGCCCCATGCTCACGTCCAGCCCGAGCGGTTTGGGAATGCGCACGATATGCCCGTTGCCCGGTGCCACGTCCGCCGATTCCCCGCGCCGGTCCAGCAGTGAAGTCAAAGCGAAGCTATGATTGCCCGCCGGGGTCATTAGTTCCATCTGGTCACCCACCGCGAAGCGATTCTTCACCTCGATGCTCAACCAGTCGCCCAGGTCTTCCAGCACCTCGCCGACAAACTGATGGCGCAGCATCCGCGAGCTGCCCTGTTCGTAGTTCTGGTAGACCCCCGGCGGGTGGCGGCGGTAGAAACCTTCGGTGTAGCCCCGGTTGGCCAGGCTTTCCAGATCATCCATCAAGCCCAGGTCGAAGGGCCGGCCGGCCACGGCGTCATCGATTGCCCGGCGGTAGGTCTGCACCGTGCGCGCCACGTAGAAATGGGACTTGGTGCGGCCCTCGATCTTCAGGGAATGCATGCCCATATCGACGAACCGCTGCACATGCTGCACCGCGCGCAGGTCCTTGGAGTTCATGATGTAGGTGCCGTGCTCATCTTCCTCGATGGCCATCTGCTCGTCCGGCTTGTCGCTCTGGTTGAGCAGATAGACCGGCTGCGGTTCTACCACCTGGGGCGCGGCGACCGGCTCGACATTGCCCTCGGCGGTTTCCTGGGCCGGCTGCAGGTCGTATTTCCAGCGGCAGGCATTGGTACAGGCGCCCTGGTTGGCGTCCCGGTGGTTGAAGTAGCCGGACAACAGGCAGCGCCCCGAGTAGGCAATGCACAGCGCACCGTGTACGAACACCTCCAGTTCCATGTCCGGGCAGTGACGGCGAATGTCCTCCAGCTCGTCCAGCGACAGCTCCCGGGACAGGATCACCCGCTCCAGGCCCTGTTGCTGCCAGAATTTCACGGTGGCCCAATTGGTGGCGTTGGCCTGCACCGACAGGTGCACCGGCATCTGCGGCCAGTGCTCGCGCACCAGCATGATCAGCCCGGGGTCGGACATGATCAGTGCGTCGGGGCCCATGGCAATGATTTCCTCAAGGTCGCGCACGTAAGTCGCCACCTTGCTGTTATGCGCGGCGATATTGCTCGCCAGGTAGAACTTCTTGCCCAGCGCATGGGCTTCGGCAATCGCCTCGGCCAACACCGCCGGGTTATGAAAATCGTTTTCGCGCACACGCAGGCTATAGCGCGGCTGGCCGGCATAGACCGCATCGGCGCCATAGGCAAAGGCGTAGCGCATGGCCTTGAGGGTGCCGGCCGGGGCCAGCAGTTCGGGTGCTTGGGGCATGGGTGATCCTGTTTACAAGACAAGAGGGGCGGGGAGGATATCCCCATGCGCGGGCGGGGGCATTGACCAGGATCAGGTCAGAGGGGTGGGATGGGGTTTGGGTTGCCAGGTGCGCTGCGGGCTCTTACCTCTAAAAAACAAAACCCCCGACTCTTTCGAGCCAGGGGTTTGTTTTTCGCTTCAAGCTTCCAGCTTTTAGCTAGCAGCTTTCAGCTGCTCTTACACCTTGCTGGCCAATTCCGGCACCAGCTCAAACAGGTCACCCACCAGGCCATAATCCGCTACCTGGAAGATCGGGGCTTCCTCGTCCTTGTTGATGGCAACAATGACCTTGGAATCCTTCATACCTGCCAGGTGCTGGATCGCACCGGAGATACCAACCGCGATGTACAGCTGCTCTTACACCTTGCTGGCCAATTCCGGCACCAGCTCAAACAGGTCACCCACCAGGCCATAATCCGCTACCTGGAAGATCGGGGCTTCCTCGTCCTTGTTGATGGCAACAATGACCTTGGAATCCTTCATACCTGCCAGGTGCTGGATCGCACCGGAGATACCAACCGCGATGTACAGCTGGGGAGCAACGATCTTGCCGGTCTGGCCGACCTGCATGTCGTTGGGCACAAAGCCTGCGTCCACTGCAGCGCGCGAGGCACCTACGGCAGCGCCCAGCTTGTCGGCCAGGCCGTACAGCAGCTGGAAGTTGTCGCCGTTCTGCATGCCGCGACCACCGGAGACCACGATCTTGGCACCAGCCAGCTCGGGACGGTCGGACTTGGCCAGTTCTTCGCCCACAAAGGCGGAGGTGCCGGCGTCCTGGGCGGAGGCAACCGCTTCTACCGCAGCACTGCCACCTTCGGCAGCCACGGCGTCAAAGCCGGTGCTGCGCACGGTGATGACCTTGATCGCGGCGTCGGACTTGACGGTGGCGATAGCGTTACCGGCGTAGATCGGGCGCTTGAAGGTGTCGGCGCTTTCCACGGCGATGATCTCGGAGATCTGGTCGACGTCCAGCAGGGCCGCCACGCGCGGCAGGTAGTTCTTGCCGTTGGTGCTGGCCGGGGCCAGGATGTGGCTGTAGCCCTTGCCCAGCTCGGCGATCAGCAGGGAGATGTTCTCCGGCAGCTGGTTGGCGTAGGCGGCGTTGTCGGCCAGCAGGACCTTGGAGACACCAGCCACTTTGGCAGCGGCTTCAGCCACGGCGCCACAACCGGCACCAGCGACCAGGACCTCAATATCGCCACCGATGGCAGCGGCAGCAGCCACGGTGTTCAGGGTGGCGGCATTCAGTTCGGCGTTGTTGTGTTCAGCAATAACCAGAATCGTCATGTCAGATCACCTTGGCTTCATTCTTCAGTTTGTCGACCAGCTCGTCGACAGTCTTGACCTTGATGCCAGCGCTGCGGGCAGCCGGGGCTTCGACCTTGACGGTGCTCAGGGTGGAGGTAGTGCTCACGCCCAGTTCTTCCGGCTTGAGAGTCTCCAGCGGCTTCTTCTTGGCCTTCATGATGTTCGGCAAGGAGGCGTAGCGCGGCTCGTTCAGGCGCAGGTCGGTGGTGACGATGGCCGGGAGCTTCAGGTCAACGGTCTGCAGACCGCCGTCGATCTCGCGGGTGACCTTGACGCGCTCGCCATCCACATTGACGGCGGAGGCGAAGGTGCCCTGGGCGTAGCCGGAGAGCGCAGCCAGCATCTGGCCGGTCTGGTTGTTGTCCGAGTCGATGGCCTGCTTGCCGAGAATGACCAGCTGGGGCTGTTCCTTGTCCACCACTGCCTTGAGCAGCTTGGCGATGGACAGCGAGTTCAGCTCGTCGGTGGACTCGACCAGGATGGCGCGGTCGGCGCCCAGTGCCAAAGCGGTACGCAGCTGTTCCTGGGCGGCGGTCGGGCCGACAGTGACAGCGACGATTTCAGTGGCCACGCCTTTCTCTTTCAGGCGTACGGCCTCTTCCACGGCGATTTCGCAGAAGGGGTTCATGGACATCTTGACGTTGGCGAGGTCGACACCGCTGTTGTCCGCCTTGACGCGAACCTTGACGTTGTAGTCAACCACGCCTTTCTCTTTCAGGCGTACGGCCTCTTCCACGGCGATTTCGCAGAAGGGGTTCATGGACATCTTGACGTTGGCGAGGTCGACACCGCTGTTGTCCGCCTTGACGCGAACCTTGACGTTGTAGTCAACCACGCGCTTTACGGCGACGAGGATTTTCATGGACGTTAGTCCTCCGCAGATCTGTGAAACGCCCGACGGGGCGCGTGACATTTAAAAGGGGCCTTAGCATACCGGGCAGTTTTCTTGTCCGATAGTACCCAGACCGCCTGTTTGAAATGAATTGGCGGGAAAAACAGGACAAACCGCTGTTTTTCCCGCCGGGAGGTCAGCCTCAGGCAACAACCAGCTGGTTGGAATAGGCTTCCAGGTGATGATCATCATCACCGAACTGGTGGCTGATCATGACCAGGCGCTTGGCGTAGTGGGCGCCGTTGTACTCCCAGGTCATGGCGATGCCGCCATGCAGCTGGATGCACTGCTCGGCGACATAACGGGCCGCGCGGTTGACGATGAACTTGGCGGCGGACAGCTTGGCGCTGCGATCGTCGCTGTCCTTCTCGTCGGCCAGGCTGGCTGCCAGGATGGCCATGGAGGTGGCGCGCTCCAGCTCGCTGATCATGTCGACCATGCGGTGTTGCAGTACCTGGAACTTGCCGATCGGCACGCCGAACTGTTTGCGGGTCTTCAGGTATTCCAGGGTCAGGTCGCAGGCGACCCGCATGGCGCCAACGGCCTCGCCACACAGGGCGGCAATGGCGCGGCCGCTCTGGTAACGGATGGCGTCATAGGCGTCACCCGCGGTGCCCAGCAGCTCGCCCTTGGCGTTTTCCAGGAACAGTTCACAACCCTTGCGGCCATCGACAGTGGCGTATACGCGACGGGTTACACCGGCCGCATTCGGGTCGATGATGAACAGGCTGATGCCTTGCTGGTCACGCACATCGCCAGCGGTACGCGCGGAGACAATGATCTTGCCTGCGGTGTGGCCGCCGATTACCACGGCCTTGCGACCGTTCAGGGTCCAGTCGCTGCCGGTCTGCTTGGCCATGGTCTGCACGTCGAACAGGTTGTAGTGGCTGCTCGGCTCATCCAGCGCGACGGCGGCCTGCAGCTCACCGCTGGCGATAGCGCCCAGCAGTTCTTCCTTTTGCTGCTCGCTGCCCAGCTGGCCGATCAGGCCGCCGGCCAGTACCACGGATTCCATGTAGGGTTCCAGGCAGATGCCGCGGCCCAGTTGTTCCATGATCAGCATGGTTTCCACGCCGCTGCCGCCAAAGCCGCCCAGTTCCTCGGCGAAGGGGATGGCGGTCAGGCCCAGCTCACCCAGCTGCTGCCAGAAGTCGGTGCTGAAACCGGCGTCGCTGGCGCTGAACTCGAGGCGCTTTTCAAAGGTGTAAACGTCGCGTACCAGGCGGGCCGCGGTGTCCTGGAGCATCTGTTGCTCTTCGGTCAATTTGAAGTCCATGATCGGCGCTCCTTAGAGTTCGAGAATCATTTTCGAGACGATGTTCTTCTGGATCTCGTTGGATCCGCCGAAGATCGACAGTTTGCGCATGTTGAAGTAGGTCGACGCCGGTGCCGCGGCATAGTCATCCACCAGCCACTCGCCGTCGTAGTCGCCTTCCAGCTCTTCCGGCAGGAAGGGCAGGGCGTACGGGCCGAGGGCCTTGCGAATAAGGTGGGTGATGGCCTGGCGGATCTCGGTGCCCTGCACCTTGAGGATGGAGCTTTCCGCGCCCGGTACGCCGCCTTCGGAGGCTGCTGCGACAATACGCAGGGTGCTGATTTCAGCGGCCATCAGGGACATTTCCACTTCGGCGATCTGGGCCCGGAACAGCGGGTCTTCCAGCAGCGACTTGCCACCCTTCTGCTGTTTGGCGGCGATCTTCTTCAGGTGGCTCAGGGCCGCCTTGGACGAACCGATACCGGCCAGGCCAGTACGCTCGTGGGTCAGCAGGTACTTGGCGCAGGTCCAGCCCTTGTTCTCTTCGCCGACCAGGTTTTCCACCGGCACGCGCACGTCATCGAAGAACACTTCGTTGACTTCATGGTCGCCGTCCAGGGTGATGATCGGCCGTACGGTGATGCCCGGGGTAGCCATGTCGATCAGCAGGAAGGAAATACCACGCTGCTGCTGGGCTTCCGGATCGGTACGCACCAGGCAGAAGATCATGTTGGCGTGCTGGCCCAGGGTGGTCCAGGTCTTCTGGCCGTTGACGACGTAGTGGTCGCCGTCGCGTACCGCACGGGTCTTCAGCGAGGCCAGATCGGAACCGGCACCCGGCTCGGAGTAACCCTGGCACCACCAGTCTTCACCGGACAGGATGCGCGGCAGGTACTTCTGCTTCTGCTCTTCGGTACCGAACTTGATGATCACCGGGGCGACCATGGCGACACCGAAGGGAATGGTGCGCGGAGCGCCAGCGGCGGAGGTCTCTTCGTCGAAGATGTGTTTTTCCACGGGGCCCCAGTTGGTGCCGCCGTGCTCGACCGGCCAGCCCGGTGCATACCAGCCCTTCTTGGACAGGATCTGCTGCCAGCGCTCGTGGTCGGCCTTGGTCAGGTGCTTGCCGAGCTTGACCTTGCTGGAGATGTCCGCCGGCAGTTCCTGCTTGAGGAATGCGCGCACTTCGTCGCGGAAGGCGATTTGTTCAGCTGTGTAATGGATTTCCATGGTGGGTCCTCATTGTTATTCCGCTGTGGGCACCCGCGGGTGCCCACAGAAAGTCTTAGAGATCGGCGAATTTGCGGCCTTCTTTGGCCAGCTTTTCCAACAGCGGGGCCGGCTTCCACCAGGCACCCAGCTGCTCGTGGAATTCGCAGATCCGCGCGTACACGCGATCCAGGCCGACCGCGTCAGCATAGAACATGGGGCCGCCCTGATGCGCCGGGAAGCCGTAGCCATTGATATAGATGACATCGATGTCGCTGGCGCGCTGGGCAATGCCCTCTTCAAGGATCTTTGCCCCTTCGTTGATCAGCGCATAGATGGTGCGCTCGATGATGTACTCATCGCTCAGCTCACGGCGCTCGATGCCTTGCTCCTTGGACGCGGCTTCGAGGATGGCCGGCAGTTCCGGGTTGGGCAGCGGCGTGCGCGAACCCTTCTCGTAGACGTAGAAACCCTTGCCGGTCTTCTGACCGAGCATGCCGGCGGCGGCCATCTTGTCGAGGATGGTCGGCAGCTTGAATTCGGCGGGCAGGGTCTGGCGCTGGCGGGTACGAATGGCCAGGCCGATATCCAGGCCGGACAGGTCGCGCATGGCGAACGGGCCCATGGCCAGGCCGAACTTGCGCAGCACGCCGTCGACCTGCTCGGGAGTGGCGCCTTCTTCCAGCAGGAATTCGGACTCGCGACCGTACTGGAATACCATGCGGTTGCCGACGAAACCGTCACACACGCCCACCGGCACAGCGACCTTCTTCAGCTTCTTGCCGAGGGCCATGGCGGTAGCCAGCACTTCGTCGCTGGTCTTCTCGCCGCGCACCACTTCCAACAGCCGCATGACGTTGGCCGGGCTGAAGAAGTGCAGGCCGACCACGTCTTCGGGACGCTTGGTGAACTGGGCAATCTGGTTCAGGTCCAGCGAGGAGGTGTTGCTGGCCAGGATGGCGCCGGGCTTGCAGTTGGCGTCCAGCGCTTCGAAGACCTTCTGCTTGACGCTCATATCTTCGAATACCGCTTCCACCACCACGTCCGCCTGGGCCAGGTCGGCGTAATCGGTTACGCCACTGATCAGCGCCATGCGCTTTTCCAGTGCCGCTTCGGTCAGGCTGCCGCGCTTGAGGCTCATGCCATAGGTATCGCGGGCGCGCTGGATGGCCTTGTCACGGGCATCTTCGCTGATCTCCAGGATCTGCACCGGAATACCGGCGTTGGCAAAGCACATGGCGATGCCGACACCCATGGTGCCGCCGCCGATGACAGCCGCCGCGTTGATCTCGCGAACCGGGGTGTCCTTGGGCAGGCCATCGACCTTGGAGGCCTGGCGCTCGGTGAAGAAGGCGTGTACCAGGGCGGCGCGCTGGGGCGACACCAGGCATTCGCCGAACAGCTCGCGCTCGCGCTTGAGACCTTCTGCCAACGGCAGGGTAAAGGAGGCTTCTACTGCGGAAACGCAGCGCTGGGGCGAGAACAGACCCGGGGTCTTCTTCTCGATCTCGGCTCGCTTGGCAGCGACCAGCGCGGCGTTGTCCACGCCTTCGAGCTTGTCGGTGCGCTCGCCGGTACGGCGCGGGCCCTTGCCCTCGGCAATCAGCTGTTCCGCGAAGGCCAGGCCGGCAGCCAGCAGCTCGCCGTCGAATACCTCATCGACCACACCCAATTGCTGGGCTTCAGTGGCGGCAATCGGCGCGCCGCTGACGATCATGTCCAGGGCTTTCTCCACGCCAACCACGCGGGGCAGGCGCTGGGTGCCACCGGCACCGGGCAACAGGCCCAGTTTCACTTCCGGCAGGCCGACCTTGGCATCCTTGCGGGCGATACGGTAGTGGCAGCTCAGGGCCACTTCCAGACCACCGCCCAGGGCGGTGCCGTGGATCACGGCGACGCTCGGCTTGCTGCCGGCTTCGATGCCATTGACCACGTCGGGCAGGCTCGGGGACTGCGGCGGCTTGCCGAATTCCTTGATGTCGGCACCGGCGATGAAGGTATTGCCTTCACAAACCAGGACGATGGCCTTCACCTCGGGGTCAGCCTCAGCGGTCTGGAAGCTGTTCTGCAGCCCCTGGCGAACCGCTACGCCCAGCGCGTTGACCGGTGGGTTGTTGACTCTGACCACGGCAATGGCGCCTTGCCGTTCCAGTGTGACGACGTCCGACATGTTGAATCTCCTGTGAGTCGATCAAATGCGTTTCATTGTGCGAAATAATGAAACCATGTTTCGCATGGCAAAATACAAAACTTGCACAGCCTTGTCGATGCCCGTTGCTAAATGGTGGTGCATAACCACCATTTATAATCACACCCCGAGGCGTTCGATATCCCGGGCGAGGATGGCCAGCTGGTGAGCGAGCTGGTTTTTCACCTTGTCCTCGGAGACCAGATAGGTCGGTGCGCCGCACGTCAATGCCATCAGCGTGCCGTCCTGCAGGTGCAGGGCCACGCCGGCGGCGTTGACGTTGCGGTCCCAGTCGCCGAGGGACAGGCAAAAGCCATATTTTTCGTAGTCGCGGAAGGATTGCTCCAGCTGCTGTTCCAGTTCCGGCCAACCCTCTGGATTGCGTTTGGCCAGGGCGCTCATCACATGCGTGCGCTCTTCCGGCTTCATGGCTGCCAGGTAGGCGCGCCCGGCGGCGGTGGTCGCCAGCGGCAGGCGCACGCCCACATCCATGCGCAGGGAAGTGATCTCGGCGGGGCGGCAGTTCTCCACATAGATCATGGACAGCCGATCGCGGCAGGTCAGGCCGACCGAGGTATTGGTATTGCGGGCAAACTCGTCGAGGTAGGGCTTGGCCAGTTGGCGGACCCGCAGATTCGACACGTACGCGTAGCCGAGCGCCAGTACACCTGAGTCCAGCTGGTATTTCTCCAACTGGGGCGAATAGGCCAGGTAGCCGAGCTTGGTCAGGGTGTAGGTCATGCGGGACACGGTGGGTTTGGGCAGTCCGGTGATCCGGGATATGTCCTGGTTGCCGAGGACTACCGAGCCCTGGCTGAAGGCACGCAATACATCCAGGCCGCGGGACAGCGCCTCGACAAATTTGCGGTCCTTGGTGGGGATGTTTTCTGCCTGATCGTCGTTCATAAAACTTTCATACCTTGAAGAGAGGGCATCCGTGGGTGGCGATCATTGCCGCGCGGACGATGCCGGGCTACTCGGGTGGAGCGGGGCTTGGCACAGGGGCGTTCTGCACAGCAGTTTTGTTGTGTTTTGTACCGATGATTGCACAGTCGCGGGAGATAGAATAGCATCTTTTTGGTATTCTATTTCGCACTGCAAAATAATAGTCCAATAAGAGGTTCAGATGTCCACACCCGAATCCTGCGTTGTCGCCGGCCGGCTGGCCGAACTCGGTCATACCAATCTTTATGACCTTCTGGAGCAGGCCTGTCGTGATTATGGCGACAAGACCGCCTTCTCCTGCGGTGCGGATTCAGTGAGTTTCACCGGCCTGCGCGAGCGGGCCGACAGCTTCGCCCGGTACCTGCGCCATGATCTGGGCCTGCAGCCCGGCGATCGTCTGGCCATCCAGCTACCCAACCTGCTGCAGTATGTCGTCACCATCTTTGGTGCGCTCAAGGCCGGTCTGGTCATCGTCAACACCAACCCCCAGTACACCGCCCCGGAAACCCGTCATCAGTTCGCTGATTCCGGCGCCCGCGCGGTCGTGGTGCTCGATCGCCTGGTGCCGCTGGTGCGTGCGGTGCAGGCTGAAACCGCCATCGAGCGACTGATCGTCACCAGCGTAGACGACTGGAGCAATCCCCAACTGGAGAGTGACGAGGCCGATGTGAGCCGCTTCATGGCTGCGCTGGCCAAGGGCAAGACGCTGCCGGCCGTCGAGCCGAACCGCGGTCTGGAAGACCTGGCGGTACTGCAATACACCGGCGGCACCACCGGCGTTTCCAAGGGCGCGATGCTCACCCACTTCAACCTGCTGTGCAATGTATTGCAGGCCGTCAGCATCCTGAACCCCGGCGAGCTGGAGTACGGTAACGAAGTGCGGGTGTCGCCGCTGCCGCTGTATCACATCTTTGCGTTTACCGCGAACTGCCTGGCCTCGGTGTTCACCGGCTTCAACAGCGTGCTGATCACCAACCCGCGGGACCTGGATGGCATGATTGCCGATATGCAGCGCCATCGGATCACCCTGCTGACCGGGATCAACTCGCTGTTCGTGTCGCTGATGGCCCATCCCAAGTTCGACAGCATCGATTTCAGCCAGGTGAAATGGGTCAACTCCGGCGGCGCGCCGCTGAACCTGGCTGTCGCCAAGCGCTGGCACGAGCGTACCGGCAGCGTCATCCGCGAAGGCTTCGGCATGACCGAAACCTCGCCGGTTGTCATTGCTGCGACCGCGACTACTCCTTATAAGGAAGGCTATATCGGCCAGGCGATCATCGATACGCAACTGAAGATCGTCGACGATGCCGGTAACGAGCTGCCCTCCGGCGAGCCCGGCGAACTGCTGGTACGTGGGCCGCAGGTGATGAAGGGCTACTGGCAGCGTCCCGAAGCGACCGCCGAGACCTTCACCGAAGACGGCTGGCTGAAAACCGGCGACATCGGCGTGATCGATGAAGACGGCTTCCTCAAGCTGGTCGACCGCAAGAAGGACATGATTCTGGTCTCCGGTTTCAACGTGTACCCCAATGATGTGGAAGATGCGGTCATGCGTCATCCCGGCATCCGCGAATGCGTGGCCGTAGGCATTCCGGATGAACGCAAGGGCGAAGCCATCAAGCTGTACATCAGCCTGCATGATCAGAACCTGACCGAGACCGACATTATTGCCCATTGCCGCGAGCAACTGACCGGCTACAAGGTGCCCAGCTTCATCGAAATCCGCGACGACCTGCCCAAGTCCACCGTTGGCAAGCTGCTGCGCCGGGTGCTGCGTGACGAGGCGCGGGCCCAGGCGGCGGCCGAGGCCGGGGCATGAGTACGCTGGTCTGGGCCATCACCGACGGGGTGGCCGAGATCGCCCTGGACGACGGCAAGGTCAATGCGCTGTCCGAGCAGATGCTGGACAGTCTGCTGGCCGCCATTGCCGAGGCGGCCAGGGCGGACGCGGCGCTGCTTATCTATGGCCGTGCCGGCTGCTTCAGTGGTGGTTACGATCGCAAGCTGATCGCCGCCGGTGGCCCGGCCTGCGATGCCATGCGCGCCGCAGGTGATCGATTGACCCTGGCGCTGCTCGACTACCCGGCACCGGTCGTGATCGCCAGCACTGGCCACGCCATGGCCAAGGCAGCGTTCCTGTTGCTGCTGGCCGACTACCGCATCGGCGCGGCGGGTGCATTCAATATCGGCCTGAACGAAGTGGCCATCGGCATGACCATGCCCGATGCGGCCATGCCCCAGGCGCGGGCACGGGTAGCGCCACAGTGGCTCAATCGCTGTGCCTTGCAGGCGCAGATATTGAACCCGGAGCAGGCGCTGGAAGCGGGTTTCTATGATGAGCTGGCCACCGGCGGTGACCTGCTTGACCGGGCCAGGGAAAAGGCCCGGCAACTGGCGGCGCTGGATCGCAAGGCCTACCGGGAAACCCGGTTACTGCTCAACGCGCCGCTGCGTGCAGAAGTGCTGGCAGCGCTGGGCTGAGCGGGCGGGCCAAGCCCCAGCGCTTTGGATCGCAGGCGCGATCTACTGTAGGAGCTGCGCCTCGCAGCGAGGCTGGCCATCAGGCCAGCCGCCACCTCCCATCACTCCTTGAAATACACCGACTGCGTACTGGTCAACAGCAGCACACCATCCTCCGACCATAGATGGGCGACCTGGTCAGCGTAGCTGCTGTGCAGCCGCGAAGCCTGCGCACGACCCAACACGAACCCGGTGCCGACCTTCGCCAGCTCATCGCTGGTGGCATGGAAGTAATGGGTCATGGACACGGTACCGGATGGCGTGAAGTGGTTGCGCAGCAGAAAGATACGCGGCGCAAAGACATCGCCCAGTGCGGTCAGTGAGCAATAATCCAGCGGCCGCTCGGGATAGTCCCGTACCCATAACAGGGACTCGGTAGCCGGATTTTCCTCCGTCTTGCGCGGCATCAGCGGGATGCCATGCACGAAGCGAAAATCGTAGTGCTTGAACCAGTTGCGGATGCTGATATCGGTGCGCTGCAGGGAGGCCGCCGGCGGTGCCGGGGGGGCGCTTTCCTGCTGCTCCGACAGGGTGTCCCGGCGCGTAGCGAAAAACGCGGTGGCGCTGGTGACTACTTCGCCGTTCTGCTTCTGCAGCAGTAGCCAGTGTTGGGTCGAGCGGTTGGTACGCAGCGGAGTGGCTTCGATCTCGAATTCCCCATCGGCCACTGGGCCGGCGAAATTCACTGTGAGGGACACCGGATCACCCAGGCGCTCGGGGTGCAGCAATACCGCATTCAACAGGGTAGCGGCGGTTGCCCCGCCAAAGGGGCCGACCATGTTCTGGAAGGCTTCGCTGGTCTGGCCGCGATACAGGTTGGACGAGACGGCGTTCAGGGCAATGGCCTGATCGAATAGTGGGCTACTCATTGTTGATATTGTTCCGTTGGCAGGCGTCAGTGCGAATCATGCTAGGCACCGCGGCGGGCGGCGGCAAGCTGGTATGGCAACGTGAATCCGCCGTCATGCATGGCGACGATTGCCAGAGAAGAATGGAAACGGTGCGGCCCAGGGCCGCACCGGCGCAGAACGTCAGTCGCGCTGGTAGGTGCCAACCAGGCGGTTCATGGCCAGGGTATGGGGCTCGACCTTGGCCAGCAGCTGCCACATATCCAGCCCGTCCTCCAGATTCGGCTCGCAGTCCAGTGCCAGGATCCAGAAGTAGTACTTGTGCTGGCCATGACCTTCAGGGGGCATCGGGCCACCGTAGCCGGGCTTGCCGAAGTTGGTTGGGCCATCGGTGTGGTGCTTGCAGCCTTCGGGCAGCGAGGTTACGTCGGCGGGAATGTTGTAGTGCACCCAATGGACGAAACCATAGGTACCGTTGGCCGACACCAGCGGCGCATCCGGGTCGTGGCAGATCACCGCAAAGCTCTTGGTGCCGGCCGGGGCGCCGCTCCAGCTCAGGGCGGGGGAGACGTCCTCACCCTCGCCAGTGTGGCGGGTAGGGATGGCGCCGTCGTTGGCGAAGGCACTGCTGGTCAGTTGCAGATCGAGATTCAAGGCAAAACCCATGGTGTTCTCCTGTACAGGTCGATGGATGGCGTGGCTCAGCGAATCAGGCTGCTCAGCAGCCACAGCCCGAGCAGCAGCCAGATCACGCCGCCGATGATGCGTTTCTTGAGAAACGAACTGATCCCCAGGTAGATGAGGAAGAGCCCGAGTACCACGAAGGCAATGCTGAGGATACTGCTGTCGATGCCCAGGGCACGGGAAAACCCGTTGACGAAGGCGGTGCTGGCGCCACCGAGGATATCGAATATCCAGGCCAGACCATCGACAATCAGCCGGACGAGCGTGCCAAAGGCCTGGCCCAGCCATTCAAAAGGATTGGTGTTCAGTTGCATCGGGGCGCTTCCGGTTCGATGGGATCGATACCATAGCAGAGATCGGGGTGGGGTCAGAAGTTCCGGGGGTGGTTCGTGGGGGTGGATTCCCCCTCTCCCCATGGGAGAGGGGGAGCGGCCTATCAAACGCGCTCAATCACCGCTGCAACACCCTGGCCCAGACCAATGCACAGGCTCACCAGCGCATAACGCTTGCCGGTACGCTCCAGCTGGCGCAGGGCGGTCAGGGTCAGGCGGGCACCTGAGGCGCCCAGCGGGTGGCCCACAGCGATGGCCCCACCGTTGGGGTTCAGGCGGGGATCGTCGAAGGCGATGCCCAGTTGCTTGGCGCAACCCAGCACCTGGACGGCGAAGGCTTCGTTGATCTCGATCACGTCCATATCATCCAGCGTCAGACCGGCACGGCTCAGCGCCTTCTTGCAGGCCTCGACCGGACCCAGGCCCATCACGCGCGGCGCAACGCCGGAGACAGCACCGGCGAGGATGCGGGCGCGGGGCTTGATATCGTATTTCTGGCCAATGGCTTCGCTGCCGATGATCAGCGCTGCGGCGCCATCGTTGACGCCGGAGGCGTTACCGGCGGTGACCACGCCGCCGCCAAACAGCGGGCGTAGGCCGGACAGGGCCGCCATGTCGCTGGCCGGACGCGGGTGCTCGTCCTGGTCCACCACCTTGTTCGGCTTCTTGCGGCCCTGGGGCACTTCGATCGGGTGGATTTCCTCGGCGAAGAAGCCCTCGGCGCGGGCCTTCTCGTATAGCGCCTGGCTACGGGCGGCGTAGGTGTCGGCGTCCTCGCGGCTGATGCCCAGGTCGGCCGCTACGTTGTCGGCGGTCTGCGGCATGGTGTCGTCGCCGTATTCGGACTCAACCCGGGGGTTGGGGAAACGGGCACCGATGGTGCTGTCGAAGGCGCGGAAGTCGCGGGAGTAGGGGCTTTCGCTCTTGGCAATGACGAAGGGCGCGCGGCTCATGCTTTCCACGCCGCCAGCCAGGAACAGGTCGCCTTCACCGGATTTCACCGCGCGGGCGGCATCGAGGATGGCAGCCAGACCTGAACCGCACAGGCGGTTGACGGTGACACCGGCCACCTCCTGGGGCAGGCCGGCCAGCAGGCCGGCGTGGCGTGCCACGTTACGGGCGTCTTCACCGGCCTGGTTGGTGTTGCCCATGACGATGTCTTCGTAGTCCTTGCCGTCGAAGGGGTTGCGGGCGACCACGGCGCGGATCACCTCGGCCAGCAGATCGTCCGGGCGTACCGGGGCCAGGGCACCGGCGTGGCGGCCGAAGGGCGAGCGCAAACCATCATAGATATAAGCAGTCATCGGATTACTCCTGGAAATCGGGGGTGGTCAACGGCAGGTCCAGCTGGACGCGGCGGCGCAGCCAGGGGCTGGGACGGTAACGCGGCTCGCCGTAGGTGGCCTGCATGTTGTTGAGAACGGTGAGGATAGCCTGCTTGCCGTAGTGCTCGCCGAAGGCCAGCGGGCCTTTCGGATAGCCCAGCGCAAGCTGGATGGCACGGTCCAGTGTGTCCGGTGTGGCGATACCCTTCTGGGCAATTTCGGTACCCAGGTTCACCACGCTGGCGATCAGCCGCTGGATGACGAAACCGGGGGAATCGTTGATCACTTCCACCGGCACGCCATCGGCGGCCAGGGCCTGGCGCGCCTGGGCAACCACATCGGCCTCGGCGGCGGGCTGGCGCATCAGGGTGCGGCGCTTGTCCCAATTGGCAAAGCTGTCCAGTGCCAGGGTGCGTGCCGCCGGCAGGCCCAGGCGGGTCAGGGCGGCGGTGCAGTCTTCACCCAGCGGGGTGACCAGGCAGATGGCCTCGGCGGAGGGCTGCTCGCCGCTCTCGAGGATCGCGCCGGCAGCCTGCAGCACGGCAGCGACCTGGCTGCGCAGCCCCTGGTCATCGCTCTGCAGCCAGAACGGCCGGTTGATCAGCACGGTCTCCGGCGCAGGCTCGGGCTGCTCGATCTTCTGGCCCTCTTCGTAGCGGTAGAAGCCCTGGCCGGTCTTGCGACCCAGCAGACCGGCGGCAACGCGCTGGCCAGCGATGAAGGAGGGGGTGTAGCGCGGGTCATGGTAGAACTGCTCGTACACCGACTCCATCACCGCGTGGGACACGTCCAACCCGGTCAGATCGAACAGCTCGAAGGGCCCCATGCGAAAACCCGGGCCATCACGCAGGATACGGTCGATCTGCTGGGGCGTGGCGACGCCTTCACTGAGCATGCGCAGGGCTTCGGTGCCGAAGGCACGGCCGGCGTGGTTGACCAGGAAGCCGGGGGTGTCAGGGGTGATGGCCGGGAAGTGCCCGGCCTTTTCCGCGAGTTCGACCAGCCCCTGGATGTAGCGCTCCTCGGTGCGCGAGCCGCGTACCACCTCGACAATCTTCATCAGCGGCACAGGATTGAAGAAATGGAAGCCCGCGACCCGCTCCGGACGGCTGCAACCGGCGGCGATGCGGGTCACCGACAGGGACGAGGTGTTGGTGGCCAGCAGGCAGTCCTCGCGGACGATGGCCTCCAGATCGGTAAAGAGCTTCTGCTTCACCTCGAGGATCTCGACGATGGCCTCGATGATCAGGTCGCAATCCTTGAGCTGTTGCAGTTCTGCAGCGGGCTGCATGCGGGCATTGACTGCTTCGAATTCCGCCTCGCTGAGCTTGCCCTTGGCGACCTGGCGCTGGAGCAGGTTGCGGTTGAAGGCGAGGGCGTCGTCGATGGCCTCGGCACGGGTATCGAACAGCAGCACCTGTTGACCGCTGCTGGCAAACAGTTGGGCAATCCCACGGCCCATGGCGCCGGCACCGATAACGCCAATCCGGTTGAACATGTTCAGGCTCCTCGGTTACTCTGTTCCGCTATGCGGAACCGTATTTCGTTTAAAGTCGCACGAGATTAAATCCTGCGGTCCATCAGTGCAAGCCGAGCCGCAGTTATCGGGCCCTATAAGGCTGACCCAGGCGAGGTTGCACGTGGTCTTTAGCGTGGCATACTGCCGCGCCTATGGGCACGCCCCATACCTGCTGACATCGATATCAGGATCATCTATGAGTGAAGACCAGAATCTGGCCGTACAGCGTACGGTAACCGGCTTCTTTCAGGAGTTGGGTGGTGAACTGCTGGAATACAGTGCCAATCGGGCCGTGGTCGGCCTGACCCTGGAAAAGCGGCACCTGAACAATGCCAGCAACCTGCACGGCGGCATTACTGCCAGCCTGCTGGATATTGCCATGGGCCTGTGTGGCACCTACGCCGAGAACCCGGACGAGCGGCGGGTCGCCATCACCCTGTCGATGAATGTGAATTTCAGCGCGACCGCCGATGAGGGGGCACGGGTGCGCGCGGTGGCTACCTGCCGCAAGAATGGCCACAAGATCTTCATGGCTTCCTGTGACCTGCTCGATGAAAACGACAACCTGCTCGCCTTCGGCGAGGGGGTATTCAAGAAGGGTGCGCTGCGCAGAGATCTGCCATGACCGCCCTGTTGCTGCCGCTGGGCGTCGGCCTGGAACTGGTGGCGCTGGGCGCACAGTGGCCGCAGCTCAGCTGGTTTGCCGCCGCAGCGCTGGCCGGCTATTACCTGCTGCATTTTCGCCGGCTGCTGATCTATCCCCGGGTGCTGGGGCTGATCACGGTGGGCATGCTGTTGGCCGTGGCAATGCTCGGGCAGGCCGATCCGGCATTATGGGGGCGTCTCGCAGCCTCCGGGGCCTATTACGCCAGTTTCCTCGGCGCCCTGGGACTGATGCAGTTGCTGGCGCGCCGCTTGCCGCACTTGCGGGAAATGCACAAGGCGCTGCTGGCCGGCCCTGCCATCTGGCTGTATCCACGCTACGTGTTGACCTCCGGTAGCATCGGCTCGATCCTCAATTTCGGCATGATGAGCCTGTTATGCGGCACGCTCGACCAGCATCTGCGCCAGTATGCGCTGGACGATAGCCAGCGGCGCGAGGGTTTGCGCTCGGTCATGGTCACCACCTTGCGCGGTTTCGCCCTGGTGCCCCTGGTTGCCCCGACCAGCGTGACTATCGCCATGATCACCCGGGAAATGCCGCAACTGTCCTGGTCCACGATGGTGCCGTACGGCTTGGTGGCGGCGTTGCTGTTGCTGGTAGTCGGCTGGCGCCGGGAGACCACGGGCCTGCTGCGCCTGCGCAATAATATCGGCGATAGCACCCCCGCCACCGGAATGGGTGCGCTATTGATAGGCAGCCTGCTGGGGCTGATGGCTATCGGCATGCTGGCCTGGCTGACGCTGCTGACGCCCTCCCAGGCGGCGATGATCCTGATCCCAGTGGGCATCGCTGGTTACCTGCTCTGGTGCGAACGCTCGCCGCGGCGGGTCATCAGCGAGATCAGCGACAACCTGGTCACCATGCATAACGAGATGTTCATTTTTGGCTGCGCCGCGCTCATGGGCGGTGCGCTGGGCGCGCTGGTGCCCCTCGAGGACCTGGCGCTGTGGCTGGCGCAGGAACCCAAGTACAACATGTTGCTGGCGGTGGGCAGCCTGTTCGGCATCATTATCCTGGCAGCTGCGGGAGTGGCGCCCATTGTGTCGCTATCGCTGCTGGTCGGTTTGCTGGCCGAGCTGGCGCGCCTGGGGGTGCCGATAATGACCCCGGCCCTCGGGTTGATGTGCGGGTTCTCCATTGCCATGATCTTTTCGCCGTTCGGCCCGTCCGCCTTGATCCTGGCGCGTTTCAGTGGCGAGAAGCCGTGGCGGGTAGCCTTCGTCTGGAACGGCCGGTTTGTCCTCGCTGCATTGCCGTTGCTGTTGCTGCTATTGTTCGGGGTCCATTGGCTGCATATCTGACAAGATTACCGATCCATGCCTGAGCTACCTGAAGTCGAAACCACCCGCCGGGGTATCGCGCCCCACCTGGAGGGCCACCGCGTCACCCGCCTGATCGTGCGGGATAGCCGCCTGCGCTGGCCGATCCCCGAAGACCTGGCGATCCAGATCGAGAACCAGACCTTCACCGCCGTGCGCCGGCGGGCCAAGTACCTGCTGA
This sequence comes from Pseudomonas saudimassiliensis, assembly GCF_000939975.1. Lineage (GTDB taxonomy): Bacteria > Pseudomonadota > Gammaproteobacteria > Pseudomonadales > Pseudomonadaceae > Halopseudomonas > Halopseudomonas saudimassiliensis. The sequence goes on along the minus strand of NZ_LK391969.1, from coordinate 1,629,545 downwards.
TGGATATCGGCGGAGGTACCTTGATCAGTCATCTGGGCATGTCCGGCAATCTGCGGCTGGTGCCCGCCGCGACCCCGGTGCTCAAGCATGAGCATGTGGATATCGAACTGGATTCGGGGCTGACGTTGCGCTACACCGACCCGCGCCGCTTCGGTGCCATGCTCTGGCAGCGCGCCGGGGAGGTGCACCCGCTGCTCGCCAACCTCGGTCCCGAGCCGCTGTCGACGGAATTTGATGGTGAGCGTCTGTACCAGCTGTCGCGCAAGCGCAGCATGGCGGTCAAGCCGTTCATCATGGACAACGCCGTGGTGGTTGGGGTGGGTAACATCTATGCGACCGAGGCGCTGTTCGCCGCCGGCATCGATCCGCGCCGGGAGGCCGGGCGCATCAGCCGGGCGCGCTACCTGGCGCTGGCCGAGGAAATCAAGAAGGTGCTGGCGCGGGCCATCGACAGTGGCGGCACCACCCTGCGTGACTTCATCGGCGGGGATGGCAAGCCGGGGTATTTCAAACAGGAACTGTTCGTCTACGGGCGGGGCGGGCAGCTGTGCAAGGTCTGCGGCACCACGCTATCGGAATGCCGGCTGGGCCAGCGCAGTTCCGTATTCTGCCGGCGCTGCCAGCGCTGACCCCGGGCGTTTCTCGACCGGGTTGGCAAATTTCACCGGCTGGATTCCGCAAAGGTGCGAATGTGCCTACAATGAGGTCGGCTGCAGGTCTCCCGGGAAGGGGGACCACGCCACGACTTGAACGCCTATCGGGCCACAACCAGGGATTACCATCATGCGCCTGTTACGTCATACCACCGCTCTGCTCGCCGGCCTGTTGCTTACCGGCGCGGTTTCCGCCAACGACGCCAACTTCGGCTACCAGGAACACGTCGAGAACCCCGGCATCTTCGCCATGGTCGGTGACCTCATCATCGCCCGGCCCATCGGCGCGGCCATTACCGCCGTCGGGGCTGCCGCCTTCGTCATCAGCCTGCCGTTCACCGCCCTGGCCGGTAATACAGCCGAGGCAGGACAGGAGCTGGTGGTGCGTCCCGGCAAGGAAACCTTCATGCGTTGCCTGGGCTGCACCAAGAGCGGCTACGGTCGCAAGCAGCAACACGAGAGTCTCTGAAACGAGGCTGACGCGCGCCAGGGAGCGGTAGCCGCAGCCCGCCTGTCAGGTAGTCGGGGTATATGCGCAAGATGATTCGACAGGCCGGGTTGCCTGTCCTGCTGGTGGCCCTGCTTGGCCTGATGATCTGGAGCACCGAACTGGCGACCCTGGCCGCTGGGGTGGCCCTGTTCGTGCTCGGTATCGGCCGGCTGGAGGAAGGGTTTCGCGCCTTCTCCGGTGGCGCCCTGGAGCGCTGGCTGAAGTGGAGCACCAGTGGACTATGGCGCAGCCTGCTGGTGGGTGTCGTCAGTACCGCCATGGTGCAATCGAGCACCCTGGTCACGCTGCTGGGTATCGCCTTTCTCAGTGCCGGGCTGATCAATACACTCGGTGGGGTGGGCCTGGTCCTGGGTGCCAACCTGGGCACCACCTCCGGGGCCTGGCTGATTGCCCTGGCCGGGCTCAAATTGAACATGGCGCAGCTGTCCATGCCGATGCTCGCCTTCGGGGTGTTCCTGGCGCGGCGGGCGGAGGCCGGCTGGCGCGGTGGCGGGTTGGCGTTGCTGGGTATCGGCCTGCTGTTTCTCGGTATCGACCTGATGAAGACCGGCTTCAGCAGTGTCGACGGTGCCTTTGATCTTGCCCGCTACGCCATCGGCGGTTGGGCCGGCGTGCTGCTGTTTGTGCTGGTCGGAGCAGTGGCCACCGTCATCATGCAGTCCAGCCACGCTACGCTGGTATTGACCCTGGCGGCGCTGGCCGCCGGCCAGGTGCAGTATGACAATGCCCTGGCGCTGGTCATTGGGGCCAACCTAGGCTCCACTGCCACCGCCCTGTTCGCCGCCATCGGCAGCAATAACGCCGGGCGGCGTATCGCTGCAACCCATCTGATCTTCAACCTGGTGACCGCCGGCGCGGCCTTGCTGCTGTTGCACCCGCTGATGGCCGCGGTGGAGTGGCTGGCCGATGTTGGCGGGCTGGCGCCGGACGCGCACATGTTGAAGCTGGCTTTGTTCCATACCCTGTACAACCTGTTCGGCCTGTTGCTGGTGTTGCCCTGGAGCCCGCTGCTGGTGCGGCTGCTGGAGCGCTGGCTGCCGGAGGAGGGGGCGCTGGCCGACAGCGGCCGGCTCAGTGAGCGGCCACGCACCCGGACCAAATATGTCAACGATACCGCGCTGCTGCACGCGGATACCGCGCTCAAGGTACTGGAGCAGGAACTGCAGCACCTGGCCCAGCTGAGCCGACAGGTGGTGGGCGCGGCGCTGTATCTGCCCCATGACCTTGCCGACCTGACCTCCGCCGAGCTGCATGCCCGCGTACGGCAGCCGGTGCCCCTGGCGCTGCGGGAAGATGCCGAGGCCCTGTATGAACGGCATGTGAAGGGCATTTACGCCGATATTGTCGACTTCGTCTCCCGCGTTGATGTTTCCCTGTTGCCCGAGCAGCAACAGTCCCTGTTCAACAGCACCATGGCAGCGCGGGATCTGGTGGCGGCGGTGAAGGCAGCCAAACATCTGCAGGAAAACCTGCGCAAGCAGATCGATAGCCCCCAGCCCCTGGTGCGCGAAGCCTATAGCCGGTTGCGGGAGCAGTGCGGGCTGACACTGCGGGAACTTTCCCGGCGTGCTGAGGTGGCGGGTGACGCCGTTGCGCAGACCCGGGAGTTGGCGGCTCAGGAGAACGAGGAGCACCTCTTCGCCGATGCTTTCCAGCGCGACCTGCAGCAGCAATTGCGCAACCGGGAGCTGGATGGCTGGCAGGCGACATCGTTGCTCAATGACCTGCATTACCTGCTGCGCATTCGTCGTCACCTGCTGCGGGCCCACGCGGGCTTTGGCCGAAGCGTGCCGGCGGATGAGGCCCAACGTCTGGAGCAGGCGGTCAGTCAGGCTTGACCGGCTGTTTGACGGTAGCATCGCCTTCACCGCGAGGGTCACTGGCCGCGCTGAGTTCGTTGCGGCGCTTGTCCCACAACAGCGCCTGCATGTCACCATAGTCACGGCCGACCGGCTTGAGTCGATGCCCCAAAGCTTCCAGGGCGGCCTGCTGCCCAGCGGTGAAGGCATTGTCCTCGACCTGGATATGATCGGGCAGGTATTGATGATGGAAGCGTGGCCGGCTGACCCATTGACTGACCGGCTTGCCCTCCATCGCCTGTAGCGCGCCCAACAACACCATGCTGATGATGCGGCTACCGCCGGGCGTACCCAATACTGCCAGCTGCTCGGAGTTTTCCAGCATGGTCGGGGTCATGCTCGACAGCGGCCGCTTGCCGGGGGCGATGGCGTTGGCTTCGCTGCCGGCCAGCCCGTAGCTGTTCTTGCCGTCCGGGTCGGCGGCGAAGTCATCCATTTCGTTGTTCAGCAGCACGCCGGTACCGGGCACGGTAAAGGCGGCGCCAAAGGGCAGATTGACGCTCAGGGTGGCGGCGACGGCGTTGCCCTGGCGGTCGATCAGCGAAAAGTGGGTGGTATTGGTGCCTTCCTGAATTGCCTTGGGCTCACCCAGCTCCAGGCTGGGCGTGGCGCGCTCGGGATCGATGCCGGCGGCGAGCTGGCGGGCATAGTCGGCGGAGACCAGTCGCTCGACCGGCACGCTGACAAAATCGCTATCACCCAACAGCAGGGCGCGGTCGCGGTAGGTGCGGCGCATCAGTTCCACCAACTGGTGGGTCCATTGGGTGGAGCTGGGCGTGGCGGCGGGCAGATGGTCGAGGCCCTGCAGGATACCGGCCAGGGTAATGCCGCCGGCGGAGGGCAGCGGGGCACTGATCACTTCGAAGCCGGCGCTGGAAAAGCGGATAGGCTCGCGCTCGATTACCTGGTAGTTGTCCAGGTCAGCCTGCTGCCAGATGCCACCGGCCGCCTGGACCCCGGCAATCAGCTGCTCGGCCACCGGCCCGCCATAGAAACCGGCGCGACCTTGTTGTGCCAGCGCCCGCAGGGTGGCGGCCAGCTCGGGCTGGCGGATCAGCGCATCGGCGGCCGGGACGTCGTTATCCCGCAGGAAGATGCGCGCGGTTTCCGCATCCTGTTGCATGGCTTCGAGGCGAAAGCCCACCAGCTGGCGGTAGCTTGGGCCGGGCACGAAGCCCTGCTCGGCAGCAGCAATTGCTGGCGCCAGGCTCTGGGCCAGTGGCAGTTGACCATGGTGTTCGGCCAGGTGCACCAGGGCGGCGGGCAGGCCGGGGATGCCTGCGGCGAGCGGGCCGTTGATCACCCGCTGCAGCTTGCGGTCGTTGTCCTGGTCCAGATACATGTCGCGGCTGGCAGCCAGGGGCGCGGTTTCCCGGGCGTCGAGGAAGCGGTAGCGGGGTTCGGTGTCGCGGGCCTCGCGCAGCAGGAAGAAACCGCCACCGCCAATGCCGGAACCGTAAGGTTCGACTACGGCCAGGGTAGCGGCCACCGCGATGGCGGCGTCGAAGGCGTTACCGCCCTGGTCGAGAATCAGGTGGCCGGCGTCGGTCGCGGTGGGGTGGGCGCTGGCTACCGCCTGCTGGCCGGGGACCGCCGCGGCCTGCACGGTGCTGACTACCGCGAAGCTCAGCAGCAGCGGCAGGTACAGCAGGGCGCGCAGGCGGATCATTCGGCGGTGGTGAGCAGCTGGTACTTTTCCATCAGCTGCTCCTTGCTTTCGACCCGGTTGGGGTCGAGGGGGATGCAATCGACCGGGCATACCTGCTGGCACTGGGGTTCGTCGAAGTGGCCGACGCACTCGGTGCAGAGGTTGGGGTCAATGACATAAATTTCCTCGCCCTGGGATATGGCCCCGTTGGGACATTCGGGTTCGCAGACATCGCAGTTGATGCAGTCGTCGGTAATGATCAGGGCCATCGGCTACTCCGCAAAGCGATCTGTTCAGCCGGCGAAGCGCTTGAGCAGGGCTTCATGGACTACCGGGTGAACGAATTTGGTGACGTCGCCGCCCAGGGAGGCAATTTCCCGCACCAGGGTGGACGAGATGTAAGAATACTTCTCCGAGGGCGTGAGGAACAGACTTTCCACATCCGGAGCCAGTTGGCGGTTCATGTTGGCCAGCTGGAATTCATATTCGAAGTCGGATACCGCACGCAGGCCGCGGAGCAATACGTTAGCGCCGACGTCACGGGTGAAGTGCGCCAGCAGCGTGGAAAACCCCACCACTTCGACGTTGGGAAACTCCTTGAGTACTTCACGCGCCATATCGACCCGCTGTTCGAGCGAGAAGGCGGGGTTCTTCTTCGGGCTGGCGGCGACGGCGACGACCACCTTGTCGAACAGTTTGGCCGCGCGACCAACCAGGTCGGTATGCCCCTTGGTGATGGGGTCGAAGGTGCCGGGATAAAGAACAGTATTCATTGGCTTTGTCCTGCCTGTGGGTTCCGGAGCGCCGATGGTAGCCTATGGCCCGGCTGCGGCCAAACTGAAAACGTTAACAATTGGCCGGTTCGGTATTGGTGGCGGCGAGTCTGTGCAGGATGCCTCTGGTTGACCAGGCCCAGGACGACACGCTGTGAGTACGTCCCTGTAGCTCGTGTGCCGCCGTCCATGGCGGCACACGGTCGTCCTGGGCCTGGTCAACCAGTGCCATCGGATGTTTTGGCGTTGCGTTGTGTTCGTTGCGTTGCGCAGCCAGCTATTCGCCAGCTTGACGCTGCCACAGGCTGTACCACACCTGGCCGGCCTTCTTTTCTCGATGCAGGCGCCAGTTTGCCGGGTAGGGCAGGCGTTCCGGGGCGGTTTCGCTTTCGGTGTAGATGAAGGCGCCTGGCGTCAGCCAGCCGTTGGTTTCCAGGGCGGTACAGGCGGGGATGAGCAGGTCCTGGTGGAACGGCGGGTCGAGGAAAACCAGGTCGAAGGGCGCCGCCGGGCTGCCGGTGAGCAGGTTCAGTGCGTCCTTCTGCAGTACCTCGCCGCGTTCGCATTGCAGTGTCTGCAGGTGGCCGCGCAGGGTGGTGACGACATCGCGGCTCATGTCACAGGCCAGCACCTGGGCGGCGCCGCGGGACAGGGCCTCCAGGGTCAGCGCCCCGCTGCCGGCGAACAGGTCGAGGCAGCGGGCGCCCTCGATGTGCATGCTCAGCCAGTTGAACAGGGTTTCGCGTACCCGGTCCGGGGTCGGTCGCAGCCCTGGCTCCTCGGTAAAACTGAAACGCCGACTGCGCCATTCGCCGGCGATGATGCGCAGCTGGCTCGGGCGGGCCTTGGGTTGCTTCATGCCTGTGGCTCCGGTGTGGGGGTGGCGTCGGTTTCCTGATCCTGCAGATCGGTCTCGTTATCGGCGTCGGCCGGTGCGCTGTCTGCGATACCCGGTGCCGGCCCGACGGTGATGACCAGGCGCTGCTCGGGATCGAAATGCCGGGCGAAGGCGGCGCGGATGTCTTCGACGGTCAGCGCCTGGACCTGATCCAGGAACAGTTGCAGGTGGTTGAGCGGCAGGCCGTAGAAGCCGATCATGCCGAGCTGGGCGACGATCGCGGCGTTGTTGGCGGTGCTCAGCGGGAATTCGCCATTGATCTGCCGTTTGGTGCGGGCCAGTTCGGCCTCGGTCGGGCCTTCGTTGATGAAGGCGTCGAGGCTCTGGTGGATGACCTCGAGGGCCTGGTCCACCTGGTCGGAGCGGGTCTGCATGCTGACCATCACCGGACCGGTGGCCTGCATGGGGATCAGGCGGCTGCTTACCGAGTAGGACAGCCCACGGCTTTCGCGGATTTCCTGCATCAAGCGGGAGCCGAAGCCCGAGCCGCCGAGGATCTGGTTGCCGACATACAGGGCGGCGTAGTCGGGATCGTGGCGGCTGATGCCGTGCTGGCCGACCAGGATGTGGGTCTGCTGCCCGTCGAATTCGATATGCCGATGGCTGGAGGTGGCCGGTTCCGGGTCGGTGATTACCGGGGCGGCGGGCCCCTGGGGCAGTGCATCGGCCAGGCGCTGGGCGATGCGTTCAGCCCGTTCGCGGTTGATGTCACCCACCAGGGCAATCACCGTGTTACCGGTGGTGTAGTACTGGCTGTGGAACTGGCGCAGGGTCTCCGGCGTCATTGCCTGCAGGCTCTCGGTTTGGCCTTCGGGCAGGGTCCCGTAGGGGTGTCCGGGATACAGGTCGGCCCAGAAGGCTTCGCTGGCCAGGGCCGCCGGCCGTTGCAGGCGGAATTTGAGGCTGGCCAGCAGCTGGTTGCGCAGGCGCTCGAAGGCATCCTCGGGGAAGCTGGGCCGGGCCACTACCTGGGTGAACAGGGCTACGGCGGCATCCAGCTTGTCGTCGGCGCTCAGGGTGCGCAGGCCAGCCAGGGCCATGTCCCGGTGGGCGCTGTTGGTGAACTGGGCGCCGAGGCGTTCGAAGCCGGCGGCGATGGTGCCGGCGTCCTGGTCACCGGTGCCCTCGTTGAGCATGGCGTTGGTCATGGTGCCCAGGCCGGGCAGCTCACCATCGCGGCTGGCGCCCGCAGCGAACAGCAACTGGATATCGAGCATGGGCAGCTCTTCGGCCTGCATGAAATACACCCGGGTGCCCTGCTCGGTGGTCCAGTGCTGCAGGTCCAGGTTGCGCCGCGCAGGGGGCTGGTCGAGGTCGACCTGCTGCAGTGACTGCAGCGCCGGCAGCAGCTCGGCGACGACCGCGTCGGGCTCGGCTTCAATCTCCGCCGGGTCGACCGGCTGGGCAGCGGTTGGCTCCGGGGTGGGAGCGGGCGCTTCCGGGCTGGGCTCGCGCAGCAGCAGGAAGCCCAGCACGATGGCCGCCAACACGACCAGCAATAGCAGCACCAGCGGGCGCCGGTTGGGGGTGGCAGCGGCCATCAGCGCGTCTCCTCGGTGGTAACGGGTAGAACATGGGCGCGGGTCAGGCGCTCGGGCACCAGGTACCGCCGCGCTACCTCGCTGATCTGTTCGGGGGTAATGGCTTGCAGGGCGGCGACGTCCTCATCCAGCAGGGTCCAGGGCAGGCCGATGCTTTCCAGCATGCCGATCTGGTTGGCCTGGTGGCTGATGCTGTCCTGGGCGTACACCAGTTCGGCGGTCATCTGCGCCTGCACCCGGTTCAGCTCGTCCTGGCTGGGCGGGGTCTGCTTGAGTTGGTCGATCTGCTCCCACAGCGCCTGCTCCAGCTGTTCGAGGCTGGTGTCACGGGACTCGTTGGGCAGGCCGGACAGCAGGAACAGGCTGTCGCCGCGGGCGAAGCCGTCGTAGCTGGCGGAGGCCGAGGTAGCAATGGCCTGGTCGCGTTCCAGGCGGCTGGGCAGGCGGGCGCTGTAGCCGCCGTCGAGCACCGCTTCGAGCAGGCGCAGGGCGTGGGCCTCCCAGGCCTGTTCGGCGGTGCTCAGGCTGGGCACGTTGAATCCGAGCAGCAGGCTGGGCATCTGCACCGGCAGGTGCAGGGTCAGGCTGCGTTCGCTGCCGCCGGGCAGCTCCCGCGGGGCCTTGGCGGGGGTAGCCGGGGTGTCCGTCAGCGGGCCGAAATAGCGCTCGGCGAGGGTGCGCACTTCGTCCGCCTGCACGTCGCCCACCACTACCAGGATGGCGTTGCTGGGCTGGTAGTGCTGGTGATACCAGTTGCGCAGGTCGTCTACGGTCAGTCGATCCAGATCGTGCATCCAGCCGATGACGGGCTGGCCATAGGGGCTGGCCATGTACGCCTGGGTCAGGAAGCGCTCGTAGGCCAGGCTGTTGGGGTTGTCATCGACCCGCAGGCGGCGCTCTTCCTTGATGACTTCCATTTCCCGCAGGAATTCGTCTTCGGGCAGGGTCAGGCCGTGCATGCGCTCGGCTTCCAGTTCCAGGGCGATGGCCAGCTGGTCACGGCTGAGGATCTGGTAATAGGCAGTGTAATCCCGACTGGTGAAGGCGTTTTCCTGGGCGCCCAGGCTGCTCAGCAGGCGCGAGGCCTGGCCCGGCTCCAGCCGCTCGCTGCCCTTGAACATCATGTGTTCCAGGGCATGGGACATGCCGGTGCGGCCGGGCGGCTCGTAGCTGCTGCCGACCCGATACCAGAGTTGGGAGACCACCACCGGGGCGCGGTGATCTTCGCGGACGATGACCTTGAGGCCGTTGTCCAGGGTGAATTCGTGGGTTGGCTGCCGGGTCTCGACGGCCTGAACCGGGCCAGCCAGGCTGCAGATGAGCAATAAGAAGGGGAGCAGCAGTGAGCGTCGCGCCATGGGTATTTGGTGTCCTGTGATTACCGCCAGTGCCGGAAGTGGGGTAGGATAACCCAACCTTCCACGCGCAGGCCAAGGAAGCGCTGAACCGGACCATTGCGGTGATTCAGCGGCTGCCCGGGGTCGCGCCAGATCAGATAGTGATAGTCAATGTTTGGTTCCAAAGACAAGCCAGAACACCCCAAGCAGGATCCGGAGCGCGACGACAACGGCAAGAGCGGCAAGAAAGGCCTGTTTGGCTGGATGCGCCGCAAGGCCGACGAGCCCACCGCGCCGGTCACTCCGCCCCCGTCCGTGCCGGAGCCCGAGACGCCGGTGTCGCCGCCCGTCGCCGAGGTCGAGGTCGAGGCCG
>NZ_LK391969.1:1313411-1619343 GCF_000939975.1 Pseudomonas saudimassiliensis | reverse complement strand
CCCGGGCCGCCGCGGCGGAGTTGTTTTCCGGTCTTGCCGAGCAGCCGGCCGCCGAGCCGGCGCCGCCAGCCCCTGAACCCAAGGGGTTCTTCGCGCGGATGCGCGCCGGCCTGTCCAAGACCAGCGCCAACCTCGGCGAGGGTATGGCCAACCTGTTTCTCGGCGAGAAGGAAATCGATGACGAGCTGCTGGAGGAGATGGAAACCCGTCTGCTGATGGCCGACGTCGGCATCGAAGCCACCACGCTGATCATGGAGTCGCTGCAACAACGGGTACGCCGCCGCGAACTGTCCAACCGCAATGCCCTGTACCGGGCGCTGCAGAACGAACTGGAAAGCCTGCTGACCCACGTCGCCAAACCCATGGTGGTGGATACCCAGAAAACGCCCTATGTGATCCTGGTGGTGGGCGTCAACGGCGTTGGCAAGACCACCACCATCGGCAAGCTGGCCAAGCGCCTGCAGGGCGAGGGCAAGCAGGTCATGCTGGCGGCGGGCGATACCTTCCGCGCGGCAGCGGTCGAGCAGCTGCAGGTGTGGGGCGAGCGCAACAGTATTCCGGTGATCGCCCAGCACACCGGCGCCGACTCCGCCTCGGTGGTGTTCGACGCGCTGCAGGCGGCCAAGTCCCGCGGGGTGGACGTGCTCATCGCCGACACCGCCGGGCGCCTGCACAACAAGGACAACCTCATGGACGAGCTGAAGAAGGTCAAGCGCGTGCTGGCCAAGCTCGACCCCGAGGCGCCCCACGAGGTGCTGCTGGTGCTGGATGCCGGCACCGGCCAGAACGCCATCAGCCAGACCAAGCTGTTCGATCAGGCTGTGGGCCTTACCGGCCTGGTGTTGACCAAGCTCGATGGTACCGCCAAGGGCGGGGTGATCTTCGCCCTGGCCAAGCAGTTTGGCTTGCCGATCCGTTTCATCGGCGTTGGCGAGCAGATCGATGATCTGCGGCCCTTTACCGCGCCGGAGTTCGTCAAGGCGCTGTTCGGGCGCGAATAATCCATGATCCGTTTCGAGCAGGTCAGCAAGCGCTACCCCAACGGCCACCAGGGCCTGGACAGCCTGAGCTTTCATATCCGCACCGGGGAGATGGTGTTCATCACCGGCCATTCCGGCGCGGGCAAGAGCACGCTGCTGAAACTGATCATGTGCATGGAGCGGCCCAGCTCGGGGCAGGTGTTCGTGGGCGGGCAGAACCTGCGGGATCTCGGCAGCCACGATATTCCCTACCTGCGCCGCCAGGTGGGCGTGGTGTTCCAGAACCACCAGCTGCTGTTCGACCGCACGGTATTCGACAACGTGGCGCTGCCGCTGATCATCAACGGCACCCCGCGCGACGAGATTGGCCGGCGGGTGCGGGCGGCGCTGGGCAAGGTGGGCCTGCTGAAGAAGGAAAGCATGTATCCCATCGCCCTGTCGGGCGGTGAGCAGCAGCGGGTCGGCATTGCCCGGGCGGTGGTGCACAAGCCGGCCCTGCTGCTGGCCGACGAGCCTACCGGCAACCTCGATCCGGAGCTGTCTGCGGAAATCATGGGGCTGTTCGAGGACTTCAACCGGGTCGGGGTGACGGTACTGATCGCCAGCCATGACCTGCCGCTGATCGCACAGCTGGACCACCGCATGCTGACTCTCAACGAGGGTCGGCTACTGGTCGATGGGGAATAGCATGGCCAAGCAGCCACAACCGACCGACAAGGCCGACAAGCGACCACCGAAGGCCGCCGGCGCGGCCCGTTCCCGCCGGGACTGGCGCCATCCGCTGCGCAGCTGGGCGGGCAGTCACCGGGACAGCGCGCGCCTGGCGCTGCGCCGCATCCGCGAACACCCGGTCAGCACCACCATGATTGTGCTGGTGATGACCATAGTGCTGGCGCTGCCGATGGGGCTGTCGGTGCTGATCGACCAGGTGGAGCGGCTAGGCATCGACTGGCAGCGGGCTGCCCAGCTGTCGGTCTATCTGCAACAGGATATCGAGCCGCAGGCCGCCGCGGCCCTGCGCGAGGATATCGCGGCACTGGATGGGGTCGCCGAGGCCCAGCTGCTTGACCGCGAGCTGGCATTGGTGGAATTCCAGCAGCATTCCGGGCTGGGCGATGCGCTGCAGCAGCTGGCCTACAATCCGCTGCCAGACGTGATCCTGGTCATGCCGCAGGATCTGGCAGGTGGTGCCGCCGCGCTGGAGCCGCTGCGCGGACAACTGGCGCAGCTCCCGGGGGTGGACCAGGTGCAGATCGATATGCTCTGGGTGGAGCGGCTGACGGCGATTCTGGCCATGGTGGAGCGTTTCACCGGCGGGCTGGCGCTGCTCCTGGTGCTGACCATGCTGCTGGTCATGGCCAACACCATCCGCCTGGCGATCGAGAGTCGGCGCAACGAGATCCTGGTGATCAAGCTGGTGGGCGGCACCGATGCCTTCGTTCGCCGGCCCTTCCTCTATCTGGGCATGCTCTACGGTCTGCTGGCCGGGGTGCTGGCCTGGTTGCTGCTGGCAGCCGGCCTGGCCTGGCTCAACGGTACGGTGCGCGACCTGGCGGCGCTCTACCAGAGCGATTTCGCCCTGTCCGGCATGCCCTGGCAGGACGGGCTGGTACTGCTAGGCGGGGCCATCCTGCTGGGCCTGGCAGGGGCCTGGCTGGCGGTCGGCCGTCACATCCGCGAGATAGAACCGCAGTGACAGTTTCCGTCATGTGTTTGTAACGCGTTGATTTTAAACGGATTTTTATGGTAATGCGGAACTTTTCCAGGCATTCCATGTCTGAGGTGGCAGTGATACACTGACTCGTCTTTGTCGGCCTGCGGTACATTGTGGGCCCACCGCCGCTACCGGCGGCGCAGAGTCTTCCGAACCTATTTGGAGTTCACACTTATATGAGCACTGCTTTGCAGCCCGTACATAACCTGATCCCAGGTGCCAACCTGGAGGCCTATGTTCAGACCGTAAGCAGCATTCCGATCCTCAGCGTCGAAGAAGAGCGCGAGCTGGCCGATCGTTTGTTTTACCAGCAGGATCTGGAGGCGGCCCGGCAACTGGTCATGTCCCACCTGCGTTTTGTCGTGCACATTGCCCGTAGCTACTCCGGCTACGGCCTGGCCCAGGCGGACCTGGTGCAGGAAGGCAACGTCGGCCTGATGAAGGCGGTCAAGCGCTTCAACCCGGAAATGGGCGTGCGCCTGGTGTCCTTCGCCGTGCACTGGATCCGCGCGGAGATCCACGAGTTCATCCTGCGCAACTGGCGCATCGTCAAGGTCGCCACCACCAAGGCGCAACGCAAGCTGTTCTTCAACCTGCGCAGCGCCAAGAAGAAGCTCGCCTGGCTGTCCCATGACGAGGTCAACGCCGTCGCCGAGGACCTGGGTGTGGCCGCGCGGGAAGTGCGTGAGATGGAAAGCCGCCTGTATGGTCAGGACCTGGGCTTTGATGGCGCCCAGGATGATGACGACGACACCGCCTATGCGCCGGTGCACTACCTGGAAGACCAGCGTTACGACCCGGCCACCCAGCTGGAAAACGCCGACTGGAGTGACAGCTCCAGCCAGCAGCTGCAGGACGGCCTGGCCCGGCTGGACGAACGCAGCCGCGATATCCTCTATCAGCGTTGGCTGGCCGAGGAGAAGGCGACCCTGCATGAGCTGGCGGCCAAATACCAGGTGTCAGCCGAGCGTATCCGCCAGTTGGAGAAGAACGCCATGAACAAGCTGAAGAAACATATCGGCGTGGACGACGCGGCCTGATTCTTCCAGTCGAGACTGAAAGGGCATCTTCGTGATGCCCTTTTTCTTTGCCCCATGACGCACTGACATAATCACAAGAGACAGATCGATGAATGCAAAAACGGGGCTGCGAATCGGCACCTGGTCGTTGGTAGTGGTGGTGTGTTTCTTTGCCTTCGGCAAATGGCTCGGCGGCCAGGACAGTGACACCCCACGCCAGCTGGCGTGGCTACAGACCTACCAGCAAAGCCTGTGGATGCCCGTGCAGCAGCGCACCCTGACCCTGGCCGCGGTGCAACGGACGCTGGGTGAAGGGAGCCTGTGGATGATCAGTGCCGAGGGCGAACCCCGACTGGTCAGCCGTCATCAACTGGAGTCCGACGACCGTCATTGGCGCGTGCAGGCGGTCATTGCCCTGGATGAGCAGCAGACCGCGAGCCTGGTCGAGGCGCAGGCCTGGCAACCGGGATCCGCCGACCAGGCGGTGAGCCCGGCGGTGGCGCAGGCCCTGGCCGGCTATCCGGTCGAGCGCCTGAGCATGCTGGTCGATGAACCGCTGCCGCTGGGGTATATCGCGGGTAGCTTTGGCCCGCCGGAGGTGCGCATGCCGGTTGAGCAGGGCGAGGCCTGGGTCTATCCACGCCAGGGCGTGGTGGTGGCGGTCAACGAAGAGCATGCCCATTCGATCATGTTCGGGCTGCGCGACATCCCCTGAAAGCGAGGCGGTCCGCGCGGTGGCGCGGTGCGGCGCGCGGTCGCAGTGGTGCCCCGCGGCCATGCAAACACCGACTGCTTGCCGTACACTTCACGAGTATCCGTGATGATGGCAAGAGACCCCAATGACGCAGAAAATCAGCTTCAATCGTGCCCTGATCGAGAAGTATGACCGGCCCGGCCCGCGCTACACCTCCTACCCGACCGCGCCGCAATTTCATCAGGCCTTCGCGATGGACGATTATCAGGCTGCCGCCCGGGCGAGTAACGCAGCGGTGGACCCCAAGTGCCTGTCGGTCTATATCCATATCCCGTTCTGCAAGAGCCTGTGCTACTACTGCGCCTGCAACAAGATCATCACCCACAAGACCGAGCGGGCGGTGGAGTACCTGGAATACCTGAAGCGCGAGATAGCCATGCAGGCTGCGCTGTTCGACAAATCGCGCAAGCTGACCCAGCTGCACCTGGGCGGCGGTACGCCGACCTACCTGACCAGCGAACAGCTGGAAGACCTGATGAACACCCTGCGTGGTGCCTTCAATCTGGACGACAGCGACGATCACGAATTCTCCCTGGAAGTCGACCCGCGCACCGTGGCGCCGGTGCAGATCCACCAGTTGCGGGCGCTGGGCTTCAATCGCCTGAGCTTCGGTGTGCAGGACTTCGACGAGGCGGTGCAGGCCGCGGTCAACCGGCTGCAGAGCGAGGAGCAGACCCGGGACTTGGTCAAGGCCGCCCGCGAGGCGCAGTTCAAATCGGTGAGCGTGGACCTGATCTACGGCCTGCCGCTGCAGACGGTACAGAGCTTCGATGTGACCCTGAGCAAGATCATCGATATGCGCCCCGACCGCATTGCCGCCTACAGCTATGCGCACCTGCCCGACCTGGTGCGTGCCCAGCGGTTGATCCGGCCCCAGGACATGCCGCCGCCCGAGCGCAAGCTGGAACTGCTGGAGCTGACCATCGAACGGCTCACCGCTGCCGGCTATATCTATATCGGCATGGACCATTTCGCCCTGCCCGACGACGAGCTGGCGCTGGCCCGCGAGAACGGCACCCTGCAGCGCAACTTCCAGGGTTACTCGACCCATGCCGACTGCGATCTGATCGGCATCGGTGTGTCGTCGATCGGCAAGGTCGGCGATACTTACAGCCAGAGCGTCAAGGAGCTGTCGCAGTATTACGCCCGGATCGACAGCGGCATGCTGCCGATCCACCGGGGCTACAACCTGAGCGAGGACGATGTGCTGCGCCGCGAGGTGATCCTGGACCTGATGTGCCAGGGTCGCATTGATTTTGCCAAGTTCGAGGGGCACTACGGCATCGACTTCAAGAGCTACTTTGCCGATGCCCTGGACCAGTTGGCCGAGCCGGTGGCTGACGGTCTGGTGGCCATCGGTGACAGCGAGCTGCTGCTGTTGCCCGAAGGCCAACTGATGCTGCGCAACGTGGCGATGGCCTTCGACGCCTATCTGGGCGGTGAGCAGAAGGGCAAGTTCTCCCGCACCGTGTAACCCGGCCCAGTCCTAGCGGTGAGCAGGGTACTCTCCAGCTCCTCGATGGGGGCGGGGCGGCCGAACAGGTAGCCCTGGTATTGGCGGCAGCCGCGCTCATGGAGCGCGGCGCGCTGCTGTTCGGTCTCCACGCCCTCGGCCAGCACCGGGATCTGCATCCGTTCGGCCAACAGGATGATGGTGTGGGCAATGTCCGCGCTGTTGCCATCGGAGGAGATGTCGCGCACGAAACTCTGATCGATCTTCAGCTGGTCCAGTGGGAGTCGCTTGAGATAGGCCAGCGACGAATAGCCGGTACCGAAATCGTCCAGTGAGAACCCCACGCCGTGGGCCTTGAGCCGGTTCATCTTGTCGATGATGCTCTCGATCTCGTGCACCAGCGCGCTTTCGGTCAGCTCCAGTTTCAATTGTCGTGCGGGCGCGCCGGTGCGCTCCAGGGTCGCCAGCACCTGCTCCACGAAGCTCGCCTGCGCCAATTGCCGGGCGCTGATGTTCACCGCAATGGTCAGATGCGCCGTGGCGTCGTCCCCGGCCCACTGGGTCAGTTGCCGGCAGGCCGTTTCCAGCACCCACTGGCCGATCGGCAGTATCAGGCCATTGTCTTCGGCTACCGGGATGAAGCGGGCCGGGGAGATCATCCCCTGGGTGGGGTGGGCCCAGCGCACCAGCGCCTCGACCCCGATCAGCTCACCGCGATCGTCCACCTGCGGCTGGTAATGCAGCAGGAATTGCCGCTTCTCCACCGCTACCCGCAGACCCGCATCGATCTCGCTGCGCTCGCGCACCTGGGCCTGCATCTGCGGATCGAAGAAGGCGATGGCGTTGTTGGTGCCCTTGGCCTGGGACATCGCCAGCTCCGCGCGCTTGAGCGGTTCCGCGGAGGAAATCGGGAAGCGCCCACCGAAGAAGGCGATGCCGATACGCGCTGTACCGCGATAGACATTCGGCCCCAGTTGATAGGGGCGAGTCAGCTCCTGCAGAATCTGCTGGCCCAACTGTTCGGCTTGCTGAGCCGCTTCCAGTTCATGCTGGCTCAGGTGATCGAGCAGTACCACGAACTCGTCACCCCCGAGCCGCGCCACCGCGTCCTTGTGCGGAACGCAGCGGATCAGCCGGGTGGCAACCTGCTCCAGCATATGATCCCCGGCGTGATAGCCTTCGGTGTCGTTGAGGGTCTTGAAGTCGTCGAGATCCACCACCAGCAAGGCGCCGTAGCCCTGGCGTCGTTTGGCGATCTCCAGGGCCTGCTCCAGGCGCTCAATGAACAGTCGCCGGTTGGGCAGTTTGGTCAAGGAGTCGTAGAAGGCCAGGGTGCGCATCTGCTCCTCGGTGGCCTTGCGCGCCGAGATGTCAGATAGCGACGCCACGTAATGGGTGACCTGGCCCTGGTCGTTGCTGACCGTGCCAATCGACAACAGCTGGGGATAGATCTCGCCGTTCTTGCGCTTGTTCCAGATTTCACCCTGCCAGGCCCCGTGGCGGTTGATCGCCGCCCACATGTCGGCATAGAACTGCTGGTCATGGCGTCCGGACTGTAGCAATGTCGGGTGCTGGCCAATGACCTCCTCCGCCGTGTACCCGGTAATCCGGCAGAACGCCTGGTTGCAGCGCAGAATGCGCAGCTCCGCGTCCGTGATGAGCATGCCGACCTGGGACTCGAATGCCCGGGCGGCGATGCGCAGGTCTTCATCGGCCTTCTTGCGCTCGGTGATGTCCCGGGCAGCATTGAACAACAGGGGGCCGTCACCGAGGTCAAGGCGGGCGGTGGTCACCTCCACCGGAAAGCTGTGCCCGTCGCGGTGGTGATAGCTGGTTTCGAAGGTCGTGGTCTGGCCGCGCTGCAGGGTCCGGCGGAACAGCTCGGCCCGCTCGGCGGGCGAGTGGGACAGATCCCAGTCGGTCAGGTGGGCGCCTTCCAGCTCGCCCGGCGCGTAGCCGAGCATCTGGTAGAACGCGTTGCTGGCTTCGGTCAGCCGACCCCGTTCATCGAGGATATGGATGCCGTCGCTGGCGTGCCGCAACAGCATCTGGCTGCGCCGATTGGCCTGGTCGCTGGTCCTGATCTGGCGCCAGAGCAGCGTGGCGCCGCCGAGGGTGACTATCAGGAAGAGCGCGCCGAACAGCAGCGCGCGCAGTACGTCATGGCGCCAGGTGGCGAGATAGTCTTCCTCGCCGAGCCCGGCAACGACGAACACCGGCAGGGCGCTGAGGCGGCGGAAGGCGTCGGTGCGGGGCACCTTGTCGGCGGTACCGTCGCTATAGAAGATGCCCTCTTGCGCGCCGGATTCCAGCAGCTCGGTCAGCTCCGGTGAGCCGCCGATCGATCCCGTCTGGCCCGGTGGGGCGTCCAGTGGTGGGTGCCGCGCCACCAGGCGTTTGTCGAGATCACGCACCAGGGCAATGCCCTTGGGGCCCAGATCAAGACCGGAAATCAAACCGGTGAACAGGTGGCTGGGAATAGCCGCGGTGACGATCCCGGCGAAGCGGCCCTCGGGGTCGTTGTAGCGCCGGGAGAATACATGCACCCAGTCGCCGGTAACCTGGTCCTGCAGCAACCGACTGACCAGCAACCCGGCCTGCTGGTCAGCGCGGTGGGTGCGGAAATAGTCCCGGTCGGCGTGGCTCTCCCCGAGCCGTTCAGGGGTGTGGGAGGTGAGTCGTACGCGACCCTGGACGTCGGTTGCCTGGATATTGACCGTTTCACCGACCGAGGTGGCGATCAGGTCATACAAGGGCACGTCTGTCACCGCGTCCCCGTCCTCGAGAGCGAGCTCCAGGTGGGATTGGGCCTTTTTCAATATCAAGCCGATTTCCCGGGCCACACCTGTCATGCTCTGGTCCATGAGCAACGCGAGGTTGGCTACCTGGGTGCGCACCTCCGCGACCTTGCGCTCATGGCTGGCCTTGAGCGTGAGCGTCAGCACGATGACCATGAGCAGATTCAGGGCGACCGTCGAGACGAGCAAAAGCAGGGCTACGGGTTTCAGGTTGTGGCGCATGCAAATATCCGGAAGGCATGTCGATCCCCTTATCCTAGGGAACTCGAAAGAGTATATGAGCCTTCCTGGCCGCTGTCAGGGCAGATGATCCCACTGATCGTGGGGGTATTCTACCGCTATCGGCGGCGGCGCGTTTTTCCTGAAGAAAAAATCACTCGCCCGGCCAGCCGCCCGATCAGCGGCTGGCATCGAGGCTTTCCATGGCCAGCTCCAGCGCCCGGTACATATCCAATCGGGCCGAATGGCCGATATCCGGATCGTTCAGGTCGTTGCTGCGCTCCGACGGAAGAATCGGCGCGGTCAGGTCGTCGGCTTCCATGGGTTCGAAATCACTCTCCCGGCCGATGGTCAGGGCGCTGCGGCGCAGCAGCATGCGCAACTGATCAGGCTGCAGCTCGGGGTTGATCGACAGCATGGCGGCGAGCACGCCGGTGACCAGTGGGGTCGCGTAGGAGGTGCCGCAGCGTACCGGCCCGTCCTGGTCGACGATGGGTGCGGACCCGGCGGTGCAGGCGGCGGCGGTGATGTCGACGCGCATGTCGGTGTTGGAGGTGTGGCGTCGGGTAGCATAGTCGGGATCCTCCAGCTCCACGTCCTTGGTGCTGCGCTGGTGGCCACCAATCACGAACAGCTGGTCGGTGACGAAGGAGGAGGGCAGCCGGTAGTCGTCCTGGCTGGAGAAGGCGGCGCCGTTGCCGGCGGAATTCACCACCACCACATCGGGATGTTCCCGGCGCAGCCACAGGAAGAATTCTTCCAGCAGTTCCTCGTAACCGGCCATGGCGATACCGGAGCGCAGCAGCGAATCCACCGGGTCGCCATGGATATCGCGGGTGCCGATACGGTGGATACCCCAGCTCCAGTTCAATATTCGCGCGCCATCCTCGACCAGGTTGACCGAGGCGGCGATATTGGCGGTGATACCCGCGTCCGACCCCCGGTCGACGATGACATCGAAGCCCGGGCCGACCAGGTCCAGTCCACGCAGGAAGCCGTTGCTGCCGCCGTTATCCCAACTGGCGGCGAGTACGCCGGCGACTGTGGTGCCATGCCCATCGGCCGCCTCGGCGTCCCGCGCATAGACGCAGGTGCGCTTGGCATCGGCCCGGCAGTCGCCGAGGTAGTCATTGAAGTCCGGCGCGTCGAAATCCACGGCGCGTTCGATCACCCCAATACGCACGGGGTGGGTCGGCACCGGGTCGGACCCGTTCGCCAGGCGCTGCTGGTAGAAATGCACCGCGTCGAGGAAGCGATTGGACTTCCATTCCTCGCGTGGGTCCTTCGGCGGGTCGACCGGCTGTTCGGCAGCGTCCCCTTCCAGCGTCTGTTCGGCCCCGGACTCCTCGATCACCACGGCATCGACACTCAGCTCATTGCCGATCCGCAGAACCGCGGCATCGCGCTGTTCGAGGTTCTTTACCGGCAGGCGCAACTGGTAGAGATTGAGCGGCGGAATGGCACCCACCACTTCAGCCTCGTAGCGCTCGGCCAGGCGTCGGGCTTCCTTGGCGCCGTCGTACCGCTCCTCGATGATGACGCTGACCAGGTCAAGATAGGTGGTCAGCCCTTCCCGGTTCTTGGCCACGGCGCCCTCGTCGGCGGCGAGCACATGGCTGGAGCCCAGGCTCAGCCACACCGGATTGCTGAGCTGATTCCCCTGTTCGACCAGCAGCGGGCCGCTGCGACTGGCGGCGGCGTCGAGACGCACCCGCAGGTGATCCTGCCGGTACTCAATGCGGTCCGTGGGCACCGGCGCGCCATTGAACCGAAGCTGGGCGGGGCCGGACTGCAGCCCCGACACCTGCACGCAGTAGGTCGGCTGCTGCGAATCAAGCACATTGCCGCACCGCTGCAACTGGGTAATCCGCAGCGGTGTGTCGGCATAGACGCACAATGACAACAGGGATAGCACCGCGGCCAGGCCGCCGGTAACCAGGTTACGCTTCCTCATCGACATCCTCTCAACCCGAGACATTCACCAAGACACTGACCCGCAAAGCCGTGATTGTTTCAGAAAATTTCGTATAGAATGGTTCTCATTAAGTTTCTCGTTGAGCGCCCAATGCCCACGACCGACATTTTTGCCGCCCGCATTCTCGCTGTAGAAGAAGATCCCTTGTGGGCCACCCAACTGCAGTCCGGGCTGCAACAGCAGGGGCATCGCGTCACCCTGCGGGGCGCTGCCGATGGCCTGGCGCTGGCGGAAGTCGATAACTTCGATCTGATCCTGCTGACCCTCCTCGGGCCGGATGGTCTGGACCGGCTGCAGCAGCTGCGCCAGCGGAGTCGGGTGCCGGTGGTGCTGATGTCGGGGTTGGGTGATGAACAGCACCGCATCGCCGGTTTCCGGCTGGGGGCCGATGACTACCTGCCCAAGCCCTTCACCATCACCGAGCTCTGTGTGAGAGTCGCCGCGATACTGCGGCGGGTTGCTTTCGAACGGCAGGCCATGGCGCCGCAGCAACCTGCCGGTGAGCTGGTATTCGATGACCTCGCCAGCGACGTGCTGCTGGACGGCAGCGCGGCGGGCCTGACCCTCAGCGAATATCGCGTGCTGACCCTCCTGCACCAACAGGCCAACCAGGTGTTGAGCAAGCCGGACCTTTATCAGCAGGCGTTGCGCCGCGGCTACGCCCGGCATGACCGCAGCCTGGACATGCATGTCAGTCATCTGCGCCGTAAATTACAGGCGATCGGTTACCGCGCCGGTCGCCTGGACACCGTCTGGGGCCAGGGTTACATGCTGGTTACCGACGCTCCCGACGGGCCGCCTGCAGAAAGTGTATAGATTGTAAATTGCGTTTACTCTCAAATAGTAATGTATATCATTTGCGCAACTTTCCGGGATAGCGTGCGGCTTTTTCAGCTCGCTGCGTCTCGAATCCACCGCGTCCCGGAGCAGGACGCGGCCTAATAAAGCCAAAAACAGTCAGCTGCGGGCGCCCGATCCGAGCGCCGTGGCTCCGTCATCATTGTGCGTATTGGAGATACCAGCATGTCACGCCGTATGCGTTCGTTCGCTGCAAGTTCACAGCCCCACTTCCGCAAATCCCTGTTGGCCGTTGCCCTGACTTCCGTTGCGTGCTCGGCCGTGGCGCAGGACGCGTTGAATCTAGGGCAGACGGTGGTGACGGCGTCCGGCTTCGAGCAGAACCTGCGTGACGCGCCCGCGGCCATCACGGTCATTTCTGCTGAAGAGCTGCAGAAAAAGTCCTACACCGATATCACCGATGCCCTCAAACATGTCGCGGGTGTGCAGATTGCCGGGGGCGGCGTCGAGCAGTCGATCATGATGCGTGGCATGACTTCTGCCTACACCCTGTTCCTGATCGATGGGCGCCCGGCCCAGGGCAACGACGCCTTCAGCGAGCGCGGTTCCCAGGCGGGCACGCCGATCAACTTCCTGCCGCCGATCGAAGCCATCGAGCGGATCGAGGTCATCCGCGGTCCGGCCTCGGCGCTGTACGGCTCCGACGCCATGGGCGGGGTGATCAACATCATCACCAAGAAGGTGAGCGATAAGTTCAGCGGCAGCATCACTGCCGAATACTCAACGCCTGGCAGCGGTAACAAGATCAACGAGCGCGGCCACCAGACCAGTGCGGTAGTGAACATGCCGCTGATCAAGGACGTGCTCGGCCTGCAGCTCACCGGCGCCTACTACAAGCAGGACGAAAGCAACTTCGTGGGGGAGAGCGATAGCGCCGCGACCGACCCGCAATACCGGCGGGAGAATGCCGGCGGCAAGCTGTCCTGGAATCTCAATGACCAGAACGCGTTTACCGTGGGTCATAGCTATACCCAGCAGGAGCGCTGGAAGCAACCGGGCCGCAGCCTGGCCGAGGACGCTGAGGCCACCTATGCCGACTCGGTGAAGAAGAACTACTTCATCACCCACGATGGCGAATTTGGGAGCGTCTTCACCAACTCCTATATCAACTACGATCACTCGGAAAACCGCAGCACCCTCAACGCCGAGACCGGCAAAGGTATCGAGTTCGAGGTCATCACCGCCAACACCCAGGCCAGCTGGTTCCTCGGTGCGCATACCCTGACCGGTGGTCTGACCCACAAGTATGAAAACCTGGAACATGGCAGCAACGGTTTGCGCGAGCCGGTGGCCGATCCCAATATGGTGGTGGAAATGGACCGCTACCAGAACTCCATCTTCCTGGAGGACAACTGGAGCCTGACCGACGACCTGATCCTGACCCTGAGTGGCCGTTACGACGACAACCAGGTGTTCGGCGGTGAGTTCAGCCCCAAGGTCTATGCCGTATGGCACATGAACGACAACTTCACCCTCAAGGGTGGGGTGACCACCGGCTACAAGGCACCGGAACTGCGCTCGGCCGCCACCGACTTCGGCTCCACCTCCATGGGCGGGGTGATCATCGGCAACCCCGAACTGGTACCGGAAACCAGTCTCAACCGCGAGATCGGCCTGCATTACGAGAATTTTGACCTTGGGCTGGCCGGCTCGGTGACCGCCTATGTCATCGACTATGAGGACAAGATCAACCGTACCGGTCGCGTCTGCCCGAACTATCCGGACGGCGTCCCTGCGGATGCGCCCAGCTGTGTCTACAACGGTCAGGAATATCCGGCGCACCAGTACGGCTATACCTCCTACGAGAACGTCGACAAGGCGGAGCTGCGTGGCATCGAGTTCACCCTGGACTATGACATCCTGGATAACCTGACCTATCGTCACAGCTACACCTTTACCGATACCGAGCAGAAGTCGGGCGAGTACAAGGGTGAGCCGCTGAACGATGTTGCCCGGCACATGTTCAACGCATCGCTGGATTGGGGCGTGACCTCGCGGCTGAACCTGTGGACCCAGGTCAACTACCGGGGCGAGACCTCGGGCCGCTGGCAGACCGGCACCAGTGGCTCCAGCACCAACGGCATCAAGTATCCGTCCTACACCTTTATCGACGCGGGCCTGGTGTACCGGCCAGAGGATAGCTGGAGCTTCAAGGCGGGCATTTATAACCTCGCCAACAAGGAGGTCACCACCGACGGTGATTATGCCTATAACCTGGACGGCAGACGTTTCATCGTGGGTCTGACCAAGAGCTTCTGAGTCAGGCAGCAAACCACAGCCTCCGTCGGCACCTGCCGCCCGAGGCTGTGGCGTCAGCGGCGAGGACGCTTACATGAGCAACTCAGCGGGCTATGTACAGGACGTGTCCTATCCGGCCCACTTCCACCGTGAGATCCAGCCGCTCTGGTTGGCTACACTGACGCGCTTTCTCGGCTCGGCACCACCGGATCTGAACCGTCCCTATTCCTACTGCGAGCTGGGGTGCGGGGTCGGTATCAACCTACTGGTAGCGGCGGCCACCGATCCCCAGGGGCAATTTGTCGGCGTCGACTTCAACGGACGGCATCTGGCGGTGGCGCGGGACGCGGCGGCGTTCATGGGGCTGGCCAATATCCGCTTTATGCAGGCGGATTTCCGCAGCTTCGCCCGGGACAACAGCCTCCATTTCGACTTCATCGTCAGCCATGGCGTCTGGTCCTGGATTTCCGCTGCGCAGCAGCAGGCGATCCTGCAGCTGGTGCACCAATCCCTCAAGCCCCGCGGGCTGTGCTACCTGCATTACATGTGTCATCCCGGCGCGACCCAGATGCTGCCACTGCAGAAGCTGCTGATCGAAGCCGCCCGGGAGCTGCCCGGTTCCTCCGAGCAGCAACTGCAGGCCGGACTCGAGCTGCTCAGCCAGATGGACGCCGCCGGTGCCTTCCACGACCAGCCCAGGCTGCGGGCCGGTCTGCAGACCCTGCAGCAGCAGAACCTGGCCTACCTGGCCCACGACCTGCTGGCCGAACACTGGCGCCCGCAGCACTCGGTGGACATGCACCGTCTGCTCGGCCAGGCCGGCGCTGTGCAGCTGGGCAGTGCCGACCCGTTCGAGAACCTGGAGGCAATGTCCATTCCCGGTAATCTACAGCCCTTGCTGGCCCGGCAGAGCTCGCCGGCGGTGCGCGAAACCTTCAAGGACCTCGCCCGGCATCAACATCAGCGCCGGGACCTGTTCCAACGCGACCCGGTGCGGCTATCCCCGGCGGAGCAACTGGCAGGCATGGACGCCGTCCGCTTCCAGCGGTTACCCGATGCGCCCGCTGCCGGCCCGGTGCCCTTTGCCACGCCCATCGGCGACATTCAGGGCCCGGCACAGATCTTCACGCCGCTGCTTGCCGCACTGGCGAAGGACCCGGCCAGCTTTGGCGAGCTGCGGCGGTTGCCAGCCTTCACCGGCCAGCTGGGCATGCTCTCGCAGGCGCTGCAGATGCTGATCTGGGGTGGCCATGTGCATCCGCTGCGGGAAGGCAGTGCAGCCAACGCCGGGCAGATCGACAAGCTGAACCAGTGGATCGACCGCCAGCGGCTCGCCATACAGCTGGTACCGGCTTGCGCAACGGCGGTAACCACGCCATGAATTCGCCCGCTTCGCCGACACGGCGCCTGCGCCCAGCCTACTCTCACCCAACTAACCCGACCCCTGGAGTTACCCATGCGTTTTCTCGCTTTTGCTGCATTGCCGTTGTCGCTGGCGCTGAGTGTATTGATGACCTTCTCCGCGGCCCACGCTGCCTATCCGCTGACCATTGAGCAGCCCCAGGGCAGCGTGCCCCTGGAGCAGGTGCCGACGCGCGTGGCGGTATTTGACCTGGCCATGCTGGATACCCTGGCTGCACTGGGGGTCGAGGTCGCGGGTGTCCCTGCCCAGGTCGGGCCCGCTCACCTGCAGGCGTTCCAGGACGACAGGTACGCCAGGGTCGGTACCCTGTTCGAACCGGATTACGCGGCGTTGAAGGCGCTGCAACCCGATCTGATCATCATCGCCGGCCGCTCGCGGGCTGCCTATGCCCAGCTGGCTGAGGTGGCGCCTACCCTGGATCTGACCCTCAGCCCCGACGCCTTTGTCGACGGCATGCGGGCCAATCTGCAGCAACTGGGGACCATTTTCGAGAAACAGCAGGAGGCGCAGCAGCTGGAGGCCGAGCTGCAACAGGCCCTGCATGACGTCCAGCAAAAGACCCGCGGCCTGAGTTCGGTAACGCTGTTCACCATCAATGGCCGGGTCATGACCCATGCGCCGGGTGAGCGCTTCGGTATGCTCTACGAGCTGCTGGGTACCCAGTCCACCGCCGAGGCGGGCGAAGCCGCGCCGCGCGGCCAGGCCCGCCCGGAAGCCGGTTCTGCGCAGGCGTTGAAATTGCAGCAAGCCCAGCGTACCCGCCTGGACCAGGCGCTGGCGCAGCAGCCGGACTGGTTGGTGGTGCTGGACCGCGGCGCGGCCACGGGTGGTGAAGGCCAGGCCGCCGAAACCCTGGGCCAGGATGCTGCCATTGCGGCTACCCAGGCGTGGCAGCAGGGCAAGGTGTACTACCTCGACCCGGCCGCCTGGTACACCGCCACCGGTGGCTACCAGAGCGTGATGAAAACCCTGCAGGAGTTTGGCGGGAAACTGTAAGCGGAGCAGGGCGTGGGTGTCAGCTATCCCAGCTCAGCAGGATCTTGCCCTTGTGCGCGCCGGCGTCCATCAATCGATGCGCCGCCACTATCTCACTGGCGGGCAACACCGTCTCGATCACCGGCTTGATCACCCCTTGCGCCAGCAGGGGCCAGACGTGGGTGTACAGTTCACGAGCCAGCTCACCCTTGAACGCCACCGAGCGGGGCCGCAGGGTGGACCCGGTGATGGTTACGCGGCGGCGCAGTATATCGCTCAGCGGGATGGTGGCCTGTGCGCCTTGCTGCAGGGCGATGATGACGATACGGCCATCGTCCGCGACGCAGGCAAGCTCCCTGGGCAGGTAATCCCCGCCGACCATGTCGAGGATGACATCCACGCCCTGGCCATCGGTCAGTGAGGCGATAACCGCGGCGAAATCCTCTTCCCGATAGTTGATCGCCCTGGCCGCGCCGAGGGACTCGCAGAACGCGCATTTCTCCGCCGAGCCGGCCGTGGCGAATACCCGGTGGCCGCGCTGGACGGCCAGCTGGATGGCCACGGTGCCGATGCCACTGCTGCCACCATGGACCAGCAGGGTTTCCTGCTGACCCTTGGGGCCGCGGCCCAGGGCGCCACGCTCGAACACGTTGCTCCAGACGGTATAGAAGGTTTCCGGCAGCGCCGCGGCCAGCACATGGTCGAAGCCTGCCGGGTAGGGCAGGCACTGGGCGATGGGCGCGACGCAATACTCCGCATAACCGCCACCCTGCACCAGGGCGCACACCCTATCGCCCTGGGACAGCCCCAGGTAGTTCGCGGGATGGGTGAGGTCGCCGCCGATGATTTCGCCCGAAACCTCCAGACCGGGGATATCAGTGACCCCGGCGGGCACCGGGTATTTGCCCTGGCGCTGGGCAATATCCGGGCGGTTGAGGCCGAAGGCCGCCACCCGAATCAGCACCTCCCCGTCACCCGGCACCGGTACCGGGCGCCGGGTCAGGCGCAGTACCTCCGGCCCGCCCGGCGTGGTGATCTCGACTGCCTGCATGTTCATGGCCAGCCCCCGTCAGGCCGCCTGGCGCCGCGAGATGATGTAGCGGCGCAGGGCGAAGATGAACGAGCCTGCGGTCAGGGCGATAAAGAACCAGGTGATCGGGCCGCGGATAAAGATGGACAGGTCGTTGGAGCCGATCAACAGCGAGCGCCGCAGGTTGTCTTCGAACATCGGCCCGAGAATGAAGCCGATCAGGAAGGGCGCTGCGGCCAGACCCACCCGGTTGAAGATATACCCCAGCACGCCGAACACCAGCATCAGGCCGATATCGAAGGTGTCGTTATTGACCGCGTAGGCCCCGTAGACGCAGAACATCAGCACGATCGGGAAGAGGATCGCCTTGGGAATATCGGCAATCAGGGAGAAGTACTTGATGGCCGCGCGGCCGATCCCGAACAGGAACACCGAGCTAAGCATGATGCCGATGAACAGCGCATAGATCAGCGTCATGTTTTCCTGGAACATCACCGGTCCCGGGCTCAGGCCGTGGACCATGAACGCGCCCAGGATGATGGCGGTAATCACGTCGCCGGGAATCCCCAGGGACAGCAGGGGGATCAGTGTCGCGCCGGCCACACCGTTGTTGCCGGCTTCGGCGGCTGCCACGCCTTCCACTTCACCCTTGCCAAAGTTGTCCTTGTGCGGCGAACGGCGGCGCGCTTCCCCATAGGAGATGAACGAGGCGGCGGTGGCGCCAGTGCCGGGAATGGCGCCAATCACCACACCGATCAGGCTGCCGCGAACGATGCTCTTCAGGCAGCGCTTGAGTTCGGCAAAGCTGAGGCCGATCCCTTCGGCCTTGATCTTGATATGGGGCTGGGCTTTCTTGAAGTAGAACTCCATGATTTCCGGAATGGCAAACAGCCCGATCAGCAGCGGGATGAAGGGGATGCCATCCATGAGGTTGTAGTTTTCGAATGTCAGGCGCTGGGTGCCGTAGACCATGTCCAGGCTGACGGTCGACAGCAGGATGCCCAGGCAGGCGGCAATCAGGCCCTTGATCACGGAGTCGCCCGCCACGGAGATGATGACGGTCAGCGAGAAACAGATCAGCCAGAAGAACTCCGGGGGCCCGAAGTTGAGCGCGATCTTGGCCAGATAGGCGGCAAAGAAGATCAGCGCGATGTTCGAGATGAAGTCGGCAATGACCGAGGAATACAGTGCTGTCTCGAGCGCCTTCTTGGCATGGCCCTGCTGGGCCAGCGGGTAGCCATCCAGCAGCGTGCAGGCGGAGGCGGGCGAGCCTGGGGTGCGGATCAGGATCGCGGTGATCGAGCCGCCATACATGCCGCCCTTGTAGATGCCGACGAGCAGCAGGATCGCGGTGATCGGCTCCATCGAGAAGGTAAAGGGCAACGCCAGCGCCACGGCCATGGTGGCCGTCAGCCCCGGTATCGCGCCGATGACGACACCGAGAAATACCCCAACGCCAATGGCGATGAAGTTATCGAGACTGAAAAAGATAGCGAGTATTTCAGAGATATTTTCCATAGGACCCCCAGCAGATCAGCAATTGGTTATCTGCTGTCAAAGAAAAAGTAACGGCAGTGGCACGTTCATGACCTTGATGAAGATGAACGCGACAACCACGGGAAGCACAACGGCCAGTGAATACAGCCACCAGGTCCTGACGGGGTGGGCGACGAACAGGATAAGCGTCGCCAGGATGCCGGCTATGATGGCGCCGAGGGCTTCAAAGCAGAGCAGATAGATAGCCAGCGCCAGCAGCATGGCGCCCCACCGCAATACCGGGGCATTGGCTTCCTGGCTCGCCTGTTCTGTGCTCGCCTTGCCGAAAATGCCGTCGAATGCCAGCAACAGGGAAAAGACCAGGGTCAGCCACCCAACGATGTTCGGTAGAAACTTGGGCGACATCATGGGGTTCTGCAGAAAGGGGGGTTCCTGGATGTGATTGGGTACTAGGTAGAAAACAAAAAACAACGAACAGACAAAGATCACCAAGCCGATGATGACGTTACCGATATTAGCTGGCCGGACAGCCGCCTTTCCTTCACGCTCTTCTTTCATGGCACCCGACCTCGAAGAATCCAACTGATACAACCCATCTGCAGCGCGGCATGCCGGGCTGCAGATGGGCCATGGGTTTTTAGTTTTTCAGGCCGGCCTGGGCCGCGACCTGCTTCCAGCGCTGTACTTCGTCAGCGACAAAGGCCTTGAACTCTTCATCAGCCTGCTCACCGGGCGCTGCACCCAGTTGGGCGATAAAGTTGAGGAAGTCTTCTTCCTGCATGATTTTGTCCAGCGCGGCATGCACCTTCTCGACCGCGACGTCGGGGAACGACTTGTGGGCAATCAAACCAAACCAGGCAGTCGCGTTGAAGCCTTCCAGGTTGTAGTCGCCGATTTCATCCAGTGTGGGGACATCCGGCAGGTACTCGGAGCGCGTCTGCGAGGTAACCGCCAGGGCCCGCAGGCTGCCGGACTTGATGTGCGACAGCACCGTCGGCATGTTTTCGAAGGACACATCGACGTCGCCACTCAACAGGGCCGGCAGGGCCTCACCGCTGCCGCGGAACGGAACGTGGGTCATCTTGGTTTCAGTCAGGGTCTTGAACAGCTCGCCGGACATGTGGATGGAGCTGCCCACGCCGCTGGAGCTGAACGTCTTGCCCTCGGTGCGCGCGGCCTCAACGAATTCCTGTACCGTCTGGTACGGGCTGCTGGCCGGAACGACCATGACGTTGGGGATATCGATGATGTTCTGGATGAAGGTGAAATCTTCGGTGGGGTCGTAACGCAGACCCGGGTAGATAGCGGCACCAATGGTGTGTCCCGGGGAGGCCATCAGCAGGGTGTGATCAGCATCACGCCCGCCGCGCGCCAGGCGTCCGGTGCCCGTGGTGGAGCCGGCACCCGGGCGGTTTTCCACCACCACGTTGCCCAGCTCCCGCTGCAGCAGCTCAGCCACACGGCGGGACAGCACGTCGGTGGTGCCGCCAGCGGCATAGGGTACGACCATACGGACGGTATCGGTCGGCCATTCGTCCTTGGCGTGGACGCTGGCAGACATCAGCGGCAGGGCCAGTGCGCCGCTCAGCGCGGTCGCCAGTGTCATACGAAGTAATTTTTTCATTTTTCTATACCTTTCTGAGCTGGATTGGGCCGGACTATGCGCAAACGGCTCTCTCCGGAATGTATCGCGAGAGCTGTCTGGGAGCGCACTTCTGGAACCAGATATCGGTAGACGGCAGTGACTACCTTAGAATGGCAATGTTCGCATAGCGAACAATGGTTTTTGCTGCGAACAAATCTAACGAAGAATGAACCTTGCGTCAAACAGCAATGTGGCAGGTAAAGCGGCTCGATTTTCCTCGCTGATGGGCAAGAAAGCCTGCATTACCGCAGTCTAGAAGGGATGTGAGTATGGGATGTCCGTAGCCGCCTGCGACCAAGGTAGTACGCCGCCCGTCCGCTATCGCTCGAGTGGACGGGTTGAAGGCAAACACCTGACCGGAGTCAGGTGTTTGCCTAGCGCGTTTTGCCGATTGCCACGGCGGTATTACGGCGCGCCAGCGTCCACCGCGACATGCGGGGCATGCTTGTTATGGGCAACCACCAACCCGATGAAACAGATCACACCCACCACGATGCCGATCAGCTTGCTGTACTCCATCGGCAGGTTGAGACCGATGCCGGCGGTGGCGATATAGGACACCGTGATGGCCGTACCGATGACCGCGGGAATGCTGGCGATCCAGTGGAAGGTGCCCCGGTCCAGCAGGTACTTGGTGGCCAGCCACAGGATGCTGGTCGACAGCAGCATGTTGGAGAAGGCGAAGTAACGCCAGATCAGCGAGAAGTCCAGGAAGGTCATCAGGTAGGCCACGCCCAGCAGGGGAGCGGCCAACGCCAGCCGGCGCATGGCCGATTGCTTGATGTTGAAGGCATCGGTGATGGTCAGGCGCAGCGAGCGGAATGCCGTATCCCCGGAGGTGATCGGGAAGATGGCGACCGCCAGAATGGCCATGACTCCGCCGAAGACGCCGAGATAGCCCGTGGCAATATGGTTGACCACCAGCCCCGGCCCACCCTGGTCAAGCATCGCCTTCAGCTCCACATAGCCACCAGGGAAGGTGGCAATGCCGGCGGTGGCCCAAACGCAGGCGACAATGCCTTCGCACATCATCGCGCCGTAGAACACCGGGCGAGCATACTTTTCATTGGTCAGGCAGCGGGCGATCATCGGTGACTGGGTGGAATGGAAGCCACTGATCGCGCCACAGGTGATGGTCAGGAACAACAGCGGCCAGACGGGCAGACCATCGGGGTTGGGGGCGAGGAAGTCATGCTCATGATGCCCATCGAAGAAGGCGAAGATATCCCCGAACTGGGGCAGGTGAGGTGCTTCCAGGATGACGGCGATAGCGACCAGGCTGGTCATCACGATCATCAGCAGGCCGAACAGCGGATACAGCCTGGTAATGATCTTGTCGATGGGCAGCAGGGTGGCGAAGAAGTAATAGGCGAGAATCACCAGCACCCAGAACGTATTGCCCCCCAGCAGCGTCCCTTCGAAGTAAGACAGGTTACTCAGCAGCCCGGCCGGGCTCATGATGAAAACCACGCCGACGAAGAACAGCAGCATGCAGGTGAAGATCAGCATGACGCCCTTGAACACCACGTTGTAATAGTGCCCGGCGATCTCCGGCAAGCTCTTGCCGTCTTCCTTCAGGCTCATGACGCCCGAGAAATAGTCATGCACCGCGCCGCCGACCACGTTACCAATGACGATCCAGACCAGGGCGATCGGACCATAGAGGGCACCCAGGATGGGGCCGAAGATGGGGCCGATGCCGGCAATGTTGAGGAACTGGATCAGAAAGGCCCTGGCCGGGCTGATCGCCACGTAGTCCACGCCATCATTCAGGCGCTGCTGGGGAGTTATGGCACCAGGATCTATGCCGGCCTGTTTTTCAACAAAGGGGCTGTAGAACTTGTAGCCGAGTATCAATATCGCCAAGCTGGCAAAGAAAAGCAGCATTTATCACGTTCCTCGTTATTAGTGTGCAGGGGTCTCACGGACCCTTGCCCTTCCTCAAGGCGCAAGCCCTTCAAGAAAAAGCCCTGCAAACTAACAGAGCGCAGCGGCGGTTGGCTACTAGCCTATGGTTGCAGCGTGAAAGGCTCTAGCTCAAGGCTTCATCCGCCGACTGGCCTGGGCCGGTGGCAGCTGGGGCAGGGGGAGGATACTGGCAGTGCGACCGAGCAGGCGAATCAGGCCGGCTTCGCCTGGGCGCAGGCGCCGCGACTGCAGGGAGGGGAAGTCCCGTACCGGCGCTGGCGTCATCTCCACCGCAGCGCGCACCAGCATCCGTTGTAGCGGGCGCAGCCAGGCCGGCAGCAGCGGCGCGTTATCCATCAGGTCGAGAAGTTCGCCCAGGGTGGGCGAGTCTTCCAGCGTAGGCGCGGTCTCGTGCAGCAGGCGTTCCCAGGCCGCCCAATCCGCCGGGGGCTCGGTCGCGCCATACAGATGGGCCGCTTCCTGACCCTCGATGAAGGCGCGGGACCGGTCGGCTGCCGACAGGGGTGTGACATAGCGGCTATAGGCCTCGGCAAAGCCCCATAGCGCAGTGGCGTGCACCCAACGCAGCAGCTGCGGGTCGTTGGCATGATAGGGAGTGCCATCGGGCGTGGTGCCGGTGACCCGGTCATGCATCCGCACCACACGACCGATCATGCGCTGCGCCTCGGCGCGGGGTGCATAGACGGTCACCAGCGCGGCAAAGCCGGTGCGACGCAATCGGGTGACGGGATCCTTGCGGAAGTTGCTGTGATCCCACACACCGGAGCGCACCGCAGGTTCGGCCAGTTCCAACAGGACGGCACCGACGCCGCCGATGAAGAGGGCGAGCGGGTTGGCGAAGATCCGCCAGGAAATACCGTCGGCAGGTACCAGGGCTTCAGCGCCGCGCGGGGCGCTGAAGTCCACATCCAGGCCCGGCGGGGGCTGCATCAGATCGCGAATAGCGGTAGGTAGCACAAGCGGGTCTCATCGGGCCTCGGTTATGACTGTGACCGTCATTGCGTCTCGGAGTGCTCCACTATTATCAATTCATCCAGGTCAAACCCTTCCGCGGTCGCCCGCGCCTTGAAGGCTTCCAGCTCCTCGTCGCTGACCTGCGGTGTGCGGGAGAGGAACCACAGGTAATCCCGGTTGTAGCCGGTGATATAGGCCCGGGAATAATCCTCGTCCAGGTCGAATACCACGTAGGAGCTGTAGAAAGGTCCGAAGAAGGAGACTTTCAGGTGGGCCTTGTCGGGTCCATCAACGAACTTGGCCCGGCCCTCGGCTTCCTCCCATTTGCCCTCGGCCTGCTTGTAGCCGCGGTTGACCACCTTGATGCTGCCGTCGTCATTCAGCTGGTACTCGGCACTCACCTGGCTCAAGCCCTCTTCAAAGGAGTGATCGAGCCGGGCGATCTCATACCAGGTACCCAGGTATCGCTCCTGGTCAAAGCCGGTGACCGGCTCGATATCCTTGGGCACTCCGGTACATCCGGCGAGAAGAAGCAGGGCGGCGATCATGCTGGGTAGTTTCATGGCTGATTCCTTGAAATGGGTTTGCTGAACCATAGCAGAGGCGGGACGGCTGCGCCCTTCGGTGAGCCACCAACGTTGACAGCACGGAGTACCAGGCATCCTTGCGCCCGAAAGCTAGGGCAAAACGGACCAACTGCATTCGCCCCGGGTCGCCGCCAGCATTTGGTCATGCAGCTCCTCTGCACTGGTCGCCGGCAAACGCAGGCTCAGTTGTACAGTGGTGCCGTGCCGGACCTCCAGCAGCTCGGCGCCGATCTGGGCCAGCAGGTAGCGGGCGGTGCTTTCATGGGCGTAGGGCAATTCGCAGTGCACCTGCACGGTCGGCACGTGGGCGATCTTCTGCGCCTGCAGCAGCGCCTGGGCAATCGCATCGGTATAGGCGCGCACCAGGCCGCCGGCGCCCAGCTTGATGCCGCCGTAGTAGCGCACCACGGTGGCCAGTACGCCGTCGAGCTGCTGATGCCGCAGCACTTCCAGCATCGGCCGGCCGGCGGTACCGGAAGGCTCGCCATCGTCCACCGCCGCACTGTGCCCGCCGGCCAGCAGGGCCCAGCAGACATGCGTGCTATCCGGATGGTCGGCCCGCAGTTCCGCGACGCGCAGCTGGGCGCTGGCCCGGTCGGCTATTGGCTCGACGCAGGCGATAAAGCGGCTTTTGCGGATTTCCAGGGTGTGGTGGACGGGTTGGGCAAGGCTGTACATGGCAACATCGGGTCAAGGCTGAATAGCGAGTATACGCCAGGGCGGGCATGGGCCGCAGCGACGGGACGGTCCGCCGCCGGACCTTGAGTGCAAGGCGCAAGCCTCGCCCCCCGCGGGGCAAGGCTGCGAAGTATCAGAGACGGGAGATCCGCTGTCCGCGAATGCGCCCACTTTGCATTAGAAAATCTCCAACGGGTACTCCACCACAAAGCGCAGCTCATTGGCTTCGCTGCTGAAGCCATTGTCGCGGTGGACGGCGTAGCTGGCGCGGACCGACAGGTCCTTTGCGGGGCCTGACTGCACTATGTAGCGGGCTTCCAGGTCACGTTCCCAGTGCTTGCCGTCCTTGCCTCCGGTACTGGCGCTGTACCAGCCGTAGACGCCGTTGGTCCCGCCGTTGTAGTGCGTGTCATCAATGCCACGGCCGGTGATGTAGCGGGCCATGAAGCTCAGGCCCGGTACGCCGTAGTAGCCCATGTCGATGTCATAGCGCAGCTGGTAGGACTTCTCGTTGGGGCCGTTGAAGTCGGAATACTGGATGGAGTTGGCTACCCAGATGGAGCCGCCGGTGTTGCCGCTGTCCATGCCGATATAGTCGAAGGGCTCGTCGCCATCCACCTGCTGGTGGGCCAGCATGAACCTGTGGGCGCCGGCAGTGTAGGCTGCGGATAGCGACCAGGTGGTGTTGTCGATCCGGCCGGCCAGTTCCCTGCCCGTGTCACGGGTCTCGTACAGGTTGAAGTCGAACGCCAGCGAGCGGTCGCTTGCCAGTGGCAGCACGTAGTTGAGCTTGCCGTAGTACTGGTTCCAGACATCCTCGAGTTCGGAGGCATAGAGCATGGCGCTGAAGCGGTCAGTGAGCTGGTAGCTGCCGCCCAGATAGTCGGCGCTGCTGGCGTCGACTGCGCCGCCGTAGGTGAGGGTGATCTCACCGTCACGGTTGGTGTTCATGCTGCCGTCGCGGATGGAGGTGAAGTGCCCGGCTTCCAGGTTCAGCCCTTCGATCTCATTGCTCAGCAGCTGGACACCCTGGGCCGTACCGAAGAACAGCCGCGAGCTGCCCATGCCGAACACCGGGTTGGTGGGGATGAGGTCGCCGGCCTTCAGCTCGGTCTTGCTGATGCGCGCCTTGAGGCTACCGCCGGCATAGGCGTAGTTTTCCTGCGCCTTGCCGTCAGAGCCGGTCGGCAGCAAGCCGGTGTAGGCCGTGCCGCCGTTGCGGTCGCTGTCCAGCTTGATGACGCCGACGGCATGGGCGTCAACGCCAACGCCAACGGTGCCTCGGGTATAGCCTGAGCTGAAGGTGGCACGCATGCCATGGACCCATTCGCGGGTATCGCGCAGGTCAGCATCGCTTGCCGTGTGCTTGTAATCACGGTCAAACAGATAGTTGCGGTTCAGCAGGTTGAGGCTGCTGCCTTCGATAAAGCCTGCGGAGGCGGCCTGGCTGTCGGCCATGCCGGGCAGGCTGGCGATGATCGAGGCGATGGACACTGCGATAAGACTGAATTTGCGCGCGTGCACGTGTATAGCTCCTTGCTTTCAGGAAAGTGTTGTTCAAAGGGGTGTAACTGGGGCGTGAGGGCGGCGTCAGGCCTGCTCACGCCGCAAAATGGTGCCGCGATCCCCTACCGCATAGATCGCACCGCCGGGGCTCGCGCAGACCGCCCGCAACCCGACATCGCAGCCACTGGGCTCGGCAATCCACAGCCCGCCTTGCAGCCGCAGTACGCGACCACGGGTGCCCACCGCGTAGGCGTTGTCGGCATTGGTGCCGGTGACGGCCAGCAGGTCATCACGCAGGCGAGTGGGTTGCAGCTGCCAGCGCTGGCCATCGAAATGGGCCAGGCTGCCGGAGAGGCCGACGGTGTAGATGTCCTCCAGGCTCGGACCCCAGACGCTGTAGAGGAAGTTCTCGGTGCCGACGTTGAATTCAGCCCAGTTCTTGCCGTTGTAGCGCAGCACCAGGCCGAAGTCGCCGACCGCGAGCATGCGGTCCTTGCCCCAGCCCCACAGGCTGTACAGTGCCGACTGGGTACCGCTGGCCATGCGCTTCCAGCCGAGGCCGTCGAAGTGCAGGATCAGCCCTTCATCGCCCACGGCATACAGATCATCGGGGCCACTGCCCCACATGGACAGTATGGTCAGATCAAGGTGCATATCATGGTGCAGCTGCCAGTCCTGACCATCGAAGCGGAAGATCCGGCCCAGCTGACCGGCGGCGAACAGTCCGTTACCGGTGTCCCACAGGCAGTGCACGGACAGCTCGCTGGGCGGCGGCAGGGCGCGCCAGCTATCACCTTCCAGCACCAGCACGGTGCCCGCTTCGCCACAGGCGTAACAGGTACCGTCGGCGGCGGCATGCACGCCCCACAACTGCCGGTCGGTGGGCGACGCCATGGTCGTCCAGGCGCTGCGCGGGGCAACGCCAGGCGGCGGGGCCAGGGCGGCAGTGAAATCGGCGGCCGCGGTCATGATGGTGCCAAAGTCGCCGACTGCCAGCGCTTCGCCGGTGGGCAGGGTGATGATATCCATGAGGTCATGGGGCATGTTGCTCTCGAGACGGTCGAGCTTGAAGTCCTTCAGGTAGTAGAGGTGGCCCTGGTCACCGACGATCAGTACGCCATCCTTGTAGGCCTTGAGTGAGCGCAGCCGGGGCATCGGCTGGTCGAACTTCAGTGCCTGGAACAGACCATCCTGATACCGCACCAGCTCACCACGGAAGCCGCCCGGGTCAACGAAATAGCGCCCGCCAGCCAAGAGTATCTGGTCTTCCAGCAGCAGGATGGCCTGGAAGCCGGAGCCCAGCGGGCAGTCCAGCTTGAGCCAGTTGCCGTCGAGCTGGCGCTGCAATACGGTCCCTTCCCCGCCAGCGGCGTAGACGGTGCCGTCTGGCGCGCAGGCCACGGCGCGCAGGTTGATGCGGGTCGGGGCTGGCTCGACGTGCCAGTCGCGACCGTCGTAATGGAGAATCATGCCGTCATCGCCGACGGCCCAGGCCTGGCCCTGGGCGTTGCCGTCGATGGCGAACAGCGGGGTGTTTTCCGCACAGGCGGCGAAACGGCCCTTGTCGTCGACCTGACCGCCGCGCACCTGCCGCCAGCTGTCGCCGTCAAAATGCAGCACACTGCCCATCCAGCCCACGGCGATGAGGTTATCGGCGCTCGGCCCCCAGATGCCGTGCAGCGGTAATTTGCCAGGCACCTCCATGTGCTGCCACTGCGGGTCGCTTTCATCAGCACCGCCGCGGTAGCGCAGGATCATGCCCTCGTCGCCGGTGACGAATACTTCGCCGTCCCCAGCCCAGCCGGACCAGAGCACGTCGCCGTCACCGGCGCCCACCTCCGGCACCCGGTGCCAGGGCGCACGGTGGGGCTGGGTGTTGTCGGCGCCCAGCAGCTGGCGGAAAAAGCGACGGCGTTCGGGGTTAGGGGCCTGGGTCATGGTGTAGCGTCCTCACGGGAATACAGAAGTACTGCAATGGCCACCGACACGCTGGCAGCGCGTCGGTGGCGGCATTTACTGCTGGTTGAGCAGGGCAGCCAACTCGCGGCGCAGGGCGTCGCGCTGCTCCGCAGGCACGGCTGCCAACGCCTGTTCCAGCTCGGGTGCCTGTTGGGCATCCTGGTTCATGGCCTTGAGCGAATCGGCGGCGGCAGCAGCAAAATTGGCCTTGGCCTGATTGACGCAGGCGGCTACCGCAAGCTTGAAGGCGCTGGCTTCGACACTGTCCGGGGCCTCGAGCACGATCGGTTGGCCGCTGTCCGAACCGCTGGCCAACGCCGGCGAGAAGGGCACCTGGGCCAGCGAGCTGACACCGGCCTTGTCCAGCGCTTCGGCCAGGTGGCCACGGGGGAACAGGTGGAACTCACCACCGCAGTGCGGGCAGGTGACCCCGGCCATGTTCTCCACCACGCCGAGCAAGGGCATGCCGCGCTCCTGGCAGAAACGTACGGCCTTGAGGCTGTCCATCAGTGCCACTTCCTGGGGGGTGGTGACCAGCATCGCCGCCACGTCCTGGCCTTCCAGCAGGTCGGACAGGGTGATCAGCTCGTTGCCGGTACCCGGCGGCATGTCGATGATCAGAAAATCCAGCTGCCCCCAGTCGAAGGAGCCGATCAGGTGATGCATGAAGTCGTGCTTGTAGGAATCACGCCAGACGATGGGAGCGTCGTCACTTTCCATCATGAACGCCAGCGAGCCGACCTGGATGGGGTGCGCCAGTGCCGGGGCACTGAAGGCCAGTGGCGACAGACCGCGCTTGCTGATGCGCACGCGTTCGCCGACAAAGCCGAAGAAGCGGCTCTGGTTGGGACCGTGGATATCCGCATCGGCAACGCCGACCCGGTAGCCCTGGGCCGCCAGCCCGGCGGCCAGGTTGGCCG
This sequence comes from Pseudomonas saudimassiliensis, assembly GCF_000939975.1. Classification (GTDB taxonomy): domain Bacteria; phylum Pseudomonadota; class Gammaproteobacteria; order Pseudomonadales; family Pseudomonadaceae; genus Halopseudomonas; species Halopseudomonas saudimassiliensis. Next base: position 1,590,232 of record NZ_LK391969.1, on the reverse strand, counting down.
ACACCGTGCTCTTGCCGACGCCACCCTTGTTGGCCATGACCATGATGATCTGATCGATCCGGTTGAGCCGCGACTCCAGCACTTCCTTCTCATGGTGGCCCTTGTCGAGCCGGCATTCGGGCTCCTCCGGGCAGAACTGGCAGGCGTGACCCCGATCACAGTCCGCAGGCGCCAGCGCCAGCGGATCATGGGGATTGAATTGGGAAACCGACATGTTACTCACTCCTCTGCTGCAATCGTCTTCAGCCCTTGCTGTCGTCGGTATCCAGCAGAATCCAGGTATGGGTGACGCGCTTGTTACCGTTGCGCTCGTGGTCGCTTCCCTGCCATACAGCGAAGGACATGGGCACCATGCCTTGCTTGAAACTGACTTCATGGTCACCGGCGGGCTCCAGCGGGCGGGACATCACCACCTGCCATTCGTTGTCCAGGGCAATCTGCTCGGATACATAAAGGCCGTCACCGGATACGCTCTGTTCGGGCAGCAGTGTGGTGCTGCCGAAGCCGCCGGCGGCAAGGTTTTCCGGTGCGTCCTTGTCGGCGCGCCAGTACCAGATGTTGACCGGCTTTTCCGGCCCGCTGCCCATCATGTAGGAGGTGTCGGCGCCGTTCAGCGCGTACTGTACCGCAACGCCATCGCCGAAGGCGTCAACTTCGCTGGTACGGTCTTCTGTTTGGTCCTTCCAGTGCAGGCGCACATAGAAGCGTTCGCTGGTGCGTGCCACCTGGAAGTACAGGTGCTTGCCGCGCATGGCGCCCTCGTCAAAGCGCAGCGCGACCGATTGGTGCACCGGCGGCGCCGGGAACACCTGGGTACGGTAGGTCGGGATACGCTGCCAGATCAGGTCGTCAGGGTCGTTCTGGCTACGCAGGTAGATATTGTCGGGCAGGCGGGCCACCTTGATGGTGTCCCCGGGCTTGATTTCCAGCACGTTGGGGTTGGCTTCCGGGTGCTCGGCCAGGGCAATACCGGCGGTGCCGACCAGCAGGGCCAGGGAGCTGCGCAGCATGGTTTTCAGTTTCATGGCAAATCTCCTCACAGGGGGCGTCAGCCCCCGAGAACCGGCGTGGTCAATCCCACATCGGATGTGAATCGGTGTCGGACTGGATCCGGACGGCGCCGGGCAGCGGACAGGGGCCGACCTGGGCTGACAGCGCTGCCTGCTGATCGAGCACCCAGCCGGGCAACACCTCGACCAGATGGGCCAGTGTGGCATCCAGGTTCTTGTTCCGGTTCTTGGCGTAGCGCGTCTTGATCGCCTCCAGCAGTGGCGCCAGATAGCGGGCAATGAAGTCCCGCCGGGCGCGCTGATAGGGGCCGGTGTCCTGTTCGTGGATCAGTGCCCGGCGCTCCAGAAAGCACAGCAGGCAGCAGAACTCGAGCATGGCGACCAGGTGATCCGGCTCCTCGGCCAGGCCTTCGTCGGCCTGTGCGGTCTGCAGACCAAAGTGGCGATAGAAGGCCAGTATGTTAAGCAGATAGCTGCCCGGTGTCTCGCCGCCGAGCAGCTCTTCGTGGGCGCTGGCCGTGAGTGGCACCTGCATTTTCCGCCGTGCCTGCAGAAAGGTGCCGGTGAACCCGGTCTGGAGGGTGTCCAGGTCAGCGCTGGCCGGCAGTTGCGGCCAGGTTCCACCGGTGGCGGTCTGCCACGCTGGGGCAAGGGCGGCGTGTATCCGACCTTCCTCCAGCGCCTGCTGGGTTTCCTCCAGCGGGTAGGCAAACAGCACGGCGGCCAGCCGGTAAATGGTCTCCTGCGCCCCCAGCCGGTCGATCTCGACCGGTGTGGGCGCAGTGGGTGCGGTTGCAGTCATGCGTCTCTCCGTTCTCAGCTGAGCTTGAACATCTCGGCATGCTTGAAGCCGATCAGTGTGTCCATCAGCTCGCTGGCGCGGCCTTCGGCCTTCTCCTGGCGTTCGCGCTCCAATGTTGCCAGCGCCTCGCTGGTGGTCGGTCCGAACAGGCTTTCCAGATACTCCAGCGGGATGCGCTGCTCATCCATCGCCCGGCCATCAGAGGCGTACTTTGACGGCGAGGTCGGCGGCACATAGAACACGTTGGGCTGGGTGCCCCACTCACCGTGCAGCGGCAGCGCCACCTTGTACTTCTCCACCAGCAGGTGGATGGGGCCTTCCTCGTCGTCGCGGTAGCCGATCCAGCGGATCCGTCCGACACACTGCTGGGCGCAGGCGGTGGGCAGGCCTTTCTCGATGCGCGGATAGCAGAAGATGCACTTCTCCGACTTGGAAATTTCCTCGTTGAAGTAGATCTTCTTGTACGGGCAGGCGTTGACGCAGTAGCGATAGCCGCGGCAGCGTTCCTGGTCCACCAGCACGATGCCGTCTTCCTGGCGCTTGTAGATGGCGTTGCGCGAGCAGGCCGCCAGGCAGGCGGGGTTGTCGCAGTGGTTGCACAGCCGTGGCAGGTAGAAATAGTAGCTGTTGGGGTACTGCCCCTCACCCTGGTCCTCGTCCCAGTTGGCGCCCCAGGTCGGTTTGACGTTGGGGCGCAGCCAGGGGTCGGTGCCGGTCATCAGGGCTTCCTGATAGTTGTATTCCCACGGCACTCCGTAATCGTCCTGGCTGGGCTGGCGACCCAGGCGCAGTGCGCCCTCGGCATCGAAGCCGCCGCCCATATTCTGGTAATCGCGTGGGTAGCCCAGTCCGGGCTGGCTTTCCACGTTGTTCCAGTACATGAATTCCCGGCCGTTGCGGTTGGTCCACATCAGCTTGCAGGCTGTGGAGCAGGTATGGCAGCCGATACACTTGTTCAGGTCCAGCACCATGCTCAGTTGGCGTTTGACAGCCATGGCAATCTCCTCTTAAACAACCCGCGGGTCGGCGATATCTTCGGGTTTGGCCAGCTCGATGTCGAAACTCGATTCGTGCAGCAGCTGGTTGGCGTTCCACATGGCGTACTTGTAGGTCAGGTGGCCCCAGTCGCCGACCAGTTCCAGCGGTTGCAGGAAGGTGGCCATGGCGTTGTTCATCGGCTTGCGATGAATGTACTGATGCGGCTCCCAGCCGTGTTCCATCATGATCGAGTGCTCAGGAATGCTCGGGTAGAACTTGGCCTGGGCAAAGAAATCACCGGTGGAGTTGAACAGCCGTACCGTGTCGCCGTCCTTGATACCGCGCTTGGCGGCCAGTTTGGGGTTGATATAGATATTCGGCTCGCCGCGCTGCAGCCGCAGCATGTACTTGTTGCTGCGCCAGTTGGAGTGGATGCCCCAGCGGGTGTGCGGTGAATAGAAATGCAGCGGATAATTCGACGCTTCCGGACCGCCATACAGGCGGGCGGTGGGCACCGTGGACTTGAGCTTCATGAAGCGCGGATGGTCGACATAGAAGGTCAGACGCCCGGTCAGGGTTTCGTAGGGCTTCTTGTCTTCGGTCTGCGCGACAAAGGGGTTGTAGGGTTCGTCCTTGAGCAGTGGCTGGTTCACGCCGGCATGCTCGTTCATGACAATGAAACCCCGCTCGGCGGCTTGTTCCAGAGTGATGTCACCGAACTCCGGCGAGTTCTCCACGATGTAACGGCACACATCCTCGTCGGTCATGAATTTGCCGTTGCGGGTGAAATCGTCGTGGATGGTATGCAGGTCACGAGTGACCTCGCCATCTTCGATCGGGCCGATGCCGCGGGCAATGGCGCGCTCCTGGATCTTTTTGGTCAGCAGCACCAGGATTTCCCAGTCCGGCTTGGAATCACCGACCGGGTTCACCGAGGGGGTGAACACGTTACAGAAGCGGTGATAGCCCTGGGTACGCAGATCCCATGCCTCGTAGTGACTGGCCGCCGGCAGCACGTAGTCGGCCCACTCGGCGGTGGAGTCCATGCGCACGTTGATGCAGGCAAACAGTTCGCTGGCCTGGCGCAGGTGTTCCTCGCGGTACTTGTCGGCAAACTTGTTGCGGCGGAAGGTGTTGTCGGCGATCGAGATCATGCCCTTGATCTCGCCGTAATAGGGCATCCAGCCCTTGTCCAGCGACTCCTGGATCATTTCTTCCATCTCGTCCAGGTCAAAACCCACACGCTTCTTCAGCTTGGCATTATTGAAATGCTTGCGGGCGCCTTCCATCATGCCGCCACGCAGGAACTCGCCCAGACCGCCCGGCTCGTAGCGCGCGGACTTCTTGCCTTCATAGGTGGCCAGCTCGGTCCAGCGCGGGTGGTTCCAGGAAATCCACGAAGTATCCAGCCCACCGGTACGGCCGCCGTGGCCGGTCAGGGCCAGCGCCAGGGCGTAGCTCCAGCAGGTGTACAGACAGTTGGAGTAGCTGGAGGTGATGTAGCCGAGCATGACAATGGCTTTTTTCGCCTTGGCCAGGTGCCGGGCTTCCTGACGCACCACGTCCGGGTGGATATTGGTGGTTTTGAAGGTTTTTTCCGGGGTGAACTTGGCCGCCTCGAGCTTCACCTGTTCGAACACGGTGGTGACCTTGATGCCTTCGACGGTGAATTCACCTTCCAGCGCCGGATCAACGCCGTCGAGGCTGATGCTCTTCTCGTCACTGCCCATGGAGCCCTTGGCCTTGACGGCCTGGTTGCTGTTCAGGTCCCAGTGGTAGAACACCTCGTCACTGCCGCCTTCGACCAGATCGGCCTCGCGCAGCAGTTTGCCGTTGTCCTTGCGCACCAGCATCGGCAGGTCGCTCTGTTCTTTCATGAACGCCGGCTGATAGAGGTTCTCTTCGAGGATCACATTGACCAGTGACATGGCGAAGAAAGGATCGGAGCCCTGATTGATCGGCATCCACAGGTCGGTGTGGATGGCGCTGGGGTTGTAGTCGGGCGAGGTGCTGGTGATGCGCGCGCCGTTGTACTTGGCTTCCCAGATATAGTGCGCATCGGGAATCCGCGTGGCGTTGGGGTTGATCATGCCGAGCAGGATGTAATCGGCATCGAACCAGGCGTCTGAAGTGAAGCTCTCCAGCGGCGTACCGTAGGTCAGATGCGCACCGGTGAGCAGGTCACCAACCACGGTAAAACCGTCCAGCTGGATGCCGCCGACCAAAGAGGCAAAACGCTGCCCACCCGACTGGCGCACCATGGTCTGGTTGCCTGAGCCCTGGTGGGTCTTGAGTTTGCCCGGGCCGTACTTCTCGAAGATATCAATCACCTTGTCGGCAATCTCTTCGGTGGCCTGATCCCAGGAAATGCGTTGCCACTTGCCCTCGCCGCGCTCACCGGCCCGCTTGAGCGGATAGCGCAGGCGGTCGGCTTCATACATGGCGGTGGAGTGAATGGCACCCTTCTGACAACCGCGGGGGTTGGCATCCGGCACATTGGGGTTGACCTGGGGATACTTGGCGATCTGCTCTTCGCGGATGACGATGCCGTCCTTCACATAGACGTTCCACGCGCAGTTACCCATGCAGTTGATGCAGTGCGCGGCGTGACCGACGCTGTCCCAGGTCCACTCGTTGCGGTAGAGATCTTCCCAACTGCGGTAGGGATATTCAGTTGCCAGCGTATCGCCGATCGGTTCCAGCCGATTGAGCGACCAGACGTTGCCGCTGAGCATGGTGCCAGCGCCAGCGAGGCCGAGGCCCTTGAGCACATCGCGCCGTTTGACCTTCCACAAACCGAGACCCATAACTTTCTCCTCACCACGAGTGCTCCCGACGGCCACGCCGCCAAAGCACTGTGCAAAACGCCTGATGTATTGCTGCCTGAACGCCCGAGGCGCTCAGCGCAGCTCAAGGGGGTTATTGCTGGCTGTAGTACGCCGCAATATCTGCGATGTCCTGATCGCTGAGGTTGGCGGCCTGGGGGGTCATGACCATGGCCATGCCGCCGTTGCGCTCACCGGCGCGGTAGGCCTTGAGGGCCATGTCGAGGTAAGTAGCGGATTGCCCGTTCAGGCTGGGGTAGATATCGGCGGCAGCGCGGCCGTCAGTACCATGGCAGGCGGCGCAGGTAACGATTTTCTGCGCACCGGCGGCGGCATCGCCAGCGGCATTGGCCAGACCGGCAAAAGCCAGGCCACTCAGCAGCGCAGCGGCCGAGGTGTTCAGGAGCAAACGAAACATGGATTATTCCTCTTCAAGCAGTGGCGTCCATGCCTTATGTATTTTCACGCAGGTGAACCAGATGCAGTCAGTGTACCCAGCTTGGCAATGCCGACCGTTGACCCATGTCAATGAGCGGATAGTAGTGCCTGATAAGTGATGAATGGCACCGAGTCGCCCTGCTGGATGGAGTGTTGTGCAGGAATGACCACCATGCCGTCTGCCCAGCAGCAGTTTGCCAGCATGGCGGAGCTCTGCTGGGGATGCAACTGTGCAGTCAAGCGGCCGTCACAGGCCTGCAATCGCGCCTGCAGGTAGCGGGTGCGGGTACTGGTTTTCTGCCATTGGAAATCGGCGGTCACCGGGAGCACCTGGGCACTCGTGTGGGCCTGGCCCTGGGCCGCCAGCAGCGCGGGCCGGGCGATGATGAGCGTGGTGATGAGGCTGGCGCCCGGGTTGCCGGGCAGGCCTATCCAGGGAATGCTGCCGACCATGCCGAAGGCCAGCGGTTTGCCCGGCTGAATGGCGACGCGCCACAGGTTGATCCTGCCGAGCTGCCCAACGGCCGTCTTCAGGTAGTCCGCTTCGCCCACCGAGACGCCCCCGCTGCTGATCAGGATGTCCTGCTCGGCGGCGGCGCGGGTCAGCAGTTGCAGGGTGTCGGTGAGGTCGTCCCGCAGCCGTGGATACTGGTGTACCTCAAGCCCCCAGCCCTGCAGGAGGCTGGCGAGCAGATGACCGTTGCTGTCGAAGATCTGCCCGGGCTCGAGCGGCGAGCCGGGGTCGCGCAGTTCGTTACCGCTGCTGATGATGCCAATGCGCAGGGCACGGGTGACCTCTACCTCGGCGTAGCCCTGGCTGGCCAGCAGACCGACTTCCTGGGCGCGCAGTCGGGTGCCCTTGCTCAGCAACAACTGGCCGCTGCGGCTTTCTTCACCCTGCCGGCGGATATTCTGCCCGGTACGCACTGAACCGAAGGTAACCCCGCCGGCATCCGGCTGGCAGTCTTCCTGGGGGACCACGCAGTTGGCCCCGGGCGGCAGTGCCGCGCCGGTGAAAATCTGCAGGCAATGCCCGGCGGGCAGCGAGCGAATCGCATCGCCGGCGGCCTGGCAGCCGGCCAATGGCAGGCGTCCGCCTGTTGCAGGCAGATCGGCGGTGTTCAAGGCGTAGCCGTCCATGGCGCTGTTGTCCCATAGCGGAACGTCATGGCGGGCGTACACATCGCCGGCCAGTACCTGACCGGCGGCCCGATGCAGCGGCAGTCGGTGCGATTGGGTCGGGCGGGCCAACAGCTGAACCAGCGCCGCGGTGGCCTGCTCAATGCTGTGCAGGCCGGGCTGCTCACATACAGAACTCATGGCGTCTCCTGATCCTGTGACCAGCGGTGGGCGGCGTCCAGATCACTGTCCTTGCCCTCCACCCAGTGATTACCGGTGCTGGTCTGTTCCTTCTTCCAGAAGGGCGCACGGGTTTTCAGATAATCCATGATGAAGGCGCAGGCCTGGAAGGCATCCTCGCGGTGCCTGCTGGCGGCGGCGACGAACACGATGGGCTCGGCCAGGCCCAGCTGGCCGACGCGGTGCAGCACATGGACCCGTTGCAGCGCCCAGCGCTCGGTCGCTTCCTCGGCAATGCGCCGCAGGGACTTTTCGGTCATGCCGGGAAAGTGCTCGAGAAACAGCCCCGTGACCGTCTGCTGCTGGTTGAAATCACGCACATAGCCGGTGAAACACACCAGCGCGCCGATGGCCGGATCGCCGGCATGCACGCTGTTGGTCACCTGGCCCGGGTCGAAGGGAGCGGTCTGCACCTGGATGCTGATCAAGATCTAACCTCCGGTGACCATGGGGAAGAACACCACCTCGTCGCCGGCCTTGACCGGGGTGCTCAGCGAGCACATTTCCTCGTTCAACGCGCACATCAGTTTCGGATCCTCGAGGATGGTCCAAGGCGCGCCGCGCTGGGCCAGGTGGTCACGGATGTCGCGCAGGGATTGCCACTGCGGCTGCCAGTCGAGTTGCAGCTGGTCGGTCTGCAGTTCTTCCTTGTACTTGGCGAAAAACAAGACGGTGATCATTGCTGGCTCCTGTCAGTCCTGGGTGCGTACATAATGGCCGGATTTGCCGCCGAGCTTTTCTACAAGGTGAACCTGCTGAATCTGCATGTCCTTGTCCACGGCCTTGCACATGTCATACAGGGTCAGGGCAGCGATCGAAGCGGCGGTCAGGGCTTCCATTTCCACGCCGGTCTGACCGGCCAGCTTGCAGGTGGCAGTGATCAGCACATGCTCCGGCGGTTGGGCCTCAAGCTGCACCTTGATGCTGGTCAGCAGCAGCGGATGACACAGCGGGATCAACTCATGGGTGCGTTTGGCGGCCTGGATGCCGGCGATGCGCGCGACGGCAAATACGTCCCCCTTGGGGTGGCCGCCGTCCTGGATCATTGCCAGGGTCTGCGGTTGCATCTGGACCCGTGCCTGGGCGGTGGCCTGGCGCTCGGTGACGGCCTTGGCCGTGACATCGACCATATTGGCGCGGCCCTGATTGTCGAGGTGGGTAAGCATGTCTAATCCTGTGCTGGCGTCTGGGCCAGCAGTGTAAGTTCGTTGAAATTGGCCAGCCGCGGGTCATCGCTCGGATAGTCCAGCGCGATGGGCTCCAGCCCGAGCAGGGCACGCTGGACGCTGCGCTGCCCGGCCTGCCACTGCTGCTGCAGATAGGGCAGCGCGGCGGTGGGCAGCAGACTGAACAGGGGTTGCCAATAACTGCCCTGGCGTAGCATGACCGGGCGCGTGCCAGCGTGTTGCTGCAGGTGCTGCAGGATGCTGGCGTCCAGCCGGGGGGCATCACAGGGCAGGATCAGCAGGTAAGGGTGCCGGGCGATCCCGAGTGCTTCGATAATACCGATGAGGGGTCCGGGAAAATCGTCGCCGGGGTCGCTGATCATCTGGTCGGCCAGTGGCCGGTAGCGCTGGTGGTTACGATTGCAGGAGATGATCAGGTCATCGGTCAGCGGCCGGGCCACACGCTGCACATGCTCAATCAGTGCATGCTCGCCCCAGCGCACCCAGCCCTTGTCCTGCCCGCCCATGCGCTGGCCGCGGCCTCCGGCCAGCAGCAGGATACTGCTGGGAGGGGGCGAGGTGGACATGGGTGTGCCGGACATGCTCGAAGATACCTGTGTGAGGGGCGGTGTAGACTCGCGATGGATGCTAGTGTGGCACAATTGAATGGGCGCGTTGTTGATCGAGGTCACCTCGTCAGCAATACATAGCGTGTAGACTCGTCCTATCTGTGCAGCCCGGCTTACGCTGCAACTCAAATCCCCCACGGGAGTTCTGGTATGACCTCTACCTGGGTCGATGGCTATGGTCGCGCGATCGACTATGTCCGCATGTCAGTGACAGATCGCTGCGACTTTCGCTGTATCTACTGCATGTCGGAGAACATGACCTTCCTGCCGCGCCAGCAGATACTGACGCTGGAGGAGCTCTTACGCTGTGCCCAGCTGTTTGTTGCCAACGGGGTGACCAAGATTCGCCTGACCGGCGGCGAGCCGCTGGTGCGCAAGGGGATCGTTGGGCTCTGCGAGAGCATCAGCGCCCTGCCGGGCCTGCGTGAACTGGTAATGACCACCAACGGTTCGCAGCTGACCCGCTTCGCCAAACCGCTGGCCGAGGCTGGCGTCAAGCGCCTGAATATCAGCCTGGACACCCTGTGCCCCGAGCGTTTTCGCGAGATGACCCGGGTCGGTGAACTGCAACGGGTGCTGGACGGTATTGAGGCAGCCCGTGAAGCGGGCTTCGAGTCGGTCAAGATCAACGCTGTGGTCATCAATGGCCGCAACGAGGATGAAATCCTGCGCCTGACCGACTTTGTGGTCAGCCGGGGGCTGGATATCACCTTTATTGAGGAAATGCCGCTGGGCCATGTCGGTCGTAGCCGTGAACAGTCCCTGTTCAGCAGTGATCAGGTGCGTGATCTGCTGGCGCAGGAGTACCGGTTGCTGCCGAGCAGCGACAATACGGGTGGACCGGCGCGCTACGTGCATTTGCAGGACCATCCGCACACCCGGGTTGGTTTTATTTCTCCGCACAGTAACAATTTCTGCAGCACCTGCAACCGGGTGCGGCTGACTGCCGAGGGCAAGCTGCTGCTGTGCCTGGGCAATGAGCATGATCTGGACATGCGCGCCCTGTTGCGCCGCTACCCGCTCGATAACCAGCCCGTGCTCGAGGCAGTCCGGGCAGCCCTGCAATACAAGCCCGAACGTCATGATTTCAGCGCCGATGGCGAAGTGCAGATACTGCGCTTCATGAATGCCAGTGGCGGTTAACCATCTTTTTCCAAAGGAACAGCAATGAGCCACACCACCGCGGTTTTCGTGCCCCTTAATGTCGCCGTATTGACCATCAGCGATACTCGTACCCTGGAGACCGATACCTCCGGGCAGTACCTGGTGGATCAATTGGAAGCTGAAGGCCACCGGGTCGTGGAGCGCAAGATCCTGCAGGACAACCTTTACCAGGTGCGTGCACAGGTGGCGCAGTGGATCGCCGATGACAGCGTGCAGGTAGTGCTGACCACGGGTGGTACCGGTTTTACCGACCGTGACAGCACGCCAGAGGCGATCAGCTGTTTGCTGGATCGCACCATTGAGGGTTTTGGGGAATTGTTCCGGCAGATTTCCTACGAGGATATCGGCACCTCCACCATTCAATCCCGGGCCTTTGCCGGCCTGTCCAACCGTACCCTGGTGTGCTGCGTGCCCGGTTCCACCGGTGCTTGCCGTACCGCCTGGGAAGGGATTCTGCAGAAGCAGATGGATTCCCGTCAGGGGCCCTGCAACATGGTTCCGCACCTGGCTGCGGTGGCTGACTGCGGTGGCCGGGGCTGAATATGGCGCTGTTACCGCTTGATCGGGCGCTGCGCCAACTGCTTGATCAGGCTGATCAGCGGCAGCTGCGCGAGACCGAGACTGTTGCCACCCACGCGGCCGCCGGTCGCATCCTGGCTCAGCCGCTCATCGCCCGGCACACCCTGCCGCCCTGGCCCAACAGCGCCATGGATGGTTACGCGGTGCGCAGCGCCGAGGTCATACCGGGCCAGCCGTTGCCGGTCAGCCAGAAGATCTTCGCCGGGCAGATGCCCCCGCCGCTGCAAGCCGGCACCTGCGCCCGGATCTTCACCGGTGCGCCGCTGCCTGAGGGCGCGGACGCCGTGGAAATGCAGGAGAACGTCGAGCCTCAGGAGGATGGCCGGGCACGCTTCGGTCAGGCGGTCAGTGCCGGTCGCTTTATCCGTCCGGCCGGCGGGGAAGCACAACCCGGCGAGCAGAAGCTGGCTGCCGGCGTGCGGCTTGGGCCGATAGAGCTGGCCATGGCTGCTTCGCTGGGTGTGACCGAGGTGGAGGTCTACCGGCCGCTGCGGGTCGCGGTGCTGTCCACCGGGGATGAGCTGGTCGAGCCGGGCCAACCGCTGCAGCCGGGGCAGATCTACAACAGCAACCGCGTACTGCTGCAGCAATGGTTGCAACGGCTGGGCTGTGAAGTGTTGGACCTGGGCTGTCTGCCGGATAACCTGGAAGCGATTCGCGCACGCCTGTCGACGCTGGACGGTGTCGACCTGCTGCTCAGCTCGGGCGGGGTGTCGGTCGGCGAGGCGGATTATCTGGGGCAACTGTTGCGTGAAGAGGGCGAGGTGGGCTTTTGGAAGCTGGCGCTGAAGCCGGGCAAGCCGATGACCTTCGGCACCTATCGGGGCACGCCCTTCATGGGGCTGCCGGGCAATCCGGTGTCCACGCTGGTGACCTTTGCGCTGTTGTCACGCCCCTACATCCTGCGCCGGATGGGCATGCAGGCGGTGGCACCGAAGGGCTTTCCAGTGCCGGTGGATTTCGCCGTTACCCAGCCCGGTACGCGCCGGGAGTTCATGCGGGTCGGCTGGCGCCACGGCCGGGCGCAGCAGTATGACAACCAGTGTTCCGGCATTCTCAGCAGTGCCGCTTGGGCGGATGGGCTGCTGGAGATTCCGGAAAATACCACCTGCCAGCCGGGCGACCTGCTGACCTTCTATCCCTTCTCCGAACTACTCGGCTGACGCGGCGCCCTTGAGGCGCCCGGCCTCGACCTGCAGCACTGCGGCGTCGAAGAACGCCAGATCCTGCGGGTCGTGGCTGATGATGATCATGGGGATGCCCAGCTGACTCTGCAGGTCAGCCAGCTGCCGACGCATATGCTGACGCAGCGCCGGATCCAGTGCGCTGAAGGGCTCATCCAGCAGCAGGGCCTGCGGCTCGGTTATCAACGCCCTAGCCAATGCCGTGCGCTGGCGCTGGCCGCCGGATAGTTGGTGTGGGTACAGGTGCTGGACGTCCGTCAGCGAGAACCGTTGCAACCAGTCATCTATTCGCTGATCGCGAATGCCGCGCCGCGGATTAAGCACGCCGCGGCGCAGACTGAACGCAATATTCTGCCGGGCGTTGAGGTGTGGAAACAACGCATAGTCCTGAAATAGAAACCCCAGCTGCCGCTGCCGGGCGGGCACATTGATGGCGCGTTCCGAGTCGAACAGGGTGCGCCCGGCAATCTTGATCAATCCTGCGTCCGGGGTCTGCAGACCTGCCAGAGATTGTAAAAGCAGGCTCTTGCCGGAGCCGGATGGGCCATAGATCAGCAATCGTTGGGCATCGCTGCTGAAGGCCAGTTGCAAGTGGAAGCGCCGCGTGGGCGAAATCAGCGTCTTGTCCAGTCGCAGTTCGATCATGCCTGGCGGCTCCGGCCGTGTCCGCGCGATAGCCAGGTGGCGCTGAGCAGCACGCTGATGCACACCAGGGAAGTGATGGCGACCAGCAGGTTGGCAGTATGATCCTGGCCGGCCTGCACTGCCTCGTAAACGGCAATCGACAGCGTCTGGGTCTGCCCGGGAATACTGCCGGCGATCATCAGGGTGGCGCCGAACTCACCCAGCGCCCGGGCAAAGGCCAGCAACAGTCCGGCCAGAATGCCGCGCCAGGCCAGGGGCAGAGTAATACGGAAGAACACCGCCAGCTCGCTCTGGCCGAGTACACGGCCAGCCTGTTCCAGTTGTGGATTGACCTCCTCGAAAGCGGCGCGGGCCGGTTTGAATACCAGCGGGAAAGCGACTACCGAACTGGCCAATACCGCACCTTGCCAGGTGAAGATCAGGTTGATGCCGAAGGTGTCATGCAGCCAGTTGCCCAAGGCGCTGTTGCGGCCGGTCAGTACCAGCAGGTAATAGCCGAGCACGGTTGGCGGCATGACCATGGGCAGGGTCAGCAGGCTGTCGAGGAGGTTGCGGCCCGGAAAGCGCGTGCGGGCCAGGAAGAAGCCGGTGGCAATGCCCAGCACCAGATTGATTGCGGTCGCCCAGCCGGCCACCTTGAGGGACAGCAGCAGCGGAACCCAGACGTTATCCATCACACTCAGTTCGCCGGGCCGAAGCCGTAGCCGGACAGAATGTGCTGTCCGGGCCCGTCGAGCAGAAACTGCATGAACAGCGCGCTGGCCGGTTTATCCGCGCCGTCGGTAGTCACCGCGACCGGATAGCGGATCGGCTGCGGTGTCGGCACGTGCAGTTGCATGCGGACCTTGTCGGGCATCAGCGCCGCATCGGTGGCGTAGACAAAGCCGGCATCCACCTCGTTGCGGGCCACGTAGTCCAGCGTCTGGCGTACGTTCTGGGTGCGGATAAACTTGTCGTGCAGCGGCTGCCACAGCTGCAGGCCGGCCAGGGCGTCGCGGCTGTAACGACCAGCCGGTACGCTATCCGGATTGCTCACGGCAATCCGGGTGAATTCGGGTCGGCGCAGGTCATCGAGCGACTGAATGACCGCGCCGGCGAGCGGCGTGATCAACACCAGTTCGTTGCTGACGAAGTCGCGACGGCTGTCTGCATCCACCAGCTTCTGCTGTTCGGCCTGATCCATGCTGAGCTGGTCGGCGCTGGCAAAGACGTCTACAGGCGCCCCACGGGCGAGCTGCTGCAGCAGGATGCCGGAACCGGCGAAATTGAGCCGTACCCGGTGCTCGGGGTGGGCCTGCTCAAACGCCCCGGCGATCTCCCTGAATGCGTTGGTCAGGCTGGCTGCGGCGGAGACAGTAATGTCATCGGCATGGACTAGCGGCACCCACCAGAGGAGCAGGGCGGCAAGCAGGCTTTTACGCATAGTGGCTCCCGGCGTGAGACAGTTTCGCCATGAATAGGCCCTTGGTTGGAGGTCGCCAGGCGCGGTCGACAGGAGGAAGAGTATACCCCAGCGGGAGCCCCGCTTCGCCTGAGCTGTCCTGCCGGCACTAATATCCCGGGGGCAATCCGCCTGGCGATGATCATCCAGCCGATTGATGGGCAGGCGGTGTCCAGCTCATGAAGGCCCAGCGTGTCGGCTCGCCACCCTGCTGCGCATATGCCGGGTCGCGCTGATACCAGGCGGTGAGTTTTTCCTGCTCTTCGGCACTCAGCTCACCGAAGCTGGCCCGTACCTTCTCGGTCAGCTGTTCAAGGCTGGCGCTGCCGGCCAGGCGGCTGGGCGATTCAATGTAATCCAGGGTCGGATGGATATTGCGCTGGTACAGCAGATTGATGATGTACATGTGATCGGGAAAGCTGCGGTCTTCCCGACCCAGAAGCTCGGCTATTTCGCGGCTGTCAAAGCGCCCGCCGACGAGCTGAGTCAGATAGACCTTCTTGCGGGCATGCCGGTTGAGCTTGTCCAGCGCATCCGCCATGTCCGCCACGATGCTGGCCCGCGACACAACCGCAATATCGCAGACCGGCACAGCGCTCCAGTCGTCGTCCCAGGACGCCAGCACCGGTTGGACATTGTCCAGCCGCAGCTCCTTGGCATTCTGTAGCAGGGCATCAAGCATGCCCTGGCTGTAATCGAGACCGTAGACCTGTCTTACCTGGGGTGCCAGCGCCAGGCCGATGGTGCCGGGGCCGCAACCCACATCCAGCACGGTATCATCCGCTGCGCACTGCACCCGGCGGACAAAGTCGGTGCGGTAGGGACTGTCCAGCACGCTGGTGCGCATGCTCGCGGCCTTGCGGTCCCAGTCATCTGGCGTCTTGAACAGGCGGCCACTGCGCGCCAGATGCTGGCGATATAACTGCGCAAAATCAATCGACTTAATCATCTCAACTCGCCAGTGGGTGAGGGTGGAGCGGGTTTATGTGAGCCATCATACCAGCCAGACTGGCGGCTCATGGCCCCTGCCGTTGACATTGCCGGAGCAGTGCAGGACGGTGTCGATAGGCATCACTGACTATTGGAGCATCTTATGGCAGCCCGACCAGACACCCTGCATGACCTTGTCGAGAAGGCCGGTCACATCCTGGTTTTCACCGGTGCGGGCGTCTCCGCGGAAAGCGGAATTGCTACCTTCCGCGACGCCCTGACCGGTCTCTGGGCGAATAACGATCCCCAGCAGTTGGCGACGCCGGAGGGCTTCATCGCCGACCCCGCCCGGGTATGGGGCTGGTACCAATGGCGGCGACAACAGCTGCTGAGTCGCGAACCGAATGCGGCCCACCGGGCGATTGCCGCGCTGGCGCAGCGGGTGCCGAAGGTCACGGTAGTGACCCAGAATGTGGATGACCTGCACGAGCGGGCCGGCAGCGACGCGGTGATCCATCTGCATGGCAGCTTGCTGACGACCCGCTGCTTCGACTGTGAAAAACCGGCCCAGGTCCCGGTCGACGAGGTACCGCTGGACGGCGCAGCCATTACGCCCCCCAGCTGCGGTCACTGTGGTGGGATGCTGCGGCCAGGGGTGGTCTGGTTCGGCGAGGCGCTGCCGGAGGACGCTTGGCAGCGGGCGGTAGCGGCTGCGCAATCAGCGGATCTGGTGCTGGTGGTGGGCACCTCGGGACTGGTCTACCCGGCGGCGCAGATTCCCCAGTTGGCGTGGGAGGGTGGGGCGACGGTGGTGCATGTGAATACCGAACCGGTGCCGGTGGCGGCCGAGCGTGAGCACAGCCTGGTCGGGCCGGCGGGGGAGGTGTTGGCCGAGTTGCTGGGGTAGCGCGCCCGGCTATCCCGCATCAAGCGTGACGGACGGAGGCGGATGAGCTCCTGGGGTAGCGCGCCTGCACATTGCTGATATTGCCGTCACCATCATGGCTGACAACAATGCTGCGGGTCTCCTGCATCTGTTGCAGGCTCGTGGCGGCTACCCCCAGCAGGCTCGCCAACGCGTCATTGGACAACTCGCCCCGGCGCGTGCGCCGCTCCACGGAAAAGCGATACCGGTTGTACTGGGCCCACAGGATCAGCAGCAGGCCGTTGGCCGTCGCAATCAGTGCATACATGCTGATGGTATTGATGCTGAGATTCAGCGGTCTTGGTCCAGCGTCGGGCTGAACCTGCAACACGTTGATCAGGCCCTGGTAGATCAGCCAGCCAAAGCCGGCCCAGGCGAACAGGGTGAGCAGGGTATCCAGCAGTCTGGGCAATAGCTTGCGTTGGGTGACTATCAGGTGACTCATTCAGCGTTGCGGGCGCTGGCGGGCAGCTCTTCCCAGACAGCTACAACCTGGCGGTCGTCATCTGCCCAATTCGCCACCTGCAACCAGTCGGCGTGCTAGTCAGAGCCCAGTCTGCTGCGGTTCTGACCCAACCAGTGCAACAGGGGGGCGGTATCTCCGGCCCTGGCCTTGAGTACAAGGTTATCGTAATCCGCAGGGGATGCCGTGGCGGGGAGAACATGCAGCAGCAGGCTCAGCGTCAGGCAAGCCGAACGAAAGATATTCCAACAAACCCTGTCGGGCATATATATGTGATTCATGTGAGCCTGCGTTTCGCTTATACAACTTTTGCGACTGATTCAATAGACTCCGCACAGCGGCGGGGACTATCACTGCTTCCTTGCAATAACGCGGCCCTAGGTGGCGCGCACACATCAGGTGGCTGACGATGGCCTGAATATGTGTTGCGTCAATATATGGTCGGATATTGCGGGTGTGTCACGTTGTTGACGCTCCGGCATCTTAGCACCTAATTTGCGGCCTGCAAAAAAAGATGGCGAAGCGACATGCTGGAGCGCGTACCAAGTTCAAGGCGATATGAGATTGAAGCAAGGGCAGGTTGCGTTTTTTAGCTGGGGTGCGCAGTCCATCTGCGGCAGGGGGATTGACCGCCTGAAGTCAATACTGTGATGGAGCCGACGGCCCATGCTCGTTAGGCGCGGTTCTCGGGTGACGCGGTAGTCCCGGTCGGTTCCAGCTGCTCGCTGGCGGGTGGTGTTGAGGATGCTTCGACAATACTGATCAGCGATCGATATAACTGCGATGGAGATACGGGTTTGTGCAGCAGCGGGATGCCACTACTGCGTGCGTCGCGCAGGCGCGCCGGTGCGGTATCCCCGGTGATGATCAACGCGGGCACCGGGCGGCCCAGGACCTCGCGTACGTGGCTGATCACCTGGGCTCCCGTCTGGTTCTCGCGGAGCCGGTAGTCACTGATCAGCGCCTGCACGGACCAGGTGGTTACCTGTTCTTCCGCCTCGCTGATGGACTCAGCAGTACGGCATTCGCAGCCCCAGTTCTCCAGCAGATCGATCATGCCCTGACGGACAATCATGTCATCCTCCACGATCAGCACGCGCAGCCCTTGCAGGCGCTTCGAGTAGAGTGGGGAGGTATCGGGCGAGGGTTTGAAGACTTCCTCGATCAGCATGCCCTGGGCCAGTGGTACATGTAGGCGAAAGGTGCTGCCGCGCCCAACTTGGGAGATCAGGCTGATGCGGTGGCCGAGGGAGTTGGCCAGGCCTTCGGTAATGGCCAGGCCCAGGCCGAGACCTTTGAGGCGATCACGCTCGGGATTGCCCAGCTGGTGAAACTCGCGAAAGATTGCCCGGGTCTGGTCCGGGGCGATGCCGATCCCGGTATCGACGATCTCGATCTGCACCTGCGCCCCGCGTTTGCGGCAGCCGATCAGCAACCCTCCGGTATGGGTGTAACGGATCGCATTGGTAATCAGGTTGCGGAGCATCAACTCCAGCAGGCTGGGGTCAGAATCGACGGCAAATGCCGTTTCGCGGCAGCGATACACGAGGTTCTTGGCATCTGCCAGGCTACCCAGCTCGTTTTCCAACTTGTGCAACAGCGGCTGCAGGCGAAACGCCTTGCGCTGGGGTTCCACGACGCCGGCCTCGATGCGCGAGAAGTCCAGCAGAGTATTGAGCATCTGCGCTGATGCCTGGCTGGCGGCGCGCGCATTGCTCAGTATCTTGCTTTGCACGGGGGACAGTTCACTGCGTGCCAGCACCTCCAGAAAGAGTTCCTGGGCGTGCACCGGCTGGCGTAGATCGTGGCTGGCTGCGGCAAGGAACTTGGACTTGGCCAGATTTGCTTCTTCTGCCCTGCCGCGGGCGCTTTCGGCGCGCTCGCTCTCAATCTGGAGCCGCTCGATCAACTCCAGATTCTCGAAACGCAGCATCAGGGTTTCCCGGGAGGCGCGCTGGGCCATCAGCGCCTGGCCTACCTGACCCACCAGATAGAGCGTGCAACCCATTGCCAGGACCACGAAAGATCGATCGTCCATGATCAGCAACTTGCTGGACATACTCGCCAATTGCGAGAGCTGCATGCTCAGGTAGAACGGAAACACCGGGGCCAGCAGTGAAACGGCATTGCCGCTGACGCCCGCGAGGGAGGCGAGGGTCAGCAACTGTTCTGCGAGACTGGCCTGGCCGATAACGATCCATACCAGCGATCCCCAGGCGGCGCCCTCGAGGATCTTGATAAGGCACATATGGCGAATGTGCTGGTCGGTATTATCCGCGTCGATGCCCCGTTTGAGCGCGATACTGGCGTAACTGACGCAGAGGATGCGACTGGCCACCACCGCTGCCAGCCAGCCGAGCAGGATGGTCTGGTTTTCCGGCTCGAGCAGGATCAATGTCAGCAGGAAGGCCAGTGCGCTGCCCAGGTATAGCGACGATCGCATGTTGCGAAATACCAGACGAACCTGCTCAACACGGATGTCGCGGGCCCGATCGGTGCTGGTTCGCTGAATCGCCACGGTGTCTGTACTCAGCTGACCAGTCCCCGGCGGCGTGCGACAAAGGCTGCTTCGGAGCGGCTGGATACCTGCAGCGCCGCCAGGGTCGCCTGCACATGGCCGCGCACGGTGTTTTCAGAGAGATTCAGGCGGCGCCCGATCATCTTGTTGGACAACCCTTGACAGAGCAGATCGAGTACCTCGTACTGCCTGGGCGTCAGCTTGGGCGATGTATCAAGCGCATCGTCGGAGAGGTCATCATGCCCCGGTAACTGCTCACCCAGCAGGGCTTGTGAGACCAGCTCCAACATGCGTGCTGGAGCTTCTGCCTTGCAGATGAACCCATCCGCCCCGCGCTTGAAGGCGTTGCGTATCACCTGCCCATCCTGTACTGCAGATACCATTACAATCCTGGCTGTGGGCCAGCGACGCTTCAGAGAAGCAATACCATCCAGGCCATTCAACCCCTGAAGCTGCACATCAAGCAGAATCAGCTCAACTTCGTCTTCCGGGGAGTGGAGTGCCTGTTCAATGGAGGCGGCCTCGGAAATATCTATTGCTCCCAGACCAGCAGACAGCACCATGCCTATCCCGGAACGGAACAATGCATGGTCATCTATTAATAGTAAGCGTAACGGCATGCTGGCAATTCAATCGCACCTGATTCGCCTGTGCAAGCATTCAGTCCAAATGGACTATTGGGAATAGCCACACATGGGATTAACTTGATGCGCGCTGGAGGTCGTCAGATACCCGGGCGCAGCGCCGGTGTTGAATGAAAGCCAGTCAATATTTAATGGTCGACGCACTCTGTCGTCGGCCAGCGGACTGTCATACCGCTGCCTGTTCATCTCACAGGGCACGGAGTTCATTATCCAGGGACGTTCAAATGAAGGAAGGAAATCGAGGGTGGTCATGGGCCTATCAAAAGGCGCGTAGTTGCCATATCTCTGCTCTTCACGCGTGCTACCGCGCCACCCGCTACGCCTTGTTCGGTGATACCGGCGCTTTTTCCAGTCATGGCGGCTGGCGGCGAACCCGCATCTGCCGCAAATGAGTCTGTGTCTATTGCCTCGGAATGAAGGCTCCGAACAGCAGTCTTAATGGACTATATCTTTACGATAGACCGGCTTTTATCTTAACCCCACAAAAAACCATCCGGCAGACAAAGAGTTGTTGCGGCGAGCCTCGTCTGCGCGAATTCGCACAGTCTGCCATGTATTACAGGGACGTTAAGTCATGTCGAAGAAAAGCCGCTCGAATGGTATTGGTCCATCCAAAGGTTATTGCGGGCCTGCAGACGTTTTCCGTCTGAATCGCCTGGCGGCGGCCGTGCTGCTGGGGGTTGGCGCAGCGCCGGTCTGGGCGGCGGCCGGGCCGGGTACCAATAACATCACCCTGCATCCGGGCATGACCAGTGCCACCAGCATGGTGACCAATGGTGCGGTGACCGATATCACCACCGGTACCGTGCGGGGTAACACGGGCTTCAACTCCTTCGGCCACTTCAACGTCAACAGTGGCAATACGGTCAACCTCCACGTGCCCACCGGCAAGGCCAACCTGGTCAACCTGGTGCATGACTCGCGCGTGGTCATCAACGGCACGCTCAATGGCCTCAAGGACGGGTCCATCGGCGGCAACATCATCTTCGCTGATCCCCATGGGCTGGTTGTCGGTGCCTCGGGTGTGGTCAACGTCGGCAGTCTGACCGTCACCACGCCGAACGCAACGCAGATGAGTCAGCTGGCCGCGACCTTCACCAGCGGAACCGACACCGCCGCCGACACGGCCGTCAGTGATCTGATGGCGGGCCGCTACAATGCCGGCTCCGGCGACGTCATCATCCAGGGGCAGGTCAACAGCGCCAGGTCGGTCAACCTCTTCGCTGCCAGCGCGGCAGTGGCAGCCGGTGCGTCGATCGAGGCGGGCGCGCAGATATTCCAGGCGACGGTCAACACCGACGGTCTGGTGGACGCCACGGCCGCAGTACGCGGCGACGGCAGCATCACCATCGTTGGCCAGCACGACGTGGAAATAGCCGGTGAGCTGCGCGCGCTCATGGCCAACGGCGGCGGTGGCAGTGTGTTGGTCAATGCGCCGGACATCACGATCGCCTCGAGCGGGGTCATCGACACCCGGGCAGCGGCCGATTCAACCGAGGCCGCCGGCAACATCACGCTGCAGGCATTCAGTGACGTCAGCTTCAGCGCGCTCAATGCCGATGGCAGCAAGATCGACGATATCGACCGGCTGGAAGACGCTATCCAGACCCAAGGCAAGGCCAATCTGGGTGCCAGTCACAGCGTCGCGCGGATCGAGATTCAGGAAGGCGCCGTGCTCGATGCCGGGGCCAGGGCGGGCGGGGCGGCCGGCGATGTACGGGTAGAGGCCCTGGCGGTGGATCGTCAGCTGGGTGGCTACGCCCAGGCGCACTCGTCGATCGACGTCGGCGGTACCCTGATCGGGAATGACATCACCGTGCGGTCGGTGACCCAGGTCGAAGTGGATTCGGGCCTGTTGAGCTCGATCTTCAGCATGGCTGAACTCGATGCCATGGTCGACAAGGTCAAGCAGCTCAACGCGGGCTGGACCGATGAGCAGGCCCTGATGCATGTGTACACCGTGCTGGTGGATGCGGTCAGCGAGCTGCGCGATATCTCCGAGGTCCCGCCGTCCAACTTCAGTGAATTCGTCACCCTGCTGCCTTACGCGACCTTTGCCGTCGCCGAAGGCACTTCCCGGGTTACCGTCGCCGGTACGGCGAACATTCAGGCTGCCGGCGATGTGGCCCTGTCTGCCGACACCACCCGCAGCGTGGATACCGCCAACTTCTCGCTGCCTGTCATCACCTCCAAACTGCCGTTCAACGCCGGCATCGCCTATGGCCGTCTGGCGGGCGAAACCAGGGTCGAGATCCTGGATGATGCCCGGGTCGACGCGCGGGACCTGAGCGTTACGGCGCACAGCGACAACACCCTGAAGGTGGAAGGCACTGCGGCCACCACACGCGACGGCCAGGGCAGCAATGCCACGACCCTGTCAGCGGCCTTCAGCATGGCGCATACCGATCTGCGCACCCTGGCGACCGTGGCGCGGGACGCAGTACTGACCAGCGGCGACCCGGCGCATACCGGTGTAACCGGTAATGTCAGCGTGACTGCGGTGACCGAGCAGACCCTGAGCAATACCGCCTCGTCCAAGAGCGTGGGCCAGGGGGCGATGGGTGGTCCGGCCGTGGCGCTGGCGCTGTTCAACAGCGACACCCGTGCCGAGTTCGATGCCGACCTGGACGCCAGCTCCCTGAGCGTCAATGCCGCGAATATCATCAGTGAACAGGCCAACAACGCCAGCGTACAGGCGGGCAAGGCACTGGCGGACAGTCTGCAGGCCAAGGTACTGTCTGCGGAGGACTTCCGCCGTTTCACCGCCGCCGTGGGCAATAAGGTCAAGACCTTCCTCGGCATGACCATCAAGCCCGACGGCGCCCCGGTCGAGAGCCAGCTGCGGCTGGGCTCGGCCGTGGCCGTGAGTATTGCTGATCACCAGGTCGAAGCGCGTATCGGCGGCGGTGGCCAGCAGATCAACCTGGATGGCAATCTGTCGGTGACTGCCCTGCAGCAGCAGAGCGGTCTGGCCAACGGCGCGGACAGCCGCGTCCTGGCCGATACCGAGAAGGACGACGGTACCAAGATCGGCATCAGTGTCGCCGCGGCGTACAACCAGGTGACGCAGAAAACCCGCGCGCTGATCGGCAACGACGCGGATATCACCGCAGGGCGCATCGGCGTGGCCGCGCGCAACGTGCAGACGCTGAATCTGGCGGGCCTGGATCGCTGGGGCTCACTGGATGAGGTGTTCGAGAACCTGAAGACCCATGTGCCTGGGCTGACGGCCATTCCCGGCAAGCTGTCCTCCGTTTATGCCAACGCCAACAGCAACTCTGAAGACGTGGGTGTGGCGGGCTCGGTGGCCGTGCTCAATACCGACATCGACGCCATCGCCTGGGTCGGTGACAACGTAACGCTCAAGGCTACCGCCACCGGTAATGACTGGCAGTCCAGCCCCTATGCGTTCCTGCCGGTCAAGCGCGATGCCGAAGGCGAGGAAGTCGCCTCCCGCAAGGCACTGCGTGAGCATGTCTGGGACTGGGACGCGGCGGTGGATGTCAGTGCCGCCAACGAGATTCAGCAACTGGCGATAGCCGGTAATTTCTGGACCACCCTGTTCGGCAACACCTCGGACGGCAAGGCCGTTGGCGGCGGCGTCAATGTGCAGGTCACCGACAACGAGGCCAGCGCCGGTATCGGCGCCAACGGTAACGTCACCGGCAAGCGCGTGGATGTCACGGCTACCCAGGATGAACTGATCATCGGCATCACCCCCTCGGCGGGCAAGGGTGCCAGCGTTGCCGGCACCGGCGCGATGGTGATCAGCGTGGTCAACTCTGATGTCAACGCCTCCATTCACAACAGCACCGCGGTCAATGCCGAGCAGGTGGGAATTACCGCCGAGCACAAGCTGGGCCTGTGGAGCGCCGCCGGGGCGTTGGCGGTGTCCGACGAAACCGGTGTGGGCGCAGGCATCGGCGTCAATGTGGTACATACCGATGTGCAGGCGCTGGTCGGCGATAACCGTGGCCTGCGTGGCGATGTGCTCGGCGGCGGTGGTGCCGGACTGGTCAATGCCACCTGGACCGTGGACGAGCTGCTGGTCAACGCCGAAAGCACCGGCCAGGTCGGCTCTTTCAGTGTGGCCGGTGCGGCAGCACGCACCGCAGAAGACGGCGGCGACCAGGGCGAGGCCGATGACAACAACGCCGATGGCGGCCTGATGGGCGCGGTCGAGGGCATCGGCAAGGGTCTGTTGCAGACGATCTTCGGGGATACCTCCGCCGGCTTCCAGAACACCATCGGCGCAGCCAAGGACGGAGCGTCCTCGATCAAGGACACTGTGGTCGCTGTCCCGGACAAGATCGGTGAGGTCATCGACAAGATCAAGGGTCTGTTCGACGAGTCTCCGGACCCGGGCACCGGCAAGTCCAAGCAGTCCCTGGCCGTCGCGGGCTCAGCCAGCGTCAACGTGGTGGGCCAGAAGACCCGCGCCCGCGTGGGCGACATCGTACTGGATCCACGCGATCCGGCGCGCAAGGGCAGCAAGGTAACGGTGCTGTCGCTGAACCAGACGAACCAGATCAGCGGCTCGGGCAGTGGCGCCTTCACCCTGGCCGGCGGCCAGCGCAGCCAGAGCAGCGCCGGGATCGCCGGCGCCATGGCCTATAACCACCTGTACAATCTGACCGACGCGCAGCTGGTCAACACCACCCTCAACGACAATGATGCGCTCAAGGTGCAGGCCGCCAGCGCGGGCGACCAGGTCGCCATGGGACTGGGTATCGCCGCAACCACTGCCGGCGACAACAATACCTCCGTTGCGATGTCGGTATCCGGCGGCGTGATCACCAACACCACCTCCGCCTCGGTGGTGGACAGCACCGTCCATCAGCGGGCCGGTGAGAATACCGGCATTGCAGTCACGGCCTATGACCGTACCCGCACGCTGCTTGGCGGCGGCTCCTTCTCCTTCGCCTCCGGCGGCCACGGTAATGCGACCAGCGCTGGCGGCTCGCTGGTGCTGGCCGTACAGAAGAACACGCTCAGTGCCCAGTGGCTGGGCAGCAGCGCGACCGATTTCAATCGCCTGGATGTGTCGGCCAACAGCGCGGCGCGCCTGCTTGCGGGCGCGCTCGGTGTGGCGGCCAGTACCGGGCAGAACAGCAACTCGGGTTCGGGCTCCATCGCGCTGGTGATTGTCGATAACGACGTGCGCGCCAAGGTCGACAAGCATGGCAGCCGTGATTCGTCCCTTGAAGGCGGTCAGGTCAACGTCAGCGCCGCCAGTGTTGCCGGCCTGTCGGCCCTGGACAGTCTGTTCTCCACGGCCGGCCTGACCGCGTTGAGTCATACGGATCTGGACCTCGATGGTGAAGATACCGTCCAGCAGATCGACGGCAGCATCGATACCCAGGACGACCTGTTCGCCGAAGACGGCAGCAGCACCGGTGCGACCACCCAGCAGAATCTGTTCAGCGGTGAGCTGGCGGGCGAGGCGGTGCTGGCAGTGGCCGGCAACCTGGCCGTGTCCGGCAAGAACTCGGCCGGTGGCGCGGTCAGCGTGGTGTATACCGGGAGCGACTACACCGCGAGCCTGGCCAACACCGAGGTGGATCTCTCCGGCGACCTGAACGTCAATGCCGGCAATAACACTGACGTACTGGCGGCTGCGGTGGGCGGTGCCGGCGGCAAGGAGAATGCGGTGTCCGGCTCGGTGACGGCCGTGGTGGCGCGGGGCAGCATCAACGCCAGCGTCGACATGTCCGGCAAGACCCTCAGGGCCGACAACCTCAACGTCAATGCCTTCAAGAGTGGCGGCGCCTACTCGCTGGCGGGCAACGTTACCGCCAGTACCAACAATGCCTCGGTGGGCGGCGCTATCAGTCTCAACGACATGGAACAGGATGTGGCGGCCCGTGTGCGCAACGGTCGCTACATTCTGGCCAGGGATGCCGCCGTGGATGCCGGCCTGCAGAGCCGCATCATGACCGCTGCGCTGTCCGGGCAGGGCTCCGGCAGCGGCTCCGCCGTGGGCGGGGCAATCACCTTCAACCGGATCGCTGACACCACCAACGCAGGGATGGAAAACGTCGTCCTGAGCGCGCGTGATCTGTCGATCAACGCCAGCCAGCCCGACCTGGGCGCAAGCATCTGGTCCATCGCTTTCAACCTGTCGGCTGCCGGTGGCGCGGCGGGCGTGGGTGGCGGCGTCGCGGTCAACCTGATTGACGCGGAACGCAGCGCCAGCCTGACTGACAGCGATGTCACCCTGACCGGTTCGGCGTCGCTGAACTCGGCGCTGGACGGCGAGATCTGGGGTGTCGGCATCGACGCGGCGGGGGGTAATACCGCCGGCGTGGGCGGCTCCATCGTGGTCAACGTGATCGACGGTGAAGATGAGGTGCTGGTCGACAACAGCCGGCTGGTGACCACCGGTGCGCACCAGACACTGGGGCTGGACGTCAGTGGCGGCGACGGCCTGACCATCGCCTCGCTGACCGGCTCGGTCAAGGGCGGTGGCACGGCAGCCGTTGGTGGTGCGGTGTCGGTCAACCGGATTGGTGC
Organism: Pseudomonas saudimassiliensis; assembly: GCF_000939975.1. Taxonomy (GTDB): domain Bacteria; phylum Pseudomonadota; class Gammaproteobacteria; order Pseudomonadales; family Pseudomonadaceae; genus Halopseudomonas; species Halopseudomonas saudimassiliensis. The sequence goes on along the minus strand of NZ_LK391969.1, from coordinate 1,564,019 downwards.
GGACCGTACCGCACTGATCCGCAACAGCCGCGAGATCAGCGGTTTCTCCCAGGCGCACCTGCGCAGTGGGGCCCAGCAGAACATTTACGCCATTGCGGTAGCAGGCGGTGGCGCCGGTACCGTGGCGGTCAACGGCTCCTTCACCAGCAACGTGCTGCAGGGCACCGAGCGCGCGACCATCGAGGGCAGTACCCTGAATGTGGGCGCACTCGATCTGTCCGCGGCCATTGGTGATCGCACCATCTGGAGCCTGGCCGGCGCCTTTGGCGGCGCGGGTACCACCGCCGTCGGGATTGCCGACACCAACAACATCATCCTGTCCAAGCGCCTGGCTGAGGTCATCGACAGCGACCTGACCGTCGGCGGGGCACTGAACCTGGCCAGCGGCGGCTCGTCGAATATCCGCTCGGTGGCGGTGGGTGCCGGCGGTGCCGGTACGGCGGCCGTGGGTGGTTCGCTGGCGATCAATGTGGTCGAGGGCGAAGAGCGCGCAGAGATCAGGGATTCCGAAGTCGAGGCCGGTTCGCTGGTGGTCGACGTCAGCCGTGGCGATACCGATATCAAGACCCTGGCGGGTAACGCCCAGGGCGCCGGTACCGCGGCGGTGGGTGCGTCCATTGCGGTCAGCACCATCAATCAGAAGCGCATTGCGCGCATCGTTGACAGCGCCATCGAGCTGGGCAGCGGCAGTGGTCGGGTCAAGGCCGCCACCGGCGGTCATATTCTCACGCTGGCCGCGGCCGGCGTGGGCGGCGGCACCGCCGGGGTAGCGTTCTCCAACACCAGTAACAACATTGCCGCCCAGACCCGTGCCGAGGTCATCCGCAGCGGTGGTACGGCCGGCAATCTGGACGTGCTGGCCAGCGACACCTCCAGCATCCACGCGGGCTCCGGCGGTGTGGCCGGCGGCGGTTCCGCGGCAGTCGGCGTGGGCACGGCGATCAACCGTGTCGACAGCGAGATCCATGCCAGTCTCACCGGCAACCTGGGGTCAGGCTGGGCGCTGCGCAACCTGCGCATCGAAGCCAATTCCGCAGCCGACATTATCGCCGGCATCGTGGCCGGCGGCGGGGCCGGCAACGCAGCGGTGTCCACCGTTGGCGCCACCAATATCATCCAGACCCTGACCCAGGCGCACATCGGCGCGGGCGCTCAGGTGATTGCGCAGAACAACATCGCGGTCAGCGCGCGCAATCTGGACAGCATCCTCGGGTCCTCCGTGTCGGCGGCCGGTGCCGGCAATGCCGCCATCGCGGCGCTGGCCACCGTCAACGTGGTGGAAACCAATACCAAGGCCTTTATCGACGGCAGCACCACCGCGGTCAGCGCGCTGGGCCGTGATGCGGGCGATCGACTGCTGGTGGATAACGGTGCGCTGAACAACGCGCCGGACGATGACCATGAATGGATCTCCGGCGACCAGTTCAACCCCTACCCGAACCTGTCGGTCAAGCAGCACCACATTACCGGGCTGGCGGTGCAGGCCAGTTCCGTCCAGCAGGTCGGCCAGATCGCCCTGTCGGCCAGTCTGGCTGTGGTGCCGCTGGCCAGCGCGGCGGTCTCCGGGGTGGTCAACACCACGGTGCTGGGCGGCAGTACCCAGGGCTATATCGACGGCGCGCGGATCAACCAGGCCATTGGTGCCGGCAGCGCGCAGAACGTGCGGGTAGGCGCCAACAGCCACAGCTACACCGCCGGTTACCTGGCGGCCGTGGCGGGTGGCCCGAGTGCGGCGGCGGTCGGCGCCGGCGTCGACAACACCGTCATCAGCCGTCTGACCCAGGCCCGCCTTACCGGCGTGCAACTGAACAGCCGGGGCCTGACCGAGGTCGCGGCCGGTTCGGGGCAGTATGTCTCGACCATCATCGCCAGCCTGGCCGGCGCCATTGTGGCACCCGGCATTTCCTCCAGCCTGGTGATCCTCGAAAGTGAAACCGACGCGCTGGTCGATGGCGCCAGCCAGCTTGACGTGGGCTCGCTCAAGGTCAGCGCCAGTGCCCTGCAACGGCTGACGCCGAACGCGGTCAGTGCCACCGGCGGTGCGGTGGCGGTCTCCGGTGCGCTGGCCACCTTGTACAACCAGAGCGTCACCCGCGCCTGGCTGGGCACGGACCTGAACGCGGCCACCGGGCCGCGTACCCGGGTGCTCAGTGGCCGTACCGAGGTAACGGCCGAGAACAGCACGGGCATCGGCATGCACGTAGCGAGTGCCGGCGGCGGGGGAATGGCGGTCGGCGGTTCCATCGGTATCGCGGTTGTGGAAACCACGACCGAGGCCGGTGCCAGTCAGGTCGATTTCGGCGAGACCGGCCGGTCCCTCGGCCATCTGTCGATCAGCGCCAAAGACAGCCTGACCGTGCGCAATACCATCGGCGCGGCCGTGGCGGGCGGTACCAGCGTTGGCGGCAGCGCCAACGTACTGGTGGCCAACAGCGCCACCCGTGCACTGTTTGATCGCTCGACCCTGGTTGGCAGCCAGTTCACCCTCAGGGCCCTGCGTGAAGGGGATATCCGGCTGAATACCGTCACCGGTGCGGTCGGTAGCAGTGCTCTGGGCGGCAGTATGGGGCTGGTACTGCTGGGCTCCGGCGCCACCGCGGTGACCGCCGGTGATGAAAACTTCGACGCCATGGATGAGCTGGACCAGGGTGGCGATGGCAGTCTCAGCCAGGCCAACCGCATCGGTCGGGCCGACAAGACCGGGGATCTGACCTACGACGCCACCGAGTGGAACGAAGAAACGCAGAAGTACGAGCTGGTAAGCAAAACCGATTCGGCCACCAAAGCGCGCGTCAACAGCAACAAGACCGATCTGGACGACCGTTTTGAAGCGGGCAGCCTGCGCAAGCACGAGACCCTGGCCCGGGCCAGCAACAGCAGCATCACCACCAGTGGTGCTGCCAGCATCACCGCCGAGGACCGGCTGCACAGCCGCAACCTGGCCGGCGCTGCTGCCGTGGCGGGCACCGCCGCAGTGGGCGGTGGCATGGCGCTGACCCTGTCCAATGCACGGGTAGCTGCCGAACTCAACGGTGGCACCAGCCGCACCGGGTCGCTCAATATCGACGCCCGGGCGAGCACGCTCGCCGGTTACGATAACGCAGTCGAGGTCGAATCTTACGCCGGCGGCGCGGGTTTCGGCGTGGGACTGGGGGCGGCACTGGCCATTGGGCAAATGCGCAACGACATCGGCAGCCGCATCAGTGGCACCCATACCAGCACGGGTGCGATGAACCTGAATGCCAGCGATACGTTCAATCTGGATCTGGATGCCCTGGGCGCCAGTGCTGGCGCGGCGGCGGTCGGGATTGTGGTCGCCAGCGGCGACCGTGACAGCAACGTTACCGTGCAGGTGGCCGACGATGCACAGTTGACCGGGGGCGCCATCAATCTGAGCGCACGCGGCGAGGGCGGCATCGATGTCTACGGCGTGGCTGCCGCGGGAGGACTGTTTGGTGCCGGCACCGGCGTTGCCTCGGTCGCGGTCGAGCGCACGCGCGTTCAGGCGCTGGTTGGCGACGATGTCATGCTCAATGGCGGCACCGGCGGCGTCTCGCTGGACGCCAGCGTGCTCCCGCAGCTCAATGCCTATGCCCTGGGGGCGACAGTTGCCGGTGGAGCGGCGGTGGGCGCGTCCTATGCGCGGGCCCAGACGGCCAATACCGTCACCGCCAGCCTGGGCGACCGGGCCGATGTGCGCGGCACAGGCGGCCTGCGCCTGAAATCGACACTTGAATACAACCGCACCGGCAGTGAGATTGATCCGGATCAGGCCAACGTCCGCGCCCAGGCCATCGCCGGTAGCGGCGGTCTGTTCCTCAGCGCCAATGCAACCATTGCCGAGGCCCTGAACACAGCGACCGTCAAGTCCCTGACCGGCTCGCACCTGAAGCTCCCCGCAGGGCGCATCGAGATTCTGGCGGATGCTCGCAGCCATCAATATGCCGATGCGCTCGGCGTCGCGGTGGGCGGTCTGGCGGCGGGTGCCTCGGTGGCGATGGCCGAATCGGACAGCACCACCCTGGCGCGGCTGGGCGACTTTGCCAATGACCGCGATGGCGATGTAGTGATCAGCGATCTGCTGGTCGATGCCAACGCCGAGGACATCAATCAGGCCAAGTCGGTAGCGGGCAGTGGCGGTCTGATTGCCGGTAATGCGTCGGTAGCCAGTACGCTGACCAAGGGCTCGGCCCTCGCGCAGATCGGCGACTCGGTAGAGATCGCCATGCGTAACCTGGCAGTCAATGCTGAGTACCGGGCGATCTTCGGTACCCACGCCAACTCGGTGAATGCGGCTCTGGCCGGCGCCAGTGGTGCCGGGAGCGAGAACCGTGTGTTGGCCAACAGCCAGGCCAGCATCGGTGATAACAGCCAGCTGGCGGCGCAGAAGGACCTGATTGTCACCGCCAATAACAACATCTTCAGTCATCACCTTGGCGCAGCGGCATCCGGTGCTGGCGGCGGGGTGATCAGTGGGCAGGCGGTGTACAGCGACACGCACATCGACAGCAAGGCCCATGTGGATGTGGGTGACAATGTCGATCTGTATGCAGGCATCAATGCCGCCGATTACAGCTCCCGCCTGCTGCTGCGTGCGTTCACCCGCATGCAGGTGAGCGAGTCCGTCACCCTGAGTACCGGCGGCGCGATTGCCGGCGGCGGCGTGGGTGTGAACAGCGAAGCGAATCTGAACAACACGGTGACCATTGGTGACAACGGTCTGTTGTTCTCCAGTGGCTCGCTGGGCGCAGGCACCTACAGCCAAGCCGGCATGTCGCTGGAGGCCCTGGCCAGCACCTGGGGCGCAGCCGGTGTAGCCGATGCAAGCGTTGACGGCGACCTGAACTCAGATCAGTCCCTGTCGGTGGGCCGCAACACCCGGTTGGAGGCACTGGGCAACATTACCCTGACGGCGGGCGACGATCCGGAAGGGCTGTGGCAGAACACCCTGCAGCTCACCTCGGTGGCCAACAGCACGGTGCGCGGTATCGTCGCGATACCTACAGTGCGCGCTGACGCCCACATCAACAACAAGGCCAGCACGGTCCTGGCGGAGGGCAGTCAGGCCCTGGCGGCGCGCAATGTTCGCGCCGGCAGCTATTACGGTCTGGTCAATGCACAGGCCGACGGCGTGGCACGGGGTTATCAGCTGGGCTTCATCCCGGTGACCAGCCGCAACAGCAACGCGGACATCAACCGCGACATTGCTGCCACGCTCAACGGCACGCTGCTGGCCGGCCGTTACCACGAACTGCTGATCAATATCGCCGCCGACGGGACCATCACCCAGTCAGCTGGCCTGCCGATCAGTGCGCTGAAGCTCACCAACTTCAATCCGCGTCAGTTCCTCGATACCTTCACTGATATGGATGCGGTCACCCGTGCGGTGATGGAAGGCACCATCTCCGGTACCCATGTCGGCGCCATCGAGCTGGGTGACATGCTCGCCGCCGGCGGTACCGTTACCATCAACGCCGATACGCTGTCCGGCAACGGTACCGTGACCGCCAATGGCGGCCCGCGCATCCAGGTGCTCAACCAGAGTGCCAATTACCTGCTGGTGGGCAATGCGCTGATCCCGGATCAGCCCGGCGGCCGGGTGTACTTCACCGGGGCGGCCGCGCGTTCGCAGTTCAATGGACAGGTCAACGAGGTCGCGGCTGACCGCCGAGCCGAGATCCGTATCGACAACAGCTACGGCGGCAACGTCGGCAACGTCGGTTACGGCCCGGGCATCTTCCTGGTGGGCGATATCCTCAACCAGGGCGGCCTGGTGCACATTTCCAACGCTAAGGGGTCACTGGGCCAGTTCGGTGTGACCTACGGCCAGCAGGTGCTGGTGGAAGTCCCCAATGGCTCGATGACGGTGTACCAGCCCAACAGTTACTGGTCGGTCAACAGCAATCCCTTCTCCGAATGGCGCTCCTTTGCCGGCGTAACCGGCTCGGCCAATGTCGCCCTGGAGCTGATTGGCAATTACCTCTACGGTGGCAGTGGTGTTAACAATTCGGGAACGCTGACCGAAGAGCTGGTCTACCGTGGCCCCTACGACAGCGAATCGTCCGGCTCCAGCATACTGCTGTTCGGTGGCTGCCTGCCTGCCTCGGTAGGGGCCGGTTTGAACTGCAGTGAAGCTACGGCGAAATCCTTCACCGGCAGTGCGTTCCGCTTCCGCGGTATCAGTAACACCAACTCGTGGATGCCGATCATCACCTACCGCTCACTGTACAAGAGCGCTATGGCTTACGAACAGGCCAATATTGGCGCGGGCGGTGATGGCCGCCGGGTGGTGGGTGGCCAGGTGGGTATCCAGGCGAAGTATATCGATATCAATGGCACCATCAGCAGCGGTATGGCGACCAATCGCTCGGTGACCATCAGCGAGGCGTTGGATACCTGGATCAGCCAGCATGGCTGCACCACCGGCCTGTGCGTGGAAGCGGTGGATATCCCCACGCATCTGCTGACCGCTTCCGGGGGCCAGCCGATTGGGGCCAAGTACGATTTCGTCAACCAGCGCATTGTGCTGGATGATGTCAACGCCTCCGGCGGCGGCTTCATCTATATGCGCGGCGGCATTATCAGTACCAACCCGACGGGTCGGATCGAGGTCAACAATGGCTTCGGTGAGGTGACAATCGACAACCGCTCGGCGCACCAGCTGCAACTCGGCGACATCGATACCGGGGTCGGTTCCGTGGGCATCGTACAGATCGTCGATACCTTCAAGAAAACGACCGGCGGCCGGGATTTGAGCACCTGGTATGTGCACGACCAGAACAGCGGTCTGAGCGTGTACGACAACCGCAACGGCGCCAGTTCCGTGCTGGATGCCCACCTTGTGCACAGCTCCTCGGCCAGCACAGCCACCTACAACCCACTGGACAACTTGCGTTTCGAGTGGACTCAGGAGGCTGACCTGTCCCGGACCATTATCAGGGACGGCGATAATCTGAGCGTCAGCAACTGGGCCTGGGACTACATCTCGCCAAATGATCCCTGGAAGGTGTCCGAAGGGGAGGTAGTAGTACGTGATCTGGATAACGTCTACGAACAGCACATCAGCGGCAGTCTTGGCAGCAATTACAATTTTGCGGTCAATTATCACGGTTGCGATGGCGGTATCGGCTCCAGTTGTAACTGGGATTTCAAAGCCAGCGGTCGCTATCCGGCCGGCCACGCGCGGGCAGGCGAGTATTACGCGCAGTGGGTTTACCAACTGCCGCGTTCGGCGACGCTGACTATTGATCATTCGGTCAAGGCAGATAATCCCTTTGCGATCGCCTTCGTCGGCAATTCGAGCGGACTGATTGACGCCAAAACCAACAACAACCTGATCATTGGCGGGCGGCTGAGCAACGCCGGTGGCCTCACGCGCCTGCAGGCCGCCGGCAATATCATCAACGGCAGTGACGGCACCAGCTTCAGTCAGCAGCTGGACATGACGGCGGGTGGTTACGTCGGCCAGGCAGGCCGCGCCGTGGTGGCCGGTCTAGCTGCCGGTGGCACGCTGAGCGCCGTGTCCGGCGCCGCCGGCATCAATCTGGATCTGACCTCCGACGTGCTGGTGCGCAACATCAATGCCGGCAACGGTCTGGGTGATGTAGTGGTACGGGTGAATGGCAACCTGGGCGCCATCGGCGGCCTGGCTGCCGGCAGTGCCCATGTGACAGGGCGTAACCTGGATCTGTACGCGACCGGTGCCATCGGCAGCGGTGCAGCGCCCCTGCGGGTCATTGCCCAGGAGCAGGCCACCGCCGGCGGCGGCAGCACCCATGGCAACCTGAACGCCTTTGCTGTCCGGGATGTCTTCCTCAACGAGATCGCAGGGGATGCCTGGGTCGGCCAGATCGTGTCGGAAACCGGTGATGTCTGGCTGAAGGTGGACAACGGCTCGCTGTACGATGCCGGTCAGCGCCTGGCCTCCGACACCCTGGACGAAACCCAGCGTCAGCAGATCTGGGAGAAGCTCAAGCTCACCAGCGAATATGGCGCCGAGGCCAACATCCAGCAGGGCACGGTCAAGCCGTTCGAGGATCAGGTCGTCAGTCAGTACCGCGAGTACTGGCGCCTGAAGGAACTCGGCAGCCTGCGGGGCGACACCTTCGTGCTTGCCGCGGACAGTCTGGACTTCTATCGCCCCCTGGCGGAGCTGCAGGCGGGGCGCACCGGCCTCAGCGACGCCGAGGTGCAGAGTTATGCCGCCGAGCGCTACAACGGCCATGCCCTGTTCTTTGCGGGCGTGTTTGGTGAAGACTGGGCCGAGCAGACGGCGTTCCAGTCGCTGCGCACCGACTTCAGCTATACCGCCAGCGCTGAGCAGATCGCTGCGCTGACCCACGACGCGATCTGGACCGAAGGTGAACTGCGCTATGCCATCGACTCCACTGCGATGGGGTCGGCGTCGAGCACCCCGGTTGGCGCGGCTGATCCGAACGTTGTCGGTCGGAATGTCACCCTGATTACCGGCCAGAACATCGGCCGGCTGGGCGACAGTCTGCTGATCAACTTCGACGATCTGCGCAGCGGCAACCTGACTCCCCAGGAGGCCGCCGCGCTGGCCATCGCCAACGCACCGGGTGATGTGGTACTCAACCGCGACGACAGCGGGCAGGTGGTCAGTCTGCAGGTCAATCGCACCCAGCCGTTCTACGTGGCTGCCAGCGAGCGCTTTGATGCCACCACCGGTGGCGCGCTGTACCTGCAGTCGGCCGGTAATCTGAATATCGGCACGGTGCGCAGTGGGGGCGATGCACGCCTGGCTGCAGCCACCAGCATTCTGGCCAGCAATGGCGCAGGCAGCCTGATCGTTGGCGGGGATCTGACGCTGCTGGCGGGCACCGGCAACCTGGGTACCGTCAACGATGACGACATGCTCTCGCTGGATGTGGCCGGCCGCCTGCTGTCGGCCTCGGCAGGGCAGCATATTGGCCTGCGCTGGCTGGGCGATGACTTCCGTATCGGCCGCGTGTTCGCGGTAGGCGATCTGCGTCTGGATGCCCCGAACGGCAGCCTGCTGGGTCAGTACGAGGGACTGGCCATTACCGGCCAGAATATCCAGCTGAACGCCCGTGATGACATTCTTGGCCTGGATGGCGCCGCGCTGGTCATCGATCAGGCCTCGGTGGAAGGCGAGCTGGGGGCCACTGCCGGTGGCGATATCCGCCTCAGCAATACCGGAGCATTGCATGCCGGGGTCATCCGCGCCGGCGGCAATCTGTATCTGGACGCGGCGTCCACCCTGAGTGGCCGCAGCCTGCACGCCGATGGTGACCTGCATGTGGCGGCGCCGGAAGCCATGGACCTGCAGCAGCTGTCCGCGGGCGGCAATCTGTTGGTCAGCACGCTGGATACCCTGCGTCTGCGCGACCGGGCGCTTGCCGGCGGCGATGCCACCTGGATGGGTGCCAGCCTGTCGATGGATGCTGGCAGCCGGATGCAGGCCGCTGGCCTGCTGGCCATCAGCACCGACGGTGACATGTCGCTGGGCCAGCTGTTCCGTGCCGGTCAGGCCGATGGTGCACTGTTCAATCTGCGCGCTGGGGGGCGGATCGACGCGAACGGCGATGGCCAGGTCAACCTGCGCGCCGAGCGTACCGGGTCGGCCATCGTGCAGGCCGAGCAGGGCATCGGCCGTGTCGATCAGGCATTGCTGGTTGACCTGCCCGAGCTGACGCGTACCGAAACCCGCCAGGGTGATATCGTCCTGCGCAATCTGAGCGCACTGAGCGGCACCCTGATGAGCGCTGAAAACGGCAGCATCAGCCTCGGTAATGCAGGCCAGGGTGTGCAGCTGGGGAGCATGCTGGCAGCCGACAATATCCATTATCGGGGCGGCGATCTGCAGGTTGATGTGCTGGAAGTCGGTGGCTGGTTGCAGGCGCAGATGTCGGGTGACCTGCATCTGGGCCAGGCAGAGGTCGGCGAGTGGGCTGAACTGGTCGGCAGCAGCGCCGACGCGCGATTGGGCTGGGATACCCTGAATGTGGGGCAGTCCCTGCAGGTACGCGGACCGGGCCATTGGTACGGCGACAGTGCTACTGCTGGTCAGGACGTGCAGTTCAATGTCGGCAGTGCCGATCTGGGCGAGCTGGAGAGCGCGGCCGGTAATCTGCTGCTGCAGGCTGCGGGCAACTTTGCCGCGGTGGGCTTGCACAGCCCGCAGGGCCGGATTCAGCTACAGGCCGGGTCGGTCGAGCTGGGCACAGCGGCGACCGCCGGGACGCTCAGCGTACACAGCCTGGGCGGCCTGACGCTGTTCAATGGTCGCAGCGGCGACGATATGACCCTGACGACCGAGTCCGGGTCGCTGGGCAGCATTCGCTTTGGTCTGGAGGCGGATGCGGGTGCAGTGAATGGTCTGCAGCCGGCAGATCTGTACTCGGATGCCAATATCCTGATTCAGACCGACGGCGACATCGTCGGTGGCAATGCCGAGGCGCAGGGCACTGTGCAGATGACGGGCCGCAACCTGCGCTTCGGCCGGGCCGAGAGCCTGACTGCCGATGTGCTGCTGCACAGCCAGGGTGCTGCAGCGCAGGGGCATGGCAACCTCAATGCGTTCAAGGTGCATGCCGGGAACGACGTTGTCGTCCATGCTACCGGTAACCTGGATGTGGTCAATGTCGATGGCGCGTCCTCACTGCGCGCGGGCCGTGACCTTGATGCCATTGTTGCGGGCAACCTGAACGTCACTGGCGCTGCCGAGGCCGCGCGCAACGTCAACTTCCAGGCGGGCGGCACAAGCCATCTCGACGCCGTCATCGCCGGTCGCAGTGCGCTGCTGCACTCCGATGGCGCAGTAAAGGTTACCGATGGGGTAACCGCAGGTGGCGAAGTCACCATTACGTCGGTGCGCGGCGGCATCACCATGGGCACGGGCATTGAGTCCAGCGGCCTGTTTGACAACGCAGCGATCAATGGCGACGTGACGCTGAGTGCCAGCGGCGATATTACCCTGCCGCTCATCACTGCCGGCAATGGTGCCATCACCGCGTCGGGCCACGACCTGACATTGGGGCAGCTCAGCAGTACAGGTGACATTATGCTGCGCGCGGCTGGCGATCTCAGCGTCGACCAGAGCCTGAGCGCGGGCAGCCAGAATTGGCAGGCCGAGCAGGGCACGGTCACGGCGGGTGATGTACAGGCGGCGGGCGACTGGTACCTGACTGCGGGGCAGGCGCAGATTGATACCGCGGTGATCAGCGGTGATGTCGATGCCGTTGTCAGCGGTGACCTGCGCCTGAACGCGCTGAGCGCCGCGAGCGCCCTGTTCGATGTCGGCAGTGCCTCGCACATCGGCAAGCTGGACCTGGTCGGCAGCCTCGGGCTGCAGGTCTCCGGTGCGCTGAACCTGCTGACGGCGAACGTGGGTGGCGCTGCCACGCTGCAGCACACCGGCGCCGCCGGTACCCGCCTGCACTACGGCGAGCTGACCATCGGCGACAGTCTGACAGTCACCGGTCTCGGCGACTGGAGCGGCGATAGCGCCCTGGTAGATGGACAGGTTCATTTCGATGTGGGCAGTGCCGAGCTGGGTCGCCTGCAGAGTACCGGAGGTGACGTACTGCTGAATGTCGCGCGGTCGCTCGCGGTCGATGAGCTGCACAGTGACAGCCAGTCCATTGACGTCACCGCCGGTGGCGCACAGCTGGGCAATGTCAGTGCGGCCACTACGCTGTCGGTTCACACCACGGCTGATGACCTGCTGATCGGCACCGGCACCAGTGGCGGTGATCTGACACTGACCACCCAGGCAGGCTCCCTGGCCAACATTGCGTTCGGCCCGCTGGCCGACCCGGCCACGCCGAATGTACTGGCGCCGGCGCACCTGACGTCGGGCGCGAATATCCTGGTACACGCCGATGGCGATGTGCGGGGCGGCAACGCCGAGGCCCAGGGGCTACTGCGCATGATCGGGCGTAACCTGCACTTCGGTCGTGCACAGAGCCTGCAGGGTGATGTTGAGCTGAACGCAGTCGGTGATGCCCAGCAGGGTCACGGCAACATCAGTGCGCTGAAGGTGGATGCCGAGCGGGACATCCGCATTACCGCTACCGGCAACCTGGGTGTTGTCAATGTCGACGCTGACGGGGCGCCTTCGCTGCGCGCCGGCCGCGACCTGAGCCTGGACATCGGCGGGGCGCTGAACGTCACGGGTCTTGCCCAGGCGGGGCGTGATCTGACCTTTATCACCGGGGGTGACATCACCAGCGAGAACATCATCGCCGGACGTCATGTTCGGGTAGTGTCCGGTGGGTCGGTTGAGCTTGAGCAAGGTGTTGAGGCGGGCGGTAATGTTCAGTTCTCCGCGGCCGATAACCTGTCCATGGGCACGGGCATCCTGTCCCATGGCAGGTATGACGGTCAGCCGCTGCGCGGGGATGTGGTGCTTGAGGCAGGCGGCAACATGGATGTGCCGACAATTACCGCTGCCAATGGCGTCATCCGTGCCAACGGCCATGACCTGCGTCTGGGTCAGCTGATGAGCAGCCAAGTCATCGAGCTGCTGGCCACCGGCGGCATTCGCGTCGGCAGCAGCCAGAGTCTGGGTGACCAGAACTGGCAGGCAGAAGAGGACATCCAGTTTGATCAGTTGCTGACCCAGGGTCAGGCTCTGCTCGACAGTCTTCTGGACACCCGCGGCGGCGTGCTTCGGGCCGATCAGGGAGCCGCGCTCAATGCCGGCTGGCGAAACGGCGTGGCAGGCAACGGAAGCATAGTGCTTGATCAGGCGCAGGCCCCCTGGCTGACTCTGTGGGCAGGCAAGGGCATCAGCCTTGCCGACGCCCGGATCGATCAGTGGGCTGATCTGCATGGCCAGGACATCGTATTCCACGGTCGCCATACCGGTCCGGGGAGCTTCAACCTGCGCATCGCCGGCAGCGGCCAGCAGTTTGCCGACCGCCTGATGAGCGAGTTTGACGCAGCGCACATCGTGGTTTCGCAGTTCCACGTGTCTGACAGTCAGCTGAGCATGACCGGTGATCAGCTCGACATTCAGGATGCGCAGGGCGTGGATCGCATGTCGCTGCAGACCGGCCAGGCCGTTATCCGCATGGATAATGGCAGCCCGGCGTACCAGAGCGACGCTGACATCCAGCTGTATGAGCTCGACCGCGCCTTCAGCTTCCAGCAGAACGGTGTGACCAGCACCACCAACGCCTATGTGCTGCACCGCGCATCCACGCATCTGGTGCTGGTGCCGAACTACATGGAGGAGCACGAAGCACCCGGCGGTATCGAGTACCAGGACATGACCGGTGCCCGCTATGCCGAGCAGCTGCTGTCCACCGGGTTCTCGCTGACACGCTTGGGGTCGCTGCTCAATGCGGCTGCCCTGCGCCGGGCACCGGATGACCTGCCGCTGTTCCGCTATCCGGCACGTGCCGATCAACGTATGAACCTGGACCTGCCCGAGCAGCCAGCAACCAGTGATGAGGTAACACAGTGGGTATTCTGATGGCAATGCGCTTGAGTGGTGTCGGCGCGGCGGGACTGCTGCTGGCAGTCCAGGCGCAGGCGCAGGTGGTACCGTCGGTACCGGATCTGCCGGCGCAGTTCGATCCCGGCCTGCAGCGCGAACAACAGGAACGGATTCTGCGCCAGCAGGAAGTGGAAGAGCGGGCCAGGCGTCTGGAGATACCGGCGCTACAGGGCGAGGCGCCGGAGGCCCAGCAATTGCCGTCATCCGGTGAACGCTTTGTCCTCCAGGGCATCCATTTCAACCCGTCGGTCTTTATCGAGGCGTCGACCCTGCAGGCGATGGCCGCCGACTATGTCGGCAAGCCCATCAGCTTCGCCGACATCAACGAACTGCTGCGCAAGCTCAACGCCTTGTACGAGGAAGCCGGGCAACTGACCGCCCGCGCCGTTGTCCCGCCGCAGAGCGTCGACAATGGCGTGCTCAGCGTCGTGCTGGTCGAGGCCAAGGTGGATGGATTCGGCTGGGAAGATGCCCCCCGGCATGTGGACGAGGCCTTCTATCACAAGCGTATCCGGATAACTCCCGGCGAGACGCTGGACAGCCCGGCACTGATGGCGGCTATTGAGCGTTTCAACGGCACCTCACCGGGACCCCAGGTCAGCGCCAGTCTGGCGCCCGGTCAGCGCTTCGGTACCACGCGGGTCAATCTGCATGCCTTCGAGCCTGATCGTTTGCAATGGTCGCTGTTTGCCAACAACTACGGCAGCGAGGGTACGGGGCGCGAACAGTACGGCGGCAGTCTGACCTGGTTCTCGCCGACCGGGGTAGCTGACGCGCTCAATGCGGTCATCGTTGCCACCGAGGGCACCGAATACGGCAGCCTGCGCTACAGCCGCCCGGTCAATCGGCACAACGGCGTGATGTTCGCGGAAGTGGGCACCAATACCATGAGCATTGAGCGCGGCCCCTTTGCGGCGCTCAACATCGAGGGTGAATCCACCACCTACGGGGTGGGCTACGATCAGCCCTGGTGGATAGACAACAACTGGATGCTGCTCGGGGGCATCGGCTACAGCCACCAGAACTCGGAATCCACCATCGAAGGCCTGCAGCTGAGTGAGGTGGATATCGACGAAGTGATCCTCAAGGGTCAATTCGAATACCGCGCAGCGCCCTGGTATGGTCGATACGAGCAGCGCGTCCGGCAGGCGTCCACGGACAACGCGATCAACGGCGAGAGTGGCAACTACCAGCTGCTCAACGGCATGGGCTATCTCAGCCGCGCCATAAAGACCGATTACGAAGTGGTTGGCCGGCTCTCCTGGCAGTACGCGACCAAGAGCGAGAGTCTGCCGTCCAGCCTGCAGTACCAGTTCGGCGGTATCAGCAGCGTGCGCGGGTATGACTCCGGCGTGATTGCCTCGCCGCAGGGGGTAACGCTCAATCTGGAAGCCTACTGGCGCATCAACGACATGTTCCAGCCGTTCATCTTCCTCGATTACGGTAAGGCCATGGAGCTCGGCACGGCGGATGTGGACCTGCAGAGCGCAGGCATAGGGCTCAATTTCAACTGGACGCGGCGCGTGAGTCTGAGCGTGGTCGCAGCCAATACCTTGGAAGACGTGACACCTGACCAGGATAGCGGTCAGGTATTGGCGCAATTGGTAATTCGTTAACCGTACAAATGGAGTAGGTCAGGCATGACAACTATGTTGCTTTACAAGGAAATCAAAGCTCTCAATCGCGATGCGCACAAGGTCCTCAAGGTCAGGCTTGCGGAGGATTGCGCCTTTGCCGCAGAGACCCACCTGGTGCCGCTGGCAGGCCTGGAATTCTTTCAGGCCGCACGGCACTACCCGATCGTGTTCATCGGGCAGGACGATCAACTGATGCCGATCGCGCTGCTGGGGCTCAAAGAAGGGCAGAACAGTTACCTGGACGAGTCCTACAAGTGGCAGGCAAACACCTATATCCCCGCGTTCGTACGGCGTTACCCCTTCGTCCTGGCACAGGACGACGCTGATAATTTCACCGTCTGCTTCGACGCCGCCTACAGCGGCTGGAATGAGGAAGAAGGCCGTGAGCTGTTCACCGCAGACGGCGAAAACTCCGCCTATCTGGACGAGATGATCCAGTTCCTGCAGAACTTCACCGTTGAAATGGAGCGCACCCGAGAGCTGGTCAAGGCGCTGAACGAGCTGCAACTGCTCACCCCCCGCACCCTCCAGCTGACTCACCCCAGCGGCGAGAGCTTTATCATGCGCGACTTCCATGCGGTGGACGAGGCTCGCTTCGCTGAGCTGACCGATGAACAGGTCCTGAGCCTGCACAAGAGCGGCTTTTTGGGCTGGATCTACGCCCACCTGATGTCCCTGGGCAACGCCAACCAGCTGTTCGAAAATTACCTGAAAAACAAGCCCGCCGACGTTGCGGAGCCGGTGAAGCACTGATGCTGGGAAGGTAATGTCCTTCTGCTCCTGGTAATACCGCGGCAAAGCCCCGGCCTGAGTGATCTGGTCGGGGCTTTTTCTATGGTGCCCTGCCAGTGTGGTCTAAGCGTGTCGAGGATGGGCGCTCCATGATCACCGGGCTACCGGTGTGGTCACCAACAGCGGAAGCACCTCGGGCGTAGCCGGGTGCAAATCGAGACTGACGACGATACCGACAGCAGCGCCCAGACAGTCGCGCCTGGACGCGCCAGGTTATCATTCGTGCGAAGGCGGGAATCCCCCCGCACGACCCGGTTGCATGAGGGGTACATGCCCACCCCTTTAGCGCGCTATCTGGACACCAGTACCCTGCCGTCACGAATGGAGGCCAGCACCGGCTTCTGTTCCAGCAGGACCTCGTAGGGGGAGCTGCCGTGGAGCACTATGCATCTGGCCGGTAGACCTGGCTCGATGCCGTAATTCTGCAGATTCAGTGCGGCCGCCCCGTTGGAAGTGATCAATTCGAGGCAGCTGTCTATCCAATCCATGCCAAGCATATGGCAGGCGTGCAGACCGACATCCAGGGTGCGCAGCATGTTGCCGTTGCCCAGCGGATACCAGGGATCGCGGATGGAGTCCTGACCGAAGGCCACCTTGAGGCCGGCTTCGAGAAGCTCCGGTACGCGCGTCAGGCCGCGACGCTTGGGATAGCTATCGAAGCGGCCCTGCAGATGCAGGCTTTCGGTAGGCATGGACAGGAAGCGCAGGCCGGAGCGGGTCAGCAGGCGAAATAGCCGGCTGCAGTAGGCGTCATTGTAGGAGCCCATCGCGCAGGTGTGGCTGGCCGTTACCCTGGCGCCGTAGTCCAGGCGCAGCGCCTCCGCCGCCAGTACTTCCAGAAAGCGCGATTGCGGGTCATCGATCTCGTCGCAATGCACATCCACCAGCAGGTCATGTTTGTGCGCCAGTTCCATCAACCAGCGTACCGAGGCGACACCGTCGTCTCTGGTGTATTCGAAGTGGGGGATACCGCCGACCACATCGGCTCCCAGCCGTATCGCCTCTTCCATCAGCTCGTGCCCATGCGGGAAAGAACAGATGCCCTCCTGGGGAAAGGCGACTATCTGCAGATCGACCAGCTCCGCCACGCGCTCGCGTACCTCCAGCATGGCGTTTAGCGCGGTGAGCGAGGGGTCGGTGACGTCCACATGGGTCCGCACATGCTGAATGCCGTTGTCGGCAAAGAGGTGCAGGGCTCGTTCCGCGCGACCTATTACATCCTCTCGGCTTAGCAGCGGTTTGCGATCAGCCCAGCACTCGATACCCTCAAACAGGGTGCCGCTCTGGTTCCAGCGTGGCTCGCCCGCGGTAAACGCAGCGTCAAGGTGAATGTGAGGCTCGACAAAAGGTGGGCTGACGAGATTGCCGCGGGCGTCCAGGTCCGCCGGCCCGGCGTCGCAGCTGGCCTGCTGCGGCTGGATCTGGCCAAAACAGCCCTGGCTGATGGGGATATGAAACAGACCCTCCCGGCCGGGCAGCCGGGCATTGATGATGGCGTTGATGGTGTGTTGCATGGCGTCTCCCTGCTGCCCCGCGCGGTACGCGCGGGCAAAATTACCGGTTGATCAGTTCCAGGCGGTATCAGTACCCAGCCGGTGGATACCGATATCCATCTGGTTGCAGTGCCGATGAATGGCGGCAATGCCTTCCGCCAGGGCGGCATTTTCCTGTTCGACGGTAGTGTGGTATGCCAAGAAGGCCGGCATCAGGGCACGCAGTTCGGCGAGAATGGCCGCCTCGTCGATTCGAGTCAGTTTGCCGTTATCCACCACGATCTCGCCGTTAACGATGACCTTTTCGATGGACGAGCCGTTTTCACAGTAGACCAGATGGTTGCGAATATCATTGAGCGGCATGAAGTTGACACTCTGCATATCCAGTATCAGCAGATCGGCGCGCTTGCCGACTTCCAGTGAACCCGTGATGTTATCAATCAACGCACTCCGGGCCCCGCCGACGGTGGCGGCGTGGATGACCTCACTTGCGTTGAGCCAGCGTTCGTAGTTTGGGGTGGAGACATTGTGCAGCAACCCGGCGGCCTTCATGACGTCGAACATCCTGGCACTGTCATTGGAGCAGATGCCGTCAGTACCCAGGGCCAGATTGACACCCGCATCCAGCAGCTTGCGCACTGGGGCAATGCCGGCGCCGAGTTTCTGGTTGGATATCACATTGTGCACCACGGAAACGCCAGCGTTGCCCATCAGTTCTATATCCCGATCGGTAACCCAGACGGAATGAGCGATGGTCACGCCCGAATGGAGAATGCCAAGATCATACATGTGCTGCACCAGCGTCTTGCCGTACAACGCCGGACCGGTGCAACCCTGGACCTTGGTTTCAACAATATGGGTGTGGAAGGGAACCTGCCACTGCCGCGCCAGTTCATCGGCCGCCTGGAGCAGGGTGTCGGAGCAACGCTGGGGAGCAGAGGGCGCCACCATGAAGCGGATGCGTCCGGACCGGCCGTGAAACTCCTGATAGGCCGCCTTGGCAAAATCGACGAATTCGTCAGCCGATGGCGGCGCCATATTATCGAGCTGCGCTTGGCACGACGCCGGCAGAAACTCCCGAGAGAACGGGATGGTATCCAGATAGGGTTTGTCGATCATGTGGCCTGACACGGTGGCACGGATGCCGATGTCGTCGTAGGCCTCTACCGCTGCGTTGAGCTGACCCAGGGTTTGGGCCGGCGATTCGAACAGGTCATCGGTAATGCAGGTAGTGCCGGTTTTAAGCGCCTCGATGGCGACCAGCATGCTGCGCAGATAGATAATACGCTCGTCGACACTGCTGGTACCCAGTACAGGGTAGGAATACAGCATCCAGAGCTCCAGCGGCAGGTTGTCGTAGCGCCCTTTGAACAATGCCTCACCAGAGTGCAGGTGACTGTTGATGAGCCCCGGCATGACGAGCTTGCCGGTGCCGTCGATCACGGTCGCGTCCGGCGGGGCGAGCAGGTGATCGCCCACCTCGCGGATACTGTCGCCTTCGATCAACAGATCGCCCGTAAAGGGTGTGGAGCCATGGGTGCTGTCCATGGCGAGAATGGTGGCATTGCGTATTAAAATCGACATGCATCGTGCTCCTGTTTGGGTTGTGTTCAAGCGCTGAGCAGCAGGCTGTCCGCGGCCTGCCAGCGGGCTACTACCGGAGCGCCCACCAGGTAGCGCCTGCTATCCAGCTCGCGCATGCTGGTTTGCACCTGCAGCTCTTCGCCGGCATCACTTTCCAGATGCAGCGTCGCGGTGGAGCCCATGATTTCTATGGTGGAAATGCATGCCTCAATCTCGTTGCCATGGCCCAGCCGGCGGTCATCCAATTCGATACGGTCTGCAGGTACCATCAGGCAGTCTGCCTGGTTGGGATCCAGGGTGGTCGGACGCTCGACGACAATGTCCCGTACGGCAGTGGTGAAGCGGTAGCCGCGGTCATCGGCGTGCAGCTGGCCGGCGAACAGATTGTTACCGCCGATGAACTCGGCGACGAAGCGGTTGGCTGGCTTGCGATACAGCTCCTGGGGGGTAGCGACCTGCTGGATGCGACCGCCGCTCATGACGACCACGCGATCGGCCATGGCGAAGGCCTCGGACTGGCTGTGGGTGATGTAGATGAAGGTAATGTTGAGCTCACGGTGCAGGCGCACCAGCTCGGCCTGCATCTTGATGCGCAAATGCGGATCCAGGGCCGAAAGCGGTTCGTCCAGCAACAGCATTTCCGGCTCGTTGGCCAGCGCTCTGGCCAGTGCGACCCGCTGGCGCTGGCCACCGGAGAGCTGATCAATACGACGATCGGCAAACTCCAGAATGCCCATGCGTTCCATCCATTCCTCGGCCTTCTTCACCCGGCGGGCGCTGGGAAGGCCGCGCTGCTTGAGCCCGAACTCGACGTTCTTGCGCACCGACATCAGCGGGAACAGTGCATAGTTCTGCCAGACCAGCGGCGCGTCCCGCTTCCAGGCCGGATCCTCGTTGATGCGGCGACCCCATAGGCGGATTTCGCCGTCGGTTGGCGAATCCAGCCCGGCGATCATGCGCAGCGTGGAGGTCTTGCCACAACCCGAGGGGCCCATGATGGCGATGAACTCACCCTTCATCACGGTAAGCGATACGCCGTCCACAGCCTTGGATGTGCCGAATTCTTTCTCAAGATTATCCAGTTCGAGCATGGTGACTGACATTGTTCAGTCCTCCGATCAGTTCTGAGTGCGGCCACGACGGCCATGGGTGAATAACTGGGAGAGCAGGATCAGGGCGATGCTCAGCCCGAATACCAGGGTGCCAACGGCATTGATTCGAGGACTCACTTGCCCCTGGAGCATGGCAAGGACTCGCACCGGCAGCGTCTCGTTGGTACCGCCGACAAACCAGGCAATCATGAATTCATCGAAGGAAATCGCTGCGGTAAGGAACAGGCAGGCAACGATGGACGGCAGACAGAACGGCAGAATGACCGACCGCAGCGTGCTCATTTGCGTAGCCCCCAGATTCCAGGCGGCGGCCTCAATATCCGGATCGAGGCTGGCCAGGCGCATGCGGATCAACGCCAGGGCAAAGGGTGCACAGAGCACGATATGCCCAACGATGATGCCCGGCATGGAGCCGGCCAACCCGATGCGTGATTGGAAGGTGAGCATGGCCAACCCCAGGATGACTACCGGTACCAGCGGCGGGAGCGTCAGCAGCGCCAGATACAGGTTCTTGCCCAGGAACCGGTAGCGGTAGTCGACATAGGCACCGGCAAAACCCAGCGCGGTCGACACCACGGCGGTACACAGCGCGACGGTGAGGCTTGTGCTGACGCCGCGGGAAAGAGACGCGTCATTCAGGACCTGCCGAAACCAGTCCAGAGTCAGCCCGCCCATCGGCAAGCTGGGGTAGCGGTTAACATCGAAGGCGAATACCACCGTGGTGAGTATGGGGGTAAAGACAAAGATGAAGATCAGACCAACGTAGCCGTACAACACCACATTGGAATGGGGCTTGGCAGCGTTCATGCGGCAGCTCCTTTCTTCCGGTAGGCCAGGGCCAGCATGCTAAGCACAACAGTGAGCAGGGTGAGGATCATCACCACGGCGACCACGGCGGCACGGGGCCAATGGTTGCCCGACTTGACCTGATCGGTGAGCAGGATGCTTAGCGTCGGTGGGCGGGATCCGCCCAACAGCGCCGGCGAGATGTAATCACCAAACGACAGTACGAATGCGAAGGTCCCTGCCAGGATCAGACCGATGCGCGCCGAGGGAAACAGGACGGTGAACAGCGTCCGGCGGTGGCTGCATCCAAGGTTATATGCCGCTTCGATCAAGCGCTGGTCGACGCTGGCAATGGCAAAGGTCTGGATCAGAATGACCAGCGGCATAACCAATGTCAGAAAACCCACCACGGTGGCGGTAGTGGTGTTCAGAATAATTACCGGCTCCATGCCGACCAGGGCCAGCACACTGTTGATAATGCCGTTGGGACTGAACACGATCTGCCAGGCGTAGATACGTACGGGGTAGCTGGTGAAAAAAGTCACGATCAGCAGCAGCATGGCCAGGCGTTGGGTGAAGGGCGACACCTTCCGTGCCAGGGTATAGGAGACCGGCAACGCCAGAACACTGGCCAGTATCGCGCTCAGAGCCGCAACCCAGAAGGTATAGATATAGGCATTCTTGAAGAAGGAGGCGTTAAGCAGGTGGGTCCAGTTGCTCAGGACCATATCCGGGGTCAGGCGGAACATCTTGACCGACCAGAAAGTCATTGCAATCAGGACCAGCAGCGGGCCGATAAAAAATGCCAGCTGCCAGACCAGGGGTGGGACCGCCAGTCCGAGTGCAAAGCGCACCCCGTGCGTGCGCCGTGGTACGGGCCGTCTGCCCATACTGGCTACCGGAACTGGGCCGTCGCCGGTAGTAGCGGGAATGACCGTTCTACTGTTCATGACACTTCTCCGCAGGTAGGGGCCGACAGCGCCGGCCCGTTCAACTCAGGCCGACTTGAACGCCGTCCATACATCGTTCCAGCGGTCGATATCCTGCTGCACCGGCAATTTACGCAGGTGGATCTTGCCCTTGGCGTAGTCGTCCATGACATTCGGGCCGTCGAGGGTCAGCCCCAGCATCTTGGCATCCTCCGGGTGACGTTCATTCAGCAGCTCCCAGCCTTTGCGGTTAGGAATGGAGGCGACATAGGCCGGCAGGCGAGCGGTGCGGATCTGCCCCTCCGGGGAGGTCATGTACTGGATGAACAGCTTGGCCAGATCCTTGTTTCGTGAGGACGACACGATCGACAGCGACTCGGTCCACTGCAGTCCGCCTTCTTCGGGCACGATGGCAGCGACGGGCACGCCATCCTGTTGCAGCAGGTTAACTACCCAGTCGCCGATACCCGGGATGATGGCGGCGGTGCCGTTGGACAGCATGGAAAACAGGCTGGACATGGAGTAGAAGCCGCTGACTTGAGGGGCCAACGAGGTAAGCGACTTGCTCAGCAGATCGAACTGCGCATTATTGATATCGAAGGGCAGCGGGTTGTGCTGATGCAGACTGAGGCAACCCATGGTCGGCAGGTACCAGTCGAACATACCCAGGCGACCCTTGGCCTTTTCAGACCAGAGCGCGGCATAGGAGCTGACTTCCTCGGGGGTAAATACATCGGTGCGATAGGCCATGCCGATATAACCGAAGCGCAGCATGACCGAGTACAGGTCATCACCGTCCCAATGTCCCTCAAAGCGCTGGAACTCGGGGAAGAAGTCCGCGATTGGATAATCATCAGGGTTCAGCTTGTCGATGAAGTTGCCCATGCGCAGCATGTCCACATACTCGGCATCGGCCATGACCACATCGAACATTCCGGGCGGCGCCTGATTGATCAGGCCGAGCATGGCTTCCCCACCCACATACTCACGGGCTACCACGGTACAGTTATGGAGCTTCTCGAACTCGGCGACAGCAAAGGGATCAGCGTGGCCCGGCCAGGTGAGGATGTTCAACGTCCGGTGCGGTTGTTGCGCAGAGGTGAAGGGAGAGAAGCCTACCGCGGCGGCTCCCATGGCTAACCCCGCAGCCTTGAGCATCTGGCGGCGAGATAAGGACGGGGCACCTGAATCAGACTTTCTAGACATGGTTGATTTCCTTGAGCTGAAGGAGGGATGTCCGGGGAAGTGCACTGCGGCGCACCGGTACTGCCCATCCCATCCAGGTAATGTCACTGCAGCGGTCGCCTTCGCACACCGCTCGCCATGAGGCGCTGCAACAGGCATGCCAGCCTTGCATAGGTATTGTTTGCGGCTTTCAGCCTGGTCCGAAGACGTGAGTGAACCCGTTTGGTGCGCTTGGCTGGCGGGGTGTCGCCGTAGTGGGACAAACCGGGGCAGGGATTCCCCGCTGTGGGGGTGTATCAGGATGTCTGTCCGACGCTGGGACGGAGGGTAGTACTGGCAGGCCGGTAGGGCGGGATCTGGCCCAGCCACTGTCGTCCCGCTACGCGACCACGGCCAGCACCTGCCGACTCTCGAATAAGAGCGTCGCCTGCTGCATGGCGGTTACAAGAAGATCAGAGCGGGTATTAGCGAAGTCTGCGAGGCTGCCGGGAGGGTCGGCAGTGGAGGTTTGGTGGATAACATGAATGGCGCACCCGACAGGATTCGAACCTGTGACCCCTGCCTTCGGAGGGCAGTACTCTATCCAGCTGAGCTACGGGTGCGTAAGGGCCGCCATGATACTCATAGATAAGCCGTTCGTCCATGGTTTCGGTACAATACCGCTGTGTTGATAAGCAACGCCCGGGTGCGGCGGCTTGTCGCTGGGCAAGGTTGCTGTTTTGCGGGATATGGGTTTACCGGTATACTCGCGCAATTGTCCGGGCACTGTACTTGGGCTCATACCTATAGCCATGATGAGGATGTATAAGTGACGATCTTGAAAAAATATCTGGCTGCGTCCGCCGCCACGCTTGCCCTTGTTGCCGGTAACTCCTTCGCCGCGACCGACGAGGCCATTGCCGAGCGTCTCAAGCCGTACGGTAGCGTTTGCTTGGTGGGTGATGAGTGCGCCAATGCAGTTGCCGCGGCACCCGCTGCTGCTGCCGCTGGTGGCGAAGAGGCTGCCGGTGGTTCCCAGGGCGAGGCGCTGTTTTCCGCCAAGACCTGTGTGGCTTGCCACAGTGTCGATAACAAGGTGGTTGGCCCGGCGATGAAGGAAGTGGCTGCCAAGTATGCGGGTGATGCAGACCACATCATTGCCAGCATCAAGAATGGCTCCCAGGGCAACTGGGGTCCGATCCCCATGCCGCCGAATGCTGTTAACGATGAAGAAGCCGCCGCGCTGGCTGAGTGGATCCTGTCCCTCAACTGAGCTGAGTCAGGCTTGACCGAAAAACCACCCGTTGCGGTGGTTTTTCTGTTTCTGGGGTGGGCATTGTGGGCGCACCGCGGTGGTACTGCTCCGGGATCTGCGGCCCTAGCGGCCGAGCAGGCTGCGGATATCCGCCAAGGCAGTATTGCCGCGGGCCTGCTTCTGCTCCACCGGAACGTCCTCGGTGCCTTCCCATTCCAGGTCTTCGGACGGAAGCTCATCGAGAAAACGGCTGGGCAGGCAGTCAATGATCTCGCCGAACTGGCGCCGGCGCGCGGCGAAGGTGAAGGTGAGATTGCGCTTGGCCCGGGTGATGGCCACGTAGGCCAGCCGGCGTTCCTCGTCCACGCTATCGGCTTCGATGCTGGAGCGGTGTGGAAGGATCTCCTCTTCCATGCCGAGCACGTAGACATGGGGATATTCCAGCCCCTTGGAGGCGTGCATGGTCATCAGCTGCACGCGGTCGGCGTCCTCTTCCTCTTCCTGGCGTTCGAGCATGTCGCGCAGCACCAGTTTGGCGATGGCGTCCTCGAAGGTGGTCTCGCCGGTTTCGTCGCGGTCCATGGTGGTTTTCAGCGAGTCCAGCAGGAACCAGACGTTGCCCATGCGCTTGGCGGCGATCTCGTCGCTGGAGCAGTTCTGCCGGATCCAGTTCTCGTAGTCCAGGTCCATCACCATGCTGCGCAGGGCGGCGATGGGCTCGTTCTGGGCGCACTGTTGGCGGACCTTTTCCAGCCAGTGACCGAAACGCTGCAGCCGCTCGCAGTAGCGTGGTTCCATGTGCTCGGCCAGGCCCATTTCGGTGCAGGCGGCGAACAGGCTGATGCCGCGCTGGTTGGCGTAGGTGCCGAGTTTTTCCAGGGTCGCCGGGCCGATCTCCCGGCGCGGTACGTTGATGACCCGCAGCAGGGCGTTGTCGTCGTCGGGATTGACCAGCAGGCGGAAGTAGGACATCACGTCCTTGACCTCCTGCCGGCTGAAGAAACTCGTGCCCCCCGACAGGTGATAGGGGATCTGATGATGCTGCAGCTTGAGTTCGATCAGCCGGGACTGGTGGTTGCCCCGGTAGAGAATGGCGATGTCCTTCCAAGGTATCCGATGCTTGAGGTGCAGGTTCTGGATGTCGGTGGCCACGCGCTCGGCCTCGGCGTCCTCGTTACGGCAACGGATCACGCGGATCGGGTCGCCGTAGCCGAGCTCACTCCACAACTGTTTTTCGAACACGTGGGGGTTATTGGCGATCAGGGTGTTGGCCGCCTTGAGGATGCGGCTGGTGGAGCGGTAGTTCTGCTCCAGCATCACTACCTTGAGCGAAGGGAAGTCTTCCTTCAGCTGGGCCAGGTTCTCGGGGCGGGCGCCGCGCCAGGCGTAGATCGACTGGTCGTCATCGCCCACCACGGTGAAGCGCGCCTGGCTGCCCACCAGCATCTTGACCAGCAGGTACTGGCTGGCATTGGTGTCCTGGTATTCGTCGACCAGCATGTAGCGGATACGGAACTGCCACTTTTCCAGCACGTCCGGGTGATCGCGAAACAGCAGGACCGGGATCAGAATCAGGTCATCGAAATCGACCGCGTTGTACGCCTTGAGGGTGCGGTTGTAGTGCATGTAGACACTGGCCGCGGTCTGCTGCTGGGGCGTCTTCGCCTGCGCCAGGGCTTCCTCGGGGGTGATCAGGTCGTTCTTCCAGGCGGAGATCTGCGCCTGGATGCCGTCTGCCCCGTCATCGGCGCCGTAATCCTTGTGCATCAGGTCGTTGATCAGCGCCTGGGCATCGTTCTGGTCGAAGATCGAGAAGCCGGGTTTGTAACCCAGGCGCTGGTGTTCCTTGCGGATGATGTTCAGGCCCAGGTTGTGGAAGGTCGAAACCGTCAATCCGCGACCTTCGGCGCCGCGCAGCAGTGCGCTGACGCGCTCCTTCATCTCCCGGGCGGCCTTGTTGGTGAAGGTGACCGCGACAATATTCTGCGCGCGCAGGCCGCATTCCTTGATCAGGTAGGCTATCTTGCGGGTGATCACGCTGGTCTTGCCGCTTCCGGCACCGGCCAGCACGAGCATGGGGCCACCGATATAGTGGACAGCTTCCTGTTGACGGGGGTTGAGTTGCGACACAATGACCTCACGCAAAGCCGGGTGCGCGATTCTAGCATAGGGTATGCTAACCGCCGGGCTGGAAATGCTCGACAGCATAATGGCCAAAAGCTAGTCTGACATGACAGTATTCAGACCCGGATTCGAGACGAGGTGCACTGTTGTCCATGGAAAGGTCATTACAACGGATTGTATTGCTGGCAGGCGACGCCGCTGCTCGGCAATTGACAGCCCGTCTCACCGCAGACGGTGCGCCGCCCGTGGTGTTGGCTGATACCTGGCAGCAGACCGCGGAGCTGGCCCTGGCCGAGCCCGCGACGGTAATCCTGGCATCCCACCGGTTTTTCCCCATTCCCCCACAGTATCAGGACAGCATGCCGGTTGTGCATCTTGCCGAGCATGATCTTCCCGCAGTGTTGCCCGCTGGTGCCGGGGACAGTATTTCCATCCAGGCCGGTAGCGGTGAGTTCCTGCGCTGCCTGCGCTTTGCCGGTGAACGCTTCGAGCTGCAGCAGGCTTTGCTGCGGGCAGCCAGCAACGATCCGCTGACCGGGTGCTGCAACCGGCAAATGTTGCAGGACCGGCTCCAGCAGGGCATCCAGCGCGCGCTGCGCTCCAATCAGCCCCTGGCGGTGCTGTCGCTGGACCTGGACAACTTCAGTCACGTCAACGATAGCCTCGGCCATGAAGCCGGCGATGCGATCATCCGCCAGGTGGCGGATCGCTTGCGCCAGGTGCTGCGCTCCACCGATACCGTCGGGCGCATGGGCAGCGATGAGTTCACGGTCATCGTTGAGGATTACCAGACGCCCGCCAACCTCATGCTGGTTGTGAAGAAGCTCATCGATGAGTTGGCCGAACCTTACCGGGTGGATCATGAAAGCCTGTTGCTGGGCTGCAGCATCGGGATCGCGACCTACCCCCAGGGCGGGGAGACGGTCGATGATCTGCTGCTGCACGCCGGACTCGCGATGCAGCAGGCGAAGGCGCAGCGGGGCTGCCATTTCCATTTCTACGACGAGCGCATCAACCTGGAGGCGTCCAGCCAGATCGAATTTGAAGCCCAGCTGCGCCGCGCCCTGCGCAATAACGAGCTGGAACTGCACTACCAACCCCGGGTGGAGCTGAGCAGCGGTCGCATCGTCGGCGTGGAGGGGCTCATTCGCTGGCGCCACCCGCAGCGCGGCCTGCTCGGGCCCAACGAGTTCATCCCCCTGGCCGAGGAAAACGGCCTGATCGTGCCGATGGGCTACTGGGTCATCGCCCGGGCCTGCCATGACCTGGCCATCCTCCAGCGCCGCGGGATCGATCTGCTGGTGGCGGTCAACATGTCCTTCCGGCAATTTCTCGACCGGCGCTTGCTGGCGACCATCGAACGGCTGGTGGAGACGACCGGCATCGATCCGCGGCGGCTGGAATTCGAGTTGACCGAAACCGCGGTGATGCAGCGCCCGGAACAGGTGCAGGTGGCCATGGCCGGCATGGCCGGGCTGGGTGTGCGCTTTTCCCTGGATGATTTCGGCACCGGCTTTTCCTCCTTCGTGCACTTGCATCGGTTGCCGATCAACATGCTCAAGCTGGACCGCAGTTTTGTCCGCGGCATCGTGGATCGCCCGGCGGACCGTCAACTGGTGGCGGCCATGATCGACATGGGCCATAGCCTTGGTTTGCAGGTGGTGGCCGAAGGCGTCGAGCTGCGGGCCCAGATGGAACTGCTGCGAGGGCTGGGCTGCGACCAGATCCAGGGCTTTTTCATCAGCCCCGCGCTGCCCTTTGACGAGTTGTGCTATTTCGCCGATGCCTATGGCGTCGGGCGCGACGAGGCCGTGCAGGGGGCAATACAGTCCCGGATGCTCAGTTGAGCGGCCGCCGGTCCAGTTGCCGGTATTGCAGCGCTTCTGCCAGGTGCGGCTTGCCGATATCACGCTGCTCCTCAAGGTCCGCCAAGGTTCGCGCTACCTTCAGGGCGCGGTGACTGGCCCGCCGGGATAACCCCAACCGTTCCACCGCCTGCTCCAGCCAACGGGCATCGGCCTGCTGCAGGGCGCAGTGCTGGCCTACCCCTTGCAAGTCGAGATGGGCATTCAGGCAACCCTGGCGCCTTAACTGGCGATCCCGGGCGGCGGCTACCGCGGCAGCGGCCTCGGCGCTATCGGGCTTGTTGTCGGTCTGGCCAGCCAGGCTGAAGGCTTCGTTGTGCATGGCCAGGTGCAGGTCGATCCGATCCAGCAGCGGGCCGGACAGCTTGCTGCGATAGCGCTCGACCTGTTCCGGTGAGCAGCGGCAGCGGCCTGAAGGGTCACCCTGGTAGCCACAGGGGCAGGGGTTCATGGCCGCGATCAATTGGAACCGGGCAGGAAACGACAGCTGTTCCCGGGCCCGGGCAATATGAATTTCCCCCGACTCCATGGGCTCGCGGAGCATCTCCAGCACCTTGCGATCGAACTCCGGTAGCTCATCGAGAAACAGCACGCCGTGGTGAGCCTGGCTTATCTCGCCGGGCCGCGGTTGGCTGCCGCCGCCGACCAGGGCCGCAGCGGATGCGCCATGATGGGGCGCGCGGAATGGGCGGCTCGGCCAGTGTTGCAGCATGCCGCGCCCACATACCGATTGGATCGCTGCCACTTCGAGCGCCTCGTCTTCCTCCAGCGCCGGCAGGATGCCGGGCAGGCGGCTGGCCAGCAGGGTCTTGCCGGTGCCCGGCGGGCCAAACAGCAGCAGGTTATGGGAGCCGGCCGCCGCCACGATCAGCGCCCGCTTGGCCTGTGCCTGGCCCTGCACGTCGCGCAGGTCGGGCAGATTGTCTGCCAGCGGCGGTCGTTGCCCGGGCGCCACCGGAGGCAGGAGTTGCTCCCCACGCAGATGCTCGCACAGCTCCAGCAAATGATCGGCGGCGATGATCTCCACACCGCGCACCAGGGAGGCCTCCGCTGCATTGGCGCGGGGCAATAGCAGGGTGCGCTGGTTATCGCGGCAGGCCAACGCCGCCGGCAGCACGCCCTGCACGGGGCGCAGTTCGCCTGACAGCGCCAGTTCGCCCAGTACCTCGCAGTGCTCCAGGCTCGTCGCCGCGATCTGCCCGCTGGCAGCGAGCAGCCCCAGGGCGATCGCCAGGTCGAAGCGGCCACCCTCTTTAGGCAGGTCAGCGGGTGCCAGGTTGATGGTGATGCGTTTGAGACTGGGGAACTCGAGCCGGGCGTTTTGCAGCGCGCTGCGCACCCGGTCCTTGCTTTCCCGTACCGCGGTTTCCGGCAGCCCGACCAGCGTCAGGCTCGGCATGCCGTTGGCCAGATGCACCTCCACCATCACGGGGGGTGCCTGGATCCCCAACTTGGCGCGGCTGTGAACGATCGCCAGGGACATTGATCACTCCTTGATCGCCTCCGCTATGGAGGCTGTGACGGCGGCGCCGTCAGGGTTGCTGTTCCAGCTCCGCCACGCGTTTTTCCAGCGCCTCCAGGCGTTCCCGGGTGCGCAGCAGGACGATCTGCTGGGTCTCGAACTCTTCACGGCTGACCACATCCAGCTTGGCCAACGCGCTTTGCAGCATGGCCTTGAGCTGTTTCTCCACCTCGGCGGTGGGCCGGGCGCCATCGTTCATCAGCAGTTTCGCGGCCTGAGAGCCGACGGTATCAAACAAGACTTTATGCAACATGGGCGTTTCCGTTTCCGGTCAATTGGGTGGCGCCGGCGACGGCCGGATCAGCTGGCAGTCTAGCATCCGCAGCCGCCTGCCCCAAACCGTAGCCGGTCCGCTGCCCATCTGTGGCGCATCGGCTCGCTCGCGCTGCACCACGCCGGTGCAAAGGCCGTGTTCAGCGGCCTCGGCAACGCCTTGGAATATCCTTAACTTGCTGAAAGAAAAGAAAATTTCAAATGTGGCAGGGTTTCTGCAGTGGTGCAGGGTAGCCGGATCATGGGCGGAACCGAAATAGCGCAGTGTCGGAACTGTGACACAGCGCACGCCGCGACGCCCCTCGGTGCGGCTGGCCCCTACAGAGCAGGGGCCGACGCCGGCGGCCAGCCGGGGTGCTGCAGGTTCTTTCTGCACACATCCGTGCAAAGTCCGATTTTAAAAGGCTTTAACTCGGCATAGACTTGTCCTGTCCCCCAGGGCAGTCCATTTAACGGGAGTATGAACATGAAATTAGTAACGGCTGTAATCAAGCCATTCAAGCTGGACGACGTGCGGGAGTCGCTTTCCGAGATCGGCGTCCAGGGCATTACCGTGACCGAGGTGAAAGGGTTTGGCCGGCAGAAGGGCCATACCGAACTGTACCGGGGCGCGGAATACGTTGTGGACTTCCTGCCCAAGGTGAAAATCGAAGTGGCCATCGGCGACGACATGCTCGACCGCGTCATCGAAGCCATCACCAAGGCGGCCAACACCGGCAAGATCGGTGACGGCAAGATCTTCGTCGTGGCGCTGGAACAGGCCATCCGCATCAGGACAGGCGAGACCGGCACCGACGCCATCTAACGTTCGTTTGCCGATTCGCTGACAGTAGTAATAAAGCCTATCTGGGGGGCTTGATTATGGAAGACATCGTACAACTGAAGTACGCGCTCGATACGTTCTACTTTCTGGTGTGTGCCGTGCTGGTGATGTGGATGGCCTGCGGTTTTGCCATGCTCGAAGCCGGTCTGGTACGCACCAAGAGTACAACCGAAATCCTCGCCAAGAACATCGCACTCTTTGCCATTGCGTCGATCATGTACCTGCTGGTCGGCTACTACATCATGTACTCATCCACCGGCCCGATCTTTCCGAGCCTGGGCATGCTGATCGGGGATGAAAACACCCTCGATGCGGTCATGGCCGGAGGAGAGGATGCGCCCTATTATTCCAGCCGCGCCGACTTCTTCTTCCAGATCGTCTTTGCCGGTGCCTGCATGTCCATCGTCTCGGGCGCCGTGGCCGAACGCATGCGCCTCTGGGCCTTCCTGCTGTTCGCCGTCATCATGACCGGCTTCATCTACCCGATCCAGGGCGCCTGGAGCTGGGGTGGTGGTTGGCTGAGCGAGATGGGCTACTCCGATTACGCGGGGTCCGGCATCGTGCACATGGCCGGCGGGGCAGCTGCGCTGGCCGGCGTCATCCTGCTGGGGCCGCGCAAGGGCAAATACGGTCCGAACGGACAGATCAACGCGATCCCTGGCTGCAACCTGGCGCTGTCTACCCTGGGTATCTTCATCCTGTGGATGGGCTGGTTCGGCTTCAACGGCGGCTCCGAGCTGAAGATCTCCGACATTGAATCGGCCAATCATGTGGCCCAGGTCATGGTGAACACCAACCTGGCGGCCGCCGGTGGCCTGATCGCCGCGATGATCGTGTCCCGCCTGCTGTTCGGCAAGACCGATCTGACCATGCTCCTCAACGGCGCGCTGGCGGGTCTGGTATCCATCACCGCTGACCCGCTTTCCCCGACCGCCCTCGGCGCGATGCTGGTCGGTGCCGTGGGTGGTGTGATCGTGGTGTTCAGCGTGCTGGCGCTGGATCGGCTGAAGATCGACGACCCGGCCGGCGCCATCTCGGCCCACGGCTCGGCCGGTATCTGGGGTGTGCTGGCGGTGCCGCTGAGCAATGCCGAGGCCACCTTCGGTGCGCAACTGGTTGGTGTGCTGGCGATCTTCGGCTGGGTGTTCATTGCCAGCCTGCTGGTCTGGGGCATCATCAAGGTGGTGATGGGAATTCGCATCTCCGAGGCGGAAGAATACGAAGGTGTGGATATCTCCGAATGCGGTATGGAGGCCTATCCCGAGTTCACCGGCAAGAAATAAACGCGGCGGGGCCTTCGCCTCGCCTCGCCATGCAACGCAAACAGGGCGCTTCGGCGCCCTGTTTGCGTTGCGCCGCCAGCCGATCATGCGCTGATTGCCCGAGAAACAGCAAACTTGCCGCCCTGGCCAGGGTCCAAGCTGGTGAACGCGTTATTTTTTACCAGGGAGATCCGCATGAAAGCCGAGACGTTCGATTATCTGCTGGAATGGACCAGAGACCTGCACACCACCGTCGCCGAGGCCCTGGAGCGCGACCTCGCGCCCGAGTCCGACCAGCGCAGTCGCTGGTTGATGGAATATATCGCCGAGCACGAGCGGGAGATCGCCGACAAGGTGGAGCAGTTCCGGGTTCAGGCCGGCGAGGCGGAAAGCCGCACCTGGCTCTACGAACACCTCGGTGAGGATCTGCCGCCGCGGGCCGACTGGGAGCTGAGCTTCGCCGGCAAGGATTTCAACGGCATCAGCGAGCAGGTATTCAAACTGCATGACCAGTTGATCGAGGTATACACCTCCATGACCGGTCGGGCTGCTATTCCGGCAGCGGCCGAACTGATGCGTAATGTGCTGGCCCTGGAGGAGGGTGAAACCCGGCGTCTAGCGGAGCAATGTGGTCGCCTGCAGGACTTGTGAGTCTTCTCGAGAGAAAAATTTTCGTTCACCCTCTGTTCAAATCCCTCTGTTGCGCTATATATAGCCAGGTTTCAAGCGGAGGAATGCCATGAGTGATGACGATATCGAAGATGAAGACCTGCAGGATGAAGAGGTAGACAACAGTGACGTTGATGAAACCGACGCCATGGAGGACGATGACGAGCCAGCGGTAAAACCGCGCAAGAAGGCGGCCAGTCAGGACGACCCGCTGGAAGGGTTATCCCTGGAAGCCAAGGCTCGTGAGCGGGAAATGCTGGCGCGGCAGATGGAGGAGTTCCTCGCCCGTGGCGGCAAGGTTCAGGAAGTCGACAACAACGCGCTGGGCGATCCGCCGAAGAAGCCTGAAGGCAAATACGGTAGTCGCCCGATCTGACGTATCGTGGTATTGGCGAGCCCGCCTCTGCGGGCTCGTTGCACGCCGAGCAGAGTAATCAGCCCCGATAGCTGCGCAGCCAGCCGGGGATCTCACTCAGGCAGCGCACCTCCCCATGGGGCCGTTCCGGCTCCGCCCATTCCAGCCCCAGTCGATTGAACCACAGCGTACGCAAGCCGGCGTCACGTGCGCCCTGGATGTCGTCGATCGGGTGATCGCCAATGTGCAGCGCCTCATGCGGCTCTACGCCGGCGCGTTCCAGCGCGGCGCGAAAGGGCGCGGGATCCGGCTTGCTCAGGCCGATCTCGTCGGCTGATACGATGATCTTGAAGTACTTTTCCAGGCCCAGGCGGCGCACA
This sequence comes from Pseudomonas saudimassiliensis, assembly GCF_000939975.1. Classification (GTDB taxonomy): domain Bacteria; phylum Pseudomonadota; class Gammaproteobacteria; order Pseudomonadales; family Pseudomonadaceae; genus Halopseudomonas; species Halopseudomonas saudimassiliensis. The sequence goes on along the minus strand of NZ_LK391969.1, from coordinate 1,530,508 downwards.
TCGGCATTGCCATTGGAGATGGTCGCCAGCTGGTAGTGCCGGGACAGTTCCTCCAGCAGGGGCTCACAATGCGGGAAGAAGGTCAGCGCATGGCGGGCTTCGAGAAACACCTCAAAGCCTGCCAGGGCCAGCTCTGCGGCTTGCTCGGGCGAGTAGCCGGCCTTGCGTAACCCATGCTCCAGCACCGCGATGCGCAGGGCGGTCACCCGGTGGCGCAGCTCGGGGTCGGCCGCCAGCACCTCCTGGCGCAGGGCGCGCCGCGCCGCCTGGTCGAGCCGCTGGTTGAACAGCGGCGCATGGTGGTCCAGCCAGTTCAACAGGGTCTGTTCGGCGGCGGCGACCACCGACTCGGTCTCCCACAGGGTGTTGTCCAGATCGAAGGTCAGTAGTTGAAACATGGCATCTCCCGCGGATCAGTCGTCGGACTTGCGTTTGGCTCGGGGGTGAGCGCTATCGTACACCTCGGCCAGATGCTGGAAGTCCAGATGAGTGTACACCTGGGTGGTGCTGATATCGGTGTGGCCCAGCAGCTCCTGCACCGCGCGCAGATCGCCGGAGGACTCCAGCAGATGGCTGGCGAAGGAGTGCCTGAGCATATGCGGATGCAGGTGCTGGCCGATATGCTCCTCGCCGTAACGCTGTACCCGCAGCTGGATCGCCCGGGGCGTCAAGCGCCGGCCCTGCAGGCCGACGAACACCGGCTGGCCGGCGGCGGCCGTTGGCGGCCGGACCTTGAGCCAGGCGCGCAGGGCCTCGCGAGCCTTGCGGCCGACCGGCAGCACCCGGGTCTTGTTACCCTTGCCAAGCACCCGTACCTCGCCGCCATCGAGGTCGAGTCGGTCCAGGTCCAGGCCCGCCAGTTCGGACAGCCGCAGGCCGGAGGAATAGAAGAGCTCGAGCATGGCGTGGTCGCGGAGGGTCAGCCAGTCGTCGCTGTCGCCCCCATCGAGCAGTCGGGACGCCAGGTCCGCATCCAGGGTGCGCGGCAGCTTGCGGGGGGACTTGGGCGGACGCAGGTCCAGGGCCGGGTTGTGCCGGCACCGCCGCTCGCGCAGCAGATAGCGGTACAGGCTGCGGATGGCACTGAGCTCGCGCTGCAGGCTGCGCCCGGTCAACCCGGCCTGATGCCGACTGGCGATGTACAGGCGCAGTAGCGCGCTGTCCACGGTGTTCCAGTCGCCGATGCCACGCTCATCCAGGAACCGGCTCAGGCTGGTCAGATCGCGGCGGTAGGCCTCCAGCGTGCGGGGCGACAGCTGTCGTTCGCTGTGCAGGTGGCCGAGAAAGTTGTCCAGCTCTGCCTGCAGCGGCGCGGCGTCCATTACCGGAGCCGCGGCTCGCAGCTCAGCGGCCGCTGGCGCAGCAACACCCGCGCCAGGGCGTCGGCGATATACCCGAGAAACAGCGTGCCGGTGGCGCTCCGGTACTGCTGCGGGTCCCGGCTGCCCAGCGCCAGCACGCCATGCAAGCCCTGGTGCTGGATCGGCGCCAGGGCGGTGGAGGCCACTTGCTCTCCCTCGGGGCCGAACAAAAACAGCAGCTCATGATTGCGCAGCACCCCGCTGAGGGTCTTGTTGCTGTCCAGCAGGTGACCGATGGCGTCCCGGGCTTCGCTGTGGGTCGCGTAGCGGGCATTGCCGACGCGGGGCGTTTCGCTGAACAGGATCAGGCTGACGAAGGGCACCTGGAAGTCGTCCCGCAGGCTGTCCTCGATGTTGGCGATGACCTCTTCGACGTCCTGGGACTCCAGCAGGCTGAGAATCAGCCGGCGGCTCTTTTCGAACAGTCGGTCATTTTCCCGGGCCACGTCCATCAGTTGGCTGAGCCGGTGGCGCGCATCGATGTTGCGCTCGCGTAGCAGCTTCACCTGCCGCTCCACCAGGGACACGGCCTGGCCGGACTGGTGCGGAATAAAGAGGTCGAGCAACAGTTCGTCGTGCTCAACGAAGAACGCCGGATGGCGGCGCAGGTAATCTGCAACCACGGCGGAATCCAGTTCGGTCACGTCAGTCACGCTGGTGTCGGTCATATGCGTATCTGTCCTTCATAGACCCGGGCGGCCGGGCCGGTCATCAGCACCGGCTGGCCGGGACCGGCCCATTCGATTTTCAGGGTGCCGCCGGGTAGGCGGATGGTGACCGGTGACTTCAGGTGGCCGAGCCGGATACCGGCCACCGCTGCGGCGCAGGCGCCGGTGCCGCAGGCCTGGGTCTCGCCAGCGCCGCGCTCGTGCACACGCAGCTGGGCCTGGTGCTGGTCGATCAGCTGCAGGAAGCCGGCATTCACGCGCTTGGGGAAGCGGGGATGATGCTCGATCAGCGGGCCGAGCTCCGCCACCGGATAGCTGTCCAGATCGTCCACCAGCGTCACGCAATGGGGGTTGCCCATGGAGATGGCGGCGACCTCCAGGGTGCGAGTGCCGACCTCCAGTGGGTAGCTCACGGCTTCTCGATCGGCGGTAAAGGGGATCTCTGCCGGGGTGAAGCGGGGCGCGCCCATGTCCACCGTCACCTGGCCGTCGCGGCGAACCTTCAGGGTAATCAGCCCGCCGGCGGTCTCTACGCGGATTTCCGCTTTGGCCGTCAGGCGCTTGTCCTGGACGAAGCGGGCGAAGCAGCGCGCGCCGTTGCCGCACTGCTCCACTTCGCTGCCATCGGCATTGTAGATACGGTAGCGAAAGTCCACGTCGGGATCGCCCGGGGGCTCGACCACCAGCAACTGGTCGAAGCCGATGCCGGTATGCCGATCGCTCCACTGGCGGATCAGTCTGGGGGACAGCTGGGCGTGCTGGGTCACCAGGTCAATGACCATGAAGTCATTGCCCAGACCATGCATCTTGGTGAATCGCAGCAGCATCTCAGGCCTCGGGCAACAGCGACTCGCCGGCGAACAGCTCGCTGATCGTCTCCCGGCGGCGGATCAGGTGGGTTGTGGTGCCGTCCACCATGATCTCGGCCGCCCGCGGGCGCGAGTTGTAGTTGGAGCTCATGACGAAGCCGTAGGCGCCGGCCGAACGCACCGCCAGCAGGTCGCCCTCGGCCAGTGCCAGTTGCCGGTCCTTGCCGAGGAAGTCACCGGTTTCGCAAACCGGACCGACCAGGTCCCAGGCCTGGGCCGGAACATCATCGCGCGGGCGCACGGCATCGATCCCCATCCAGGCGCTGTACAGTGCCGGGCGGATCAGGTCGTTCATGGCGGCGTCGATGATGGCGAAGTTCTTGTGCTCGGTGGGCTTGAGCAGGTTGACCTGGGTCACCAGCAGGCCGGCATTGGCGACAATCGAGCGCCCCGGCTCGAACAGCAGGGTCAGGTCGCGGCCCGCCACTTTCTCGCGCACCTTGGCCAGGTACTCGCCGGGCGTGGGGGGCGTTTCGTCGTCATAGGTCACCCCCAGGCCACCGCCCAGATCCAGGTGACGGACTTCGATGCCTTCCTCAGCCAGCTGGTCGACCAGCAGCAGCATGCGGTCGAGCGCGTCGATCAGCGGGGTATCGTCAGTCAGCTGGGAGCCGATGTGGCAATCCGCGCCCTGCACGTCCAGGTTTGGCAGCTCGGCCGCGCGGCGATAGACCGCCAGCGCCGTGGTGATGTCGATGCCGAACTTGTTTTCCTTGAGGCCGGTAGAAATGTACGGGTGGGTCCGGGCATCCACGTCCGGGTTGACGCGAAGGGATACCGGCGCCTGGACGCCCAGCTCCGCCGCCACCTTCTGCAGGCGCTCCAGCTCGGCGGCCGACTCCACGTTGAAGCACTTGATGCCGACCTGCAGCGCCCGGCGCATTTCCTCCTCGGTCTTGCCCAGCCCCGAGAACACCACCTTGGCCGGGTCGCCGCCAGCGGCCAGAACCCGCTCCAATTCACCGACGGAGACGATGTCGAAACCGGCGCCGAGGCGGGCCAGCACATTCAGCACGGCCAGGTTGGAGTTGGCCTTGACCGCGAAGCAGACCAGGTGCGGCTGGCCCGCCAGCGCAGAATCCCAGGCCAGGAAGGCCTGCTCGATGGCGCGGCGTGAATAGACGTAGCAGGGCGTGCCATACTGCTCGGCGATGGCGGACAGGGCAACGGCTTCGGCATGCAGTTCGCCGTTCTGGTATTGAAATTCACTCATGAAAAGGGTCAGTTTCCGGTAGGTTGCTGGGTCAGTTCTTCCCGCGCCGGATCAACCGGCTGGCCGGCTGTCTCTTCGGGCATGAACAGCGGGCCTTTCTGGCCACAGCCGACGAGGATCAAAAGCATGAAGAATGCCGCAATGGATTGTTTCATGGTGGAATCCCGGTTGATAAATGGACAATATCCGGCAGTATACCCAGCCCGGGAGTCCGGCGCACCCGCCGCAGAAGTAGGGAAGGAAGGCAATGCAAGAGTTGAATGAAAGCGAGTTCCACCATCAGGTTGACCTGATCCAGGACCGGATCGAGCAGGCCCTGGATGCCGCGGATCTGGACCTGGAAATGGACCAGACCGAAGGATCACTGATATTGATGCTGGCCGCCGGGCCGCGGCTGGTCCTCGGTCGCCAGCCGGCTTCGCGGGAGCTGTGGCTGGCAACCCCGGATGGCACGCTGCATTTCGGCTATCAGCCGGGGCACGGTTGGATCCACGACAGCGACGGTGAGTCCCTGGGTGTGGTATTGGCGCAGGTGCTGAGTGATCTTTCCGGAGATGAAGTCGAGCTGGAACTGGAGGACTGATTCGATCGCAGTGGTTGGCCGCCGCTCTGTCAGCCGAGCGGCGGGTCAGGTCATCGACTTACTTGGCGCGCAGTATGGTCACCAGCGCCTGGGCATGTTCCGCCGCTTCCAGGCCAAGGCTGGTCAGATAGCCCCCATCATCCATCGTGGTGAGCCCGCGATGATGCAACCGGGCGGCCGTTTCCACCGTGGTGGCTGACGCTTCCCGCTGGTGAATCTTCAGGCCCGCCTGGGTATTGGCGAGGTCGTACTGGATCAGCAGGTTGATATCGTCGATTTCTTCGGCAGTCAATGACATGGGCAGTACCTTTTCTGATAGACGGTAAACTACCCCTGCAGTCTAGCCACGGGGTGCGGGGGTAGCAATGGGCTATTCATCCCGCCGGATTCACCGCTGTGATGTAGTGGACGCGGCCCTGATATCTGATCGACACTGGTTGCCACCAACAACAAGACGGACAGACAGGCGATGCTCAGACTTCACGGATTTGCGGTCAGCAACTACTTCAACATGGCCAAGCTGGCGCTGCTGGAAAAGGGCGTGGACTTCGAGATCAATACGGTGCGTGGCAGTCAGGATACCGAGTTCCTGGCCAAGAGCCCGCGCGGCAAGGTGCCGGTGCTGGAGACCGAGCAGGGCTTCATCAGCGAAACCAACGTCATTCTGGAATACATCGAGGATACCCAGGGCGGCAAGGCGCTGCTGCCGAGCGATCCCTTTGCCCGGGCGACGGTCAGGGCGCTGACCAAGGAAATCGAGTTGTATATCGAGTTGCCGGCGCGCAGCTGCTACCCGGCGGTGTTCTTCGGCGGCCAGGTGGACGACAACATCAAGGCCAAGGCCAAGGCTGACCTGCAGGCCGGCATCGCCGCCCTGCGCCGGCACGGCCGCTTCGCCCCCTACGTGGCGGGCAGCGAGATGAGCATCGCCGACATCATGTTCCTCTACAGCATCGACCTGGCGCAGGCCGTCGGCAAGAAACTGTTCGGCATCGACCTGTTGGGCGACTGGCCGGAAGCGCGGGCATTGCTGGAGTTACTGGGGCAGAACCCCCACGTGCAGCGCATCGAGGCCGACAAGAAAGCCGAAATGGCGGCCTTTATCGCGGCCATGTCCGGGCAGCGCAAGTAGCGCCCAACCCGTGTGGGAGCGGCCAGGGCCGCCCCACACATAAGCCGACCGCCTGCTCAGTCGAGCATGTCGGAAAAGCGCCCATCCTTCTTGAATACCAAGGGCTGGCTGAAGCCGGGGATGCGCATCTGTTCGGTGCTGATCTGGATGTCGCCTTCGTCGATCATGTCCTTGCCGAAGTTGTAGATCACATCCAGTTGCCCCAGCAGGGCTCGCTGCCCATAGGCGGCGGCCGCCTTGCGCACTTCCTCGCGGCGGATCTCGTAATCGGCGAAGCGCTCGGCGCCGTAGCGCTTGCGCAGCATGCGCTCGACCGGCTGCGGCCCCAGCACCACGGCACTGGAATTGTTGCCGCCAAAGCCCTTGGAGTTGATGAAGCAGACCTCCAGCGGATTATCGGCGCGTGACACATCGGTAGTGCTGAAGCGCAGGTGCTGCTGGTAGACATCCGGGGCAATGCTGTCGATGGTCTTGATGCCAGGGATGAGCTGATATTTGAAGGTGCCCAGGGCCGAGGCCAACTGGTCGGCGCTGGCGCTGGCCAGGGAGTGGCCGACGAAGGCCTTGACCGCGGCCACCGGCAGATCATTGATGCCGAAGGCACCGGCCACCTCATCCAGCAACTGCGACTCGGTCACCCGGTTGGCCGGGGTGCTGGAGCCATGGGCATGCACGAAGCTGCGCTGACGAACCGCCTCCGGGCCGAGGATCTGCATGGCGCTGTGCACACACTTGGCCATGGTCAGGTAGTTGCCCGGGCCGGGGGCGGAAATGGACTTCTTGAAGCCGTCGGCGCCGATAAACACATCGGTTACCGCGCCATGGATATCGGCCCCCAGCTCCAGTGCCAGCTCGTCGTCCATGAGCATGAAGAACTGCCCGGACTCGGCCAGGGTAAAGCCGCAGTTCTGGCTGAACGGGCGGCTGGCGCGGCGGAAGTCCACCTCGTCCCGGCCTTCGATATTGCGCAACCCTTCCTCGGTCGCCAGGGCGCTCATGGCGCCGTAGCCCTCGATACACTCCGCCGTGATGGGCGCTTCGCTGCTGCCAACCAGCACCACCCGGGCGCGGCCGCTGCCGATCATCTCGATGCCTTTCTGCAGGTTGTACAGGAAGCTGGCGCAGGCGCCGGTGATGGCGCCGGTGGTGCCGACGCTACCGAGCACATAGGCGTTGATAAAGTCCGCCGGCATGCTGTTCAGGCCCAGGGCCAGCTGCTTGGCGCTGACCCGGTGACCCTTCAGGCGCGACTGCATCATGCCGCCGAAGCTGTATTCATCCAACTGGCTCATGATGCTGCTGGCGAACACCGCAATTTCGTCGGGCTCGACGTGATCGAGGATATGCTGCCAGGCCAGGCCGGTGGAATGCAGGGCATCGGCCGCTGCGACGATGGCCATCTGCAGGCCGCGGGGGTGGAAGCGGGAATTGTAATGCTCGCCCGGCTCGAAACCGGTGGGCAACTGGCCGGCAGACTTGACCGGCAGCGGCCGATAGCTGTCGACCTTCAGTTCACAGTCACCAGCCAGGCTCACCCGCGCCTCGCCATTGTCCAGCAGCTCCACGCTCCAGCCTGCCGGCAGCGGCTCGGGCAACTGCTTGGCCAGAGTAATGAAGGACAGGGGCTGGCCGCCCTCCAGGCCGACCGGCAGGGTCTTGTGCCAATGCGTGGCGTCCACGTCCAGGTGGTTTTTTTCAATCCGGCGGACCAGGGTACCGTCGAGCACCTGCTGGCCGAAGCGCTGCTCGATCTCCACCGGGGTGATGACCTGGCCCGCGTCATCCAGATAGCGGTCGTTTTCCACGCGCACCAGCCCCATCAGCACAGCCAGGCCGGCCAGGGTTTCCTGACGCTCGGCAGCGGGTAGCGATTCGATCACCGTACGCCGAAAGCCATGGTGGAACGAACTGCGGCCGGCGGCGTTATAACCCCCGAAACCGACAATGACCGGAAGACGCGACATCAAGCAAGACTCCTCGCTGTTTCGTTGCGCGGGCACCGGCGCGTAGCGGCCGGAGCGGGCTGGCCTCCTGCGGTGTCGACAAGAGCATCATCCACGGGCCAGCGGGCATCGAATTGGGTTTGATTGCATAGGCAGACGAAGAATGTAACCCGGTGGTCACGTTTAGACTAGGGTGTTTTCACAACAGAGCTGCCGATCAGCATGGCAGCTCTGCACGAGCGGCAGCATCAGGGAAGGCCTGCTGCCGGCAGCGCGGTCAGGCAGTGCGCCGGATCACCCGGCCCAGGGTATCCATGATGCGATCGATATGGGCGTGGTCGATGGTCAGCGGTGGGGACAGGGCCAGGGTGTCGCCGGTGCAGCGCACCATCAAGCCTTCCCAGAAGCAGCCTTCGAATACCTCGTAGCCGCGGGTACCGGGCGCGCCGTCGCGGCTGGCCAGTTGTACCGCGCCCACCAGGCCGGTGTTGCGAATATCGATGACGTGCGGCAGGCCGGCCAGGCCGTGCAGCGCTTCCTGCCAATAAGCTTCGAGTTCGCTGGCCCGAGTCAGCAAACCTTCATCCTGGTAGATATCCAGCGTCGCGAGCGCCGCGGCGGCGGCCACCGGGTGCCCGGAATAGGTATAGCCGTGGAAGAACTCGATCTGCTCCACCGGGCCCTGCATCAGCGCCTCCTGCAGCTGCTCGTTGACCAGCACGGCGCCCATCGGAATGGCGCCGTTGGTCAGCCCCTTGGCAGCGGTGATGATGTCCGGGGTGACACCCCAGCGCTGGGCGGCAAAGGGCGCGCCGACCCGGCCGAAGCCGGTGATCACTTCATCGAAGATCAGCACTATGCCGTGCTTGCGGGTGATCTCGCGCAGCCGCTGCAGGTAGCCGACCGGCGGCAGGATGACCCCGGCCGAACCGGACAGCGGCTCGACGATCACGGCGGCGATATTCTCCGCGCCATGCAGGCTGACCAGCCGCTCCAGGTGCTCGGCCAGCTCGACGCCATGCTCAGGCAGGCCGCGGCTGAAGGCGTTACGTTGCAGATCGAGAGTGTGGGGCAGGTGATCGACCGCCGGCAGGCTGGCGAAGGCACGGCGGTTGTTGACCATGCCGCCTACCGACAGACCGCCGAAACCGACGCCGTGGTAACCGAGTTCGCGGCCGATCAACAGGGTGCGGGTGCCTTCGCCCCGGGCACGCTGGTAGGCCAGGGCAATCTTCAGTGCCGTGTCCACCGCCTCGGAACCGGAGTTGGTGAAGAACACCCGGTTCAGGCCCGCCGGGGCAAGTTCCGCCAGGCGATCGGCCAGTTCAAAGGGCAGGGGGTGGCCCATCTGGAAAGTCGGGGCGAAATCCATATTGCTGATCTGCCGGCTGACCGCCTCGGCAATTTCCCGGCGCCCGTGCCCGGCGTTGCAGCACCACAGGCCGGCAGTGCCGTCGAGCACCTCCCGCCCATGCACGTCGGTATAGAAGAGGCCCTGGGCGCTCTGCAGCATGCGGGGCCGCGCCTTGAACTGGCGGTTGGCGGTAAAGGGCATCCAGAAGCTGTCGAGATCGGCAGCCTGGGACAGGGGGAGCGCAGCCAGCGGGCTATTCATGGGACACCTTCCTGCAGTGGGAGAGTCGATCTTGTTTGTATCGAGTCTATGTCAAATAAAACCGACAGGAAAGCAGAGTGCTCGGTATCGGCATCCGCATATTTCCCGTGGGTGGGCGGCCATCTGGAAGGGTAGCAGCTGTAAAATATATTGAATGTCTGGCGTGGCCGGCGTATGTTTTTCGCCCCTTTTTCGAGCGGAAAACAGTCGATGCGCTGGAGCACCTACTGGATTGTCACGGTGGCGGTAGTCGTCGTCGGCCTGGCGATGGGCGTTACCCTGCCGCTGGTGTCCCTGCGCCTGGATCAGTGGGGATATGACGCCTTTGCCATTGGCGTGATGGCGGCCATGCCGGCGATCGGCATCCTGCTGGGCGCGCGACTGGCTGGTCGGTTGGCCGGCTATCTGGGGTCGGAAAGATGCATGCGCCTGATGTTGATCAGCGCGGCCATCTCCGTGGGGCTCCTCACGGTCTTGGCGAATTACTGGGTATGGCTGGTGTTGCGCCTGGTTCTGGGCGGCTGCCTGACCATCACCTTCATCATCGGTGAGAGCTGGATCAACCAACTGATCGAGGATCGGCTGCGGGGTCGCCTGGTCGCGGTCTATGGCAGCGCCTTTGCCTTGAGCCAGCTATGCGGGCCGCTGCTGCTGGGCGCGCTGGGCACCACCACCGACGCCGGCTTCTGGCTGTCGATCGTGCTGCTGTTGCTCGGCACCGTCGTGCTCTGGCCAGCCGATGGTGCGCCGCAGGTGGATGGCGCCAACGCCTCGGGTCGAGGCGTGATGAAATTTGTGCGGCGGATGCCCGCGGTGGCCTGGGCTGTGATGCTGTTTGCCTGCTTTGAGGCTATGGCGCTGACGCTGTTGCCGGTCTACCTGATCCGTGAAGGCTTCGCCCAGGGGCTGGCGCTGTTGATGGTCAGCACCGTGGTGGTGGGCGATGCGGTACTGCAATTGCCGATCGGCTGGTTGGCGGACCGGATGCAACGCACCACTCTCTACCGCGTCTGTGGCGCACTCCTGCTGGGCAGCAGCCTGAGTATTCCCCTGTTGCTACATACGCCCCTTATCTGGCCGGCGCTGGTGTTGTTCGGTGCGGGTGCGGGTGGGTTGTATACGCTGTCGCTGATCCTCGTCGGCCAGCGCTTTCGCGATGATGCGCTGGTCCGCGCCAACGCGCATATTGCCCTGCTCTGGGGGGCTGGATGCCTGATCGGCCCGCTCAGCACCGGCGCGGCCAGCCATTGGTTGAGCAGCCATGCACTGCCCTGGTGGATGGCAGGCATGGCGGCGATCTTCCTGCTGCTGGCGCTGCGGCGCGGCGCCTTTGATGCGGTGGTGGTAAGCCGGCCCGCCAGGGAGCCCGGCGCGGTCTAGTTGCGCTCCTTGTCGCAGGCAAAGATGTGATCCAGCGGTGGTAGCGGGGTTTCTCCGGTCAGCGGCATGTCAGCGTCGGTCTGCAGATGGAAGTTTTCCAGCGGTGCGCTGTCGCGGTCGTCATGTTCAAACACCGGCGGGCTGTACATGTAGGCGATCATCAGCCGGGTGAGGGCCTCCAGGCTGTCGTTATGGGTGCGCTCGTAACCGTGAGTGGCATCGGTGCCAAAGGCAATCAGCGCCACCCGGGTATCGTTGCCCGCGCGCACTGCCGACTCGGCATCGCTGTGGTAGTAACGGAAGATATCGCGCCGCACCGGAATCTCGTCACGGGCGCACAGCTTCAGCAGATGCCGGGTCAGATGATAGTCGTAGGGCCCGCTGGAATCCTGCATGCACAGCGTCACCGCGTGCTCGGTGGAGGTCTGGCCGGGCGCCACCGGGGCGATATCCACTCCGACAAACTCGCTCACGTCCCACGGCAGCGCCCCCGCAGCGCCGGAGCCGGTTTCCTCGGTGATGGTGAACAGCGGGTGGCAGTCCAGGGGCAGCGGCTGGCCGCTCTCCACGATCTGCTTGATGGCAGTGAGCAGGGCAGCGGCACCGGCCTTGTTGTCCAGGTGGCGGGCACTGATGTAGCCGTTGTCGGTGAACTCCTGCAAGGGGTCGAAGGCGACAAAGTCGCCCACGGCGATGCCCTGGGCCTCGGTTTCGGCACGGCTGGTGGTGGGGATGTCCAGGCGCAGCTCGATGGTGTCCCAGCTCACCGGCAGGGTGTCGACCTCGGTATTGAAGGCATGCCCCGAGGCCATCAGCGGCAGCACGCTGCCCCGGAAGCAGCCCTGCTCCGTGAACACGCTGACCCGGCTACCTTCGGCGAAGCGGCTTGACCAGCAGCCAATGGGCGCCAGGGTCAGGCGGCCGTTGTCCTTGATGTGGCTGACCATGGCACCGACGGTGTCCAGGTGACTGGCGATGGCCCGGTCGGGGGAACCCTGGCGGCCCTTGAGGGTGGCGCGGATGGTGCCGCGCCGGGTCAGTTCATAGGGCACGCCCAGGGCATCGAGATGTTCGGCAACATAGCGCACTATGCCGTCGGTGAAGCCGGTGGGGCAGGGAATGGCGAGCATTTCCAGCAACACCTGTCGCAGGTACTGCATGTCGGGTCCATGGCTGAATTGCATTGATCCTCCGTCCTGTCGGTTAGCCGGGCTGGCTGAGTGGGAACAGCAGATCGATGAAACACTCCGCTGTCGGCTGGGGTTCATGATTGGCCAGCCCCGGTCGCTCATTGGCCTCGATGATGACGTAATCGGGTTGGTCGACGGCTGGCACCAGCAGGTCCATGCCGACCACCGGGATGTCCAGGGCGCGGGCCGCAGCAATAGCGCACCCGCGCAGCGCCGGGTGCAGCGCATCGGTAACATCCACCAGGGTGCCGCCGGTGTGCAGGTTGGCGGTGCGCCGTACCTGCAGATGCTGGTCGGCAGGCAGGATGCTGTCCAAGGTGAAGCCGGCAGCCTCCACGGTGCGGATGGTTTCCTCGTCCAGTGGAATGCGGCTCTCGCCGCCGGTACTGGCCTGGCGGCGCCGGCTCTGCTTCTCGATCAGTTCCCGCACGGTCTTGCATCCATCGCCGCGGATCTCCGCAGGCTTGCGGATCGCCGCCGCCACCACCTGGAAATTGATCACCACGATCCGCAGGTCGTCCCCTTCGTGGAAGCTTTCCAGCAGGACGCAGCTGTCGAAGCGGCGCGCCGCCTCGATGGCCTGCTCCAGGGTCTCGGGGTCGCGGATGTTCACCGCCACGCCATTGCCCTGCTCGCCGTTGTCGGGCTTGACCACCAGCGCGCCGTGCTCGGCGAGGAAGGCGGCATTGGCCTCCGGATCGCCGGCGAGTTGCCAGGTGGGGGTGTTCAGGCCGTGGCGCTGCAGGCAGCGATGGGTGAGTTGCTTCTGCTGGCACAGGGTCATGCTGACGGCGGTGGTCAGGTCGCTGAGCGACTCACGGCAGCGGATACTGCGGCCACCCTGGGTCAGGGTGAACAGCCCGGCCTCGGCATCGTTGACCTGCACCTCGATACCCCGGCGCTGGGCTGCTCGGGTAATGATGCGGGCATAGGGGTTGAGTCCTTCATTTTGGTCCGGCCCCAGGAACAGCGGCTGGTTGATGCTGTTCTTGCGCTTGATGGTGAAGGTGCGCAGCTGGCGAAAGCCCAGCTTGCTGTACAGGGCCTTGGCCTGGGCATTGTCATGCAATACCGACAGATCCATATAGGCGCTGCCACGGCTCATGAAGTATTCGATCAGATGGCGCACCAGCATCTCGCCTACGCCGAAGCGCTGGGTCTGGCTGTCGGCGGCCAGGCACCAGAGGCTGGAGCCCTTGTCCGGGTCCCCATAGGCTCGGGCGTGGTTGAGGCCCATCACGGTGCCGATGATGTCGCCGGTGTCGGCGTCCTCGGCCAACCAGAAATCCGGACCCCCGGCTTCACGGGGGGTCAGCCGCTCCGGGTTGACCTGGACCATGCCGTTGGACAGATACAGGGTGTTGATACCCTGCCAATCCGCCTCGCATTGCGGCCGACGGATATGGAAACCGCGCATGCCGTTCTGCGCCGGACGGTAATTGCTCAACCACAGCCGCAGGGTATCGGACGGGTCGAGGAACAGCTGTTGTGGCGCGTAGGACAGCACCACGTGGGGATCGGCGACATAGAGCGCTATATCCCGCTCGCCGGGGGTTTCATCCAGCAGGGCCTCGGCCAGCCGTTGCGGCTCCTGGAAGGTATGGCCGACCAGCAAGCGACCCCAGCCACAGTCGAGGATCACCTCGGTCAGGTCCTCGGCAGGGGGCTGACCCTGCTGGGCGTGGGCGGCTTGCAGCCGCTCCCAGGTGGGGGTCTGGCCGCGCTTCAAACGCTCCGCCTTGGGCGGTATCGGACGACTCATGTTCATAGCCCCTGTGCATCAAGCCAAAGATCCAGCACTGCCAACTGCCACAGCTTGGAGCCGCGCAGGGGAGTGATGTGGTCCAGGGGGTTACGCAGCAGCGTATCGACATAATCGCTATTGAACAGCCCGCGCTCCCGGGCACGCTCGCTGGTAAGACTGTCGCGGACCCAATCCAGGGTGCTGCCCTGCAGGTACTTCAGGCCCGGCACCGGGAAATAGCCCTTGGGCCGGTCGATGACGGCGGCCGGGATAACCTGCCGTGCCGCCTCCTTGAGTACGTACTTGCCGTCGCCGGGGAGCTTGAAGCGCCCCGGGATGCGTGCCGACAGCTCCACCAGCTCGTGGTCGAGGAAGGGCACCCGGGCCTCCAGACCCCAGGCCATGGTCATGTTGTCGACCCGCTTGACCGGGTCCTCAACCAGCATCACCGTGCTGTCCAGCCGCAGGGCCTTGTCCAGCCCGGACTCCGCGCCGGGGCGGGCGAAATGGTCGCGCACGAATTCGCCGGCATGATCCTGCTGCGCCCAGGCGGGCTGCACGGTATTGCGATATTCATTGAAGTCGCGGTCCATGAACGCCTGCTGATAGGCCGCGACGGGGTCGGCGGCCTGGTCCACCTGGGGATACCAGTGGTAACCGGCAAAGATTTCGTCGGCGCCCTGGCCGCTTTGCACCACCCGGCAGTGCTTGGATACCTCCCGCGACAGCAGGTAGAAGGCAATGCAATCATGGCTGACCATGGGCTCGCTCATGGCCCTCAGCGCATCGGGCAGGCCGGTGAGGATCTCCTGCTCGGGGATCATCAACTGGTGGTGCCGGGTGCCGTAATGCTCGGCGATCAGGTCGGAATAGCGGAACTCGTTACCGGCCTCGCCGTTGACGTCGGCAAAACCGATGGAAAAGGTCTTCAGGTCCCGGGCGCCGGCTTCGTCCAGCAGGCCGACCAGCAGGCTGGAATCCACCCCGCCGGACAGCAGCACGCCGACGTCAACCGCCGCCAGGTTACGCCGTTTGACCGCCGCGCGCAGGCTGTCCAGCACCCGCTCTTGCCACGCCTCGAAGGGCAGCTCGCGCTCGTCGTCGCGGGCGCCATATTGCAACTGCCACCAGCACTGTTGCTCGCGCTGGCCCTTGGCGTCGATCCGCAGCCAATGGCCGGGCGGCAGTTTTTGCACGCCGTTGATGATGGTCAGCGGCGCCGGCACCACCGAATGAAATGACAGATAGTGGTTCAGCGCCACCGGGTTGATCGAGGTATCCAGGTCGCCGGCGCGCACCAAAGCCGGCAGGCTCGAGGCAAACCGCAGGCGCTGGCCCTGCTCGGACAGATACAGCGGCTTGATGCCCAGGCGATCGCGGGCCAGGAACAGGCTCTGCTTGTCACGCTCCCAGATCGCCAGGGCAAACATGCCGTTGAAGCGCTCGAGCATCTTCTCGCCCCAGGCATGGTAGGCCTTGAGCACCACCTCGGTATCGCCATCGGAGAAGAAACGGTAGCCCAGGGCCTCCAACTCGCCCCGCAGCGCCGGGTAATTGTAGATGGCGCCGTTGAACACCAGGCTCAGGCCCAGTCCGGGGTCGGTCATCGGCTGGCCGGAGGCTTCGGCCAGGTCCATGATCTTCAGCCGCTGATGGCCGAGGGCGACCGGGCCAGCGGACCAGGCACCGGAGGCATCCGGCCCGCGACTGATCATCTGCCCGGTCATCCGGGCGAGGGCCGCCAGGTCTGCCAGCTGCCCGTCAAAACGTAATTCTCCCGCCAATCCACACATCTACTGCTCCTCGGTCTGGGTGGGCCGTCAGGACGACCTGCTATATATATTCGTTTGATGTAGAAACGCTTTGCCGTTCGCTAACGGCCTGTTACTTGGGCAGCAACAACGCTGTTTGGTTTAAAGGTTTTTTGCTGGAAGCAATCGCTGCGCTTGCCGACGGGCTTTGATCCATCTACAGGCGGTTGGCTTTGTGGCAGAATGCACGCCCATTGATGATGCTGTCTGGCGGGAGTTACTTGAGATGATGCACGACCTGTATCTGGCCCTTCGGCGGCTGCAACGCGCCACGGAGATCCACGCCAAGCGCCTCGGCCGCAACAGCGGACTGACGCCCATTCAGCTGCTGATCCTGCACAGCATCCAGGCGATGGGGCAGAGCACCCTGGGAGCGCTGGCCAAACAGGTCAGCCTGTCCCAGGCGACCCTGAGTACCATTATCGACCGCTTGGAAAACCGCGAGCTGCTCAAGCGGGTACGCAGCCAGAGCGACAAGCGCAAGGTCCACCTGACCCTGACCGCCAAGGGTGAGGCGGCCATCCAGGCCGAACCGGCGCTGCTGCCCAGCGCCTTTCTCGAGCGCTTCGGCAAGCTGGCCGACTGGGAGCAATTGATGTTGCTCGCCAGCCTGCAGCGCGTAGCTGGGCTGTTCGAGGAGGGGCAGCAATCGTCCCATGTGCTGATGGATGACGAGCCCTTGGTCTGACCGCGAGCTGCACGCCTCCGAGCCGCCCCCGGGGCGGCTTGTCCGAACGGCATTTCCGCCTTAGCATGTTTGAAATTTCAAACGCTGCCGTGGCAGATGCAGGACAGGGTCGCCGTGCCGCTGCCGCAAAGAGGACTCCCCATGGAACTACTATCCCCCGATCTGTTTCGCCAGCAGGCCTTCATCGACGGTAAATGGTGTGAAGCCGAGCGCGGTCAGCGTACCGAGATTTTCAATCCCGCCACAGCCGAGCGGTTGGGCAGCGTACCGGATATGGGAGTCGACGAAACCCGCCGGGCGATTGCCGCGGCCCAGGCGGCGCAGCCGGCGTGGCGCCGGCGCACGGCGAAGGAACGGGCCGGGGTTCTACGCCGCTGGTACGAGCTGATCCTGCAGCACCAGGATGATCTGGCGCGCATCATGACGGCCGAGCAGGGCAAGCCGCTGGCGGAGGCGCGGGGGGAAATTGCCTATGCCGCTTCCTTTATCGAGTGGTTCGCCGAGGAGGCCAAGCGCGTCTACGGCGATGTGATCCCCGCCCACCAGGCCGACAAGCGCATCCTGGTGCAGAAGGAGCCGGTCGGGGTGACCGCCGCGATCACCCCTTGGAACTTCCCTTCAGCCATGATCACCCGCAAGGCCGGTCCGGCCCTGGCCGCCGGCTGCGCCATGGTACTCAAGCCAGCACCGCAAACCCCGTTCTCGGCGCTGGCGCTGGTGCATCTGGCCGAGCAGGCGGGTCTGCCCGCTGGGCTGCTCAGCGTGGTGACCGCTGGTGTCGAGAATTCCCGCGAGGTCGGCGCCGAGCTGTGTGCCAGCCCCATCGTGCGCAAGCTGTCCTTTACCGGCTCCACCGCCGTCGGCATCCAGTTGATGCAGCAGTGCGCGCCGAGCCTGAAGAAACTGTCCCTCGAGCTGGGTGGCAACGCGCCATTCATCGTCTTCGACGATGCCGATTTGGACGAGGCAGTAGAAGGCGCGATGATTTCCAAATATCGCAACGCCGGGCAGACCTGCGTCTGCGCCAACCGCCTCTACGTGCAGGACGGGGTATACGACGCCTTTGCCGAGAAACTGGCCGCAGCGGTGCGCCGGCTGGAAGTGGGCGATGGTATGCGCGAAGGCGTGACCACCGGCCCGCTGATCAATGCCGAAGCGGTACACAAGGTCGAGCGGCATATCCGCGATGCGGTGGACGGCGGCGCCACTGTCCTGGCGGGCGGCCATCCCCATGCCCTGGGCGGGCTGTTCTTCGAGCCGACCATCCTCACCGACGTCAACAGCAGTATGCTGATCGCCCGGGAGGAAACCTTCGGCCCGGTGGCGCCGCTGTTTCGCTTCAACGACGAGGCCGATGTGATTCGCCAGGCCAACGACACCGAATATGGCCTGGCCGCGTACTTCTATGCGCGGGACCTGAGCCGCGTGTTCCGGGTGGCCGAGGCGCTGGAATACGGCATGGTCGGGATCAACACCGGCCTGATTTCCACCGAAGTGGCGCCTTTTGGCGGCATGAAAGCCTCCGGGCTGGGCCGCGAAGGGTCGAAGTACGGCATCGATGAGTACCTGGAAATAAAATACCTGTGTCTTGGCGGTATCTGACGGCGAAGGAGCAGTGACATGATAGACAGCAACGAATCCCTCATGCAGCGGCGTGAGCGGGCCGTACCCCGTGGCGTGGGGCAGATCCACCCGGTCTTCATCGAGCGTGCCGAGAACGCGACAATCTGGGATGTGGAAGGGCGCCAGTACATCGACTTTGCCGGCGGCATCGCTGTGCTCAACACCGGCCATCGGCACCCGAAGGTGATCGAGGCGGTAAAGCGCCAGTTGGAGCTGTACACCCACACCTGTTTCCAGGTGGTGGCCTACGAGCCCTATGTGGAACTGTGCGAGCGCATCAATGCGCTGGTGCCGGGTGCCTTCGCCAAGAAGACGTTGCTGGTCACCACCGGCTCCGAGGCCTTGGAAAACGCGGTGAAGATTGCCCGCGCCGCCACTGGCCGGGCCGGCGTCATCGCCTTCGCCGGCGGCTACCACGGCCGCACCATGATGACCCTGGCGATGACCGGCAAGGTCATGCCCTACGCCTCCGGCATGGGCCTGATGCCAGGCGGGGTGTTTCGCGCGCGCTTCCCCGATGCCCTGCATGGTGTAAGCGAGGACGATGCCATCGACAGCATCGAACAGATCTTCAAGAACGACGCCGAACCCCGGGATATCGCTGCCCTGGTGGTCGAGCCGGTGCAGGGCGAGGGCGGCTTCCGCGTGGCTTCGCCGCAGTTCATGCAGCGGCTGCGGGCGCTCTGCGACCTGCACGGCATTGTCATGATTGCCGATGAAGTGCAGACCGGGGCCGGGCGTACCGGTACCTTCTTCGCCATGGAACAGATGGGTGTCACCGCCGACCTGACCACCTTTGCCAAGTCGGTAGCCGGTGGCTTTCCGCTGGCCGGAGTCTGCGGTCGCGCGGAACTGATGGATGCGATTTCCCCGGGCGGCCTGGGCGGCACCTACGCCGGCAACCCGGTGTCCTGCGCCGCTGCCCTGGCGGTGCTGGAGGTATTCGAGGAAGAGAACCTGCTGGCCCGCGCCCGTACTCTGGGCGACCGCATGACCGAGCGTCTGCGACAGTTTGCCGAGGGAGATAAGCGTATCGCCGAGGTACGCGGGCTCGGCGCCATGGTCGCCTGCGAGCTGATGACCGTCGACGGCGCACCGGATCCGGAACTGGCCAGCCGCCTGGTCATCCGCGCCCGGGAAAAGGGCCTGCTGCTGCTGTCCTGCGGGCAATACGCCAACGTCATCCGTATCCTGGTGCCGCTTACCGCGACGGATGTGGAGGTGGAGGAGGGGCTGGATATCATTGAAGCCTGTTTGGCGGAGATGGGCTGAGGGTTGGGGTTGGCCGGGACCTTCGCCGGTGTCGAGATGGAACTCGACACTCCCGGGGGGGGGCGGTCGGCCGGTGTGGTTGAGGCTCGACGCTGCAGTGCGTGGTTCGCCTGGGAGGGGCGAGTTCCATCTCGACCCAGAGGTTGCCTGGAGCTCCGGGCTTGTAGGTCAGTCCGTTGCCCGTGACGACTGAGCCAGCGGTAGAACGAGGAGAACAGCATGCAGGCATATGATGTGGTGATTGTGGGAGCGGGCCATGCCGGCGCGCAGGCGGCCAGCCTGCTGCGTCAACGTGGTTTTACCGGGTCGGTGGCCATGGTTGGGGAGGAACCGGAGTTGCCCTACGACCGCCCGCCGTTGTCCAAGGAATACCTTTCGGAGGAGAAACCCTTCGAGCGCCTGCTGCTGCGTCCCGAGGAATTCTGGCGCACCCACAATATCGAGGTGCTGCGCAGTACGCGGATCGTCGCAGTGGATACCGAAACGCACCAGCTGCAGACCGAGGGCGGCGAACGTCTCGGCTACGGCAGCCTGATCTGGGCAACCGGTGGCGCGCCGCGGCGCCTGGCCTGCGCCGGGCATGACCTGGCAGGCATTCATTATGTGCGCACCCGCGCCGACGTCGATGCCATGCGCACCGAACTGGCCAGCGTCGACACCGTAGTAGTCATCGGCGGCGGCTATATCGGCCTGGAGGCCGCGGCCGTGCTCAGCACCCGTGGCAAGCAGGTCACCGTATTGGAGGCCCAGGATCGCGTGCTGGCGCGGGTCGCCGGCGAGCCGCTGTCACGCTTTTATGAAAGTGCCCACCGCGCCCGGGGGGTGGATATCCAGCTCAACAGCCAGGTTGAGCAGATCCTTGGCGACGCCGGCCGGGTCAGCGGCGTGAAGCTGGCCGACGGCCGCGTGCTGCCAGCGCAGATGGTGGTGGTCGGCATCGGCATCCTGCCGGCGGTGGCCCCCCTGGCCGAGGCCGGGGTGGATATCCAGACCGGCGGGGTCATGGTCGACGAATTCTGCCGCAGCAGCGTGGCGGATGTGTTTGCCATCGGCGACTGCGCAGCGCACCACAACGGCTTCTGTGCCAACACCGGGCCGATCCGCCTGGAATCGGTGCAGAATGCCAACGACCAGGCCAGGACCGTGGCGGATTTCCTGACCGGCAATCCGCAACCCTACAACGCACTGCCCTGGTTCTGGTCCGATCAATACGACCTCAAGCTGCAGACCGTGGGCCTGTCCGCCGGGCATGACCAGATGGTGTTGCGCGGCGACCCCACCAGCGGCAGCTTCTCGGTGGTCTACCTGAAGGACGGTTGCGTGCAGGCGCTCGATAGCGTGAACCTGGTGCGCGACTTCGTGCAGGGCAAGGCCCTGGTGAAGAACCGCGTGGTGGTGGACCCGGTCGCCCTGGCGGATGCCTCGGTGCCGCTGAAATCACTGGCGGTGCTTGCCTGATGCCAATGACCTCTGCCTCAACGGGCGCATCGCCGGGGACGAGTGCCCAGCCCAATGCCGTCAACGTGGCGTGTGCCGGCCCGCCTGCTCAGAAAGTCGACAACCCCGTCGCTTCCATCAACCGGTACAGCCCGTAACGCGCGACGTTATGGTCGGCAAAGGCCGAGTAGGGCAGGCTGTACTCAACCCCCTCCGCGTTACCCCAGAGACGGTCGAAGGCGGTCCGCGCCTGCTGCAGGGCGGGGTGGTCCTGCGCCGCCACCAGCTGCACATCGGTCTCCAGGTTCAGGTTGTCCAGATTGCGCCGGGTAAAGTTGGCCGAGCCGCTGATCAGCTCGCTGCGGCCATCGCTCCGGTCCAGCCGGATCCATTTGCGGTGGCACTGCTCGCCATGGGTATTGCACCAGCGTACCGGGATGCCGGCGCGGTAGAGGTCCCAGCCGGCCTGGCGGTTAGGGATGCCGTTCTTTTCCCGCCCGAAGGCGTCCCGGTTGGGATCAAGCAGCGCGCGGATCACCACGCCCCGTTCCCGGGCCGCGATCAGCGCGTCGATCAGCGGGCGGTGGGAGAGATAGAACACCTCCATATCCAGGCGATCTCCCTCTGCGGCGCTGTTGACCAGTTCCAACAGGGCGTCGCGTATGGCGCCCTCGGTGAGCACCCGTAATTCTGCGTCGCTATCCACCGGGGCGGCTGTCGGCGGCTGCGGCCAGTGACGGGTATCTATCCTTCCCAGCCGGCCGACGGCCTGCTCCGTCTGCAGCAGGTCCAGCGCCGCGGGGCCGCTGAAGCGTAGCGCCTGGTTGGCGTGGCGACTGCTGGCATCGTGGGGGTTGGCCGAGGTCACCAGGGCGGTCCAGTGGTCGCCCGCATCGGTTATCAGCGTCTTGCGGTGATTGGCGCGGAAGTTGGCCAGATGCAGGTAGCTGCGCAGGGTGACCTTGCCGTCGCCCACCGGGTTGGGTAGCCAGCCGCCCGCCATATCATTGCCGATGAAGCGGCAGCACAGGCTCCACAGCGCGGACCACAACGGGTTGGACGCCGGCAACTCGTGCACCGGCGTCATTACCACCTTGACGCCAGCCTGCCGCAGACGCTCCAGCTGCGTATTGGGTACTCCGCCATAGAGGGTGTTGAAAGGGTCGGTGATCAGTACGACCTCGGGTGGGGCCCGCCGCTGGCGCGCGGTGATGAGCGCCTGGGTCAATTCCGACGACAGTGGACGGAAGCTGTCCTGCCCGGCGAAATCGTTGAACAGGAACATGTCCAGGACGATCAGTTCGCGGGCCTCGGCGATCATCGTCAGCGCCTGGTCGAAGATCTGCTGGTCACTTATGCGCTCACCACTGGGGTTCTGCCAGGTCTGATCCAGCAGCAACTGGACCTCGGTAGCGGGCCGCCAGGGCTGGCTGACCGCCAATCCCTCGGGCATGGGCCGGCTGGCTTCGAACACACCCATGCCGATCCACAGCAGGAGCAACAGTGGAACCAGCAGCTGGACGCGTCTGGGGCGGCGCTTGCGACGGTTGACCCGGCGGAGAATATCCATATATCTGCCTTCATGATCGGGTGGATCCCGCATGCTAACCTTGAAGCCGGTTGCTTGTCTCGTGGAGGGATGCATGCGCAAAGCGGTGGTCGGGGTGGGGGCAGTACTGGCGCTGTTGCTGCTCGTTACGGTGCTGGCGGGCCAATGGCTGCAGCGCACCCTGACGGCGGCCGGGTTTGAACAGCTGCACTGGCAGCAGGTGCGCTGGGCCGATGGCGCGCTGTGGCTGGGCGAGGCCAGCGGCGTGCAGGTGACGGAACAGGGGCGGCTGGGCTTTCGCCTGGACGGGGTTCGACTGCAGCCCACCTGGCGCGAGGGTCCGCGAATCGAGCGGCTGCTGGTCGAGGAGCTGCAACTGATCTGGCAACCGGCCCAGCAGTTGCCACCGCGGGAGGCGGAAGCCGACTGGCGTCTGCCGGATCTGGACCAACTGGCGGGTCCGCTGTCCTGGTTGCCCCGGGAATTGGCGGTGTCGAGCCTGCAGGTCCAGCTCCCCTGCGAAAACCAGTACTGCCGGCTGCAGGGCACATTGCAGTTGACGGCGCAGCAACAGCCCCTGGCGGTGACCGCCCAGCTGGGCCTGCGGGCCGACGGGCAACAGCTGCAGGGCCAATTGCAGCTGCGCGAAGACGCTGACCGCTACCTGCTGCAGGCTGAACTGGATCTGCCACAACCCCTGCCCCTGGCCGGGCTCGGTCAGCTCAGCGGCAACCTGCGGCTGGATCTGGAGAACCGCGGCGAGCAATGGTTGCTGCACGAGGGCCAGTTGGCCGCGCGGCTGGCCGAGCCGCAGCTGGCGGCACTGGCGGCATGGCCCCAAGGCCTGCGCCCGGCGGCCATCGCGGTGCAGATCAACCCGGAGCCCGGCAGTCTGGCGACCTGGCGGGACAGTATCCCCCTGGCCGTGCAGATGGTGATGGAAGGGGAGGTCAGCGGACGCCTGGATACCTTGCTGGAGCTGAAAAGCCAGCCGCAGTGGCAGGGCCAGCTGCGGGACGGGCATCTGCACCTGAGCGCACCAAGATTGGATATATCCGGGGTCCAGGCCCGCGCCCTGCAGCTCGACTGGCCGTTCCTGGCGGAGCTGAGTCAACAGGGGCTGACCCTGCAGTTGGGCAAAGATGCACGCTTAACCGCCCAGAGCCTGGCGTTACCCGACGCCGGGCTGCGGCTGACCCGTCTGCACGCGGATCTCGCTGACGCTACCCTGGCCTTGCCGTTCGCCAGCCCCGATCAATTGGCCCTGGAGATGCCGCTGCGGCTGGGCGCGGCCCGGTTGGAGCACGCTGCGCTCAAGCCCCAGGGCTGGAACTTCAATGGCAGGCTGCAACAGTCCGCAACAGGCTTGGCACTGTCTGGCAATCTGGCCCCCTTGAGTGGCCTGAACACCGAACTGCAGTTTGACTGGCCCAGGGATAAGGCCTGGCAACTGACGGTGGCCCTGCAGGACATATTCCTGCGCGCCGCCGACCCGTTGGCGGCGACCTTCGCCGACTGGCCAGCCCTGCTGAGCTTCTCCAGTGGCCGCGTCACCGGGCAGTTGCAGGCCAGCGGGCGGAGCGGGCTGGACCTGCTCACGGGCACGCTGTCACTGACGGGCGGCCAGGGCATCTATGATCGCGCCAGTTTCACCGGGTTGGCCCTGCCGCTGGCGGTCTCCCTGCGCGGCGACCAGCTGCAGCTGGACACCGAGGCCCTGCGCATCACCAGCCTGGACCCGGGCTTGCCCCTCGGCCCGCTGCAGGCCAGCGTCCGTTACCGCACCACACTGGATGCGATAGCCGCGGGCGCGCTGGATTTGCGTAGCGCCAGCCTGGGCGTGCTGGACGGACGGGTGCTGCTGGAGCCGGCGGTCATCGACCTGGGGCAAGCTCGGCAGACGCTGGTCGCGGTGGTGCAGGGTGTCGAACTGGCCCGGCTTTTCGAGGTCTACCCCGCGGAGGGATTGAGCGGGCAGGGCACCCTGGACGGGCGTTTCCCCGTGAGCCTGGTGGACGGGCAGCTGGTGATCGACGATGGTCGGCTGCAGGCCCGGGAACCCGGTGTGCTGCGTTACCAGGCCGAACAGCTGCAGGAGCTGGCGGCCAGCAACCCCAATCTGGAGCAACTGGCCCTGGCGCTGGACAACTTCCAGTATCAGGTGCTGGCCAGCGATCTGTCCTATGATGAGCAGGGCGTGCTGGTGCTTGGCTTGCGCCTGGAGGGCAGCAACCCGGCCTTCCAGCAGGGGCGACCGGTCCACCTCAACCTTCGCCTGGAAGAGGACATTCCGGCCCTGCTGACCAGTCTGCAATTGACCGGGCAGGTCAACGAGATCATTCGCAAGCGGGTCGAGCAATACTATCTGCAACGGCGCAGCCCATGACAGGAGAGGCATATGCATTGGCGTCTGGCGGTAATGGCAATGGTGGTGACAGGGTTGGCAGCCTGTACGCCCAAGGTGCAGCTGGCTGCGCCCAGTGAGCCGATCAACATCAATTTGAACGTGAAGATCCAGCATGAGATCTACATCAAGGTCGACAAGGAGCTGGACGAGCTGTTCAGCGAATCCAGCGGGCTGTTCTGAACAAGGAGACTGACATGCGTATGAGTGTTCGAGTGGGCGGGCTGTTGCTGGCCCTGCTGTTGAGTGCACCCGCGTTGGCGTTATCACTGAACCAGGCCATGTCGGCGCTGCCTGCGGCCAAGGCCGCAGGCCAGCTGGGCGAGCAGCCTGACGGTTATCTCGGAGTGGTGGCCGCAGGAGGCAATGCCGCAGAGATCGCCCGGCAGATCAACCAGGCCCGGCGGGATGAATACCAGCGCCTGGCCAAGGAAAACAACATCCAGGTGCGTGATGTCGAGTCCATGGCTGGCAAGAAGGCGCTGGAACGCACCCCCCGGGGGCAGTACATCCTGGTCAATGATGTCTGGATGAAGAAGTAGGCCTCAGTTCATCAGGCGCAACCGCTCGGTCTCGTTGAACTGCTCCTGCAACAGGCCGTTTACCGCGGCCTGGCGGTCCGCGTCGGCCAGCCCCGGCTGCGCCAGGATCTGCTCCCGTTCCGCATTGAAGGCGGCCACGCGCCGTTGCCATTCGCTCCGTTGTCGATCCAGCGCCGCCAGGCGGCTGGTGGCTTCCGGCCCCAACAGCTCCAGGCGCAGCTGTTGCACCTGCGCTTCATCCGCGCCGGCTGCCCGCAGGGCCAGCGTCTGTTGACGCAGTTCCTGATGGATCTGCGGTATCAGCAATTGCTGCATGGCCTCGGGCAGGTTCTCCCGCAGCGCTTCGATCGCGCGTCGCTGTTGCTCCTCATCCAGCGTCGGGTCCTGCAGGATGGCCAGCCGCTCCAGGGTGAAATTGTTGTAGATCTCCTCCCCGGCAAAGAAGGCTTCGTGCGCCTCGCGACTGAATAGCGTGGCGCGCAGCCGTTGCACCGCCTGCTCCCGGGCGGCCAGGTCCGCCAGACTTTCGGTGACCGGGAAGCGACTCTCCAGGTCGGCCAGTTGCTGCTGATAGGCCAGGTAGTCATCCAGCAGTGCCAGCGCCTGTCCCCGCGCCGGTTGCGCCAGCTGTTGGTTCAGGTAGCTGCGGATACGCTGTTGCGCAGTGGCGATGGACTCTTCACCCACCAGGCTCAGGAAGTAATCGAACAGATGGCGGATCTGCCCGGTGATCAGCAGATTGCCCTGGGCATCCAGTTCCAGCCGGCCATCCACCTCGGTGCCGCGCACACTGGCGGGCAACGGGGTGACAGCGGTTGCTGGCGCGGCCTGGCTGACACCTATTGGCGCGGGGCTGGTTGGGGGCGCTGCCGAGCTGGCTGCCGACACCGGGCGCTCGGGCGCAGGGTCGCGCTCGGGAGCAATCTGCCAGCCGAGCAGCAGCAGGCTCCCCAGCAGCGGAAGATAGATCAGTGCTTTCATGGGACGGCTACCATCGGCAGGTGAGGCAGGCCCGTTGCCGGGCCCGCGGTACGCTAGTTTCAGGTTCATGGGCGTTACAGGCCGGCCTTCTTCAGCCGATTGGCCTGCTGCCGATACACCGTCACCGGATCGGTCTCGAAGATGCTGGTCAGGCCGAAGAACTGGTTGACCTCGTCCAGGTGATTCATCCGGTAGTTGTCCCGGATCACCATGCCCATGCGCGAGCTGCAGCGACCGACCATGCCGTCATTGGCCTCGCCCCGGGGGAAGGTCAGCGAGGCGGTGACCATCATCAGGTCTGATGGATCCAGCGGGTTGGTCGCCGGGCTGGTACCGCTCCAGGAATAGTAGCGCACGCCATTGACCTGATAATCCCCCTCGCCGCAGGCCGTGGTGGGAATGCCCTGGGGGAACCTGGCATTGAAGCGTGCGGCCCCTTCCGAATACAGCGATTCCAGGGAGCCGAGGGAATTCATCGGGGTATCGATGGGGCTGTCGGAAATGAAATTGATCATCTTGCCGACGGCATTGACCAGGCCGGAGACGATGGCTTCGCCCGCCGAGTCCTCGGGTATCTGGCGCAGGAAGTCAGCCAGGGCCGAGCCCTTGTGGGGCGCGCCGATGCTGGTGACCGAGGCGACCAGGTCAGGGCGCACGGCGGCTACGTAACGCACGGTCGGGCCGCCATGGCTATGGCCGAACAGGTTGACCTTGGGGGCGCCGGAAATGGCGATGATTTCCTCGACCTGTTCGAGCAACTGCTCACCCCGGGCCTCGGACGTATCGAGCTGACTGACCTCGGTGATATAGACGCTGGCACCGTCCTTGCGCAGCGCCTGGGGAATGCCATACCAGTAATCGATGCCGAGCATGTTGTCCCAACCCAGCATGCCGTGGGTCAGCACTATGGGGTAGCGGGTCTTGGTGTAGTCAGAGGAGCTGAACCAGGAAGCCTGGGCCTGGCTGGTCATCCCCAGCAGGGCCACCACGCCCAGGGCCAGTGAAAGGCGGTTGTTCTTCATATTGTCTACCTTTGCCGGTTGAAGGGTGGCTCTGACTGCACAGGCGCAGGGACTCCCGACAGGCCTGACAGAGACCTGTTGAGCATAGATGCGCCGCTGGTGACCGACGAGTCCTGCTGCCAGCGGACTCATCAGCCGTGGGTCGACCGGCAGGTCATCCGCTCTGGCTGCGTTTTATTCATTGGACTTATCCGACAGGCGGTAGCGAGCTGGCGCTGTGCCGGTATTGTGTAGTCGATCGCAAATCCGGAGGTAATGCTTACCGCTGGCCTGCAGCGATCTGCTAGGCTGCGAGCTGATGCCCGTTGGGGTGCTGCAAGGATAAGGCAATGTTGTTGAACAGCTTTCTCAATGGTTATGCCTTCTGGCTCCTGCTCGGTTTCGCCCTGCTCATTTCCGAGTTCTTCGTCCCGGGGTTGGTAGCCGTTTTCTTTGGCCTGGGTGCGTTGGTAGTGGGTGTGCTGACCCTGGCTGGGGTCATCGAGAGCCTGGCAGTGCAGCTGCTGTGTTTCGGCCTGATCAGTCTGCTCGCCCTGTTTGGTCTGCGCCGCCACTGCGCCCGGTGGCTGCGCGGCAGCGTCGGTGGCCGGGCCGATACCGACCTGGATGATGTTGGCGTGGTGGGTAGCCGGGTTACTGTGCTGACCGATTTCGTCGACGGGACCGGTGATGTCCAGCTCAACGGCGCCAAGTGGGACGCCGAGTCCGCTGAGCCACTGCGCGCCGGTGATACCGCCTGGGTGGTTGGTTTGCGCGGCATTGTCCTGCGCGTCAGTGCCCGTCCCGCTACAACCGCCTGAATCAATTATTGGTAGAGGAGTTTTTCGCAATGGAATTCGCAACAATCCTGTCCCTGGCGCTGCTGGTACTGATCGTCATCACCGTCGCCAAGACCGCGCAGATCGTACCCCAGCGTTCCGCCTATGTGGTCGAGCGGCTGGGCAAGTACGCCAAGACACTGGAGGCGGGCTTTCACCTGCTCATTCCCTTCGTCGACCGCATCGCCTATCGCCACACCATGAAGGAAGAGGCGATCGACGTGGACCGCCAGGCCTGCGTCACCAAGGACAACATCCAGGTGGTGGTCAACGGGGTGATCTACCTGCAGGTCGTCGATCCCAAGGCTGCCAGCTACGGTATTTCCAACTACCGCTTTGCCGCGACCCAACTGGCGCAGACTACCCTGCGTTCGGTGATCGGCAAGATTGACCTCGACAAGACCTTCGAGGAGCGCGAAGCCATCAACAGCCAGGTGGTCGCCGCGCTGGACGAGGCGGCCCAGCCCTGGGGCGTGAAGGTCATGCGCTATGAGATTGCCGATATCGAATTGCCGGCGACCATCCTCGATGCGCTGGAAAAACAGATGCGCGCCGAGCGGGAGCGTCGCGCCGTGGTGGCGCAGTCCGAAGGCGAGCGGGAAGCCAAGATCAACATCTCCGAAGGGATCAAGCAGGAGACGATCAATCTGTCCGAAGCGGACAAGCAGCGCCAGATCAACGAAGCCGAGGGCAAGGCGCGGCAGATCGAGCTGGTGGCCCAGGCGACCGCCGACGGCTTGCGCCTGGTTGCCGATGCCATCACCACCCCCGGTGGCAAGGACGCGGTGGCGCTGCGCGTCGCGGAGCAGTACGTAACCGAGTTCGGCAAGCTGGCCAAGACCAACAACACCATGATCCTGCCAGCGGAACTGAGCAATATCGGTGCGGCAGTGGCGGCGATTACCAAGACCCTGGATACGGTGAAGCAGTAACGCTCGCAGCGCTGCGGTCAGCATTGCCTGTCTGTTGTCAGACAGGCAATGGCGCGATTGTCATCCCCGTGTCATCTGGCCCGTGCATACTCGGTGTCATCGAAGTTGAACACAACCGGCTAATGCAGTAAGTTAACTGCACGTCAACGGAGAACCCCATGTCATCCAGCACATCCATTCAGCATCATCGCAACCCGGCTCAGGCCGTGGCGACTGCTGCCTGCGCTGCTGACGCGGTTGCCGTTTATTTTTATGGGTATTGGTTTAGCCAAGGGCTGGCCTGATACCCAGGCGGCCCACTCCAGACGGGCCGCCCACCGCACTACTCAGAAACCCCCGGTCGGCCACCCGACCGGGGGTTTTGTTTTTTCGGCCAATAACGGCCAATGCATTGAGAGGATTCAGACATGAGCACTTACTTTACCTGTTCTTACCGTTACTGCAGCTGGCGATTTAGTGGTCGCGCCCAGAATCCACAGACCTTACAACGACTAACACGATAGAGCGCTGCGCGGACTGAACCGCGCAGCTGAGGACAGCACTGATGAATTCTTCCGCATCCGCCCTGCAGCTTTCCGTTGTATCCAGCCTCGAGCCGGCCCACAACCTTATCCCCCATGCCCAGCGACGCACCCGCCCGTTACCGAGCCCAGCGGTATTGCGCCAGCGCCTGCCGCTGAATGATCGGCAGGCCGATCAGGTCCATGCCCAGCGCCAGGCCATCCGCAATATTCTCAACGGCGACGACCAGCGCCTGCTGGTAGTGGTTGGGCCTTGCTCGATTCATGATGCCGACGCGGCGCTGGAATACGCCCAGCGGCTGGCCGATCTGGCCCCACAGGTTGAGGATCAACTGTTGCTGGTGATGCGTGCCTATATCGAGAAGCCGCGCACTACCATCGGCTGGAAAGGGCTGGTCTACGATCCGCAGCTGGACGGCAGTGGCGATATGGCCGGTGGTCTGGAGCTGTCGCGGCGGCTGATGTTGCAGATGATCGAGCTGGGTCTGCCGCTGGCCACCGAGCTGCTGCAACCGCTGGTGGCAGGTTACGTGGATGACCTGCTGGGCTGGGCGGCGATCGGCGCGCGCACCAGTGAGTCGCAGGTCCACCGGGAATTGGTCAGCGGCCTGGATATGGCGGTGGGTTTCAAGAACGGTACGGATGGCAGCATGGGCATCGCCATCGATGCCATGCGCTCGGCGGCCCATGGGCATCAGCACTTCGGTATCGACGAGCTGGGCCGGCCGTCGCTGGTGGAAACTCTGGGCAACTCGGATACCCATCTGGTGCTGCGGGGCGGCAATCAGGGGCCGAACCATGACGCAGCAAGCGTCGCCATGGCGCGGGCAGCACTGGAGCAAGCCGGCTTGGAGCCGAGCATCATGGTCGACTGCAGCCATGCCAACAGTGGCAAGAACCCGCTACGCCAGCCGGCGGTGCTGGAAGATGTGGTTGATCAGCGGCTGGCCGGGGATATCAGCCTGCGAGCGGTGATGCTGGAAAGTCATCTGTTCGACGGTAACCAGCCGCTGTCCGAGGACCTGCGTTACGGCGTATCGATTACCGATGGCTGCCTGGGGTGGGACGGGACCGAGCGGATGTTGCGCGGCGCTGCTGAGCGGCTGCGGCGGGGTTGAGCGCTTCGGGGTTGTCGCGCCCCCGAGCGCAAACTCAGTAGTGATACCAGCGCAGCTGCAGCATCACTTCATTCTGTGGCGCGCTCCACTGGGTGAATTCACGCTGGGCGGTCAGCCGTAGCCCGAGGTTGCGGCCCAGCTCCAGCTGCTGGGTTAGCCCCAGACTGCGGCGCACTTCGCCGTTGTGGAAATAGTCGGCCTGGGCCTCCAGCAGCAGGTTGCCGGCGCGATTGCGCCATAGCAGACCGCTGTCAAAACCGGCCGCCGGGCTGAGTTTGGCGGCAAAATCCTGATGGTGTTCGACGCGCAGTGTCGCCAGTGCGTACCCCAGTACATTCTCAGCGAGAGGCGAGGTGAAACCGGCGCCGCCATTCAGATGGCCGACCAGACGCTGCTGACCATCCTTCCCGGCTACCCGCTCCAGGCCGGTCTCGACCTGCCACGACCAGGGTTTGAGCAGCTGATTGCGAGCTGTCAGCGAGCGGATGTTGACCAGCCCCAGCTCCTCCAGCTGCCATTGGTTGCCTTCATATTGGCGAATCCGCAGCTTGCCCAGTTCGATCTGTGCGCCCAGCGGGAAACCGGCCAGATTGTCGTTCAGATCATGATAGGCCATGCGTAGACCGTATTCGGCATAGGCGCGCTGGTCCTGACTACCCAGCGCCAGTTGCCAGGTACGCGATTCGTGTCCGTCCTCGGGCAGGGTCGGGGTGTCGATTTCGAGTCGTGCCGGTGGATTCTGATTGATTGCCTGCAACAGCCGGAAACTGCGCGCCGCATTGTCCGGGTCACGCTCCTGACCAGCAGCCTGATAGCGCAGCAGGCGGTAGGCGGTTTCCTGAATCTGCGCCTGACGAGCGACCGGCAGGGCATTGAACCCATCATCTCCCAGCAGCTCGGTATCGGCGGCCACGGCCTGGGCCCAGCTGATCTCCTCCGGCTGCAGTGGCGCGGCACGGGCCAGCAGTTCCTTTTCCCGGGAAGGACGATAATTCACTTTCTGCACCAGCCCGGCGTCCTTCACCGCCCGCACCGTATCGGCGGGGATGGCGGTCAGCGGAAACTGGTCGATCAGTTTCAGACCGGGGCGGGCGATCTCCAGCAGCTCAAGCAGGCGATACGAGCAGTTTTCGTCGAAGAAGAAGTAGTCGAAGCGGATCTGCCGCAACTCCCAGACATGCTCGATCATGCGGCCGGTTTCCTCGGGTGTCAGATCGAGGCGGTATTCCCACAGGTCGCGGTTCTCCAGACTGCTGTACTCGCTGAGTTTCTCGCGGTAGGGCAGCAGCGCGAACTGGCCGGGGTAGCCGCCTGCAAGGCCTTTCCAGGCATACAGAATGCTGTTGTCCAGGCCCTCGATCATGGCGCCGAAGTTCAGCGCGTAGCTGAGCAGGGCGGTGCCGCTGTCCGCGGTCGCCGCCGAGTCGATACGCAGCAGGGTGTGGCCGAACATGGACGAGGGGCTGTTCAGATAGGCATCGGGGAACACCAGCACCGTGCTGTGCGGGTCGATGTCGGCGTACCAGGTGGCGAACTCCTGGCACCGCACCGGGGGCAGGTCAGTCAGGGCGAGTTGCTGGCGCAGCCACCGCGTGCGCGAGGGGAAGCGGCACTGCGGGTGGGCGTCGCCCAGCGACGGGTCGGCATACAAGCCGTCGAGGGTGGCCTGCAGTTCCGCCAGGGGCGAATGCTCGCCCTCGGCCGCGAGGAAAAACCCGGCATCATCCACATAGCTGCGCCAACCACCGGACAGGCGTTGCTCATAATGCCCCAGCGCGATCCAGTA
The DNA here is from genome assembly GCF_000939975.1 of Pseudomonas saudimassiliensis. GTDB lineage: Bacteria > Pseudomonadota > Gammaproteobacteria > Pseudomonadales > Pseudomonadaceae > Halopseudomonas > Halopseudomonas saudimassiliensis. Next base: position 1,498,306 of record NZ_LK391969.1, on the reverse strand, counting down.
CGGGTGCTGTGCCAACTGCGCCAGCGGGGCGGGAGCTGGGGGTGGTGCCGCCTGGGAAGCGGTGCCGAGCAGGCTCAGCAGCAGGGGAAGGAGACGTAGGAACATGCGAGGCCGGCGTGGAAAGCGATGGGGCAGGATGCCAGAGAATCACCGGCCAGCACGATTGCCGGCCGGTGATGCACGAAGATCAGACCTGGTCGGCGTACTGCGCCAGGACCGCATCCTGCTTCATGACCGCCAGGGTGGCGGCGTGGACCTGTTCGGCGGTGACTTCGGCGGAGCTGAAGATGTCCGCGAAATGCGCGCTGGTCACTGCAGCAAAATGTGCCCGGTCCTGGGCGGGCACACCCAGTACCACGGCGTAGGTGGTCAGGGCTTCGCCCTCGCCACGGGCCATGTCTTCGGACAGTTCATCCATGATGCTGCTCAGCACCAGCATCGGCTTGCCATGGTAGGCCAGCGCGCCGCTGGTGTTGCAGCCGTTGGTGCCCGAGGTCATGCCGAAGGTGGCATTGCCGGAGGTACCGTTGGTGATGGACGCAACCAGATGTGAGGGCAGGCCACGCTGACCTTCGAACAGCATGTTACCCCAGCCGCAGCCTGGGCCGCCCGGTGCGGTAGCGAAGGCGTTGAACGAAGCAGCAGCAAGCAGGGAACCGAGCAGGATCCGTTTCATGGATGTATTCCGTGTAGGTATGAAGAAGCCCCGGAATCTACCAACCCGCTTCGCTTATTGCAATTTGATTGCCGACCCATTCAATAAACTGCGAGTGATGTCACATGCTGGCCTGGCGGGAGGTATCAGCGTTCTTATGGCGGCGTATATCCTTGCTGGATTTGCCTTTGCACAGCGTGCGCGCAGCGCTAGGGTCAGCTAACCAATAATTACAATCAAGCCGAGGAGGCGTGTCATGAACGCGAATGGGCAGTTACGCTGGCTGGACTCCTATCCCGACCCCCTGCGCTGGGATGTCGAGCTACCCACGGGGCCGGTATGGACCCTGCTGGAACAGGCCGTCACCCAGTACCCCGACCACCCGGCACTCAACTTCCTAGGCCACCGCCTCAACTATCGTCAGCTCAACGAGCTGGTCAACCGCGCCGCCTGCGGCTTCCAGCGGTTGGGCGTGAAGCCCGGCGTGCACGTCGGGCTGTACCTGCCCAATACGCCCCATTACGTCATCGCCTTCATGGGCGTGCTGCGGGCTGGCGGCACCGTGGTCAATTACTCACCCCTGGACGCCGAGCGCACCCTGGCGCACAAGATCGAGGACAGCGAAACGGCGCTGATGGTTACCCTCGACCTGGCTGCGCTGTACCCGAAAATGGCGGGGCTGTGCGCCAACAGCCGGCTGCAGACACTGATTGTCGGCCACTTCACCGAGTTCGCGCCCGATGCCAGCGCCGAGCAGGCCAACCTGCTCGGGCCGGCTACCGAGGTCGCCTTCGGTGAGCACTGCCGCTCGTTCGCCAGCCTGTTGGATAACGACGGCGACTACACGGCCTACCCGCTGGATGACGCGGCAACCGCGCTGGCGGTATTGCAGTACACCGGCGGCACCACCGGCGCGCCCAAGGGCGCCATGCTGACCCACGCCAATATCACCGCCAGCTGTTCCCAGCTGCAGGCGATCCTCGATGAGTCCCTGCGGCCCGGCGAGGAGCGGGTGCTGGCGGTGCTGCCGCCGTTCCACATCTATGCGCTGATGATCAACATGCTGTTCAGCCTGCGCATGGCGGCGGAGGTCTATCTGCACCCGCGCTTCGATGCCGAAACGGTACTGCGGGAGATCCACGACAACCGCATCACCACCTTCCCCGGCGTGCCGACCATGTTCATCGGCCTGTTGGCCCACCCGCTGACCGCGCAGCTAGACCTCACCTCGCTGAAACTGTGCAACTCCGGCGGCGCGCCGCTGCCGCTGGAAGTGCAGCAGCGCTATTCGCAGATGGCCGGTTGCGCCCTGCGCGAGGGCTGGGGCATGACCGAGACCACCACCACCGGCACCTTTACCCCACGCGATGCCACGCCGCGCCCCGGCTCCTGCGGCATCCCGGTGCCGGGTGCGCAGATCCGCATCGCCCCGCTGGATGGCGCGCCCGGCAGTTTGCCGCCCGGCGAGCGGGGCGAGGTCTGCATCGCCGGGGCGAACGTCACGGCTGGGTATTGGAAGCGTCCCGAGGCCACCGCCGAGGCGATGACCGCTGACGGTTTCCTCCGTACGGGCGATGTAGGTTACATGGACGAGGAGGGCTGGCTGTATATCGTCGACCGGACCAAGGATATGATCCTGTGCAGCGGGTACAACGTCTATCCGCGGGTAATCGAGGAAGCCATCTATGAGCACCCGGCGGTGGAGGAGGTCTCGGTGATCGGTATCGACGACGCCTACCGCGGCCAGGCGCCCAAGGCCTTCATCAAGCTCAAGGCCGGCGCCGACCCCTTCGATTTCGCCCAGCTGCAGGCCTTCCTGGAGTCACGTCTGGGCAAGCATGAGCGCCTGGCGGCGATGGAGATCCGTGCGGCGCTGCCACGTACCCCGGTGGGCAAGCTGTCGAAGAAGGAGTTGGTGGAAGAGGAGCAGCAGAAGCGGCACCGCGCGATCGCGTGATGCCGCCGGGGTTGGCCGGTCGGGTCAGACCCGGAACCGGCTGACCAGCACCTGTAATTCATTGCCCAGCCGCGCCAGCTCAATGCTGGATGTGGCGGTCTGGTCACTGCCGGTAGCGCTCTGCTCGGCCACATCGCGCACATTGACCACGCTGCGGCTGATCTCCTCGGCCACCGCGCTCTGCTGCTCGGCGGCGGCGGCAATCTGCTGGTTCATCGATTGGATGTTGGCCACGCTGTCGGTGATGCTGCCCAGGGCGGCGCCCGCGGTGCGGGTCAGCTCGACGCTGCTGCCGGCCAGGGCATGGCTGCTCTGCAGGCGGCTGGCGACCTGCTGGGTGCCGCTGTGCACCGCGGCGACCAGGGCTTCGATTTCCTCGGTGGACTGCTGGGTGCGCTGGGCCAGCGAGCGCACCTCATCGGCTACCACCGCGAAACCGCGCCCGGCCTCGCCGGCGCGCGCCGCTTCGATGGCAGCATTGAGCGCCAGCAGGTTGGTCTGGTCGGCCACGGCCTTGATCACGTCCATGACGGTGCCGATCTTGCTGCTTTCCTGCTTGAGCATTTCCATGGCTTCGGTCGACCGGGTCACCTCGTCGGCCAGGCGCTCGATCTGGCTGATGGCCTGGTTCACCACCTCATCCCCGTTGCGCGCTTCGCCGTTGGCGCTGGTGGCTGCCAGGGAAGCCTGCTCGGCATTGCGTGCCACGTCATGGACGGTCGCCGACATTTCCTGCATGGCGGTGGCCACCTGGTCGGTTTCTTCCTTCTGACTGTTGATGCCGACCCGGGTCTGTTCGGTGACGGCGGACAGTTCCTCGGCGGCGCTGGCAATCTGGGTAACACTGTCGTGGATCCGGCCGATCAGTTCGCGCAGGCTCGTGGCCATGCGCTGTACCCCGAGCTGCAGCTCACCAAACTCGTCGCGGCGGGTTATCTGCTCCTGGTGGGTCAGGTCACCATCGGCAATGCGCTGCAGGGTCAGGCGGGTAGCGTTGAGCGGCCCGGTGATCTGGCGGGTGATCAGCACCGCGCTCAGGCTGCCAATCAGCAGGGCGAGGAGGGTGACGGTGAGCTGCAGGGAGCGGGTGGCGGTGGCCTGCTCATCGCCACGCTCCAGCTGGGCCTGGCGCAACTGTTCGGTGATGCCCATGATGCCGTTGCCTTGCACGACGTTCTCCTGGCGCGCCTGGGCGATCTGCCGGGTGCCGGCTTCATAGCGGTGCTGCTGCGTCACATAGTCCGTCATTATCTGCCGGGCCTGGACCAGCGACTGCTGCTGGCCGCCCAGGGCCAGGCGCTCGAGCCGGGCGAGATCGCGGTTGGCGGCCTCGATGGCGCGGGCCAGTGCCTGTTCTGCCTCGGCGCCGCCTTCGGTCATGACCATGCGGATATCGAAACGCACTTGCAGGAAGCTGTAGGCGAAAGCGTCGACGGCCCGCGCCAGTTGCGGATCGTCGCTCTGCGCCGCCTGGCTGGTCAGTGATGCGAGCAGCTCAACCATCTTGCCGGCCTGCTGGTTCATGCTCTGCAAGGCAGCGCTGCGGTTGGCGAAGGCGTCGCGCATGCTGTCCAGGGTGGCCTGGTAGTCCGCAATGATCTGTGGCAGGGGTTCGGCGGTTTGCCGATCCTCCGGGTGCGCCAACGCACTGACCAGCTGGCGCTGTTCGGCGCCGAAGGCGTCCAGCTGCTCCTGGACCTTGGCGGAAATGGCCGCATCGCCATTGGCCGCCAGATATTGCATGCGGGTAATCCGCAGTTTGCTCAGGGCATTCTCGAGCCGGGCGAGGTCGCCGGCCCGTTTGCCGTCATCGATCAGGGTGCCCAGGCTCTGCCAGGCAGTAACCGACAGGACCAGGGTAAACAGCAGAACCAGCCGAAGCCCAGGCCGAGTTTCAGGTTGACGCTCAGGTTGGCAAACCAGCTTTTCATCTATGCTTCTTCTCCGGTGTATAAAAAATGTACAGCTGGTTGTTGTTCTTATGAATCGTGGTGTCTGGGCCCGGGATGCGGCGGCCCGCTTACGCCTGCAGCCGCGCCGCCAGTTGGTTGAGTTCGGCGGATAGTTCATGCAGCGTCGCGCTGGCCTGGGCTGTATGGTCGACATCCTGCTGGTTGGTCGCGGCAATCTGGGTGATCTCGGTGATATTGCGCGAGATGTCCTCGGATACGCTGGTCTGCTCCTCGGCCGCGGTAGCAATCTGGCGGTTCATGTCGCGGATGGACTCTACCGCCAGTGCGATCTGCTGCAGACTGTCGCCCGCCAGGGTCACCTGTTGCATGCTGGTATCACCACGGTGCTTGCCGCCTTCGATCGCCCGGGCGGCTTCCTCGGCGCCATTCTGCACGTTGCTGATGATGGTCTGGATCTCGGTGGTGGACTGGCTGGTGCGCTGGGCCAGGGTGCGTACCTCATCGGCGACCACGGCAAAACCACGGCCGGCCTCGCCCGCACGGGCGGCTTCGATGGCGGCATTCAGCGCGAGCAGGTTGGTCTGCTCGGCAATGTTCTGGATCACCTCCAATACCTTGCCGATGCGCAGGCTGTCATTTTCCAGCTGGTGGATGACCTTGGCGGTATGGCCGATTTCCCCGAGCAGCGACTGCATGGACTCGATGGTCTCGTCCATCACCAGGCGGCCCCGGCGCGCGTTATCATCGGCGGCATCTGCCGCGCCCGAGGCATCCGCGGCGTAGCGCGCCACCTCGGCGGAGGTGGCGGACATTTCCTGGATTGCGGTGGCGACCTGGTCGGTGCGGGAGAACTGTTCCCGGCTGCCATGGGCCATGCGGGTCGCCACGGTATTGAGCCCGCCGCTGGCGCGGTCGAGTTCGCTGGTGCCATGGCGTAGCCCCCGGGCGGTTTCGGCGAGAAAGCCGCGCAGTTCATTGGCGGCGCGGGCCAGTACACCCAGTTCATCCTGGCGCTGGCTGCGGATCTCTTCCTCGAAGCGGCCCTGGCTCAGCTGCGCCACCTGGCGGATCAGCCCGGTGATGGGGGTGATCAGTTGGGTCGTGATCAGCCAGCTGGCCAGGGCACCGATCAGCAGGGTCGCGCTGATCATGATCACCAGGGACAGCCAGACCGTACGCTCGACGGTGCCGCGAATCCGCTCGACCTCGCTGGCCGCATGCTGGTTGACCTCCAGCACCAGGGCCTCCAGTTGGTAGGTGGCCTCCCGGTCGATGCCGCGGACGTGGTCGTCGCCGGCCACCGGGTCGTGGCCAGCCGCCAGGAAGTATTCCAGTCCTTCCCGGTATTCGGTGCCGAGGGTCTGGTGCCGGGCCTTCACGGCCGCTACGCGCTCACGGAACGGCGGCGGCAGGTCCAGTTGGGCAACCCGTCCGAGCAGCTCCTGCACCTGTTTCTCGCTGTTCTGGAACTGCAGCCAGTAACGGTCCAGGTCGGCCTGTTCACCGCCGCGCAGCAGGACGTTCTTCCATTCCTGGACCTGGGTCTTGAACGTGAGATTGGTTTCTTCAATCAGCCTGGCGGTGGCCTGGGGGCCTTCCATCAACAACCGGTAATTGCGCAGTTCATCGGCCAGTGACCATACGCTGACCAGGGCAACGGCCAGCATCAGCAGCAGACTGCCTATGATCAGCGCCAGGCTCTGCCTGCGCAATGACGACTTGAGTAACATCTGAACCTCGTGGAAACGGGAAATGAGTACGCAGCGCTTCGGTAAGCGGCGGCGCAGAGCGTTGGGGATAGTTATTGGATGTGTGGGGTGGTATCGGCTGGCGAGGGTAATAACTTTAACTCATACTGCCCGCTTCTGATTAATTGGAATCTCGATACATGTTGTTAGCTATAGCTGCCATTATCATCGGACTGGTCGTTCTGGTCTGGAGTGCTGATCGTTTTGTTGAAGGGGCCTCGGCTGCCGCAGTGCACGGCGGAATGCCGCCGCTGCTGATCGGCATGCTCATCATCGGCTTCGGTACCTCGGCACCGGAGTTGTCCGTTTCCGCGCTGGCCTCCCTGCAGGGCAATTCGGGGATCGCCCTGGGCAATGCCTGGGGGTCTAATATCACCAATATTGCGCTGATCATCGGCCTGGTGGCGCTGATCAGTCCGATCACCGCCCATGGCCAGGTGGTGCGCCGTGAGTTGCCAATATTGCTGGGGATCACTGCCCTGGCCGGTTGGCAGGTAATTGATGGGGCACTCAGTCGCACGGACGGTATCGTGCTGCTGGTGGTATTCGCCCTGTTGATGGCGCTGTCGATCCGTGACGGCGTGCGCAACCGCGACAATGTCGCTGGCGATGAGGTCCAGAAGGAATACCTCGCCGATATCATGCCTTTGGGGCGAGCCATCATGTGGCTGGTGCTGGGGCTGTTGCTGCTGATCGCCAGCTCGCGATTGCTGGTGTGGGGGGCGGTGCATATCGCCAGCGATCTGGGCATCAGCGACATGATCATCGGCCTGACGGTGGTCGCCATAGGCACCTCGCTGCCAGAGCTGGCCTCTTCGCTGGCGGCCATTCGCAAGGGCCAGCATGACCTGGCGCTGGGCAATATCATCGGCTCGGGCTTGTTCAACACCCTGGCCGTGGTAGGGATTGCGGCGGTCATCCACCCGCTGCAGGTTGCCCCGGAGACCCTCAGCCGTGACTGGTTGCTGATGGCGGGACTGACCGTGGCGCTGCTGCTGATGTGCATCGGCTGGCGCGGGCGCCCCGGGCGCATCAATCGGCTGGAGGGGGCGGGGCTGCTGGCGGTCTTCGGCGGCTATACCGGCCTGCTGGTCTGGACGGCGATGAACGCCGCGGGCTGATGCCGCATGGCAGCTGGTCGGCTGCGCACCGCGCGCGCCCGACCACTGCGTGTATGATGTGTGCAACGAAGAAGAGAATTCCCCGGATATCATGAACGAAGCTCTGCGCGACACCCCGCAACACAAACCCCGCCCCATGGTAGATCTGCTGGTCAGCATCGTGATCCCCTCGGTGATCCTGATGAAGCTCAGCGGCGAGGCGCATTTCGGCCCCCATCAGGCCCTGGTTCTGGCGCTGGCCTTTCCCCTGGGCTGGGGCTTGTTCGAGCTGATCCGCTACCGCAAGTACAACTTCATCGCGGTACTGGGCGTCATCAGCGTGTTCCTCACCGGCGGCATCGGCCTGTTGGAGCTGGACCCGCAGTGGCTGGCCATCAAGGAAGCAACCGTGCCTGGCGTCATCGGATTGGCGGTGCTGTTTTCCACCCGCACGCGTTATCCGCTGATTCGCACCCTGCTGTACAACGAGAAGGTCCTGAATGTGCACCGCGTCGATGAGCGGCTGCAGGAGCGCGGGCTGCGCGAGGTCTTCGAACAGCGCCTGCTCAAGGCGACCTATTTCCTGGCCGGGACCTTCTTCTTCTCCTCGATCATGAATTACCTTGTCGCCAAGTGGATCGTGGTTAGCCCGGCCGGTACCGAGGCCTTCAATGCCGAGCTGGGTCGCATGACCCTGGTCAGCTACCCGATGATCGCCATCCCCTCGATGATCATGATGATGGCGATCCTGTTCTATCTGTGGCGCACCATCCACGGCCTGACCGGGCTGAAGATGGAAGAGATCATGGCGGTGAACCCGGCCGACAAGCGCTAGAGCGCTTCCAGGGCCTCCCGCAGGCTGGCTACCGTGCGCTCACGGTTATGCAGCTTGTCCAGGCCGAACAGGCCGATGCGGAAGGTCTTGAACCCGGCGGGCTCATCGCACATCAGCGGTACGCCGCTGGCCGTCTGCAGGCCGCCACTGCGAAAGCCGCTGCCGCTGTGGATCCGGTCGTCTTCGGTATAGCAGACCACCACGCCCGGGGCCTCGAAACCCGCGGCGGCCACACTGACAAAACCCTTCTCCCGCAGCAGCTCCCGCACGGCTCTGCCCAATTCCAGCTGTTCCTGCTTGACCCGGTCAAAACCGTATTCGCGGGTTTCGTGCATGGTATCGCAGAAGGCCTTCAGCGCATCGGTAGGCAGGGTGGCGTGGTAGGCGTGGCCGCCGTTCTCGTAGGCCTGCATGATCTGCAGCCACTTCTTCAGATCGGCGGCGAAGCTGTTGCTGGTGGTGTGCTCGATACGTTCCAGTGCGCGCTCGCTGAAGGCGACCAGGGCGCAGGACGGCGAAGAGCTCCAGCCCTTCTGGGGGGCGCTGATCAGGATGTCGACGCCGCAGTCCTGCATGTCCACCCAGAGCGTGCCCGAAGCCACGCAGTCCAGCACAAATAGCCCGCCTACTTCATGTACGGCTGCGGCGACCGCCTGCAGATAATCATCCGGCAGCAGAATGCCCGAGGCGGTCTCCACATGGGGGGCGAAGACCACGGCGGGCCGGTATTCCCGGATGGCCGTGACTACCTCGTCGATCGGCGCTGGTGCGAAGGGGGCCTGGTCGCCGGAATCGACCTGGCGGGCCTTGAGTACCCGCTCCTCGGCGGGGAGTTCGGTAGCGGCGAAGATCTGCGACCAGCGGTAGCTGAACCAGCCGTTGCGCAGCACCAGGCAGCGCTGGCCCCGGGCAAACTGGCGGGCCACGGCTTCCATGCCGTAGGTTCCACCGCCTGGCACCAGGGCCACGCCCTGGGCGTTGTAGACTTCCTTCAGGGTCGTGGAGATATCGCGCATCACCTGCTGGAAGGCAGCCGACATGTGATTGAGCGAGCGATCGGTAAATACCACGGAGTATTCGAGCAGGCCGTCAGGGTCGACAGTCGGAACCAGATGGGACACAGGTAATCTCCTTCGCGTCAGGGCACCGGGTGCGGTGATCCTCTGACCCTAGCCCAACGGGGGGAGATTGCAAAGGGGAAGCGCTGTCAGCCGGTACAGAGCGTCCAGCAGGCATGCCGGGCGGCGTGGATATCGGCCTCGTTCAAGCTGATATGCCCGTCGCGCACGGCCTTGATCAGGCTGACGAAGGCGCCCCAGACCAGGGTCATCAATACCTCGGCGCGCAGATCGCTGCGGAAGACGCCGCGCTGCTGCAGTGCCGCGTACTGTGCGAGGATCGGCGCCAGCACTTCACGCTCCAGCTTCCGGCTGGCCTCATCCAGGTAAGGCCGGTGGTCCTGCAGCTCGAGAAACCGGTAGGCATCCGGCGCTTCCCGGGCGAAGGACACCATGCGCTGCCAGATCTCGTTGAATACGTCCCGGGGCGCCTGGCGCAGGTCGAGGCCGCCATACAGGCGTTGGTAGAGCATCGATTTCTGTTCGCGGAACAGTTCGTTGACCAGCAGTTCCTTGCTGTCGAAATAGCGGTAGATGGTGCCGGTACCGACATTGGCCTGCTGCGCGACGACCGGGATGGGCACGCCATTGACGCCCCCTTCGGCAAACACCTTGAGGGCCGCCTGCAGGATGGCGCTGCGCTTGTCCTTGATCCGCGGTCGAACTGCTCTGACCGGGGCCGGTGTCTTTTTGTTGGCGGAACTGGAGCGAGTGTTCATGGCCGCATTCTAACCATTTTCAGCGTTACGTACAGGGTTCCCGAGCGGGGCTCGGGCCAGGGGCTATCCCGCCTGGCCGGTCGGTTCCTCATCCGGTGGGAGCATGCGGCTGCGCTTGTCCGCCCGGCGGGCGACGAACCAGATCAGCAGGGTCAGCAACGAGATGGCCAGCAGGATGACACTGGCGATAGCGTTGATCTCCGGTTTGACCCCCAGGCGCACGGCAGAAAAGATCTCCATCGGCAGGGTGGTGGAGCCTGGGCCGGAGACGAAGCTGGCCAGTACCAGGTCATCCAGCGACAGGGTGAAGGCGAGCAGCCAGCCGGCGAGAATCGAGGGTGCGATCATCGGTACGGTGATCTGCAGGAAGGTTTTCCAGGGTGGCGCACCCAGGTCCAGGGCCGCTTCCTCCATCGACTGGTCCAGCTCACCGAGGCGGCTGCTGACGACGATGGCGACATAGGCCACCGCGAAGGTGGTGTGGGCGATCCAGATGGTCAGCATGCCGCGGTCGAAGAACACCCCGAACAGCGACTCCAGTACCTGTGCCAGCGCCACGAACAGCAGCAGCAACGACAGACCGGTGATCACCTCGGGCATCACCAGCGGGGCGGTGACCATACCAGAGAACAGGGTGCGCCCACGGAAGCGGTCAAACCGGCTCATGGCGAAGGCCGCCAGGGTGCCCAGGGCCACCGCGGCCGTGGCCGTGTAGAAGGCGATCTGCAGGCTGCGCTTGACCGCGCCCATCAGCTGGGAGTTGTCCAGCAAGCCCACATACCAGTGGATCGACCAGCCGCCCCACACCGTCACCAGGCGCGAGGCGTTGAACGAGTAGATCACCAGGATGACCATCGGCAGGTAGATGAACAGCAGGCCCAGCCACAGTATCACGCTGGAAAAGTCGGGACGCCTCATCTGCTCTTCTCCATTTCCCGGGCCTGGTTGTAGTGGAACAGGGTGATGGGAATCAGCAGGATCGCCAGCATCACGATCGCCAGCGCCGAGGCTACCGGCCAGTCGCGGTTATTGAAGAATTCCTGCCAGAGCACCTTGCCGATCATCAGGGTTTCCGGGCCGCCGAGCAGCTCGGGGATGACGAATTCGCCCACCACCGGAATGAATACCAGCATGGAGCCGGCAATGATGCCGGCCCGTGACAGCGGGACCGTCACCTTCCAGAAGGCCTGGATGCGCCCGGCGCCGAGGTCGGTGGCCGCTTCGATCAGGGTGTCGTCATGCTTGACCAGGTTGGCATACAGCGGCAGCACCATGAAGGGCAGGTAGGCATAGACCACGCCGATGTATACCGCGATGTCGGTATTGAGGATCTGCAGCGGCACGTCGATCAGGCCGAGGCTCAGCAGTACCGAATTGAGCAGGCCGTTACTGCTGAGGATGCCCATCCAGGCGTAGACGCGGATCAGCAGCGCCGTCCAGGTGGGCATCATGATCAGCAGCAGGTAGATCATCTGCCGTTCCCGCGGCGCCCGGGCGATGGCATAGGCCATGGGGTAACCGAGGGCCAGGCAGATCAGCGTGGCCACCAGGGCAATCTTCAGCGAGCCGAGGTAAGCCGCGAAATACAGGCTGTCCTGGGTCAGGAAGATGTAGTTGCCCATGTTCAGGACAATCGTCAGCGCCTGGTTGGCGTACTGGAAGATCGCCTCGTAGGGCGGAATGGCAATGGCCGCCTGGGAGAAGCTGATCTTCAGCACGATGATGAAGGGCAGCAGGAAGAACAGGAACATCCACAGATAGGGAATGCTGATGACCAGCGTCTTGCCGCTGGGCCGCCGCAAACGCTTCATCATGACGGCAGCACCACGCCGCCGTCGTCATCCCAGCTCACGTAGACCTTGTCTTCCCAGGTGGGGCGGGGCAGGCGGCGTTCGGAGTTGGCGAAGAACGCCTGCACCATCTTGCCGCTGTCGAGCTTGATGTAGTAAACCGAGTGGCCCCCTAGATAGGCGATGTCATGCACTTCGCCATGGGCCCAGTTGTATTGCTGTTCCGGTTGTTCGGTAGTGACGAAGACCTTTTCCGGGCGCAGGGCGTAGATGGCGCTCTTGTCCTGGGCGCGAGTGCTGACGCCATGGCCGACGTAGATGTGCCGGTCCAGCTGCGGGCAGTGGATCATGGCGTGGTCTTCCATGTCGGCAACGATCTCGCCCTCGAAGATGTTCACGCTGCCGACGAACTCGGCCACATGCCGACTTACCGGACTCTCGTAGATATCCACCGGCGTGCCGACCTGGACGATCCAGCCCTGGTCCATGATGGCAATGCGCTGGGCCATGGTCATGGCCTCTTCCTGGTCGTGGGTGACCATGATGCAGGTCACGCCGACCCGCTCGATGATCTCCACCAGCTCCAGCTGCATCTGCGAGCGCAGCTTCTTGTCCAGAGCGCCCATGGGCTCGTCGAGCAACAGTAGCTTCGGCCGCTTGGCCAGGGAGCGGGCCAGGGCCACGCGCTGGCGCTGGCCGCCGGAGAGCTGGTGGGGCTTGCGCTTGGCATACTTGCCCATGTGTACCAGCTTGAGCATTTCCGCCACACGCTCGTTGATCTCGGCCTTGCTGAGCTTGTCCTGCTTGAGGCCGAAGGCGATGTTCTGTTCCACGGTCATGTGTGGAAACAGGGCGTAGGACTGGAACATCATGTTGATCGGCCGCTTGTGCGGCGGCAGGTCGGTGATGTTCTGGCCATCGAGCAGCACCCGGCCTTCGCTGGGTTTCTCGAAGCCGGCCAGGATCCGCAGCAGGGTCGACTTGCCCGAGCCGGAGCCACCCAGCAGGGCGAAAATCTCGCCCCGGTTGATGGTCAGTGTCACGTCATCGACGGCGAGCGCATCATCGAACTGCTTGCTGATGCGCTCGATCTTGACGAACTCCACCGGCTCGGCCTTGGCCATCGCCTGTTTCATGGCCCCAGCGGCACCCACCATATAACTCTCCTGTCTGTCTGGGGCTGCCGGTGCAGCCCCGGAATGGTTCAACGGCCGGACTTGATACGATTCCAGGCGCGGGTAATGATCCGCTGCGACGCCATGGGGCGTGGTTTGGCCACAAACAATTTGGCCATTACGTCGTCAGTGGGGTAGATCGCCGGGTCGCCCAGCACTTCGGGGTCGACAAACTCGTTGGCCGCCAGGTTGGGGTTGGCATAGGCCACGTAATCGGTAATCGGCGCGACCACTTCCGGGCGCAGGATGTAGTTGATGAAGGTATGCGCGTTCTCGGCGTTCGGCGCGCCCTTGGGAATGGCCATCATATCGAACCACAGCTGGGTGCCTTCCTTGGGAATGCTGTAGCCGATGTTGACGCCATTGTCCGCTTCCTCGGCCCGGGCCGCGGCCTGGAACACGTCACCGGAGAAACCGACGGCGACGCAGATCTCGCCATTGGCCAGGTCGGAGATATAGCGCGAGGAGTGGAAGTAGGTCACATGACCGCGCACGCTCATCAACGCTTCCTCGGCCTTCTTCAGGTCGGCGGCGTCGTTGCTGTTCGGGTCCAGGCCCAGGTACTGCAGGGTGGAGGTCAGCATGTCGTCGCCGGAGTCGAGCATGGAAATACCGCAACTGGACAGCTTGGCGGCAATCTCCGGATTGAACACCAGCTCCCAGGTATCCAGCGGGGCGTCGTCACCGAGGATGGCGCGGACCTTGTCGATGTTGTAGCCGATACCGTTGGTACCCCACATGTAGGGAATGGAGTACTGGCTGCCCGGGTCGATGCTCTCCATGTCATCCATCAGGTCGGGGTTGAGGTTCTTCATGTTCGGCAGCTTGCTGTGGTCCAGCTTCTGGTACACGCCGGCCTCGATCTGCTTGGTCAGGAAGTGGTTGGACGGCACGACGATGTCGAAGCCGGAGCGGCCGGTCAGCAGCTTGGCGTCCAATACCTCATTGGAGTCGTAGACGTCGTAGGTCACCTTGATGCCGGTTTCCTTCTCGAAATTGGCGATGGTGTCCTCGGCGATGTAGTCGGACCAGTTGTAGATCTTCAGCTGGCCGGCGGCCTGCACGGCGCTGCTGAACAACCCGGTAACGGCCATGGCCACCAATGTCTTGCGCATTGTAAGTTTCATGTCTTCTCCTTGTGCCGGCGTCGCCCGGTGACCGGGTCGGCCTGCTGCTTCTGGTGACCGGAACCCCGGCCGTCATCGGTTGTTCAGTACCCTCCAGGCTACTGTCGCGCCCCGGAAGTCGCTGCTTCCCGGGTCGGCGCTGGCTAGTGTAAGCAAGCGCGACTCGGGCGGATAGACCCCGGGGGACATTGTGCCTGCTTTTGCCCCCATCCTGCTCTAGCGCAGCTGTTCTGCCGCCATATTCAGGCTGCGCCAGGCCTTGTCGAACAGCTCGTCGATCTCCTCCGGCTGGATCACCAGCGGTGGCGACATGATCATGGTGTCGCCCACGGCGCGCATTACCAGGCCGTTGCTGATACTCAGATCGCGGCACAGGCCGCCGGCGGCGCCCTTACCCGGGAAGCGCTCCCGTGTGGCCTTGTCGCGTACCAGCTCGAAGGCCCCGAGCATGCCGACGCCGCGCACTTGGCCGACCAGCGGATGCTCGGCGAGGGCGGCAATCTTGTCCTGCAGGTAGGGCGCTGCCTCGTTACGAGCATAGTCGACGATATGTTCATCGCGCAGGATACGCAGATTCTCCAGCCCGACTGCCGCCGCAACCGGATGCCCCGAGTAGGTGTAACCATGGAAGAATTCGCCACCATCGGCGATCAGGCTAGAGGCCACCCGGTCGCCCACGATGACCCCGCCCATGGGGATGTAGCCCGAGGTCATGCCCTTGGCGATCGGCATCAGGTCCGGTTGCAGGTTGTAATACTGGCTGCCGAACCATTCGCCGGTGCGGCCGAAACCGCAGATCACCTCGTCGACCACCAGCAGGATGCCGTACTTGTCGACGATGCGCTGGATCTCCGGCCAGTAGGTGGCGGGGGGCACTATCACCCCGCCAGCCCCCTGGATCGGTTCGGCGATAAAGGCGGCGACGTGGTCGGTGCCCAGCTGCAGGATCTTCTCTTCCAGTTGCCGGGCGGCCCACAGGCCGAACTCGTTTTCATTCATCTCGCCGCCTTCGCCATACCAGTAGGGCTGGGCGATGTGCACAATGCCGGGAATCGGCAGATCCCCCTGCTCATGCATGGCGGCCATGCCGCCGAGACTGGCGCCGGCGATGGTGGAGCCGTGGTAACCATTGATGCGGCCGATGATGGTCTTCTTCTCCGGCTGGCCCTGCAGGTCCCAGTAGCGACGCACCATGCGCACCACGGTGTCGTTGGCCTCCGAGCCGGAGCCGGTGAAGAACACGTGGTTCATGTGCGCCGGAGCCTGCTCGGCGATGGCGCTGGCCAGCTGCACCGCCGGCGGGTGGGTGCACTGGAAGAAGCTGTTGTAGTAGGGCAGTTCGAGCATCTGCCGGTGCGCGGCGTCGGCCAGCTCGGTGCGGCCGTAGCCGATGTTGACGCACCAGAGGCCGGCCATGCCGTCGAGCAGGCGGTTGCCTTCGCTGTCCCAGAGATAGACTCCGGACGCCCGCTCGATGATGCGCGTGCCGCGGTTGCCCAGGTCCCGGTGATCGGTAAAGGGATGCAGATGGTGGGCTGCATCCAGTGCCCGTAGTTCGGCGGTGGTGAGTTTGCCTGCTGTCGTCATTACCCGTACTCCTGTAAAAACCACTGCATTACCGGTGGGCGCGCCGCCGTGTCGTCATACGCTGAGCAAGAGAAACTCCCGTTCCCAGGAACTGATGACGCGCTTGTAGTTCTCGTTTTCCACCCGTTTGACTGCGATATAACCGCGGCAGAATTTTTCCCCCAGTACCTCCTGGATATCGGTGCACTGCTCCATGCGCTCCAAGGCCGACTCCAGGGAGAAGGGTAGCCGCAGGTTGCGTCGCTCATAGGCGCGGCCCTGTACCGGTGCGGTGGGCTCGATGCGGTTGACCATACCCAGGTAGCCGCACAGCAGGCTGGCGGCGATGGCGATGTAGGGGTTGGCATCGGCGCCCGGCAGGCGGTTTTCCAGACGCATGTTCTGCGGCGTGGAGTCCGGCACCCGCAGCCCGGCGGTGCGGTTTTCCACACCCCATTCCACGTTCACCGGCGCGGAGGTATCCGGCAGGAAGCGGCGGAACGAGTTGACGTTCGGGGCGAACAGCGGCAACACCTCGGGGATGTAGCGCTGCATGCCGCCGATGTAATGCAGGAACAGCTCGCTCATGTTGCCGGATTCGTTGGCGAAGATGTTCTCGCCGGTCTCGGCGTCGACGATGCTCTGGTGCAGGTGCATGGCGCTGCCGGGCTCATTGGTAATCGGCTTGGCCATGAAGGTTGCGGTCACATCATGCTTGAGCGCCGCTTCGCGCATGGTGCGCTTGAATACCAGGATCTGGTCGGCCAGGTGCAGCGGATCGCCATGGCGGAAGTTGATCTCCATCTGCGCGGTGCCTTCCTCGTGGATCAGGGTATCCAGATCCAGCCCCTGAGCCTCGCACCAGTCGTACATATCCTCGAACAGCGGGTCGAATTCATTGGCCGCATCGATGGAGAAGGATTGGCGCCCGGTCTCCTGCCGTCCGGAGCGGCCGATCGGCGGTTGCAGCGGCAGGTCCGGGTCTTCGTTGCGCTTGGTCAGGTAGAACTCCATCTCCGGCGCCACCAACGGCTTCCAGCCTTTCTCGGCGTACATCCGCAGGATCTTCTTCAGGATGTTGCGCGGCGACATCTCGATCGGTTGGCCCTGCTTGTCATAGCAGTCGTGGATGATCTGCGCCGTCGGTTCGATCGCCCAGGGCACCAGGTAGATACCGTCATCATCCGGCTTGCAGATCATGTCGATGTCCGCCGGGTCCAGCAGGTCGTAGTAGATGTCATCTTCTACATAGTCGCCGGTTACCGACTGCAGCAGGATGCTTTCGGGGAGGCGCATGCCCTTTTCCGACATGAATTTGGCCGTGGGGGCAATCTTGCCCCGGGCGATGCCGGTGAGGTCGCTGACCATGCACTCGACTTCGGTGATTCTGTGTTCCTTGAGAAAGGCTTCGATCTTGTTCATACAGTCCTCTTGGGCTGGGCGGCATGCGCCCGGCAGGCGTCACCAAACGCCTTGAATATACGCAGGTAGAACGGGTTTTCCAGCACCTTCCACTCCGGGTGCCATTGCACGCCGAGGGCGAAGCTGCTCGCTCCGGTCACGGAAAACGCCTCGATAAGGCCGTCGGGCGCGGTCGCTTCAGGCTGCAACCCGGGCGCCAGACGGTCCACGCCCTGGGTATGCAGGGAGTTGACCCGCGCCGTGCTGCAGCCAGCGACGCGGTCGAGCAGTCCTCCCGGCTCGATACGGATATCGTGGGCGGGGCCATATTGCACGTCCACCGGCTGGGTGGTGTCCTCCCGGTGTTCAATAAACCCGGGCACTTCATGCAGCCGCTGGTGCAGGCTGCCGCCAAATACCACGTTCATTTCCTGGAAGCCACGGCACAGACCAAGCACGGGGACGCCGCGTTCCACCGCCAACCGGATCAGCGGCAGGGTGGTCGCATCGCGCCCCGGGTCGTGGTGGGTGCCCGGGGCGCTGGCCGGTCCGGCGTAATGGTGCGGCTCGACATTGGATGGTGAGCCGGTGAACAGCAGGCCATCGAAGGTGTTCAGTAACTGCTCGAGGGGCAATTCGTCACCCAGGGCGGGGATCAGCAGCGGCAGGCCGTCGGCGGCCTGGAGAGCGCCGCGGATGTATTTTTCACCGGCCATATGGAAGGGATGCGGGCCGAAGTGCGTGGTACAGCAGGAAATGCCGATCAACGGCTTGATAGCGGGCATGGTATGCATCTGCGCGGGTAGCGGCTTGCTTAGTGGTTGTTCAATTTTTCATACAATAGCAATAAAAATTGCCGACCAGCAAATACCGCTGCTGGCCCACCGCAGCCCCGGAAACGTCCGGACCACAGGGCCGAGCCAAGGGCATAAACGGTGCGACATGCCCTGTTTTTGAGCGCGTCGGGACTCTATTGACTCCCTGTGACCTTTCGGATTTACTCTCAACATACAGCGTCATGATTGATATTTTTTACAATAAACAGGTGACCATCATGTCCTTCCAAGCCGATGTCACGGGCGTCGGTACTGAGTCCGCTGAAGTTGTTGCCCTTACGCCAGTGGCGGTGACGCCTGCTCCGGTGCAGGAAGCCGAGGCCTTTCTCGAGGCCTATCCGGAGGTCCACTTCATTGACCTGCTGATTGCCGATATGAACGGTATCGTCCGCGGCAAGCGCATCGATCGCTCGGCGCTGGTCAAGGCCTTCGAGCGCGGTATCGCGCTGCCGGCGTCGGTATTCGCGCTGAACATCCAGGGCACCACCGTCGAGGAAACTGGCCTGGGGGTCGAGATCGGCGATGCCGACCGTATCTGCCTGCCCATCCCCGGCACCCTGTGCATCGAACCCTGGCAGAAGCGCCCGACCGGGCAACTGCTGATGACCATGTACGAGCTCGACCGCAAGACCCCGTTCTTTGCCGACCCGCGCTACGTGCTGCAACGGGTGGTGGAGCGCTTTACCGCGCTGGGGGTAAAGCCGGTCTCGGCCTTTGAGCTGGAATTCTTCCTGATCGACCAGGAAAATATTACCGGTCGACCGCAGCCGCCGCGCTCGCCCATCTCCGGCAAGCGCCCCAATTCGGTGCAGGTCTATTCCATGGACGACCTGGACGAATACGCGGAATTTCTCGAGGACGTCATCGAAGCTGCCCACGAGCAGGGCATCCCCGCTGACGCCATCGTCGCCGAATCGGCCCCTGGCCAGTTCGAAGTCAACCTCCATCACGTCGACTGCCCGGTCAAGGCCTGCGACTACAGCGTGCTGCTGAAACGGGTGATCAAGAGCGTGGCCTACGACCACGAGATGGACACCACCTTCATGGCCAAGCCCTACCACGACCAGGCGGGCAACGGCATGCACGTGCATATCAGCCTGGAGCGCGACGGGCGCAACCTGTTCGCGGCCAATGCCGATGGCAGCCTGCCCGACCACCTGCGCTGGGCGATCGGCGGGCTGCTGGAAACGCTGCCGCAGTACATGGCGTTCCTCTGTCCGAACGTCAACTCCTATCGTCGCTTCAGCCCCAGCTTCTTCGTGCCCTGCGCGCCGACCTGGGGCATCGACAACCGTACCGTAGCGGTCCGGGTGCCCGGCGGGGAAGCCGAGGCAATGCGCATCGAGCACCGGCTTGGCGGTGCGGATGCCAACCCCTACCTGTTGATGGCGGCGCTGCTGTCGGCTATCCACTACGGCATCAGCAATCGCATCGAGCCCCCACCGATGACCGAGGGCAATGCCTACGAGCAGCACGAACCCTCGCTGCCGACCAACCTGCGCGATGCCCTGCGCCAGCTGGAAGGCTCCGAGGTAATGAAGGAATACATCGGCGAGGAGTACCTCGACGTCTTCGTGCTGTGCAAGGAAAGCGAACTGGAGGAATTCGAGAAGACCATCTCGGATCTGGAATACATGTGGTACCTGCACACCGTATAGCGGGTATCGATAACCGGGGCAGGAGGCCGGGCTAACCCGCGATTGCCTGGTTGTTGAAGGTACGTCGATAGCTGGACGGTGAGGTGCCCAGCTGCGCCGCGAACTGCTGACGGAGCGCCAGCGGCGTACCGAAACCCACCGCCGCGGTGATGCGCTCGATCGACAGGTCGGTGGTCTCCAACAGCTGCTGGGCTCGGGCTACCCGCTCGGCGTTCAACCATTTGGTGACGGTAGTTCCGGTGGCCTCCCGGAAGCGCCGGGTAAAGGTGCGCCGGCTCATTTTCGCCACGTCGGCGAGGGCGTCGACGGATAGCGGCTGCGCCAGATTCGCCCGCGCCCATTCCAATACCCCGGGCAGTCGGTCGTCGTTGGCACAGCGTGGCACCGGTCGCTCGATATATTGCGCCTGGCCGCCGGCCCGGTGCGGCGGGGTGACCAACAGCCGGGCAACATGGTTGGCCGCCTCGGAACCATGGCGCTCGCGCAGCAGGTGCAGGCAGCAGTCGATGGCGGCCACCGTGCCAGCCGAGGTAACGATATTGCTGTCGGCGACATAAAGCACATCGGGCCGGAACAGGGTCTGCGGGAAGCATTCGGCGAACAGTTCGCGTGATGCCCAATGGGTGGTCGCTGCGCGGCCCTCCAGCAAGCCCGCATGGCCCAGCGCAAAGGCGCCCAGACACAGGCCCACAATCAGTTTGCCCTGCTCGTTGGCCTGTTGCAGTGCCGCTGTGAGCTCGGGGGAGGTGGGCTCCAGGGGATCGCTCCAGGCCGGCACTATGATGATGTCGGCCTCTGCCATGGCATCGAGACCGTGGGGCACTTCGATCACCATGCCCTGATCACTACGGATCGGGCCCGGCTTCTGAGCGCAGTACCGCACCTCATAGCGAGCCAGGGCGTTACCCTCATCGGCGCCGAAGACCATACCGGGGACAGAAAGGTGGAACAGGCTGACGCCATCGAAAGTCAGCACGACTACGCGGATGTCGGGCATGGATTCACCTCAGCGGGAAGTAGCAGCGGGGGGGAATGATCGGGTTGCCCAAATCTATCTTATGTAGGGTATTGGGTCAAAGCGGCATGCCACACGATTACGGCAGGGTTGGCCCGTTTATATCGAATATTGTCGTATAGGCCACTTTTCGGGGGGTGCTGCGGGGGCCGACAATGGCGCTCACGTTCATTGGCTGTTCCCTGGAGAAACACATGACCATCAAAACCCTTGCCAGCTCGCTTGCTGTGGCCCTGAGCCTGGGCGTCGCTGCCGCATTTGCCCAGGCGCAACCGGCAAGCGCACCTGCTACAGCCGACGCCGAAGCCGTGCAACTGCAGCAGATCCGTAATGCCACGGTAAAGATCACCTACGGCGACACCACCTTTCTCATCGACCCCATGCTGTCGGAAAAAGGCAGCTACCCAGGGTTTGAAGGCACCTATCGCAGTGGCCTGCGCAACCCGCTGGTAGATCTGCCCATGTCCGCGAAGGAAGTTATTGCCGGCGTCGATGCGGTGATCGTTACCCATACCCACCTCGATCATTGGGATGACGCTGCCCAGCAGTTGCTGCCAAAGGACATTCCGCTGTTCGTGCAGAACCTGGCTGATGCGCTGATGATCCGCGGGCAGGGCTTTACCAACGTGCGCGTCCTTTCCAAGGCCGAGTTCCAGGGGGTGACCCTGAGCCAGATCGGCGGCCAGCACGGCACTGACGAAATGTATGCCGTGGCGGAAGTGGCTACGGCCCTGGGCGAGGCCATGGGGGTGGTATTCCAGTCACCAGGCCATGACACGCTGTACCTGGTAGGCGACACCATCTGGCGCGATGAAGTCGATATGGCGCTGGCAGACTATGCCCCGCAGATCGTCCTGATCAACGCCGGCTATGCGGTGATGGACGGTTTTGATGGCTCGATCATCATGGGCAAGGAGGATGTGCTGCGGGCGGCCAGGACGGTGCCGGATGCCACCATCGTTGCCACGCACATGGATGCCATCAACCACATGGCGCTGACCCGCGAAGAGCTGAAGGACTACGTGCAGCAGAAGGGTATCGCGGATCGGGTTGAAATCCCCGAAGATGGCGCGACGCTCAATTTCTGAGGCTGAAAAAGCCAAGGTCAAGCCCGGCTGCTGCCCAACGCAGCCGGGCTTTTTGTGCCTGGGCTCCGCTGGCACCCGGTTGCCGGGAGGCATGCTATGGTGATGCCGTAACATCACAGGAGAACCGACATTTCCAAGGCACCTCTCATCCCGCGGTCAGGTTCGGGCTGGTGGCAGCGTCTGCGTCATTGGCGCGAAGATCGCCAGTTACGTCGACTGACGGTCAGCGCCGCGCAGTGGCAACAGGCGCTGGGCGACTGGGCGGTCTACCAGCGCTACTCACCAGCGCAGCAAGGCCGGATCCAGGAGCTGGCGCTGCGCCTGCTGCTGCGCAAGCACCTGGTGCCGGTCAACGGCGCGGAACTGGACGACAACCTGCGCCTGCGCATCGCGGGGATGGCCGTCGTCCCGGTACTGGAGCTGGGGCTGGACTGGTACGACCGTTGGCAGACGCTGATCCTGTACGAAGGCCCCTTCGTTGCCGAGCACAGCTGGGAAGACGAATTCGGCATCGTCCATGCGGAAACCAGCGAGCGCAGCGGTGAGGCCTGGGAGCGCGGGCCGGTGGTGCTGTCCCTGGAAGACGTGCGTCATTCGGGGCAGGGTGATGGTTACAATGTGGTGATTCACGAACTGGCCCACACCCTGGACATGCGCGACGCCAGCGCCAATGGCGCGCCACCCCTGCATGCAGGCATGGACCCGGCAGCCTGGCAACGGGACTTTGCCGCCGCCTGGAACGACCTGGCGCGCCGTGCCGATAACGACGAGCCGTTGCCGGTGGACGAGTATGCCCTGGAGGACCCGGCGGAATTCTTTGCGGTGTTGTCGGAGACCTTCTTCGAACAGCCCGAACCGCTGCATGCCGCCTGGCCGGCGGTGTATCGACACCTGGCTGCCTTCTACCGGCAGGAGCCGCTAACGTCAGAAAATGGCACCTACTTGCGCATCACACCCCAGCCGGCGGTGGAGACCGGCCTGGATGAAGCGTTTCCAGAGTAAAGGGACGTGGCGGCGGGTCATTCCGGCGCCACTTCCTGTCCTCGGCGTGGTCATGGGTTATGCTGTAGCCCATGTCCACTCTGCCGGAGAATGCCATGCCCCGCCTCGTTACCGTCGCCGCCACCCAGATGAGCTGTAGCTGGGATCGCCAGGCCAATATCGCCAAAGCCGAACAGCTGGTGCGTCAGGCTGCTGCCAAGGGGGCGCAGATCATCCTTATCCAGGAGTTGTTCGAGACGCCGTATTTCTGCCAGAAGCCCAATCCCGAATACCTGCAGATGGCGACCACGGTCGAAGAGAACCCGGCCATCGCCCATTTCAGCAAGCTGGCCAAGGAGTTGGAGGTCGTGCTGCCGATCAGTTTCTTCGAGCTGAGCGGTCGGGCACGCTTCAACAGTATTGCCATTATCGACGCCGATGGTCGCAATCTGGGTGTGTACCGCAAGAGCCACATTCCTGATGGCCCCGGTTACCACGAGAAGTACTACTTCAACCCTGGTGACACCGGCTTCAAGGTATGGAAGACCCGCTACGCCACCATCGGCGTGGGTATCTGCTGGGACCAGTGGTTTCCGGAAACCGCCCGGGCCATGGCGCTGCAGGGCGCGGAGATCCTGTTCTACCCTACGGCCATCGGCACGGAGCCGCATGATGCGTCGATCACCTCCAAGGATCACTGGCAGCGCGTGCAGCAGGGCCATGCCGGCGCCAACCTGATGCCGCTGGTGGCCAGCAACCGGGTCGGGCTGGAGGAGCAGGACGGTTACGACATCACTTTCTACGGTGCATCCTTCATTGCCGACCAGTTCGGCGCCAAAGTGCAGGAAGCCAACGACCGGGACGAGACGGTGCTGGTGCAGCAGTTCGACCTCGACCAGCTGGAGCATATCCGCTCCGCCTGGGGCGTGTTCCGCGATCGCCGACCGAACCTGTACGGGCCGCTGAAAACCCTGGATGGTTCGCTGGAGTCCTGATTCATGTACACCTTGCACAGTACGCCCCGCGCCGACGGTTATGCCATGCCCGCCGAGTGGGCACCCCACAGCCAGACCTGGATGATCTGGCCGGAGCGTCCGGACAACTGGCGTCTGGCCGGCGAGCCGGCCCAGGCCGCCTTTGCCGAGGTGGCGAAGGCAATCGCCAGTTTCGAGCCGGTGACGGTCGGGGTATCAGCGGCGCAGTATGCCCGGGCCAACCAGTTGCTGGACCATCCGGCTATCCGCGTGGTGGAGCTAAGCAGTGACGATGCCTGGGTGCGCGATACCGGCCCGACCTTCGTTACCAACGGCCAGGGCGGGCTGCGCGGGGTCGATTGGACCTTCAATGCCTGGGGTGGCCTTGACGGGGGGCTGTATTCCCCGTGGGATCGGGACGATCAGGTGGCAGACAAGATCCTCGGGCTGGAGCGCTGCCCGCGTTACCGTACCGAGGGCTTTGTGCTGGAGGGCGGGGCGATTCATGTGGATGGGGAAGGCACGCTGATCACCACCGAGGAATGCCTGCTCAACTCCAATCGCAACCCGCATCTGCAGCGCCACGAGATCGAGCAGATGTTGCGCGAGTATCTGGGGGTCGACAGCATCATCTGGCTGCCCGAGGGGTTGTACAACGACGAGACCGATGGGCACGTGGACAACTTCTGCTGCTTCGTGCGGCCCGGCGAAGTGCTGCTGGCCTGGACCGATGATGACAGTGACCCCAATCATGCGCGCTGCCAGGCCGCGTTGCGGGTGCTGGAAACGACCCGGGACGCCCAGGGGCGCGAACTGGTCGTGCATCGGATGCCCATTCCGGGGCCGATCCATGCCACCGAGGCGGAGTGTGCGGGCGTCGAGCAGGTCGCTGGCAGCCAGCCGCGCGATCCCGCCATTCGCCTGGCCGGCTCCTACGTGAATTTCCTTATCGTCAATGGCGGCATTATCGCGCCGAGTTTTGATGAGCCGCAGGACGCCGAGGCCCAGGCGATCCTGGAGCAGCTGTTTCCCGAGCGCCGGGTCGTGATGGTGCCGGGGCGGGAGATTTTGCTGGGGGGCGGGAATATTCACTGCATCACCCAGCAGCAGCCGGCGGTTTAAGCGAAACGGCTGCCGACGAATAACGGTTCGTATTATAGTTCATTGCCCTGGTCGGCCTTGCCGGTCGGTTTTGCCTTGAGCCCATAATAAGGACACTCCATGCGCTTCGCACTTCGTGCTGTCGCCCTGCCATTGGCAGGGTTTGCGATCCTGCTTTCCGGTTGTAATGAACCCCACCAGGCTGCCGCCCCGGCAGCGGCTGTGGTTACCACCATGCCGGCCACGCTGACCGGTGAGCTGACCAGTCAGAGCGCCGTCAACCTGAATGACGGCTCCCGTACCCAGAGCTTCGCGTTGCAGTTGCAGGCCGATACCTTCTACCGCGTCACCAGCAGTGGTGCGCTGCAGCAGCCCCTGCTGTTGCTGCTGACCGAGGACAATCGCCCGGTGGGCGGGCCGCGGGCCGAGAAACTCTATATCCAGCCAGAGCAGGACGGCGTCTATCGGCTGGCTGTCAGCGGCAACAACGCCAAGGATTTCGGGCCGTTTCAGCTTGAGGTCAATACCGCCGAGACCACCAATGAAGGTGAGCTGCAGCCGGGTGCGGATATTCTTGGCCGCCTGCAGGCGGACGGCAACCGCGCCGGCAACCGCTACACGCTGAAGATCGCCGACAGGGGGCTCTATGAAGTTCTGCTGCGCTCGGATGAATTCGATACCGTACTGAAGTTGCGCGGCAAGGGCATCAACCTGAACGACGACGATGGCGCCGGTAATACCGATTCCCGTCTGTTCACCAGCCTGGAAGCAGGGGATTACCAGTTGAGTGCTGAGGGCATTGAGGGGGGTGAAGAGGGTGTTTACAACCTGATCGTCACCCAACGCGAGATGCCCGAGGGCATTGATCTGAGCGAAGGTGCACGCTTGGAGGTGGGCAAGGAATATACCGGCCTGCTGGCAGGGTCGGCCCAGACCTATCGGCTGGTGGTCGAAGAGTCCGGGTTGCTGGAGCTGAGCATGCGTTCGCAGGATATGGACAGCATGCTCGAACTGCACGGCCCCGGTGTGGCTGTGCGCGACGACGACAGCGGCGGCGATCATGACGCGCTGATCAGCGCCGTAGTCGAGCCGGGTACCTACCGGGTCAAGGCGTCCCAGCTGAATAATCAGGAAGGGGTCTTCACGCTGCGGGGCGACATCACCGCGGTCGCCGTGCTGGGAGATGGTATCGCGCCGACGGAGACCCGGATCGGGCGCCTCGCTGCTGGCGAGCCCCATATCAGTCGCCTGCGGATCGCCGAAGCCGGATTGTATCGGGTGACCCTGCGCTCATCGGAGTTCGATGCCATGCTGCAACTGCAGGGCCAGGGTTTGAATGAAGAGGATGACGACAGTGCCGGTGGCAGCAATGCCATGCTCGAGCTTTATCTCGAAGCTGGGGAGTACGAGCTGGTCAACGGCAGCTATGGCGATGAAGGGCAGGGCGGTTTCGTCCTGTCGGTCAGCGCACCGCTGTGACCCCGACCCTGTGCCTGCTCGGTGAGCCGGCACAGGGTAACTGCAGCAAGCTGGGTTAAATTACTGGCCCAGCAGCTCCCGCCCACGCTGGACGGCAGCCTTGACCTGGGCCGGTGCGGTGCCGCCGATGTGGTCGCGGGCGTTCACCGAACCTTCCAGGGTCAGCACCTCGAAGACATCCTGGTCGATCTGGTCGCTGAAGCGGCGCAGCTCGTCCAGGCTCATCTCAGCCAGATCCTTACCGCTGTCCACACCGTATTTCACTGCATGGCCGACGATTTCATGGCAGTCGCGGAAGGGCAGGCCCTTGCGTACCAGGTAATCGGCGAGGTCAGTGGCGGTGGAGAAGCCGCGGCGGGCGGCTTCGCGCATCACCTCGACCCGCGGCTGGATCGCCGGGATCATGTCAGCAAAGGCGCGCAGGCTGTCGCGCAGGGTGTCGGCGGCGTCGAACAGCGGTTCCTTGTCTTCCTGGTTGTCCTTGTTGTAGGCCAGCGGCTGGCTCTTCATCAGGGTCAGCAGGCCCATCAGGTGGCCGTAGACGCGGCCGGATTTGCCGCGTACCAGCTCGGGTACGTCGGGGTTCTTCTTCTGCGGCATGATCGAGGAGCCGGTGCAGAAGCGGTCGGGCAGCTCGATGAAGTTGAACTGCGCGCTGGTCCACAGCACCAGCTCCTCGGAGAAGCGCGACAGGTGCATCATCGCCAGGGCGGCGGCGGCGCAGAATTCGATGGCGAAGTCGCGGTCGGAAACACCGTCCAGCGAGTTGCCGGAGACCGCCTCAAAGCCCAGCAGCTCGCAGGTCAGCTGGCGGTCGATGGGGTAGGTAGTGCCGGCCAGGGCGGCGCTGCCCAGCGGCATGCGGTTGACCCGCTTGCGGCAATCCAGCAGGCGCTCACGGTCGCGGCAGAGCATCTCGAACCAGGCCAGCAAATGGTGGCCAAAGGTGACTGGCTGGGCGGTCTGCAGGTGGGTGAAACCGGGCATGATGACCTCGGCGTGCTTTTCTGCCTGGTCCAGCAGCCCCTGCTGCAGGCGTTCCAGCTCCGTGACGATGACGTCGATCTCTTCGCGCAGCCACAGGCGGATATCGGTAGCCACCTGGTCGTTGCGCGAACGGCCGGTGTGCAACTTCTTGCCGGTGATGCCGACGCGCTCGGTCAGGCGCGCTTCGATGTTCATGTGCACATCTTCCAGATCCACCCGCCAATCGAACTGGCCAGCCTCGATCTCACCCTGAATCGCCTGCAAGCCGTCGATGATGCTGTCGCGCTCGGCTTCGCTGAGCACGCCGACCTTCGCCAGCATGGTGGCGTGGGCGATGGAGCCCTGGATGTCATGCTTGTACAGGCGCTTGTCGAAATCGACCGAGGCAGTGAAACGGGCGACAAAGGCGTCTACCGGTTCGCTGAAACGGCCACCCCAGGATTGGTTGGTAGTCTGATCTTGGCTCATGTGTCGGATCGGTCCGCTGCAATGGTGGTAAAAGGGGCATAGCATAGCATTTTCACACTTGCCTGATGGCGCCCGGCTGGCGGACACTGCGCGGATGAAGAATGGATTCTGGTCATTGTTGAGCAAGCCCCAGGCGGGGGAGGATTTCTTTCTCCCGGACCTGTGTTCGTCCGTTGCGGTCTTCACCCTGGTGGTACTGGCCGAGCTCATGGTGCTGGTGTGGGTGCTGGCGCAGCCGGTCACTGGCGGCTTCGATTGGCTGCAACTGGCGATGGCGTCGCTGTTCGTGCAGTGGATAGTGCTGTTGTCAGCCGCCTTGCTGTGCCGTTTGCGTGGATGGATGCGCCGCCGCCCGCTGGGGCTGGCGATCGGCTGCTGCTACGCCGTGGTAGTCGGGCTCGCCCTGCTGTTCACCGTGGCTGCCGACTGGGTGCTCTACCAGGGGCTGGCCGGCGCGCCGCCGGTGAACGGCAATCAGTTGCTGCGCCACGGCTTGATCGCCCTGATCATGACCAGCCTGCTATTGCGCTATTTCTACCTGCAGCAGCAGTGGCAACTGCACAACCAGGCCGCTCTCCAGGCGCGGCTGCAGTCGCTGCAATCACGCATCCGCCCGCATTTTCTGTTCAACAGCCTCAACAGCATCGTCAGCCTGATCGCCACTCACCCTGACAAGGCCGAAACTGCGGTGCTGGACCTGTCCGACCTGTTCCGCGCCAATCTCACCGAGACCGACGCCCTGGCCACCTGGGCCGAGGAATATCGATTGTGCCGCGGGTATCTGCGCATCGAGCAGTATCGCCTGGGGGATCGTTTGCGGGTCACCTGGGACGTCGGTGGGTTGCCGGACAACCTGCCGATGCCTCTGCTGACACTGCAGCCACTGCTGGAAAACGCCATTCTCCATGGGCTGCAACCAAGCATTGATGGTGGAGACGTCAGCGTTACGGGGCGCTACCGTGAGGGCTGCGTTGAACTGGTGGTGTCTAACAGCTGTCCACAACAGTCAGAGCACCGCGGAGCCAGCATGGCGCTGAACAATATCCGGGCGCGCCTCGCCGCCCTGTTCGGGCCCGCTGCCAGGGTGGAGGCATGGCAGGATGGACCGCGCTACTTCAGCAAGCTGGTCTATCCTTATAAGCAACCTTCAACGCACAGGAAGTCATTCAGGCATGAAAGTACTTATCGCCGATGATGAACCTCTTGCCCGAGAGCGCCTGGCCAGACAGGTTTCGGCTCTGGCGGGATACACCGCTCTGCCGGACATGGCTGCCAATGGGCACGAGGTGCTGGATCTGGTGGAGAAATTGCACCCTGACATTGTCCTGTTGGATATCCGCATGCCGGGCATGGACGGCCTGCAGGCAGCGGCGCGGCTATGCGAGCTGCCGGACTCCCCCGCCGTGGTGTTCTGCACCGCCCACGGTGAATATGCCCTGGAAGCCTTCGCGGTCAGCGCGGTTGGCTATCTGCTCAAACCCGTGCGCAGCGAAGACCTGGCCGAGGCCCTGGGCAAGGCACAGAAGCTCAACCGCCTGCAACTGGCCAGTCTGGGCAGGGCCGGCATCGCCAGTGAAACCCAGCAGGCGCGCAGCCATATCAGCGCGCGCACCCGCAAGGGCGTGGAGCTGGTGCCGATCGAGGATGTGCTGTACTTCGTGGCCGACCACAAATATGTGACCCTGCGCCACAGCGAAGGCGAGTTGCTGTTGGATGAGCCGCTCAAGGCGCTGGAAGACGAATTCGGTGAGCATTTCGTGCGGATTCACCGCAATGCGCTGGTGGCGCGCAATCGCATCGGCCGGCTGCAGCGCAGCTCCATGGGCCATTTTCATCTGCAGCTCAAGGGCTTGCCGGATGAGACCCTGACGGTCAGTCGCCGCCATGTGCCCGGGCTGCGCAAGCTGATGGAAGAGTTGTAAGGGGAGCTGCGTCACCGTCCCACGTGGATGATGGACGGGGCATCGCGTATCATGCCCGTTGGTACAGGACGAGAATCCCATGAGTCGACATCTGCGAATTGCCACCCGCAAGAGCGCATTGGCCCTGTGGCAGGCCGAATACGTTAAAGCGCGTCTTGAACAGCTGCACCCGGGGCTGACCGTCAGCCTGGTGCCCATGGTCAGCCGCGGCGATAAATTGCTCGACTCGCCGTTGGCGAAGATCGGCGGCAAGGGCCTGTTCGTCAAGGAACTGGAAGCGGCCTTGCTGGCCGATGAAGCCGATCTGGCCGTGCACTCCATGAAGGATGTGCCCATGCAGTTCCCCGAGGGGCTTGGGCTGTACGTTATTTGCGAGCGGGAAGACCCGCGCGATGCCTTCGTTTCCAATAGCTACGAATCCATTGATGCGCTGCCCCAGGGCAGCGTGGTTGGCACCTCCAGCCTCCGCCGTCAGGCCCAGTTGATGGCCCGGCGCCCGGATCTGCAGATCCGCTTCCTGCGCGGCAACGTCAACACCCGGCTGGCGAAACTCGATGCTGGTGAATACGACGCCATCATCCTCGCCGCGGCCGGGCTCAAGCGCCTGGGCTTCGACGAGCGCATCCGCAGCTGCATTCCCCCGGAACTGAGCCTGCCCGCCGGTGGGCAGGGCGCCGTCGGCATTGAATGCCGCAGCGACGACACCGAATTGCACGCCCTGCTGGAACCCATGAACGATCTGGACAGCGCCCTGCGGGTGCGCGCCGAGCGCGCGCTGAACAGCCACCTCAACGGCGGCTGCCAGGTACCGATTGCCTGTTACGCCGAGCGTGCCGAAGGGGAGATCTGGTTGCGGGGGCTGGTGGGTGATCCGGACGGCCAACGGCTGCTCACCGCCGAGGCCCGCGGCCCTGAGTCCGAGCCGGAAAAGCTGGGCGTGGCGGTCGCCGAAGACCTGCTGCGCCAGGGCGCGCAGGAGATCCTCGATGCGGTCTATCGGGAAGCCGAAGGCAAGTGAGCACGGCCGTACTGCTGACCCGTTCGGACGCTGACAACCAGCGTCTGGCCGAGCGGCTGCAGGCGCAGGGCATCCGAGCACTCAGCCTGCCACTGCTGCAGATCGATCCGCAGCCGGAGACCGGGGCCCAACGCAGCCTGATGCTGGACCTGGATCGCTATCACGCGGTGATGGTGGTCAGCCCGATTGCCGCGCGGTTGGGCCTTGAGCGGCTGGACGCCCTCTGGCCGCAGGCGCCGGTCGGCATCGAATGGTTTGCCGTGGGCGCAGGTACGGCAGCGGTGCTGGAGGACTATGGCCTGCCGGTGCAGATTCCGGTGGACGGCCAGGACAGCGAAGCCCTGCTGCGCCTGCCTGCTTGGCAGCGACTGCTGGCGCAGCCGGATCTGCGTGTGCTGATCTGGCGCGGGGTTGGGGGGCGGGATCACCTCGCTTCGACCGTTCGCGCGGCCGGGGGGCAGGTGGATCTGTTGGAGCTCTATCAGCGCAACATGCCGGCGACGCTGGCGCAGGATCTGGCCGCGGCGGCCGAGCAGGGCGCCGGGGCCATCGTGATACTCAGCGGTCAGGCGCTGCAACATTGGCAGCGTGCGGCTGGAACAACATGGGAGCAGCAGCGCCACTGGCGCTGCTGGGTACCCGGAATGCGGGTGGCCGAACTGGCCAGGGAACTGGGCTGTACTGATGTCATAGCCTGCCAGGGAGCGGATGATGACAGTGTACTGGCTGCCGTGATGGCGCATCCGCTCACGCCATAAGGGGAAACGCGTGGAACCGACTAAAGACAATAATCAGGGTGCCGACGCGCCCGCCACCGATAGCACCACCCCGCCCTTGGCGAGCCCCTCCTCCGGCGGTGCGTCCGCCGGCCCGGACAAGCCCGCCGCGGGGCAAGAAACCATCGCCGCGCAGTTCGGGTAGCGGCGGGGGCCGCGGCGTGGCCCTGCTGGCCCTGCTGGTGGGTCTTGCTGCCCTGGGGTTGTCTGGTTGGCAATGGTCCCAGAGTCAACAAGAGGCCGAGGCGCGGCAGCTGCAACTGGACAACCAGTTGACCGAGCTGCGCAACGCCCAGCGCCAGGAGCAGCGCAGCGCTGAACAGCGACTGGCTGGGCTACCGACCGAGGATGAGTGGCAGCAGTTGCAGCGCCTGACGGCCGATCTGCAACGCAGCCAGCAGGCGCTGAGCCAGCGCCTGGAAACGCTGCAGGGGGATGCGCGGGCCGACTGGAAGCTGGCCGAGGCCGAATACCTCCTGCGCCTGGCGTCCCTGCGGCTGATCGCCGCCCAGGATGTGGCCTCGGCCCAGGAGTTGCTCGACGCGGTCGACCATATCCTGCAGGCCCAGCCCGACAGCGGAGTGTTCGCCGTGCGCGAACAACTGGCGCGCTACCAGAGTGAGCTCGAGGCCCAGCCAATAGTGGACCGCTCCGGGCTCTACCTGCGGCTTGCCGCCCTGCATGACCAGGTCGCCAACCTGACCGCCCTGCCGGTGCCGGTATTCGATCCGAACGAGGTCACCCCCGAAGAGGAGTTCGAAGACCGCCTGGCCCGGCGCACCCGTGGTGAGCGTTTGCTGATGCGTCTGGAGCGCTATGTGCGCGTCGATTTCCAGCGTGGCAAGGTCATCACCCCCTTGCTGGACGAAGCGGAAATGCAGCGCATCCGCCGCACCCTGCAGCTGACCCTGGAGCAGGCCCAGTGGGCAGTGCTGCGTGGTGAAGGCGATATCTATCGCGACAGCCTGGAGCGGGCCGGCGCGATGCTGGAGCAGTTCTTCGAGGTGGATAACCCGCAGGTCCAGGCCATGGGCAACCGGCTGAAACAGCTGGCCGAGCAGCGCATCACCATCACCACGCCGGACATGTCGCCGCTGCAGCAGACCCTGGCGGCCTACATCCAGAGCCGCAAGACCCCCGCCAGCAGTGGGGAGAATGCCGATGAGTAAAAGCTACATTGCGGTACTGGTGGTCCTGCTGGCCGCGGCCCTGCTGGGCATGGCGGTCGCCGAGGATCCGGGCTACCTGCTGATCGCCTGGCGCAACATGTCGATCGAGACCAGCATCTGGGTGGGACTGGCCTTTCTGCTCGCCCTGTGGCTGCTGTTGGCGCTGCTGCGGGCGATAGTGCGGCTGATCAACTTCTCCAGTCGCCGGGTCAATCCCTGGTCCCGCCGCAACCGTGGCCGCCGTGCCAACCAGGTCACCACCCGGGGCCTGCTGGAGTTTGCCGAAGGCCACTGGTCCAATAGCCTGCGCCTGCTGCGCCGCGCAGCGCCCCACGCCGAGCAACCGCTGATCAATTACCTGGCCGCGGCCCGCGCCGCCCACGAGCTGGAGGATTACCGCGAAGCCGACGATCTCCTGCGCCAGGCCCACGAAACCACCCCCAACGCCGATGTCGCCATCGCCGTGACCCAGGCCCAGCTGCAGATTGCCCGCGGACAGCTGGAGCAGGCGCTGGCGACCCTGACCCGGGTGCGCAAGGATCACCCCAAGCACCTGTATGCCCTGAAGTTGATGGGTCAGCTCTACCTGCGGCTGGAGGATTGGGAACGGCTGGAGCAGTTGCTGCCGGAGCTGCGGCGCAATCATCTATACAGCGAGGCGGACCAGGTGGCGCTGGAGCGGCAGGTCTATCTGGCGTTGCTGACCCAGGCCGGCCAGCGTGGCGAGCGGCTGCCCCCCGGCGAGGCCAACCCGGTCAGCCAGGTGTGGGATCGCCTGCCCAAGCCGCACCGCCAGGACGTAACGCTGCTCGAGGTCTATTGTCTGCAGCTGCGCGCCTCGGGCGCCGAGGTACACGCGGAGAAGACCCTGCGCGAAGCACTGCAGCATGGTTACCACGACCGGCTGGTGCATATCTACGGGCTGGTACGGGGCGCCGATCCGGCCCGGCAACTGGCCACCGCCGAGCAGTGGCTGCCCGAGCACCCCCATGACGCCACGCTGCTGCTGGCGCTGGGCCGGCTGGCCCTGCGCAACAGCCTGTGGGGCAAGGCGCGGGAATACCTGGAAGCCAGCTTCGCCAGCCGCCGGGATATCCAGACCTGCGCTGAACTGGTCAGACTGCTCGAGCATATGGGCGAGCACCAGGCCAGCCAGAAGATGCTGCGCCAGGGCTTTGCCTTGATGGTGAATGATCTGCCGGAACTGCCGCAGCCAGGAAAGAACTTGCTATAACCCGGCAGTGGTGCACTCCTGGGATTGTCGAGCACCAGCTCGACAGTAACTCTGTCGGCGGGCCCATTGGTCGAGCTGGTGCTCGACCGTCCCAGGCGTTACCGGGCCCGGCTACACTGAGTCCGGCCCGTCTGGCGTCGTCTCGCGCGGCGCGTAGGCGAACACATCCGAATGGATCTGCTGTTCGACCGCGCCGGCAGCCAGCAGCGCGTCCAGCGTGCCGTACACCATGCCGGGTGATCCACACAGGAAGAACTCATAGTCCGCCAGCTCGGCCAGGTCCTCGCACACGGCCTCGGGCAGCATGCCCTGGCGGCCGCTCCAGTCCGGCGCATCACTGACCACCTGGTGC
The DNA here is from genome assembly GCF_000939975.1 of Pseudomonas saudimassiliensis. Taxonomy (GTDB): domain Bacteria; phylum Pseudomonadota; class Gammaproteobacteria; order Pseudomonadales; family Pseudomonadaceae; genus Halopseudomonas; species Halopseudomonas saudimassiliensis. The sequence goes on along the minus strand of NZ_LK391969.1, from coordinate 1,464,144 downwards.
AGATAGATGTTGGCCTGTTGCTGCCAGTGCTCCCAATGCGGGGCCTGGTAGAAATCCTCGGGTTGGCGCACGCCCCAATACAGGTGAATGGGCTGGGTGAAGCCCTGGTGCAGACAGTATTGGGTAAGGCTCTGGATCTGCGCCAGGCCGGTACCGGCGGCGATCAGCACCAGCGGCCGTTCCGGCAACCGCGGCAGGCTGCAATCGCCGAAGGGGGCCTTGATGCGGGCCATGCCCTGGCGCCGGATATGCTCTACCAGCGCGATGGTGTTCTGTTCCCGGACCAGGATGTGCAGTTCCAGTAGCCGCCCCTCCGCCGGAGCGGAGGCGATGGAGAAGGCCGATAGCTCGCCGTCGAAGCGTTCCAGCAACAGGTACTGGCCGGCGTGGTAACGCAGGGGCTTGCCCGCGGGCGTGCGCAGCAGCAGCTGACAGACGTCGCCCCCCAGGTCACGGATGTCCACTACCTGGCAGGCCAGAGTGCGTAGCGGCAGTTCATCCGGCGCCAGCACGTTTTCCCACTGCACTTCGCAGTCTTCCAATGGCTCGGCGATGCAGGTGAACAACTCGCCACCGCGGCGTTCGGTGCCGTTCTGCAGCACCCGCCCGCTGATCAGGTTGGCGGCGCAGATATGGCAGTTGCCGTTGCGACAGCTCTGGGGCGCGTCAAAGCCCAGGCGGCGCGCGGCATCAATGATACGCTCGCCGGGTAACAGCTCGATGACATGCCCGGAAGGCTGGAGAGTCACTTTCATCAATCGATTCCCAGTTCCGACCAGATCGCATCGATCCGCTGTTTTACTGCGGGGTCCTGAACGATTGCCGTGCCCCATTCCCGGCTGGTCTCGCCAGGCCACTTGTTGGTGGCGTCCAGGCCCATCTTGCTGCCCAGGCCGGATACCGGCGAGGCGAAATCCAGGTAATCGATCGGGGTGTTATCGATCATCACGGTATCGCGCTTGGGGTCCATGCGCGTGGTGATGGCCCAGATCACGTCATTCCAGTCGCGTACGTTGATATCGTCATCCACCACGATAACGAACTTGGTATACATGAACTGGCGCAGGAAACTCCAGACGCCGAGCATCACGCGCTTGGCATGGCCCGGGTACTGCTTCTTCATCGACACCACCGCCATGCGGTAGGAACAGCCTTCCGGCGGCAGATAGAAGTCGGTGATTTCCGGAAATTGCTTCTGCAGGATCGGCACGAAAACTTCGTTCAGCGCCACGCCCAGTACCGCGGGTTCATCCGGCGGGCGGCCGGTGTAGGTGCTGTGGTAGATGGGCTTTTCCCGCTGGGTGATGCGCTCGACGGTAAATACCGGGAAGCTGTCCACCTCGTTGTAGTAACCGGTGTGGTCACCGAAGGGACCTTCTGCGGCCATTTCGCCGGGATGGATCACGCCTTCCAGCACGATTTCGGCACCGGCCGGCACCTGCAGCTCGGAGCCGCGGCACTTGACCAGTTCGGTGCGTTGCCCCCGCAGCAGGCCGGCAAAGGCGTATTCGGACAGGGTATCGGGTACTGGGGTGACCGCGCCGAGGATGGTGGCCGGGTCGGCGCCCAGCGCCACGGCGACCGGGAAGGGTTGGCCGGGGTGCTTCTCACACCATTCACGGAAGTCCAGGGCGCCGCCGCGGTGGCTCAGCCAGCGCATGATCACCTTGTTGCGGCCGATCACCTGCTGGCGGTAGATGCCCAGGTTCTGCCGGTCCTTGTTCGGGCCCTTGGTGATGACCAGGCCCCAGGTGATCAGCGGGCCGGCATCGCCGGGCCAGCAGGTCTGCACCGGGATCTGCGACAGATCTACATCATCGCCTTCGATCACAGTGGCCTGGCAGGGCGCGTCACGCACTACCTTGGGCGCCATGGAAATGACCTTCTTGATCAGCGGCAGCTTGGACCAGGCGTCTTTCAGGCCCTTTGGCGGATCGGGTTCCTTGAGGTAGGCCAGCAATTTGCCGATCTCGCGCAGTTCGCTGACATCATTGGCGCCCATGCCCAGGGCGACCCGCTCGGGGGTACCGAACAGGTTGCCGAGTACCGGCATGGTGAAGCCTGTGGGGTTTTCGAACAGCAGCGCCGGGCCGCCCTTGCGCAGGGTGCGGTCGCAGACTTCGGTCATTTCCAGGATGGGGGAGACGGGTGTCTGGATGCGCTTCAACTCACCGCGCTGTTCCAGGCCCTTGATGAAATCGCGAAGATCGGAATATTGCATCTGAGCTTCAAGCCTCAAGCGGCAAGCTGCAGGCAGTCCGAGGAATGCCGCAGCTCGAATGTCTGGTCGGAAGCGGGGCCGACAGCGGCTTGCCGCACAGGGCAGCCTGATCGCCGTAGGCTGCAAGCAGCACCGGACTGCTTGCAGCTTGCAACTCGCCGCTTCCGGCTGGGGGTCAGTTCTTGCTGCGCTTCATCGACTGGAAGAATTCGTCGTTGGTCTTGGTGTCCTTCAGACGATCCAGCAGGAATTCGATGGCAGCGATTTCGTCCATGGAGTGCAGGATCTTGCGCAGGATCCACATGCGCTGCAGTTCGTCCTCGCTGGTCAGCAGTTCTTCACGGCGGGTACCGGAGCGGTTGATGTTGATTGCCGGGAAGACGCGCTTCTCGGCAATCTTGCGATCCAGGTGGATCTCCATGTTACCGGTGCCCTTGAATTCCTCGTAGATCACCTCGTCCATCTTCGAGCCGGTATCGACCAGTGCGGTGGCGATGATGGTCAGGCTGCCGCCTTCTTCGATGTTCCGAGCGGCGCCGAAGAAGCGCTTGGGCTTTTCCAGGGCATGGGCGTCGACACCACCGGTCAATACCTTGCCGGAGCTGGGGATGACGGTGTTGTAGGCGCGGGCCAGACGGGTGATGGAGTCGAGCAGGATGATGACATCCTTCTTGTGCTCGACCAGGCGCTTGGCCTTCTCGATCACCATCTCGGCGACCTGTACGTGACGGCTCGGCGGCTCGTCGAAGGTCGAGGCAACCACTTCGCCGCGCACGGTGCGCTGCATTTCGGTCACTTCTTCCGGACGTTCGTCGATCAGCAGCACGATCAGGTGGCACTCGGGATTATTGCGGGCAATGTTCGAGGCGATGTTCTGCAGCATCAAGGTCTTACCGGCCTTGGGCGGCGCCACCAGCAGACCGCGCTGGCCCTTGCCGATCGGGGCGCACAGATCAATGATCCGCGCCATCAGATCCTCAGTGGAGCCATTGCCGGCTTCCATCTTCAGGCGATCATCGGGGAACAGGGGGGTGAGGTTTTCGAACAGGATCTTGCTTTTTGTGTTTTCCGGACGGTCGAAGTTGATCGAATCGACCTTCAGCAGCGCGAAGTAGCGCTCACCATCCTTGGGTGGCCGGATCTTGCCGGAAATGGTATCGCCGGTGCGCAGGTTGAAACGGCGGATCTGGCTGGGGGAGACATAGATGTCATCGGGGCCGGCCAGATAGGACGAATCGGCAGAGCGCAGAAAACCGAAACCATCCTGCAGAATTTCCAGCACGCCGTCGCCATGAATGTCTTCGCCGCTCTTGGCATGCTTCTTCAGGATGCCGAAGATCACATCCTGCTTGCGCGATCGGCCCATGTTTTCCAGGCCCATCTGGTCGGCGGTTTCCAGCAGTTCGGTTATAGGTTTTTGCTTGAGTTCAGTCAGGTTCATAGGTTCGGTGAGTTGTGGCGTCTTTCGGCAGGACGGGGTTAGTAAACAGCCGCCATATGGGATGGGGCGATGAGTTTGGCAAGTAGGGAAGCCATTGCCGCAGGGTGCGACAGAGAGTTGGAAAGCAAATCTAGCACCGCTGCGCGGTGACGTCTACATCCGGGGGTAAGAAAAGTACATCCCCGGCGGGCCGGGGATGGCGAGTCACTCAGATGTTGCTGTCGAGGAAGGCAGCCAGCTGGGACTTGGACAGGGCGCCGACCTTGGTGGCTTCCACATTGCCATCCTTGAACAGCATCAGGGTGGGGATGCCGCGCACGCCGTATTTCGGTGGCGTGTTGGCGTTCTCATCGATATTCAGCTTGCAGATCTTGAGTTTGCCTTCGTAGTCCCGGGCAATATCGTCCAGAACCGGGGCAATCATCTTGCACGGACCACACCATTCAGCCCAATAATCAACCAGAACGGGGCCGTCGGCCTTCAGCACTTCTGCTTCGAAGCTGCCGTCGGTGACGTGCACGATCAAATCACTCATGAGTTTCTCCAGGGAAAGGTTCGCTAGGTGCAATGCAAGGGATGATAGCATCACCCATGGCAACTGTGAAACGCATGGGCGTCACCGGTAATCGGTGCATATGTTGTCGCAGCATGCGGACATGCTGGCGAATGGCAGGTACCATTCCGTCCATCACGAACAGGGGATATGCATGGCGCAGACAGAACACACGGATTTTCCGCTGGTGGCGACCATCGATCTGGGGTCCAACAGCTTCCATATGGTGCTGGCGCGGGTGGATCACGGGGAAATACGAATACTCGAACGGCTGGGGGAAAAGGTCCAGCTCGGAGCGGGCCTGGATGACCAGGGCATGCTCGACGAGGAAGCCATGCAGCGGGGGGTGGACTGTCTCCGGCGTTTTGCCCAACTGATCAATGGCCTGCCTACCGGGGCGGTGCGCATCGTGGCCACCAATACGCTGCGCGTGGCGCGCAACCGCGATGTCTTCATCAACCGCGCCAAACAGGTCCTGGGGCATCCGGTGGATGTGATTTCCGGCCGGGAGGAAGCTCGGCTGATCTACCTGGGCGTCGCCCATACGTTATCCGACGATGCCGGCAAACGCCTGGTGGTGGATATTGGCGGCGGCAGCACCGAGTTCATCGTCGGCGAGCGCTTCGAATCGATCCTGCGTGAAAGCCTGCATATCGGCTGCGTCTCCTTTGGCCGACAATTCTTCGCCGACGGGCGCATTACCGCTGCCCGCTACGGCCAGGCCTATACCGCCGCGCGGCTCGAATTGATGCCCATCGAACAGAGTATCCAGCGCCTGGGCTGGGAGGGCGCGGTTGGCGCCTCCGGCACCATCCGTGCCATCGGCCAGTGTCTGCGCGGCGCTGGGCTGACCGATGGGGAAGTCACCCGGGATGGGCTGCAGTGGCTCAAGCGCAAGGTGCTCAAGGCCGGTCACGTGGACAAGCTGGACTTGCCTGGCCTGAAGGCCGACCGGCGACCGATCCTGCCCCCCGGTCTGGCGATTCTCGACGCCCTGTTCGATGCCCTCGGCGTACAGACCATGCAGCATTCCGAAGGCGCCCTGCGCGAGGGCGTGCTGTACGAGATCTACGGGCGTCGCCAGCACGAGGACGTCCGCGAGCGGACCCTCACCGCGCTGGCCGAGCGTAGCCATGTGGACACCGAACAGGCTGCCCGGGTCGAAGCCAAGGCGCTGAGCCTGCTGGGCAAGGTGGCCGATTCCTGGGAGCTGACCGACAGCAAGCATGCCGACCTGCTGCGCTGGGCCGCGCGGGTGCACGAGATCGGTATGGACATCGCCCACAGTCAGTATCACAAGCACGGCGCCTATCTGATCGAGCACGCCGATCTGCCGGGCTTTTCCCGCCAGGAGCAGCAGTCCATGGCGTTACTGGTGCGCGGCCACCGGCGCAACCTGCCGAATGATGAGCGGGTCGCCGAAGTGGGTGAGGAGGGGCCGGCACTGCGGCGGTTGTGCATGTTGCTGCGGCTGGCGATCCTCTATCACCACATTCGCGGCTTCCAGGAAATGCCCGCGCTCGAGGTCAAGGCGGCGGGCAAGCAATTGACCCTGCGCTTTCCGCCGGGCTGGCTAAAGGCCAACCCGCTGACCCAGGCCGACTTCGCCCAGGAGGCGCAGTACTGGGCGAAGATCGGTTACACGCTGACGGTGCGCTGAGGCGAGTTGGCCAGTTTCTCCAGCAGGCTGCTCTGCGCGCTGCGGGGCAGCTGGTTGCCCGTCGGCGCGCTGCGGATGTAGCTGCCGTCGGGCTGCAGCACCCAGGCCTGGGTATTGTCCGCCAGGTGCATCTGCAATTCCTGGCGGGCCCGGCTGATCAGTTTCTTGCCTTCCAGCGGGAAGCAGGTTTCCACCCGGTGATCCAGGTTGCGCTCCATCATGTCGGCACTGGACATCCAGATCTGCTCATGCCCCTCGTGGAGAAAGTAGTACACCCGGCTGTGCTCCAGGAACCGGCCGATGATCGAGCGCACGGTGATATTGTGTGACACGCCGGGAACCCCCGGGCGCAGGCAGCACATGCCGCGGATGATCAGTTCGATCTTCACCCCCGCCTGGGAGGCTTTGTACAACGCCTTGATGATCTTGGCATCGGTCAGCGCGTTGGCCTTGATGATGATGTGCGCCGGCTTGCCGGCCTGCGCTGCCAGTCCTTCCCGGTTGATCAGTTCCAGCAGCCGCTTTTTCAGCGTGAAGGGCGCCTGCAGCAGTTTCTTCATGCGCAGCGCCTTGCCCATGCCGATCAGCTGGTTGAACATCTTGTGCACGTCCTCGGTTATCGCCAGGTCCGAGGTCAGGATGCTGTAGTCGGTGTACAGGCGGGCGTTACCGGCATGGTAGTTGCCAGTGCCCAGGTGTACGTAGCGGCGCAGATCCTTGTCCTCGCGGCGCAGGATCAGCATCATCTTGGCGTGGGTCTTGAACCCGACCACCCCGTAGATCACCACGGCCCCGGCCTGCTGCAGGCGGCTGGCCAACTGCAGGTTCGACTCCTCATCAAAGCGGGCGCGCAGCTCGATCACCGCGGTCACTTCCTTGCCGTTTCGCGCCGCCTCGACCAGGGCATTGACGATTTCCGAGTTGGCGCCGGTGCGGTACAACGTCTGCTTGATGGCCAGCACACTCGGGTCCTGGGCGGCTTGGCGCAGCAGGTCCACTACCGGACTGAAGGATTCATAGGGATGCAGCAGCAGGATGTCCTGCTTGCGGATGGCCTGGAACAGGTTGTCGGCACTGGACAGCAGCTTGGGTATGCCCGGGCTGAACGGTGGAAATTGCAGCTCCGGATGGTTGTCCAGGCCGGTGATGGAGAACAGCCGGGTCAGGTTGACCGGGCCATTGACCTCATACAGCTCCGACTCGCTCAGCCCGAACTGCTTGAGCAGGAAGTCCGACAGCGGCTTGGGGCAGTTGTCGGCCACTTCCAGCCGCACCGCATCGCCGTAGCGGCGCGACAGCAGCTCGCCGCGCAGGGCGCGGGCCAGGTCATCGACCTCGTCGGGGTCGACGATCAGGTCGGCGTTGCGGGTCAGGCGGAACTGGTAGCAACCGCGTACCTTCATGCCGGGGAACAGGTCATCGGCGTGGGCGTGAATCATCGATGACAGGAACACGAAGTTGTCCCCGCCATCACACAGCTCGTCCGGCACGCGGATCAGCCGTGGCAGCGAACGGGGCGCCGGAATGATCGCCAGCCCGGAATCGCGGCCGAAGGCATCGACACCTTCCAGTTGCACGATGAAGTTCAGGCTTTTGTTCACCAGCAGCGGGAAGGGGTGCGTCGGGTCCAGCCCGATGGGGCTGATGATCGGCGCGATCTCATCGCGGAAGAAGCGGCGCACCCAGAGGGCGTGTTGCGGCGTCCACTGGCGACGCCGGATAAAGCGGATCTTCTGCCGGGCCAGCTCAGGCAGCAGGACATCATTGAGGATCGAATACTGGCGGCTCACTTCCTGGTGCGCGATCTCGCTGATCTTGTTCAGCACCTGCTGCGGTTGCAGGCCGTCGGGCCCGGTCTGCTCGCGGGCGAAGGTGATCTGCTTCTTCAGGCCGGCCACGCGGATCTCGAAGAACTCGTCCAGGTTACTGGAGAAAATCAGCAGGAACTTGAGCCGCTCCAGCAGCGGATAGGACTCATCCAGCGCCTGTTCCAGCACCCGGATATTGAACTGCAGCTGGGACAGCTCGCGGTGGATGTAGAGCTCCGGGGCGTTGATATCCGCCGCAGGAGCAACCTCTTCCAGTGGCGCCGGCGGCGCGATGACGGCCGGCACCGCCGTCGGGCGCAGGGGCGTGGCGGCGCTGGGCCGCTCTGCGGAGGACTCCGGCGGCAATTCGATCTTGTTATGGATGTCCTGCATGGCGGCCTCTAGGGGGTTATTCCAGCCCGCGCAGCTGCCGCGCGGCATGTTTCGCGTAATAGGTGAGGATGGCATCGGCCCCGGCGCGCTTGATCACGGTCAGCGACTCCATGATGACTGCCTCGCTGAGCCAGCCGTTGGCGATCGCCGCCTGGTGCATCGCATACTCGCCACTGACCTGGTAGACGAAGGTCGGCACCTTGTGCACGTCCTTCACCCGGCGAACGATATCCAGGTAGGGCATGCCGGGTTTCACCATCACCATGTCGGCGCCTTCGGCCAGGTCCTGGGCCACCTCGTGCAGGGCTTCGTCGCTGTTGGCCGGGTCCATCTGGTAGGTCGCCTTGTCGGCCTTGCCGAGGTTGCCGGCCGAGCCCACCGCGTCACGGAACGGGCCGTAGTAGGCACTGGCGTACTTGGCGGAATAGGCCAGGATGCGGGTGTTGATATGCCCGGCCGACTCCAGCGCCTCGCGGATGGCGCGGATACGGCCATCCATCATGTCCGAGGGCGCGACTATATCGGCACCGGCGTCGGCGTGGGACAGCGCCTGGCGCACCAGCGCCTCGACCGTGATGTCGTTCAGCACGTAGCCCTGGTCGTCGATGATGCCGTCCTGACCATGGGTGGTGAAGGGGTCCAGGGCGACGTCAGTGATGACGCCAAGCTCGGGAAAGCGCTCCTTCAGGGCCCGCGTGGCCCGTTGGGCCAGGCCCTCGGGGTTCCAGGCTTCGGCCGCGTCGAGGGATTTGGCCGAGAGCGGGGTCACCGGGAACAGCGCCACCGCCGGGATACCCAGTTCCACCAGCTCGGCTGCTTCTTCCAGCAGCAGGTCGATCGACAGGCGCTCGACCCCGGGCATGGAGGCTACCGCTTCGCGCTGGCCGGTACCGTCCAGCACGAACACCGGATAGATGAGGTCATCGGTGCTCAGGCGGGTTTCGCGCATCAGGCGGCGGGAAAAGGCGTCCTTGCGCGAACGGCGCATACGGGACAGGGGGAAGGGGCGAGGGGCAATCTGGTTCACTGAAACTCCCGGGGTGTCGGAACACCGGATAATGAATGACGAGAAGACCGGGGCGGGGATGGGCCGATGCCGGCAGCGGGTGCGGCTGGGTCCAGCCCGGCTACTGCTAGGCCTTCCTTATACGTCCAGATTATGACGGAATTGCGAGAGTAAACGTAGGGCCATCTTGTCGCGTAGCGGGGAATCGAGCTCGCTGCACAGCTCGACGCGGTTGCGGCCCATCGCCTTGGCGCGGTACAGGGCGGCGTCGGCGGCCGATACCAGGGCCGTGTAATCATGGCCGTGCAGGTCGGTGCTGGCCACCCCCAGGCTGATACTGAGCATCACCGGCTGGTCGGAAATACTGTCGGTATGATTGTTCACCGCCAGACGGATACGCTCGGCGATGTCCATCGCCGCCCGGGCATCCACGCCCGGCAGCAGGACCACGAACTCCTCCCCACCGAAGCGCCCCAGCAGGTCATTGCTGCGCATGTAGAGGCGGATGCGGGTCACCAGGTGACAGAGCACCGCGTCGCCGGTCTGGTGGCCGAATTCGTCGTTGATCCGCTTGAAGTGATCGGCGTCGATCATGATCAGGGTGGCGGGCTGACCCTGTTGTCGCAGCGCGTCGAGGCGACCCTGGGACTGGTCGTGCATGCTGCGGCGGTTCAGGGTGCCGGTCAGGGCGTCGTGTTCGGAGAGCTGCTGCAGCGCCATGATGGTGCGGTAGTGGGTCATCAGGATAAAGCCGCCCGCCATGCCGATCTGCGCCACCAGCACCCCCAGCAGGGTAATGTGCTGCATCGTCTCGCTGTCGCTGCTGAAGGCCATGATCGGGTCGAGCAGGCCGGTGCCGGCCCGCAGCAGCAGGCCGATGCCACTGAGCAACATGATGCTGCCGGTGAACCAGTAGGCCCGGCGCAGCGGGGCGATGGCCGGTACCAGCAGTTCCCGCGCCGACAGCAGGCAGAAGACGCCGAGGCAGAGGCCGGCCACGACCATGCGCGCGGCGTTGCTGTCCTGTACATAATGGAAATAACCCAGCACCGGCATCACTACCATGGCCGCGACGATCGGGCCCGACTGGGGTTGGCTCAAGCCCTTGAAGGCACGTACGCCGAGCCAGATGACACCGAGCCCGAGCACCATCAGGCCGACGGCAAGAATGTGGGAAAGACTGTGATAGAGCAGCCCCTGGCTGATGTCCAGAACCAGGCCGACGGTCAATGCCAGGTTGCCCAGGGCCCAGTGCCGCAGCCCCTTCTCACTGCCCGAATGGTAGGCGGCCATGAGCAGCACGACGGTCATGCTCAGGGTGGCCAGTACCAACGCTATGGCCAGGGAGAATGTATGCATATCGGTTTGCATAAAGCGGGATGATCCTTGTCCGCGATGCGGGCCGGCCTGTCCGGACATATCCTGCATGGAGCACGCAGATTAATGCGCGCCGGGAATAGGTTAAAGTCCATTCTTTACAGGATGTGCGTAGGTTGGCAGAACATGCGACCAGCGGTTTCCGGTCGCACAATGGTGTGGGCAACGGCGACCCGTTCTGTTGTAGCCATAAGCCACTATCATCCTGGGGTCGGAGTATAGACATCTTCGAGGGACACGCATGGTTTTTTTTCGACGGGCGCTGCTGGTGGCCCTGGCGGTGTGCTGGGCTGCGGGGCTGGGCTGGGCCTGGTGGTGGTTCGATGGTTATCACGCCCGCACCTTCGAGGGCGTGGCGCATTTTGCCGCGGCGCAGGTGGATCCGCCCTTCGCCCCCGGGCAGATCCAGGTGATGCATGTCTGGCAGGCAGGGTGTCCGTGCAACGCTGGCCACGAAGCCTATATCGCCGACATGACCCGGCGTTTCAGTGCCCAGGGCGTGCAGTTCGTCCGCAGTGGCAGCCCGGCGGCGCCCGGCGGTGCCCTCGCCGAGCTGTCCTACTGGCCGCTGCCGGCCGGCTGGTCCGACTGGCCAGGCGGTCCGGCCCTGGCGATCTGGGATGTCCAGGGCAAGCTGGCGTATGTCGGGCCCTACAGTGATGGCGCCAGTTGCAACAGCGACAGCAGTTTTGTCGAGCCGGTGTTGCGGACGTTGCAGCAGGGGAGGGCGGTGAATATCACCCGGCAGGATACGGTGGCCTGTCTCTGCGCGCTGGAAGAAGGCTAAACGTGCGGCTACTTGCCCAGCCCCTGGGCCAGCAGGCGGTCCAGGGCGTTGGCGAAGGACTGTTTGTCCTTGTCGCTGAAGGGGGCGGGGCCGCCGCGGCCGGCCAGGCCCGCACCGCGCAGTTCATCCATCAGGTTGCGCACGGCGAGCCGCTCGCCGATGCTGCCCTTGTCGTAAATCTCGCCACGCGGGTTGATCGCGGTGATGCCGCGGCGCACCAGCCCGTCGGCCAGGGGGATGTCAGCCGTCACCACCAGATCACCGGGCTGCGCATGCTCGATGATATAGAGGTCGGCGACATCGGCCCCGCCGGGCACCACCACCTGGCGTACGCCTGGGGCAGCGGCGAGGCCGAGGGAGCTGTTGGCCACCAGCACCAGTTGCAGTTCCCGCCGGCGAGCAGCGCGCAGCATGATGTCGCGCACCGGGCGTGGGCAGGCGTCCGCATCGATCCACAGGGTCATGTAGTCATCCTCACGAGTCCGCCAGCTCGGCCTGCAACTGTTCCAGCGCCTCGTGGGCGTCCAGCCATTGCAGCTCGAGTTCGTCGATGCGCTGGCGGCAGTCGGCCTGGCGCGCCAGCAGCTCCTTGAGGCGCTGGCGGTTGGCGTCACTGTAGAGATCGGTATCGGCCAACAGGGTTTCGATGTCCTGCATGTCCTGCTGGGCGGCTTCGAGTTGCTGCTCCAGCTTGCCGGCGACCTTCTTCAGTGGGGCCAGTCGCTGGCGCTGCTCGGCAGCGAGGCGACGCTGGGCCTTGGCGTCCACCTTGGGGGCGGATGGCGCCTGGTCGCCCGCGGCGGCGTTGGCCTGCTGCTGGCGGAACTGCGCCAGCCAGCGGGTGTAGCTGTCCAGGTCGTCGGTATAGGTGGTCAGCTTGCCATCGGCCACCAGCCAGAGTTCGTCCGTGGTATCGCGGATCAGCGCGCGGTCGTGGGAGACCAGCAGCATGGCGCCTTCGAAGTTCTGCAGCGCCATGGTCAGGGCGTGGCGCATCTCCATATCCAGGTGGTTGGTCGGCTCGTCCAGCAACAGCAGGTTGGGCTTCTGCCAGGCGATCAGCGCCAGCGCCAGGCGGGCCTTCTCGCCGCCGGAGAAATGCAGTACCGGCTCCTCGGCCCGACTGCCATGGAAGTCGAAGCCGCCGAGGAAATTGCGCAGCTCCTGTTCCCGCTGCTGCGGAGCGATGCGCGCCAGGTGCAGCAGGGGGCTGGCCTGCGGGTCGAGGCTGTCGAGCTGGTGCTGGGCAAAATAGCCGATCGCCAGGTGTTCCCCGGTCTTCAATTCACCGGCGATCAGCGGCAGGGTGCCGGCGAGGGTCTTGATCAGGGTGGATTTGCCGGCACCGTTCGGGCCGAGGATACCGATGCGCGCACCGGGCGCCAGCTGCAGCTTGACGTTGTGCAGGATGGCCGCGCCGTTATAGCCCAGCACCCCCTCGCGCAGATCCAGCAGCGGGTTGGACTGGTTGTCGGCCTCACGGAAGCTGAAGTTGAACGGGGAGTCCAGGTGCGCGGGGCTCAGCGTCTCCATGCGTTCCAGGGCCTTGAGGCGGCTCTGCGCCTGGCGGGCCTTGGTCGCCTGGGCGCGGAAGCGGGCGATGTATTTCTGCATGTGCTCGCGCTGGGCCTGCTGCTTCTCGAAGGCGGCCTGCTGCTGGCTCAGGCGCTCGGCGCGGGTCCGCTCGAACTGGCTGTAGCCGCCGCGGTAGAGCGTCAGCTTCTGGGACTCCACATGCACGATATGCTCGACCACAGCATCGAGGAAGTCCCGGTCATGGGAAATCAGCAGCAGGGTGCCCTGATAGCTCTTCAGCCATTCTTCCAGCCAGAGGATGGCGTCCAGGTCCAGGTGGTTGGTCGGCTCGTCGAGCAGCAGCAGGTCCGAGGGGCACATCAGCGCCTGGGCCAGGTTGAGCCGCATTCGCCAGCCGCCGGAAAAGTCCCCGACCCGGACATCGCACTGGGCGGCACTGAAGCCAAGCCCGGCCAGCAGGGTGCGGGCGCGGCTGTCGGCGCTGAAGCCGCCATGGGATTCCAGTTCGGCATAGAGGCTGCCGAGGCGGGTGGCGTCCTGCAGCCGTTCGGCCTCCGTCAGTTGGCCCTGGATCGCCCGCAGGCGCTGGTCGCCATCGAGCACATAGTCGACGGCCAGGCGCTCCAGGTCATTGATTTCCTGGCGCATGTGGGCGATGCGCCAGTCCGCCGGCAGCGAGCAATCGCCACCGTCCGGGGTAAGCTCGCCACGCAGCAGGGCGAACAGGCTCGACTTGCCGGCGCCATTGGTGCCAAGCAGGCCGGCCTTCTGGCCCGGGTGCAGGGTCAGATTGGCATTTTCCAGCAGCCGTAGCGGGCCGCGTTGCAGGGTCAGGGCTTCGATCTTTATCATGGCGCGGAGTATATCAGCGCGGGAGCGAACGTCGATGGGCCGATTGTCACTGCCCGAATACGCGGGTCAGCTGTATGCATGGCCGGGTGTCGAGCCCCTGCTATTGGAGCTGCAGGACGCTGCCGGGCAGGATGTCCTGCTGCTGCTCACCGCCTGCTGGCTGGGCGTGCGCGGCAGTCCGGCGGATGGGCATCATTGGCAGCTGCTACAGGCGCGGCAGGCACCCTGGCGGCAGCAGGTAATCGAGCCACTGCGGCAGGTCCGTCGGGCGCTCACCGGCAACCCCGCGGCCGCGGCGCTGCGGGCCCAGGTGAAGGAGTGCGAGCTGGCTGCGGAGTGGCACCAGCTGGCGCAGCTGGAGCATTATTGCGAGGCGCTGGAGGTCGGCAAGGTCCGGTCGGACGCGGCGGTCGCGGCGCACCTGGCGCTGTGTGTTGGCGCGGCGGAGTCTGCAAAACTGACAGCCCTGGCGCAACTGGTCCTGACGAGGGAGGAAACTGTCGCCGCCGGCTTGGCGGCGACAGCGGGCGTTACTCTGCCGGGTCCGGCGCAGCCTCGGTAGTCGCTCCGGGCTTACGCCGGCCGCGGCGCGGGGCCTGGCGATTGCCGGAGCGAGGGGTAGCGGTCGGGTTGTCGCGTTTCTCGATGGCCTGGGTGACCTGCAGATCAATGCGATCCAGGCCCTTGGCCAGACGCAGGGTCTGGCGCACATCCTGTTGCAGCTGGCGGATGTAGCCCTGGGCATCGTCACGGGCCTGATCCAGCGTTGCCAGCGAGGCGGTCAGCTCCTCGATCCTGGCGGTCACCTTTTCCACCGGCTTGCTGCCTTCCTGCTGGCGTGCGGCCAATTTTTCCTGGGCTTCGGCGAGCTTTTCCTGCAGTTTCGCCTGTTCGCGGTCGAGCTTCTCCAGCGCCTTGTTGGCATCGGCTTCGGCCTGGGTGCAGGCATCGGCCAGATGCTCGTTCAGCGTGCGCGCCAGCACCTGCAGCAGGTGCAGCGGCGTCGGTACGCGGGCGGACTTCTGGTCTTCAGTTCTACCGGTCACGAATTACTCCATTGTTTCGGTAACGGGGGTGTTGCGATAAGCGGTGTGCAGCACCTCGATCAAACAATCCTCCAGTTCGAATCGCTCCAGCAACAGTCCGCCCAGCTTCAGCAGGCGCTTGTGCATGACATCGACCTTGAGCTTGCGGGTATGGTTGACACCATAGTAATCGTTGAAGATGACCGCGAACTGGGTGATGGTTTCGATCCGGGGGATGACCTGGCGAATGAGGGCAAGGGCGCGTTCGTCCCCGGCTTCCTCGGCGCCGCGCACCAGTTGTTCGTATACTGCGAAATGACCGGCGGAAGCGTAGTCCAGCAGGCTGCTGCAGAAGTTATTGAGCAGATCCTGGGTATCGACGTCGGGATCCTCAAGATCGCGCAGAGCAATGTAATGATCTACCAGCTTCTTGCGTTCAGCCAGCCAGCGGTCGATGAGCTTGTCGACCCCACCCCAGCGTTCCTGGGCTGTTCTGCACCTTTCCAGCATGATCCACCTCATCTGTGAGTCGGGATTGGGGTTGTTTTTCCCGGGGAGGCAACAGAATAGGCCAGTCAGTGCTGCGGTATCAAGACTTGCGGCGGTCCGGCTGCCGGCGATCAGTCCTGGCGTCGGAACAGCTGCACCAGGCCAAACAGGCCCAGGCCGATGAAGGCCAGCAGGGTGCACTCGGCGATACTCAGGCCGAGGAAAGTCCAGGTCACCTTGGCGCAGTCGGCGGTACCGCTGAACAGCAGGGTCAGCATTTCGACGACCGGCAGCACGTCGATCATGTAGTCGAGGCTGGGCAGGCAGGAGGGCAACTGGTCCGCAGGCTGGTGCTGCAGCCAGATCTGCCGACTGGCGGTGGCGCCGCCAAACAGGGCGAACAGCAGGACGCCAGCGGCATAGAAGCGCGTCGCCAGGCTGCGTTTGCGGCCGGGCCGGGGCTGCGGGTTGTGCAGTACGGCCGCCAGGCAGACCAGGCCGATGAGCAGGATGGCAAAGCGCTGCACTATGCACAGCGGGCAAGGCAGTAGCCCCATGACCAGTTCCATGTAGTACGCCGCTGCCAGCAGCAGCACGCAGGCAACGAACGCGATCAGGTATAGCGGGCGTGAGGCAGGCAGGGTCATGCGCACATCCATTGATGAGGGAAAGCGGGAGCTACCTTAGATGAAGGCCAGGGCAACTGACAAGGTATCGCCGGCTGCAGGGCAGCCGGCGACCAGGACGTCAGGCGCCGGCGTCGGCTGCCTCGGCGACCCGCCGCTGTTCGGACTGGGCGAACAGGGCATCGAAGTTCACCGGAGCCAGCATCAGGGGAGGGAAGCTGCCACGCAATACCAGGTTGTCGATGGCTTCGCGGGCATAGGGGAACAGGATGTTCGGGCAGAAGGCGCCCAGCGTGTGGCGCATGCCAGCTTCATCCAGGCCGCTGATGGCGAAGATACCGGCCTGCTGTACTTCGGCAATGAAGGTCACATCCTGCTCGCCGTTGGTCACGGTCACCGACAGGCTCAGCACTACTTCGTAGATACCGTCCTGCAGCTGGTTGTGGCGGGTGTTCAGGTCGAGGTTGACCTGCGGGTTCCACTGGCTCTGGAACACCGCCGGCGCCTTCGGTGATTCGAAGGAAAGATCCTTGACGTAGATGCGCTGCAGATTGAACTGCACCTGCGGCTGGTTGCCCTGTGCGCCATTGGCAGTGGTATTGTTCTGTTGCTCGTCAGCCATGTTCGGTCCTTGTTGGTTCCATTGTCTCGGGACGCCTCTGCAGGCCAGCGTCGCTGGCCCTGAGGGCCCTGTGTGCAGGCAATCAGCCTGCCAGCATTGTATCCAGTTTGCCTGAGCGTTCCAGCGCTATCAGATCATCACAGCCGCCCACGTGCGTGTCGCCGATCCAGATCTGTGGCACCGAGGTGCGGCCAGCCAGGCGCGCCATTTCCGCACGCACCTCGGGTTTGCCGTCCACCCGGATCTCGTTGTAACTGATGCCCTTGCCGTCAAGCAGTTGCTTGGCGCGGATGCAGAAGGGGCAATAGTTGCTGCTGTAGAGGGTGATCTCAGTCATATCGTCAACTCTTTACCAGGGGCAGGTTGTCCGCACGCCAGCCACCCACGCCCTGTGCCAGGCGGTGCACATGGGTGTAGCCAGCCGCTTTCAGCTGCTTGGAAAGAGGGCCGGCATTCTGGCCGTTGGCACATACCAGGATGATGGGTTTGTCCTTGTGCTTCTCCAGTTCGACCATGCGATTGGCGAAGCTATCCTGGGGAAGGTTGATCGAGCCGACGATATGACCGGCGGCGTAGTCCTTCTTCGACCGCGTATCGACGACCACGGCGCCTTCCCGGTTGATCAGTGCCGTGGCCTGCTGCGTGGTGATGGCTTTACCGGCCTTGCGGCCCTCGGTGATGATCAACAGCGCAAGTACAACCAGAAAGGCGCTGGTGAGCCAATAATGGTTGCCTATGAATTCGATAAGGTGCTGTAGAAACTGCATGGAGGTATGATTCCGGAACCGTTGAAGGCCGCCAGTATACACAGCCCGGTCGGGCGGCAGAACCTCCGGCGTGCATGACACACCGGAGCCGGCCAAGTAAACTGGCGCCAGCATGCCTGCCGGGCACGGCAGTGCACTCCTTGCCTCTTTCATACAGCGAGTCTAATCGGATGACAGCAACTCCCAAACCCGTGGTATTGATGATTCTGGATGGCTTTGGACACAGTGAATCCCCCGAGTCCAACGCCATCATGGCCGCCAACACCCCCGTATGGGATCGTCTGTGGACGACCGCACCGCGTACCCTGGTTTCCGGCTCGGGCATGGATGTCGGCCTGCCGGACGGGCAGATGGGCAACTCCGAGGTCGGCCATATGAACCTCGGCGCCGGTCGCGTGGTGTACCAGGACTTCACCCGGGTCACCAAGGCGATCGCCGATGGCGACTTCTTCACCAACGAAGCCATTTGCCAGGCGGTGGACAAGGCGGTGGAGGCCGGCCGCGCGGTGCATGTCATGGGGCTGCTGTCCCCGGGTGGCGTGCACAGTCACGAAGAGCAATTGGTAGCCATGGTCGAGCTGGCCGCCCGCCGGGGCGCCGAGCAGATCCAGGTACATGCCTTCCTCGATGGCCGCGATACCCCGCCCAAGAGCGCCGCACCTTCCCTGGCGCTGCTGGAACAGGCCTATCAGCGTCTCGGCAAGGGTCGCACCGCCAGCCTTATCGGACGCTATTTCGCCATGGACCGGGACAACCGCTGGGAGCGGGTCGAAGCGGCCTACAATCTGATTGCCGAAGGCCAGGGTGCCTTCCAGGCCGAGACCGCGGAAGCAGCGCTGGAGGCTGCCTACCAGCGTGGCGAGAGCGACGAGTTCGTCAAGGCCACGGTGATTGGCGCGCCGGTCCGGGTGGAGGATGGCGATGCGGTGGTGTTCATGAACTTCCGCGCCGACCGTGCCCGCGAGCTGACCCGCGCCTTCGTCCAGCCGGACTTCGACGGCTTTGCCCGGCCGCGCCCGCTGAACATGGCCGGCTACGTCATGCTGACCCAGTACGCTGCCGACATTCCCGCACCCTGCGCCTTCCCGCCGTCGGCCCTGACCAACGTGCTGGGCGAATACCTGGCCAGCCAGGGCAAGACCCAGCTGCGCATTGCGGAAACCGAGAAGTATGCCCACGTCACCTTCTTCTTCTCCGGCGGCCGTGAGGAGCCCTTCGAAGGCGAAGAGCGCATCCTGATCCCGTCGCCCAAGGTCGCCACCTATGACCTGCAGCCGGAGATGAGCGCGCCGGAAGTGACTGACCGCATCGTCGAGGCTATCGAGCAGCAGCGCTACGACGCCATCATCGTCAACTATGCCAATGGCGACATGGTCGGGCATACCGGCGTGTTCGAATCGGCGGTCAAGGCGGTCGAGTGCCTGGATCACTGTATCGGTCGCATCGAGGCGGCCCTGGCCAAGGTGGGTGGTGAAGCGTTGATTACCGCTGACCACGGCAACGTCGAGCAGATGGCTGACGCCAGCACGGGGCAGGCCCATACCGCCCATACCTGCGAACCGGTGCCCTTTGTCTATGTCGGTCCGCGCAAGGTGAGCATGCGCGACGGCGGCATCCTGTCCGATGTGGCGCCCACGGTCCTGACCCTGCTGGGGCTGGAGCAGCCGGCGGAAATGACCGGCCGCTCCATCGTCAGCCTGCACGACTGAGCGCCGCCATGGGCTCGCGGTCATGGACCGGGATACTGTTGCTGTGCCTGCTGCTGCCGGTCATGCCGACGTTGGCGCAGCCCAACGACGCCGAACAGGCCCGGGCTGAGCTGAAACAGGCCGAGCAGGAAATCAGCCGCCTGAAGAAGCTGCTGGACTCGGTCAAGCAGGAAGCCTCGGGGCTGGAAAAGGAGCTGCAGGACAGCGAGCGCGAGATCGGCCGGTTGCGGCGCGAAAGTTCCGAGCTGGAGCAGCAGATCCGCGAGGGCGAAAGCCGGCTGCAGGATCTGCAGCAGCAGGCCCAGGGGCTGCAGGTGGCGCTGGAGGCCCAGCAGGAACAGATCGCCCGCCAGGTGCGGGCGGCCTATATGGCTGGGCGCCAGGATTACCTGAAGATGGTCCTCAATATGGATGATCCCTCCCGGGTCGCGCGCATGCTGCGCTATTACGGCTATGTCAGCCGCGCCCGGGTGGAGGAGATCGAACGATACGGCGAGACCATCGAGCAGATCCGCCAGGCCAGCGCCGAGATTGCTAGCCAGCAGACCGCCCTGCAGCAGGACCGGGAGACATTGGCGGTCCAGGAGCAGCAGCTGCAGGCTGAGCGGGACAAGCGCGGTCGGGTGCTGGCCGGGTTGCGCGAACGCAGCCAGTCGCAGCAACAACAGATCAGTCAGCGTGAGCGCGAACGGGCCGAGCTGGCGGCGCTGATCAAGAAACTCGATGAAGCCATCACCAGCATCGCAGCCCCCGCCGGCAGCTTGCCCTTCGCCCAGGCCAAGGGCAAGCTGCCCTTGCCGGTCAACGGGCGTATCCAGGCGCGCTTTGGCAGCCAGCGCGGTGCCGATGCCCGGCTCAAGTGGGATGGCCTGATGATTGCCGCCCGCGAGGGCGCGCCGGTGCATGCCGTGCATGGGGGGCGGGTGGTGTTCGCCGACTGGCTGCGGGGCTCGGGGCTGCTGCTGATCCTCGACCATGGCAATGGCTATCTCAGCCTGTATGGCCACAACCAGAGCCTGCTGCGCGATGTCGGCAGCTGGGTCCAGCCAGGCGAGGCGATTGCTACCGTTGGCAGCAGCGGCGGAATGGGTGAAGCCGCCCTGTATTTTTCCATTCGTCACCGCGGCCAGGCTCTGGATCCGGCTGCCTGGTGTATGCTTCCTTCCTGATTGCTTTGAAAAATCTCCGGCGCTCGGCCATGCTGCAGGGGCTCGTTACGCTTTTTCAGGCGATCGGGAAGTGTTGAGTGACCTCAAGTGGCGGCAGATCATCAATACTGTCTGGCCCTATCGGGAATCGTTCGTGGATCCAATGCCTTGACCTGGAGAATTTGATGACCGCTGTGCAGAATTTGTCCGTCGCCTGCCTTTGCCTCATGCTCGGCTGGATCCCCGTTCAGGCTCAGGAGCGAGAGGCGGCCGCGCCCTTGCCGCTCAATGAGTTGCGCACCTTCACCGAGGTGCTGGAGCGGATTCGCACTGCCTATGTCGAGCCGGTCGACGATGCCACGCTGCTGGAAAACGCCATCCGCGGCATGCTGGAGGGGCTGGATCCACATTCTGCCTATCTGGAGCCTGAAGCCTTCCAGGGCCTGCAGGACACCACCACCGGCCAGTTCGGCGGGTTGGGCATCGAGGTCGGCCAGGAAGACGGTTTCATCAAGGTCATTTCGCCAATCGACGACACTCCCGCGTCCCGGGCCGGCATCGAGCCGGGCGATCTGATTGTCAAGATCGACGATCACCCGGTCA
Organism: Pseudomonas saudimassiliensis; assembly: GCF_000939975.1. Classification (GTDB taxonomy): domain Bacteria; phylum Pseudomonadota; class Gammaproteobacteria; order Pseudomonadales; family Pseudomonadaceae; genus Halopseudomonas; species Halopseudomonas saudimassiliensis. Next base: position 1,443,521 of record NZ_LK391969.1, on the reverse strand, counting down.
AAGGCATGAGCCTGGTCGATGCGGTGGAGCGGATGCGTGGGCCGGCCGGCTCCAAGATTACCCTGACCCTGGTGCGGGGCGCCGGGCGACCCTTCGACCTGGAGCTGGAGCGGGCGGTGATCAAGGTCAAGAGCGTGCGCACCGAAACCCTCGAGCCGGGCTATGCCTACCTGCGAATCACCCAGTTCCAGAACAACACCGGCGAAGAGGTTCGCCGCAGTCTGCAGACCCTCACCGCCAAGAACGAACTCAAGGGGCTGGTGCTGGATCTGCGCAACAACCCCGGTGGGGTACTGCAATCCGCAGTGGAAGTAGCGGACGCCTTCCTTACCGAAGGGGTGATCGTCTACACCAAGGGTCGCCTGCCCAATAGCGAGATGCGCTTCAACGCCTCGGCGGCGAATCCCGGCAAGGAGATCCCCATGGTGGTGTTGATCAATGGCGGCTCGGCCTCGGCCTCGGAGATCGTCGCTGGCGCCCTGCAGGATCGGGGTCGGGCGGTGATCATGGGGACCGACAGTTTTGGCAAGGGCTCGGTGCAGACCGTACTGCCGCTGAACAATGACCGGGCCCTGAAGCTCACCACGGCGCTGTACTACACGCCCAACGGCCGCTCGATCCAGGCCCAGGGCATCGTGCCGGATATCCGCGTGGACCGGGCGCGGCTGACGCGCAACGATGAGGACCCGGGTTATCGCGAGGCCGACCTGCTTGGCCACCTGGACAATATCGATAGCGAGGAGGCGCCGCCCCTGCGCACGCCGCCGACCGATGCCACGGCTGAACGGGACGCCGACTACCAATTGAATCAAGCCCTGAACCTGCTCAAGGGACTCAATATTACCCGCGCTCGATGATCGCCTGGTGGCGGACGCCGGCCAGCCGCGGGCTGCTGGCCGGTTGTCTGCTTGTGCTACTCAACGGTTGTGGCGAGCCGGATGCCCCGGCGCCTGAGCGTTCCGCCGAGCCGGTGGCGACCCTCCCGCCTGAGCTCCCTGCTCCGGAGCCGGCCCGGCAGGACGAGGCCCATTACGATGAGCTGCGGGCGCGCTGGCTGGAACTGGAACATGCGGCCCGGCCGCCAGCGGCGGCCGCAGACGCTATACCCGAGCCGGCGGCAGAGCCTGTCGAACCAGCTCCCATCCCCGTTACCGATCCCGGTGCGACCCCGGCGATCGGGATCATCATCGATGATGTCGGTCATCACCTCAGTCGGGGCCGCCGGCTTATCGCCCTGCCGGTGCCGGTAGCCCTGGCGATCCTGCCCCATACCCAGTCAGCCGATGCGCTGGCCGCGGAGGCCGCCGCCGCAGGCCGTATCGTCATGCTGCACCAGCCCATGGAGAACGGCGCGGCGCTACCCATCGGGCCGGGTGGTTTGTATAGCGACATGGAGCGTGCGGAGCTGGAGCGGACCCTGCGTGCCAACCTGGACAGCATTGCGGGCATTCGTGGGCTCAACAACCATATGGGTAGCCGCCTGACCAGCGATCGCCAGGCCATGGATTGGGTGATGCCGCTACTGGCGCAGCGGGGCCTGTTCTTCGTTGATAGCCGCACCTCGGCGGCGACCCAGGCCGCCTTCGCCGCCGAGGCGGCGGGCGTACGGCACCTGTCGCGGGATGTGTTTCTCGATAACGACCGTTCCGCCGCCGGCCTCGAAGCGGCCTTCCAGCGCGCCTTGGTCCTGGCGCGCCAGCGCGGCACCGCCCTGGTGATCGGGCATCCCTATCCGGAAACGCTGGCGTATCTGGAGCGGCGGCTACCTGATCTGCAACGGCAGGAGGGAGTGGAAGTGGTCAGTGTGGAAGAGCTGCTGGCGCGCAAGTACCGGTAAGGTGACTAGGCGCGCCGCCAGCAGAACAGCGAAAGGCCTGGGTTACAAGCGCATCTCGATACCGCGCTCGGCCATATAGGCCTTGGCTTCGGCAATGGTGTATTCGCCAAAATGGAAGATGCTGGCCGCCAGCACCGCGTCGGCGCCGCCGAGCAGTACCCCGTCAGCCAGGTGCTGCAGGTTGCCCACACCCCCGGAGGCAATGACCGGCACACTGACCGCATCGCTGATGGCGCGGGTCACGCCCAGGTCGTAGCCGCTCTTGACGCCATCCTGGTCCATGCTGGTCAGCAGGATTTCACCGGCGCCGAGGCTCTCCATCTTCTTCGCCCACTCGACAGCGTCGAGCCCGGTGGGCTTGCGCCCGCCGTGGGTGAAGATCTCCCAGCGGGCCGGTTCGCCAGGGGCGGACACCCGCTTGGCGTCGATGGCCACGACGATGCACTGGGAGCCGAAGCGATCGGCGGCCTCGCCGACGAACTCGGGCGTGAATACCGCCGCGGAGTTGATCGACACCTTGTCGGCGCCGGCGTTGAGCAGGTTGCGAATGTCCTGCACGGTGCGCACACCGCCGCCTACGGTCAGCGGAATGAACACCTCGCTGGCCATGCGCTCGACGGTGTGCAGGGTGGTGTCACGGCCCTCATGGGTGGCGGTGATGTCGAGGAAGGTGATCTCGTCGGCACCCTGCTCGTTGTAGCGCCGGGCAATCTCTACCGGGTCACCGGCGTCGCGGATGTTCTCGAACTTGACGCCTTTGACGACGCGGCCATTTTCCACGTCGAGGCAGGGGATAATGCGTTTGGCGAGGCTCATGGGCAGCTCCAGGTCAGGGTGTCAGGCGATCATCGCGGCGCGGGGCCGCTCCTACTTCTGCGCGGCCCGGTCACACAGCGCCTGGGCTTCGGCCACGTCCAGCGTGCCTTCGTAGATGGCGCGGCCGGTGATAGCGCCGATGATGCCGGGGGCATTGGCATTGAGCAGGCTCTGGATATCACCCAGGTTATGGATGCCGCCGGAGGCGATCACCGGGATCGAGGTTGCATGGGCCAAGGCGGCGGTGGCGTCCACGTTGCAGCCCTGCATCATGCCGTCCTTGGCGATGTCGGTATAGACGATCGCGGAGACGCCATCGGCCTCGAAGCGCTTGGCCAGGTCGATGACCTGCAGCTCGCTGACCTCGGCCCAGCCGTCGGTGGCGACGAAGCCATCCTTGGCATCGAGGCCGACGATGACCTTGCCGGGGAAGGCGCGGCAGGCTTCACCGACAAACTCCGGCTGCTTGACCGCCTTGGTGCCGATGATCACGTAACTCACGCCGGCGCGCACGTAATGCTCGATAGTCTCCAGCGAACGGATGCCGCCGCCGATCTGGATCGGCAGGTTGGGGTAGCGCTTGGCAATGGCCGTCACGACTTCGCCATTGACCGGCTGGCCTTCGAAGGCGCCGTTCAGATCGACCAGGTGCAGGCGGCGGCAACCGGCCTCGACCCACTTGGCGGCCATGGCCACCGGATCATCGGAGAATACCGTGGCATCGTCCATCAGCCCCTGGCGCAAACGCACGCAGGCGCCATCCTTGAGGTCAATAGCGGGGATAATCAGCATAGCTTTTTCCTTCGGAAAAAGAGCTTCAAGCTTCAAGCTTCAAGCTTCAGGCGGAATGCCTTGAAGCCTGAGCTGGCAGCTTGCGGCTCGGTTTTTACCACCGCCCATCCCACGCCAGAAAATTCTGCAGCAGCTGCAGGCCGTTGGTGTGGCTCTTTTCCGGGTGGAATTGGGTGGCGAATATATTGTCCTGGGCCAGTGCGGCGGCAAAGTCCACGCCGTAGTGGCAGCGCCCGGCCATCTGGGTCTGCTTGCCCGGACGGGCGTAATAACTGTGCACGAAGTAGAAGCGCGCGTCCTGCTCGATGCGGTGCCACAGGGGGTGGTCGGCGCTCTGCTTGACCTGGTTCCAACCCATGTGCGGCACCTTCAGCCGGACATCGTTTTCCTGCAGGTCGTTGCCGAAGAACTTCACGGTGCCGGGGAACAGGCCCAGCCCGTCCACGCCGCCGTTTTCCTCGCTACGCTCGAGCAGCATCTGCATGCCAACGCAGATGCCCAGCAGGGGCTTTTCCTCGACCAGGTCACGCACCAACTGATCCAATCCCAACCGGCGCAGCTCGGTGATGCAATCGCGGATGGCGCCGACGCCGGGCAATACTACCCGGTCGGCATCCAGCAGTTGCTGCCGGTCACTGGTGACCAGTACCTGGCGCGCACCGGCGTGCTCCAGCGCCTTGGCAACCGAGTGCAGGTTGCCCATGCCGTAATCGATGACGGCGACCGAGCTCATTTACAGCGAACCCTTGGTCGAGGGAATGCGATCGCCCATGCGCGGGTCGATTTCCACGGCCATGCGCAGGGCGCGACCGAAGGCCTTGAACACGGTCTCGATCTGGTGGTGGGTGTTGACGCCACGCAGGTTGTCGATGTGCAGGGTCACCAGGGCATGGTTGACGAAACCCTGGAAAAATTCCTGGAACAGGTCCACATCGAAGCGGCCGACGACCGCGCGGGTGTAGGGCACGTGCATCTGCAGGCCGGGGCGGCCGGAGAAATCCAGGGCCACCCGCGACAGCGCCTCGTCCATGGGGACGTAGGAGTGCCCGTAGCGGCGCAGCCCCTTCTTGTCGCCCACGGCCTGGGCAAAGGCCTGGCCCAGGGTGATGCCGACATCTTCCACGGTGTGGTGGTCGTCGATGTGGAGGTCGCCGCGACATTCGATATGCATGTCGATCAGGCCGTGCCGGGCTACCTGGTCCAGCATGTGCTCGAGGAAGGGAACGCCGATATCGAAGTGCGCCTGGCCGGTACCGTCCAGGTTGATTTCCACTTTGATCTGGGTTTCCGACGTGTTGCGCTCGACACTCGCCCTGCGCTGCGTCATGGCCATTCTCCACAAATATTCTGAATCAAGGGCGGGCATTATACGGCTAGCCCCAGCCCGGGGCTATAGACAGCGGGGATTAGCGGCCCGGCTCGGGTACATCTGCCGGGTCGGCTGGCTCTTCGTCGAGCTTTTCCTCGGCCAGCGCCTGGTCGTCGGCGTTGGCATCCAGCCCCTGCTGGCTTTGCTCGGCGGCGTGGTATTGCAGCTCGACCAGGACGGGAAAGTGGTCCGAGCCGACGTGGGGCAGGCGCTGGATGCTGCGCAGGGTGAAATGGCTGCTGTGGAAGATGTGATCCAGCGGCCAGCGCAGAAACCAGTGATCGGCGTGGAAGGTGTTGAACATGCCGCGTCCGACCCGGGGGTCCAGCAGGCCGCTGATCTTGCGAAACAGCCGGGTGGTGGTCGACCAGGCGACATCGTTCAGGTCGCCGGTGACAATCACCGGGCCGTCGGCATCTTCCAGCCGCTTGGCGACCAGCAGCAGCTCGACGTCGCGCTCGGTGGATTCGTCGTTCTCGGTGGGGCTGGGGGGCGCGGGGTGCAGGAAGTGCACCTGCACGCAGTCGCCGCCCGGCAGCCGTACCCCGGTATGGATCGAGGGCACATCGTCCTCGACCAGCCAGGCGACTTCCGCGTCCTGCAACGGCAGCCGGGAATACACATGCATGCCATAGAGATTCTCCAACGGACATTTGACCGTGTGCGGGTAATCCGGCTGCAGGGCGTCGAGCTGGGTCTGCCACCAGTCGTTGGATTCCAGGGTGACGACAATATCGGGCTGATGAGCGCGGATCTGCGCCAACAGCAGGTCGGCGCGGCGGTTGGGGGTCAGCACATTGGAGACCAGGATGCGCAGGGTCTCGCCGCCCGGCTCGGTTGCCGGCTGCACTTCGCGCCGCCACAACCGGGTGTAGGGCAGTATCCACCAGGCCTGGTAGCCCAGGCACAGGGTGCAGAGCGTCAGCGGCAGCCAGCTGCGCGGTTGGCTCAGGTCCAGCAGCAGTAGGCTGGCCAGCAGCAGCAGGGCGAGCAGGGTGGCCAACTGCAGCCGCGGAAAGTCCCAGACCCGTACCCACCAGGCTTCGTTGCGGCTCAGCGGCAGCAGCGTGAGGAATGCCAGTACGCCGGTGATCAGGCAGAGGGTCAACCATACCATCGCGGATTATCTCGAATTCAGGGACTGCCATCCTAACGCATCCACCCGGCTTTGCGCGTCTTGTGTGCCTTTCCTTGCCGGTGGGCAGGGGGCAGAATGGTGGGTAAATATCCTAGCCGAGGCAGTTGTGGCCGATTTCGATGTGATGGTGGTGGGAGCGGGCGTAGTCGGACTGGCGATAGCCCAGCGGCTGGCCGTGGCGGGCCGCTCCGTGCTGGTACTGGAGCAGGAGGCCTGGATCGGTCAGCACGCTTCCAGCCGCAACAGTGAAGTGATCCATGCCGGGCTCTATTATCCGCCGGGCTCGCTCAAGGCGCGCCTCTGCCGGCAGGGCCGGGAGCTGCTGTACCGCTGGTGCGCGCAGCACCAGGTGCCGCATCGTCCGCTCGGCAAGCTGCTGGTGGCCACCAGCATGGAAGAGCTGCCGGCGCTGGCGGCACTGCGCGCTAACGCGGCGGCCAACGGAGTAGAGCTGCAGCCGTTGGACGCATCGCAAATTTACCGCTTGGAGCCGCAACTGCAGGCCGTGGCCGGGCTGCTCTCACCCACTACCGGCATTATCGACAGCCATGCTTTGATGCAATCCTTCGAGGCCATGCTGCTGCGCCACGGTGGCCAGCTCGCCCTGCGTACCCGGGTGGAACGGGTGGACCGGGAGCAGGGTCTATTGCGGGTGCATGGCAGCAGCGCGGGTGAGACGTTCGAGTTGCGCTGCCGTTACCTGATCAATGCCGGTGGCCTGTTTGCCCAGCAGTTGGCTAGCCGGGTGGAGGGCTACAACGCCGCCTCGATCCCGTCGCTGCACTACTGCCAGGGCCGGTATTACAGCTATGCCGGTCGGTCGCCGTTCCGACATCTGATCTACCCGATGCCCGAGCCCGGTACCGCCGGGCTGGGAATCCATGCCACCCTCGACCTGGGCGGGCAGCTGCGCTTCGGCCCGGATGTGCATTACACCGAGGCGCTGGACTACCGCATCGATGAGCACCTGGCCGGGCGGTTTGCCCGGGCGATCCAGCGCTACTGGCCCGGTTGCCAACCCGAGCGCCTGGTGCCCGGCTACACCGGGGTGCGCGCCAAGCTCAGCGGGCCTGGCGAGGCGGCGGCGGATTTCCAGCTGCAGGGGCCGGCGGAGCATGGCGTGCCAGGCCTCATCAGCCTGTTCGGCATCGAGTCGCCGGGCCTGACCGCCAGTCTCGCCCTGGGGGAAGAGGTGGCAACATTGCTGGACAAGCTTTAATGTTTCCCGATCAAACAGATTCACTGGAGTAATCATGAAAAAACTGGCCAAGATCATCGGTCTGGTGCTGCTGGTTGTGGTCGTGCTGGTCGTTGCGGTGCTGTTCTTCGTGACCCGCATGTTCGACCCCAACGACTACAAGGAACAGATTCGCCAGGCCGCCCGGGAGCAGGCCAATGTCGAGCTGACCCTGGGTGGTGATATCGGCTGGTCATTGTTCCCCTGGCTGGGTATCGAGCTCAAGAACGTGGGTCTCGCGCCGCTGGAGCACCCCGAGCAGGCCCTGGCCAGCATCGGCAGCATGGGGCTGGGCGTGGAAGTGTTGCCGCTGCTGCGCAAGCAGCTGCGCATGAGTGACGTGATTCTCGACAGCATCAGCCTGAACCTGGAGGTGGACGAGAACGGCGTGGCCAACTGGTCCACCATCGGGCCGCAGGGCGAAGCGCAAGCCGCTGGCAAGGGCCCGGCCGGGGAAGCCGAGGCAGAGGCCGAAGCGGAGGAGCATGGCCGGCTGGATGTGGCGGTGGAGAGCGTACGGATAACCAATGCCGCGGTGAGCTATCTGGACCGACGCACCGCCCAGAAAGTAACGCTGGAGGATGTGAACCTGAGCACCGGCGCGCTGATCGAGAACGAACCCTTCGATGTCGAGTTTCTCGGCCTGTTGGTGACCGGCCAGCCCGCCATGCGGGTGCGTATCGACCTGCGTACCGTCGCCAGTTTTGCGTTGGACAGCGAACAGTACCAGCTGGATGGCTTCGACCTGAAATTGGACGCCAGCGGCGACCCCTTCGGTGGCCGTGCGGTGAACATGCAGCTGCAGGGTGACAGCGTCATCGACCTGCAGCGGCAGGTAGCCGAGCTGAAGCAGCTGCGCCTGTCGTTGGCGGACCTGCGCGCGACCGGGCAACTGACGGCGAGCCAGCTGGATGGCGATCCGCAACTGGCCGGCACCCTGAGTATTGCCGAGTTCGACGCCCGGGCGCTGATGCATGCCTTGGGTCAGAGCCTGCCGGCCATGGCGCAGAACAACGCCCTGAGCAAGGTGGCGCTGAACGCCGATCTCGCCGGCAGCGGCAACAGCCTGATGCTGGAGAACCTCAAGCTGCTGGTCGATGGTACTGAATTGACCGGCAGCATGGGCCTGGCCGACCTGGAACGCCAGGCGGTGCGCTTCGACCTGCGTGGTGACAGTCTGAATATCGATCACTACCTGCCGCCGCCCGCGGAAAAGTCCGCGCCGGCGGCAGCAGGGCAGGGCGGTAGCGCTTCCAAGCGGGCGCCGGAGCCCTGGAGTAACGAGGCAGTACTGCCGCTGGATACCCTGACCGGGTTGAATGTCATTGGCAGCCTGGATCTGCAGCGGGTGCAACTGACCGGTCAGACCGTCAGCCCGTTCAAGGCCGCCGTGGAGGCAGTGGATGGCAATGTGCAGCTGAAGCAGTTCGAGGGCGGTGTCTTTGGCGGCCAGTTCGCCGCTACCGCCACGCTCAACGCCACCCGCGCACCGGCCGCCCTGAGCCTGAACGGCAAACTGGACGGCGTGGACTCGCTGGCGCTGCAGCGCGCCTACGAGATGGCCGAACAGTTCCGCGGCAAGCTGGACCTGAACATGCAGCTGACCACCCGTGGTAACAGCATGCGGCAGTGGATCAATGGTCTCAACGGGGATGTGCGGTTCGACGTGGCTGACGGCGCCCTGCTCGGGGTCAACCTCGAACAGAAGTTGTGCCAGGCGATTGCCCTGGCCAACCGCAAGCCGCTGAGCGCCGAGCACGGCGGCACGGATACGCCCTTTGCCAAGCTGGGCGGCAGCTTCCAGATTGTCGACGGCAACATCAACAACCGCGACCTGATTGCCGCGCTGCCGGGCATTGCGGCCAAGGGTAATGGCGACATCAACCTGCCGGAACAGCGCCTGGATTATCGCGTGGGCCTGCTGCTGGAGGGCGACAAGAGCGACATGCCCGATCCCGCCTGCCAGGTGAATGAGCGCTACGTCGGTATCGAATGGCCGGTCCGCTGCGACGGTTACCTGCACAACGCGGCGAAGAGCTGCGGGGTGGATACCCAGGGCGTGACCCGCATCGCCGGCCAGCTGCTGCGCAACGAGGCCGAGCGCAAGGTCGGCGACAAGGTGAACGAGAAGCTGGAAGAGGAGCTCGGTGACAAGGCGCCGGCAGTGCGCGACGCGCTCAAGGGGCTGTTCGGCCGGTGAGTACCTTTGCTGATGCGGTACTGGCCTGGTACGACCGGCACGGCCGCAAGGACCTGCCGTGGCAGCAGGACATGACGCCCTATCGTGTCTGGGTGTCCGAGATCATGCTGCAGCAGACCCAGGTCGCCACGGTGATCCCCTACTACCAGCGCTTCATGGCCACCCTGCCGGATGTCCAGGCGCTGGCCGCGGCGGATCCCGACGAGGTGCTGCACCTGTGGACCGGGCTCGGCTACTACAGCCGGGCGCGCAATCTGCACAAGACCGCGCAGATTGTGGTCAATGAGCACGGCGGTGTGTTTCCCGCCAGCATCGAGGGGCTGGAGGCGCTACCGGGGATCGGTCGCTCCACCGCCGGGGCCATTGCCAGTCTGAGCATGGGGCTGCGCGCGGCGATTCTGGACGGCAATGTCAAGCGCGTGCTGGCCCGTTACCATGCGGTTGAAGGCTGGCCCGGGGACAAGGCGGTGCACGATCGGCTGTGGCAGATCGCCGAAGGCTATACGCCGACGCAGCGCTTCGGTCACTACACCCAGGCGATGATGGACCTGGGTGCCACCCTGTGCACCCGCAGCAAACCGTCCTGCCTGCTGTGCCCGCTGCAGGCCGGCTGCGCCGCACGCATGCTCGGGACGCCTACTGCCTACCCCAACTCCAAGCCGCGCAAGGCATTGCCGGTGCGCCAGTGCGTGATGCCGCTACTGGTCAACCCCGACGGCGATATCTGGCTGCAGCGCCGCCCCGACAGCGGTCTGTGGGGCGGCCTGTGGTGCCCGCCGCAACTGGATGACCAGGCGGCGCTGGCGGACCTGCTGGCGCAGCTGGGTTGGCCGGTGCAGGCGACCGAAGCGCTGGAGCCACTCAGGCATACCTTCAGCCACTTCCACCTGGATATCCAGCCGCTGCTGGTGCGGGTCGAGCCGACTCCCGGCGTGGCCGAAGCCGGGCAGGTCTGGTATAACCTGCGCCAACCTTCCCGCCTGGGCCTGGCCGCACCGGTCAGCAAGCTGCTCAAGCGGGCCGAACAGATTCTCGATCCGGTTGTTTGAGGAGGTGCCCATGTCGCGCACGGTGTTATGTCGCAAATACAAGCAGGAACTGCCCGGTCTCGATCGACCGCCATACCCCGGCCCGAAGGGCGAGGCCATCTTCAAGGACGTATCGAAGAAAGCCTGGGATGAATGGCAGGCCCACCAGACCATGCTGATCAATGAGCGGCGGCTGAACATGATGGACGCCGAGGACCGCAAGTTCCTGCAGGCGGAAATGGACAAGTTCCTGGCCGGTGAAGATTATGCCCAGGCCGAGGGTTATGTACCGCCCAGCGCCTGAGAAATCGAGCGTCGGGGCTAAGCGGCTGAAAAAAGTGAAAATATCTTCAGCCGACGCTTGACATGCAAGGCGCCGAATCGTTTAATAGCGCCCCGTTGCCCAGGTAGCTCAGTCGGTAGAGCAGGGGATTGAAAATCCCCGTGTCGGCGGTTCGATTCCGTCCCTGGGCACCATTATTCCAAGCCCGCTGGCTTATACCAGCGGGCTTTTTTATTGGCGTGTGGCAGTGACCGAACGGTCGCGGCCCATGGCATGCCCATATCAGCGGCCATTGGGCTTGGCTGACCTACCAATCAGCCGGCGTCAGGTGCAGGCACCCAGGCACGGCGCGGTGTTGGTCGGCTCGCAATCACAGCATCTTGGTCGAACCCAGCGGCTGTGCTAGTTTTGCCCAATTGCTTCAAAATGGATAACGATACGTGACCCCCCCTGCTCTCGAAGTGCGCAACCTGCACAAGCGCTATGGTGATCTGGAGGTACTCAAGGGTGTTGATCTGGTTGCCCGTGATGGCGACGTGATTTCCATCCTCGGTTCGTCCGGTTCCGGCAAAAGCACCCTGCTGCGTTGCATCAATCTGCTGGAGAACCCCCACGCAGGCCAGATCCTGGTCGCCGGCGAGGAGCTCAAGCTCAAGCCCGGCCGCGATGGCGCGCTGGTTGCGGCAGACAACGCCCAGATCAATCGCCTGCGGGCCCGGGTCGGCTTCGTGTTCCAGAGCTTCAACCTCTGGCCGCACATGAGCATCCTCGACAACATCATCGAGGCCCCGCGCCGGGTGCTCGGCCAGTCCAAGGTGGATGCGGTCGCCGCTGCCGAGGTGTTCCTCGAGAAGGTCGGCATTGCCGACAAGCGCCATGCCTTCCCGGCACAGCTGTCCGGTGGTCAGCAACAACGCGCCGCCATCGCCCGTACCCTGGCCATGCAACCCAAGGTTATCCTGTTCGACGAGCCGACCTCGGCACTGGACCCGGAAATGGTCCAGGAAGTGCTCATGGTGATTCGGGCGCTGGCCGACGAAGGACGTACTATGCTGTTGGTTACCCATGAAATGGGCTTCGCCCGCCAGGTATCCAGCCAGGTGATGTTCCTGCACCAGGGGCAGGTGGAGGAGATCGGTACACCGGAGCAGGTATTCGACAATCCCAGCTCCGAGCGTTGCAAACAGTTCATGTCCAGCCACAAGAAGGAGCAGTATCGATGAAAAGCTACAAGGCAGTTCTCCTGGCGGCCCTGGCCGCTGTTCTCCTCGGCGGTCAGGCAGTAGCAGCGGATAAGCTGCGCATCGGCACCGAGGGTGCTTACCCCCCTTTCAATGAAATCGACAACACTGGCAAGGCCGTGGGCTTCGACCTGGATATCGCCCACGCCCTGTGTGAGAAGATGGGCGCCGAATGCTCCGTGGTGACCTCGGACTGGGACGGTATCATCCCGGCGCTGAACACCCGCCGCTTCGACTTCATCGTTGCGTCCATGTCGATTACCGATGAGCGCAAGCGCGCGGTGGACTTCACCAACCCCTACTACACCAACAAGCTGCAGTTCGTGGCGCCGAAGAAGAGCGACTTCGCCGTCGACAAGGGTTATCTCAAGGGCAAGACCATTGGTGCCCAGCGGGCGACCATCGCCGGCCAGTGGCTGGAAGAGAACCTGGCCGATGTGGTCAGCATCCGCCTGTATGACACCCAGGAAAACGCCTATCTCGACATGGCGTCCGGGCGCATCGATGGCGTGCTGGCAGACGTCTTCGTACAGTACGAATGGCTGGAAAGCGACGCTGGCGCCGACTTCGAGTTCAAGGGCGAGCCGGTGTTCAACGACGACAAGATCGGCATTGCCGTGCGCAAGGGCGACCCGCTGCGCGAGCGCCTGAACCAGGCCCTCGAAGCCATCGTCGAAGACGGTACCTACGAGAAGATCAACGCCAAGTACTTCCCCTTCAGCATTTACTGATGCCAGGCCGGGCCCTGCGGGGCCCGGTTGCGCTGACAACAGACCCTGACACTCATGCTTGATTTGCACGGATTCGGTCCAGCCCTGATTGAAGGGACCTGGATGACCATACGTTTGTCCCTGGCTTCGGTTGCGCTGGGCTTGCTGCTGGGCCTGCTGGGCGCCAGTGCCAAGATCTCGAGCAGCACCGGCTTGCGTGGGGTCGGCAACTTCTACACCTCGGTGGTGCGCGGCGTACCGGAAACCCTCTGGGTGCTGATGGCCTATTACGGCACCACCTCGATCATGAACTGGCTGGGTAGCCACTTCGGCAATCCCTACCTGACCCTGAGCCCCTTTGCCGCCGGCACCATCGCCCTGGCGCTGTGCTTCGGTGCCTATGCTACCGAGGTGTTCCGTGGCGCGCTGCTGTCGATCCCGCCGGGGCAGCGCGAGGCCGGCCTGGCGCTGGGCATGTCGCGGCTGCGGATCTTCTGGCGCATCACCCTGCCGCAGCTGTGGCGCGTGGCATTGCCGGGGCTGGGCAACCTGTACCTGATCCTGCTCAAGGATACCGCCCTGGTCTCGCTGATCTCGCTGGAGGAGGTCATGCGCAAGGCGCAGGTAGCAGCCAATGCGACCAAGGAACCCTTCACCTTCTACTTCATGGCCGCCATGATCTACCTGGGCCTGACCGTCATCATCATGGGAGCGCTGCACTGGTTTGAGTATCGCGCCAACCGGGGCTATACGAGGACTGAACTGTGAGCTGGGCCGAACGTTGGGAAATGATCATCCAATGGGCGCCGATGCTGTGGGACGGCACCCTGGTCACCCTGCAGCTGGTCGGCATCGCCGTGGTGGTGGGGCTGTTCTTCGCCATCCCGCTGGGGCTGGCCCGGGCGTCCCGCCACTGGTACATCCGGGCGCTGCCCTACAGCTACATCTTCTTCTTCCGCGGCACGCCGCTGCTGCTGCAGCTGTTCCTGGTGTACTACGGCCTGTCGCAGTTCGAGGTGGTGCGCGACAGTGCCCTCTGGCCCTACCTGCGTGAGCCCTACTGGTGCGCGCTGATCACCATGACCCTGCATACCGCGGCCTATATCGCCGAAATCCTGCGTGGCGCCATCCAGGCCGTGCCACCGGGTGAAGTGGAAGCGGCCCGCGCCCTGGGCATGTCCCGCCGCCAGGCGCTGCAGCACATCATCCTGCCGCGGGCCGTACGCATCGGTCTGCCGGCCTACGGCAACGAGGTCATCCTCATGCTCAAGGCTAGCGCGGTGGTCTACACCGTTACGCTGCTGGACATCATGGGCGTGGTGCGCACCCTGAATGCGCGCACCTACCAGTACGAGATGTTCTTCCTGATTGCCGGCCTGATTTATCTGGTCATCACCCTGGTGTTTACCCAGCTGTTCAAGCTAGTCGAACGCTGGCTGAAAGTGGATGCCAGCCGTAACCGCTGAGGCAGGCATGGATTTCGCTGCCCGTTTCAGCGAGCTGGACGCCTGGTTGCACCAGCACCAGGCACTCTGGCGCGCCAAGCCCTTCACCACGCCAGTACTGCCCTGGGAAGCTGACCTGCCCGAGCTCGCCCGCTGGCTGCGAGCGCGCAGCCTGGAACAGGCAGAGCAGGCACATAACCAGCCACAGCTGCTCGCCGCCCCGGAGCCATTCGCGAGCCTGGCCCGGCAAGCCATAGCCCTGACCCGCCTGCCGGACTGGAGCGAAGCAGTGCCCGCGGCAGTGCCGGAGCGGTTGACCCGGCATATCCCCGGGCGCAAGTGGCAGCAGATCACCCGGTTCGCCGAATGCACTACTCGCCAATGGCAGCAATCCACCGGCGAATGGGTGGACTGGTGCGCGGGTAAAGGACACCTGGGTCGATTGCTGGCCTGGCAGGGCGGCCAGCCGTTGCTCTGCCTGGAGCGCGACGCCGCGCTCAACCAGGCCGGCGCCGCGCTGGGCAGGGAGCTGGGCATCAGCAGCAGGCATTTGGATGTGGATGTGCTGACGCCGCCGGCCTGGCAGCAGCTCCAGCCGCGGCACAGCGTGGTCGCGCTGCATGCCTGCGGCCAGTTGCACATGACCCTGCTGCAACAGGCCGTAGCCCGGGAGTGCGCGCAGATTGCTTTGTCCCCCTGTTGCTACAACCGCATCGAAGGGCCGCTATACGAGCCCCTCTCGTGTAGCGCCCGCCACGGACAGTTGCGCCTGACGCGGGAGGACCTGGGCCTGCCACTGCAGGAAAGCATTACCGCCGGCCAGCGCGTGCGCCGGCTGCGCGACCAGTCCATGGCCTGGCGGCTGGCCTTCGATCTCTGGCAGCGCGAAACCCGAGGTATCGACCACTATCTGCCGACCCCATCGCGCCCGGAAAGCGCATTGCAGGGCGGCATTGCCCCGTTCTGCCGCGACCTGGCCGCTCACCACGGGCTGCAACTGCCTGAACCCGCCAACTGGGAGCAGTTGGAACAGCGCGGTTGGCAGCGCCTCGCCCAGGTGCGCAACCTTGAACTGCTGGCGGGCCTGTTTCGTCGCCCGCTGGAAATCTGGTTGCTGCTGGATCGTGCGCTGTTTCTCCAGGAGTCCGGCTACCGGGTGCGCCTGGGGCGCTTCTGTGAATATCAGCTCACCCCCCGCAATCTTCTCCTCACCGCAGAAAAAATCCGCCCACAAAGCACACCCATGCTGTGAACCGGTTGCGCACAGAGTTATCCACAGCAATCCACTATTCACAGTTATCCCCGACTGCTGTGCATAAAGATGTTGATGACCCCTTGGCAACTGGTCGGGAACCTTGCCTGGCGCGGCCTGCAGAGATCAGTACAAAAAATAACCAGCCTGAATAACTATGAACAAACAAGGGGTTAGGGCGCTAATGTCAAGTGAAGGTAGAGAAACAATTCACAAGTGAGGAAGAGAGGTTTGGCGGGCAAAAACGAAGAAATTGTGGCTCCGCTACCCCGCAATGCTTTACAGAATTAGCCATCCCTATATAATGCGAGCCCATGCCGGTATAGCTCAGCTGGTAGAGCAACTGACTTGTAATCAGTAGGTCCCGAGTTCGACTCTTGGTGCCGGCACCATCTTAAATGTGTTCGCAGCTGACAGATCCACGTACACCATCCACCCCCATGGAGTACGTGTCACATGCACACATACACTGTTATTTCGACGAAAGGCGGCGTAGGAAAAAGCACTACCTGCGCGCATCTCGGTGGTCTTCTCGCCGATGCGGGTCTCAGAGTCCTTCTGATCGACCTTGATAACCAACCCACCCTCTCAAGCTATTACCAGATCCAGACCGAAGCCCCTGGCGGCATCTATGAGCTGATTGCGCTCAACCAGACCCGGCCGGAGCAAGTGATATCCAGTACCGTGATCCAGGGTCTGGACATCATCGTGTCCAATGACTACAACGCCCACCTACCGCAGCTGCTGCTGTCTGCCCCGGATGGCCGCTTCAGGTTATCCAATCTCATACGTCAATTCGAAAATGACTACGACGTGGTCATCATGGACACCCAGGGCGCCCGTTCCATCACCCTCGAAGCCGCAGTCCTGGCATCCGACCAGGCCTTGTCACCCATAACGCCAGAGCTACTGTCTGCCAGAGAGTTTGTGCGCGGCACATTGGGCATGCTCGAAGAGCTGGAAGCTCTCACTCAGTACACCAACCTGACTGTTCCCCGGGTGTCGCTGTTGATCAATAGACTGGATGAAACCCGGGATGCCAATGGCGTAGCAGAGAGTCTTCGGCAGATGTTTCCTGAAGGCGGCAATAACAAGCGGGTTTCTGTTATGTCCGCCCACCTTCGGCACCTCACAGCATTCCGTCAGGCCGCAGCGCTTGGGCTGCCTATTCACCGTTTTGAGCCAGTCAAGCCTGCAGGCCGCAAATCACCTGCCGGCGCTGATCAGATACGGGCGGTAGCTATGGAGCTGAATCCCATGTGGATATCCATCCTGCAGCCTCAGCTCAGGGAGGGTGTCGCCCATGTCTGCCATTAATAAAGCGATTGCCGGTGCTCAGGATGTTGGGCGCTTGCCACCCCACTCCCTGGAGGCAGAGCAGGCGGTATTAGGTGGAGTCATGCTCGCTAACGAAGCTTGGGACGATATCTGCGAGCTGGTTACCTGTGCTGACGCTTTTTACGTCCCTGCTCACCGAGTGCTCTGGAAAGCAATTCAGACTCTGAGTGCCAAAAGCCTGCCATTTGATGTGGTTACGGTAGCCGACCAGTTTTCGGAAGAGGAGAAAAACTTTCTCGGCCTCGATTATCTGGGTGAGCTGGCCCGAAACACGCCCTCGGTGGCCAATATCCGGGTGTACGCGCAGATCGTGCGGGATCGCTATCAGCTCAGGCAGCTTTCACTCATCGGCGCAGATCTGAATCACGAGGCTTTGAGTGACGGAG
The DNA here is from genome assembly GCF_000939975.1 of Pseudomonas saudimassiliensis. Lineage (GTDB taxonomy): Bacteria > Pseudomonadota > Gammaproteobacteria > Pseudomonadales > Pseudomonadaceae > Halopseudomonas > Halopseudomonas saudimassiliensis. The sequence goes on along the minus strand of NZ_LK391969.1, from coordinate 1,426,449 downwards.
CACAGGGCGAAGCCTTGGTGCAGCAGGCGGAAAAGCGACTCTGTGCGCTGGTCGAGCTACGCGGTAAGGACTATATCCCCGTCTCGGAAACGCTGGCCAGAACGATCGATCAGATTGACATCGCCTTTAACTCCGAAGGCGTCACCGGCCTATCCACAGGCTACATGGATCTGGACAAGGAAACGGCGGGGCTCCAGCCCTCTGATCTGATCATCGTGGCGGGTAGACCCTCCATGGGCAAAACCACATTTGGCCTGAATCTGGTCGAGAATGCACTGCGTGCCAGGGGCGACCAGCCCGCTTTCCTCTTCAGCCTGGAAATGCCCCGGGAACAATTGATTATGCGCCTGCTCGCCAGCATTGGCCGAGTGGATCTTCAGCGGCTGCGCAACGGCGATATCGAGGATGGGGACTGGCCAAAACTGACCCTGGCGGCTGCACAGATCCAGGCGCTGGATGATCGTCTGATCATCGAAGATGAGGCAGGTATCTCGGCTACTGCATTGAAGGCCAGAGCACGCCGGTTGGCACGGCGGTTTGGTCAGCCTTCCATCATCATGGTGGATTATCTGCAATTGCTTCAGGAGCCTGGCCGAGACAATCGCAACCTCGAAATTGCGTCAATCAGCCTGGCGCTGAAGTCACTGGCCAAGGAACTGCAAGTGCCGGTGGTCGCGCTATCGCAGCTCAACAGATCGGTTGAACAGCGCCCCAACAAGCGCCCCTCTAACGCCGACCTCCGTGACTCAGGTGCCATTGAACAGGACGCCGACGTAATCATGTTTGTATACCGGGACGAGGTGTACCACACCGACAGTCCTGACAAGGGCGTGGCAGAAATCATTATTGGGAAACAGCGCAACGGCCCTATCGGAGTGGTGCGGCTGGCCTTCAATGGCCGTTGTACCCGGTTCGACTCCCTTGAGTTCAAACAGTCGCAGGGGAACTGACATGGCCAGGCTAACGACATCGCAATCCATTACCACCCAGCAGGTCCTCGACAATACCCGCTTCCTTAGTTCGCAGAACCTCAGGTCCGTCCAGACAAAGCTGACCGCAGCCAAGGGTGAGTTGATTAAACTCGCCGACACCGCTGTGTACAGCCATCTCTTGAGCGAGAAGGAAAAAGAGTTACTGCGCAGCGCTGCCGGGATAGTCGGAGCGGTGAATTTACGAGTCGCCACAGCAAAGGAAAAAAAACAGCGCGATGAGAAACAGCGTCAAGCGAATCTGGATGCTCGGGCAAAGTCAGCCTTACGCATTGCAAAGAATGCATTTACGCTGCCGACAGGTTCCACTGCCGAGTGTATTGAGGTTGTCCGTGTCGCGCTGATCTTGAACCAGCTCCAAGTGATGAAAGGTTTTTACCCTGCAGAGGAGTTCTCCGCGAAGCTGATTGCACAGTCCAGACAGGCTCCGTCCGCATGGAAAACAGCTGAGGCATCTCTGCAGTATGCGATTGAGATTCTTCGCAGCGTTCAGGACTACATCGTTTATGAGTTAGACGACTGCGACGTTCAAGCAGGATTCGATTCGCTCGTTGCCAGAGTCGCAGAGGCCCGGCCCCGCGTTATAGAGCAACGGGCCGCGGTGCTACATGTCTGGCTTGATGCACTGGAAAGCTGCGGCAGGGAGGTGCGCGCATGAACAGTATCAGCACAGTTGGCAAGCTCAAGAAGCCCCTTCAGGATCTGGCCGAGTACGCATCCAGGCATGGCTGGAGCATCAGCCGCACCAGCGGCGGTCACATACGTTTCACCAAGCCGGGCTACCCGCCGGTTTACACGTCATCCACGCCCAGCGATCCCCGTTCATCATTGAATGCACGTGCAAAACTGCGCCGCACCCAACACGGCACGGGGGGAGGGAGTCATGAGCAAACGTAGCCTTTCGATCGCCGAAATGACGGCGCAGCTGCAGAAGCCGGGGCCTGCTCTACGAAGCCAGCGTGTCGACAAGATGACCGCTCCGCTGGCCGAGATGGGTATGCAGGTCACGTTGGACCAGCTGCGGCCGTACGACCACAACCCGCGAACGGAACGAAACCCCCGATACGATGAAATCAAGGAGTCCATCCGCCAGGTTGGCTTGAAGCATTCGCCACCGATAACCCAGCGTCCCGGTGACGACAAGTTCATGATCAGTGACGGCGGAAACACCCGGCTGGCAATTCTCAACGAGCTGTATGAGGAAACCGGCGACGACCGATTTTATCGGTTTTGGTGTGTTTACCGGCCATGGGTAACCGAGGAACAGGTGCTGGCAGGGCACTTGTCCGAGAACGAAAACCGTGCGGATCTCAGTTGGATCGAGAAGGCATTGGGTGTGGCAGAGCTGAAACGATTGTTGGAGGAGCATGAAGGCGAGGTGCTTTCCCAGCGCGAACTGGCCCGTCGTTTCAGTGAGCTGGGTTTTTCAGTCAGTCAAAGCCAGATCAGTAGGATGCTTTATACGGTTGAGCATTTCTGGCCGACATTACCGGCAACGCTGAGAAGTGGTATTGGACAGCCGCAGATCAAGAAGCTGATTGCGTATCGCGAGGCATGTCTGGAGATATGGAAGCGCTGTAACTCCAGGCAGGAGGCTGACTTCTCTGTAGCCTGGCATGACGTCGTATCGCAGTTTGACTATGAGGAGCAGACGGAGCTGCCTTGGTCGATAGTGGAAGATCGCTTGCTCGGCATGCTTGAGGATCATAGCGGCGCGCACCTGCATACCCTGGACTGGTGTCTGAAGCGGGTCCTTGAGTATCGTCAGCGTCGGCAGGACATTGATGACCCGGAAATATGGCAGCCCCTGCAGGTAGAAATGGAACGGGTTCGTAATCCAGAAGCCCACCCATTGAAGTTTTACCCGCCTCTGCCGGGTGAAGAGGACGAGCCATCGAAGCGCGAGCGCAGGCCTCGGCAGGAGGTTGATACCAGCGAGCCACTTGAATTCGAACCCTCGGGTCCATCACAAAGCCCACCCCGTACCACCGATGACCAGCCAACCTTTAGTGATGAGAACAGCTATCTACGTCAGGAGCTTAATGCGTTGCGGGCACAGAACCGCAAACTCCTTGAAGGCAGACAGGCCGCCGTTGCCTCTGAAGAGTCGGTATTACCTATTAATGAGCATGAACAGGTAACCGATCAGGACAGCATTGCCGTGCTGCGTTCAGATGATGATCTGGCAATCCCGGAGGCGGAAGAAGAAGCTGACCTGCGAACGGACGAAGAACGTATCAACAGTCTGACCTTGTCGGTGATTGATGAGCCGGAAGGCAAGCGTAAGCTACGTCACGCCGTTGCCGCCATGCACGGAGGCCAGGCAGGTGATTTTCAGGACTTTGCCGTCCAATCCATACCGCTGATGTCGGCTGGGCCGCTGACACCTGTCACCGACATCTGGTGGGTCGACGCCCATGTACAGACACCAAAGAAACTCCGATATGTGATTTATCGCCTTGCCCAGTCACTAGGCCAGTGGGCTGGATTCCCGCTTTCGGACACGGAACTGTATCCAGCTCCATTGCAGCTCAATCAGGAAGAGGGGTTGGGATATCATTTGCAGCCTCTGTCTGGAGATCTTGAGCAGGACCCTGCCGCTCAAAAAGTCTGGCAGTTGCTGGCGGCTCTATCTGGCGAAGTGCAACCGGCTTACCCATCCGATATCAGCCTGATTGGTGATTTGCTTGGCACGGCAGGTGAAGCCGAGCACTTGCCGGATGAGGTGCTGATTCGCCTGTTCAGGCTGATCCGGCTGGTCCGTGTTCTACGCACCCAGGAATCCACCAGGGGAGATAGCTGATATGGATACTGTTGTGACATTAGCGATCCTTCGTCAGGCCATAACCTATGTCCGCGAAGGAAATATGCGCAGGGCGCGAGCTCTCGGGTTCAATGATGACGAGCTTCGCGAACTGCGTCGGCTTAGCGCGACCGATATTGATGCGCTCGCCACCAGCAATCCTGTGGTGTGCCGCCTTTCAGTTGATCATGATCTTTTGGGCGGAGTATTTCGCCGGCTCAGTTCTGACATGGATCGCGAGAAGACCATTGATCGATGCCTGGAGCTCGGAGCGTCTGTTCAGATGATGTCTTCGTTTTTTGGGCTGACAGGAAACGATTGCTCGACCCGTCGTGCACTGCTTGGACTGGAATCCCGTCAGGGACGTGTGGCGATGCCGACGGAAACAGAAGAGCATGATGCCTTTCGGCGTTGGCAAGATATCAGCGCCGCTCCCACCGCACCCGATGCCGCGGATGACATCCAAGGCATGATCGTGCTCTGTGAGGAAACCTGCATACCCTTGGGCGTGGTCTGGCAACTGGTAAAGACTTGGGCGCAAACGGTCAGCTCCAGCTCTCGCAGCAAGCTCCAGCTGGCTGATGGGAGAAAGGTATGCGCTCGATAGAGGACTGGCAGGTACTGGTTGGGCGTGCAACGTCCTCCATTACCCAGAGATTCTCCGACAGCAAGCTTTCACATGCGGGCGAACTGGATGGATTACTGTTTTTCGGAAACCCCCACGAAACAGTACCCAGAGGCCTGCTACTTGATGAGTATCTTGGTGCTGTGGATGTCCTGGGGTGGCAAATGATCCGCCTGATGACCGAGGCTGATCGCAGCACCGCTTTTCCAACATACGACCAGTTGCAACCGTTGTTGCGAGCTTCGCCTGGAACGTCAGCGTCACGCGGGACGGTAGCGCGGGTGATTGCCGTACTCAGGCTCACCCGCTGGATGAGCTTATGTCATAAGGCCCGTCATGATACCGGACGCATCATGGGCAATGTCTATGCATTGCATGATGAGCCGTTGAGCTTTGAAGAAGCGGCATTACTCGATTCGGATTACAACGCGTTCGTAGTCCAGTGCCTGTCGCATAACAACAGCTCAGTCCGGTTTGTAGCTGAGCGCGTTCATTCGGCGATGGAGAGTGGAGGGCAGCAAACGCGCCTCAATCAGCGAGCCCAACGCTTTGTTGAAATGCGTGACCAGCGGCGTGGCAGCACCAAGCAAGACAGAAAGAACCATCAGTCACCGTCAGAGAACTCCCCAGTAATACCGGGTTTCGGGAGAGAACCAAGTAGCAGCCAAACGGAGAACCGCCCAAGTTCGCAGAGAGAACTAAGTGGTAAATCAATGGTTTACGGAAGATCTAGCCAAGTTCGCTCTGAGAACCAAGCGAATACAGTACCAGTACGTAATGGTATTTATTTAAAAACAAGTACAGGTACCGAGGCGGATCCAGGATTGATCTGGCATGAGCAATTGCGGATAGAACCGCAAGAGCGCCAAGAGCTCTTGGCCGTTCTTCAACGCCTAGGCTCAGAGGTTGCTCAAGCTGTGCTCGATGAAACGGCGGGACGAGTGTTGGCAGGTAAAGTTCGTACACCGAAGGGGCTGTTGCGATCCCTGATCAAAAGCGCTCAGGCAGGTGAGTTCGTTATCACTCGTTACGCCGAAAACATACGCGACATGCGTTGTGGCGAGGGTGTTGCGATAGGGCTTGAGGTCGAAGCACGACACGGTTCTGAGATGGCAGGGCAAGGACTATCCCAACCGGCGACGCAATTAACGCAAGCTCAAGCCGCAGCGAGCAGAAAAAAATTGCTCGACTCGTTAGGTCTGAGACGCTGATCCTTTAATGAGATAAACACGAAACAATCCCCGCCGGGATTCTTATTATCTATGTCCTGAAGCCAGCCAGATGCGCAGAGTTCCTGACCACAGATGAACTGTTGAGGAGCTGGATGCCATGGCTGATATAGATGTTGGAGCGCTGCGCAGCAAAATAGAGCTGACACTGCATACTTACCACGCAACGCGGACCTGGTGGGGACGAGGCGTTGAGTCCGGTAAACCCCAGATTATCGGCATGCGTCAGTTCCTGGCTCTGGTAGGCCGCATTCAGCAGAACGCCGCCAAAGATGACCCCTATTCAGACGACTGGATGTTGCGCATCGACGCCAAATTGCATGACGTCAAAAACATCCTGGACCCCATGTATGCAAAGTCCGAAGCACTGCTGGCTTCGGTTCCTGAAGAGCTGTCCATCGCTGAGAACATCTCACAGAAGCCGTTTCGCACGGGCGTGTACCCGGGTGGACAACAGGGCTGGCAGGGAATCCATCAGCTGATTCGCTATGACCGAATAGTGCGCAACATTCTGCTTGCCCAGCATATCGCCATGATCGTGAGAAGTGATGCTCATGAGGCGCTGCGCATCAGCGCAAATGCCATTCGCGGACTCTGTTCTGCTCCGCAGCGATACCCGGGGCTGAGCGGTGCTACCCGTGATGATTTTGCAGCAGCCAATGCCCGTGCCCGTGATGCCGTAGCGAAATATGGCGAACTTGCACCCGATGTACTGAGCGGCATTCGCCGAAGCCCTTACGCACCGCCCCTTCGACAGCGTGATGGTGTTGCAGATAGAAACACTCATGAAGATCCGGATGCAGACAACCTGGAGCAGTTAATAGACCAGGCGACCAAGCCAGAGCCTGTAGCAGGAGGTGGTCTGTTGGGTGCGGATGAGGACTAGGTCGGTCCTCTCATTTTGATGGCAGTGCCATCAACGGATGACTGGATCGAGGGTTTTGGTCACGCAGTGATGGCAGTGCCATCAACGGATGACTGGAATGAGGGTTTTGGTCACGCAGTGATGGCAGTGCCATCAACGGATGACTGGAATGAGGGTTTTGGTCACGCAGTGATGGCAGTGCCATCAACGGATGACTGGAATGAGGGTTATAGTCACGCAGTGATGGCAGTGCCATCAACGGATGACTGGATCGAGGGTTTTAGTCACGCAGTGATGGCAGTGCCATCAACGGATGACTGGATCGAGGGTTTTAGTCACGCAGTGATGGCAGTGCCATCAGGGTCAAGAGGAGTCGAGGTGGTATGCGAAAGAACCCAACTGTGACCGTTGAGCGTCTACCACCAGACAGCTGCGACTTGCCACGAACTTGTTACCAAAGGGTAAAGGGCCTTTACCCCTTTAAGGGTAAGGGGGGGCTGCTGAAGTATATGGCTGAGATCGAAGTCTACGCACGGCACCTGGAGCAGGCTGCTCATGATTTTGCCCAACAGCACAATCTATTACTGAAGGCATACCGGATCGTCCTTACCCCGCACACCGAATCCAAACGAGGTGATCGAGTGCCGATGGTGCGCTGGAGAAGTGTCGGTAGCCGGTCGATGGGCATGGCGCAGTTTGACCAGGTGTTTAACCAGGTGCAGTCGGAGGGAGAGCGCCGAGTGTTATATGACATTGAGGTGGAGCGCTGTTTGATCAACAACCAGGCAGGCACAGTGAACGCAACCATGCGCAGGTTACGAACAACATTGCAGTCGCTGGAACATATTGATGAGCTCACAAACCGACTGGGATAGGTGTTCACTTAGGCAGGGGCAAGCTGTCGCAGAATACCTGTCAGTCTGAAATCTGATTCAGCGTTTCAAGCTCGATCTGTCTGCGGCAGTGTGTACTCACAATAGCAAGAAGTGGAGCGCTTCTCATGAGTACACATTTCGAAGGTGAAGGTAATATTGGGTCTGACCCGCAGGTCAAGGTATTCCCCACCAGTGACAACTCACCACCCAGAGGCATTCTGCGCTTGAATGTCTTTTTTGATAATCCAGTCGCGGTTGGCGAAGGCAACTTTGAAGATCGAGGCGGTTTCTGGGCACCGGTTGAGATCTCCCGTGATGCTGATACCTGTGAGCAGTGGTCACAGCTCTATCAGCGAGGTATGCGCGTGATGGTGGCGGGCCGAATGATCCGCGACCAATGGACCGGTGTTAACAATGAAGAGCGGTCTGCAATGAAGGTGCGCGCGCGATCCGTTGGTATCTTGCCGTATCGAATTGACGAGGTGGTCATGGCCCAGAAGTCGAGCGTGTCTGATCAGGTCGTGCAGCCATCAGAGCCACTCGAACCTGCTGTACCGGAAGACTCCTTCATGGAAAATGAGGGTAGCTGTCTGACGTCTGAATGAGACCTTGTTCCGGAATGGTCTTGCGCAAGGGCGTAAGGTTTCTATCAGCCCTCTTGTTGGGTATGCCATCACCATGACAACGAGAAAACACATGAAGAACATTACATTGCTGACTGCTGGCCTTGCCGCGTTCATTCTGGTCGGCTGTGCGAACGATCAACACGTCTACTATCAGGGGAAATGCCTTAGCTGCATGAATAATCCCATGACCGGGGAACCGGTTAACTATGACCCAGATACGCTGCCTGCAGGGGCCATGGACAGCTCTCGGCCAGTGGTATCCAGAACATCGGGAGCGGATGCAGGGATGGCCACCCTTCCGGGTGTAAGTGAACGGGATGAGTTACGCATGAGTTACTCCGGAGATGTGGATTCGGCAGCGGCGCTGCTCAAGAATGCGTTTGGCTACCTGACACCACAAGAGGCTGTGGCTCAGCACGGGACCATGGCGGGAGGTATGATGTTCAACGGTGGTGGCTACACATTCAGCGCGGTTCCTGGCACCACATACTCGATGACACGTGTCTATTTCGATGGAAGCCTGACCACTTTGGTGAGCAAAGGCAAAAGCGGAGCGGACGTTCTGCTTACCTATAGCGTGTATGGCCGCAATGAGGGGCCGAGCGTGCCGGCCGTGATGCAGCGTGTCGAACGCGTAGCAAATGATGCTCTGCGCTGACAGCCAGGCATTAAACGATCTGGCCGTGTGGCTATTGATTTACGCAATCCATTGAGCGGCCCTGGGGGCGAGACATATGACGACCTTGGTGATCGTGGAGTCGCCGGGCAAAATCAAGAAAATCAGCTCGATCCTGGGCCGCGGCTACAAGGTGGTTGCCAGTGTCGGGCATGTCCGCGATCTGCCCGGGCGTGAGCTGGGTGTGGATCCGGCCAGTTTCAAGCCGACCTATGTGCCGACCGACCGGGGCAAGGGCGTGCTGGCCAAGCTGCGCAAGGAGGTGGCGGCTGCTGATCAGGTGATTCTGGCGACTGACCCGGATCGTGAAGGCGAAGCCATTGCTTGGCATCTGGCCGATGCCCTGCGGCTGAAGCAGCCCAAGCGCATCACCTTTACTGCCATCACCAAAGACAAGATCCGCGAGGCGCTGTCGCAGGTGCGGGCCATCGATCATGACCGGGTGCGCGCTCAGGAGGCGCGGCGAGTGCTGGATCGGCTGGTGGGTTACAAGGTCAGCCCGGCGTTGTCCAATAGCGCCGGTCACGCGCTCTCCGCTGGTCGGGTGCAGTCCCCTGCTGTGCGGCTAGTGGTGGATCGTGAGCGGGAAATTGCCAACTTCAAGGCGGTCACCCATTTTGGCGTGGAGCTGTCCCTGCCGATTCCCGGACACTGGCCGGACAACCCCAAAGCGCTCTGGCGGGCTCAATGGGATACCCGCCCGCATCTGCTCAAAGGTGAAGAGTATCTGCTCGACCGGGCTCTGGCCGAGCGGGTGGCGCAGGTGCGGGATGTGCAGGTGGCACGGTTCGAGAATGCCTACGCCAACCGCGCACCCGCCGCGCCCTTCACCACCTCCACGCTGCAGCAGGAGGCCGGCAAACGGTTGAAGATGAAGCCCAAGCGGGTGATGGGTCTGGCGCAGAAGCTGTATGAGCAGGGCGCCATTACCTACCACCGTACCGACAACCCCAATCTGGACGCTGCGGGCATCGAGGCGATTCGAGCGTATGCCTTGTCGGCGGGCTTGCAGCTGGCCGAGAAACAACGCAGTTGGAAAGCCAAGGAGGGTGCGCAGGAGGGGCATGAAGCAATCCGGCCTGCGGATGTCGCGGCGTTGCAGGCGGGTGAGGATGCGAGCCAGCAGGCACTCTATGAGCTGATCTGGCGGCGGGCGGTTGCCTCGCAGCTGGCCGATGCGCGCTATGCGGTGCGCAAGGTATTGTTGACCGGGGATGCTGAGGGTTTGCCGGTGCGCTTTATCGGTCGTGGCCGCAAGCTGGTCGATCCCGGCTGGATGCGGGTCTATGGGCAGGATGATCCGGAGGACGGCGCGCAGGCCGAACCGGTCAATCCGATACCGTGGCTGGACGTGGGGAAGAATATTCAGGCGGTGGATGCGGGGGTCCTGGATAAGGTGACCAAACCACCGGTGCGTTTCAAGCAATCCACTCTGGTAGCGGAGCTGGAGCGACAGGGCATCGGGCGGCCAAGTACCTATGCGGCCATTCTAGAGAACATCACCGGTCGGGTTTATCTGCTGGAGGACAGCAAGGGCTTTCTGTCGCCTTCACCGACCGGCGAGCTCATCCGGGATGCGCTGGTGGGCACCTTTGCCTTTGCCAATCTGGATTTCACCCGCGAGTTGGAGGACCAGCTGGATCTGATCGCCGAGGGACGTATGACCTATGACCAGGTTATCAGTCAGACCTGGGCACTGCTGGACAAGGAGCTGGGAGGTCTGCGGCAGAATCAGATTAGTTTGCCTGCAGCCGAGCATGCCTGTCCGCAATGCGGCTCAGCGCTACGGCGTCGCAAGGGTAGCAAAGGCTTCTTCTGGGGCTGTTCGGGCTATCCGGAGTGCAAAACCGCGCTGCCGGATGGCAAGGGCAAACCGGGCAAAGCCAGAGCACGCACCCCGCAGCCGGAACCGAGCGCGCATGCCTGTCCGAAATGCACCAAGCCCTTGCTGCATCGAATTGGGACGGGCAGGAAAGGGGCTTATGACTTCTGGGCCTGCAGTGGGTTTCCGAAGTGCAAGGCTTCGTTTGAAAATGCTAACGGCGCTCCCGCCACAGGCTGATCAACGTGATAGCGGATCCTGCCAATAATATCTGTACGCTCATAAATAAAACGCCAGCGATTCACGGGCTGGCGTTATTTTTTTGTGAAAGCAGTTTGAGCGTAATGGGAGGCTATGGGCCAGGTAGCATGAGTATGAAAGCTGCTATACGCCATGCATGTCCGGCAAGCCATGCGTCGTGTCGTACCCGAGTCTGACTGCAGCGTGTCCCGGTAGTATGTATGCACGATTCCCGCACAAAGGGAGCCCAGGGTTCAGGCAGTGGGCGCTGCCGGGGTGAGGCGATCTGAAAATTGGCCAGCCATGATGCCTCGATGAAGCGCCATGGCTGGCCAATCCCAAGCAAAAAATGAGGCCCTCGACCAAGAGGGCGACGTACAGGGAGACTGGGCTCTGGTAGCAACACCGTGGACGTTTTGGACGTTGAGCCGTGCCTTTTCACCAGTCGCAGGCACTTATAGGGCAATGAGCCACAAGGACTCAAAGGGCGCTACTGAAACCGTCAGTAGCCAGCGGGGTTAGCCTTCATTATCAGACAGCATCAGCGGTCGGTCAACGTTGAATCATTGAGCGTGGCGCGACCAACAATCGAGGAAGGCCAGCCGGGTTCGCAGAAAAACACCTGAACTCAATTAACATTCTCCATCGCTGTCCTGTACGACTTCCAGCATTGTGCCTCCGCAACGACTCATCAGGAGGGCACCCATCATGTCTTATCGCTTGCCGCATGTTCTTTTGCTTGCTGTTGTGAGCGCCACAGGTGCTCTGAGCGGTTGCGTGCAGCAGCCGGTTGAGCACAACCTGGCAGATCAATATCCGGATTCTCAGCAACTTGATCTGCTCAATTACCAGCCTGTTGCCGCCGAGCTTAATGACGAATCCAATCCCACGTCGATAGAAGTCCTGCGCACAGGGCGATACACGCTGGTGTCCACGTCGGCCCACGCAGGCCAAAGCAATCTGATGCAGCAAATGGTCCAGGTCAGGATACCGACAAGGCTCAATCCCACTGTCGGTGATGGGCTTGCACATACCTTGGATAGGTCCGGTTACCAGCTGTGTTCAGAGACAGGGAAACCGGTCATTGAAACCCTGTTCAGCCGCCCATTGCCGGCGGCGCACTACGAGTTAGGCCCCATGCCGCTGCAGGCCGCACTTCAGCTGCTCAGTGGGCCGAGTTATCAATTGCAGGTTGAGCCGGTGACACGGGAAGTGTGCTTCAGCCTGCGAGTTGCCAAGCTGGATCAAGCTGGAGACTAACCATGATCCGTAAAGCGATGTTGGCGTGCCTGGTATTGATGCTGTGCGCTTGTTCAGATTCGGAAACAGACATGCTGCTGTCCCAGCTGGCTGAGCACCATGAACGCCTGGGTGTAATGGAAACACAACTGCTGGATGCCAGAGACGGCGTTGACCAACGTCTGGTTGTGGCCAATAACAGCCTGCGAAAGCTGGCAGTGGAATATCGAGGCCAGCACAACGACGTCGTCGAACAGGTGACGGCTCTGCGGGTGTTGGTGGCTGAGCTGGGTGAGTTGCAAGACATACAGGATGCAGTGCTCAGAGGATTGAAAGACGATGTGGAGCGTATGACGGTTCAACTAAACAAGATACAGACCGCTCAATCCAGGCCAGTACGCCGCAGCGTCCAACCAGCCAGTTCAGTGCCGACAACCAAGCCGGTCGCACCCTCATTCAATGTGACCGGCATAGAGCTTCGTGGCGGGCGTCATTTTGTGGCAGTGGCGTCGCAGGGTGCACAGACACTGAATCAGGTTCGGCTGTTGGAGGAGGGTGAGTCTTTTGCCGGGTGGCGGGTTTCCCGTGTGGGCGACCGATCTGCGGAATTTATTTCTGGCAGCGGTGTGGTTGAGCTGGCAGTGCAATAGGAGGTCTCATGATTAACCTGTTGAAGGCCCAATATTTGGCAGCCCTGCTGGCGACCTGCATGGTGTTACAGGCCAATGCGCAAGAAGCACAAACCAACCAGCAAGCACTGATGATTGATCAACCCGAGCAGGTCGAGAGTCGAGTGGAACGCAGCGAGGTCAGGGCCAGCGAGTGGGGTCTTTCGGCGTTGGAATGGGATCGATACGAAGCCTTGATGGCGGGGCGGCGGGGTATTCTGTCGCCTGGCCTGGATCCGCTTACTGCGTTGGGTGTTGAGGCCCGGACAGAGCAGGAACGACGTCGCTATGCAGAGCTGCAGGCCCGGTTCGAGTATGAGCGTATCGAGCGCGAACTTGCTTACCAGCGGTCTTATGATGAGGCCATAGCGCGCATAGCAGGCGACCAGCCCCGAGTTTCTACTTTCTCGATACGGCCGCCCATGTCAGGAAAGTCTGACCCTGGGCTTTTGAGCCTTCTCGCCGCGCCGGCACGACATGATGTGGTGGTGGCACTGTCTGGCTGTGATGCCTGCAGCAAGACGGTGATGGAACTGGTGGCTGAGGGGCGCGAACTGAATGTCTGGGTCACAGACAGTGATGGCGATGACGGCAAGATCAGGCGCTGGGCATCTGAGTTGGGGATACCGACTGAACGGGTTACCAGCGGCGCGATCACGCTCAACCATGGTGCGGGCTTAGGTGCTGGCCTGACTCTGCCTCTTGTTCGCTCGCGGTGAACCGCATGCGCATGACTCTTCCAGAAGTCATGGCAATAGCCTTCTTGATAGGTTCTGTGGTGCCGGATCTGGCAGCGCAGGCCGAAGCTCCTGACCTGTTTGAATCGGTCGGAGAGCGGCATGGCGTGCCGGCAGTAATTCTCTATGCAATGGCTCGCACTGAGTCAGGTCGAGCGTACCAGGGCGAGCACAAGCCTTGGCCCTGGACACTGAACGTTGCCGGAAAGGGCCGGTATTACGACACCCGCGATCAGGCGTGCATTGCACTGAATGAGGCGCTGGGGCAGACCTCGCTGGTAGATGTGGGTATGGCCCAGCTGAATGTCCGCTGGAACCCGGATCTGTTTGGTCTCACTGGACGCTTTGCGGACCCTTGCGCTGCACTGGATCCGGCTCAGAATATGGACGCTGCAGCAGCTATCTTGCGCGCACACTTTGATACTACTGGTGACTGGCTGACCGCCGCTGGCCGTTATCACCGACCGGCTGGCGGGGATGCTGCCAGACGCTATACAGAGCTGGTTGCCGCGCGCATGGATTATCCCGTCATTGCTTCAGTTCAGCGCCCTGCTGGTCGTTCGCGCTCCCCTCATTCCCAGCCACTCAAGTCAGCGCCGGTCTCCTGGATTGAGCCGGTGGTTATGGTCTGGATTACTCCCGGAGGTTGATATGTTTTTCATGAGCCGAACAGTTTGGCCGCTGGCTGCAGGCAGTCTGGTGGTGGCAATGGGCTGGTCGCAGATAACGCTAGCCGCTCCGGACAATCAGATGTCGCTGCAAGTGGTGGCGGATATCGGGGGGGAGCCTGCCCGTCCTTATTACGTGGCTATTGGCGGCGCAGGGGTGCCAGAACATGAAGGAATTCAGGTGGCCCGTACAGCTCCCTATAGCATCGAAGATATGTTGCCGGTGGTGACAAAAACCCTGAGCCCTGGGCCAGTGGAGCGAAGGGGCCTGAGCCTGCCTGCCGGCTTCCAGCCACTGTTCATTGTCGGCGATGATCCGCTGAGCCTCAGCTGGCTGGCCGCACGAAGCCAACACCTGCTGGAGATAGGAGCCACTGGCCTGGCGGTGAATGCGCAGTCGGCCGCAACATTGCAGCTGTTGCTGGATGCCGTGCCCGGGTTGCGTATTGACCCTGTCGCAGGCGACGACCTGGCCGTCTTGCTGGGGCTGTCACATTACCCGGCGTTGATTACCCATGCGGGGGTGGAGCAGTGAGTGAGCAAGTTGGCCTGAAGGTGCCGGTGAATGCGTTTTCCAGTATGGAACTACCAAGCCTGGGCAAGCCGGTGGTGGTTGGCGAACACAGCCATTTGTTCTGGTTATGCCGTGTGATGTGGATTGCCTTGCACGCAATGAAGGAGGAGCGACAGGTATTGCCTCGCGCACTCGTAGAGCGCGTGCATACACACGAAAAACTGGATCAGCTCTGCCTGGAATACGCCCAGTCCAGCTTGCGCGCAGAGGGTGCCTGGGCTGAAATAATACGGTCGGCAGAGGCTCTGGCAGCACCATCATTACCGCTTCGGTTCAAACACAGAGACCGGCGGATCGCGGCTCTGAAGCTATACGTCGGCAAGCACGCATCGACAATCAAGGCCGACCCTGTACTTACCGGCCTTACAGCTTTGTGCGACTTCGATCCCGATCATTTCGACTCGCTGGTGGCCATGCTCGCGCAGCATGGTCTGGCTGTTGCTGAAGCAGCTTTGGCTGCTTCGACCGGCGAGCGGTATGGCATTAAGGGAGCGGAGAGGGCATGAGACAGAGACACCCAATGGAATCCATGCTGCGCCCGGCAGTCGAGCTGCAAACGGCATGGGTTTGTATTGGTTGTGCGGCACTCTGTTTGTGGGCGCCCTGGTCGGTAGCCTTGACGCCATCAATTGGCTTGGGCATGGCCGCTGGCTTTCTGGTATTTGCCGCGCATCGCGGTAGACAAGCATGGGTCGTATTGCGGTATCGCCGGAATATGCGTCGCTTGCCGCGCTTTGCCATGCGTAGCCAGCAGATCCCGGTCAGCAATCGGTACCTTTGGCTTGGCAGGGGATTTCGCTGGGAGGCGAGGCACACTCAGCGCTTGCATGAAGCGCAGCAGCCAGAGACACAGGTTTATCTGCAATCCAGGCGGTGGTATCGATTAGCTCGGCGCATGGAAATCCGGCTGGACCGGTATCGTGCAGCGCGGTTACTGGTTCGCCTGCTGGGGGTGGACTCGCCACTCAATCCCGTCAGGCCGTTACCCCCGGTTGGCGGGAACCCGGCCATACATGCTGTTGAGTGGAAAGAGCAGGACGCCTGGATGCCATTGGGTGAGCGCGTTGGCCATACCCTGGTGGAGGGCACGACCCGGGTTGGCAAGACGCGCATGGCCGAGGTAATGATTACCCAGGATATTCATCGGTCCAGCCAGGATGTAGTGATCTGTTTTGATCCAAAAGGGGATGCGGACCTGCTGGTGCGCATGTACATCGAGGCGGTTCGCGCGGGACGCCAGAATGAATTCTATGTGTTTCATCTCGGATGGCCGGCATTGTCGGCGCGCTATAACGCAGTAGGCCGGTTCGGTCGGCTCTCGGAGGTCGCTACCCGGATTGCCAATGCGTTGCCCAACGAGGGCAATAGTGCCGCTTTCAGGGAGTTCGCCTGGCGCTTTGTGAATATCGTCAATCGCGCGCGTCATGCCCTTGGGCACCGGCCAAGCTATGAACAGATTCTCGCGGATGTGGTGAATATTGATGGCCTGCTCGTGGAGTATGCCGAGCAACGGCTGGAAGCGGCGTTGCCCGGGGCATGGGCGCATGTGGCCGAGTTCGAGGGGCGGTTGAACGACAGGAACTGGCCACGAAACATGCTTGGCCGTGACAAGCGGGTGGTGGCCCTCATTCAGTACCTGCAGTCGCCAGACGTGCCGATCAAGGACCCTGTACTCGAAGGGTTGCTCTCAGCAGTGCGTTACGACAAGACCTACTTTGACAAGATAGTGGCGTCATTGCTGCCGCTACTGGAGAAATTGACCAGTGGGCGTATCAATGAATTGTTATCGCCAGACTACGATGATCTCGAAGATACCCGGCCGATATTCGATTGGCTGCAGGTAATCCGAAAGCGCGGCATTGTCTATGTGGGTCTTGATGCATTGAGCGATTTCGAGGTAGCTCAAGCAATAGGCAACTCCATGTTTGCCGATCTGGTGAGCGTGGCTGGGCATATCTATAAATTTGGCGTGGATGACGGATTGCCTGCCCCGGTCAGCGGTAAGGTGGCAATCAACCTGCATTGCGATGAGTTCAACGAGCTGATGGGGCCCGAGTTCATTCCGCTGGTAAACAAGGGCGGTGGTGCGGGCATCCAGGTAACGGCCTACACCCAGACGGTCTCGGACATTGAGGCCAGGATTGGTAGCGCTGCCAAGGCGGGTCAGGTGATAGGTAACTTTAACAACCTGATCATGTTACGAGTCAGGGAGGACAAGACCGCCGAGCTGTTGACCAACCAGCTACGCCAGGTAAACGTGCAGACCCGCATGCTGGTTTCCATGGCATCGGATAACAGCAATCCGGATTCTGACGTGGACTTCACCAGCTCGGGTGGGGATCGGATCAGCACAGTAGCGGTGCCCATGCTTGAGCCTGCCGACATCGTTAACCTACCCAAGGGGCAGGCGTTCGTATTGATGGAAGGGGGACAGCTATGGAAAATCCGTATGCCCCTGCCGCTGCCGGACAAAGGGAAAGATGTACCGCAGTCGGTGTCGGACATTGCGGTCGGCATGCGTAAACAATTCAGCGCGGGTGAGCGCTGGTGGGAAGCAGTCGCACCGCCACCAATGGAAATTGATCCTGAGTTACGCAAGGCTTTCGATGGGTTCGCCATAGCCAATCCACAGCCGCAGGACACGCATGGCCTGTTCCAGGGAGTGGTACAAAGCACCAGGGAACAGGTCGCGCCGGATGATCCGGCAGAGTACCCGGCTGATGGCTGACGACCCGCGTGTCAGGGCCGCTGAAAAGAAACGGACAGGGCTGCTTTCCAGAACCCTTTCCCTGCCGTTCAAGGTGCTGGGAGTGGTGCTGGTTTCGATCTTCATCTCGGTACTGATCGAGTGGGCCGGGATCTATTTTGCATGGTGGAGCTTGCCCGGTGCGGATCATGCCGAATACGTGATGCGGCAGGAGATGCGCTGGCTGGACAGCAACTTTTCCCGCTCCTTGCTGGTGTCGGACCCGGTCATCTTTTCCGGTCAGGCATTGGCGGCAGTGAATGAGTGGCTGTTTGTCCGAAGTGGCATAGCCGAGTGGGCATTGAATGCTGATAGTTCGGGCTGGGTTGGCAGGCTCAAGGAGTATGCCCTGGCAGCCATGTACGTCACCCTGATGACCCTGACCCGCTGTGTCATTCTCCTGCTGACCAGCCCGCTGTTCCTGCTGGCTGCGCTGGTGGGGCTGGTCGACGGGCTGGTGCTTCGCGATCTGCGGCGCTTCGGTGCTGGCCGGGAGAGCGCTTTCATCTACCACCACGCCAAGCGCACCGTGATTCCGGTGTTTCTGCTTGGCTGGCTGGTTTACCTGAGTCTGCCGTTTGCCATCCACCCCAATCTGTTCCTGTTGCCCTGTGCCGCCTTGTTCGGCCTGCTTATTGCGATTGCGACCAGTACCTTCAAAAAGTATCTCTGACCAGCAAAACCGGTGTTCTTAAGCCTGCCCTCTGCTTTCATTAAAACCCGTTGCGCTGCACTTAATGTTCTCTATCGCATTGCTTCCCGCCTGCTTTGACACTGTCGCAAAGCATAACGCCGGGGGTTGCTTGGCACATGTCCCTTATCAAACCGCTGTTTCTGTTACTGGCCGCGCCGCTCGCAATGGCGAGTCCGGCCTGGGCATCAGAGCCCTATGACGAGATCCAGCGTCGCGACCTTGCGCTGATCCAGCTTCAGCTCGAACAGGTTGTGACTGTGCTGGAGCGTCTGGAAGCAAGGCAGGCCGTCCAGGCGGGTGGTGTGGACGTGTATCTGGACGTACCGCGGGCTCGCGATGATGTGCGTGCTATTCAGCATGGATTGAATGATTACCTGTCACCCAAGCGTATGCCACCTCGGCACCTCGGCGCTATTGAAGGTGACGTGGTTGGGAGCTACCTGGAGAGGCGGCGGTGACCCCCGAGGAGGCTTTCAAGGCCGGTTCAGGTTTCAACTCGGTCGATGTCTGGGGGCTGATAGTTGGCGTTGGCTGCGTCGTTGTTTTGATGATTGCCGGCTGGATTCTTGTTTCTACATATCGTGGCTGGGCCAAGAGCAATCTGGGCGGTGATGAAGCCTTGCATGCGGCAATCAAGGCGATGCTCATCGTTGTGGTGACGTTCTGGATTTTGCTGTCCTGAGAATCAGTTTTTTCAACTCTGATACGACCCGTAAGGAGCAGTTCATGAAATTTTACCGAAGATTAAAACAAGTTGCTGTGAAAGTTTCACAAAGCCTGATTCTGGCTGGTGCAGGTGTGGGCCAGGGTTTCGCTCAAGGCTTACCGACCATGGATGCACCCAGTCAGGTCGGTGGTGGCGGGCTCCTGGCAACAGCGCAGGGGTACGTTTATGACGGCGCAATCCTGATTGGCCTGGTCTTGTGTGTGGTGGCGTTCATGGTCGTGGCCTCATCTTCAGTCGCCTCCTTCAAGGAGGCACGGGAGCGGGAAACCTGGGGCAAATTTGCAGTGACAGCCATGGTTGGTGTGGTGTTGATCGTTGCGGTGGTCTGGCTGGCGACAGTAGCAGCGCCCATTCTGTCCCAGTAACAGAGCCGGAGACCAACATGGCCAATAACATCAGCTGGGTTCCCAAGCGTTTGAATGCTGCGCCGGTGGTGTTCAGGGGTATGACCGGGAAGGAAGTGGTCACGGTGACACTGGCTGGTCTCGGCGTATTTACGCCACTGGGCATTATCGCAGCAGTGCTCTCGGGCGCTATTGCGATGGTGCCTACCGTGGCATTTTTTGGCGCCGGAGTGACGCTCTTCTTCGGTGGCACCATCATGCGGCGGTTGCGCCGGGGCAGACCGACATCGCTCATGTACCGACAGCTGCAATTCAAACTGGCGGGCAAGGGGTTTCCAACGATGGAGAAGTTGATCACGCATTCTACGAACTACAGCATCCGGAGAAACCCCACGCTCAAGCCTGGGCAGAGGAAACTGTGATGTCTCGCTACCGTAACGCCAATGCTTCGCGAGACGCGCATATCACCACTCTGAGGGCGCTTTGTGCCGTACTTGTTCTAGCTTGTGCCGCCATGTGGTGGGGTTGGTATCAGGCTCCCAAAGACCTGACCATCAGTATCCCGCCCGATCTGCGTAGTGGCTCTACACAGAAGTGGTGGGAAGTACCGCCCTCTACCGTGTACGCCTTCAGCTTCTATATCTGGCAGCAGCTCAACCGCTGGACAGTCAACGGGGAGGTTGATTATCAGCGCAACATCCATGGCTTACAGGCCTTCTTTACTCCGTCTTGCCGTATCGCGCTGTCCAGCGAGTATGACGCACGCCGTAATCGTGGCGAATTGCGTGGGCGTGTCCGGGGCGTTTTTGAGGTGCCCGGCAGAGGATACCGTGCCGAAGCGATCAAGATCCTGGGGCAGGATACCTGGGTTGCGGATCTGGATCTGGTTATCAATGAGCAGTACGGCGGCGTGGATGTACGGGATGTGTATGTCCGCTACCCGCTGCGTGTGGTGCGCGCGGATATGGATCGGGAGCAGAACCCCTTCGGACTGCAGATTGATTGCTTTGAGGGTAAACCGCAGCGTCTGACCATGCCGGGAGACACGCCATGAAAGCCTGGTGCTTGTTGAGCAAAGCGCTGTGCGGGGTATTGCTACTTTCCCCGATGGCCAATGCTATCGAACTGATGGTGTGGGATAGAACACCCTTGGCCATTGATCTGCCGGTAGGTACTGAACGGCTGGTGGTGCTGGATAGAAACGTATCGGTTGGTCTGCCGCTGAGCATTGCACAAAGCGATGTGTTGCGCGTGCAGTCAACAGGCGGGGTGCTCTACCTCAGGGCGCAGGAGGCGTTTGATACCCAGCGGGTGCAATTACGAGATGAGTCGACAGGAGAAATCCTGCTGGTAGACCTCACGGCAAAGGCCGGCGCCTCAGCAGAGCAGATTCAGGTGATCAATGCTGAACCTCGTAACGCTGACCCGGATCGGGGTGAAGATAATAAGTCCATTCAAGAAAAACGTGCACCGCTGCCGGTGTTGTTGACGCGTTTCGCTGCCCAGTCACTGTATTCGCCGTTGCGAGTGATTGAGCCGGTAACGGGCATCAACCGGGTTGCCATGCAGCTGCCGCAGTCACTCAGCACCCTGTTACCCGCGTTGCCGGTAGCCGCTACACCCATCGCAGCATGGAGCCTGGACGGGCTGCATGTTACTGCAATTGAACTGCGTAACCAGGACCCGCACCGTGCATTCGCACTTGATCCACGCTACCTGCAAGGTGCGCTGGTGGCGGCGACGTTCATGCATCCAAGCATTGGCGTGCATGGGCAGATGGATGATACGACTACCGTGATCATCGTCACCCGGGGTTCCCTGGCAGAGCGCCTGCACCTTCCTCGCATCCAGCCTGTTGGTAAGGAGGATTGAGATGGCCATGGCACTGAAAAGCAACGGCTTCCTGAAAATCCTGGTTCCGGCTGTATTGGTGATTGTTCTCTTGGTCGTTGTTATGGCCAGTGGCGGCGATAACGACGCAGAGCGGTCGCATCAGCTCTCCGACACCACGCTGGAGCTCAAACCCGAAGAGTTGAAATTGCTGGGTGTAGAGGGTGATACGCCACAGGATACCGTCGCCACCCTCGTAGGCCGGGTGAAGATGATGGAGCAGGACCTGGAAGGAACTCGATCTGAAAGCCAGCAGTTGGCAGATCAGAACCGGAAGCTGACCGAGGAGAACAGACATGTTGATCGCAAGCTCGAAACGCTGATGCAGCAGGAGCGCCGTCGGATGGAAGATGCCCAGCGCATCCGCGAGCAGTCCTTGCTGAGCCGTTTAGAGCAGCAATTTGATCAGTTGAAGAACAATTACTCCAGAGAAGCCGGTACTGGCGAGCATGGACGTATGCCGATTGGTAGCGGATGGGGTGATACCGGTCAGGGTTCAGCAAGCCCGGTTGTCTGGGTTAAACCCATGGATGGGGAGCAAGCTCAGACAGGACGAAACCAGGGCAAGTGGTCGTTCCCATCTTCCTTCGCTGACGAGGCAGGACTGCTCGCCGATTCTGTGAGTAGAGGTGCCTCAAGCCTTGAGTCCAAGGCTACCGGCCAGCCTGATGCTGCGCTGCTGGAGCCGGTTTACACTGTACCGGCCAACGCCACTTTGATGGGGTCGCTCGGCATGACGGCATTGATTGGTCGCGTGCCGGTGAACGGCACTGTCAGTGATCCGTATCCGTTCAAGGTGATCATCGGCAAGGATAACCTCACGGCAAACCACATTGAGATACCCGAGGTTCACTCGGCCATCGTCAGTGGTACGGCAACCGGCGACTGGACGTTGTCTTGTGTGAGAGGTGCCATTACCTCGATGACCTTTGTCTTTAAAGATGGAACTGTCCGTACCATTCCCCAACCTGCTACGGGTAACCTCTCACGAACGCGATCCAGTGATGACGTGCTGGGTTATATCTCCGACCCCTATGGGATTCCTTGTGTCAGTGGCATCCGTCGCAGCAATGCCAAGGAGTATCTGGGTAGCCGCGCACTGATTACAGCGGCGGGGGCGGCTGTCGCATCAAGCCTGATTGATGAGTCGACGGGCGTCGCCACTATCAACACTGACGGCTCGGTATCCACAGCCATCACCGGAAACCAGGCCGCTGCCTCAGTGCTGACTAACGGTATTTCCGATATCTCCGACTGGGTTAACCGGTTATACGGCGAAGCATTTGCAGCCGTGTACGTACAACCCGGCGTCCAGGTTGCTGTGCATATCGAGCAGCCTCTGGAAATCGACTATGACCAGGCGGGCCGCAAGGTGCGCCATCAGACACCTGCGGGGGTCTTCAATGAGCTTCCCTAATAGCCTTGTTGTGATCTTGCTGGTAGTGGCACTGACCGGATGCGCCACATCCAAGGAGGAGCTGATGCCGCATGGCGGCCAGACAATGCAAGATATCTGGCGCCAATCTGCTGGCGGCAATAGTGGTGACAATCTGAGTCAGCAAGCGCTGCTTGATGCCCGGTCGGATTTACGTCGCCCCATCGGTGACCAGCATATCGTGGAGCAGCGGATTCAGTACACCCGCAATGCGGCAAATGAAATCTACAGTCAGTTTGCACGCCTGCCCAATCCCGACCTGGTCATGTACGTCTTTCCTCACGTGGCCGGAGGGGAACCGGTTCCCGTGCCAGGCTACTCCACAGTGTTTCCGCTGTACACCATGCCTGAATATGCCATGCCGGGTGAGATGGCCATCCCGGACATGGATGCACTCGACCGTCCGATAAGGAGGCGCTGATGACCGGACTGAATGGGATCATGGCGAGATTCTACTCGTCCACGACAGACCGGCAGGAAGTCCGCTCTGAGCCGGATGCTTCGGTGAACATGGGCCAGGTTGAAGGTCTGCTGAACGATGAAGCGAACCAGCGCTTGGTACTGCCACGCGGCAAACCCACGACCATGGAGATGCTGCGCCGGATGTACCGGCGTGCTCCCAGCTTTACCAGTCGACTCCCATGGGTTGAATATCTAGAGGAGTCTGGGTGCTTTCTCTTGGAAGATGGCAAGTCGGTGGGAATAGTCGCAGAGGTTGTTCCCCTCCCTACGGAAGGCCGTTCGCCGGAATCACTGGAGCAGCTGCGCGATCAGATTGAGGCTGCCTTGCAGGACAGTCTGCCGGAAGAGGATGACTACCCCTGGGTGGTGCAGATGTATGTCAGTGACGATACCGATCCCCGAGCTGATATTGCTGCAATACAGGCATACATCAAACCGGCGGTGCGTCAGAGTCCTTTCACCCAGGACTGGCTGGAAAATATGGAGCGGCACTTGGCAGCTATTTCCCGGCCAGGTGGTCTTTTTGTCGATGAGATCGTCACTCAGGCAGAATGGCGCGGGCATACAAGAAGAGCCCGGCTGGTGCTGTACCGCTGGCTGCCGGAGCACGCCAAAAAGGGCAAGAAACGCATTGGCGACCGCAAGCGCTCGC
Organism: Pseudomonas saudimassiliensis; assembly: GCF_000939975.1. Lineage (GTDB taxonomy): Bacteria > Pseudomonadota > Gammaproteobacteria > Pseudomonadales > Pseudomonadaceae > Halopseudomonas > Halopseudomonas saudimassiliensis. The sequence goes on along the minus strand of NZ_LK391969.1, from coordinate 1,402,863 downwards.
TGAATCCCGAGGCGGCCGCAAACCATGTCTATGACCGGCTCACCGGCAGCCTGGGGGCCGCCGGCTTGCGTATGAAGCGCTACAACGGTGCGGACTTCCACAACTGGATGATGCCCTGGTTTAATCCGCGTCCGCGGCTGTCACCGGACAGCCCCAGAGCATTCCATGACTGCTTTAGATACCCAGAGCAGCCATCCTGGTCATATGACCTAGCGGAAGGTTTGCTGGCGTCCAGCCCCCGTGGCGATGCGGATACGGGCCTGTGGTATTTCGATGGCATGCCGCATTGTGTGGTGCCGGTTGAGGAAGTGAGAACGCCGCCCAAACTCGGGCATCTGACGGGCGAGTTACCCCGTGGTGACTCCAACGCGCGCAACGCCTTGTTTGACCATATGCCTGAAGGCACGGTGGCCTGCCTGACGATCATCGCTACCCCGCAGGAGCCGCTGGAAGCGCATATCAATGCCTTGCGTCAGAAAGCCATTGGCGACTCGGTACTGGCTGCCAGTGTTCGTCATGACTGTGATAAGGCGCGGGATATGCTGAGTGAGAGCCACAAGCTGTATCAGAGCAGCCTGGTGTTCTTTCTCCGTGGCAGTTCCGATGCAGAACTGGATACCCGGTTGCTGCAGCTCTGTACTCACCTCATTAACGCGAACCTCAAGCCGACCGAACTGGAAGATGAAGTCGCGGCGTTGAACAGTTACCTGCGCTGGGTGCCAATGAATTTCCAGCCGGAGCTGGACCGGAAAAACCGCTGGTACACCCAGTTTCAGTTTGTGCAGCATCTTGCCAACCTGGCGCCCGTTTTTGGTCGAGCCCGGGGCACGGGCAATCCGGGGTTGAGTTTCTTCAACCGCGGGGGCGAAACCCTGAGCTTTGATCCGCTTAACCTGGATGATCGTCAGGCCAATGCGCATATGTTGATTTTCGGCCCGACCGGGGCGGGTAAATCGGCGACGTTGAATGCCATGCTGGCTCAGCTGATGGCGGTGCGCAGGCCCCGTCTGTTCATTATTGAGAAGGGCAACAGCTTTGGGCTGCTCGGTCAGTATTTTGAGCGCCTCGGGCTGACGGTTAATCAAGTGCGTTTGTCACCTGGCAGCGGTGTCCGCCTGCCTCCCTTTGCCGAGGCTCACCGGCTGCTGGAGCCGGAAGAGTTGCGACGCAGGCAGCTGAAGGATATCGAGGCGCGGGCCGGGATGGAAGACGATCCGGCGGATCTGGAAATGGACGAAGAAGCGGAAGAGGAGCGCAATATCCTCGGTGAAATGGAGATCACCGCCAGGCTGATGATCACCGGCGGCGACCCCAAGGAGGAGGCGTTGTTTCGCCGCAGTGACCAGCGCACGGTCCGAGATGCGATCTTCCGCGCGGCACGCAGCGCGGTCAGCGAAGGCCGGCAGTGTCTGACTGAAGATGTCCGGGCCGCTTTTCGTGAGATAGCCCTTCTTACCGATACACCTGAGCATGGCCGCAGGCGAGCTTACGAAATGGGCGAAGCCATGGGGCTCTACGTTGATGGCTTTGATGGGGAGGTGTTCAACCGGCCTGGAGAAGCGTGGCCTGAGTGCGACGTTACCATTATCGACTTGGCCCATTACGCTGACGGCGGATATACCGCGCAGCTGGCGCTGTCCATCATCTCCATCACCAACGTCATTACCGCTATGGCTGAGCGCGATCAGTACGGTGGTCGTCCCATTGTCCAGGTGATCGATGAATCCCACTTGCTGACCACCAATCCGCTGCTGGCCCCGTTTCTGGTATCCGTAGGCAAGATGGGCAGAAAGTTATCGCACTGGCTGTGGATGGCTACCCAGAACCTGGAAGACTTCCCGGAAGTAGCAACCAAACTGCTGAACATGATCGAGTGGTGGGTGCTGCTGACCATGCCGCCGGATGAGGTGGCCAAGGTCATGCGCTTTAAGGAGCTCTCGGAGGATCAGCGCAAGCTGGTGCAGTCTGCGACCAAGGTCACCCGCAAATATACCGAAGGAGTGGTACTGGGCGGACGTCTTGAATCACTGTTTCGGGTGGTGCCGCCCAGCCTGTATCTGGCTCTTGCTGGCACTGAAGGTGAGGAAAAGGCCGAGCGCCGCCGGATCATGCAGGATGACGGTTGTTCTGAACTGGACGCAGCGATCGAAATAGCCCGGCGGCTGGATGAAAAGCGGGGAATAGATCGATGAGAACCCGCAGCTGGATCAAAACCTCCGTCATTACCCTGAATATCCTGGGTATCAGCATGCTCCTGTCCACTCCAGCCTTTGCAGGTATCGAAGTGTTCAGCGCCTCACACCTGACGCTGAGCAATGTCCCATCGAACGCGGTGGTGGTCGAACTGGATGCTCTGGTGGGACTGGACGAGGTGTTGTCTCTGGGCTTGCCTGCTAACCCGGATCAGGCCGGCTCTGTTGCGTTGGAGCGTATGCAGGGCGAGCGCTGGGCAGAGATGCTGGAGCGTTACGAGCACGCGGCTCTGGCCGTATCCCGAGCCTGGGTGTTAGGCGTTGAGAAGATCCCGGCGGTGGTGGTCGACGGCAATGTCGTATATGGCGAAACGGACGTGGCGCGTGCCGTCTATCTCATTGAGGAGGCCATGTCCCATGCAGAGTAGAGCGCTTCTTAACGGACTCATCGGACTCTGTCTGACCGTGCTGGCGACAACACCGGTGCAGGCTGGTGAGATCTCCACGGCGGAGATTGTGTCTTCAGCGGTTTCACCGGCCTGTGTGGATTATCAAGCGGTTGGTATATGTGCCTGGCTGTTCTGCTCGTATGGCTGCACCGTAAGAACATCAGTAAAGGTCAAACATTATGTCCCGGAGCTGGTGGTCTCCAGCTACAACAGCACCGGAGCGAATCCCTGGACAGATGTTGCTGCGATGAGTCCGCCCGTCAGCGGCCGGGCAGAAGGCGGCGGCAACATGACCGGCCGGCATGCCAATGCACGGGATATTTTGCGGTTCAAGAATGTCGATGCCATCGGCCACCCGGCCACCTCTATGTTCTCGGCGCTGAACAACATGTCGGGCATGATTTGCGCGTCGGGCACCTTCTCCATGAACCCGCACTTCTTGTCCACGCTGGACACTGTGGGCTGGCGGCATGCGTTGGTTGAGCGGCTGTATCCCCAGGCCTATACCCCCGGTATGCGCGAGCTGGGACGGCTGGGGGATAACTGGGGAAATATCTACCCACGTAGTGGCTTCGTTTCTCAATCCGATGACTATCGCGGCGGGGCGCTGGCGGCACAGCGCGTAGCCGACCTGGTCACCCGTCGCAATTCGCCGCATGTTTACCAGCCGCTCACCCCGGTTGCTCGCGACGGCTGGTGGCCGCCGTTATCGGCCGTCGTGGAGGGTGATGCGTCTACCCATAGATGGCAGGCATTGGCACCCAGTCTCGAAAGCAGCTGCTCTGTCTGGCCTGACCGCGGGCATCTTGCTTCGTATGGCGATCGAACCGATGGCAGTGGTGATTATGTTTGGGCGCTGTGGCGGCCTTACAGCTGCTGTGAGCGGCGTGGCCAGGTATTGCTCGTGCACACCGGAGGATGAAATGAAGCGCCGAATAACCCTGTTCTGCGCGATAGCGCTACTGGCCTCATGCCTGACTGTCAGCGCAGCGGATGAGGTCTATTACCGCATTGGTGGTGCCAACCCGATTTCCATTGCCGCGTCCTCCGGCATCCCTCAGTCGCCCGCCTTGGTCAACATGGGGGTGCGTTGGAACATGGACGCATCATGCGGCAATTTTGATCTCGGATACTCGGTATCAAATTCACTCAATGGCGTGACCAATACTTTCCAGAATCTGATGGGCAACGTGATTCAGAACGCCCAGGGGGCCGTTGCATCGCTGCCGGCCATGATCATCCAGCGTTCCTACCCACAGCTGTATGAGCTGCTGAGCAACGGGGTGTTGCAGGGCAGGCTGGACTTTGACCGCGGCAAGCTGTCATGCCAGAGCATGGCCGGCCAGATGGGCGACTGGATGATGGGCTCAAGATTGCAGCAGGTCGCTGCGGGTGAGGCCTGGTCAAATGCGGCAGCGAGCACTCGTGACCCCGTCCAGGCTCAGGCACAGGTGGAGCAAACGGCCGGTAATGACGGCGTGACTTGGGTGGGAGGCAGCAAGCGCGGTGGCCAGGGGCAGGAGCCGATCAATGTCGTCACCGATGTTGTGGTGGCTGGTTATAACTTGCTGCATGAGCGTAGCTCCTTGGAAACCCAGCCGATCAGCGGTGGAGGTACCGGCTGGGGAGCTGCACCCACCAACAGCGGCTCTTGGCCTGGTGGTGGCAACCAGGCGGGTAGCGTGGCGACGGCTACCGGGGTCTGCCGGGGTGGCATGTGTACTTTATGGGGCACTCCTGAAGATGCAGCGATCTGGATTACCAAGGTTATTGGCGAAACACGGCTGCAGACCTGTGATAACTGCGAGCGCGGAGCGGGCCGTGCCGGGACTGGTCTGATCAAGGATCTGGAGGAAGAACAGCAAAACATCCTGGATATTCTGACCCAGCTGCTTGCCGGGTCCCTGGAGATCAACCCCGAGAACCTGCGACAGGTATCAGGTGGTGAGGGCTTGGCTGTTTCCCGCGGCGTCATCGAAGCGATCCGGGCGGACCCGGACTCGGAGCTGCTGGCTCACCGGCTGGCAAGCGAAATGGCACTGTCACGTACCTTGATCAAAGCCATGTGGGCCCGGCGCACGTTACTGGCCGGAATGACTGAACCAGCAATAGCCGAGGTTTCGGCCAGCGTGCAGTCACCCATCGCGCCGGCGCTGAACCAGAAGTTCGACTCGCTGGATCGGGATATCGACGCCCTCAAGACAGAACTGGAGATCCGTACTGCGATGGCAAACAACACAGCCATGATCGCGCTTGAGCGCGCAGCTGGCAGATCAGAGGGTGCCAGCCAAGCAGAAACATTCTCGCCTGATTCGCTGTTCGATAGTCGTGGCCGGCCTAAACCCAGCCCGGGAACTCCCTGATGAGTCACAAAGGTAACTTCAAGCGCCTGACCCTGGTTGCGACCATTGCAACTCTGGTCATGCTTACCGTCGGCTTGATGATGGTGTACCTGGGGTCGCGGATGGCCGGCGGAATCGACGGTTATGGGCAGCTACTTAAGTCAGCTGCCCCCGCCTTTCTAGCCTGGCGCTTATTGATGTACGCCCTGCTGGTACTGGCGTGGATGGGCCAACTGCGCAAGCGGGTCGTGCGATGGTTAAAGGAGGATGCGGATGGTGGGGCTGAAAGCCTGGCTCGGTTACATCGCCTGGAGTGCGCCGTCGTAATGCTCGCCGTGGTCGTTGAGATGTACAACCTGTATGCAGCATGGGGCCACACATGAACGCCAACCTGGTTGTCACCGATTACATGGAAGCACCCTTGCTGCTGTTGGCCTGGATCGTCAATAACTCCCTGTGGAATACCCTGATGATGACCGGGCTGGCAGCAGTCCCCTTTATTGCCATGATGGTCTCTGAATGGTTCCGGGCACGCCGGGAAGGCGATGACGAAGGCAACCGGGGTAAGGTGGCAATCAACCGGATTGAGACCGGGCTGTATGCCATGGTGTTGTGTTACGCATTTACGTGCTTGCCCCTGCTCGACGTCTCAATCAACCCAGCCAACAACATTCCTCGGCTCGACGATAGCGGAAACGTCTGCTCCGTCGCGGTGGTCGGGGAAGGTGAATGGGGCAGCGCTACGCTAAATTCGATGGCCGGACAAACCGCAAGCATTCCGCTCTGGTGGGCGTTTGTGCACATCCTGTCGAAGGGGCTGACCAATACAGCTGTTGCGGCAATCCCTTGTACACCTGACTGGCAATCGATCGCTACCGAAGTCGATCTGCAGGAGATCGAGGATCAGGTGCTACAGCTCGAAGTAAGCGAGTTTCAGCTGGCATGTTACGGCGCTGCGCGTAACAAACTGTTCAGAGAACAACCCAACATGGACCGTGCTCTGGCCAAGGAAACCGCATGGCTGGGCTCTCAGCACTTGCTGAATACGCCTGGTTTATACGACTCATTCTATGCGCCTCGACCTATCCAGGGCTTCCCGTATGTCGAGGCGCGTGATTCTGCCAGAAGCAATACCGGCCCGGGACAGCCCGGCTACCCCAGTTGCTCGGAATGGTGGTCAGACAGCGTCCATGGTTTGCGCCAGCGCCTATATGATGAGGTCAATCCCAGCTTGTGGACGAGTATCCAAGCTGCGGTAGGGGTGCACGCCTCTGCCGAAGAGGCCGTCATCAGGCGTATGGTCAGCCCCCGGGAAGGCGCGGCTAACGGCAGGCACCTGCGACCGGTGGCAGGCTATCGGGATATCGGCGGTGGCGGTCGGGTAGAGAATGCCATTGATGCAGTAACAGGCGTCGCTTCTGGCATGGTAGGAAGCGTAGGCGGCGGCGCGTATGTGGCCAAAGGAAAAGCCGGTATGGATATGCTGAAGATGGCGTTGCCTATGGTCCAGGCAGTCCTGGTTATGGCGGTGATTATCCCTTTGCCCTTGATCATGGTCATGTCCGGCTACAGCTTGACTGTCGCCGGCACAGCGACCTTCGGACTGTTTGCCATCTGGTTTCTGACCTTCTGGTGGGAACTGGCCAGGTGGCTCAGCAATAACTTGATTACCATGCTGTACAGCGGCGGCGCTTCAACCACAGGTGCGCTGGAAACGGCATTTGGGATGGCCAACCTGTACGACAAATCGTTGCTGGTCATGATTGAGTGGGCGATGTTCTTGTTGTTACCGATGATCTGGATGGCGGTGATGGCGTGGGCTGGTATCAAGATAGGCAGCCAGCTTGGTCAGCAACTAGAAAAAGGCTCTTCGGGAGCAAAAAGCGCGGGGGACCAGGGTTCTAGTAGCGCGCTGGGAGCCGCCACCAAAGGCAAAGTGCGGTGATCGACGCACTTTGCTTGACCTACTGCTAATCGTCATCGATCTTGATGCCGGCCATATAGTATCCATAGCCCTCATTGCCGTTCATATATCCGTCCTGGAGTTCATCCCCGAATCCGGGAGCAGTGTCTTGATCGGTACGAATGCTTGCCTTAGCTGCCATGACTGCCAGTGCGCTTACCATGGAGAAAGTTGAAACCACCGCTCCTTGCACAAGGCGAACGCCGTTGCTCGTAGGGGGGAGCTGGTGATTTTTCTCTGCAACGGCCTGAGCATCAGCAATAACTTCCCCGAAAATATTGCATGGCTGCCCATCGGCGCGCTGTGGCAGTTCCACTGGGGGACTCGTAGCGGTGAGGTCAGGAATGGGCTCACCGTATATGTTGATGGCCATATCCACCTCCTGGATTATCGAATGGGATCATTCCTCAAAAGGTAGCAGCCAAACCTGTGGGCGTCCAAATCGGCGCTAATCCATTCGGATGGTTGGCCAGCAAAAGGTGTAAAAGGCTATAAGGGAAGGGCAAGACAAGGGGCAAGGGGCTTGCCCAAAAGGGGTAGTGGCGAAAATCCTAAATGGTTGAAATATACGTCTCTTGGCAAGCGTCAGGTCATTTCTGACCCCTGTACTTTCACCTCCCATTTTCGCCACGCTGCAGCTGAGCAGGCAAAGCTACCGACTAAAGCAGAAAATCAGCGGCCACCCATTTTTGCATGGAACGTAGACGTGTATAGCGTGAAGTTTTGATTGATGTACCCCACTCGATTATAAACAAAAGGATAATTCCTTTAATTTACAACCACTTAAAAACAGAAATATTAGCAATGCCATGAAAAATACCATATCCAGCTTAAACAGCCGAAAATGGATTGTTCAGCCGGCGCTCGCGCTCTAGGACAGCAATCTCGCCCGGCTGCGATGCCAGCTCGGTATCACTCATACCCTCCAGCACGTCGCGCAGACGCATCGTGCAGGCAAGGGGCGGCGGCTCGAACTCGTAACCGGCAGCGATCATCTTAACCTCGGCTTCGTCAGTAACAAAGAACGGTTCGCTTTCGTCATGCTGTTTCACGCTGTCTTCTTAACGGCTTCCTTGAATCAGAAAGGAATGCTGCCTCCAACGCGTTAGCCGTTCTTATTGCCTCCACCTTGGCCTTAATCTTGGTCTCCAGAGACTTGATGAACCGGATCGACGCCGCGAGGTGGTTAACGATCAACAGGCCCAGACTCATCCCAAGCAATCTCCCCAGTTTTCTCCTCTCGCTTCCCGTGACATCAGACACCAATCATCCATTAATTTGATGAATCATACCGGCCTGAATAATGTCGCCGAGGAAATTTTTGACTGTAGCGCCTGAATAATCATCTCAAGTTCGACCCGTGCTTCTGCTTGCAACCCCAAGCAAACTCCCATTCCATCCGCATCTGTACTCAAACGAGACGTCATAGAAAGGTGAAGAGAACCTGGATTAGTACGATCTAAACTATAGGCGTGAAAGTGCATAGAATCCCCAATCATCGCAGGGCTTTTTAAATGATCAAACTTAAACTCCTTGCTCATGTAGGAAAGAAGTTTATCCTGAACCACTAGAACTAATTTTTTATTAACATGTTCAAAAGTCTGAACTTTATGATGCATCTGCACAAGAATAGTCTTGGCAGTCATCTTCCAGTTCATGCCATAGGGTTTTTTTAAATTTTCAGCCTCATCACCACGAGGAACACCAAGCTCCCTTAAAAGCCTTTGTCTTTCAGGCCAAACAGTTCCTGTAGTGTCAAGAGTTTGAAGCTCTATACCTACAAAGTCTTTAACCCTACCATTCCTAACCGACACTAAAAAATAGTCAACACTTCCACCTGGAATAGACACTTCAGGAACAATATGCAGCTCATTCCCAGGCTCATGCGTGGTTAGCAAATGAAAGCAGTCAGTAAAAATTTGCCCTCGCTCAATTAATCTTGTCGGACATATCATAACTGGCTCAAGAGGCTTGCCGTACAAAACCGTACAAGTACCAATAGATATTCCAGGATCAGACTTCCTAACCTTATAGCACCGCTTTTCGGAAAAAGGACAGACCTGCCCAGAAATAATCTGACTCCAATTCAAATCACTTCTATCTGTAGCCTTACCAAAAAGCTCCACAACTTTACTCATAGCAGCGCCCCACACCTTTCCTTCGTAATTTCCAAGTAACTCTGTGAAATATCAATCCCGACTGATTTCCGCCCAAGCATATGCGCTGCAACAAGGGTCGTTCCTGTGCCACAGAATGGATCAATAACTACCCCACCCTCTGGGCAAGTCGCAAGCAATGGAATACGACATAGATCAATAGGATATGGCGCAAAATGCGCCTTCCGGCGCTGCGTATCCTCTGGAATAATGTCCCACACATCAAAAGGTTTACTTCCTTTTGGATGATATTTTAAAAAGTAGAAACCTTTATCCCGAAGCTCTTTGGCACGCCCTGAAACTCTTTCCTTATCTGAATGCGTCGCTCGTTGCTGACCACGAATCACCATACGAAAATCAGAAATCACCCCTGCAGAAATATCAGCCAGCATCTTTTCAAGAGCCAAAGTAGCAGCTCTCTTTTCTGATTCAGATAACTCAGTCGACAGTTCTATTTGCCGCTTATACCGAACACCAGACACACCTGTCCCTGACACAACAGCACCATTCACAACTTTTGCCTCTCTTGGCTTAGAGCGAATAGCATCGGCATCATAGTAATAACCTTTGGGCTTTTTAACAAAATGAAAAACATTTTCATGCACATTCCCAAGCCGATCTTTACTATTATCCATCCCACCTTTTATCTTATTCCACACCACACTATTACGAAGAATCCATCCTTGATTATCTGTTAATTCAAAAACTACACGCCACGGAATCCCAACAAGCCCCTTGGCGCTGTAAGTATCTCCCAAATTCAACCAAAAAGAGCCTGTCGACTTAAGAACTCGCTTCAATTCCAAGAAAATCTCTGCTAACGCTGCAACGAATTCTCTATAGTCTCCCTCTAGACCAATCCCACCGCCCTCATACTCTCTTTTCCCCCAGTACGGAGGCGATGTCATAGCAAAGTCAATGGACTCTTCTGGAAGTTTCCGAAGCACATCTAAAGCATCACCAGCCAAGAGAAGTGGGGTGGTAGCGTCGCCATCCAAATAATCAGAGAATGATCTAGCATGATTAGATGTATGAATGCCCGTATCTTGGCTATTGCCAGACATTTCCAGGCTCGTAGAGCTGACAAGACCTACTGCTTTCGTAGCCTCAAAAATCATTCATAAGCTCCGCTTTAATTAATTCAAACCCACACAACTGATTCACTTAACTCCACCCTAATTAGCCAGGCGTAACTACGCCAACATATTTGTATAAAGTAGTTCGGGATACACTATATCGGCGTGCCACCTCTGCCACTTTAATATCTGGATCCCGCAATAGGGCTTTGATCTCTCGCACCTGCTTGTCGTCTAACTTTGGCTTGCGGCCACCGGCCCGGCCACGGGCGCGTGCTGCTGCCAGCCCGGCCCGCGTCCGCTCACGGATCAAGCTGCGCTCGAACTCGGCCAGCGCCGCGAACACATGAAATTGCAACTTGCCCGATGCACTGCCTGTCTCGATTTTCTCGGTCAGGCTTTCAAAATACACGCCGCACTGCTCAAGCTCGGCCACGATCTGCACTAGATCTGGCAGGCTGCGCCCGAGGCGATCTAGCCGCCATACCACGAGGGTATCTCCGGCCCGCAGTGCCTTACGGCATTGCTCAAGCTCCGGGCGTAACGCACTCTTTCCGCTGGCCGCTTCCTCATAGATCACGCTGCACCCGGCCTGCTGGAGCGCGTCGCGCTGCAGGTCTAGGTGCTGATCATCGGTCGATACGCGAGCGTACCCTATACGTTGATTCATGAACTAAACCAGGACATTGAAAACTTGACGGATATATTAACACCCATGAACGACCTTAACGACGGAAAATTTGTCGTTTTCAGAAGACGGCTGCACTGAACGTCAGAAGCCGACTGCACTATAGCAGCGGAGGGGTTGGATCCATCAGGCAACGACGGGCTGCTGCCGGCCATCAGCGGACGCAGGGAGGACTTTCCGCAACCGGCCGTTCGATGCGGCACCGATGGCCTTCGCGCAGGGGTAGTGAATCCGCCAGGATTGACTTGCGCTGCCCTACCTCTCACTAGTGAGGGGCGGCAGCGCATCAAGCGGTGAGCGCACTCCGGCACCGCCAACTTTCAGCACATGCGTGTAAATCATCGTCGTAGAGACGTCGGAATGGCCGAGCAGATCCTGCACGGTTCGAATGTCGTAACCGCTGCGGAGCAAGGCCGTCGCGAACGAGTGGCGGAGGGTGTGCGGTGTGGCGGGCTTCGTGATGCCTGCTTGTTGGGGTCGTTTGCGGGAGAGGGCGAAATCCTACGCTAAGGCTTTGGCCAACGATATTCTCCGGTAAGATTGATGTGTTCCCAGGGGATAGGAGAAGTCGCTTGATATCTAGTATGACGTCTGTCGCACCTGCTTGATCGCGGCCGCGATAGCTAGATCGCGTTGCTCCTCTTCTCCATCCGCGTTCCAAGCTGCGGAAAGGCACCCATAAGCGTACGCCTGGTCGAGCAGGCGACGCGGATCGACGTCCAGCGCACGAGAGAATGCGTCCGCCATCTGTGCAATGCGTCTAGGATCGAGACAAAGGTCGTCTCTGTCAGCCGGATCGTAGAACATATTGGCGGCGCCAAAGCCCACTTCACCGACCAGACCGACGGGATCTATCACCAGCCAGCCGCGACTGGAGAACATGATGTTTTCATGATGCAGATCGCCATGTAGCCCACGCAGTTCCGAGGCATTGCTCATCATTTGATCGGCTATAATCGCCGCGTGGACGTAGTCAGTTTGACAACCTGCGTTTTGATCATCGCGCGCCCGCTGAAACAAAGCTGCAAAGCGATCCCGGATCGGGAGAAGGGCAGAAGGCAGGGGTTCCTCAGATGCGGCATACAGCTTCGCCATTAGTTCCGCTGCAATTTCGGTCGCCTGGTAGTCGCCGTGCTCGGCAACGATGTGAGAGAGCATTCGCTCCCCGGCATATTCGAGCAACATCAGATTGTTCTCACGACCGAGCAACCGGACTGCTCCCCTCCCATTGCGCCATACCAGATAGTCGGCCCCGCGCAGTTCATCAGCAATGTCTTCTATAGGTTTCAATCCCTTGACGATTGCAGGAGTCCCGTCTGGCAATGAAACTTTCCAAACGAGGCTGGAAAAGGTGTCCGCAATGAGAACAGGTTGCGAAACGTGCCAATGAGCAGGAAAAACAGGCGGCATGAACATCAACCCCAAGTCAGAGGGTCCAATCGCAGATAGAAGGCAAGGCGTTCGCGGTCGGGGGCTTCGATCCCCAATACATTGAATAGGACAGCGAAGGCGCGCTCTGCTTCATCTGGCGCTGCCCAGTTCTCTTCGGCGTTAGCAATCATGAGTGCCAAATCGGCATAGCGATCTGCTGTTCCGAGCCGCCCAAGGTCGATCAGACCCGTGCATTGAAGAGTTTTAGGGTCCACCATGAAGTTCGGCATGCAGGGATCACCATGGCAAACAACCATATCGGTGCGCTCTTGGTCGAGCCGCACCGGTAGCTCTCGTTCGACACGAGCCAAAAGATCGAGCTGCGGCGTACTCTTGTCCTCGTCCGGTAAGAAGTCGGGATTGACGGCATTGCGGGACACCACATCAACGGCGCGTCCGAACATTCGCGACAGCCTGCGCTCAAACGGACATTGATCAACCGATAGGCTGTGAACAGCGCCAAGTTGCTGCCCCATTGACGGCCACGCTTTGAGCAAATCCGCTCCAGACAGATCAGCCGCCGGTACTCCCGGAATTGCCGTTATCACCAAGCATGCACCCTCCTGTTCCTCCTGCCAGTTGATCACCTCGGGGCAAGCCACACCTCGACCTTTGAGCCAAATGAGGCGGTCACGCTCTCCAGCGAGCTCACCGCGGCGGGAAGCAGGTGCGATTTTCGCGAAGGCATGCCCGTCACCACGTCGAAAAACAAAATCACCAGATTCTCCGCCTCTGACAGGCAACCAGTCAGAATGCGATTCACCAAAAAAAATATTAGTTCGATTCAATGGAGGTTCCTTCAGTTTTCTGATGAAGCGCGGAGGTGGCTCAACCTGCGAAAAGAAACGAGTTGCTACGTAAGTCCGAGAACATGCTTTCCATGGTCTCTGAGCTCGCCTTTGGGACCGACATATCGGTAGAGAGTGACGCGCTCGATGCCGAGTTCCTTGCAGAGATCGGAAACTGAAGTATCGCGCTGGGCCATGGCGGCTTGCGCGAGACGCACCTGAGCTTTGGTGAGCGCGAATTTTCGTCCGCCCTTGCGACCGCGCGCTCTCGCGGAGGCGAGACCCGCCATGGTGCGCTCTCGGATCAGATCCCGCTCGAACTCGGCCAAGGTGGCGAAGATTCCGAACACCATGCGACCGGACGCAGTCGTGGTGTCGATCTGAGCGCCCTTTCCAGTCAGAACCCGCAGGCCGATCTTGCGGTCTGACAGCTCCTTCACCGTGTTGACCAGATGGGCAAGCGATCGTCCGAGGCGATCGAGCTTCCAGACCACCAGCACATCGCCGTCACGCAATGACTTGAGGCAGGCAGTCAAGCCAGGGCGATCATCACGACCGCCGGAAGCAAGATCATCATAGATATTGTCCCGTTCGACACCTGCGGCGCGCAAGGCGTCGTGCTGCAGGTCGAGAGACTGCGAGCCATCGGCTTTGGAGACGCGGGCATATCCGATCAGCATGTATCACAAACGTTCGATTATGTGACAGTGTGCGCCGGAAAGTTCTGGTCGTCAAAATTTGTCACTTAACCCGTCACTCTATCTAAGACATGCAAAGGGTCCATCAGGCTCGTAATGTGACAGAAATTCCGGAGGGATGCCTTCCTTTGCAAAGGTGGCGCGCAACTGTTCCTGGGAAGCGGGGTCGCGCCGACCATAGGAAGCCAACGCGAACAGCGAGCGAGCCGTCTCGGGGTTGTGCCGCGCTTCAATGATCGCCTCATTGATAGCCTGGACCGCCCGTTGCCAGTGATCGACGGGTTCGGGCTTCGGCGTTTTCGCCGACAGGCCACTGGTGAAACCGGTTTGGGGTTCGGACCAGAACAGCTTTGCATGCTCGCCCGGCGGGCTTATATCCCTCACCTCAATCAAGCTGATTGCCGTTGCCGCCGCCTCCAGCATCTGCAACCGTACTGCCGGGTTCAGGGTTTCATACGGTCGCCACAGACTTTGCCCAGCACGCAGCGGATGCCCGCAGCCTTCCCAGACTTGGCGGAGATACCCCGCGCAGGTTCCGCACGTCGAAAGCGGGGTGTTCAGCTCATCGAGCAGCGTGCGTAGTAGCCGAAACCACAATCCAGCGTGGATGCGTCGGCGCGGCAGCTCCACATGGCCGGTCGTCAGTGCCTGCCAGGTGCGCCGGTCCATCACCGCAATCGCGTCGCTGGCGGTGCGCGGCGCAGTGTCGGCGTTCTCCCAGCCGAGAAACCGCCCAGGCACGCCCCAATAGGATTCCAGCCAGCAGCCATGCAGCGGGCAGCTCAGCATCAGGGGCAGCTTCCATGCAAGCAGTACGGCTTGGTTTGCCGGGTCGTTCAGACAGAGCGGGCAGGCGCGATGTATCGGCTGGCTGGGCAGCCAGGCACGCCAGCTCGTGATGGATCGCGTCCTACGGCGGAGTTTCGGCAGCAGCACCGAGAGCTGGAACGCATAGGTTTCCAATGCGTCTGGAATCTGATCATCAAGGCTGTCCAGTAGCCAAGGCACCCAGCCGGCGAAACTCATGCAACGCAGCCGGTCCGGCTCGATGCCGCTCCGCTGGGAGAGCATCGCCAGCAGCGCCAGTGGTGGCGCGGTGTCCAGGTCATCAACCTGGCCGTGACCAAGATCGTGCTCCAGCAGCTCGGACACCTCCATGTGATAGCAAAGGGCCACGCGGTTGAGCCACGAAGACAAGGCTTCGCCTTCCCTGGGAGCCGGATGCAGTGGCCAGTGTGGCGCTGGCTTCACATCAGTTCCCGCTCGAATTGCCGCCGCCGCTCACTGGGACCGGTGTAATCGGCCATGCTGAGCGTGCGATGGTTGATCGCTTCCTCACCGCTCTCCACGGCAGCGACGGCCGCCGCCATCAACAGGTGCGCCAGCTCGCCGATGGTGCCCTCGCTGCGCGTGAGCAGGTAGCGGGCCATATCCAGCGTGGCAATCGACGAGGGTCGCCGCAGCGGGAGTGAAGCCGCGAAGCTGGCCAGCAGTGAGCAGCAATCGTCGTTGGCCTCCCACACCGGCAGCATCATCGGCTCGAAGCGGTTTTCCAACTGGTCGTCCGAGCGGATCGCCAAGTAGGCATCGCGTGTGCCGACCCCGACCAGCGGGATGCGCAGCTCGTTGCCGAGGAAACGCAACAGATTGAGGAATTCCCGGCGGTTGACGCTGTTGCCGGCCAGGACGTTGTGCAACTCGTCGATCACCAGCATGCGCACGCCGACCTTGCGCAGCAGTGCCAGCGCCAATTGCTCCATTTCCGGCAGCCGTGGGCGCGGGCGCAATGGCGCGCCCATCGCGGCAAGTAGCGCGATGTAGAAGCGGATCACCGACGGCTCGGACGGCATCTGCACAACCAACACTGGGATGTGCTCCTGGTCGGCGTCGGAGCTGGCCGGATGGGTGCGGCGGAATTTCTCGACGATCATCGACTTGCCGTTGTTGGTTGGACCGACCAACAGCAGGTTGGGCATGCGTTGTTTGTTCGGCCACGCATACAGGGCTTCCAGCCGATTCAGCGCCTCGACTGCTCGCGGATAGCCGATCCAGCGGTCAGCGCGAAGGCGATGGATGCGTTCGTCCGCCGGAAGACGGGCCAAGCCCTGGGCCACCGGCATCAGGTGGGACAAGTCGATGATGGGATATTCTTCCACGGCTACCACTCCTCAATCTGGTCGAACGGTTTGGCAGGTGGCTGGTTGTCTGCCTGCGGGTCAGCCATGTCCGCGTCCGGTGGTGGCGTGGTTTTGAAAAGAACTGCCGTTGCCTTGAGATGCTGGCGTCGATCCGCGTCGCGCCGCGCCTTGCGCGTAGCTTTCTGCGCGGTGGACACGATTTCGCGCATCTGGCCGATCATGCGAAACAGCGCCGACTCATCCACCTGTTCGCGCCCTTGCTGCCGCAATTTCGCCAGCGCCTGTCGTTGTTCCCAGAGGGTGACAGCCGGGTGCGACAAGGTGCGGTATGGAATTTCCAGATAGTGCTGCCCCTCCGGCTCCAGCACCCAAATGCGGCTGATGTCGCGCGGGTCGCGCCGGATCAGGAACGCAGGCAAGCGGTCGCGCCGAGCTATCCACGGCTTGAGCGCATCGGCGTAGTAATGGATGTGGTCGATGACGAAGCCGGTGCGGGTCAGCGTGCGGCGGATGATGGGCAGAAAATCGACCAGAAAAGCCGTGGTGCGAGTGATGACGGTTGGCACGCCGGTCCGCGCGATAGCTTCGGCCCAGCGCGCTGCCGGCGGCTGGAGCAGGCCGTTGTGCACGGAGCCGTGGTAGGTGCCGACCGCCAATGTGAGCCAGCGCTCCAGCTCACGCAGCGTCAGGGCGGCCTTGTTTTCGGAATCGTAGTCGCCGCGCTGGTCAGGGTTGGAGAAGGTCGTCCCTGGCAATTCGTCGTGGATCATCTGCATCGCCGTGCCGATGATCCGTTCCACGATGCCGCCGTAGTGCGGCTGCCCGAGCGGGCGATAGTCAAGCCGGATGCCATGCTGCTCGCAGCCTCGGCGTAGCGCTTCGCTCTTGAACTCGGCCGCGTTGTCCAGGTAGAGCAGCCTGGGCTTGCCGCTCATCGGCCACTCCATTTCTATGTTCAGACCCTCCAGCCAGGGACGCTTGTCGCAGGCGACATGCACAAGGCACAGGCCGACCGAAACAGATGACGGCGCTTCCAGCGTGACGACCATGCCGAGCACGCAGCGGGTAAACACGTCGATGGCGATGGTCAGATACGGACGGCCAATCGGTTGCCGGTCGCGCTCGTCCACCACGATCAGGTCGATGACCGTGTGATCAATCTGCACTTGTTCCAGTGGCGCGGTCACGGCGGGAGGCTCACCACCGACACCTTGCAGGCTGCGGGACGCATCCTGACCTTCCCGGCGGCGAGTGGCCTTGAGCGGATCGAGGCCGGCGATCCGCAGAGCCACGGTGTTGCGCGCCGGCGCCCGCAGCTTTTGCGCTTTGCAAGCCTGCGCGACCTCGCGGTGGAACGCTGCCAGGCTACGCTTCTGCTTGGTCAGGAAGCGCTTTTGCAGCAACTCGCGGATGATGCGCTCAACTGATTCCGGCAAGCGTCCCTTGCCTTTTCCGCCGCCGGATCGGCTGCGAGCCAGGTCCGTCACAAGCCCAGCACCTTGCCGGGCACGGCGGATTAGGACATACACCTGCCGCCTGGACAGGCCAAGCGCGTGAGCAGCGGCATCGGCGGCTTCATGCCCGACCACATCAAGCGCTGCCAGCGGCCCGATGATTTCCGCCCGTTGCCGGGCCTGCGCCCAAGCCGCATCGGGCAGGGTGGCCACGCCTTGCTCGGCAATCAATGATGTGTCTGACGCCATGCTCACACCTCGCTTTGGTGCACACGAGTATTGAGCATAGTCGAGATTGGTGCAGATGACTTCTGATATTGCGTTGTCAGGAGTCGCCTGCACATCTGGCGTTACGCCCCGTCAATTGGTGCAGTCGTCTTCTGAAAATGACAGGAACGGCACCACTGACATGGGGGATCTCGATGTTGTTGTGCGGCTTACTGTTTGCAACGGTAGACGGAGCTGGCAGGTTAACCGGAAGGAACGCTGGAATCGACGTGAGCGCATTATCGGTTCGGCGTGACTCACTGATCCAGCGTCGCACCAGATTGGCGTGGAGGCCGTTATCCAGCGCAACGCGTGAGACGGAGGCTCCCGGTTCATTGCAAGTGGCGACGACGTTTTTGACAAGGCTTGGTTACGCTTACAGTGCTCATATTAAGTGTCCACTAGAAAATAAGTGGACACTATCCTGACGCCGGAGACGACAGGCTCAAGACGGGATTACCGGACGCTTACGGAAAAGGCACTAAATATCTTTTGGGAAAAACAACGTAAAGACGGTCGACTCTCCTGGAATACTGGCAACCGTAACCATTCCTTCATGTAAGTCCATGATTGCTCTTACTATAGACAGTCCGAGACCAGTACCAACAAGCTGGCGGGAGCGGCTAGAGGGAACACGATAGAATCTGTCAAATATCCGTGTCATATGCTCTGCAGCTATTCCCTCGCCGCTGTTTCGTACAGCTATAATGGCATAATCTTTATTTTCGCTTAGCTCCAAGCTTATTATGCTTCGAGAAGAGCTGTGTCGAATAGCGTTCGATAAGAGATTGTAAATAGCTCTTTGCATCATCAAGCTGTCTGCTTTAGTGTGGGCATCACCCACTACCTCAAGAGATATATTTTTCTCTTGGGCTTCGTCTAAAAACAAATCAACCACTTTGACAACCTCCTCGCGAAGATTAATAGAAGCAAGGGTCAAAGAGAGAGTTGGGCTGTTGGCGGAAACAATAAACAACATCTGCGATATCACTTGCGATATGCGCTCAAGCTCTTCCGCACAGCTTTCGAGCGCCTGTTTGTATATTTCAGGAGTTCGCGCTCTGGACAGCGTCACCTGTACTTTCCCTAAAATATTATTGAGTGGAGAGCGCAACTCATGTGCGAGATCATCAGAGAACTGCAGTAATTTTTGAATATCCCTATCTAATCGCTCCAGCATAAAATTTATCGCGTGCGCAGAATTTTTCAGCTCCTCAGGAAAAGTCGTAAAATCTATACGATGATCAAGATCGTGAGCAGAGATTCGAGCGGCAATCGCACTAAATTTATATAAAGGGGATAATCCATGGCGGACTAGCCACCATCCACATCCACCCACAAGAATCAAAATAAGTGGAAGAGATAAGATGGTAGATTTTATGTAGGACTTTAATAGAACCGCATCACTTTCACGCTCCAACAGCAAAGTGACTACTATCTCATTGCCGTCAGCCAGCCTAATCACCTTACTCATGCCGAGTATAGCGTAGCCTGTGGGTGGAAAATATTCCTCGTACCCAGAGGTATATTTAGCGATATTCGAGAATACCTTAATAGCCGCCTCATTTCCCACACTCAATATAGGAGCACCTGGATGCTCTGCATTCCTAACAATTAATGCAAGATAATCGTGCCCAATAACATAATCGTTCAATATGTGTGGAGTCAATATAACTTCGGATTTCGCACTATAGCTTTCCAAAAGGCCATGTTCTATTTGGTTTAGCTTTTCGCTTAAGGAGCCACGTGCTCGGATGTCAAGTTGCCGGCCAATTTCGAAATAGGTGAAAGCGACTATCAAAAGCACCACGATCACACCCATGAGGCCTACTGCAATACCTAGGCGGGTCGATAAACGTTTCGGCCTCATGCTCTCGACTCTAAAACATAGCCCACACCACGCAACGTATGTATCAACTTGCGATCAAACGGGTCATCAATTTTTGCACGAAGCCGTCGAATCGCTACTTCGACAACATTGGTATCACAATCGAAGTTTATGTCCCATACCGTTGATACTATCTGCGTGCGTGTAAGAACTTCACCAGCGTGTCGCATCAAAAAATGCAGAAGAGTGAACTCCTTGGCTGTCAGGTCGATACGCTTTCCCGCACGCACCGCTCTATGGCGCCCTTGGTCTAGTTGCAAGTCATCAACTACAAGCACATCCGGGGAGAGAGGGCTACTATCAGTTCGGCGGATCAAGGTTTTTATTCTGGCTAGTAGCTCAGGAAACTGAAAAGGTTTGACTATATAATCATCTGCCCCTAGATCGAGACCGCGCACCTTCTCTTCAAGGCGGCCTCGTGCCGACACTATGATTATCCCCGCCCCTTTATGCTCTCTAATCTTTTTAAGAACATCCCATCCTTCCATTTCAGGGAGATTAATATCCAATATGATTACTTCATAATTATAAGTCAATGCTAGATGACAGCCGTTCACGCCGTTATTGGAAACATCTACGACATAACCACTCTCAGTCAATCCTTGACGCATATAGTCAGCAGTTTTTACTTCATCCTCAATAAGGAGAATCCGCATCATTCTTTTCCATACAGGTCTGGAGGGTGACGGATGACATTGGTATTCACGCATGATCGCGATAGGCAAGTAATCGAAGTGCGTTGAAGACGACGATCAAGGTAGAACCTTCGTGTATCGCAACTGCTGGCCCAATGGTAATTGCTCGTTGGGACGGACGAGTACGGCGTCACCAATGACCAGCTCTTCAACCGGTACCTGGTGGGCTCTGCCGTCCCGACGCACTGTTGCGCGCTTCGGTGCGAGCTCTGCTAGTGCCTCAATGGCCCGTTTCGCACGGCCCATGGCGTAGTGCTCGAGCGCGTGACCGAGGCTGAACAGGAATAGTAATAATGCCCCTTCAGCCCAGGCACCCAATGCAGCAGCGCCAGCCGCTGCCACCAGCATCAGCGTGTCGATCTCGAATTTCTTGAGTCGCAGGTTATCCAGCGCCTCGCGCACAGTGAAGAAGCAGCCAAAGAAGTAAGCGCTGATATAACAGGTTACCGGTAACCACGGCGGCGTGCCGAACACCAGCTTTTCCATGGCGAATCCAAGCACCAACAAAACGCCACTGGTGAGGGCAAAGATCAGTTCGCTGTTCGACCCGAAAATACCGCCGTGGCCGTGATGATGCTTGCCGCGATGCTTGTGACCCTCCTCTTGATCGTGCGGCTGCGCCCCTTCGCCCCGAGCCGCCGGGGCGTCAATATCGGTGGGTTTCACGCCTAGGTCTTTCAGCAGCTCCAGGATCGCCTGTTCCGAGTATTGTTCACGGTCATACTCAACACGGATCCTGCCGACTGCGCTCACATCCGCTTCTAATACACCTATTAGAGCGCGCAGCTGATCGGCTATCGTCTGTGCACGGCGCTGATGGGTGATACCTTCTACTTCCCACAGTCCATGACCAAAACGCTCCGTGACCTGCGCACCGGCCGCCGTCACAAATTCACGGATGCGCGCCAAATTCAGCGCATCCGGATCGTAATGGACACACAGCTGGCTTGTCCCATCGTCTTGCGTATAGAGGTAAACCCTTTTCACCCCCGGCTGACCGCGTAACGCAGCGACCAGCCGTTCCACGCAGGCGTCGGCAACATCCGGAACATTCGGCAGCAAAATAGGCAGATCGATGCGCAGCGGCGTGCCGGGAGCCATCGTTTGCTCATTGCCATAGGCTTGCATGTACTTGCTCCTCAGTCTAATCAGTGGGCGCGGGTTCCAGCCGGGGCTTGGTGATGCGCGCGGCAAAGGTGGGTAGCACCAACAACGTGAGGATTGTTGCCGTCAGCAGGCCGCCAATGACCACGGTCGCCAGCGGCTTTTGTACTTCTGCTCCCGCTCCACTGGCAATGGCCATCGGGATAAAGCCCACGATGGCGACCAGAGCAGTTGTAAACACTGCTCGTAGGCGACTCGCGGCACCAACAGCTGCTGCCTCCAAGCTGGAAAGGCCAGTATCCAGGCGTTCGCGGATTGCCTGCATGAGGACCAAGCCGTTGAGTGTTGCCACCCCCGAAACGGCGATGAAGCCGACCGCTGCCGACACCGAGAACGGCATGTCCCGTACCAGCAACGAAAGCGCGCCGCCCACTAATGCCAGCGGTACGCAGGCGAACACCAATGCGGCTTCGCGTACGGTGCCGAGCGCCATGTACAACAGACTCCAGATCACCAGAAATACCACCGGAATCACGAGCATTAGCCGGGCTTCGGCGCGTTGAAGGTTTTCGAACTGGCCGCCCCAATCGAGATAGACTCCGGCCGGTAATGAGACATCCGCCACTGCCTCCTGGGCCTCAGCGACGAAACCGCCAAGATCGCGGCCGCGTACGTTGGCCTGCACAACAATTCGGCGGCTACCGTTATTGCGGCTGATCTGGTTGGGGCCTTCGCTAACTTCAATGCGAGCGACGGATGAAAGGGGAGCGACCGTACCGTCCGCACTGATGACGGGCAGAGCAGCTAATTGAGCCGGGTCGTTGCGTGTCGCTTCGTCGAAGCGAACTATGACATCGAAACGGCGATCGCCTTCGAATATCTGACCCGCTGCGGTGCCGCCGATGCCGGTGGCCAATGCCTCACTGACGTCTGCCGCAGTCAATCCGTAATGCGCCGCAGCAGTATGGTCTATGCGTACGGTTAGTGTCGGCAAACCAGATACCTGCTCAACGCGCACGTCCGCTGCGCCGTCCACGTTACGCAGTTGTTGCGAAATCTGATTGGCCACGCCCTCCAGAATACCGAAATCATCGCCATACACCATTACCGCCAGATCCGTACGTACACCCGAGATCAGCTCGTTAAAGCGCAGTTCGATGGGCTGGCTGAACTCAAAAGCATTGCCGATCTGATTGCTGACCACCGACTCAAGCCGGCTGATCAGAGCGTCTTTTGCGAGAGACGGATCCGGCCACTCAGACTTCGGTTTGAGTACAATCACACTGTCACTGATGTTGACCGGCATAGGGTCAAGGGCTGCTTCTGCAGTTCCTGTTCGCGAGAAAATGGTTTCGATCTCGGGCTCATTCGTGATCGCCTTCTCCAACGCAAGCTGCATCGCGAGAGATTGCTCCAGCGATGCAGAAGGTACCCGTAATGCCTGTAGTGCCAGGTTGCCTTCATCAAGGGTCGGTACGAATTCCCGTCCCAGCGACATGAACGCGGTAGAACCGATCGCCAGCATGACGGCCGCGCCTGCGAGGACGGTGCGTGGCCGCCGCACCGCAGCGCGGATGATAGGCTCTACTTTGCTCCGAACGTAGCGGATGATTCGCGTCTCGTGTTCGCCGTCGTACCCCGCATCACCTTCGTGCGATACATTGACCTTGGGTTCACGGACAAATAGCGCTGCCATTGCTGGCACGAAGGTAAAGGAGAAGATAAAGGCACCGGCCAAGGCGAGCATGAAGGTTGCGGCCATAGGCTGGAACGTCTTGCCTTCCACCCCTTCAAGGGTGAGCAGCGGTACAAACACCAACAGAATGATGAGCTGACCGAATGCGGCAGGCCGCACCATTTTGCGCGTCGCTTGGATCGCCACTCCCATGCGTTCGCTGGCCGAAAGCGAACGACCCAGTTCCGCCCGCTTTTGCCCAAGCATGAGCAATGTCGCTTCTACCACGATCACCGCGCCATCGACCAGCAAGCCGAAATCGAGTGCGCCCAGGCTCATCAGGTTCCCGCTGATGCCGAAGCGATTCATCCCAATCACCGCAAACAGGAAGGACAACGGTATAACCAGTGCAGTGATCGCAGCGGCGCGGATGTTGCCCAACAGCAGGAACAATACGACAACGACCAGCAGGGCACCTTCAGTCAGGTTCTTGGCCACTGTTTTAATCGTGGCGTTAACTAGCACACTGCGATCGAGCACCGGTTGGGCCACAATCCCTGGTGGTAGGGAGCGGCCGACCTCTGTCAGACGCTCAGCGGCAGCTTGTGCGACGGTGCGGCTGTTGCCCCCGGCGATCATCAATGCCGTACCGAGTACCGCTTCATGACCGTCTCGGGTCGCAGCGCCTAGCCGCGGTGCCTGGCCTAAGCCAACATCTGCCACATCAGCAACGCGGATCACCATGCCGTTGCGGTTGGCGACCGGAGCCCGCGCCAGATCATCAACGGTTTGCGCCAGAGCATCGGCTCGGACGATGAGGCCGTCGCCGGCACGTTGTATGAAGCCTGCACCAGCCTGCACGTTCGAACGTTTCAGCCCCTGCACCAAGTCATTCAAGCTCAGGCCATAAGCGGCCAAGCGGTCGGCATCAGGCCTGATCGCATATTCCTTAACATAACCGCCAATCGTGTCGACGCCCGCGAGTCCCGGCGTAGACCGCATTTGTGGCGCGACGATCCAGTCCTGTACAGTACGCAAATACGTGGCACGTTCCTGGGGGGTTGTCAGCCGATCGCCTTCCGGTGTCAGATAGCTTTCATCAGTTTGCCAGCCAGGCGTACTGGACGTGCTCGCGGTTTCTGGATCGAACGGTATGAAATCCACCGTCCACATTAGCACCTCACCCAGCCCGGTGGTGACGGGCGACATCATCGGCGTGACCTCCTCGGGGAGTTCCTCCTGCACCTCACGCATCCTTTCGGCGACTTGCTGACGCGCGAAATAGATATCAGTCTGGTCGGTAAAGATGGCTGTTACCTGTGAGAAGCCATTACGCGACAGGGAGCGTGTGCTAGTCAGGCCGGGGATACCGGCGAGCGCGGTTTCGAGCGGATAGGTGACTTGGCGCTCGATCTGATCTGGTGCCAATGCAGGCGCTACGGTGTTGATTTGTACCTGTCTATTGGTGATATCAGGCACCGCGTCGATCGGCAACTGGCTAAGCTGGAAAAGGCCATAGGTACAGATGAGTGCCGCGATGAACACCACCGCCCAGCGGAAGCGAACCGCTGTTTCGATAATCAACTTGAACATGATGGTGTCCTCAGTGAACGTGCTCGGCTTCGCCTTTGGCGAGTTCGGCTTTTAGCAAGAAGGCATTAGTGCCGGCAATGCGCTCATTACCCGATAGTCCCTTGAGGATTTCGATCTGACCGCCAGCGCGACGCCCGGCAAGTACCGGTGTGGCACGGAAATCCTCTTCGGTAAACACGAACACCACAGATTGACCATCCACCATTTGAACTGCGTCGGCTGGCACTGTCAGGCCGCCATCCTGCTGGTTGGTAATGATGCTCCCAGACACGGGCGAGCCAATAGGCGGTAGCTTTCCAGCGGTCGGAGTGGCACGTACAAGTGCAGCACCACTGCGCTCGCTGGCATCAAGAGCGACTCCCACCACCACCGCTTCCACACTCCCAGCAGGGCTAGTGACGCGCATGCGGGCACCTGGCGCGACTTGTGCGGCGAAGGCTGCCGGCATGGAGAAGGCTAATTCTGTTCTAGCTGGGTCGGACACTTCTGCGACAATGCCACCGGATGACATAAAACCACCGGGCGTGACTTCGACAGCACCGACCGTACCTGCCAGCGGGCTGGTGATCGCAATGCGCCCTTGGGCGTCCGGTGAACCGACAGCCTCCATCTGTGCCCGGGCGGCGCGTGCGGCCGCATCAGCAGCCAGCGACTTGGCACGGGAGGCCTCCAGCTCTTGACGGGCAACTACGCCTTGTTCAACCAGCTTCAGGTCGCGCTGGTAGATGAGACGTGCAGCTTCCGCTGCTGCAATAGCAGTGTCGGTGTCTGCATAGAGTGTTGCAGCCTCACCGCTGACGAGTATGGCGAGAGCCTGACCTGCTTCAACCGTGTTGCCGGGGGCAACATTTACCTGCACGACACGACCGCTTACCGGTGCGGCGATGGCTGCCTTGGCATCTATAGCTGAGATGACTCGTCCGGTCAGCCTGGTTTCGTGGCCACCGCCACGGCCCACCATGACAATGGATATATTGGAGGCCTCTATCTGTCGAGAGGTCAGGCTAACGACACCCTCGTCTTCATGTTCGGCGCCACTCTCGCTGCCATGATCGTCATTATCATCGTGAGCGGGGCCGTTATCCTCGTGATCATGATTCGCATCTTCAGCAGTGCTGTGAACGAGAGCCTGAGCTGGCCAGTCCACGAGGTTGGCCAAGCCAAATCCCACGAGTACCGCTACAAACAAGGCGATGATAGAGAAACGGCGATTTCTTACATTAATCATGGTGCTTCCCCAAAAGGTACGCGCCCTTCCAGGCGCGCCAGGTCAATTTCTGCGCGGACGCGCGCGAGGCGGGCATCTACAGCTGCGTAACGGGCGTCAATTAATGCTGTACGGATGCTGCGCAATTCCAACTGCGAGATACGTCCCGCGTCGTAACCGATACGTGCCAGGCGATAGGCTTCCGTAGCCGCCGCCACGCCACTATCAGCAGCGTGCGTTCTACTATTGGAGGCGCCGAGGCTGGCTTGGGCCGCCCGGTGGGCCGCCAGGACTTCCGACCTGCTATAGGCGAGTCTCGCCTCGGCGGCCCGCTGCTGAGCTTGTGCTGCGCTAATAGCACCCTTGTTACGGTCAAATATTGGAATTGATAGACTGACCCCAAACATGAAAGCCTTATCACTGGTCTCACCGAATCGTTGCATGCCAAGCGATGCTGTGACGTCCGGACGAGCACGGCGCTGCTCTACGGTGACAAGGCCCTCAGCAGCGTCCAGCTCAGCTTCCGCGACCCTCACTGCCATTGGCACAGTTGAAAATGCATCAGGCTCTTCGGGTACGCGGTCGAGCAGGCTGTAACTGATCGAGCTGGCTGGTTCGTCCAATGACGCCAGTGCGGTAAGTTGAGCCAAGGCGGCGTCACGGTTTGCCCGGGCCTCGTCCAATATCGCCTGTGCAGCGGCCACCTCGCTGTTTGCTTGAAGAGCGCGCAACGTGGGTTCCCGGCCTTGATCCACGAGCGCTTGCGCCGCTCGCAATTCGTCCTGTGTCAAAGATAATGCCTCACCCGCCAGCTTGTGGCGCAAGGCGGCAGCTTCTGCCTCAGCATAGGCGATGGCCAGGCGGCCAGCTGTCATCCAGCGTGTCTGGTCTCGACGTAGCCCAGCTGCTTCCGCTTCGGCCTGCGCCGCACGGATACGCGCTCCGCGTTGTCCCCAGAGTTCCAGCGGCTGGCTGATAGATATCGTGGAATCCGCGCTACCGTAACCGGAGTAAGGACCGCTGCCATAGGCATTTTCTGCCTCCAGCGTTATAGAGGGGTTGGGTAAGGCTCGTGCCTGCCGCGCCTGAGCTTCTGCAGCGTCGTACAGAGCTTCGGCTTCGAGCGTGGCAGGTGACAGACCGAGTTGGTCGATCAGAACTTCATAAGATGGTGCCGGGGCAGCCAGTATCGATGGTGTCGATATTAATGAGGCGGCCACCATGGTACACCCGATCGCGCGTAGCGATCGGTTAGGTAGCATAGGCATGCAAAACTCCCAAAGCGATAGTTGACAAAGCACCTGCGGAAGCAGGTATAGAAGCTCGTCAAGCTTTGGGGGGGCGTATTAATCCGTCGGGGGTATGAGAGGGAGCTTTATTGAAACCCATCAAGTCATATCTTACGCGGTCGACCGGCGCTGTGCCTGAGGCACGTGCGGAGACATGTGATGTTGTATGATGGCAATGGCCATGATCGCAATGGCCATCCACGAAAGCAAAAGAACTTCCTTTTTCTTGTGCCTGATGATCAGGCTGTTTACCCCCATCGGCAGCGATGGGGACATCAACCGTCCCAACCTCTATCATACAAGCAGCAGCATCAACAAGAGGTATGATCGCGAATGCTCCCAGAAGCAACGCGACGATCATTAGCCTATGTAGATGGGAAAATCTGTTCATGATCGGGAGGCTATCAGAGATGCAAACATCGCGCAATATACCTGGCTAGTGAAAATCTGTAACCGCAAAAAACTTAGTCAGTGTAATCCACCCCTACCTTATCTGGGTTGCAGCCTAGCTTTGGTTGCGATGACTGTCGGTCTCCCTAGTATCTATACATACATTGCTGTCCAGCTCCATTTCAAGTGTCGAGTGGTCAACTTTGAATTGCTCATGAAGCACACGTTTTAATTCAGCCTTCAGCCGCTCGATGTCGGGCAAATCAACCGTCCTTATGACAACATGGGCTTCCAAGGCAATAGTATGTTCGGCGATTTCCCAAACATGTACATGATGGACGCTCTCAACGCCGCTCATATCCTCCATGACATAGATGATATCAGGAATGGACACTCCTTCCGGCACCCCCTCCATTAGTAGATGAATGGTTTTGGGTAGCATACTAAACCCCTGCCACAACACGTATCCAGCAATGATTAATGTCAGTACAGTATCCGCCCAGTACCAGCCATACAGAAGGATCAATGTCCCAGCTATAACAACACCAACGGAGGCTAATGCATCCGAAACATTATGCAAGAACGCCGCCTTTATATTCATGCTGTTCTTAGACATCGTGTAGGTTAGGCTGGCTGTGACGACATCTACAATCAAGGCTATTCCCGCCACCACGACCACTGTCCACCCCTCAATCGGTTGGGGAGAAAAAAATCGACCTATAGCCTCGTAAATAAGGTAGAGACCGATGATAATCAGTGTGACCAAGTTGATCAAAGCCGCTATGGTTTCACTACGTCGATAGCCAAAGGTTTTAAACGCATCTGGTGGTCTGCGGCCGATCTTACGTGCGATGAGCGCTATTACCAGCGATGCGGCATCACTCAAATTATGTAGCGCGTCAGCTATGAGTGATAGGCTACCAGAGAGCACTCCGCCTACGACTTGTGCGAATGTCAGTACGATGTTGACACCAATAGCAGCAACCAGACGCTTATCGCCTAAGGTTTCGGGGTTATGGTTATGGCTCATTTTTCTTAACCGCTCCTAGAAAAAACCAACGTAAGGCCAAAGGATAGATCCGAACGACCCAAGGGCAATAGCGTCAACGCCGTTTGACCAGGTAACAATTTGCCGTCACTCCACTGATCACAATACGACCAATGCTGTGCGAATTCGTGCCGTCACTGACGTCAACATACCGATAACTGGACGATCCCGCGAGACGCCTCGCCATGTAGGTAAGCTATTAATTGTTATGCCACCTGACAAATTTTGCAATCTCTGTACGGTGCTTTTTGTTAAGCCAAAGCGGCGCCAAAACTGCCTGTCAGTTTTGTAATTTCTCAGTCATCTTCAGGACAGCTTAAATCGGTATTCTATTGGAAATACACTTATGGGGGCGAGGCATGATTAAAGCTTCAATAGCGGCTTTACTTTTTGTTTTTACACTAACGGCGCAAGCCACGTCATTCTACACTGATAACCGAATTCTCCTGGAAGAACATGAGCGCTTTGTAGAGTCTTATGCCGAAAAAACAGGACAAAAAGTCCCTACAGTAAAAGATTATGAATACGGAATGAAGCTTGATATCGCAAACACGATTCGAGTTTCAAGAGACCCAAAGAGTTGCGGTGTTTTCAAAAGAATGTCGACATTTGAAAATTCAAAAGGGGAGTTGGAAACCATAAGGTATTCCATGCTATCAAGATGCCCAGGTGAAAATTAGGGCAGCTGCAAGAACTAGAACAAATTGAAATGCCAGGCATTTCCTGGCATTTCACCCTCGCTTATGTCAGAAAATAACAGCAAGCGTTAACCATTATCCCTGGATCCATCAGAAACTTTTTCTTTCTCTTGATCGCTTTCGGTTACTTGGGCCGCTGACGCCCGTTCAGCTCGCAAGCGCTCTTGATTGGACTTAAAGTCCTCATGGAACGCTCTCATACGATCAAGACCACCATTTGCTTGCTCGTTAACTGCGTAAACTGGACTCAAAAAGCCCATCAGCATCCCTACAGCTAATAGACGTATAATAATGGTCATCGGAAGCCTCACTTAGTCGAGTGTTGATGATGAAATTTCTTCTTTAGTTTAAACGGCTTCCGATAACGCAAGGATGAGCAGAATATTACAATTCTGTAATCTTGCAGCTAGCCATGGCGTGCGCTGACCAAGCCCATACAGCACCGCAGTTTCGGTGATATTTTGATTTATTTCAGCGCCGTAAATTTACGCTGCAACAAAGCCTTGGGGCTATGCCGGCGCTTGGCCATGAGCAGATGAGACTTTGTCCTGGAATTCAGGCCTCAGTTTCGGGGTTTAGGGCTTTACCTACTGTTGGTACATGCTTCCCTCTCGAATTCCAGCAAGAACACCACATCGCTCGACTTCTCGGTCATCATTACAACCCGCTCTCAGTGAAACGAGCTGCTTCTCAACCGCTTGCAGAGCTGCTATCTGTGATCGCACATGAGAGATGTGCTCATCGAGCAAGGCGTTGACGGCTGAACAAGGTTGATGAGGATCATCCTGATAACTCTGTAGCTCTGAAGTCTCGGCAAGTGAGAGATCAAGGATTCTGCAGCGACGGATAAAGGCCAGCCGCTTACCATGTTCTTCGGTATAGACACGATAACCGTTTTTTTGCCGATCAGGAGGCGGTAACAAGCCCTGCTGTTCATAGAAGCGGATCGTCTGCGTATCGATCCCTACTAACCGTGCCAATTGACCAATGCGCATGAGGCTCCTCCCTTAGCTAATCCTCTGTCCGGTTGACCTTATAGCTACTATATAGTTTTAAATAGTATCACCTTACCGTTGGAGAGAAACCTTATCATGAGCAAATCCTGTGTCGGCCCCTGTGGCTGCGATGCAACGCCCTCAGCGGGTAACGAAAAGCTAGACTCCTCCGAAGCATTGGGAAAATGGATCAGTGTTTATGCCGTGCCGAAGATGGACTGCCCATCAGAAGAACGAATGATCCGCCTGGCACTGAACGGCTTCGAGGAAATTCAGGCGTTGTCCTTCGATTTACCAAACCGCCGGCTTAAGGTCGTGCATTGCGGCGAGGCTGAACCTATTACGGCGAAGCTAGTGACCTTGGGGTTGGGTGCGTCTCTTCAGGAAACCGTCATTGCCGACCAAGATACGATAAATGCAGCTGAAGTTTCAGCGGCCTCTGCTTCGCAGGAATCCGGCACCCTACGCATATTGCTCGGCATCAATGCGTTTATGTTCGTTGTGGAGATGGCTGCTGGCTTGATCGCCCAGTCTACCGGATTGATCGCTGATTCCTTGGATATGTTTGCCGATGCAGCCGTCTATGGCCTTGCTCTTTATGCCGTAGGTCATGGTGTAAAAATGCAGGTACGCGCCGCGCATCTAGCAGGTTGGCTGCAGCTAATTCTAGCTATAGGCGTACTTGTGGAAGTGGGACGACGTTTTGTGTTTGGTAGCGAGCCAGAATCGGGAATGATGATGGCAACAGCCTTCGTCGCTTTGATCGCTAATATAGGTTGCCTGTTGTTGATATCCAAGCACCGCGAGGGGGGGGCACACATGAAGGCAAGCTGGATATTTTCAGCTAATGATGTAGTGATCAATATGGGGGTTATCATTGCCGGCGCTTTGGTTGCCTGGACAGGATCCAGTTATCCAGATTTGGTTATCGGTACAATTGTGGTCCTGATCGTGATCAATGGCGCTCGGCGCATTCTGGCGCTCAAAGGTTAAAATACTCGCGACCTCCTTGATCGAGTCTATGCATAACTAAAGCTTTCGGGGCAGTGAATGATCTAGAATTTAGCAGATTCCCCAGAAAATCGGTGCTAACCGTTCTATCGCAAAATTCTTTGTGGCCGACCGGCAAGAGCTGATTGCGTATCTGTTCACAGTGAGCAAAAAGGAATTCAGTATCGCTGCAGCGTTTGTGACAGCGTCTGGCTTACCCTCGGAAATTGCTGTACCAGCCGCGTTCTTTGCCGTCATTCAGATGATTACATCGCCGATTGCCGCAAAGATACTTGCCTCGAAAACCTCTACCGTCGCAGCCGCCCCACATTGAGGCTATCAATAAATTCTTCTAGCCGGCTGGAGTAAGGTTTTGGCAGTTTCCCCTTTCCACGGCTCCTACGCACTGGGATTGGAAAATACCGTACTTTGAGTGCTAGCTGCCTGGCATGAAGGCAGCTCTTAGCCTCTGGCGGTCTGCAACGATAACGACTACAAAGGTGGTCCAGATACCGGCCTTGAAATGCCTCTTCCGGGTGCAGGCTTATCTCGACTGGATCAGTGCCACGGGATTGCCCGCGGCACAGTGTTCTGTCGCCTGGATCGCAGGGGGACTTTCGGCAGGCTGACGCGATGAGCAAGTCCCCGCAAGTCGCTACCGGCGCCAACGCTCAGATCCAGCGGCGCACTCGTACACGGTAGCGAACAAATGATTCGCCGAACAGCGCTTCCAGGGCCCGCTCTTCTGGTGCGATCTGGAAACGATTCATGTACAACACAAAGACAACGACGCCCAGCAGGGCGAGAGGCGAGACCAGAATCAACGCCCAAGCCGTCAGTATGATGGCGAAACCCAAGTACATGGGGTTGCGGCTATACCGGTAGATGCCAGCCTCTACCAATTCTGAAGCCTGCTGTGGCTGCAATGGATTAACCGTAGTGCACGCGCGGCGAAACGATAGCACACCGAAGAGACACACGCCGAGCCCCAGGAACAGTACCGACAAAGCGAAAGTCAGGCGCGCGGTCCATGCCAGCTCAATGTCTGGTAACTTGGAGGCCGCCAAACTCATCAGCAGAGCAATCAGGCCCACCACCAGCAGCGGTGGTACGCGGTTCTCCAGCGCGCTCATAGTGTCATTCCCGTGCCTTGGCTGTTTCGCTGCTCACCAACCGGCGCAGCGGCTCGGGGCCGAACTCGCTGAGCGCACGACCATTGACAAAAAAGGTCGGGGTGCCACGAATCCCAACAGCCATGACGTCCTGCATATCCGTTTCCAGCACGGCGTTGACGCCAGGTGCGTGCATATCCTGGCGGGCCTGCTCGAGGTTCAGGCCGACGCGCTCGGCAGCAGCCCATGCCTGCGCCACCTTGGGATCGTCGTGCCAACCGGGCTGGGCCTCCAACACAGCCTCCAGCACCTGTTCATGGAGGTTTTGCTTGCGCGCCGCCTCAAGCATCCGCGCTACTTCTTCCGAGCCCGGATGGAACAGCACATAGCGCAATACCAAACGTACATCTTCCGGATTCTCAGCGAGAATCTGCTTCACATAAGGATGGAAGGCGCGACATGCCTCGCAGGAAGGATCGAAGAACTCCACGATGGTTACTGGTGCCTGCACCGGACCGAAGACCGGCGAGTGGGGGCGGACCAGTTGGCCGCCGCTCTGTTTGGGTTGTGTCGCGGTCTTTTGAGCTGTCGAACCGGGAGCCACGGACTGTTGAGGTGATTGTAACTGTGAGGAATAGAAGAATACGGCGGCAGCAAAGACGGCCAGGATCACGGCACTGATGATCAGGACCACGGAACGGCGATTCATAAAGTTGTTATCCGACGGATGAGAATGAGCAGAATGGCTATCAGGATAAAGGAGAAAAGAGCGAGTGCGGGCAGTGGCACTACGCCGAAGAGTGTCATCCCGGCGCCCGAGCAGGATGGGCCGGTGGCTGTGCAAGGCTGGATCGGCTGTGGAGTGAGCCCTGCATAGAGTAGCGTATGAAAAAATGCCAGCGCCGCACCGATAGTGGTCAGCGGTAGGGCATAACGCCAAATTGTGAAATCCGAGCGGTAGCAAGCTATGGCCAGAATCACTGCCAGCGGAAACATGAATGCACGCTGGAACCAGCACAGCACGCAAGGTGCTTGCCCCATCACCTCGCCAATGAATAGCGCGGACAGGGTCGATACCAGTGCAACCAGCCAAGTTAGCAGCAGCAGGCTCCAGGTCGCCCTCGAAGGTTGGGCATTCATTTCGGTGAGCTCTTGAAGATGACAAACACTTGCGGTAGATCCGCCACCCAGTTGATTCGGAACATCATACTTCCTCTTATCGGCAAGGCTCCTTAGAAGCATTGCAGGCTTCGCCCAACGGCACACCAAAGCGAAAAGCAACCAGAAACCCGCTGCGCAACCAGTCTCACCGCTGGGTTAAATCCGGTGTCAGCGCACAGTCCAGACTATGCATTGACAACGTTAAAATTGCTAGGCACATGCTGCGCATTGTCATCCGTCTGTAGTGATCAATTGATTCCGGACACGGATTTACCACGCCCTCATTAAGCAAATGACACTACGGGGGCAATCTTGACAAACCTTTAAAGGTCGACAATCATCATCACGTACCGCGTCGTCCACGCCCGGTAATCGTGGAACCCTTAGCGCTGCGAAGCGTCACCCTTTGAGCGGCTGCGCATTCTGAAAAGCCGCCAACATCCGTGCTGAATGCCCCTGCTAATCAGCTTCATCGCCTGACCTAAAACCGCTGTACCCACCTGCGGGGATGCTCTCCCTGCCGGGAAAAGCCGTCTCCGCTTTCCAGTACGTTTAGAAATCGGAGAATCGCCATGAGCGCTACTCAAACCTCAGAAACTAAGTACTTTGATCTTCATACCACTGGTATCGGCTATCTCAACCGCCTGCGGGAAGTGACTCCGCGTAAGGGAAAGCCTTTCATGGCTGTGACTGTCGCTGCTTTGAAGGGGGCAGCAGATGCTGTTGAGTACACCTATATCGACTGCAATGTAGTCGGTGAGGAGGCTGAGAAGCAGATCCGTCGTTGCCAGCAGGCAGTGGACGCAGAAATGAAGGTTCTGGTTGGTTTTCGGATCGGTGATATTTGGCCGGATATGTTTACCTACCAAAATGGCCCCAGACAGGGCCAGACCGGTGTTTCATTGAAAGGGCGCTTGCTTTACATCGGCTGGATCAAGATAAACGGCAAAATGGTTTACCAAGCCAAGCCCGTGATGGACACCGCGGAGCCTGAACAAGACGTAGCCTGAATACGAAGCACAGCCTGAACCAGCGGCATTCGTACGATTAAGTTACTCATACCCATCGGGGAGCAATCTCACTCCCGACGGGCGTGGTGATTCTCCCCTCATTTCTGTTTGGAGAATCGACATGCTTTCAAATCAATTGTTGGTGGAAAATCCGCAGGGACATTACGCCCCGGCAACCATGGATCAGTTATTCGAGGCTGCTCGGGACGCGATGCAGCAAAAGTTCCACCGCGGAACAGCCTTCACCACCCCCGGAGCCGTCAAAGACTACCTTTGGGTCCAGATGGTCAACTATGAGCATGAAGTATTCGTGGCCCTATTTCTCGATAATCAGCATCGCTTGATTGCTTGTATCGAACTATTCAGAGGCACGATTGATCAGGCTGTCGTGTATCCACGGGAGGTGGTCAAGGAAGCGTTGCGCGTTAACGCCGCCGCAGTGATCTTTTCTCACAACCACCCCAGTGGCTCGCCTTCTCCCAGTGAAGCCGATAAACGGCTGACTCATCGTTTGGTTCAGGCCATGGGATCTGTAGATATCCGCGTTCTGGATCACATCATCGTTGCCGGTACTGAAACAGCGTCGTTTGCCGAGCAAGGACTGATATGACCAAGGGTTGTTACATGGATCCACAATCAACGGATCTTCATTTGATCCGCTTTAAGCATAGGTGTGATTACAGCGCCATGGCGTCGTAGGGCATCTAGATCTAAACCCTGCCGGGGTTCCCGGTAAGGGACTCCGGCCACTTCATGAGGATTCATTTCATGGGATGGTTATTTTCATATCGCAATAGAATGGATTTGATTCAGGAGCTGCTGGCTCCTGACAGAAACTATATTCGTAACCGTAAGGTGCTGCAGCATGCTCTGGTGGGCAACGAGCTGTGGATGGTGGTGAGACTGAAGCTGAAGATTGCCGGGGTGGTGAACGACAACGCAGTCGGCGACGTCTACACCTACATAGTCTGCGAGCTGCTCGCGTGTGCGGATGGTCTGTGGGGTCACAAATCAATTCCGGAGAAAATGGGTCCGTTCTATTATGGATGCCCGCTTCATTTTCTCGATATTACTCCAGACGGTAATAATCTTGAGTGGCGCGCTAAGCTACGCGAGATCCATCGCCAGCGTGCCCCTGCGCATTCAGTGCAAGAGCGTGACACGGCTTTATTCCCTACTGGGAAAGTCGTCATAACGCGCGCTGTATATGAGCTTGTGTGTCGAGGTCTGGTTAATCCGTACCAGTACCTGCGGCGGCACGTGGCTGGGGATTGGGGAGATCTTTGTGACGAGGACAAAGCAACAAACCTGATGGCGTTAGATGAGCACGGTCAGTTGTTCTCCAGTTATGGGATTCCGGTAGAGGGGGCGTCCAAGCTATGGGTCATCACGGAAGGAGACCGCAGCGTAACGACCTTGTTGTTGCCTTCCGATTATTAGCGATCAGCGCATGCGAGGAAGACAGAAGCTTGATCTATTATTCGAAGTGGAATTAGAAATGGCCACCCGCAGGTGGCCAGTTTTTTTAAGCTATATCAATTGATCCAGGGATCCTCGCAGCCGGTAGCGCTGCGGAGGGTTATCGTTGAACTGCGCTTTGTACCATTGCTCCAGGCTGACGCCGCTCCGGCGCGCAAAAGCCGGCGACTCGTAGTCTGACCAGTCTCTGTTTTCAGCCAAGGGGTTATTGAATTGCTTTTTTGCTGCGTTGATTAAGCCGGAGATACCAAACAATAACGGGGTCATGTGAATACTCCTGAGTAACGCGGGACACACAAGCGTCGAGGCGGCTTGCGCTTGCCAAGCGGATGGGAATATGACGAGACCCTGCCCAGACGGGAAAGGCCCGTCTGGGTTGGTTTGAATAGCATTCAGCGCTACAGAGCGCCATCGACTTTTCAGAATGCGCAGTCGTTCAAAGGGGTAGCGCTTCTCAGCGTTGAGGTTTCCACGATCACCGGGCGTGGACAACGGTTGCACACAATAATTGGATTACTTTGAGTACCTGTCAAGCTGCTAAAGAAATACCAGAAATGGATATTTCATTTCTCCTGTGCCTGGCCAGAAGATTGCGCTGTAGTAACCCTGAACATAGGTGGATTACGGAGTGATCATGACAATGCAGGCTATCCTGAGGCGTCTTGGATTCGGGCTGGACGAAGACATTGAGGAGCTGACAGATCCTCAATGGTCGCGCCTGCAAACAGCTAATGATCTATTGGGCACCCCATACCGCCAGGGCTTGTTGCAGCTGTTGTATGAGATGAGCGCAACACCGAGAGCAACATTCAACACCTACGTCATGGCACCGATAGAACGTTACGCTGCACTTGTTCAGCTTTTACCTGCGTCTGAAGCTCATCATCATTCTTACCCGGGTGGAATGCTGGATCACGGGCTGGAGATCATGTGTTATGCCCTGCGGATCCGCCGGAAGCATTTATTGCCTGCGGGAGCCAGGCCAGAGGATCAGGTCTCGGTAGGCGAGCTGTGGAGCATGGGTATTCTGTACGCTGCACTACTGCATGACGTGTCAAAAGCGGCTGTGGATGTCGATATCCTGTTGCAGGATGGCTCGTTGTGGTGTTTGTGGAATGGTCCCATTCCAGGGACTTATCGCGTGCGCTACAAGTCAGGTCGTGATTACCACCTACATGCAGCAACCGGCGCTCTTTTTGCCCGTGACATTCTAGGCGGTGCGGTGCTGGATTGGTTGTATAGCGATGCCGTTTTGTTTGGACAGGTGATGTATTCGATCTCTGGCCATATGGAGCGGGCTGGCATTGTCGGCGAGATCGTCCATCAAGCAGATAAAAGCAGTGTCAGCAAGGCGATGGGCGGCGATCTGCGTCGGCTTGATGCAGCACCCAAACAATCTCTACAAAGGAAGTTGATCGATGCCCTACGTCATCTCGTGAAAAGTGAGCACTTGCCCTTGAATGGGACTAAAGGTTCCGCCGTTTTCTTGTCCGAAGATGCTGTTTGGTTTGTCACACCAACGGTGCCGCGTTCGCTTAAGACGTACCTATATGAACAGGGGATACCCGGCGTCCCGGCAGATGAAAGTCGTTTATACGATGAAATGCTCGCGCATGGCCTGGTATTGCCAAACCCTGAAGGATTGGCAGTGTGGTCTGGCTGCACTGTGAAAGTCGGTGAATGGAGTACCTCCAAACTGCATTTGCTCAAAGCAACTCCGTCGCTCATCTGGGCAGCGGGAGACGAGCGCCCGGAAGCTAAAGCTGTCGTGACGTCCCCAGACGTTGAGCAGAGCATGGATTCAAGCGATCCAGCGCTGGAGACAGGGGCAAGTATCGGCGATACGAGGAATCGGTTGATTTCCGATGAGCTTGGTGGGAATGTAATTCCCGCCGCTGATGCGTCGTTGCCGCTGGTTCCACAAGCAACGCACCAGCGGCTACATGGTGAAACTGAGAAGATCGGCGAAGTAGCTCACGACCAAGGGGATGAATTTATCTCTTGGGTAAGGGAAGGCATTCACTCCAAGAAACTCGGGGTTAACCACGCCAAGGCCGTTGTCCATGTTGTGGCCGGTTCATGGTTCCTGGTGAGCCCGAATATCTTCAAGAAATACTGTGTAGACCGTTACGGACACGATGGGGCATGGGAACAGGTTCAAATCCGGTTCCAAAAAAAGAAGTTACATGTCCGTTGTCCAGGTCCAGAAAAGCGAAATATCGTTTCTGTATCCGTCGCTGGCCCCAGCGGTAAGACCAGCACCCTCAAGGGAGTGCTGCTCAGTAAACCTGACATCCTGGGCGTTCCTCCTGCAAACAATATTTATCTCGAACTTCGAGAAGGAAATTGATGTGCACGGTTTAACGTTTGATGAGCTAATGACTGAGCTGTTCACGGAACGCTGGTCTTCTCTGAAAACACAGTCAGGCTATGCCATGTGCGTTCGTGTGATGAAGAGACACATAAAAACTGATTATCCGGCAGAGGTTACCAAGCAGCAGGTATTGGCTTGGCGGGCAGCGGTTGTAAAGCGCCCGGGGAGGCCCGAGGGCATCTCAGAAGTAAGCTGGAATACATATAGTCGACACTTGAAGGCCCTCTACAACTTTGGAATTGAGCGGGGGTACGTTACAGAGAACCCTTTTCTTCGGGTCAATCTGAAGCCCCCCATACTGAAGACCAAAACGCTACCGGACGGGGCTATATCGAAAATACGACAGCTGCTCAGGTATTGCATGGATCTTGAGGAGAAGGGTGAGCCTCGGGGCGCTTATATCCATCCAGCCTGGTTCTGGCTGGTGGTGGTGGAGATGCTTTACCACACCGGCATAAGACAGAGGCAACTGCTATGCATCAAGCTGCATGACATCGACCTGCGGAACGCCCGCTTTATATGTTCGGCGGAAGGGGCAAAGAACTCGAAAGAAAGCCTGCTACCGCTGCACAGGGAGTTGATTCCGTTGCTGGACCATCTGTTGGACCAAGCGGTGCGCAGAGGTGCCAAACCGTCTGACCAGCTGTTCAATGTGAACCTTCACAGCAAGAGGCACCGGCTCGAAACAATGAACACCTGGCAGGTGGGCATGTTTTTCACCCGGTTATCTCGCAAGCTGGGCATGACAATCTCTCCGCACCGATTCCGCCACAGCTTCGCTACCGAACTGATGGCCGGTGATAACGCGGATATTCACCTGACCCAGCTGTTGATGGGGCATTCGGATATCCGGTCCACGATGATCTATGTGGATGTGCCGGTTGATAAGCTGAGAAGCTATTTGATGCAGCGATCCGGGGCGTAACCCGGAGTCTTACCCCCCACCTCACGAGCGAATGGAATCGCTCAATCCCTCACGCACTTTTGGGCTCATCTTGAATCTAGCAGAAGCTGCTCATCAGTCTCTCTTCTTTGTAGTGTTCAGTACAGCACGCCCCTCTACCGTTAGACGGTATTTCTGTAAACGGCTGCGCGGCTTGTCGGGGATGGTCATTGCTATCAGCCCTGCATCCAGACCGGGGCGCAGGTAGGCATTGCGGAAATGATCTTCATGCTTGAGCCCCAAGGAGTCTTGAAGTTCTGATCTGCTCATCTCTCCTTGAAGCACCTGTAACAACTTTTTGACTTCCCCGGTGACTTCCCCGGTGACTTCCCCGGTGACTACCCCGGTGACTTCCCCACCAGTTACCGGGGTAGTCGGCGGTAAATGTGTATCGGCGTCGGTCAGCAGGTCTTGCGGCGTATCCGGCCATCTGTATCGAGTACCCTTCCCGTGCCCTTGCTTGATCAGCCAGCCCGCGCTTGTCAGTTGGCTCAAGTGCTCGCCAATCACCCTTGGGTGTTCATCACGCTGCGCCTGTAAATCAACATTGCGTACCTCGCCGAAACTGTACGCCATGATCAGAACGGTGCGGCTCAACTCGTCCAAGGCAGGATAGGTGTCAGGCTTCTGGGCAGCTGAATCAGTCCGCTCCCGCGGTTTTTGACCTTCACGAGACGCCAGTCGCACATGTCGCTGACTGTTCGGAACGCTCCGGCCTGCCGATTCTTGACATTCGTCCAAGGTCGATTATGATCTTTATCAGCAACATTGTGGATTAGTGGCAGTAGCCACGAACCCGTTTAGGATCAGGCCCTGACTTGTAATCAGTAGGTCCCGAGTTCGACTCTTGGTGCCGGCACCATCATCAAAAAGGCTCGCAGATTTGCGAGCCTTTTTTCGTTCTGCACCTGGCTAGCGATCACCAGGTCCATCGTCATTCTTGATCATTCACCTGCTCTTCGGCCTGCTCGCGCAGGTTTTCCACCATCTCCCGGTAACGCATGCTGCCGTTCTCCGCGAAGGCGGCTGCGGTCAGGTTCAGAGCCAGGAGGGATACCACTACGGTTGCTAAAGTCTTCATGGGTTTACCTTAAATTCATGGGTGAAAGCCGGCTTCAGTGTCATACCAAAGCGGTCTGTTTCGAGGGATGGCCAGCGGTGCAAGGCGCGGGGCCGGCCTGACGTTCGATGTGGCAATAGAGTGGAGCAGCGCCCGGTTATAGGGAAATAGCTTGTTGGCATGGGGCTTATCCGGTCTATCAATCGGCTGGGGTTGGTGGCGTGGGCACGCAGCCGCCCGGGTGCTTATTAAGGACGCATAACTTCCAGGCTGTGCTTCCTATTTGTGCACGCAGTGCCCGCTCCAGGCCCCGGCGAGGGCTCTAGCGAGGCGGCACGGTTATTGCTCCGGTCCGAGTGATCCATTCACCGAGGACTTGCCATGCCTTTTCGCCGCCACGCTTTCCCCCGCTGCCTGCCCGTTGTGTTGCTCCCGCTGGCCGCCGCCGTTCACGCCGACACCCGGGAATCCTTCGTTATTCTCGAGCAGCTTGCCCCGACAGCCACTCGGTTGGAGCAAGGAGAATATGCGGGGAATTTCTACGTGCCATCGTCCCTGGATAATATGACCTGGGGCTACCTGCCAAACCGTACCGCCAAGCCGGTCCTGAGCGTGCCGTCGGGCAGCGTGGTTACCTTCGACACCGTGTCCCACGAGGGGCTGCTGGAGGATCAGGGGCGGGACCCTGCTGCCTACTTCGGCTCGCATGGTGTGAAGCCCGACCATGTGCTGCAGGAAGCGGTTGCGCTGACCTCGTCCGAGCGGGCCCACGACTTCGCCAAGGACGGCCCGCATGTGGTCACGGGTCCCGTGGCCATCGAAGGTGCCGAGCCGGGCGACGTGCTCAAGGTGGAGATCCTGGCGGTCGAGCCGCGTGTGCCCTATGGGGTGATTTCCAACCGGCATGGCAAGGGCGCGTTGTTCGGCGAGTATCCAAAAACCCCCGCGCAGGCGGATGCCAGTACCGCGCATCCCGAGCGGTACGGCAACCTGTCGATATTCACGCCGATCGAACAGGCGGGCGATGGCTATGTCGGGGTGCTGGACGGCGGCGACGGGCGGAAGATCAAATTTCCGTTGCAACCCTTCATGGGCATCATGGGCGTGGCGGCCGATACCGATCAGCCGGTCCATTCCGTACCGCCCGCGCATTATGGCGGCAATGTGGATGTGAACGACCTGGGCGCTGGTGCGACCGCCTATTACCCCGTTGCGGTTCCCGGCGCGCTGTTCTACACCGGCGACAGCCACTTCGTACAGGGCGATGGCGAGGTTGCCCTGACCGCGCTGGAAGGTTCGGCCCGAGCGACCTTCCGCCTGACGCTACTCAAGAGCGGCGCCAGTGAGATTCCCGGCAAGCAGCTTTCCCAGCCGATGGGTGAAAACGATGATTTCTGGATCACCCTGGGCCTGGATGAGGATCTGGACGAAGCCATGAAGAAGTCCACGCGGGAAGCCATCCGCTTTCTGACCGAGCAGTACGGGATTGATGACACCGTCGCCTACGCCTATCTCAGCGCGGCCACCGACTTCGAGGTATCCCAGGTAGTGGACAAGACCAAGGGCATCAATTCGATGATCCGAAAATCGGACTTCGCCGAGTTCAACGAGTAAGTCGCTAGCTATCCATTCTTTTGACGCCGAGCGGATCAGCAGTGTGTTCGCTGATCCGTGACAATGAGGAAGCACCCCATGATTTCCAGCCGAGAAGAAGTAACCCGTATGATCATCGCTGCCAAGGTCCGCAAGGGCCTGCGGTGGCAACAGGCAGCGGAGGCGGTGGGCCTGTCCAAGGAGTTCGTGACGGCGGGCTGCCTGGGCCAGATGACCTTCGACAAGACGCAGGCCGAGGCCCTGGGGCAGCTGTTTGAATTACCGGATGTGGCCGTCGCCTGGCTGCAGATCGTGCCCTACAAGGGATCGCTGCCCAGCGCGGTACCCACGGACCCGCTGATCTATCGTTGGTACGAGATCGTCAGTGTGTACGGTACGACCATCAAGGAGCTCATCCATGAGGAGTTCGGCGATGGCATCATGAGCGCGATCGATTTCTCCATGGATATCCAGCGGCAGGCGGATCCGAAGGGCGATCGGGTGCAGGTGGTGCTATCGGGTAAATTCCTG
Source organism: Pseudomonas saudimassiliensis (assembly GCF_000939975.1). Classification (GTDB taxonomy): domain Bacteria; phylum Pseudomonadota; class Gammaproteobacteria; order Pseudomonadales; family Pseudomonadaceae; genus Halopseudomonas; species Halopseudomonas saudimassiliensis. The sequence goes on along the minus strand of NZ_LK391969.1, from coordinate 1,360,386 downwards.
CCTTACCGTAGCTACTGAACATCGCTTCCAGTAACCGGATGCTGCGGACGAAAACTTAACGCAGCATCCGGTGTCAGTTGACCACGGCAGCTCGACCTCGGTAATGGAGGTCAGCTGGTGAGGCAATGACTTTGGAAGGTATTCAATGCAAGCAACTATCAGGACGCTGGTCCTGCTCGTGGTCCTGGCCGCGATGGCCGGCTGCAGCAACCTCTATCGCCCCGGCCACGGCGGTAACTGGGTAGGGCATACAGAGACAGGCAAGGCGTCGTTCTATGCCGACCGTTTCCAGAACCGGAAGACCGCCAGCGGCGAGCTTTACAAGATCGGTCGGAATACCGCCGCACACCGGACGCTACCGTTCGGCTCGCAGGTCAGGGTGACCAATGTGCGCAACGGCAGGAGCGTGGTGGTGCGTATCAATGACCGGGGCCCCTTTGTGCGTGGCCGGGTTATCGATCTGTCCCGTTCTGCCTTCGCCAGCATCGGCGATACTTCCGCCGGACTACTGAACGTGCGGATGGAGGTCATCCGGTAGCTGCGGGCAGCCCGACCAGTCTGCCGCGCATTCAGCGCAACATGAGCAGGGGCGTGGTGCAGAGGCGCAGCATGGTGGTCGTGGTGCTGCCGATGAAGAACTCGCGGATGCGTGAATGTCCATAGGCGCCCATGGCCAGCAGGTCCAGTTGATGCGTCTGCTGGTAGGCCAGCAGGCTGTCTACCACTTCACCGGACAATAGCGCGGTTTGGGTGACATAACCGGCTGTGCGCAGGCGTTCGGCCGCAGCGGACAGCTGCTGCTGGTGCTTGTCGTTGTCGGCAGCGACCATCACCAGGTGGACCGGTAGGCCGCGCAGCAGTGGACTGGCGCAGAGCATGTCGATGCCCTTGTCGGCCGTGGCGCTGCCATCAAAGGCGAGCAGTACGCTGCGCGGGATGCAAAATGTGGCGGGAGTCACCAGCACCGGGCGGCGCATGCTGCGGATGGCGCTTTCCAGCTGGCTGCCGATCACCTGGCCGGGGCGGGTGCTGTCTTCGCCGCGCTTGCCGATCACCAGCAGGCGTATCTCCGCTTCGTGCTCCATCAAGGTGTCGACCAGACTGCCGTGGCGCTGCAGCATCTGCGGCCGGGCATAGCCGGCGTCCTGTACTCGCTGGCAGGCGGCCTGAAGCACCAGCTCGCCCTGCTCGCGGGCCAGGCGGGCGCGCTTTTCATCCAGCTGGGCCAGCTCTTCCAGCAACTGCTCGCGGCTGTCCAGGCCGATGTTGCCGCTCAGGTCGCCGGATTGCGGGTACAGCGCGCGGTCGAGCACATGGAGCAATACCAGCGGCGCCTGCAGCTGCTGGCTGGCCCAGGCGGCGTAATCGCACACCGAAGACGCCGAGGCGGAGCCGTCGATGCAGGCGATGATATTGGTCATGGGGCGGTCCTCCTGTCAGTGACTGATCAGCTTGTCGACAGCATCCGGCCTGTCGTGCACCCCGAACCGGTCGACGATGGTAGCGCTGGCCTCGTTGAGCCCGAGTACCTCAACATCGGTGCCCTCACGGCGGAACTTGATCACCACCTTGTCCAGCGAGGATACCGCGGTGATATCCCAGAAGTGGGCCTGGCTCAGGTCGATGACGACTTTATCAAGCACTTCCCTGAAATCGAAGGCGGCAATGAACTTGTCCGAAGAACTGAAGAACACCTGCCCCGTCACCCGGTAGGTGCGCTGCCGGCCGGCCTCATCCAGGTCGGAGGTAATGGCCAGATAATGCCCGACCTTGTTGGCAAAGAACAGCGAGGCCAGGAGCACGCCGGCCAGTACGCCGAAAGCCAGGTTATGGGTCCATACCACCACGGCGACGGTGACCAGCATGACGATGTTGGTCGACAGCGGGTGGCGCTTCAGGTCCCGCACCGAGGCCCAGCTGAAGGTGCCAATGGATACCATGATCATCACGGCCACCAGCGCGGCCATGGGAATCTGGCTGACCCAGTCGCTGAGGAATACCACCATCAGCAGCAACACCACGCCGGCAATCAGGCAGGATAGGCGGGTGCGACCGCCGGATTTCACGTTGATCACCGACTGGCCGATCATCGCGCAGCCGGCCATGCCGCCCATCAGCCCGGCGCCGATGTTGGCCAGGCCCTGGCCCTTGCATTCGCGGTTCTTGTCGCTGGGCGTGTCGGTCAGGTCATCGACGATGGTGGCGGTCATCATGGACTCCAGCAGGCCGACGACCGCCAGCGCCGCGGAATAGGGGAAAATGATCGCCAGCGTCTCGAAGGTCAGCGGCACGTCCGGCCAGAGGAACACCGGCAGGGTGTCGGGCAGCTCGCCCATGTCACCCACGGTGCGGATCTCCAGCCCCAGGTACAGCGACACCGCGGTCAGCGTGAGAATGCACACCAGTGGCGAGGGAATCAACTTGCCGATGCGCGGCACGTAGGGGAACAGGTAGATGACGCCCAGGCCCGCCGCGCACATGGCGTAGACATGCCAGGTGACGTTGATCAGCTCCGGCAGCTGGGCCATGAAGATCAGGATCGCCAGGGCGTTGACGAAGCCGGTTACCACCGAGCGCGATACGAAGCGCATCAGCGAGCCGAGCTTGAGATACCCCGCCAGAATCTGCAGCGCCCCGCACAACAGGGTGGCGGCCAGCAGGTATTCCAGGCCGTGCTCCCGGACCAGGGTTACCATCAGCAGGGCCATGGCCCCGGTCGCGGCGGAGATCATGCCCGGCCTCCCGCCGGCAAAGGCAATCACCACGGCGATACAGAAGGAGGCGTAGAGCCCGACCTTGGGATCGACCCCGGCGATGATGGAGAAGGCGATAGCTTCGGGAATCAGCGCCAGGGCCACTACCAGGCCGGAGAGGACGTCGCCGCGGATGTTGGAAAACCATTCCTGTTTCAGGGAGTGAAGCATTGTTGTTTCTCGATTGTGCGCGCGTGAGGAACCGGGGGCTCGATGCGGGTAATTCGGGGGAGCTGTCAGCGGGGCATACGGACGTGCCGGGCGCGCAGACAGCAGGTGAACGGGGGGTATTCTAACCGGGCAGGCAGTGAAAGGTCATGCCCAGGGCACCGCGCATCACTTCCGGTAGCCCTGGTATGGCCGAACTGGGCGTCAGGCAGACCCAGCGCCACAGTGCCGGCGCTGGGTTATCCGATGCTCAGCTGGAGTGAGCCGACAGCGCGGCGGCCGCCGGGGCGCCGGCCGCAGGGACATTATCCCCGGCGTTGCGCAGGCGACGGGCGTAGATGACACCCCAGACCATCCCCAGCGCGGCTGCGGCTACCGAGCCCAGCAATACGCCCAGTTTGGCAGCGCCGAGCAGGTTATCGTCGGTAAAGGCGAGCATGGCGATGAACATGGACATGGTGAAGCCGACCCCGGCAAACAGACCGATCAGCCAGATGCCACCCCAGGATACACCGGGTGGCAAGGCGCACCAGCCCAGGCGCACCAGCAACCAGCTGCCGCCGACAATGCCTATCGGTTTGCCGATGACCAGGGCAAACATGATGCCCGTCGTCACCCAGTGCGCGCCGCCCAAGGCCAGGTCGACACCGTCCAGGCTGACGCCGGCATTGGCCAAGGCAAATAGCGGCATGATGCCAAACGCCACCCAGGGATGCAGTGCCGACTGCAGGCGCACCACCGGCGGCAGCAATTCTCGCTGGGCCAGGCGCAGCTCGCGCAAGTGCAGGTTCATATGCTCCAGGTCAGCGCTGGCGGATGATCCGCGGCTGGTGAGCTCGCCCACGATCCGCGCCAGCTTGTCCAGCGGGCGTTCGCGCATGCGTACCGGGATTACCGGCGTCATCAGTCCCAGCACCACACCCGCCAGCGTCGGATGGGCGCCGGTTTTCAATAGCCCGACCCAGAGCACCGCACCGGGAAGGATGTAGGCGTAGGCGGTGCCGATACCCAGCCGCTGCAACCCGATCACCATCAATAGGCCCAGCCCAGCTATCGCAAAGCCGCTGTAATCCAGCCCGCCGGAGTAGAACAGGGCGATGATGAGCACGGCGACGATATCATCGATGATCGCCAGCGCCAGGAGAAATACCCGCACGTTGGCCGGAATGGAACGGCCCAGCAGCGCCAGCAGGCCAACCGCGAAAGCGATATCGGTGGCAGTCGGCACGGCCCAGCCGTGCTGCCGGATGGCATCATTATTCAGGCTCAGGTACACAAGCGCGGGCAGGATCACGCCGCCCGCTGCGGCGGCAATTGGCAGCGAGGCCTGGCGCAGGTCGCGCAGCGAGCCCTCATGGATCTCTCGCCGGACTTCCATGCCGACCACCAGGAAGAACACCGTCATCAAGGCATCGTTGATCCAGAAGTGCAGCGACTGGGAGAAGCTGATATGGCCAACGCCAAAGGAAATCGGTGTATGCCAGAGCGCATGGTAATGCGGTGCAAAGGACGAGTTGGCCCAGAGCAGGGCGATGGCCGCGGCGATCAGCAGCACGACGCCGCTGGCAGCCTGCACATGGGTGAAGCGCTCGAAGGTGGCCAGAGCGCGTTCGGCAAGGAGTTGCGCGCGCGGCAGATCCTGCCGCAAAACAGGGCGATGCATGGTCAGTTTCCTCGCATAGGCGGCCCGACCTATGCAAAAAACCTGTCCTTCCGCTGTATTGCGGTGACACCCTGGCGGCGCAGTATAACGACAGCGCCGGGGCTCACCAACCCAAGCGCAGCCGCCGTGCGACCAAAGTCTAGTGCGTGACTGAATCAGCCAGCGGCGGAACGGACCGTTCGTTGCACGGTGTCCGCCAGTTGCCTGAGCCGGGGCAGGTAGTCGTCCAGCAGCACTTCCAGGGGCACCCGCGCGGCATTGGTGCTGATATTGATGGCCCCGAGCAGATCACCGTTGCCGGCAAATACGGGTGTGGCGACCGAGCGCAGGCCCAGGTCCAGCTCCTGGTCCACCAGTGAGTAGCCCTGGATTCTGACCTGCGCTATATCGGCGCGCAATGCGGCCATATCGGTCAGCGAATAGGGCGTGTGCGCCCGGAGCTCGATACCGCCGAGCAATTGTTCCAGTTCCGCCTCCGGCAGTTGCGCCAGCAATACCCGCCCCATCGAGGTATAGGCCGCCGGCAGCCGCGTACCCACCGACAGGGTGATCGCCATCAACCGATGGGGCGCCGCCGAGCGCACCACGTACACCACGTCCGCGCCATCGAGGACGCTGAGCGAGGACGACTCGCCAATCTCCGCGGTAATGTCCTGCAGGTAGTGCTGGATGACCGCGCGGTACGGGTTGGACGCCTGGAAGGCATGGCCCAGCTCCAGCACCCGGGGAGTCAACTCGAAATCTCGGCCGCTGCGGCGCACGTAGCCCAGGGCTTCCAGCGTCAGCAGGAAGCGGCGGGCCTTGGCCCGGTCCATGGCGGTGCGATTGGCCATTTCCGTCAGCGTCATGCGCGGATGCTCGGCGTCGAAGGCGCCAAGAATCTGCAGCCCCGAGGCCAAAGCGGCGACGTAATCCCGGTCGCCGGGTTGAAGTTTGGTGTCCAGAACAATTTCTCCTTAATGATAGCGAGGCGATCTTAGCATTGTTCGCATGGCGAACATTAGGGCGATATTGCCGTTAAGACCAAAGACGGTATTGACGGCCCGAAAACAACTGGGTCATTATGTTCGCATATAAAACATATGTTCGTCATGCGAACTTGCGTAACAATCTCAGTGGAGACATGTGATGGCTGAATTCCTTTCTCTCCAGGACGCGGTGACCAAGCACATCCACGACGGTGATACCGTCGCGATGGAAGGCTTCACCCACCTGATTCCCTTCGCCGCGGGTCACGAAATCATTCGCCAGGGCAAACGTGATCTGACACTGATCCGCATGACCCCGGACCTGGTCTACGACCAGATGATTGGCGCCGGTTGTGCCAAGAAGCTCATCTTCTCCTGGGGTGGCAACCCCGGTGTCGGCTCCCTGCATCGCATGCGGGACGCCGTACAGAAGGGCTGGCCGCGCAGCCTCGAACTGGTCGAGCACAGCCACGCGGCGATGGCCAACGCCTATGAAGCCGGTGCCGCGGGTCTGCCCCTGGCGGTATTGCGCGGTTATATCGGCAGCGACCTGCCCAAGGTCAACGACCAGATCAAGTTCATCGAATGCCCCTTCACTGGCGAGCGCCTGGCGGCCGTGCCGTCGATCCGCCCGGATGTGACGGTGATCCATGCGCAGCGCGCCGACCGCAAGGGCAACGTGCTGGTGGAAGGTATTGTCGGCGTCCAGAAGGAAGCGGTGCTGGCCGCCAAGCGCAGCATCGTCACGGTCGAGGAGATCGTCGATGACCTGGGCGCAACGGTAAATGCCTGTGTGTTGCCGTCCTGGGCGATCACCGCCATCGCGGTAGCGGAAAAGGGCGCAGCGCCTTCCTATGCGCTGGGTTACTACGAGCGTGACAACGCCTTCTACAAGGATTGGGATGCCATCGGCCGTGACCGCGATCAGTTCCAGGCCTGGCTGCAAGACAACGTATTCAACAATGGAGCGGCTTGAGATGAGCGACTTCAACTCTTCGGAAATGATGAGCGTCACGGCAGCCCGTGCGCTGAACAATGACATGACCTGCTTCGTCGGCATCGGCCTGCCCAGCGAGGCCGCGAACCTGGCCCGGCTGACCCATGCCCCGGATATCACCCTGATCTACGAATCCGGCACCCTGCAGACCAAGCCCGACGTGCTGCCCCTGTCGATTGGTGATGGCGAGCTGTGCTCCTCGGCACTGACCACGGTCTCGGTACCGGAAATGTTCCGCTACTGGCTGCAGGGTGGCCACGTCAGCGTCGGCTTTCTCGGCACTGCCCAGATCGACCGCTACGCCAACCTGAACACCACCCTGATCGGCGACTACCGCGATCCCCAGGTGCGGCTGCCTGGTGGTGGCGGCGCTCCGGAAATCGCCACCAATGCCAAGGAAGTCTTCATTACCGTCAAGCATTCCAAGCGCACCTTTGTGAAGGACGTGGACTTCATCACCACCGTGGGCTTCGGTCGCGACGGCAAGGTGCGGGACGGCGTACCGAATATTGGCCGCGGCCCGACCCTGGTGATCACCGATCTGTGCATTCTCAAGCCCGATCCGGACAGCAAGGAGCTGGTGGTCACGTCCCTGCATCCCGGCGTCACCCGCGAGCAGGTGATCGAGGCTACCGGCTGGGAAATCCGCTTTGCCGACAGCCTGGACACCACGCCGCCGCCCACCACCGAGGAGCTGACGGTGCTGCGCGAGCTGAAAGCCCGCACTGCGGCCCACCACGCCGGTCAATAATTCGAGGATTACCATGAGCAACGTCTATATCTGTCATCCCCGCCGTTCGGCCATCGGCCGCTTCGGCGGCACCCTGGCCAGCGTTCGGCCCGACGACCTGGCGGCGCATATCTTCAAGGCGGTGCTGGAACAGGCGCCCGAGCTGGACCCGGCGGCCATCGACGAAGTCATCATGGGCTGCGCCAACCAGGCCGGTGAAGACAACCGCAACGTCGCGCGCATGTCCGCGCTGCTGGCCGGGCTGCCCACCAGCGTCCCGGGCACCACGCTCAACCGCCTGTGCGGCTCGGGGATGGATGCGGTTGGTACCGCGTTCCGCGCGATCCGCGCCGGCGAGATGGATCTGGTGCTGGCCGGCGGTGTCGAGTCCATGTCCCGCGCGCCCTACGTCATGGGCAAGGCCGACAGCGCCTTTGCCCGCGGTCAGAAGATCGAGGACACCACCATTGGCTGGCGCTTCGTCAACCCGCTGATGAAAAAGCAGCACGGCATCGACTCCATGCCGGAGACCGCGGAAAACGTCGCCGCGCAGTTCAATATCTCCCGCGAAGACCAGGACCTGTTCGCCCTGCGTTCCCAGGAAAAGACCGCCAAGGCCCAGGCCGACGGCATCTTCGCCGAAGAGATCGTGCCGGTGAGTATTCCGCGCCGCAAGCAGGAGCCGCTGGTGTTCGACACCGACGAGCACCCCCGCGCCTCTACCCTGGACAAACTGGCGGCCCTGCCGGCCCCGTTCCGGGAGAACGGCACGGTTACTGCGGGCAACGCCTCGGGCGTCAATGATGGTGCCGCCGCCATGCTGGTCGCCAGTGAAGCCGCAGTAAACGCCCACGGCCTCAAGCCGGTGGCGAAGATCCTCGGCATGGCCACGGCCGGCGTCGAACCGCGCATCATGGGCATCGGCCCGGTCCCGGCTACCCGCAAACTGCTGGACAAGCATGGCCTCAGCGTCAATGACATCGACGTCTTCGAGCTGAACGAGGCTTTTGCCGCCCAGGGCTTGGCGGTGATGCGCGAACTGGGCGTCGCTGACGACGACTCCCGGGTCAACCCCAACGGCGGCGCCATCGCCCTGGGCCACCCGCTGGGCATGTCCGGCGCCCGCCTGCTGATGACTGCTGCACTGCAATTGCAGCGCACGGGCGGCCGCTATGCTGTCTGCACCATGTGTGTCGGGGTGGGGCAGGGGATTGCCATGCTGATCGAGCGGGTGTGATCCAGTCGATAGCAGGGCGTCCACAAGGCGCTCTGCTGTCGGCATTTTAATGCCTTTAACGGGTCCGTAGCACTCGATTAAAGGCATTAAAATGCCGTTTCTATTGTCCGGCGCTCGGTTTTAGGTACTATAATGCCTCTCTGGATTCCAAAGACAGGCGATCATGGACTTGAACAAGGTCACCCTACAAACCCATCTCGATGGTCGCTGGCAGGATGCGATGGTGATCCGTTTCGATCAGCCGGAGCAGGGACTGGCGAGTGTTTGTTCAGCGGAGTATGTCAGCCGTTATCTCGTTGAGCATCTGCATGCGCTGGATTCTGTCCTCCAACCCTCTGTCAGTGCAGGGTATCCCCTGTCATGGGATATCTACCGCGGTATCGCTCCCGCCTTTCTACACGACATCATCCCTGCTGGCGCAGCCCGGCGGCATATCCTCGCTCGCATGTCCGTGCCTCTCGGCACAGGAGAAGATTTCTTCCTGTTACAGCAATGTACGACCGCCCCTATCGGTCATCTGCGCATCCTGGAAGGCGTTGAGGGATTGCCGTCCAGCCCACTGATCGGCTTCTCCCGGTCTGATGTCATTCGGCGCGATGTCCGCTTTCTTGATCATGCCTATGAGCATGGCGCTGCCGTTGGGGGGGCTTCGGGAGCTGGCGGTGAAGCGCCGAAGCTGTTGCTCGCAGAAGATGTTAACGGCGCCCTGTATCCAGATGCTTCGTTGCCCGACGATCAGGTTCGACGGCACTGGTTCGTCAAGTTTCCAAGGCACCCGGCGCAGGCGACGGATCGCAATATCCTGTTTAGCGAATACTGCTACTACCGAGCGCTGGGGGCATTGGGCTTCAGTACCATCGCAAGCGAAGGGCTGGCCTATGAAGAGGGGAAACTCCCCAGCCTGTGGATGCCCCGTTTTGACAGACAAGTTGCGGATGGAGTCGTCAAACGTATTGCCGTTGAATCCATTTACTCACTATGTGGTGTAACTCGGCCAGGCAGCCGAATGAGCCATGTTGCCGTGGCCGAGCGGTTAGCAGAGGTCTGGACAGCGACGGGGCAGCAGCAGGAAATACCCGACATGCTCCGCGAGTACCTGCGACGTGATTTGATCAATCAGCTACTCGGTAATACTGACAATCACGGGCGCAACCTATCTGTATTGCGGGGGAAAGACCATATCTGCCTGGCGCCCATGTATGACATCGCACCCATGGTGATGGACCCGGCTGGCGTGGTGAGAACGACGCGGTGGCCGGATGGCATCGAGCAGCTCAATCAAGTGGATTGGCGCAGGGCCTGTCAACAGCTTGCGCACTGGGCTGATGCTGATGAGTTATTCGAGGGCTTGCGGGCAGATGCCGCAGCGCTGCTGGCCTTGCCCGACCTGCTCAGCACCCTGCAGTTACCCGAGGAAACCTGGAACGCGCCGCTGATACCACTCAGACGCTTGCCGGCAACCTTGCAGAAATGGGGGCTGATATGAAAGAGCAGAGCCGTGCAGAGGTGTTCGATGATATCTGGCGTCAGCTTGATGAAGGCAGCATCAGTCTCGGCGAAACCGTCCGCCAGCTACGCACCCGCATTACTGGACTAACGCAAGCCGACTTTGCCCGCATGTGCAAGATCTCCCTGCGCACCCTGCGGCAGCTGGAACAGGATAGCGGCAACCCGACGCTGGAGACGATTAACAGTGTACTGCGTGGCTTCGGTATGCAGATGGGTGTGGTGCCGCTGCGGCGCGGGCAGCGCTAATACGGTGCAAGGGAACGCATGGACCAGGCACAGATCATTGCAACCTGTGCCTGTAATCTTCAATCGCCTGTGTTCATACCCACTTTTTAAATAGCTCTCCCAGCTTCTCCGGACTTTCCACCGCCGGCACATGCCCCACGCCTTCCAACACCACTGGCTCAGCCGCGTCCAAGGCTGTGGCCAATGCTTGCAATGACGCTGGCGGGGTGGAGATGTCGTCGCTGCCGGCGATGATCTGCAGCGGCACCTGCACATTGCTGAAGGCTTCGCTGAAGTCGCTGCGGCCGAGCATCAGGCACAGCAGGGCGTAGCTGCGGTTGTCGCTGCGGCCCAGTTGGACGCACCAGCCGGGGACCAGCGCCGGTTGGGCGGCGCACGCTTGGGGGCCGAACCAGCGGGGGACCAGGTCCGGGGCCATGGTTTGCAGGCCCTTTTCCATGACCATATCGGCACGCTGGCGCCAGGCTGCGGGGGTGCCGATCACCGGGCCGGTGTTGGTCAGGGTGGCGGAGAGCAGCTTGTCAGCGTGCTGGCTCAGCAGCTGCTGACCAATGACGCCGCCAATGGAGGTGCCGGCGAAGTGGAACTGCTTGGCGCCAGCCAACCCTGCCAGCATCAGTGCTTCCTGGGCCAGGTCCTCTGCATCGATAGCGTCGTTGTCATCTGGCCAGGCGCTGCTGGCGCCATGGCCGGGCAGGTCCCAGGTCAGGACGCGAAAGCGGCCGAGCAGCTCGGGAAGCATGTCATCCCAGATACCTTGGGTCATGCCCAGTGGGTGGGCGAGCATCAACAGGGGATTGCTGGACTTGCCGAGCAGGCGGTAACTGATGGTGCGACCTTGATGAATGCAGAATGTCATGGGAAATGTCCTGTCCGGTGAATGTTAAATATGTTCGCAGTACGAACATAAGTTTTTAATGCGAACATCTTGCGGTCAGGCGATTTGCTCCGTCAAGTAGCCAGGGCCGTTGTCCGTCGAAAGTCGTAGCTATATCTGGCGCGGTTCATGGGTAGCGACCGGCAATCCGGTTTTCCACCAGCTCCGCCAGAATAGTGTTGGTCAGGCGCATGATGGCGTTCGGGTTTTCGCCGTGGCGGCGGGAGGCCAGCACCGGCACGGTGATGCCGCTATCGGCCAGTGGCACGTACTCCACGTCCTCCCGTTGCAGCCGCCGAACCTGCTCCGGCACCAGGGTAAAGCCCATGTCGGAGGCCACCAGCGATAGCGCCGTCTGCAGATCGTTGACCTGCTGGATCACATTGACCTTGAGGCCGCGGCGCCGGAACAGCCCATGCACCAGGTCGGAGAAGTTGGGCCCCGCTCCGGAGGGGAAGACGATCATGTTCATATCCGCCAGCTCTTTCATGGTGGGGGGCGCGGCGGTCAGCGGGTGGGCAACGGGCAGGGCGGCGATCAGCGGCTCGTCGAACAGCTTTTCCTGGTCCACTTCCGGGTCTTCGATGCGTATGCGGCCAAAGCCGATATCGATCTTGCCCGACTTCAGCGCCTCGACCTGCTCCCGAGTCTTGAGCTCATGCAGCACGATTTCCAGGTTCTTGTTCTGCCGCAGCCGGCGCACCATCAAGGGTAGCTGGCCGTAGAACACCGAGGGCACGAAGCCGATGGAAAAAATGGTCTTGCGATGGGAGGCGATGCGCCGGGTATCGGCGATGGTGGCCTCGACCTTGTCGAGGATCTGCTGGGCGTGGGCGAGAAAGTAGCTGCCCCCGGAGGTCAGCTCCAGGCCCCGGGCCTTGCGAATGAACAGCTCCACACCGATCTCTTCTTCCAGCTGCTTGATGGCCCGGGTCAGGGGCGGCTGGGCGATGAAGAGTTTTTCTGCCGCACGGGTGAAATTGCGTTGTTCCGCGACTGCGACGAAATAACGCAGGTGTCTGAGCTCCATCCATACCTCCAGGGTATCGCTAGCTACTTATTCAATATTGGTTGGCACGGCTGAAACTTCGTACTGTTCGACTCACGGTCCTTTTGTCGCCCATTCGGAGAACACATGTCAGCCACCATTCAGTCCATAGAAGCCATCCTGGTCGATATCCCGACCATCCGGCCGCACAAGCTGTCGATGACCACTATGGGCGTGCAGACCATGGTAATCGTGCGTCTCAAGGATTCCGAGGGTCTCGAGGGGCTGGGCGAAGCGACTACCATCGGCGGCCTGGCTTACGGCCCGGAGAGTCCCGAGAGCGTCAAACTTACCATCGACACCTATTTCAAGCCACAGTTGTTGAACCAGCCGGCCGACAACATCAATACCCTCAGGGTAATGCTGGATCGGTCGAGCCGCGGCAACAATCTGGCCAAGTCAGCCATCGAGACGGCGTTGCTGGATCTCTACGGCAAGCGCATGAACCGTCCCTTGTCCGACCTGCTCGGCGGCGCCGTGCACCAGCACATCCCGGTGCTCTGGACCCTGGCCAGCGGGGATACCGCCAAGGACATCGACGAAGCGAAAACCCTGATGGCCGCCAAGCGCCACTGTGACTTCAAGCTGAAGATCGGCTCGCGCCCGGTGATGGACGATGTGCGCCACGTGGCCGCCATCAAGGCCGCCGTCGGCGAACAGGCCAGTGTGCGGGTGGATGTGAACCAGGCATGGGACGAGGCTACCGCCGCCAGGGGGATGGCCGAGCTGCAGGCAGCCGGTATCGATCTGGTCGAGCAGCCCATCCCCATGAAGGATTACGCCGCCCTGGCCCGGCTGTCGGCCAAATTCCATATCCCGATCCTGGCTGACGAGGCCGTGGCCGACGCCACCGACATGTACAAGCTGGCCGCCGAAGGGTTCAGCGGTGCAGTGGCGATGAAGATTGCCAAGGCCGGTGGTCCGCTGCGCGCGCTGGAGCAGGCCGCGGTCGCCAAGGCAGCGGGCATCGGCCTGTACGGCGGCACCCTGCTGGAAGGCACCATCGGCACTGCGGCCTCGCTGCATGCCTGGTCCACCCTGGAAACCCTGCACTGGGGCAGCGAGATGTTCGGTCCGCTGCTGATGAAAGACGACATTGTGGTTCAACCGTTGCACTTCCATGACAACGGTGTGGATCTGCCCCGCGGTCCCGGCCTGGGCGTCGAGATCGATGAAGCCAAGCTGGCTGAATACCGCCGCAAGTAACGAGGAAGCGAACATGCTGTTCAAAGTCGAAATGAAGGTCAACATTCCCCACGATCTGCCGGCAGATGTGGCCAATGAGATCAAGGCGCGGGAGAAGGCGTATTCCCACGAGCTGCAGCGCCAGGGCAAATGGCGCCACCTGTGGCGGGTAGCTGGCAGCTACGCCAACGTCAGTATCTTCGACGTGCAGGACAACGCGGAGCTGCAGGAGCTGATCAGCAACCTGCCGCTGTTCCCCTACATGGATATCACCGTGGCGCCGCTGTGCCGTCACCCCTCCTCGATCCACGAGGACGACCGCTGATAGACCGCTGTACACCAGGCGCCACCCAGGCAAGGCAGCGCCGTCGATAACATTGCCGCCTTTTGCACGATGATTGGGCGATAAGAAAAATAGATGAGGAAGCACAACCATGTCAGTCAAAACTACCCACACTGCCGATGTTCGTGAATTGCTGGAAAAAGTAGCTGGCTTCCATGTGGAAGCGGGCAATGAGCGGGTCAAGAAGATCGTTCACCGGTTCATGAGCGATGTCTTCCAGCTGATTGAAGACTTCGACGTCACCCCCGAAGAATTCTGGTCCGCGGTCTATTACGTCGGCGAACTGGGCAAGAACGGGGAAGCTTCCCTGCTGGCCCCGGGGCTGGGCATGGACAAGTATCTCGATATCCGCATGGACGCCCAGGACGAGGCCGCCGGTCTGGCTGGCGGCACGCCGCGCACCATCGAAGGCCCGCTGTACGTTGCTGGCGCGCCGCTGGCCGAGGGCTTTGCGCGGATGGACGACGGTACCGACGAGACCGGCGAGGCCATGCTGCTGACCGGCCAGGTCACCGACGAAGACGGCAAGCCCCTGGCCAATGCCATCGTCGATGTCTGGCATGCCGACTCCAAGGGCAACTATTCCTACTTCGACAAGTCGCAGAGCGATTTCAACCTGCGTCGTCGGATCAAGACCGATGAAAACGGTCGCTATGTCGCCCGCTCGATCATTCCGTCCGGCTACGGCTGCCCGCCCGAGGGTTCGACCCAGGCGCTGCTGAACCTGCTGGGTCGCCATGGCCAGCGTCCGGCGCATATCCATTTCTTCATCTCCGCGCCGGGTCACAAGCACCTGACCACCCAGATCAACCTGGCCGGTGACCAGTTCACCTACGACGATTTCGCCTTCGCGACCCGCGATGAGCTGGTGGTCGAAGCCCGCCCGGTCGAACACTCCGCCATCGGCGAGCAGCACGGTGTGACCGGTCCGATCACGGAGGTGGTCTTCGACTTCCAGCTGGTTTCTACCGACAAGGCCGAGCTGCAAGCCCGCCATGAGCGCAAGCGCGCCCTGGAAGACGCAGTCGTCGCCTGAACCACCCCGCTTCACCAGTACGCAGGACCCCGCCAGCCCGATACCGGGCTGGTGCGGGTGGCTGTACCCGCGTCGGTGATCACCTAACAAGAAGGAGTTATGCACATGACTCGGCAACTCGACCAACTCGAGAAGAAAATTCGCGGCGCGGTGGAAGCAGATCCGGCCAGCGGTAACTACCGTTGCGATCGCAGCATCTTTACCGATCAGCAATTGTTCGACCTGGAGATGAAATACATCTTCGAGGGCAACTGGGTCTTTCTCGGCCATGAAAGCCAGGTGGAAAACCCCGGTGACTATTTCACCCTGACCCTGGGTCGCCAGCCGGTGGTCATCACCCGCACCAAGGAAGGCGAGCTGCAGGGGCTGCTCAATACCTGTTCGCACCGCGGCGCTACCCTGTGCCGCAAGAAGCGCGGCAACAAGAGCTCGTTCACCTGCCCGTTCCACGGCTGGACCTTCAAGAACGATGGCAAGCTGCTCAAGGCCCGTGACCAGAAGAAGGGCGGCTACCCGGAGAGCTTCAATACCGATGGCTCCCACGATCTCAAGCGCCTGGCGCGGTTCGAGAACTACCGCGGCTTCCTGTTCGGCAGCTTGAATGCAGACGTGCTGCCGCTGCAGGAATACCTGGGCGAGACCACCAAGATCATCGACAACATCGTCGATCAGGCCGAAGACGGCCTGGAAGTATTGCGTGGCACCTCGACCTACACCTATGAAGGCAACTGGAAGCTGACCGCGGAAAACGGCGCCGATGGCTACCACGTGGGCACGGTGCACTGGAACTACCTGTCGACCATGGGCCAGCGCGATTACGAAAAGGGCGGCACCGAGGCCGTGGACGCCAAGAGCTGGTCCAGCGACGGCGGTTTCTATGCCTTCGAGAACGGCCACATGATGCTCTGGACCCGCCTGACCAACCCCCAGGTGCGGCCGGTATACAAGCACCTTGCGCGGCTGCAGGAGAAGGTCGGCGAGGCGCGGGCCGATGCCATCGTCAACACCACCAAGAACCTGTGCGTCTATCCCAACCTGTACCTGATGGACCAGTTCTCCACCCAGATCCGCGTGTTGCGCCCGATCTCCGTGGACAAGACCGAGATCACCATCTACTGCTGGGCACCGAAGAACGAGCCGGCGGAGGAGCGCACCAAGCGCATCCGCCAGTACGAAGACTTCTTCAACGTCAGCGGCATGGGTACGCCGGACGACCTGGAAGAATTCCGCGCCTGCCAGCAGGGCTATAACGCCGAAGGCTTGAAGTGGAACGACATGAGCCGCGGCGCCGCGCATTGGATCGAAGGGGCCGATGAGGGCGCCCAGCGTATCGATCTGAAGCCGACACTCAGTGGCCTCAAGCCTGAAGACGAAGGCCTGTATGTCACCCACCACGAACACTGGGTCGCGGAAATGCTGCGTGCGGTCGAGACCGAGCGCGCCCGCTTCGTCGCCCTCACTGCACAGGAGTCGCTGGCATGAGCATGACCTTCGAACAGATCCAGGCGTTCATCAATCGCGAAGCGCGGTTGCTGGACGACCGTCAGTGGGACGAGTGGCTGACCTGCTACCACGAGGAAGCGGTGTACTGGATGCCCTGCTGGGATGACGAGGACACCCTTACCGAGGATCCGCAGACCGAGCTGTCGCTGATCTACTACGCCAACCGCAAGGGCTTGGAGGATCGCGTCTACCGGATCAAGACCGAGCGCTCCGGTGCCACTTCCATGCCCGAGCCGCGCACCACCCACCTGCGCACCAATCTGGAGATCCTGGAGCGGGACGAGAGTCAGGTGAAGCTGCGCTTCAACTGGCAGACCAACAGCCATCGCTACCACACCACCCAGATGTTCTTCGGCACCGCCTTCTACACGCTGGATATCACCGGTGAACAGCCGGTGATCACCAACAAGAAGGCCATTCTGAACAACGACTACATCAACCAGGTGATCGACATCTATCACCTGTGATCGAGCGGGAGAACCGACATGAGCTACAGCATCGCACTCAATTTCGAAGACGGCGTCACCCGCTTCATCAACTGCAACAGCGGCGAGACCGTGCTGGATGCGGCCTACCGCAACAAGATCAACCTGCCGATGGACTGCTCCGACGGCGTCTGCGGCACCTGCAAGGGCAGCTGCCAGCAGGGCGTGTACGATCTGGGCGAGGAATACATCGACGAAGCGCTGACCGAGGACGAGGCGGCCCAGGGCCTGGTGCTGACCTGCCAAATGGTGCCGTCCAGCGATTGCGTGGTGAACGTCCCGGTGGCCTCCAACATGTGCAAGACCGGCATCATGGAGACCACCGGTACCGTGGCCGAGGTGAACCTGATTTCACCCACTACCATCGAGCTGAAGGTCACCGCTGATACCGATATCGTCTTTCTGCCCGGCCAGTACGTGAATATCCAGGTGCCCGGTAGCAGCGAGACCCGTGCCTATTCCTTCAGTTCCGCCCCCGGCAGCCGGGAGCTGAGCTTCCTGATTCGCAACGTGCCGGGCGGCCTGATGAGCACCTGGCTGGTGGGCAGCGCCAAGACTGGCGACCAGATCAAGCTGGCCGGGCCCATGGGCATCTTCTACCTGCGCGCAGTCGAGCGGCCGGTGGTGATGCTGGCCGGCGGTACCGGTCTGGCGCCGATCCTGTCGATGCTGGAGCAGCTCAAGGTCAGCGGCAGTGAGCAACCGGTGCACCTGGTCTATGGCGTGTCCAACGACGAGGACCTGGTCTGCGTACCGGCGCTGCAAGCCTTTGCCAGTGCGATCGATGCCTTCACCTTTACTACCGTGGTGTCCAGCTCCGAGAGCGCACACCCGCAGAAGGGCTATGTCACCAACCACATGGATGCAGCGCCGCTCAACGGCGGCGATGTGGATGTCTATCTGTGCGGGCCGCCGGCCATGGTTGATGCCGTGCTGGGCTACTTCCGCGAGCAGGGCATCGAGCCGAACTCCTTCCATTACGAACGCTTCACACCGAGCGTGACGGTGCAGGAGGTCGCATGAGCGCCCGCTTCGCAGGCAAGGTGCTGGTCATTACCGGCGCCGCCCAGGGCATCGGCCGGCGGGTAGCCGAGCTGGCCGGCGCCGAGGGTGCCCGGCTGGTGCTGGTGGATATCGCCGATTATGTGCAGGGCGTGGCCGGTGAACTGCGCGACCAGGGCATCGAGGTGCTGGCGCTGCAGGCCGACCTGGAAACCTGGGCCGGGGCCGAAAGTGTCATGGCCCGGGCCCACCAGGAATATGGCCGTATCGATGTGCTGATCAACAACGTTGGTGGCACCATCTGGGCCCAGCCCTTCGAGCACTACCAGCCCGAGCAGATCCAGAAGGAGATCCAGCGCTCGCTGTTTCCGACCCTGTGGTGCTGCCGCGCGGTATTGCCCTACATGGTTGCCCAGCAGAAGGGTGCCATCGTCAACGTCTCGTCCGTCGCCACCCGCGGCCTGATGCGCGTGCCCTACGGCGCCGCCAAGGCCGGGGTGAACGGGCTGACGGTGAACCTGGCGTTCGAGTATGCCGAGCAGGGCATTCGCGTCAACGCCACCGCCCCCGGCGGCACCGAAGCGCCACCGCGGCTGACGCCGCGCAATACCGAGGCGCAGGGCGAGCGGGAGCAGGGCTGGTACCAGACGCTGATCGAGCAGACCAACAACAGCAGCTTCATGCATCGCTACGGCACCCTGGATGAGCAGGCTGAACCCATCCTATTCCTGGCCTCGGATGCGGCCAGCTATATCACTGGCACCATCCTGCCAGTGGCCGGGGGCGATCAGGGCTGATCAGCGGTCCCGGCGACAGCCTCCTGGGAGGTTCGAGCACCAGCTCGTACCTTGCTGACGATGGCCTCGGTGCCGTCCGCGGAAATGCTGTCGAGCTGGTGCTCGACAATCCCAGGGAGGTTGATCAGCGTCGCCGGTCCAGCCTCTTGGGAGGTTCGAGCACCAGCTCGTACCTTGCTGGCGGTGGCATCAGTGTTGTCCGGCGGAAAACGCTGTCGAGCTGGTGCTCGACAATCCCAGGGGGCTGACCAACCAGGGCGTGGTCCGCGTTGAGCAGGCTGCTGCAGGAAGCCCGCCTTGTTACCTCAAATTAACCAGGCTTCCAGCTGCTCCCGCAGCGCTGGCGTAATCGGCACTGGCCGGCTGGTGGCCGGATCAATCACCACCATCACGCTGCAGGCGCTGACCTGCACCGCGTCCTTGTGCAGGGCGCAGGTGGTGAACAGGAAGGAGCTGTTGCCGATACGGCTGATCCCGGCGGCCAGCGCCACGGGCGACCAGCCCGCCTGATAGTGCTCGAAGCTGACATCCACCGAGGCTACCAACACCCCCAAACCATCGAAATCCAGTTGCCGGATGCCGGTCGAGCGGGCCTGCTCCATGTACAGCGCCAAAGCGGCTTCGCTGCGCTGGCTGTCCGCATCCACGTCCGCATAGCGCGGTATGAGCTGTTCGCGAATGGCGAAGTTGTGGGCATGCTGCAGGTGGTCGCGGTACTCGGCCGGCGCCAGCGGGCTGGCGCTGCCGTTGCTGACGCCGGCCATCACCGTCCGGATGTCATCGGGTAGCGCCACCCGGTGGCCCTTTTCAAAGGCGCCCATCAGCGTTTCCTGCGTCCCCACCAGCACGCCGTTCTGGTACAGCTCGCTGTGCAGCCGGAAACTGTCCTCGTGGCAATCTGTCACGCTGATCCAGGCATTGATGTCACTGCCGTACCAGCTGACCTGGCGATAGTCGGTGATGGTCCGCAGCGGCCGCAGGCGCACATCGTCGGAGAACCAGGCGTCCTCACCGAAGCGGCTGACATGGGCACGCACCCGGGCTTCCAGGTGCAACTGGTAAATCCGCGAGTTGTTCACGTGCCGCCAGGTATCCAGATCGGTATAGCGGGGCGAGAAGCTGAAGCTCAGGGGCAAGGTCTTGTCTTGGTCGGTCATGGCATGGTGTATCCGTCATGGGCTATGGCCAGAGCATCCGGTTTTGCAGCGGCGGACGCAATCTCATCAATGGGGTAAATGCCGGTCGATCAGGAAAAATCCACCTGAACCCGGCCGATGACCCCCGGTCACAATCTCAGCAGCGCCCGTCACCCCAGCCGTGTTCGGGTCGATAACGTTGAGCCGAGGAGGGTGATCCCATGGCAACCACAGTCAGTGATTATTTCGTCGAGCGTCTGTACGAATGGGGCATCCGGCGCATCTATGGTTACCCCGGTGACGGCATCAACGGGGTGATGGGAGCCTTGAATCGGGCCAATGGCAAGATCCGCTTCATCCAGGCGCGCCATGAGGAAATGGCCGCCTTCATGGCCTCGGCCGATGCCAAGTTCAGTGGCGGCCTGGGGGTTTGCCTGGCGACCTCGGGGCCGGGTGCCAGCCACCTGATCACCGGCCTGTATGATGCCCGCCTGGATCACATGCCGGTGCTGGCGATCGTCGGCCAGCAGGCACTGACCAGCCTGGGCAGCCATTACCAGCAGGAGGTTGACCTGGCGGCCATGTTCAAGGACGTATCCGGCGCCTTCGTGCAGCAGGCCGCCACGCCCGCCCAGGTTCGCCATCTGGTGGACCGCGGCATCCGCACCGCCTATGGCGAACGCCGGGTAGCGACCATCATCCTGCCCAATGATCTGCAGGACCAGGAATACGTCGAGCCGGCCCATGCCCACGGCATGGCGCACTCGGGGATCGGCTACAGTCGGCCGAAGGTCGTGCCCTACCGGGAGGATCTGGAGCTGGCCGCCGAGGCGCTCAATGCCGGGCGCAAGGTCGCCATCCTGGTGGGCGCCGGGGCCTTGGGCGCGACCGATGAGGTTATCCAGGTGGCGGAGCGGCTGGGCGCCGGGGTGGCCAAGGCGCTGCTGGGCAAGGCGGTGCTGCCCGATGAGTTGCCCTGGGTCACCGGCTCCATTGGCCTGCTGGGCACCGAGCCCAGCTACAAGCTGATGACCGAGTGCGACACCCTGCTGATGATCGGCTCGGGCTTCCCCTACGCCGAATTCCTGCCCAAGGAAGGCCAGGCGCGGGGCGTGCAGATCGATATCAAGGCCGACATGCTGAGCCTGCGCTACCCGATGGAGGTCTGCCTGCAGGGCGACGCAGCGGAAACCCTGCGCCTGCTGCTGCCCCTGCTCACGGAAAAGACCGATCGCAGCTGGCGCCGCCAGGTGGAAGCCTGGCGGGCCGACTGGGAGAAGACCCTGGAAGCCCGGGCCATGGTGGCGGCGAACCCGATCAACCCGCAGCGGGTGGTCTATGAACTGTCGCCGCGCCTGCCGGACCGGGCGGTAGTCACCTGCGACTCGGGCTCCTGCGCCAACTGGTTCGCCCGGGATTTGAAGATCCGCCGCGACATGCTGTGTTCGCTGTCGGGCGGGCTGGCGTCCATGGGCGCGGCGGTACCCTACGCCATTGCAGCCAAGTTTGCCAATCCGGACCGGCCGGTGGTGGCCCTGGTGGGTGATGGGGCGATGCAGATGAACAACATGGCCGAGTTGATCACGGTGGCCAAGTATTGGCGGGAGTGGGACAACCATCACTGGATCTGCGCCGTGTTCAACAACGAAGACCTCAACCAGGTGACCTGGGAGCAGCGGGCCATGCAGGGCGATCCGAAGTTCGAGGCCTCGCAGAATATCCCCGATGTGCCCTACCACCGGTTCGCGGAATCCATTGGCCTCAAGGGCATCTATGTGGATCGCGAGGACGCCGTGGCTGCCGCCTGGGAAGAAGCGCTCGCAGCTGACCGGCCGGTGGTGATCGAGTTCAAGACCGATCCGGATGTGCCACCGCTGCCGCCACATATGACCTTGGCCCAGGCCAAGGCCTATACCCAGACGCTAATGCAGGGTGATCCGGACCAGCGCGGCATCATCAAGCAGACGGCCAAGCAGGTGTTCAGCCGCATGCTGCCCAAATCCGGTGATTGACGTCGTGGCGTGAACTGTCGGGCCGATGGGCGGGTCGAAACCTTACACCCCCTGAAAATGGAGTCATTATGCTCAAGTTTCTCGCCAGCACCGTGGGTATCATCTTTCTGGTCGGCCTGCTCGTCATCATCGGTCTGTTGATGCTGATCTTCTGATCCGCCCCAGCCAGCTGTCCCAGCGTAGATTCAACCAGAGTGACAGGCCGATCACCGCGCCGCCCAACAGCAGGCGGAGCAGATCGGCCTGCTGATTCCAGATCAACAGGTTCACCACCAACCCCGCTGGAATCAGGGCGTTGTTCATGATGCCCAGGGTCCCGGCGTCCACCTGGGTCGCTCCGCGATTCCAGAAGAAAAACCCCAGCCCCGAGGCGACCAGTCCCAGCCAACCGAGCACACTCCAGTGCAGCAGCGTCTGGGGTAGGCGCTGGGCATCCCCCAATACCAGCCAGGCCGGCAGCGCCACCAGCAGCGCTCCGATGAAAAAGAAGCCGAAGCCGTGCCACTGCTGGCGCCTATCCACCTGGAAATGCCGTACCAGGTGGGCGTAGCCAACCTGACCGGCAGCGAAAGCAAGGTTGGCCAGTTGCAGCAGCAGGAAGCCCTTCACGTACGCATCACTGATACCGTCATAACGGATGATGGCCGCACCCAGTACGGCGATGACCGTGGCGACCACCGGCCCGATGCTGAATCGCCGGCGCAGGGCGTTGTCCACCAGCGCGACGTAGAGCGGGGTGAAGATGGTGAACAACAGCACCTCGGGCACCGTCAGCAATTCGAAGGATAGGTAGAGGCAGATGTAGGTCAGGCCGAACTGCAACGCGCCGACCGCCAACAGGCCAGGCGCCACGCCGCGGGGCAGTTGGCGCGGGCGCAGCAGCGGCAGGAACAGGGCGCCAGCCAGCACGATGCGGGTCAGCACGGAGAAATAGCTGTCGACCTGCCCGGCCAGGTATTCGCCGATCAGGCTGAACGAAACGGCCCAGAGCAGGGTGACGGCGACGAGATAGAGCATGGGTATCCTTCGAATGGCGATAACGCCCCCGGGACAGGGGCCAGGGATGATAGTCGTCTTCGCGAAAGGAGTGCAATCCGACCGGCGCTGTGGCAGATTTATCGGTTCGCCGCAGGGCGAATCAATCCTATTCATCATAAGGACAACACCATGAACAAGGCAGGGATCGCAGCGGGCACGCTCGCACTATTGGTGGCCGCGGCTGGCGCCGGCAGCTGGTATACGGGTACGCAGCTGGAGTCGGTATTGCGCGACTCCGTGGGCAAGGCCAACCAGCAGCTGGCCGCGCAGTTTCCGGGCAGCGAGATGGCGCTCGAAATAGTCGAGTTCAAGCGCGGCGTGCTGGCCAGCGAGGCGCGGTACCGGCTGGCGCTGCCAGCCTCCGGCGACGACGCGGCACCGAGTGAGCTGTTCATCAGAGACCGGATCGAACATGGCCCGCTGCCCCTGTCGCGCCTGGTATCGCTGCGCTGGATGCCGGTGATGGCGGTCAGCCATGCGGAGCTGGAGCCGAGCGAGGCGCTGAGTGGGCTGTTTGCCGCCAGTCGTGAGCGGGCTCCGGTGATGGTCAACAGCAGCATCGGCTACCGCAACGATATCACCGGCAACGTCCGCGTCGCGCCGATGACCCATGTCGAGGATGACATCCATCTGAGCTTCTCGGGGCTGGATGCGCAGTTCGCAACCGATACCCTTGGCAGCCGGGTGGTGATGAACGGACGGGTTGATTCCCTGACGATCGAAGGCGACGAGCAGGCGAACCTGGTCGGGGTCGAGTTCGAATTGGACCGCCGCCGGGAGGGCGAGTATGGCCTCTACCTCGGCGATGGCCAGATGACCCTGGACAGTATTGCCATGGAAGGGCCGCAGGGGCCGACGTTGGTGCTGCAGGACATCGTGCAGACCGACAGCACTACCCTCGGCGCTGATGGCGTGAAGGGTGTGCTCAACGTCCAGATGGGGGCGATCAGCTATGCCGGCAAGCCCCTGGGCTCGCTGCGCATGGACTGGAGCTTGAGCCGATTGGATCCGGCGGCGACAGCGACGCTCGGCGGCGTGTACAACACTTTCAGCATGGGCATCGAGCCGGATGACACCTCGGCCTTGCAGGAGCAGGTGGTCGCGGCCCTGGAGCAATTGCTCCAGGGCAAACCGCGGCTGGCGCTGGACAACCTGTCGATTCGCACCGCCAATGGCGAAAGCCGCTTCAACCTGGGCGTCGATTTCAACCAGCCGGTATCCTTCGACCTGGAGCCGGGCTTGCTGGCGCAGCAGCTGGTCGGCGGCCTGGATGCCAATCTGACCCTGTCCAAGCCCATGCTGAGCGACATGGTGCGCTATCGAGCGTTATTTGAGCCGGGCGCGGATGCGGCGGCGGTGGAGCAGGAAGCGCAGATGGCGGCCGAGATGGCCGGCGGTATGGCGGAGATGATGCAGCTGGGCCGGATCGAGGGCGACAATATCCTCTCCAGCCTGCGCTACGCTGACGGCATGATCGACCTCAATGGCCAGAGCATCCCGCTGGAGGACTTCCTCGGCCTGCTGGCGATGATGTCTCCCGAGGCCAGTTCTGCGCTGCTGGAGTAACGTGCGGCACTTGCCCGCCTTGGCACTGTCATGGTGGGCAAGTACCATAGCCGGTAGGCCCGCGACAGGCAGTTCGCGGGCGGCCATCTAGGGATGAATAATGACCGAGACTGATCAGTTCCACCTCATGCTGAGCTTGCTGGTGTTCGGCTTCATATTGCTGGGCACGGGGTTCAGCTTCCGTGACAAGGGGTGGGGAGTGGCATTGATGCTGTTTGGCTCAGCCGTGCTGCTGGTAACCGTGGGCGCCCGCATTCTGGAGGCGGTGTCGCTGAGCTGACGCGACGCACCGGGCGAGCGCCCGGTACGTGCGACAGGACGTCATCCCTGGATCAGAAGTGCACCTTGACCAGCAGGTTGGTGACGTTCTGGTTGGTATCGAAGTCCGCGGTGTTCTCGATACCGTATTTGTCCTTCCAGTAGCTGTACTCAATGCCGGTGTACAGCTGCTTGGCCTTCCAGCCCAGCGCCTTGCCCAGGTCATATTTGACCTGCGGGTTGAAGTGCAGGTTGGCGTGCTTGCCGTCCCCATCGTTATCGACGATCCAGTCGATATAGCCATCAATCAGGATGTCCGACTTGCCAACCGGCAGGGTCACGGCCCATACCGGGGTGATTTGCCAGGAGCCACGCACGCCGTCCGGGCTGTCGGAATGGCGATAGTAGGTATTGAGCTGGAAGTAGTCGAAGCCGGGCACAGCCAGGTCGAAGCCCGGCCCCAGTAGGTAGTTCTTGATGTCGCCACGGCCGCGCTCGTAGGTAGCGGCCAGCAGCACGTCGGTGATCGGGCCGAACTGGATCTGCTGCCCACTCAGCTTGCCGAAGGACAGCCGCGGCGCCACTTCCCCATACCAGGTGCTGTTGTTGCCATTGGCATCCTGGGCACCGTTGTAGTGGATGCTGTCCACGAACAGGAACAGGTCGCCGAAGCTCCAGCCGCTGACGTGCTCGAAGGTCACCGCCTGCTGGGTCTTGGGATCGACTTCGAAGTCGTTGCCATAGAGATAGGTCAGGCTGTTGTTCTGCCATTGCAGGGGGGAGGCGGTAGCCACGCCGCTGGTGGCCAGGAGGGCGGTGGCGGCTATGCCGGTAAGGGTTGTGCGCATGTTGTTGTCCGACTGCTGGGTTAAGGAGCGCGCATATTAAAGCCTTTGCCGGAAAAGCAAAACGGCTGCGCGTCGAGGGCGTCACTGGAACGCCTGGGGCAATTTCCTGTCACAGGGAATACGCGTCGTGAGCTGCACCCCCGGGCTTCTGTTCATGTCCCTGTAGTGGTCGCGCATTATTCGGGTACCGCCTGGACCCTCGGTACCTGCCGTTATTCTTTCTTCCGTTCAAGGAGTTGCACAGATGGAACTCGATCCGCTGCTGCTATCTCGCCTGCAATTTGCGTTCGTCGTCTGCTTCCATGCCATTTTTCCCGTGTTTACCATCGGCCTGGCGACCTTCATTGCCTTTCTCGAAGCCCTGGCATTCAAGACCGGCAACCCGCTGTGGACGCGGTTGTCGCGCTTCTGGATCCAGGTATTTGCGGTGGCCTTTGCCATGGGGGTGGTGTCCGGCATCGTGATGTCGTTCCAGTTCGGCACCAACTGGAGCAACTTCTCCTACGCCGCGGCCAATTTCATCGGGCCGATGCTCAGTTACGAAGTGGTCACGGCGTTCTTCCTCGAGGCAGCGTTCCTGGGTGTGCTGCTGTTCGGGCGCAACCGCGTACCGCCGGGCGTGCATCTTTTTGCGGCCTGCATGGTGGCGCTGGGCACGCTGATCTCAACATTCTGGATTCTCGCCGCCAATAGCTGGATGCATACGCCGGTCGGCACCGAATTCGTGGATGGCGTGTTCACTGTAGGCAGCTGGCGCGAAGCCATCTTCAACCCCTCGTTCCCCTACCGTTTCGCCCATATGGTGCTGGCGTCTTTCCTGACCGGCTCCTTCGTGGTGGCTGGGGTCAGCTCCTGGTATCTGTTGACCGGGCGGGAAGTGGAAACCAACCGCCGGGCGCTGTCGATGTGTCTATGGCTGATCCTGATCCTGGCGCCGACCCAGGCGGTGGTGGGCGATTACCACGGCCTCAATACCCTGGAACATCAACCGACCAAGGTGGCGGCGATCGAGGGCAACTGGGAAACCATGAACGGCATGCCGCTGCTGCTGTTTGCCATTCCGGACCAGGAAGCGGAGACCAACCACTTCGAGATAGGCATACCCAAGCTGGGTAGCCTGATCCTGACCCACGACTTGAACGGCGAAGTGCCGGGCCTCAAGGAAGTGGCCCCAGAGGAGCGGCCGCCGGTATGGATAGTGTTCTGGGCGTTCCGCATCATGGTCGGCATCGGCCTGTTGATGATTGGCTGCGCGCTGGCCGGCCTGTTCCTGCGCGCCGGTGGGCGCTACTGGCGCCAGCCGCTGTTTCTCAATGCCATGCGGCTGATGACCTTCGCACCCTTCGCCGCAGTGCTGTGCGGCTGGGTAGTGACCGAAGTAGGGCGCTTCCCCTGGGTGGTGTACGGTCAGATGAGCCACACGGAGGGGGTGACCCCGTCGCTGACCGGCGGCATGGTGCTCTTCACCCTGCTGGGCTACATCGTCGTCTATGGAATGATCTTCAGCGCGGGATTGTACTACCTGATGATGGTGCTGCGCGCCGGGCTGGAGAGTATCGACCACGACGACGAGACGCACGATATCGACCGTCCGAAACGGCCGCTGTCGGCGGCCCATGTCAGCATCGAAGAAGGGGGACACTGAAATGCATGGCATTGATCTGACCATCATCTGGGCGGTGATCATCGCCTTCGCCATCATGATGTACGTGCTGATGGACGGCTTCGACCTGGGCGTGGGCATCCTCTTTCCCTTCGCGCCCGACGAGGATGCGCGGGACGTGATGATGAACTCGGTGGCGCCGGTATGGGACGGCAACGAAACCTGGTTGATCCTGGGCGGCGCCGGGTTGCTGGCAGCCTTTCCGCTGGTCTATTCGGTATTGATGCCGGCGCTGTATATCGGTGTGTTCCTGATGCTGGCAGGGTTGATCTTCCGCGGTGTCGCCTTCGAGTTCCGTTTCAAGTCCAGTTCCTCGCGCAACCTGTGGAACTGGGCCTTCGCCGGCGGCTCCATGGTGGCGACCTTTGCCCAGGGGGCGGTGGTGGGTGCTTACATCGAAGGCTTCAATACCGTGGATGGACGCTACGTGGGCGGCGCGCTGGATTGGCTGACGCCGTTCACTGTGTTGACCGGGCTGGGCCTGGTAGCGGGCTACGCGCTGCTGGGCAGCACCTGGCTGATCATGAAGACCGTCGGCCATATCCAGCAGTGGGTGTATCGCCTGGCGCCATGGCTGCTGGCCGCGGTGCTGGGGGTATTTGCCATCGTCAGCCTCTGGACGCCGACAGTGGACCCCTCGGCCTTCGAGCGCTGGTTCAGTGTCATCCGGTTGATCTGGGTGTTCCCGGCACTGGCGCTGCTGTTCGCCTTCCTGGTGATACGCGGGCTGCGCCGCCACCAGCAATCCATGCCCTTTGTCGCCACCATGGGCATGTTCATCTTCACCTATCTCGGCCTGCTGTTCACCAAGTGGCCCTATGTGGTGCCGCCTGATCACACCCTGTGGGATGCGGCTGCCGCGCCGGGCTCGCAGCTGTTTCTGCTGATCGGCATGCTGTTCGTGATTCCGGTGATCCTGGCCTATACCGCCTGGACCTACTGGGTCTTCCGCGGCAAGGTGCGGGTGGGCGAGGGTTATCATTGATCGTGTTGGCGAGATGACGGCCCGTAAAGACGCCGATGCCGGGTTGCCCTGGCTGCTGGTGCCCCAGAAGCGACTGCTGAACGGGGCCCTTGTCCTCGAGGTGCTGGCCGCTGGGCTGCTGATTTTGCGCAGCTGGTTCCTGGCGGGCCTGTTTGGCTATTGGTTGGTCGCCTGGCAGGAGGGCAGCCCGACGAGCTTCGCTCCAGCCGATTGGGGGATCTGGCTGGTGGGCCTGCCATTGTGTCTCCTGATTCGGCCGGCCCTGCAATATTGCCGCGAACGCCTGGCCCAGCGAGCCAGCATGCGGGTCCGCCAGACACTGCGCGAGCAGTTGCTGCAACGGCTGGCAATGCTGGGGCCGGCGCGGCGTATGCTGGGAGCTGATGCCGAGCTGGGTAGCCGCGTGCTGGAGCAGGTGGATGCGCTGGATGGCTATGTGAGCCGTTACCACGTGCAGCGCCGGCTGGTCATCATCGTCCCGCTGATGCTGCTGCTGGCCACCGCGTGGCACAGTCTGTTCGCCGCAGCCTTGCTGCTGGCCACCGCGCCGTTGGTGCCGCTGTTCATGGTGCTGCTGGGGCACGCCGCGGCAAGTGCCAACCAGCGTCAATTCATGGCGCTGGAGCAGATGAGTGGACGCTTCCTGGACTTATTGCGCGGCATGGCAACCTTGCAACATCTGCAGACGCTGGATAGTGCGCAGCTGGCGGTAGAGCAAGCCGCCGAGGATTACCGCAGCCGCACCATGCGTGTGCTGCGCATGGCTTTTCTTTCCGGCGCGGTGTTGGAACTGTTTGCCTCGATAGCCATTGCCATGGTTGCCCTTTATCTCGGCCTGGGCCTGCTGGGTATGCTGCCTTGGGCCCAGGGCGAAGTGCCTGTTTCCTATCAGAGTGCCCTGTTCATTCTGCTGCATGCCCCGGAGTTCTACGGGCCGCTGCGGCAACTGGGTAGCGATTATCACGCCCGGGCCGAGGCCGAGGGTGCGCTCGCAGAACTGAAGCCATTGCTGCAGCTGGAGCTGTGGCAGCATCCCGGCACAGAACCGTTGCAGCTGCCTGGGGCGCCGGCCATAACCTGCTGCCAGGTGCAGGTCGATCTGCCCGGGGCACCGGCGCGCCTGGGCCCGCTGGACCTGGCTCTGCGCGCTGGCGAGCGGGTCTGGTTGCGAGGGCCCAGCGGCAGTGGCAAATCGACCCTGTTATATGTCCTGCTGGGCTTTCTGCCCCACACTGGCGAGGTATTGATCAATGGGCTGCCGTTGGCCTCGGTGCGACGTGGCGACTGGCATCGGCATGTGGGATTTCTTGCTCAGCAACCAGAGCTTGTACCAGGTACGCTCGCGGAGAATTTGCGCCTGGCCGCGCCGGATGCCAGCGACCAGCAACTGGTTGCGGTATTGCGTGAAGTCGGCCTGTGGCCGTTGCTGCAGCAGTTGCCCCTGCAATTGGCAACGCCGTTGGGGGAGCGGGGGCTGGGGCTGTCCGGCGGCCAACTCAGCCGTCTGGCCCTGGCTCGCTTGCTATTGCGTGACACCCGGGTCTGGCTTCTCGATGAGCCCTTGGCGCATCTGGACCCCGACACCGCTGAACGGATCGGCGAGTTGCTGGAGCGGCTCAGCCGCGGTCGTACGGTAGTGCTGGTCAGCCATGATGCGGTTGGGCTTGACTGGCTGGACCGGCAAGTGACGCTGCGAGGGGGCGGGCATGACTGAACCGCGCCGGCCAGTGGTTCGCCTGCGCAGTTTGCTCAACAGCCGTCTGGGCGGTTGGTGGGGCGCGGGTGTGCTGGGTTTCATCACGCTGTTTTCAGCCGTTGCGCTGTTGGCGGTTTCCGGCTGGTTTATCAGCGCTGCGGCCCTGGCTGGCCTGACGCTTGCTGGTGCAGCCTTTGACATTTTTCGTCCGGCTGCCGTTATCCGCCTGCTGGCGCTGACCCGCACCGTCGGGCGCTATACCGAGCGGCTGACATCGCACCATGCCGCGCTGGGCCTGCTGCTCGATCTACGCAGCCGCCTGTTCCGGCAAGTCTCTCAGGCGCGGCGTCTGCCGTTGCGCACGCCGGGCGCCATGCATCGGCTGGTGGCGGATATCGATCTGCTGGATCAGTTTCCGCTGCGCGTGGTGTTGCCCTGGGCCTGGGCCAGCCTGCTGCTGGTCATGCTGCTGGTCTGGTTGGCATTGCTCGACCAGACCCTGTTGCTGGCGGCACTGCCCGGCCTGCTGCTGGCCTGGCTATCGCCCTGGCTCGGTTATTGGCGGGGCGGGCGGTTGGCGCGGGAGGAAGTGGAGCGGGCAGAGCTGCGACGGGAATACTTGCTCGACAGCCTGGCATTGCTGACGCCCTTGTTGATCTGGCAGCGCTGGGGCGAGCGCAGTGCCGCATTTGCCCGGCAGGACCGCGCCCAGCTTGCCCAGCAGGACCGGCAGCTGCGATTGGGCAGCCGCATTGCGCTGTTGCAGCAGTGGGCATTGGCCGGCAGCCTGATGGCAGTACTATGGCACGGCTGGCCGTTACTGACTGAAACGGGGCTATCGGTGCCCATGTTGCTGGCAGTGGTGCTGACCTTGCTGGGCCTGAGTGAAGCGCTGTTGCCGCTTGCCGGGAGTTTTGTCGCGCTGGGCCTGAGCCAGGCGGCGCGGGATCGGCTCAATGTCCTGGCCGGCGACCCGCCACCGCCGCCACCGCCGCGGCCTCAGCCTGCAGGCCCCTGGCGACTGCAGATGCAGGAGCTCACCGTTCGCTGGCCCGGTGCGCTGAATGGGCCGGAGCGGATCAACCTGCAGTTGGAGCAAGGCGCAGTGCTGCACCTGCAGGGAGCCTCCGGGGGCGGCAAATCCACGCTCCTGCAGCTGCTGGCGGGTGAGCCGCTACCCTTCAGTGGCGAATGTCATCTCAATGGCCAGCCCCTGGCGCACTGGGATCTGCACAAAACCATCGGTTATCTGCCCCAGGATATCGACATCTTCAACCTGCCGCTGGCGGCCAATCTGCGTCTGGGCAACCTGCAGGCCAGCGATGAGCAATTGTGGCAGGTGTTGCAGGAGGTAGCGCTGGCGGACTGGGTCCGGGCGCACCCGCAGCAGTTGCAACTACTGCCTGGCGAGGTGGGTTCGGCCGTATCCGGCGGGCAGGCGCGGCGGATTGCACTGGCCAGGCTCCTGCTGGCCGAGCGTCCGATCCTGCTGCTCGACGAACCCTTTGCCGGCCTGGATGCGGTTACCCGGGAACAGGTCATGGCGGCGCTGGTGCGGCGCCAGCGCCATGGCTTGCTGGTAATTGCCAGTCACCAGGCTATCCATGCCGAGCGCCTGCAACGCCTGCGAATTAGCGATTGACCCGGGCGGCCGCAGGCCCGCCGCTAACCGCTCGCGCGCGTTACCAGGTATCCACAAACGGCCGCTGACCGGCCTGCAGGGACTCCGGCGGGGCGGAGTTGAGCCCGCGCAGCAGCCAGTTCCGGGTTTCCAGCGGATCGATGACCGCGTCGATTTCCAGGAAGCTGGCCATGCTCAGGCCCTTGCCCCGCGCATACAGCTCACCCACCAGCCGGTCGAACAGGGCCTGCTGCTCGGCGGGATCTTCCAGCGCCGCCAGCTCCTTGGCAAACCCGAGCCGGACTGCGCCCTCCAGTCCCATGGCACCGAACTCGCTGCTGGGCCAGCCGATGGTGAACAGCGGCGCGTGGAAGCTGCCGGCGGCCATGGCCTGGGCGCCGAGGCCGTAGCCCTTGCGCAGCACCACGGTAAAAAATGGAATACTCAGGCTGGCGGCGGTGACAAACATGCGCGAGACGTGGCGCACGGTGGCCTGCTGTTCCGATTCCGGCCCGACCATGAAGCCGGGGGTATCGCAAAGCGACACCATGGGCAGGCCATGGGCCTGGCATAGCTGCATGAAGCGCGCGGCCTTGTCACCGCCAGCGGCATCGATGGCGCCGCCCAGGTGCATGGGGTTGTTGGCAATCAGCCCGAAGGGCTTGCCGCCGATGCGGATCAGCGCGGTGATCATGCCCGGGGCAAACTGCCGGCGCAGCTCCAGCACCGAGTCGGTATCAGCCAGCGTCTCGATTACCTCGCGGATGTCGTAAACCCGCAGGCGGTTTTCCGGGATCAGGTGGCGCAGCCGGCGCTGGTCGGCACACTCGCCGCCTGGCAGGTCGCCCTGGAAATAGGAGAGGTACTGTTTGGCTATACGGGTGGCTTCGGCTTCGTCTTCGACCAGCACATCAATCACTCCGTTGGGCGCCTGCATGTGGGTCGGACCAACCTCCTCGGGTGTGTAGCTGCCCAGCCCGCCGCCTTCGATCATCGCCGGCCCGGCCATGCCAATGGTGGCATTTTCCGTGGCGATGATCACATCACAGCAGCCGAGCAGGGCGGCGTTGCCGGCAAAGCAGCGCCCGGACACCACGCCGACCAAGGGCACCTGCCCGCTGAGGCGGGCCATGCGCATGAAGGTGGTACAGTCCAGCCCCGCGACGCCGACCTTGTCCACATCCCCGGGCCGGCCACCGCCGCCTTCGGTGAAGAACACCAGCGGCAGTCGCCATTGCTCGGCCAGCTCCAGCATGCGGTCGGTCTTCTTGTGATTCATCACCCCCTGGGTGCCGGCAAATACCGTGTAGTCGTAACTCATGGCCATGCAGCGGGCGGCCTCGGCACCGAATAGCTCGGCATTGACCGTGCCGATGCCGGCGATCAGGCCATCGGCCGGGCTCATCTTCAACAGCTCCTCGTGGCTGCGGCGGGTGCGCTGGGCGGCCAGGGCGAAGCCGCCATATTCCATGAAGCTGCCCTCATCCAGCAGCTCGGCGAGATTCTCCCGGGCGGTGCGCTGGCCGGTCCTGCGGCGGCGGCGTCGGGGCGCTGGGCGTCGGTAAGCTGCGCCTGGCGGTCGAGCACTTCCTGCAGGTCGGCGCGGATATGCGCCAGGTCGACCTGCTCTTCGGTGAGCTGTTCAAGGTCGCCCTCACCGGTGGCCTCGATAAACAGCAGTGGGCTGCCTTCGAACAGGTTATCCCCCGCAGCGGCCGCTAACGCGCGGACGATCCCGCTGCAGTCGGCCTTGACCACGAACTCCATCTTCATGGCTTCCATGACGGCAATCTGCTGCCCTGCCGCTACGCTGTCGCCCGGCTGCACATCCAGGCTGACCAGCACGCCCTGCACCGGCGTATTCACCGGTTGGCTACCAGCGGGGGCGCTCTGCTCGCTGTGGGCCTGTTGCTGCCGGCTGGCATGGCCGCGCGCATACAGGTGCGGGTGGGGCTGGCTATTGGTGCCCAGCAGGCCGGCGGCATTGGCCTCGATAAAACCAGTGGTAACCCGATTGGCCTGTACCTCGGGATGCTGCAGCAGGTTCTGCAGGAAGGGCAGGTTGCTGGTGACGCCTTCCAGGCGAAATTCACATAGCGCCCGGTAGGCCCGGCGCAGTACGGCGGGATAATCCGCATCGGCATGCACGATCAGCTTGGCCAGCAACGAGTCGAAGCCGGGGTTGGTGGTGTAGCCGCTGTAGCCGTAGCCATCGACTCGCACGCCATGGCCGCTCGGCGCCTCGTAGGCGCCCAGGGTGCCGCCGCTGGGGCGCGCGCTGCCGTCGGGCTGCATGGCTTCCAGGTTGATCCGTAGTTGCACGGCGAAGCCCCGCGGAGACGGGACGCTGGATTGCGCCACGCCCAGCTCGGCGAGGCTGGCGCCAGCGGCCACGCGGATCTGCAGCTGCGCCAGATCCAGCCCGGTGACCGCCTCGGTGACCGTATGCTCGACCTGGATGCGGGGGTTGGCCTCCATGAATACGAAGTCGCCGCGCTCCTCGTCCAGCAGGAATTCGACAGTGCACAAGCCTCGATAGCCAACGGCGGCAGTCAGGGTGCAGGCAGCGTCCAGCAGTTGACGGCGCAGGTCGGGATCCAGGCCCGGTGCGGGCGCGACCTCCAGCACCTTCTGATGGCGGCGCTGCAGGGTGCATTCGCGCTCCCACAGGTGACTGACCTGCTGGCCGTCGCCGATGATCTGCACCTCGATATGCCGGGCGCGGGGAATCAGCCGCTCGATATACAGATCGCCATTGCCGAAGGCCGCTGTGGCTTCCGAGCTGCAGCGAGCGAAAGCCTGCTCCAGCTCAGCCGCGTCGTGCACCACCCGCATGCCCCGGCCACCGCCGCCGGCCAGCGCCTTGAGCATCACCGGCGTGCCGGCGGGCAGCTCGGCCATGAAGGCCCTGGCCTGTTCCGGTCCGGTTGCCTGGTCGGTGCCCTGGACCACGGGGACGCCCTCACGCTGGGCCAGTTGCCGCGCCCGGGCCTTGTCGCCGAACAGCTCCAACACACTGGCAGTCGGGCCAATGAAGGTGATACCGGCGGCCTCGCAGGCCCGGGCGAGTTCGGCGCTCTCGCTGAGAAAGCCGTAGCCGGGGTGGATGGCATCGCAGCCATGTTCCCGGGCCAGGGCGAGCAATTGGGAAATGTCCAGATAAGCCGCCGCGCCACGGCCCTGCAGGGGCGCGGCGGCATCGGCCCGGTGCCGGTGCAGGGACTCGGCATCATCCTCGGAATAGACCGCCAGGCTGGGGATATCCAGCTCGGCGGCGGCCCGGGCCAGGCGGATGGCAATTTCGCCACGGTTGGCAATCAGCAGACGTTTGAAGGGCATCAGATCCAGTCCTTGAGTTCGTTCTTCTTTACCTTGCCAGTAGCGGTCATCGGCAGGGATTCGACCAGCCGCACCTCCGGCACCTTGTACCCGGACATGGCCTGCCGGCACCACGCGGTCAACTGCTCGGCGTCCAGCCCGCTGCCCGGTTTGGCAATCACGAAGGCGACCGGGACTTCGCCACGCTGCGCATCGGGCCGGCCGACGACCGCCGAGGCGAGCAGGTCTGGATGCTGGCCGAGCATGGCTTCCAGTTCGGCGGGGAATACGCTCATGCCGTTGACCTTGAGCATCTCCTTGCGCCGTCCGAGGTAGCGAATAAAGCCCTGCTCGGTGATCACGCCGTTGTCGCCGGTGTGCAGCCAGCCGTCGCGCAGGGCCTCGGCGCTGGCTTGCGGACGGTTCCAGTAGCCCTTGAGCAGCGACGGCGAGCGCACGCAGAGCTCGCCTTCACTACCTAGCGGCAGCAGCGCGCCGGTGTCGAAGTCGCAGACCTTGAACTCGGTGCCCGGTACCGGCAGCCCGACGAAGGTGGGCGCGGATTTCAGATCGAAGTCGTCGTTCTGCAGACCGGCGGTAAAGGTGTCGCAGGTATGGGTTTCGGTCATGCCGAAGCTGGTCTCGAACAGGGTGCAGCCGGTCAGCTCACGCCAGCGGCGGCGGTATTCCGGGGTCAGCTTCTTGATGAAGGACACACAACTGGTGACCTGCAGCGAGCTGAGGTCGAAGCTGTCGCGCTGGGCGTGATCTAAAATCTCCGCAGCGCTGTCCACCAGCAACCCGGTGTGATTGACCCGGTAGTGCTGCACGGCGCCCATGAACGCCAGCGCGTCCCAGCGCGCTAGCAGCACCAGGGTGGTGCCGCCGAACACCGGGAACAGCAGGCCGGCGTTCTCCCCGGCAATCCAGAATTCGGGCATGAAGTTGAGGCTGACCCGCTCGCTATCCAGGCCCAGCGCGGCGGGCATGAAACTCGCGCAGGTGTAGAGCATGTCGCCATGGGTGTGGATGCAGCCCTTGGGCAGGCCGGTGGTGCCGCCGGTGTAGTTCAGCGCCGCCATGGCGTCGAGCGCTGGTGGGGGCAGGTCCGGGCGGGGTTCGGTGGCGGCCAGGGCCGGCAGCAGGTCGATGCTGTCCGAGACATCCAGCTTGGGTGCTTGCAGCAGCTCCGGTACGGCGAAGGGCGGCTCGGCCGGGCAGACCTCCGCCAGGCTGGTACTGATCAGCACGCGCAGGGCGGTCTGGTCAGAGGCAGCCCGGACCACCGGCAACAACTGGTCGAAACAGACCATGACGCTGGCGCCGCAATCCTTGAGCTGGTAGGCCAGCTCGGTCGCGGTGGCCATGGGGCTGACCGGCGCATGAACCGCACCGGCCTTGAGGATGCCGTAGAAGACGATGTGCAGCTGCGGGCAGTTGGGCAGGAACACGGCAATGCGGTCCCCGGCTTGCACGCCCTGGTCCAACAGCAGCGCTGCAAAGCGATCGCTGAGCTCGTTCAGCTCGGCGTAGCTCAGGTCGTGACCGTAGAAGCGCACGGCCGGCTTATCCGGCGTCGTGGTAGCCCAATGACGCAGATACTCGGTCAGCGGTCGCTGGCCGAGCGGGTACTGGGGATCGGTTGGGTGGCCGGCGGGCCAGGCCTGGCGCTGCAGGGCGCGGAGCTGCTCCAGATAGTCACGCTCGTGCATGATCGACACCTGCCTTGTTCTTGTTGGTGGCAGGTCAGAGTAGAGCGGTTCGGCGGCAAAAGCAGCAAGCTTGCCGTGGCGAATGGCGGGACAGTACCGATGTTTATAGCGGAGGCCGCAGCGCTGCGGTCAGAACAGCTCCAGCGGGGTGATGCCGCCATCACTGCTATAGCCGCCGGCATCCAGTTCGCTGGCCGGGGGCGGGATGTCCTCTTCCTTGAATATCTCCAGGTATGCCCCCGGGGTGCCGGGCCGGGCACTGCGTCCGGTCAGCGGATCGATACGGGTCACCATCAGCCCTTCGGGTTGTTCCAGATCATGCTCGGGCTTGCCTTCGAGGGCTCCGGCCATGAAATCCATCCAGATCGGCAGGGCGGTGGTGCCGCCATACTCCCGGCGGCCGAGGGTCGCGGGCTGGTCGAAGCCGACCCATACGGCGGCGACATGATCGCCATTGAAACCGGCGAACCAGCCATCCTTCTGGTCGTTGGTGGTACCGGTCTTGCCGCCCAGATCGCTGCGCTCCAGGGAGCGGGCGCGGGCCCCAGTGCCACGGTTGATCACGTCCTTGAGCATGCTGGTCAGCTGGTAGGTGGTGCGCGGGTCGATCACCTGCTCGGCGACCTGGGCCAGCGGTGGCGTCTGGCCGGGCGTCAGGCCGACATAGGCGTCGATGCGCCGCTGTTCTTGCTCCTGCACGGCAGGCACCACCGCCGGGCGGGCAAAATCGATTACCTGATGTTCGCTGTTCTCGATGCGTTCGATCAGCCAGGGCCTGACCGCGTGGCCGCCGTTGGCGATCACCGCGTAGCCCGTGGCAATCTGCAGAGGCGTCAGCTCCGGGGTGCCGAGCGAGGCGGAGAGGTTACGCGGCAGCTCATCCCGATTGAAGCCGAAACGTTCCATATAGGTCAGCGACTCGTCGATGCCGATGTCCCGCATCAGGCGGATGGATACCAGGTTGCGCGAACGATAGAAGGCTTCGCGCAGGCGGATCGGGCCGAGGAAGTCGCCACTGGAGTTGCGTGGGCGCCAGTCATCGCCCTGGGTACCATCGCTGAAGACCAGGGGCGCATCGTTGACCAGGCTGGCCGGGGTGTAGCCATGATCCAGCGCCGCGCTGTAGAGGAACGGCTTGAACGAGGAGCCGGGCTGGCGGCGCGCCTGGGTTACCCGGTTGTAGTTGCTCTGGACAAAGGAGAAGCCGCCGGTCAATGCCTGGATGGCGCCGGTCTCCGGGGACAGCACCACCAGGGCGCTCTGCGCCTGGGGGATTTGCGCCAGCTTGTACTGGTCCTCCTGATCCAGCGGTTGTACCCGGATCAGGTCGCCGCGCTGCAACACGTCAGCGGGCTTGCGCGGGTTCGGTCCCATGCTGTTGGCGCTCAGGTAGGGGCGCGCCCAGCGCATGGCTTCCCAGCTGATGGTGCCGCGCTCGCCGTTGCGCAGTATCACGCTGACCGACTCCGGGCCCACCTCGCTGACAATGGCGGGCCGCAGGCCGCCCATGCTGCGCTGGGACCGCAGCACCTGCTGCCATTGCTCCGGTGTGGCCTCCGGGTGGCGCGCTTCCGGGCCGCGATAGCCGTGGCGCTGGTCATAGGTCATCAGCCCGGCGCGCAGGGACTGGTTGGCCAGCGTCTGCAGTTTGCTGTCGACCGCGGTATATACGTGGTAGCCATCGATATAGGCGTTGGTACCGAAGCGCTCGAGCATCTCCAGGCGCGCCATTTCGGCTACGTAGGGCGCCTCGAGTTCGGGATTGGCGCCATGGTTGCGCGCGGTGATCGGGGCGGCGATGGCCTCGTCATAGGCGGCCTGGTCGATACTGCCCAGCTGCAACATGCGCTGCAGGATCCAGTCGCGGCGAATGCGGGCGCGCTCGGGGTTGGCGACCGGGTTGTAGGCAGAGGGCGCCTTGGGCAGCCCGGCGATCATCGCCAGCTCCGCCAGCGGCAACTCGGCAATCGGCTTGCCATAGTAGACATGGGCCGCGGCCTCGATCCCGTAGGCGCGATTGCCCAGGTAGATCTTGTTCACATAGAGCTCGAAAATTTCCCGCTTGCTGAGGTTGCGTTCAATCTGCAATGCCAGCAGAATTTCGTTGAGCTTGCGTGAGAAGACCCGCTCACTGCTGAGGAAGTAATTCTTTGCCACCTGCATGGTAATGGTACTGCCGCCGGTCTGGATCTGACCGGTGCTGAGCAGTTCGGAAGTGGCGCGCAACAGGCTCATGGGATCTACCCCATGATGGTTGAGAAAGTTATCATCCTCGGCGGCCAGAATGGCATCGATGAACCCCTGCGGGACCTGGTCAAACGTGATCGGCAGGCGGCGCATTTCCCCGAATTCGGCGATCAGTTTGCGGTCTGCGCTATAAATCCGCAAAGGAGTTTGCAATTTGACATCACGCAGTGTATCTACGTCTGGTAAGGTCGGACTGAGATACAGGGCGACGCCACTGATGGCCAGTAGCGGAGCACTGGCAATGGCGACCAGCAACCAGAATAGAATAATTAGAAAACGCATGAGGGACTGATCATTTCCC
Source organism: Pseudomonas saudimassiliensis (assembly GCF_000939975.1). Taxonomy (GTDB): domain Bacteria; phylum Pseudomonadota; class Gammaproteobacteria; order Pseudomonadales; family Pseudomonadaceae; genus Halopseudomonas; species Halopseudomonas saudimassiliensis. The sequence goes on along the minus strand of NZ_LK391969.1, from coordinate 1,321,438 downwards.
TGTCAATTGGAACGGTTGATATGGGATGGTGTTGAGAACGGGTTAACAGTCCGCATTATAAGCGAATTATTTTCCGTTTAGCCATTTGCGCTGGGACAGGGACTGTTATTTAATGCGGTAAAACATAAACCGCCCGTAAGTGGCGGATGCTGATAGGAAATTGGCTGTGCTAGGGCTCCTCAAGAAAAAGGCGAATACTCTGCTGGGTATCGATATCAGTTCCACGACCGTGAAACTGCTAGAACTCAGCCGATCAGGGAACCGCTACAAGGTGGAAGCTTATGCGGTTGAACCGCTCCCACCCGGCGCTGTGGCGGAAAAGAACATCATCGAACTCGAAGGCGTTGGCCAGACCCTGGAAAAGGTGCTGGCCCGCTCGCGTACGTCCTTGAAACAGGCGGCGGTGGCCGTGGCTGGCTCGGCGGTGATCACCAAGCTCATCGAAATGGACGCCGGTCTCGATGACGACGAGATGGAAGAACAGATCAAGCTGGAAGCGGATCAGTACATTCCCTACCCGCTGGACGAGGTTTCCATCGACTTCGAGGTCCAGGGCGTTTCGCCGCGCAACCCCGATCGGGTCGAAGTGCTGCTGGCTGCCTGTCGACGGGAGAACGTCGATATCCGCGAAGCCGCGCTGGCCCTGGCCGGTCTGGACGTCAAGGTGGTCGAGGTCGAAGCCTACGCCATGGAGCGTGCCTGCGAGCTGGTGATCGACCAGCTCGACGGCGATCCGAAACAGCTGACCATCGCCGTTATCGACATTGGTGCCACCATGATGACCCTGAGCGTCTTGAGCGAAGGGCGCACCATCTATACCCGCGAGCAGTTGTTCGGCGGCAAGCAGTTGACCGACGAGATCCAGCGCCGCTACGGCCTGTCCCAGGATGAAGCCGGCCGCGCCAAGAAGCAGGGTGGCCTGCCCGATGACTACGAAGGCGAGGTGCTGGGGCCCTTCAAGGATGCGGTGGTGCAGCAGGTGTCGCGCTCCTTGCAGTTCTTCTTTGCCGGTGGCCAGTATCAGGACGTCGACTACATCCTGCTAGCGGGCGGAACAGCCTCGATTCCGGGGCTGGACCAGTTGATCCAGCAGAAACTCGGCACCACCACCCTGGTGGCCAACCCCTTTGCAAACATGACCCTGTCGAACAAGGTGAATGCGGTCGCGCTCAGCAATGACGCGCCGGCACTGATGATCGCCTGTGGGTTGGCAATGAGGAGTTTCGACTAATGGCTCGCATTAACCTGTTGCCCTGGCGCGAGCAGCTCAGGGAAGAGCGCAAGAAACAGTTCATCAGCATTTTGGTCCTCATTGTGCTGTTTGCCGGTCTGCTGATCTTTCTCGGCGACCGCAACCTCAACGGCAAGATCGACCAGCAGAATGCCCGCAATGACTTCCTGCGCAAGGAAATCAGCCTGCTGGATGGGCGGATCAAGGAAATCGAACAGCTGCAGGCGCGGCGTACCCAGTTGCTGGACCGGATGAAGATCATCCAGGACCTGCAGGGTAACCGTCCGATCATTGTGCGCGTGTTCGACGAACTGGCGCGGACCCTGCCGGAGGGCGTGTACTTCACTTCGGTGGATATGAAGGGGCCGGTGATCAGTATCAAGGGTGGAGCGGAGTCGAACAGCCGGGTATCCAACCTCATGCGTCAGATGGATGCCTCGGATTGGCTGACCACGCCGAACCTGACTGCCGTGAAGGCCGTCACCCAGGGAGCTTTGGATCAGGCCAACGTATTCGAGATGTCGGTTCGTCAGACCGAGCCGGGTGCGCCAGCCGCTGAGGGAGAACAGCAGCAATGAGTTTTGCTCAATCCATGGAAAGTCTGAAGAAGGTCGATATCAACGACCTCGACTTCAACAACATGGGCTCATGGCCCGGGGCGTTGAAGGTTATCGTCGGTGTGTTGCTATTCGCCGTACTGTTGTTTCTCGGTTATCACTTCCACTTGAAGGATCTGCAGGCAAACCTGGAGCGTACCGAGCGTGATGAAGTGGCGCTGCGCAAGGAGTTTGCCGATAAGTCCTTCAAGGCGGCCAACCTGGAAGCCTATAAGGAGCAACTGGTCGAAATCGAGGAGCGTTTCGGCACCCTGCTCAAGCAACTGCCCAGCGACACCGAGGTGCCCGGCCTGCTGGAAGACATTACCCAGATGGGGCTGAACAGCGGTCTCGAGTTCGAATCCATCACCCTGCAGCCCGAGGTGGCCCAGCAGTTCTATATCGAGCTGCCGATTCGTATCGTGGTGCAGGGCAACTACCACGACATCGCTACCTTCGTCAGCAGCGTGGCTGGCTTGCCGCGGATCGTGACGCTGCATGACTTCGATATCGCGCCGGTCAGCGCCGGCAATCCCGACCTGCTGAAGATGAACATCCTGGCCAGAACCTATCGCTATCACGATGCGGAGGAGCAGCCATGAGCATGTTCAAGCCCGTCTCGGGTCTGGTCATGGTCGGTGCGCTGCTCCTGGGCGGCTGCGGTGGCAATGACTTCAGCGATCTGCAGGCCTTCATGGAGGAAACCCGGGCGCGTCCGGCCGGCAAGATCGAGCCGCTGCCGCGGTTCAAGCCCTATGAGGCCTTCACCTACAGTGCATCCTCCCTGCGCAGCCCCTTCCAGCCGCCGGTGCGTATCGACCTGACGCAGCGGCAAAAGGGTTCGCAGGATATCAAGCCGGACGAGAACCGGGTCAGGCAGTTCCTCGAGGGCTTCAATATCGAAGGGTTCGAGATGGTCGGCGTGCTGAGCAACAGCCAGGGCATGCAGGCACTTATTCGTGGCGCAGGAAGCGTCCACAGGGTCAAGGTCGGTGATTATCTGGGCCGTAACCACGGTCGGGTGACCAGCATCGAAGAAGGGCGTGTCGATGTGGTTGAGATAGTCCCGGACGGGGAAGGTGGTTGGTTGGAGCGGCCGCGCACACTCAGCTTGCCTGAGCGCGGATAAGGTCAACCAGGGAGAGATAACATGAACTGTAAACAGTCACGCGTGGAACGCAATCAAATGCCTCTAACCAGGAAGTTTTCATTCGCAGCCGTGCTTGCGCTGCTCAGCCCGCTGGTTCTGGCGGCCGACCTTGAACGTCTCGATGTGGCTTCACTGCCTGGCGAGCGGGTAGAACTCAAACTGTCCTTCGACGAGCCGGTTGCTGCTGCCCCCAAGGGCTACACCATTGACCAGCCGGCGCGGATCGCCATTGATCTGCCCGGCGTCAAGAACAAGCTGGGTGAGCGCTCGCGCGAACTCGGGCTGGGCAACGCGCGCAGCCTGACCGTGGTGGAGGCCAACGACCGCACCCGCCTGATCATCAATCTGACCGACCTGGCGCCCTATACCACCCGGATTGAAGGCAACAATCTGTTTATCCTGGTCGGCGCCGATCAGGCGCCGGGTTATGCGGCGGCCGCCCCGGCAACCGCGAGTGCCCCCGCCCAGGTCTCCGCCAACAACTGGCGCAGCAGTGACCAGCCCGCTGTGGGCAACCCGGCAGCCGTATCCAGCGGTCCGGCCATTCGCAGCCTGGACTTCCAGCGCGGCGAGCAGGGTGAAGGCAATGTCATCGTCGACCTGTCCGATCCGTCGATCCGCGTGGATGTGCAGGAGCAGGGCGGCCGCGTGCGGCTGAACTTCCCCAACACCAGCCTGCCGGACGAGCTGCGGGTACGCCTGGACGTCAAGGACTTCGCCACCCCGGTTAATTTCGTCAGCGCCAGCAGCTCCGGCAATGACACCACCATCGCCATCGAGCCCAGCGGCTTCTTCGAGCACCTGGTATACCAGGCCGACAGCCGGCTGATCGTCAGCTTCAAGCCGTTGAGCCGTACCGAGGTTGAACAGCGCCGCGCCGACACCTTCTCCTATTCCGGCGAGAAACTGTCACTCAACTTCCAGGACATCGAAGTGCGTTCGGTCCTGCAGCTGATCGCTGACTTCACCGACCTCAACCTGGTGGCCAGTGACACGGTGCAGGGCAGTATCACCCTGCGGTTGCAAAATGTGCCCTGGGACCAGGCGCTGGACCTGGTGTTGAAAACCAAGGGTCTGGACAAGCGTCAGATCGGTAACGTGCTGCTGGTCGCACCCGCTGAAGAGATCGCCGCCCGCGAACGCCAGGAGCTGGAATCCCAGAAGCAGATCGCCGAGCTGGCGCCGCTGCGCCGTGAGCTGATCCAGGTGAACTATGCCAAGGCCTCCGACATCGCCACCCTGTTCGCCTCGGTCACCGCGGGCGAGGGTGAGCAGCGTGGATCGATCACAGTGGATGATCGCACCAATAGCATCATTGCCCTGGAAACCCAGGACAAGCTGGATGAACTGCGCCGCATCGTCACCCAACTGGACATCCCGGTACGTCAGGTCATGATCGAGGCGCGCATCGTCGAAGCCAACGTCGGTTTCGACAAGGCGCTGGGCGTGCGCTGGGGGGGTAACGTCAACCTGGGCAGCCGGTTCAATGCTTATGGTCAGAACCCTCAGTCACGGATGAATATTGTCGACAACCCCAATCCGCGCGAGCGTGAGTACGTTTACACCAATCCGGTCACCGGGGAGCAGGAAGTACGCACTGAAACCGTGCAGGACGTCACCGCTGGCTTCATGGGGATTCCGGAAATTCCGTTGAATATTCCCTTCGTCGACATGGGCGTAGCGGGCGCCACCTCCGGTATCGGCATCGGTTTCATCACCGACAACGCCATCCTTGACCTGCAACTGTCGGCGATGGAGAGCACCGGTAACGGCGAGATTATTTCGCAGCCCAAGGTGGTTACCTCCGACAAGGAAACCGCCAAGATCCTCAGAGGGTCGGAGATTCCCTACCAGGAAGCCAGCTCCAGCGGCGCCACCACCACGGCCTTTGCCGAAGCGGTGCTGTCGCTTGAGGTGACCCCGCAGATCACCCCGGACAACCAGGTGATCATGGAAGTCATCGTGACCAAGGATGAGCCCGACTTCACCAACCAGGTCAACGGTGTGCCGACCATTCGCAAGAATGAGGTCAATGCCAAGATTCTGGTGGCCGATGGTGAAACCATTGTCATTGGTGGTGTATTCTCCAGTGAATCGCAGAAGAGCCAGGAGAAGGTACCCTTCCTCGGGGACCTTCCAGTGGTCGGCCGAGCCTTCCGACGTGACCTCAGTTACGAAAGCAAGACCGAGCTGCTGGTGTTCCTGACTCCGCGCATCATCAATAACGGAGCCATCAGCCTTGCCAGGTAACCGCGTTGCGTAATGTCTTTCTAGTAGGCCCGATGGGTGCAGGAAAAAGCACCATCGGGCGCCTGCTTGCCAAGGAGCTCAGATATCCCTTCAAGGACTCGGACCGGGAAATCGAAGCCAAGACCGGAGCCGATATTCCCTGGATCTTCGATGTGGAGGGGGAAGAGGGCTTTCGTCAGCGTGAAGAATCCATGATTGCCGAACTGGTGCAGGAACGGGGTATCGTTCTCGCCACCGGCGGCGGAGTGGTCATGCGCGAAGCCAATCGCCGGGCACTGGCCGATAACGGTCTGGTGGTCTACCTGCGCACCAGCGTGGACCAGCAACTGCAGCGCACCAGCAAGGACCGCCAGCGCCCCCTGTTGCAGACGCCCGATCCGGAAAAGGTATTGCGCGAGCTCATGGCTCGTCGCGATCCCCTGTACCGGGAAATTGCCCACCTCACCATCGATACCGACCAGCGCGGGCCCAAGGTCGTGGTCAATACCATCATGCACCAGCTGGAACGCGATCTGGATTAACGCCGGCGGGCCGTTTTATTTGGCATCGTGCGTTGCATGCGCCGGTATCGGGACTGATGTATCCTTGGCGGGTTACCAGGGAGAGTTTCATGCAGCAACTGACCGTTAATCTCGATGATCGCAGTTACCCCATTCATATTGGCAGCGGGCTATTGGATCGTGTGGAGCTGCTGGCTCCCCATATCGCCGGCCGCCAGGTCTGTATCGTTACCGACGACACCGTCGCGCCCCTGTATCTCGATCGCCTGATCCGCACCTTGGCCGACTATAAGGTCCTGCCGGTGGTATTGCCGACCGGCGAGGCATTCAAGAACTGGGCTACCCTGCAGCAGATCTTTGACGCCCTGCTCGGCGCCCGCCATGACCGGCGCACCACCCTGATTGCCCTCGGTGGCGGGGTGATCGGCGACATGACCGGCTTTGCCGCGGCCTGTTATCAGCGTGGCGTGGACTTCATCCAGATTCCCACCACCTTGCTGTCCCAGGTGGATTCCTCGGTGGGCGGCAAGACCGGGATCAACCATCCCGCCGGCAAGAACATGATTGGCGCTTTCTACCAGCCCAAGGCAGTGCTCATTGATACCGACAGTCTGCGCACGCTGCCGGACCGTGAGGTCAGCGCGGGGCTGGCAGAGATCATCAAGTACGGCCTGATCCGCGATGAGGCCTTCCTCGACTGGCTCGAGCAGAACATGGCGGGCCTGCTCGCCCTGGAGCCGTCGTTGGTGACCGCAGCCATCGCCCGCTCCTGCGCGATCAAGGCTGAGGTCGTTGCTGCCGATGAGCGAGAAGGCGGGGTGCGGGCCATTCTCAACTTTGGCCATACCTTCGGCCATGCGATTGAAGCCCACCAGGGCTACGGCACCTGGCTGCATGGGGAAGCGGTAGGGGCCGGCATGGTCATGGCATTGCAGCTGTCCGCTGCCCTGGGCTGGATCAGCGCTGCGCAGCAGCAGCGCGGCACCGCGTTGATCGGCGCCGCCGGCTTGCCGACCGCCCCACCGCCGAACATGGCTGCCGCGGACTTCACGCGGTTGATGGCAGTGGACAAGAAGGTGCTGGACGGCCAGCTGCGCCTGGTGCTGCTCAAGCGTCTGGGCGAGGCGGTGGTGACCGCCGACTTTGATAACCAGACGCTGCGCTCCGTGTTGGCGGCGGCTGGCTGATGAATGACCAACCGGAAGTGAATATGAGCGACTTGAGCGCAACCGACGATTTTCTGAGTCACTATCAGCTGGACCACGATCCCTTCGCGGGACGTACCCCGGGTTTTCGCTTCTTCACCCCCAAGCGCAAGCCGGTGCTGGCGCAGCTGCACCATATGGCGCATTTCTCCGAGCAGGTGCAGGTCGTGGTGGGGCCTGCGGGGGCGGGCAAGACGCTGTTGCGCCAGGCGCTGGTGGCCAGCTGCAACAAGGACAATGTGCAGTGCGTCGTCACCTCGGGACGCGAAATCAGCGAGGCGCCGGCGCTGACGCGCTTTCTCTGTCAGGCGCTGAATGTCACGGATATTCGCGGGCTGCGTGAGCGCGCCGAGCAGTTGCACGCCACGGGCATGCAGCTGTATCTGGTGGTGGATGATGCGCATTGCCTGAGCAGCGAGTCCGTGCAGCTGCTGGCGGATCTGAGCCAGTCGGGCGGGCGGGCTGCGCCGCGGGTATTTCTATTCGCCGATGAAAGCATTGCTGGTCTGCTCGACCAGGTTGATATGCCGGCGGATCGGGTCTGGCTGCAGCTGATAGATCTGGCCCCGTTCAATCTGGAGGAGACCCGTGACTATCTGGGGCAGCGACTGGAAGCGGCCGGGCAGGGTATCGAGCTGCTGGATGATGAGCAGATCAGCGAGATTCACCGGGAAAGTGGTGGCTGGCCGGGCGCCATCAACGAGGTGGCCAAGCAGGTGATGATCGACGCCATCGAGCCGGTACGGCCGGTGGCCGCCCGTGGACGCAAGGGTCCGGCACTGCCCCTGCGCTCCATCGTCGCGCTGGTGCTGGTCGGCGCCGGCGTCGCCCTCGCCTGGATGATGGGGGGCGATGAGCCCGAGCCCACCCGCGCGGTGATCAATCTACCTGGCCAGCCTGCTACGGTGGACGTCACCGGTGAGGATGAGCTGGTCCTGCAGATGCCCGGTGATGAGGCGACCAATACGCTGGAGCGTATCGGCCAGGATCCGGACGCCGAGCCGGCCTGGCCGGCCACGTCCCCGGCGGCTCCCAGCGCTCCGCTGCCGAACGCCACGACACCCAGGGACGACGACTTGCCCGCCCCGGTCGCCA
>NZ_LK391969.1:590692-1313035 GCF_000939975.1 Pseudomonas saudimassiliensis | reverse complement strand
ACCTGCGCCGGCTCCCCAGCCCGAGCCCGTGGCGGCTGCTGCGCCACCAACCGCTCCGCCCGCTACGTCGACCGCGCCCCGCGCCGCTGGCGGTGCCTACCATCAGGCGGACTGGTATCGGCAGCGTGCGGCCAGCGAGTACAGCTTGCAGCTGCTGGGTAGTCGTTCACGTCAGGCGGCGTTGGACTTCATCAAGGCGCAGTCGGGGGTGGCGGATCTGGGCTACTTCGAGACGGTCCATGAAGGCAAGCCCTGGTTTGTGGTGACCCAGGGCGCCTATCCCGGCCGCGCCCAGGCGCAGCAAGGGGCGGCGAAACTGCCCGAGGCGTTGCGCAAGCTCAATCCCTGGCCACGCAGCATCGGCAGCATCCAGCAGTCGCTGCGCTGAACGAACCCGTGGGGTGGCGTCTGTTCAGGCGCCGCCGCACGGCAGGTTCGTTCTCGCTCTACTCCCTGTTCCCCGCTCGCCCGAGCGGTCAACCTCCCTGGTAACACCAACTTAGCTATCTATTCCCGGCTTCGGCTGCCCTCTCGTGGTGCAGCAAAACACACCTCTGCACCATGCTGGTTCAAAAATTTTGCCGCATTAAAAAATGCATTCATTTTTACGACAGTTATATATGTTTTTGCGGCAAAAATAATTGTGGCGGCTGGGGCGCCTGTGTACAATCGAGCTCTCCCTTGCACCGTCAAGTCGCCTGTCCAGGGCGTCATATCGACAGCAAGTGCCTGAAATTCAAGGAAATATGCGAGCGTACCTATGACAGCAGGTCTCTATCAGCCTGATCAGTTCAGGGATAACTGTGGCTTCGGTTTGATTGCCCATATGCAGGGGCAGGCCAGCCATCATTTGCTGAAAACCGCCATCGAAGCGCTGACCTGCATGACCCACCGCGGCGGCATCAATGCCGATGGCAAGACCGGTGACGGCTGCGGTCTGCTGATCCAGATGCCCGACCGCTTCATGCGCGCCGTGGCGCAGGACGAGCTGGCCGTTGATCTGCCAGAGCAGTACGCCGTGGGGATGATCTTCACCGGCGTAGAAGAGGCGGCCCGCCAGCGCGCGCACCAGGCGTTCGCCACCGCCCTGGCCGATCAGCAGCTGCTGTCGCTGGGCTGGCGCACCGTGCCGGTGCAGGCCGACGTGCTGGGTCCGCTCGCATTGAGCAGCCAGCCCAATATCGAGCAGCTGTTCATCTCCGGGGAAGGCCTGGACGAGCAGCAGTTTGCGATCAAACTGTTCTACGTCCGCCGCCGGGCGGAGATCGCCATGCGCGACGACCCGGATTTCTATGTGTGCAGCCTGTCGGCCAAGGTGATGTCCTACAAGGGCCTGATGATGCCCGCCGACCTGGACAGCTTCTTCCCCGAGCTGGGCGATCCGCGTATGGAAACCGCCATCAGCGTATTCCACCAGCGGTTCTCTACCAACACGCTGCCGCGCTGGCCGCTGGCCCAGCCGTTCCGCCTGCTGGCGCATAACGGTGAGATCAACACCATCACCGCCAACCGCAACTGGGCCCATGCCAGGCGCAACAAGTTCACCAATGATTTACTGCCGAACCTGGACAGCCTGGCGCCTCTGGTGAATGTCACCGGGTCGGATTCGTCGAGCATGGACAACATGCTGGAGCTGCTGCTGGCCGGTGGCATGGACCTGTTCCGCGCCGTACGCATGGTGGTGCCGCCGGCCTGGCAGAACATGGAAACCATGGACGCCGACCTGCGCTCCTTCTATGAATTCAACTCCATGCATATGGAGGCCTGGGATGGCCCGGCGGGTATCGTGCTCACCGAAGGGCGCTATGCGGTCTGCCTGCTCGACCGCAACGGCCTGCGTCCGGCGCGCTACGTGATCACCGCCAACGGCTATATCACCCTGGCATCGGAAATCGGCGTGTGGAATTACCGTCCCGAAGATGTGGTCAGCAAGGGGCGGGTTGGCCCCGGTCAAATCCTCGCCGTGGATACCCACACTGGCGAAGTGCTGCATACCGATGAGGTAGACAGCCGCCTGAAATCGCGTCACCCCTACCGCAAGTGGCTCAAGCAACATGCCCTGCGGATCCAGGGCACGCTGGACGACCGCGACCAACGGGACGAGTTTCTGGCGCCCGAGGCGCTGCAGCAGTACATGAAGATGTTCCAGGTCACCTTCGAGGAGCGTGACCAGGTGCTGCGGCCGCTGGGCGAGAACGGCCAGGAAGCGGTCGGCTCCATGGGTGACGATACTCCCATGGCCGTGTTGTCCAGCCGGGTGCGTACCGTCTATGACTATTTCCGCCAGCAGTTCGCCCAGGTGACCAACCCGGCGATCGACCCGCTGCGCGAAGCGGTAGTCATGTCACTGGAAACATGCCTCGGCGCCGAGCGCAATGTCTTCGAGGAAACACCGGACCACGCCAACCGCGCGATCCTCAGCAGCCCGATCATCTCGCCGGCGAAATGGCGCACCCTGATGAACCTGGAGCGCCCCGGCTTTGCCCACCAGGTCATCGACCTGAATGTGAGCGCAGATGTGCCCCTGGCCGCTGCGGTAGCCGCCATCGCCGAACAGGCCGAGGCGGCCGTACGGGCCGGCAAGACCCTGCTGGTATTGAGCGACCGGGCCATCATCAAAGGCAAACTGCCGGTGCATGCGGCCCTGGCGGTCGGTGCGGTACACCATCACCTGATCGCCGCCGGCCTGCGCTGCGACTGCAATATCCTGGTGGACACCGCGACCGCCCGCGATCCACACCACTTTGCCGTGCTGATCGGCTTCGGCGCCTCGGCGGTCTATCCGTACCTGGCCTATGAGGTGCTGGCGGACCTGGTGCGCACCGGCGAGGTGATTGGCGACCTCTATGAAGTCTTCAAGGGTTATCGCAAGGGCATCTCCAAGGGGCTGTTGAAGATCCTGTCGAAGATGGGCATTTCCACCGTTGCCTCCTACCGGGGTGCGCAGCTGTTCGAAGCGGTCGGCCTGGCAGACGAAATCGTCGACCTGTGCTTCAAGGGCGTGCCCAGCCGCATCCAGGGCGCCCGTTTCAACGACCTGCAGGCCGAACAGGCGCTGCTGGCCGCCGAAGCCTGGAACCCGCGCAAGACCATTCAACAGGGCGGTTTGCTCAAGTTCGTGTACGGCGGCGAGTACCACGCCTACAACCCCGATATCGTACGGGCGCTGCAGGATGCGGTGCAGGGCGACAGCTATGACAAGTACCTGGAATATGCCGCCCTGGTGAACCAGCGCCCGGTGTCCACGCTGCGCGACCTGCTGCGCCTGCGGGATGACCAGACGCCGATCCCGCTGAGCGAGGTCGAACCACTGGAGTCGCTGTTCACGCGTTTCGACTCTGCGGGCATCTCCCTCGGCGCGTTGTCGCCGGAGGCCCACGAGGCCATTGCCGAGGCGATGAACCGCCTGGGCGCGCGCTCCAACTCCGGTGAGGGCGGGGAAGATCCGGCCCGTTACGGCAGCATCCGTACTTCCAAGATCAAGCAGATCGCCTCGGGCCGTTTCGGCGTGACCCCGGAATATCTGGTCAATGCCGAGGTACTGCAGATCAAGCTGGCCCAGGGCGCCAAGCCCGGTGAGGGCGGCCAGCTGCCCGGCGGTAAGGTCAACGAGCTGATCGCCCGGCTGCGCTATGCGGTGCCCGGCGTGACCCTGATCTCGCCGCCGCCGCACCATGACATCTACTCGATCGAGGACCTGGCCCAGCTGATTTTCGACCTCAAGCAGGTCAACCCGCAGGCCCTGGTATCGGTCAAGCTGGTCGCCGAACCTGGTGTGGGCACCATTGCTGCCGGGGTGGCCAAGGCCTACGCCGACCTGATCACCATCTCTGGCTACGACGGCGGCACCGGCGCGTCACCGCTGACCTCGATCAAATATGCCGGGTCACCCTGGGAGCTGGGGCTGTCCGAAGCCCACCAGACCCTGCGCGGTAACGACCTGCGCGGCAAAGTGCGGGTGCAGACCGATGGCGGCCTGAAAACGGGCCTGGACGTGATCAAGGCCGCGATCCTCGGCGCCGAAAGTTTCGGCTTCGGCACCGCGCCGATGATCGCCCTGGGCTGCAAATATCTGCGCATCTGCCACCTGAACAACTGCGCCACCGGCATTGCCACGCAGAACAAGAACCTGCGGGACAACCACTACATCGGCACGGTGCAGATGGTGATGAATTTCTTCACCTACGTCGCCACCGAGACCCGGGAATGGATGGCCAGGCTGGGCGTACGCGAGCTCAAGGACCTGATCGGCCACACCGACCTGCTGGAAATCCTGCCCGGCGCTACCGGCAAGCAGCAGGGGCTGGATCTGCGCCCGCTGCTGTTCAGCGATGCGGTACCGGCGGACAAGCCGCAGTACTGCCAGGTACCCGGCAATATGCCGTTCGACCAGGGCAACACCGCCGAGCAGATGGTGTCCATGGCCCGCGCCGCCATCGAAGGGGCGACCGGCGGGGAGTTCGAGCTGAGCCTGACCAACTGCGACCGCTCGATCGGGGCGCGGGTGTCCGGTGAAATCGCCCGGATTCACGGCAACCAGGGCATGAGCGGCGCGCCCATCACCTTCCGCTTCAGCGGTACCGCGGGCCAGAGTTTCGGCGTCTGGAACGCCGGGGGTCTGCACATGTACCTGCAGGGTGATGCCAATGATTACGTGGGCAAGGGCATGACCGGCGGCAAGCTGGTGATCACCCCGCCGGCGGGCAGCGCCTTCCGCTCCGAGCAGACAGCCATCATCGGTAATACCTGCCTCTATGGCGCCACAGGGGGCAAGCTGTTCGCCGCCGGGAGCGCCGGGGAGCGGTTTGCCGTGCGCAACTCCGGTTGCCATGCGGTGGTCGAGGGCGCGGGGGATCACTGCTGCGAATACATGACCGGCGGCATGGTCTGCGTGCTCGGCAAGACCGGCTACAACTTCGGTGCCGGCATGACCGGTGGTTTTGCCTATGTGCTGGACCTGGACAACAGCTTCTTCGACAAGCTCAACCACGAGTTGGTGGAACTGCAGCGCATCAGTGGTGAAGCCATGGAAGCCTATCGCAGCCACCTGACCCAGGTGCTGACCGAGTACGTTGCCGAAACCGGTAGCGCCTGGGGTGCCGAAGTGCTGGAGGATCTGGACAACCACATCCGCCGGTTCTGGCTGGTCAAGCCCAAGGCCGCAAGCCTGCGGGCGCTGCTGCGTACCACCCTGGCCAACCCGCAGTAAATCCTGGCGGCAGGCCCGCTGGCGGGCCTGTCCAGAAAGAATATCCGGCAATGCCGAGCATCCGAGACGGCGTTGCAGTAATGAGGTGCACCCATGGCAGACCGTCTGAATAACGACTTCCAGTTCATCGAAGTGGGCCGCAAGGACCCGAAGAAACGGCCGCTACGCCAGCGCAAGACGCGCTTTATCGAAATCAACGAGCCGTTCAAGCCGCTGGAAGCAGCCGAACAATCGCACCGCTGCCTGGAGTGCGGCAATCCGTATTGTGAATGGAAGTGCCCGGTGCACAACTTCATCCCCAACTGGCTGAAGCTGGTTGCCGAGGGCAATATCCTCGAGGCAGCGGAACTGTCGCACCAGACCAATACCCTGCCGGAGGTCTGCGGCCGCGTCTGCCCGCAGGACCGTCTGTGCGAAGGGGCCTGTACCCTGAATGACGACTTCGGCGCGGTCACCATCGGCTCGGTGGAGAAGTACATTACCGACACCGCCTTCGCCATGGGCTGGCGCCCTGACCTGTCGCAGGTAGTACCGACCGGCAAGCGCGTGGCGATCATCGGTGCCGGCCCTGCGGGGCTGGGCTGCGCTGATGTGCTGGCGCGGGCTGGGGTCAGCCCGGTGGTGTTCGACCGCAACCCCGAAATCGGGGGGCTGCTGACCTTCGGTATTCCCGAGTTCAAGCTGGAAAAAACCGTCATGTCCCGCCGCCGGGAAATCTTCACCGGGATGGGCATCGAGTTCCGCCTCAATACCGAGATCGGCCGGGACGTGACCGTGCAGCAGTTGCTGGAGGAGTACGACGCCGTCTTCATGGGCATGGGTACCTATACCTATATGAAGGGCGGCTTCCCGGGTGAAGACCTGCCGGGCGTACACGACGCGCTGGATTTCCTGGTGGCCAACGTCAACCGTAACCTGGGGTTCGAGAAGTCCGCCGAGGACTTCGTGGATATGCGCGGCAAGCGGGTAGTGGTGCTGGGCGGTGGCGACACCGCCATGGACTGCACCCGCACTTCGATCCGCCAGGGCGCCAGTTCGGTTACCTGTGCCTACCGCCGCGACGCGGAAAACATGCCCGGCTCGCGCAAGGAAGTGAAGAACGCCAAGGACGAAGGTGTCAAGTTCCTCTTCAACCGCCAGCCGGTGGCCATCGTCGGTGACGGCAAGGTCGAAGGCGTGAAGGTCATCGAGACCCGCCTCGGCGCCCCGGACGCCCGCGGTCGCCGCAGCCCCGAGCCGATTCCCGGCTCCGAGCAGATCCTGCCGGCCGACGCTGTGATCATCGCCTTCGGCTTCCGCCCCAGCCCGGCGGCCTGGTTCACCGACGTTGAAGTCGGCATCGATGAACAGGGCCGGGTGATCGCCCCCGAGCAGGCGCGGTACAAATTCCAGACCAGCAACCCCAAGGTGTTCGCCGGTGGCGATATGGTGCGCGGCTCGGATCTGGTGGTCACCGCGATCTGGGAAGGGCGCCAGGCCGCTGAGGGAATATTGGATTATCTCGAGGTGTGATGTGCTGGTTCAGTGGTGTCGATTGCTGTCGGATGGGGTTGGGTCATCGGTCTGGCCTGGCTTCGCAGACACGCCGTGAACCCATCCCTGGGGGCTCGTTGATGCCGTCCCTGGCATCAAACGGTCCGCGAAACCCGGCCAGACCGACAACCTGCGAGACGCTTGAGTGGCGGCGAGTTGGGTTTATGGGTTTGGCTTAAGGTCTGCACGGAGATGACGGGCAGCGGTTGCCGGCCGGGTTAGCTCGACCGTCGGTTGCCAAGGACGGCAACCGTGAGCCCCCACGGATGGGTTCACGGCGTGTCGAGCTGGCCCGACCGGTAACCGCAGTCCCTGCACACCACCCGTGCCCACACACGGCCCATACCTCACCGAAACTAAACCCGCCCGCGCCCCTTTGCCGCACCGCCCCTTATCTTCCCCGCGAGAACGGTTACAATGGCTGCATTTACGCCACTGGATACCGATTTCATGTCTGAATTGAAGAATGACCGTTTTCTGCGTGCGCTGCTGCGCCAGCCTGTCGATGTAACCCCCGTCTGGATGATGCGCCAGGCCGGCCGCTACCTGCCCGAATACCGCGCCTCCCGCGCCCGCGCCGGCGACTTCATGGGCCTGTGCATGAACCCGGAAATGGCCTGCGAGGTTACCCTGCAGCCGCTGGAGCGCTACCCGCTGGACGCGGCCATCCTGTTTTCCGACATCCTGACCATTCCCGACGCCATGGGCCTGGGCCTGCATTTCGAGACCGGTGAAGGTCCGAAATTCCGCAAGCGCATCGACACCCTCGCCGATATCGAAGCCCTGCCGATTCCCGATCCCCGCCAGGACCTGGGCTACGTCATGGACGCGGTCAGCACCATCCGCCGCGAACTCAACGGCCGCGTACCGCTGATCGGATTTTCCGGCAGCCCCTGGACCCTGGCCACCTACATGGTCGAAGGCGGCTCCTCCAAGGATTTCCGCAAGATCAAGGCGCTGATGTACGACCAGCCCGAAGCCGTACACCTGCTGCTCGACAAGCTGGCCCAGTCGGTCACCAGCTACCTGAACGAGCAGATCAAGTCCGGCGCCCAGGCGGTGCAGATCTTCGATACCTGGGGCGGCAACCTGTCCGCCGATGCATACCAGACGTTCTCCCTGGCCTACATGCGCAAGATCATCAGCGGCCTGATCCGCGAACACGATGGCCGCCGCGTGCCGGTGATCGTGTTCACCAAGAACGGTGGACTCTGGCTGGAAAGCATCGCCGACTGTGGCGCTGACGGTGTCGGCCTGGACTGGACCATGGATATCGGCGTTGCCCGCTCGCGGGTTGGATCCAAGGTTGCCCTGCAGGGCAACATGGACCCCACCGTGCTCTATGCCAACCCGCAGGCCATTCGTAATGAGGTCGAACGGATCCTGGCCAGCTACGGCAAGGGCACCGGCCACGTCTTCAACCTCGGCCACGGCATCACCCCGGAAGTGGACCCGGCCCATGCCGGCGTGTTCATCGAGGCGGTGCATGAACTGTCGGCGAAATACCATGATCCGAAGGCAGTCGTCGCCCAGGGCTGACGACTGCGGCAATTCACAAGGGAGACAACAACAATGAAGCTCGAAACCCTGGCAATCCACGCTGGCTACAGCCCCGACCCGACCACCAAGGCGGTGGCGGTGCCGATCTACCAGACCACCTCCTACGCGTTCGACAGCACCCAGCACGGGGCTGATCTGTTCGACCTGAAGGTGGCGGGTAACATCTACACGCGCATCACCAACCCGACCAATGCGGTGCTGGAGGAGCGGGTAGCGGCACTGGAAGGGGGCGTAGGCGCGCTGGCGGTGGCTTCCGGCATGGCGGCCATCACCTATGCGATCCAGACGCTGGCTGAGGTGGGCGACAATATCGTGTCCACCGCCAAGCTGTACGGCGGCACCTATAACCTGTTCGCCCACACCTTGCCGCGCCAGGGCATCGAGGTGCGCTTTGCACCCCACAATGACATTGCCGCGATGGAAGCGCTGATCGATGAGAACACCAAGGCGGTGTTCTGCGAATCGATCGGCAACCCCGCCGGTAACATCATCGATCTGCAGGCGCTGGCCGATGCGGCGCACCGCCACGGCGTGCCGCTGATCGTGGACAACACGGTGGCCACGCCGATCCTCTGCCGGCCCTTCGAGCATGGCGCGGATATCGTGGTGCACGCCCTGACCAAGTATATCGGCGGCCACGGCAACAGCCTGGGCGGCATGGTGGTGGATTCGGGCAAGTTTCCCTGGGCGGATAACAAGGACCGTTTCCCGCTGTTGAACACGCCGGACCCGTCCTACCACGGCGTGGTCTATACCGAGGCCTTTGGCCCGGCGGCCTTTATTGGCCGCTGCCGCGTGGTGCCGCTGCGCAACATGGGCGCGGCATTATCGCCATTCAATACCTTCCTGATCCTGCAGGGGCTGGAAACCCTGAGCCTGCGCATGGAGCGGCACTGTGAGAATGCGCAGAAGGTAGCTGAATACCTGCAGCAGCACCCACAGGTAGCCTGGGTGAAATACGCCGGCCTCAAGGATAACCCCGAGCACGAGCTGGCCCAGCGCTACATGGGCGGCAAGCCGGCGGCGATCCTGTCCTTCGGTATCAAGGGCGGCCAGGAAGCGGGTGCGCGCTTCATCGATGCGCTGCAGCTGGTGTTGCGGCTGGTGAATATCGGCGACGCCAAGTCACTGGCCTGTCATCCGGCCTCCACCACCCACCGGCAGCTGGACGATGAGGAACTGGAAAAAGCCGGCGTGCCGCGGGACCTGGTGCGCCTGTCGATCGGTATCGAGCATATCGACGACATTCTGGCTGACCTGGAGCAGGCGCTCGACGCTGCGAAGGCCTGATCAGGGCTTGGGGAGAGAGCCGGGTTTAATCCCGGCACCTGGGTTGAGGCTGACCTCGCTAGTCGAGATGGAACTCGGCCCTTCCCGCCTCAAGCGGGGAACAACGGCCAGAACAGCGGAATGATCACAGTCGCCGCCGCCCACATGATCAGGTTCAATGGCAGACCAATCCTCACGAAGTCAGTAAAGCGATAACCCCCGGCGCTGTAGACGAAGGTGTTGGTCTGGTAGCCGATCGGTGTGGCGAAGCTGGCGCTGGCGGCGAACATGACCGCCACGACGAAGGGCCGCGGGTCGGCCCCCAACTGGTGGGCCACGCCGATGGCGATCGGGGTCAGCAGCACGGCTACCGCATTGTTGCTGATGATTTCCGTGAGAATGGACGTCAGCAGATAGATGAATGACAGCATGAACAGCGGCCCGAGGATCGGTGACAGGGCCATGACCTGGCCTACGATACTGCCCACCAACCCCACCTTGTTCATTGCGATGCTGATCGCCAGCATGCCGAAGATCAGCGCCAGGATCTTCCAGTCGATCGACTTGTAGGCGTCCTCCACGTCCAGGCAGCCGGTCGCGACCACCACGGCGGCGGCGATGATCGCCAGGCCTTCAATGGGCATCACGCCCAACGCTGCCAACACCATGACGCTCAGTACCGCGATAATGGCAATCGGCGCCTTGTGGCGACGATAGGCCCGTTCCTGCACGGTATTGAGGCTGATCAGATCACCGTTGTCGGCAAACTTGCGGATCTGCGCCGGCGAGCCTTCCACCAGCATCACGTCACCGAACTGCAGCTCGAAGTCGTCCAGGTTGTCTTGAATGTGTTCGTCCTGGCGGTGCACTGCCAGCACATGGATACCGTAGCGGGCCGTGAGGTTGAGATCGCGCATGGGCCGGTTGATATAGCGTGAGCTGCGCGCGACGACGGCTTCGGCGAGGATCACGTCGCGGGTGGAAATGGTCTCGAAGCTCTGGTCACGGTTGAATTCGAGTACACCGGTCTGCCGCAGCTCGACGAAGTCGCGCACGTTGGCATGCAGTATCAGGCGATCGCCGGCGTTGAGTAGGGTGGTGTTGAGGGGCGTGCTCAGCTCATCGTCACCGCGAAACAATTTCAGCACCTGGATACCGCTGTCACCGTTGAGCTGGGCATCGGCGATGGTCTGGTTGACCATCGGTGAACCCTGGGGCACCAGCAGCTCGGTCATGAAGGTACGGCTGCGGGTAGGTCGCAGGCGTTCCGACAGGCTGTCGCGATCCGGCAGCAGGCGATTGCCGAACAGCATGATGAAGGCCAGGCCGATGGCGGCCATGATGGCGCCAGCCAGGGTGATTTCAAACATGCCGAAGGGCACCATGCCCTCGCTGCGCGCAACCCCGTCCACCAGGATGTTGGTCGAGGTGCCGATCATGGTCATGGTGCCGCCGAGGATGGTGGCGTAGGACAGCGGGATCAGCATCTTGGATGCCTTGCTGCCGACCTTGGCCGCGAGGGTAACGGCAACGGGCGTCAGGATGGCGACCACCGGGGTGTTATTGATGAAGGTGGATAACAGCATGGCGGTGATCAGCAGGGCAAACAGCATGCGGGTCGGGCTGGTACCGCCGATCCGTGCCAGCAGGCTGCCCAGTCGATCCACGCAGCCGGTGCGCTCCAGCGCGGCGGAGAGCACGAACATGCAGGCGATGGTGACCGGTGCACTGTTGGAGAGCACCCCCAGCACCTCGGCCGGCGTCAGCAGAGTACTGCCCAGAAGGAGCGCCACGGCGACACCCACGACGACGTCGGGGCTCAATTTCTCGCGGACAAAGGCGTACATCACCCAGCACAGCAGGGCGGCCACGCCGAGCATGGCTAGGGTATCCCAGTTCATCGGTACCTGAATCTCGTGTGAGGTATCGGTTCCGAAGCTGGAACCAGACTGGCGCTACCCTAAAGGGCGACGCTTAGTCTGTCCAAGACCTGATAATGATTTTCTTATTCCGTGCAGGCATAAGCATCAGGAGTCCGATCAGGAAGAGCAGCTGATCTCCAGCCGGCGGCCCCAGTCCGGGGGCGGCGCGGCATAAGCTTCCTGCCCCGGTTGACGGACAAACGGCTGGCGCAACACTTCATGTAACTGGCGCACCGGGTTGAAGTCGTTTTGCTCGGCGGCGCTGATGGCCTGCTGGGCCAGATAATTGCGCAGCACGTAGACCGGGTTGCAGGCCAGGCGTCCGGCCATGGCGCTGGTATCCCGGGCCTGTCGCGCCTGGTGCTGGCGCCACCACTGATCGAAGGTATCGCGGTCGATGAACTGATCGCGCGCGTTGGCGTCATCCTCGGCCAGCAGGCGCAGGGTGATGTGATAATCGCTGGCGCTGTCTTGCATCTGTTGCAACAAATGCTGCAGCAGTTCTTCGTCTTCCGGTTGCTCCCCGGCCCAGCCGAGGCGGGCGCGCATCAAGCGCATATATTCCGCCTGGTAGATAGGCATCGCCGTGGCCAACTCGGCCTTGAGCTGTTCCACCTCGACATAGGGCGTCAGTGCCTGGGCCAGGCAGGCGAGGTTCCAGTGGGCGATGGGCGGCTGCTGGTTGAAGGCATAGCGCCCGGCATGATCGGAATGGTTGCAGATATGCCCGGCATCGTAGTCATCGAGAAAGGCGTAGGGCCCGAAGTCGAAGGTGATGCCGAGGATCGACATGTTGTCGGTGTTCATTACGCCATGGCAGAAGCCGTACGCCTGCCAGCGGGCGACCATCTCCATGGTGCGGCGCAGTACCTGCCGGTACATGTCCAGCACCGGCTCGGCCGCCTGCTGGGATTCCGGATAGCAGGTCTGCAGGGTGAAGTCGACCAGCTGACGCAGGGCGTCATGTTGCTGGGTGTAATAGAAGAACTCGAAATGCCCGAAGCGGATATGCGAGGGCGCCAGCCGTAGCAGCATGGCGCCGCGCTCCTGGCGTTCCCGGTAGACCGGGTCATCGCCCACGGTAACGCAGAGTGCCCGGCTGCTGGGAATACCCAGGGCCGGCAGGGCTTCGGAAGCAAGAAACTCGCGGATCGATGAGCGCAGCACCGCGCGCCCGTCGCCCATCCGGGAGTAGGGGGTGCTGCCGGCGCCCTTGAGGTGCAGGTCCCAGTGCTCGCCCCGGGCGTTGATCACCTCACCCAGCAGCAGGCCCCGGCCATCACCCAGCTGCGGGTTGTAGACCCCGAACTGGTGGCCGGAATAGACCATGGCGCGGGGTTCGGAGGCGCTCCAGAGCTTGGCTCCGGAAAATACCTCGGTAAATAGCGGTGACTCCGCTTCGGCGGCATCCAGGTCGAGCAGTGCCATGGCGTCGAAGCTGCTGACCACCAGCTGGGGGTTGGTCAGGGGATCGGGCACCACCTTGCTGGAGAAAGTGTCTCCCAGGCGGGCGAAGCGGTTATCGAATTGCAGGTCGGCCAGAGTCGTCATAAGCACACCATCGAGGTGGGAAGACCTCCATGCTGCCTGCCTTATGCTGCTGTATCAAGCAGTGTAATGGTGAGTCGTTTCCGTTGACCGTCCAGTCAATGGGGCATTAAGGTCAAACGCCTGTATGAATAATGATCAGCTCACCGCTGCGCCTTCCCTTGGAGAACCCCATGCCCAGTTACACCGCTCCCCTGCGCGATATGCGCTTTGTGATGGACGAGGTATTCGATTTTGCCGCCAGCTACCAAGCCCATGGCCTCACGGATGCCACCCCGGACGTGGTCGATGCCGTCCTGGAAGAAAGCGCCAAGTTCGCCAGTGAAGTCCTGGCCCCGCTGAACCGCACCGGGGATGAGGAAGGCTGCCACTTCGAGAATGGCGTCGTCACCACCCCGAAGGGCTTCAAGGAAGCTTACCAGCAGTACGTCGACAACGGTTGGGCGGCGATGAGCGGCCCGGTGGAGTTCGGCGGCCAGGGCCTGCCGGCATCGCTGGGGCTGGTCGTTAACGAAATGACCGCCGCCGCCAACTACGCCTGGAACATGTACCCCGGCCTGACCCACGGCTGCGCCTCGGCCATTCGCGCCCATGGCACCCAGGAGCAGAAGGAGCTGTACCTGAACAAGCTGGTACCCGGCCACTGGACCGGCACCATGTGCCTGACCGAACCCCACTGCGGCACCGATCTGGGCCTGATCAAGACCCGCGCCGTGCCCCAGGCCGACGGCACCTATGCGGTCACCGGCACCAAGATCTTCATTTCCTCGGGCGAACATGACCTGGCCGAGAACATCGTCCACCTGGTGCTGGCCAAGCTGCCCGACGCACCCGCCGGCACCAAGGGTATCTCGCTGTTCATCGTGCCCAAGTTCCTGCCCGACGCCAATGGCGAGAAGGGCGAGCGCAACGGCGTGGTCTGTGGGTCCATCGAACACAAGATGGGCATCAAGGCCTCGGCCAC
The DNA here is from genome assembly GCF_000939975.1 of Pseudomonas saudimassiliensis. Taxonomy (GTDB): domain Bacteria; phylum Pseudomonadota; class Gammaproteobacteria; order Pseudomonadales; family Pseudomonadaceae; genus Halopseudomonas; species Halopseudomonas saudimassiliensis. The sequence continues at coordinate 1,299,030 of NZ_LK391969.1, read as the reverse complement.
CTGCGTGATGAATTTCGACGGTGCCACGGGCTTTCTGATCGGTGAGATCAACAGGGGCCTGAACTGCATGTTCACCATGATGAACGGCGCCCGCCTGGGTACCGGCATGCAGGGCCTCTGCCACGGCGAAGTCTCCTACCAGAATGCCGTCGCCTACGCCAAGGACCGTCTGCAGATGCGCTCTCTGTCCGGCCCGGCCGAACCGGAAAAGCCAGCCGATCCGATCATCGTGCACCCCGATGTGCGCCGCATGCTGCTGACCATGAAAGCCTTCAACGAAGGCAACCGCGCGCTGGCCTACTACACCGCCCAACTGCTGGACCAGGCGCATTACTCGAAAGACGAAGCCGTTCGCGCCAACGCCGAAGACCAACTCGCCTTCCTCACGCCCATCTGCAAGGCCTTCATGACCGATACCGGCCTGGAAGTGACCCTGCTGGGCATGCAGGTGTTCGGTGGCCACGGTTATATCCGTGAGTGGGGGCAGGAGCAGCAAGTGCGCGACTGCCGCATCGCACCGATCTACGAAGGGACCAATGGCATCCAGGCGCTGGACCTGCTGGGCCGCAAGGTGCTGATGAGCCAGGGCAAGCTGCTGCGCGCGTTTTCCAAGGAAGTGCACCTGTTCTGCCAGGCCAACGAAGGCCATGCGCAACTGGGTACCTACTTCAACAAACTCACCGCCCTGAATGCGCAGTGGGGCGAGCTGACCCAGAAGATCGCCGTCAAATCCATGCAGAACAAGGAAGAGGTTGGCGCTGCCGCTACCGATTTCTTGATGTTCTCCGGCTACGTGATCCATGCGTTCTTCTGGCTGAAGATGGCCGTTGTTGCCCAGCAGAAATTGGATGCCGGCAGCTCTGAAGCTAGTTTTTATCAGGCTAAACTGGCTACCCAGGAGTTCTACTTCAAGCGGCTGCTGCCTCGTGCTCACGCTCATGTCGAAGCGTTGGAGGCTGGGGCTGATAGCTTGATGGGGCTTACTGCTGAGCAGTTCTGAGCTTTTGAGTTGGGTAAGTTGCTGTGGGTGCGGGGCAGGGTCCTGGTGGGTATTACCCCACTTCAGAACTCGCACCCCGCCATCCATGGCGCTCGTGTGCGTCCGTCCCTGGACGCACACGGTTCTGAAGTGGGGTAATACCCACCAGAACCATCAATCTGGTACTGGCGGCGGGGTATAAACCACCTGAGGAGGGTGGATTATCGTCGTATTTAATTGACTCTTTCCGCTCCTACCCGCTTTTCCCATCAAATACACCAAGTCTCGCTGGGCGTAGGGTGCTTCCCCCTTTTCAGAACCGTGTGCGTCCAGGGACGGACGCACACGAGCGCCAGGGATGGCGGGTGCGAGTTCTGAAAAGGGGGAAGCACCCTGCGCCCCTCCGCACAATCCATCCGCCCCTCCGCACAATCCATCCGTCCCAATCGCAAATCCCAACCCGACCCCCGTCTGGCGAGGGTGTGACTAAAGCAGGGGTGAAAGTCACAACAAGACGCTATCGTTTGAAAAGTTCTCGGTCTACAATCGCCGAATCGACCCGGTTGAGCCGGCACACTGACTGAGGAGTTCCCATGGCCGAGTATCAAGCCCCCCTGCGTGACATCCGCTTCGTTCTAAATGAAACCTTTGAGGCCGATAAACTGTGGCAGAGCCTGCCCGGCCTGGATGGCGCCATTGATGCCGACACCGCAGAAGCCATGCTAGAAGAAGCGGCCAAGATCACCTCCCAGACCATCGCCCCACTGAACCGCAACGGGGACGAAGAGGGTGCCGTGTGGAACAACGGCGAAGTGACTACCCCCGCCGGCTTTCGGCAGGCCTACACCACCTACGCCGAAGGCGGCTGGGTAGGGCTGGGCGGCAATCCTGAGTACGGCGGGCTGGGCATGCCCAAGACGCTCGGCGTGCAAGTCGAGGAAATGATCTACGGCGCCAACAGCAGCTTCGCGCTCTATATCGCCCTGACCGCCGGGAGCACCCTGGCGCTGGATGCCCATGGCAGCGAAGAGCTCAAGCAGAAATACCTGCCTAACATGTACGCGGGCACCTGGGCGGGCACCATGTGCCTGACCGAGCCCCACGCTGGCACCGACCTGGGCATCATCCGCACCAAGGCCGTGCCCGAGGCCGATGGCAGTTACGCCGTAACCGGGACCAAGATCTTCATTACCGGCGGCGAGCATGATCTGACCGAGAACATCATCCACCTGGTACTGGCCAAGTTGCCCGACGCCCCGGCCGGCCCCAAGGGAATTTCCCTGTTCCTGGTGCCCAAATTCCTGGTCAATGAAGATGGCAGCCTGGGTGAGCGCAACAGCCTCAGCTGCGGTTCGATCGAACACAAGATGGGCATCAAGGGCTCGGCCACCTGCGTCATGAATTTCGACGGCGCCAAGGGCTACCTGATCGGTGAAGTGAACAAGGGCCTGAATGCCATGTTCACCATGATGAACTACGAGCGCCTGTCCATTGGCATCCAGGGCATCGGCTGCGCCGAAGCGTCCTACCAGACCGCTGTGGCCTACGCCCGTGAACGCATCCAGAGCCGCGCGCCCACCGGCGCCGTGCAGCCAGACAAGGCGGCGGACCCGATCATCGTGCACCCTGATGTGCGCCGTATGCTGCTGACCATGAAGGCCATGACCGAAGGCAGCCGTGCTTTCTCCACTTACGTTGGCATGCAGCTGGATATCAGCAAGTTTGCCGCTGACGAGCAGATCAGGAAGAAAGGCGAGGATCTGGTGGCGCTGCTGACGCCAGTGGCCAAGGCATTCTTTACCGATGTCGGTTTTGAAAGCTGCGTGCATGGTCAGCAGGTGCTGGGTGGCCATGGCTATATTCGCGAATGGGGCCAGGAACAGCTGGTGCGGGATGTGCGCATTGCCCAGATCTATGAAGGCACCAACGGCATCCAGGCGCTGGATCTGATGGGCCGCAAGACGGTCGCCAACGGTGGCGCCTTCTTCAAGGTGTTTGCCGAAGAGATCGACGGCTTCATTGCCGCCAACAGCGCGGCCGAGATGGGTGAGTTCGTGCAGCCGCTGCAGGCGGCACTGGAGAACCTCAAGCAACTGACGGCCCAGGTAATCGCCAACAGCAAGACGAATCCCAATGAAATCGGCGCTGCGTCGGTGGAGTATCTGCATACCTTTGGCTACACCGCCTACGCCTACATGTGGGCGCGGATGGCCAAGGCTGCGCTGGCTGCCGAGCAGGATGGTGACGGTTTCTACCAGGCCAAGCTGGCGACGGCGCGCTTCTACTTCAAGCGTCTGTTGCCGCGTATCCACTCCCTGAGCGCCTCGGTGCAGGCGGGCAGTGAGGTATTGTTCGAACTGGATTCGGCACAATTCTGAGACAGTCTGTACCGCTGTACGTAAACACTTACACAGCGTGACGGTAATGACCTATGTGCACCGCCCGGGCTCCTGCGTAGTATTGGTTTTGCAAGGACGCAACGCAGGAAGCGGAGCAACACAATAGGGAACAGGGACTGCGCTACAGGAAGTACCAGCGTTAAGGATGATGGTCAGGACGTTATTCTGCGAAACCCCGCTTCGGCGGGGTTTTTTATTGGGCGTCTGTCAGCGCGTGCTACTCTTCCGACTCGCGCGCCGCCGTCTGGGTCATTGATTTGCCGGCCCGCCTCCGCTGCAGGCCGGGCGTCTGCAATATCAGCAAGGCGGCCCCACCAGCGATCATCCCCCAGAATGCCGAGGCGATACCCAGCAGCGTGACGCCCGACGCGGTGACCAGAAAGGTAACCATGGCGGCTTCCCGATGGTGTTCGTCCTGTAAGGCACTCACCAACCCGCTGCCAATGGTGTTAATCAATGCGAAGCCGGCGATGGCCATGACCAGTTCCTTGGGAAACGCCAGGAACAGGGCGCCGATGCTCGCGCCAAAAATGCCGGCCACCAGATAGAACAGGCCTGAGACGATGGCCGCAGTGTACCGTTTGGCGGGATCGTCATGGGCTTCCGGGCCGGTACAGAGGGCGGCGGTAATGGCTGCCAGGTTGATGCCGAACGCGCCGAACGGTGCCAAGAGCAAGGTCGCCACGCCGGTCCAGCCAATCAGTGGGGAGGACGGGGTCTGGTACCCGGCGGCGCGGATTACCGCCAGCCCCGGCAGGTTCTGTGATGCCACGCAGACGGCAAACAGCGGCAGAGCCACACCCATCAGCGCCTGCACGCTGAAGGCTGGCGTCACCCACTGGGGCGTGGTCAGGGAGAAGCTCAGGGCGCTGAAATCCAGTGCGTTGGTGGCGGCCGCCACGGCAATGCCGGTTACCAGGGGCGCCATTACCGCGTAGCGGGGGATCAGCCGGCGGGCCAGCAGGTAGGTGAGCAGCATCGGGAATACCAGGGTGAAGGCGGTCTCCAGGGCGGCAAAGGCGGCCATGCCGAAGCGCAACAGCACACCGGCCAGCATGCCCGCGGCGATCGCCGGCGGAATGCGCCGCATGATGCTTTCGAACCAACCGAAGAAACCACACATTGCCATCAGTAGTCCGCACAGCACGAAGGCACCCGTCGCCTCCGGCAGGGTGGCGCTGGAGGCGGCGGTGACCAGCACCGCGGCCCCGGGGGTCGACCAGGCGGTGACGATGGGCGCCTTGAAGCGCCATGACAGATAGATACCGGTGACGCCAATCCCGAGGCAGAGCGACAGCATCCAGGAGCCGATCTGGGCGGGTGTCGCACCCAGATCGCTGGCAGCCTGGAACACCAGCGCAGCGGAGCTGGTGAAGCCCACCAGAACGGCGACAAAGCCGGCGCTGAAGGACGATACGGAAAGATCCCTGAAAAAACGCATGGCAGCCCATCACTTCTTTTTTGTACGGCGGTTGAGGTCACAGCTGGGCGCCGCTCCGTTCACCGGACGCTGATTATTGAGCGGGCCATGGTAACGCAGGTTGCCCTGCCGGTGACAACCCGCACGCCGCTGCTGCCAGCCATCTGCCGGCCCGGTCATGCTAGGATTGAGCGCATCGCACGCCGCAGGACAGGTGACTGTTCCGGCAATCATGTTGCGGTCGATGCGGTTGGTCATGGGCTGATAGGAGGAAATGTGTTCTCGTTGAAACGCAAGGGTGACTATCGAGTACAGCTGACCCGCACCTTGAAAAAGCCGGGCCGTTATCTGGTCGAGCTGTATCTGTTCACGCCCCACGAGAACGATTTCTCCAGCTGGACGCTGGACGAGCGGCAGTTTTTCGCCAGCTGTCTGTCTCACCGCTTTGGGTTGCTCGGGCTGCCGGACGAGGACCGGGTCAGCAAGTCCGACAGTTCCTTCGCGTTGTTGTCGCCCCATTACGAGATCATGTTCGGTTCCTGGCTGTTCCAGTACCGCGCCTCCATGGACCGGCTGCGTCAGCAGATCCAGGGTGCCGGCCTGACGGAGGAGCCGCTGCGGCGCGCCCTGCGGCTGAGCCAGAACTTCGCCCAGCGGCTACGCCGGACCTTCCCGGAGCAGCGCAATCAACGGCGTTACTTCCGGCAGTTGGATATCTATTTTTCCTGGCACGCCGAGCAGTTCCTGCTCGAATGCATGACCCTCGACGGGTACGCCGACCTGGACCCGGAGCTTATTGCCGCCATCCAGGAGTTTCTGCAGCAGGAGTACCGGCATCGCCGCGAACACGAGTATCTGAGCGACTTCCGTGGCGATCCGACGCGGGTGTGGAACCGCATGAGCCTGTACCACCGGTTGCTGGAGTACCCGGTACTGCTGCGCTCCAAGGTCACCGAGCTGGGCGAGGGCACCCGCAAGATGGTCAAGGCCGCATCGACCATGCTGATCATGACGTTGTTCACCTACTTCCTGTTCAATGCGCGGGATGGCAATCAACACCTGTCCCTGGCATTGCTGCTCGGCATTGCCTCGGTCTATGCGATACGCGACCTGCTGCGCGACGACATGATCACCGTCATCACCAAGTGGCTGCGCAAGGGCAAGCCGCGCTGGAAAATCCGCCTGCTGATGCCCTACACCAAGAAGCTCATGGCCCAGCAGCTGATCTGGCTCGATTTCCGCAAGCTGCCCGGCTTGCCCAAGGAGGTATTGGAACACTCCGGTAAATGGGCGACCAACGAGGAGCGGCAGATCATCTGTTACCGGTCGGTATTCACGCTGGAGAAGGGCGCGCTGGAGCGCGACAAGATCCAGGAGCGGCTGAGCCTGGACTGCGAGCGGTTGTGCGACATGATCCAGGCCACGCGCAATCGGCTGTTCAAGAGCGCCGAGGAAGCGGAGCCCTTCGCCGAGATCCAGGCCCACCCCATCGAAAAGCAGCACGACTATAATGTGTTGCTGCTGTTCACCGAGCCGGGGCAGGCGCATACCGTGGCGCAGCGCTGGCGGTTGCGCCTGGGCGCCAGCGGCATCGTCCAGTGCGAAAGCAAGAAGACGCACTGGCCCAGCCCCGAGGAACAGTTGGGCCGATCGCGCCTGCAGCGGCTGCGGGATCGCTGGCGCTGGCGTTGATCACAGGCACTTTATCTCGGGCTGCCTGTAACTTTACGAAGCGGCGACGGACAAATAGATAAGTATTTCAATACAAAGGGAGCAAGGATGAGCATGCTCGGGTTACCCCCGGAGAGCCAGAACGCATGAGCTGGGGCACGCCGTTGCTGCGTACCACTGTCATTTGCCTGGCCGTTACCACTGCAGCTTGTCGCGTCTCGCCGCCGGCGCAGCCGCAGCTGCCATTCAGTCTGCCGGCCACCTTCGCCGCCACGCCCACGGGTGCCTTTACCCCTGCCGAGCGCTGGTGGACCGAGTTTGGCGACGACCGCCTGAACCAGTTTGTCGAGACCGCCCTGCTGCGCAACCCAGGACTGGCCCAGGCTATCGCCCGGGCGCGGATCGCCGAGGCGCAGGTGCGCGTCACCGGCGCCGACGCCTTGCCCCAGGTCGGGATCGGGCTCAACAGCACCCGGCAGCGCCAGAACCTGTCGGGCATGGGGCTCGGGGATCTGGCCGGCGATATGGCCATCCTCAGCAACAATCACAATGCCGCGCTGGATATCAGCTGGGAGCTGGATCTCTGGGGCCGGCTTTCGGCGTTGAGCGCCTCGGCGCGGGCGGACTTTCTCGCCAGCGGCGAGCAATTGCGCGCCATGCGCCAATCGGTAGCGGCGCAGATTACCCAGCTGTATTTCGATGTGGCCCACGCCCGTGCCCAGGTCAAGCTGTCGGAAGACACGGTCAAGGCGCTGGATGAGATGTCCCGGCAGATCAATAACCGGGTCGCGGTCGGTATTGCCTCGCCGGCCGACGGCCAGCTCGCCGAAGCCAATCTGGGATCGGCCCGGGCCGGGCTGGAGCAGCGCCGCGAGGCGTTGGCGCTCAATATCCGCCAGCTGGAAGTGCTGATGGGCCATTACCCCGCCGGCAAGGTGCAGACGGGCGATACGCTGCCCGAGGTCGCTCCGGCGCCCGCGGCGGGCGTACCTGCTGAGTTATTGATGCGCCGCCCCGATGTGCGGGCGGCGGAGCTGGCGCTGATCGGGGCGGGCTACCAGCTGGGAGCGGCCAAGCGCTCCTTCCTGCCGTCCTTCTCCCTGACCGGCTCGGGGGGCTACTCCGGCAGCGAATTTTCCGAACTGTTCAACAGCAGCAACCTGGTCTGGTCGATCGGCGGGCGCATTGTGCAGCCGATCTTTCAGGGCGGCCGGTTGATCGCCCAGGTCGATGCCGTCGAGGGGCAGCGCGATGAGACGCTGGGCGCCTATGTCGAGACCGCCTTGAATGCCCTGGCGGAAGTAGAAAGCCGATTGGCCGTTGAAAGCCTGCTGGCGCGCCGCGAGCAGGCACTGGACAGTTCCGCCACCGCGGCGGAAGAAGCGGTGCGGGTGTCCTATAACCGCTATCAGCAGGGTATCGACCCCTTCCTCAACGTGCTGGAAAGCCAGCAACGCGCCCTGGACGGACGCAGCGCCCATATCACCGCGCGCCATGCCCGCATCGAGAATCGCATCGCCCTGCACCTGGCCCTGGGTGGCGGCTTCGAAGCCGACTCGCCCGCGGTGCTCGCCGTCACGCCCGTCGCCGCCGGCAGCTTGTCCACCCCCTCACGAAAAGAGCCCAGATAATGTACAAGAGTCGTATGAGCGCCATCGGGATGGCCTGTCTGTTTGGTCTGCTGGGTTGTGGCGGTGACGAGCAGCAAGCCCAGCCAAACGAACCGCCCGCCGCCACAGCGCAGCAGAATGACAGCGCCCAGCAGGTGAGCGTCAGGGTGATACCGGTTGAACATCGGGACCTGCAGGCCTGGGTGTACAGCCAGGGCACGGCGCGCTCGCTGCAGCGGGAGTTTCTCACCTTTACCCAGCAGGGCGTGGTCACTTATATCGATGACAACTTGCGGGTCGGCAGTCCGGTGAAAGCCGGCCAACTGATTGCCCATCAGGCGCCCGAGCGGGTGCAGGCCGACCTGCAGGCGGCCAAGGCCGCGGTAGCCGAAGCCGAAGCCAATCTGCGGCTGGCGAACGTGACGCGCAAGCGTTATGAGACGCTGATCGAGCAACGCTCCGCCTCCCAGCAGGAGTTGGACCAGGCCATCGTCCAGGTGGAGCAGGCCGTGGCGGTGCGTGACAACAGTCGTGCCCAGCTGGCCCAGGCCCAACTGTCGGTGGATGAGTCACGGCTGATCTCCCCGATCGACGGTGTACTGGCCCGCCTCAACATCGAAAAGGGCCGGTACTTCATGCCCAGCGTGGTGCAGACCAACACTGAGCAGAACGCGCTGCGCACCGTGCCGGCGCTGGTGATTGACCCCACCCGCTTCGAAGTGCGGGTGGACCTGCCGTCCTACGATTTCCGCCAGGTCGAGAGCGGTGCCCGGGCGGTGATCGGCGGGGAGCCGCCGGTGCAGGGTGGTGACGTCGATCCGCTGGTCGGTGACGACCGGGTGCCCGCCAGGGTGCATGCCATCAGCCCCTCGCTGGATCCGGAAACCCGTACCTTCGAGGTCATATTGCATAGCGAAGGTGACAACCCACGCTTGCAGGACGGCGAATTCGTTCCGGTCTGGATTGCCCTGCCCGCGCTGCAGGACAGCCTGGCGGTACCGCTGGACGTGTTGCGCTACCGCAACGACCAGGCCTTCCTGTTCGTGGTGGACAAGGCCAGCGGTCGGGTGAATGAGCGGCGGGTCGAAGTAGGCCAGCAGGCCGGCGCCTACCGGGCGGTTATCGACGGGGTTGAAGAGGGCGAGCTGGTGGTAAGCGACGGGCGCGCGGCGCTCTATGATGGCCAGCGTGTACGTATTCTGGAAACCGCCGGGGCGTCCGAATGAGCCGCACCGAGCAGCCCAATGACGCTCTGCCGGATGCGCCCCGCAGGGAAAGCGAAGAGGTGCGCTCGGCGCACCCGCTGGCGCGGTTTTTCTTCCTCCAGCCGATCTTCGGCATCCTGCTGCTGATCACCCTGGTGCTCGGCGGGCTGATGGCCTACACCCAGCTGGTCAAGGAATCCCTGCCGGACCTGAACATCCCCCAGGCCACCATCACTACCGCCTGGCCCGGGGCCGATCCGCGCACCATCGAGGAGCAGGTTACCGACTTCATCGAAGACGAGGTCACCACCCTGGAAGGGGTGCGCAAGGTCGACAGCGCATCCTATGACTCCTTTTCGGTCATCTCCGTCGAGTTCGATGCCTCGGCCGATCCAGTGGACGCCATGACCCGGCTGCGCGCCGCGGTGGCCGACGCGGAGGCGGAACTCCCGGCAGATGTGGAGCGGCCGCAGATCGAGCAGGCGTCGGTCGATGACCGGCCGATCCTGACCTTCACCCTGCACGGGGATGCCGGCTCGGCAACCATGAACCATCAGGCCCGGCGCATCCAGGATGTGCTGGAGCGGATCACCGGCGTCAAGGAAGTGAACATCGGGGGCGAGCGCGAGGAAATCGTGCAGATATTACTGCGCCCGGACCGCTTGCTGGCGCTGGGGCTGTCACCCTCGGCGGTACGCAACGCGGTGCAGCAAGCCAACGTGGAACAGCCCTTCGGTGAAATTCGCAGCGACGATATCGGTGCAGTGGTGCGGCTAGAAGGGCGCTTTCGTGATGTCGACGACCTGCGCGCCCTGCCGATAGCCCGGCTGAGTGGTCCCGGTGCTGACCGCCCGGTGCGGCTGGACGAGGTTGCCTCGGTGCGCCGCATGCAGGAAACCGAAACCTCCCGCGCTTTCTTCAGTGCCAATGGCGAAGAGTACGCCGAGTCGCTGGAGCTGTCAGTGCGCAAAAGCCCCGGGGCGGATACGGTGAGCCTGGTGGCAAGTCTGCACGCAGCGCTGGCGCGGATGCAGGAGGAGGGCGCCTGGCCCTCTGGCCTGGAATACAGCATCATTCAGGACGAAGCAGACCAGATCATGGAATCGCTGGGGGAGGTCTTTGTCAGCGCCCTGCAGACCATGGCGGTAGTATTCGTCATCCTGCTACTGACCATTGCCTGGCGCGAGGCCATTCTCGCCGGGTTGTCGGTGCCGGTCACCTTCGCCGGCGTGCTGCTGATCCTCCTGTTGATGGGCTACACCCTCAACGAGCTGGTGGTCATCGGCATGGTCATTGCCCTGGTGATGATCGTCGACGTCTTCATCATCCTGCTCGAAGGCTTGCACGACGAGATCTACAACGGCGGCAAGACCTTCGGCCAGGCGGTGCTGGCGACGGTCAAACGTTACGCCATGCCGGCCTTTGCGGCCCAGTTGACCACCATCCTCGCGCTGGCGCCGCTGATGTCGATCAGCGGCACCGTGGGCGAATTCATCCGGGTGCTGCCGACCACCACCGTGGTCTGCCTTATCCTGTCGTTTATCGTCGCCATGCTTTGCACCCTGCCGCTGGCCCGCAGTCTGCTGGGCAAGCAGCGCAAGGCTGCCGACCCCAAGCGGCAGGGGCTCTCGGACCGGGTGGCAAGCCGCGCGGTCAATGGGCTGGAAAACTGGAACAGCCGCTGGGTCGTGCGCGGCCGCCGGCAATCCGGTCTCTGGGTGGTCGGTGCGATTGCCCTGTTTGTCCTGTCGATGTGGGCCTTTACCCAGGCCCGGATCGAGCTGTTCCCGCCTACGGACGGCGAACGCCTGGGGATCAATATCGAGCTGCCACCCACCGTCCAGCTGGAAACCTCCCAGGCGGTGGCCGACGAGATCGGTGCCATCCTGCGGGACAAGCCATATTTCCAGAGTGTGGTCAAACTGGTCGGGCTCAAGAGCCCCTTCGCCGCCGGCTCGATGGCCTCCAACCTGCAGCCCAGCGAAGCGGAGAATTTCATCGGCTTTTCGGCGATCTTCCGCCCCCTTGAAGAGCGCGACGCGCCGTCCTACGAGCTGGCGGATGAGCTGCGCCGCGAACTGGCGGCCTATCTCGAAGAGCGCGTCGCCGCAGCGCAATTGCTGGTAGTGCCGGAATCCAGCAGCCCGAGCATGGGCGACCCGATCGAGATCCAGCTGATCGGCCCCGACATGGATACCCTGCTGGGATTGTCCCGCGAGGTCCAGACACTGCTGGCGCAAACCGCAGGCGTGGTCGATGTGCGCGATAATATCGGCATGCTCAAACCGCAGCTGGCCCTACAGCCCGACCGCGAGGCGGCCAACTTCTTCGGCATCGACCATGGTGACCTGGCCTCGCAATTGCGCATCGCCTTCAGCTCCGATGAGGTCGGCACCTTTGTCACCGCCGATGGCGATGACAATATCGACATCCGCCTGGGCACCGAATGGCCCAGCCGCCCAGGTGAAGCCGGCGGCCCGCGCAGCACCGAGGAGCTCGCGCGGGTACGTGCCTTTACCCAGGACGGGCGCTCGATTGCCATGCAGCAGCTGCTCAGCCCTACCCAGTCCGAGTCGGCCATTGCCATTTCCCACGTCGGCGGTGAGCGTGCACTCACGGTCATGGCCAAGAACGAGGGGCGCACGGTCAGCGAGGTGTTCGCTGAAGTGCAGCCGCAGCTGGACCAGATGCAGCAGCGCTGGCCCTCGGCCTATCGCGCCGTGGTCGGCGGCGAAGCGGCGGATACCACGGAGACCTTCTCCTCGGCACTGCTGGCGCTGGTGATCGCGGTGGTGCTGGTGGTCGGTGTGCTGGTGATCCTGTTCAGCAGTTTCCGCCAGGCCTTCATCATCTTCGCGACCATGCCGTTGGCCATCATCGGCTCCGCCCTCGGCTTCTGGGCGTTCGATATCACCTTCTCCTTCTTCGCCATGATCGGCCTGGTGTCGTTGATCGGCATCGCCATCAACAACGGCATCATCATGGTCGACACCATGAACAGCTTCCTCAAGGAAGGCATGAGCATCCCCGAAGCCGCCGCCGCCGGCTCTGCCCGCCGGCTGCGCCCCTTGCTGACTACTGCCGTCACCACCATCGTCGGTCTGGTACCGCTGGCCGTCAGCAGCCCCTTCTACCGGCCGCTGACCCTGGTGATCATCTTCGGACTGGTGTCGGTATCGGTGCTGGCGCTGTTTGTCGTGCCGGCGTTGTATGTGTTGTTGACGCCGTCTGATGCCGGAGAGAGTAAAGTGCTGGATTGAATGTGAGCTGCACGCCGGGGCGGGTCCCGTCCCGGCGTCATCACCTTGTGCAGTATCTAGCCGGGGGCGCTGCAACGCGCCCCATCCCTGGTCTGTCGTGCAATGGCCAAGTGGTCCGCAGCAGGCGCCGGGCATGTTAAGATAGCGCCCGCGTTCCCCCTCCTGGAAATAATTCATGTCTACCTCTCCCCGGTACTCGCTGATTGCGGGACTTGCCCTGCTTATTGGTTTCAATCTCCGGCCGATCATGGCCGCCATCGGTCCGCTGCTGGACATACTGCAACAGGATCTGGGGCTCAGTAGCACCCAGGCCAGCCTGCTGACCACCTTGCCGGTGTTCTTGATGGGTGCCTGCGCGCTGGGCGGCCCGTGGCTACAGCGCTGGGTAGGCGAGGTGCGGGGGATCGCCCTCGGCATGCTGTTGATCACCCTGGCCAGCGCCGCGCGCTTCATCATCGACTCCGGCGGCTGGTTGATCGTCTCGGCGGCGGTGGCAGGGGCGGGGATCGCCATGGTGCAGGCGCTGATGCCCGCCTGGCTCAAGCGCAATCATCCCGAGCGGGCCGGCTCACTGATGGGGCTGTTCACCACCGGCATCATGGGCGGTGCGGTGATTGCCGCGGCAGGCGCGGCGCCTGCCGCGACCGTCGGTGGCTGGCGGTTGGTGCTGGGCGTCGCGCTGGTCCCCGCGTTGCTCGCCCTGATTGCCTGGGTGCGCTATGCCGGCGGACGCCAGCATTCGGCGGACCATGTGGTATTGCCCTACCGTAATTCGCGAGCCTGGTTCCTGCTGGCCTTTTTCGGCATCGGTACCAGCGCCTATACCCTCGCCCTTGCCTGGTTGCCGGCCTACTACATCGATCTGGGGCTCAGCTCGGTTCACGCCGGCTACCTGCTCGGTGCGCTCTCGGCGATGGAAGTGGTGGCCGGCCTGGCTGTGTCATCCCTGGTGCATCGCTTCCCGGATCGTCGGCCACTGCTGACCGGGGTCATTCTGCTGGTGCTGGCGGGGCTGGCTTGCCTGATTCTTTCGCCCGTGCCGCTGATGCTGCCAGCGATCATCCTGCTCGGCCTGGGCATTGGCGCACTCTTCCCGCTGTCCCTGATCGTCACCCTGGATCACGCCGACTCCCCAGCCAAGGCCGGCGCGCTGCTGGCCTTCGTCCAGGGTGGCGGTTACGCCATCGCGGCCCTGATGCCGCTGCTCGCAGGCGTCATCCGCGACACCATGGCCTCGCTGCAGGCGGCATGGATCTGCATGGTTGTGGGCATGTTGATCGTGCTGGTGATGAGCTGGCGGCTGGGTGGGGCGCAGGCTGAGGGGCAGGCAGAATTGGCGCGGTGAGGTAACGCGCCAGCTGTCTTACCGCAGCGACGGCAGGGCTTTGGCGAACAGCTGATGTACATAGCGGCTGACCTGGCTGCCGGCGCCATACACCTCGGCCAGGCAGGCATCGGCCTGGGCCAAGTGTCTGATCAGCTGTTTTCGTGTGACCTCCACCCCGAGCAACGCCACGAGCGTCGACTTGCCCGTATCCTGGCCCGCATCCTTGCCGGTATCCGGCTCGCCGTCGGTCAGGTCATCAAGCAACTGGAAGGCATGGCCCAGCTCGATGGCGAAACGGCGCAGGCTGCGCTGCTGCCCCTCACTGGCCCCGGCGACCAGGCCAGCCATGTGCAGCGTGGCGCCAAACAACACTCCGGTCTTCAGTTCATTGGTGGTTGCTATGGCCCTGGCTGAGCGAGAGTGCGCGCCCTCGCGCAAATCTTCGTACTGGCCTCTGACCAGGCCCTGCGTCCCTACGGCCTCCGCCAGGCAGGCAACCAGCTGGGTCCTGATAGCGGCGTCGACCGCCTCCAGCGAGGCCACCACGCCGAACGCCTTGGACAGCAATGCTACCGTCGTCAGTATCGCGATATCTTCGCCGAAGCGCCGGTGGATGGTTGGCTGGCCGCGGCGCAGGGAGGCGTTATCCATGCAGGGCATATCGTCCACGATCAGCGAACCGGCGTGAATCATTTCAATGGCGCAACCCAGGTCGATAAGGGCGTTAGAGTCGTGGCCCAGATCCTGTGCGGCCAGGACCAGCAGGATAGGCCGCACGCGCTTGCCGGCGGGGAGGGTGCCTGCATGCATGGCGTTGCCGATCTGGTGGTGGCCGGAATCGTCGCGAGGTAGCAGTTCGGCGAGGCGCGCATCGATCCGGGTCCGGATTGCGGAGAAGTCGCGGTGACTGGCAGAACTGACCGCGGCAGATAATTCATCCATGGTGAATAGGCTCCCGGGCCGGCTTCTTGTTTGCGTCTTGCTGGTTGTTGAACTGTAATTGGTCACAGCTGAGTTCGGGTGTCACTCCTATGCATTAAAGTAGGGCAATCGGAATTTGCATAAGGTTGGTCGCATAAATATTCAATCTTCCTGGGAGCTGCGCTTTATATGAGCGACGGTAATCTGGTCATTCGCAAGAATGACCATCTGGACATCGTGCTCGATTCGCGCAGGACACCTGTGCCTACCGGCGATCAGTTCGCCCGTTATCAGTTCGAGCATTGTGCGTTGCCAGAGCTGCATCTGGATGCGATCGATCTCAGTGCCCGCTTTCTGGGCAGGACGTTGCAGGCGCCCCTGCTCATCAGCTCCATGACCGGCGGCGCGGCACGGGCCAAATACATCAACCACCACCTGGCCGAAGCCGCCCAAGCTTTGGGTATCGCTTTGGCGATAGGTTCCCAGAGGGTAGCTGTCGAATCCGGTATCGACCATGGCCTGACCGGTGAGCTACGTACTCTCGCTCCGGATGTTCCCCTGCTGGCTAATATCGGGGCTGCTCAACTGGCCGACGGCTCCACGATGGATTGGGCACGCCGGGCGGTGGACATGATCGGTGCCGATGCGCTGATCATTCATCTCAACCCGTTGCAGGAGGCGGTCCAGGGCGGAGGCGACCGTGATTGGCGCCGGGTGCTCGACGCTATCGGTGCACTGGTGCAGCGTTGCCAGGTACCGGTAGTCGTCAAGGAGGTGGGGGCGGGTATTTCCGCCTCGGTGGCGCAGTCGTTGGTGGAGGTGGGGGTGTCGGTGATTGATGTGGCGGGTGCCGGCGGCACCAGCTGGGCCCTGGTCGAAGCCGAACGGGCCGCAAGCGAGGCTGACCGCCAGGTAGCCATGGCTTTCGTTGACTGGGGAATCCCCACTACGCAGGCGATAGTACAGGCCCGCCGGGCTCTGCCGACCACCCCCCTGATAGCCTCCGGTGGGATTCGCAACGGTGTGGACGCGGCCAAGGCGATTCGCCTGGGTGCAGACCTGGTCGGCCAGGCCGCAGCGGTACTGCAGAGTGCTACCCAGTCCACCGAGGCGGTAATCGCGCATTTCGATGTACTTGTCCGCCAGTTGCGCATCGCCTGCTTCTGTACCGGCAGCGCCAATCTGGCTGCCCTGCGGCGGGCGCCATTGCATCTTGACGGTGTACGCCTGGAATGAGTCATCTCGCCGTCGTTGCGCCGGCATTACCCAGCCATTTTCGCGCCCTGCAAGCGTTGGGCCTGGAGCTCGTCAAACGTGGGCATCAGGTTACCTTCATTCATCAGCAGGACGCCGTAGCCTGGCTGGATTCGCCCCTGATACGCTTCCACGCTGTGGGATTGCGATCGCATCCTGCTGGCAGCCTGGCTGCGACGCTGCGCTGCGCCGCCAATCCGGGCGGCCCGTTTGGTCTGCTGCGCCTGATCGCTGATATGGCGCGCACCACCGACATGCTCTGTCGGGAACTGCCGCCGGTGTTGAGGACCTTGCACATCGATGCCCTTATCTGCGACCAGATGGAGGCGGCGGGCGGCCTGGTTGCCGAAGCCGCAGGCCTGCCGTTCATTTCGGTAGCCTGCGCCCTCCCGGTAAATCGTGAACGCGGTATCCCCTTGCCGGTGATGCCGATGGCCTATGGCGCGGATGCGCGCTCCCGGCAGCTCTACCAAGGCAGCGCCCGGGTTTACGACTGGATGATGGGCCGGCATCGCCGGGTTATCGCCGAACAGGCATCTACCCTGGGGTTGGCGCCACGGGACGGCTTGCATCAATGCATGTCCCCCCTCGCCCAGATCAGCCAGACGGTACCGGGCTTCGAATTCCCGCGTGCGGAATTGCCCGCACACTTTCATCATGTCGGTCCGCTGCGGACTGGCACCGAGGCCGAGCCGCCGTTGCCTTACGAGGTGGCGGATGACCGGCCGCTGGTGTTTGCCTCCCTCGGCACGCTCCAGGGCCAGCGCTATGCCCTGTTCAAGCGTATCGCGCGGGCGTGCCGCCGGCTTGATGTACAGCTGCTGCTGGCGCACTGCAATGGACTGAACACGGCACAGGCCAGGGCGCTGGAACGGCATGGCACAACCTGGGTGACGGATTTCGCACCGCAGCGTGCGGCCCTGGCGCGGGCTGATGCAGTAATCTCCCATGGCGGACTTAACACGGTGATGGACGCGCTGGCCGCCCGCACGCCGATTCTTGCCCTGCCCATCGCCTTTGACCAGGCGGGAGTCGCCGCGCGGGTTTGTCACGCAGGCGTGGGACTCAAGGCGGCGCCGCATTTTTGCCGCAGTGGCGCCATGAGCGGTCTGCTGCAGCGCCTGCTGACTGAGTCGAGTTTTGCCCCACGGCTGGCGCGCCTGGGCGCGGAGGTGGAAGCCGCAGGAGGCACACCCGCCGCAGCCGATATCGTTGAGCAGGTGATGCGCACCGGGCGCCCCGTCCTGGCGGAGGGGTCGCGTTGACCGTGCATTACGACATCATCCTGGCCGGCGGCGGCCTGGCCAACGGACTGATTGCCTGGCGCCTGCACCAACAGCGGCCGGAATTGCGCATCCTGCTGCTGGAGCAGGGGGAACGACTCGGCGGCAATCACACCTGGTCGTTCCACGATGGCGATCTGACGCCGGCGCAGCATGGGTGGTTGGCGCCTCTGGTCAGTCACCGCTGGGACGCCTATACCGTGATCTTCCCGGCGCGTCGACGCCGGATGCCAGGTGGCTACCTGAGTATCGCTGCGCAGGACTTCGCTCGGGTCTTGGGCCAGGCGCTGGCGGCGCAGGTACGTACCGGCGCCAGCATCACGCGCCTGACACCCACCACGGTAACCCTGGCCAACGGCGAGGTTCTCGAGGCGGGCGCGGTGATCGACGGGCGCGGTGCGCAGCCCAGCCCTAACATGGCCCTGGGATTCCAGGCCTTTGTCGGGCAGGAAGTACGCCTCGCCCAACCCCACGGGCTGACCGAGCCGATCCTGATGGATGCAAGCGTCGAGCAGGGGCAGGGCTATCGTTTCGTCTACGTCCTGCCGTTTTCTGCCGATACGCTGCTCATTGAAGACACCCACTATGTTGACGGGCCGGCAATCGACGCGGTGCGGTTACGCGAGCATATTGGCGCCTATGCCCGGGCCCGGAGCTGGTCGATCGTCGAGGTGCTGCGCGAGGAGCAGGGCGTGTTGCCCATCACCCTCGCTGGGGATTTTTCGGCGTTCTGGCTCGGCCACGCGGGGCAACCGGTAAGCGGACTGCGTGCTGGACTGTTTCATCCGACCACCGGGTATTCCCTGCCCCATGCCGTGCGGCTGGCTGAGCGTATTGCCGCGTCGCAGGACGTCACTGCCGCCGCGTTATCCCGCGTCATTCATCTTGCAGCCGAGCAGCAGTGGCGCCGGCAGGGGTTCTTCCGCCTGCTCAACCGGATGCTGTTTCTGGCCGGCGAGCCCGGCGATCGCTGGCAGGTCATGCAGCGTTTCTACGGCCTGCCTGAAGGGCTTATCCGTCGGTTTTATGCCGGGCGCCTTACCGCACTGGACAAGCTGCGTATCGTCTCGGGCAAGCCTCCCGTGCCCGTGGGGCAGGCCATCCAGGCGGCCCGGCTTACCCATCCACAGCAGATCAGGATCAGTACATGACTCTACGTAAGCGCGCCGTGGTCATCGGCGCCGGTTTCGGCGGCCTGGCGCTGGCCATCCGGTTACAGGCGGGGGGCTATCAGGTGACCGTGCTGGAAAAGCGCGACAAGCCCGGCGGCCGCGCCTATGTGTATGAGGACCAAGGGTTTACCTTCGACGCCGGGCCTACGGTGATCACTGATCCGTCCGCCCTGGAGGAGCTGTTTGCGCTGGCCGGCAGGCCCATGGCCGATTACGTCGAGCTGCTGCCGGTTACGCCCTTCTACCGGCTCTGCTGGGAGGATGCGCCGCCCTTCGATTACCTCAATGACCAGGCGGCGCTGGAGCGGCAGATAGGGGAGCGTAACCCGGGGGACGTCGAAGGCTACCGCCAGTTTCTGGCCTACTCTCGGGCAGTCTTCGAGGAAGGCTACGTCAAACTCGGCACCGTGCCCTTCCTGACCATTCGCGATATGGTCGCTGCCGGTCCGCAGCTGGCCAAGCTGCAGGCCTGGCGCAGCGTGTATAGCATGGTGTCGCGCTTCATCAAGGACGAGCATCTGCGCCAGGCTTTCTCCTTTCATTCGTTGCTGGTGGGTGGAAACCCCTTTGAAACCTCGTCCATCTATACACTGATCCATGCGCTGGAGCGCCAATGGGGCGTATGGTTTCCCCGGGGCGGCACGGGTGCCCTGGTGCAGGGCATGGTCAGGCTGTTCGAGGATCTGGGTGGCACCTTGGAGCTCAACGCCGAGGTGGCGCGGGTCGAGGTACATGATGGTCGGGTCAGCGCGGTAAGGCTTGAGGATGGCCGGGTTTTCAACGCCGATGCCCTGGCCTCCAATGCCGATGTGGTGCATACCTACGAGCGTCTGCTCGGCCATGAGCCGCGTGGTGTGAGCCAGGCCAAGTCGCTCAAGTCCAAGCGCTTCAGCATGTCGCTGTTTGTCATCTATTTCGGGCTGAACAAGGTGCCCGATAACCTGCAGCACCATACGGTGTGCTTCGGCCCGCGCTACCGGGAATTGATCAACGAGATCTTCAAGCACGATGCCCTGGCGGATGACTTTTCCCTCTATCTGCACGCGCCCTGCGTTACCGACCCATCACTCGCACCGCCCGGCTGCAGCGCCCACTACGTGCTCGCGCCCGTGCCCCACCTGGGCAACGCGCCCATCGACTGGACGGTGGAAGGACCAAGATACCGCGATCGCATCCTGGAATACCTGGAGGAGCACTATATTCCGGGGCTGCGCAAGAACCTGGTGACCAGCCGCTTCTTCACGCCGCTGGATTTCCGTGACGAGCTCAACGCGCACCTGGGTTCAGCCTTTTCGCTGGAACCGATCCTGACGCAGAGTGCCTGGTTCCGGCCGCATAACCGCGACGCGGTGCTGCCCAACCTGTATCTGGTAGGTGCCGGTACGCACCCGGGGGCTGGCGTGCCGGGGGTAGTTGGCTCAGCCAAGGCCACCGCCAAACTCATGCTGGAGTAGGTTCACCCATGAACGAAGCACTCCTCGACCACGCCACCCGCACCATCGAGGTGGGCTCCAAAAGCTTCGCCGCAGCGGCCAGGTTGTTTGATCCACCCACGCGGCGCAGCGCGGTGATGCTGTATGCCTGGTGCCGCTATTGCGACGACGTGGTCGATGGCCAGGAGCTGGGCTTCGGCCAAACCCCTGGCAGCAGCGACGGCAGTGAACAGCGGCTGGCTGAATTGGTCGAGCTGACACGCCGGGCCTACGCCGGCGAGCCGATGACCAATCCCGCGTTTGCTGCCTTGCAGGAGGTAGCCCAACGGCACGCCATACCCGAGCGCTATGCGCAGGAGCACCTGCAGGGGTTCGCCATGGATGTGCAGGGGCGCCAGTACGAGACGATCGATGACACCCTCGAGTATTGCTATCACGTCGCGGGGGTAGTGGGGCTGATGATGGCGGTCATCATGGGCGCCCAGGAGGAGGCTACGCTTGATCGAGCCTGTGATCTGGGATTGGCATTCCAGCTGACCAATATCGCCCGGGATATCGTGGAGGACGCCAGGGTAGGGCGGTGTTATCTGCCTGCCCAGTGGTTAAGCGAGGAGGGTATACCCAGACAGGAGCTGGCTCTGCCCGGGCATCGGGAGGCGGTGGCCAGACTGGCGGGGCGGCTGGTCGATCTGGCCGAGCCTTATTACCTGTCTGCCTGCCAGGGACTGCCAGCGCTGCCCCTGCGCTCCGCCTGGGCGATTGCCACCGCCCGCGGCGTGTACCGGGAGATCGGCATCAAGGTGAAGGAGCGGGGCGCTGCAGCCTGGGACCAGCGTGTGTCGACCACAAAATGGGACAAGCTGCGACTGGTGACCAGCGGCGCAGCGCTGGCACTCGCCACGCGTCAACTGCAGGCTACGCCCCGCGGCGCTCTGTGGCCGAGGCCTCGCTAGTGGTTTTGTGAAGCGGCCCATCGTGTAGCGCCCTGAGCTGCTTCTTCAGGGTGGCCGTCGATGGTGCGATCAGAAAGCCGAAGGATACGCAGCCGTCACGGCCCTGCACGGCATGGTGCATCAGGTGCGCCTGGTATAGGCGCTTGAGGTAACCCCTACGGGGCACATAGCGGAACGGCCAACGCCGGTGCACCAGTCCATCATGGGCCAGGAAATACAGGAAACCGTAGGCGGTCATTCCTGCCCCCACCCACTCCAGTGGATGCCAGCCAGCCGTGCCGAGCGCGATCAGCGCTATTGCCACTCCCGCGAACACCACGGCGTACAGATCATTGGTCTCGAACCAGCCGTCGCGCGGCTCATGGTGAGACTTGTGCCAGCCCCAGCCCCAGCCATGCATGACGTACTTGTGGGCATACCAGGCAAAGGCTTCCATCCCGGCCAGGGTGATCAGGAATACGACAGTATTGATCGCAATGTTCATGACAGGAGTTACCTGGTGGTCAGGGAGCGGGGCGAGTTGCTTCCCCGTCCGGTTGGCTATTGCCGGCGAGCGCCTGCTGCTCCAGCGCCTCCTTCAGTTGGTCCGCCGAGCTGAACTGCCGGCGCTCGCGCAGTGTACCGTCTTCCAACGCCAGCCACAGCACCTCGCCACGGCTGGGATCGTAACGCGAGGCCACCTCGCCTTCACGATCCAGCAGGATCCGGTAATTGGCGTCCCGCATCGCGGGAACCAGTATCCGATTGGCGACCATCCGCGGCATATGGGTGATGTCAGCGATATAGACCGCCTGGCGCGCCTCCAGGTATCCCTTGGGCTCATGCTTGATGGCGGCATCCACCAGCTTGGCCGCACCGTGGCTACCCGCGACCAGGATGACCCGCACCTCGTTGTCCAGTTGCAGCGGCTGGTCGAACTGGTCGGGCAGGGTCCAGATATCGAGCCGTTCGCCTATCTCTACCGCATGCGCGGACAACGTCAGGCAGCTTAACAGCAGCATCAGTTTGGCTTTCATTACAAACCTACTCCTTATCAGCGTTAGGGCGGGCCGGCGCCGGTGTCATAGCAGGCTAGCTGGGAATTGGCTGATCGCCTAGTTGGATGGTGGGCTAAGTGCGGGAATCTGTGGGCTCCAATTTGATTATCGGGATTTGGTGGCAGTATTAACCTGGTAGCGGGTACTGCGGCCACCGCCCGGTAGTCGAACAACACAGCCTGTTTCCAGTAGATAGCTCAGATGTCGTGTAGCGGTGGCTTTGGATACCTTGGCCACCGCTTGATATTGGCCCGCGCTAATACCGTGTTCAAAGCCGCGTTCACCCCCATCCAGGAGGCGGTTAAGCACTTTGATCTGTTCAGGCAACAAACCCTGATTGCCATGTGCTTGCCAAAAGCGGGCTTTAGCCAGTACCCGATCAATGCGGGCCAAAGCTTGCTCTAAAGCCTTTAGCAGGGTGGCCAGAAACCATTGCAGCCAGGCGGTGATATCAAGGCTGCCTTTTTGACTGGCTTCAAGGATGCGGTAATACCCCGCGCGGTCTTCAAGTATGCTCGATGACATGGCGTAAAAGCGGATGGCCTGGGTTTCGCCTTGGGCCAGAGCTAGATCAGTTATAGCGCGTGTCAGGCGGCCATTTCCATCATCAAATGGGTGGAGTGTCACGAACCAGAAATGGGCAACACCAGCGCGTAGGAAAGGATCGAGGTTTGAATCGGCGCGGCTAGCTTCAAACCAGGCCAGGAACTCTTCCAGTTGCTGATCCAGACCTGCACGCGGCGGCGCTTCGAAATGCACGGTTGGGCGGTCGATGCGGCCTGATACCACTTGCATGGGCTCATCTCCACGCAAGGTGCCGATCAGCAGCGGGCGACTGAATAACGAGTCGTCGTTGGGGAAAAGCCAGCGGTGCCATGTAAACAGGCGTTCAAGGCTTAATGGTTGCTGATGGGCCTGAGTGGTATCCAGCAATAGTTCGGCCAGGCCTTCCGAACGGGCAGTGGTGCGGCCCTGTTCAACGACGCCCAGCCGCTTCGCCAGCGATGAGCGCACCGAGCCCACATTGAGCTGCTCACCTTCGATCGCTGATGAGGTAATGATGTTCTGCAGCATGACATCCAGGCTGCTCTGCGCCTCACTATCCCCATCTACCGCCCCCAGCATGCCCAGCAAGCGACCTTGTGCTGTACCGCACGCGCGCAGGAGCGGAGCCAATGGCTCTGCCTGCCAGGTGAAGCGCGGCCAGTCGGGATGCTGCCAGATCCAAGTCGATTGATTCATGAACCACCTGAGTGTGAGCCAGTTAGCGGATCTATTCGGCTCATGTAGTGAGCCGATTAAAACCCGTATTCGGCTCATTGTCCAATTGCGTGGCTTGAGCTGCAGCGACGGGCACAGGGTAGGGTGGTTTAGTGCGGGCGATACCGATCGTATGACGGGAGAATTCGTGTCGCGCGTTTATCGGAGAAATGGAGGGCCCAGTAGGGTGGAAGCGGGTTTCACGAAGCGGCTTTGCGCCGCTGGAACGCCCGAATCTCTGATTTCGGGCGGGAATAGTCCCATGGGGTCTTGCGCGACCGAAGGGAATGGTGGGCCCAGTAGGACTTGAACCTACGACCAATCGATTATGAGTCGACTGCTCTGACCAACTGAGCTATAGGCCCACTTATTTACAGCAGTGGCGGATTATACGGACTGCGCTTGGCTGTGGCTAGCGGCTGTGTGGGGCCGGGGGCTGCGGGGCACTGGAGGAGTGCCTCGCAGCCAGGGGGCCTTACTCGCTGATGTCGATGCTGGACAGGCGTTCAGCTTCGATCTGCGTGCGGGTGAAGGGCAGGCGGTGCCAGTTCTTGTCCGAGTAGGCTTCGGTGTAGTCCGCGTAATGCGGGCTGGCAGGGTCGGTGGATTGGGCGTTGCTCAGGAATGTATAGGCGCGCACGGGCTCGCCTTCGGGGAAGTCCACCACGTGCATGTAGGTATTGCGCAGCACGGTGAAATAGCCCTCGGCGCCTTCACCGCCGTACTGCGGAATCTCCCTTCCTGGTTTGAGGAAATACTGGATGTCGTCGAGTCTGGCATTCAGCGGGATATCCGCTTCGACTAGCTCAGCTACCGCGGTGCTGAACGCCTCGCGTACGGCGGTCTGCACCTCGGAGCTGGCGCTCAGGCCTGCCGGGGTGTTTATCGGATCGGCGGGGTCGAAGGGGGTCGCGTAGATATCCACCTCCTGGGTCGCCAGCGCGTTCCAGAATGCGGTCCAGATGTGCGCGCCGACGGCGTCCAGTTCACCGGTATCGTTCCAACGGGCGAGAATCTCGCAGGCCTGCTGCTCGGCGTCTGGCGCGCCGTCCTGGCAGACGCTGGCAAGAACCTGATCTTTCAGCAGTTCGGCGCTGTAGACCCGACTGTTGAGGGCGATCTCGCGAATGTTCTCGCTGCTGGCCAGGTTGCCGTTCAACCCGTCGGTCCCGGCCAGCCGCTCGCGCACCAGCGTATGGCCCATGCGGGTGCGCAGGGTCTGCCGGTAATCCTCCCGTCCGATGATGCCGTCGAACCCGGTCAGGGGCTGCTCCGGGTTGCTCAGCCAGTAGCTGTCATTCATGTTGGCCACGTACTCGGTGGTGAACAGGCTGGGCAGGTTGTCGGGGCCGAAGGCGCCGGGCTGCCGCGAATCGCCGTCGGTGCGCCAGTCGCATTCAGTGCGGCTGCCGTCCAGCAGCGGCAGGCCGGGTACCGCCTCGATGACCACGTAGCCCAGCGGATTGGCCAGGCAGCCGGGGAGCATGCTGTCCGGTACGTTGGGCACGGCGGTGATGTCGGAATACAGCGCCCGGTCATCGCCCCGGCCGATGGCGGTGGTATTGACCCAGGGTATGCCGACGTATTGCCGGGCTATGTCATAGAAATCGGTCAGCGACTCGGCCTGGTTCCAGGCAAAGAAGTTCTCGAAGCCGCGGGTGTTCTCCAGATTGATGTCGCGCAGGGTAAACGCAGTCTGCTCGTTCCAGTCGGGCAACCCCATGCCGGCCAGATTGATCATAGGTCCATATACCGAGCGGTACAGGGTTCGGGACACCGGTACCAGGGAGCCGTCCGCCTGTTTGACCTGAACGGTGAGGTCGACAGTCTCCAGCGCGTGCTCCTCGCCGTCCTGGATATAGCGGGTGGGGTCGCCGTCGGCGAGCTGCAATTGATACAGGGTAAAGCGGTAAGCCGTGGAGACCGTATGCGCCCAGGCAATATCATCATTGAAGCCCATCTGAATCATCGGTGAGCCCATGATGGATGCGCCGGCCGCATCCAGTTTGCCGGGGATGGTCATGTGCAACTGGTAGAAACGATCGATGCCCAGGTGGTACCAGTGAGGGTTGGCAAGCAGCAGGCTGCCGCCGGATTCGGTGGTGTCACTACCGAAGGCAAAGGTGTTGCTGCCGATCTCGCCATGACGGCCCAGTCTGAATCGCTCCGGGTCGAGCTCCGGATCCGGAACTGCGCGGCGCATCCGCTGAGTTGCCGCTGCCGCGCCGGGTGGCTGCGCACTGGTGATCTCTTCCACCCAGTTGGCGCTGCTGGCAGCAAGGTTCAGGGCTATCAGGCGGCGCATGAGATCGTCTGCGGTGACACTCGTCAGCCATTGCTGATCTCGGCAGGTGGCGTGGCGACCTGCATGCTGACCCTCTTGAATCTCCCTGACATAGCGGTTGTAACCAGCGGTAAAACCGTGCAGCAGCTCGCGTACATCTGCTGATTGGGCGTCCTTGAATTTTTCCACTGTGTGGTCGTCAACCACGAAGCGGAAGAAGAAGTCGGCCTCCAGATTGGGCGGCGAACCGAAGGTGCTCATGGGGGCAGCGGGTTGTTCCGGGCCGAAATGCGCTGACCGCTCACCACGGAAGGTCAGAAAGGCGTCGGCCAGTACGCACAGATTGTCTTCGGCAATAGCGTAACCGTGGCCATAGCCCGCGCCGGCGAAATCATCGGCGGTGATATGCGGAATGCCATAGGTGGTGCGTTCAATGGTGGCCTTGTAGCCGGTGGGGGGCGGGGCAGGGTCGCTGCCGCCACCACCGCCTCCGCCGAACTTGCATGCACCCAACATCAGGAAGGCGCTGATCAAACTGAGCCGAGCGAGCTGTCCATACCGCATGGTTTGCCGCATTTGTCGTTCCTCTTGTTTTATTGTTAGCCCCCCATTCGGGGGATGCTGCGAAGCAGAATAGGCGAGGATCGCAACGCTGGACAGGCGAAGCCGTAATTTTGTGCGGATTAGTGGGCGGACATGAAAACGCCCGGCAAGCCGGGCGTTTTTCATACTGCTGGCGCTTACTCGTCGAGGAAGCTGCGCAGGTGATCGCTGCGGGTCGGGTGACGCAGCTTGCGCAGGGCCTTGGCTTCGATCTGCCGGATCCGCTCCCGGGTGACGTCGAACTGCTTGCCGACTTCTTCCAGGGTGTGGTCAGTGTTCATGTCGATGCCGAAGCGCATGCGCAGTACCTTGGCTTCACGGGCAGTGAGGCCGGACAGCACTTCGCGGGTGGCTTCCTTGAGGCTTTCCACGGTGGCCGAGTCGATCGGCGACTCCATGGCGCCGTCCTCGATGAAATCACCCAGGTGCGAGTCTTCGTCGTCACCGATGGGGGTTTCCATGGAGATCGGCTCCTTGGCGATCTTCAGCACCTTGCGGATCTTGTCCTCGGGCATTTCCATGCGCTCGCCAAGCTCTTCCGGGGTGGGTTCGCGGCCCATTTCCTGGAGCATCTGCCGGGAGATGCGGTTGAGCTTGTTGATCGTCTCGATCATGTGCACCGGAATCCGGATGGTGCGGGCCTGGTCGGCGATCGAGCGGGTGATAGCCTGCCGGATCCACCAGGTGGCATAGGTCGAGAACTTGTAGCCGCGGCGGTATTCGAACTTGTCCACCGCCTTCATCAGGCCGATGTTGCCTTCCTGAATCAGGTCCAGGAACTGCAGGCCGCGGTTGGTGTATTTCTTGGCAATCGAGATCACCAGACGCAGGTTGGCCTCGACCATTTCCTTCTTGGCGCGACGGGCGCGGGCTTCACCGATCGACATGCGACGGTTGATGTCCTTGACGTCGGCGATGCTCAGCTGGGCGTCTTCTTCCAGTGCAATGAGCTTCTTCTGCGCGCGGAGTACGTCGGCCTTGACCGCTTCCAGCTCGGCCGCGTAGCGCGGCTTGTCAGCCAGCAGGCTATCGATCCAGCCTTCGTTGGTCTCGTTGCCGGGGAAGCTGCGCAGGAAGTCGGCACGGGGCATGCGCGCATCACGCACGCACAGCTGCATGATGGCGCGTTCCTGGGCGCGGATGTGGTCCTGGGTGCTGCGAACACGCACGACCAGTGCATCGTACTGCTTGGGTACCAGCTTGATCGGCATGAACAGCTGGGCCAGCGCTTCCAGTTCGGCTACGCCTTCGGGGCTGTGGCGACCGTGCTTCTTGAGCGCCTTGCGGACCTTCTGCAGCTGCTCGTTGATAGCACCGAAGCGCTGACGGGCCAGTTCCGGATCCGGGCCGCCATCACCTTCTTCGGCCTCGTCCTCTTCGGTTTCCTCGTCCTCTTCCTCGTCTTCGTCGTCCGTCTTCTTGTCGTTCTTCGGCTTGGGTGTCTCGCCGGGAACGATGGCATTGTCGGTGCCGGACATGCCGTCATCGTCAGGGTCGATGTAACCGCTGAAGATGTCTGACAGGCGCCCGCCTTCCTCGGCGATGCGCTGGTATTCGGTAATGATGCCCTCGACGGTGCCGGGGAACATGGAGATGGCCGCCATCACCTCGCGGATGCCTTCCTCGATGCGTTTGGCGATTTCGATCTCGCCTTCGCGGGTCAGCAGCTCGACGGTGCCCATTTCGCGCATGTACATGCGCACTGGGTCGGTGGTGCGGCCAATGTCGCTTTCAACGGCGGCGAGTGCGGCAGCGGCTTCTTCAGCGGCGGCCTCGTCGGCGTCGTTATCGGCGAGCAGAAGAGCATCGGCATCGGGTGCAGTCTCGAAGACCGTGATTCCCATGTCGTTGATCATGCGAATGATGTCTTCAACCTGTTCCGGATCTGAGATATCCTCCGGCAGATGGTCGTTGACTTCCGCGTAGGTCAAGTAGCCCTGCTCGCGACCGCGGGCAATGAGCTCTTTGAGACGGGATTGCTGTTGCGCTTTTCCGGACATAACAACCCTATGTGGATGCCTTGGTGTGCAAAAAAGTAAGCTGCGGATTATACCCAAAATCAGGCTGTCTTGCCAGTTGGCCTGATTGTCAGCTCTCGGCAGTTGGTGTATGGCGCCTGCCCAGAAGCTCGCGCAGCTGCTGTTTTTCCTCGGCGGTGAGTGGCGTTTGAGCCGACTTGTCGAGGAGGTATTGAATCTGACGGTCGGTCTGTCTTGCCATCAGTGTAGTTATGGTGTCGAAAAATTGTTGTTCAAGGTTGGCACTGGGAATATTCAGTACCCATTCCTTTTCCGCCAGTCGATTGAGCTGCTCGCCCAGCGCCGTTCCATGCCATCTGGCCAGTAATTCAATGGTCGACAGCTGCGGATTCTTTTGCAGGGTATCGATCAGCGCGATCAGCAGCTGGGCTTCTTCGTCATCCTCGTTCGCCAGTTGACTGGCCTGCTTCGCCAGCCCCGCCAGGTGGGGATGGTGCAGCAGGGTGCGGGTCGCGCTCATGACGGGGCTTTCCACGCCGCTGGTATCGCGCTGCCGTGGCCGTTGCGGTGTCCGCTGGGAGCGACTGGCACGGGTGGTCGCGGGCTGCGGCTCGCCCCAGCTCGGTGTTTCATCATAGTGCCGCTCGTAGCTGTCCCAGGCCGGCGCGCCATAATCGTCGGGTGCTGCCGGTGCCGGGGCCGGTTCGACCGCTGGCGCCGCAGGCAGGCTGTCCAGGTCCATGCCGGTGCGTGCTTCCAAGGATTGGCGCAGCAGGCGCCTAAGCAGGCTGCCGGGCACCTGTTCGATCAGCGGTAGCGCCAGGGTCGCCAGGTGGGCCTTGCCCTCCAGGCTGTTCGGTGGCGCCTCTTCAGCCAGATGGCGGAACAGGTAGTCGGTCAGCGGTTGCGCCTGCTGCACCATGCGCGCCCGGAAGGCGTCATGCCCTTCGCTGCGGATCAGGCTGTCCGGATCATGACCTTCAGGCAAAAACATGAAGCGCACATGGCGACCATCTTCCAGCGCCGGCAAGCAGGACTGTAGGGCGCGCCAGGCGGCCTGACGCCCGGCATTGTCGCCGTCGAAGCAGAAGATCACGCTGTTGACGATGCGGAACAGCCGTTTGAGGTGTTCCTCACTGGTGGCCGTGCCGAGAGTGGCGACGGCGTTGGTCACGCCGTGCTGGGCCAGGGCAATGACGTCCATGTAGCCCTCGACCACCAGGATGTCGTCGAGCTGCCGATTCTGCTTGCGCGCCTCGTATAGGCCATAGAGTTCTCGCCCCTTGTGGAACACCTGCGTTTCGGGCGAGTTCAGGTACTTGGGCTTGTCGTCGCCCAGCACCCGGCCGCCGAAACCGATGACCCGACCGCGGCTGTCGCGGATAGGGAAAGTGATCCGGTCGCGGAAGCGGTCGTAGCGCTTGCCGCTGTCGGGGTTCTCCACCACCAGGCCTGCTTCGATCAATACCTTCTCTTCGGTATTGTCTGTGGCCAGGTGCCCCATCAGGTTGTTCCAGCCGGGCGGCGCAAAGCCGATATCGTACAGCTTGGCGATTTGTCCGGTGAGGCCGCGCTGCTGCAGGTAATCCACGGCCCGCTTGCGTTGGGCGTGATGGCGCAGCTGCTGGCGATAATAGGCGGCGGCATTCTCCAGTACCGGATACAGCGGGCTGTCCTGGCGTGACGGACGAGTCCCGCCGCGGCGGTCGCTGCGCTCCTCCCGGGGTACATCCACGCCGGCCTGGCGCGCCAGTTCTTCCACCGCCTGGGGGAAATCCAGGCGCTCGAAATCCATCAGAAAGCCAATGGCATTGCCGCCGGCACCGCAGCCGAAGCAGTAATAGAACTGCTTGTCGGGGCTGACGCTGAAGGAGGGTGATTTCTCGTTGTGGAAAGGGCAGAGCGCCGAGTAGTTCTTGCCGGTCTTCTTGAGTTTCAGGCGTGAGCCGACCACTTCGACCACGTCGGTGCGTCCAAGAAGATCGTCAATGAAACCCTGCGGGATCAGCCCGGCCATGCATGCTGCCTTGCAAAAGTGGTGAGTACCCAGGGTCGAAGACCCTGCTCTGCCGCAACACCTATGTCTGGGGGTTGGGCAAGTGGCTATCGGGGCAAGATGATAGCACACGCAGGCAACACAAAAATCCAGCCATTTCCAGTAATACCGGAAGGCCGGACCAATGTGTGCTCTGTCAGTTCTGTCCCGTTGCCATTGCGCGGGTTGCGCTCGGCGGGCCTGGGATCAGGCCCTGCAGGACGTTACAGCTGAACTCAGTACAGACGCTCGCGGCGACGGTTTTCGCGCTGCAGCTTCTTGGCGTGACGTTTGACAGCAGCAGCTGCCTTGCGCTTGCGCTCGGTAGTAGGCTTCTCGTAGAACTCGCGACGGCGGACTTCAGCCAGGACGCCAGCTTTTTCGCAGGAGCGCTTGAAACGACGTAGGGCCACGTCGAAGGGTTCGTTCTCTTTTACTTTGACGGCAGGCATTTCGTACCTTTCTCAAAAACAGTGGGTAATTGCCCCGACCACGATCAGAGCGAATGCATTTCAAGGGGAGCGGATGTTACCGCCTTTGAAGCGTAAATGCAAAGGGTCGGTGGCTTAGTTCAGCGCGGCGGCTGACGCGCGGGCAGATTGAGCGATTTATATTGAGCCTGTCTCGGCTTTGAAACAGAATGCTGGCGCAATGAAGGCAACCAGCAATGCATCAGGGAATCGCCAGGGCGATGAACCGCATCATCGCCAACTACAAACCTTATCGGGAGGCGGCCGGACTGGAAGGGCGCTTCGCCATGCGCGTGGTTGACAGTCGCACGGTATTCGCCGGCCAGGGGCTGCTGGCGGCGCATACCGTTCATCTGATCAAGCAGGGGGTGTCCAGGAACGCGCTGCGCCAGCAGGTGGATGATTTTACCCGGCATATCTATGGCTGCGCCATTCCACGAAACCTGGATTACATCCGCCAGCGCAGCCTGTCCCGTGGTGAGAAGAGTGTCTCGGCTACCTCGGCCTTTCTCGCGCGGCATCTGAAGATTACCCCGCTGATCTGGGGGCAGGGCCATAATGGCGGCCCGGTGTTCCGGGCGCGCAGTTTCGAGGCTGCGGTCGAGCGCATGATCGATTACGCCTGTGCCCGCATCCGCGCCGGCCTGTTGTCGCCCTATGTGGTGTTTACCGCGGGCATGGACCTGGACGAGATGGCCAGCTTGCCCGGCTTCGACCAGCTGCAGCAGACCTGCCGAGACCACGGTGTGGAGCTGCTGGCCACCCCGGCCAACATCACCAGTAATATCTACGCCGGCCCCGGTGGCGCCGGGTTGGCGCTGGCGGCTGAGCCGCACCGCTTCCAGGATACCCGCTGAGCCGGGCGCCGCTGCCGCTACGGTGGTCAGGAAAGGCTGGTCTGGGGCGGGCATGGGCATTATCATGCACGCCTCTTTCCAAGCTGACCGGCATTCCTGATTCCATGCGTGTTCTGGGTATTGAAACCTCCTGTGATGAAACCGGCGTTGCGCTGTACGACAGCGAGCGCGGCCTGCTGGCGGACGCTCTGTTCAGTCAGATCGACCTGCACCGCATCTACGGCGGCGTGGTGCCGGAGCTTGCCTCCCGGGACCACGTGAAGCGCCTGGTACCGCTGGTGCGGGAAGTCTGCGAGCGGGCCGGAATTGGCGCCGGTGAGGTGGACGGCATTGCCTATACCGCCGGGCCAGGTCTGGTGGGCGCGCTGCTGGTCGGCGGCGCTTTTGCCAGGGCGCTGGCCTTTGCCTGGCAGGTGCCGGCGTTGGGCGTGCACCACATGGAGGGCCACCTGCTGGCCCCCATGCTGGAAGAGCAGCCGCCGGCCTTTCCCTTTGTGGCGCTGCTGGTATCCGGCGGCCATACCCAGTTGGTGCGGGTCGATGGCATCGGCCAGTATCAGCTGCTGGGCGAGTCCCTGGACGACGCCGCCGGTGAAGCCTTCGACAAGACGGCCAAGCTCATGGGGTTGCGGTATCCGGGCGGGCCGGAAATCGCCCGCCTGGCCGAACAGGGGCAGCCGGGGCGGTTCGTCTTTCCCCGGCCGATGACTGATCGCCCTGGCCTGGATTTCAGTTTCAGCGGTCTCAAGACCTTCACCCTGAACACTTGGCAGCGCTGCGTCGCCGAGGGCGATGAGAGCGAGCAGACCCGCAGTGACATTGCCCTGGCCTTTGAGCAGGCGGTGGTCGAAACCCTCACCATCAAATGCCGGCGAGCCCTGAAGGCGACCGGTCTCAAGCGCCTGGTCATTGCTGGCGGCGTCAGTGCCAACCGACGGCTGCGTGCGGCCCTCGGAGACATGGCCCAAGGCCTCAAGGGCGAGCTGTTCTACGCCCGTACCGAGTTCTGTACCGATAACGGCGCCATGATTGCCTACGCTGGCTGCCAGCGCCTGCTGGCCGGGCAACAGGACGGGGCAGGCCTCGAAGCCCGGGCCCGCTGGCCCCTTGAAGCCCTGCCAGCTATCGTCAGCTGATCACGAGCGGAAGCGGTTTTCGGTACCGGCAAGCAGCCGACCAATATTCAACCGGTGGCGCAGCAGTATCACCAGCACCATGAGGCTGACGGGGATCTGCAATTCCGGGCTATGCCAGGCCAGCCAGGGCAGCATCAGGATACAGGCAGCGAGCGAGGCGAGGGAGGCAATGCTGCGGATGGCGAAGGCGCCCAGCCAGGCCAGTGCCGCCACCAGTGCCGCTGGCCAGGACAGCACCAGGAGCACACCGCCCGCCGTTGCCACACCCTTGCCACCCTGGAAGCGGTGGTACAGGGGCAGGATATGACCGACCACGGCAGCGAGCCCTACCCAGGCCTGCTGCAGTGGCTCAAGCCCCTGGTGGCGGGCGAGCCAGACCGCCAGGGCGCCCTTGCCCATGTCGCCGACCAGGGTGGCCAGGGCCAGGGGTCGATTGCCCAGGCGCAGCATGTTGCTGGCGCCGGGATTGCGGGAGCCGAAGCTGCGCGGGTCGGGTTGGTGGCGCAGGCGCGACAGCACCACAGCGAAGGATATCGAGCCGAGCAGGTAGGCCACACACAGCAACAAATTGAATTCGATGTTCATGGTGTCCCTGGCCGGGTTGATTGAAAAGCCATTGTAGTCGACATGGGAGCAAACGGTGGATCAGGTATTTGTCAGAGGTCTGGAAGTCGAGACGGTCATCGGCGTCTACGATTGGGAGCGCGGCATCCGCCAGCGCCTGGTATTGGACCTGGAGATGGCCTGGGATATCAGCGCAGCGGCAGCCCAGGACGATCTGCGCCTGACGCTGGACTACGCTGCGGTCAGCCAGCGCCTGATCGAATACGTCAGCTCGACCAGCTTCGAGCTCATCGAAACCCTCGCCGAGCGGGTGGCCGATGTGGTGCTGGGTGAATTCCAGGTGCCCTGGCTGCGCCTGACCCTGACCAAGCCCGGTGCGGTGCAGGCAGCCCGCGGCGGCGTGGGCGTGGTCATCGAGCGGGGCCAGCGCGCCCCATGAACACCGTCTACCTGGGCATCGGCAGCAACACCGACCGCGAGCATCATCTGCGCCGCGGGCTGGATGCCCTCGAACAGCTGCTCGGCCCACTGGAAATTTCCCCGGTATTCGAAAGCGATGCCGTGGGCATGCTCGGGACGCGCTTCTACAACCTGGTGGTAGGCGCGCGCTGCCAACTGGGGCTGGCCGATCTTAACGCCGCGCTCAAGGCCATCGAGGCAGCCTGTGGCCGGCGCGAGCAGGCCTCACCCGGGCGGATCACGCTGGACATTGATGTACTGCTATATGGTGAGCTGGTAGGGCGCCATGAGGGCGTGCTGCTGCCACGCCCGGAAATCCGCCGCAACGCCTTCGTCCTCTGGCCGCTGGCATTGCTGGCGCCGACGGTGCAGCTAGCCGGCAGCGAGCTGAGCATTGGCCGGTTGTGGGACGATTGGCGCGGTGAGCAGAAGGTCTGGCCTGTGCCGTTCGAGTGGCGTGGCCAGGCACTGACGCCGACGGCGCTGCTGCGCGAGCGGCTGCCTGCACACAGTCCTGCTCCCGGGAGCGGGGCGGCCTGAGCCGCAGCTCGGTGAGCACCTGCCAACGATTTTGGTCTTAGCGCGCTGCCCGACGATACTCGGCCAGCAGCCGCAGGCGCTCCTGCTCCAGGCCTGTTCCCAACTCGGCGCCCTTGAGTCCCTGTTCCAGTAGTTTCTGCACATCCGCCGAGCGCGCTGCCGCGGCAGCTCCTCGCAGATAGTCCGGCTGCGGGTAGGGCCGCTGCTCCAGTCCGGTGCGGCCGCGGGCATCGGCCTCGCAGGCGCCGAGAAATTGCTCGAAGCGCTCCGGCCGGCGGTAGATATCGAAGGCCTTGAACAGTTTCAGCAGGGTGCTGGGCTTGAGCTCCAGGGCGCGGTGGCAGTGGGTATGGAACTCGCAGGTCAGCAGCGCCAGCTCCTGGCAGTCGCGCGGCGCCTTGCAGCGCTGGTTGACCGCCTTGACCGCCGCCAGGCCCTTGGTTTCATGGCCGTGGTGCTTGGGCCAGAACCGCTCCGGGGTGCGCCCCTTGCCCAGATCGTGGAGCAGGCAGGCCCAGCGGGCGGGCAGCGGCAGGGCCATGTCCGCCGCCGTGCGCAGCACCAGCAAAACATGCTCGCCGGTATCGACTTCCGGGTGGTGGGCCTCGGGTTGCGGGACGCCAAACAGGCAATCGACCTCGGGCAGGAGCTCGGCCAGCGCGCCGCAGTCGCGCAACACCCGGATGAAAACATCAGGCCGGGTTTCCATCAGCGCCCGGCTGATTTCCTTCCAGCTGCGCTCGGCCGTGAGCGCCTGCAGCTCGCCGGACTCCGCCAGCTCGCGCATCAGTTGCATGGTTTCCTCCGCGACGCGAAAGCCCAGCGGCGCATAGCGGGCCGCGAAACGGGCGACCCGCAACACCCGCAGGGGATCTTCCGCGAAGGCCGGGGAGACGTGGCGCAGCAGCCGGTCTTGCAGGTCCTGCTGACCGCCGTAGGGGTCGACAAGGGTGCCGTCGCCCGCCATGGCCATGGCATTGATGGTCAGGTCGCGGCGCAGCAGATCCTGCTCCAGGGTGATATCCGGCGTGGCGTGGAAGGTGAAGCCGCCGTAGCCGCGCCCGCTTTTACGCTCGGTCCGTGCCAGGGCGTATTCTTCGCCGGTTTGCGGATGGAGAAAGACCGGAAAGTCCTGCCCCACCGGGCGAAAGCCGGCCGCGACTAGTTGTTCCGGCGTAGCGCCGACCACGACCCAGTCGTGTTCGTGCCAGGGGATGCCCAGCAGCTGGTCGCGCACGGCGCCGCCAACCAGGTAGGTGGTGAAATCTGTTTTCATGGCGCGACTGTAAGGCATTGTGCCCGGCAGGCCAAGAACCTGCGGAAACCAGCCGCTGGCGGCTGGCTTCCGAGGAGCGCGGCGGAGTCCGCTGGGTTCAGATAGGCGGGATATTCATGTCGAAGCGGGGGATGGCCTGCTCGCCGGCAGCGGGGCGCGGCGGCATATGGGACTCGCTCTTGACGGTATCGCCGTCCATGCTCACCAGATGAATATCGAACCCCCACAACCGGTGCAGATGTTTCATCATCCGCTCGGTCGTCTCGCCCAGGGGTTTGCCGTCATGGCGCTGGTGGCGCAGGGTCAGTGAGCGATCACCCCGACGATCCACCTTCCACACCTGGATATTCGGCTCGTTGTTCCCCAGGTTGTATTGCGCGGCAAGCAGCTCGCGAACGCGGCGGTAGCCGTTGTCGTCATGAATGGCGGCAACTTCCAGGTGGTCGTCCTTTTCGTCATCGACGATGGCAAACAGCTTGAGGTCGCGGATCACCCTGGGCGACAGGTACTGCAGGATAAAGCTTTCATCCTTGAAGGTGCGCATGGCGAATTTGAGGGTCTCCAGCCAGTCACTGCCGGCGATGTCAGGGAACCAGTCGCGGTCCTCGGCAGTGGGGTGTTCGCACATGCGGCGGATGTCCTGCATCATGGCAAAGCCCAGCGTGTAGGGATTGATGCCGCTGAACCACTGGCTGTCGAAGGAGGGCTGATAGATAACGCTGGTATGCGATTGCAGGAACTCCATCATGAAGCCGTCGGTGACCTTGCCCTCGTCGTACAGATGGTTGAGCAGGGTGTAATGCCAGAAGGTGGCCCAGCCTTCGTTCATCACCTGGGTCTGGCGCTGCGGGTAGAAATACTGCGCCACCTTGCGCACGATGCGCACCACCTCGCGCTGCCAGGGTTCCAGCAGCGGCGCGTTCTTCTCGATGAAGTACAGCAGGTTTTCCTGGGGTTCGGCGGGGTAGCGCGCTTCCTCCTGGTGTTTGTTGTGGGCATCGGGGTTGACCGGGATGGTGCGCCACAGGTCGTTGACCTGCCGCTGCAGGTATTCCTCACGCTCCTGTTGGCGTCGCCGTTCTTCCTCGGCGGAAACCGGATAGGGCCGCTTGTAGCGGTCCACGCCGTAGTTCATCAGGGCGTGGCAGGAGTCGAGCAGGTCTTCCACCGCATCGATGCCGTAGCGCTCCTCGCACTGGCCGATGTACTGCTTGGCAAACACCAGGTAATCGATGATCGAGCCGGCGTCGGTCCAGCTGCGGAACAGGTAGTTGCCCTTGAAGAAGGAGTTGTGGCCGTAGCAGGCGTGGGCGATCACCAGCGCCTGCATGGTCATGGTGTTCTCTTCCATCAGGTAGGCGATACAGGGATCGGAGTTGATCACGATCTCGTAGGCCAGGCCCATCTGGCCCCGCTGGTAGTGCTTTTCCGTATGCAGGAAATGTTTGCCATAGGACCAGTGGTGATACCCCAGCGGCATACCCACCGAGGCGTAGGCGTCCATCATCTGTTCGGCGGTAATGACCTCGATCTGGTTGGGATAGGTGTCCAGGCCGTAGACCTCATGGGCGATGCGCCCGATTTCCCGGTCGTATTCGCGGATCAGGTCGAAGGTCCATTCCGATTCGGTGGAAATGGGCTGTCGGATCATGTTGCCATCCTCTTCTGGAACAGCTTGCGGAACACCGGATAGATATCCCCCGCCTCGACGATCTGCTGTTGGGCGAAGCTGTCGGGGAAGTGTTCGGCGACCTGCTCATACTCATACCACAGTGCCTGATGCTCGCGCGGGGTGATTTCCACGTAGCAGTAATACTGCATGGCGGGCATCAGCTGGCGGATCAGCAGCTCCCGGCAGATCGGCGAGTCATCGTTCCAGTTGTCGCCATCGGAAGCCTGGGCGCAGTAGATGTTCCACTCCGCCGGCGAGTAGCGATCGGCGATGATCTGCTGCATCATCCGCAGGGCGCTGGAAACGATGGTGCCGCCGGTCTCCCGGGAATAGAAAAATTCCTCCTCATCCACTTCCTTGGCGCTGGTGTGGTGGCGGATGAAGACCACTTCGATGCGCTCGTAGTTTCGCTGCAGAAACAGGTACAGCAAGATGTAGAAGCGCTTGGCAATATCCTTGGTCGCCTGGGTCATGGAGCCGGACACGTCCATCAGGCAGAACATCACCGCCCGGGAGCTGGGATCGGGTTGCTTGACCAGCAGGTTGTAGCGCAGGTCGAAGGTATCCAGGAAGGGGATACGGTCGATCCGGGCGCGCAGCTGCTCGATCTCTTCCTCCAGCGCCTTGATATCCACCAGGTTGTCCGGCTGCTGCTGGCGCAGCAGTTCGAGCTCCTTGGTCGCGGCGCGCAGGCGCGCCCGGCTGCCGCCGGACAGGGCGATCCGCCGGGCGTGGGCCGCGCGCATGGAGCGCACAATGTTAATGCGTGACGGATTGCCCTGCTGGCTGATGCCGGCGCGCACGGTGCGGAAGGTGTCGGTACCGGTCAGGTGACGCTTGATCAGGTTGGGCAGCGCCAGGTCCTCAAACATGAAGTCGAGGAACTCCTCCTGGGTGATCTGGAAAACGAAGTCGTCCTCGCCCTCGCCGGAATTGCCTGCCTGGTTGCCGCCACCGCCTCCGCCGCCGCCCTCGGGGCGGGCGATACGGTCGCCGGTAGCAAACTCGCGATTGCCGGGGAACACCCGGGTCTGCCGGCCACCGGGGCCGTGATGGAAAATGGGTTCATCGATATCCCGCCCGGGGATACTGATCTGCTCCCCGTGCTCGATGTCGGTAATGGAGCGCCGGCCTACTGCTTCTTCCACCGCTTTCTTGATATGCGCCTTGTAGCGGCGCAGAAAACGTTGGCGGTTGACCGTGCTCTTGTTCTTGCCGTTCAGACGACGGTCGATCACATAACTCATAAGGCCCCTCCGGCCAGCTTCAAGCTTGAGGTAGCAAGCTGAAGCAACCCCAGTTGTTGTCTGCCGCTCCTGCGGTACCATCCCTGGCTTCCAGCTTCCAGCTTCCAGCTTCCAGCTTCCAGCTTCCAGCTTCCAGCTGCCTTATTGCGCCTTGCGCACCCGCAGGTACCATTCCGACAGCAGACGCACCTGTTTCTCGGTATATCCCCGTTCGACCATGCGGGTGACAAAGTCGTTGTGCTTCTTCTGGTCCTCGGTGGAGGCCTTGGCGTTGAAGCTGATAACCGGTAGCAGGTCCTCGGTGTTGGAGAACATTTTCTTCTCGATCACCACGCGCAGCTTCTCGTAGGACAACCAGCTGGGGTTCTTGCCGTTGTTGTGGGCGCGGGCGCGCAGCACGAAGTTGACGATCTCGTTGCGGAAGTCCTTCGGGTTGCTGATGCCGGCCGGCTTCTCGATCTTTTCCAGCTCCTCGCTGAGGGCCGCGCGGTCGAGGATCTCGCCGGTGTCGGGGTCGCGGTATTCCTGGTCCTGGATCCAGAAGTCGGCGTACAGCACGTAGCGATCGAAGATGTTCTGGCCGTATTCGCTGTAGGACTCCAGATAGGCGGTCTGGATCTCCTTGCCGATGAACTCGACGTAGCGGGGTGCCAGGTATTCCTTGAGGAAGCGCAGGTAGCGCTCACTGACCTCGGCCGGGAACTGCTCCTGCTCGATCTGCTGCTCCAGTACATACAGCAGGTGCACCGGGTTGGCCGCCACCTCGGTATTGTCGTAGTTGAACACCTTGGACAGGATCTTGAAGGCGAAGCGGGTCGACAGGCCGGTCATGCCTTCATCCACCCCCGCGGTGTCGCGGTACTCCTGGATCGACTTGGCCTTGGGATCGGTGTCCTTCAGGTTCTCCCCATCGTAGATGCGCATCTTCGAGTAGACGTTGGAGTTTTCCGGCTCCTTCAGGCGCGACAGCACACTGAATTGGGCGAGCATCTTCAGCGTGTCGGGCGCGCAATGGGCGCTGGCCAGCGAGCTGTTGGTGAGCAGCTTCTGGTAGATCTGGATCTCGTCACTGACCCGCAGGCAATAGGGCACCTTGACGATATAGATCCGGTCGATGAAGGCTTCGTTGTTCTTGTTGTTGCGGAAGGTGTGCCACTCCGATTCGTTGGAGTGCGCCAGGATCACGCCATTGAAGGGGATGGCGCCGAGGCCCTCGGTGCTGTTGTAGTTGCCTTCCTGGGTGGCGGTCAGCAGGGGGTGCAGCACCTTGATCGGTGCCTTGAACATCTCGACGAACTCCATCAACCCCTGGTTGGCGCGGCACAGCGCGCCGGAATAGCTGTAGGCATCGGGGTCGTTCTGGGGGAACTCCTCCAGTTTGCGGATATCCACCTTGCCGACCAGCGAGGAGATGTCCTGGTTGTTCTCATCGCCCGGTTCGGTCTTGGCGATGGCGACCTGTTGCAGGATGGAGGGGTACAGCTTGACCACCCGGAACTGGCTGATGTCGCCATTGAATTCATGCAGGCGTTTCACCGCCCAGGGGGACATGATGCTGGTCAGGTAGCGCCGCGGAATGCCAAAGTCCTCCTCGAGGATATGCCCATCTTCGGCGGCGTTGAACAGCCCCAGTGGGGATTCGAACACCGGTGAGCCCTTGATCGCGTAAAAGGGCACCTGCTGCATCAGCGCCTTGAGCTTCTCCGCAATCGACGATTTACCGCCGCCGACCGGACCCAGCAGGTAGAGAATCTGCTTCTTCTCTTCCAGCCCCTGCGCGGCGTGCTTGAAAAAGGAAACGATATGCTCGATCGCATCCTCCATGCCGTGGAAGTCGGCAAAAGCGGGGTAACGCTTGATCACCTTGTTGGAGAAGATACGCGACAGCCGTGGATCCAGCGAGGTGTCGATCAGCTCCGGCTCGCCGATGGCCATCAACAGGCGCTCGGCGCTGGAAGCGTAGGTCATGGGGTCCGACTTGCACAGATCAAGATACTCCTGCAGGGACATTTCCTCCTGCTGAACGGTCTCGAATCGGTTCTGAAAATGACTGAATATGCTCATGGCACGACCTCGCTTTTACTGAAGAAGAGGTTCGGGGCTTCCGGGTAGGAGCCCACCTGCCATGCAGTGAAGGGCGAACGTGATGGCATACGCAAATCCCCCAATACCGCCTGTCAGACAAGGCCCAGGAAGTGGGTCGACGGCAGCCCCCGCTGCGGTTCGACTTTCTCCCCTGTTATCGGAAGCCGGCGGACCGACTTTTTATTGTGTTGTTGACTGCCTTGCTTTCAGGATAGTTGGTTTGTGCGAGGGTGACAGAGGATGCGCAAAATATTTTGCCGGGGGAGGGCGGGATTCAGCCGCGGCTGACGAGATCGGGATACTGCTGGTGCCAGGATTCAAAACCACCATCCAGGCTATAGACCTGGCTGAAGCCCAGCCCGGCAAGCCAGGCGGCGGCCTGCTGGCTGGAGTTGCCGTGGTAGCAGCACACCAGCAGCGGCTGCTGGCGGTCAGCGGTCGTGACGAATTGCTGGACGTTATCGTTATCCAGCCGCAGGGCGCCGCGGATATGGCCGGCGAGGTAACTCTGCGGGTCACGGATATCCACTACGCAGGCGTCGGCCTCGAGCATCTGGGCGGCCGTATCGGGAGAGATGCGCTGGAAAGTGTTCATGGCGGTGCTCCGTCGGGTTGATGGGCCTAGGCTAGGGCAGGAACCTCAGGCTGGTCAATGGTCGCAGTCGCACTGGTGTTTTTCACCGGTATCCACATTCATCAGCGTCAGGCTGTTGCCCCACACGCAGCCAGTATCCAGCGCATGGATGCCGGGCACGTCCACTTTGCCCTCCAGCGCCGCCCAGTGCCCGAAGATGACGCGGATCTCCGGTGCCCGCCGCGGCAGCGTGAACCAGGGTGAGAATCCCTTGGGCGCGCGGTCGGCG
This sequence comes from Pseudomonas saudimassiliensis, assembly GCF_000939975.1. Classification (GTDB taxonomy): domain Bacteria; phylum Pseudomonadota; class Gammaproteobacteria; order Pseudomonadales; family Pseudomonadaceae; genus Halopseudomonas; species Halopseudomonas saudimassiliensis. Next base: position 1,257,776 of record NZ_LK391969.1, on the reverse strand, counting down.
GCTTCCTTGGCCTTGAGGTCCAGGGTGCCGTCTGCGCTGCAGAAGCGCATGCGGGTCAGGTAGTTGGTGATCACCCGCAGGCGGCGGGTGCCGTCGAGGTCGGGGTGCCAGCGGGCCGGCTCGTTGCCGTACATTTCGTCGAGAAACCAGGGCAATTGCTCGTCGCAGCGTAGCACCGCCTCCACTTCCGCAGCGAAGGAAACGGTCTCCTCGGGGCTCCAGATCGGTGGGATGCCGGCATGGGTCATGATGACGCCTCGGGCAACGTCCAGGTGGGCCAGCGGGCGCTCGCGCAGGTTGCGCAGCAGGCGCTCGCGGTCCGGTGCCTCGAGAATGGGTCGCAGGGTATCGGACTTGCGCAGCCGCTTGACATCGTAGGCCACCGCCAGCAGATGCAGGTCATGATTGCCCAGTACGCTGAGGCAGGCATTGCCGAGGTTGTCGAGAAAGCGCAGGGTCTCCAGGGAGGAAGGTCCCCGGTTTACCAGGTCACCCGCTGCCCAGAGCGTATCCCGGGACGGATTGAAGTCGACTTCCTGCAGCAGGCATTGCAATGGCTTGAGACAGCCCTGGATATCTCCGACAGCGTATACGGTCATGCGAACCTCAGTTGAGCGCGTTGGGTCTGGCCAAACGGAAGACCGCAATCGGCGCGCTGAATTCCTTACCGTCGGCGCCGCGCATGCCGTAGCTGCCGCGCATGCTACCCACCGGCGTCTCCAGCAGGCAGCCGCTGGTGTAGGTGTGGCTGGCGCCAGGCTCAATCAGCGGCTGCTCGCCGACCACACCAGGGCCGCGCACTTCCTGGGCTTTGCCGTTACCGTCGGTGATGATCCAGTGGCGATCGAGCAGGGTGGCGGCCTGGGTGCCGGTATTGTGGATGGTAATGGTGTAGGCGAAGGCGAACCGGTTCTGCGCGGGGTCCGACTGCTCGCTCAGGTAGCGCGTCTGCACCTCGACCACAATGCTCTGCAGCCGCGAATCAGTCATGGGTACGCTGCTCACGGGCCAGGCGGTTGGCGAGCCGAACGAAGCCGGCCAGGTCGATCTGTTCCGGACGCAGGGTCGGGTCGATGCCTTCCTCGGCGATGGCATCGGCCTCCAGCAGCCCCTTGAGGGTGTTGCGCATGGTCTTGCGCCGCTGGTTGAAGGCCTCGCGAACGATAAGCTCCAGCATCTGCGGGTCATCCGCCGGATGCGGCAAGGTGGCATGGGGTGTCAGCCGGACGATGGCGGAGTCGACCTTGGGCGGCGGGTTGAAGGCGCCGGGGCCGACATCGAACAGGTGCTCGACCTGGCAGTGGTACTGCACCATGATGCCCAGCCGGCCGTAATGGTTCATGCCGGCACCGGCGGCCAGGCGCTGCACCACTTCCTTCTGCAGCATGAAGTGCATGTCGGCGATGCAGTCGGCCTGCTTCAGCAGGTGGAACATCAGCGGCGTGGAGATGTTGTAGGGCAGGTTGCCGACCACCCGCAGCTTCTCACCCGGTTGGGCCAGGGAGCCGAAGTCGAACTTCAGGGCGTCGCCCTTGTGCAGGGTGAAGTGCGGATTGCCGCCGAAGCGGGCCTGCAGCACGGGATGCAGGTCGTGATCGAGTTCTACCACGTCAAGCTTGCAGCCGCTGGCGAGCAAGCCTTCGGTCAGGGCACCCTGGCCCGGGCCGATCTCGACCAGATGCTGTCCTTCGCGCGGGGCAATGCCGCGCAGGATGCGGTTGATCACGCCGTGATCGTGCAGGAAATTCTGACCGAAACGCTTGCGCGCCCGGTGTGGAGCAAATTCGGTCATTGCTGGCCTCGGGCTTCGATCATGTTGATGGCGGTGTGCAGGGCGACTTTCAGGCTACCCACATCGACGCGGCCGGTACCGGCCAGGTCCAATGCCGTGCCATGGTCAACCGAGGTGCGGATGATCGGCAGGCCCAGGGTCACGTTCACGGCCTGGCCAAAGCCCTTGTGCTTGAGTACGGGCAGCCCCTGGTCGTGATACATGGCCAGCACCGCATCGGCGTGGTCCAGATGCTTGGCGGTGAACAGGGTGTCGGCGGGCAGCGGGCCTTCGAGCTGCAGGCCTTCGCTGCGCAGGCGCTCGAGCAGCGGGATGATGATGTCGATCTCCTCCCGCCCCAGGTGTCCCCCTTCGCCAGCATGGGGATTCAATCCGCAGACCAGGATACGCGGCGCGGCGATGCCGAACTTGTCCCGCAGGTCGGCATGCAGGATACGGATGACCCGCTCCAGGCCCTGCGGGGTGATGGCATCGGCCACCTCGCGCAGCGGCAGATGGGTGGTCGCCAGGGCCACCCGCAGGCCCGGACAGGCGAGCATCATCACCACCTGCTCGGTACCGGTCTGGTCAGCGAAAAATTCGGTATGTCCGGAGAAGGGCACACCGGCGTCGTTGATCACGCCCTTGTGCACCGGCGCGGTCACCACGGCGGCAAACTGACCGTCGAGGCAGCCTTGACCGCCGAGGCGCAGGGTTTCCAGCACGTAGCGGGCATTGGCCGGGTTCAGCGTGCCGGGTAGGCAGGGCGCGGTCAGCGGTACGGGCAGTACGCTGAGTTGGCCGGCCCGCTGGGGGGTTGGCGGCCGAGCGGGGTCGAAGACCTGCAGTTCGACCGCCAGGCCAAGCTGGCGCGCACGTTCGGCGAGCAGGTCGGGATCGGCGATCACGACCCGTTCATGGGAGCAGGGTTCACTGGCAAGCAACAAACACAGATCGGGACCGATGCCGGCGGGTTCGCCGGCGGTCAGGGCAATAGCGGAGGTGGTCACTTAACTCTTGATCTCTACATAAGCTTCGTCGCGGATCTCCAGCAGCCAGGTCTGCAGTTCTTCATCGAACTTGCGATTCTGCAACAGATTGCGCGCTTGCTGCTCGCGCATCTCGTCGGTCATGTCGACCTCACGCTGGCCTTCCACCTGCAAGATGTGCCAGCCGAACTGGCTCTGGAACGGAGCGGAAATCTGGTTCTGCGGCGTGGTGGTCATCACGTCGCGGAACTCGGGAACCATGGCATCGGCAGTCACCCAGTTGAGCGAGCCGCCGTTGAGCGCCGAACCCGGATCTTCGGAGAACGAGCGGGCCAGGTCGGCAAAGGATTCGCCGGCGCGGATGCGTTGGTACAGCCGCTGGATCAGTTGGGCGGCTTCTTCCTCGCTGCGGATCTCGCTGGGCTTGATCAGGATGTGGCGCACGTTGAACTCGTCCACCAGCAGGTTATCGCCACCGCGCTTTTCCAGCAGCTTGAGGATATGGAAGCCGGCCGGGGAGCGCAGCGGAGAGGTGACCCCGCCGATCTCCAGGTCATCCACGGCCGCGGCAAAGGCGGGCGGCAATTGCGCAGCCTTGCGCCAACCCAGCTCGCCGCCTTCCAGCGCCTGCTCGCCACCGGAGCGGCTGACCGCCAGGCGGGTAAAGTCGGCACCTTCGCGCAGCTCGCGGTAGATATCGTTGATGACCTCGGCCTGCTGCCGAACCTCATCATTGCTGGCGCTTTCCGCAACCGGCAATACGATCATCGCCAGGCGGTAGTCAGCCGAGGTCTGGTAGCGGCCCACTTCGGAATTGAGGAAGTTGCGCACTTCCTGGTCGCTGACCTGGATGCGCTCGGCCACCCGGCGCTGGCGTACGCGGTTGATGATCATCTCCCGACGTACCTGCTCCCGGGCCTTGTTGTAGCTGATACCGTCACGCTCCAAGGCTGCCCGGAACTGGTCCAGGGTCACGCCGTTGCGTTCGGCCAATTGCTGCATGGTCTGATTCAGGCTGGCATCGTCGATGCGAATGCCGGCCCGCTCGCCCATCTGCAGTTGGATGCTCTCCAGTACCAGGCGGTCGATCACCTGGGTGCGCAGTACATCCTCAGGCGGCAGCTCGGTACCCCGCTCGGCGAGCTGCTGGCGGATGGTGGCCATCCGTTCTTCTACCTGGCTTTCCATCACTACGTCGTTGTCGACGATGGCGGCGACCCGGTCCAATTCAACCATCTGGGCTTGCAGGGCAGTACTGATCAGCAGACCGGCACACAGGCCGATCAGCTTGCGGTGTAGCTTAAAATGCATTGTTTTCACGCTCTCTGTAGCCAGGGATGCCTTCGTCGAGAAGACTGTCGACACGATTGCCGGTAACGCTGCCGAGTCCCTTGAGGACCACCTGCAGGAAGATGCCGCGGTTGCCCTCGTCACGGGTAACCGACTCGAATTCGTTGTAGTCGACCCAGTAACGGTTGATGAAACGGAGCTTCCAGCAGCAGCTGTCATATTCAAGACCGCCGAAGGCTTCCAGGGTTCGGTCACCGGCGAAATCATGCTGCCAACGGCCGATCATGCTCCACTGCGGGTTGAGCGGCCAGATGAAGGACATGTCCGACTGATCGATGCGGCGATTCTCGTTTTCGTTGAACGTGCCGGTCAGGGCATTGAAGGTGTTGGTCTCATTGCGGAAACGGTAGCCCGCGTTGATCACCTTGCGTGGCTCCGGCTGGTAATTGACCAGCAGGCTACCGGCGTTGTTGTTGTTCTCCTGGGGATCCCAGAGTACGTCACCGCGCAACTTCCACGCATTGCTTACCCGGTACATGAACTCGGCGGCATAAGCGGAACTGGAGTTGTCGTTCTCTTCGCGGCGCTGACCTTCGGTCTCCAGCAGCTGCACGCGTTGATCCTCGAAATAGAGGATCTGGCCGAAGCTGGCGCGGGCGCGCTCGACGCCGTTGCTTTCCAGCGCCCGGCTGGTCACGCCCAGGGCCAGTTGGTTGGCATCGCCGACACGGTCGCTGCCGCTGAAGCGATCGTCGCGGAACAGCGCGTTGTAGCTGAAGGTGTTCTCGTTGGTATCGAACAGCGGCTGGTCATCCTGGTCGCGGTTGGGCGCGTACAGGTAGAAGGCGCGGGGCTCCAGGGTCTGCCGCAGATCGCGGCCGAACCAGCTGGTGTCGCGGTCGAAATACAGCCCCGCATCCAGGCTGGCTACCGGAATGGTGCTGGAGGGGTTGGTGTCGGCGCTGTCGTAATCGAAAGCCAGGGCCGGGTCCCGGTGCTGGCGATCATCGAAGTCCAGATCGTAATAGGTCGACTGCACCCGCGCCGCTGGAGTGAAGTAGCCCCAGCTGTTCTGCATCGGATAGCTGAGTCGGGGGCTCAGGCTGACGCGGTGGCCGGTGGCACGCTGAAGACCCACCAGGTTCTCGTCCGGGGTCCAGATCGGGCCAAAGGCGTCAAAGTGCACACCGTCTTCACCTACCAGGAAGCCCCGGTCGAAATCCCGGTCGAAATAGGCGTATTCGGTGCGATAGTCCAGCTTCAGCCCGCTGTCTCCCAGCCAATGACCGCCGTCCAGACGCAGCTGCGGCAGACGCTCATAGGGCGTGACCGCGGTAATCGTGGCCAGTTCGTAGGCATGAACGGCCGCCTGGAACTGCCAGCCGTTACCACGATAGGTGACGGCGCCACGCTGGTTGACGTAGGTATCGCTGCGCGCGTCCAGGGAACTGTTGAGGTCCTGGAAGAAGAACGGATCGCTGATGTCGAAATATTCGACCTCGGTGGTCCAACGGCTCTGCAGGCCGCCGAGGTGTTCCCAGCCGTACAGCCAGCGGTTGTCATCGAACTCCCGGTCATCCAGGAAGGAGGCAGTGAGCTGGCCCTCATGGTCTGGCTGCATATAGCGGAACTCGCCTTCCATCTGCAGGCCGCGCTTGCTCATCATCCGCGGGTACAGCGTGGCGTCGTAGTTCGGTGCGATATTGATGTAGTAGGGCGTGACCAGCTCGGTGCCGTTGTCCGTGGAGTTGCTCAGGGACGGGGGCAGCAAACCGGTGTGGCGGCGATCATCCAGCGGGAAGTAGATGTAGGGGGTGTAGAACACCGGCACATCCTTGACCTTCAGCACCACGTGCTTGGCTTCACCCCAGCCTTTTTCCTGGTCCAGTTCGATGTCGTCACTGTGCAAAGCCCAGGTGTTGCGGCCCGGGTCGCAGGTGGTGTAGCTGCCGTCGGTCATGACGATCACTGCATCGTCCCGGCGCATCAGCTTCTCGGCGCTGCCCCGGGCGTTGGCGTCGTGCACCACGTAGCGCACCTGCTCGATGCGGGTTTCGCCACTGTCGATCTGCATCTGCGCCCGATCGCCCAATACCAGCACGCCCTGGTCGCGCAGGCGCACGTCGCCCTCGAGGCGAACCAGGTTGTTGTTCTGGTCGAAGCTGGCCTGGTTGGCCTGGGCCTGGAGGCGGCCCTGCTGCAGCAATACGTCGCCCTGCAGCGTGCCGGTCTGGCTGCGCTGCTCGAAACTGCTGGAATCGGCGCTGGCATAGACGGGGAGCTGGTCGAAGGGGGTGTTGTCATTCCGACCGGCGCGCGGCGGTTCGATGTAGTCGCCGCTGCAATAGGGCGCAATGGCCGCCTGCTGGGCTGCGGTCAACTGGTCGCGGGGTACCCAGTCCAACTCGCTGAAATCGGCGCTGCGCGGGCGGGCCGCCGGCTGGCGTGTGTCGCTGACGACGCGCTCGGCCTCCGGCTCCGGTTCGGCGGCGCGGACCACCGGTTTGCCAGGGCGCGGCGGCAGGTCTGCGGTGGCTTTCAGCGGGGTGCAAACCCAGCCGCCACCGCTGCTGTCGGCGCGGCATTCGACCTGGCTTGCCGCCAGGCTGGTGGCAGGTTGAGCCAGCAACAGCCCACTGACCAGCAGCAGGGAAAAGGAGGGGCGAAACGGTGGTGTTGGGTAGGCCATTTTGTCGTTATCCGGGATTCAGTCGGGCGTGCAGGCTCGCGATGACTCGGAAGCGTCTCCCTTGTGCGAGGCAATTGCAACATGCATGCTGCGTCTGCTTATCGAGATCGTGGATAATAAAGCATTGTTAGGCGCCAGAGCCAGTGCGGAAGCAGGAGAGCCCAGAGTGGATGCAAGACGACGTTTATTGGAGGCATGGTTGCCCGCAGCCGTAGCCGAGGCGCACCAGGCCCAGGGCTGGGCCCAGGCCGGTGCCGGTGAATTGCAACCGGCCAGTGCCGATGCCAGTTTCCGCCGCTATTTTCGCTGGAGCGACGGCGCTCACAGCCTGATCATCATGGATGCCCCGCCGGAGCAGGAGGACGTGCGCCCCTTTATCCGCATCGCCGGCCTGCTGGCCGCAGCCGGCGTCAAGACGCCCGCCATCCTCGCCGCCGACCCTGACCAGGGCTTCCTGCTGCTGGAGGATCTGGGCGCGCGGACCTATCTGCAGAGCATCCAGGCCGGGGTCAGCGAGGCGGAGCTCGAACGCCTGTTTGCCGGGGCGATCAGTACGCTGGTGCGCTGGCAGGCAAGCAGTCGGCCCGGTGAGCTGCCGGACTACGATGAAGCCGTGCTGCGCCGCGAACTGGGGCTGTTTCCGGACTGGTTCGTCGGGCGCCATCTGCAACGCGAACTGACCGCCGGGCAGTTGGCGGACTGGGACGTTCTGTGCGATACCTTGCTGGCCAGTCACCTGGCCGAGAACCGGGTATTCGTGCACCGGGACTATATGCCGCGCAACCTGATGACCGCGCCGGGCGAGCCCGGCGTGCTGGATTTTCAGGATGCGCTCTATGGTCCGGCCAGCTACGACATTACCTCGCTGTTTGCCGATGCCTTCTTCAACCTGCCGCTGGCCGAGCGGGAAAACTGGGTTCGGCGATACTGGGAGCAGGCGCGCGCCGCCGGTATCGCCTTGCCGGAGCGCTTCGAGGAGTTCCTCGGACAGTCGCGCCTGATGGGCGTGCAGCGGCATCTCAAGGTGCTGGGCATCTTCGCCCGCATCCGCTATCGGGACGGCAAGCCCCATTACCTGGACGATGCACCGCGCTTCGTGCAGTACCTGCGCGATGCCTGCGACCAAGATCAACGCCTGGCCCCGCTGGGCCGATTGTTGGACAGCCTGGAGTTGTAAGAGATGAAGGCGATGATCCTCGCGGCGGGGAAGGGCGAACGCATGCGCCCGCTGACCCTGCACACCCCCAAACCCCTGCTGCCGGTGGCCGGCAAGCCGCTGATCCAGTGGCATATCGAAGCCCTGCAACGGGCCGGGCTGAACCGGTTGGTAATCAACCATGCCTGGCTGGGGGAGCAATTGGTGGCGGCCTTTGGCGAGGGCGCCGCGCTCGGCGTGCGTATTGACTGGTCGCCCGAGACTGAGCCCCTGGAAACCGCCGGCGGCATCCGGCGGGCACTGCCCCTGCTGGGGGCGGAACCCTTCGTGCTGGTCAACGGCGACATCTGGACCGATTTCGACTTTGCCCGCCTGCGGCTGCCGGCCGGCAAGCTGGCGCACCTGGTGCTGGTGGACAATCCCCCGTTCAAGGACCAGGGGGATTTTTCGCTCTGCGAAGGAGCTGTCGGTAACCCCGCGGCCGCGGCTGCCCGGCACCACGCCCTGACCTACAGCGGCATCGCTGTGCTGGCGCCGCGGCTGTTCGACGGCCTGGCCGAGGGCCCACAGCCCCTGGCGCCGTTGCTGCGCGCCGCCGCCGAACGGGGGCTGGTAAGCGGCGAGTATTTCAACGGCAGCTGGATCGATGTGGGGACGCCGGAACGATTGCAGCAGGCTGACCTGCGGGCGCAGGCGGGCTGAGATGCTGTGGCCGCTGACCGTTGCGGGAGTGTTGCTGGGCGGCGCCGTGGCCGGGGTGTCCGGCGGCATCCTGGGCGGTGTGCTCGGGCACGCGCTGGATCGCCACTGGGGCTTGCGGCGCTGGTCACAGCTGCCCGCCCAGCTTGCCCGGTGGCTGGGGCTGCGGCCTGATTTCAACCAGGTGTTGTTCCTGTGCCTGGGCCGGATGGCCAAAGCACATGGCCGCGTCACACCCCAGCACCTGCAATTGGCCCGCGAGCTGATGCAGCAATATCGCCTGGAGGAGCCGCAGCGGTTGGCGGCCATGGCCGATTTCAATCGGGGTAAACAACCGACCACGCGCATCGAACGTCAATTGCAGCGCCTGTGCCGCCAGCAGCCGGGGCGCGGCGCAGAATTGCTGGACGGCTGCTGGCGCATGGCCTTGGTGCACGGTCAGCCGAGCGCGGTGGCGCTCCGCCTGCTGGAGGGCTGGGCGGACCTTGCCGGGCTGAGCAAGGCCGAGCAGCAGCGGCTGCGCCAGCGTCATCAGCGCCATCAGCGCGGCTCGGCTGCACCGGTAGCCACCGGCGGCGGTCTGCAACGCGCGGCCGCCCTATTGGGCGTGGATCTGGATGCCGAGCCGGCGCAGATCAAGCGCAGCTATCGCCGGTTGCTCAGCCGTCACCATCCGGACAAGTTGATGAGTGCTGGTGCCAGCGAGGCGGAGCTGGCCGCCGCCGGTGAGCAGGTACACCGCATCCAGCAGGCCTACGAAAAGATCCGGCGCTATCGCGGCTTTCGGTGAGCAGCCCCTCCCAGGCTTGCCGGCGATCAAGCGGGTCCCCACGAAGCCGGCCCGAGAGGGTAGAATGGCCCGGTTCCGATTATCCCCCAGAGGTCTGCCATGCCTGATTACGCGATTGCCCCGTCCATTCTCTCTGCCGACTTCGCCCGCCTGGGGGAGGATGTGGACCGGGTGTTGGCGGCGGGTGCCGACATTGTCCATTTCGACGTAATGGACAATCACTATGTACCCAACCTGACCATCGGCCCGATGGTCTGTACCGCGCTGCGCAAATACGGCGTCACCGCGCCCATCGACGTACATCTGATGGTGCGCCCGGTGGATCGTATCATCGGTGACTTCCTCGAGGCCGGCGCCTCCTTTATCACCTTCCATCCCGAAGCCAGTGATCATGTTGACCGCTCCCTGCAATTGATCAAGTCGGGCGGCGCCAAGGCCGGTCTGGTGTTCAACCCGGCTACGTCGCTGGATGCCTTGAAGTACGTGATGGACAAGGTCGACATGATCCTGCTGATGAGCGTCAACCCGGGCTTCGGTGGCCAGAAGTTCATCCCGGGCACCCTCGACAAGCTGCGCGAGGCGCGCGCTCTGATCGACGCCAGCGGCCGCGATATCCGCCTGGAGGTCGACGGTGGTGTCAATGTGCAGAATATCCGTCAGGTAGCCGAGGCCGGGGCTGATACCTTCGTCGCTGGCTCGGCAATCTTCAATGCGCCGGACTACAAGACCGTGATCGACCAGATGCGTGCCGAACTGGCCCAGGTCCAGCGCTGACATGAATGCGCTTGAGCAACTGTTCGACGGTGCCTTGCCGCGCCTGGTGATGTTCGACCTGGACGGCACCCTGGTCGATTCGGTACCGGATCTGGCCGCCGCGGTGGACCAGGTCTTGGCGCTGCGCGGGCGCCCGCCGGCTGGCGTCGAACAGGTCAAGGACTGGGTGGGCAATGGCGCCCTGGTGCTGGTGCGGCGCGCCCTGGCCGGCAGCATCGACCATCAGGAGGTTGACGAGGCGCAGGCCCAGGCGGCGCTGGCCGACTTCATGCAGGCCTACTCGGGCGGGCACAGCGGTACCACAGTCTACGAAGGTGTACTTAAGCTGCTGGGCTGGCTGCGGGAGCGCGGCGTATCCTTGGCCGTGATCACCAACAAGCCTGAGCGCTTCGTTGCACCGCTGCTGGAAGAGAAGGGCCTGGGGGAGTTCGCGTGGATCATCGGCGGCGACACCCTGCCGGTCAAGAAGCCCGATCCGACCGGGTTGCTGCACGTCATGGCGGCCGCGGGCGTCACCCCCCGGCAGTGCCTGTTTGTCGGCGATTCGCGCAACGATGTGCTCGCGGCCCGTGCCGCCGGGGTAAAGGTGGTAGCGGTCAGTTACGGCTATAACCATGGCCAGCCCATCGCCCTGGAGAACCCGGACCTGCTGGTTGATTCACTCGATGCGCTCATATAGTCTTGCAGCGTTACCTTTCGACCATATCGATGGATCAGCCGTGTTTGTCAGCAGCCGCATACTGATGGGAATCATGAAAGCGCTCGCCCGTTGGCGTTGGCGTCCCTGATAGTTCTTCGCCCGCAATCCATGCGGGCATCGGTTGGCATACGACGTTCACCCGCCCCCTGAGGCTGATCATGACCCAAGACGAATTCCTCCGCCTGGCTAGCCAGGATTACAACCGTATCCCCGTCGTGCGCGAAGTGCTGGCGGACATGGATACCCCGCTGTCCATCTACCTGAAACTGGCCGATGCACCCTATTCCTACCTGCTCGAATCGGTGCAGGGCGGAGAGAAGTGGGGCCGCTACTCGATCATCGGCCTGCCGGCGCGTACCGTATTGAAGGTGCACGGTTATACCGCCAGCGTGCAGGTGGATGGCGTCGAGACCGAATCCCACCAGTGCGCCGACCCGCTGGCCTTCGTGGAAGAATTCAAGGCGCGCTACCGGGTGCCGAGCATCCCGGGCCTGCCGCGGTTCAATGGCGGCCTGGTGGGCTACTTTGGTTACGACTGCGTGCGCTATGTCGAACGCCGCCTCGGCGATTCGCCGAACCCGGATCCGCTGAATAACCCCGACATCCTGCTGATGGTGTCCGATGAGGTGGTCGTATTCGACAACCTGGCCGGCAAGCTGCATGTCATCGTGCTGGCAGATAGCGGCACCAACGAGGCTTGGGCGGAGGCCAACCGGCGACTGGACGAACTGCTGGCGCAGCTGTCTGCCCCCTTCACGCCGCGCCGCGGGCTCGATCTGGCGGCGGTGGTCGAGCGTGACCTGGAGTACCGCGCCAGTTTCACCCGCGAGGACTACCAGGGCGCGGTGAGCCGCATCAAGGACTACATCCTTGCTGGCGACTGCATGCAGGTGGTGCCGTCCCAGCGCATGAGCATCGACTTCAAGGCCGCGCCGATCGATCTGTATCGCGCCCTGCGCAGCCAGAACCCCACGCCCTATCTGTATTTCTTCAACCTGGATGATTTCCACGTGGTCGGCAGCTCCCCCGAGGTGCTGGTGCGGGTGGAAGACGGTGATGTGACCGTCCGGCCCATCGCCGGCACCCGCCCGCGGGGCGCCACCGAAGAAGCGGACCTGGCACTGGAGCAGGACCTGTTATCCGACGCCAAGGAGCTCGCCGAGCACCTGATGCTGATCGACCTGGGGCGCAACGACGTGGGGCGGGTGGCGGAGATTGGCCAGGTGCAGGTGACCGAGAAAATGGTTATCGAGCGCTATTCCAACGTCATGCACATCGTCTCCAATGTCCAGGGCCGGCTCCGCGCCGGGCTGACCGCGATGGATGCGCTGCGCGCTATCCTGCCAGCGGGTACCCTGTCTGGCGCGCCGAAGATCCGCGCGATGGAGATCATCGACGAGCTGGAGCCGGTCAAACGCGGCGTCTACGGCGGGGCAGTGGGTTATTGGGCATGGAACGGTAATATGGATACCGCCATTGCCATCCGCACCGCGGTGATTAAGCACGGCGAGCTGCATGTGCAGGCCGGTGCTGGCATCGTCGCCGACTCGGTGCCCGAAACCGAGTGGGAAGAAACCATCAGCAAGCGCCGGGCGATGTTCCGTGCGGTGACGCTGGCCGAACAGTCTGCCAAGTGAGGGTCGTAGCATGCTTTTGATGATCGATAACTATGATTCCTTCACCTGGAATCTGGTGCAGTATTTCGGTGAGCTGGGCGCCGAGGTCAAGGTGGTGCGTAACGACGAGCTGACGGTTGCCGAGATCGAGGCGCTGCAGCCGGAGCGCATCGTCATTTCACCCGGCCCGTGCACGCCCACTGAAGCGGGGGTGTCGGTGGCGGTGCTCCAGGAGTTTGCCGGCAAGCTGCCGATCCTGGGGGTCTGCCTGGGCCACCAGAGCATCAGCCAGGCCTTTGGTGGCGAGGTGGTACGTGCCCGGGAAGCCATGCATGGCAAGACCAGTCCGATTCACCACCTGGGCACGGGTGTATTCACCGGGTTGGCCAACCCGCTCACGGTGACCCGTTACCATTCCCTGGTGGTGCCCCATGCTACCCTGCCTGACTGCCTGGAGCTGACCGCCTGGACGCAGCATGCGGACGGCAGCGTGGATGAGATCATGGGGCTGCGGCATCGCCAGTACATGATCGAGGGCGTGCAATTCCACCCCGAGTCCATTCTCAGCGAACAGGGCCACGAACTGCTGGCCAATTTTCTCAAACAGCAGGGCGGAATGCGTAGCTAGGGTTCAACCGACCCGACAATCAGGAGAACAATGATGGATATCACCACAGCACTGGCAAGGGTCGTCGACCATATCGACCTGTCCACCGAGGAAATGCAGGACGTGATGCGTCAGATCATGACCGGCCAGTGCACCGATGCGCAGATAGGCGGCATGCTGGTCGCGCTGCGCATGAAGAGCGAGAGCCTGGACGAGATCACCGGCGCGGCCCTGGCCATGCGGGAGCTGGCGTCCAGCGTAGCCATTCCGGGTGATAACCTGGTCGACACCTGCGGTACCGGCGGCGACGGGGCGAATATCTTCAACGTATCCTCGGCAGCCGCTTTCGTGGTCGCGGCAGCGGGCGGTAAGGTGGCCAAGCACGGCAACCGTGCGGTGTCCGGCAAGAGCGGCAGTGCTGACCTGCTGGAGGCGGCCGGTATCAACCTGGACCTGACGCCTGAGCAGGTGGCGCGCTGCGTGGAGCATGTTGGGGTGGGCTTCATGTTCGCGCCGGCCCACCACGGGGCGATGAAGCATGCGGTGGGCCCGCGCCGTGAGCTGGGCATGCGCACGCTGTTCAATATGCTCGGGCCGATGACCAACCCGGCCGGGGTCAAGCACCAGGTGATTGGTGTGTTCAACAAGGCGTTATGCCGGCCGATGGCCGAGGTCATGGGCCGCCTGGGCAGTGAACATGTACTGATCGTGCACTCGCGTGATGGTCTGGATGAAATCAGCCTGGCCTCGCCCACGCATATTGCCGAGCTGAAGGACGGCAAGGTCATCGAGTACGAGGTCAGCCCGGAGGATCTGGGCATCAAGAGCCGTAGCCTGATCGGTCTGACCGTGGAAGGCCCGGAGGCCTCGCTGAAGCTGATCCGCGACGCGCTGGGCAAGCGTGAAACAGAGATAGGCGAGAAGGCGGCAGACATGATTATCCTCAACGCCGGCGCGGCTCTCTATGCCGCGAACATCGCCGACACCCTGCGCGAGGGCGTGGAGCTGGCCTCCGATGCGCTCTACTCGGGCATGGCCCGGGAGAAGCTGGCTGAGCTGGCGTCCTTCACTGAGATCTTTCGCGAGGAGGCGCTGCAGAAATGAGCCTGCCGACCATTCTGGACACTATTGTTGCGCGCAAATATGAGGAGGTGCGGGAGAATCGTGCCCGCGTCTCGTTGGATGAATTGCAGCGGCTGGCCGCCGCTGCCGATGCCCCGCGCGGTTTTGCTGGTGCGCTGCGCAAGCGGGCCGCGCTGCAGCAGCCGGCGGTGATCGCTGAGGTGAAGAAGGCCTCGCCAAGCAAGGGCGTGATCCGCGAGAACTTCAATCCGGCGGAGATCGCGGCCAGCTACCAGCAGGGCGGTGCGGCTTGCCTATCGGTATTGACGGACGTGGATTTCTTCCAGGGTAGCCCGGACTATCTTCTGCAGGCCCGCGCGGCCTGCGATCTGCCGGTCATTCGCAAGGATTTCCTGGTCGATCCCTATCAGGTGGTCGAGGCCCGCGCGATGGGGGCTGACTGCATCCTGTTGATCGTGGCGTCGCTGGAAGACGGCCAGATGGCGGAGCTGAACGCCGCTGCGGTCGAGCTTGGGATGGATGTGCTGGTAGAGGTGCATGACGGTGCCGAGCTGGACCGGGCGCTGGAGCTGGATACGCCGTTGGTGGGCATCAACAACCGTAATCTGCATACCTTCGAGGTGTCGCTTGATACGACGCTGGACTTGCTGCCCCGGGTACCGGCGGATCGTCTGGCGGTGACCGAGAGCGGGATTCTTGCCCGTGCCGATGTGGAGCTGATGCTGGAGAACGGGGTTTACAGTTTTCTGGTGGGTGAGGCGTTCATGCGGGCTGAAGATCCTGGTGCGGAGTTGCGGCGGTTGTTTTTCTGATCGGGTTGGATTGATGGCATGAGTGCTTGTTGGGACGTGCAGCGCCACGGGGGTGCCTGGCTCTGCCCGGACCCGCTCGGGCCATCCATGGGCGCTCGTGTGATGGCCTTCCCTGGCCATCACACGGTCCGGTCAGGGCCAGACACCCCCGTGGCGAGATAGCGCGCCACAGCGTTTTTGATTGATCGATAAATCAGATCTTTTCCATCCGGTAATTCCCCTTTTTGTTTTCCTGTATCGATGTATGATCTTCCCATCACGCATTTACAGGACGTACCTCATGCAGCTTAAAAATACCGCGCAGCGCTACGGGCTGGTGGCCATCCTGTTGCATTGGCTGGTCGCGGCGACCGTGATCGGGCTGGCCATTCTGGGGTTGTGGATGACCGACCTGAGTTACTACAGCCCCTACTATCGAAGCGCGCCTTTCTGGCATAAGAGTATCGGCATCACCTTTGCCGCCGTGCTGGTGTTGCGCTTGTTGTGGCGTTGGGGCAATCCGCGTCCGGCCCATCTGCCCAATCACCAGCGTTGGGAGGTGGGTATGGCTGCGGTGGTACATGGGCTGTTATACCTGTTGCTGTTCGTGATCGTAGTCAGCGGTTACCTGATTTCCACAGCCAAGGGGCAGGGCATCAGTGTCTTCGGCTGGTTCGAGATACCCGCGTCGATTACCGGCTTGCCCAGTCAGGCGGATCGGGCAGGTGCGGTGCATTACTGGGTGGCGATAACCGTCTTGGGGCTGGCCGCGCTGCATGCGCTGGGGGCTCTGAAACACCATTTTCTAGATCGTGATGATACGTTGCGCCGCATGCTGGGCATGCGCCCGCGGCAATTGATGGATTCCAAGGAGAAGCAGCTATGAAGAAGATTCTTTCCGGTATTGCGTTGGGTGGCCTGATGGCACTGTCCGGTTCGCTGTATGCGGCCGAGTATGCGATCGACAAGGAAGGCCAGCACGCTTTCATCAATTTCAAGACCGGGCACATGGGTTTCAGCATGCTGCATGGTCGTTTCAATGATTTTGACGGCACCTTCAGCTGGGACGCGGCGAAGCCGGAAAACAGCAAGGTGAATGTCACTATCAATACCGCCAGCGTGGACTCCAACCATGCCGAGCGTGACAAGCACCTGCGCAGTGATGACTTCCTCAATGTGGATAAGCATCCGCAGGCCACCTTCGTGTCCACCGGTGTGGAAGTGACCGGGAAGAACACCGCCAAGGTGACCGGCGATTTCACCCTGAACGGAGTGACCAAGCCGGTGGTGATCGATGCCCGCTTTATCGGTGAAGGGGAAGATCCCTGGGGCGGCTACCGTGCCGGTTTCGAAGGTACGACCAGCATCAAGCTGGCGGACTACGATATTTCCATGGACCTGGGGCCGGCCAGCGCGGTAGTCGAGCTGGACCTCACCATCGAGGGTATTCGCCAGTAAGCACTGGCAATAGCCAAAAGCGAGCCCCCGGGCTCGCTTTTTTGTGCCTGCCTGATTGCACCATGAAAACGCTTCCGTTAGCATGCAAACAATAATTATTCTTAGCTACTCTCTGTTTCCCGGTGGGCTGACAGCGCTTTGCTGTTGCCGCGGGCATCCCGAAAAGGAGTCGTCATGCTGTCAGGTCTATCCCGTTTTGCTGCTGTATCCAGCGTCTGTCTGGCCCTGGCCCTGGGGGCCGGTGCGGCTGTGGCCCATTCCGAGACGGTCACGGTGGCCCACTCCAGTGGCCAGACCCAGGTGCCAGTGCAGCCGCACAAGGTCGTGGTGCTCGATTGGTCGACACTCGATACCCTGGCGCAGTTGGGCGTGACGGTTGCCGGGATACCTTCTTCGAACCCGCCGGAAATGCTCAAGCAGTACCGCGAAGGCGACTTCGTTCGCGCCGGCACCCTGTTCGAGCCTGACTTCGAAGCACTCAAGAGTGCCGAGCCCGACCTGATCGTGCTGGGCCGGCGCGCCCAGGGCAAGTATGAGGAGGTCAGCAAGTTCGGTACCACGATCGACCTGACGCCCGATCCGAATGATCTGCTCGGTAGCGTTGAGCGCAACACCCTGCTGCTGGGCGAGATCTTTGGCAAGCAGGACAAGGCCGCTGAGCTGGTGGCCCGACTCAAGGCTTCGGTCAGCGAGCTGCGCGAACTGACTGCCGGCCAGGGCGATGGCCTGCTGGTGCTGACCACCGGCGGCAAGATGGCGGCCTTCGGCAAGGGCACGCGTTTTGGTCTGATCCATGATGTGTTCGGCGTCGAGCAGGCGGTGGATGAGTTGAAGACCGGCCGCCATGGCCAGTCGGTGTCCTTCGAATTCCTCCTGGAGGCGGACCCGGACTGGCTGTTCGTCATGGACCGGGATGCGGCTATCGGCCGTGAAGGGACTGCGGCTGCCGAGTTGATGGATAACGAACTGGTCGCTGCCACCAGCGCTGGCAGCAAGGGGCAGATCGTCTATCTGGACCCGGCCAGCTGGTATCTGCTGGATAACAGCGGTATCGGTGTGATGCAGAACAGTGTCGATGAACTGATCAAGGTCTTTTCCGCCGCTCGCTGAGTCGTCGCCCTTCGCTGTCAGGCAGGATGCATGTCCCATTCCCGATCTTCCGCAACAAGGGCGCCCGTTCCGGGCGCCCTCTGGTTGTTTCTTCTGCTGGTGCTGGTGGTGGTGCTCGGGCTGTGCAGCCTGAATGTCGGCGCCAGTCGGCTGAATCTGCTCAATGTGCTCACCGCCGACCCGGATGACCGGGTGTCGCGGATTCTCTTCGCCAGTCGGTTGCCCCGCACCATCGCGCTGATTCTCGCCGGCGCAGCGCTGGCGGTGGCAGGTGCCATCCTGCAGATGATGGCGCGCAACCGGCTGGTGGATACATCTACCACCGGCCCGATGGCCGCGGCGGCGCTGGGCATGCTGGTGCTGGCCATTGCGCTGCCCCAGGGGTTGCCGCTGTGGGGGCGGTTCCTGATCGTGAGCGGGTTTGCGGCGGGGGGGATCCTGCTGTTTCTCGGTGTGTTGCAGCGCATGCCGTTGCGCTCGGCGCTGATCGTGCCCTTGGTGGGCCTGGTGATGGCCGGGGTGATACACGCTGCCAGTGGTCTTATCGCCCACCATTTCGATCTTGCCCAATCGCTGCGGGCGTGGAATAGCGGCGATTTCTCCGCCATTTTGCGGGGGCGCTACGAGCTGCTGTGGGTCGCTGCCGGTCTGACGGTC
Organism: Pseudomonas saudimassiliensis; assembly: GCF_000939975.1. Taxonomy (GTDB): domain Bacteria; phylum Pseudomonadota; class Gammaproteobacteria; order Pseudomonadales; family Pseudomonadaceae; genus Halopseudomonas; species Halopseudomonas saudimassiliensis. The sequence goes on along the minus strand of NZ_LK391969.1, from coordinate 1,239,596 downwards.
GCGGCGATCCTGCTGGCGGACCGGTTCACCGTGATTGGCATGGGCCGCGATTTTGCCACCAATATCGGCGTGAACTACAGCCTGCTGATGGGGGCAGGGGTGGTGCTGGTGGCGATGATTGTCGGCAGCGTCGTGGTCACCGCCGGGGTGATTCCCTTTATCGGGCTGGTGGCGCCGAATCTGGTGCGGCTGGTGACCGGCGATAACCTGCGGCGGGCGGTACCGCTGATGGCGCTGCTCGGCGCCGCGCTCATGTTGGCGGCGGACCTGATCGGCCGGTTGCTGATTCACCCCTATGAAGTGCCGTCGTCGAATTTGCTGTCGATCGCTGGCTGTGCGGTCTTCCTGGCGGTGCTGCTGCAGGGGAGGGCGAAATGGTCCTGACCTTCTGGCGGCGGCCAGCCAGCCGGGTAGCCCTGCTGGGGCTGGTGGCGGTGCTGTGTTGCATTGGTTTCATGACGGTGAATGTCCAGACGGACTGGCAGTTCATTATCGAATACCGGGGCAGCCGGCTGCTGGCACTGGTGCTCACCGCCGTGGCCCTCGGCGTCTCCACCATCCTGTTCCAGACCATTACCCAAAGCCGGCTGCTGACCCCCTCGCTGATGGGATTTGATGTGCTCTACGTGCTGGTCAACACCCTGGCGATGTTGGCGGTGGGGGGCAGCGCGCTGGCAGAATGGGCGCCGTCGCTGCGCTTTGCGCTGCAGGTGATGCTGATGGTCGCCCTGGCGTTGCTGCTGTTTCGCCTGCTGTTTTCCGGTTCGGTGCGCAGCCTGCACCTGATGATCCTGCTCGGCATGCTGGCCGGCATGCTGTTTCGCGAATTGTCCGAACTGGGCGCAAGGGTGCTGGACCCGAGCGAGTTCGGCATCAGCACCGGGGTTGCCCAGGCCAGCTTCGCCCGCGTCAATACCGACCTGCTCGGCGCCGCGGCGGCCGCGCTGGCGGTGGGCGGGCTGCTGCTGTGGCGTTGGTGGCGTTGTCTGGATGTGCTGAGTCTCGGCCGGGACATCGCCATCAACCTGGGCGTGGCCCATGGCCGGGTGGTGCAGGGCGTGATGGCGGTGACCGCCATCCTGGTGTCGGTGGCGACCGTGCTGGTCGGCCCCACGCTGTTCTTCGGGCTGCTGATTGCCAACCTGGCCTATTGGTTCACCGGCTCCCAGCGGCACTGCTGGACCCTGCCGGCCAGTGTGCTCGCCGGCATCATCTGCCTGGTCGGCGGCCAGTTGCTGCTGGAACACCTGCTGTCCTCCACCCTGCCGCTGGCACTGGTCATCGAAGTGGCCGGCGGTCTCCTGTTCATAGTGTTGCTGATGCGCGGAGCCAGACAATGATCGAAACCCGGGGCGTGTCCAAACGCTATGGTGATGTGCTGGTCGTCGATGATGTCAGCCTGAGTATCCCTCGCGGCGGTTTTACCTCGATCATCGGCCCCAACGGCGCGGGCAAGTCGACCCTACTGTCGATGATCAGCCGCCTGACGCCGATGAGTGCAGGCAGCGTGCTGGTGGACGGTCTGGACGTGACGCGCACGCCGGGTAATGTGCTGGCGCGGCGCCTGTCGATCCTTCGGCAGGACAACCAGACCTCCCTGCGCCTGACGGTACGGGACCTGGTCGCCTTTGGCCGCTTCCCGCACTCCGGTGGTCGGCTGACCGCGGAGGACCTGCGTCACGTGGACGAAGCCATGGACTACCTGCGACTGAACGACTACCGCGACCGGCCGATCGACGAACTGTCCGGCGGCCAGCGGCAGCGGGCCTATGTCGCCATGGTCATGTGCCAGGATACCGAATATGTGTTGCTGGACGAGCCGCTGAACAACATCGACATGCGCTTTGCGGTGGACATGATGCAGCTGCTGCGCCGCGCTGCTGACGAAAAGGGCAAGACCGTGGTGGTGGTGTTGCACGACATCAACTTTGCTTCCTGCTATTCCGACCACATCATCGCAATGCGCCAGGGCCGGCCGGCCTACCAGGGGACGCCGCAGGCGATCATCCGCGATGAGGTGTTGCGCGACCTCTACGAAATGGACATCCAGGTGCACGAGGTCAACGGCCAGCGCATCTGCACCTACTATCGGTAATCCGGCCAGCCGTCGCGCTCAACCGGCTGCAGCCTGGCGGGTGTACGCCTGTGCTTCGCTGATCACCCAGTCCCGAAATCCCTGCAGGGTCGCCGATTCGGCCTTGCGTTCGGGAATCACCAGATAATAGCCATCGCTGCTGGCGAAACTGTGGGGGTTGGCGATGACCAACTGCCCGCTCTCCAGCTCGCGCTGGATCAGGAACGGCGGTATCAGCGCCACGCCCATGCCGTGCATGGCCGCCTGGGCCAGCATGGAAAACAGCTCCAGCCGGGTGCCATTGAGGTCGTGCTCGACCCGCAGGCCGGCGGCGGCGAACCATTGTCGCCAGGCATAGGGTCGGGTGGATTGCTGGAGTAGCGGCAGCTGGCTGATCTGCTCGGCAGATAGCTGCGCCTGGCCCGCCAGCAGCCGGGGGCTGCAGACCGGCACCGGCGACTCCGGCATCAGATAATGCACCTCGGTACCCGACCACTCGCCATTACCGAAGTAGATTGCCGCATCGAATTCGGTATCGGCAAACAGGAAGGGGCGGGTGCGGTTGGTCATGTTTACCGTTACGTGCGGATGTTGCACAAGGTAGTTGCCCAGCCGGGGGAGCAACCACTGGGTGCCGAAGGTGGGAACCAGTGCCAGTTCCAGGGTGGCGGTGCCCTGGTTGCCCATCACCGACAGGGTGTCGCGCTCCACCGCATCGAGTCGATGGGCGATGCGCCGGCTATAGGTCTGGCCGGCCTCGGTCAGTCTTACGCCTCGCCGCGTTCGGCGAAACAGCTGAACATCGAGGAAGCTTTCCAGGTTGGCTATCTGTCGGCACACGGCGCTCTGGGTCAGGGCCAGTTCCTCCGCGGCCTTGGTGAAACTCTCGTGGCGGGCGGCGGATTCAAAACAGATCAGGGCCTGGGTTGGGGGGATCTTGCGGCGCATGGGGACTCCTGCGGAGCAGCGGTCGGCTGCAAGCGTCAAACACGTTGGCCATGCCAGGCCATGCATGTCTGGTCTTGGAATGACTGCCGTCGACTTGAAGGGATTGCTCTGGTTTCGGAGTTCCAATCTAGCACAGCTTGCTGATAAATACGCGTTTGCCTGTCGGCCGGCGAGTGGCTAGTCTTGATCCATCCTCGCGGAGCGCCGACCCGCATCCATATCAAGAACGACATACGGAGTTTTCATGGCTGACAGCAAAGCAAGTTTCAACTGGGCAGACCCGCTGCTGCTCGACCAGCAGCTCACCGAAGAAGAGCGCATGGTCCGCGACTCCGCGGCCCAGTACTGCCAGGACAAGTTGATGCCGCGGGTGCTCAATTCCTTCCGTAACGAGGAGACCGACGCGTCGATCTTCCGTGAGATGGGTGAGCTCGGTTTGCTGGGCGCCACCATCCCCACCGAGTACGGTGGCAGCGGCCTGAACTATGTCTGCTACGGCCTGATCGCCCGGGAAGTGGAGCGCGTCGACTCCGGCTACCGCTCGATGATGAGCGTGCAGTCCTCCCTGGTGATGGTGCCGATCAACGAGTTCGGCAGCGAAGAGCAGAAGCAGAAGTACCTGCCGAAACTGGCCAGCGGCGAGTTCATCGGTTGCTTCGGCCTGACCGAGCCGAACCACGGCTCCGACCCGGGCTCCATGGTCACTCGCGCGCGCAAGGTCGACGGCGGTTATCGGCTGAAGGGCGCGAAGATGTGGATCACCAACAGCCCCATCGCCGATGTGTTCGTGGTCTGGGCCAAGACCGAAGATGACCTGATCCGCGGTTTCATTCTGGAGAAGGGCTGGGAAGGTCTCAGCGCGCCGGCCATCAAGGGCAAGGTCGGGCTGCGCACCTCCATTACCGGTGAGATCGTGATGGACGATGTGTTCGTTCCGGAAGAAAACCTGATGCCCGGCGTTACAGGCCTGCGGGGCCCATTCACCTGCCTGAATTCGGCCCGCTACGGGATTGCCTGGGGCGCTCTGGGGGCGGCGGAATTCTGCTGGCACACCGCTCGCCAGTACACCATGGATCGCCTGCAGTTCGGTCGGCCGCTGGCCCAGACCCAGCTGGTGCAGAAGAAGCTGGCCGACATGCAGACCGAGATCACCATGGCCTTGCAGGGTTGCCTGCGCCTGGGGCGGATGAAGGATGAGGGCACCGCGGCGGTGGAAATTACCTCCATCATGAAGCGCAACTCCTGCGGCAAATCCCTGGATATCGCCCGGGTAGCACGGGACATGCTGGGCGGTAACGGGATTTCCGATGAATATGGTGTGATCCGCCACGTGGTCAACCTGGAGGTGGTCAACACCTACGAGGGCACCCACGATGTGCATGCCCTGATCCTGGGTCGGGCCCAGACCGGACTGCAAGCCTTCTTCTGAGGCTGGCTGGCAATACCGCAACGGCCCCCGTCATGGGGGCCGTTGGCGTTTCAGAGCTCGGTATTGATCGGGACCAGCAGGACGGGGCGCTCGCTTTCCCGGGCTACCCCTTCGGCGGTGCTGCCCACCATCAGTTCCTGGATGGGCGTGGTGCCGCGCTTACCCAGGATCACCAGGGATACCTGTTCGGCGTCAGCGACCTTGACGATCTCCCGTACCGCTGACCCCTTCAGGTGGCGGGCGATAACCTGCTCGTGACGCTGGCTGAGCTCGTCCAGCTGACCACGAACCACCGCCGCATTATCGTCGGCGTCGTCGGTTTCCACCCACACCACCAGGCCATGACGACCCGGGGTGAGAAAGCGTTCGAAGACCCGCTGGGCGACCTGGGCCGGACGCGAGCCATCGGTGGCCAACAGTACCGGGGCGCTGGGTTCGGGAACCGGGCCGCTGGCGGGGAGGATCAGCAAGGGGAGGTGGGTGATGCGGGCCAGGTTGAGGGCAACGTTGCCGTGAAACAGCGCCCGGCCGACGGAGTGGCTCTGGTTCAATACAATGATGCCGTCAGCCCGCAGCCGACGGGCGGCCTCGTGCAGTTCAGTGGCGGCGAACCCGCTGCGCACCTCGTAATTCACCGTGATGCCCATTTCGCCGGAGAGCTTGATGGCCAGGTCCTGCAGGTGGCTGGCGGCGGCAGCGGTGCTGTCCTCCACGTTCATGCGCCGGGTGGTGTCGACCACATGTACCAGCGTCAGCCGTTGCACCTTGACCAGTTGCACGATGGATGGCAGCCGCTCGCAGGTCTTCTGCCAGCTGTCCGAATAATCGAAGGCGAGAACACAATGGTTGAGCATGGGCATCCTCCTCAGCGTATGGGTATCAGTCTAGTACAGCCCGGCAGTCATGCCCGCCGGCATCAGAAGGACATGCGTTTCTCCGGTGCCATCTCCCCGCAATCGGCCTGGGTCCAGCGGGAAATTTCCTGCAGCTGCAGGCTGGTGGGTGTATCGGCGTCGGCGATGTCCGATTCGGTCTGCAGTCGAGACCGGCCGAGGAAGGAGGAGCGGATCTCGTAGCTGCTGACGATCTCTACGTGCCCCTGCATGTCGCCATGGAAGCCATCCTTACCCTGGCAGTTTCCATGCACATTGAGGGTAGAGCGATCCACGGGATGCACCGTCAACTCGCATTCAGGTACATCACGCTGGATTTCCCGTTGCATGTTCTCCAGGCGGACGAGCTCGGCGGCCTGGGGCAGGGTGATGCATTCCATCTCCACGGTGGGCTTGCCGTGGCCAATGGCCGCGTCGTCGAGTAACGCGCGGCGGTCGCTGGCAGTTCCATCCGGTAGCTGCTGCTGGGCCTGATCCAAGGTCTGGATACGACCCTCGCTCTCGATCACGATACGTTTTTCGCTACGCCAGAGGCCCGCTTCCGGTGTGGGGCTCAATTCATAGGCGTGGGTAGAGACAGCGAGTGGTAATAAAAGCACTAGCGCGGATGGGGCGCCCTTTTTCATCGAAGTCTCCTGAAAATGAATAACCCTTCATTGGGATTAATTACTATAGTCGCTCCGGTAAAAAACGCCCATTTTCAAGTTCAATGTTTTTCTCGGCGTTTTGCCCGGCTGCGTCGGTGCTCCTCCATCTGCCGTTCGGCCAGCACCTCGCGGACATAGTCGATATGTTCGCTGGCGTGGCGTCGGGCGTCATCCGCACGACCTTCGATAATGGCGTCGAGCAAGTCCCGGTGCTGACGCATCAGCATGTCCCGGGTGCTCATTCGCAGCGCATACATGCCGCCGATGTTGGTCAGTACGTTGCGCTTGAGCAGATCGAACAGGCCGCGGATGGTATGGAGCAAAATGATATTGTGACTGGCTTCGGCAATTGCAAGGTGGAATCGCGCATCGGCCGCACCTTCTTCGGTGCGGCTGCTGCCGCCTTCGCGGGCATAGCACGCCTGCAGGGTGTCGTAGGCTTTCCGCAGGTTCTGATGATCAACCTCGGTGGCCCGCAGAGCGGCGTAATAGGCGCAGTCGGCTTCCAGGGTGTGGCGGAACTCGAGGAGATCGCGGTGGGCCTCGGGATGGCCCTCGAGCAGGCCAAGTAACGGGTCGCTGAAGCTCGAGCCCAGGGTGGACGTCACGTAGTTGCCGCCACCCTGACGGCTGACCAGCAGGCCCCGGGCCGCCAATTTCTGGATTGCTTCACGCAACGACGGACGTGATACGCCGAATTGTTCGGCCAGTTGGCGTTCAGCAGGAAGGCGTTCACCCGGCTTGAGGATGCCGTCGAGCATCATCGTCTCCAGCTGTTCAACAATGTTGTCCGACAACCGCCGTTGCTGAATCTGACCAATTTCCACCCTGTCCTCCTTATTGGTCTGACCAATGATTCCAGAAGTATGCCGGCTAAATACCCCTTCGGAAAGTTTTTCTCGGGTTATGCGACCATCGTCTAGGAGATTCCGATTGACATGCTCTCTTGGCTTTTTTACGCTGACCAGCATCCCTGGATAATTGGTCTTACCAATTTGCCTGAGATCAAATAAAAACTATGGAGCATCTCGTATGTCCTCTGGTCTTCTCGCCATGCTGGCGTTCGCCCCCATTCTCCTCGCCGGCATTCTGCTGATCGGCCTGCGCTGGTCAGCTAGAACGGCGATGCCGGTGGTGTATGGCGTCACCGCCCTGATTGCCTTGTTTGCCTGGGACATGAGCCTCAACCGGGTGCTGTCGTCGACCTTGCAGGGGCTGGTCATCACTCTCAGTCTGCTGTGGATCATTTTCGGCGCCATCCTGCTGCTCAACACCCTCAAGTATTCCGGCGGTATCGCCGCCATTCGCACCGGCTTCGTTGCCATCAGTCCCGACCCGCGTATCCAGGTGGTGATCATCTGCTGGCTGTTCGGCTGCTTCATCGAGGGTGCTTCGGGGTTCGGCACCCCGGCGGCGATCGTCGCGCCCCTGTTGGTAGCCGTCGGCTTTCCGGCGATGGCCGCGGTGTTGATGGGCATGCTGCTGCAGAGCACGCCGGTATCCTTCGGGGCGGTCGGTACGCCGATCATCGTCGGGGTAACCGCCGGGGTGGATAACGTCGCCCTCGGCGAGATATTGGCGCTCGATGGGTATACCTGGACCGATTACGTGCACTGGGTGACGGTCAAGGTGGCCATCCTGCACGCCATGGTCGGCGTGATCATGCCGTCGCTCATGGTGTTGATGCTGACCCGCTATTTTGGCAAGGACAAGAGCTGGAAGGCCGGTTGGGAAGCGGTGCCCTTCGCCCTGTTCGCCGGGGTGGCCTTCGTCCTGCCCTACGTCTTGACCGGCATCCTGCTCGGGCCGGAATTCCCCTCGCTACTGGGTGGCTTGGTGGGCTTGGCCGTGGTGACGCTCTCAGCGCGGGCCGGCTTTCTGGTACCGAAGAATATCTGGCAGTTCGCGGACCGCAAGGATTGGCCGCTGAGCTGGGTGGGCACCATAGAAATGCGGGCCGAGGATCTGGGCAGTCGCCCGATGAGCAGCCTGCGCGCCTGGATCCCCTATGTGCTGGTGGGCCTGCTGCTGGTGATTACCCGGGTCTTCCCTGAGGTGACCGCCGCGCTCAAGGGCGTCGCCCTTACCTTCACCGGTATCCTCGGCGAGACCGGGATCAACGCGGGCCTGGATCCGCTGTACCTGCCCGGCGGGGTACTGGTCGCGGTGGTGCTGGCGACCTTCTTCATCCATCGCATGCGGCCAAGCGAACTGGCTCGGGCGGCACGCGAGTCCGGCGGGGTACTGCTCAGCGCCGGTTTCGTGCTGCTGTTCACCGTGCCCATGGTGCGGATCCTGATCAACTCCGGTATCAACGATGGCGGGCTGCCCAGCATGCCGGTGGCGCTGGCGCATTTCGTCGCCGATAGCGTGGGCGGCATCTATCCGCTGTTCGCCCCGGCCATCGGTGCGCTGGGGGCGTTCCTGGCCGGCTCCAACACCGTCTCCAACATGATGTTCAGCCAATTCCAGTTCGGTGTGGCCAACAGCCTGGGGCTGTCCACCGTGCTGGTGATTGCCGCCCAGGCAGTGGGGGCGGCCGCCGGCAACATGATCGCCATCCATAACGTGGTGGCCGCGTCGGCTACAGTGGGTATGTTGGGGCGCGAGGGGCTGACCTTGCGCAAGACCGCCGGGCCGACATTCTATTACGTGACCCTGGCCGGTCTGCTGACGCTGATCGGCTGTTATGTGTTGGGCCTCACCGACCCGGTAAACCTGGGTTGATGATCGGCACCGATCACTTACGACTACAAACGGGATATATTCGATGATCATCTCTGCCTCTACCGACTACCGCGCCGCCGCCGAGCGCAGGCTGCCGCCGTTCCTGTTCCATTATCTCGACGGCGGTGCCTACGCCGAACATACGCTCAAGCGCAACGTGGCCGACCTGGCCGACATCGCGCTGCGCCAGCGGGTGTTGAAGAACATGTCCGAACTGAGTCTGGAAACCCGCCTGTTCGACGAGACCCTGGCGATGCCGGTGGCGCTGGCGCCGGTCGGGTTGACCGGCATGTACGCCCGCCGTGGTGAAGTGCAGGCGGCACGCGCCGCGGCGGCCAAGGGCATTCCCTTCACGCTGTCGACGGTGTCGGTATGTCCGATCGAGGAGGTGGCGCCCGCCATCGACCGGCCCATGTGGTTCCAGCTGTATGTGCTGCGCGATCGTGGCTTCATGAAGAATGCCCTGGAGCGGGCCAAGGCGGCCGGGGTGACCACCCTGGTGTTCACCGTCGACATGCCGGTGCCGGGTGCGCGCTACCGTGACGCCCACTCCGGCATGAGCGGCGCCAACGGACCGCTGCGCCGGGTGTTGCAGGCCATGACCCACCCGCGCTGGGCGCTGGACGTCGGACTGCTGGGCCGCCCCCATGACCTGGGCAACATTTCCACCTACCGCGGCAACCCCACCGGGCTGGCCGACTACATCGGCTGGCTGGGCGCCAATTTCGACCCCTCGATCAGCTGGAAGGACCTGGAATGGATCCGCGAGTTCTGGGACGGCCCCATGGTGATCAAGGGCATTCTGGATCCTGATGATGCCCGTGATGCGGTGAGCTTTGGCGCCGATGGCATCGTGGTCTCCAACCACGGCGGTCGCCAACTCGATGGCGTGCTGTCCAGTGCCCGTGCCTTGCCGGCCATTGCCGATGCGGTCAAGGGCCAGATCAAGATCCTCGCCGACTCGGGTATCCGTACCGGGCTGGACGTGGTGCGTATGCTGGCGCTGGGCGCCGACTGCACGCTGATCGGCCGCGCCTTCATCTACGCCCTGGCCACCCACGGCGGGGCGGGGGTCACCAATTTGCTGGACCTGATTGAAAAGGAAATGCGGGTGGCCATGGTGCTGACCGGTGCCAAGTCGATCAGCGAGATCAATCCGGATCTGCTGGTGCGCGAACTGCCGCATCTGGCCCGCTGACAAGGGAACCCCATGAGCCTGCCCGCCGACTTCCTCAGCGCCGTCCGCGCACTGATCCCTGCCCAGCGGCTGTTTGATGATCCGCTCTCGACACTGGCCTTCGGCACCGATGCCAGTTTCTACCGGCTGATCCCCAAGCTGGTGGTACGGGTGGAGGCCGAAGGGGAGGTGGTAACGCTGTTGCAACTGGCCAGTCGCTTCCAGGTGCCGGTGACCTTCCGCGCGGCGGGCACCAGCCTATCGGGCCAGGCGCTCAGCGATTCGGTCCTGATCGTGCTGGGCGATCACTGGAACGGGCGGCAGATCCTGGATGGCGGGGCGCGTATCCGCCTGCAACCCGGGGTAATCGGCGCAGCGGCCAACGCGGCGCTGGCGCCGCTGCAGCGCAAGATCGGCCCCGACCCGGCGTCGATCAACGCGGCCAAGATCGGCGGCATTGTCGCCAACAATTCCAGCGGCATGTGCTGTGGCACCGCGCAGAACAGCTATCACACCCTGGCGGGCATGCGCCTGGTATTGGCCGACGGCAGCGTGCTGGATACCGAGGATCCGACCAGCGTGGCGGCGTTCCGACGCAGCCATGGGGACATGCTGAAACGCCTGGCCGAACTGGGCCGCCAGACCCGCGCTGATACAGCGCTGGCCGCGCGCATCCGCCACAAGTACCGGCTGAAGAACACCACCGGCCTGTCGCTCAATGCCCTGGTGGACTTCGACGAGCCGCTCGATATCCTCACCCACCTGATGGTCGGCTCGGAGGGCACCCTGGGCTTCATCAGTTCGGTGACCTATGACACCGTGCCTGACCATCCCCACAAGGCCAGCGCGCTGCTGGTATTTCCCGACGTCGAAACCTGCTGCCGGGCGGTACCGGTGCTCAAGCAACAGCCGGTCTCGGCAGTGGAGCTGCTGGATCGCCGTAGCCTGCGCTCGGTGCAGGATATGCAGGGCATGCCCGCCTGGGTGCGCGAGCTGTCGGCCAGTGCCTGCGCGTTGCTGGTGGAGTCGCGGGCGGCCAGCGCTACGCTGCTGGAGGAGCAGATTCTTCAGGTCATGGCGGCTGTTGAGGCGTTCCCGCGGGAGCGGCAGGTCGAGTTCAGTACCGATCCGGTGGTCTACAACCAGTTGTGGCGCATTCGCAAGGATACCTTCCCAGCAGTGGGTGCGGTGCGCGCCACCGGGACCACGGTGATCATCGAGGATGTGACCTTCCCGGTCGAGGTGCTGGCCGAAGGCGTCAATCGCCTGCTGGCGCTGTTTGATCGCCATGGTTATGCCGAGGCGATCATCTTCGGCCATGCCCTGGAGGGCAATCTGCATTTTGTCTTCACCCAGGGCTTCGACGACCCCGCCCAGGTGGCGCGCTATGAGGCCTTCATGGGCGACGTAGCGCAACTGGTGGCGGTGGAGTTCGGTGGCGCGCTGAAGGCCGAGCACGGTACCGGCCGCAACATGGCGCCCTTCGTCGAGCTGGAGTGGGGCGCCGATGCCTATGGGTTGATGTGGCAGATCAAGCGGCTGCTGGATCCGGCCGGCATCCTCAACCCGGATGTGATCCTGTCGGACGACCCCAAGATCCATCTGAAGAACCTCAAACCCCTGCCGGCCGCCGACCCCATTGTGGACAAGTGCATCGAATGCGGTTTCTGCGAACCGGTATGCCCATCCAATGGCCTGACCCTGACGCCACGGCAGCGGATCGTGATCTGGCGGGATATCCAGGCGAAGAAGCGGGCGGGTGTCGACACCCGTGAGCTGGAGCGGGCCTACCAGTACCAGGGCATCGACAGCTGCGCCGCCACCGGCCTGTGTGCCCAGCGTTGTCCGGTGGGGATCAACACTGGCGACCTGGTGCGCCAGCTGCGTGCAGACCAGGCGAGCCATGGCGCCCGGGCGGACTGGTTGGCCGGCCATTTTGCCGCCGCCCTCCAGGGCACGCGGCTGATGCTGGCAACCGCCAACACGGCGCGACGCCTGCTGGGCGCGCCGCGGTTGGAGCGGCTCAGCCGCAGTGCCCGGCAGCTGTCCGGCGGGCGCCTGCCACAATGGACGCCGGCCTTGCCGCAACCGGTGAAATGGGTGCAGGCCGGGTCACCGGGTAGCGCCGACAGGCCCAAGGTGGTGTATCTGCCGGCCTGTGTGTCACGGGTCATGGGGCCGGCAGCAGGCAGTGGCGAGCAGCAGTCGCTGTTCGACAAGACCCGCGGGCTGCTGGAGAAGGCCGGATTCGAGGTGCTGTTCCCGGATGGGCTCGATGAGCTGTGCTGTGGCCAACCCTTTGCGTCCAAGGGCTACCCGCAGCAGGGGGAGAGCAAGCGTAACGAGCTGCTTGCGGCCCTGCTGCAGGCCAGCGACCAAGGCCGTCACCCGGTCTATTGCGATACCAGCCCTTGCACCCTGCGGTTGCTGCAGGGCGAGCCGGACGGCCGCCTGCAACTCTACGATCCGGTGCGCTTTATCCGCGAGCATCTGCTCGAACGGCTGGAGTTCCAGCCCCTCGACACGCCCGTGGCGGTGCATGTGACCTGCAGCACCCAGCATCTGGGTGAGGCGGATGCGTTGTTGGCCATCGCCCGGCGCTGCAGTACCCAGGTGGTGGTACCCGAAGGCATTCACTGCTGCGGTTTTGCCGGCGACAAGGGGTTTACCCTGCCGCAATTGAACAGCCATGCGCTGCGTACCCTCAAGGGCGCGGTGGGAGTGTGCGAACAGGGGGTATCCACGAGCCGGACCTGCGAGATCGGCTTGAGCAACCACAGTGGCATCGACTATCAGGGGTTGGTGTATCTGGTGGACCGGGTGACGCGTAGGCGACCGGCTGAACACTAGGGGACGGCGGGTAGATCAACCCAAGCCAGGGGGAAGAACGGGGCAGGGAATGACGGGAGCCGGGAACCCGGAATCGGTTCCGGGCTCCCGTCGTGCTGACGCTGCTTAACTACCCAGCAGCGCCGGCTTTTCCCGCTTGCTGCGCGGGCGCGGAGCGTTTACAGCGGTTTCGGGCACGGCGCGGTTACCCAACGCCTGCAGGCGGCGCTCGCGGGCCACGGCATCATCGGGCTCGGCAATGCCCGGACGCTGCTGCGGCCGGCGCGGCTTGGCCGTGGCGCTGTTGCTGGTGTTGCTGCGCGGCTTGTCGTTGCGACCGCTCGAACTGCGCGGCTGGGCAGCGCCGGTACCGGTGCTGCGGCGCTGATTACGGCCGTTGTTGGCCGGTGCGCTGCCGCGCGGCCGCTCGGGCCGGTCGCTGTTGAGTTCGGCCTGCGCCGGCGGCACGAAGCCCTCCAGGCTGCCTTCCTCGAACTTCTGCCGGGTCAGGCGCTCGATGGCCTTGAGCAGTTTCTCCTCATCGGGGCTGACCAGGGAGACCGCCTCGCCACTACGACCGGCGCGGCCGGTACGACCGATCCGGTGGACGTAGTCCTCCGATACGTTCGGCAGCTCGAAGTTGACCACGTGGGGCAGTTGATCGATATCCAGGCCGCGGGCGGCGATATCGGTGGCCACCAGTACGCGAATCTTGTTCGCCTTGAAATCGGCCAGGGCCTTGGTGCGGGCACTCTGGCTCTTGTTGCCGTGAATGGCTGCAGCGGGCAGGCCGTTCTTGTCCAGGTATTCGGCCAGGCGGTTGGCGCCGTGCTTGGTCCGGGTGAAGACCAGGACCTGTTCCCAGGCACCCATGGTGATCAGGTGGGCAACCAGCGCCCGCTTGTGTCCGGCAGCCACGCGATATACGCGCTGCTCGATACGCTCGACCGTGGTGTTCAGCGGAGTGACCTGGATGCGCGCCGGGTTGTGCAGCAGGCGGTTGGTCAGCTCGGTGATCTCGGCCGAGAAGGTCGCGGAGAACAGCAGGTTCTGGCGCTTGGACGGCAGCTTGGCGATGACCTTCTTGACGTCGTGGATGAAGCCCATGTCGAGCATGCGGTCGGCTTCGTCCAGCACGAAAAACTGGACGGCAGACAGATCGACGGCGCGCTGGCCAACCAGGTCCAGCAGGCGGCCGGGGCAGGCTACCAGGATATCCAGGCCGGGGGCGATGGCTTTCATCTGCGGGTTGGCACCCACACCGCCGAAGATGCAGGCACTGTGCAGCTGCAGTTCTGTAGCGTAGGAGCGGATATTGTCGTGGACCTGGGCAGCCAGTTCACGGGTCGGGGTCAGCACCAGGGCGCGCACCTGACGGGGTACGCGTTTGTAATCAGCGGGGCGCTGGCCGTTGGGGAACAGCAGCTCCAGGATTGGCAGGGAGAAGCCGGCGGTCTTGCCGGTGCCGGTCTGGGCGGCGACCATCAGGTCGCGGCCTTCCAGGACGGCCGGGATGGCCTGGGTCTGGACGGGAGTAGGCGTGGTATAACCAGTGGCAGCCACGGCGCGCACCAGCGCGTCGGACAAGCCGAGAGAAGCAAAGGACATTCAGATAACCCTGTGATGGCCGTTTGCGAACAAGGACTGTCCGTGCGGCCGAAAATGAAGAGGCTGGAGTGTAACAGAAATTAACCAGCCCCACAGAAAAAGCTTGCCCATGGGCGGGAATAAGGGCAGGCCGGGTAGCGTCCCGGCCGCCCCTATAGCGCTGCTCAGGGCAGGTTGCGCAGGATCGCCAGGCTTGGTTCGGCCTGGTTCAACGTGTAGAAGTGCAGGCTCGGGGCGCCACCGGCGACCAGGCGTTCGCACATCTGGCTGATGACCTCAGTGCCGAACGCCGCGATGCTGGCGCTGTCATCGCCGTAGGACTCCAGCTGCTTGCGGATCCAGCGTGGGATTTCCGCACCGCAGGCGTCAGAGAAGCGCGACAGGCTGGTGTAGTTGGTGATCGGCATGATCCCCGGCACGATCGGCAGGTCGACGCCGGCCCGGCGCACCCGGTCGACGAAATGGAAGTAGCAGTCGGCATTGAAGAAGTACTGGGTAATCGCGCTGTTGGCCCCAGCCTTGGCCTTGCGCACGAAATTCTCCAGGTCCGCCTCGAAGTTGCGTGCCTGCGGGTGGGCCTCGGGATAGGCCGCGACTTCGATGATGAAGTGATCGCCAGTCTCCTCGCGGATGAATTCCACCAGCTCGTTGGCGTAGCGCAGTTCACCGGAGGCGCGGCCCATACCGGAGGGCAGGTCGCCCCGCAGGGCGACGATGCGGCGGATGCCCGCGGCGCGATATTGCTGCAGCAACGCGCGCAGGTCCTCCTTGCTGTCGCCGACGCAGGACAAGTGCGGCGCCGTCGGGATCTTCACCTGCTGGTCCAGCTGCAGCACGGTATTGATGGTGCGGTCACGGGTCGAGCCCCCGGCGCCGTAGGTCACCGAGAAGAACTCCGGTTGCTGGTCAGCCAGGACATGGGCCGCCGCGATCAGTTTTTCATGGCCAGCTTCGGTCTTGGTTGGAAAGAACTCGAAGCTGACGGGAATGCTTTTATTGGTCGTCATGACGCGTCTCTTCTCAAGCGGCTAGCCACCAGCTGCCAGCGACAAGCTGATCGTGCTGGATGCACGGCCGGCTTGCAGCCTGTCGCTGATGGCTAGCTGCTGCTTTTTCAGTAGCGGTAGGTGTCCGGCTTGAACGGGCCATTGACCGGTACGCCGATATAGTCAGCCTGCTGCTGGGTCATGCGGGTGATGACGCCGCCGAAACCCTTGACCATTTCCAGTGCCACTTCCTCGTCCAGTTCCTTGGGCAACACTTCCACGCGCAACAGGTCGGCCTTGGCCGCGGCATCTAGGTTGGCGTAGCCCTGCTTGAACAGGTGGATCTGTGCCAGCACCTGGTTGGCGAAGGAACCGTCCATGATGCGGCTGGGGTGGCCGGTAGCGTTGCCCAGGTTGACCAGACGGCCTTCGGCCAGCAGGATCAGGTAATCATCATTAGCCGGATCGAAGTTGTCCTTGCCGGTGCGGTGGATTTTGTGCACCTGCGGCTTGACCTCTTCCCAGTACCAGTTCTTGCGGGTGAAGGCGGTGTCGATCTCATTGTCGAAGTGGCCGATGTTGCACACCACGGCGCGCTTCTTCAGCGCCTTGAGCATGTTGGCATCACAGACGTTGACGTTGCCGGTGGTGGTGACGATCAGGTCGATATTGCCCAGCAGCTCGCGGTTGATGCAGGCCTCGGTGCCGTCGTTGATGCCGTCGATATAGGGCGAAGTCACCTCGAAACCGTCCATGCAGGCCTGCATGGCACAGATCGGGTCAGCTTCGGCCACGCGCACTATCATGCCTTCCTGGCGCAGGGACTGGGCCGAGCCCTTGCCCACATCGCCGTAACCGATGACCAGCGCCTTCTTGCCGGACAGCAGGTGGTCGGTGGCACGCTTGATGGCGTCGTTGAGGCTGTGACGGCAGCCGTACTTGTTGTCGTTCTTGCTCTTGGTGACCGAGTCGTTGACGTTGATCGCCGGGACTTTCAGGGTGCCCTTCTTCAGCATCTCAAGCAGGCGATGCACGCCGGTGGTGGTTTCCTCGGTAACGCCGTGGACGTTCTCCAGCACCTGGGGGTACTTCTCGTGCAGGATCAGGGTCAGGTCACCGCCGTCGTCCAGCACCATGTTGGCATTCCAGGGCTGGCCATCCTTGAGGATGGTCTGCTCGATGCACCACTCGTACTCTTCCTCGGTCTCACCCTTCCAGGCAAACACCGGAATGCCGGCCGCGGCGATGGCAGCCGCCGCATGATCCTGGGTGGAGAAGATGTTGCACGAGGACCAGCGCACTTCAGCGCCGAGGGCCACCAGGGTCTCGATCAGCACGGCGGTCTGGATGGTCATGTGGATGCAACCCAGGATGCGCGCGCCCTTGAGCGGCTGCTCGGCCTGGTACTTGCGACGCATGGCCATCAGCGCCGGCATCTCGGATTCGGCGATGATGATTTCGCGACGGCCGTAGTCGGCCAGGCTGATGTCAGCCACCTTGTAGTCGGCGAAATTGCTCTGGATAACTGCGCTCATACTTTTCTCCAATCAGTTTCTGGTGGAAGACGCGTTAAGATAGCGCCTTCAATATTTCCAAGGGATGTAACGATGTTCGCTGTTCCAAACCCCAAAATTCTGTTGCTGGCCGCCTGCGGCCTGACCCTGGTTGGCTGTGCGGCCGAGACCGATCCCGATTCGCCGGAAGGCAAGCGCCAGGCGGCGTTCCAGACGTTCCTCGAACACAGCGAGCCGATGGGCGGCATGCTCCGTGACCGCCTGCCCTTCGATGGCGAGGCCTTTGCTGTCCATGCCCAGGCCCTGGCGGCCAATGTCGAAGCGCCCTGGGCGCACTTCCCCGAGCCGGGCGACACCAAGCAGAAGCATGATGCGCTGCCCGAGGTCTGGACCAACCCCGAGGGCTTTGCCCAGGCGATCGATCGTTACCGCAAGGCGGTAGCCGAGCTGGCTGCGGTCACCGAGCAGGGCGTGGAAACGCCTGAACAGGTAACCCCAGCCTTCGCCGCCGTGCAGCAGAGCTGCAAGGGCTGCCACGACAATTTCCGCCGCTGATTCCCGGGCGGATGCTGCTGCGGTCAGACCTTGGCGTCTGAGCGCAGCGCCTCGGCCTTGTCCGTCTTCTCCCAGGGGAAGGCGGTGAAGGTGTCATTACCCACGGTCATCTCGAACGGGTTGCGACCGAAATGACCGTAGGCCGCGGTGGCGCGGTACATCGGGTGCAGCAGGTCGAGCATGCGGGTGATCGCATAGGGCCGCAGGTCGAAGTGTTCCCGCACCAACTTCACGATCTGCTCATCACTGATCTTGCCGGTACCGAAGGTGTTGACCGACATCGAGGTCGGCTGGGCCACGCCGATGGCGTAGGACACCTGGATCTCGCAACGCTCGGCGAGGCCGGCGGCGACAATGTTCTTGGCTACGTAGCGCCCGGCATAGGCGGCGCTGCGGTCAACCTTGGACGGATCCTTGCCGGAGAAGGCGCCACCACCATGGCGGGCCATGCCGCCGTAGGTGTCGACAATGATCTTGCGCCCGGTCAGGCCGCAGTCACCCACCGGCCCGCCGATAACGAACTTGCCGGTCGGGTTGATGTGGTACTGGGTGTCGGCATGCAGCAGCTCGGCCGGAATCACGTGCTTGATGATGGTCTCCATCACCGCCTCACGGAGGTCGGCCTGCTCGATGTCCGGGTTGTGCTGGGTCGACAGCACGATGGCGTCGATGCCCACCACCTTGCCATTGTCATAGCGGCAGGTGACCTGGGACTTGGCATCCGGGCGCAGCCAGTTGAGCATGCCGTTCTTGCGCACCTCGGCCTGGCGCTCGACCAGCCGGTGGGCGAAGGTGATGGGGGCGGGCATCAGCACATCGGTCTCGTTGCTGGCGTAGCCGAACATCAGGCCCTGGTCACCGGCACCCTGGTCTTCCGGCTTCTGCCGGTCGACACCCTGGGCGATATCGGGTGACTGCTTGCCGATGATGTTGATCACGCCGCAGGTATCGGCGTCGTAACCGACCTCGGAGGAGGTGTAGCCGATATCCTTGATGACGCTGCGCACCAGGTCCTCCAGGTCGACCCAGGCGCTGGTGGTGATCTCGCCACCAACGATGGCAACCCCGGTTTTCACCATGGTTTCGCAGGCCACGCGGGCAAATTTATCCTCGGCGAGAATGGCATCCAGCACTGCGTCGGAAATCTGGTCGGCCAGCTTGTCCGGATGGCCTTCGGAGACCGATTCGGAGGTGAAAATCGAGTATTCGCTCATGGTCACAGCCCTTTCGTTGACAGGGGACGGGCAGCGCGGTGACGCATCACCGGAGGCCCTTGGTAAATTGTTGCAGCTGGATCTGGAAACCGTTGCGCAGGCCCATGTACAGGCTGCTGCCGATCTCCAGTCCGGCGTTGCCAGCCCAGCGGGCCAGGTCGTCCTGATCAAAGCCCAGCCAGAGATCCCCGCAGGTATCCCTTACCCAGCTCTGGTCGTGACTGCACAGCTCGGTCAGCACCAGGGTGCCGCCCGGCTTGAGCAGGTCGGCGAAGCGGCGCAGCGCCTCGGCCGGGGCCGGCATGTGGTGCAGCACCATATTGCTCACCAGGCAATCCGCGGCCGGCAGCGCCTGGGGCTGCAAGGCATCGGCCAGCAGGCAGTCGACATTATCCAGGCCCGCATCGACACACTGCTGCCGCGCCCGCTCCAGCATAGCCGGCGCGTTATCCAGCGCCAGCACCCGGTCGAAGCGGCGCGCCAGATCCGGCAGAAAACCGCCTTCACCGGGGCCCACTTCGATGGCCAGTTCGGTGGCCGGCAGGGCCAGGCTGTCAATCAGCCCCAGCAGCGGTTCCCGATACAGGCCGAAATGGGCGATCAGATCCTGTTGAGCTGGGGTGCCGTCGGCAAAGCGGGCAAAGAACTGCCGGGACACCTCGCCGCGCTGGCTGTGGACCGCCGCAATCGCCTCGCTCAGCGCCGGTTCCAGGGGCAGGGCATCGAGGCCGTTCAACAGTTGCTCATGCAGCTGGCGCCAGTGGCTGCCGGCATCGGGCAGGCTGCGCCGATAGAAGATCGAGTTGCCCTCGCGGCGGGTTCGCACCAGGTCGGCGGTGGCCAATACCTTCAAATGGTGACTGATGCCTGACTGCCGCATGCCGAAAATCTGCGCCAGCTCCAGTACGCCAAAGGAATCGGTGCGTAATGCCCGCAGGATATCCAGGCGCAATTGATCACCGGCCGCCTTGCAGAACAGGGCCAGGTGTTCGGTGGCGGAGTCACTGCGGGGCAAAAGCCGTGCTGGTTCATTCATGCCGGGCAGTGTAGTGAAGCCCCCGACCAAGCGCAATGCCTATATCAAAATATTTTGATATAGGTGGTCGGCCAGGCCCATTCGTCTCGCAAAGAGGGTGTTTAGGCCAGGGTGTCGGGGTTTTCATTGCCCGTAGCCCCAGTTTGGGCGAAAATGCCCGCCTTTATTTCCCGGCCTGCCGACCTTCATCCCGGTTCGCCCTCTGTCTTGAAATCACAGGAGTAGTCCATGCCCAGTCGTCGTGACCGAGCCAATGCCATTCGTGCCCTCAGCATGGATGCGGTGCAGAAAGCCAACAGCGGCCATCCGGGTGCGCCCATGGGTATGGCGGATATCGCCGAGGTGCTGTGGCGCGACTTCATGAAGCACAACCCGGCCAACCCCAAGTGGGCTGACCGCGATCGCTTCGTGTTGTCCAACGGCCATGGCTCCATGCTGATCTATTCGTTGTTGCATCTGACCGGCTATGACCTGTCGATTGATGATCTGAAGAACTTCCGCCAGCTGCACAGCAAGACCCCGGGCCATCCGGAGCTGGGTTACACCCCGGGCGTGGAAACCACCACCGGCCCGCTGGGCCAGGGCATTGCCAACGCGGTGGGCTTCGCCCTCGCGGAAAAGATCATGGCCGCCCAGTTCAACCGCCCCGGCCACAACATCGTCGATCACGACACCTACGTGTTCCTCGGCGACGGTTGCATGATGGAAGGCATCTCCCATGAAGTCTGCTCCCTGGCCGGTACCCTGGGCCTGAGCAAGCTGACCGCCTTCTATGACGATAACGGCATCTCCATCGATGGCGAAGTGCATGGCTGGTTCACCGACGACACCCCGCGCCGTTTCGAGTCCTACGGCTGGCAGGTGATCCGCAACGTCAACGGGCACGATGCCGACGAGATCAAGACTGCCATCGAGACCGCGCGCAAGAGCGACAAGCCGACCCTGATCTGCTGCAAGACGGTGATCGGCTTCGGCTCGCCGAACAAGCAGGGCAAGGAGTCCTCCCACGGCGCCGCCCTGGGTGAAGCAGAGATTGCCCTGACCCGTGAAGCGCTGGGCTGGAAGCATGGCCCCTTCGAAATTCCCGCCGATATCTATGCGGAGTGGGACGCCAAGGACGCCGGTAGCCAGGCCGAGCAGCAGTGGAACGAGAAATTTGCCGCCTACCAGGCCGAATTCCCCGAGCTGGCCGCCGAGTTCACCCGCCGCATGGCCGGCGAGCTGCCCGCGGACTTCGACGAGAAGGCCTCCGCCTATATCCGCGCGGTGGCCGAGAAGGGCGAGAACATCGCCAGCCGCAAGGCCAGCCAGAACTGCCTGAACGCCTTCGGCCCGCTGCTGCCGGAGCTGCTGGGCGGCTCGGCCGACCTGGCCGGCTCCAACCTGACCCTGTGGGACGGCTGCAAGCCGGTGGTCGAAGAAGACGCCTCGGGCAACTACATGTACTACGGCGTGCGCGAGTTCGGTATGGCCGCGATCATGAATGGCGTGGCCCTGCATGGCGGCCTGATTCCCTACGGTGCGACCTTCCTGATGTTCATGGAATACGCGCGTAACGCGGTACGCATGTCGGCGCTGATGAAGCAGCGGGTGATCTACGTGTTCACCCATGACTCCATCGGCCTGGGCGAAGACGGCCCGACCCACCAGCCGGTCGAGCAATTGACCAGCTTGCGCACCACGCCGAACCTGGATACCTGGCGCCCGGCCGATACCGTCGAGTCGGCGGTGGCCTGGAAGCACGCATTGCAGCGCCAGGACGGCCCCAGCGCCCTGATTTTCTCGCGCCAGAACCTGCCGTGCCATCTGCGCGACCACGAAACCGAGGCGGCCATCGCCCGTGGCGGTTATGTGCTCAAGGGTTGTGAGGGCGAGCCGGAACTGATTCTGATCGCCACCGGTTCGGAAGTCGGGCTGGCCATGCAGGTCTGGGAAAAGCTCACCGAGCAGGGCCGCCAGGTCCGCGTGGTGTCCATGCCCTGTACCAGCGTATTCGACCAGCAGGACGCCGAATACCGCCAGGCCGTACTGCCGCTGGAAGTCGGCGCGCGGATCGCCATCGAAGCGGCTCATGCCGATTACTGGTACAAGTACGTGGGTCTGGATGGTCGCATCGTCGGCATGCACACCTACGGCGAGTCGGCCCCGGCAGGCCAGCTGTTCGAGGAGTTCGGCTTTACCGTCGACAACATCCTGGCGGTGGCTGAAGAGCTGCTGGAAGACTGACCCCAGCGGCAAGCGACAAGCGGCAGGCGCCAAGCTGAACCTATGTAGCTTGCGCTTGCCACTTTCGGCTTGCGGCTTCAACCGAGCTGCTGACCATGCCCTCGAGTCACCGCCCCCTGCGCATCGCCCTCAACGGTTACGGCCGTATCGGGCGCTGTGTGCTGCGTGCACTGCATGAACGTGGCGGCAGCGATATGCAGATTGTCGCCCTCAACGACCTGGCCGATCAGGCCAGTGTCGAGTATCTCACCCGCTTCGATTCGACCCACGGGCGCTTCCCCGGGGAAGTACGGGTGGAAGGGGACTGCCTGCACATCAACGGCCAGTGCGTGCAGGTGCTCTGCGCACCCCGTCCCGAGGATGTCGACTGGCAGGCGCTGGATATCGACCTGCTGCTGGAGTGTTCAGGGCAGTACACTTCCCGCGAGGATGCCGAGCGATTCCTTGCGGCCGGTGCGCCGCGGGTGCTGTTCTCCCAGCCGATGGCCAATGCCGCCGCCGTGGACACCACGCTGGTCTACGGCGTCAATCACCAGACGCTGGATCCCGAGGCCCGCCTGGTCTCCAACGCCTCCTGCACCACCAATGCGAGCGTGCCGGTGCTGCGCCTGCTCGATGAACTGATCGGCCTGGACTACGTCTCCATCACCACCATCCACTCGGCGATGAATGACCAGCCGGTGATCGACGCCTATCATCATGCCGACCTGCGCCGGACGCGCTCGGCATTCCAGTCGGTGATCCCGGTGTCCACCGGTCTGGCCCGCGGTATAGAGCGGTTGCTGCCGGAGTTGGCGGGGCGCGTCGAGGCCAAGGCGATCCGCGTGCCGACGGTCAACGTCTCGGCGCTGGATATCACCCTGCAGACCCGGCGCGATACCAGCGCGGCAGAAGTGAACCGTCTGCTCAAATCCGCGTCTGAGTCTCAGTATCGTGGGCTGCTGGACTATACCGAGCTGCAGCACGCCAGTTGTGACTTCAACCATGACCCGCATTCCGCCATTGTCGACGGCAGTCAGACCCGGGTGGCCGGCCCACGGCTGGTCAATCTGCTGGTGTGGTTCGATAACGAATGGGGCTTCGCCAACCGCATGCTGGATGTGGCGGAGTTCTGGTTGCGGCAAGCGAATCGGCAAGATTGATCAATAATTCGACAAGGAACCCCTGAATGACCGTACTCACCATGAATGAGCTGGATCTCCAAGGCCAGCGGGTGCTGATCCGTGAAGACCTGAACGTGCCGATCAAGGACGGCCAGGTCAAGAGCGATGCGCGTATTCTGGCCGCCCTGCCGACCATCAAGTTGGCGCTGGAGAAGGGCGCCGCGGTGTTGGTCTGTTCACACCTGGGCCGCCCCGAGGAGGGCGTTTTCAGTGAGGAAAACAGCTTGGCGCCGGTCGCTGATTATTTGAGCAAGGCGCTGGGCCGCGACGTACCGCTGGTGCGGGACTATCTGGGTGGTGTGCAGGTGGAGCCGGGCCAGGTGGTACTGCTGGAGAACGTACGGTTCAACCCCGGCGAGAAGAAGAACACCGACGGGCTGGCGCAGCAGTATGCTGCTCTGTGCGACGTCTTCGTGATGGACGCCTTCGGCACGGCGCACCGCGCCCAGGGCTCCACCCATGGCGTGGCCAAGTTCGCCAAGGTCGCCTGTGCCGGCCCGCTGCTGGCGGCCGAGCTGGAGGCCCTGGGCAAGGCGCTGGACCGGCCGGCCAAGCCGATGGCAGCCATTGTCGCCGGCTCCAAGGTGTCGACTAAACTGGATGTACTCAACGCCCTCGCGGAAAAGTGCGACCAGCTGATTGTCGGCGGCGGCATCGCCAACACCTTCCTGGCCGCTGCCGGCCTGCCGGTCGGCAAGTCGCTGTACGAGGCGGACCTGGTGGACACGGCGAAAGCCATCGCCGCCAAGGTCAGCGTGCCGTTGCCGGTGGATGTGGTGGTGGCCAAGGCCTTCGCCGAGGACGCCGAAGCGACCGTCAAGCTGGTGGCCGAGGTAGCTGAGGACGACATGATCCTGGATATCGGCCCGCAGACGGCTGCCCAGTTTGCCGAACTGCTGAAATCCGCCGGCACCATCCTGTGGAATGGCCCGGTCGGGGTGTTCGAATTCGATCAGTTCGGTGAGGGTACCAAGGCCCTGGCCCAGGCCATTGCCGACAGTGATGCCTTCTCGATTGCCGGCGGCGGCGATACCCTGGCGGCCATCGACAAGTATGGCGTAGCCGAGCGTATTTCCTATATTTCCACCGGTGGTGGCGCCTTCCTGGAGTTCGTGGAAGGCAAGGTCCTGCCTGCGGTAGAAGTGCTGGAGCTTCAAGCTGCCAGCGCCAAGCTGTAAGCTGTTCGCAGGATCAGCGTTTTATATGGCAGGCGGCCGGGTAGTCGCCGCTTGCTGCTTGAGGCTTGGAGCTTATGGCTTGAAGCTTTGTCGGATATTCATTTACGGAGAGAAAGATCATGGCTTTGATCAGCATGCGCCAGCTGCTGGACCACGCCGCCGAGCACGGCTACGGCGTCCCGGCCTTCAACGTCAACAACCTGGAACAGATGCGCGCCATCATGGAAGCGGCCGACAAGACCGACTCGCCGGTGATCGTGCAGGCCTCCGCCGGTGCCCGCAAGTATGCCGGTGCGCCTTTCCTGCGCCACCTCATCCTGGCCGCCATTGAAGAATTCCCCCACATTCCGGTGTGCATGCACCAGGACCACGGCACCAGCCCGGCGGTCTGCCAGCGCTCCATTCAGCTGGGCTTTTCCTCGGTGATGATGGACGGTTCCCTGGGTGAGGACGGCAAGACGCCGACCGATTACCAGTACAACGTCGATGTGACCCGTCGCACCGTCGAGATGGCCCATGCCTGCGGCGTGTCCGTGGAAGGCGAGCTGGGTTGCCTGGGCAGCCTGGAAACTGGACAGGCCGGCGAAGAGGACGGCATCGGTGCCGAAGGGATCCTGGACCACAGCCAGATGCTGACCGACCCGGAAGAGGCGGCTGACTTCGTCAAGCAGACCAAGGTGGACGCCCTGGCCATCGCCATCGGCACCAGCCACGGCGCTTACAAGTTCACCAAGCCGCCGACAGGTGACATCCTGGCGATCGACCGCATCAAGGCGATCCATGAGCGCATCCCCAACACCCACCTGGTCATGCATGGCTCCTCCTCGGTGCCGCAGGAGTGGCTGGCGATCATCAACGAGTACGGTGGCGACATCAAGGAAACCTACGGTGTGCCGGTCGAGGAGATCGTCGAAGGCATCAAGTACGGCGTGCGCAAGGTGAACATCGACACCGACCTGCGCCTGGCCTCCACCGGCGCCATCCGCCGCTACATGGCCCAGCACCCGAGCGAGTTCGACCCGCGCAAATTCTTCAGTGAAACGGTCAAGGCCATGCGCGACGTCTGTATCGCCCGTTACGAAGCCTTCGGCACCGCCGGCCATGCATCCAGCATCAAGCCGATCAACCTCGAGACCATGTACCAGCGCTACGCCAGCGGCGAGCTGGACCCCAAGGTCAACTGATCCGTGCTGGCGCCGGGCACCCGTCCCGGCGCCCCTTACGCGAGTCCGACACATGCATTCATCCGATGAGGCGCCTGATGACGCCTTCGCCCATGAAAAGCTGCTCGAGGCGGTCGAGAATCAGCTGATCGCCGGCGAGCCGCCGGCTACCCAGGCAACCTTGAACAAGCTGACCCTGGTGGGCTATGAGCGCGAGGAGATCCTGAGCCTGATGGCCCAGGTGCTGGCGCACCATATCAATCTCATGCTGGAGCAGGACGCACCCTTCGATCTGCAGGGGTACGAGCAGTCCCTGCGCAACCTGCCGGACCTGCCCTGACAAGGAATAGACAATGTCACCGGTTGCTGTACTGCGAGTTATCGTTTTCTATCTGCTGGCCGTCCTGGTGGCGGTCGTCCTCGGTTGCCTGGTACAGGCCCAGCTCCAGCTGGCGGGCACGTCTGCCCCGCAGGTGCCGGTCAGCCTGACCGAGCGGCTCACCCAGGCGTGGCCGGCGCTGCTTGGCTTCGGTCAGGCCTTCGCCCTGCTGGTAGCCGTGGCATTTGGGTGCTTGCTGCCGGTGGCCGCCGGGCTGTCGCGCATATTCCGGCCCTGGCGCTGGCTGTTGTTTGCCCTGGCGGGCGCTGGTGGCGTCTGGGCGGGCTTCAAGCTCAGCGCGATGTATCTGCCGGGCTTCATCGTCGCCCCGGAGCAGGACTGGGGCTTGGTCGCCCTGCTGATCGCGGCGGCCGTGGGAAGCTGGTTATTCGGTCGGCTGACCCGTCCCAAGGCCAGGCGCGGGTTGCGCGTGCTGGGCTGAGGTCGTTATCGCGGCGGGGCGCCGCTCCTACAAAAACCGTAGTACTATCTGAGTGCATCGGTAGGGGCGGCGCCCCGCCGCGATGGCGTCGCAGAACGCCTCGCCCTTCAGGACCCTAGCACCGGTTACGGCAAACCCGGTTGTTTGCAGCAGCGGCGCTTCGCCGCGATGGGGTTGCCCGGACGAGCGTCCCTACAACAACCGCACCTTGAACCGCCGCCCCTTGATCTTGCCTTCCTCCAAACGCTCCAGCGCCGTATTTGCCATATCCCAGCGCACCGCGACCAACGCCTGAAAATCACTGATGCTGATCTTGCCGATGGCGTCGCCCGGCAGCCCGGCTTCGCCGGTCAGCGCCCCGAGCAGGTCACCGGGGCGCACCTTGTCCTTGCGCCCGCCGCCAATGGCCAGAGTACGCATGGGTGGCAGCAGCGGTTTGTCGAGCCGCTCCGGCAACTGGTCCAGGTCATGCCAGGGCAGCGGCTGGCCGAGTTGCTGCTCGATGCTGCGCGCACGCCCCTGTTCCGCCGGGGCGACCAGGCTCAGGGCCAGGCCGGGCTGGCCGGCGCGTCCACTGCGGCCGATGCGGTGGGTGTGTACCGCAGGGTCGGGAGACAGTTCGGCGTTGATGACCGCGGCGACCCCCTCCACGTCAATGCCCCGGGCCGCTACGTCGGTGGCGACCAGCACGCTGCAGCTCTGGTTGGCGAACAGGGCCAGCACCTGGTCCCGTTCCCGCTGTTCCATCTCCCCGTGCAGCGCCTGGGCGCTCACGCCGTTGGTGGACAGCAACTGCTGCAGCTGCTGGCACTGCTGGCGGGTATGGCAGAACACGATGCAGGGTTGGGGCCGCTCCGCCGCCAGCAACCGCAACACGGCATTCATCCGGTCCTCGCCAGTGGTTTCATAGAAGCGCTGGGTGATGGGGTTGACCGGCTCGGCTTCGGTGATGATCACCTGCTGCGGTTCGCGCAGAAACTGCCCGGCCAGGCGCTCGATGCCGGGCGGGTAGGTGGCCGAGAACAGCAGGGTCTGGCGGCGCTCCGGCGTCGCCTCGATGATCTCGCTGATGCTGTCGATAAACCCCATATCGAGCATGCGGTCGGCCTCGTCCAGCACCAGGCAGTTGAGCCGGTCCAGGGCCAGGGTGCCGCGCTGCAGGTGGTCCCGGATGCGTCCCGGGGTGCCGACGATAATGTGCGCGCCCTGTTCCAGCGAGGCAGCCTGGGGGCCGAACGGCGTGCCGCCGCTGAGCGTGACGATCTTGATATTCGGAACGCCGCGAGCCAGGGCCCGCAGGGCCGTGGTGGTCTGCCCGGCAAGCTCCCGAGTCGGGCTGAGTACCAGGGCCTGACAACCGAAAAAGGCGGGATTGAGGGGTGCCAGCAGGCCGATGCCGAAGGCTGCGGTCTTGCCGCTGCCGGTCCGCGAGCGGGCGATCAGGTCCTGCCCGGCCAGGATCACCGGCAGCGCCGCCGCCTGCACCGGCGTCATGCTCTGATAACCCAGATGCTCGATGGTAGAGAGCAGGGAAGGGGGCAGCGGGAGGGAAGAGAAAACGCTACTGGTAGTCACGGTGGCGGCCTGTTGGAAATAGGCGCCACAGTGTAACAGAAGGCAGACCGCGTACGATCAGTTCCTGATGCGCGACTTGCGGAATCCACCATGGGTGACGAAGGATCCGGTATCACCTAGTAACCAGAACCGCGTTGCCCGGTAGCCGGCTTGAAAACGAGAAACGTGATAACTCCGCGCCTTGCTATAGGCCCACTTCCAGCCTCGTTTATTACTCATAATTCGTTGTTACCGTTTCATGATCGGCGGTGCCGAATTTCAGTGACAAAACGGCTTTGGCAGACAGTGGTGCGATGAAGGACACGTCCTTGTTCCAATCGGGGTGCCAATGTGTCCGCCCGCCTCAGACCGACAATGGCCTTTGGAAACGGGTGGGTCGGAATGGTTCCCTGATTTTCCCTGTCAGTCACAAAACCCCTTCCCCAGGGTTACAGCTACCTACTGTGGCTCACCCCTGCTATGGCATACTGCCACTGCTTTATGTGATGCGCCAGTAATTTGATGGATTCTTGGTGATTACGTTAAGAGTGTCAATATTTCATCGCTTGAGGCGATCGACGTCACTCAAATAGGGTATTGTCCTAGAACAGCTCACGTTTTAGGGTCCGGTAAACCCCTGCTAACATCGAAGCCATGACCCAGAGTTCAAGCCCCTTTCCCCTGGACGCCACGTCCCCGCTGCCCGCCCGGTATAGTCAGGTTCTTCTGCGACTGCTGCTGGCCGGAATGAGCGGCTTTTTGCTCTGCGTACCTTGGCTGAATAGCGACCTGTACTGGGTCGGCTGGTTTGCCTGGGTGCCGCTGCTATTTGCCCTGCGCGGCACGGGGGCGGCCGCGGCCCTGTGGCTTGGCTGGTTTGCCGGGGCGATTTGCTTCGCCGGTGGCAGTTACTGGCTGGCCGACTTCATGGTCAATCTCAAGCAGATCAGTCCGCTGTCGAGCCAGTTGCTGGCCCTGCTGTTCTGGGGCTACCTGGGGCTGGTCGTCGGGCTGGGTTGCTTGGGTTATCGCTGGCTGGTCAACCGCCTGGGTGGTTGGGACCTGCTCGCCTTCCCGGCGACCATGGTGGCGGTCATGGCCCTCTACCCCATGCTGTTCAAGACCCACTTTGCCGACGGCCAGGTCGACTTCCTGCCAGCCTTGCAGGGCATCGAACTGACGGGGGCCGCCGGGCTGGATGCACTGATGCTGCTCTTCAACGTGCTGGTGTTTCGCCTGCTGACGCCCCGCCGCTCGCCCCTGGTGTCCTATTCGGGTATTGCCCAGGGACTGGCCTGGGCGGCGGTCGCGCTATGGTTTGGCTATGGCTACGCCAGCCTCTACGAATGGGACCGGCGCATGGCGCAGTGGGATACGCGCCGGATCGGCCTGGTGCAACCCAATGATGCCGTTACGCTGGACATCCCCGCCCCGGCGCCGGGCTTCAGCCGTGAGCGCCCGCCGGAACTGGCGGCGACCGAGCGGCTGGTGGCCGCGGGTGCCCAGTGGGTCGCCTGGCCTGAAGCGCGCTACAAGGGCTTTTTTGACAACTACAGTGTGCGCGACAGTTATGCGGCGACGCTCGCCAAGCATGGGGTGCCGCTGATCTTCCATGATGTGGAGCGGCGCTGGGTGGATGCCGAGCGGGTCAGTTTCAATACCGTGGCGCTGCTGGATCGGCAGGGCGAGCTGACCTCCCAGTACCGCAAGATGCTGCGCATGCCCTTCGGTGAATATCTCCCCGAGCCCTGGTCGTGGCCGGTGCTCAAAGGGATCACGGACCTGGTGTTCGGTGATTTCCTGCGCCCGTTGGGCGCAGGCAAGGAGCATGTTGCCTTCAATCTGGATGGCATGCGGGTGGTTCCCAAGGTCTGTTACGAAGCGGCGTTCCCCGACTTTGTGGCCGAGGCGATCCGGGGGGATGGGGCCGGCAAGATGCTGCTGTTCCTGTCTCAGGACAACTGGTTTGGCGAGACGACCCAGCCCTTCCACCACGGCAACATGTCGATACTGCGCGGCGTGGAGAATCGCCTGCCGATGGCCCATCTGATCAATAACGGCCCATCGGTGGTATCAGCGCCCAATGGGCGGCGCCTGGCTACCAGCGCAGCGTTCAATCGGGACGAGTTGATTGTAGATGTGCCCTTCGATGCGCAAACCGGCGGCAGTTTCTACAGCCGCCATCCGCAGTTGTTCCTGAATCTGATCTACGGGGCGGCAGTGCTGCTGATACTTGCCGCCCTGTGGCGCGGCGGTAGGCCGTTCAGACGGCGAGCCCGGCGCTATAGCCGGATGACCAGGCCCATTGGAAGTTGAAGCCGCCGAGATGGCCGCTGACATCCAGTACCTCGCCGATGAAATACAGCCCCGGGCAGTCCCGGGCTTCCATGGTTTTCGAGCTGATCGCCTCGGTGGCTACCCCGCCGAGGGTAACTTCCGCAGTGCGATAGCCTTCGGTGGCTGAGGGCTTCAGGGCCCAGCCCTGGAGCTGGGCGGCGACGCCCTGCAGTTGCTTGTCGCTGTAATCCGCCAGCGGCCTGGCCGGTGCATCGGGCCACCATAGCTGCAGCAGTTCGGCCACCAGCGCGCGGCCGAGCCGCTGGGCCAGTAGAGTCTTCAGGAGCTGCTTGCCTTGTTGCTGCCGGGCTTCGCGCAGCCAGTTGAAGGTGTCTACGCCCGGCAACAGGTCAATGGTCAGGGTATCGCCCGGGTGCCAGTAGCTGGAAATCTGCAACATTGCCGGTCCGCTGATGCCGCGGTGGGTGAACAGCATGTTTTCGGTAAAGCTCTGGCCATTGCACTCAACGCTCACTTCGAGTGCCAGGCCCGATAGCCGCTCGCAGACCGACTTCATGGTATCGCTGAACATGAAGGGCACCAGGCCGGCACGGCGGGGTACTAATGGCAGGCCGAACTGGGTGGCGATGTCATAGCCGATGCCGCTGCCGCCCAGGGTGGGTATGGACAGCGCGCCGGTGGCCACCACCAGCGACTGGCAGTCCAGCCGCAGGGGCTGTTGCCCCTGGCGCCCGAGCAGACGATAGCGAGGGTGGTGGGTATCCAGAGCCTGCACCTCGGTCACCTCGCAGTGGGTGCGAATCTCGACGCCTGCCTGGTGGCATTCGTCGAGCAGCATATCGAGGATATCCCGCGCCGAATGGCGGCAGAACAGCTGGCTATGCTTGCGCTCCTCATATTCGATGCCGTGGCGTTCCACCATGCCGATGAAGTCCCACTGGGTATAGCGCTTCAGGGCGGCCTTGCAGAAATGCGGGTTGGCCGACAGGAAGTTGTCGGGCTCCACCTGGTAGTTGGTGAAATTGCAGCGGCCACCCCCGGACATGAGAATCTTCTTGCCGACCTTGTTGGCCTTTTCCAGTACCAGGACCCGCCGTCCGCGCTGGGCAGCGGTGGCGGCACACATCAGGCCGGAGGCGCCGGCGCCGAGGATGATCACGTCGAAAGTAGGGCTGGAGGATTGCACGGGAATGGGGTCTGCTCAGCATGGGAAAGGGCAATAAAGGACCGCACGCAGCGCGGGCGTGCCGGCGCGCATGATAACACGCAGCCCTGGATCCCCGCAGCGGGGCGGATGCTACAGCAGGGCCTTCTTGCGCCAGGCCGGCAGCGGGCGGGTGCGGCTGACCGGTGAGGCTGGTGCGCTGGGCGCGGCGAAGGGACGGCACCACCAGAAGGTCGAGCTGGCGGAGGGCGATTGCAAACGGGGTGGGGTAGGTGTCCACATGGCACTGTTCTCTCTAGCGTTCTATGACTTCAACCGGCATCACGATCAGGTCATACAGCCGCCAATCCAGGGCGCGGGCCTGTTCTGCTATCTCCTGCACCCGGCGGGCGACGTTGGCCTGCCCGGGTGCCAATACCACAAAGATCTCGCCACCGACGATGTGCCCTTCTTCACGCAGGCGGGAGGCGGCATCGAGAATGTCCGGCTCGCGCAGCAGGGTTTCGGCGATCAGGTCCTCCAGGCCCAGCGGCTTGTTGCCGATGGTTTCGGTCGGGCGCTGGTCCATCAGGTTGAACATGGCCTTGCGCACATGGGTAACACCGTCCTTCAGCACGTCCAATGAGATGACTGCAGCGGCGAGCGAATCGGCCCACCAGAACCCCAGGCCAATACCCAGGATACCGACGATGGCCGCCGCCGCGGTCATCCAGTCGGCCTTGTTCATGTCCGCGTCGGCATAGAGGGTGCTTTCGTGCAGCGCCTCGGCCAGGGGCATTTTCAGGTGCCCGAGGATCACCGGAAGAATCATCGCGTATACCAGGGCCGCGATCATGATCCAGCCGCCCCAGATCTGGTACTGCCAATCGAACAGCTGGAAGTGACCAATACTGGGATGTTCCCGCTTGATCAGCGACGACAGCGAATCCATCAGCATGAACAGGCCGAACATCAGGATGGCCACAGCGGCCGCCAGGAAAGCCAGCAGGATTGCCCGGCTGTAACCGTAGGGATGGCTCTCGTCCGGCGGTCGCCTGCGGATACGCATTGCCAGCAGGAACACCGCCGGCGGCACGAACGCCAGCAGGTCTTCCAGCAGGGCCATCTTCATCGCCTGGGACGAGCCCATGGTCAGGTACATGGCGACAACAATGGTGAGGGTGAGAAACAGGGAAATCCATTCCAGCCGAATTGCGCGGCGCAGCAGGCGCTCCTTGTCCTCGGGCAGGATATAACCCCGGCGTGCTTTCATCGCTCGTTCTCCTGCTGCTGGAACAGGAAGCGCTCGACGGCCATCAGCAGCGCATTCTCCCCTGGCGGCGTCAACAGCACGCGATCCTCATGGTGGGGGAAGCTGTTGCCGACCTCGGCCTTCCAGGGGTTGGAGCGAGTGAACCCGCCGATCAGCAGATCCAGCTCATAGGCGCGCAGCGCTTCGATCTGCTCCTCCACGCCGCCGGTTTGCCAGTCCACCACCAGGTCGTGTTCGGCAGCGAACTGCGCCACCAGATCGCTTTCAACCCCAGTGGGGGAGGTGGGGTCGGCCAGCTCGACCCAGGGGGGATTGGCAATCACCCCGACCCTCAGGCTGCCCCGTTCCAGGGCGCCATTCAGCGAGTCGCGGGGGTCTGCCGGCCACTGGTCACAGCCCTGCAGTACCAGCATCAGCAGACCCAGCGCCAGGCTGAAACAGATCGATACAGCACGTTGCATGATGGAGCCTGAAATTGTTTGTGAATGTGTCAGAGGGTCAGACTAGGCGCAGCGGTCGGGGTTCCAGTTATATATCCCGGCCAGCGGTTAAAAAACCATCCCAAGGCCGGGCAACTGGCGTAAAATCGTCCCCTTTCTGACTTGATCGGGGTTGCACGATGGGACGCGCTTATCAGAACCGCAAAGAATCCATGGCCAAAACGGCCGATGCGAAAACCAAGATCTACAGCAAGTATGCTCGTGAGATCTATGTCTGCGCCAAGTCCGGCGGTGTTGACCCCAACGGCAACCTGTCCCTGCGGGGCTTGATCGACCGCGCGAAGAAGGACCAGGTGCCCGGTCATGTGATCGACAAGGCCATCGACAAGGCCAAGGGCGGCGGCGGTGAGGACTTTGCTGTCGCGCGCTACGAGGGTTTTGGCCCGGGCAACTGTATCGTCATCGTCGATTGCCTGACCGACAACCCCAACCGCACCATCGCCGATGTGCGTCACTGTTTCACCAAGACCAAATGCAAGATGGGCACCCCCGGCAGCGTCAGCCACATGTTCGACCACTGCGCGATCCTGGCCTTCAAGGGCGATGACGAGGAAGCGGTACTGGAAGCGCTGATGCTGGCGGATGTGGACGTGACCGACATCGAGAACGAGGCTGGCGTCATCACGGTATTTACCCCGCACACCGAATACGCCAAGGCCCGCCAGGCGCTGACCGATGCCCTGGGCGATGTCGATTTCGAGGTGGACGAAATTCAGTTCCTGCCGCAGACCTCGACGCCGATCAGCGCCGAAGACCTGCCCATGTTCGAGCGCTTCATCTACATGCTCAACGATGTCGAGGATGTGCAGAACATCTACCACAACGCCGAGGTCTGATCAGTCGCTGCAGTCCAGCTGCTGCGCCTCTCCCCGCAACTGGAAGCGCCCGTCTTCCCGGGCGTAATCCCAGCGTGAGATACGGCAGTGGCGTTGGCCATTGCTGGCCTCATGTTCGATCAGGTTGACCGAATTGGGCACCGCGCCGCGGACCCGCCGTGACACCCCGGTGCCGGCCTGCAACGCCCAGGCGCGGCGCTGCGACGTGCCGCCAAGGGTCGTCAGGTAGGGCAGGTGAATATGCCCGGCCAACAGCAGGTCTGCCCCGGCGTCGACCCAGGCCGGGATAGCCTGCTCCCGACCGATCAGCAGATTGGATACATCCGTAGGCTGAATGGCGCACACCGGATGGTGCAGCATGATCACCCGCAGCTGGCCCGGCCGCGCCTGACGCAGGCGGTCGGCTACGCGTTTGATCTGGGCGGCGGAGACCTCCCCATCCTTGTGCCGGGCGGGCCGGGTGCTATTGACGCCAATGAGCAGCAGGTCATCCCGTTCCAGCTGCGGTTCCAGCGACTGGCCGAAGGCCCGTCGATAGTTGCCGTAGGGGTTCAGGAGCCGCAGGGGCAGATTGAACAGCGGCAGATCATGGTTGCCGGGCACCGCCAACACGGGCGCCGGCAGTTGCTGGACGAAGGCCCGGGCCGCGGCGAACTGGGCGCGACGGGCGCGCTGGGTGATATCGCCGCTGAGCAGGCACAGATCAGGCTGCTGCTCCCGGGCCAGCTGCAGGAGTGCCGCCACTACCTCCGGGTCCTCGGTGCCGAAATGCAGGTCCGACAGATGCAGGAGGCGGCTCATGGGTGCTCCGGCGGCGGGGCACTGCGGGGAATCAGCAGCGGCAGCGCCTTGGGGACGATATTGAATTGCAGCGGGGTACGCATGCGGAAGATCTCGCCATCCATGGCCACCTTGACCAGCCGCGGGCGCGACCCCAGCTGTGCGGTCATGGTTTCGAAGCCGATGCTGATGACATTGTCCGCCTCGCCCATACGGCTCAGCAGCCCCTGCACCAGCAGGCCATAGAGCGCCAGGGTGCCCACCGGGCGGGAGGCCAGGGCGATCAGGTGATCCGACTCCTCCGGCAGTTGCGGGTCGATGCCGATATGATCCAGTTGCAGCGGATTATTGCAGACCACCAAGGTCGGGGTGCGCAGACTGCGGTGCTGGCCGGCGTAGTCCAGCTGCAGGTGCAGCTGACGATGCGCCCGGGCCAGGGTAACCACTGCCGACCACAATGCCACCAGGCGACTGCGACCATAGCGTTGTTTATAGGCTTCGCGATCCTCCAGCAGTCGGGGATAGAGCCCGACGCTGGCATTGACCAGGAAGTAGCGACCATTGAGCCGCCCCAGGCTGACCTGTTCCAGGCGGGCATCGAGCAGGTCCCGTAGGGCTTGCTCAAGGTCCTGGGAAATCCCGTGGGCCCGCCCGAAATAGTTGAAGGTGCCCTGGGGCAATACCCCGAAGGGCACCCCCTGGCCGACCACGGCCTGACAGACCGCATGCAAGGTGCCGTCACCACCCACGGCGACCACCACACCGGCCTGTTCCCGCGCCAGTTTTACTGCCTGTTTTGCAGTGGCCTCGAGCTGGTTGCCCTGGCGCACCAGGAGTAATTCATGATGTCGCCCAGCCTCCTCGCATACGGCCCTGATGATGGCCTGTCTATCCGTGCTGTCGTGCTTGCCGGAGCCGGCGTTCATGATCATGAACAGGGGCTCGCGACCGGTCAGCGTCAACGTCCCTGTGGGCTGCGGCTGGTGCATCATGCGGATTCTCCGGTGCGGTTCAACGCAGTTGACTGTCCTTGCTGCCGCGGCGGTTATAGCCGCCGGCGGCCTGTTGTTCTCGGTCCAGTGCCGACTGGCACGCCACGCATAACCGCACGCCCGGCACCGCCTGGCGGCGAGCCTCGGGGATGGCCTCGCCACATTCCTCGCAATGGCTGAGGCTTTCACCCGCCG
The DNA here is from genome assembly GCF_000939975.1 of Pseudomonas saudimassiliensis. Taxonomy (GTDB): domain Bacteria; phylum Pseudomonadota; class Gammaproteobacteria; order Pseudomonadales; family Pseudomonadaceae; genus Halopseudomonas; species Halopseudomonas saudimassiliensis. The sequence continues at coordinate 1,203,836 of NZ_LK391969.1, read as the reverse complement.
GCAATTTGCTGCGGGCCCGCTCGACGGCGTCCTTGATGGTGTCGTCGATCTGGTCCTGTACCGCACCGTCCTGCGCCCATCCGGTTGCCATGTTTGCCTCCGCACGTCATTGGTCATAGAGCTGGCGATAATAATCATCCGCCAGGCGATCGGAATCGAACCGGGGCAGCACATCGCGCATGCCCTGCTTCACCAGTGCCAGCCAGCGCTCTGGCTGGTCGTAATACAGCGGGCGTACCCGCTGGTCGATGATCTCCATCAGCTGCTGGTAATCGGCCTGGTCCTGGGCTGCGGTATCCAGCCCTGGCTCAGCGGGTCCGATGAGCAGGCAGTTTTGGCCATCGCGGGCGAACTCCGGGACCCAGCCGTCGCTGATCGACAGGTTCACCGCGCCGTTCATGGCGGCCGCCATACCGCTGGTGCCAGACGCCTCGCGTAGCCGCTGGGGCGTATTCAGCCAGACATCGGCGCCCTGTTTCAGCAGGCGCGATAGCCGGATTTCATACCCGGTCAGGACCGCAAAGCGCGCTGTCTTGTAGGACAGCCGCACTAGCCGGTTGAACAGCTCCACAGCGGTCTGATCGAAGGGGAACGGCTTGCCCGCCCAGATCAACTGTACCGGTCGCTCAGTGTCCACAATCAGCCGACAGAATCGATACAGGTCATGCATGAGCAGATCGGCCCGCTTGTAGGCGGCGAAGCGCCTGGCCCAGACGATGGTCAGCACTGCGGGGTCGAACAGCTTGCCGGTCTGGTCTGCCACGACCTCGAACAACTCGCGCTTCAATTCCTGTTTGCGGCGCAACAGCGCCGTGTCGTCCTCCTGATCCAGCGCGTGGCGTAGCGCCCGGTCCTGCCAGAAACGGGCGTTCTGGGCATTAGTCACCGAACCGATCGGACAGGTTCCCGGCTCGCTAGCCCACATCTGATTGGCTACCTCTCCGTGCAGCCGGGAGACGCCATTGGCGCGACGCGCCACGCGCAGCGCCGCCAGGGTGTGGCTGAAAAGGGGGCCGGTCATCCCGGTCAGGTCGGTGATCTGATCGGCACTCAGCTCACCAAAAAAACCCATGCGCTGGAGGAACACCTGGTCGTGTTCGGGGTTGCCGGCTTTTTCCGGCGTGTGGGTGGTGAAGACGATCCGCTGGCGTACCGCCTGGCTGTCCGGCAGGTGCGCCCTGAGGTGGAAGGCCAGGGGCAGGGCGTGGGCTTCGTTTAGATGGTAGACGTCCGCACCGCCGAGGCGCTCCACCAGCCTGGCGCCGCCCATCCCCAGGACGATGCTCTGGGCGATGCGGGTCGAGGGCTCGGTATCGTACAGCCGGTGGGTGATGGTCTGCGCCAGGTAGTCGTTTTCCGGGATGTCGGTGGTCAGCAGGTAAAGCGGGGCGGTACCGAACACCTCGGCCGGCAGCAGCAACGCCTTGACCCAAACCTGGTGGCCATTGACGGTGACCGTAACGCAGATGCCGGTATCCACCAGGAAGGGGTAGTATTTTTTCTGGAATTGCACCCGCATGCCCTGGTCATCCTGGCGGACCTGGTCGTAGTAGCCGTTCTTCCACAGGATACCGATGCCGATCAGGTTCTGGCGCAGGTCGAAGGCACTACGCATATGGGAACCAGCGAGAAAGCCCAGTCCTCCGGAGTAGATCTTCAGCGGCTGGTCGATGGCGTATTCCATGGAGAAATACGCCACGCGGGTGCGGTATCGTGGGTCGGGCTCCCAGGGGAGCGGCCAGGCTTGAGTCATGGAGGACTCCAGTGTGAAAGCAGGCCGGCCTATCGTCGGCCTGCGCTGTCACCCCCTCGACAATCAGGCCATGCAGGCGCGCTCGCGCTGGCCGGCAAACAGGCGCGCATCCGCCAGGGCATGGTGCGGCACCTCCAGTTGCTCATCCCAGGTCACTGGATCATGCGGTACGGCGCGCATGCATACACTAGAGGGTAGCCCATCGGGGCCCAGCAGCCATTTGAGCAGGGGCTGGTCCCAATGGGGCGAGGCGGTCAGGATGTCCACCGGGGCGATAGTCTCGAGAAAGGTGCGCAGCCGCTGGCGCGCCTGGGTGGTCGTCAGACCATGGGCGAGCAGGTCAAGCTTGGGTAGCACGGTGTCCTGAACGAACCCGGAACAATCATCGATCTTCCAGTTATCGAGGAGCTCCAGGTAGAGTTCCTGACCGTCACTGGTGACGAGGGCGAGACTGATCAACCGGGCATGGCTGGCGAGGCTGGTAAATTCCATATCCAGATATGCTCTGCGCATATTCTTGTTCTCCCTGAAGTGTCGCTGAGGTGCAACTTCAGCAATGCTGACCAGCAGAGAATCAATCAATCCGACCCTAAAGGCAATAGGCCGCTCGTCGGTTCGTCGGGCCGAGGGCAGGTGGTGAGACCTGCCTCACGCCACCCGCGCGGTTATTGGCCGAAGTGCGCCGCCAACTCGTCGTAACCGCCGATACGCTCCCCCTCAAGGAACACCTGCGGCGTGGTCTGAACCCCGTGTTCCTCCTTGAACAAGCGCTCCTCGGTCGGGTCGGCAAATACATGCACTCGGTAGGAAACGCCCTGCTTGTCCAGCAGCTCGATGGCCTTGGCGGCGTAGGGGCAACCTTCCTTGTGGTAGACATGGTTTTCGCTGTCGTTCATGGGTACTCCCTCGTCGATAAAAGAATGCTGTCCTTGTTCGACGGGTACGGCAGCAAAAGATTCGGCCTTTTTGTGCTGCAGCGGTCGGCTCAGGTGCTGGTCTGGCGCCGTTCGAAGGCGGCCATCACGTCGGCGACGATACGCATCACCGCCAGGTTGGCTTCTTCCATGCCGCCCAGATGTTGTACGGCCGTTTCCAGCGCGCCGTCGTTGAAGCAGTGCATGGCCGCCAGTCCTTCGCTGTGTACTGCGGTATGCGGTCGTTCGATCTCCCGGAATTGCTGGGACTGCTGGATGCTCTGGCTACCATTACCGTAGTACCACCTGCCGAAGCGGCAATCGCGCTCGCCGGGCAGCTCCGGCAGGGGCGCGCCGCGCTTGCCCAGGAGGTGGTTGTACACCACGAACTTGAGGGACAGCTCGTCCAGATTGGCCAGCTCCACCCCGGCGCGGAAGGCCGAGGTCTCGATTCCCCGTTGCATTTCCCCGGCCAGGCTGTGCAGCAGGTCCATGCCCACCACCGCCGCCTCGGTGGACCGACTGAAGTCCTCGGCCAACGCGCCCTGGGACTGGATGTATTGCTGCACGGCGCCGGTAATCTTCTGCAGCTCGTCGATTCGCGCCACTATGTCGCTGGTGGCCTGGGCGGTGCGTTCGGCCAGGTGCCGGATCTCACTGGCCACCACGGCAAAACCGCGGCCGGCTTCCCCGGCGCGGGCCGCTTCGATGGCGGCGTTGAGGGCGAGCAGGTTGGTCTGGCTGGCAATGCCGCCGATGAGATCGACGATACCGTTGATTTCTGCAGAGTGTTCCGACAGCGTCTCGACCTGATTCGACGCGCCAATCAACCCGCTTTCCATGGCAGTCGCCTTGTGGCGCAGGTCATCGAAGCGCTGCTGATTGCCCAGCGCGGCGCTGGCAACCTCCACGGCATGCTCGCGATCACGGTTGAGCTGGCCGGCCAGGTATTCGAAGGAGTCCCCAAGGTGGGTAACCGAGGTACTGAAACGGATCAGGTTGCCCGATACCTGGCGGTAATAATCCAGTTCGCGCTGGTCGCGGTGCGACTGTTCCTCCAGCTGCTGCTGGAGCTCGGCGATGTGGCTGGCCTGTCTGGCCACTTCGGCTTCGAGGCGCTGCCGGTCCCGCTGCAGTGCCTGTAGTTCATCTTTATTACCGCGCCACCACATGGTTACCTCTGCCCGCCGGTTATTTCCTGTTTTATCGGCAGCGCTGGCTGGGTCATGAGCCAGGGGGGCAATTTGTCGCAGCTGCGGACAACTTCCGCTATCGCCAGGGAAGACAGGCGACCTGCCTTCCCCCGGCTCCGGTTACTGGTTGAGTTCTTCCCGTGTTTCGACGCTGACCTCGTCATCGGGTCGCGGCGTCTTGGCGGTACTGGCCGGCAGCACCGGCAGCGTCAGCTGGGGCTGGTCGCCGGTCAGGCTGTGCAGGAAGGCGGTAATGGCTTTGATGTCGTCCGCTGCCAGTTCCCGTCCCAGCTGGCTATCACCCATGATGGCAACCGCCTGCTCCAGATCCCATACCTCACCGCTATGGAAATAGGGTGGCGTCAAGGCAACGTTACGCAGGGGCGAGGCGCGGAAGACGTATTCATCCGAGGCGGTGCTGGTTACCGCGAACCGGCCCTTGTCCTCCACCGGCAGGATGTCAGCGCCGGGGCGCTTGACCACACCAAAGGGGAAGTAGGCCTGGCCGCCGAGGTTCACGCCGTTATGGCAGGCGACACAGCCGGTGTCGATGAAGGAGGCCAACCCCTTTTTCTGCACCTCGGTCAACGCATCATCATCGCCCTTCAGGAACTGGTCAAAGGGCGCGTTCGGCGTGATGAGCGTGGTTTCAAACGCCGCCAGGGCCTGGGCCGCATTCTCGAAGCTGACCGGATCATCGCCCCCAAAGGCCTGGGTGAATTCATCCACATATTCGGGAATACTTTTCAGTGTGGCCTCGATCCGTTCGGGGGTATTGTTCATTTCTACCGCCGCCTGCAACGGACCCTGGGCCTGCTCCTGCAGATCCTCGGCGCGGCCATCCCAGAACTGGGCGGCGTTGAACACCGCGTTGAGCACCGTCGGGTTGTTACGCGGACCCTTTTGCCAGCCATGACCGATCGACACCTGGACGTTGTCGCCGCCACCGATACTGAGGTTGTGACAGGTGTTGCAACTGATCAGGTGGCTACGTGACAGGCGGGTTTCGAACCAGAGCTTGCGGCCCAACTCGACCTCCGCAGGCTTGACCTGCTTGCCGCGGATCTCGGTAACCTCATCGGGAATGGGCTTGAAGATGGCCTGGGCGCGATCACGGAGCGCCTGATCGGCATGGGCAATACCGGTCGCAAGGGCCAGGCTACCGACCAGCAGCGAGAGCCCTTTACGGGCTGTGGTTCTTTTCATCGTTCACAATTCCTCATCGTTGGCGTGGGGAGAGCGGCCTGCCTGGGCAGGCCGCCAGCCTCGGATAGAGTATAGGACGCTATCGTGACCTGACTCAGGCAGCAGCGATTGCCTCAGCCACACCGAAGTCGCAGGACGATGCTGGGCGGTTGCCCTTGGCGAACCGTGTGCGGCCATGGACGGCCGCACACGAGCGCCATGGACGGCACGGGTGCGAGTTCGCCAAGGGCAACCGCCCAGCATTGTCCAACTCCGAGCCCTGCCGCTACGTGTCGATGATGAAGCCGCCCTTCAGGAATGCTGCTTGAGCTTTTCCGCCTCCAGCGACTGGGGATTGGTTTCGCCCTCATTGACCGCCTTGCGGAAGCCGCTGATGGCGCCGCCAATGTCATTGCCCAGCCCGCGCAGGCGCTTGGTGCCGAACAGCATGATCACGATCAGCAGAATGATCACAAGTTGCCAGATACTGATGCCCATCATCTCGATTTACTCCGTTACTAACTATGATCCGGCCGCCATGGCCGGGTGGTTGTTGGTGCAGGTCAGTGCATCTCGCCATGCATCATGGTGTCGTGCATGTTGTCCTGATCCAGCATATCTGTCATATCACCGTGCTGCGCCGCCGCGGCCTGTTGCAGGAACGCCTGGTCGATCTCGCTGAAGGGCAGCACCACCCCGTTGTGTTCGCTGGCCAGCGCCTCGGCCGCGGCCTTGTCCGCAAAGGAGGCGAGGGACGCCCCCATGGCGCCCTTCAAGGGCGTACCGGAGACATACCAGGCCTGGCGCGCATCAATCAGGTGGGCGTCATCGGGCTGGCCCCACTGGCTGCGGCCCATGTCATGCACATACAGCTGCACATCCAGGATGCGGTTTTCCGGCTGCAGCCACCAGCTGAGCATTTCCGCGGTGGAGCAGAACTTCTTCACCCCATCCTGGCCCACCACCTGGCCCTTCGGGCCATCGAAGTCCGCGACGATCATCCCGCATACATGGCACTCATCGTCCTGGTGAAAGGCCACCGGGTCCAGGTTCACGGGCGCTTCTTCCTTGTCGCCGCAGGCCGCCAGAGCCAGACCCAACAGCATCAACAGCGCAGTACGCAGGGCAGATTTGTAGCTCATCTTCATGACAGTTTTCCTATTCTGGTTGTTCTCGTCAGGCGGCACGGCGCCGGAAGGCGACATAGGCCAGCAACAGCGCCAGGCCAGCCCAGGCCAGCAGGCATAGCCAGAGCACGGCGGCGCCGATGGGCAGATCCTCGCCCAGGGACAACACACCGATGGCGCTGGCCCCATCAAAGCCGGACAGGTTGATCAGCCGGTAGATATCCGTAGGGTTGAGCAGCAGCAGCCACGGCAGCAACTCGGGGTTGAACTTGCCCTCGCTGAAGACCAGCAGAGCCAGCAGCACCAGGTCGAAGACCAGCACGAAGAGAAACCACACCCCCAGGGCCAGGCCGGCGGCGCTGGATTTCTCGCTGACCAGGCTGCTCAGCAGATAGGCCAGTGCCAGGAAGGCCCAGCCCAGCAGGGTCGAGGACAACATGAAGCGGCCGAACGCCCAGACCAGCAGGCCCAGTTCGATATCCTCGACCAGCAGGGCGATGGCCAGGGCGGCGCAACCGAAGCCGATCAATACGGCCAGCGCCAGGATCAGTCCGTGGCCGACAAACTTGCCGAGCAGAATGTGACCGCGACCCAGTGGGTAGGTCATCAGCAACATCAGGGTCCCGCCCTCGTCCTCACCGACGATAGCGTCGTAAGCCAGCAGCAGGGCGATCAACGGCATCAGGAAGGTCGCCAGGCTGGCCAGGCTGGCGATAGTGGCGGGTATCGAGGTGAAGCCCAGTTGCCCGGAGGCAGCGGCGCCGAGCCAGGCGATACCAACGGCCAACGCCGCGAACAACACGCTGATGGCAAGCAACCAGCGGTTGCGCAAGCCGTCGTTGAGCTCCTTGCGGGCAATATTCCAGATCTGGTTCATGCCGTTTCCTCCCGGGCCTGGGTCTGGTTGGCGCGCTCGGTGTAATAGCGGTACAGATCCTCCAATGACGGTTGGATGATCTCGATATCGCTGGGCTGGTCCTGTTCCAGCAGCTGGCGCAGCAGCGGGATCTTGCCGGCGCTGGGGCCGACCAGTTCGATGCTGTCGCTGCCCAGCGCCCGGGATGAGTTGCCCGCCGCACTCAGGGTGGCCAGTAGCTGGTCCCGGTGCTGCAGGCCGCTGGCGCGGATCCGCGCGGGCAGGCCGGCTTCGCTGCGCAGGCTGGCCAGGGTGCCGCTGGCTTCCAGCCGGCCGGCGGCCAGGATGGCGGCGCGGTTGATATGCGCTTCCACCCCGGGCAGGACGTGGGAGCAGAGCACCACACTGGTGCCCTGCTGGCGCAGGGTATCGATGAGCAGGTACAGGTCCTGGGTCGCGATCGGATCCAGGCCCACGGTCGGTTCGTCCAGCAACAGCAATTGTGGATCGCCGAGCAGCGCCTGGGCCAGGCCCAGGCGCTGGCGCATGCCTTTGGAGTAGGTCTTGACCCGGCGGTCAGCGGCATGGGCCAGGCCGACCTGTTCCAGCAGGTCATCGGCTTGCTGGCGGGCGGCGCCCTTGATGCGGGCGAAGTGGTGCAAGGTCTCGCGTCCGGTCAGCTGCGGGTAGAACATCACGTTCTCCGGCAGGTAGCCCAGCTGGCGGCGGATTTCCGGAGTGTCTGCCCTGCCGCCCAGCACCCGCACCTGGCCTTCGGTCGGGGTGAGCAGGCCGAGAATGAGCTTCATGGTGGTGGTCTTGCCGGCGCCGTTATGGCCGAACAGGCCCAACACCTCGCCCGGTTCCAGTTGCAGATCAAGCTGGTGCAGCGCGGTCATGGCGCCATAACGTTTGCTGACACCTCGAATATCAACAGCATTCATCAGTGGGTTTCCTGTGTTCGTTGGGTCAGGTGGCCGGTAGGCAAATGCATCAGCGGATGGCTGTCCTGCACGCCCTGCATCTTGATCACCGGGAAGGCGCGCTGCACCCAACGCAGCAGTTGAATGGCCGGGCTGTTCATCAGCAGCCGTACCTGGGGATACATCCACAACAGCCGGTCGACGTTGTCGTTGGGCTCGTAGGGCACATCGCCAAGGCCGTCATCATTGCGGTCCCAGCCCAGGTAATCGCTCCAGTAGTTGCCGCGGCCGTCGACCGACCATTCCTGGGTGCGGGTGGCGACGTACTTGACCTGTTGCTCGTTATCCATGAAGGCGTTGCCGCTGATCTTGTTGTCCTCCGAGCCCGCAGTCAGGTGAATGCCCAGGTTGCTGCGTTCGAACTGGTTGTTATTGATGGTGTTGAACAGGGAGTTGTAGATGAACAGCGCCTTGCCTTCGCCGCCCTTGATCATGCTGTCGTCGCCGGTCTGGCCGCGCTGCACGTTGGACACGAAGTTATTGCTGATCGTGGAATAGGTAATGAAGTTCATCAGGATGCCGTAGTTGCGGTCATCCTCGGAGCGGTTGTTCTCAACCGTGAGCAGGCGGCTTTGCATCAGCGCATAGCCGGTGCGGGTGCGGCGTGTGGTATTGCCGATCACCCGGTTGCTCTGGGAGAACATGTAATGAATGCCGAAGCGCAGATCCTCCATCAGGTTGCCCTGAATGAGGTTGTTGTTCGAATTGCCGAGGTAGATGCCATCGCGGGTATTCTTCACCCGGTTATCGACGACGCTGGCGTTGTTGGTATTGATCAGGTGGATGCCGTTACCGCGATCCTGGGAGCGCAGCTCGGGATCGCCCTCGATCAGATTGTCCTCGACCCGCAGGTCGCGCGTGCTGTCCGACCAGATGCCGAAGCCCTGGCCGCGCAGGTGGTTGTTGCGCAGCACTACGTTGCTGGCCGTCTGTTCGACGAAGATGGCCGCATCCATGTCGGTCAGGTTGTGCCCCCAGTTGCGCAAGGTGCAGCCTTCGATGGTCACCTCGGCGGCGCGAATGGTCAGGACATTACCTTGGCCGCCAGACTGCAATACGGCGCCCGAGGCACAACGCAGATGGATTGGGGTTTCGATGACGAACTGGCCGGAATATTCCCCCGTGGGCAATATCCAGCTGTCACCTTCGGCCTGCAATGGCAGGCTGTCGATTGATTGGAGGGATGCGTGAGCAGTGGCTGAAAGGCCGCACAGTATCATGAGTGCCGAAAGGCCCCAGGGTATGGCCTGATGCTTGAACAATGCTGTTTCCTTATGCCGCTTGAGATTGCTCTGTTGTCGGTGGGTACGCAGACCGGAATGTGCGAGCCTCACGCGGCTCTTTCTTTGTCCGAGCTGGGCTTATGTGGGAGCGGTCAAGACCGCTCCCACAACCGCTTTACGCCGGTTCGACCAGCATGCGACCGCACATTTCCATGTGCAGAGCATGGCAGAACCAGCTGCAGTAGTACCAGTACACCCCGGCCCGGTCGGCGGTGAAGGTGATGGACGAGGTCTGCTGCGGGCTGATTTCCATGCTCACACCATGGTTGACCATGACGAAGCCGTGGGTCACGTCCTCGATCTGGTCGATGTTGGTGATGGTGACAGTGACTTCGTCGCCCTGCTTGACGGTGAACTCATTGAGACCGAAGGATGGTGCCATCGAGACCATGTACACCCGGACCTTGTTGCCGTCGCGGATGACCTTGCTGTCGCTGGTCAGGTTGATGCCATCGGCCTCGGCCATCTTCACGGTCTCGGCGAAGAAGGGGTCATTACGATCCCAGACCTTCTTGGTACGGATCTGGTCACGGCGGGCCATGATGCAGTCGTGTGGTTCGGCGAAGGTGGGGCCGTCGTGTACCAGGATCATCTCCTCGCCGGAGATATCGATCAGCTGGTCGTTCTCGGGGTGCAGCGGGCCGGTCGGCAGGAAACGGTCCTTGGAGAACTTGGACAACACCACCAGCCACTGGCCGTCTGCTTCGCTGGTTTCGGTCAGCGAGGCGTGGGTGTGGCCCGGCTGGTAATGCACGTCCAGCTTCTGCTTGATGTAGTTGACCTTCTCGCCGTTGTAGGCGCGGATGGCTTCCTCGATGTTCCATTTGACCACCTGGCTGTCGATGAACAGGGTGGTGTAGCCGTTGCCGCGACCGTCGAAGGTGGTATGCAGCGGCCCCAGGCCGAGTTCGACTTCAGCGACGACCACATCCCGCGGGTCTTCGAACTTGTTGTCGAACAGCTCGGGCAGCTTGTCGATGGCAATCACCGTGACGGTGGGCGACAGCTTGCCGGCGGCGATGAAGTACTTGCCATCTGGCGAGGTGTTCAGGCCGTGGGGGTTCTTCGGCACCGGAATGTAACGGGTGACCTTGGGAGCCTTACCGTCCTTCTTGCGACCGTCGACAACCGGCACCTTGGAGTCGCCCAGGGTGATGAAGTTGCCGGCTTTCACTTCAGCCTCGATGGCATTGACGTCGAATACCACGACCCAGTCGCGCTCGTTGCGCATGGTGCCGCCCAGGTCCAGCGCTTTCTCGGAGTTGTAGCAGGTAGCGGCGGCGAAACGGCCGGTGTAATCCGCGTCGGTGTTGTCGAGGTTGCCGTCGACGATGACCTGCCAGGCCACTTCCATGGTTTCCGCGTCGATCGCGTTGTACATGGTGTAGCTGTTCTCGTCATCCATGGCGAAGGTCGAACCATCGTTCGGATGCGGGATGATGAACTCGGCGTTGCAGAACACGTACTTGGTATGCGGCACCTTCTGCAGGCGCAGACCGTGGATGGCCTGCACGTTGGGTACGGTGGTGATCCTGTCCGTCTTCATGATGTCCAGACGGATGCGCGCCACGCGGCTGTTGGCCTTGTCGTTGATGAACAGGTATTTGCCGTCGTACTTGCCATCGGTCATCGACAGGTGCGGGTGGTGGCAGTCGCCGTTGGCGAAGCGGGCGCTGTCGCCGAGGATCCGCTTGCTCTCGTTGGTCAGGCCCCAGCCGGTGGCCGAGTCGACGTTGAAGACCGGGATGCGCATCAGCTCGCGCATGGAAGGCACGCCGAAGACGCGCACTTCGCCCTGGTGGCCGCCGGACCAGAAACCGTAGTAGGTATCCAGCTCGCCCGGGCCGACGTGGATCTTCGCCTGGGCTTTCTTCTGGGCGTCAGTGACTGCCTGCGCCCAGGTTTCACGGCTCATTACCGCGCCGCCGAAGGCCGTCGCCGCCACAGCCGCACCGGTCATCGCACTGGCGCCGAGGAAACCGCGACGGCTCAGGCCTTTGGATTCCGGCTTGGCCGGAAGATTCTTGGGGTTGTCGCTCATGTTCTGCTCCTTATTGGACCATCTTCGTTGACCGGGTGGGGTCAGGGTTCCACTACTTGCACTACGGGGATCAGTTGATCATCCGGCGCCTTCTTGCCACGCGATTTGCGCTTGTTTTTCAGTATCAGCGGGGGACACTTGTTTTCATTGTGGTAAGTCATCTGGCAGTCCAGGCAGTAATGGCATTCGTTGTGGTTGATATGCCCATCCGGATGGATGGCCTGGATCTCGCATTCCTTGGCACACAGCTGGCAGGGGTTGCCACATTCCTTGCGGCGCTTGAGCCAGTCGAACAGCCGTACGCGGCTGGTGACCGACAGCGCGGCGCCCAGCGGGCAGATATAGCGGCAGAACACCTTGCGGGTGAAGATGTTGATCACCAGCAGAATCACCGCGTACAGCACGAACCACCATTGGCGATCGAACTTCAGGGTGATGGCGGTCTTGAAGGGCTCCACCTCGGCGGCCTTCTCGGCCATCATCATCGATTCCAGCGAGATGCCGAACAGCACCAGCAGGATGATGTACTTGATCGCCCACAGTCGTTCATGTACGGCAAAAGGCAACTCGTACTGGGGAATCTTCAGTTTGCGGGCGATCTCGTTGATCAGCTCCTGCAATGCCCCGAAAGGGCACAGCCAGCCACAGAACACGCCGCGGCCCCAGAGCAGGATGCTGGCGGCGGTGAAGGTCCAGATGATGAAGATCACCGGGTCGCTGAGGAACAGCTCCCAGCGGAAATCAGTGAACAGCGCATGGGCGAAGGTCAGCACGTTGACGATCGACAATTGCCCCAATGCATACCAGCCAATGAACACCACGGTGAAGGTCAGGTAGCCGTGGCGCAACCAGCGCAGGAAGTTCGGGTGCCGGGCGAAGTTGTCCTGGAAGAACAGGATGATGGTCAGCAGCAGCAGGGCGACCAGGATCACCCCTACCTGGAAGCTCTTCTGATACCAGATGTTGACCCATACCGGGCGGTTGGCCTCCTCGATGGCCTGCAGTTCCTCGGGGGTAGGTACCGGCCGGTCGATGTACTGCTCCGGGGTTTCGTAGGGCAGCTCGAAACTGGTGAAGATGCTGTCCACCGGGCCGGTCTGGCGGCGTACCAGCAGCTCCAGGGTCCAGGGCGTGCCGGGATCGAATGCCGCATCTTCACGAAGGATGAAGATGGCCATTTCCTGGAACGGCGGAGCGCCGTCGGCCATCACGTCGTACAGCCGGATATGGTCGAGATCGCGGAAGCTGTGGATGTTACCGAACTGGCGAATCTGCACCCGGTCGAAGATGCCGCCGCGCACGTAGCCGGAGCCCTTGAACGAATACTGGCCTCTGCCCAGCACGGCGAAGGCATGCTCGCCGGGCTTGAGATCGTCCATCAGGAAACGGTACTGGTTGTCCCCCAGCACGGCGCGGCCCACGGTGGGGGCGTTCAGCCAGGTAGCGTAGAGGTCGATGAAGGTCTCGTCATTGCGTTCGGCCGGCGCCTCGTCGATGCCTTCGGCCTCGGTGCCCTGGAAGGCACGGTTGATATCGGCATTGGTCAACAGCAGCCGACGGATCGAGCCGTCGCCGGTCAGCTGGGCCCAGCTCGCCTCCTCATAGACGTCTTCACGGACGGTCGCCGGCTTGCCGCGGGCGGTCAGGTTGCCCTTGACCAGCCCCAGCGAGGCGGCCACCTCCTGGGCAGCGCGCATGACGATTTCATTGACCACCATGACGGTCACGGTGGCGCCGGATACCGCATCCACGGTAATGGCGTTCTCATCCCGGGAGCGGCCGACCACCACGCGCCGATCGGCCTTGACGCCGGCATACAGGGCAGTGAAATCGTGCAGTTTCTGCTCGGGAATGCCGATCAGCAGAATGGGTTCGTGATGCTCCAGTACATAGGCATCCCGGATCACGCCCTCGGTATCCAGCAGCACCAGCATGTTGATCGGCTTGCCGGAGTAGGCCGGGATGTTGAGGACGTTGATGCTTTCGAAGGCGTAGCCGTAGACGGTACCCACGGCGTTGCTGAGCGTGCGGACGCCGTAGTCGCCCTCGGGCTCGGATACCACGGTGACGTCGGGAAAGACCTGCTCGATGCGCTGTTCGATGATGGCGGGATCAGCGGCGAAGGCCAGATTCCATGACAGGGTTGCAAACAACAACACGACGGCCAGCACCAGTCTGCTGATGGCGGTCGCAACAATCGGCAACTTCATGGCAGTACATTCCCTATCAAGAATATTTTCATTTTATCGTTCGGCTCTCCAAGAAGACTTGATCACTATCAAGCGGGTGTCAAACCAGGGGGCTACTCCGGCCCCCGCGGTTAGCCCGAACGTCGGCGTTGATGCGGCGGCCGGGCCGGGGTTGCCAGCCCGAGCCGCCGGGTCAGTCGATGCAGGTTGCCACGGTCGATCCGCAGCGCCCGGGCAGTCGCTGACAGGTTGCCCTCATGGTGTGCCAGCATGCTTTCAATGAGCTGGCGCTGATATTCATCCACGGCGTGCCGCAGGCCGCCATGGGCCGATCCCGGGCCGGGTGGCGCCGGTTCGCCGACAATGGTCTGGCTCGTATTGGCGGCCAGGTCCAGGTCGGCCGCGCAGAGTTGCCTGGGGGACGGCGACGCGTCCTTGGCGCGGGCGCGGAGCAGGGCGCGGTTGATCAGGTGCTCCAGCTCGCGCACATTGCCCGGCCAGTCATAGGCCAGCATGGCGTCCCGCGCCGCCCGGCTCAGGCCAAGCGTTGGGACCTGCATCCGGATACGCCCCTGCTCAAGAAAGTAGCCGGCCAGCAACAGTACGTCCTGGCCCCGATCTCGCAGCGCCGGGACATGCAGCGGGTAGGCGCCAAGGCGGTGATACAGATCGGCACGGAAGCGGCCGGCGCGCACCTCCTCGGCCAGGTCCCGGTTGGTGGCGGCGATGATGCGCACATCCACGTGCCGCTGCTGGTCCGACCCCAGGCGCTGCAATTGGCCGTTCTGCAATACCCGCAGCAGCTTGGCCTGAACCGTCAGCGGCAACTCACCCACCTCGTCGAGAAACAGGGTGCCGCCATCGGCCAGCTCGAACTTGCCGCCGCGGGCACCAGTGGCGCCGGAGAAGGCACCGCGGACATGGCCGAACAGCTCGCTTTCCACCAGCGACTCGGGCAAGGCGGCGCAGTTGAGGCTGATCATTGGCTTGTGACGACGATCGGATTGCTGATGGAGCGCCTGGGCCACCAGCTCCTTGCCGACGCCGGTCTCCCCGGTAATCAGCACGGTCAGGTGACTCTTGGCGACCAGCTCGATTTCCTGCAGCAGGCGTCGATGGGCCTCGCTGGCGCCGATCAACTCCCGGGTCGGTGTGCCGTGGGCAACCTGGCGCCAGGTTTCCGCGAGGCGGCGATCGGTCGCCGCCTGCTTGGCCAACCGGTCCATGCGCTCGCAAGCCTTGACCGTGGCCGCGGCCAAGCGGGTAAATGCTTCCAGGGTGGGCAGGTCGATCTGGCCGAAGCGGGCCGGGTCCAGCGAGTCCAGCGTCAGCAGGCCCCAGGGGCGGTCATCGATATACAGCGGACACCCCAGGCAATCATGCACCTGCAACCGTCCGGGGGTGCTTTCGACCAGCCCGTCATAGGGGTCGGGCAGATCGCAGTCCGCGGCAAAGCGGGTCGCGCCCTGGTTAGCCAGGATCTGGGCCAGGCGCGGCTGGTCCGCTACTCGGAACCGGCGCCCCAGGGTATCCGGGCTGAAGCCCAGCACCGCCACGGGCACCAGCAGGTCACCTTCCAGGCGCAACAGTGCCAATGCATCACAGGGCAGGCAGCTGCGCAGCGCCAGCAGCAGGCGACGGTAATGCTCGGCCTGGGGCAGGTCCCGGCTGAGATCATCGAGCAGCGGTAGCAGCGCAGTGAGTAATGGACTTGGGTTCATGTGGTTTCAACAACGCCTGGGTATGGGTTACCAAAAACATGGATGTGAATATGACCCCTTGGGCCGGCCAAGTCCTTGATCCAGGTCAAGTGAAGGGTTGGCACGCTTCGTGGAATGGGTATTGGGACATATCCAGAAAACCAGAAGGAGCATTTATGAAATCCGTTATCAGTTTCGGTCTGACCCTGGCGCTGTTTGCCGCCAGCCACGCGGCGCAGGCCGATGAGATCGTTGCGCAGACCACCGACGCGACCGCGGGTGGTGCCCTCGGCTTGAGTACCGGGGTTATGCTGGGCGGGGCAGCAGGCGGGCCGCTGGGCGCCTTGGTGGGCGCCGGGGTCGGCCTGTTCATGGGCAAGGGCGTCCAGGCCGCGAGCGGACTGGAGGAGCGCGCCTATGTGGTACGGGATAACAGCGGTGCGGAGCGGGTGGTGCGGTCCCCCAACGCGACATTTGCCGTGGGCCAGCAGGTGGGGCGCCAGGGTGCCCGGTTGCGGGCGATCGATAACTCAGACATGCCCCAGGGGTGAGCGGCTGCGCCGGCGGGCACGGCGCTCGGTCAGGCTCAAGGTCAGGCGGGTCAGGGGGCTGCCGGCGTGGGGGTCGCCGTAATGGAACAGCGCCGTGGCCCGGCGGTGCGTCGGACTGCAGGGCTCGTTGGCGTGCAGGGTCCGATAGCCCCAGAACAGATAGAGGTTGCCGGGTCGCAGGATCAGCCGCACGGGTTTCACCCAGCCGCGGGCGATCGCCCTGACCAGTAGCCCGCGGCTGAGGCGGTTCTGCAATAGCGCTTTTTCCAGCAGGTTGACCAGGGCGCTGGCCCGCACGGGGCGCACATTGGGGAACAGCAGCAGGTCGCCGCATTGCTCCGCGTCCTGGGGAATCTCCACCGGGACCAGCGCCGTGACCAGGGTGGCATCGTAGTGGAAGGCGTTCGACTCGCGCCGGCCGGTCTCGCCCTGGACACAGCGCAGCACCGGGCGGATGGTCGGGTCGACGGCGGGCCGGGCGCAGCTCAGGCGATGGATCGAGTCCAGCAGGGTTTGGAATTCCACGGATTCGGCCAGCAGGCCCAGCAGGCTGTGGTCCAGGGTCGGGCCGCCATGGTAGGCGAAATAGTTGCCCTGGTGCTGCAGGGCCTGGGCCGCGACTTCACTGCGCAGCCGAGCCAGTTGCCGGGCGTCGAGGTAGTCGGGAATGCAGGCGAAACCCTGTCTGCGAATATCAGCGACCACGCGGTTGCGGCTAGGTATATCGATGCTCTTGAATATCTCGGTCAAGCGTGGCGCTCCGTCAGTCGCCGGCGGAGCCGGTGAACATAAAGTGGTGCCAGCAATACTCAAGGTGGCAGGACGCAAACAAGTATGGTTCTTATTGCTGTCGTGGCTACTAACCTTTCCCTCACGGCGGCTTTAGCACGGGGGGGTCAGCCCTGCCACCCGCCTCGAAGGGCGGGGGCACGTCAGCTGGTCAGGCGCGCTGCTCGGTTTCCCGTACCCGGAACCAGGCGGCATACAACGCCGGCAGGAACAGCAGGGTCAGTGCCGTGGCCACGGCCAGGCCACCCATGATCGCCACGGCCATGGGCCCGAAAAACACACTGCGCGACAGGGGGATCATCGCCAGGATCGCCGCCAGGGCGGTCAGCACGATGGGGCGGAAGCGCCGCACCGTGGCCTCGATGACGGCGTGCCAAGGATCATGGCCGGCGGCGATGTCCTGTTCGATCTGATCAACCAGGATCACCGAGTTGCGCATGATCATGCCGGACAGGGCGATGGTACCGAGCATGGCGACGAAGCCGAACGGCTCACGGAACGCCAGCAGGAACAGGGTCACGCCGATCAGCCCCAGCGGGGCGGTGAGAAATACCATGACCGAGCGGGAGATACTGCGCAGCTGCAACATCAGCAGGGTCATCACCACCAGCAGGAACAGCGGCATACCCGCCATGATCGACTTCTGGCCACGCTGCGAGTCCTCCACGGTGCCGCCTACCTCGAAGCGGTAACCAGGCGGCAGCTCGGCGCGGATCGCGGTAAGGTTGGGCATGATCTGCTGGACCAGCGTGGGCGGCTGCACGTCGCCATGCACATCGCCGCGCACAGTGACGGTGGGCAGGCGGTCCCGCCGCCAGATCACCCCTTCCTCGAAACCGTATTCGAGCGTGGCCACTTGCTCTAGTGCCACCCTGCGCCCGTCGCCGGACGGGATCGCCAGGCTGGCCAGGTTCTCCAGGGCGCCACGCTCATCAGCCGTACCGCGCAGGGCGATTTCAATCAACTCATCCCCCTCGCGGAACAGGCTCACCGTAGTACCGGTCAGCTGGCTGGTGAGAAAGCGCGATACGTCGCTGGTGCTCAGGCCCAGCGCCCGGGCCCGCTCCTGATCGATCTGCAGGTGCACAACCTTGCTTGGCGCCTCCCAATTGAGGTGCACGTTGGCTACCTCCGGGTTGGCCCGGACCTGCACGGCGACCTCCCGGGCGATGCGACGCACTTCGTCGATGTGCTCGCCGGAGATGCGGAACTGGATCGGATAGCCCACCGGCGGTCCGTTCTCCAGGCGCGAGATACGCGTGCGCACCTCGGGGAATTCCTGCTTCAGCAGCGCCTGCAGCCAGCCGCGCAGCTCTTCGCGGTCGGCCACCGAGTGGGCCTTGATGACGAACTGGCTGAAGTTGGTGGCCGGCAGTTGCTGATCGAGGGGCAGATAGAAGCGTGGTGACCCCGTGCCAACATAGGCGACGAAGTTCTCGATACCCGGGTGATCGCGCAGGCGCTGCTCCAGGCGTTCGGCCTGGGCCTGGGTAGCTGTCAGCGAGGAACCCTCGGCCAGGGTGATATCGACCATCAGCTCGGTACGCGCCGACGGTGGGAAGAACTGCTGCGGGACCAGGCGAAACAGCAGGATCGAACCCACGAACAGGCCCAGGGTCACCAGAATCACCAGCCAGCGATGGCGCACGCACCACTGCACCGTCTGGCGTACGCCCTGATAGAAGCGGGTGGCGTAGGGGTCGTGGCCAGCGGGGTCGCCGCCATGCTTCTTGGCGTGCAGTTTGGCCATGTCCGGCAGCAAGTTGTAACCCAGGTAGGGCACGAAGATGACCGCAGCGATCCAGGACACCAGCAGGGCAATGGTGACCACCTGGAAGATCGATCGGGTGTATTCCCCGGTACCCGAGGCGGCGGTGGCGATGGGCAAAAAACCCGCCGCGGTAATCAGGGTGCCGGTAAGCATCGGGAAGGCGGTGCTGGTCCAGGCGAAGCTGGCCGCCTTGATCCGGTCGAAGCCCTGCTCCATCTTGATCACCATCATTTCCGCGGCAATGATGGCGTCATCCACCATCAGCCCCAACGCCAGCACCAGGGCACCCAGGGAAATCTTGTGCAGGCCGATGTCGAAGTAGTTCATCACCGTGAAGGTCATCGCCAGCACCAGCGGAATCGACAGCGCCACCACCAGGCCGGTACGCAGGCCCAGGGAGAAGAAGCTGACCAGCAGCACAATGACCACCGCCTCGGCCAGTACCTTGACGAACTCGCCGACGCCTTCGCGGACGGCCTCCGGCTGGTCGGACACCTTATGCAATTCCATACCGACGGGCAGGGTCTGGCGCATGCGTTCGAATTCGGCTTCCAGGGTCTGGCCCAGGGCGAGGATATCCCCGCCGGGCTTCATGGATACCGCCAGGCCCAGCGCGTCCTGCTCCATGAAGCGCATGCGCGGCGCCATGGGGTCATTGAAGCCGCGGCGGACATCGGCAATATCGTCGATGCGGAAGGTGCGATCGCCCACCCGGATGGGGAACTGGCGGATCTGCTCCACGCTCTCGAATTGCCCCGACACGCGCAGCCGCACCCGCTCATCCGTGGTCTCGAAAAAGCCGGCCTCTTGCAATGAGTTCTGCTCCTGCAGGGCCTGCTGTACCGCGCTCAGCGGCAGGCCCAGGGTCGCCAGCTTGAGGTTGGAGAGCTCGATCCAGATCTTCTCATCCTGCACCCCGAGCAGCTCGACCTTGCCCACATCGGATACCCGCTGCAGCTGCAGTTGCAGGCGTTCGGCGTAATCCTTCAGCAGCGCATAATCGAAGCCATCCCCGGTGAGCGCGTAGATGTTGCCGAAGGTGGTGCCGAATTCATCGTTATAGAAGGGCCCGACAATATCCGGGGGCAGGGTATGGCGGATGTCATCGATCTTCTTGCGCAACTGGTACCAGAGCTCGGGAATCTCCGCCGAATCCAGGCTATCGAGGGCGACGAAGGTGATGGTCGACTCGCCGGGTCGGGAATAGGACACCACCTGCTGGTAGGCGCCGGTTTCCATGGCCTTCTGCTCGATGCGGTCGGAGACCTGGCGGGCGACTTCCTCGGCGGTCGCGCCCGGCCAGTTGGTGCGTATCACCATCGCCTTGAAGGTAAAGGGCGGGTCCTCGCTCTGGCCCAGTTCGCCATAGGACAGCACGCCGGCCACCGACAGCACCAGCATGAAATAGAGTACGATCTGGCGGTTGCGCAGCGCCCAGGCGGAGAGATTGAATGACATGGTTATTCTCCGAGGGACAGGCTGCGGTTCTGCCGATCCACCGGTTGGATCTGCTGGCCCTCGACCAGGATGTGCACGCCGGCGGCGACCACCCAGTCATCCGCCTCGAGCCCATCGAGGATGGTCGCCTGGTCCTGGCCGTAGGCACCGAGCTGCACCGGTGTGCGCACGACCTGGCGCGTCGCGGGGTCGACTACCCAGACGAAGCTCTGGTTCTGTTCCGCGCTCACTGCCGCCAGGGGGACGGCCAGCGGCACCTGGTCCGGCTGGCGAATGAATACTCGGGCGCTCTGGCCGATTTCGACCCGTTGTTCATCGGCAGCGAAACTGACCCGCGCGGCAAAGGTGCGGGACAGCGGGTCGGCCGCCGGTGACAACTCGCGGACGGTACCGGGCAGGCGTTCCTCCGGGCGGGACCAGAGCTGTACCTCCACCGGCTGGCCCACCGCGATCTGGCCGATACTGCTTTCCGACAGGCTGATCAGCACTTCCCGTTCCCCGTCGGCCGCCAGCACGAAGACCCGTTGCCCGGCGGCCACCACCTGGCCGACCTCGACCGCACGCTGGGCAATCACCCCGTCCTGGGGCGCCCGCAGCACACTGTAGGTCGCCTGGTTGTCCGCTACGTCGAACTCGGCCCGCGCCTGCTTGAGCCGCGCGGCGGCCGAGCGATAGGTGTTGTCCGCATTGTCATACTGCGAGGAGCTGATCATCTGGCGCTCCAGCAGCGTGCGATACCGGTCGCGCTCGGTTTTTGCCAGCTGCAGATTGGCCTCGGCCGCGACCACCTGGGCCCGCGCTGCCTCCAATTGCAGGCGCACGTCCTCGGGATCGAGTTCGGCCAGAGCCTGGCCCTTACGGACGCGGTCACCGGCGTCGACCATGCGCTTGCTCACCTTGCCGCCGATACGGAACGCCAGTTCCGGCTCGAAGCGCGCCCGTACTTCCCCGGGGTAGCTCTGCACCTGGGCCGTCGCGGGTTGGGGCTGGACCACCACGGCAGGGCGCGGCGGCGCGCTTTCGACGCGCTCCGGCTCGCGGCAACCGGCAAGCGAGGTGGTCAGTACAAGGGCGAGAAGGCCGAGCAGGGCATGGCGGGACATGATGGATACCTGGGGCATTGTTGGAATAATTGAACTGGCGAGTATATTATGAATAGCAAACCCGCCAGTCCAGTATTTAAATAGCCCATGCCTGAAAAAAAAGTACGCGCCGCCGGCCCCGGCCGCCCGAAAGATCCAGCGAAGCGCGAAGCCATCCTGCATGCGGCCCAGGAGCTATTCCTGCGCCACAGTTATGAAGGAACCAGCATGGATGCCATCGCCGCCGAAGCGCGGGTCTCCAAGCTGACGGTGTACAGCCATTTCACCGACAAGGACACGCTGTACGCGGCGGCTATCCGCCATGTCTGCGAAGCCCAGATGCCCCAGCTGTTCTTCGAACATGCGCCGGAACATGATATGCGTACGCTGCTGATGCGCATCGGTGAAGGCTTCTGCGTCCTGATCAATGGCCGCGAATCCCTGGCGCTGCATCGCCTGCTGGTCAGCCGAGCCGGGCAGGATCGCAAGCTGGCCCAGCTCTTCTATGAGGCCGGGCCACAGCGGGTCTGCGATGGCATGGTGCAGGTTCTGCAGCGGGCAGTGGATCGCGGTGAATTGCAGATCGAGGCGCCGCTTGAGGCGGCCCGGCATTTCTTCTGTCTGCTCAAGGGCGATCACAACTTTCGCTTGCTGATCGGCCATGACGAGCCGCAGACCGCAGCGGAGCGCCAGCGCCATGTGGCACAGGTGGTGGACATCTTTCTGCGCATCTATTGCCCCCGTTCGGGCTGAGCGGGCGGACGCGGCTGGAGATGCGCAGCGCTTTGGGATATCCTCTGCGCCTTTTTCACAGGGGATATGACATGCTGGAAACCACTCTGACCCAGCTCGAACGACTGGTCACCGAGCTGCTGGAGCAGAACCGCACTCAGGGCGAGCACCTCAAGCGCCTCGAACAGGAGTTGCAGCAGGTCAAGGACGAGAACGACAGCCTGCAACTGGCTGCCATGGAGCAGGAAGAGCAGATGAATTCGACCCTGGGTCGTCTCCAGGCCATCCTGCAGCGTAGCGGCGTCAGCGCCGAGTCATGAGCGATGTGCGGGTAGTCAGTTTCCTGGGGCAGGATTATTCGTTCAGGATCGATGTGAACGACGAACAGCTGTTCCAGCAGGCCACCGCACTGCTGCAACGGAAGCTGAACGAATCCCGCCAACAGCGCAGCGGCAGCGACGCCTACCAGTTACTGATTACCACCGCCCTGGGTCTGTGCGTTTCCGAGATCCAGCAGACCACCCAGTTGCAGCAGGCGGAGCAACGCCTGACTGCGCTGGTTGATCGCCTGGAACAGCATGCCGCGGCTGCGCCAGGCGATCCCGATGGCGCCTGAGGCGCCGTTATCTTCCGGAAACCTCTCTACCTTCTGCATGAAGCGCGTCGCTCCCAGCAGCCGGCTCGGCATTCTTGCGGGTGCCGCGCAGGTTCATCAGGAACAGGCCGACCTGCAGCACGATCAGTGCCCAGGCGTGGGTATGCCAGCCCCAGATGATCCACAGCAGGTTGCTGAGGATGAAGCAGATGAACCCGGCGAAACGCTTGAAGCGCTGACGGGACCCCACCAGCCAGGCCGCCACCAGCGTGATGAGCATGGCCGGCCATTGCAACAGATTGATCAGGTTATCGGTATCCATGTCCAGTCTGACCCACGCGAAGCGGCGGTGTTCCATCGGCGATCATGCCGGTTGGTCGGCAAAATAGCGCCAGGTTTCCCGGCCCGCATGCTTGGCTCGATAGAGCGCGATATCGGCGCAGCGCAGCAACTCGTCGGAATCGTCGGCGTCGTCCGGTGCCAGGGCAATCCCGATGCTGGTGCCCACATGGACGTCGTGACCCTGGTAGGGGATCGGCCGGCCCAGGCGTTCGATGATGCGCGTACACAGCTGGTCGATTTCCGTACGCGCCAGGCGGCCGCACAGGATCATGATGAACTCGTCGCCGCCCAGGCGCGCCACCAGATCCTGGCTGCGAGTACAGTGCAGCAGGCGCTCTGAGACCTCCTGCAGCACCGCATCCCCAGCGGCGTGGCCCAGGTTGTCGTTGATGGCCTTGAACCGGTCCAGGTCGAGGCTGAGGACCACCAGCGGTTGCCGCCTCGCCAAACTGTCGGTAAGGAAGGTCTGGAAGCGGGCGCGGTTGGCCAGGCCGGTCAGCGGGTCATGCAGGGCCAGGTGTTCGATCTGCCGTTGCTCCCTGACCCGCTCGGTGATGTCGCTCGCGGCGCCGCGATAACCGATGCAACGGCCCTTGTCGACGATGGGGCGCGATGCCAGTTGGCTGATGCGCGGGTTACCGAGGCGATCGGTATAGTGACAGCGCAGCGACTCGGGGTCGGCTGACCGCAGCCAGCTTTCCAGGTCGGTGTTTTCACCATGCAGCAGGTCGGCCAGGGGGCGGCCCAGCCAGTCGGTGATGGCGTGGCGCGTAATCGCTTCGAAACGTCCGGACAGGTAGACCAGGCGTAACTGTTCGTCGGTCTCCCAGAGCCAGTCGGAGGCCGCTTCGGCGATATCCCGGAAGCGTTTCTCGGTGGCGGCGAGTTGGCTGCGGCTGGCATCCAACTGGTTGTAGCTGGCGACCAGCTTGCCCGCCGTGCGTAGGGCGTCGCGGGCGATCAGCCCGACCAGCAGCGCCAGTACCAACAACGAGCCGAGGATAACCGGCAGTAGCTCGCGCAACAGTCCGCGGCCGAAGGTCGGCGCCGTCCAGCTGACAATCAGCGGCGATCCATCCAGGTAGGTCAATTGCAGGCGACTGTCGGCAGGGGCCGCATCGTCGGCGATGTGCAGATCCGCCAGCCCGTAATCGAAGCCCAGTTCCAGCAGCGGGTAATCGTTGATCGGGCGGGTCAGGATGAAAATCAGCTCCGGTGGCTGGGCGCCATCCACCGCCGGTACCGTGGCAGCGGCCACCAAAGCTGGCCCATCCGCGGTACGCAGGAAGCCGACCGCGGTGCGTTCCAATGGGTCCATATCGCTCAACAGCAGCGAGCGCCGCTCGGCATCCAGCATGGTATCGCGACCGTGCAGCAACTCCCCGTCGGCGGTGATGATCTGGACATCGTCATGGCCGACCCGCTGATAATAATAGTGCAGGGCGCGGACCTGCTCCGCGGTATCCCCGGCGATGCGGTAACTGGCGGCGATCCGGGCGTGCACCAGGGCCTCCCGGCGCAGCTTCTCGCTTTCCTGCTGGATGGCCTGCCGGGCCAGGTAGGCGCTGTGGTCGACGAAATAGCGATCCAGCACCGTCGTGACATGATGCAAGGTGAATAACCCCGCGAATGCCGCCACCAGGAGCACGCCGACCAATTGTGGCAGTGAGCGGTGGGTAAACGTCGTGTTGACGTGCATGCTACTCCTCGCCATGTACGGGCCGTGGCCAATCAGCTAGCTGACCTCCCGCAAGCGGTCGGGTCAGCGCAAGATAAACAGCACCTGGACCCTGTCGTCCAGCTCGTCGCTATCGACATACCCTATTGCCCGGGGATCGCTCGCCACCAGGTCGAGCATCGCGGCCTGGTCAGCTACCGGCCTGGGTGGGCGTCCCTTGCCGGTAAAGATCCGCGTGGCCCAATAGGATTTCAGTTGGTCCTCGTTCTTGCGTATGAGTTCACGATAGAACTGCTGGCGTACCTCGTTCCAGTTCCCCAGGTCCACGGGCGCCAGTGACCGGTCCAGGCCGAGGTAGATGTTTATCACGTCGGTGCGCGCCGGCCGGCTGGGGGCGTCAGGATGGATGATGACCGCCACATCGGCATGGCTGGCGGCCGCCATGGCGCTTAGCAGCAAGGTTCCGAACAAACGCAACAGGGTGATCATGTGCCGCGTCCTCAGAACAGGAAATCGATACCGACGGCCAGAATATCGCCGTCAAAAGTACGCATGGGCTGGCCCAGTAACCGCTTCCGGGCCAGGGCTTCGAGGTATTCTTCGCCGCTGCGCACGTACACGCCCTGGCTTTCGCTGGCGTTGTCGACGCGCTTGTATTCGCCCTTGAGCACCACTGCCGGGCTCAGGCGGTAGCTCAGTCCCCAGGTCCAGGAGGATTGCCGGCCGGTGAACTCATCATCCAGCTGGGCATAGGTCAGGTGCGCGCCCAGATCGCCGAAACGGCGGCCGCCCATGAGGTAGAAGGCGTCAAAGGACGGGGTCAAGCCCTCGATGACGATGCGCGTCGCTTCGCTGGCCGCCAGCCAGGTGCCATCGTCGTATTGATAGCCGAGGGCGGTGAACTTGCCTTTGACATCATCGGCGATGCCTTCGAGGGGGGTGCCATCCATGTAGGGCAGGCGCATGTTCAGGCTCGCCTCGCTGTAGGCGATGCGGAAGGAGCCCCAGTGGTGGGTCGCCAGGGTGGCGTTGATGCCGGCGACCTTGTGGTAATCCATGTCGTGCTGGTCGTCATGGATGAAGTGGTCCCGGTTGTGGGCCTGGCCACCATTGACCTGCCAGGTGAGGGAGCCAAAGGGCAGGGGAATACTGTACAGCAGGTCCACCCCTTCGTAATTGGCGATCTGCAGCTGGTAGTAGACCTCGTCCGGCAGCCGCAGCCAGGGATAGGTAACCCCGACATTGAGGGTTTCGGAGTACATGTAGACCGGATTGCGCAAGCGTCCGGCCCGCAGGGTCAGGCGGTCGGTCGTTTCCCAGGCCAGGTACAGCCAGTCGAGGTCCAGGCCCCAGCTGTCCTGATCCGCCGCCGCGGTGACCTGGGCGGTGGCAACCAGGTGATCACGCAGTTGGTAGCTGAACTGGCCGCCCAGGCGCGACAGCTCGTCGCCCCGCCAGCGGTCGTTCACCTGGCCCTGGATGCCATAACTGCGTCCCGGGTCTTCGCCGCCCAGCCGGCTGACGCCGAGGGTGCCGAAGCCGTTGAAGGTGAAGCTGCCGTCATTGGCCGGCGCGGACGTGCTAGCCAGCAACAGCAGCAGCGTGAGCATGCGAAACGGATTCATGGGCAACCCCCCCTTGATGGCAGCGAATCACGGCATCACCCGGGCGGACAGTTGAGCGTCTCGGACCCGGCGATGGAAATTTGGCGCTAATAATACGTCAGGGCAAAAAGAATGCCAGATTTGAGTGGCAGCCTTGTGCCAGTATGCGATGGACGGTAGCAAGGGGACTTGATCAGGCGCAAAAAAGCCCGGCGGAGAAAGGCCTGCCGGGCTTTTGCAGCGCTGCGGGCGGATCAGCCGGCGAGCTTGGCCTTCAGCTCGCGGCGTCGGCGGTGCAGAACCGGCTCGGTGTAGCCGTTGGGCTGCTTGGTCCCTTCAAGGATGAGTTCCAGCGACGCCTGGAAGGCGACGCTGTCATCGAAGTTCGGCGCCATCGGGCGGTAGGCCGGATCGCCGGCATTCTGGCGGTCGACCACTTCAGCCATGCGCTGCATGCTTTCGATGACCTGCTGCTCGGTGATGATGCCGTGACGCAGCCAGTTGGCCAGCAGCTGGCTGGAGATCCGCAGGGTGGCACGGTCTTCCATCAGGCCGACATCGTTGATGTCCGGCACCTTGGAACAGCCCACGCCCTGGTCGATCCAGCGCACCACATAACCCAGGATGCCCTGAACGTTGTTGTCGATCTCGTTCTGCTTCTCTTCCGCGCTCCAGTTGGTGTCCTTGGCCAGCGGGATGGTCAGGATATCGTCCACCGAGGCGAAGGGGCGCTTGGCCAGTTCCTGCTGGCGCTCGAATACATTGACCTTGTGATAATGCAGAGCGTGCAGGGTGGCGGCGGTCGGCGAAGGTACCCAGGCGGTGTTGGCGCCGGCCATGGGATGGTTGATCTTCTGCTCGAGCATGCCCGCCATCAGGTCAGGCATGGCCCACATGCCCTTGCCGATCTGCGCCCGGCCGGACAGGCCGCAGTTCAGACCATGGTCCACGTTCCAGTCTTCGTAGGCGGCGATCCACTTCTCACCCTTCATGGCGGCCTTGCGCACTACCGGGCCGGCCTCCATGGAGGTATGGATCTCGTCACCGGTGCGGTCGAGGAAGCCGGTGTTGATGAATACCACGCGCTCGCTGGCGGCCTTGATGCAGGCCTTCAGGTTGACGGTGGTACGACGCTCCTCGTCCATGATGCCCATCTTCAGGGTATTGCGCGCCATGCCCAGCAGGTCTTCCACCCGGTTGAACAGCTCATTGGCGAAGGCGACTTCCTCCGGGCCATGCATCTTCGGCTTGACGATGTACATGGAGCCGGTGCGGCTGTTGGCGCGGGTGGTCTTGCCGCGCAGGTTATGCAGGGCGGCCAGGGACGTGAATACGCAATCCAGGATGCCTTCGGGCACTTCGGCGCCGTCCTTGTCGAGGATGGCATCGTTGGTCATCAGGTGGCCGACGTTACGGATGAACAGCATGGAGCGACCGTGCAGGGTCAGCTCGGAGCCGTCTGCCCCGGTGTAGACCCGATCAGCGTTCATGGTACGGGTGAAGGTGGTACCGCCCTTGCTGACCTGCTCGGCCAGTTCGCCCTTCATCAGGCCCAGCCAGCTGCGGTAGACCACGGTCTTGTCTTCGGCATCGACGGCGGCGGTGGAGTCTTCGCAGTCCATGATGGTGGTGATGGCGGCTTCCATCAGCACGTCCTTCACGCCGGCGGCATCGGTCTGGCCGATGGGGCTGGTGCGGTCGACCTGGATCTCGAAATGCATGCCGTTGTTCTTCAGCAGTACGGCCTGGGGCTCGCTGGCATTGCCCTGGAAGCCCACGAACTTGTCGGCTTCCTTGAGGCCGGTCTGGCTGCCGTCCTTCAGGGTAACCAGCAACTGGCCGTTTTCGATGGCGTAGGCGACCGAGTCGGCATGGGAACCTTTGGTCAGCGGAGCTGCCTCATCAAGGAATGCGCGGGCGAAGGCGATAACCTTGTCGCCGCGTACCTGGTTGTAGCCCGGGCCTTTTTCGGCGCCGTCGGCTTCGCTGATGGCATCGGTGCCGTAGAGGGCGTCATACAGGGAGCCCCAGCGGGCGTTGGCGGCGTTGATGGCGAAGCGGGCGTTCATGATCGGCACCACCAGCTGCGGGCCGGCCATGCTGGTGATCTCTTCATCGACATTGTCGGTGGTGATCTTGAAGTCCGCCGGCTCGGGCAGCAGATAGCCGATGTCCTGGAGGAACGCCTTGTAGGCAACGGCATCATGGGGCTGACCGGAACGCTGCTGGTGCCAGGCATCGATGCTGGCCTGCAGTTCGTCACGCTTGGCCAGCAGGGCGCGGTTCTTCGGAGCCAGATCATGAATCAGCGTGTCCACGCCGCTCCAGAAGGCGTCAGCTTGGACACCGGAATCGGGAATGGCCTGGTCGTTGATGAAATCGAAGAGAACCTTGGCAACCTGGAGGTTACCAACCTGGACGCGTTCAGTCATGAAAACCCCTCACTCTGCTGAGATATTGCGCTCTGGGCGCGAAAAGATGTGGTGTGGAAGTCGCTGCATGTTACACGATGATCGTTTGCAATTCATGTTCAGAACATGAAATTGTATCGATCTCAGATCAAGGCAGCAGATAATTACCCGTCTGCTGCACCAGGACAAGCCGGGACCTCAATGGATCAAACCTTTCTCGACACGCTCGTAGAACAGTTGCCCGAGCTGGAACCGGGTCAGCCATTCAATCAGGCCGCCAGGCAATATGCGGCCTATTATGGTATCGATTTCAGTGCCGATGCCCAGCAACATCTGGGACGTATCAGCGTAGATGGCTTCGACGTCGCCGTACAGGTGTGGCGGCCCTCGGCGCCGCGCGGCACCCTGGTCCTGCTGCATGGCTACTACGACCATATGGGCTTGTACCGCCATCTGATCCGCTGGGCCCTGGGGCAGCGACTGGCGGTGCTGGCCTTCGATCTGCCGGGGCACGGCCTGTCCAGCGGCGAGCGGGCCAGTATCGATTGTTTCCTGCGCTACCAGCAGGTGCTGGACGGCGTCTTCGAGCAAGGCCGTCTGTGGCAATTGCCGGCGCCTTGGCACTTCCTCGGGCAGAGCACCGGTGGGGCGATCCTGATCGATCGCCTGTTGCATGGGCCGGTGCCGGAACAGGCGGGCCAGACCATCCTCATGGCGCCCCTGGTGCGACCGCGGCAATGGGGTGTGTCCCAGTTCAGCCTGAAGTTGCTGGGCGGCTTCATCCAGCAGCTGGGGCGGCGTTTCACCGACAATTCCACGGATATGGATTTTCTCCAGTTCATCCGCCAGCGCGACCCGCTGCAGGCACAGGTGCTACCGGTGGCCTGGGTACAGGCGCTGGATAAATGGATACCACGGATCGAGACCGCGCTGCCGGCGCCGCACCGCCCCCTGATTGTCCAGGGGCAGGCCGATGGCACGGTGGACTGGCAGCACAACATCAAGGTGTTGCGGGAGAAGTTCGACGATCCGCAGCTCTTCTACCTGCCCAAGGCGCGTCATCACCTGGCCAATGAAAAGCCCAGGTATCGCCGCCAGTACCTGGACTGGCTGGGCGAACGCCTGGGCTATTGAGCGGGCTGCACCGGTCCCGCTGCGGTCAGGGGTTCAACGCGTCGCGCACCGCCTGCTCGGTGGCGCGATAGAAGGCCTGGCCGGCGGCGGATTCGGTCCATTCCGCGAAGCGGGTCAACTCGTCGTCGCTCAGCTCCCGATAGATGTAGGCCAGAGTATCGGGCAGGTCGGGGCGCATCTGCGCGCGCAAGCGCTCACGACCACCGCTGCCGTCCTGCTGCGGAAGCTTCATCAATCCCCCCAACAGGTCATTGGCGCTCTGCGCCGCCAGCCCGGTCAGCGCCATGGACACTTCCACGCCCAGCTCCAGGGCCGGCAAGCGGGTCGCCAGCCGCTCGACCAGGGCGCGGCGCGCCGGGCTCAGCTGCTGCGCCGGCAGCCCCTGTTGCATGGCGGCGACCGAGGCCGGCGAACTGGCCCGGGTTTCCGCTGAAACTATTTTGCTTCCCAGGGGACTGTTGAAGAAGGTAAGCGCCTGCTGGATATCCGCCGGTTGCAGCGCCAGCGCCAGCCGTGCCTGGGCGCGATCGTGCATGCCCTGGGGTTCGAACCGCTGGCTG
Source organism: Pseudomonas saudimassiliensis (assembly GCF_000939975.1). Taxonomy (GTDB): domain Bacteria; phylum Pseudomonadota; class Gammaproteobacteria; order Pseudomonadales; family Pseudomonadaceae; genus Halopseudomonas; species Halopseudomonas saudimassiliensis. The sequence continues at coordinate 1,173,905 of NZ_LK391969.1, read as the reverse complement.
CTGTTGCGGGTCAGGGTTTCCTGCACTGCTGGCGGCAGTTGCTGGGCGTAGCGCTGCTGGGCGCGCTGCAGGGCAGCCTGGAAGTGCTCCTGATGCTGGGCCATGCCGGAGCGCTGGTAGAGTTCGGCGGGGCTGGCAGCGGCATGCAGGCTCCAGAGCAGCAGGGCGGTAAAGGTCAACCACAGAGACGACAGGGGTATGGGGCGCATGGATCCTCGCAATCATGGGATAAGGGCAAAATCGGATACTGTTCCGGAGGGGGCGGTCCGTTTACACTATACGGCGCCCGGAACCCCGGGTCTTGTCCGCCGTGCCCCGTCCGTGGCAGGGCGATGCCGCTACCCCGATTTGAGTATGAACAGGATGCCCGAGTTCCCTGGCGCTGCGCCGGACCGTCTGGTTCGTGTGGCCGACAGCCTTGCCGTGCACGGCTGGTCGATTACCGAGAGTGCGTTACCTGATGAATTGCTCGGGGAGTTGGAGCGCAACTGCCGTTCTCTATGGGCCAGCGATGCCCTGAAACCCGCTGCGGTAGGCCGTGCGGGCGAGCAGGTGGTGGTCCCCGATATCCGTGGCGATCATATCCGCTGGCTGGATGACTGCCCCGGCAACCCGGCGGCGGACGCCTATCTGGCGGCGATGGAGCAGCTGCGCCACACCCTGAACCGGACGCTGTTCCTCGGTCTGGAGGACTTCGAGACCCACTACGCGCTTTACCCGCCCGGCGCCGGCTATCAGCGGCACGTCGACCGCTTCAAGGACAGCCCCCTGCGGACCGTCTCGGTGGTGCTCTACCTGAACCGCCAATGGCAGCCGGGCGATGGGGGAGAGCTGCGCCTGCATCTCCCCGACGGGCCCATCGACGTGCCTCCGCGGGCCGGGACCCTGGCGGTATTCATGAGCGCCAGCCTGCCCCACGAAGTACTCCAGGCCCAGCGTGAGCGGGCCAGCCTGGTAGGTTGGTTCCGCCGCCGGCCGGATAACCCGCTGATGCTCTGACCGCCATGCAGAAGATCCTGATCAGCAGTTGCCTGCTGGGCAATCCGGTCCGTTACGACGGCGCCGCCCATGGCCCCTACACCCTGCTGCAGCAGTGGCAGGCCGAGGGACGGGTGGTGGCGCTCTGCCCGGAGGTCAGCGGTGGGCTGCCTACGCCCCGGCCACCGGCGGAAATCCCCGGCGGGCAGGGCGCGGCGGTGCTGGATGGGCAAGTGCCGGTGGTCGACGTGGATGGCCGCGATGTCACTAGCGCCTTCCGCGCGGGCGCGGATATGGCCGTGCAACTGGCCAGCCGCCACGGCATCCGCTTTGCGGTGCTCAAGGCGCGCAGTCCTTCGTGCGGCAACCGTGAAACCTACGACGGCAGCTTCAGCGGCACCCGGATCGTCGGCGAAGGCGTGACCGCCGCGGCGCTGCGGCGCCACGGGGTTCAGGTATTCAATGAAACCGAGCTGGATCAGCTGGCGCGGTTATTGGGCGATTGAGCGGTCGGCCTGATCCACCGGGACGAACCGGTAGAACAGGTTTGGCTCACTGACCACGTAGACCCGTCGCTGGTTATCGACGGTCAGTCCCTCGGCCTGGGGCACGGTGCGTTCGAGCCCGGCCATGCCGCGCCACAGCCCCAGCACGCTCACGGGCGTGCCATCGGCGGTGTACTCCACCACCATATGGGATTCGTCGCTGAGCAGTAATACATGCCCGCTGCGGCTATCGGCGTTGAGGGAGGACAGGTCACTGACGAACAGGTTCTCGGCGGGCAATGAGGGCTCCAGCTGGATGCTGATGGAGGCGTCCGCCACCTGCCCGACGAAGCCGGTAATGCTCATCACCCGCATGGGGTCACGTTCCTTGACCACCAGCAGCCGTTGGCCCGCCGCGTCCCAGGACAATCCTTCCAGGCCCTTGTTGGCCTTTTCGTCCACGGCGATCGTCAGGCTGGGAGCATTGGTCACATCCAGCTCGGTGGCGCCATCGGGGATATCGATCTCCCGCAGGCGCTGGTTGCGCTCCTCGGCAATCACGTAGCGATCACCGGCAACGTGGGTGAGCCCTTCCATATCCCGCACACCCTCGACCCTGATCTGGCGTAGCAACTGGCCGTCCAGGCTCAGCTCGACGATCAAGGGCGTGCCGTTGACCAGGCCAAACAGCGTATCGCTCTCGCTGTTGTAGGTCAGGGCGGACAGATCGTCATCCAGTTCCGCGATGGGCAGCGCCTCGATATCCACCCGGTAGCGGCCCAGGTCCATGGCCTGGGCCGGCATGGGCTGGCGGTTCAGCTTCCACTGTTGCCAAAGCAGGACATCAAGATGGTGGTAATGCAGGAAGCCGAAGCCTCCCACCAGCAACAGCGCAAAGGTAGCCAGCAGATAGCGTTTCAACGGGAGTTTCCTTTTACTTCAAAGCTGTCAGGACTGGTCCCGCGCCAGGAAAGTTCCCGGTGCAACGATCGGGGCGTCAGTCAAGTACCCGGCTGGTCTGGTGCAGCACGCCGGGAATCGCCAGTTCCAGCGCGTCGCCCGGGTTGAGCACACCCACCCCGGCGGGGGTGCCGGTGATCACCACGTCCCCCGGCAGCAGGGTGAACACCCCGGCGATATGCTGCAGCAGCGCGATGATCGGCGTGATCATCTCGGCGCTGGTGCCTTGCTGGCGCAACTCCCCGTTGATCGTCAACTGCAGGGGGATGGCATTGAGCGCAGGCGCCTGTTCTGGGCGAACGAAGGTCGATAGCGGGCAGGCCGCATCGAAGGCCTTGGCCCGCTCCCAGGGATGACCCTTGGCCTTGAGCTGGTCCTGCAGTTCCCGCAGGGTCAGATCCAGCGCCAGGCCGACGCCGGCAATGGCGCCGGCGGCGTCGGCCGGGTTCACCGTGCCGGACAGCGGGGCACCGATCAGCAGGGCAATCTCGGTTTCATAATGCACGGCGCCGCGGCCGTTGGGCAGCTGGAAGCCATCGGCCAGCGGCACGACCGCGGTGGCGGGCTTGATGAACAGCAGTGGCTCGCTGGGGACCGGATTGTTCAGCTCCCTGGCATGCTCGGCATAGTTGCGGCCCACACAGACCACCTTGCCCATGGTCAGGTTGATCGGCGTGCCGTCAGTGTACTGATGCTGGTAGGTCATGCTTGCCTCCCGTGGGCGATAGTCGTGTGAGCGCTGCTGCCGGCCTTCAGACCGGAAAGATCTTGCCCGGGTTCATGATGCCGTTGGGGTCGAATACCGCCTTGACCGCCTTCATGATGGCGATCTCCTCGGCGCTGCGGCTATAGCCCAGGTAATCGCGCTTGGTCATGCCCATGCCATGTTCGGCGGAGATCGAACCGTTGTAGCGCTTGACGATGTCGAACACCCACTGGTTGACGCTGCCGCACTTGGCGAAGAACTCTTCCTTGGGCATGGCGTCGGGCTTGAGGATGTTCAGGTGCAGGTTGCCATCGCCGATATGGCCGAACCAGACGATCTCGAAGTCCGGGTAATGCTCGCCAACGATGGCATCGATATCCCGCAAAAAGGCCGGCACCTGGCTGATGGTCACCGAAATATCGTTCTTGTACGGCGTCCAGTGGGAGATGGTCTCGGAGATGAACTCGCGCAGCTTCCACAGGTTCTGCAGCTGCTGTTCGCTCTGGCTCATCACCCCATCCAGCACCCAGCCCTGTTCCACGCAGTGCTCGAAGGTTTCCAGCGCCTGGTTGGCGATCTCCTCGCTCACGGCCTCGAATTCCAGCAGGGCATAGAAGGGGCAGTCGGTCTCGAAGGGCGCGGGGACGTCACCGCGGGCCATGATCTTGGCCATCGCCTTGTCAGAGAAGAACTCGAAGGCGGTCAGGTCCAGCTTGCCCTGGAAGGCATGCAGGACCGGCATGATCGAGTCGAAGTCCGGCGTGCCCAGCACCATGGCGGTGAGGTTCTTCGGCGCGCGCTCCAGGCGCATGGTCGCTTCGACCACGAAACCCAGGGTGCCCTCGGCGCCGATGAACAGCTGGCGCAGATCGTAACCGGTGGCGTTCTTCACCAATCCCTTGTTCAGCTCCAGCAGCTCGCCACTGCCGGTGACCACCTTGAGGCCGGCCACCCAGTTGCGGGTCATGCCGTAGCGGATCACCTTGATGCCGCCGGCGTTGGTGCCGATATTGCCGCCGATCTGGCTGGAGCCAGCGGAGGCGAAGTCCACCGGGTAATACAGCCCCTGTTCCTCGGCATACTGCTGCAGCTGCTCGGTCACCACGCCGGGTTGGCAGGTGACGGTGCGGTCATAGCGGTTGAAGTCGAGGATCCGGTTCATGTAGTCGAAGGACACCACGATCTCGCCATTGGCCGCCACCGCGGCGGCGGACAGGCCGGTGCGGCCGCCCGAGGGTGTCAGCGCCAACTTGTGTTCATTGGCGAAGCGCACTACCGCCTGCACCTGCTCGATGCTCTTGGGGAAGACGATGGCCAGCGGTGCGGGCTCGAACTGCTTGGTCCAGTCCCGGCCCCAGGTGTCCAGCGACGCGCTGTCGGTGCGGACCTTGTCGGCGTCGACCAGCGTTTTCAGGGTTTCGATGATGACTTCTGGGTTCATGGCGGCTCTCAAACAAAATTCATGCGGTGCCTGAACACAATTCATGGGTAGCAGGCATCTGGAAAAGGGAGATTATGCTAGCATATGCGGCTTCCGAAACAGGTCAGCGACGGAGAAACGCCGGAAAACCTGACGGACCATCATACATCAGCATTACGGGTAACTGACACATGGCTAAAACCTCGCTGGACAAAAGCAAGATCAAGTTTCTGCTCCTCGAGGGTGTGCACCAGACTGCCGTCGACACGCTCACGGCAGCCGGTTACACCAACATCGATTATCACACCGGCTCCCTCCCCGACGAGCAGCTCAAGGAAGCGATCGCCGATGCCCACTTCATTGGCATCCGCTCCCGCACTCAGCTGACCGCGGACGTGCTGGCACATGCACACAAGCTGGTGGCCATCGGTTGCTTTTGTATCGGTACCAATCAGGTCGACCTGGACGCTGCCCGGGAAATGGGCGTGGCGGTCTTCAACGCGCCCTATTCCAACACCCGGTCGGTCGCTGAGTTGGTGCTGGCCGAAGCCATCCTGCTGCTGCGCGGCATCCCTGAGAAGAACGCGGTTGCCCATCGCGGCGGCTGGCTCAAGAGCGCTACCAATTCCTACGAGATCCGCGGCAAGAAGCTCGGCATCATCGGTTACGGCTCCATCGGTACCCAGCTGTCCGTGCTGGCCGAAGGGCTCGGCATGCAGGTGATCTTCTATGATGTGGTGACCAAGTTGCCGCTGGGCAATGCGCAGCAGATCGGCTCGCTGACCGAGTTGCTGGGCATGGCCGATATCGTCACCCTGCACGTGCCGGAGACCGCCGCCACCAAGTGGATGATCGGCGAGAAGGAAATCCGCGCGATGAAGCCCGGCAGCATCCTGATCAACGCTGCCCGCGGTACCGTGGTCGATATCGATGCGCTGGCTGCCGCGCTGCGCGACAAGCACCTGAACGGCGCCGCCATCGACGTGTTCCCGGTCGAGCCGCGCTCCAACAATGATGAGTTCGTTTCGCCGCTGCGCGAGTTCGACAACTGCCTGCTGACCCCGCACATCGGTGGCTCGACCATGGAAGCCCAGGCCAACATCGGTCTGGAAGTGGCCGAGAAGCTGGTGCGCTACAGCGATAACGGTACCTCCATCACCTCGGTAAACTTCCCCGAAGTGGCGCTGCCATCGCACCCGGGCAAGCACCGCCTGCTGCACATCCACCAGAACATCCCCGGTGTGATGAGCGAGATCAACCAGGTGTTCGCCAGCAACGGCATCAATATTTCCGGTCAGTATCTGCAGACCAACGAGAAGGTGGGTTATGTCGTGATCGACGTCGACGCCGCCTATTCCGACCTGGCGCTGGAGAAGCTCCACGAGATCAACGGCACCATTCGTTGCCGCGTGCTGTTCTGATCTCATCCTGTGGCGGGGCACCCCCGCCACATTGCGGTCCCGGGTAGTCTTCACTGCCCGGCGCACGTGCCCTGGCGTGTCCCGGAAAAAGCGCCGCTTCCCACCCGGTTGGCCTCCCGTTCAGGTAAGGTTCAGCGAATGTTCAGGTCAGGTTCAGGCCCGCTCTGGCATGCTGTTTCTGACTTTTAAAGGAGGCACAGCACATGAAAAATTCTCTGAAAATGTTGGCACTGGGCACTGCAACGGCCATGGCATTTGCCAGCGCCCCTGCGCTGGCGCAGGACAGCTTTGTCGGCCTGACCTGGGGTGAAACCAGCAATAATATGGATCGCTCGAGCAGCCTCAAGCGCAATCCGCTGGCGCCTTCCCTGGACAGCGCCATCAATAACGACAGCACCTGGGGTGTACGTGGCGGGATGCAGGATGAGACCGGACGTATGTACATGACCTACGACTACGTCTCCGACAGCGCCAGAGGCTACAAGCTGCGTCAGCAAAACCTACTGGGTAGCTATGACCTGTTCCTGCCGATCGCCGATAACACCCGTCTATTCGGTGGCGTAACCGCCGGTTTGGTCAAGCTGACTCAGGATTCCCCGGGCTTGCATCGCGATAGCGACATCGGTGTGGCCGGCGGTGTTCAGGCGGGTGTCCTGCATCAGCTCAACGCGCCTGTTTCACTGGAAGCCGGTTACCGCTATCTGCGCACCACGGCGGACGTCAGCGTCAACGCGCGTGACGGGAGCGTGGGCGGCTCTGCCGACCTGAAGAGTTCCGAACAGCTCTATCTCGGTCTAAACTACCACTTCTGATTCGGCAGTGAGTAGTGTCCCGCCCGGCGCTCGCCGGGCGGGTTCGTATGCGTCGGTTACCGGAGGATGAGATGAAGCTCCTGTTGGTCGAAGACGAAGCGCTGCTGCGCCACCACCTGGCGACGCGTTTTGCCGAGGCAGGGCATGTTGTCGACGCCGTAGCCAGTGCGGAGGAAGGCAGTTACCGGGCTCAGCAATACAACCATGATATCGCCATCATCGATCTGGGCCTGCCGGGTATGGACGGGCTGGATCTTATCCGTGAACTGCGCAGTATGGGGCGTACCTTTCCGATTCTCATTCTTACCGCCCGCGGCAACTGGCAGGACAAGGTCGAGGGGTTGACCTCCGGTGCGGACGACTATGTCGTCAAGCCGTTCCAGTTCGAAGAGTTGGAGGCGCGCCTGAATGCCCTGGTACGTCGGTCCTCGGGTTTTGTCCAGGCGCAGATTTCAACGGGCCCGCTGGTGCTCGATCTCAATCGCAAGCAGGCGCTGGTCGAAGGCGAAGCGGTCCCGCTGACAGCGTTTGAATACCGGATTCTCGAATACCTCATGCGCCACCATCAGCAGGTGGTAGCCAAGGAACGGCTGATTGAACAACTTTACCCCGATGATGAAGAGCGTGATCCGAATGTTATCGAGGTACTGGTCGGCCGCCTGCGGCGCAAGCTGGAGGCGGCGGGAGACCTGCGTTTGATCGAGACGGTGCGCGGTCAGGGCTATCTGTTCAGCGAACCCTGCCGGTGACCCATTCGTTACGCGCCCGACTGGTGCTGAGTGCCGCCGCCTTTGCGGCACTGTTCATTCTGGCTCTGGTGCCCGCGCTGCAGAGCGTATTTGACCGAACGCTCGAGCAGGTGGTGCAGCAACGGCTGGCGGCGGACGCCTCGACACTGATCAGTGTCGCCAGCGTCGTGGATGGCCGTCTGGTCATGCCCGAGCGTATGCCCGATGAGGAGTTCAACCTGCCGGAAGCCAAGTTGCTGGGCTATGTGCATGATGCGCTAGGCCAGGTGGTCTGGCATTCCCGGTCAACCACGGATGAGGAGCTGCACTACCTGCCGCACTATTCCGGCAACCGCATCGACTTCCTGCGCATACTCGATACCCGTGGGGAGGAATATTACGTCTATGACGTCGAGGTCAATCTGGCTGGCGACAACCAGTTGCCGCTGAGCTTTGTCACCATGCTGCCGAGCAGCGAGTTCGCCTCCCTGCGGCAGGATTTCACCCAGCGGCTGCGCTGGTGGTTGGGAGGCGGCCTGCTGCTGCTACTGACGCTGCTGTGGTTGGCACTGAGCTGGAGTCTGCGCTCATTGAAAGGTGTGCGCCGCGAACTGCAGGAAATCGAGACCGGAGGCCGGGAGCGGCTGAGTGACGAACATCCCCATGAATTGATGCGGCTCACCCGTTCGTTGAACCGACTGCTGGACAGCGAGCGGCTGCAGCGCACCCGCTACCGCGACTCTTTGGCGGACCTGGCCCATAGTCTCAAGACCCCGCTGGCGGTGTTGCAGACAGTTGCGGAAAATCTCCGTGCACAGCCTGCCGGCGGCGAGCAGGCGCGTATCCTGCAAGATCAGATCGAGCGCATGAGCCAGCAGATCGATTACCAGCTGCAGCGCGCTAGTCTGCGCCGCAGCGGTCTGGTGCAGCACCGCGCTGAAGTGCTGCCCTTGGTAAGGCGGCTGGGTGAAGCCCTGGGCAAGGTGTATCGGGATAAGAATGTGCGGCTGGACACCGACATGGCTGCCGGTGCCACCCTGCCGATCGAGGAGGGTGCGCTACTGGAGGTGCTGGGCAATCTGCTGGAGAATGCCCATCGCCTCTGTGTCTCCTGTATCCGGGTCAGTATCAGCGTGCAGCCAGGGGGCTACGAACTCCGTGTGGATGATGACGGAGCAGGCGTTCCTGAGGACCAGCGCGAGCGGGTCATCGGGCGTGGCGAGCGGCTGGACACCTCTCATCCGGGGCAAGGCATCGGCCTGGCGGTGGTCAAGGACATTATCGAAAGCTACAGCGGCACCCTGAGTCTGGAGGATTCACCTCTGGGCGGCGCCGCCTTCCGGCTATGGCTACCGAGCGACGCCAGGCCGCCCGGCAACCGCCGCCGGCGCGGCTGATCAGCTGCTGCGTTCCATGCGCTTGACGCCCGCAGCGGTACCCAGCAGCAGGATATCCGCCGGACGAGCAGCGAACAGGCCGCTGCAGACCACGCCGACGATGGCGTTGAGCTGTTCTTCCAGCCCGCGCGGATCATGGATCTGCAAATTGTGTACATCGAGGATCACGTTGCCGTTATCGGTCACCACGCCGTGGCGGTACACCGGGTCGCCGCCGAGCTTGACGATTGCCCGGGCGACGTGGCTGCGGGCCATCGGGATGACCTCCACCGGCAGCGGAAACTCCCCCAGGGTGGCGACCAACTTGCTTTCATCGGCAATGCAGATGAAGGTCCGGGCGACGGCGGCGACGATCTTCTCCCGGGTCAGGGCGGCGCCGCCACCCTTGATCAATTCCAGATGCTGGTTGGCCTCGTCGGCCCCGTCCACGTAATAGTCCAGGTTGGCCACATTGTTCAGGTCATAGACCGGAATGCCGTGTTGCTTGAGGCGCTCGGCGGTCGCCTCGGAGCTGGCCACGGCGCCATCGAAACGACCCTTGTGACGGGCCAGGGCGTCGATGAAGCAATTGGCGGTCGAGCCGGTCCCGACCCCGATGACGCTCTGGTCTTCCAGATTGGGCAGCAGAATCTCTACTGCGGCCTGCCCAACGGCTTGCTTGAGTTCGTCCTGGGTCATTGCCCGTTACCTCTGTGCTTTGGATAAAGGGGGCAATTATACGGCCCCACCCGGACAGCGTGTAGTCGGATCGGGCCCGATTCGTTTAGACTGGCGGTTTTATCTCACCCAGTCACCAAGCCGAATCCCGATGCCTACTCTGGAAAGTTACGTAAAGAAGATCCTCTGTTCCCCCGTCTACGATGTCGCCATCGAAACCCCTATTCACCCTGCGCCCTTCCTTTCCGAGCGGCTTGGCAACACCGTGTTGCTCAAGCGCGAGGACCTGCAGCCGGTGTTCTCCTTCAAGATCCGCGGCGCCTACAACAAGCTCAAGCAGCTGACCGATGAGCAGCGGGCCTGCGGCGTGATCGCGGCATCGGCGGGCAACCATGCCCAGGGGCTGGCATTCGCGGCGCGGCATATGGGGGTAAAGGCGACCATCGTGATGCCGCGGACCACGCCGGAGATCAAGGTCAAGGCCGTACGGGCGCGGGGCGGCAAGGTAGTGCTGCATGGGGACGCTTTTGACGAGGCGCTGGCCTACGCGCAGAAGCAGGTGGAAGAGAAGGGCCTGGTATTCATCCACCCCTATGATGACCCTGATACCATTGCCGGCCAGGGCACCGTGGCCATGGAGATCCTGCGCCAGCATCCGGGCCAGCTGGACGCGATCTTCGTGCCGGTCGGTGGTGGTGGGCTGATTGCGGGTATCGCGGCCTATGTGAAGTACCTGCGCCCGGACATCAAGGTGATCGGTGTCGAGCCGCAGGATTCCAACTGCCTGCAGACGGCACTGCAGAAGGGTGAGCGGGTGATCCTGGAGCAGGTCGGGCAGTTTGCCGACGGGGTGGCAGTGGCGCAGATCGGCCAGTACACCTTCGACCTGTGCCAGCAGTACGTGGACGAGGTCATCACCGTGTCCTCGGACGAGATGTGCGCGGCGATCAAGGATATCTACGACGATACGCGCTCGATCTGCGAGCCGGCGGGGTGCCTGGGGGTGGCCGGGATCAAGAAGTATGTCGAGCGCGAGGGCTGCACCGGCCAGGTGATGGTGGCCATCGATTCCGGCGCCAATATCAACTTTGACCGCCTGCGCCATGTGGCCGAGCGTGCCGAGATCGGCGAGCAGCGCGAGGCGCTGCTGGCGGTGACCATCCCCGAGCGCCCGGGCAGTTTCAAGGCGTTCTGCCAGGCCATCGGCAAGCGGGCCATCACCGAATTCAACTATCGCTACCACGATCAGCGCGAGGCCCATATCTTCGTCGGCGTGCAGACCCACCCGGAGCTGGACCCGCGCGAGGCGTTGGTCGCCGGCCTGATCGAGCGGGATTTTCCGGTGCTGGACCTGACCAATAACGAGCTGGCCAAGCTGCACATCCGCCACATGGTCGGCGGTCATTCGGTGCAGGTGGAGGACGAGGTGGTGTACCGCTTCGAATTCCCCGAACGCCCCGGTGCGCTATTCAATTTCCTCAACAAGCTGGGCGGTCGCTGGAACATTTCCATGTTCCATTACCGCAACCATGGCGCCGATTACGGGCGGGTGGTGGTCGGTCTGCAGGTGCCCGAAGCCGAGCGGGTGAAGGTGCCGGCGGCGCTGGATGCGATCGGCTATCGCTATTGGGAGGAGACCGATAATCCGGCCTATCAGCTCTATCTCGGGTAGTCGAGCGGGCCGCTGCGGCGGCCTGGTTCCCGCTTGTATCCGGTCTTGGTTGACTTGCCATTGGATATCCGGTATACGGGTGCGCTCAATACGTCGGAATGTATTGTCCCATAACGCTGTGTGCGTCCATACCGGACGCTCTGATGGATCAGACAAGGTAGTTGGCCAGTATTGGAGGGCAGAAATGCGCCGTAAGCCGGATTTGATGTGGATTCTCGTACTTGTTTTCACCTTGGGTGTGGTAACCACGGGGTATACCCAAAGTTACTTCGACCGCCCAGCAGCTCCCCTCGGGACTGGCACTACTTCAACAGAATGATCTGCTGATCGCTGACAATACCGTCCAGTGGGATATCCCAGCTGGCGGTCGGCAGCTGGGCGACTTTCTGACAGTGATGGGCCAGGCCGAGCAAACGCGGCCCGGTCCAGCATTGGCGGCGTCGACGGTAGGCGAAGGTGCGGTCGTAGAAGCCGCCGCCCATCCCCAGGCGGTTGCCGGCTTCATCGAACCCCACCAGCGGCATCAGCACCAGGTCCAGGCGCCACGGGCGGGCCTGCAGGTCGGGGTCGACGAGCGGCTCGCGAATACCGAAGCGATTGGTGATCCAGCGTTGCCCGGGTACCAGGCGCTGGAAGTGCATGCGGTCGGCCGGCCAGCCGGTAATCACCGGCAGATAGCAATGCTTGCCCAGGCGCTGTGCATGTTCCAGCAGGATCGCCGGATCTATCTCGCCATCATTGGCCAGATAGAAGGCGATATGCCGGGCGCGGCGAAACAGCGGGTGCTGCGCCAGTTGGCGCCACAGTCTCTGGCTGGCCTGGTGTTGCTCAAGGGGGGAGAGGGCGCGGCGTGCGGCGCGCAACTGACGGCGCAGCGTGGAACGGTCGCTACCCGTCATTGAAATGGACCCCGGAATGCCGCTGTCGGGTAAGCCCTTGAACCCGAAAGTTCAAGGCGGAGGACATGGTATCGTTTTAGGCTTTCCGGCAAGCGGACATGCACACCGACGACAACGCGTGCCCCCCTTCTACAGGAGTATCGGCTCAGGGACATCACCGACTGGCAAACATCCCAGGGATGTGACCGAGTATACAGAAAACTCACTGCTATTCCAGACCCGGGGTGGGGTGGCTATTCCTGATGACGGGCGAGGGCTTGATCAAGGCGGTTGGTCAGCTCGGTTATCTGTTGCTGCTGGTCACTCAGCATGCGGCCTTTCTGCAGATTGCCGGTGAGCATCTCGTGGCTGATGTTGAGCGCGGCCATCACTGCGATCCGCTCCAGACCAACCACCTTGCCGCGATTGCGGATGTCGCGCATGGTGTTGTCCAGATGGCGGGCTGCTTCTTCCAGGTTGTAACGTTCTTCCGGGGGGCAGGCGACCTGGTATTCCTTGTCGAGAATGCGCAGGGTGACTGTCAGGGGTTGGTTCATGAATCGTGCTCCAGGGATTTCAGACGCAATATCATGGCTTCGACCTTCTGCCGGGCCAAATCGTTCTTCTCGATCAGTTGCAATCGTTCATCACGCCAGGAACGTTCCTGGGCCAGGAGCTGGTGGTTCTGTTGTTGCAGTCGATCGCAGATGGCGATCAACCGGTCTACTTTCTCGATCAGGTCGTTGATGCTGGAATTGTCCATATAGTCTGCCATCCCCGCTGTCGGGGAACTATAGAGGGGGCCGCCAAGGCGGTCAAACCCGTTGTGGGAATCTGTCGACCTGTCCCAGGTTGTTCCCGGGGCGCTCTGGTCTGTAGGATATGCCAGTTAAGAGAAGCTTCCCAGCCCGATATCCGCCCATGTTTCGAGAGGCCAGTAAACCATGGCTCTGATGCCCGCCGTTTTTGATTACGATCGAGTCGACCAGATGTTCACCGAACAGTCTGCCGCCGGTTTTCCCGCTGAACTGCACGGTCATCTGGTGGGTCGCCTTGCCGCCGGTGGGCGGCTCGACCATGGCACCTGGCTGCAGGTGGCAAGTGAAGTCATCGATGGCCGCGGCAGCCTGTCCGAGGCCGACAAGGTGCTGCTGATCCAGCTGTATGATGCCAGCCTGGCGCAGCTTGCCGGCAGCGGCTTCGATCTGGTGTTGCTGCTGCCCGATGATGACGCCGCCATTGATCACCGGACCCTGGCGCTGGGGCAGTGGTGCGAGGGCTTTCTCGGCGGCTTCGGCCTGGTCGGGCGCGAGGGCAAGCTCAGCGAGGAGGCCGACAGCGTGCTGGCCGACTTCGCCGCCATCGCCCAGGTGCAGAGCGACCTGGAGGAATCGGAGGCCAACGAGGCCGATTTCATGGAGGTCTCGGAGTACGTGCGCATGGCGGTTCTGCTACTGTTCAGCGAGTGCCAGCCGACCGACCAGGCCCCGGACCAACCGCCCGCTTCACTGCACTGAGAGAAGAGTCCATGTATATCAGCAAGCAGGAATATGCCCGCCGCCGCAAGGCGCTGATGGCGCAGATGGAACCCAACAGTATCGCCATCCTGCCGGCCGCCCCGGTTCATATCCGTAACCGCGACGCGGAATACCCCTACCGCCAGGACAGCGACTTTCAGTACCTGACCGGTTTCCCGGAGCCGGAAGCGGTGGCGGTGCTGATTCCGGACCGCGAGCATGGTGAGTACGTCCTGTTCTGCCGGGAGAAGGATCCGGAACGCGAGTTGTGGGACGGCTACCGCGCTGGCCAGGACGGCGCGGTCACGGAGTACGGCGCCGATGATGCTTTTCCGATCGCCGATGTGGACGACATCCTGCCGGGGCTGATCGAGGGCCGCGAGCGGGTCTACTACGCCATGGGCGCCAACCAGGAATTCGATATGCGCCTGACCGGATGGATCAACACCATCCGCAGCAAGGCACGCATGGGTGCCGAGCCGCCGAAGGAGTTCGTGGCGCTGGATCATCTACTGCATGACATGCGCCTGTACAAGAGCGCGGCGGAAATCCGCGTCATGCAGGCCGCCGGGGATATCTCCGCCGAGGCACACGTCCGCGCCATGGAGGTGTGCCGCCCGGGGATGTATGAGTACCAGCTGGAGGCCGAACTGCAGCATACCTTCATGCGCCACGGCAGCCGCGCCCCGGCCTATGCCTCGATTGTTGCCGCCGGGCGCAACGCCTGCATCCTGCACTACACCGAGAACAGCAGCCAGATCCGCGACGGCGACCTGATACTGATAGACGCGGGCTGTGAGCTGGATTGCTATGCCAGCGATATTACCCGCACCTTTCCGGCCAACGGCCGCTTCAGCCCCGAACAACGGGCCATCTACGATATCGTGCTCAAGGCCCAGGCCGCCGCCTTCGCGGTGATCGGCCCGGGGCGGGACTGGAACGAGGCCCATGATGCCACCGTGCGGGTGATCACCGCCGGTCTGCTGGAGCTGGGGCTGCTGCGCGGTGAGCTGGAAGAGTTGATCGTCAGCGGCGCCTACCGGCCCTTCTACATGCACCGCGCCGGCCACTGGCTGGGCATGGATGTGCACGATGTCGGCGAATACCGGGTAGGTGGCGAATGGCGCGTGCTGGAGCCGGGCATGGTGATGACCGTCGAGCCGGGCATCTACATCGCACCGGATAACCTGGATGTGCCGGCCAAATGGCGCGGTATCGGTATCCGCATCGAGGATGACGTGGTGGTGACCCGTGAGGGCCACGATGTGCTCACCGGCAACGTACCCCGGGAGGCCGATGAAATCGAAGCGCTGATGGCCCGGTCCCGCAATGCGGCAGGCGTGGTGGCGTGACCGTCCGCCTGGATATTGTCGGCGGCGGCATGGTTGGTGCCAGCCTGGCGCTGGCCCTGCAGGGGGGCGCCCGCCAGAACGACTGGTCCATTCGCCTGGTCGAGGCCCAGCCGCCGGTCGAAGGTGGCTGGCAACCGAGCTACGACAACCGTTCCACCGCGCTGTCCCACGGCAGCCGGCGGCTGTTCGAGCGCCTGGGCGTCTGGACTGAGCTGGCCCGCCGCGCCGAGCCGATCCGGCAGATCCATGTATCGGATCGCGGCCACCCCGGCTCGGCCCGGATCAATGCTGCCGACGAGGGCGTGCCGGCGCTGGGCTACATCGTCGAGAACGCCTGGCTGGGCGAGGTGCTGCTCGGCGCGCTGGATCGGCAGGCCATCGAGTGGCTGGCACCGGCGCGGGTGTCCCAGGCGCGGCCGCGGCCGGGTGGTTACGCGCTGGATGTGCAGACCCCCGACGGCCCGCAGCAGTTGGCGTCGGATCTGCTGGTCATCGCTGATGGCGGACGGTCCGGTTTGCTCGATCAACTGGGCATTCGGCGCAAGGTAAACCCTTATCAACAGGTAGCGGTGATCGCCAATATCACCTCCGCCGATGGCCACGCCGGGGTTGCCTACGAACGCTTCACCGACAGCGGGCCGCTGGCCTTGTTACCCTTGTCAGGACAACGCAGTGCGCTGGTCTGGAGCCTGCCGGTGGACGTCGCCGAGGCCGTGGCGGCGTTACCGGATGCCGACTTCCTCCAGCGTCTGCAAGCCGCCTTTGGCTTTCGCATGGGCGCGCTGACCAAGGTCGGCGAACGGGCCAGTTATCCGCTGAACCTGATCGAGGCCGAGGAGCAGGTGCGCCCCCATCTGGTGGTGCTGGGCAATGCCGCCCATAGCCTGCACCCGATTGCCGGCCAGGGTTTCAACCTGTCCCTGCGCGATGCCATGGCGCTGGCCGACCGCTTGCAGCAGGCCGGCCGGGAGCAGCGCGATCCCGGCTCGCTGGCCGTATTGCAGGGCTACCTCGACGGCCAGTTTGCCGACCAGGCGGCGACCGTCGCCTTCAGCCATTACCTGACGCGGTTGTTCAGCAACCGCAACCCGGCGCTGGTATCCGGTCGTAACGCCGGTTTGCTGGCGCTGGACCTGCTGCCACCGCTCAAGAGCCTGTTTGCCCGGCAGGGCATGGGGTTGCGGGGATGAACAGCACTGTATCCGGAGATACCATGGCGCAGCAGTTTGACCTGATCATTGTGGGTGCCGGCATGGTCGGCGCGACCCTGGCCCGGGCCCTGGCCGATACCTCGCTGCGCGTGGCGGTACTGGACGCCATACCCCTGGACCAGCCCCTGCCGGTGCCCGCCACGGTGTCGGGCTACGATCCCCGGGTAAGCGCGCTGAGCGCCGCATCGGAAAATATCCTGGCCAACCTCGGCGCCTGGGATCGCATCACGTCACAGTGGCGCAGCCCCTACCGCCACATGTGTGTGTGGGACGGCGAGGGCACCGGGGAAATCCGCTTCGATGCCAGCGTGCTGGGGGAAAACCGTCTCGGGCACATTGTCGAGAATCGCCGCGTGCAGCAGGCCGTGCTGGATAGCCTGGCTGGTACTGGTGTCTCCCTGCTCGGCGAGCGCCGAGTCACCGATCTGATCCGGGGTGATGCCGGCTGGCGCCTGCAGCTGGATAACACCGAGGCGCTGCTGGCGCCCTTGGTCGTGGCGGCTGACGGCGCCCGCTCCCGGTTGCGTGAATTGGCCGGTTTTACCCTGCGCGAGTGGGATTACCTGCACCATGCGGTCGTCACCACCATTCGCACCGAGCGGCCCCATGAGGACACTGCCTGGCAGTGCTTCCTGCCCACCGGTCCGTTGGCCCTGCTGCCGCTCAACGACCGTGACGGGGGGCATTACTGCTCGATTGTCTGGTCGCTGCTGCCCGAGGCAGCCCAGCGGATCATGGCGCTGGACGAGGCCGGGTTCGCCGCCGAGCTGGAAGGCGCCTTCGAAGGCCGGCTGGGCCGAATCCTCCACAGCGACCAGCGCCACTGTATTCCGCTGCGCCAGCGCCACGCGCGGCGTTACGTCCAGCCTGGGCTGGCCTTGGTCGGAGATGCGGCCCACAGCATCCACCCGCTGGCGGGGCAGGGCGTGAATCTCGGGCTGCTGGACGTGGCCGAGCTGGCCGATGTGCTGATCGCGGCGCTGCAGCGGGGCGAGGATATCGCCAGCCTGCCGGTGCTGCAGCGCTACGAGCGCCGGCGGATGGCGGCCAACCTGTCGATGATGGCGGCCATGGAAGGGTTTGAACGGCTATTCCACGCCGATGCGCTGCCGCTGCGTTGGATACGCAATGCCGGAATGCAGTGGCTCGACGGGCAAGGCATGCTCAAGGCAGGCGTCATCCGGCGCGCCATGGGTCTCGGCAGCAAGTTGCCGCCGTTGGCGCAGTCGCCGGAACTGCGGGCGGACGGGGCGGGCGCCAGCTGAAAACCGGATTTTTTCGGCTGCGCTCTGGATTGGAAGAATTAAAATCATTATCATCTGGGTTCGATTTCGACCCAGAGGCTTTCTCCGATGTCCTTTACCCGTAACCTCGTCGCCCTGACCCTGGCGGCCACCGCCTTTACCAGCGTTGCCCAGGCCAAGGAACTGGTGGTGTACTCCTCCCGCCAGGATCACCTGATCAAGCCGGTTTTCGAAATGTACACTGAAAAGACCGGCGTCGAGATCAACTTCATCACCGACAAGGAAGCGCCGCTGATGGCCCGCCTGCGGGCTGAAGGGGCCAATACTCCGGCCGATATGTTCATGACCGTGGATGCGGGTAACCTGTGGCAGGCCGAGGAGCAGGACCTGTTCCGCAAGGTTGATTCGGCCACCATCAAGGAAAACATCCCGGCGCACCTGCGTTCCAGCAACGACATGTGGACCGGCCTGTCCCTGCGCGCCCGGACCATTGCTTACTCTACCGAGCGGGTCAAGCCGGAAGAGCTGAGCACTTACGAGGCGCTGGCCGACGACCAGTGGAAGGGCCGCGTGTGCCTGCGTACCTCGAAGAAGGTCTACAACCAGTCGCTGGTCGCCACCATGCTGGAGTCCATCGGTGAAGAGAAGACCACCGAAGTGATCCAGGGCTGGCTGGCCAACCTGGCGACTCCGGTGTTCTCCGATGACACTGCCCTGCTGAAGGCCATCGACGCCGGCCAGTGCGACGTGGGTATCGTCAACTCCTACTACTTCGGTCGCCTGCACACCGCCGAGCCCGATGTGAAGGTCAAGCTGTTCTGGCCGAACCAGGAAGACCGTGGCGTGCACGTCAACATCTCCGGTGCCGGTGTGACCAAGCACGCCAAGCAGCCGGAAGAGGCAACCAAGCTGCTGGAGTGGATGACCACCGAGGAAGCCCAGCGCGTCTTCGCCGACGTGAATATGGAGTTCCCGGCCAACGCTTCCCTGGAGCCCTCCGCGGAAGTGGCCGCCTGGGGTGATTTCAAGGCCGATAACGTCAATATCGAAGTGGCCGGTCGCCGTCAGCCCGAGGCCATCATGCTGATGGATCGCCTGGGCTGGAACTGATCCGCAGCGCCATGCCGTCGGGGTAAACCCCGACGGTGCCGCTTGCTATATACTGCACGCCCGTCGGCCCTCCGATGGGCGTGTTCGTTTATAACCACAGGACGTTGTCAGTGCCTCTTCCCTCCATCGCCAGGAAAACACGCTGGCAACTCGTCGCCTACCTGTCCGCCGCGCTGGTATTGATGCCGCTGCTGGTGCTGCTGATCAGCTGGCAGGCTATCGATCCGCAGATCTGGGGCCACCTGCTGCAGACGCAGATGCTGCGCCTGATCGGCAATACCCTTTGGTTGATCCTGGGGGTGGGGGCGGGGGTGATCCTGCTGGGGGTGAGCCTGGCCTGGCTGACCAGCCTGTGTGAATTTCCGGGGCGGCGCTGGCTGGACTGGGCGCTGATGCTGCCCTTTGCCGTGCCAGCCTATGTGCTGGCCTTCGTCATGGTCGGGCTGCTGGACTTTGCCGGCCCGCTGCAGAGCCTAGGTCGGGAATGGTTCGGCAATGATTTCCGCTTGCCGCCGATCCGCTCCACCGGCGGGGTGATCATGACCCTGGTGCTGGTGTTCTATCCCTACGTCTACATGCTCGCGCGCAGCGCCTTCCTCGCCCAGGGCCGGGGCCTGATGGAGGCGTCGCGGATTCTCGGGCAGACGCCCTGGCAGGGTTTCTGGCGGGTGGCCATTCCCATGGCGCGCCCGGCCATCAGCGCTGGCACCGCGCTGGCGATCATGGAAACCCTGGCCGACTTCGGCGCGGTGTCGGTATTCAACTACGACACCTTCACCACGGCCATCTACAAGACCTGGTACGGCTTTTTCAGCTTGCAGAGCGCCACCCAGCTGGCCAGCCTGCTGCTGCTGTTCGTGTTCCTTGCGCTCTTTGCCGAGCGTCGTGCCCAGGGCCGCAGCAAGCGCTTTCCGGCCAACGACAAGCCGCGCAAGGGCGCCCTCTATCGGCTTCGGGGACCTGTGGCCTGGCTGGCCAGCGGCTACTGCCTGCTGGTGCTGTCGATTGCCTTCATCATCCCGGTGGCCCAACTGCTGTACTGGCTGCTGAGCAGCGGCATCGCCGATCTGGACAGCCGCTACTGGGGGCTGATCCGCAACACCCTGACCCTGGGAGCCATCGCCGCCGCGCTGACCGTCAGCGTCGCCATCCTGCTAGTGCTGGCCCAGCGGCTGCAGCCGATACGCCGGGTGCGCAGCGCCATTGCCCTGGCCAACCTGGGCTACGCCTTACCCGGCTCGGTCCTGGCGGTGGGCATCATGTTCTTCTTCAGTTACCTGGATAACCAGCTGGTGGTGCCGCTGCAGGGCTGGCTTGGCATGGCCAATCCCGCGCCCCTGTTGCTGGGCGGCCTGTTTGCGCTGCTGCTGGCCTATCTGATCCGCTTCATGGCGGTGGCCTACGGACCGCTGGATACGTCCCTGGCGCGCATCCGGCCCTCGCTGCCGGAAGCGGCGCAGAGTCTCGGCCAGCCCGGCTGGGTGGTGTTCTGGCGGATCTACGTTCCCCTGCTATTACCCGGCATCCTCAGCGCCGGGTTGCTGGTCTTTGTCGATGTACTCAAGGAAATGCCCGCGACCCTGCTGATGCGCCCCTTCGGCTGGGATACCCTGGCGGTACGCATCCACGCCCTGACCACCGAAGGCGACTGGACCCGAGCGTCCTTGCCGGCGCTGACCCTGGTGGCGGTCGGATTGCTGCCGGTGATCGTGTTGATTCGGCGCTCCGGGCGCCGCTGAAGCACGGCCCGGGTGAGAAACTGCCAAAGCCCGATCATTGTGGCTACAATCAGGCATTGACCCGTCACCCCAAGGAGCAGCCATGGGTAAGCGAACGCCCCTCTATGACCGCCACCTGGCCGCGGGTGCCCGGATGGTGGATTTCGGCGGCTGGGACATGCCGCTGCACTACGGCTCCCAGATCGAGGAACATCACCAGGTCCGCCGTGACGCAGGCATGTTCGATGTCTCGCACATGGCAGTGGTGGATATCACCGGCCTGGATGCCAAACCCTGGCTGCAGCGGCTGCTGGCCAACGACGTGGCGCGCCTGGGCGAGATCGGCAGGGCGTTGTACAGCGCCATGCTCAATATCGATGGCGGTATTCTCGATGATCTCATCGTCTACCGCACCGAAGACGGCTACCGGCTGGTGCTCAATGCCGGCACCCGGGACAAGGACCTGGCCTGGATGCAGCAGCAGGTCGACGGCGCCGCCGTAACCCTCACCGAACGTACCGAACTGGCCATGCTGGCCGTCCAGGGGCCGCGGGCCCGGGAGCTCTGCGCCAGCGTGCTCAGCGAGAGCCGCGCTGCCCTGATCTCGATTCTCAAGCCCTTTGAAGGACAGCCGGAAGGCACCTGGTTCATCGCCCGCACCGGTTACACCGGCGAAGACGGCCTGGAAATCATGCTGCCCGCGGACGAGGTGGCCGAGCTCTGGCAGGCACTGCTTGACGCTGGCTGCCAGCCCTGCGGCCTGGGCGCACGGGATACCCTGCGCCTGGAGGCCGGCCTGAACCTGTATGGCGCCGACATCGACGAGCAGACCTCGCCGCTGGCCGCCAACATGGGCTGGACCATCGCCTGGGAGCCGGTCGATCGCGACTTTATCGGCCGCCAGGCCCTGGAAGCCCAGCGCCAGGCCGGTGACCAGCCGAAGCAGGTAGGCCTGGTGCTGAACGAGCGGGCCGTGTTGCGGGCCCATCAGACAGTGATAGTGGACGGCGTCGGGGAGGGCGAGATCACCAGCGGCAGCTTTTCCCCCACCCTCGGCTGTTCCATCGCCCTGGCCCGCGTGCCGGCTGCCACCGGCAGCACCGCCAGGGTCGACATTCGCGGCAGGCAGCTGGACGTGCGCGTGATCCGTCCAGGCTTTGTCCGTAACGGCAAACCGATATTCGAATAACCCATCGAGGACCATGAAAATGAGCGATACCCCCAGCGAACTGCGCTACGCCAGCAGCCACGAATGGAGCCGCCAGGAAGCGGATGGCACCATCACCGTGGGCATTACCAACCATGCCCAGGATGCGCTTGGCGACGTGGTGTTCATCGAGCTGCCGGAAGTGGGGCGCCAGCTCACTGCGGGCGAAGAGTGCGCAGTGGTCGAGTCGGTCAAGGCCGCTTCGGATATCTACGCGCCGGTCAGCGGTGAAGTAATAGCGGTCAACGAAGCCCTTGCCGATACCCCGGAGCTGGTCAACGAAGATCCCTATGGCGCCGCCTGGTTCTTCCGCATCCAGCCCACCGATACCGGCGAGCTGGACAAGCTGCTGGATGCCGAGGGTTATCAGGCCAGTCTCTGAGGTGGTGTTGTCATCCATGAAATGACCATTGGCCGCGGCCCAGCCCAGCCTGTCATCGCCGGGTTGCCCAATGGTTCTCCCCTGCAGCAGAGGTGAACGCATGAGCCATACCCCGAGTCTCCGTGAACTGGAACAGCCTGATGCCTTCATCCGCCGCCATATCGGCCCGGATACGGCGCAGCAGCAAAGCATGCTCGAGACTCTGGGCGTAGCGTCGCGGGCGGAGCTGATCGAACAGACCCTGCCGCGCAGTATTGCCATGGACGCTGCGCTGGCGCTGGACGAGCCGCGCAGCGAGCCGCAGGTACTGGATTATCTGCATGGACTGGCCAGCCGCAACCAGATCTTCACCTCCTGCATCGGCATGGGTTACTACGACACCATCACGCCGCCGGTGATCCTGCGCAACGTGCTGGAAAACCCCGGCTGGTACACGGCCTATACGCCCTACCAGCCGGAGATTTCCCAGGGGCGGTTGGAAGCCCTGCTGAATTTCCAGCAAATGACCCTCGACCTGACCGGCATGGAGCTGGCCAACGCGTCCCTGCTCGATGAGGCCACCGCGGCGGCCGAGGCCATGACCCTGGCGCGGCGGATGGCCAAGAGCAAGAGCAATCTGTTCTTCATCGACCAGGACTGCCACCCGCAGACCATTTCCGTGGTGCGTACCCGGGCCGAGGCGTTCGGGTTCGAGCTGCTGGTGGATTCGGTCGATGTGCTGGCGCAGCATCAGGTGTTCGGGGCGGTCTTCCAGTACACCACCACCTGGGGCGAGGTGCGCGATCTGGCGCCGCTGATTGCCCAGGTCCAGGGCCAGCAGGGGCTGGCCTGCGTGGCGGCGGACCCGCTGAGCCTGGTACTTCTGACGCCGCCGGGCGAGCTGGGCGCCGATGTGGTGTTCGGCTCCTCCCAGCGCTTTGGAGTGCCCATGGGCTACGGCGGCCCCCATGCAGCCTTCTTTGCCACCCGCGACGCCTACAAGCGGGCAATGCCGGGGCGCATCATCGGCGTCTCGGTGGACAGCCGGGGCAACCGGGCGCTGCGCATGGCGCTGCAGACCCGTGAGCAACACATCCGCCGGGAAAAGGCCAACTCCAATATCTGCACCGCCCAGGTGCTGCTGGCCAATATCGCCAGCTTCTATGCCGTCTACCACGGCCCCGAAGGGCTCAGGACCATCGCCCAGCGGGTGCACCGGCTGACCGCCATGCTCGCCGCCGGGCTGGAGCGGTGCGGCATCCAGCGCAGCAACCGGCATTTCTTCGATACCCTGACGCTGCGGGTGCCCGGCCAGGCGGCGGCTATCGTCGGGCGCGCGCGCAGCCGGCGGATCAACCTGCGGCTGATCGATACCGATCATCTGGGCGTGAGTCTGGATGAGACTACCACCGCGGCCACGGTGGAGGCCCTGCTGGGCTGTTTCGCCGGCGACGCCCACGGCCAGGACCTGGCCGACCTGGACCGCCTGGTGGCGAGCAGCGAAGAACCGGGTCTGCCCACCCAACTGCGCCGGCGGACGGCGCTGCTGACCCACCCGGTGTTCCACCTGCATCGCTCGGAAACGGCCATGCTGCGCTACATCAAGGCCCTGGAGAACAAGGACCTGACGCTCAACCACGCGATGATCCCGTTGGGCTCCTGCACCATGAAGCTCAACGCCACCAGCGAGATGATTCCCATCACCTGGCCGCAGTTCGCCCGCATGCATCCCTTTGCCCCGCTGGCCCAGGCCCAGGGGTACCAGGCCATGATCGGCGAGCTGGAGGGGATGTTGCGGGCCATTACCGGCTTCGACGCCATCAGCATGCAGCCCAACTCCGGCGCCCAGGGAGAATATGCCGGGCTGCTGGCGATCCGCAAGTACCATGAGGCCAGCGGCGATGGCCAGCGCAACGTCTGCCTGATCCCGACCTCGGCCCACGGCACCAACCCGGCCTCGGCCATGATGGCCGGCATGCGGGTGGTGCTGGTGGCCTGCGATGAGCAGGGCAACGTCAATGTCGAGGATCTGCGCAGCAAGGCCGCGGCCCATGCCGCTGAGCTGTCTTGCCTGATGATTACCTATCCCTCGACCCATGGGGTCTATGAAGAGGGTATCGGGGAGATTTGCGACATCGTCCACCAGCACGGCGGCCAGGTGTACATGGACGGCGCCAATCTCAACGCCCTGGTCGGCCTGGCGCGGCCAGCGGACTTCGGCGCGGATGTCGCGCACATGAATCTGCACAAGACCTTCTGCATTCCCCACGGTGGAGGCGGGCCCGGCATGGGGCCCATTGGTGTCAAGGCGCACCTGGCGCCCCATGTGGCCAACCACATGGTGGTGCCGCTGGACGGGCCCAACCCGGAGAACGATGCGGTCAGTGCCGCACCCTGGGGCAGTGCCAGCATCCTGCCGATCAGCTGGACCTACATTGCGCTGATGGGCGCCAGTGGCTTGCGCCAGGCCACCGAGGTGGCGATCCTCAACGCCAACTATATTGCCCGGCGGCTCGGCGACGCCTACCCGGTGTTGTACAGCGGCCGCAACGGCCGGGTCGCCCATGAGTGCATCCTCGATATCCGGCCAATCAAGGCCGCCTCGGGCATCACCGAGGAGGATATTGCCAAGCGGCTGATGGACTTTGGCTTCCACGCCCCGACCATGTCCTTCCCGGTGCCCGGCACCCTGATGGTCGAACCCACCGAAAGCGAGTCCAAGGCGGAGCTGGACCGGTTTATCGATGCCATGCTGACCATTCGCGGCGAGATCGCCCAAGTGGAGCAGGGGCACTGGAGTGCCGAGGACAATCCGCTGTGCAACGCGCCCCATACCCTGGCTGATATCACCGGCGACTGGCAACGCAGCTACTCCCGCGAGCAGGCGGTGTTTCCCCGTGGCTGGGTGGCGGCCAACAAGTTCTGGCCCGCGGTCAATCGGATTGACAACGTCCATGGTGACCGCAATCTGTTCTGCGCCTGCCCCCCGCTGGAGGCCTGGGCCGAATAAGGTGGTTTCGCTGCTGCCGCGGCGAACCGGTGTCGCGGCAGTGTGCTATTTTAGCGGGCCGGCCATTGCCGCTTGTAACCCAGGCGTCTGGTTGTGCGTCAATGGAACCACCGCCGATGGAATCACGCCATGAGTGAAGAAACCCTATCCGCTGCCGAAATCCAGGAATCCGTTGCCGAGGCGCTGGTCAGGGGCAAGCTCAAGCGTGTCCGGCGCATTCTCCGTGAGCTGACACCGGCGGAGATTGCCGAGCTGCTGCAGCACCTCGATGCCCAGCAGCAGCAAACGGTGTGGAACCAGATTGGTGACGAGGAGGAGCATTACATTCTCCCGCTGCTGGAGCCGGCCCTGGCCGAACGCCTGCTGCGCCACAGCAACGACAACCCCGACACCGAGGAGCCGCCGGCGGACGAGGCCGAAGAGCTCAGCCCCATCGTCCAGGTGCGCGAGGCGCTGGAAGGCGGCCGCTTCAAGCGCGCCCTGAAGATCCTCGGCAAGCTGCACCCGGCCCAGGCGGCCGGCCTGCTGGAAGCGCTGCCGCCGATCGAGCGCAGCAGCATCTGGTCGCGCCTGGACAGCGCCCGCGCCGGCCGAATACTGGTGCACCTGCGCGAAGAAGTGCGCGCCAGCCTGGCGCTGGAAATGGGCGATGGGGAGCTGCTCGATGCCGCCCGGCAACTGGATCTCGACGACCTGGTGGACCTGATCCAGGCGCTGCCCTTCGGCCCCGGTCGGCAGCTGCTGCTGTCGATGGACGTGAAGAAGCGTCAGCAGCTGGCGGACATGCTGTCCTACCCGGAGGAGTCCGCCGGTGGCCTGATGAATATCGACCACATCTCGGTACGCGCCGATGTGCGGGTGGGCTCGGTGCTGCGTTATCTGCGCCTGCTCGAGGAGTTGCCCGACCATACCGACAAGCTGATGGTGGTCGATCGGGACAACCGCTACCGCGGGGTGCTGCGGCTGAGCCGACTGGTCACCAGCCAGGCCGACGAGCTGGTCAGCGAGGTGATGGACAGCGAATTCAAGGCGCTGGATGTGCTCATGAGCAGCCAGGAAGTGGCGCGGCAGTTCGAGGACCTGGACATGCTCTCGGCGGCGGTGACCAGCGAGGACGGCGTGCTGCTCGGCCGCATCACCGTGGATGACGTGATGGACAGCATCCGCGAGGATTCGGAGCGGGCGATCATGGGCATGGCCGGTCTGGATGACGAGGCGGACATGTTCGCACCGGTACTGACCAGTACCCGACGCCGCTCCGTGTGGCTGGGCTGCAACCTGATCACCGCTTTCCTGGCGGCCTCGGTGATCGGTCAGTTCCAGGGGGCGTTGGAACAGATCGTCGCCCTCGCGGTCCTCATGCCGGTGGTCGCCAGCATGGGCGGCATCGCCGGCAGCCAGACCCTGACCCTGGTCATTCGCGGGTTGGCCCTGGGGCAGGTCGATACCGGTAACCTCAAGGTGCTGCTGGGCAAGGAGCTGGGCATCGGCACGCTCAATGGTCTGCTCTGGGCGGTGCTGGTCGCCGGGGTGGCGATCCTCTGGTTCGGCAGCCTGGGAATCGGCTGGGTCATCGGCCTGGCGATCCTGATCAACCTGATCTGCGCCGTGCTGGCCGGGCTGCTGATCCCGCTCATCCTGCGGCGCTTCGGTATTGACCCGGCACTGGCCGGCAGCATGGTGCTGATGGCCGTCACCGATGTGGTCGGCTTTTCTTCCTTCCTCGGTCTGGCGACCGTGTTCCTCCTGTAACCCGAAATGTGCAGCGGCATCACGCCGCTGTTACAGCTGCCCCTGATAGGGCGGCTCGTCCAGATCCTCCAGCTCGACCATCAGGTCATCGGTAAGCTGCTCCAGATCCGCCCGCAGCGCCTCCCTATCGGAGTGGGGCGACAGGCCCAGCCGGATGCTGGCGCGGAACAGCGGATCAGCACTCATGGGTGCCGGCTCACGGCGGGTATCCAGTTGCTCGATATTGGCGCCATGGCGCGCCAGTACCGCCGAGACCTCATGGACGATGCCCGGGCGATCGTTGCCCACCAGGCTGAGCAGCAGTGTGCCCGGTGCCGGTTCCTCGGCCTGGCCGCTGATGGCCAGTTGCACATTGATGCCGGCACCGCTCATGTTCTCCAGTTCGACCCGCAGCGCTTCGACCTCGCCGGTGGGCACCTCGACCCGCAGAATACCGGCGAACTGACCGGCCATCCGCGCCATGCGGCTGTCCAGCCAGTTGCCCCCGTGCCGGCTGATCGCCTGGGCGAGACTTTCGACCAGCCCGGGTTTGTCGGCGGCGATGACGGTAAGGATCAGCGGAATGGTCATGGGCAGGCTCCTGATGGTTGGCTGGGGGGTGATGCTTCAGTGTAGTCGGCTCCCCTAGGCCATGCCGTCCGGCAATTGGCCGCCAAAACCGGCAGGCAGCGGGCTACGCTCCTGTATACTGCCGTCCCGGCGGAATGTTCCAGCCAGCTATAGTCAGGAGTGCATGATGAGTCTGCCCAGTCTACGTCTCAAATCCAACAGTGATCGCCGTATCAAGGGCGGTCATCTGTGGGTGTTCAGCAACGAGGTGGATACCGCCCAGACCCCGCTCACGGCCCTGACCGCAGGCCAGGAAGTGCAGCTGGAGACCGCCACCGGCAAGGTGCTGGGCCTGGCCACCGTCAGCCCGGACAATCTGATCTGCGCCCGGCTGCACAGCCGCGATGCGGACCATGGGTTGAACAAGTCCCTGCTGGTACACCGCATCAAGATCGCCCTGAGCCTGCGGGAAAAGCTGTTCGACAAGCCGTTCTACCGGCTGGTCTATGGCGAGTCCGACCTGCTGCCGGGCCTGGTGGTCGACCGCTTCGGCGATTACCTGGTGGTGCAGATCACTACGCCGGGCATGGAGCGGGTCCGCGGTGAGGTCATCGAGGCGCTGGTCCAGGTGCTGGCCCCGGCGGGCGTGCTGTTCAAGAACGACGGGGCCGCGCGCAAGGCGGAGCAGCTGGATGCCTATGTCGAGGTGGCCTTCGGTGAAGTGCCGGAGCGGGTGGCACTGGAAGAGAATGGCGTGCGCTTCGAGGCGCCGGTGCACACCGGTCAGAAAACCGGCTGGTTCTACGACCACCGCATGAACCGCGCGCGCCTGGCTCCCTACGTCAAGGGCAAGCGGGTGCTGGATCTGTACAGCTACATCGGCGGTTGGGGTGTGCAGGCGGCAGTATTCGGTGCCAGCGAAGTGATGTGCGTGGACAGCTCCGCGCCAGCGTTGGATCTGGTCGAGTACAACGCCTCGCTGAATGGTGTCGCGGAAAAAATGGCCATCGTTGAAGGCGACGTCATGGAGGCCCTGCGCGAGCTGAAGGGCGCCGGGGAGAAGTTCGACGTGGTCATCGCTGATCCGCCGGCCTTCATCAAGAAGCGCAAGGATATCCGTAACGGCGAGAATGCCTATCGCCGCCTCAATGAACAGGCCATGCGCCTGCTCAACAAGGACGGCATCCTGGTCTCGGCCTCCTGCTCCATGCACCTGGCGGAAGACAGTCTGCGTGACTTGCTATTGGCGGGCAGCCGCCACCTGGACCGCCATCTGGTCATTGCCGAGCGCGGTTTCCAGGGCGCTGACCATCCGCTGCACCCGGCCATTCCGGAAACCGGCTATATCAAATCGTACTTCTGCCGGGTTCTGCCGGTCTGACCACGAGCCGGCCATGAAAAAGGCCCCGACAGCATCGCTGCCGGGGCCTTTTCATTTCAGCGGCGGTACCGCCGGACGATCAGTGATCCGGGTGGACTTCTTCCTTGCGGTTGAAGGCCCACCACGCCGGCGGCCTTTGCCCGGGTGCAGAGATACTCGTTGTTTTTTAAGGGTTATCAGTCACGCAAGCTGATGACAGGCCAGCCATGTTGCTCGGCATGGGCGCGCAGGACATCGTCCGGATCGACGGCCACCGGATTGTCGACCATCGACAGCAGCGGCAGGTCATTGCGCGAGTCGCTGTAGAAGTAGGCGCCGGCAAGGTCATTGCCGGTTTCTTCCAGCCAGCGGTGCAGCCGGGTGACCTTGCCCTCGCGGAAGCAGGGCACATCGTAGGACCGGCCAGTGTAGCGTCCGTTCACCTCTTCGCATTCCGAGGCCAGCATGATGTCGATGCCGTAGCGGCGGCCAATGGGGCCAGCAACGAAGCGGTTGGTGGCGGTGATGATCATGGTGGTATCGCCGGCCTGCTCGTGGCGGGCAATCAGCTCCAGCGCCTTGGGCAGGATAAAGGGCTCGACCTTCTCCTGCATGAACTGGGCGTGCCATGCCTCCAGCTGCTCGCGGCTGTGGCGACCCAGCGGCTCGAGGCAGAAGTCGAGATACTCGGTGACGTCCAGCTTGCCGTCCAGGTAGTCGTTGAAAAACCGGGTGTTGAGCGCGCCGTAGGTCTGCGGGTCGACAATGTTGTGGGCCACCACAAACTCCCCCCAGGCGTTGTCACTGTCGGTCCCCAGCAGGGTGTTGTCGAGGTCAAAGATGGCCAGTGCCACGGAATGCTCCTTATCGCTATAGCAAAGTCGCAAGGATAATTCAGAAAGGGGGCAAATGCTTGGCAAAGCTGGCATTTATGCAATTGCTGGGTCGCGCGTCTTTGTGGAACAATGCAATGGACAACAACCAAGGATACCGGCAGTGATCGACTCCGACGGCTTTCGCCCCAATGTAGGCATCATCCTGACCAATGGGTTGGGGCAGGTGCTGTGGGCCAGGCGTATCGGTCAGGAGGCCTGGCAGTTTCCGCAGGGTGGCATCCAGCGTAACGAGAGCCCTGAACAGGCACTCTTCCGCGAGCTGCACGAAGAGGTCGGGCTGATGCCCGAGGATGTGGAAATTCTCGCCTGCACCCGCGGCTGGCTGCGTTATCGGCTGCCGCAGCGGCTGATTCGCAGCCATTCCCAACCGGTGTGTGTCGGCCAGAAGCAGAAGTGGTTCCTGCTGCGCCTGGCCTGCGAAGACGACCGGGTCTGCATGACCAAGACGGCCAAGCCCGAATTCGATGGCTGGCGCTGGGTCAGTTACTGGTATCCGCTGGGGCAGGTGGTGGCCTTCAAGCGGGATGTCTACCGCCGAGCCATGAAGGAGCTGGCGCCGCGCCTGCCGGTGAACGGGCTGACCGAATGTTGAATATGCTCAATACGCTTCGGCGTATCGTCCAGGAAGTCAATTCCGCCAGGGATCTTGCCTCCGCTCTGAAGATCATCGTCCGCCGGGTGCGCGAGGCGATGGAAACCCATGTCTGCTCCGTGTACCTGCTCAATCCCGATACCGATCGCTACGAGTTGATGGCCACCGAAGGTCTCAACCAGGACGCGGTCGGGGTGGTCAGCCTGGGTAGCAACGAGGGTCTGATCGGTTATGTCGGCATCCGCGAGGAACCGGTCAACCTGGAGGATGCCGCAGCGCATCCGCGGTTCCGCTATTTTGCCGAGACCGGCGAGGAGCGCTACGCCTCCTTCCTCGGGGTGCCGATCATCCACCACCGCCGGGTTATGGGCGTACTAGTGATCCAGGAGAAGGAGCGCCGCCAGTTCGATGAGGTGGAAGAATCCTTCCTGGTGACCATGAGCGCCCAGTTGGCGGGGGTGATTGCCCATGCCGAGGCCACTGGCGCCATGCGCGGCTTCGGCTGGAGCGGCGAAGTTATCCAGGACACCCGTTTCGATGGGGTGCCCGGTGCGCCGGGCATCGGCATGGGGCGGGCAGTCGTGATGCTGCCGCCGGCCGACCTCAAGGCGGTGCCGGACAAGGAAATCAAGGATATCGAGGCCGAGATCGCCCTGTACCGCAAGGCGGTGGAAGCGGTGCGGGTCGATATCAAGCGCCTGTCGGAGAAACTTGCGGCGCAGCTGCGTCCCGAGGAGCTGGCGCTGTTCGACGTCTACCTGATGATGCTCGATGACTCCTCCCTGGGTAACGAAATCATCGCCGGCATCCGCCAGGGCCAATGGGCCCAGGGCGCCCTGCGTGATGTGATCAGCGCCCATGTGGCACGGTTCGAGCTGATGGATGATCCCTACCTGCAGGAGCGGGCGGCGGACATCAAAGATCTGGGCCGCCGGTTGCTGGCCTGCCTGCAGGAAGCCGGTCGCCAGCGGCTGGTATTCCCCAAGCGCACCATCCTGGTGGCCGAGGAGCTGACCCCGGCCATGCTTGGCGAAGTGCCCAAGGAGCGGCTGGTCGGGCTGGTTTCGGTGCTCGGCTCGGGCAGCTCCCATGTGGCGATCCTGGCCCGGGCGATGGGCATCCCCACGGTCATGGGCGCGCTGGACCTGCCCTACCTGCGAATGGACAAGCTGGAGCTGATCGTCGACGGCAACGCTGGCGAGGTCTACTCCAATCCCTCCCAGGAGCTGCGCAAGCATTACCGCGAGCTGATCCGCGAGGAGATGGAGCTGTCCCACGGCCTGGAGAAGCTGCGCAGCGAGCCCTGCGTGACGCTGGATGGCCATCGCGTACCGCTGTGGGTCAACACCGGCCTGTTCGCTGATATCGCCCGGTCGCTGGATCGCGGCGCCGAAGGGGTAGGGCTGTACCGTACCGAAGTGCCCTTCATGATCCAGGATCGCTTCCCCAGCGAAAAGGAGCAGCAGGCGACCTACCGCGAACAACTGCAGGCGTTCCACCCGCTGCCGGTCACCATGCGCACCCTGGATGTGGGCGGCGACAAGGCGCTGAGCTATTTCCCGATCAAGGAAGACAACCCCTTTCTCGGCTGGCGCGGGATCCGCGTTACCCTCGACCACCCGGAAATCTTCCTGGTGCAGATCCGCGCCATGCTCAAGGCCAGCGAAGGCCTGGAAAACCTGCGGATCATGTTGCCGATGATCAGCAGCGTGCACGAGGTCGAGGACGCCCTGCACCTGATCCATCGCGCCTACAGCGAGGTGCTGGACGAAGGGGTCAATGTGCCCATGCCGCCGGTAGGGGTAATGATCGAAGTACCCGCCGCGGTCTACCAGGCCGGCGAGCTGGCGCAACTGGTGGACTTCCTGTCAGTAGGCACCAATGACCTGACCCAGTATCTGCTGGCGGTGGACCGCAACAACCCCCGGGTGGCCGACCTCTATCACTCCCTGCACCCTGCGGTGCTGCAGGCTCTGCGGCTGATCGCCCGAGCCTGTCGGGAAGCTGGCAAACCGATGAGTGTGTGCGGTGAGATGGCGGGCGATCCCGCTGCCGCTGTGCTGCTGCTGGCCATGGGCTGCGACGTGCTGTCGATGAACGCCACCAACCTGCCGCGGGTAAAGTGGCTGCTGCGGCAGATCAGCATGAGCGACGCCCAGGCGCTGCTCGAAGAAGCCCTGCAGCAGGACAACGCCTACCTGGTGCAGAGCATACTGCATCTGGCGCTGCGCAATATGGGACTGGGCAAGGTGTTGACGCGCTAACAGAAGCTATCAGTTATCAGCTGGAAGCGGGAAGCTGGCCGTGCGGGCTGATGGAGCGTGCTCTGGTTCGAGCGTTAATTGGTTGACTGTTTAAGCAAAAACCCTAGCCTTTTTCAGCTTCCAGCTTCCAGCTTCCAGCTTCCAGCTAAAACCGCCACCCTGACTCGCCCAACTCCTCACCCATCGGCCCGAAGCGCTGTTCGATGAAAGTGATGTCGCCTTCGGCGTCGATGGTCAGCAGGGTGCTGGCGCGCGTGCCGTAGTCCTCGCCGACGATGAAGGCGGCGGACAGCCGGCGTTCCCATTCCAGGCTCACGCCACTGTCAGGCAGGCGCTCATCGGGATATTCCCGGTGGTCCTTGAGTAGCGCCAGCAGGGCATCGTTGTCGACGTCGAGATTGGCTTCCAGGCCCTCGCACAGTTTCTGCAGCTTGGGCCAGGGGCTGTTCAGCGAGGCGTTGGACAGGCCATGGATGCCCGGCGCCAGCGCCGTGGCTGCGCCTTCCTGGCTGTTCAGGTGCCACAACTGCTCGGGCGTGCCGACCAGCAGGTTGAAACCCGCATAGTCGTGAAGATCACTACCCAGGTTGGCCAGGTAGTCCTCGGGGGCCAGGTCACCGGTCAGGTAATCCAGCACCAGGGCGCCACGGGAGCACGGGGCGGGGGTGGCCTGGGGCGCGCGGATGTTGGTCAGTGCGGCGAAGCGACCGGCCTGGGTTACGCCCAGCCAGGTGCCACCGGCCTGCAGGTCCTTGCCAGCCAGCAGCTGAGGATGGCCTTCCTCGCTCCAGAAGGTGGCTGGCCGCGTGGGGCGGGGGTGGAATTCGTCGCGGTTGCCCAGCAATACCAAGGGCCGCCCCGACACCTGCCAGGCGAAAGCGATCAGACACATGGTGGTCTCCTGATGTCCTGCGTTTGCTGAGGGACAGTGTACCGGCTCGCTGCCTGGTCGTCTGCGGCCATCCGGGGGCAGCAGCGGCGAGCGGTTTTGGTTACACTAGCCGACTGTGCCGGCGCCCGGAGCGCGGCGTACCCTGGGGAGCAGTAATGGAGTTTGTCATATATCTGGTGCTGGGCGCCTGCGCCGGCGTGCTCGCCGGGCTGTTCGGTGTCGGCGGCGGCATGATCATCGTCCCGGTGCTGGTCTACAGCTTCGCCGTGCAGGGCTTTGCCCCCGAGGTGCTGACCCACATGGCGGTAGGCACCTCCCTGGCTACCATTGCCTTCACCTCGGTCAATTCGGTGCGCGCGCACCACAAGCTGGGTGCGGTCCGCTGGCCGCTGTTCGTGTGGTTGGCGCTGGGTATCGTGTTCGGCTGCATGTTGGGGGCACTTACCGCGTCAGCGATCACCGGGCCGTTGCTGCAAAAGATCATCGGCGTTTTCGCTATCTGCGTGGCCATCCAGATGGCCTTCGAGCTCAAGCCCAAGGCCGCCCTCAGCGAGCCGGGCAAACCGGCGCTGACCGCGGCCGGGGGCGTGATCGGCTGGGCGTCGACCATCTTCGGGATTGGCGGCGGCTCGCTCACCGTGCCCTTCCTGGTGTGGCGCAGTGTGCCCATGCAGCAGGCGGTCGCCACCTCGGCGGCGTGCGGCATGCCCATCGCGCTGGCGGGGGCGGCCAGCTTCATGTTCACCGGCTGGTCAGCCACTGGGTTGCCAGCCTGGAGCCTGGGCTACGTCTACCTGCCGGCGATGATCGGCATCGCGGCCACCAGTGTATTCTTTGCCGGCTATGGGGCGCGCCTGGCCCACCGGTTGTCGCAACGCCTGCTCAAGCGACTGTTTGCCCTGTTGCTGGTGTCGGTAGGCATCAATTTCCTGCTCTGACCATGGGAGTCCTATGCTGACTTATCCGCAGATCGATCCGGTTGCCCTGTCCCTGGGGCCGCTGCAGATCCACTGGTACGGCCTGATGTACCTGATCGGTATTGGTGGGGCCTGGTGGCTGGCCAGCCGACGCCTCAAGCGCTTCGAGCCGACCTGGACCAGCGAAACCCTGTCCGACCTGGTGTTCTGGGTGGCACTGGGGGTCATCGCCGGTGGGCGGCTGGGCTACGTGCTGTTCTACGACCTGGGCTCCTATATCAGTGACCCGACGCTGATCCTGCAGATCTGGAAGGGTGGCATGTCGTTCCACGGCGGACTGCTCGGCGTGCTGCTGGCGACCTGGTGGTTCTCCCGCAAGCATCGGGTGGGCTTCTTCCGGCTGATGGATTTCATTGCGCCGCTGGTGCCGATCGGCCTGGGCGCAGGCCGGATCGGCAACTTCATCAATGCCGAGTTGTGGGGCAAGGCCACCGATGTGCCCTGGGCCATGATCTTTCCCACGGATCCGGCGCAGCTGGCACGCCATCCCTCACAGCTGTACCAGTTTGCCCTGGAGGGGGTGGCGCTATTTGCCATTCTCTGGATCTATTCCCGCAAGCCGCGGCCGACCATGGCCGTCAGCGGCCTGTTCGGCATCTGCTACGGCGTGTTCCGCTTCATCGTCGAATTTGTCCGTGAGCCGGACAGTCATATTGGCTACCTGGCCTTCGGCTGGCTGACCCTGGGTCAGCTGCTGTGTATACCCATGATTCTGGCCGGCGCTGCCCTGATGTGGTGGGCCTACCGCAAAGAGGATGCAAGGCATGAAACAGTATCTTGAGCTGATGCACCGGGTGCGCGAGACTGGCACCTTCAAGAGCGACCGCACCGGCACCGGCACCTGGAGTGTATTCGGCCATCAGATGCGCTTTGATCTGGCCGAGGGCTTTCCCATGGTCACCACCAAGAAGTGCCATCTGAAATCCATTGTCCATGAGCTGTTGTGGTTCCTGCAGGGCGACACCAACATCCGTTATCTCAAGGAAAACGGGGTATCGATCTGGGACGAATGGGCCGACGAGAACGGCGATCTGGGCCCGGTCTACGGTTATCAGTGGCGCAGCTGGCCGGCGCCCAATGGTGAGTCGATCGACCAGATCAGCAAGCTGATCGAGATGATCAAGACCAACCCGGATTCGCGCCGGCTGATCGTCTCGGCGTGGAATCCGGCGCTGGTCGATGAAATGGCCTTGCCACCCTGCCATGCGCTGTTCCAGTTCTACGTGGCCGACGGCAAGTTGAGCTGCCAGCTGTACCAGCGTTCGGCGGATATCTTCCTCGGCGTACCCTTCAACATCGCCAGCTATGCCCTGCTGACGCTGATGGTGGCCCAGGTGTGCGAGCTGCAGCCCGGCGAGTTCATCTGGACCGGCGGTGACTGCCACCTGTATGCCAACCATATCGAGCAGGCTGATCTGCAGCTGAGCCGCGAGCCCTATCCGCTGCCGACCATGCGGTTGAATCCGCAGGTGAAGGATCTGTTTGCCTTCACCTTTGCTGACTTCACCCTGGAGGGCTACCAGTCCCATCCGCATATCAAGGCGCCGGTAGCGGTCTAGAATGATGAACAAATCACTGCCCCTTGCACTGATCGCCGCCTGCGCCCACGACCGGGTGATCGGGTTGAATAACAGCATGCCCTGGCACCTGCCTGCGGATCTCAAGCACTTCAAGGCGCTGACACTCGGCAAGCCGATCATCATGGGCCGCAAGACCTGGGATTCCCTGGGCCGACCGTTGCCTGGCCGGCTCAACCTGGTGGTCAGCCGCCAGTCGGGGCTAGAGCTCGGGGGTGCGGAGGTCTTTGCCAGCCTGGACGCTGCCGTTCGCCGTGCCGAGCAATGGGCGCGGGAGCAGGGCGTGGAGGAGATCATGCTGATCGGTGGTGGTCAGCTGTATGCCCAGGCGCTGCCCCTGGCCGATCGCATCTATCTGACCCGCATCGACCTTGCCGTCGAGGGGGATGCCTTCTTCCCGGACTTCCCCGGTTGGCAGCGGGTGGCAGAGGAAGCCCATCCGGCAGGGGAATCGACCCCGGCCTACCGCTTTGAGACCTGGGTCCGGCCCGACGGCAACTGAGTGGCGGCTGATTGGCCCGGCGGTGGCGCGGGGCCAATCAGCGTTTTCTGCGGTTAGCCCGCCAGGGCGTCGATCAGCGCCTGGTTGAACGCCGGGATGTCGTCCGGCTTGCGGCTGCTGATCAGGTTGCCATCCACCACCACCTCTTGATCGACCCAGTTGGCCCCGGCGTTCTTCATGTCATCGGTCAACGACGGCCAACTGGTGATGGTCTTGCCTTTGACCAGGCCGGCGGAAATCAACAGCCAGCCGCCGTGGCAGATGACGGCGATGGGCTTGTTCGCCCGCGCGGCGTCCCGTACCAGCTCCTGGGCCAGCTCGTCGCTGCGGATATTGTCGGAGTTGACCACCCCGCCGGGCAGCACCAGCGCGTCATAATCCTCCATGCGAATGCGGTCAAAGGTATTGTCGACGGTGAACTCGTCGGCGGGTGTGGTGTGATTCCAGCCGGTCACCTTGCCGGACTCGGCGGAAATGATCTCGGCGCGCGCCCCGGCCTGCTCCAGCGCGTCCCGGGGGCCGGTCAGCTCGACCTGTTCGAAACCATCGGTCACCAGAATCGCGACCCGCTTGCCTTGCAGTGATGAGCTCATATGTCCTCCTGAAAGGGTGGATTTGCCAGTCATACTGAAAATTCGACAGCCCCGGCCAGCTAAGTTCGGCCTTTGTGCCTTGATTTACCCGGTAATTGACTATGCTGATGGCTGGTATCCCTGGCGCGGAGTGAATCCATGAGCAAGACGTTACTGGTGGCGCTGTTGCTGGCCATGCCGGCCCAAGCGGACGAACCCGAGGATAAGAAGCCGCAAACCTGTGCGCAGAAGGAGCAGCGTATCAGCGAAAAATTGCAGGCGGCGGAGGAGGTCGGCAATGAGCGACAGGTGCGGGGGCTGACACGGGCGCTGGCGGAGCTGCGGAGCAGTTGCAGCGAAGCGGAGCTGGCTGCGGCGCGCAGTGAGGAGCTGGCTGATAGCGAGGCGGAGGTGGCGGAACGCCGGGAGGATCTCGCCGAGGCGATACGCAGCGGCGATCAGGAGAAAATCAACCAACGTGAAGGGAAACTGGCCGAGGCGCTGAAGGAACTTGGCGAGGCCAGGGCGGAGTAGCGATCGCCACTCCGCCGGCAGGGCTGCCTGGCTTTGCTCAGTCTTCCAGCATCGCCTTGTTGCGCACCGCGCCCTTGTCGGCACTGGTGGCCAGCAGGGCGTAGGCCTTGAGCGCAGTGGAGACCTTGCGCGGCCGTACTTCCACAGGCTTCCAGCCTTTCTTGTCCTGCTCGATTCGCCGGTGCGACAGTTCCTCGTCGGACACCAGCAGGTTGATGCTGCGGTTGGGAATGTCGATGAGTATCTTGTCGCCTTCCTGCACCAGACCGATGGCACCGCCTGCGGCGGCTTCCGGTGAGGCGTGGCCGATCGACAGACCCGAGGTACCGCCGGAGAAGCGGCCATCGGTCAGCAGGGCGCATTCCTTGCCCAGACCCTTGGACTTCAGGTAGCTGGTGGGGTAGAGCATCTCCTGCATGCCAGGACCACCCTTGGGCCCTTCGTAGCGGATGATGACCACATCGCCCGGCTTGACCTCATCGGCGAGGATGCCACGTACCGCGCTGTCCTGGCTCTCGTAGATCTTCGCGGTGCCTTCGAATACATGGATCGACTCGTCGACCCCGGCGGTTTTCACCACGCAGCCATCCTGGGCGATGTTGCCGTACAGCACGGCCAGACCGCCCTCGGCGGAATAGGCATGTTCTACCGACCGGATGCAGCCCTCGGCGCGGTCATCGTCCAGGCTCGGCCAGCGCGTGCTCTGGCTGAACGCCGTCTGGGTCGGGATACCCGCCGGACCGGCCTTGAAGAACTCATGCACGGCCGGGTCGTTGGACTGGGTGATGTCCCACTTGGCAATGGCGTCGGCCATGGTCGGGCTGTGGATGGTCGGGATGTCGGTATGCAGCAACCCGCCACGGGCCAGCGAGCCGAGGATGGAGAACACCCCACCGGCGCGGTGTACGTCTTCCATGTGGTACTTCTGGATGTTCGGCGCCACCTTGCACAGCTGGGGTACCTTCCGCGACAGGGCATCGATATCCCGCAGGTCGAAATTGATATCCCCTTCCTGGGCAGCAGCCAGCAGGTGCAGGATGGTGTTGGTTGAGCCGCCCATGGCGATATCCAGGGTCATGGCGTTCTCGAACGCCTTGATATTGGCGACATTGCGCGGCAATACCGACTGGTCGTTGTCCCGGTAGTAGCGCTGGCACAGCTCGACGGCCAACCGGCCGGCACGCAGGAACAGTTGCTCACGGTCGCTGTGGGTCGCCAGCAGCGAGCCGTTGCCCGGCAGCGACAGACCCAGCGCTTCGGTCAGGCAGTTCATCGAGTTGGCGGTGAACATGCCCGAGCAGCTCCCGCAGGTCGGACAGGCGCTGCGCTCGTACTCGGCAACGGTCTCGTCGGAGCAGGAGTCGTCAGCGGCGGCGACCATGGCATCGACCAGGTCCAGGCCGTGGGATGCCAGCTTGGTCTTGCCGGCTTCCATCGGGCCGCCGGAGACGAATACCACCGGGATGTTCAGACGCAGGGCGGCCATCAGCATGCCGGGGGTGATCTTGTCGCAGTTGGAGATACAGACGATGGCATCGGCGCAGTGGGCGTTGACCATGTACTCGACCGAGTCGGCAATGATCTCCCGGCTGGGCAGCGAATACAGCATGCCGTCGTGGCCCATGGCGATACCGTCATCCACCGCGATGGTGTTGAATTCCTTGGCCACGCCACCAGCCTTTTCAATCTCGCGGGCAACCAGCTGGCCCATGTCCTTCAGGTGCACGTGACCGGGCACGAACTGGGTAAAGGAGTTGGCGATGGCGATGATCGGCTTCTTGAAGTCTTCATCCTTCATGCCGGTCGCGCGCCACAGGGCACGGGCACCGGCCATGTTGCGGCCGTGGGTAGACGTCTTGGAACGATAATCAGGCATGGATATTGTCTCGTTATGCGTGGTGCAGGATGGGGTCTAGCATATCAATTTGCTGCCGCGCCCGCAGCTATGGCGGACCAGCTGTCAGCTTGGAGCCTGAAGCTTGAAGCTGGAAGCTTGAAGCAAAGCGGCATCTGCGCCTTGGGCAAACGCCGGTCACCGCTACACTACTTCCAGCTTCCAGCTTCCAGCTTCCAGCTTCCAGCTTAAAGCTGCTTCTCAAACACCTTCGAATTGCGCTGGTAGTTGTACAGTGAGGCCCGTTGCTGGGGCAGGCGGGCTACCGAGCTGGGCTCGAAGCCCCGTTCGCGGAACCAGTGCGCGGTGCGGGTGGTGAGCACGAACAGGGTGCTGATCGACAACCGCCGGGCCTCTGCCTCGATATGTTCCAGCAGCTGGTCGCCCCGGCCGCCGTGGCGGTAGTCCGGATGGATGGCGACGCAAGCCAGTTCGGCGCTGTGCTCGTCCAGGGGATAGAGCGCCGCACAACCGATGATCATGCCGTCCCGTTCGACCAGGGTGAACTGGTTGATCTCGGTCTCCAGCACCTCGCGGGAGCGGCGCACCAGGATGCCGGCTTCTTCCAGCGGGTGCAGTAATTCCAGCAGACCGGCGACATCGTCGATGGTCGCGGTGCGGATCTTCTCGAAGGGCTCCTGGGTTACCAGGGTGCCCCCACCGTCGCGGGTGAACAACTCGGTGAGCAGGGCGCCATCTTCGGCGTAGCTGATGATATGGCTGCGCCGTAGCCCCCGGTTGCAGGCCTTGCAGGCCGCCTCCAGCAGCGAGCCGGGCAGGCTGTTGCCGAGGGCTGCCAGCAGCGGCAGGGCGCGGCTGGGCTTGAGCTCCCGCAGCAATTGGCCATCCGCGTCAAAAATTCCGGTGTCGGGGCCGAACAGGATCAGCTTGTCCGCCTCCAAGGCGCTGGCCGCGCTGATAGCGACGTCCTCGCAGGCCAGGTTGAAGACCTCGCCAGTGGGGGAATAGCCGATGGCGGACAACAGCACAATCGAGCCGTCATCCAGTTGCCGGCTGATCGCCTTGCGGTCGACCCGCCGCACTTCGCCGGTGTGGTGCAGGTCCACCCCATCGATCACGCCGATGGGTTTGGCGGTAACCAGGTTGCCACCGACCACGCGCAGGCGGCTGCCCTGGCCCGCCAGGGTGCACAGCCGCGCCTCGATGGCGATCCGCAGGCTGCCGACGGCATCCATCACGCAACTCAGGGTGTCGCTGTCGGTGATCCGCAGGTCCTTGTGATAGCGCGAACTCACCCCGCGCGACGCCAGCCGCTCCTCGATCTGCGGACGCGAGCCGTGCACCAGTACCAGCCGCACACCCAGGCTGTTGAGCAACATGAGGTCATTGACTATGTTGTTGAAATTCGGGTGCGCGATGGCTTCGCCCGGCAGCAGAACGACAAAGGTCCGTTCACGGTGCGTATTGATATAGGGCGTGGAGTGGCGGAACCATTTGACGTAATCGGACATGCGGCTGTTCCGTGAGAAAACGCCAGTTTAGAGACATTCGACCCGGCGCTTCAAGGGCGCTCGACGCCAGGCCGTGCCACGCGGCTGAAACACAGGCAAGATAGAAGGGAATAAACGCCGTGCAGAAGAGAGAACCACGTGAGTACTTCCGATAACTTTACTATTGTGCACACGCCCGAAGAGGCGGTAGATCGACTGTCCGCCCTGTATGACCAGGCGGTAGGCGCCCTGAGCCGCTCGTTGAAGCGGTACCTGCGCGATCGTACCCGTCCGTCCGCCGAGGAGCTGCAGCTGTTTCGCTATCCCGAGTTGCGCCTGATCTGGACCGGCTGCGACCCGGCGCCCAGCAGCGTGCGGGCCTGGGCCAAGGTGCAGGTGCCGGGCACCTACAGCGCCACTATCACCCATCCCCAGGCGTTTCGCAGTTACCTGTTGCAGCAGCTGCATCCCCTGACCGACGAGTTCAACGTGCGGCTGGAGGTGGGTGTGAGCCAGCAGGCCATCCCCTATCCCTACGTGATCGAGCAGGGCGATGAGCTGGCCGGCTCCGGGGTGACCGCGGCGGAAATGGCCCGGGTCTTCCCCAGCACTGACCTGGCCGCGGCCACCGATGGCATCGCCGATGGGCTGGTGGATTGGGAAAAGACCTACCCGCTGCCACTGGCGTTGTTCGACGCGGCCCGCACCGACTTTTCCCTGCGCCGCCTGGTGCACTACACCGGCAGTGACTGGCGCCATGTGCAGCCGTGGATCCTGCTGACCAACTACCACCGCTATGTGGACCAGTTCATCCGCCACGGGCTGGACATGCTGCTGGCCGACTCGCGCTTCTGCCGCATGGTGCTGCCGGGTAACGTGATCGTCGAGCGCGGCATGGCGGAAGGGGAGATGCAGGCGATTCTCGACAGCGTGGTCTGGCACAAGTACCAGATGCCGGCCTACCACCTGCAGGCTGCCGATGGCGACGGTATTACCCTGGTCAACATCGGCGTGGGCCCGTCCAACGCCAAGAACATCACCGATCACCTGGCCGTGCTGCGGCCCCACTGCTGGTTGATGATCGGCCACTGCGGCGGGCTGCGCCAGTCCCAGACCATCGGCGACTACGTGCTGGCCCACGCCTACATGCGCCGCGACGGCATTCTCGACCGGGTACTGCCGCCCAATATTCCCCTGCCGGCCCTGGCCGAGGTGCAGCAGGCTCTGCAGGACGCGGCGGCCCAGGTCACCGGCGACAAGGGTGACGCCCTTAAACGACGACTGCGCACCGGCACCATCCTCACCTATGACGACCGCAACTGGGAGCTGCGCTGGGCCCAGGAGCGCCCGCTGATCAACCTGTCCCGCGCGGTGGCGGTAGATATGGAAAGCGGCACCATCGCCGCCCAGGGCTATCGCCTGCGGGTGCCCTACGGCACTTTGCTCTGCGTGTCGGACAAGCCCCTGCACAGTGAGCTGAAACTGCCTGGCGCGGCGGGGGCCTTCTACGAACGGGCGGTCACCCAGCACCTGCATATTGGGATAACAGCGCTGGACCTGCTGCGCGATCAGTTGCACAGCCTGCACTCGCGCAAGTTGCGCAGTTTTGACGAGCCGTTATTCAGGTAGGTAGCGTTCCCCCTCTCCCCAACCCTCTCCCCAACCCTCTCCCACGAGGTGAGAGGGGGCAGCCGCTACAAACAAAACCGCCCAATCAGCTCCCGTAATACCTTCACCGTGGGCTCGATCCGATCCATCGCCAGATACTCGTCCGGCTGGTGCGCCTGGGCGATATCGCCGGGGCCAAGAATCACCGTCTGCAAACCCAATTGATTCAGATAAGGCCCTTCGGTGGCAAAGGCCACGCTGCCAGCGCTATAGCCCGTGAGCTGTTCACAGGCGCGGACGATTTCCGCGCTGGCGGGGGTGTCCAGCGGCGCGACACCGGGGAACAGCGGCCGATAGTCGATGGTTACCGCGTGTTCCCGGGCCACCACTTGCAGGCGTTGCGCGATGCTGGCGCGCAGTTCATCCGGGTTCATCCCGGGTAGCGGTCGCAGGTCGAACTCCAAAGCGCACTGGCCACAGATGCGGTTGGGGTTGTCGCCGCCGTGGATACAGCCGAGATTGAGGGTCGGCGTCGGCACGCTGAACAGCGGGTTGGTCCATTGCCGTTGCCAGCCGCTGCGCAGCGCCAGCAGTTCACTGATTACCTGGTGCATGGCTTCGATGGCGTTGCGGCCCAGACTCGGGTCGGAGGAATGTCCGGCCTGGCCGGTGATGTCCACCCGCTCCATCAGGATGCCCTTGTGCACCCGGATCGGCTTCAAGCCGGTAGGTTCGCCGATCACGGCGTGCCGCGCGCCAAGCAGGTCGTCGGCGACCAGCGCCTGGGCGCCGCCCATGGCGCTCTCTTCATCGGCGGTGGCGAGGATGATCAAGGGGCGGCTCAGGGGCCGGTCCAGGGCGCGCACGGCTTCGATGATCA
Organism: Pseudomonas saudimassiliensis; assembly: GCF_000939975.1. Classification (GTDB taxonomy): domain Bacteria; phylum Pseudomonadota; class Gammaproteobacteria; order Pseudomonadales; family Pseudomonadaceae; genus Halopseudomonas; species Halopseudomonas saudimassiliensis. Next base: position 1,130,761 of record NZ_LK391969.1, on the reverse strand, counting down.
GCGGGAAGAACCCCTTCATATCGCAGCTGCCCAGCCCGTACCAGCGCCCGTCGGCCTCAGTCAGCGCAAAGGGATCATGCTGCCAGCGTTCGGGATTGCACGGGACGGTGTCGGTGTGCCCAGCCAGCACCAGGCCGCCGGGACCGGTGCCCAGGCTCGCGATCAGGTTGGCCTTGCCCGGGGCGTCGGCAATCGGCTGGACCCGGCAGTTGAAACCGAGCTCGCTGAGCCAATCGGCCAGCAACTGGATCACCGCGAGGTTGGACTGGTCGTGTTCCGGCTGGGTGCAACTGATGGAGGGGGTTTGCAGCAGGGCGGCAAATTGCGCCTTGAGCGAGGGGAGGGGCATGGCGGACTCCTGACTGACGTCGGCCCCGGCATCCAAGCGATGCACGGGACCTTAGCTGAAGGTACAGCTTACGTCAGGGGTAGCGCTCCGTCAGCCGAAAATGCCCTGCAGGATGAAGAAGAATACGATCGACAGGATGGCACCGGCCGGCAGGGTAACCACCCAGGAGGTAAAGATGGTGCCCACGACCTTGAGGTTCAGCGCGGCGATCCCGCGTGCCATGCCGACCCCCAGCACCGCACCGACCAGGGTGTGGGTGGTGGAAATCGGCAGACCGATACCCGATGCGCCCACCACGGTCGCGGCGGTCGCCAGTTCGGCGGCGAAACCACGGCTCGGGGTCAGCTCGGTGATGTGCTGGCCGATAGTGGCGATGACGCGGTAGCCGTAGGTGGCCAGACCGACCACGATGCCGACACCACCCAAGAGCAGAATCCAGCCAGGGACGACGGACGTGGCGGCAATCTCGCCACCCGATTGCAGTACGCCGACCACTGCGGCCAGCGGGCCGACCGCGTTGGCCACGTCGTTGGAGCCATGGGCAAAGGCCATGGAGCAGGCGGTGAAGATCATCAGGATGCCGAACACCCGTTCGACGCTGTTGTGCTTGCCCTTTTCCAGCGGCGTGTCATTGACGCGGCGTAGCAACACTATGCCCAAGCCGGCCACGGCCAGGCCAATCAGCACGGACAGACCGAAGCCTTCCAGGCCGGAAATATCCAGTCCAACGTGCTTGAGCCCCTTGGTCAGGGTCATCAGCGAGATGAAGAAACCCACCGCAAACATGTAGAAGGGGACGTAGCGCTTGGCGTTGAGGAATGGGTTGTCGGTATCGAGGATGAGGCGGTGGACGCTGACGAAGATCATGAAGGCGACGATGCCAGACAGCAGCGGGGAGATGACCCAGCTCGATACGATCGGCACTACCCCTGACCAGTTGACCGAATCGATGGAGACCCCGACCGCACCGAACCCGATCACCGCGCCGACGATCGAATGGGTCGTGGAGACTGGCCAGCCGCGCATGGATGCGATCAGCAACCAGGAACCTGCGGCCAGCAGCGAGGCCATCATGCCGAACACCATCTGCTCGGCAGAGATCTGGGTCGCATCAAGAATGCCGCTGCGAATCGTCTGGGTTACCGAGCCGCCGGCGAGGTACGCGCCGAGGAATTCGAACACCATCGCGATGATGATGGCCTGCTTGATGGTGAGGGCGCGGGCCCCCACCGATGTGCCCATGGCATTGGCGACATCATTGGCGCCAACCCCCCAAGCCATGAAAAAGCCGAATAGACAGGCCAGCACCAGCAAAATGGTGCCATATTCTGCGATCAGGGTCATAAGATAGAGCTCTGTTGGGTATTTTGACTGGCCCGTTACCGGGCCATGAGGATTTCCAGACGATTGCCTACACGTTCCGCCCGGTCGGCGACATCACCAATCCATTCGATGATCTGATAGGTGAACATGACATCCACGGGGGGCAGTTCGGCTTCACGCTTGTACAGCTCAGCGCGGAGCTTGATCTGCATCTCGTCGGTGTCGTGCTCGATGCGTTCCAGCTCGGTGATGAGGGTCTCCATCAGCTTCACCTCGCGGCCGGCGAAACTGGTTTCCATCAGGTCACTAAGCTCGTCCATCGCCCGCAGGGCCTGGGTGGCCGCCTCGACGGACCGTTCGACGAAGCGCCGAAACGAAGGTTGTACATCGGGGTGGATCTTCATCTTCCGCCCCAGCATCAGCCCCGCCACATCCTTGGCGCGGTTGGCGACTTTGTCCTGTACACTGAGCAACTCCAGCAGATCCGACCGTGGAACGGACAGGAACAGGCTGTTCGGCAGGTTGACCCGGACATTCTTCTTCATCTGGTCAGCCTCCCGTTCCAACTCGCAGATTTGTTGTTGGACTCGTTCTGCTTCGACCCAATCCTCCGCCATCAGCGCGTCGATGAAGGGAACCAGGCAGGCCGCGCACTCGTGCGCCTTGGCCATGTGCCGCTGCATCGGCCCGATGGGCGAACGGCCAAACAGATTCAGGAAAGGATTGTTGGGCATGGGATAGCTCCAGGACGTGTCAGGCAGCGGATTATAATCAGGGCAGAGCATGCGGTCATCCAGTTGACACACTTTTGCCACAAATCGCCGCAAACCCCTTGGTTTCGGCGACTTCACCAGAGATAGAGTATGGCCCAGGAAACAGAAATAAAATTGCGCATCAGCCCCGATGCGATGAACGCGCTGCGCACCCATCCCCTGTTGACGGAACGCCGCCAGGGCGACTGGAAAACCGGCACCCTGTACAACCAGTACTATGACACCGCCAACCGTGATCTGGCGGCGGCGCGGGTGGCCCTGCGGGTGCGTCGTGATGGCGATCAGTTCATCCAGACCCTCAAAAGCAGCGGCCAGAGCGTGGCTGGACTGTCCGAGCGCAGTGAATGGGATTGGCCGGTGTCGGCAGCTTCCCTTGACCTGACGCTGCTGGACGACAGCTGTTGGCCGGCCAGCCTGGCCCCGCTGGACAACTTGCACCTGCTGCCGGTGTTCACCACCGACTTCCAGCGGACCAAGGCGCTGTTGCGTTGGGAGCGGGACGGCGAGACCGTCGAGGTCGAAGCGGCCCTGGACCAGGGCAAGGTGGTTGCCGATGGCCGCGAGGAGCCGATCTGCGAGCTGGAACTGGAGCTGCGCAGTGGCCCGGCGGCTGCGGTCCTGGAGCTGGCCGTCGCGCTGGCGCAGGACGTCGCGCTGATGCCCTGCGATATCAGCAAGGCCGAGCGGGGTTACCGCCTGTACGACCCATCCAGCTACGAGTTGGGCCTCGATGCCCAGGCATGGTCCGCTGACACCCGGGTCGATGAGATCATCGGCTCCGCCGGCTGGCAGTTGCTGGGCCATACCCAGCGGCTGGCGGAGCAGTACCGCTTCGGCGGTCAATGGAAACTGTTCCGCGAACTGACCACCCAGTTGACCAACCTGCGCGCCTTCTTCGGGGTATTTGACCTGGCGCTGCCGCGCAGTGCGGCGCAACCCTTCACGCCGGCCCTGGACCACCTGGTCAACCGTTGCCGGCCCCTGGTGCTGGCCGGCTGGTCGGACGACGAGGAAGGCCGCAGCGCCCGTGAACAGGCACCGGTGGTATTCGAGCAGATGGTCGCCGACCCCAGGTGGGGGCAGTTGTTCATCAGCCTGGCATTGTGGCTGCACACCGCGGGCTGGAAGCACAACCGGCCACCCCGTGGCGAGCGCGTCGGCGATCTGACCCTGCCGCGCTGGCTGCTGGCGGCGGTGGCCCGCGAGATCCAGGAACTGCGGGTGCCCCATCACAATGATCCGGATTCGGACGTCAACGAATGGATGGATCAGCAGCCGCGGCTGGGCCGCCTGCATTTTCTGCTGGCCACCTTCCGCGACCACCTTGAAACACCGGAGCCGAATCGCCTGTTCGGTGAACTGAACAAGCTGCAGGCGCTGCTGGAGCAATATCCCTTGGTAGAGGAGGAGCTGCGCCCGGCGCTGCTGATCGCACTGCGCAAGCAGGGTCAGCGGCTGCGCAAACTCGACGCCTGGCGGGCCCTGAACAGCTAAGCCGGGGCAGGCCCCACCGTAATGACAGGGAGATGAACAAGGATGCTACATCTGGCCGAACTTGCCGCTACGGGCGCTGAGCGCCCGCTGGACCTGACGGACATCCTCAAGGTGCTGGTGGCCCAGGGGCGCCTGGCACTGGAGAGTGCCGAGCAGTTGAGCAGCCTGCGCCGTGCTGCGAGCGGCGAGACCGCCCGGCTGCACCCGCTGGAATTCATCGCCAGCCAGGCGCCGGACGACCTGCTGCGCCCCGGCAAGGCGCTGGACCTGGATTCGCTGACCCGCTGGCTCGCCAGCGAGGCGGACCAGCCCTTCTACCGCATCGATCCGCTCAAGATCGATGTGTCCGCGGTCACGCCGCTGATGTCCTTCGCCTTCGCCCGCCGCCACGGCATTCTTGCCGTGGGGCTGACCGAGCGGGAGGTGACCATCGCCAGCGCCCAGCCCTTCGTTCGGGGCTGGGAAGCGGACCTGGTGCATGTGCTCAAGCGCGATATCCGCCGGGTGGTTGCCAGCCCGGCGGATATCCTGCGCTACTCGGTGGAGTTCTATCGGCTGGCCCGCTCGGTTCATGGCGCCAACGCTACGGACCAGAAGGCCAGCGCCATCGGCAATTTCGAACAGTTGCTGAACCTGGGCAGCATGAGCCAGGAGCCGGACGCCAACGACGCCCATGTGGTCAATATCGTCGACTGGCTGTTCCAGTACGCCTTCGAACAGCGGGCCAGCGACATTCATATCGAGCCGCGCCGGGAAAACGGCAGCGTGCGGCTGCGCATCGATGGGGTGCTGCACACTGTTTACCAGTTCCCGTTGCAGGTGTCGGTGGCGGTGGTCAGTCGGCTGAAAACCCTGGGCCGGATGAACGTGGCAGAGAAACGCAAACCCCAGGATGGACGGGTCAAGACCAAGTCGCCCCAGGGCAACGAGATCGAACTGCGGCTGTCCACCCTGCCCACCGCCTTCGGTGAGAAGATGGTGATGCGGATCTTCGACCCCGACGTGCTGCTGCGCAGTTTCGACCAGTTGGGCTTTTCCAGCGAGGACCAGCGCCGCTGGCAGGGTATGGTGCAACAGCCCAACGGCATCATCCTGGTGACCGGGCCGACCGGCTCGGGCAAGACCACCACCCTGTACACCACCCTCAAGCAACTGGCGACGCCGCAGGTGAACGTCTGCACCATCGAAGACCCGATCGAGATGGTCGAGGACAGCTTCAACCAGATGCAGGTGCAGCACAATATCGAGCTGACCTTCGCCAGCGGCGTGCGGGCACTCATGCGCCAGGACCCGGATATCATCATGATCGGCGAGATTCGCGATCTGGAAACGGCGGAGATGGCCATCCAGGCGGCACTGACCGGGCATCTGGTGCTGTCCACCCTGCATACCAACGACGCGCCCAGCTCGGTGAGCCGGCTGGTCGAGCTGGGCGTCCCGGCGTACCTGATCAAGGCGACGGTGCTCGGGGTCATGGCCCAGCGCCTGGTGCGCACCCTGTGCCCCCATTGCAAGGAGCCGGTAGCGATCGATCCGGTTGACTGGCAGGAGCTGACCAAGCCGTGGAACTCACCCTTGCCGACCCGCGCGCACCGGCCGGTCGGTTGCCCTGAATGCCGTGATACCGGCTACCGTGGCCGGGCCGGTGTGTACGAGCTGATGCCGCTGACGGACAGCCTGAAGCCCCTGGTGCAGGCGGACATTGACCTCAATGCCTTGCGCCGCCAGGCCTATCGGGAGGGCATGCACAGCCTGCGACTGTCCGGCGCGCAGAAGGTCGCCGCCGGCCTGACCACCATCGAAGAGGTACTGCGGGTCACCCCCACCAGTCAGCAGTAGCTAGCAGCAAGCCACCAGCAGCAAGCTGCAAGCAGTCCGTATACACTATCTCCGCGCGGGTCGCCGGCACGGTCGACGCCCCGCTTGTTATTGCACATGAGCCAGCACTGTCTGCTTCTAGCTTCTAGCTTCTAGCTTCTAGCTTCTAGCTTCTAGTTCCACAAGGACCCCCGATGAATTACCGCCACAGTTTTCACGCCGGCAACCACGCCGACGTCCTCAAACATGCCATCCTGCTGCGCATGGTTACCCTGTTGCAGCGCAAGGACGCGCCGCTGTGCTATCTCGATAGCCACGCCGGGACCGCCCTGTACGATCTGCAGGGCGAGGATGCCGGGCGGACGGGGGAGTATCGGGATGGCATTGGTCGGTTGTGGACGCAGGACGACCTGCCGGTGCTGCTCGCGGATTACCGGGACGCCGTCGCCCGGCATAACCCCGACGGCCAGCTGCGGCTGTATCCCGGTTCGCCGCAGTTGATCGCCGACGCCCTGCGTGAGCAGGACCGGATGATCGTCAGCGAACTGCACCCCGTCGACGCCCAGACCCTCAAGGGCCACTTCGCTGACGCGCCACAGATTGCCGTGCACCAGCGCGACGGCTATGAGCTACCCAAGGCCTTTCTGCCCGTGGCGGAGAGGCGGGCGCTGTGGCTGCTCGACCCGCCGTTCGAGAAGGGCGATGACCTGCAGCGCTGCCTGCGGGCCATGGAGCAGGGCATCCAGCGCATGCGCCAGACGGTGATTGCGCTCTGGTATCCGATCAAGGACCAGCGGCTGCTGCGGGACTTCTACCGCCAGATCGGCGCGGCCGGCCTGCCCAAGGTATTGCGGGTTGAACTCAACGTGCGGCCCGCCGACACTACCCTGGGTCTCAACGGCTCGGGACTGATGCTGGTCAATCCGCCGTGGCCCCTCTGGGAAGAGCTGGAACAGGCGCTCCCCTGGATGGCCCGTCAACTGGCTCAGTCTGGGCCGGGCGACTGGCGCATGGACTGGCTGGTGGGCCAGCCCTGAGGGCTAATCAGCGAAGCGGGAAAAAAGGGGGGAACAAGGGGGCGGGGTTCGGGTCAAGTATTGTGTCGGTGTGCTTAACATCGACCAACCCGAAGCTACCAAGGAGCACCAAACATGACTGCTGTTGACAATAACGGACCCGTTTCAAATCAGGACCAGGCTGGCAAGAAGCAGGAAATCGACTCCGGCAAGGAAGCAGTAGCCGCTGCTTACAGCAAACTGATGGAAGCCAAGGAACATTTCAAGCACGCAGCGGAATCCGCCGGCATGGACTGGAAAAGTGATGCCGAAGGGCAGCTGGCCAAGGGCAAGATGAAGGCCAGCGAGCTGTGCGATCACGCCAACAGTTACCTGCATGACAAGCCGCTGGCCACGCTGGGCATTGCCTTCGCAGCCGGTTTCCTGGTCTCCCAGCTGATGTCGAAAAAATGACTGCCGTGCCCGGAGAGAACAGTCCAGAGAGCGGTGATGCCGGCGGCCAGGAGCAGGTCCGGCAACCACTCAAGGATGAATTGAAATCCTCTCTGGCGTGGCTGGAACATGCGGCCCTGGCGGGCGGAGACCTCGTCCGCCTGGCGGTTCTGGAACTACGGCTGGCTGCCGCAGACTCGGGCAAGCTGGCGGTTCTGGGGCTGGCTATGGTGCCGCTGTTGCTGCTCGCCTGGAAAGGCCTATCGGTATTGCTGGCCTGGGGGGTCTATGCCTGGCTCGGATCGGTGGCGTTGGGTATTGCTGCGTTCATTCTCTTGCAATTGGTAGCCCTGGGCATCCTGGCGGCCAAGTGCAAGGAATATGCGAAGAGCCTGAAATTCCCCGCGACCAGCCGACAGTTGAAGACGCTGAAGGAGGAATCCAGTGGAACGCAAGAAGCTGCAAAGTCAGATTCAACAGCTGGATGAGCAACTGGCCGTCGAGTTCAGTCTGCTCAAACTGGATGCGCGGGAGCGCAAGGCTGCGATCCGGCGTGTCTCCCCGCTGTGGGGCGTAGCTGGCGCGGTGGTAGCGGGTCTGGTGGTTGGCAAGCTGGCCGCCGGGCATGGCGGGCCGATGGCGGTGGCGCGGCAGGGGATGAATCTGTTCCGCTTCGCCAGTCTGGTCATGCCAGGAATGGCCATCGCGGCCAGTCCAACTCTGGAAGACGTCCCTTGAACCCAATGTCGGCGGCGCCGAAATCGGCGCCGCCGTAGGGTTCGTTACGCGTCAGGCGTCCCGCGCTATCTCGCCTTCCGAAAAATCCTCTTCCAGCAGGGCGTCCTGAACGTCCGGATCTGCTGTGCTCGTCCCTTGTTGCGCCGCTGCCCGCTTGCTGCGTAGTTTGCCGAACAGGCTGGTAAGCGCTGCGTGCATTTTCTCAATGGCGCCATCCACCGCCAGGTTTACCGAGTCCGCCTTATGGGTAACGGAAATGGGCTGCTGGCCCTTGGGCCTGGCTTCGATCTGGCAACGCTTGTCCTGGGCCCCAGCCTTCTCGCCGTTCTCGTCGTTGATATGGACGTTGATGCGGGTCAGCTGCTCATCAAAGCGCTCGAGCTTGTCGGTCACGCTGGTGCTTACCCATTCCATCAGCCGGGCGTTGCCTTCAGTACGGTTGTCACAATGAACTTGAATCTGCATAAGCCTGTTCCTCTTCATTGATGCGGACAGTCACCGATTGCTCTGGCGACAAGTCCAGACTACGCCATCTGGCCGGGCTTTTGGCAAATTTGCCCAAGAGTTTTTTGTCGCAGGGTAATGCGCTACCCGGGCTGGCACCCGGGCGGGTCATTGGTCGTCGGGGAACTGGTAGGCGCTGGGGGGAGTGTCGTCGCCCTTGGCGTGGCGCGCCCGCAGATTACGGTAGACCGCTGCGCGCATCAGCATCATCGAGGTGACCGGTGCGGTCAGCAGGACGAAGGCGGTGATCAGCAATTCGTGCATCACCGGACGCTCCTCACTGCCGGTGAAATACAGCATGGAGGCGATCAGGAAGCAGCCGGTGCCCACGGTGATGAATACCGCCGGGCCATGGATGCGCTGGAAGAAGTTCGGCAGACGCAGCAGGCCCAGGGCGCCGATGAAGGTGATCAGGCCGCCGAGTACCAGCAGCACCGCGACGGGAATGGCCAGCCAGATCGGCAGGTCGATCATGCCGGTGGTCAGGAAGGTGCTCATTCGATGATCTCCCCGCGAATCAGAAACTTGGCCAGGGCGATGGAGGAAACGAAGCCGAGCAGGGCGATCAACAGTGCCGCCTCGAAGTACACCATGCTGGAAAAGCGGATCCCCAGCAGCAGGATGAACAGCATGGCCGCCATCCACAGTGAGTCCAGCGCCAGGATGCGGTCCTGGGCGGTGGGGCCGAGCAGCAGGCGGACGGTGCAGAACACCATGGCGATCATCACGCAGAGCTGGGCGAAGCCGAGCGCCAGAGCCAGTAGCAGGGTCATGATTGCTCCTGTTCGAAGATATCGATCAAGGGCTGTTCCAGGCGGGTCTTGATCATGTTTACCCACCAGTCCGCATCGTGCAGATCGAACACATGCAGGGCCAGGTCATGACTGCCCGGGATGATCTCGACCCAGACCGTGCCGGGGGTGGAATTGATGATGCAGGCCAGCACCGCCAGGCCATGGCGGTCGCGCAGGTCCAGGGGGATGCGGATGAACTGCGAATTGAGCCGTCCCCCGCCGAACAGGATCAGGGTGCAGACGTTGAAGCAGGACCGCAGTATCTCGATCAGCGCGTAAACGATAAGTCGGACGATCGTCAGCGGCCGCGCGACCCGCACCGGCGTCGGGCGCAGGGGCGCGACCAACCGGGGGATGGCAATCGCCAGCAGTGCCCCCAGCAGCAGGTGTGCCGGCTCGATGCTCTGATTGAGCATCAGCCACAGCACCAGCAGGAAGGCTGACATCAGCGGGGAAGGCAACCAGCGCTTCATGGTTCGACTCCTCCTGTGGCCCCGACCACGCCCGGGACCGGCGTAATGGACAATACCCGGTCGATATACTGGGTCGGTTCGTGCAATGCCGCCGAGGTGCGCTCCAGATAACCACTGACCGGTCCGGCCAGCACCGTCATGGAGATGCACAGCAACAGCAGGATGGAGACCGGCATGGCCTCGGTCAGCTGCAGGCGCGGCGCGGTGGCGTCGATGGACCAGAAGGTACGCACGCCAAACCGCATCAGTGAGATGATCGCGGCCAGGCCGGACAGGATGATCAGCGTCAGCATTGTCCAGGCCAGCGGCCCGGCGGTGTACAGATTGTCCACGAACAGACCCGCGGGATTGAGTAGGGCATGGAACAGGCTGAACTTGGCGACAAAGCCGGACAGCGGCGGCAGCCCGGCAATGATCAGGGCGCAGGCGACAAAGCACAGGCCGAGGAACGCCATGGCCGCAGGAATGATGACCCCGGCGGACTCCTCGGGATCGTTATCGATGGCGAAGGCCTCCATGGTCAGGGCCAGCATCGCGGCGCTGGGCTTGCGGATCCGCTCGATCAGCTCCATCAGCAGCACGAAGGCGGCGACCGCCAGGGTCGAGCTGAGCAGGTAGAACAGGGCGGCGCTGACGACCTTGGGTTCGCCATAGCCTATCGCCGCCAACAAGGTGCCGGAGGAGATGATGGCAGCAAAGCCGGCCATGCGTCCCAATTCCTGACTGCCCAGCAGGCCGATGGTGCCGAAGGCCAGGGTCAGCAGACCGCCGACTACCAGCGCGGTGCCGGACAGCGCCTGGAATGAGGCCGCCTCCCCGGCGAAAACCAGCAGCCACAGCCGTAGCAGCACATAGATACCGACCTTGGTCATCAGTACCAGCATTGCTGCCACCGGTGGGGCAGCGGCGGCGTAGGTGGTGGGCAGCCAGAAGCCCAGCGGCCACATGGCGCTCTTGGTCAGGAAGGCAATGGCCAGGATCGCGGCCCCGACCTCCAGCAACAGGCGCTGACTCTCGTCCAGACCGCCGACGCGCATCGCCAGGTCGGCCATGTTCAGCGTGCCCGCGGCGGCATAAATCAGGGCTACGCCGATCAGGAAGAAGGACGACGCGACCAGGTTGATCACCACGTACTGCATGCTGGCGCGAATGCGGTTGGGCTGCAGGCCGAGCAGCAGCAGGCCATAGGACGCGGCCAGCATGATCTCGAAGAACACGAATAGGTTGAACAGGTCGCCGGTGATGAAGGCGCCGTTGATCCCCGCCAACAGGAACTGGAACAGGGAATGGAAGTGCACGCCGGAGCGGCTCCAACGCCGGTAGGAGAACACCAGCGCGGCGGTAGCGATCACCGCGCACAGCGTCAGCATCAAGGCGGCGAGCCGGTCGACGACCAGCACGATACCGAAGGGCGCCGCCCAGTTGGCGGCCAGGTACGCACCGACGCCATCGGGCCAGACCTCGCTGTCGGTGAACCAGAACAGCACCAGCGCCGTCACCAGCAGGGCCAGGGTGCCGGTCAGGTTGATGGCGAATTTCAGCTGCTGCCGTCGGCCGTTGAACAGCACCAGCAAGGCGGCGCACAGCAGTGGCAGCAATATGGGCAGCAGGATCAGCTGGTCGGCCCAGAACCTCATTGGCGGGGTTCCTTACCGTCCACATGGTCGGTGCCGGTCAGGCCGCGGGACGTCAGCAGCAGCACCAGGTAGAGCGCCGTAGTGGCAAAGCCGATGACGATGGCCGTCAACACCAGGGCCTGGGTGACGGGGTCGGCGAAGGTGCCCGCATCGATCGGGCTTTCCAGGGTCAGTGGCGGCTTGTTGACGGTCAGCCGGCCCATGATGAAGATGAACATGTTCACCGCGTAGGAAATCAGCAGCAGGCCGATGATGACCTGGAAGGTGCGGGGGCGCAGGATCAGCCAGACCCCGGAGGCGAACATGACGCCAATGGCGATGGCAATGACAGCTTCCATCAGGGTGTCTCCTTTGCAGCGGAATCGGCGGCGTCAGTGGCCGCCAGTGGCAGACGGTGACTACGGATCGACTGGTGGGCAAGCGCGATCAGGATCAGCATGGTGGAGCCCACCACGACGCTGAACACGCCCAGATCGAAGAAGAATGCACTGGGCAGATGCACCGCACCCAGGATCGGCAGATAGAGATGGGCGGTATGGCTGGTCAGGAACGGATAGCCTAATACCAGGGCGCCGAGGCCGGTGGCAACCGCCAGAATCAGCCCGAACGCCAACCAGCGGTGGGGTTGCAGGTGCAGGCGCGACTCGACCCACAGCGTGCCGGCGAGCATGTATTGCAGGATGATTGCCACCGCGAACACCAGCCCGGCCACGAAGCCGCCACCAGGCAGGTTGTGGCCGCGCATGAAGAAATAGGCGGCGCAGACCAGAATGATCGGCAGCAACAGCCGCAGGAAGATCCCGGGTATTGCCAGGTAGCCGGTCTCGGCCTGCTCGGCAGGTGGCTGCAGCGCCGCCGGATCGACCGGATTGGTCTGCTGCGGCGGCAGGGCCATGCTTTCGGCTGCCGGGCGGAAGCGGCGCAGCAGACCGTAGACGGTCAACGCCACAATGCCCAGAACGGCGATTTCACCCATGGTATCGAAGCCGCGGAAGTCCACCAGCAGTACGTTGACCACATTGCTGCCGCCGCCCTCGGACAGCGAGCGCTCCAGGAAGAAACTGCCGATGCCGCTGCCCGCAGGCAGCATCAGTACCAGATAGCTGATCGCCGCCATGCCCAGCCCCGCCAGTACGGCGACGATGAAGTCACGGCTGCGGCGGACCCGGGCACGGCGGTTCTCGCGCTGGTCCTGGGCGATGGACAGGATACGTGGCGGCAGCCAGCGCAGGCCCAGCAGAATCAGGATGGTGGTCACGGTTTCGACCATCAGCTGGGTCAAGGCCAGGTCCGGGGCGGACAGCCAGAGGAAGGTCAGGCAGACCACCAGGCCGGCGCCGCCGACCAGGCTGAGCGACGCCAGGCGGTGATACTTGGCCTGCCAGGCGGCGCCGATCGCGCAACCGCCGCCGATGAGCCACAGCAGGGTAAAGGGCAGGTGCGGGCTGGTGGGCTCCAGCGCCGACCATACCTGGGGCGCAGTCAGTGCGGCGGCTACCGCCACGCCGAGGCCGACCACGATCATCAGCAGCAATTGCGGCTGCAGGCGACGGGTACCGAGCAGTTTTTCCAGGCGCGAGGCACTGCTGCGCAGCTCCAGCATGGTGCTTTCATAGGCCTGCTTGCCATTGAAACGGTGCAGCAGCGGCACCTGGTCCCGATAGGTGAGATTGAACCGGGTACGCAGGACAAAATACAGCAGCACGCCCCCGCCCAGGGCGATGAAACTCATCAGCAACGGAATGTTGAAGCCATGCCACAGGGCCAGACTGTAGTAGGGTGTCTGGTCTCCCAGCACCGCCTCCACGCCGTTGTGCAGCAACGGTCCGACACTCAGCCCAGGAATGATCCCGACGATCAGGCAGAAAAGCACCAGCACTTCCACCGGGAAGCGCATCCAGCGTGGGGGTTCGTGGGGCACCTTGGGCAGGTCGGTGGCGGGGGGGCCAAAGAATACGTAGATGAAGCGCAGGGAGTAGGCCACGCTGAACACGCCCATGGTCACCGCCGCCACCGGCATCCACCAGTTGGTGGCGCTACCGACCAGCAGCGCCTCGGCGAAGAACATTTCCTTGGACAGGAAGCCGTTAAGGAAAGGCACCCCGGCCATGGCCGCCGAGGCGACAATGGCGAGCGTCGCGGTGTGTGGCATCAACCGGGACAGGCCGCGCAGCTTGCGCATATCCCGGGTGCCGCTCTCATGGTCGATGATGCCCACCGCCATGAACAGCGATGCCTTGAAGGTGGCGTGGTTCATGGTGTGGAAAATGGCCGCGACCATCGCCAGCGGCGTGCCCATGCCGAGCAGGGCGGTGATCAGTCCCAGGTGGCTGATGGTGGAGTAGGCCAGCAGACCCTTGAGGTCGTGCTGGAAAATCGCAATGAAGGAGCCGATCAGCAGGGTGCAGACCCCGGCCCCGCCAATGATCCAGGTCCATTCCGGCGTGCCCGACAGCACCGGCCACAGGCGCATCAACAGGAAGATCCCGGCCTTGACCATGGTCGCCGAGTGCAGATAGGCGGACACCGGCGTGGGCGCCGCCATGGCATGGGGCAACCAGAAGTGGAAGGGGAACTGGGCGCTCTTGGTCAGGGCTCCCAGGGCGATCAGGATTAGCGTCGGCAGGTACCAGGCGTGGTCGCGCAGGGTGTCGCCGGAGGCCAGCACCACATCGAGATCATAGCTACCGATGATGTGCCCCAGCATCAGCACCCCGGCCAGCAGGCACAGGCCACCGGTGGCGGTCACGGTAAAGGCCATGCGTGCGCCGCGGCGCGCCTCGGCCCGGTGGTGCCAGTAGCCGATCAGCAGGAAGGAGGACAGGCTGGTCAGCTCCCAGAACAGCACCAGCTGCACCAGGTTACCTGACAGCACCACGCCCAGCATCGAGCCCATGAAAGCCATCAGGAAGGAGAAGAAGCGCGGCACCGGGTCTTCCGGCGACATGTAATAGCGCGCATACACCACCACCAGCAGGAAGATGCCGATGATCAGCAGACTGAACAGCCAGGCCAGGCCGTCCATCCGCAGGACCAGGTTCAGGCCGTACTCGGGCATCCAGTCGATCTGGTAACGCAACACCTCGCCGTTATTGATATGCGGAAACTGGAAACCGATGATGATCAGACCGCCCAGGGCGATGGCAGCGGCCAGCCAGGCCTCCCGGTTACGTGCGTTCGCCGGCAACCAGGCCGCAAGGAAGCTGCCGATGAACGGGATCAGTATCAGTGTCAGTAACAGCATGGGCTCCCGGGATGCTCAGATGGTTTTCAGGCGTTCCCACCCCCATTCATGGGCTTGGCCAGCCCAGGGCTGACGTTGCGTAGCAGGCGGCCGGGGGTGAGAGTCTTTATGCAGGGCCAAGGTTTTATTAGTAATCGCTTGAATCTGCAAGCAAAAAGATATTACCGCATGCAAATTCCGGTCCCGGCCAGGCCGCAGTAGCCGCCCGGATTCTTATGCAGATATTGCTGATGATAGGGCTCCGCATAGTAGAACTGCGCCGCGGGCAGAATCTCGGTGGTGATGGGGCCCTTGCCGCCGGCGTGCAGCGCATCGGCAAAGCGTGCCTTGCTGGCTTCCGCCTGGGCGCGTTGGGCCATATCGGTGGTGTAGATGCCGGAGCGATACTGGGTACCCAGGTCGTTGCCCTGGCGCATACCCATGGTGGGATCGTGACTTTCCCAGAATACCCGCAGCACTTCGTCCAAGGTGATCACCTCGGGGTCAAAGACCACCAGCACCACCTCGTTGTGTCCGGTCAGCCCCGAGCACACTTCCTCGTAGGTCGGGTTCGGCGTCAGTCCGGCGGTATACCCCACCGCGGTGGTGTAGACGCCGTCCAGTTGCCAGAACAGCCGTTCCGCCCCCCAGAAACAGCCCATACCCACGATGATCTGCTGCATGCCCGGGGGGAAGGGCGGCTTGAGGGGGGTGCCCAGAACGGCGTGACTCTGGCTGGTGGTCAACGGCTCCGCGCGGCCCGGCAGGGCCTCCGCGGCGGTCGGCAGGCGCATCTTGTGTTCCGGTGGGGTACGGAGAAACATGGCAAGCTCCAGTGTGGACGATGGCTAGCCCAGCAACAGACGCAACAGGGCGTCGTCGGGCTGGCCGGTGGCAATGAAATGGGGGTTCAGCCAGTCGGCGCGATGCGGGTAGCTGAAACGCTCGCCATTCAGGTCGAGCACACGCCCACCGGCGCCTTCCAGTACCGCCTGCGCCGCGGCAGTGTCCCACTGGCTGGTGGGGGCGAAGCGGGGGTAGAGATCCGCCTCGCCGGCGGCCAGCACGCAGAATTTCAGTGAGCTGCCCACGCCAAGCAGTTCGGTATTGTGGGCCTGTTGCAAGCGGTCGAGCAGTGCTTCCTGGTCGGCACTGGTATGCCGCCGGCTGGCGACGATCCGCAGCGGGGTGGCCGGGGCGCGGCAGTGAATCGGCTGGGCCGGCTCGTCGCCCTGCTGGCGCCAGCTACCCAGCCCGGCGCCACCCCAGTAGAGGGTGTCTTGCGCCGGCACGCCAACAATGCCGAAGCGCACCTCGCCGTGCTCGATCAGGGCGATATTGACGGTGAACTCGTCGGAACCGGCAATGAACTCCTTGGTGCCGTCCAGCGGGTCGACCAGCCAGAAACGCGCCCAATGCTGGCGCTCGTCAAAGGGTACGTCGGCGTCTTCCTCGGACAGCACCGGGATCTCCGGCGCCAGGGCTCGCAAGCCGTCGACGATGACCTGGTTGGCGGCAAGGTCAGCGGCCGTCACCGGTGAGTCGTCGGCCTTGGTAATCACCTCGGGGTTGTGCTGCCACCAGGGCAGGGCGGCGTGGCCGGCGTCCCGGGTCAGTTGGCACAGCCGCTCGACGGCAACCGGCAGGCTCATGGTTGCAGCTCCCCGCGTTGCTCCAGCAGATCGCGGACCAGGTACAGGGCGGCCAGCGCCCGGCCTTCGGAAAACGCCGGGCGGGTCATCAGTTCGCTCAGCCCGTACAGGTCGACACTGTCGACCCGGATCGGCTCGGGCTCATCCCCGGGCAAGCGCTTCTCGTAGAGATCCCGGGCCAGCACCACGGAGATGCTCTGGCTCATGTAGCCGGGGGACAGGGACAGCTTGCCCAGCAGTTCCAGGCGTTCGGCGCCGAAGCCGGCTTCTTCCATCAACTCACGATTGGCGGCGTCCAGCACATCCTCGCCGGGCTCGACCAGGCCCTTGGGCAGGGACAGCTGATAGTCCTGGGTGCCGCCGCAATATTCCTCGATCAGCAGTGCCGTGCGATTGTCCTTGAGCGCCACCACCATGACGGCGCCGTAGCCCGTGCCCGAGCCGACCAGACGTTCATAGGTGCGCTCGGTCCCGTTGCTGAAGCGCAATTGCATCTGCTCAACGGTGAACAGGCGGCTTTTGGCAACAACGCGGGCATCGAGAATCTCTGGCTTCTGGGGCATGCTGGCTCCGTGATCGATGGCTGGTTTGTTATCATAGCCGTCCCATTCCCCAAAGCCCAACCATGCATGCTTAACTGGAACACCATCGACACCGTCCTGCTGGATATGGACGGCACGCTGCTCGACCTGCATTTCGACAATCATTTCTGGGTCGAATACCTGCCCCAGCGCTATGCCGAGCACCATGGCCAGTCGCTGGCCTGGGCCAAGCGCGAGATCCATCCGCTGATGGATCGCATTCAGGGCAAGCTGGACTGGTACTGCCTGGATTTCTGGACCCGGGAACTGGGCCTGCCGATCGTCGAGCTCAAGCGCGAGATAGCTCACCTCATCCGCCTGCGGCCAGATGCGGATATCTTCCTGAGGGCGCTGCAGCAAAGCGGCCGACAGGTGATCCTGATTACCAACGCCCACCGCGACGCGCTGTCATTGAAAATGGAGCGGGTGGAGCTGCGCACCTATTTCCAGCGGTTGATCAGCTCCCATGATTTCGGCTATCCAAAGGAAGAGCAGGCTTTCTGGCAAGCGCTGCGGGCCGAGGTGGAATTCGATCCGCAGCGCACCCTGTTCATCGACGATGGCCTGGGTATTCTGCGCGCCGCGCGGGAATATGGCATTGCCCAGCTGCTGGCGGTGCGCCAACCCGACAGCCAGGGCGCACTGCGCGATACCGAGGAATTCGCGGCGGTGGAGGATTACCTCACCCTCGCCGCCGCGCTGACGGCCGCCCCGTCGGCTGAACGATAGACTTCACCGCCGGTCTCAAATCAGGCCCAGTACGCTGATTCGAGGCCCGCTATGACGAATACGTACGCGCCGGCTGACGCCCGGCACTCCCTGCTCTGCGCGCTACCCCTGGGTGCCGGGGTGATGGCGGCGGTGGACGAGATCCTGTTTCACCAGATACTGCAGTGGCACCACTTCTTCGATCGGGCAACGCCTTTCGTCGGCATTCTCTCCGATGGTCTGCTGCATGCCGCCGAGTTGCTGGCGTTGGTCGCCGGCAGCCTGCTGTTGCTGCGCCTGGCCCGCCAGCACCGGTTGCGGGTTCGCCAGGCCTGGGCCGGCCTGCTGCTGGGCGCGGGCGGCTTCCAATTGTTCGACGGTATCGTCAGTCATAAACTGCTGCGCATCCATCAGATCCGCTATGACGTGCCGCTGCTCTGGTACGACCTCACCTGGAACGGCATCGCGCTGGTGCTGCTCCTGCTGGGCTATGCGCTCTGGCGGCGTGCGAGGCAGGTGTAGTGAACCCCGGCCACCAGCTGTTTTCGCAGGTCATGTTGCTGCTGATCGCCGCCGCCACGGTGGGTTATCTGCTGGCGGTCTGGCAGCAGTGGGGGCAGGGTCGCCGCTGGTCGTGGTTGCGGGTCAATTGCTGGTTGGGCGGCAGCCTGCTGCTGGGCATCGGCCTGGTGCCAGGCGTCATGCACCAGGGGCACCTGGATCTGCGTTGGCATATGGGGCAGCACATGTTGCTGGCCATGGTGGCGCCGCTCCTGCTGGTGCTGGCTGCGCCGGCCACGCTGCTGCTGCGCAGCTTGCCGGTCACCGCTGCACGGCCGCTGGCGCGCCTGTTCAGCGGCGCCCTGAGTGCCTTTTTCCTGCACCCGGTCACCGCCCTGGTAGTGAATGTGGGCGGTATGTACCTGCTGTATGCCACGCCGTTATATGCCGCGAGCCTGCAATCGGCGGCGCTGCATCATCTGGTACACCTGCATTTCATCCTGGCGGGATACCTGTTTTGCCAGGCGGTGCTGGGCGGCCCGGATCGCATGGCCCATCGGGCCAGCTGGCAGCTGCGGTTAGCGGCGCTGCTGGGTGCCATCGCTGCCCACTCGGTGCTCAGCAAACTCATGTATGGCTATCACTGGCCAGTCGCGGTGGGATATCCGGCTGCGCAGATCGAGGCGGCTGCGCAGCTGATGTACTACTCCGGTGCGTTGGTCGAGATGCTGTTGCTGGGCCTGCTGCTGGCCGGCGGCCGGCTGACCCGCAATCAGCCCTTGCCCTTGGTGCGGGTCTGATTCGGGCGGGCGTTCTTCTCGATATATTCGATGATCAGCCCGGCGACATCCTTGCCGGTAGTCGACTCGATACCTTCAAGCCCCGGTGAGGAGTTCACCTCCATGACCACCGGGCCGTGATTGGAGCGCAGGATATCCACCCCTGCCACGTTCAGGCCCATCACCCTGGCGGCGCGCACCGCGGTCATGCGCTCCTCGGGGGTGATCTTGATCAGGCTGGCACTGCCGCCGCGGTGCAGGTTGGAGCGGAACTCGCCGGGCTTGGCCTGGCGCTTCATCGCGGCGATCACCTTCTCGCCCACCACCAGGCAGCGGATATCCGCTCCGCCCGCCTCGCGGATGTATTCCTGCACCATGATGTTGGCCTTCAGGCCCATGAAGGCTTCCAGCACCGACTCGGCGGCCTGCTCGGTCTCGCACATGACCACGCCGATGCCCTGGGTCCCTTCCAGCAGCTTGATCACCAGCGGCGCGCCGCCCACCATGTTGATCAGATCGGGAATGTCGTCGGGTGAATGGGCAAAGCCGGTTACCGGCAGGCCCACGCCCTTGCGCGACAGCAGCTGCAGGGAGCGCAGCTTGTCGCGGGAGCGACTGATGGCCACCGACTCGTTCAGTGGAAAGACGCCCATCATCTCGAATTGGCGCAGCACCGCTGCGCCATAGAAGGTGATGGAGGCGCCGATGCGCGGGATCACCGCATCGAACTGCTCCAGCTCCGAGCCCTTGTAATGGATGCTCGGCTTGTGGCTGGCGATGTTCATGTAGGCACGCAGGGTGTCGATCACCCGCACCTCGTGGCCGCGCTCCCGTCCGGCTTCAACCAGGCGGCGGGTAGAGTAGAGATTGGCGTTGCGCGACAATACCGCAATTTTCATGGTGTTTCTTCAGCCTTCTGAATGAAAGAGATGGGTCTCGGGTTGGTCCTGGACAAAGCGTAGTCCGGGATTGATGACCAGTTGGCCATCGAGCATGGCGCTGCAACCCAGCAGCACGCGGTAGCGCATCGACTTGCGGCAGGTCAGGGTGAAGTCCACGTCCCAGCATTTGTCGCCCAGCACCAGCGGTGTGCGGATGACGTGACGTTCCTGCTGGTGGCCGTTGGAGCTCTTGACCCGCTTGATATCGATCAGGCGCGCCTCGCAATCGGTGTCGCGGGGTTTGCGTGGCGTGCCGGTATGGGCCTTGAAACGGACCCAGGTCTCACCGTCACGCTCGAAGGTCTCGATATCGCTGGCGTGCAGGGCCGAGGTCTTGGCGCCGCTGTCGATCTTGGCGCGGAGCTTGGGAATGCCGAGCCCGGGCAGGCCGATCCACTCGCGCAGGCCAATCACCGTCAGATGGTCGAATGTCTTCATCAGGTTACCCCCTCAAGATGCCGCGCATCATGGGCCAAGATCGGAATTTCAACAAGCTTGATACACTGGCCCGAGGTTTCCTTTAGACAGAATCCACAGGAGTACAGACCCGATGAGCGAAGATGGCAAGCCGCGGCTGGATAAATGGCTCTGGGCGGCGCGGTTTTTCAAGACCCGGGCGCTGGCCAGGGCCGCGATAGAAGGGGGCAAGGTGCATTACCGGGGCGAGCGTTGCAAGCCGAGCAAGGAGCCCAAGGTAGGTGACGAAGTGCAGGTCCGCCAGGGCTTCGACGCCCGCACGGTTGTTATCCGCGAGCTGTCCATGGTGCGCCGTGGGGCGCCGGAAGCCCAGACGCTGTACGAGGAAACGCCGGCCAGCATCGAACAACGCGAAGCGGCTGCGGCGCAGCGCCGGGCCGCTGGGGCCGGCGGGCTGATTAGTGAGCATCGCCCGACCAAGAAGCAGCGGCGGCAGATCCACCGTTTTCGCGACGAGCGCAACACACTTTCCGATGAGTGATTGGGTATAATCGGGGTTTTTTCCAAGGTGCAAGCCATGTCGTCCCAGGATGTCAGCCAGCGTTTCCTGTTCGAGCACGCCGACGTGCGCGGCGAACTGGTCTCGCTGAACCAGAGTTATAGCGAAATTCTAGCCAAGCACGATTATCCCGAGCCGGTAAAGGCGCTGCTGGGCGAGCTGCTCGCTGCGGCGGTGTTGCTGTCCAGCGCAATCAAGTTCGATGGTCTGCTGGTCATGCAGGCGCGCTCTTCCGGGCCGCTGTCCACGTTGATGGTCGAATGTTCCAGCCAGCAGGAAGTCCGGGCCATCGCCCGCTATCAGGACGACCTCAGTGGCGAAGGCATGGCCGAGCTCATGCCCGATGGCGTGCTGGCCATCACCGTGGAGCCGGACCAGGGCCAACGCTACCAGGGAGTCGTTGCCCTGCAGGGTGAGTCCCTCGCCGAGGCCCTGGCGGGCTACTTTGACAGCTCCGAGCAGCTGCCGAGCCGCTTCCGCCTGCTGGCCGATGGGCGCACTGCCCGGGGCTTCATGCTGCAGGCGTTGCCCGCCGACCGCCAGACCGATCCGGCGGAGCGCAAGGAGACCTGGAATCGCCTCAGCGTGCTGGCCGACACCCTTACCGTCGAGGAACTGATGGCGCTGGATAACCAGACCATTCTGCATCGGCTCTACCATGAAGAGGACGTGAGGCTGTTTGAGGAGCGTTCCGTTAGCTTTCGGTGCAGCTGCTCCTCGGAACGATCCGGCAACGCGCTGGTCAGTCTTGGGCGGGAGGATGCGTTCCTGCTGCTGGAAGAGCGCGGCGGTGAAATAGAAGTCGATTGCCAGTTCTGCAATTCCCGTTATCGGTTCGACCAGGCGGCCTTGGCCGAGCTGTTCGACAAGGCCCGTGACCACGCCCAGAGCCTGCATTGATCGGCCGTGACGCCCTTGCTTTAGCGTCGCGGTCAAAACTTTGGCATAATGCCGGGCTGGCGCGGTGATGGCGCTGTTTCCATAGAGCTGTAAAAAACCCAGGTGCTGAGGCCGAATCCATCGGTCTTGTGGATATTTCGGTCAAGCCGAAGAGGACGAAGTTTGATGACCCAAGCAACCAATACAACATTCAATGACCTGAGCATTGCCGAGCTGATCGAGCTGGCGGTCCAGCGCAACGAAGGTCATCTGGCCGACACTGGCGCTCTGGTCGTCAAGACGGGCGAACGCACCGGCCGGTCGCCGATGGACCGGTTCATTGTTGACGAGCCGTCCACCAGCTCCGCCATCGCCTGGGGTCCGATCAACCGGCCGTTCCCGGCGGACAAGTTCGATGCGCTGTGGACGCGCGTGGAAGACTACCTGGCCGAGGGTCCAAGCTACGTTTCCCATGTGCACGTCGGTGCCAGCCCTGAGCATTACCTGCCGGTGGTGATGGAAACCGAGACCGCCTGGCACAACCTGTTCGGCCGGACCCTGTTCATCAACCCGGAACAGTACAACCCGGCTGGCAAGGACGAGTGGCAAATCCGGAATGCGCCGCACTTCGTCTGCGAGCCCGAGCGTGATGGCACCAACAGCGATGGCTGCGTGATCATCAATTTCGCCCAGCGCAAGGTGCTGCTGGCTGGTATGCAGTACGCCGGGGAAATGAAGAAGGCCATGTTCTCGGTGCAGAACTTCCTGCTGCCGGCCAAGGACGTGCTGCCCATGCACTGCGCCGCCAACGTGGGCGATGACGGCGATACCACGCTGTTCTTCGGTCTGTCCGGTACCGGCAAGACCACCCTGTCCGCTGATCCGGCGCGTAACCTGATCGGTGACGACGAGCACGGTTGGGGTGAAGGTGTCGTCTTCAATATCGAGGGTGGTTGCTACGCCAAGTGCATCGACCTGTCGCAGAAGAATGAGCCCATCATCTGGGACGCGATTAAGTTCGGTGCGGTACTGGAAAACGTCATCATCGACGAAGAGAGCCGCAAGGCCGACTATACCGACGTATCCCTGACCCAGAACACCCGTGCCGCCTATCCGCTCAAGCACGTCGAGAAGCGGGTTGAAGCCAACCTGGCTGGTGAGCCGAACGCCATTATCTTCCTCACCTGTGACCTCACTGGTGTGTTGCCGCCGGTATCCATCCTGAACAATGAACAGGCTGCCTACCACTTCCTGTCCGGCTATACCGCGCTGGTCGGCTCCACCGAAATGGGTTCGGGTGGTGGCATCAAGTCCACTTTCTCCACCTGCTTTGGTGCGCCCTTCTTCCCGCGTCCGGCCGGCGAGTATGCGGAGCTGCTGATCAAGCGTATCAACGCCTTTGGCAGCAAGGTCTACCTGGTCAACACCGGTTGGACCGGCGGTGGCTACGGTGTCGGCAGCCGTTTCAGCATTCCGACTACCCGCGCCATCATCGCTGCCATTCAGTCCGGCGCCCTGGTCGGTGCCGAGACCGAGCACGTGCCGGTGATCAATCTGGACGTGCCCAAGGCGGTGCCGGGCGTTGATGCCAAGCTGCTCAATCCGCGCAACACCTGGTCTGATCAGGCCGCCTATGATGCCGCGGCGCGGGATCTGGCAGGGCTGTTCATCGAGAACTTCAAGAAGTTCGAGGTGGCCGAGTCTATCATTCAGGCGGGTCCGCAGCTGTAAGGCTGGCCCTGGCTGTACTGCAAACCCGCCAATTGGCGGGTTTGTTGTTTCTAGGGAGTTTTGGCGGCTGCGTAGTGCAGGAAGTGGTGCGTTAGACGGTGCTGGGCAGTGGCCTTTGGCGAACACGCACCCGTGCCGTCCGTGGCGCTCGTGTGCGGCCGTCCATGGCCGCACACGGTTCGCCAAAGGCCACTGCCCAGCACCGTCCCATTGCTTTTGGAATGGCTGATGGGAAAGCGGGAGGGTGGCGTGCTGCTTGTATGTGGTCGATGTAAACCTGTTGGGGGTTCATCGATCAAAGAGCACGTAATGCTTCTGGGGGGGGGCGTGGTGATTGATAGAAAAACGAGGATTCAGGCACGGATGCGCCAGAGAAGCAGAAATTAAACTAGGAGGAGAGTAATGCAAAAGAGGTTTTGAGTGGTGGGTCGTGTAGGATTCGAACCTACGACCAATTGGTTAAAAGCCAACTGCTCTACCAACTGAGCTAACGACCCATGCTCAAAAAAATGGTCGGGGTAGGGGGATTCGAACTCCCGACATCCTGCTCCCAAAGCAGGCGCGCTACCAGACTGCGCTATACCCCGATCTTCACAAGATGGCTCCGCGACCAGGACTCGAACCTGGGACCCAATGATTAACAGTCATTTGCTCTACCAACTGAGCTATCGCGGAATTACCTTGAAAAGCCTCGGCAAGTTACTGTGGGTTGGTGCCACATATCCCCTGCTGAGGCGCGCCATTTTACCGGCCAGGGCTGGGCTGTCAAGCCCGAATTTGAGCTTCCGTTGCATTAATCCAAGGAGTCGCGAAAACGCGACGGGAATGGCGGGTGAATGCAGCGCGAAGCGCCCGCTGCATTCAACGCCGCTGGCCTCAGTGGAGCTTGAGGCGGGGTTCGGTGCTGCGGCCGATACGGTCGCTTAGCATCAGCATGACGGTGCGTGGCAGGCCGTACAGGGCGGTCTGGTGCATCCGGTACAACGAGATATAGAACATACGGGCCAGCCAGCCCTCCAGGGTGATGCTACCGGTCAGGTTGCCCATCAGGTTGCCAACCGCACTGAAGCTGGACAGGGAGATCAGCGAGCCGTGATCGCGGTAGCGGTATTCCTTCAACGGCCGGCCCGCTAGCAGTTCGCCGAGATTGCGGCTCATCAAGGTCGCCTGCTGGTGGGCTGATTGGGCTCGGGGAGGCACAAAGGTGCCCGGTTCATCCATGGGGCAGGCGGCGCAGTCACCAAAGGCGAAGATCCGCTCGTCCCCGGTCCGCAGGGTCTTGTCGACCAGCAACTGGTTGATGCGGTTGGTTTCCAGGCCGAGCTGGGTAAGGAACGCCGGCGCGCGGATACCGGCAGCCCAGACCTTCAGCGAGGCGGGAATGAATTGCCCATCGGCCAGTAGCAGGCCGTCCGCCTTGACCTCGCTGACCGGCGAGCCGGTGCGGATCTGTACGCCCAGCCCATGCAGGGTGGCCGCTGCGCGGTTGGCCAGGCGCTCGGGCAGGGCGGGGAGGATGCGCGGGCCGGCTTCCACCAGGTTGATATTCAGATCCTCCGGACGCACCCGGTCCAGCCCGTAGGAGCGTAGCATCAGCGCCGCGTGGTGCAGTTCCGCGGCCAGTTCCACGCCGGTCGCCCCGGCGCCGATGATGGCCACGTTGATCGATTCGGCAGGTAGCGTCTCGCCGCGGACCTGGGCCTTGAGGTATTGGTTGATCAGCCGGGTGTGGAAGCGCTCGGCCTGGGCGCGGGTATCGAGGAACAGGCAATGCTCGGCGGCACCGGTGGTATTGAAATCGTTGGTCTTGCTGCCAACGGCGATCACCAGGTAGTCATAGGGCACTTCCCGGGCGGGGATCAGGTCTTCGCCGTTGTCATCCTGGATCGGGGCCAGCAGCACCTGCCGCCGGTCCCGGTCGACAGCGGTCATGCAGCCCAGTTGGAAATGGAAGCAGTTCCACTTGGCCTGGGCGACGTAGTTCAGCTCCTCCTCGGTGGCATTGAGCGACCCGGCCGCGACCTCATGCAACAGCGGCTTCCAGATGTGGGTCATGTTGCCGTCGATCAGGGTGATGCGGGCGCGCTTGCGTTTGCCCAGGGTGCGGCCGAGGCGAGTGACCAGTTCAAGGCCACCCGCCCCGCCGCCCACTACGACGATGTGCGGGAGGGGAGAAGATGTGGATTGTGACATGTGCGTCGACTCTTTAAGAACAGGGATCCGGCGCCTGTCAGAGTCATGCAAGCACCAGAGCAGCGAGGAAACGCGCCAGCAGCCCAAGGCCGATGACCGCTACCAGGACAGCGAACAATAACCACCAGATCTTGAAGGGCTTGCGTTCGACCTGGTGCAGCGGGGAGTTGAGATATTCATCGACCCGTTTCTGGTCTTCGGGGTAAAGACGGCTGGCCATATGTCACCTTGCTTTATTGTTATGATCTGAATACTGTTTTGCGCATGAGTCTGACGGACTATGTGGCTATTCTATGCTCCATTGCGCAAGATTGCACCTCAGCCCGGAGGCCCGCCCGGCGCGGGCACAACGCCCTGACCGCGGCGCGATAGTCGCCCGTTTGACTGCCCCTCCAAGCCATTCCCCGGGAGCCTACATGCTGTCAGCCAGCCTGCTAACCACCACCCAGATCGTCCTGAGTCTGTTGTTGTTCGGCGGGACGCTGTTGTGGGCACTGGCACGGATTTCCTGGGTGGAGCTGGTGGCGGACAGTCGCCGCCAGCATCTGTTCTACGGCAGCATCTTCGCGTTGTTCGTGCTCTGGCTGCTGCGCAAGGAATTCGATAACGGCCTGACCTTCCATTTTCTCGGCTTGACGGTCATCACCCTGATGCTGGATTGGCCGCTGGCGGTGGTCGCTGGTGCGCTGGCGCAACTGGCGCTGGTACTGCTGGGGCTTGATGATGCGGCTGCGCTGGGTGCCAATGGGCTGTTGCGCATCCTCATCCCGGTGGCTGTAACCGTGCTGGCCAGCCGCTTTCTGGAACGTTTCAAGCCCACCAACCTGTTCCTCTACATCTTCATCAGCGGCTTCTTTGCCGCGTCCTTTGCCGCGGTCTGTACCATGCTGGCGGGGATGGGGCTGCTGGCCTGGTCGGGCCAGCTGTCGCCGCCGAGTTCGCTGGTCGAGCTGATCGGCTACATGATCATGGTGATGTTCCCTGAAGGCTTCATCAACGGCATGGGGATAGCGGCCATGGTGGTGTTTCACCCCGATTGGGTGGAAACCTTCGATGCCGACCGCTATCTCCAGGAGCCCTTCGACAAGGACCGCTGAGCCCGGGCTCAGGGCATCTGGATCTCGATCACGCCATCGGCATTGACGCTGACATCGGCCTCACCGCCCTCGACCGCCGGGGCGGCCATTTCCGCATCGGCGGCCCTGGCCATCTTGCTGACCTGCATGTAGGGGCGCGGCGACATGAACTGGGTATTGAGGCTCAGCTGCACTATCTTGTAACCCGAGCCGCCCAGGCTTTCGGTGGCGATGTCGGCGCGCTGCTTGAAGGCATCTATTGCTTCCTTGATGAGCTTGTCCTCTTCGGCACTGCGGCTGGCCGGGGACAGGCTGAACTCCATGCTGGCCAGGTTCAGGATGCCGAGCAGGTCGCCGGTGACCGCGGAGACCTGGGCGAAATCGGTGCCCTCCAGGCGGATCTCACCGCGTTCGCGCCAGGCCACGATATTCTCGCGATTGTCATTGTAGACCGGCTGGCTGTAACGGCTGCCGCTGCTGACTTTCACCGCACTGTTGCGGCGCGCTATGTCCAGGCCCTTGTTCAGGGTCTCGGTGATGCGATTGGCCAGTTCGGCCGGATCGCGGTCCTGCGCCTCGGTGAACAGCACCACGGTCAGGGTATCGTTATTGACCGAGCGCTGGACCTCGGCCCGCAGGGAGACCTGGTTGTAGTTCAGGGGCTCGGCCAGGGCCTGGCCGGCAAAGGCCAGGCTGGCCACCAGGGGTAACAGCAGAAACGAACGCATAGTGATCTCCTTGAGCCGGTGCGGCTATGAACTAGCTGAGACTGCGGCGGCGCGATGGCGGTTCCCGGGGTGCCGGTAGGGCCGTGTTTATGCGACCCTATGTCACATCAGGCCCGGTCCTGGCCGATTCTATACTGGAGCCCATTTTGTCGCAGCGATTATTGATGAACCCCAATACCCTGGCGCTTTCCCCCTCCCGACAGAATCTCTGGCGGCTGATCTTCATTCGCTTGCTGGTGTTGCTGGCCCAGGGCGTGTCGGTGCTGGGGGCCTGGCTGAGTGGCTGGTTTGCCCTGGAGTGGACGCCGCTGTTGCTCACCCTGGCGGTATCGGCTGGGGTTAGCCTGCTGACGCTGCTGCGCCTGCTGCGCGACTGGCCAGTAACTGATGTGGAATACGGTGCCCAGTTGCTGTTCGATATCCTGGTGCACAGCGTGCTGCTCTACTACGCGGGCGGGCCGGCCAACCCCTTTGCTTCCTACTTCCTGGTGCCGCTGACCATCGCGGCGGCGACCCTGTCCTGGCAGCACACAGCGGCGCTGGCCAGCGTGGCGATGATCGCCTACAGCCTGCTGCTGTTCTGGTATCACCCGCTGCCGCTGTTCGAGATGCCAATGTACGCCAGCCAGGTGCGGATCGACCTGCGGGTGATCGGCATGTGGCTCAACTTCGCCATGAGTGCCGGGTTGATTACCCTGTTTGTGGTGCACATGGCCGAAGCCCTGCGCCGGCATGCCGAACGGCTGGCCGAGCGCCGCGAGCAGAGCATGCGTGACTCGCAGCTGCTGGGCATTGCCAGCGTCGCCGCTGGTGCTGCCCACGAGTTGTCGACGCCGCTCTCGACCATGAGTGTGCTGCTCAAGGACTTGCGGGCGGACTACGCCGACCCGCAGATCCAGGAGGATCTGGCGCTGCTCCAGGAGCAGGTGCGCCAGTGCAAGGAAAGCCTGCAACAGATGGTTCGCAGCGCGGAGTTCAACCGCAGCCAGCCCCATGTGAACCAGCCGGCGGACATCTGGCTCAAGGGGTTGCTGGAGCGCTGGCAACTCATGCGGCCAGAGGCGTCCTGGCAGCTCAAGGCGGTGCCCGCGGGCAAGGTGCCGCTGGTGCAGGACAGTCCCGAACTGGGCCAGTCCATCCTCAATCTGCTGAACAACGCCGCCGATGCCTGCCCCGACAACATCACCATCGGCCTGGAATGGAACGCCCAGCGGCTGCGCCTGTGTATCCGCGATTACGGCCCCGGGGTGCCCCTGCACATTGCCGAACAGCTGGGCACCGCCTTCGTCACCACCAAGGGCAAGAAGGGGTTCGGTCTGGGACTGTTTCTCAGTCAGGCGGCGGTCGAGCGCGTCGGCGGCAGTGTGAAACTGTTCAACCAGGATGGCGGGGGTACACTCACCGAGGTAATCTTGCCGATAGCTATCGAGGATCAGGCATGACTGAAGAGATCAATCAGGAAGAGCAGCCGCTGCTGCTGTTGGTAGATGACGACCCGACCTTCACCCGGGTTATGGCCCGCGCACTGACACGCCGTGGCCTGCAGGTGGATACCGCCGGGGACGCCGAGGAAGCCATGTTGGTGGCGCAGCGCCGCAAGCCCGATTACGCGGTGCTGGATCTGAAGATGGATGGCGACTCGGGCCTGGTGCTGTTGCCGCGTCTGTTGGAGTTGTACCCCGACCTGCGGGTAGTGATCCTGACGGGTTATTCCAGCATCACCACCGCAGTGGAAGCCATCAAGCGGGGCGCGTGCAACTACCTGTGCAAGCCGGCCGATGCCGATGATGTGCTGACCGCCCTGTTGTCGGATCAGGCCGATCCGGAAAGTCTGGTGCCGGAGCATCCCATGTCGGTCGATCGCTTGCAGTGGGAGCATATCCAGCGGGTGCTGGCCGAGCATGACAACAATATTTCCGCCACTGCCCGCGCCCTGGGCATGCATCGGCGGACGTTGCAGCGCAAGCTGCAGAAGCGCCCGGTGCGGCGCTGAGGTCTCAGTTAGAGGTTAGAAGTTAGAAGTTAGAAGGCTACCAGGCTGGTTGGGCGCTGGTAGCCTTGGTGACTTACCTCAGTTCTGGCGAATACCGCAGATCACCCACGGCTGATTCTCGCCGTCGGCACGCTCCAGGCGCCAGCTCTCATCGAAGCGTTCGCCCTCGTCCTGCGGGAATTCCCGATCCAGGCCAGTGAAGCCGACCGTGGCGATGGTCCGACCGTCGCGCTGCTCAATCCCTTCCAGGCGTACTTCCAGCTCCTCGACAAAGCCATTGCTGCTCGGCGGTGCTTCGGCGCGGGCGGCGATCATCTGTTGCAGCAGGGCTGGGTCCAGGTATTCGGCCATGCCGGCCGTGTCGCCGTCGCGCCAATGGCGCTGCAGGGTAAAGAAGTGCTCTTCGGCGCCCTTGAGGAAGCTGTCGGCATCGAACCAGGCCGGTGCATCCATGGTGACTGGTTGGGCTGCTGCTACCGGCGCCGCTGCACCACCCGCAGGTGTCCAGGTCTGGGGTGCTTGCTGTGGATGACCGGCTGGCCCGCCGGCGGGATGCGGCTGGCGCTGCATGGCCGGAGCGTTGCGCCGGGAGAACAGCTTGAACAGCACAAAGGCAAGCAGGCCGAAGATCAGGATGTCGAAGATCTGCAGGCCCTGGAAGCCATCACCGAACAGCATGGAGGCCAGCAGGCCACCGGCGGCGATGCCGGCCAGCGGGCCGAGCCAGCGACTGGCGCCGGAGGTGGCTGCCGGATTCTGCTGCTGGTTGCGCGGAGCCGCCTGCTGCTGAGCTTGCTGGCGCTGGGCCGGCTGGCTCTTGTGCATGGGCGCGGCGCCGAAGCTCTTGCCGCCACCCATCCGCCGGGCTTCGGCGTCGGGGACGGCCAGGCCGACCATCAGAAATACAGTGAAAAAGGGTAACAGCCAGCGCATGGGCAGGTCTCCAGAATAGATTTGTGCAGCGATAGTGCCAAACCTGGTCGCTGCTCGCCAGCGCTAAAATGTATCGGTATTTGAGTCAGACCCGGTCCAGGCGGAACCGTCTGCGCAGCTGCGCCTCGCGCACCGAGGCGGGAAGCCAGCGCTTGAGCCGCACCATGCTGCGGCTGCCGGAGCCGATCAGCGCGGTCTCCGGTCGCAGCGGGTTCTTGATGTAGCCCATCAGCTCCAGGGCAAAATCCCGGGCAGAGGTGGACGTGGCTTTCTGCGACGCGTTGGCCCGCGCCTGTACGGCTTTCTCCCAGGGTTTGTACCAGGAGCTGTCGGCCAGGGTGATGGCAGCGGTGGCGTTGTTGCCGAAATCCGAGGCAATGGCGCCGGGTTGCACGGTCAGCACGCTGATACCGAAGGGCGCCAGCTCCATGCGCATGGCTTCCGAGAGCGCATGCAACGCCGCCTTGGAAGCACAGTACACCCCGGAGAAGGGCGTCGTGGTCACGCCCGACACGCTGCCGATATTGACGATCAACCCGCGCTGGTCGCGCAGCAGGTCGGCGGTGGCGCGCACCAGCTGCACCGGGGCGAAGACGTTGGTATCGAACTGGCGGAGCAGGGTGTCGCGGTCGGCATCGAGGATCGGCCCCATGGCGCCATAACCGGCATTATTGACCAGCAGGTCGAGTCGACCGGCTTCGTTCTGCAGGCGCTCACGACAGGCGGCGATCTGGGCCGCATCGTTGACGTCCAGCGTCACCGCGTGGGCACCCCGGGCGGTCAGCGGGGCGAGGGTGGCAGGGTTGCGGGCCGCGGCAAATACCTCATAGCCTTCGTCCAGACAGATATGCGCCAGGGCCTGGCCGATGCCGCTGGAGCAGCCGGTGATCAGTGCGACAGGTTTGCTCATGGTTGTGCCTTTATTATGTTTATTGGGTGTCGATGAAATCGGCGCGGACCTTGTCGGCCTGGTATTCCAGATCCGCGGCGCGAAAGCCGCTGCGCAGGCGCGGCACGCGGTAGCACTGTTGCCATTGCCCGCCCGGCTGCAGCGCCTGGCTAGTCTGGTAGATGCTTTCGGTCACGCCGGTATCCAGCAGGTTGGTATTGTAGCCCGGCTGGCGGGCCAGCAATTGCCAACTGATACGGCTGGCGGTTCGGTCAGCGTGATTGCGGATCTGCACTTGCAATGGCTTGCCAAAGTCGCACGCCTGCGGGGCGTACTGGATATTGATTTCCAGCCGCTGCACCTCCTTGCCATAGTGCCATTGCCAGATACCCACCGCGGCCGCCAGCGTCAGGGTCAGGCCGACGATAATGACGCTGGTTGGCAGCATGATGCGCGGAAAGCGGATCAGCAGAACCAGCCAGATCAGCAGTAGCGCTATGCCCAATGGCATGGTGACTCCTTGCAGTAGCTCCCTTGATGGACCGACTCTACCAGACTCGCGCAATCACGCCACCGCAGTGGCGGACCAGCCGAATAATTCACAGGTGTTATGCAGGCACTGGCGGGCCAGTTGTTCCGGTGTCTCCCCCCGCAGCGCGGCCAGCTCCGCGCAGATGCGCGGGAGGTTCTGTGGACTGTTGCGCTGATAGGGGCAAAACGCCGGGGCCATGTCGGGACAGTCGGTTT
Organism: Pseudomonas saudimassiliensis; assembly: GCF_000939975.1. Lineage (GTDB taxonomy): Bacteria > Pseudomonadota > Gammaproteobacteria > Pseudomonadales > Pseudomonadaceae > Halopseudomonas > Halopseudomonas saudimassiliensis. The sequence goes on along the minus strand of NZ_LK391969.1, from coordinate 1,098,880 downwards.
CCAGCACCAGGCTTTCGGCTGGCAGCTGGGCGATGACCCGGTGCATGCGTTTGGCCTGCGGCCAGGTGGCGGCGCCGCCCATGCCCAACTTGAAGCCCAGGCGGATATATTCGCGGGCCTCCTCGTAACTGCCGGAGAAGGCATGGATGATGCCCGCGCGGCGTAGGCGGTAGCGCTTCAGTGCGGCGGTCACCGGGGCATGGGCGCGGCGCACGTGCAACAACACCGGCAAATCGACGTCGGCGGCGATCTGCAACTGGGCTTCGAACAGCTGCTGCTGGCGCTCGCGGTCCGGGTTGTCGATGTAGTAATCCAGACCGAATTCGCCCACGGCGCAGCACCGCGGGTCATCGGCGTGTCGGGCCAGGCGATCGCGCAGGTGCGTCAGATCCGCCGGCTGGTGCTCGTTGAGAAAGACCGGATGCAAGCCGAAGGCGGCGTAGAGCCGTGAATCCCGCTCGACCATCATCCAGAGCCGGTCCCAGTTGCCGCGGGTCACCCCCATCAGCAGCAGGCGCTGCACGCCGAGTCGCTGGCTGTCGGCCAGTACCGCGTCGCGGTCGCCGTCGAAGTCGTCAAAGTCCAGGTGGGTATGGGTATCGATGTAGGTATTCATGCCCCTAGCATCGTCAGAGTCGGGCCGGCTCGCAAGCGTGACGGCAGGGCAGGCGGTCCGGCAAATGTGTCATTTTGTAGCGCAGGGGCATCCGGCGCCGGGTTTCGCGTTACAATCGCGCGATTTTTTGGCGTTTTGCCCCCTTTGGATTGTCGGTCGACGCCGTCGACGGATAGCAAGTACTGTCTCGCAAGGAGTTGTACATGTACAGGATGTTCGGCATTGTCATGCTGGCCGCGTTGGCGAGCCAGGTTCAAGCCAAGGTAGACCCCGTCCAGGCCGCAAGACTGGGCGCCGACCTGACCCCCCTCGGTGCCGAACGCGCCGGTAACGCCGCCGGCACCATCCCCGCCTGGACCGGTGGGGTGACGCCGCCGGCCCACTATGAGCCGGGGATGCATCACCCTGATCCCTATGCCGATGACGCCATGCTCTATCGGGTAGACGGCGCCGATCTGAGCCAGCATCGCGAGCTGTTGCCGGCCGGGCTGGCCGATCTGCTGGAGCGCCATCCGGACTACTACCTGCAGGTCTATCCGACCCGCCGCAGCGCCGCCAATCCGCAGCGTATCTACGATGCCACCCGGGCCAATGCCGAGCGGGCCGAGCTGATTGCCAATGGCAACGGCGTATCGGGCGCCGTGGCGGGGATTCCCTTCCCGATCCCGCAGGACGGCATGGAAGTGATCTGGAACCACATCCTGCACTACAAGGGCGACCAGACGCACTTCATCAACAACCAGGCGGTGGTGATCAACGGCAAGAGCAACCTGATCAAGCGTGACCGCTACGTCTACTACATCTATAACCGCGACGGCATGACCATCGAGGATATGGACAATACCCTGCTGTACTACCGCTACCAGGTTACGGCGCCGGCGAAGCTGTCCGGTACCTCGCTGGTGGTGCAGGATCCGCTGGACCAGGTACTCACGACCCGCCGGGCCTGGCGCTACAGTCCCAGTGACCGGCGCGTCCGCCGCCTGCCGTCGCTGGCCTATGACTCGGTGCAGCCTGACACCAGTGGCCTGGCCACGGCGGATGTGGTGGATTCCTACAATGGTGCGCCGGATCGCTACGAATGGACCCTGATCGGCAAGCAGGAAATGCTGGTGCCCTACAACAGCTATGCCGTGCATCAACAGGGCATCAGCTATGACCGCATTGTGCTGCCGACAACGCTGAACCCCGAACTGCTACGTTATGAACTGCACCGCGTCTGGGTCGTGGAAGCCAATCTGCGCACCGGCTATGCCCACCCGTACCACACGCGGCGATTCTATATCGATGAGGATAGCTGGCAGATCCTGGCGGTAGACCTGCGGGACGAGAAGGGCGAACTGGTGGGCCTGCAGGAAAGCCACCCGATCAGCTACTACGAGCTGCCGATGTTCAACAGCACCCTCGAGACCCTCTATTACCTGAAGACCGGCAACTACTTTGTCGACGGCCTCGATAATAACGAGCCGATGTACGACTTCAATTACGACATGTCGCCGCGGGATTTCTCACCCCAGGCCTTGCGCCGCGCCGGTAACTGAGGCGCTGTCGAGCCGCTGCGCTGCGGCGGCTCATGTTTCCTATCAGCGGCGCTTGGCATCGCGCCAGCGTTCGCTGACGCTGGTCAGCCAGGCTGGGTCCAGCCGCGGCTGGTGCGGATCCAGCCCTGCCGTCAACATCCGTTCATGATGCTGATCCATCTCCTTGACCAGATCGCTGGCGGCGGTGCTGTTGCCATCAAGCTGATACATCTGCAACAGGCCCAGGTGATAGAAGCGCAGCACCCGCATAGCGGTCGGATCGGCATCGGCCACGCCGGCTTCGACCTGATGCAGGATATTGGTCACCTTCATCAGATTGCGCTTGAGGCGGAAGCCATACACCGCAGGCGCCATCCAGGGCTGCTGCCATAGATAGGTCCGCACCACCGCAATGGTCAGCAACAGGCCGGCGATCACGCCACCCAGGTTCCAGCGAAAATTGTTGCCGCCCGGTTCCCCGAACAGCGCCACCGACAGGGTCGCCAGGGTAATGCACAGCGCCGCCAGGATGGCGCAGAGGATCAGGGTGCTGCGGCGGGTCTGCTCGCGGTAGCGCAGCGGATCCATGGACTGGATTTCAAACATCGGCATACCTCAGAGTTTGCTTTTCAGCGGTACATCGTCGATGACGATCAGCTCCGCCGGCCGGCAACAGCAGGGCAGGATCTCGTCGCGCTTGATAAAGGCCAGCGGGGCACTGGGGTAGACCACGCTGCCGACCTTGAGTTTGACCCGGCAGGCACCGCAGTAGCCGCTGCGGCACTGGTACTCGACATGGTGGCCGGTGCGCTCCAGCCCCTCGAGCAGGGTTTCGTCCTCACCCAGCTCGAAGAAGGTATCGCGGGTAAACACCTGCACGGGTTACAACTCGAACTCGCCAAGGTCTTCCAGGGAGACTTCGGAGTCGATCTGGCCGACCAGGTAGGAGCTGACTTCCACTTCCTGTGGTGCTACCTGCACGTTATCCGACACCAGCCAGGCGTTGATCCACGGGATCGGATTCTGGTTGGCGCCCGGGAAGATCGGCTCCAGCCCCACCGCCGCCATGCGCAGGTTGGTGATGTATTCCACGTACTGGCTGAGGATGCTGTAGTTCAGGCCGATCATGGAGCCATCCTTGAACAGGTACTCGGCCCACTGCTTCTCCTGCTCGGCGGCATGGCGGAACAGTTCGACGCACTGGTCATGGCAGGCGCGGGCCACCTCGGCCATCTGCGGGTCGTCCTCGCCTTCCTGCAGGATATTGATGATGTGCTGGGTGCCGGTCAGGTGCAGCGCCTCGTCCCGGGCAATCAGCCGGATGATCTTGGCGTTGCCCTCCATCAGCCGGCGCTCGGCAAAGGCGAAGGAGCAGGCAAAGCTGACATAGAAGCGGATCGCCTCCAGCACGTTCACCGACATCATGCACAGGTACAGCTTCTTCTTCAGCTCGAACAGATCCAGGGTCACGCTCTGGCCGTTGAGCTGGTGCGTGCCCTCACCGAACTGGTTGTACAGGTTGCTGTACTGGATCAGGTCGTCGTAGTAATTGGCGATATCGCCCGCCCGCTCGATGATGTGCTGGTTGCGTACTATGTCATCGAACACCACCGCCGGATCGTTGACGATATTGCGAATGATGTGGGTATAGGAGCGGCTGTGGATGGTCTCGGAAAACGACCAGGTCTCGATCCAGGTCTCCAGCTCGGGGATCGACACCAGCGGCAGGAAGGCCACGTTCGGGCTGCGGCCCTGGATCGAATCCAGCAGCGTCTGGTACTTCAGGTTGCTGATAAAGATGTGCTTTTCGTGATCCGGCAGGTTGCGAAAATCGATGCGATCCTGGGATACGTCCACTTCTTCCGGGCGCCAGAAGAACGACAGCTGCTTCTCGATCAGCTTCTCGAAGATCGGGTATTTCTGTTGGTCATAGCGCGCCACGTTGACCGGCTGGCCGAAGAACATCGGCTCGCCCATCTGGTTGTTGTCGGTCTGGGAGAAAGTGCTGTATTTCATTTTCATGTTGGCCCCTCGGGGAACCTGAAGTCGTGTAGTTGTTTCTGGAAGTGGGGGTAGGCAGACGCCCGATCCTCCTCTCCCTCGCCGGGCGCCCCAACCCCTCTCCCGCGAGGGGAGAGGGGCTTTAGCCTGTGCTCTCTGCTCGGCCTATCGTGAAGGAGAGCCTTCAGTCTTGGCTCTGACCTGCGTGCGTGTCCTGCTTTTCTCCCTCTCCCTCGCGGGAGAGGGCCGGGGAGAGGGGGAAAGGCAACTCACTCAGATCTTGCAAGCCCCACCCGCACAATCATCCGCCAGGTCCGCCTGGGCATCATCCGCCCCATCCCGGGTGTTCTGATAGTACAGGGTCTTGAGGCCAAGCTTGTACGCGGTCAGCAGATCCTTGAGCAGTTGCTTCATCGGCACCCGGCCCCCCTCGAAGCGCTGCGGGTCGTAGTTGGTGTTGGCCGAAATCGCCTGGTCGACGAACTTCTGCATGATACCCACCAGCTGCAGGTAGCCATCGTTGCTCGGCATCTGCCACAGCAACTCATAGGCGTGCTTGAGCTCATCGTAATCGGGCACCACCTGCTTGAGGATGCCGTCCTTGGACTGCTTGACGGTCACCAACCCGCGGGGCGGTTCGATGCCGTTGGTAGCGTTGGAGATCTGGCTGGAGGTCTCCGACGGCATCAGCGAGGACAGCGTCGAGTTGCGCAGGCCGTGGGTGACGATATCCGCGCGCAGGGCTTCCCAGTCCAGGTGCAGCGGCTCGGAGCAGACCGCGTCCAGGTCCTTCTTGTAGGTATCGATCGGCAGCACCCCCCTGGCGTATACGGTCTCGTTGAAACCGGTGCAGGCACCACGTTCCTGGGCCAGCTTGTTGGAGGCGCGCAGCAGGTAGTACTGGATGGCCTCGAAGGTGCGGTGGGTCAGGTTGTTGGCCGAACCGTCGGAATACTTCACACCATTCTTCGCCAGGTAGTTGGCAAAGTTGATCACGCCGATGCCCAGAGTGCGGCGCTTCATCGAGGCGCGGCGGGCGGCTTCGATCGGGTAGCCCTGGTAATCCAGCAAGGAGTCCAGCGCGCGCACCGCGAGCTCAGCCAGCTCTTCCAGCTCGTCGAGGCTGTTGATCGCGCCCAGGTTCAGGGCGGACAGAGTGCACAGGGCAATCTCGCCGTTGGGGTCATCCATGCTTTCCAGCGGGCTGGTGGGCAGGGCGATTTCCAGGCACAGGTTGGACTGGCGTACCGGTGCGACCTTCGGGTCGAAGGGGCTGTGGGTGTTGCAGTGGTCGACGTTCTGGATATAGATGCGGCCGGTGCTGGAGCGTTCCTGCATCATCAGCGAGAACAGCTCGACCGCCGGAATGCTGCGTTTGCGGATGCTCTCGTCCTGCTCGTATTTCTCGTACAGCCGCTCGAATTCGTCCTGGTCGGCGAAGAAGGCATCGTACAGGCCGGGCACTTCGTGGGGCGAGAACAGGGTGATATTGCCATTCTTGATCAGGCGCTGGTACAGGGTGCGGTTGATCTGCACGCCGTAGTCCATGTGCCGCACGCGGTTTTCTTCCACGCCGCGGTTGTTCTTCAATACCAGCAGCGACTCCACCTCCAGGTGCCACAGCGGGTAGAACAGGGTCGCCGCGCCGCCACGCACGCCGCCCTGGGAGCAGGACTTGACCGCGGACTGGAACAATTTGAAGAAGGGAATACAGCCGGTGTGCTGGGCCTCGCCGCCGCGGATCGGGCTGCCCACGGCGCGGATGCGCCCGGCATTGATGCCGATGCCGGCACGCAGGGACACATACTTGACGATGGCCGAGGTGGTGGCGTTGATCGAGTCCAGGCTGTCGCCGCACTCGATCAGCACACAGGAGCTGAACTGCCGGGACGGCGAGCGCACGCCGGACATGATGGGCGTCGGCAGGGAGATCTTGAACAGCGAGATGGCGTCGTAGAAACGCTTGATGTAATCCAGCCGGGTGTCCCGCGGGTAGTCGGCAAACAGGCACATGCCGATCAGCATGTAGAGCATCTGCGGGCTTTCATAGACCCGGCGGCTGACCCGGTCCTGGATCAGGTACTTGCCTTCCAGCTGCTTGACCGCGGCGTAGGAGAAATTCAGGTCGCGGCTGTGGTCGAGATAGGCGTTGAGGGTGTCGAATTCGTCACGGCTGTAATCGCGCAGGATGTGCTGGTCATAGCGCTTCATTTCGGTCAGGGTAGTGACGTGGTCGAACAGGTGTGGCGGCTCGAACTGACCATAGGCTATCTTGCGCAGGTGAAAGATCGCCAGGCGTGCGGCCATGTATTGGTAATCCGGCGTCTCGGTGGAAATCAGGTCGGCGGCGGCCTTGATGATGGTCTCATGGATATCCTGGCTGCGGATGCCATCGTACAACTGGATCTGCGACTTCAGTTCCACCTGGGATACCGATACGTTGTTCAGCCCCGCCGCCGCCCAGTCCAGCACGCGGTGGATCTTGTCCAGGTTGATGGGTTCCTGGGAGCCGTCGCGCTTGGTGACCTTGAGGGACTGGAAATCGGACATTGGGGCTTTTCCTGGCAAAAAGGGCTTGAAAACAGCGCGCCAGCGTTATAAGGCTGGCGCACTACATATAGTGTTGGTGCGTAATGTTCTGCGCAATATAGTGGGCTGATCGGGGTGGGTCAACCCGAATTGTCCGGGAGCTGACCAGCCCTTGATGCGCAGCGCAGTGCGCACGCAGCTTGCAGCGAAGCAAAAATATTCTGCTTGAATTTATCCCCTGGCGCGGCTAGGGGACAGTGGCGAGGGATGAATGGATCAGCTGGAATTCTTCGATATCCCCAGCCCCTGCATCGGGGTCTGCGAGGCCAATAGCAAGGGCTTCTGCAAAGGGTGTTTCCGCTCGCGGGAGGAGCGCCTCTACTGGCTGGAATTCACTACCGAGCAGAAGCGCCAGGTGGTCCGGCTGTGCCAGTCGCGCCAGGCCCGCGTGCTACGCGCCAGACAGGAAGCGGCCCGGCGCCAGCAAACGGATAGCGATACCCAGTCAGAGCTGTTCTGAACCCTCCACCGCCGGTCAGTGATGCTCGCGGGTAGCGTTGAACTGAATCTCCGGCCAGCGCTCCTCGGTCAGGCTCAGGTTGACCCGGGTCGGGGCCAGGTAGGTCAGATGCCCACCCCCATCCACGGCCAGGTTGTCCGTGGCCTTGTTGCGGAATTCCTCGAGTTTCTTCTTATCCGTGGATTCAATCCAACGGGCGGACCAGACGTTGACCGGTTCGTACAGGCACTCGACCTTGTATTCTTCCTTCAGCCGGCTGGCGACCACGTCGAACTGCAGCACACCCACGGCGCCGAGGATGACGTCGTTGTTGCGCTCGGGGAAGAACACCTGGGTGGCGCCTTCCTCGGCCAGTTCCTGCAGGCCCTGGCGTAGCTGCTTGGACTTGAGCGGATCCTTCAGCCGGACCCGGCGGAACAGTTCTGGGGCAAAGTGCGGGATGCCGGTGAAGCTGATGTTCTCGCCGGCGGTGAAGGTGTCGCCGATCTGAATGGTGCCATGGTTATGCAGACCGATGATGTCGCCGCCGAAGGCCTCCTCCAGCCGCTCCCGGTCGCTGGAGAAGAAGGTCAGGGCGTCGGCAATCTTGATGTCCTTGCCGATGCGTACATGGCGCATCTTCATGCCCTGTTCGTACTTGCCCGAGCACACGCGCATGAAGGCGATGCGGTCGCGGTGGCGCGGGTCCATGTTCGCCTGGATCTTGAACACGAAACCGCTGAAGGTCGGCTCGGTGGGTTTGACCTCACGTTCCTGGGTCAGGCGCGACAGCGGCGCAGGCGCCCAATCGACGAAGGCGTCCAGCACATGGCTGACACCGAAGTTGCCCAGTGCGGTACCGAAGAACACCGGGGTCAGCTTGCCCGCCAGGTATTCCTCCAGATCGAATTCGTGGCAGGCACCCTGAACCAGCTCCAGTTCCTCGACGAAGCTGTCATACATGTCGCCCAGCAGGGCCCGGGCTTCATCGCTGTCCAGCTTCTGGATGATCTTGTCTTCGGTGCGTTCGTGCCCGTGGCCGGGTGTGTAGACATGGATGCAGTCGTTGGCCAGGTGGTAGACGCCCTTGAACTCGCGGTAGCAACCGATCGGCCAGGTTACCGGCGCGGCCTTGATGCTTAGCACTTCCTCGATCTCATCGAGCAGCTCGATGGGGTCACGGATGTCGCGGTCGAGCTTGTTGACGAAGCTGATGATCGGTGTGTCGCGCAGGCGGCACACGTTCATCAGGGCGATGGTACGGGGCTCGACGCCCTTACCGCCGTCAATCATCATCAGCGCGCTGTCCACCGCGGTCAGGGTGCGGTAGGTATCTTCGGAGAAGTCCTCGTGACCGGGGGTGTCCAGCAGGTTGATCATGTGGTCGCGGTAGGGGAACTGCATGACCGAGGTGGTAATGGAGATACCCCGCTGCTGCTCCATGGCCATCCAGTCCGAGGTCGCGTGGCGATCGGATTTGCGGGACTTGACCGTGCCTGCCACCTCGATTGCCTTGCCCATCAGCAGCAGGCGCTCGGTGATGGTGGTCTTACCCGCATCGGGGTGCGAGATGATGGCAAAGGTACGGCGCTTGGCGACTTCTTTCTCGATGTTGGACATGTTGCCTGTTCGGTTCGTGCTGGGCGAGGAGGCGGTGACCGGTGTCGGTCGGCTCCGGGCGGGGGTAAATGAATCGGCGCATATTGTGGCTTATTCATCCGGGCATGACAAAGTAAAATCCGCCCGGCACCCGCCCCCCGCTGCACTCAGACCGTCAGGTAGCGCTGGATCAACTGCTCATCCAGCGTGCTCATGGCCCCGCTGGCGACGTTGCGGCCGCGCTCCATGATGAAAAAGCCATCCGCGGCGCGACGGGCAAAGGGCAGCTTCTGTTCTACCAGCAGTACGGTCAGCCCCAGCTCGGCATTCAACCGGCGAATCACATCGCTGATATCCCGCACGATATTCGGCTGGATGCCCTCGGTCGGCTCATCGAGAATCAGCAGCCTGGGATCCAGCACCAGCGCCCGGCCGATCGCCAGTTGTTGCTGCTGGCCGCCGGACAGGTCACCGCCGCGGCGGTGCTTCATGTCCTTGAGCACCGGGAACAGCTCGTAGATGAGCGCCGGCACCTGGCGGGCGCGGTCAGGGCGGGCGCCCAGCGAGATCTTCAGGTTCTCCTCGACAGTCAACAGCGGGAAGATTTCGCGGCCCTGGGGCACGTAGCCGATGCCGCCGCGGGCGCGGTACTCGGTGGACAACTGGGTGATGTCCTTGCCATTGAACAGGATGCGCCCGCTCTTTACCGGCAACAGACCGGTGATGCACTTGAGCAGGGTGGTCTTGCCCACGCCGTTACGCCCGAGCAGGCAGCCGCAGGTGCCTTCGGCCAGTTCCAGATCCAGATCCCAGAGGATGTGGCTCTGGTTGTAGAACTGATTGATACCTTGAATGCTCAGCACAGTTCACTCTCCCAGATAGACTTCGATGACCCGCGGGTCGTTCTGCACCTGGTCCATGCTGCCTTCGGCCAGCACCGAACCCTGGTGCAGCACGGTGACCTTGCGGGCAATGGAACGGACAAAGGCCATATCGTGCTCGACGACGATCACCGAATGGCGTCCGGCCAGTGAGGTCAGCAGCTGCGCGGTGTGCTCCACCTCTTCGCCGGTCATGCCGGCGACCGGTTCGTCCACCAGCAGCACGCGGGGGTTCTGCACCAGCAGCATGCCGATCTCCAGCCATTGCTTCTGGCCGTGGGACAGGGCGCCAGCGTTCTGCCGCCGCTGCCCGGTCAGGCCGATCAGGGTCAATACCTCGTCGATGCGGTCGCGTTGCTCGCCGTTCAGGTCGTGGTTCAGGGTGTACCAGACGCCCTTGTCCGAGGCGGTGGCGAGCTCCAGGTTCTCGAACACCGAGAGCGCCTCGAAGATGGTCGGCTTCTGGAACTTGCGGCCAATACCGCCGCGGGCAATCTGGTATTCCGGCTGTTTTAGCAGGTCGATGCGCTGGCCGAAGTACACGCTGCCGCTGTCCGGACGGGTCTTGCCGGTGATCACATCCATCATGGTGGTCTTGCCGGCACCGTTGGGGCCAATGATGCAGCGCAGCTCCCCGTCGTCGATATACAGGTTGAGGTTGTTCAGCGCCTTGAACCCGTCAAAGCTGACGCTGACGTCCTCCACATAGAGGATGGGACCGTGGCTGGTGTCCACCGGCCGGTGGAATTCCGGCCTGGGCAACAGGAAGTCGAAGACCTGATCGCGGCGCCAGGCCTGGCGAAACTGTTCCAGTGAATACATTACTTATTCCCCTTGCGACGCAGGTGATCGACCAGGCCGACAATGCCCCGGGGCAACACCAGGGTCACCAGCACAAACAGCCCACCGAGGATGAACAGCCAGGTTTCCGGCGAGAAAGTGGTGAAGAAGGTCTTGGCGTAGTTCACCGAGAATGCCCCGACAATGGCGCCGAACAGGGTGCCGCGCCCGCCGGTGGCCACCCAGACGACCATCTCGATGGAGTTCAGTGGCGAAAACTCGCCCGGATTGATGATGCCCACCTGGGGTACGTACAGCGCCCCGGCCACCGCCGCCAGCATGGCGGAGAATACGAACAGCCAGAGCTTGTACGACTCCACCTGGTAGCCGCTGAACCGGGTGCGGCTTTCCGCATCACGGATCGAGATGATCACCCGCCCCATGCGCGAGGTGACTATGTACCGACACGCCAGATAGCCCAGCACCAGGGCCAGCGCCGAGGCGATGAACAGGCCGATGCGGGTAGTCTTGGCAGCGAGATCGAAGCCGAGAATTTCCTTGAAGTCGTTCAGACCGTTATTACCGCCGAAGCCCATCTCGTTGCGGAAGAATGCCAGCATCAGCGCGTAGGTCAGCGCCTGGGTGATGATCGCGAAATACACTCCGGTGACCCGGGAGCGGAACGCCAACCAGCCGAACACCAGTGCCAGCAGCGCCGGTACCAGCAGAATCATCAGCAGGGCGAACCAGAACATGTCAAAGCCCTGCCAGTACCAGGGCAGGGTCTGCCAGTTGAGCACCACCATGAAATCCATCAGCTCGGGATGACCGTAGACGCCGCGGTCGCCGATCTGGCGCATCAGGTACATGCCCATGCCGTAGCCGCCGAGGCTGAAGAAGGCGCCATGGCCGAGGGAGAGAATCCCGCAGTAGCCCCAGATCAGGTCCACTGACAACGCCAGCAGGGCAAAGCAGAGAAACTTGCCGAGCAGCGCTACGGTAAAGTTGGATACGTAGAACGGCGAGCCGCTGGGCACCGCCAGGTTGAGAATCGGTACCAGCACGGCGGTCAACACGACCAACCCGAGTACCACCAGGCCGCCGCGATCACTGAGTAACAGACGTTGGGTCAGCATACTTCCCTCTCGATCATCTTTGTGGGGCAGGGGCGATCAATCCGCCGCTACCCGTCCTTTCTGCGGGAAGAGTCCCTTGGGTTTTTTCTGGATGAACAGGATCAACATGATCAGCACCAGCACCTTGGCCAGCATGGCGCCGGCCCAGGGCTCGAGGAAGTTGTTGATCAGTCCCAGGCTCATGGCGCTCACCAGCGTGCCCCAGAGGTTGCCGACCCCGCCGAACACCACCACCATGAATGAGTCGATGATGTACGCCTGGCCGAGGTTGGGCCCGACATTGGTGAGCTGCGACAGGGCCACCCCGGCGATACCGGCAATGCCGGAGCCGAGCCCGAAGGTCAGCGCGTCCACCCAGTTCGAGCGCACCCCGACGGCGCGGGCCATGGCGCGGTTCTGCGAGACGGCGCGCACCTTGAGGCCGAGACTGGTGCGCTTCATCACCAGCAGCAGGGCGAAGAACACCGCCAGCCCGAAGATCAGGATGTACAGCCGGGTATAGGTGATCGACAGCACCGGATTGAGGGTCAGGGTGCCGCTGATCCACTCCGGCGAGCTGACCGAGCGGTTGAGCGGACTGAACAGGCTGCGCACGGCCTGCTGCAGTACCAGGCTCAGGCCAAAGGTGGCGAGCAGGGTTTCCAGCGAGCGACCATAGAGGAAGCGGATGACGCCCCGTTCGATGGCCATGCCGACCAGCGCGGTGATGAGGAAGGCGGCGGGGATGGCGATCAGCAGGCTCCATTCGATCAGCTCGGGAAACAGCACCTGCACGCCCCAGGTAGTGTAGGCGCCGATCATGATCAGCTCGCCGTGGGCCATGTTGATCACGCCCATGACGCCGAAGGTGATCGCCAGCCCGATCGCCGCCAGCAGCAGGACCGAGCCGAGGCTCAAACCGAAGAACAGATTTTCCACCAGGCGGTAGAACTGGATGCGCGTCTGGATACCGTCCAGTGCCTGTTGCGCGGCGGCACGCAGCGCCAGATCCCCATCGCTGGCCGCCAGCCCGGCAAGGGCATTGCGGGCCTCGACTTCCAGCGAGCCGCTCAGCGCCTCGACCGCGCCCAGACGGATATCCCGGTCGGCGTGCTGTAACTGGTACAGCGCCACGGCGGTGTCGATGGCGCCCTGGACCAGGCCGGACTCCTCGATTTGCTGGCGCTCACGCAGCAGGTCGATGCTGTCACGGTCGACGCCGTCGCGAATGAAGCGGCGTACTGCCTCGTACCGCGCCTGTGGCTCGGGGTGCTGCAGATTGGCGCGGGCAATCAGGCCGCGCAGTTGGGTACGCAAACTGTTATTGACGGGAATCCGGCGCAGGTCAGCGGCGATCGTCGGATCGATCACCGCGCCGCTCAGTGCATCCTCAATCCGGGTGCCGGTGCGAATGGCGACGGTCGGCGGGTCGTTCCGGTCGGCGAGCAGATCGCCGTCGACCAGCGCGTTGAGAATATGGGGCAGCCGTGGATCAGGGTGATCGGCCAACTGGTGCAGAAGATCGGCACGCTGGCGCAGATTGCCGCCGGGCAGCTCACGTACCAGCCGGTCGAAACTGCGCGAGGTATCCGCGTTGCTGGTGGCGGTGACAGGTTGTGCCTGGCTGGTCAGCGTGACGAGCAGGCTGCTGAGCAGCAGCAGGCCGATGCTCAGCCGGCGCAGGACGGGCCCGAAATTGGCGCGGCAGCGTGGGGTCATGGCAGGGTCTCTCTTCAGTGCCTGGGTAGCCCCCCGCCGCTGGCGCGGGAGGGGCTCGGGTTGGCCATAGGCCGGATGCAGCGGAGGCAGTTACTGGGCAGCTACCGGGCTGGCACCCAGGCAGGCCTTGGTCTGCGTGTTGTAGTTGCCGCAATTGATCGGTGCCGCCCAATCCGCTTCCAGGTCCTTGCTGCCTTCCAGGAAGTCGGACCAAGCGTCGCCGGGCACCAGGCCATCGGTACTGGAGACGGTGAGGAATTGGCCGTCATCCTGGATCTCGCCGATCAGCACCGGTTTGGTGATGTGGTGGTTGGGCAACATCTTGCTGACGCCGCCGGTCAGGTTCGGTACCTCCACGCCGACCATGGCGTCGATGACCTTGTCGGTGTCGGTAGTGCCGGCGGCCTCGACCGCTTTCACCCACATGTTGAAGCCGATGTAGTGCGCTTCCATCGGATCGTTGGTCACGCGCTTGGTGTCGCCGGTGAACTGGTGCCAGGTCTTGATGAAGGCTTCGTTGGCGGGGTTCTCCTCGCTCATGAAGTAGTTCCAGGCGGCCATGTGGCCGACCAGCGGCGAAGTGTCGATACCGGACAGTTCCTCTTCACCGACCGAGAAGGCGATCACCGGAATATCCTCGGCCGATACGCCCTGGTTGCCCAGTTCACGGTAGAAGGGCACGTTGGCGTCACCATTGATAGTGGACACCACTGCGGTCTTCTTGCCGGTGCTGCCAAAGCGTTTGATTTCCGCGACGATGTTCTGCCAGTCCGAATGACCGAACGGGGTGTAATTGACCAGGATGTCCTGTTCCGCTACGCCGTTGGCCTTGAGGTAGGCCTCGAGGATGCGGTTGGTGGTTCGCGGATAGACGTAGTCGGTACCGGCCAGCACCCAGCGCTCGATCCCTACTTCGTCCTTCAGGTAATCCACCGCCGGGATGGCCTGCTGGTTCGGCGCCGCGCCGGTGTAGAACACATTGCGCGAGGACTCTTCCCCTTCGTACTGCACGGGGTAGAAGAGAATACCATTAAGCTCCTCGATCACCGGCAGCACCGCCTTGCGCGAGACCGAGGTCCAGCAACCGAAGATGGCATCGACCTCATGCTGCTCCAGCAGGTCACGGGTGCGTTCGGCAAACAGGGGCCAGTTGGACGCCGGGTCAACCACCACCGCTTCCAGTTGCTTGCCGAGCACACCCCCTTTCTTGTTCTGCTCTTCAATGAGCATCAGCATGGTGTCCTTCAGCGTCGTTTCCGAAATCGCCATGGTGCCCGATAGCGAATGCAGTACGCCGACCTTGATGGTCTCCGCCTGTACCGCCAGGGCGGTCAACGCCATGCTGCAGGCGATACCGAGAGCCCCGGTCCGTTTGGCTAGGTTTTTCAGTTTCATCGACAATCTCCCTTCGTTTGAGCGTGTACAGCGATTGAGAACAGGTTGTGAAACAACGTGTGAAACAGTGGGTGTAATGCACTGGAGGTGCATCACTCGCCAGCTGCGGCCAGTTGGTGTTGTCGTGCCTCGAAAATCATGTGCAGGGTGATCTTGCGAACCTCCGCTTTGCTTTCCTCGATATGGGTCTTGAGCAGTAACTGGGCCTCATCGCTGCGGCGCCGGATGATGCTCTGCAGAATCTGGCCGTGCTCGAGGTAGGTGGCTTCGATGCGCGGGCGCTGGGTGAAGTCGATGCGCCGCACGATGCGCAGGCGTTCGGTGAGGTCGTGGTGGATGCGCGCCATCTCGCCGTTGCCACAGGCTTGCACCAGCTGTTCATGGAAGCGCTCATCCAGGGCGCAGACGGTGGGTCCGTGGGCAAGGCGATCCGCCGGGGCCACCAGCCAGACCCGCTTGAGTGCGTCCAGGTCGGGGGCCGTCGGCATCTCGCAGAGCCGCTTGACCGCGGCCATTTCCAGCACGATGCGCACGTCATAGAGTTGCTCGAACTGCTGGAAATCGAAGGGCCGCACCTGCCAGCCACTGCGGAACGAGACTTCAACGAAACCCTCGCGCTGCAGCCGGGCCAGGGCTTCACGCACCGGCGTGCGGCTGGCCTGCATCTGCTCGGCGATGGCGCTTTCGGTGAAGCGGTCACCGGGCAGCAGGTCAAAATCGAAGATGCTGCGTTTCAGCTGCCGGTAGATACGCTCGGTCAGATTCTCCCGGCCCCCCTGACCCGGTTGTTCCAGGGGTAGCAGCCGGGTCATTCCAGCACCATCAGCAGGTCGCCCGCGTTCACCTGACGGCCCGCGGCGCAGTGGATGGCTCTGACCCGGGCGCTGCGGTCGGCGTGCACGGCGAATTCCATTTTCATGGCCTCGACGATGAGCAGTGGCTGGTCCGGCTCGACCTGCTGGCCGGGCTCCACCAGCAGCTTCCAGATATTGCCGCTGATATCCGCAGTGACGGCATGCCCGTTCACCTCGATCGGCCCACTGGGTGTGCGGACCTGCAGCGCCGCCTCGACCTGGGCCTGCTCATCGGCTTGCCACAAAGTGACCTCCCGGGTGAAGGCAGCCTGCTGCCGGGCCTTGAACGCAGTAATGCTTGGCGCATGCTGCTGTAGAAATGCCCGATGCTCCGCCAGATCGAACCAGCCATCCTCGATATCCAGCTCCAGACGGCCCTCGCGGAACGCCTCACGCTGACGGGTCAGCTCCTCCTCGGAGACCGGGTAATAGCGCACCTGGTCAAAGAACTTCAGCAGCCAGGGTTCACCATTGACGAAGGCCGGGCTCTTGAGAAAGGTGTTCCAGATCGGCAGCGTGCGACCGACCAGCTGGTAGCCACCGGGCGAATCCATGCCGTAGATGCACATGTACACACCGCCGATGCCGACGGTTCCCTCGGCGGTGTAGGTGCGTGCCGGGTTGTATTTGGAGGTCAGCAGGCGATGCCGGGGATCGACCGGCACGGCGCAGGGCGCGCCGAGATAAACGTCGCCCAGGCCCAGCACCATGTAGCTGGCGCTGAACAGGATGTCGCGCACCTCATCGATGGTGTCGAGACCGTTGATGCGGCGCATGAACTCGGTATTGCTGGGCAGCCAGGGCGCGGTATCGCGCACCGACTGGCGGTAGCGGGCCACCGCATCCAGTGTGGCGGAATCCTCAAAGGCCATGGGCAGGCGGATGATACGGCTGGGCACCCGCACGCTGCCGGCATCTGGGAGCTGGGTTTCCAGCAGCACCAGGCGGTCGATCAGCGCATGCTGATGGATGACGCGGCTGTCGTAGTTGATCTGCAGCGAACGCACACCGGGGGACAGTTCAATGATGCCGTCGATGGGGCTGGCGCGGAGCGCTTCCATCAGGGCATGCACGCGCAGCCGCAGGCTGATATCCAATACATTGGGGCCATACTCCAGCAGGATGTACTTGTCCCCCGCCTGTCGATAGACCACCGCCGGGCGTTCGCCGTGGGCAGCCAGGCTGGCCAGAATGCAATCGCCGGAGGCGCCGGGCCGGGCGGGCAGCGCCTGGCTGGCGGCAGGTGCCAGCTGCTCGATGGCGCGATCGGTGGCCAGTTCCAGCGCCAGGGCCTCGTCAAACGTCAGGTGTTTGAAGCGGATGCGATCACCGGGTTTGACCTGGCCCACCTTCCATAGCTCGGCCTTGGCGATCGTCACCGGGCAGACAAAACCGCCGAGGCTGGGGCCGTCCCGAGTGAGGATGACCGGCATATCACCGGTGAAGTTGATCGAGCCGACGGCATATTCGGTGTCGTGGATATTGGACGGATGCAGACCCGCTTCGCCACCGTCGCTCCGCGCCCAGCTGGGTTTGGGGCCGTTGAGGCGAATACCCAGCCGGTTGGAGTTGTAATGCACCTCCCAGGCGGTATCGAAGAACATCTCGATCGCCTCTTCGGTAAAGAAGTCCGGCGCGCCATGGGGGCCATAGAGTACGCCGATCTCCCATTCATTGGGGTAATGGGGGATCAGTTCGGCGGGCGCGGCGGCCGGCGCGTGGGCGGGCGCCGGAGTGGTGCATACCGGTAGCGCCGGGTCGCTGATCGGTAGCATATCCGTAGTCCGTAATATCCGCCCGGCATGGCCGCCAAACTGGCCGAGGGCGAAGGTCGAGCGGCTGCCCAGATACACCGGCACATCGAAGCCATTGCGTACCGCCAGATAGCTGCGGCAGCCGGTCTGCGCCTTGCCCAGGGTCAGCACCTGCCCGGCCTTGACCTGGACGGGCGTCCAGAAGGGCACGGTTGCGCCATCCAGGCGGGCGTCGGAGCGAGCGCCGGTCAGGGCAATCAGGGTGTCACTGTGAAAGCGCAGGGTCGGACCAAGCAGGGTGCATTCCAGGCCCGCGGCGGCGCTGTGGTTACCCACGATGCGGTTGGCCAGGCGGAACGCATAGTCGTCCATCGGCCCGGAGGGCGGTACGCCGACACTCCAGTAGCCAGCGCGGCCGGGGTAATCCTGCACGCTGGTATAGGTGCCGGGCTGCAGTACTTCCACCACAGCTGGCTGGTAGGTGAAATTGGCCAGGCGGTTGGTGGCTACATCGCCCTGGCCGAAGAAGTCGCTGGCGATGATCTGCCGCAGATACTCCAGGTTGGTGGCAATACCACCGATGCTGGTGGCCTCCAATGCCTCGCGCATCTTAGTCAGGGCCTCGGCCCGGTCGCGGCCGTGGACGATGATCTT
This sequence comes from Pseudomonas saudimassiliensis, assembly GCF_000939975.1. Lineage (GTDB taxonomy): Bacteria > Pseudomonadota > Gammaproteobacteria > Pseudomonadales > Pseudomonadaceae > Halopseudomonas > Halopseudomonas saudimassiliensis. Next base: position 1,080,964 of record NZ_LK391969.1, on the reverse strand, counting down.
GGCGATCATCGGGTCGTAGTAGGGCGATACCTGGGTGCCGGTAGCAACCCAGGTATCGACCCGGGCGCTGGCGGGAAAGTCGACGCTGGTCAGCAGCCCGGGCGAGGGCTGGAAGTCGCGCAGCGGATCTTCGGCATACAGGCGCACTTCGATGGCCGCACCGTTGGGCTGGATGGGCATATCCAGCGCGGGCGGCTGACCCGCCGCGCACAGCACCATCCATTCGACCAGGTCGACTCCAGTGCAGGCCTCGGTGATCGGGTGCTCCACCTGCAGGCGAGTGTTGACCTCAAGGAAATAGAAGGCGTCGCGGGCAGCATCGTAGATATATTCCACGGTGCCCGCTGACCGGTAGTTCACTGCCTCGCCCAGTTTGACCGAGGCGTTCAACAACTGCTGGCGCGTGGCGGCAGGCAGGTGCGGGGCTGGGGTCTCCTCGACGACCTTCTGATTGCGCCGCTGCAGTGAGCAATCCCGTTCGCCCAGGGCAATGACCTTGCCATGACCGTCCCCGAAGATCTGCACTTCCACATGCCGGGCGTTATCCACGAAACGCTCGAGAAACACGCCGCTGTCGCAGAAGAAGTTCTGCCCCAGGCGTTTGACGCTCTCGAAGGCGACGGTCAAGGCTGCCGGATCGTCGCAGCGGGTCAGACCGATACCGCCGCCACCGGCGGTACTTTTCAGCATCACCGGGTAGCCGAGGCGGTCCGCGGCGCTGAGCGCCTCCTCCAACGAGTCGAGCAGCCCGGTACCGGGTGTCAGGGGCACGCCGGCCGAGGCGGCAATCTCCCGGGCGCTGTGCTTGAGACCGAACTGGCGGATCTGTTCGGGCGTCGGGCCGCAGAAGGCAATGCCAGCGGCTTCGCATTGCTCGGCAAAGTCGGCGTTCTCCGAGAGAAAGCCATAACCGGGGATGACTGCCTGCGCGCCGCTGTCACGAGCCGCCGCGAGAATCAGCTCGGTCTGCAGGTAGCTGTCCGCGGCGCTGTTGCCGCCCAGGCAGATCGCCTGGTCGCAGGCGCTGACATGGGCGCTGTTGCGGTCGGCCTCGGAGTAAACGGCAACCGAGGTGATGCCCAAGCGCTTGAGGGTGCGGGCAATGCGGACGGCGATCTCGCCCCGGTTGGCTATGAGTACGGTGTTCAACATGAAAGCTTCCTCAATCATCCGCGCGTGGCGATATAGGCGCGCCAGCCGCCCAGGTGGGTGATGTCCGTGGCGCCCTCGATCGCGGCGCCTTCGCAGATGAAACCCTTGACTTCGCGACCGTCCTGCAGGGTCAGGGTGCCGATGCCCAGCGGTGCCGGGATCAGCCCGACAAAGCTGCCGAACAGTTGTACGGGCACATCCCAGAGCTCGACGGCGATGGGTTCGCCACTGCTGGAACGGACCAGCCCCGGCTTGGGCGGGGTGGTATTGGGCAGCGCGTACAGGCGGTAATTGGCGGCGGTGAAGGCCGCCTCGACAAAGCGGGCGTGACGTTCGGTAAGCTGCGAGTTCAGCGGCATGCCACGCAGGTGGGCGCCGACCACTGCCAGGCGAAGGTAGCCATTGGGTGCGGTGTTCACTTGCGCGTCAGTGCCTGCCGGGGCAGTACGGTCGGTAGCCCCCAGTTTCCAGGGCATGTGCCGTTGCCAGCGTTTGCCGAACTCCGCCAGTGCCGCGTCCTGCCAGGCGGCGCCGAGCAGGGTGATGCCAAACGGCAGGCCGTCCGCGCGAATGCCCGCCGGTAACGCCAGCGCTGCGCAATCGGCAAGGTTGACGAAGTTGGTCCAGGTGCCCAGTTGGCTGTTGACCAGCACCGGCTCCTGCTCTACCTCGGCCAGGGTGGGCAGCTTTGGCGCAGTGGGTACCACCAGCGCGTCCACCGACTGCATCAGTGTCTGGATCTCCCGCGCCAGATCGGCACGGCGGTATTCCGCCTCGAAGCAGTCCACGGCACTGAAGTGCTCGGCCTGGCTGATGATGCTGCGTACTACCGGATGGATCTGCTCGGCGTGCTGGGCGATAAAGGGCGCGATGGCGGCGTAGCGCTCGGCCACCCAGGGCCCACCATAGAGCAGTTGCGCCAGCTCCTGCATGGGGCTGAAATCCAGCTCGACCAGTTCCGCCCCCAGCGCCTGGAGCCGACTGAGCGCGCTGGCCCAGGCGGCTTCCGCTTGAGTGTCGCCGAACCACTGGGGCTGGGCTGGAATACCGAGGCGCGGTTGTTCGCCCAGCAGCACGGCGGGCTGGCCTGGGTGGCGCGAGTAACTGTCGTTGGCGTCGAAGCCTTCCAGCGTCGCTGCCACCTCCTCGGCATCCTCGACGGTCAGGGCAAACACCGAGACGCAATCCAGCGTACGACAGGCCGGTAGCACCCCATGGGCACTGAACCGGCCCCGGGTGGGCTTGAGCCCGACGATATTATTGAAGCCGGCCGGCACCCGCCCGGAGCCTGCGGTATCGGTGCCGAGGCTGAAGGGCACCAGGCCGCGGGCCACGGCCACCGCGGAGCCTGAGCTGGAGCCGCCGGAGATATAGGCAGGATTGAAACTGTTGGGCACTGCACCGAACGGGGAGCGGGTGCCGACCAGACCGGTAGCGAACTGGTCGAGGTTGGTCTTGGCCAGCACCACGGCGCCGGCGGCGCGCAGACGGGCGACGCTGGTGGCGTCCGCGCTGGGGGTATGGGCAAAGGCGGGGCAGGCAGCGCTGGTCGGCAGCCCGGCTACATCGATATTGTCCTTGACCACGAAGGGAATGCCATAGAGCGGCAGGTCAGGGGCATGTGGCAGGGCCGCGAGCTGGTCGAGCTGGGCGTCGAGCTCGGCGCTGGAAACGATATGAATCCAGGCCGGGTCGCTGTCCTGCAGCGCCGCACGCAGACCCTGCAGGGCATCGCGCGGCTCGATGGATCCGTTTCGATAGCTCTGGCGCCACTCTGCCAGTGTCCATCCCATTTGCTGCGTCATTGAACCCTCCCATGCGTCTGCATACCAACTTGTATGCAAGGCGATTGAGCAGGGAGCGTGCCAACAGCGGTAAATACTTCGCAGATGGTGAAAAAAGCTATTTAAAACAACGAGTAATGAAGCGGGAAAGAGGCGGGGCGCAGGGCTGTCGAGCCCCGCCCGCGCTGGCGAGGCCGCGCTGTTTCAGTGCTGGCAATCAGTGCTGTGGCTGGATTTGGTGCAGAAACAGGCAGGCTGCGCAGTGCGGCACCGGCCCCTGGCGAGACCGGGCCAGGCGGCTCAGGGCTTGCGCCACTTGCTGCGAATGTCCATGAAATCCCGCAACACCGCCGCCTCGCCGTGACGGATGTGCAGGCCCAGCTTGGAGCGCCGCCAGAGTACATCCTCGGCGGTCAGGGCCCACTCGGTCTGGATCAGGTAGTGCACTTCCCGGGCGTAGAGGTCGGCGCCGAAATGACGCCCCATCTCGTCCATGCTGCGGCAGCCATTGAGCAGCTCATGGGTGAGGGTGCCGTAGCTGCGGGTAAAGCGCCGTGCGGTGGCGGCGGGCAACCAGGGGTAGAGCTTCTGCAGGTCCGCCAGTAGGGTCTGCTGGTCGCGGAAGTCGCCGCCGGGCAGGGCCGCCTCGCGGGTCCAGGCGCGAGCGGGGCTATGCAGCAGCTCGCACAGTTGATCGGTGGCCTCCTCGGCGAGGCGGCGGTAGGTAGTGATCTTGCCACCGAGCACGGACAGCAGCGGCGGGTGGCCATGCTGGGCATGGACATCCAGCAGGTAATCCCGGGAGGCGGCCTGGGCCGCGCCTTTTTTGTCCTCATCGAACAAGGCCCGGACGCCGGCATAGCTCCAGAGGATATTCCGCTGCGTCAATTGCTGGCGGAAGTGGTTGTTCACCACGTGCAGCAGATAGTTGCCTTCCTCGGGTGACAATTCGGCCGCCGCGGGATCGCCCTGGTAATCGACGTCGGTGGTGCCGATCAGCGAGTAGTCCTGCTCATAGGGGATCACAAAAACGATGCGATTATCCTCGTTCTGCAGGATGTAGGACTCTTCCCCCGGGTGCAGGCGCGGCACCACGATATGGCTGCCCTTGACCAGGCGCAAGGGGCGGCGCACTGGCGTGTCGATGACCGCTTCAAGCATTTGCGCCGCCCACGGGCCGCTGGCATTGACCAACGCCCGGCTGCGGTAGCTACGGCGCTGGCCGCTCTGGCGGTCCTCGAGCGTCACCTGCCAGAGACCATCGACGCGCTTGGCATTCACGCAAGCGGTCCGGGTCAGGATCTGCGCGCCCCGCTGGGCGGCGGCGCGGGCGGTCAACACGACCAGGCGGGAATCGTCGACCCAGGCATCGGAATACTCGAAGCCGCGGAATATCTCCGGTTTCAGCGGGCTGCTCTGGTCGAAGCGCAGGCCGCGGGAGCCGGGTAGGGTTTTGCGGCGGGCCAGGTGATCGTAAAGGAACAGCCCGAGGCGAATCATCCAGGCTGGGCGCAGGTGCGGCCGGTGGGGCAGGCGAAAACGCATAGGCCAGATGATGTGGGGCGCGTTATGCAACAGGGCCTCACGCTCGGCCAGCGCCTTGCCCACCAGCCGGAACTGGTAGAACTCCAGGTAGCGCAGCCCGCCGTGGATCAGCTTGCTGCTGCGCGAGGAGGTCGCCGAGGCCAGGTCATCCTGCTCGCACAGCAGCACTCGCAGGCCCCGGCCGGCGGCGTCCATGGCGATACCGCAACCATTCACACCGCCGCCGATGATGATCACATCCTGGACGTCATCATCAACTGCCGTCGAGTCTGGGTGGTGAAGGGATGCATCCCGCATGTCGGAATTCCTCTGCTGAGTAGGGGCGTGAAATGGATTATTGCACATGGGCGGTCCCAGCCTATTGACCGCGCGCGCGCTTGGTTTTATGGTGCGCACCGAACGTTGAGGCTGGCACGATCCATACGGCTCAAGTACTGACGACGAGACAGCAAGACCGTTCCCTAACGGGACGGACTTATTGCTTTCGGCGCACGCCTTGGGAAGTAGGCGAACCAAAGTGGGGATACTGATCAGACGTTCGCACCCCCGGGTTGTGTGTTGGCTATACGTTCAGAGTCGCTTACGGAAGGCGCTGCCTGCTCCTGGTATGAATACCGGGTGTGCGGGTACGCCTGTCTGCCCTGCACCTGATCTTCAAGTCCCCACGCGGCCCGACACCAGAACCTTGCTTTGGAGCCGACGCCATGACCATCAAGTTGGAAGAATATTTCGACCGCGACACCTTCAGCCGTATCCGTGCCTGTGCCGACCAGCACGAAACCCCTTTCCTGGTCGTTGACCTCAAGACCATTGACCGCGCCTATGATGAATTGGTTGCGGGCTTTCCCTTTGCCAAGGTGTATTATGCGGTCAAGGCCAACCCAGCCAACGAAGTGCTGAGCCTGCTGCAGAACAAGGGCTCGAACTTCGACATCGCCTCGATCTACGAGCTGGAGAAGGTGCTGGCGCTGGGCGTCAAGCCAGAGCAGATCAGCTACGGCAACACCATCAAGAAGTCCCGCGACATCCGCGCCTTCTACGAGAAGGGCGTGCGCATGTATGCCACCGACTCCGAGGCCGACCTGCGCAATATCGCCAAGGCGGCGCCGGGCTCCAAGGTCTATGTACGCATCCTGACCGAAGGCTCGACCACTGCCGACTGGCCGCTGTCGCGCAAGTTCGGCTGCCAGAGCGACATGGCCATGGACCTACTGGTGCTGGCCCGCGAACTGGGCCTGGAGCCCTACGGCGTGTCCTTCCACGTTGGTTCGCAGCAGCGCGACATCGGTGCCTGGGACGGTGCCATTGCCAAGGTCAAGGTGATTTTCGAGCGCCTGAAGGAAGAGGACGGCATCGTCCTGAAGATGATCAACATGGGCGGCGGCTTCCCGGCCAATTACCTGACCAAGACCAACACCCTGCAGACCTACGCCGAGGAAATCACCCGCTTCCTGCAGGAGGACTTCGGCGAGGAGCTGCCGGAAATCATCCTGGAGCCGGGCCGCTCCCTGATCGCCAACGCCGGCGTGCTGGTCAGCGAAGTGGTCCTGGTCTCGCGCAAATCCCATACCGCGCTGGAGCGCTGGGTGTTCACCGACGTGGGCAAGTTCTCCGGCCTGGTGGAAACCATGGACGAGGCGATCAAGTTCCCGATCTGGACTGACAAGCGCGGCGAACTGGAAGAAGCCGTCATCGCCGGCCCGACCTGCGACAGCGCCGATATCATGTACGAGAACTACAAATACGGTTTGCCGCTGAACCTGGCGATCGGCGACCGCATGTACTGGCTGTCGACCGGTGCCTACACCACCAGCTACAGCTCGATCGAGTTCAACGGCTTCCCGCCGCTGGAAGCCTTCTATATCTGAGATGCGCCGCTGACTATACCGGCACCCGGCGCGCCTGCGCCAGGTGCCGGGCCCTGCCTGGTCAGCGGTAAGGTGTTGCCGAAGCTGTTCCGCTGGCAATAGCCTGCCCCCCGATACCATACTCAGCTCATGTCGATCCGGCGTGGGCAAGTGCCTGCCGGTTCCGTTTTGTGTGTTATTGCGAGGATACCGCCATGCTTTCCCAATCCGTCAGAGATACCATCAAGGCCACCGTACCGGTGCTGGCCGATCACGGCCGGGACATCATCATGTGCTTTTACCGGAACATGCTCGCCGAGCATCCCGAGTTGAAGAACGTGTTCAATATGGCCCACCAGCAGAAGGGCCAGCAGCAGGAGGCCCTGGCCCGTGCGGTTTATGCCTATGCCGCCAACATCGATGATCCGCAGAGCCTGGGCGCTCTGCTCGACGGCATCGCCCACAAGCACGCCAGTCTCGGCATCCAGCCCGACCAGTATCCGATCGTCGGCAAGCATCTGTTGGGCGCCATCAAGGAGGTGCTCGGCGCCGCGGCCACCGATGACATCATGCATGCCTGGGAACAGGCTTACGGCCAGTTGGCGGATGTGTTGATCGGCATGGAGCAGGGGCTCTATCAACAGCGGGCGAGCGGCGCAGGCGGCTGGAACGGCTGGCGCGAGTTTGTTGTGCGCGAGAAGAATCCGGAGAGCGAGGAGATTACCTCCTTTGTGCTGGCACCGGCCGATGACGGCCCTGTCATCCATTTCGAGCCCGGCCAGTACACCAGCGTTGCCGTGCAGGTACCCGCGCTGGGCGTGCAGCAGATCCGCCAGTACAGCCTGTCGGATGTGCCCAACGGGCGGACCTACCGGATCTCGGTCAAGCGTGAGTCGGGCACCGAGGAGCAGCCGCCCGGTTATGTCTCCAACCTGCTGCATGACCATGTGCAGGTCGGTGACCGCATCCGCCTGGCGGCGCCCTACGGCAACTTCTTCATCGACGTGAATGCCACCACGCCGGTAGTGCTGATCAGTGGCGGGGTGGGGCTGACGCCCATGATCAGCATGCTCAAGCGGGTGCTGCAGTCACCCGACCAGCGCCAGTTGCTGTTCGTGCACGGTGCGCGCAACGGGCGGGTGCAAGCGATGAAAGCCAAGCTGCGCCAGGCAGCTGCCGAGCACGACAACTTCCAGCTGATCATGTTCTACAGCGAGCCACTGCCCACCGACCAGGCGGGGCAGGACTATGACTACGAGGGCTTCGTCGACGTCCGGCCGATAGCGGACCGGATCCTGCTGGATGACGCGGATTACTATATCTGCGGGCCGGTTCCCTTCATGCGCATGCAACACGATGCTCTGATGAACCTGGGCGTCAAGGAGGCGCGCATCCATTACGAGGTGTTCGGTCCGGACCTGTTCGCCGAGCAACGTTGAGTTGCCCGGTACCGGTCAGAGCAGGGCGGCAGCTGCCTCGTCGACGATCACCGTGGCGTCGGGGTGAAGCTGCAGGGCTGAGGCCGGGACGGCCTCGGTAACCGGGCCATTGACCATCTGGCTGATGCATTCAGCTTTGCCGCGGCCGCTGGCGATCAGCAGGATGGACTTGGCCTGCAGGATGTTCTTGATGCCCATGGTGATGGCGGTGGTGGGCACCTCATCCAGCGAGTCGAAGAAGCGCTGGTTGTCCTGGCGGGTCTTGTCAGCCAAACGAGTGAGGAAGGTCTCCCGGTCGAAGGGCGTGCCCGGCTCGCAGAAGCCGATATGCCCGTTGCTGCCGATACCCAGCAGTTGCAGGTCCACCGTGGCGGCGCGGAGCAGCGCGTTGTAGGCGTCGCACTGGGCCTGTAGGTCGCCGTTCTCGGCGCAGGGAATGTGCCGGTTCTCCGGTTGGATATCCACATGGCGGAACAGATTGTCGTGCATGAAGCGGAAGTAGCTCTGGGGATGGCTGCGGGGCAGGCCGCAATATTCGTCCAGGTTGAAGGTCTGTACTTCCCGGAACGAAATATCACCGGCGCGGTAACGCTCGACAAGATAGTCGTAGGCGCCCTGCGGGGTGCTGCCCGTGGCCAGGCCCAGGGTGCAGTGCGGCTGGCGGCGGATCAGGTCAGTGATGAGTTGACCGGCGGTGGAGCTGAGCTCCTGGTAGTTCTTGACGGTGATGATCTTCATGCGCCGGATCCTGGCTGCAACCTTGGGGAAGCGCCCGATTCTACTCCGGGATGACAGCGGGACGGAAGCGTCAACGAACCGGTTCGCCCCATTTTGGGGCGAACGCGGATCAGCGGCAGGCGATCAGCTGAACTTCTGGATGTTCTGCATCAATTCCTTCAGCGCTTCGATATTGTCCTTCGGATGCACGGCATTCTCGAAGCTGCACAGCTGCTCGAAGTTCGCCTGCACATCCTCGGGGCTGAAACCTTCATCGGGGTTGAAGCCAATGCCCAGCGAACGCTCCCAGCGTACCTTGCCCATCCAGCCGCCACCGACTTCGAACAAGCTGGAGGTTTCCTGGCACTGCTCGGAGCACAGGTAGACCACCAGCGGGCTGACCAGCTCCGGCTTGAGCTTCTCGAAGGCGCCGGGCGGGAACAGGCCTTCGGTCATGCGGGTACCGCCGGTCGGGGCGATGGCATTGACGAAGATGTTGTTCTTGCGGCCTTCGATGGCCAGGGTGCGGGTCAGGCCATACAGGCCCAGCTTGGCCATGCCGTAGTTGGCCTGGCCGAAGTTGCCGTAGATGCCGGAGGTAGAGGAGGTGAAGATGATGCGACCGAAATTCTGCTCCTTCATGTAGGGCCAGGCGGCGTGGGTCACCTTGTAGGCACCCTCGACGTGCACCTTGTAGACCAGGTCCCAGTCGGCATCGGTCATCTTCTGGAAGCTCTTGTCGCGCAGGATACCGGCGTTGTTGACCACCACATCGACCCGGCCGAAGTTGTCCATGGCGCACTGGACGATCTTGTCGCCGTCCACCACGCTGTCCGGGTTGGCGATGGCGGTGCCGCCTGCGGCCTTGATTTCTTCCACTACCTTGAGCGCCGCTTCGCTGTTGGCGCCTTCGCCCTGGGCGCTGCCGCCCAGGTCGTTGACCACTACCTTGGCGCCATGCTTGGCGAACAGCAGCGCGTGGGCGCGGCCGATACCGCCGCCGGCGCCGGTGACGATGACCACCTTGTCTTCAAAACGGATGTCGCTCATGGAGATCTCCTTGGCAGGACTGAAATTGCGGAACCCTGAGGCCCCCGAAAAAGTTGGCGGACAGTGTCATGCAGTTGCCGGCGGCCGGCAAGACGTCCGCGGCTGGTGAATGGTCTGCCATAACAGCCGGCCCACCGGCAAAGCATTAGCCAATCGATAGCCCACGGGCCGCCACCCGGCAGTATTCTCAGCTGGCTCAGGTCATACCGGAGGAGGGAGACGGCCATGGATAATCGGGATGTATGGGTGGACCATGCCAAGGCGCTGGGTATCGTGCTGGTGGTGTACGGCCACGTAATGCGCGGGCTGCACAGCGCCGGTATCGCCATGCCGGAAACCCTCTTTCGGCTGGCCGACAGCATCGTCTACAGTTTCCACATGCCGCTGTTCTTCTTCCTCGCCGGGCTGTTCTTCTACCAGTCCATCGAGGCGAAAGGCCCCTGCGGCCTGCTGTACAGCAAGCTGGATACCATCGTCTATCCCTACGTGCTCTGGTCACTGTTGCAGGGGCTGATCGAGGCTACCCTGGCCGACTACACCAACGGCGCCGTGACCTACGGTGAGGTGTTCGCACTGCTGTGGGCGCCCCGGGCGCAGTTCTGGTTTCTCTACGCGCTGCTGCTGTGTTTTCTGCTGGCGATCGCCGTGTTCTGCCTGTCGCGGCGCTTGCTCCTGCCGACGACGATCGTCATGGCCATCCTGTATCTGAGTTCGCCGCTGCTGCCGGAGTGGGCGCTGCTGCGCTACCTGACCGACAACTTCATATTCTTCGCGCTGGGGATTTTGGGCGTTACGCGGCTGCGTGACGCAACGGTGCCGTCGGGTCGGCAGGTGCTTGCCATGCTGGGATTGTTCGTCGTCGCGCAATCCGTTTTTCACGGCGTGCTGGGCCTGCACTACGGTGACCAGGGCCTGTGGTCGTTGCTGCTGGCGCTGATCTCGATTGCGGCGGTAGTTGCGGTGTGCCGCTGGTCCGCTCCGGTAGCACCGGGGTTCGTTGCCTATCTGGGCACCGCGTCGATGGCGATCTACCTGATGCATATCCTGGCGGGCAGCGGCGTACGGGTGCTGCTCAAGGTCGCCGGGGTCGATTCCCTGCTGGTGCATGCCACCGTTGGTGTGGCGGCGGGGATCCTGCTGCCGCTGTTGGCGCTGGCCCTGGCCCAGCGGCTGGGGCTGCGCTATCTGTTTGCCGCCCCCATCAGCCGTGGATTACCGCTGCCCGCCCGGCGGGCCGTGCCGCGGGCGGGTGGTTGAACGCGGTCAGATCTTGAAGCTGTCGACCAGTTGCTTGAGTCGACCGGCCTGGTGGGAGAGGGCGTCACAGTCTTTCAGGGTGTCCTGGAGACTGGCGACGCCCTGCTGATTGAGCAGGTTGATATGGCTGATATCCATGTTCAGCGCTTCGACCACCGTGGTCTGCTCCTCGGTGGCGGCCGCTACCGACTGGTTCATGCCGTCGATCTCGATGATCCGCGAGATAACGCTCCCCAGGCGCTCACCGGCCTGGTTGGCCACGCCGACACTATCGGCGCTGGAGGCCTGGCTGGCATGCATGGTGTTCACCGCCTCCTGGGAGCCCTGCTGCAAGGTGGTGATCATGCGGTGGATTTCCTCGGCCGACTGCTGGGTGCGATGGGCCAGGTTACGTACCTCATCGGCCACCACGGCAAAGCCGCGACCCGCGTCTCCGGCGCGAGCGGCCTCGATCGCGGCGTTCAGCGCCAGCAGGTTGGTCTGCTCGGAAATGCCCTTGATCACATCCAGGATATGGCCGATGTCCTCGGTGCTGGCGTTCAGCGCCTCGATCTGCTGCCGTGAGGAGCTGATCGTGCCGGACAATGCGGTCATCGCCTCGATGGTTCTGGCCATTACTTGCCGGCCGTCCTCGGCCTGCTCGCTGGCGCTGCTGGCCTGGTTCGAGGCATCGGCCGCGTTACGCGCAATTTCCTGGGTGGCAGCACCCAGCTCATTGATGGCCGCCGCCACGCTTTCGGTACGGGCGCTCTGTTCGTTGGAGCCGGCGATCGAGGCGTTGGACGCGGCCATGACCCGCACCGCCAGATCGTGCACCTGGCGGGTGGCAGAGGCGACCTCGCTGATGGAGGCATGAATGCGCTCGACGAACTGGTTGAACGAGACGCTCAGTTCGCCGAACTCGTCGCGGCTTTCCACCGTCAGTCGGCGGGTCAGATCGCCTTCGCCCTCAGCGATGTCGGCCATGGCCCGGCCCATATTCTGCAGCGGTCGCATCAGCACCTTGATCAGCAGGCTCAGTAATACGGCAATCGCCACCACCGCGATCAGCATGGCGATGATTGCCGAGGTACGGAACTGGGCCAGCGGGGCGAAGGCCTTTTCCCGGTCGATGGACAGGCCGATATACCAATCCACCGACGGCAGGCCAGCGACCGGCGTGAAGGACAGCAGCCGCTCCTGGCCATCGAGCACGACCGCCTGCAGACCCGGTTCGATCCGTGGCACCTGACCCTGGTAGATATCGCTGAGCTGCTTCATCAGCTGATCCGGCTCAGGCGTGACCAATACCTGCCCATCGCCGCTGACCAGGAAGGCGTGGCCCAGACCGCCGAAATCCACGGAATTGATCAGCTTCACCAGCGTTTCCAGACTCAGGTCGCCGCCAACCACACCGGCCAGCCGACCATGGTGTTGCACCGGTGTGGCCACGGTCATCACCAGCGCACCGGTAGGGTCACGGTAAGGTTCGGTCAGGGTGCTGCCGCCAGCGGACACCGAGTCGGTATACCAGGGGCGGTCCCGCGGGTCGTAGTCGGCGGGTAATTCTTCACGTGGATGCTGGATGAAACCACCCTCGGCAGTGCCGAGATAGGTGAACAGGAACTGGGAGGCAAAGGTGGCTTGCCCGATCAGTTCTGCCTGGGCGGCCGGCATGGGCTCAACGGCAATGTTCTCGGCCAGGTTCTCCATCAGCAAAACCCGCCCCCCTAACCAGTTTTGCACGCTGCTGGCGGTGAGGGAGCCCGATTGCGCTATGGAAAATTCGAGATTGTGCTGAATGGTGTTGCGCTGCAGGTAGTCGTTGTACAGCGCGAACAGGCTGAATGCGAGAATGACGATGCCGCAGCCGGCAAGCAGAATTTTATGACTGAATTTGAGATTCATGGCCGCCTATCCTGGGGAACGAAAACCGGTGCGTGCGTACCGGTCGCTTAACAGGGGTGTCGGCGGTGAGACGGAAAGCTTGAGGGCGAAAGGACGCCAGCCGTCCGGCTGGCGTCAGGTCAGGTTCAGATCAATTCGATGGCCACGGCGGTCGCTTCGCCCCCGCCGATGCACAGGGAGGCCACACCGCGGCGGCCGCCAGTCTGTTGCAGGGCGTTGATCAGGGTCACGATCAGGCGCGAGCCGGTGGAGCCGACCGGATGGCCCTGGGCGCAGGCGCCACCGAAGATGTTCACCTTGCTGTGATCCAGCCCGTGTTCACGCATCGCCAGCATGGTGACCATGGCAAAGGCTTCGTTGATCTCGAACAGGTCCACCTCATCCTTGCTCCAGCCGGTCTTGCGGAACAGGTTGGCCATGGCGCCGACCGGGGCGATGGTGAATTCGCTCGGGTCCTGGCTCTGGGTGGCGTGGCCGACGATGCGGGCCAGGGGCTTGAGCCCGCGGCGGGTGGCTTCGGCTTCAGTCATCAGGACCAGGGCGCTGGCACCGTCGGAAATCGAGCTGGCGTTGGCCGCGGTGATGGTACCGTCCTTGGCGAAGGCCGGGCGCAGGCCAGGGATCTTCTCGATATTGGCGTTATGCGGCTGCTCATCATCCTTGACCACCAGCTCGCCCTTGCGCGAGGTGACGGTCACGGGGACGATTTCGCTGTTCAGGGCGCCACTGTCGATGGCCTTCTTGGCCCGGGTGAGGGATTCGATGGCATAGGCATCCATGTCTTCACGGGTCAGGCCGTACTTGTCGGCGGTCTCCTGGGCGAAGGAGCCCATCAGCCGTCCGGTGCTCGCATCTTCCAGTCCGTCGAGGAACATGTGGTCCTTGATTTCGCCATGGCCCATGCGCAGGCCACTGCGGGCCTTCTCGATCACATAGGGTGCGTTGGACATGCTCTCCATGCCCCCGGCGAGCATGATCTGGTTGGAGCCGGCCTTGAGCATGTCGGCAGCCATCATCACGGCCTTCATACCGGAACCGCAGAGCTTGTTGATGGTGGTGCAGCCGGTGGCGCTGGGCAGCCCGGCCTGCAGGCTGGCCTGGCGAGCAGGGCCCTGCTTGAGGCCCGCGGGGAGCACACAACCCATGATGACTTCCTCGACATCCGCCGGGGCGATGCCGGCCCGAGCCACCGCTTCGCGGATGACCAGTGCGCCCAGGTCTACTGCCGATACGCCGGACAGGCTTCCCTGAAAACCACCCATGGGCGTACGGACGCCGCTGACAATGACGATGCTCTCGGACATGTTGACTCCTGAAATATGACTGATTGTTTATTTGTGGTCATCAATAGACTTTATACGCCGTTGCAATACGTATTGTCGAGGCCAAAGCTTGTATGATCGGGATACACAACGGCCATGGTTGCCCGGCTGCGCTGTGGCTATATTGATGCACATCCGGGGTAGGGCGCTGCCCCGGCATACCAACAACAAGAAGGTTGCCCTATGCTGAATACACGGATTTTACCGCCTACTGAGCAGGCCCACTCCACGCCTCTGCTGATCAAGAATCTGCTGCTCTCGGGGGTGCGCTACGAAGCGTCGCAGGAAATCGTCTATCGCGACATCAGCCGTTACGACTATGCCACCTTCAATCAGCGTATCTGCCGGTTGGCCAATGCGCTGACCCAGGCGGGCGTCAAGGCCGGCGACACCGTTGCGGTAATGGACTGGGACAGCCACCGCTATCTGGAATGCATGTTTGCCGTGCCGATGATCGGTGCGGTGCTGCACACCATCAACGTGCGGCTGTCCCCGGAGCAGATCCTGTACACCATGAACCATGCCGATGACGCCATGGTGCTGGTCAACAGCGAGTTCCTGCCGCTGTACCAGGCCATCGAGTCGCAGTTGACCACGGTTACCGCGACCATCCTGCTGACCGATGGCGAGGACCGCACGGCGGACCTGCGCGGCTTCGTCGGTGAATACGAGCAGCTGCTGGCCGCAGCGGACAGCACTTACGAGTTCGCCGACTTCGATGAAAACTCGGTCGCCACTACCTTCTATACCACCGGTACCACGGGCAACCCCAAGGGCGTCTACTTCACCCATCGCCAACTGGTGCTGCACACCCTGACCCAGGCGGGCATGCTCAACGGCCTGGGCCATGAGCAGCTGCTGAGCAACCGCGACGTGTACATGCCGATCACGCCCATGTTCCACGTCCACGCCTGGGGTATGCCCTATACCGCCACCATGCTGGGGGTGAAGCAGGTGTATCCGGGCCGTTACGACCCGGAACTGCTGGTGCAGCTGATGCAGCGGGAGCAGGTGACCTATTCCCACTGCGTGCCGACCATCCTGCAGATGCTGCTCAACGCCAAGGCGGCGCAAGGGTATGACTTCGGCGGGGTGAAGATCATCATCGGCGGCAGCGCCCTGACCCGCGGGCTCTACGAGGCGGCCGGAGCACGCGGCATCCGGCTGTCCGGTGCCTATGGCATGTCGGAAACCTGCCCGCTGATCTCCGCCGGTTACAACAACCTGCAGATCGAGGCAGGCAGCGAAGACGAGCAGATCAGCTACAAGATCAAGGCGGGCGTGCCGGTGCCCCTGGTCGAGGCGCGGCTGATGGATGAGCAGGGCGGCTTCCTGCCCCACGACGGCCACACCCAGGGCGAGCTGGTATTGCGTGCGCCCTGGTTGACCCAGGGTTACTTCAAGGAGCCGGAAAAGAGCCAGGAGCTGTGGGCCCACGGCTGGATGCACACTGGCGACGTGGCCACCATCGACCATACCGGCAGCATCGATATCCGCGACCGGATCAAGGACGTGATCAAGACCGGCGGCGAGTGGCTGTCCTCGCTGGAGCTGGAAAGCCTGATCAGTCTGCACCCGGCGGTGCGGGATGTGGCGGTGGTCGGGGTGCCGGACCCACGGTGGGACGAGCGGCCCTTTGCCCTGCTGGTGGTCAAGCCAGGGGAAGAGATGAGCGCCACTGTGCTGGCGGCGCACCTGCAGCCCTTTGTCGAGGAAGGCCGCATCAACAAGTGGGCGGTGCCCACCCAGATTGCCGTGGTGGACGAGATCCCCAAGACCAGCGTCGGCAAGCTGGACAAGAAGCGCATCCGCGTGGATGCGGTAGGCTGGCTGGAGCAGCAGGCGTCCTGCATCTCCTCGCTGTAAGCTGCGCAGTAGCGCCCCGGTCGCGTGCCGGGGCAGCTATCCTGGGGTATCCTGCCTGGCCCACCGCAGAGGAGAACTGATGTGCCCAGCCTGAACCGCCTGATATTCATCGCCGCCGGCCTTGGTGTGCTGATCGGCCTGCTGCTCAGCGGTATGCCCCAGGAGAACGAGCTGCGCAGCGGTGTGCTCTATGGCAGCACGCTGGTGGGTGCGGTGTTCATCGGCCTGCTGAAGATGGTGCTCATTCCCCTGGTGTTCACCTCCATCGTGGTCGGGGTAGCGAGCCTGCAGGCACATCACCAGGTTCACCGGGTCTGGATCACCACCCTGTTGTATTTCATGCTCACCACGGGCCTGGCCATGCTGTTGGCGCTGGTGGTGGCCAATATCTTCAAACCGGGCGCCGGCATGTCGCTGGATCTGTTCGCCGATGCCATGGACTCCTTCGAAGCACGGCAGATGACGATGCCGGAGTTCTTCCAGCACTTCTTCACCGGCCTGTTCAAGAACCCCTTCGAAGCCTTTGCCAATGGCGATATCCTGTCGGTGCTGATGTTTGCGATTTTCGTCGGCGTCGCCCTGGTCGCCGGCGGCGAGCGCTACCGCAGCGTACTGCAACTGATGCAGGAGTTTCTCGATCTGCTGCTGCGGATCATCAGCTGGATCATGTGGCTGGCGCCGTTGGGTATCCTGGCCTTGCTGATCCGCCTGGTCGCCGAACAGGACGTTGCCCTGCTGGTCACCATGCTCGGCTTCATCGTGCTGATCTTCGCCACCACCCTGTTCCACGGGATGGTCACCCTGCCGGGGATTCTCTATGCGGTCACCCGCAAGTCGCCGCTGTGGTTGTGGCGCGGCGCCCGCGAAGCCATCATTACCGCCTTTGCGACCAGCTCCAGCTCGGCGGCGTTACCGATTTCCCTGCGCTGCGCCCAGGATAATCTGGGGGTGAAGCGCAGTGTGGCCGGCTTCGTCCTGCCACTGGGAGCCACCATGAATATGGATGGCACGGCACTCTACGAGGCGGCAGCCGCCCTGTTCGTGGCCAACCTGATCGGGGTGGAACTGACCCTGGTGCAGCAGTTGGTGGTGTTCCTGACCGCCATGATCGCCTCCAGTGGGGCGCCGGGTATCCCCAGCGCCGGCATGGTGACCATGGTCATGGTGTTGCAGGCGGTAGGCTTGCCGGCGGAGGCGATTGCCATCCTGCTACCGATCGACCGCCTGTTGGATACCGTACGCACTGCGGTCAACGTCGAAGGCGACATCATCGGCAGTGTGGTAGTCCAGTCGTTGACGGAGGCGCAAGTCGAGCAGCGGGGAGCCTAGTCCCCCGCTGCGGCGGTCAACGCCCGGTCTGCCGATTCCGCAGCAGGTAGCACACCCAGATCACCGCGACCCACACCGGCAGGGCGATGACCGACAGCCGCGTGCCGCTATCCAAGGACAGCACCACCAGGATGAAGCCGACGAAGGCCAGGCACAGGTAGTTGCCGAAGGGCGACCACAGGGCCTTGAAGGTCGGCACCACGCCCTGGGCGAGCATGCTCCGGCGGAACATCAGGTGCGACAGGGAGATCATCGCCCAGTTGAGCACCAGCGCCGCCACCACCAGCGACATCAGCAGAATCAACGCCCCTTCCGGCAACGCATAGTTCAGCCCCACGCAGAGCAGGGTAATGGCGCCGGACACCGCGATGCCGCGCACCGGCACGCCGTTGCCGCTCAGCTTGAGGAAGGCCCGTGGCGCATCGCCCTGTTCAGCCATGCCATACAGCATGCGGCTGTTGCAGTACACGCCACTGTTATAGACCGACAGGGCAGCGGTCAGGACCACGAAGTTGAGTACGTGGGCGGCGGTATCGCTGCCGATCAGCGAGAAGATCTGCACGAAGGGGCTGCGGGCGTAGGGGTCGGCACCGCTGGTCAGCGTCTCCACCAGGCTGTCCCAGGGGTACAACGACAGCAGGATGCCCAGGGCGAAGATATAGAACAGCAGGATCCGGTAGACCACCTGGTTGATCGCCTTGGGGATCACCTGGCGCGGGTTTTCCGCCTCGGCGGCGGTGATACCCACCAGCTCCAGGCCGCCAAAGGAGAACATGATCACCGCCATGACCAGCACCAGGCCGCTGACCCCATTGGGAAAGAAGCCCCCGTGCTGCCACAGGTTGCTGACGCTGGCCTGCTCGCCACCGGCGCCCGAGATCAACAGGTACAGACCCAGCGCGATCATGCCGAGGATGGCCCCGACCTTGATGATGGCAAACCAGAACTCGGCCTCACCGAAGGCCTTCACGTTGCACAGGTTGATCAGGTTGATCAGGGCGAAGAAGGCCAGGGCGGTCGCCCAGGTGGGGATGTCCGGATACCAGTACTGCACGTACTTACCCACCGCCGTCAGCTCGGCCATGCCCACCAGGATATATAGCACCCAGTAGTTCCAGCCCGAGAGAAAGCCGGCGAAGGGACTCCAGTAGCGGTGGGCAAAATGGCTGAAGGAACCAGCCACCGGCTCCTCGACGATCATCTCCCCCAGTTGGCGCATGATCAGGAACGCGATAAGCCCGCCAATGGCATACCCCAGCAGCATCGACGGCCCAGCACTTTTCATCACCCCGGCGGAACCGAGAAACAGGCCGGTCCCGATGGCGCCGCCAAGGGCGATCAGCTGGATATGGCGATTGGTCAGGCCGCGCTTGAGTTGGCCCTGTTGCTGAACTGAATCGGTCATTGGAGGTTCCGTGGCGGGGGAGCTGGCAGTAAAAAGGGGCAAATTGTACACAGATTGGCCCATGTTCGCAGGCTATCGGTCCGATTAGACCGAGTGTCGGTGATCCCGGCGTCCCATGGGCCGCAGTATCGGCTGGTTTTCGCGGTGCGGTGCCCGCCGCAAGCGCTTCCGCCGGGACAGTGCAGAGGTTTTCTCGGCGCTGATTTGGCATACTCACCCGCAGCCAACAGACATAAGGACTCCCATGGACGCCACCACTCCCGCCCTGATCCGCGAAACCTTCCCGGTCGGCCCGTTGCAGTGCAACTGCACCATCATCGGCGATCCGCTGACCAAGAAAGCCATCGTCATCGATCCCGGTGGCGACCATCAGTTGATCCTCGATCGCCTGGATCAGCTTGGCCTGAAGGTGGTGAGCATCATCCATACCCACGCGCATCTGGATCACTTCCTGGCTTCGGGTGAAATGAAGAAGGCCACCGGAGCGACCTTGCATCTGCACAAGGACGACCAGTTCCTCTGGGACAACCTGGAGATGCAGTGCAAGATGTTCGGCGTGCCCTACACACCGGTGCCGGCACCGGACCAGTGGCTGCAGGATGATGAAGAGCTGGCCTGCGGTTGCGGCGTGGCGCTGCATACGCCGGGACATACCCCGGGTTCGATGAGCTTCTGGTTTCCCCAGGCCAAGCTGCTGGTTGCCGGGGACACATTGTTTCGCCGCGGCATCGGCCGCACTGACCTGTGGGGCGGCGATTATGCGCAGATCGAGTCGTCGATTCGCCAACGGTTGTACACGCTGGATGAGGAAGCGGTGGTGGTGACTGGCCACGGCCCGGATACACTGATCGGCGATGAGATCCGCGAGAACCCTTTCATTCGGGGATAAAGTGACCATACTTACCCGACGCGGGGATAAATCGCCGGGTAAAGTGGTCCTACTCCTCTATACGCGTCCCGGCTGGGGTGCCGCGTTGCGACGATGAAGTCAATTTAAGGAAAAATCCATGAAAATCAAAGCACTTATTGCCGCCTCTGCCTGTGTTGCGCTGTTGGCAGGTTGTACCAACAATCCCTATACCGGTGAGCGTGAAGCCGGCAAGGCGGGCGTCTACGGCGGCGGTGGCGCTGCAGCGGGTGCGCTGATCGGGGCGGCTACTTCGAGCAAGAAGGACCGGGGCAAGGGCGCGCTGATCGGTGCCGTGGTAGGTGGCGCCGCAGGTGCCGGTTACGGCTACTACGCTGACCGCCAGGAGCAGCGTCTGCGTCAGGAGCTGAGCGGGACCGGCGTGCAGGTGGTGCGCAACGGCGATAACCTGCAGCTGGTCATGCCGGGCAATATCACCTTCGCCAGCAGCTCCGCGGATATCTCCAGCAGCTTCTACCCGACGCTGAACTCGCTGGTCAAGGTGTTCAAGGAGTTCGACAAGAACGGTATCGACATCGTCGGTCATACCGATAGCAGCGGTTCCCTGGAGCTGAACATGCGCCTGTCCCAGGAGCGTGCCACCAGCGTCGCCTCCTATCTCACGGGCCAGGGCGTATCCGGTGCGCGTATCAGCAGCCGTGGCGTTGGCCCGAGCCAGCCGATCGCCAGCAACGACACCGCTGCCGGCAAGGCGCAGAACCGTCGCGTGGAGATCAACCTGCGGCCGCTGTAAGCAGCTAGCCGGTTGCATGAAAAACGGGACGCCAAGGCGTCCCGTTTTCTTTGGTGCGGACTGCCCGCCAGGGTATCGTTATCAGGTGGCAGGGGGATGGTCCCGGTGCAGCTGCGCAAGCAGGGCATCCTTCTCTTCCCACAGGCCGTTGATCCAGGCCTGGAACGCCTGCCGGAAGGCGGCATCGTTGTGGTAATCCCGGCCGAGAAACTCGGGGGGAATCGGTCGTGTCTGGCAGCGCATTACCACCTTGCGAATCCGGCCGCTGAGCAGATCCCAGAAGCTCGGGTTGCCGTCCGGATAATGGATGGTGATGTCCACCAGCGAGCGCAACTGTTGGCCCATGGCGTCCAGGACGAAGGCGGCGCCGCCGGATTTGGGGCGCAGCAGATACCGATAGGGGGATTGCTGCTCGGCATGTTTGGCTGGGGTTAGCCGGGTGCCCTCGAGGAAGTTGAACACCGCTACCGGGGTGGTCTTGAATTTTTCGCAGGCGCGCTGGGTCGCCAGCAGGTCCTGCCCGGCGCGTTCCGGGTGCCGGGCCAGATAGGCCTTGCTGTAGCGCTTCATGAAGGGGAAATCCAGCGCCCACCAGCAGATGCCGATGACCGGAACCCAGATCAGCTCCTGCTTGAGGAAGAACTTCAGCATCGGCATGCGGCGGTTGAGGTTGTGTTGCAGCACCAGGATATCAACCCAGCTCTGGTGATTGCTGGTCACCAGGTACCAGCCGTCATGGTCGAGACCCTCATGGCCCTGGACGTCCCACTCGGTGCGACCGGCCAGGCGCATCCAGCCACTGTTGAAGAGCATCCAGTTTTCGGCGATGCGGATCAGGACCCGGGTGAGAAAGGTCTGCAGCGTCGGGATCGGCAGCAGTTTGACCAGGGCACAGGGGAACAGCAAGCTGAACCAGAACAGGGTGTTGAGGATCAGCAGCAGGAGCGAGAGGCTCCCGCGCAGCGGAGCAGGCAAAAAATACAGCATTGTCTGAAAACTCATCCGTGGGGCATGGCAGCCTGTAGGGGTTCACTGACCATACAGGCTGCCGGTGGGCACTGATCAGCTCTCGTCCGTGTCGGCCTGTATGGCGGTCAGGGCGATAGTAAACACGATATCGTCCACCAACGCACCCCGGGACAGGTCATTCACCGGCTTGCGCAGACCTTGCAACATCGGGCCGACACTGATGACGTTGGCGCTGCGCTGCACCGCCTTGTAGGTGGTGTTGCCAGTGTTCAGGTCGGGGAAGATGAAGACCGTGGCCTTGCCGGCGACCGGGCTGTCCGGGGCCTTCTGCAGACCGACGCTGGCAATGGCGGCGGCATCATACTGCAGCGGACCGTCGATCAACAGCCCGGGCTCGCGTTCCCGTGCCAGGCGGGTGGCCTCGCGGACCTTTTCCACGTCTTCGCCGCTGCCCGAGCTGCCGGTGGAGTAGCTGATCATGGCGACCCGCGGCGGTATGCCGAAGGCGGCCGCCGAACGGGCGCTCTGGATGGCGATCTCCGCCAGCTCCGAGGCGTTGGGGTCCGGGTTGACCGCGCAGTCGCCATACACCAGTACCTGGTCAGGCAGCAGCATGAAGAAGATCGAGGAGACCAGGCTGTACTCCGGGGCGGTCTTGATCAACTGGAAGGCCGGGCGGATGGTGTTGGCCGTGGTATGCACCGCGCCGGAGACCAGGCCGTCCACCTCATCCAGGGCCAGCATCATGGTGCCGAGCACCACGTTGTCTTCCAGTTGCTGCAGCGCCACCGGTGCGGTCAGGCCACGATCCTTGCGCAGCTCCACCATGGGCGCCACATAATCCTCGCGCACCTCGTCGGGATCAATGATCTGCAGTCCCTCCGGCAGGGTGATGTGCTGGGCGCGCGCGACGGCCTCCACGGCCTCCGGTTTGGCCAGCAATACGCACTGGGCAATCCCGCGGCGCTGGCAGATGGCGGCGGCCTGCACGGTGCGGGGCTCATCGCCCTCGGGCAGGACAATGCGCTTGCCGGCCTGCTGCGCCCGGTTGACCAGGTCGTAGCGGAACGCCGGCGGCGACATGCGCAGTTCCCGCGGCATGCCGCAACGGTGCTGCAGCCAGCTGTGGTCGATATGGGAGGCAACGAAGTCGGTGACCAGCCCGGCCCGCTCATGATCGTCGATGGGAATCTCCCGGTTCATCCGGTCCAACTGGGAGGAGGTGGCGAAGCTGCCGGTGCCCACCAGGAAGATCGGCAGACCGTTGTCCAGGGCCGGCTGGCACAGCTTCATGACCCGCTCGTCGGGCATGATGTCGCCGGTCAGCAGCAGGCCGGCCAGCGGGGTACCGGACAGCGAGGCCAGGCTGCTGGAAATGATGATGTCATCGCGATCGCCGGGTACGACCAGCAGGGTGCCGGGGCGGAACAGGTGCAGGGTGTTGGGCACCGTGCGGGCGCAGAGGATGATGTCCAGCACCCGGCGCTGGTGCATGTCGCCGGGATGCAGGATCTTGGCATTGAGCAGCGAGGCGACATCGGCGCTGCGCGGAGCGCTCAGTTCACTCTGCCAGGGAACGCAGCCGATCAGCCGGAACGCCTCGGTATCCAGCACTCTAGAGTGTTGCTTCAACGCGGCGGCATATTCCTTCAGCGTGCGCTTGAGGTGGCCGCGGTCCGGGGGCACGTCACCGCCCAGATCCAGGTCCTGCACCTTGTTGATGATCACCCCCAGCACCTTGGGATCCTGGGGGCCGCCAAAGCCGTGGGCGTGCAGTTCGATGCGGTTCGCCAGGGTCGCCAGGTTGTCGTCGTCCGGCGCCGATACCAGGATGATGTCGGCATCCAGGCTGCGGGCCAGGTGCTGGTTGATGCGGGCGGCGTAGGCGGCCTGCCGGGTCGGCACCATGCCTTCGACTACCACCACGTCGGCGTCCCGGGCAGCTTCGCGGTAGCGGCTGACGATATCTTCCAGCACTTCATCGAGCTCGCCATTGGCCAGCCGCCGTTCCACTTCCGGCAGCTCCAGCGGCGTCGGCGGCGTCAGGCCCATGGTGCGGCTGATCAGCGCGGTGGAGCGTTCGGGGCCGTCGTCGCCCGGATGGGGCTGGGCGATGGGTTTGAGAAAGTGCACTCGCAGGCCGTTGCGCTCCAGTGCGCGGATCAGGCCCAGGCTGACCGACGTCAGGCCGACGCCGAATCCAGATGGAGCGAGAAAAAAGGTATGCATCACTCAGCTTCCTGTGTCGCGGATGGGTTGGCAGCGAGGTCCAGCAGGGCCAGGCACTCTTCGGTGATCTGGCGTTCCTCGTCCGTGGGGATGACGAGGATGGCCGGGGAGTTGCCGGCCTGGATCTGGCGGGCCGGGTTGCCGGGCGGGGTGGCGTTGGCGGCAGGGTCGATGGCCAGGCCGAAGAGCGCCAGGTGGCGGACGGTCAGTTCACGCACCAGCGGCGAGTTTTCACCGATGCCACCGGTGAAAATCACCCCGTCGATGCGCGGCAGGGCCACGGCCAGGCCGGCCATGGAGCGGGCCAGGCGGTAGCAGAATACCTCAACGGCCAGCCGGGCCCCGGGGTGGCCGTCGGCACGCGCGGCTACCAGGGTGCGCATGTCGTTGGACAGCCCGCCGGACAGGCCCAGCAGGCCACTTTCCCGGTTGAGCATCTGGTCGATGCGCTCCAGGTCCCAGCCGAGGGTGCGGGCCAGGTGCGAATGCAGGTTCGGGTCCACGTCCCCGCTGCGCGTGCCCATGACCAGGCCTTCCAGCGGCGTCAGGCCCATGCTGGTGTCGAGGCTCTTGCCATCGAGGATGGCGCAGGTCGAGCAGCCGTTACCCAGGTGCGCGGTGAGCCAGGCGCCATGGCCCGGTTCCAGGCCCAGCAACAGGCTGGCCTGGGTGGATACGAAGCGGTGGCTGGTGCCATGGAAGCCGTAGCGGCGCACGCCGTGCTGGCTGTACAGCGCCTCCGGCAGGGCATACCGGTAGGCGTGGGGCGGCATGCTCTGATGGAAGGCGGTATCGAAGATGGCAATATGCGGGATATCGGTGAATACCTTCATCGCTTCACTGATGCCCACCAGATGCGCCGGGTTATGCAGGGGGGCGAGGGGGGCGCTGTCCTCGATGGCGGCGATGACGGTGTCATCGATGCGGCTGGCGCCGGTAAAGTGTTCCCCGCCATGGACCACGCGGTGGCCGACGGCAGTCAGCGGATACAGGGCGAAGCGTTCGATCAGCGGAATCAGGCTGGCCATGGCCGAGCTGTGCTTGCCGTCGGGGATGGCCACCTGTTCACGGATGTCGCCGGCTTTCCAGTTCAATACGCCTTCAGGGGTACCAAGACGTTCTGCGAGGCCGCTGAGCAGGGGTTTGGGTTCGGATTCGCTACGCAGCGCAAATTTGAGGGACGAGCTTCCACAATTAATGACAAGTACCAATCGATCGGCCATGGTGCTCCATTCTTAGCAGTCAGGAAGACGCCTAGCCTGGACTCGCGCATCTTCCGGTTACGGATTCAGGGTTACTTATACCTTAGCTGTCCGTGCGTTTCCGGCCATTTGTGCGTAAACTGGGCACTTCTGAGAGCGAAAACACAGGATTTATTTATGCAGATTGCTGCCAACAAAGCCGTATCGATTGAATATACACTGACCAACGATGCCGGCGAAACGCTGGATACCTCCGCTGGCGGCGAACCGCTGGTTTATCTGCACGGGGCCGGTAACATCATCCCGGGTCTGGAGCAGGCGTTGGCTGGTAAGCAGGTCGGCGATGAACTGAAAGTGACCGTCGAGCCGGAAAACGCCTACGGCGAATACAGTGCCGAGCTGGTTGCGGTACTGGGTCGCAACATGTTCGAAGGCGTGGATGAGCTGGAAGTGGGCATGCAGTTCCATGCCTCCGCGCCGGATGGCGGTATGCAGATTGTCACCATCACCGCGCTGGATGGCGATGAAGTGACTGTCGATGGCAACCACCCGCTGGCCGGCCAACGCTTGACCTTCGACGTCAAGGTAGCGGACATCCGTGACGCGACCGAAGACGAGCTGGCCCATGGTCACATCCATGGCGAAGGTGGTGTGCACCACTGAGGCCATCCGGTTTCAGCGTTGCCCGAAAGCCGGCCTGTGCGCCGGCTTTTTCATGTCCCGAGTTTACCGGTGGCTGATGGTAACGGCTTCTATCGCGCCATCAATCTCATCAATTGAACTCCCCAACGGGTACCTTGCCTTTATAGTGGCCATCCAAAATTGCTTTCCCAGGAGTCAAAGATGCCGACCAATGCCGGTTCCCTGTTCCAGCCCGTCGTGCTGGGTTCGCTGAGTCTTCCCAGTCGCCTGGTCATGGCGCCCATGACGCGCAACTTCTCCCCCAATGGTGTCCCCACCGAGCAGGTCGTCGAATACTACCGGCGCCGCGCTGCCGAGGGCGTTGGCCTGATCATCACCGAGGGCACCACGGTTAATCACTGTGCGGCGAATGGCTATCCGAATGTGCCCCAGTTCCATGGCGAGGATGCCCTGGCGGGCTGGCGCAAGGTGGTCGATGCTGTGCACGCCGCGGGTGGCAAATTTGCCCCGCAACTGTGGCACGTGGGCAACGTGCGCCGCCTGGGCACTGAGCCTGACGGCACCGTGCCGGGCTACGGCCCGATGGAAAAGCGCAAGGACGACAAGGTCATCGTCCACGGCATGACCAAGGACGACATCCAGGATGTGGTCAACGCCTTTGCCCAGGCGGCCAAGGACGCCAAGGCCATCGGCTGCGACGCGGTGGAGCTGCATGGCGCCCACGGTTACCTGATCGACCAGTTCTTCTGGGAAGGGACCAACCAGCGTGACGACGAGTACGGCGGCAACATGGATAATCGGGGTCGCTTCGCCGTGGAAATCATCCGCGCGGTGCGCGAAGCGGTGGGCCCGGACTTCCCGATCATCTTCCGTTTCTCCCAATGGAAGCAGCAGGACTATACCGCCCGCCTGGCGCCGACGCCGGAGCTGCTCGAGCAGTTCCTCACCCCGCTGAGCGAAGCTGGCGTGGATATCTTCCACTGTTCGCAGCGCCGTTACTGGGAGCCCGAGTTCGACGGCTCGCCACTGAACCTGGCCGGCTGGACCCGTCAGATCACCGGCAAGCCCTGCATTACCGTTGGCAGCGTCGGGTTGGACAGCGAGTTCCTGGAATACATGGTCAAGACCGACAAGGTTGCCCAGACTGCCAATATCGACGACCTGTTGCAGCGTCTGGACAACGGCGAGTTCGACCTTGTTGCGCTGGGTCGGGTGCTGATTGTCGATCCGGCCTGGCCGGCCAAGCTGCGCGAAGGACGTTTTGACGAAGTGCTGCCCTACAGCCGCGAAGCGCTCAAGCAGCTGGTGTAACACTGCAGCGGCTAGCCCCGGATGCCGGGGCTGGCCGTCATGGTCCGGGCGTTCGACAGGCTCGCGCGGTTGAGGTAGCCCTCAAAGCGTTCCACTATCATCGGCCAGCCCAGTTGGCAGGCGCGGTGCCGGGCATGCAGCCGGGCGCTACGCAACCCCTCGGTGTTGCTGACCAGCCAGCGCAGGTTATCCAGAAACGCCTCCTCATTGGCCACCGGCGCCAGGCCACCGCTGTAGCGGTCGCGGATGTGCTGGTGCGCCGCTGCCAGGTCAAATGCATTCACCGCCAGGCCCGACGCCATGGCCTCGGTCACCACATTGCCGAAGGTCTCGGTCAGGCTCGGAAAGATGAAGATATCTGCACTGGCATAGACCCGGGCCAGGTCGACGCCGGTCAGGGCGCCGGTGAAGATCGCGCCGGGCATGCTCCGTTGCAGCGAGGCGCGCAGCGGCCCATCACCCACCACCACCAGCCGCAGCCGCACAGTGCTGTTAGACATCGCCTGCAGCGCCTGCCAGCTACGCTCAAGCAGGGGCAGGTTCTTCTCGGCGGCCAGCCGGCCGACATGCAACATGACCAGGTCATCCTTGCCTGCGCCCCAGCGGGCGCGCAGCGCTGGATCGCGGCGGCTCGGATGGAAGAGATCACAATCCACGCCGCGGCCCAGTAACATCAGGTTGTTGATCCCCAGGCGCGCCAGTTCCCGTTGTTGCGTGCTGCTGGCGGTCAGGGTCAGCAGCGACTGGTTGTGAAACCAGCGCAGCCAGGCCACAGCGGGACGCTGCAGTAAGCCCAGGCCGTAATACTCGCTGTAGTGCTGGAAGCTGGTATGAAAACCACTTACCACCGGGATGCCCAGTTGCCGCGCGGCGCGCATTGCCGACCAGCCAAGCGGCCCCTCGGTGGCCAGGTACACCGCATCCGGCCGCTGGCGTTGCCAGTACGCCTTGAGCTGGCGCGTGGCTGGCCAGCCGAATTGCAACCCGGGATAGCCGGGCAGGGGAGCACCCGGCACCCGTAGCTCCTGCGCCGAACCGTCATCCGTAAACCCGGCGGTCTCGCCGGGTTGGGCGGGGCGTATCAGCTGGACACGATGGTGGTTACGCAGCAGCCCCTCATGCAGGCGGCCAAGGGTATTGGCCACGCCATTGATCTGCGGCTTCCAGGTTTCGGTAACCAGTGCGTACTGCGAATGCGCAAGCGAGAGAGTGGTCATGGCGATCAGTATGGTCGCCCTCGGTGATCACAGTGTGACGATCCGGTGACCGATTCATGTCAGCGGCCAGGGCCCTCCCGGACCCACAGCAGCGTGGAGCCGGCAACCGCCGAAGGCATCACCAGCAGATTCACCAGCGGGATCAGCATGCCGATATAGACCGGCAACCCGAAACCCAGGGACAGTGCCCGGCGCCCGCGCATCCAGCGCAGCAGGTCGCGGAAATCCACTTGGTCGTTGTCCGCCTGGTAATCGATATATTGCACCGCCATCATCCACACCCCGAAGGCCAGCAGCAGGGGCGAGGCGGCCAGGTTCACCACTGGGATCAACGTCAACAACAGCAGGCCGATCAGCCGCGGCAGGTAATAGGCGATCTTGCGAAATTCTCGGCCCAGGCTGCGGGGCACCACCATGAGAATCTCCCGCCAGCCGGTCGGCGGGCTGACCAGCCCGCGCTCCTGTTCGGCCACCTTCTCGGCGAGAAAGCCGTAGAAGGGCGAAGCGATCAGGTTGGCGAGGATGCTGAAACCGAAGAACAGCACCAGCAACACCACCAGCGCGAACAGTGGCCACAGCAACCATTCGACGAAGGCGGCCCACTCCGGCAGGTGCGGCATCAGCCGGTCCATCCAGTAATTGAATTGCCGGGCGCCCCAGCCAATCAGCGCCACGAACAACGTCAGGTTCAATATCAGGGGAATCACCAGAAAGCGCCGCAGGCCGGGCTGGCGTATGCGCTGCCAGCCTTCGCGCAGGTATTCCGGCCCGCGTAGTGGGGCAATTGCCTGAGTCATCAATAGTCCTTGGTTATCTTCAAATAGGGGCACGCTATGCGGCTGATATAGTGACAGCAGTATTCATCCTCTGCCCAGTGCCTTAACATGCAAGCCATGAAATTCAATCATGCCGCTGCGCGGTGATCTGGAGGAATCAATGTCTGAAGCACGCCACTCCCGTCTGATCATTCTGGGCTCGGGCCCGGCTGGTTACAGTGCCGCCGTCTACGCGGCGCGGGCCAACCTCAAGCCGTTGCTGATCACGGGCATGCAGATGGGTGGTCAGCTTACCACCACCACCGAGGTGGACAACTGGCCGGGCGATGTCGAAGGGCTGCAGGGCCCGGATCTGATGGAGCGCATGCGTAAGCACGCCGAGCGTTTCGAGACCGAAATCGTCTTCGACCACATCAATCAGGTCGAGCTCCAAGAGCGTCCCTTCGTGCTGACTGGGGACCAGGGCCAATACACCTGCGATGCCCTGATCATCGCCACTGGCGCCTCCGCTCGCTACCTGGGCCTGCCTTCGGAGGAAGCCTTCATGGGCAAGGGCGTCTCCGCCTGCGCTACCTGTGACGGCTTCTTCTATCGCAACCAGGACGTGGCCGTGGTCGGCGGCGGCAATACCGCCGTCGAGGAAGCACTGTATCTGGCCAACATCGCCAGGAAAGTCACCTTGGTGCATCGCCGCGATACCTTCCGCGCGGAGAAGATCCTGGTCGACAAGCTGATGGCCAAGGTCGCCGAAGGCAAGATCGAGCTCAAGCTCAACGCCAACCTCGACGAAGTGCTGGGTGATGACAGCGGCGTTACCGGCATGCGCCTGGCACACAACGATGGCCACCAGGAAGACATCGCCCTGGCCGGCGTCTTCATCGCCATCGGCCATACGCCCAACACCGGCCTGTTCGAAGGTCAGTTGAACATGAAGGACGGCTACCTGAAGATCAACAGCGGCACCGAAGGCAACGCCACCGCCACCAACATTCCCGGCGTGTTCGCTGCCGGAGATGTGGCCGACCACGTCTATCGTCAGGCGATCACGTCCGCCGGCGCGGGCTGCATGGCGGCGTTGGATGCGGAGCGGTTTCTGGATCAGCAGTAAATCACAGCCGCTGCCGTCTACAAGGGCGGTAGCGGCTGGATATCCGAGCTAGCATAGTTAGCTCATTAGCTTGGATCAGAGTGCGACCTGAGCAATGTCTAGTTCGATCAGATCCTTGATCAGCGCCTGGATGTTTACCCGAATTGCCCCCTCATTGGCCAACCGCAGCCGAGTCACACCAGCAAATGCATCGGAAAAGGCGGCGGTATATGGCAGATCAATCGTTCTTTCGAATACTGTCTTATTGGTCTGTCTGTCGAGAATCACATAATGGATTTTCGATGAGACGGTCATCGATGCGCCGAAGAGTGGCTGACGCAACCCATCAAGATGGGCTCTGAGTAGGTATTGACCCTCACTGCCGCTGGCCAGCATACCCGCCGAAGCGAGTGATGCTTCAAGCGCCTGCCGAAAGTCGCTGTTGCTGACTTGCGACGTCCACAATGGATTAGTTCCCTTCCCGCCGGTGATCTCACTCACATACAGGTTTGCCTGCAGCGCATTGGGTTCGGTTCGCTGTTCATGAAAGGTGGTTGCCTTCATGTTGCTGACCTGCGCGGGGCTCGCGCAACCAGTAATCACGACGCAGGTGGCAACGACAGAGAAAGCCAGAATTTTACGCATGAGAAAGTCCTTTTCTGAATAGTATGGATACGCCGCCCTGGCTGTACTCCGTTCAACGGCATGGCTAGATCGTATCATTGTGATGTCATATTGCAATGACAAACAGCTGGCGTCCAGGTAGTATCACGCCGCCAAAACGGCACCTCATTATTAGAAAGGATTCTTATGCGTATTATGCAAACCACTCGTGCGGCTTGTGCCTTGGCTGCTACTGTGATCTTAAGCGGTTGCGCAAGTATCATCAGCGACAGTCACTACCCTGTATCCTTTAGTTCACAGCCTGTGGGAGCAACATTTTCTGTACGCAATGAAAGCGGAGTGGTAGTACATCAAGGTGTTACCCCCGGTACTGTTACTCTCAAGGCAGGTGACGGCTATTTCAGCGGCGCAAATTATACGGTGGCCTTTTCCAAGGAGGGCTATGAGGGTCAGACCAATATCATCTCACCGAGCGTAGATGGTTGGTATGTCGCTAATATCCTGTTTGGTGGAATTATTGGTTTGTTGATCATCGACCCTGCTACCGGAGCGATGTACAAGTTGCCCGAGTCCAGTGCGGCACATATGACCCCACTTGTCGTTACTCCCGAGGCTGACGGGGAGGAAGTCGTTGAATTGGGCGAGGTGGTGTCCATCAACACCCTGACGGATGTCCAGAAGCAGCAGCTAATCAGAATCAACTGATCTATGTCGCCACGGGTGGTTTTGCGATGACCTCGATAACGGTCATCGCTCCCAAGGCGGCGTAAATTACAAATACAAAAAAACCGGCTCAGGGCCGGTTTGTCATGCTTGCCACTCTATTCTTTCACCATTCGCATCGAATGGTGCCTCGGGGGAGAATCGAACTCCCACTCTGTCACCAGAAGCGGATTTTGAATCCGCCGCGTCTACCAATTCCGCCACCGAGGCTTTTTGCAAGCCGCGCGGAGTATACGGAGCCTTGAGCGTTCAGGTCAATGCTTTGCGTGGTCGAAAAGGCAGAAGTCCGCTACTATATGCGCCCCTTTCTTACCGCTGGAAATTCCCCATGCGCGTCAGCGATTTTCAATTCGAGCTGCCTGACCGGCTGATCGCCCGGCATCCATTGGCCGAACGGCGTGCCAGCCGGCTGCTGTGCCTGGATGGGCCGAGCGGCGAGCTGGCGCACCGGCAGTTCGCCGATCTGCTGGAGTATCTGCGTCCGGGCGATCTGATGGTGTTCAACAATACCCGGGTGATTCCGGCCCGGCTGTTCGGGCGCAAGGAAACCGGCGGGCAGCTGGAGATCCTGGTGGAGCGGGTGCTGGACAACCGGCGGGTGCTGGCCCATGTGCGGTCGAGCAAGTCGCCCAAGCCGGGCAGCCGCATCCTCTTAGAAGGGGATAGCACTGCCACCATGGTCGCCCGGCACGATGCCCTGTTCGAGCTGGAATTCGATGAGCCGGTCCTGCCGCTACTGGATCGGGTCGGGCACATGCCCTTGCCGCCCTACATCGATCGGCCCGACGAAAGCGCCGACCGCGAGCGCTACCAGACGGTGTATGCCCAGCGCGCGGGTGCGGTGGCAGCGCCCACCGCTGGCCTGCACTTCGATCAAGAACTGCTGCAGGCGATTGCCGCCAAAGGCGTCGCCACCGCCCAGGTCACCCTGCACGTGGGCGCAGGTACTTTCCAGCCGGTGCGGGTCGAGCGTATCGAAGACCACCACATGCACAGCGAATGGCTGGAAGTGGGGCAGGATGTGGTCGACGCCGTTCATGCCTGCAAGGCCCGGGGCGGGCGCGTGATTGCGGTAGGCACCACCAGTGTGCGCTCGCTGGAAACCGCCGCGCGTGACGGCCAGCTCAAGGCCTTCAGCGGCGACACTGACATCTTCATCTACCCCGGGCGGCCCTTCCATGTGGTCGACGCCCTGGTGACCAACTTCCACCTGCCTGAGTCGACCTTGTTGATGCTGGTGTCGGCCTTCGCCGGTTACCCGGAAACCATGGCGGCCTACCAGGCTGCGGTGGATCACGATTATCGCTTTTTCAGTTACGGTGATGCCATGTTCATCACCCGCAATCCGGCTGCCTGCGGGCCCGAGGACGTGCAATGAGTCATATGCAGTTTGAAATTTCCGCCACCGATGGCAAGGCCCGCCGTGGCCGCCTGACCTTCCCCCGTGGCGTGGTGGAAACCCCAGCGTTTATGCCGGTGGGTACCTACGGCACCGTGAAGGGCATGCTGCCGCGCGACGTAAAGGATATCGGCGCGCAGATCATTCTCGGCAATACCTTCCACCTGTGGTTGCGCCCGGGGACCGAGGTCATCCGCAAGCACGGCGACCTGCATGACTTCATGCAGTGGCAGGGACCGATCCTGACCGATTCCGGCGGCTTCCAGGTGTTCAGCCTGGGGGCGATGCGCAAGATCAAGGAGGAGGGCGTGTATTTCTCCTCCCCGGTAGACGGCGCCAAGGTGTTCATGGGGCCGGAGGAGTCGATGCAGGTCCAGCGCGATCTGGGCTCCGATATCGTGATGATCTTCGATGAGTGCACCCCCTATCCGGCGGATCTGGATACCGCGCGCCGCTCCATGGAGCTGTCGCTGCGCTGGGCCAAGCGTTCCAAGGTTGCCCATGAGGGCAATCCTTCGGCGCTGTTCGGCATTGTGCAGGGGGGTATGCACGAGGACCTGCGCGCGCGCTCGTTGGAGGGGCTGTGCGAGATCGGCTTCGACGGTCTGGCAATCGGTGGGCTGTCGGTAGGTGAGCCCAAGGAAGACATGATCCGTATCCTCGATTACCTGCCGCCACTGATGCCGCCGGAAAAGCCCCGTTACCTGATGGGCGTGGGCAAGCCGGAGGACCTGGTGGAAGGGGTGCGTCGGGGTGTCGATATGTTCGACTGCGTGATGCCGACACGCAACGCCCGCAATGGACACCTGTTCACCGATACCGGCGTGGTGAAAATCCGCAACGCGGTGCATCGCCATGACGATTCCCCGCTGGATCCCGGCTGTGATTGCTACACCTGCCAGCATTTCACCCGCTCCTATCTGCACCATCTGGACAAGTGCGGCGAGATGCTTGGCAGCATGCTCAATACCATCCATAACCTGCGGCATTATCAGCGTGTAATGCATGGTTTGCGCGGTGCGATTCAACAAGGTACATTGACCGCCTTTGTGGATAACTTCTACGCACGTCTCGGCCAACCGGTACCTCCTCTGGAGGCCTGAATAGCGGTCAGGAAGCCCCATTATTCTTTTCTTGCGACACTATAAAACAGGAGTTCTACATGAGTTTTTTCATCTCCGAGGCCATGGCCCAAACTGCACCTGGCGCTGCTCCGGCGGGCTTTGACCCGATGAGCATGATTTTCCTGGTCGGTTTCGTGGTCATCTTCTACCTGATGATCTGGCGGCCCCAGGCCAAGCGCGCCAAGGACCACAAGAACCTGATCGGCGGCCTGAGCGTGGGTGACGAAGTGGTAACCGGCGGCGGTATCCTCGGTAAGGTGAAGAAAGTCACCGACGAGTTCATCGTGCTGGAAGTGAGCGAAGGCCAGGAACTCAAGTTCCAGAAGGGCGCTGTGGTAGCCGCACTGCCCAAAGGCACGCTGAAAGCCATCTAATTTTTCCAGACATGCATCCGGGCGCTTTCTGCGCCCGGATCGTTATCGGGCTCTCACATGCTCAATCGTTATCCCCTGTGGAAATATCTGCTGATCGTGGCGGTGCTCGCGCTCGGCCTGATTTACGCAACTCCCAATCTCTACCCCGATGATCCGGCCATCCAGATCTCCGGGGTCAGTTCTACCCAGACCATCCAGCAGGGCGACCTGCAGCGCATCGAGCAGGCCCTGAACGAGGCCGGTATCGAGACCAAGGGCATCGAGCTCGGCAGCAATGCCAGTTCCGGCCTGGTGCGTCTGGTCAATATGTCGGATCAGTTGCCGGCACAGGACATCGTTCGCCGTACCCTGGGCCATGATTTCGTCGTGGCACAGAATCTGGCAGCGACGACGCCGGACTGGCTGCTGAACATCGGCGCCGGCCCCATGAAGCTCGGTCTCGACCTGGCCGGTGGTGTGCACTTCCTGTTGGAAGTGGACATGGAAAAGGCCATTGAAGCGCGGGTCAATGTGTACGACAGCGAGCTGCGGACCCTGTTTCGCAACGAACGAGTCCGCTATCGCAGCCTGCCCGCGCAGGGCACCGTATTGCAGTTCGGCTTCACCGACGAGGATCAGCTGAGCGCTGCGCAGCGGGCGGTCGCCGGCAAGTACAACGAATTCCAGATCAGCACCACGCGCCGCGACAACATGGACGTCCTGCGTCTGGCCCTGACCGACGCCAAGCTGACGGAAATCCGCGAATACTCGGTGCGCCAGAACCTGACCACCGTCCGCAATCGGGTCAATGAGCTGGGTGTAGCCGAGCCGCTGGTGCAGCGCCAGGGTGCCAACCGCATCGTGGTTGAGCTACCGGGCGTACAGGATACGGCCGAAGCCAAGCGTATTCTCGGCAAGACCGCCAACCTCGAATTCCGCCTCGCCGCGGAGCCCAATGCGCCGCGGGCCACGGTCGAGACCTTCGAGTTTCGCGATGGCATGGGTCGCCCGCCGGCTGACATCGAGCGCAGTATCATCCTCACCGGTGACCAGGTTACCGATGCCCAGTCCAACTTCGACGAGAACGGCAACCCGCAGGTCAACATCCGCCTGGATGGGCACGGCGGCGAGCTGATGACCCGGGCCACCCGCAACAACGTGGGCCGGGGCATGGCAGTGCTGTTTATCGAGCAGCGTGAAGTGCCGCGCGTGGTCCGCCAGGAAGTCGATGGGGTGATGCAGGACGTGTCGGTGCCGACCTTTGTCGAAGACAAGTCCATCATCAGCCTGGCAACCATCCAGAGCACCCTGGGCAACCAGTTCCGTATCACGGGCCTCGGTTCGCCAGCGGAAGCCTCCGAACTGGCCCTGCTGCTGCGTGCCGGTGGCCTGGCCGCGCCCATGTACTTCGCCGAGGAACGCACCATCGGGCCGAGCCTGGGCGCCGAGAACATCGCCAACGGTATCACTGCGACCCAGATCGGCTTCCTGCTGGTCGTGCTGTTCATGATAGTGATCTATCGGGGTTTCGGCGTGCTGGCGAGTATCGCCCTGAGCTTCAACCTGGTGCTGCTGCTGGCGCTGATGTCACTGCTGGGGGCGACCCTGACCCTGCCGGGGATTGCCGGTATCGTGCTGACCCTGGGTATGGCAGTGGACGCCAACGTGCTGATCTTCTCGCGGATTCGGGAAGAGGTGGCCAATGGGGCGTCCATTCAGCGCGCTGTGCATGAGGGTTTCGACAAGGCGTTCTCGGCGATCCTCGACGGTAACCTCACCACCTTGTTGGTGGGCGTGATCCTGTTCGCCATGGGTACCGGGCCGATCAAGGGCTTTGCGGTCACTCTCTCGCTGGGTATTGTCACCTCCATGTTCAGCGCCATCATGGTCACCCGTGCACTGGTCAACCTGAGCATCGGCGGGCGCGACCTCAAGAAGTCCTGGAAGCTATGGCTGTGAGGAACAGATCATGATCAATATCAAAACCATCAATTTCATGCGGTTGCGCAAGCCGTTCTATGTGCTTGCACTGATTGTGATGATCGGTTCCATCGCTTCGCTGGCGGTCAAGCAGCTGAACTTCGGCCTGGATTTCACCGGCGGTGCGCTGGTGGAGCTGAACTACAGCGAGCCTGCTGATCTGGATGCGGTGCGCGCCACGCTGCGGGCTGGCGGCTGGGACGATGCCATCGTGCAGAACTTCGGCGCCAGCACCGATGTGATCATCCGGTTGTCCAGCGATGATCCAGAGCTGGGTAGTGAAATTGCCCGGGTGGTGACACAGCAGGGCGGAGCCGATGTTGTGGTCAAGCGCGTCGAGTTTATCGGTCCGCAGGTGGGCGAGGAGCTGCGTGATCAGGGCGGCTTGGGCATGTTGCTGGCGATTGCCGGCATCCTGGTCTACGTCGGCCTGCGCTTCCAGCTCAAGTTTGCCGTGGCCGCGGTGGCTGCCCTGCTGCATGACGTGATCTTCGTGCTGGGCTTCTTCTCCCTGCTCGGTTTGACCTTCGATCTCACCGTACTGGCGGCGGTACTGGCAGTCATCGGTTATTCGTTGAACGACACCATCGTGGTCTTCGACCGGGTGCGTGAGAATCTGCGATTGATGCGTAACTCCGATGTGGAGCACGTGATCAACGTATCCACCACCCAGACCCTCGCGCGGACCTTGGCTACCTCGATCAGTACGCTGCTGGTACTGGTGTCGCTCTATTGGTTCGGTGGCGAGAGCATGCGCGGCTTTGCCCTGGCATTGATCGTCGGCATCGGGGTGGGTACCTACTCCTCCATCTACGTGTCCAACGGTCTGCTGATCAACCTCCGGCTGACCCGCGAAGACCTGATCCCGACGCAACTGGAAGAGGTGGACGACCGGCCCTGAGGGCTGGTCAGCTTCCTGCGCCAAGCAGTAAGCGGCAGCAAAAGAAAACCCCGGGCAGCCTTGCTGTACCGGGGTTTTTCTTTGGGTTTGCTTCAAGCTTCAAGCTTCAAGCTTCAAGCTTTCAGCTGCCCTTACCGCTTCATCGAGGCCGGCAGGTGCGGCTGGATGGCGGTCAGCACGGCCTTGAAACACTTCGGGTTGCCCGCCACGATATGGCCCTTGTCCAGGAAGTGGTTGTCGCCGGTGAAGTCGCTCACCAGGCCACCCGCTTCCTGGATCAGCAGACTGCCTGCGGCCATGTCCCATTCCGCCAGGCCGAATTCCCAGAAGGCGTCATAGCGGCCGGCGGCCACATAGGCCAGGTCCAGGCTGGCGGCGCCGCAGCGGCGGATGCCGGCGGTCTGGCCAACCAGGCTGCGGAACATGCCCAGGTAGTTATCCAGCGATTCGGTCTGGTCTTCACGGAATGGGAAGCCGGTGCCGAGCAGGGCGCCTTCCAGGCTCTTGCGCGCGCTGACGCGCAGGCGCTTGCCATTCAATGCAGCACCGCGGCCACGGCTGGCGGTAAATTCTTCCTGACGTACCGGATCCAGTACCACCGCGTGTTCGATGCGGCCCTTGATGCGGCAGGCGATGCTTACGGCGAAGTGCGGCACGCCACGCAGGAAGTTGGTGGTGCCGTCCAGCGGGTCGATGATCCAGACGATGTCGGCACCTTCGCCGTGGCCGGGCTGGAAGCCAGACTCCTCGGCATGGATGCCGTGATCGGGGTAGGTCCTGCGGAGTTGCTGGATGATGGCCTGTTCCGCAGCCCGGTCCACTTCGCTGACGTAATCGTTAGCTTCTTTCTCGCTGACGGTCAGGACATCCAGCCGTTCCATGGAGCGATAGATCAATTCTCCGGCGCTGCGCGCGGCGCGCAGGGCGATGTTCAACATGGGCTGCATACGGGGGTATCTCTAGAATGGAAGTACGAAAAGCCGGAAATTATAGCAGAGTTGGCGCAAGACATGAAAAAAACCATCGTAGTCAGTGGGGGGTGGATTTTAGTAAGATGTAGGGCTCTTCCGCCCGTAGTGCAATCCTGGAGTGTCCGTGTTCGACAACATTCGCGTGGTCCTGGTCAATACCAGTCATCCCGGCAACATCGGCGGCGCAGCGCGGGCCATGAAAAACATGGGGCTGAGTCAGCTGGTCTTGGTCGACCCCCAGCGTTTCCCCGACCCGGAAGCCAACGCCCGAGCCTCGGGCGCCGATGATGTGCTGGCCAAGGCGCGGGTCGTGGCGACCCTCGAGGAAGCGGTCGCCGATTGCGTACTGGTGCTGGGCACCAGCGCCCGGGACCGACGCATCCCCTGGCCGGTGGTCGATCCCCGGGAAGCGGCGGACAAGGTGCTCGACCAGTTGGAGGGCCCCGCCGCTGGCCCGGTGGCGCTGGTATTCGGCCGGGAGGATTCGGGCCTGACCAGTGACGAGTTGCAGCGCTGCGAGTTCCATGTGCATATCCCCTCGGACCCGGATTTCAGCTCGCTGAACCTGGCCACCGCGGTGCAGGTGCTGGCCTACGAATTGCGCATGCAGAGCCTGCAGCGCCAGGGCCAGCCGACCAAGATGCGCAAGCTGGAAACCACTGCGCTGGATAACGAGATTCCCGCTACCGCCGAGCAGATGGAACAGTTCTATGCCCATCTGCAGCAGGTGTTGATCGAGATCGGCTTCCTTGACCCCGAGCACCCCCGCAAGCTGATGCCCCGTTTGCGCCGGCTGTTTGGACGGGCCCACCCCAATCTGGTCGAGATGAACATACTGCGCGGCATACTGACCGAAACCCAGAAGACCATCGGCGTCCAGGCGTCCGGTGCGCGGAGGCGTTGAGCATGTTCGACAGGATGAAGGAAGATATCGCCAGCGTATTTCACCGGGACCCGGCGGCGCGCAACAAGCTCGAAGTGGTGCTCTGCTATCCCGGTCTGCATGCGATCTGGTTCCACCGCCTGGCCCACTGCCTGTGGGTGCGGGATGCGCGCCTGCTCGCGCGGATGGTATCCAACCTGGGGCGCTGGCTGACCGGTATCGAGATTCACCCGGGCGCCCGGGTCGGCCGGCGCTTCTTCATCGACCACGGTATGGGCGTGGTCATCGGCGAGACCGCTGAAATCGGCGATGACGTGACCCTGTACCAGGGGGTGACCCTGGGCGGCACCAGCTGGAACAAGGGCAAGCGCCACCCCACGCTGGAAGATGGCGTGGTGGTCGGGGCCGGGGCCAAGGTGCTCGGTCCCTTTACCGTGGGCAAGGGGGCCAAGATCGGTTCCAATGCGGTGGTGACCAAGGCCGTGCCGGCGGGAGCGACCGCGGTGGGTATTCCGGGGCGCATCATCG
Source organism: Pseudomonas saudimassiliensis (assembly GCF_000939975.1). Lineage (GTDB taxonomy): Bacteria > Pseudomonadota > Gammaproteobacteria > Pseudomonadales > Pseudomonadaceae > Halopseudomonas > Halopseudomonas saudimassiliensis. The sequence continues at coordinate 1,041,784 of NZ_LK391969.1, read as the reverse complement.
TCAAGGACGAGGCGGCCAGTGAACAGGAGGTCAAGCGCCAGGCGATGGCCGAGAAGATCGGCTTCGATGCCTACGGCGTCACCCGCGACACGCCTGACCCGGTGGCCCGCGCCATCGGGCTCATGCTCGACCACATGCACGCGGTGGACGGCCGTATCGAGGGAATGTGCCAGGCCCTGAACGAGCTGGGCAGCGACTATTGCGCCCGCGACCTGCCGAAGCTGGATACCGAGGATTTTGAAGCGCTCATGGACGACGCCGACATCGAGCCGCCATCGTCCCAGGCCGACTCGCCCGCATCGCGCTGACACCTTAACCGGAACCAACCCTAGCCATGAAATTACCGATCTATCTGGATTACGCCGCCACCACACCCGTCGACCCGCAGGTGGCGGAGAAGATGTGTGCGTGCCTGACCATGGACGGCAATTTTGCCAACCCGGCCTCGCGCTCCCACCTGTATGGTTGGCAAGCGGAGGAAGCGGTCGAGCTGGCCCGGCGCCAGGTCGCCGACCTGGTGGGTGCCGACCCGCGCGAGATTGTCTGGACCTCCGGGGCGACCGAGTCGGACAACCTGGCGATCAAGGGCGTCGCCCATGCCTTCGCCGACCGCGGCCGCCACCTCATTACCTCGCAGATCGAGCACAAGGCGGTGCTGGACAGCTGTCGCCAGCTGGAGCGCGAGGGCTTCGAAGTCACCTATCTCAAGCCGGACGCGGCGGGCCTGATCAGTGTCGAGCAGTTGCAGGCAGCACTGCGGGAAGACACTATCCTGGTGTCGCTGATGCACGTGAATAACGAGATCGGCGTCATCAATGATATTGCCGCTCTCGGCGCCCTGGTGCGCGAGCGGGGCATCCTGTTCCATGTCGATGCGGCGCAGTCTACCGGCAAATTGCCGATCAACCTCAAGCAGTTGCCGGTCGACCTGATGTCCTTCAGTGCCCACAAGAGCTACGGGCCCAAGGGCGTTGGCGCGCTCTATGTACGGCGCTCGCCGGATGTGCGCATCGAGGCGTTGATCCATGGGGGTGGTCATGAGCGGGGCATGCGCTCGGGTACCCTGGCGACTCATCAGTTGGTCGGCATGGGCGAGGCCTTTGCCCTGGCCGGCAGCCAGATGCAGGCCGAGACCCAGCGGATCAGCGCGCTGCGTGATCGGCTGCTGGCAGGTCTGGCAGGACTCGAAGGCGTCTCGTTCAACGGTTCGACCGAGCACCGCGTGCCGCATAACCTGAACCTGGCGTTTGCCGGCGTGGATGGCGAGTTGCTGCTGCTGGCCCTGCGCGACCTGGCTCTGTCCACGGGGTCGGCCTGTACCTCGGCCTCGGTAGAGCCCTCCTATGTGCTGCGCGCCATTGGCTTGCCGGACAACCTGGCCCACAGCTCCATCCGCCTGTCACTGGGGCGTTTCAGCACCGAAGAGGACGTGCAGCATGCCGCCGAGGTGCTGTGCAAGGCGGTGGAGCGCCTACGCCAGAGCAACTGACGAAGCGGTTAATACGGCGTTGCAACTCGATTGCCACGCCTGTTACGTATTTGCAGTCAACCTGCGTATAATCTGCGGGTTGACAACCCTGCTATTTATCACCAAATCCCTTTTCTGGAGAGTTACATGGCCGTAGAACGTACCCTGTCCATCATCAAGCCCGACGCCGTTGCCAAGAACGTGATTGGTCAGATCCTGAGCCGCTTCGAGCAGGCCGGTCTGAGCATTGTTGCGGCCAAGATGGTGCAATTGTCCCAGGCAGACGCCGAAGGTTTCTACGCCGAGCACAAAGAGCGTCCCTTCTTCAAGGATCTGGTCAGCTTCATGACCTCCGGCCCGGTTGTCGTCCAGGTGCTGGAAGGCGAAGGCGCAGTACTGAAGAACCGTGACCTGATGGGCGCGACCAACCCCAAGGAAGCCGCTGCCGGTACCATCCGTGCCGACTTCGCCGAGTCCATCGATGCCAACGCCGTTCACGGTTCGGACTCCACTACCTCCGCTGCCCGCGAAATCGGCTACTTCTTCGCCGAAACCGAGCTGTGCCAGCGCACCCGCTGAGCCCTGCCCAAGACACCAACTGAGTGATGGATTGCAATGACTGAGACCACCGGCAAGATCAACCTGCTGGGCCTGACACAGCCGAAACTGGAAGCTTTTTTCGAAGAGCTCGGGGAGAAGCGCTTTCGTGCCGGGCAGGTCATGAAGTGGATCCATCACTTCGGTGTCGACAATTTCGATGACATGACCAATGTCGGCAAGGCCCTGCGCGACAAGCTCAAGGCCCGCGCCGAGATTCGCGGCCCGGAAGTGGTCAGCGAAGATATTTCCAAGGATGGCACGCGCAAGTGGGTGGTGCGCGTGGCATCTGGCAGCTGCGTCGAAACCGTGTACATCCCGCAGAATGGCCGCGGCACCCTGTGTGTCTCATCCCAGGCGGGATGTGCGCTGGACTGCAGCTTCTGCTCCACCGGCAAGCAGGGCTTCAACAGCGACCTGACGGCCGCCGAGATCATCGGCCAGGTGTGGATCGCCAACAAGTCCTTCGGTACCGTGCCGGCCAAGGTCGACCGGGCCATCACCAACGTGGTGATGATGGGCATGGGTGAGCCGCTGCTCAACTTCGACAACGTTATCGACGCCATGACGCTGATGATGGACGACCTGGGCTATGGTATTTCCAAGCGCAAGGTGACCCTGTCCACCTCGGGTGTGGTGCCGATGATCGAGAAGCTGGGGCAGGTGACCGACGTGGCCCTGGCCCTGTCGCTGCACGCGCCCAATGATGAGCTGCGTAGCCAGCTGGTGCCGCTGAACAAGAAGTACCCCCTGTCGGTATTGTTGCCGGCTTGCAACAAGTACATTGCCGGGCTGGGTGAAAAGCGCTACCTGACCATCGAGTACACCCTGCTCAAGGACGTCAACGATCAGCCGGAACACGCCCGGCAACTGATCGAGCTGCTGCGGGAAACCCCGTGCAAGATCAACCTGATTCCCTTCAACCCTTTCCCCTATTCCGGTTACGAACGGCCGAGCAACAATGCCATCCGCCGCTTCCAGGATATGCTGCACAACGCCGGCTACAACGTCACGGTGCGCACCACCCGGGGGGAGGATATCGATGCAGCCTGCGGACAGCTGGTCGGCCAGGTCATGGACAAGACCCGGCGCAGTGAACGCTACATTGCGGTACGCCAGCTTGCCGAAGGGCCAGCTGAGGTTACGCCGTCGACAAATCGCCGATAACATCCAGCCGAGGAACGATTGTGATGAGCAAGCATATTGTCGTGATCTGGTTACTGAGCCTGGCGCTCAGTGGCTGTGTGACCACCAGTGATCAGCCGACTCGCAAGACCGATCCCGCCGAAGCGCGGGACGCTTATATCCAGCTGGGCCTGGGCTATCTGCAGAAGGGCGAGACCGAGCGGGCCAAGGCACCGCTGAGCGAGGCGCTGAAGCTCGATCCCCGTTCCGAGTCGGCCAACGTCGCCCTGGCGCTGGTCTTCCAGCAGGAAGGCGAGGCCCCATTGGCGGACAAGCATTTTCGCGCAGCCCTGGCCTCGGCCCCGGATAACGCCCGGATCCTGAACAACTACGGCGCCTTCCTGCTGCAGGAAGGGCGCCATGACGAGGCGCTCAAGCATTTTCAGCGGGCCGTCACCGATACCCTCTACGTCGAGCGCTCCCGGGTATTCGAGAACCTCGGGCTGACCTACAAGCAACTCGGCCAGACCGAGGAAGCCAAGGCGAGCTTCGAGCGCGCGCTGCGGCTGAACAGTCGCCAACCGCTGGCACTGCTGGAGTTGGCCCGTATCGAGTTTGCCGAGCAGAACTACGTGCCGGCATGGAACTACTACCTGAGCTTCAGCCAGATGTCGGCGCAGAACGCGCCGAGCCTGTGGTTGGGGGTTCAACTGGCGCGGCGCTTCAATGATCACAATCGCGCCGCCAGTTATGCACTGCAGCTGCGCCGGCTGTATCCGGCCAGCCCGGAAGCCCGCGCCCTGCTTGAGTCGGAGCAGTCCTGATGGCGGATGAAGTGGGAACAACAACCGGCGCTGAACAGGCCGGACGAGTCAACCCCGGCGAGGTGCTGCGCGCCGAGCGGGAGCGTGTCGGCTTTACCGCGGACGAGGTGGCAACCCACCTGCGTCTGACCCGGGCCACGCTGGGCTACCTGGAGGCCGGCCGCTTCGAGCGGCTGCCGGGCGATACCTTCGCCCGCGGTTACGTACGCGCCTACGCCCGGTTGCTCAAACTTGACCCGGCAAGGTTCGTCGAGCAGTACGACCGCTACGTGGGTATCAACAGCCGCGAGAGCAGCGTGCACACCATCGACAAGGTAGACGTCAAACCCAAGCGTGGCGCGCGCGTGGTCATGACCGTCAGCACGCTGCTGATTATCCTGATCATGGTCTCCCTCGGGCTGTGGTGGTGGAATGACAGCCGCGAGACGCCCAGCCGGGGGGCCGAGCCGGGCACCCTGGACGAGGTCCAGGTCGACTCGATGTTGCCCCCCGACAGCTTCACTTCCTCCTTTGGCGATGAGCCGAACGCGGACGCGGCCGTGGCGGATGAAGCGCTGAGCGAGCCGGCAGAGGGCGCCACCGCGCCAGCCTGTCGAACCGGCAGCGGCCGGGGAGCCAGCGCAGGTGCAGCCCAGCCCAGCGGCGGAGACGCCTGCGCCGTCGGCGGCGGCCCCGGTGAGCGCACCCGCTGCAGACCCTGCCGCTGCCCCAGCTCCTGCAGCCGCGAGCCAGGGCGGGTTGGTAATGACCTTCTCCGACAATTGCTGGGTGCAGGTCAGCACCACCGGGGGACGGGTGTTGCACAGTCGCCAGATGCAGCAGGGCGAGACACTGAATATCGACCGCCAGGGCCCGCTGGATCTGGTGATAGGCGCCGCCAATGCCGTGGCGACGATTGAATACAACGGGCAACCAGTCGAACTCCGGGCCAACGCCAGTTCCGGCGTCGCCCGGCTTCGACTGGGCCAGTAAGAGGTAACGCAATGCATCAGCAATCCCCGGTCGTACGCAGAAAGTCCCGCCAGATTCGCGTGGGCTCGGTACTGGTTGGCGGCGATGCACCCATTTCGGTGCAGAGCATGACCAACACCGAGACCTGCGACGTTGCGGCCACGGTGGCGCAGATCCGCCAACTGGAAGCCGTTGGTGCCGACATCGTCCGCGTATCGGTACCCAGCATGGAGGCCGCCGAGGCCTTCGGCGAAATCCGCAAGCAGGTCAACATGCCGCTGGTGGCGGACATCCATTTCGATTACAAGATCGCGCTGCGGGTGGCTGAGCTGGGCGTTGATTGCCTGCGCATCAACCCCGGCAATATCGGCCGCGAGGATCGCATCCGCGCGGTGGTCGACGCGGCGCGTCACCACGGCATCCCGATCCGCATCGGCGTCAACGCGGGTTCGCTGGAAAAGGACCTGCAGAAGAAGTACGGCGAGCCAACCCCCGAAGCCCTGCTGGAGTCGGCGCTGCGCCATGTCGATCATTTCGACAAGCTGGACTTCCAGGACTTCAAGGTCAGCGTCAAGGCCTCCGACGTATTCATGGCCGTTGGTGCCTATCGTCTGCTCGCTGCCCAGATCGACCAGCCGCTGCACCTGGGTATCACCGAGGCCGGCGGCCTGCGTTCGGGCACCGTGAAGTCCGCGGTCGGCCTGGGCATGCTGCTGGCCGAAGGCATCGGCGATACCATTCGCATTTCGCTGGCAGCCGACCCGGTCCAGGAGATCAAGGTCGGTTTCGATATTCTCAAGTCCCTGCGTCTGCGCTCCCGTGGCATCAACTTCATTGCCTGCCCGAGCTGCTCGCGGCAGAATTTCGATGTGGTCAAGACCATGAACGAGCTGGAAGCGCGCCTGGACGATGTGGTGGTGCCGCTGGACGTGGCCGTCATCGGCTGCGTGGTCAATGGTCCGGGCGAAGCCAAGGAAGCTGACATCGGCCTGGCCGGTGGCTCGCCGAACAACCTGGTCTATGTCGACGGGGCGCCGAGCCAGAAGGTGACCAACGATGACATGGTGGACCGCCTGGAAAAACTGATTCGCGACAAGGTGGCCGCCAAGCAGGCATTGGACGACAACACCATCGCCCGCGGCTGAGCCGCTGACAAGGAAAACGATTTTGAAGAACCTGCAAGCCGTGCGCGGCATGAACGACATCCTGCCCGCCGACAGCGCCCTGTGGCAATATCTTGAAAGCACCGTAGCCAAGGTTCTGGCCGGCTACGGTTATCAGCAGATCCGACTGCCCATCGTCGAGCCGACTGAACTGTTCAAGCGCTCCATCGGTGAAGTCACCGACATCGTCGAGAAGGAAATGTATACCTTTGCCGACCGTAATGGTGACTCCCTGACCCTGCGCCCCGAAGGCACCGCCGGCTGTGTCCGGGCGATGCTCGAGCATGGCCTGCTGGGCGGCGGCGTCAGCCACAAGGTCTGGTACACCGGACCGATGTTCCGCCATGAACGGCCGCAGAAAGGGCGTTACCGCCAGTTCCACCAGGTAGGCGTGGAAACCTTCAACCTGGGCGGCCCGGACATCGATGCCGAGCTGATCATCCTCAGCTGGCGGCTGTGGCGCATGCTCGGGCTGGACGAGGCGGTTACTCTTGAACTCAACAGCCTGGGCTCCAGTGCCGATCGGGCCCGTTACCGGGACGACCTGGTGGCCTATCTGCGCGAACGCTTCGACCAGCTCGATGAGGACAGCCAGCGCCGGCTCGAGAGCAATCCGCTGCGGGTTCTGGACAGCAAGAATCCTGACACCCAGGCGCTGCTGGCCGATGCCCCCAAGCTGGCCGACTATCTGAATGACGAGGCGCGTGACCATTTTGCGGGCCTGCGTGCCTTGCTGGATGCGGCCGGCATCCCTTACGTCGTCAACCCGCGGTTGGTCCGCGGGCTGGACTATTACGGATTGACGGTGTTCGAATGGGTGACCGATCGTCTGGGCGCCCAGGGCACCGTCTGTGCCGGCGGCCGTTATGACGGTCTGGTCGAGCAGCTTGGCGGCAAGCCGGCACCGGCGGTCGGCTTCGCCATGGGTGTCGAGCGGCTGCTGCTGTTGATCGAGACCCTGGGCAAGGTGCCCGCCGAACTGTCCCGGCAGATTGATGTCTATCTCGTCACCCTGGGTGCCGAGACGCAGCAGCCGGCCATTCGTCTGGCCGAACAGCTGCGCGACGCCTTGCCCGGCATACGTCTGGTAGTGCATTGTGGCGGCGGCAGTTTCAAGAGTCAGTTCAAGAAGGCCGACAAGTCCGGCGCGCTGTATGCGCTGATCCTCGGTGACGCGGAAGCGGCAGCGGGCCAGGTCGGCTTCAAGCCCCTGCGCGGGGACGGCGAGCAGTTGACGCTGGCCTGGGATGCGGTGCCGGAGCAACTGCGCAGGGTTTTGCAGTAACGGCGAATCAATCGGATGCGGTATAGGAGAGCAGGGTGAGTTACCAGACAGAAGAAGAACAGGTAGAACGGATCAAGGAAGTCTGGCACCGCCACGGTGTGCCCGTACTGACCGGTGTGGTCCTGGCGTTGGCCGGGGTATTCGGCTGGAACGGCTGGACCAACTACCAGGAGAACAAGGCCAGCAATGCCTCGGCGGTCTACCAGAGCATGCTCGAAAGCGTGCTGGAAGAGGACAGCGAGGCCGGCCGCACCCGCGCCGCCGAGCTGGCAGAAACCCTGCGCAAGGATTACCCCGGCACGCGCTACGCCAGCTATGCGGCCCTGATGCAGGCCCGCCTGGCGGTGGAAGCGGAAGACTTTGTCGCGGCTGAAGCGCTGCTGCGCGACGTTGCCGATGATGGCGATGATCCGGCCCTGCAGGAAATTGCGCGTCAGCGCCTGGCCCGCGTGCTGGGTCAGCTGGAGCGCGCCGAGGAAGCACTCGAGCTGTTCAATGAGCCGGTAACCGGCGAGCTGCTGGCCAGCCGCGAAGAAGTGCGTGGCGACCTGCTGTTGCGCCTGGACCGGGTAGCTGATGCACGCCAGGCCTATCAGGCCGCGTTGCAAGCCACTACCGACCCACGTACCCGGCCGCAATTGCAGCTGAAACTGGATGACCTGGCGGAGGAAGCCTCTTGAAGCTGATGTCCCGAACTCTGGCTGCCGGGCTCGCTGCCCTGCTGCTGGTCGGCTGTGGTAGTTCCGGCAAGAAGGAGCTGCCCCCGGCAGAACTGGAAAAATTCGATGCTGAGGTCCAACTGGAGCGCAGCTGGAAACGTAACATTGGCGTGGGCCAGGGCGAGCTGTTCAACAAGCTCCAGCCGACGCTTGATGGTCTGACCCTGTACGCCGCCGATGCCAAGGGCCGGGTCGTTGCCCTGGACCGGGACACCGGCGCGGTCAACTGGCAGGTCAAGCTGAAGGAGCCGCTGTCGGGCGCCGTGGGTGCCGGTGGTGGCCGGGTCATGCTGGGCACGCTCAGCGGCCTGGTCATCGTCCTCGACGAGGCCGATGGCAGCGAGCTCTGGCGCGCCCAGGTGTCCAGCGAAGTGCTGGCGCCGCCGCAGACCAATGGTGACGTGGTGGTGGTGCAGACCCAGGACGACAAACTGGTTGCGCTGGATATCGGTACCGGTGAGCAGCGCTGGCTGTATGAGTCCAGCCTGCCGGTACTGACCGTGCGTGGTCACAGCACCCCGATCGTCTCGCTGCACCGCGTGTATGCCGGCCTGGCCAGCGGCCGCGTGGTCGCCCTGGACGCACAGAACGGCATTCCCCTCTGGGAGCAGCGGATCGCCCAACCGGTCGGCCGCTCGGAGCTTGAGCGTATGGTCGACATTGACGGTCGGCTGACACTGGATGATCAGGTGCTCTACGCCGCGACCTATCAGGGCAACCTGGTGGCCATGGACGCTGAAACCGGCTCCATTCGCTGGCAGCGTCCGGCATCCAGCCATGCGGGTGCCGCGGTGGGTTTCGGTAGCGTCTACCTGACCGAAGCCGGCGGTGTCGTTGAAGCCTACGACCAGAATCGCGCCTCGCCGCTGTGGACCAACGACAGCCTGCAGCGGCGCCAGCTCACCGGGCCGGCCGCCTTCAGCAGCTACGTCGCCGTGGCGGACTTCGAAGGCTACCTGCATCTGCTGGCGCAGACCGACGGACGGTTGGTCGGCCGGGTGCGCGTAGACAGCAAGGGTGTCCGGGTAACGCCGATTGTGCAGGGCGATACCCTCTATGTGTATGGCAACAGCGGTGATCTGGCGGCTTACCAGCTGCGCTGAAGTCGAAACAGGTTATACTTTCCGGCCGCTGCCCACTGAAGGAGCAGCGGCCTTTTTGTTTTTGTTTGGCGCCAAAAGGTGCGCGGAGTAATCATGGTTCCTGTCATTGCCCTGGTGGGCCGGCCGAATGTCGGCAAATCCACGTTGTTCAACCGTCTGACCAAAAGTCGTGACGCCATAGTCGCCGACGTGGCCGGGTTGACCCGTGATCGCCAGTATGGCGAAGCCGTCTGGCAGGGTCAGCCCTTCATTGTCGTGGACACCGGCGGCCTGACTGGCGACGAGAACGGCATCGATACGCTGATGGCTGGGCAGTCGCTGCAGGCCATCGAAGAAGCGGACGCGGTGCTGTTTTTGGTCGATGCCCGGGCCGGCCGCACCGCCGGCGACGAGATGATCGCCGAGCATCTGCGCAAGCGCGACAAGCACACCTTCCTGATTGCCAACAAGATCGACGGAGCTGATCCGGACTCCATTGTCGGTGAGTTTGCGGCGTTGGGCCTGGGCGCGCCGATCGGTATCGCCGCAGCGCACGGGCGCAATATCAATCCGATGCTCGAAGCGGTGCTGGTCAAGGGCGACATCCAGACCGTAGAGCTTGATGAAGAAGGCAATCCCATCGAACGCCTGCCGGTCACCCCGATCGGCACCAAGATCGCGATCATTGGCCGGCCCAACGTCGGCAAGTCCACCCTGGTCAACCGCATGCTGGGTGAGGATCGGGTGGTGGTCTTCGACCAGGCCGGCACCACCCGGGACAGCATTTATATCCCCTACGAACGCCATGGCAAGCCCTACACCCTGATCGACACTGCCGGTGTGCGCCGCCGCGGCAAGGTATTCGAGGCCATCGAGAAGTTCTCGGTGATCAAGACCCTGCAGGCGATCCAGGATGCCAACGTGGTGATCTTCGTGGTCGACGCCCGGGACGGCATCGTCGAGCAGGATCTGCACCTGCTGGGCTTCGTGCTGGAATCCGGCCGCGCCCTGGTGGTTGCCATCAACAAATGGGATGGCATGGAGCAGGGCGAGAAGGAATACGTCAAGAAGGAGTTGGAGCGCCGGCTGATCTTCACCCAGTTTGCCGATCAGCACTTCATTTCCGCGCTGCATGGTAGCGGGGTAGGGCTACTCTACAAGTCGGTGGATCAGGCCTATGAAAGCGCCATGACCAAAATCCCGACCAAGCGCATGACCGAGATTCTTGAAGCTGCCGTGGCCGAGCATCAGCCGCCGCTGGTCAATGGCCGCCGCATCAAGCTGCGGTATGCCCACCTGGGTGGCTCCAACCCGCCGATCATCGTCATCCACGGTAACCAGGTGGACGCGGTGCCGCGCTCCTACACCCGCTACCTGGAAAACATCTTTCGCAAGGTGCTCAAATTGTCCGGCACGCCGATCCGTATCGAGTACAAGGGCGGCGACAACCCCTTTGCGGAGAAGAAGAACAAGCTGTCCGAGCGTCAGGTGAACAAGAAGCGTCGCCTGATGAGCCATCACAAGAAGGCCGAGAAAAAGCGCAAGGACAAGCGCTGACAGTCTGCTTTACCCCAGGAACCCCACGCGGCTGCGTGGGGTTCTCTTCCTCGATGTAACTCCCCATTGCCTGCCCATCGCCTATCTTCCTTCTCGGGTGCGCATTGCTGCGCCCAGCTTTTCTGTTGTCCCAATGCCGACACCACGCCCTATATGCAACCAGTTGCACAACCAGGCCCGGATTGCTAATTTAGACGCCTGATGCAGCACCCGCTCCGCCCATGACTGGCGGCGGCCGGGGCTGTCGAGATCGACGTCGTGAAAAGGAAGCAGCCATGCAACAGACACTTTTATCGTCGGCAGCCCAGCGCACCCTCGAGGCCTGGCATCACATTCTCGAGCGCAACGCCATGGAGGAGCTCGATCCCTGGCTGGCCGAGGAGATCGTGTTCCGCTCACCGGTCGCGCACCAACCCTACCCGGGCAAGGCAGCCATCAAGTTGGTGCTGAAAAACGTCAATCAGGTCTTTGAGAACTTTACCTACCATCGCAGCTTCGTCAGCGATGACGGCAGCAGCGCTGTGCTGGAGTTCAGTGCCCACGTCAATGGCAAGCAGCTCAAGGGGATCGACATGCTGCGCTTTGACGAGGCGGGCCGGATTCTCGAATTCGAAGTTATGGTGCGACCGCTCAGCGGCCTGCAGGCGCTGGCCGAGGAGATGGGCAAGCGGATGGCGCCCCATGCGGCCGTGCTGAAAGGTCAAGCGGGCGCCTGACCCGTTCATATCAACCCCGTTTTCCTGTGGAGTGACAATGTCTCTACCTGATCTGCTCAAGGGCCGGCTGTCCATCCCGGTTGTCGGCTCGCCGCTGTTTATCATCTCCAATCCCGATCTGGTCATCGCCCAGTGCAAGGCCGGCGTGGTGGGATCCTTCCCTTCGCTCAATGCGCGGCCGGTGGAGATATTCGAGCAATGGCTGCAGCGCATCACCAGCGAGCTGGATGAATACAACGCCCAACATCCGGACCGGCCGGCTGCGCCCTTTGCGGTCAACCAGATCGTGCACAAGTCCAACGACCGCCTGGAGCAGGATCTGGCGCTCTGTGTGAAGTACAAGGTGCCGATAGTCATCACCTCGCTGGGCGCGCGGGAGGACGTCAACAACGCCGTGCATTCCTACGGCGGCATCGTGTTGCATGACGTGATCAACAACTTCTACGCGAAAAAAGCGATCGAGAAGGGCGCCGATGGGCTGATCGCCGTGGCCGCCGGCGCTGGCGGCCATGCCGGCACGCTGTCGCCCTTTGCGCTGATCCATGAGATCCGGGAATGGTTCGACGGGCCGCTGCTGCTGTCCGGGGCCATTTCCAATGGCAACACCATTCTCGCGGCCCAGGCAGCGGGCGCGGACCTGGCCTACATCGGCTCGGCGTTTATCGCCACGGAGGAAGCCAACGCCCAGCAGGCCTACAAGGACATGATCGTCGGCAGTACCGCGTCGGATATTGTCTATTCCAACCTGTTTACCGGCGTGCATGGCAACTACCTGAAGCAGAGCATCATCAACAGCGGGCTGGACCCGGCCGACCTGCCCGAATCGGACCCCTCGAAGATGAATTTCGGCTCCGGTGGCAGTACCAAGGCCAAAGCCTGGCGGGATATCTGGGGGGCCGGGCAGGGCGTCGGTGCGGTGAAGCAGGTGGTGCCTGCCGCGGCGTTGATCCAGCGCTTGCAGCGGGAATATCAGGCTGCGCGAGAGCGTCTGGCGGCCCTGTAATCCCGGCGCATTGCGCCTATCTGGACTCCGTCCCGACCAGCCTGGCAACGGCGCACATTGGTCGGGCGGAGGTTGGCCGTCCTGGTCATTCCACCAGCGGCAGGGTCTCCTCGGCCCAGGTCAGCCAGTTTTCTTCGGTCCTGATGCCCATGCGCAGCACGGCATGCTGCAGTTTCTGCGCCTGGCCCATGGCTGGATCGGAGAAGTCGCGCCGCTCGATATCGCGGTACATCTGCAGGCGCTGGCGATGCTGCTCAATCAGCCGCCGCAGCTCGCTAGCCACCCCCAAGGGTCCTAAGACCGCTTCGGCCCGCAACTTGATCAACAAGGCCTGGTCAGCGCTGCCAGTGCCGGGTTCGACCACCCAGCGGGCCAGCTCTTCGCGGCCAGCGTCAAGCACATGGTAGGTTTTCTTGCGGCGTCCGGTACCGGCCGGCTCATGCTCGACCAGCAGCCAGCCGGCGTCGGTCATGCGGCCCAGTTCGCGGTAGATCTGTTGGTGAGTTGCTCGCCAGAAGTAGCCGATCGAGTGATCGAACCGGTTGGCCAGCTCATAGCCGGAGGAAGGTTTTTCCAGCAGCGAGGTCAGCAGCGCATGTTGAATGGACATGGAGCGATTCTAGTGGCGCAGCCGCCTGGAAAACAAGCATCGGGGGTGAGTCAGCGAGCCCACGACTGCCCAGGCAGACCGGAACGGGCTCCGGCCTGCCTGGGCGGCGCAGCGGTATGGACGTTCAGGCCGCCTGGGCCTGAGCGTGGCGCTTGGCCCGGTTCAACGCGCTGAACAGGGCGCGGAAACTGGCCGCGGTGAGGTTTGCGTCAATGCCAATGCCATGCAGCGGGCGGCCATTGGCCAGACGGATCTCGATATAGGCGACCGCCTTGGCATCGCTCCCCGAGCCGATTGCGTGCTCGTGGTAATCCATGATCTCCAGGGTCTCCGGCAAGCCGGCGACCAGTGCTTCCAGCGGGCCCTTGCCCACGCCGCGCCAGTGCTGGGTAGTGCCGGCGTCGAGGACTTCCACATCCACTGCGCTGGTGCCATTTTCCTCCTGCAGGCGGTGGCGAACCAGAGCGTAGGGACTGGTGGCTTGCAGATACTCGCGCTCCAATAACCCGTGGATCTGCGCGGCCGTCATCTCCAGGCCCAGGCGATCGGTTTCGGCCTGGACCACCTGGCTGAACTCGATCTGCAGGCGGCGCGGCAGACTGATGCCGTATTCCTGTTCCAGCAGATAGGTGATGCCGCCCTTGCCGGACTGGCTGTTGACCCGGATGACCGCCTCATAGCTGCGGCCGATGTCCGCCGGATCGATAGGCAGGTAGGGGACTTCCCAGATGCCATTCGGATCCTGCTGGGCAAAGCCCTTGCGGATCGCATCCTGATGCGAGCCGGAGAAGGCGGTATGCACCAGGTCGCCGACATACGGATGGCGGGGATGAACCGGGAGCTGGTTGCACTCCTCGACCACTTTGCGCACGGCGTCGATGTCGGAGAAGTCGAGCTTGGGGTCCACACCCTGGGTGTACAGGTTCAGTGCCAAGGTTACCAGGCAGACGTTGCCGGTACGCTCGCCGTTGCCGAACAGGCAGCCCTCGACGCGGTCGGCGCCGGCCATGACCGCCAGTTCGGACGCTGCGACACCGGTGCCCCGGTCGTTGTGGGTGTGCACGCTGATCAGTACGCTGTCCCGGCGATCGATATGCCGGCCGAACCACTCGATCTGGTCGGCGTAGTTGTTCGGCGTAGCGCACTCGATGGTCGCCGGCAGGTTGAGGATCAGCTTGTTCTGCGGGGTCGGCTCGAACACGCCAATCACGGCGTTGCAGACCTCAACCGCAAACTCGGTTTCGGTGGAACTGAACACCTCGGGGGAGTACTCGAAGCGCCACTGGGTTTCCGGTGCGGCTTCAGCCAGACGGCGAATGGTCTTGCCCGCGGCAACGGCGATCGCCTTCACGCCGGCCTGGTCCTGATGGAAGACGATCTTGCGGAAGGCCGGCGCGCAGGCGTTGTAGTAATGCACTATGGCCTGCTTGGCACCTTTGACCGACTCGAAGGTACGTTCGATCAGGTCATCGCGGGCCTGGGTCAGCACCTGGATGGTCACGTCATCGGGAATATGCCCGCCCTCGATCAACTCACGCACGAAGTCGAAATCCGTCTGCGAAGCGGAGGGGAAGCCGACCTCGATTTCCTTGACGCCCACCGCCACCAGGCACTTGAAAAAGCGCATCTTCTTTTCCGCATCCATCGGCTCGATCAGCGACTGGTTACCGTCGCGCAGGTCGGTAGACAGCCAGATCGGCGCCTGTTGGATAACCTTGTCCGGCCAGGTGCGGTCGGGCAGGGCGATGGGGGTGAACGGACGATATTTACTGGATGGGTCAGCGAGCATGGTCATGGCGAAAATCCTGTTCTGTGTGCGAAACGGCCTGGGCGGCCAACGGTCGGGTAGAGCCAAGGGCGTCAGTGACGCAGTCGGCGGCTGACCAGGCAGAGGCAGGCATGCTGCCGGAGGGTGAAGAGTGTCTGTGGTGTTTTCATGCTGAAAACTTTACGACTATGCGGCTTTGATGGCAATAACCGGGATGAGAAAGCAATTTATCGCCGCGCTGTTCGTGTTTTGGGGTGTTTTCGTGCGTGAGAGGCGGGTTTTTCCGTTTCCGGCGACAGATTCCGGCGCGCCCGAGCGGCGCGCCGGAAAAAGATCAACCCAGCGAGGTCGTGCCTGGCTGGGCGGCGGCCTGCCGGGGCAGACTCATCTGGCGCAGGTCACTGCCGCTCGGATGCTGGAAAACGCTCAAGCCAAATTCCGGCAGGATGGCCATCAGGTGATCGAAGATATCCGCCTGGATACCCTCGTAATCCGCCCAAGCCACGGTGTTGGTGAAGCAATACAACTCCATCGGCAAGCCATCGGCGGTGGGCGCCAGCTGGCGCACCATCAGGGTCATGTTCTGGTGAATGCCCGGATGGCTGCGCAGGTAACGATCCACGTAGGCGCGGAAGGTGCCGACATTGGTGATCCGCCGCGTGTTGACCGGCTCCTGGCCTTGCTCTTCAAGCTGGCGGTTCCAGTCGTCGATATCGGCCTGCTTTTCCTTGAGGTAATCACTGAGCAGGCGGAACCGGTGCAGGTGGCGGCATTCGTCTGCGTCCAAAAAATGCACGCTCTGCTGGTCGAGCATGATGCTGCGCTTGATCCGCCGGCCACCGGACTCCTGCATGCCGCGCCAGTTCTTGAACGGGTCGCTGATCAGGCGCTTGGTGGGAATGGTGGTGATGGTCTTGTCCCAGTTCTGCACCTTGACGGTATGCAGGGAGATATCGATGACATCACCGTCGGCGCTCAGGGCCGGCATTTCCACCCAATCGCCCACCCGGACGATGTCGTTGGAGCTGATCTGCACACTGGCCACCAGCGACAGCAAAGTGTCCTGGAAGATCAACATCAGCACCGCTGCCATGGCCCCGAGACCGGAGAGCAGGATCAGTGGCGAACGGTCGATCAGGGTGGCAATGATCAGGATGGTCGCTATCGAATAGATGACGATATTGATGACCTGGATGTAGCCCTTGATCGGCTTCATCCGGGCCTTGGGGCGTCGCTCATACAGCGTGTTGACCAGGGTCAGCGCATTGGCGATGGCGATGGCGATCGTGAGGATGATGAAGGCGCCACAGACGTTGCGGACGATGGTGACCAGGGTCTCCGACAGACCGGGGATCAGGCCTATGCCGATGGAGAGGATCAGCGCCGGAACGATATTGGCCAGCCGGGAAATGACATGGGAGTCATGCAGCGCACGGTCGGTGCCGACCGGTGTGGAACGCAGCAGGTGCATCAGGCCGCGAATGAGGATGCGCTTGACGATCCAGTTGGCGATCCAGGCGCCGATGATCAGGGCCGAGAGGGCGAGCAGGCTATAGAGCTGGGGGTATTCTTCCAGCCACAGGATGAGATCGTTGTATTGGGATTGCATGGCAGTTCCGAGTATCGAGTGGGTTGGCGCCGGTCAGCGGCGCGGGCACATCCTAGCAAAGACCGATGACAGATGTTGGATGGTCAGTCCAGCAGCGGCAGCGTATGCGGCTGGTCATTCTCGACCCGCAGGGTGAGCTGCCCATCATGCAGCCGGGCCTGGAGTTTCTGGCCGGGGCGGGTGTC
Organism: Pseudomonas saudimassiliensis; assembly: GCF_000939975.1. GTDB lineage: Bacteria > Pseudomonadota > Gammaproteobacteria > Pseudomonadales > Pseudomonadaceae > Halopseudomonas > Halopseudomonas saudimassiliensis. Next base: position 1,025,122 of record NZ_LK391969.1, on the reverse strand, counting down.
GCTGCGGCTGCGCACCGCCCGGCCCTGGCCGTCCAACAGAATGCTGTATCCGCGGCCCAGTGTCGCCAGCGGGCTGACCAGTTGCAGGGTCTGCACGGCGTTCCCCAACTGCTGGCGGCGCTGCTCCAGTCGTTGCTGCATGACGCGCGGCAGGCGCTGGCGCAGCTGTTCGAGACGCTCGCCCAGCAGGGCCAGCCGGCGCCCGGGGTGCTGATGCTGCAAGCGGCCTTGCAGGTGCTCCAGGCGCTGACGCCGGTGTTGCAGGCGATGATGCAGGGCGCGCTGCATGCGCATTTCCAGTTCATCCAATCGCTGGGCCTGCTGCGCCAGGCGCTCGCCGGGGTGGCGGAGCCGCTTGCGCAGGTTATCCAGCCGCAGGCTGTCGCGGGCCAGGCGGACCTTCATGCACTGCTGCAACTGCCGGTGGCTGCGCTGCAGCTGGACCATCATGGCCTGGGTGTCCGGGCTCAGCAGTTCAGCGGCCGCCGACGGGGTCGGGGCCCGCAGGTCGGCGACGAAGTCACTGATCGAAACGTCGGTTTCATGGCCCACCGCGCTGATGATAGGGGTGCGGCAGGCGGCCACGGCGCGGGCGACCATTTCCTCGTTGAATGGCCACAGATCCTCCAGCGAGCCACCGCCGCGGGCGAGGATGAGCGCATCGAAGCCGGCGCGGTCGGCCCGTTCCAGCGCGCGGACGATCTGCGGGGCGGCGTCCCGACCCTGCACGGCGGTGGGGCTGATGATCAGCTCGATAAAGGGCGCGCGCCGCCCGAACACGTTGATGATGTCGCGCACCGCCGCGCCGCTGGGAGAGGTGATCACACCGATGCGGGATGGATGCGTCGGTAGCGGCCGCTTGCGCTCCGCGGCAAACAGGCCTTCCGCCTGCAGCTTGGCCTTGAGCGCCTCGAACGCCTGGCGCAAGGCGCCATCGCCAGCGGGCTCCAGGCTGTCGATGATCATCTGGTAATCGCCACGCCCTTCATACAGGCTCACTCGGCCCCGCGCCTGCACCAACAGGCCGTCGCGCAGATCCATGCGGATCCGGGCGGCATTCTGTCGGAAAAGTGCGCAGCGCACCTGGGCGCCGCTGTCCTTGAGGGTGAAATACAGATGCCCCGAAGACGGCCGGGCCAGGTTGGACAATTCGCCCTCAACCCAGACCCGTGGGAAGACCTCTTCCAGCAGGCTGCGGGCCCTGGCATTGAGCTGGCTGATGGTGAGCACTTCGCGTTCTGTGCCCAACCGGCGGAAAATAGCGTCATCATTGTTCATGTGCGCATCTTACCAGCAGGCGCTGGCGGTTTACCTCTTTGTGATGATTCCAATTGAGTACCGCTGGCTGCATGGGTATAATGGCGCGCTTCCATTTTCCCGCTCGGGAGCCCCTGCTATGCTGCGTATTCGCCAAGAAGCCCTTACTTTCGATGATGTCCTGTTGGTGCCCGGTTATTCCGAAGTGCTGCCGAAGGACGTCTCTCTCAAAACGCACCTGACCCGCGGGATTGAGCTGAGCATTCCGCTGATGTCAGCGGCCATGGACACCGTGACCGAAGCCCGCCTGGCGATTGCCATGGCCCAGGAAGGCGGCATCGGCATCATCCACAAGAACATGACCATCGAGCAGCAGGCCAACGAGGTTCGCAAGGTCAAGAAGTTCGAGGCTGGCGTTGTCAAGGACCCGATCACCATTGGGGCTGACGCGACCGTGGCCGAACTGTTCGAGCTGACTCACCAGAACAATATTTCCGGTGTACCGGTGCTGTACAACGACGACCTGGTCGGTATCGTCACCTCCCGGGATATCCGCTTCGAAACGCGCCTGGATGCCAAGGTGCGCGAAGTGATGACGCCGAAAGAGCGTCTGGTCACCGTCAAGGAAGGCTCGTCCACCAGTGAAGTGCGCAAGTTGCTGCACAAGCATCGCATCGAGCGAGTACTGGTTGTCGATGACGCTTTCCGCCTCAAGGGCATGATGACCGTCAATGACATCGAGAAGGCCAAGGCCTACCCGCTGGCCAGCAAGGACGAGCAGGGTCGCCTGCGGGTCGGCGCGGCCGTGGGTACCGGTGCCGAGACCCCTGAACGTGTGACTGCACTGGTCAAGGCCGGCGTCGACGTGATCATTGTCGACACCGCCCATGGTCACTCCAAGGGCGTGATCGAGCGCGTTCGCTGGGTCAAGCAGACCTTCCCCGAGATCCAGGTGGTTGGTGGCAACATCGCCACTGGCGCCGCCGCGCTGGCACTGGTCGCGGCCGGCGCCGATGCGGTCAAGGTGGGCATTGGCCCGGGCTCCATCTGCACCACCCGTATCGTTGCCGGGGTGGGCGTGCCCCAGGTGTCGGCCATCGCCGACGTGGCCGCTGCCCTCAAGGACACCGGCGTGCCGCTGATTGCCGACGGCGGTATCCGCTTCTCCGGCGATCTGGCCAAGGCGATCGCCGCCGGCGCTTCGGTGGTGATGATGGGGTCCATGTTCGCCGGTACCGAAGAGGCACCGGGTGAAATCGAACTCTTCCAGGGCCGTTCCTACAAGGCCTACCGTGGCATGGGCTCGCTGGGCGCGATGGCCAATTCCGGTGGTGGTTCGGCTGACCGTTACTTCCAGGACGCCGGTGCCGGCGCCGAGAAGCTGGTGCCCGAAGGCATCGAAGGGCGCGTGCCGTACAAAGGTCCGCTGGCGGCGATCCTGCATCAGTTGATGGGCGGCCTGCGCGCCTCCATGGGTTACACCGGTTGCGCCAGCATTGACGAGATGCGCGTCAAGCCGGAGTTCGTGCGCATTACCGGTGCCGGCATGAGCGAATCCCACGTGCACGATGTACAAATTACCAAAGAGGCGCCGAACTACCGGGTCAGCTGACCCGGCACAGCCGTCAGCCACAAGCTACCCGCGGCATGCGCTCCAGTGCCGCGGGCAACTCGCAGTTCAGACCATTATCGAGAAGACACCATGTCCCACCACGACATTCATGCTCACCGCATCCTGATCCTGGATTTCGGCTCCCAGTACACCCAGCTGATTGCACGGCGGGTACGTGAAATCGGCGTCTACTGTGAAATCCATGCCTGGGATATGGACGAAGCGGCCATCCGCGCCTTCGCCCCCAAGGGTGTGGTGCTCGCCGGTGGCCCGGAGTCGGTGCCGGAAGCCGGCAGCCCGCGGGCGCCGCAGGTGGTCTTCGAGTTGGGCGTGCCGGTACTCGGCATCTGCTACGGCATGCAGACCATGGCGGCCCAGCTGGGTGGGGCCGTGCAGGGTTCCGAAGAGCGTGAATTCGGTTATGCGCGGGTTGACCTGGTCGGCAAGAGCCGCTTCCTCGATGGCATCGAAGACGCGGTCTCGGACCACGGCGTGCTCAGCCTGGACGTATGGATGAGCCATGGCGACAAGGTCGTCGACCTGCCTGAAGGCTTCCAGGTGCTCGCCAGCACCCCGAGCTGCGCCATCGCCGCCATGGGCGACGATGCCCGCCAGTTCTACGGCGTGCAGTTCCACCCGGAAGTGACCCACACCAAGCAGGGGCTGCGCATCCTGTCCCGTTTCATTCTCGATTTGTGCGGCTGTGAAGCTTTGTGGACCCCGGCCAATATCGTCGAGGACGCCATCGCCAATGTCCGCGCCCAGGTGGGTGATGCCAAGGTCCTGCTCGGCCTGTCCGGCGGGGTCGACTCGTCAGTGGTTGCCGCGCTGCTGCATCGGGCCATCGGTGACCAGCTGACCTGCGTATTCGTCGACAACGGCCTGTTGCGCCTGCACGAAGGCGAGCAGGTAATGGCCATGTTCGCCGAGAACATGGGGGTGAAGGTAATCCGCGCCAACGCCGAGGAGAAATTCCTCTCCCGTCTGCTGGGGGTTACCGACCCCGAAGCCAAGCGCAAGGTCATCGGCCGCACCTTCATCGAGGTCTTCGATGAAGAGGCCACCAAGCTGCAGGACGTCAAGTTCCTGGCCCAGGGCACCATCTACCCCGACGTGATCGAATCCGCTGGTGCCAAGACTGGCAAGGCCCACGTGATCAAGTCGCACCACAACGTCGGCGGCCTGCCCGAGGACATGGCCTTTGAATTGGTCGAGCCGCTGCGCGAGCTGTTCAAGGACGAAGTGCGCAAGATCGGCCTGGAGCTGGGCTTGCCTTACGACATGGTCTACCGCCACCCGTTCCCCGGCCCGGGCCTGGGCGTGCGGATCCTCGCCGAAGTGCGCAAGGAGTACGCCGATATCCTGCGCCGCGCCGACCATATCTTCATCGAAGAACTGCGCAAGGCCGACCTGTACCACAAGACCAGCCAGGCGTTTGCCGTCTTCCTGCCGGTCAAGTCGGTTGGTGTGGTGGGTGACGCTCGCCGCTACGAATGGGTCATCGCCCTGCGGGCAGTGGAAACCATCGACTTCATGACCGCTCGTTGGGCGCACCTGCCCTATGAGTTCCTGGAAACGGTGTCGAACCGGATCATCAATGAAATCAGCGGTGTGTCACGGGTCACCTACGACATTTCCAGCAAACCGCCGGCCACTATCGAGTGGGAGTAAACCGATGAATAACAGCGAAAAGATCTATTCCGGCAAGACCAAGGACCTGTACGCCCTGGACAATGGCAATATCCTGCTAGTGTTCAAGGACGATGTGACCGGTGCGGACGGAGTCATCGACCCGGGCGCCAATACCGTGATCGGCCAGGTAGAAGGCAAGGGGCGCAAGTCCCTGGCGATGACCGACTACTTCTTTGCGCGCCTGCATGCCGCCGACATCCCCACCCACATGGTGGAGGTTGATCTGGCGCAGGGCACCATGGAAGTGCGTCGTGCCGAGCCCCTGGGCAAGGATATCAGCGGCAAGGGTGGCCTCGAATTCATCTGCCGCACCCGGCCCTGGGGAAGTTTCCAGCGCCGTTACCAAAATTACATCGGTGAAACTACGGGTAATCTCGACTACCTCGTCGAGATTACCATCAAGGACGACGAGCGCGGTGATCCGCTCATCAACGACGACACCATCGTTGCCCTCGGTCTCCTTAGTCAACAGCAACTCGATCAGGCCAAGGATCTCACCCGTCAGGTGTGCCGTATCGTCGAGTCAGATCTGGCTGACAAGGGCCTTGGCCTGATCGACATGAAGATCGAAATCGGCTTCGTCGACGGCGAGGTCGTGGTCATCGACGAGGTCTCGGCAGATGCGATGCGGGTCATGGACGGCGAAGGCAAAGTGATGGAGCACGGGACGCTGTACGAAAAGCTGATCCGCTAGGGTGCTGGGGCACAGCTGACAGCATCAATCCCACAAAGCCCGCAGTCCAAAGATGCGGGCTTTTTTTATGTTGTTTTGGCACTGCATTACAACGAAGGCATCCCAAGAAAGTGTGAGTTCATAGCTAAGGAAAAAGTTCTCTCGGCCGATACCCTCTAGTTGACAGTGGAATTAGCCGCAGCACCTGGATCCCTATGCCTAATAATGCCTCCCCCGTTATCCATATTGCCGCCAGGTGCCACTCGAGTGTGGCCCTGATGCGTGCTTCATTGCGGAGGTTTTCGCTGCTCTTGGCAGGCGTATTTCTACTAGCCACCTGTTTGCTTCTCTATGTGTCATATCGCCTAGAGGAGGCTGAAGAAGTGAAAAGCCTTTTCTACATAAAGAAAGCCATGGAGGCGATAGAAGACTCCGCAGGTTCGACGGTAAAGGATTACGCCTTCTGGGGCGATGCATATATACACCTGCACAGGGAGGTGGACACTGACTGGGCATTTGTTCGTCAGAATGCAGGCCCGACGCTGTACGCGGATTTCGGCTTTCAAGGTGTATTTGTGGTCGATGGCGCAGATCGAACCGTTTACTCGGTAATCAGGGGTGAGCTCGAATCAGTCGAGATCGCCGACTGGTTGGGGCAGCCCATCGACGGGGTTGTCGATCAGGCCCGTGCAGCTGCTGAGTATGAAACGTCTGTGACCACTGTCATGAACGTCGATGGCATGCCAGCCGTGATCGCGGCCGCCGCATTGACGCCCGGTACCGATCCGACAGTAGAAACAGATGAAGGCCCTGAATCGGTGATCATCTTTATAAACGTATTGGACGGCGACGAACTGGAAGCGATCGGCGCCGACTATGGCATCAGGAAACTGCGGGTCCTAGCCCCTAACGAAGTACGTTCCGCAGCGATATTGCCGATAGGCGAAAACGGTTCTGCCGGCACATTGCACTGGGATTCGGAAAATCCTGGCAAACGATTGTTGAGTGTCATGTTGCCGATGATAGGTATGGCTGCGCTGATAGTTTTGCTGATGACCTGGGTTTTGTTGCGCCGCACGACCCTCGCAGCCCGGGCGCTTGATCTTAGCCATACATCATTGCGAAACAGCCAGGCGGCTCTGGCGACCAGTGAGCAGCGTTTCCGCGATGTTGCCGAAGCGAGTTCGGATTGGATATGGGAAGTTGATGCCCAGGGCCGTTTCACCTATCTGTCCGAGCGATTCCAGGAGGTCACAGGCCACTCCAGAGATGCCAGGATCGGTACTGGCATAGATGAGCTGCTGCGCACTGAAACCGGAACCTTGTCCCAGTGGCTCAGAATGCCCAAACATCGCCCCGGCATCAGTACCCAGTGCAGTTACATAGACCATAAAGGTCAGACTCGAATCACCCGCCTCACAGCCCGAGATATGGATGGTAAGGGGTTTCGCGGCACGGCAAGCGATGTCACGGATGAAGTCGAAGCCCGGCGACGCATAGATTACCTTTCGCAGCATGACGCATTGACTGGCCTGCCAAATAGGACGCGCCTGCAGGCCTTCCTTGATGGCAAGCTCAAGGCTGCCCCCACGCAGGACAGCCCCCTGGTCATGCTCTGCCTGGATCTGGACCGCTTCAAGCCGGTCAATGACCTGCTCGGTCATGCTGCCGGCGATCAAGTGCTCAACGAGGTGTCCGGACGCCTCGCCGAATGCCTGCGAAACGGGGATCTGGTGGCGAGGGTCGGCGGGGATGAGTTCGTGCTGATCCTTACTGATGTCAGTTCTCAGGACGAGGTCGAAGCGCTATGCGGCCGCCTGATCAAGTCCATCGAGCAGCCGGTAGTGATGGACGAACAGGAGGTGTTTGTCAGTGCCAGCATCGGGATCGCGATGGCGCCCACGGATGCACGGGAGGCCACCGAACTGCTGCGTTATGCGGATATAGCATTGTATGAAGCCAAGGCTGCCGGGCGTGCTACCTGGCGTTTCTATGCAGGCGATATGAATGTCAGAATTATCGAGCGTCGCCAGTTGGAAAATGATCTGCGCTACGCCATCAAAGTTGGCGAACTGCGATTGCATTTTCAGCCGCGAATCCGCATCGCAGATGGCGTGATGATGGGCGCCGAAGCGCTCGTGCGCTGGCGGCACCCCGAACGTGGACTGATTCCACCTGACACCTTCATACCTATCGCCGAGGAAGCCGGGTTGATCGCGCCGCTGAGCGATTGGGTGCTTCACACGGCTTGCAGCAGCGCCAAGCGTTGGCCGGAAGGTGTGTTTGTATCAGTCAACCTGTCATCCGTGGAGTTCCAGCGGGGGGATGTGGTCAAGCGCGTCCAGAATGTCCTTCGCGAAACCGGATTTGATCCGGCCCGGCTGGAGTTGGAACTGACTGAAAGCGTCATGCTCGAAGACGCCACAGGGGCGCTTGATGTCATGCGCGCGCTCAAGGAGTTGGGCGTTCGGCTAACCATGGATGATTTTGGCACTGGCTATTCTTCGCTCGGTTATCTGCGCTCATTCCCGTTCGATGGCCTCAAAATAGACCGTAGCTTCGTCAACGGTTTGGCCGAGAATGAAGATGACAAATCGATCATTCAGGCGATTGTCGGGCTTGGGCGTGCCTTGTCCTTGACCGTCACGGCAGAAGGCATTGAAACCGCTGAGCAGTTGGAGCTGCTCAAAGCGGTACATTGCGACGAAGGCCAAGGGTATTTCCTGAGTCGACCGCTGGATGCCGAAGGATTTGATGCATTGATGGCGAGCAGGAAGCTGGGAGAACAGGATCCCGTGATCAAATTTTTCTGAGTGCCCTGCGGTTCGGCAGCCTACCAAGCGCCGGTCCCATTATCGGGATCTTGGGAGACATCCGCTTCCAGGCACCACCAAAGCCCGCCCTTAATAGCGGTTCTCAATGGCTTAACCCACCTGCTCCGCCCTCATGGCCTGGGCGATCAGCTCGAAGGAGCGCAGGCGCTTAGCCGGATCAAAGATATCCGAGACGATCATCAACTCGTCTGCAGCGGTGTCCTCGATCAGTTTGAGCAGGCCGCGGCGTACCGTCTCGGGGCCGCCGACGACGCTGCAGCTGAGCATCTGTCCGGCCTGGGCTTTTTCCTGGGGTGACCAGTAGGTCTCGATGTCCTCGATCGGCGGCTGCATCAGGCTGCGAGCGCCGCGGAACAGATCGGCAAAGGACATCTGCTGCGACGTCGCCAGATAGCGCGCCTCCTCGTCGGTCTCGGCGGCAATCACGTTCACTCCCACCAGTGCGTACGGCTTGTCCTGCTGCGGGGAGGGCTTGAAGTTGGTGCGGTAGACATTGAGCGCCTGGTGCAATGCCTGGGGCGCAAAGTGCGAGGCAAAGCCGTAGGGCAGCCCCAGCGCGGCGGCCAATTGGGCGCCGAACAGGCTGGAGCCGAGAATCCACAGGGGGACTTCGGTCCCGGCGCCAGGCACGGCCTCGATCCGTTGCCCCGAGCCTTTGGGGCCCAGGAATGCCTGCAGCTCGAGTACGTCTTGGGGAAAGTTATCCGCCGCGGCCGGGTCCCGGCGCAGCGCGCGCAGGGTCATCTGGTCGGTGCCCGGGGCGCGGCCGAGACCGAGATCGATGCGGCCGGGAAACAGGGTTTCCAGTGTGCCGAACTGTTCGGCGATCACGTAAGGCGCGTGGTTGGGCAGCATGATGCCCCCGGCGCCGACGCGAATGAGGCTGGTGCCCGCGGCCAGGTGGGCAATAACGATGGAGGTGGCTGCGGTGGTGACGCCCGGCATGTTGTGATGCTCTGCCACCCAGATCCGGCGATAGCCTGCCTGTTCTGCGTGCTGCGCCAGGGTGCGGGCCTCATTGAGTGCGGTACGTGCGTCGGAACCCTGGCGTACGCGCCCCAGTTCTAGGATGGACAATGGGATCATGGGCACTACCTCGGCAATTGGCCGCCTGTCATGCAGACAGCCTGGATGTGTTTTCTGGCCGCTACGGCGCGCTGTGTTTGCGTCCCATCGGCAGGGGAGGGGCTGGTTGCCGTAACGGGCGGGCCCCGACGGATAATCTCCAGCGAGCCCGCAGCGGAATCTTTCAAGTAGTTGGAATGTAGAGATGAACGCAGCCAAGATCAAGGTCGGGCCGAGGGCCGTGGTCTGCTGTCGGGCGGTTATGCGGCTTAACGGGGCACCGGTCAGCGGGCGAGCAAGGCCTGGGGCGCGTCCCGGCGGGCTGGCCGGGCGGACGCGCGTCGGGTAACCTGCCTGCCTTTTCGATGTGGATGTCGCTGCGCATGACTCAATTACTTGCCTCCCTCTGGCCGCTGTTTGCCCTGATCCTGGGTGGTTATGTCATGCGCAGAATGGGCTTTCCCAGCCGGGAGTTCTGGCCCGGGGCCGAGCGGCTGAACTACTTCGTGCTGTTTCCGGCGCTGCTGTTCAGCAGCCTGGCGACTGCGCCCTTGAACAACCCGGCGCTGGCACCGGTAGCGCTGTGCGTCGCCATAATGCTAGGTGGCGCCTGGCTTGGCCTGCTGCTGGTGCGTTGGCAGCGCGGTTGGCCGGCGGCGCGGTTCGGGGTGTTCGTGCAGAGTACCCTGCGTTTCAATACCTATATTGGCCTCGCCACCGTGGGTGCGCTGTTTGGCAGTGAGGGGCTGACGTTGATGGCGCTGCTGCTGGCGATCACCGTGCCAGCGGTCAATATCCTGTCGGTGCATGCATTGACCGCGGGTGGCCAGGTTACCCGGCGCGCCCAGCTGCTCATCCTGCTGAAGAACCCGCTGATTCTTTCCTGCCTGTTGGGTGTGCTGGCCAATCTGTCGGGCCTGCGGTTGGGCGGTGGGGTGGACAATCTGCTGGCGCTGGTGGCGGCGTCCAGTCTGCCCCTGGGCTTGCTCTGTGTAGGCGCTGCCTTGCAGCCCCAGGGGCTGCGCGGTGAAACGCCGGCGCTGCTGGGCAGTAGCCTGGTGCGGCTGGTGCTGATGCCCGCGGCGGCCTGGCTGGTGGTCAGCCTGCTGGGGCTGCCACCGATGGAGAGCGTCATCCTGATCCTGTTCTTCGCGCTGCCCTGCGCGCCCACCGCCTATGTGCTGGCGCGCCAGTACGGTGGCGATGCCCATCTGATGGCCGGCAGTATCACCCTACAGACGCTATTGGCGATGCTGGTGCTGCCGGCGCTCCTGCTGCTGGTCCTGTAACCGGGGCGGTTACTCCGGCACCGCCAGTTCCTGGGGGATGACCGCCACCTGTTGGGCGGTCCATGCTACCAATTCCCTGGCGAGCGCTTCGCTGGCCTGGCCATAGGCGGCCACCACGCCGTCGATCTGGGTGTTGTCCACCGGCTGTTCCACCTGGAAATGGCGACTCAGGTAGATGCGCCGGCTTTCCGGATTGACCAGTCGGGCATCCAGCTCGATAACGACTCGGGAGGTGCCATCGAGATCGAGATTGAAGCGGCGCAGGTTGGTGTCCAGGTGGACGTCCGCATGCAGCGCATGCTCGTCGGTGGTTACGCTGCTCAGGGCGCCGGAGCGCTGCAGCGACACCGCCAGGTACTCACGCAGGAGCTGCGGGCTGGGATCGCTCCAGCGTACGCCCTTGTAGCTCTGCACCCGGTCATCGGCGGTGACGACGATGATGCGCGGCCCACTGAAGGCATAGCCCGCCTGCGGGGTGTTGACCCGCAAGGACAGGGGCGCGCGCTGGTCGACGCGTGCAGAGGCCGGTGGCGGCGTCGGGAACTGGTAGACGCTGAGGGCTTCCGATTCCGGCAATATCGTGCAGGCACCCAGGCCCAGCAAGGCGGTGAGCAGTGCAGCGGATGTGAGGGGGCGGATCATGGCTGATATTCCTCGAAGGTGTCACGGCCCAGCAGGAAGCGTGCGGGGTTGTCTTCCAGGCGGCGGGTGATCGAGCGCAGCCCATTGAGGCTGCCGCGCAGTTCGCTGATGGCCGGTTCCAGCTGACCGAGGCCTTGGATGCCGCTGGTGAAGGCTTCGGCGTTGTCCGTCAGCATGTTTTCCAGGGTTTCGCTGGCGCGGGCGATGGAGGCGAAGGTTTCCTCGGCACTCTCCAGCGTCTGGCTGCCCTGGTCATTGACCAGGGTGTTGATGCTGCCCATCAGCTCGGTGGCCTGCTGGCTGGCCAGGGTCAGTTCGTTGACCAGCGCCTTCACGTCATCGCCCTGGCTGGACAGGCTGCCAGCCGCGGTTTCGATGGACTCCAGGGTGCTGGCGATGCGGTCGGCATTCTCATCGGAGAGCAGCTTGCGGGCGTTGATCACCAGTTGATTGATGTTGGTCATCAGGTCTTCGCCGTTGGCCAGCAGGCTCGAGAGCGGGGAGGGCACGGCGTGGATGAGCGGCGCCTCGCCGTCGATGCTTTCCAGGGGCGGGCTCTTGGGGTCGCCCGGCACCAGCTCGATCACAGAGTTACCGGTAATGCCGGTAAAGGTCAGCCTGGCCTTGGTGTCCTGGGTGACCGGCGCGGTATCGCTCAGGCGCACCCGCGCCAATACCCGACCCGGGTCGTTCGGGTCCAGGGTCAGCTCGCTGATATCGCCTACCGGGATGCCGCTGTACTGCACGGCGCTGCCGCGGGACAGACCGGTGACCGTTTCACGGAAAACCACCGTGTAGTACCGGTAGTCCTTGCTGGTGCTGGCATTGCTGATCCAGATGGCGAAGAAGATCGCACCGGCGCCCGCAAGCAGGGTGAACAGTCCGATCATGACGTGGTGAGCACGCGTTTCCATTAGAGCTCCGGCTGATGGCTGTGAGACTGGGATTGGCTGGCGGCGGCCGCGGTAGCGGCGCGCCCGCGGGGGCCGTGAAAGTAGTCCTGGATCCATTCGTTATCGGTGGCGGCAACGCGCTCCAGGGTGTCGGCCACCAGGACGCGCTTGTCCGCCAGGACAGCCACCCGGTCGCAGATGGCGTACAGGGTATCCAGGTCATGGGTGACCAGGAACACGCTCAGCCCGAGGGCATCGCGCAGGGTGAGGATCAGTTGATCGAAGGCGGCGGCACCGATCGGGTCGAGCCCGGCGGTGGGTTCGTCGAGAAACAGGATGTCGGGGTCCAGTGCCAGGGCGCGGGCCAGAGCGGCGCGCTTGACCATGCCGCCGGACAGCTCGGAAGGAAACTTGTCGCCGGCGCCCGGCGGCAGCCCGGCCAGGGCCAGCTTCATGCAGGCCAGGTGCTCGGCATCGTCCCGGCTGAGCCCGGCATGCTCGATCAGCGGCAGGGCGACGTTTTCGGTCACTGTCAGCGAGGAAAACAGCGCCCCTTTCTGAAACAACACGCCAAAGCGGCGTTCGATCAGGGAGCGCTGTTGTTCATCCAGCTGCTGGAGGTCTTCGCCAAATACCTGCACGCTGCCTGCGTTGGGCCGGCGCAGGCCGACAATGGAGCGCAGCAGCACCGACTTGCCGGTCCCCGAGCCGCCCACCACACCGAGAATCTCGCCCGGATGGATATCCAGGTCGAGGTCGTCATGCACGGTCTGGGAGCCGAAGCGATTGACCAGGCCGCGTATTTCCACCAGGGGCTTTTGCGTCTCGGTCACCAGTCCATCTCCATGAAGAACAGCGCCGCCAGGGCGTCCATGAGAATGACCACGAAGATCGACTGCACCACGCTGGAGGTGGTGTGCTCACCGACCGACTCGGCACTGCCGCTGACCTTGAAGCCTTCCATGCAGCCAATGATAGCGATCAGGAAGGCGAACAGCGGGGCCTTGGCCATGCCTAGATAGAAGTGCTGCACCGCCACGTTCTGCTGCAGGATGCTGAGGAACATGGTCGGCGAAATATCCAGCGCCAGGGAGCAGACCACCGCGCCCCCGAGCAGCCCCGACAGCATGCCGATGAAGGTCAGGATTGGCAGCGAGATCATCATCGCGATGACGCGCGGGATGACCAGGATCTGCAGCGGGTTCAGCCCGAGGGTGCGGATCGCGTCAATCTCCTCATTGGCCTTCATCGAACCGATCTGCGCGGTGAAGGCGCTGGCGGTGCGTCCGGCCATGAGGATGGCCGTCAGCAGCACGGCGAATTCCCGCAGGAAGGAGAAGGCGATCAGGTCGACGGTGTAGATGGTGGCGCCAAAGTCCGCCAGCACCGTGGCGCCAAGGAAGGCGATGACTGCCCCGACCATGAAGGTGAGCAGGGCAACAATGCCAACGGCATTGAGCGCAATCTGTTCGATCTGCGCGACCACCGAGGTCACCCGCCAGGTGCCGGGGCGCACCAGGCTGCTCACCAGGCCAGCCAGCGTCAGGCCGATGAAGCCCAGCAGGTGGACTACATGGCTATAGAAACTGAGGGTGCCTTTGCCGATATTGCCCAGCAGCTCAAACAGCGCACCGTGGCTCGGCGGGCGCTCATTCTTGCCCTGCAGGCTATCCGCGATCCGCCGCAGCAGGATCCGCCGCTCTTCCGGCAGGCCGCCACCTTCGTCGGTCAGGGATTGGATGCGCTCGCTGCCGAGCAGTTCAGTAAGCAACTGGCCGCCGGCGGTGTCCAGGCGACCGAGCTGACTGAGGTCGGGCTCCCGGGTTTCGCCTTCCTTGCGCAGCTGGCCTACCAGTTGGCGCAGCTCGGTGTAGTGCTCCAGGATCCAGTCGCCCTGGATGACCAGGAGGTCCGGGTTGTCCCCGGATCTAACCACAAAGCGGTTTTCTGCGTCAGGCATGAAGGAGTCCGTTTGGCGCCGCCGGTCTGGCCGGGGCGACCGGTATTATTATCTGCGTTTCACACCGAATTCTTCGGAAAGCATGCCGGGGCCTTCGTCCGATTTGGTGGCGTAGTCGCGGGGCGGCTCGAGGGTGTCGAATACCGGCTCGATGCGCTCGCGGGAGGAGACCGGGTCGCTATCCTGCTCCAGCGCCGCCAGCAGGCGTTGCCGGGTCATGTCGTCGGGCGCCAGTTCCACCGCGGCCTGGCCCAGGTGCTCCTGGATATCCTGATAGCTGCGGTTAAGCCGGGAAACCAGGCTGGCAGTGGTGTTGAAATGGCTGGCGACTTCCTGCTGGTACTCTTCAAAGCGCAGCTGCAGGCTTTCCAGTTGGGCTTGGGTCCCTGAGGACGGTCGGCCGCTGATTCGCGGGGCCAGACGGGCTACAATGATGCCCGCGATGAAGCCCACAGCCAGGGCGATAACTATTGCAATCCACAGGTTTTCGCTTGTTTCCACCTTGGGTCCCTCATTGAACTGAAACGTGCGGCGCCAACGCGCTGCTTGGGTCTGCTGCTACGGTAACGGCATTTGGCAAACAAGGCTAGGGTCAACAAGACCTTAGCCATCAGCTGTAGTGTAGGTTATGCGACGCGGGTGCGAATACAGTGGTCACGGAGAATTCGAATGAAGCGCAATACTGAAGAGAAATTATCGATCGATGGGCCAGCCGGTACGCTGGAGCTGCTGGTCACCCGGGCTGAGTCATCACGAGCGGTGGCGGTCATCTGCCACCCCCATCCGCTGCACGGCGGGACCATGCACAACAAGGTGGTGTCCACCCTGATGCGCGCCGCGCGGGACCTGGGGGCCAGCACGGTGCGCTTCAATTTTCGCGGCGTGGGCGACAGCGCTGGCGAGCATGCTGACGGCATCGGTGAGACTGAGGACTGCAAGGCGGTGATCGCCTGGGCTGCGCAGGAGTTCAGCGGTCAGCAGCTGTGGCTCATGGGGTTCTCCTTCGGGGGCTATGTGGCTGCCGCGGCAGCCCGGGAGCAGGCCAACTGGCCGCAGCGGTTACTGCTGGTGGCGCCGTCGGTTGAGCGCATGCCCTTTGCCGAGCTGCTGCCGCTGCCGGGGCCGACCACGGTATTGATGGGGGAGGCCGACGAGGTCGTCGCCCCGGCGGCGGTCTTCGAGCTCCTGGACGGGCAGGAGGGTGTCGAGGTGGTCCGTTTTGCCGATACCAGCCATTTCTTCCATGGCAAGCTGGTGGAGCTGAAGGCCGCGGCGGAGCAGGCCCTGGGCTAAGGCGCGATTGCCAAGAGGCGGCGTGGCGGGTAGAGTACCGACCCCCTGTTTTTACTGGACCCCAGCATGACGCCTCTTGAACGCTATCAGGCGGACCTCAAGCGTCCGGACTTCTTTCACGACCCCGCCCAGGAAAACGCCGTTCGGCATCTGCAGCGCCTGTACGACGAGATTCTCGAAGCGGGGCCGCCGCGCAGCGTCGGTCTGTTCGGCAAGTTTCGGCCCAAGCGCAGCCTGCCGGTCAAGGGGTTGTATTTCTGGGGTGGCGTCGGTCGGGGCAAGACCTACCTGGTCGACACCTTCTTCGACGCCCTGCCGATCAAGCGCAAGATGCGTACCCACTTCCACCGCTTCATGCAGCGGGTGCATCAGGAGCTGCGCGAGCTCAAGGGCGAGAAGAACCCGTTGAAGCTGATTGCCCGCAAGTTCGCCCATGAGGCGCGGGTCATCTGCTTCGACGAATTCTTCGTCACCGATATTACCGATGCGATGATCCTCGGCACCCTCATGGAGGAGCTGTTCGAACACGGGGTGATCCTGGTCGCGACCTCCAACATAGTGCCGGACGGGCTCTACAAGGACGGCCTGCAACGCGCCCGCTTCCTGCCCGCCATCGCGTTGCTCAAGGAGCACACCGAGGTGGTCAATGTCGATAACGGCGTGGACTACCGGTTGCGCGCGCTGGAGCAGGCCGACCTCTACCACTGGCCGTTGGGGCCCGAGGCCGATGCCAGCCTGCAGCGCAGTTTCGACAGTCTGGTGCTGGAGCCTGAGCATGTGCAGCATGGCGCCGAGCTGACCATTGAGAACCGTACCGTCAAGGCCGTGCGGATGTACGAGAACGTCGCCTGGTTCGAGTTCCGTGAGCTCTGTGACGGGCCGCGCAGCCAGAACGACTATATCGCCCTGGGCAAGATCTTCCAGGCAGTGCTGATCGCCAACGTGGAACAGATGAATGTGGCCAAGGACGATATGGCGCGGCGCTTCATCAACCTGGTGGACGAGTTCTATGACCGCAACGTCAAGCTGATCGTGTCCGCCGAAGTGCCGCTCAAGGATCTGTATGCCGGTGGGCGCCTGGAGTTCGAATTCCAGCGCACCCTCAGCCGGTTGCTGGAAATGCAGTCCCACGACTTTCTGGCGCGGCCGCACAAGCCGTAAGCGGGAATCAGAGGAAGGAACAGAAGGGCAGCCGTGGGCTGCCCTTCTGCGTTGTGCTGTCAGGGTGCCGGGTTCGGCTGGCAGCGGTGAATCTCCTCGATGCTTTCCAGGATCTTGTCGGTAAGGCCCATGTTGATGCTGCTGAGGTTACGGCTGAGCTGATCCATGTTGGTCGCGCCGATGATGTTGCTGGTCACGAAGGGCTGTCGGGTGACGAAGGCCAGCGCCATCTGGGCCGGGTCTATGCCGTGATCCCGGGCCAGCTGTACGTAGCGGGCGCAGGCCTTCTGGGCCTGGGGGTTGGTGTAGCGGCTGAAGCGGCTGAACAGCGTCAGGCGGGCCTTTTCCGGCCACAGGCCGTTGAGGTACTTGCCGGTCAGGGTGCCGAAGGCCAGGGGAGAGTAGGCCAGCAGGCCGACCTGCTCACGAATGGACATCTCTGCCATGCCCACTTCATAACTGCGGTTGAGCAGATTGTAGGGGTTCTGCACCGATACGATCCGCGGCCAGCCGCGGGCTTCGGCCAGTTGCAGGAAGCGGCTGACGCCCCAGGGTGTTTCGTTCGACAGGCCGATATGGCGGACCTTGCCCGCGCGCACCAACGCGTCCAGTACTTCCAGAGTGTCCTCGATCGGCGTGATCTGCTCTTCCATGTCGTGCTGGTAGCCCAGCTTGCCAAAGAAGTTGGTATTGCGATCGGGCCAGTGCAGTTGGTAGAGATCCAGGTAGTCGGTCTGCAGGCGTTGCAGGCTGGCTTCCAGGGCGGCGTGGATGTGCTCGCGGTTGAAGCGGGTAAGGCCGCCGCGGATATGGTGCATGTCGCGGCTGGGGCCGGCGATCTTGCTGGCCAGAATCCAGTTGTCGCGCTCGCCCCGCTCGCGCAGGTAATTGCCGACGATGGTCTCGGTAGCGCCGTAGGTCTCGCCGCGGGGCGGCACCGGGTACATCTCGGCGCAGTCAATGAAGTTGACGCCAGCGTCCCGCGCCCGGTCGATCTGGGCAAAGGCATCGCGCTGGGTATTCTGTTCGCCCCAGGTCATGGTGCCCAGACACAGGGCGCTGACTTTCAGGGGGCTGGTGCCGAGAGGGCGATATAGCATGGGGTGGCTCCCGAGGAAGAATTGAACAGCCATTATTGGTCATCAGGCCGGGATTGTCAGACAATGTCTGGCACGCGGGGCGGGGCGCCAAATAAGGGTTGTAATTTTCTACCACGTTGGCATAATGCCCGCCACTTTCGACAGGATGCCTAGCCTGTCGTTGTTGTTACACCGCAGATGCCACCCAGACCCACAGAGCCCCCACTGAGTGTCTGTCTAGGCTTTGTTGGCTTGTAAAAACACATATCATTCTGTAAGATTCGCCCTCTTCATATTAAGAGCGGCCTCTGAGGCTAGGATTTAATGAAAACCTTCAGCGCCAAACCGGAAACAGTCAAACGCGACTGGTACGTAGTAGATGCCACTGGTCTGACCCTTGGTCGTCTGGCTACCGAGATTGCTTCCCGCCTGCGCGGCAAGCACAAGCCCGAATACACCCCGCACGTGGATACCGGCGACTACATCGTTGTCGTTAACGCCGAGAAAATCCATGTGACTGGCAACAAGGCACAGGACAAGATCTACTACAGCCACTCCGGTTTCCCGGGCGGTATCAAGTCGATCAACTTTGAAAAGCTCAATCTGCGTGCTCCTGAGCGTATCATCGAGATGGCTGTCAAGGGCATGCTGCCCAAGAATCCTCTGGGTCGTGCGATGTATCGCAAGATGAAGGTGTACAAAGGTGCAGCTCATCCGCATGCCGCTCAGCAACCCCAAGACCTCAAGATCTAACAGGAGCTCACTATGTCGGTGACACAAAACTACGGCACTGGCCGCCGTAAAACCGCCACCGCTCGGGTGTTCCTGCGTCCGGGTACTGGCAATATCTCCATCAACAACCGCAGCATCGAAACCTTCTTCGGTCGTGAAACTGCCCGCATGGTAGTGCGTCAGCCCCTCGAGCTGACTGAAAGCACCGAAAAGTTCGATGTCTACGTTACCGTTCAGGGTGGTGGTATTTCCGGTCAGGCCGGCGCCATCCGTCACGGTATCACCCGTGCCCTGATGGATTACGACGAGACTCTGCGCAGCGAGCTGCGTAAAGCCGGTTTCGTAACCCGCGATGCGCGTGAAGTTGAACGTAAGAAAGTGGGTCTGCGTAAAGCGCGTAAGCGTCCGCAATACTCCAAGCGCTAAGCCTTTCAGGCTCGGCCTTAAAGCGCCCGGTTTCCTTCGCAGGAACCCGGGCGTTTTTGCATCTGCGACAAGGTGTCGCGTAAATGGAGCCCTATCCGAAGCGCCCGTCACGCCTCGCTTGAGGTAAACTTCGCGGATGCCTGGTTAATGGAGATCGCCTTGTCACGGTGGGGCTTTTTCATTACCATCTGTTTCATTTTGTGCAGGCAGTTAAAAACTTGAAAAGGCCTTGTTTCAAGGGCTGAATTAGCTGATGGGAGACGACTGGATGAGTAATGACGGCGTAAATAACGGCCGGCGTCGCTTCCTGGTGGCAGCCACGAGTGTGGTGGGTGCTGCTGGTGTAGTGGGGGTTGCTGTGCCCTTTGTGGGGTCATGGTTCCCGAGCGCAAGAGCCAAGGCGGCAGGTGCGCCGGTTAAGGTGAATATCAGCAAGATCGAGCCGGGTCAGCAGATCGTTGCTGAATGGCGCGGTCAGCCGATCTTCATCTCGCGTAGAACGCCGGAAGCCCTGGCGCTGCTGGATGAAACGGATGGCATCGTAGCCGACCCCAACTCCGAGTCGTCTGATCAGCCGGAATATGTGGATGGCAAGACCCGGGCCATCAAGCCCGAGATCCTGGTCGTGCTGGGTATCTGTACCCACCTGGGTTGCTCGCCGCTGTTCAAGCCGCAAGTGGGTGCTGCGGATATGGGTGCCGACTGGAAAGGGGGTTACTTCTGCCCCTGTCATGGTTCGTACTACGACATGTCCGGCCGTGTGTTCAAGAGCATGCCGGCTCCGCTGAACCTCCCCGTACCACCGCATACCTACGAGTCCGATGACGTCATCATCATCGGCGTGGATCAGGAGACAGCCTGATGAGCAAACTGCTTAACTGGGTCAACGAACGTATGGCCGTCACTCAGGTATGGGAAGACCACCTGAGCAAGTACTACGCACCGAAGAACTTCAACTTCTTCTACTTCTTCGGCTCGCTCGCGCTGCTGGTCCTGGTCAACCAGATCATCACCGGCATCTGGCTGACCATGAGCTACGAGCCGTCCGGCGCGGGCGCCTTCGCCTCCATCGAATACATCATGCGTGATGTGGAATACGGCTGGCTGCTGCGCTACCTGCACTCCACCGGCGCCTCGGCGTTCTTCGTGGTGGTGTACCTGCACATGCTACGCGGCATCATGTACGGTTCCTACCGCAAGCCCCGCGAGCTGGTGTGGACCTTCGGCATGCTGATCTACCTGGCGCTGATGGCGGAAGCCTTCATGGGCTACCTGCTGCCCTGGGGCCAGATGTCGTACTGGGGCGCTCAGGTGATCATCTCGCTGTTCGGTGCTATCCCGTTCATTGGTCCGGACCTGGCCCAGTGGGTGCGTGGTGACTACCTGATCTCCGGGATTACCCTGAACCGTTTCTTCGCCCTGCACGTGATTGCGGTGCCGATCGTCCTGCTGGGTCTGGTCGTGCTGCATATCATTGCGCTGCATGAAGTGGGTTCGAACAACCCCGACGGCATCGAGATCAAGAAGCTGAAAGATGAAAACGGCATCCCGCTCGACGGCATCCCGTTCCATCCCTACTACACCGTCAAGGACATCGTCGGTGTGGTGGTCTTCCTGTTCGTGTTCTGCGCCGTGGTGTTCTTCTTCCCGGAAATGGGCGGTTACTTCCTGGAAAAGCCGAACTTCGAAATCTCCAACCCGTTGAAGACACCTGACCACATCGCGCCGGTCTGGTACTTCACACCCTTCTACGCCATCCTGCGTGCCGTGCCGGCCATCGGCGGCTCTGCATTCCCCGGGGTACTGGCAATGGGTGCCGCAATCGCCGTGTTGTTCGTGCTGCCCTGGCTCGACCGTAGTCCGGTCAAGTCCATTCGTTACAAGGGCTGGCTGAGCAAGCTGTGGCTGGTGATCTTCTGTGTGAGCTTCGTCGTCCTGGGTGTGCTGGGTGCCATTCCCGCAACACCGGGTCGTACCTTGCTGTCGCAGGTGTGCACCGTTCTGTATTTTGCCTTCTTCATCCTGATGCCGTTCTACACCCGTATGGAGAAGACCAAACCGGTTCCGGAGAGGGTTACTGGCTGATGAAAAAACAACTTATTGCTTTGATGTTCGCACTGCTGCCGGGCTTCGCCCTGGCCGCAGGGCCAAGTGTGGAGCTGGACGAGGCCAACATTGACCTGTCGGACAAGGCTTCCCTGCAGGATGGTGCACGCACCTTCGTCAACTACTGCATGGGCTGTCACTCTGCCCAATACCAGCGTTACGAGCGCGTTGCTACCGACCTGGGTATTCCGGAAGAGCTGATGATGGAAAACCTGGTGTTCACCGACGCACTGTACGGCGAACACATGGAAATCGGCATGCGTCCGGAAGACTCCAAGGTATGGTTCGGGGCAGCGCCGCCGGACCTGACCATGGTTGCCCGGGTGCGTGGCGAGGACTGGCTGTACTCCTACATGCGCGGCTTCTACGAAGACCCGTCCCGTCCCTTGGGCTGGAACAACACCGTCTTCGAGAACGTCGGTATGCCGCACGTGCTGGCCGAGCTGCAGGGCAACGTGGTCAAGGGTTGCAAGCCCATGCCGGTAGAGGAAAACGGCAAGGTCGTGCGTGACACCCTGACCGGTGAGCCAATGCTGGAAGAGCAGTGTGACGTGCTGGTGGTAGAAGAAGGTACCGGTACCCAGACTGCTGAAGAGTACGATACAACGGTCCGCAACCTGGTCGCCTTCCTCAGCTACTCGGCTGATCCGATCAAGGAAACCCGTCATCGTATCGGCGTCTATGTGCTGCTGTACCTGGCCATCCTGTTCGTCTTCGCTTACCTGCTGAAGCGCGAATACTGGAGAGACGTGCACTGATTCCGCAGCGTCCGGAGTAAATACACGCGCCCCCTTTGGGGCGCGTTGTTGTTTCTGGGGTATAATGCTCGCTTTCGATAAAGGCCTGTCCCGCGTTGCACGACGCTGGACGTCCGCAGGCGCTTTACCGTAATCCGCCACAGGATGAGGGTTGATATATGAGTGTTACCGCCAACAAGCGTTCTTCGATGGCTTTCTTTTCCGATCCGACCGACCAGTACTGTCATCGGGTGCGCATTGTGCTGGCAGAAAAGGGTGTAACCGTCGACATCGTCAATGTCGAGCCGGATAACCACCCCCAGGAGCTGGCGGAGGCCAACCCCTACAATACCGTACCTACCTTGCTCGACCGGGATCTCGTGCTCTATGAGCCGAACATCATGATGGAATATCTCGACGAGCGTTTTCCCCATCCGCCGCTGCTACCGGTCTACCCCGTCGCCCGCGCCAACAGCCGCCTGCTGATGTACCGCATCCAGCGTGACTGGAGCGTGCTGGTGGATATCCTGAACAACCCGAAAAGCCCCGCCGCGGCCGTCACCAAGGCGCGCAAGGAGCTGCGGGAAAGCCTGGTGGGTGTCGCCCCGGTCTTTGCTGAAATGCCGTTCTTCATGAGCGATGAATTCAGTCTGGTGGATTGCTGCCTGGCCCCCATCCTCTGGCGTCTGCCCAAGCTGGGCATCGAGCTGCCGCGTCAGGCCAAGCCGCTGCAGGACTACATGGATCGCATCTTCCAGCGCGAGGGTTTCATCGGTAGCCTGTCCGCCGCTGAACGGGACATGCAGTAACCCGCCATTTATCTTTCCGCACAGGAGTGAGCATGATGCAGATGAGCTCAAGCCGGCCGTATCTGATCCGGGCATTGTATGAATGGATGCTGGATAACGACAGCACCCCCTACGTGCTGGTCAATGCCGACTACCCGGGCACTACGGTGCCGGAAGGGTTCGTTGAAGGTGGCCAGATAGTGCTGAACCTGTCGCCCAGTGCGATCCGGCACCTGGACATGGACAATGAGCGGATCTGCTTCGACGGTCGTTTTGGCGGTGTCGCCCAGCAGGTCTGGTTGCCGATCGGCGCGGTCATGGCGATCTATGCCCGGGAGAACGGTCAGGGCATGGTGTTCGAGATTGAAACCGAAACGCCTCCGCCCCAGGACACTGATCCGACTGATGAGCCACCCAAGCCCACTGGCCGGCCGGCGCTCAAAGTCGTGAAGTAACCTCCAGCGCACCAAGCAAAACGGCGACTCCCGAGAGGGCGTCGCCGTTTTTTGTCCGCAGCTCTTATTCGTCGGCTAATGATCAGTCGATATATTCGAACAGTTTGACGATGCGCTGGACGCCGCCGACCTGCTGTACCGCAGCGACTGCCGCATTGGCTTCGGCATGGGTGACCAGACCCATCAGGTAGACCGCACCGGCTTCGGTGACGATCTTGATGCGGCGCCCCGGAATGCTGCTGTCGGCCAGCATGCGCGTCTTGCTGCTGGAGGTGATCAGGGCGTCGTTGTTGCGTGCCAGCAAGGACAGCTTAGGTCCCACGGTCAGCTCGTTATGCACGACCTTGACCCGCTGCACCTGCTTGACCGCATTGGCGGCCACATCGCGCAGCTCGGCACGCGGCACCTGGCCGGTCAGCAGCACCACACCGTTGAAGCTGACCACGTCGTAGCGGGCCTGGCTCTCGAGGTCCGGGTGGGCCTTGGCGATGTTGACGCTGGCCTTGGTCTCGATTAGTTGATCATCGATGGTGCTGCCCAGGGTGCGGGTGCCGTAATTGTGGTCGATCGGCTGTTCACGGGTGGCGGTCATTACGCCGCTGCAACCGGTGAGCGTCACTACCAGCAGGATGGCGGTCAGGCGGATCATTCTTCACTCCCGAACAGTTGCCGGTCGATCAGATCGCACAGGCAGTGGATCGCCAGCAGGTGGACTTCCTGGATGCGGGCAGTGGAGCGAGCCGGTACGCGGATCTCGACGTCCTCTGGCAGCAGCAGGGATGCCATGCCGCCGCCATCGCGGCCGGTCAGGGCGACCACCAGCATGTCACGGTCATGGGCGGCCTGGATCGCCTGGAGCACGTTGCCGGAGTTGCCGCTGGTAGAGATGGCCAGCAGCACGTCGCCGGGTTGGCCCAGGGCGCGGATCTGCTTGGAGAACACTTCGTCGTAGCTGTAGTCGTTGGCGATCGAGGTGATGGTGGAGCTGTCGGTCGTCAGGGCGATGGCCGGCAGGCTCGGGCGCTCGCGCTCGAAGCGGTTCAGCAGTTCCGAGGAGAAATGCTGGGCATCGCCGGCCGAGCCGCCATTGCCACAGGTAAGGATCTTGCGCTCGCTCAGCAGGCAGCTGACCATCAGCTGGCTGGCCTGTTCGATGCTGGGTCCCAGCACCTCCATGGCGCGGGTCTTGGTTTCAATGCTGTCGGTGAACAGCTGTTTGATACGGTGTTGCATGTCCATAAGAAGAACTCGCTAGCAGGTGAAGGCTTCTCGGATCCATCGGTATGAGGTTGGGTCCGCTGGATCGCCGGTAGCCGCGACAACGTCGAAGCGACAGGGCTGGTTGGCCAGATGGGGGTGGGTCAGGAGATAGTGATGGGCGGCGGCAATCAGGCGTTTCTGTTTGCGCCAGTCCACGGTCTCCACCGCATCGCCCCACTGGTTTCGTCGCCGGTAGCGCACTTCCACGAATACTACTGTATCCACATCGCGCATGACCAGATCCAGCTCGCCCTGTTTGCAACGGTAGTTGCGGGCGAGCAGGCGCAGTCCGGCGCTGATCAAGAGCCGCTCGCTGGCGCGTTCGGCCTGATTGCCGGTGCGCTGCTTGTCGGTCAGTCGATCCATTGCAAGGGTGGGGGCGTCATGGGTTGCAGTTGGCCGTCGACCATTTCACCCCAGGGCAACAAACGGATGATCCGGCCCTGTGGGTCCAGGGACAGGGTGCCGGTGGCGCCGTCGATGCGGGTGTCGGGTTGTTCCTGCATCTGCAGCAGGCGGCTGAAGATGCGCTGGGCATCCACCCCCATGGCGTACAGCCGGCCCATGGGCCCGGCAGCGGTGGGCCAGCTGTCGGTCACGCTCTGGTACAGCGGATCGGAGCGGTTCAACAGCCAGGGGATCTCGGCGATCATCAGGCCGTCGATATCGGGGTTGGGCTCGCCGTTGAGTGACAGGCGGTAGGTACGCGACGTGGCGTAGACCGGCAGGTCGCCGGCGTACTGGAATACCAGGGTCGGCTTGATCTGCCGCGCCTGCAGCGGGTCGGCTGCGAGGAACAGGGCGTGCAGGTCAGGGCGGGGCGCCGGGCTGGTCGAGGGCGCGGCCGCTGGAGTGTCGGATAACTCGTCCGCTGCGGGCTGGGTGCGTTCGCGCACCTGCAGCAGGCCGGCGATCTGGCCGGCAATGCGCGCCGGCTCGTCGATGATTTCATAGCCCGCCAGGGTGCCGCCCAGCTCCTGCCACTGTGCGGTGAAGGCGCTCGCCGAGCGCTGGCTCCAGTCGTCATTGTTGGCCAGGATCGCCATCTGCCGGTGGCCGTCTTCCCAGGCCTGGATGGCCGCGGAACGGGCTTCATGCTCCGGTGCCAGACCGAACTGGAACAGCCCTGGCGGCGGCGCCGTGTTGCTGTCGGCATAGTTCAGCGCCAGGGTCGGCAGCGGCAGTTGGGGCAGGCCGGCCAGTGCGGCGACCTGCTGGCGGTCCAGCGGGCCGACGACCCACTGCACGCCATCGGCCTGAGCCTGTTGATAGAACTGGGTCAGGTCGGCATAGGCGCCACTGTCATACAAGCTGATCCGCGGCTGGCTGAGGCCTTCGCTATGGGCGTGGTACTGGGCAGCCAGAAAGCCGTCACGCAGGGCGTCAGCGGCCGCCGCCAGGCCGCCCGAGAAGGGCAGCAACACGGCGATATGCTGGGGACGCTCGGCATGCAATTCCATCACCCGGCTGATGTCTTCCGGCGGAGTGATGGCGGCGGGGTGACTGGCGTGGCGATCCTGCCATTGCTGCATGGCATGAACCTGCAGGTCCAGGTTGCTGTGGTCGCGAACAATCAGCGCCAGCTCCAGCCAGCCGGCCAGCTCGCCGCTGGCGGCCGTGGACGCTTCGCGCAGTTGCTCGGTGGGCGCCTGATTCAGGCTCTGCCAGATCTGCGTCAGGTTATCCTGCTGCGTCTCGGCCGACAGCAGGTTGTGAATGAAGATGCGCTCCCGGGCGGCATTCAGGTGCTCCCCGGCGGCAGCCATGGTCTCGGCGCGCAGCAACTGGATGTCCAGTTGCGCGTCGGGCGCCAGGCTGTCGAGCTGTTGCAAAGACGGATGACGCAGGGCACGCAATGCGGCAGCGGGTTGACTCAGGGCCAACTCGCTGCGCGCCTGGAGTTCGCTGAAACGCTGTTGTTGATCCAGCGGCAGGTCGCTTTGCGGAATCTGCGCCAGGATGCTGCGTACCTGCTCCGGTTGCTGCCGCTGCCACGCGGTCTGGGCCGCATGCAGCCGCAGCAGGTGGGCTTCGGCGCCGGTCCGGCGTTCGGCCTGACGGAGTATCTCTTCGATCGGAGTATCAGTGGTGGTGGGCAGCTCCGACAATTGACGGGGCGTCGAGGAGCAGCCGGCGATCAGCGAGGCCAACAGCAGGCCGGCAAGCGGCAGGCGATTCATGCGGAGCATCAGGCAGGTTACCTTGGTGGCGCGTGAGTGATGTGCTGCATTGTAACCAAGGGGCGTGCTCGCCGCCATGCGCCCCGCCGGGTCCTGTACAATAAGCGCCAAACTCGTCACAGGATTCGTTATGGCTGCCTCTACCGGTACCTTGTATGTCGTCGCCACTCCGATTGGCAATCTGCAGGACATGACGCCCCGCGCCCTCGAGGTGCTCAAGGCGGTGAGCCTGATCGCGGCGGAAGACACCCGGCACAGCGGGCGGTTGCTGCAGCACTTCGGTATCCAGACGCCGACCACGGCCTGCCATGACCATAACGAGCGGGGCAAGAGCCAGCAGCTGGTCGAGCGGCTGCTGGCCGGCGAGGACCTGGCGCTGATCTCCGATGCCGGTACGCCGCTGATCTCCGACCCGGGCTATCATCTGGTGCGCCAGGCCCGGGAGGCGGGGGTGCGCATCTGCCCGGTGCCCGGCCCCTGTGCTCTGGTCGCTGCGCTGAGCGCGGCGGGTCTGCCGTCGGACCGCTTCACCTTTGAGGGTTTTCTTCCAGCCAAGGCCCATGGTCGACGCCAGCGCATCCAGGAGTTGAGCGCAGAGCCGCGCACCTGGATGCTCTACGAGGCGCCGCATCGCCTGCTCGAATGTCTGCAGGACATGCT
This sequence comes from Pseudomonas saudimassiliensis, assembly GCF_000939975.1. GTDB lineage: Bacteria > Pseudomonadota > Gammaproteobacteria > Pseudomonadales > Pseudomonadaceae > Halopseudomonas > Halopseudomonas saudimassiliensis. Next base: position 998,328 of record NZ_LK391969.1, on the reverse strand, counting down.
CGAGCTGCTCGGACCGACGCGCCAGGTGGTGCTGGCCCGGGAGCTGACCAAGACCTTCGAGACCATCAAGGGTGCGCCCCTGGCCGAGCTGGTTGAGTGGGTCCGCGCCGATGCCGACCAGCAGCGCGGTGAGTGTGTGTTGATTGTCGAAGGGGCGCCCCAGGTGACCGACGGGGATGCCCTGGATCCGGCTGCGGAGCGCGTGCTGGATATTCTGCTGACCGAGTTGCCGGTCAAGCAGGCCGCGGCCCTGGCGGCGCAGATCACTGGCCTGAAGAAGAATCGCCTGTATCAACTGGCCCTGGAAAAGACCGCCTGAGCGAGGCGGGGGAATGGTTGTGCCTTTTATCTGGCAGGGCGTGATAATCCCCGTCCTTGAGCGATCTTTGCTTGCTGTCGGGCGGCAACCGGGCTAACCTTGCGCTCAGGAGTTGGCCGGACAGTCGCTGTATCGCTTTGGCGGTATGGAGGAAAGTCCGGGCTCCATAGGGCAGAGTGCCAGGTAACGCCTGGGAGGCGCGAGCCTACGGAAAGTGCAGCAGAGAGTAGACCGCCTAAGCGCGCAAGCGCCGGTAAGGGTGAAAGGGTGCGGTAAGAGCGCACCGCGCGACTGGCAACAGTTCGTGGCATGGTAAACCCCACTCGGAGCAAGACCAAATAGGAACCCGTCGGTGTGGCCCGCACTGGGTTCGGGTAGGTTGCTACAGGCAGTCAGTGATGGCTGTCGCAGAGGAATGACTGTTCTCGACAGAACCCGGCTTACAGGCCAACTCCTGATTTTTTCCGCCTGAAATTTTCCCCGCCGATAAAATGCTTCTTACTTAATGTTGAACATTAAGTTCGAGGAGCATCTTCTTGTTATTGCTCTACTTCTTTTTTATGCGCCGCTCCGGTTAGTTCTTCCCCATTTGCCGTTACCCGCTAACCCCTCGTCACATAAGGCTTTTTCTGTGAATTGGTGGCTTGACGCTGTGTGGGCGCCTTTCTATAGTGTGCGAAAGTGGGCTGAAGTGGGTGAAAGTGGATTTTTCTGGGCTGGACGTTGTCCAAGCTGTGGTCTCATCAGGGGAATAATAAAACGTGTTTCGTGGAGCGAACGCCATCAATCTGGACGCCAAGGGGCGACTTGCGATGCCTGCCCGGTATCGTGATCGTCTGCTGGATTCCTGTGGCGGTCAGCTTGTCGCGACTATTGCCCTCGAAGAACGCTGCCTGTGGATCTATCCCCTGCATGAATGGGAGGCCGTCGAGCAGCAGCTACGCAAGGCGCCCAACATGCACCCCGCGGTCAAACGACTCAATCGTCTGTTGATCGGTAATGCCAATGAAATAGAACTGGACAGCCATGGCCGCTTCGTCGTGCCACCGTTGTTACGCGATCATGCCGGCCTCGACAAGAAAGTCATGCTGGTGGGTCAATTGAGCAAATTCGAGCTGTGGAGTGAAGAGGTCTGGCAGACCACCACCGCCGCTTACCTGGAAGAAGAGCAGGACGTTGGCGAGTTGCCGGCGGAACTGCACTCGTTGAGTCTATGAATCAGCAGACCGAATTGAAACATGTCAGTGTACTGCTGAACGAAGCGCTGGAAGGTCTCGCGGTTCGCCCGGAAGGTACTTATATAGACGGCACCTTTGGCCGGGGTGGGCATAGCCGTGCCATCTTGCAGCAGCTGGCCGATGGGGGGCGGCTGCTCGGGTTCGACAAGGACCCGGAGGCGATCCGGGTCGGTAACCAGCTGGCGGCCGAAGACGGCCGCTTTGTCGTTGTACAACGCTCATTTGCCGACATGGCCGAAGAGCTGCGTGAGCGCGGCCTGTACGGCCAGGTCGATGGCGTGTTGCTCGATCTGGGCGTGTCCTCGCCGCAACTCGACGACCCGGAACGGGGCTTCAGCTTCCTCAATGACGGCCCGCTGGACATGCGCATGAATCCCGATGTCGGCCAGAGCGCCGCCGACTGGATCAACAATGCCGACGAGGCCGATATTGCCACCGTACTCTGGGAGTACGGCGAGGAACGCTTTTCCCGGCGTATGGCCCGGGCGATCGTCAACCGCCGCGCCGAGCAGCCATTCACCCGCACCGCCGACCTGGCCGAAGTGATCAAGGTTGCCAACCCGGCGTGGGAAAAGCACAAGCATCCGGCCACCCGTGCGTTCCAGGGTATCCGCATCTTCATCAACCGCGAGCTTGAGGATCTGGCAGACGGCCTGCGCGCTGCGCTGGAGGTCCTGGCCCCTGGTGGGCGCCTGGCGGTGATCAGCTTCCATTCCCTCGAGGATCGCCAGGTCAAGCAGTTCATGCGCCGCGAAGCCAAGGGCGAGCCCTTGCCCCGTGGCCTGCCGGTGCGCGACGCCGATATCCATACCAGCCTGAAGCTGGTGGGCAAGGCGATCAAGCCGTCCGCCGCCGAGATCGCCGCCAACCCCCGGGCGCGCAGCGCGGTATTGCGCGTGGCGGAGAAACACAGATGACCGATCAGGCCCAGTCCCCCGTCAGCAATGCCCGCATCGGCCTGCCCGCGAGCAGCGGCTGGTTGCTGATTGTCTGGGTGCTGATCCTCGGCAGCGGCCTGGCAGTGCCCTACAGCGCCCACTGGAGTCGCCAGTTGCTCAATGAGCTGGCCACGGAAATGACCCAGCGGGAGAAAGCCCAGGCCGAATGGGGCCGGCTGGTTCTGGAGCAGAGCACCTGGACTGCCCACAGTCGGGTGGAAGCCATTGCGACCCGGGAGCTGGGCATGCGGGTACCGGAGCCGAACGAAGTGGTCCTGGTGCGCCCATGAAGAAATTCTCGTTCAAGCCCAATGGCAGCCTCTATCCCTGGCGTTTTCGCCTGGTCATCGGCCTGCTCGGGCTGTGCTGCGTGGCGGTGACCTGGCGGATCGCCGAGCTGCACGTGCTGGACGAAGGGTTCCTGAAGAACCAGGGTGACAAGCGCAGCGTTCGCCACGTGCCGATTCCCGCCCATCGCGGGCAGATCACCGATCGTAATGGCGAACCCCTGGCCATCAGCACCCCGGTGCTGACGATCTGGGCCAACCCGACCCAGTTGATCCACCAGCGCTCCCATTGGCCCGCCCTGGCCAAGGCGCTCGGCACCGACCTCGGTACCTTCAGCGAGCGGCTGCAGAGCAATGCCGACAAGGAATTCATCTACCTGCGCCGGCGCATGGTGCCCGCCGCGGGCGACGCCGTCATGGCGCTCAAGGTGCCGGGTGTCTACGGCATCGAGGAGTACCGCCGCTTTTACCCCGCAGGGGAGGTGACCGCTCACCTAGTGGGCTTTACCAACGTCGATGAAAAGGGCCAGGAAGGTATCGAGCTGGCCTATGACCATTGGCTCGAAGGCGTACCCGGCAAGCGGCAGGTACTGCAGGACCGCCGCGGCCGGCTGATCAAGGACGTGCAGGTGGTGCAGAACGCGCGCCCCGGTAACGACCTGACCCTGTCCATCGACCTGCGCCTGCAATACCTGGCGCACCGGCAACTGCGTGAAGCCCTGCAGGAGTTCGAGGCCAGTGCCGGCTCCATCGTCATGCTCGACGTGCGCACCGGGGAAGTGCTGGCGATGGTCAATCACCCGACCTACAACCCGAACAACCGCGCCAAGCTCAAGCCGGACATGATGCGTAACCGCGCCCTGATCGACGTGTTCGAGCCGGGCTCCACGGTCAAACCGATCTCCATGAGCGCCGCACTGGCGTCGGGTCGCTGGTCGCCTACCGATGAGGTCAATGTTTACCCCGGCACACTGCGGATCGGCCGCTATACCATCCGCGACGTGTCCCGCGCGCCCGGCGGCGTGCTGGACCTGACCGGCATCCTGCTCAAGTCCAGTAACGTCGGGATGAGCAAGATCGCCTTTGATATCGGCGGGCCGGCGCTGCGCGAAACCATGCAGAACGTCGGCTTCGGTCAATACACCGGCCTGGGCTTCCCCGGCGAGCGGGTCGGCAATCTGCCCAGTTTCCGTGAATGGCGCCAGGCCGAGACAGCGGCCCTGTCCTATGGCTATGGCCTGTCGGTGACCACCATGCAGATGGCCCAGGCTTACGCCATCCTCGCCAATGATGGGCGCAAGGCGCCGATGTCGTTGCTGCGGCTCAACGAGAAGCCCGACACCCAGCAGATGATTCCCGAAGATGTGGCCCGTACCGTACAGGGCATGCTGCAACAGGTCATCGAGCTGCCGGGCGGTACTTTCCGGGCGCAGGTGCCCGGTTATCACGTGGCAGGCAAGAGCGGCACGGCGCGCAAGACCAGCGTCGGCAGCAAGGGCTACAAGGAAGACTCCTATCGCTCCCTGTTTGCCGGTTTTGCCCCCAGCACCGACCCGCGCATCGCCATCGCGGTGGTGATCGACGAGCCAACCAAGGGTGGTTACTACGGTGGTCTGGTTGCGGCACCCGTATTCAGCGGCTTGATGTCCAACGCCCTGCGCCTGCTGAATATCGCGCCCGATAACCTGGCGGACATGCAACAGGTCGAACTGCCCACGGTGAAGCAAGAGGAGGAGCGCGGATGATGCAGCTCCAGCAGCTTCTTCCCCAATGGCAAGGCGCCCCGGTGACCATCACCGGGTTGGCCCTGGACAGCCGCAAGGTGGCGCCGGGCTACCTGTTTCTCGCCGTACCCGGCCTGCGTCACGACGGGCGTGACCATATCCAGCAAGCCATCGCTGCGGGCGCCGCTGCGGTGGCCTACGAAGCCGCAGACGGCTTCAGCGTCGATGCGGCGCTGCCGCTGGTGCCGGTGGCGCACCTGGCCGCCGAGCTGTCCGCCATCGCCGGGCGCTTCCATGGTCAGCCGGCCGAGCGCCTGGGCCTGATCGGGGTCACCGGCACCAACGGCAAGACCAGCGTCAGTCAGATGATTGCCCAGGCCTTGAACGGAGTGCAGCAGCGCTGTGGCGTTATCGGCACCCTGGGCAGCGGTTTGCCGGGCGCCTTGCTTGATCATGGCATGACGACCCCCGATGCGCTGGCCGTGCAGGAACAGCTTGCTTCCCTGCTGGCCCAGGGCGCCGAGCGGGTGTGCATGGAGGTGTCATCCCACGCGCTGGAGCAGGGCCGGGTTGCTACGCTGCAGTTCGATGTCGGGGTGTTCACCAACCTGAGCCGCGATCATCTGGATTACCACGGCGACATGGCCAGCTACGGCGCAGCCAAGGCGCGGTTGTTCAGCCAGTCCCGCGCTGCGGTCATCAACCTGGATGACAGTTTCGGCCGGCAGCTGGCCGCGAGCTGTCCGGTACCGCGACTCACCTACAGCCTGAGCGATGACAGCGCTGACCTGTATTGCCGCGACATCCAATTCGACGGCGCGGGCATCAAGGCCCGTCTGCACACCCCGGCCGGCAGTGCCGAGCTGCGCAGTCCGCTGCTGGGTACCTTCAACCTCGCCAATGTGCTGGCGGTGGCCGGCACCCTGCTGACCCTGCAGATACCCCTGGCGCAGGTGGTGGCGCTGATCGCTGATCTACTGCCGCCGGATGGCCGTATGCAGCGCCTCGGCGGCCAGGGTCAGCCGCTGGTGGTGATTGATTACGCCCACACCCCGGATGCCCTGGAAAAGGCACTCGCGGCGCTGCGCGCCCACGTCGCTGGCCGGCTGGTCTGCGTGTTCGGCTGTGGCGGGGACCGGGATCGCGGCAAGCGGCCGCTGATGGGCCGCATTGCCGAGCAGGGCGCTGACCTGGTCGTGGTAACCGATGACAACCCGCGTACCGAAGTATCCGCCGCCATCATTGATGAAATCCTTGCCGGTATTGAACAACCCCAGCAGGCCATAGTCATAGCCAACCGTGCCGAGGCCATCAACCAGACCATCGCCCGCGCCGAGCCGGGGGATGTGATCCTGCTGGCTGGCAAGGGGCATGAAACCTATCAGGAGATCCATGGGGTGCGTCACCCTTTCAGCGATATCGAACAGGCCAAACGCGCCTTGCAACACCGGGAGAACCATCATGCTTGAAGCGATGCGTCTCTCGGACCTACTCAAACCGCTCAATGCCAGCCTTGAGGGCGGCGATGCCAGTTTCGATAGCGTGAGCATCGATGCCCGCACGGTCCAGGCCGGCGGCCTGTTCGTCGCGCTGCCCGGCAGCCGTGTCGATGGCCATGATTTCATCGCCCAGGCCCGGGCCCGCGGCGCTACCGCCGCCCTGGTCGAGCGTCCGGTCGAAGACCCTCTTCCGCAATTGGTGGTGCATGACTGCGCCTATGCCCTGGGGCAGCTCGGTGCCTTGAACCGGGCGGCCTTCACCGGGCCGCTGGTTGCCATCACCGGCTCCAGCGGCAAGACCACGGTCAAGGAAATGCTCGCCTCGATTCTCGGCGAATGCGGCCGGGTACTGGCCACCCGCGGCAACCTGAATAACGAACTGGGCGTGCCCCTGACGTTGCTCGAGCTGGCGCCGGAGCACCAGTATGCAGTAGTGGAAATGGGCGCTGCGGCAAAGGGCGATATCGCCTACAGCATGCGCCTGGCCAAGCCGAGCGTGAGCGTGCTGACCAATGCTGGTACCGCCCATCTCGGCCGTTTCGGCAGCGAACAGGCCATTGCCGAAGCCAAGGGCGAAATCTTCGCCGGGCTGGAGCGCGATGGCCAGGGCGTGATCAATCTCGATAGTCCCTGGTTCGAAAGCTGGTACCAGGCACTCGGCGAGCGCAGAAAGCACGTGTTCAGCACACAGAATTCGACCGCCGAACTGCGCGCCGAAGGGGTGACCCTCGACGAGTCCGGCTGCCCGCGGTTCACGCTGATTTCCCCCTTTGGAGAAACCGTTATCCAGTTGCAGGTGGCCGGCGCACATAACGTGGCCAATGCCCTGGCGGCAGCGGGCGCAGCCCAGGCACTGAGTATTTCGCTGGATGCTATTGGCCGCGGCTTGGGCAAGCTGCAGCCCATGGCCGGCCGCGGCAAACGCCTGGCCGGGGAAAACGGCGCGGTGATCATCGATGACAGCTACAACGCCAACCCGGCGTCGGTGCGCGCTGCGATCGATCTGCTGGCCAGCCTGCCGGGCCAGCGTCTGCTGGTACTGGGCGACATGGGTGAACTGGGGGCGACGGAAGAACAAGCCCATGCGCAGATCGGTGCCTACGCCAAGGCCCAAGGCCTGGACGGCCTGTATGTGACCGGGCGGTTGTCCGCACTGGCCGCTGCCGAATTCGGCGAAGGCGGTCAGGTATTTGCCGATCGCGCGGCATTGTCGGCGGCACTCAGAACACGGCTGGACCCGCAAACGCGGGTGCTGGTCAAGGGCTCGCGCAGCGCGGGCATGGAAGAGGTCGTCGCCGCTCTGGTGGCAGGCTCGCAGATCAGGGAAGAGGGCTAGCCGACATGCTGCTGATACTTGCTCAATATCTCCAACAATTTCACACCGGGTTCGGTGTTTTCCAGTACCTGACCCTGCGGGGCATCTTCGGGGTGCTCACGGCGCTGGCGCTGGCGCTGTTCCTGGGGCCCTGGATGATTCGCACCCTGCAACTGCGCCAGATCGGCCAGTCGGTGCGCAACGACGGCCCGCAGTCGCACCTGTCCAAAAAGGGCACGCCTACCATGGGTGGTGCGCTGATCCTGATGGCGATCACCGTCAGCACCCTGTTGTGGGCCGACCTCAGCAACCTCTATGTCTGGGTGGTGCTGGGGGTGACGGTCAGCTTCGGGGCCATCGGCTGGGTCGACGATTACCGTAAGGTGGTGGAGAAGAATTCCCGTGGCCTGCCGTCGCGCTGGAAATACTTCTGGCAATCGGTGTTCGGCCTGGTCGCCGCCGTGGTGCTGTATATGGCGGCCGATACCCCCGCCGACACCACGCTGATCGTGCCGTTCTTCAAGACAATCGAATTTCAGCTGGGTGCCTTTTTCATCGTCCTGACCTATTTCGTCATCGTCGGGGCCAGCAACGCGGTCAACCTCACCGACGGGCTCGATGGTCTGGCAATCCTGCCCACGGTCATGGTCGGTGGCGCGCTGGGCATTTTTGCCTACCTGTCAGGCAACTTCCAGTTTTCGCAATACCTGCTGATCCCCTATGTGCAGGGCTCCGGGGAGCTGCTGATCTTCTGCGGCGCGCTGATCGGCGCCGGCCTCGGTTTCCTCTGGTTCAACACCTATCCGGCCCAGGTGTTCATGGGCGATGTGGGTGCGCTGGCGCTGGGCGCCGCGCTGGGGGTGATCGCGGTGATCGTTCGCCAGGAAATCGTGTTGTTCATCATGGGCGGCATCTTCGTGGTCGAGACCCTGTCGGTGATCGTCCAGGTCGCTTCGTTCAAGCTGACCGGCCGCCGGGTATTTCGCATGGCGCCGATTCACCACCATTTCGAATTGAAGGGCTGGCCCGAGCCACGGGTCATTGTGCGTTTCTGGATCATCACCGTGGTACTGGTGCTGATCGGCCTGTCCACCCTGAAGCTGCGTTGAGGAATACAAGGTGTCACTGATCACCACGGACAAACAGCGGATCATCGTCGGCCTCGGCGCAACCGGTCTCTCGGTTGCGCGGTACCTGGCCGGACGCGATCTGCCGTTTGCCGTTTGCGACACCCGTGCCAATCCGCCGGGGCTGGACAAGCTCAAGCGCTTCGCGCCCATGGCTGATCTCTACCTGGGCGAGCTGGATGCCGCGCTGCTGGCCGGCGCCGATGAGCTGATCGTCAGTCCCGGCATCGCCCTGGCCACCCCGGCGATCAAGGCTGCGCTGGATGCGGGCGTCAGTGTGGTCGGCGATATAGAACTGTTCGCCCGCGAGGCGGATGCCCCCATCGTTGCCATCACCGGCTCCAACGCCAAGAGCACCGTCACCACCCTGGTGGGCGCCATGGCCGAGAAGGCTGGCCGGCAGGTGGCGGTGGGCGGCAATATCGGCACCCCGGCGCTGGATCTGCTGGACCAGCGGGCTGATCTCTACGTGCTGGAGCTATCCAGTTTCCAGTTGGAAACCACCTGGACGCTGAACGCCGAAGTGGCCACCGTGTTGAACGTCTCCGAGGACCACATGGATCGCTATGGCGATCTGCAGGCCTACCACCTGGCCAAACACCGCATCTTCCGTGGTGCCCGCCAGGTGGTGATCAACCGGGATGACGCCCTGACCCGGCCGCTGGTGGCCGATCAGCTGCCGTGCTGGAGCTTTGGCCTGTCCCGCCCCGATTTCCGCGGTTTCGGCCTCATCGAGAAAGATGGCGCCAATTGGCTGGCCTTTGAATTCAATGCCCTGATGCCCACCGCCGAACTGAAGATCCGTGGCGCCCATAACCAGGCCAATGCGCTGGCGGCGCTGGCCCTGGGCCACGCGGTCGGCCTGCCGCTGGACGCCATGCTGGCGACCCTGCGGGAGTTCGCCGGCCTGCCGCACCGTTGCCAGTGGCTCGGCCAGCATGGCGGCGTGGATTATTACGACGACTCCAAGGCGACCAACGTCGGCGCTGCCCTGGCCGCCATCGAAGGCTTTGGCGCCGATCTGGCCGGCAAGCAGGTACTGATTGCCGGTGGTGATGGCAAGGGCGCCGATTTCTCGGCGCTGGTTGCGCCCATCAGCCGTCATTGCCGCGCGGTCATCCTGCTGGGCCGGGACGCGCCGGTGCTGGAGCAATTGCTCACCGGCCATGTACCCGTGCAGCGGGTGGCGACCCTGGATGAGGCGGTGGCGGCGGCTGCGGCCGTGGCCGAACCGGGCGACGCGGTACTGCTGTCGCCGGCCTGTGCCAGCCTGGACATGTTCCGCAACTTCGAGGAGCGTGGCCGGCTGTTTGCCGACGCGGTCGGGAGGCTATCGGCATGATCTTCACCGAGGCCATGCAACGCTCCCTGGCGCCGCTGATCGGCGAGCGCCGTTTCGACCTGGATATGCCGCTGCTGGTAGGTAGCCTGGCGCTGCTCGGCCTGGGCCTGGTCATGGTCACCTCGGCTTCGATGGAAGTGGCCGCCGGGCAACTGGGCAGCCCCCTCTATTACATGAATCGCCAGCTGGTCTACATGCTCATCGGCCTGATCGCGATGATTGCCACCCTGGCGGTGCCCCTCAGCCTGTGGGAGCAGTTCCGCTTCCCGCTGCTGTTCCTGGGGTTCGCTCTGCTGATCGCCGTGCTGATCCCGGGGATTGGCCGGGAGGTCAACGGCAGCTGGCGCTGGATCGCCCTCGGGCCGATCAACGTGCAGCCCTCGGAGCTGGCCAAACTCTTTGCTGTGGTGTTCCTGGCCGGCTATCTGGTGCACCGCCGGGATGAGGTCAAGGAGCGCTGGTTCGGCTTTATCAAGCCGTTCATGGTGTTGGGCCCCATGGCCTGGTTGCTGATCATCGAGCCGGATTTCGGCGCCACCGTGGTGCTCATGGGCGCGGCCACCGGCATGCTGTTCCTCGGTGGGGTCGGCCTGTTCCGCTTCACTTTGCTGTTCGGCTCGCTGGGCGGCCTGGCGGCCTTGCTGGTGCTGTTCGAACCCTACCGGCTGCAGCGCCTGACCAGCTTCCTCAACCCCTGGAATGATCCATACGGTACCGGCTATCAGCTGACCCAGGCGTTGATTGCCTTCGGCCGGGGCGAGTGGCTGGGCACGGGCCTGGGCAACAGCATCCAGAAACAGTTTTATCTGCCGGAAGCCCACACCGACTTCGTGTTTGCGGTACTCGCCGAAGAGCTGGGGCTGATCGGCGCGCTGGCGGCCTTCGCCCTGCTGATCTTTGTCGCGGTGCGTGCCTTGTATATCGGCCTGTGGGCCGAGAAGGCCGGCCGCTACTTTTCCGCCTACCTGGCCTACGGCCTGGCGATCATGTGGTGCGGCCAGGTGCTGATCAACGTGGGCGTGAATATCGGTCTGCTGCCGACCAAGGGGCTGACCCTGCCGTTCCTCAGCTATGGGGGCAGCTCATTGGTGGTCTGTTGCATCAGCCTGGGGCTGCTGCTGCGGATCGACTGGGAGCGCCGGCAGGCGCTGCGGGAGGCTGCCCATGGCCAGTAAGATCCTGATCATGGCGGGCGGCACGGGCGGACACGTGTTCCCGGCCCTGGCTTGCGCCCGGCAATTGCAGCGGCAGGGCTACGAGGTGCACTGGCTGGGCACCCGCCGCGGTATCGAGGCCGAACTGATCCCGGCTGCCGGCATTCCCGTACATTACATCGATATCCAGGGACTACGCGGCAAGGGCAAGGCTGGCCTGCTGAAGGCGCCGGTGCGGCTGCTGCGTGCCTTGAGTCAGTCCCTCAAGGTCGTCCGCCAGCTGCAGCCGGTGTGCGTACTGGGCGCCGGCGGTTATGTCACCGGCCCGGGTGGCGTCGCGGCCTGGCTGCGGCGCGTCCCCCTGGTGATCCATGAACAGAACGCTGTGGTGGGCACCACCAACCGGCTGCTGGCGAAAATCGCCGCGCGCCGTTGCGAGGGGTTCGATGGCAGTTTCGCGCCGGGCGTGGCGCGACGCAGCACCGGCAATCCCGTGCGCAACGAGATCTTCGCCGTACCGCCGATGGCCTGGGACGGCAGCCGTCCGCCACGCCTGCTGGTGCTGGGCGGCAGCTTGGGCGCCTTGCCCCTGAACAAGCTGTTGCCGGAGGCGCTGGCGCAACTGCCCACCGAACTGCGGCCCCAGGTACGCCACCAGTGCGGCAAGCAACACGTGAGCGCTGCCTGTGAAGCCTATGCCGCTGCCGGCGTGGTCGCCGAGGTGGAAGCCTTCATTGCCGATATGGCCGAAGCCTACGCCTGGGCCGACCTGGTGGTATGCCGTGCGGGCGCGTTGACGGTAGCCGAGCTGGCTGCCGCCGGGCGCCCGGCGCTGCTGGTTCCGCTGCCCCACGCCATCGATGACCACCAGAGCGCCAACGCGCGCTATCTGGCTGACCGCGGCGCCGCCGAACTGCTGCCGCAAAAGATGCTTACCGCCGCGCTGCTGGCGCAGCGGCTGAACACCCTGTTTACCCAACCGGAGACGTTACAACTGATGGCAGAACATGCCCGCAAGCAGGCCAAACCCGACGCTACAGCGGATGTGGTCCGCGCCTGCCTGGAGGTTGCCCGTGAACACTAAGGCCACCTACAGCCTCCCAGCCATGCGCCGCATTCGCTGCATCCATTTTGTCGGTATCGGCGGGGTAGGCATGTGCGGCATCGCCGAAGTGCTGCTCAACCTCGGCTACGAGGTATCCGGTTCCGACCTGAAACGCTCCGCGGTTACCGAGCGCCTGGAGAGCTTCGGCGCCCGGGTGGATATCGGCCATCGTGCCGAGAACGTGCAGAACGCCGATGTGCTGGTGGTCTCCAGCGCCATCAACCCGAGCAACCCGGAAGTGGCCGCGGCGATGGAAAAGCGCATCCCGGTAGTGCCGCGCGCGGAAATGCTCGCCGAACTCATGCGCTATCGCCACGGCATTGCGGTTGCCGGTACCCACGGCAAGACCACCACCACCAGCCTGGTGGCCTCGGTGCTGGCCGCCGAGGGGCTGAGCCCGACCTTCGTTATCGGCGGTCGCCTGACCAGCGCCGGCACCAACGCCCAACTGGGCGAGAGCCGTTATCTGGTGGCCGAGGCCGATGAAAGCGATGCGTCCTTCCTGCACCTGCAGCCGATGACCGCCATCGTCACCAACATCGACTTCGACCACATGGCGACCTATGAGGGCGACTTCAATCGTCTCAAGCGCACCTTCGTCGAGTTCCTGCACAACCTGCCGTTCTACGGGCTGGCGGTGCTCTGCATCGACGATCCGGTGGTGCGCGAGATTCTGCCGCAGATCAATCGCCAGGTGATCACCTACGGCCAATCCCCGGACGCCGACATCCGCGCGGTGGATATCGAACAGCAGGGGATGCAGACCCATTTCACCGTGCTGCGTGAGGGCCACGAACCGCTGCGCGTATTCGTCAACATGCCCGGTGTGCACAACGTGCTCAACGCCCTGGCGACCATTGCCGTCACCGCTGACGAAGGCGTCAGTGACGAGGCCATCGTCAAGGGCCTGACCGGCTTCCAGGGCGTGGGCCGGCGCTTCCAGGTGCACGGCAACTTCCCGCTGGGTGACGACGGCGATGTGATGCTGGTGGATGACTACGGTCACCATCCCCGCGAAGTGGGCGCAGTCATCAAGGCCGTACGCGGCGGCTGGCCGGACCGGCGCCTGGTGATGGTGTACCAGCCCCATCGCTATTCGCGCACCCGCGATCTCTATGAGGATTTCGTCCAGGTACTGGGCGAGACCAACGTGCTGCTGCTGATGGAGGTCTACCCCGCCGGGGAAGAGCCGGTGCCCGGGGCGGACAGCAAGCACCTGTGCCGCAGCATCCGGCTGCGCGGGCAGATCGACCCGCTGTATGTGGAGCGTGACGCGGACCTGATGCCGCTGCTGCGCGCGGTGCTGCAGCCGGGCGACATCCTGTTGACCCAGGGCGCCGGGGATATCGGCGGCCTGGCACCGCAGTTGGCCCAGGCGCTGACGCAGCTGGGCAATGAACGCAAGGGAGACAAGGCGTAATGGTCGACGTAAAAGCCTTTGGGCGGGTGGCAGTGCTGTATGGCGGCACCTCGGCGGAACGCGAGGTGTCACTGAAGTCCGGTGCCGCCGTGTTGGCGGCGCTGCAGGGCGCCGGGGTGGACGCCTTCGGCATCGACGCCGGCGCCGACCTCGCTGAACGCCTGCTGACCGAGCGGCCCGACCGGGTATTCATTGCGCTGCACGGCCGCGGTGGGGAAGACGGCAGCCTTCAAGGCCTGCTCGAATGCCTCAAGCTGCCCTACACCGGCAGCGGCGTGATGGCCTCGGCGCTGGGCATGGACAAGCTGCGAACCAAGCAGGTCTGGCAGAGCCTGGGCCTGCCGACCCCGGCCTACGCCGTGCTGCGCGATGAGCAGGAGTGCGCGGGTGTGGTTGAACGCCTGGGTACGCCGCTGATCATCAAGCCGATCCACGAGGGCTCCAGCATCGGCATGGCGCGGGTGGATTCACTGGCGACTCTGCAGCAGGCCTGGCAGGAGGCGCGCAAGTACGACGATGTGGCGTTGGTTGAGCAGTGGGTCACCGGGGCGGAGTTCACCGTGGCCATTCTCGACGGCAAGGTGCTGCCGGCCATTCGCCTGAGCACCCCCAACACCTTTTATGACTATCAGGCCAAGTACCTGGCCAGCGACACCCAGTACCAGTGCCCCTGCGGTCTGCCACCGGAGCGCGAAGCCGAGCTGGCCGAGCTCTGTCTGCAGGCCTTCAACGCCGTGGGTTGCCATGGTTGGGGCCGGGTAGACCTGATGCAGGACAGCGATGGCAACTTCTACCTGCTCGAGGTCAACACCTCGCCGGGCATGACGGACCACAGCCTGGTGCCCATGGCGGCTGCGGCGGCGGGCATGAGTTTCACCGATCTGGTACTGGCGATCCTCGCCAGCGCCCGTTACTGAGGGATTGCACATGTTGCCGGGGCTGATGATTCGGGATCAACGGGCAGGACGACCATTGGGGCGGCGCAGTGCGCCGACCCGGGGCGCCGTGCGCGTCACCCCGCCGGCCCCGCGCAGCTGGCCGCGGTGGAGCATGCCGTCGCTGAGCGACGCCCGGGGCCGTCTGCAGCAACTGCTCTGGCCGCTGCTGCTGGTAATCCTCGGCATGGGGCTGTTCGAACTGGTCAACCGCCTGCAGCCGCTGGCGCAGCGGCCGATCAGCGTGATCAACGTCGAAGGCGACCTGCAATATATCGACCGCGACTCGGTACACCAGAGCATTGCGCCCTACCTGAGCGAGAGCCTGCTGACCATCGACCTGGAGGCGCTGCGCGCCGACTTGCTGGCCATGCCCTGGGTGGCCAGCGCGGCCGTGACGCGGGTCTGGCCAGACCAATTGGTGATTACCCTGGACGAGCATCTGCCCGTAGCGCGCTGGGGTGACGCCGCGCTGTTGAATAACGCCGGTCGGGCCTTCGTGCCTGAACGGATTGACCGTTTCGAAGGTCTGCCACTGCTCAATGGGCCGGAGCGGGCCAAGCGCCGGGTGATGCAGACCTATCAGCAATTCAACCGCCTGCTGCGCCCCTATGGGCACCGGGTGGCGCATCTGGAACTGCGGGATCGAGGCAGCTGGTTCCTGACCACCCGCGAAGGTATCGAGATCCTGCTGGGGCAGGGTGATGTGGTGGAAAAAATGCAGCGCTTTCTGACCATCGACAAGCTGATGCTGTCGGAACGCCGCGAACTCATTGCGCGGGTTGACCTGCGCTACAGCAATGGCATGGCAGTGGCATGGCGCGAGCCTGCAACGGTTCAAACGGGGAGTAACGAGTAATCATGGCAAGCAAGCAGGGTAGCAGGATGATCGTCGGACTGGATATCGGCACCTCCAAGGTGGTCGCTCTGGTCGGCGAGATCGGCGCAGACGGTGAGCTGGAAATCGTCGGCATCGGCTCGCATCCGTCCCGCGGCATGAAGAAGGGCGTCGTGGTGAATATCGAGTCCACCGTGCAGTCCATCCAGCGCGCCATCGAAGAGGCGGAGCTGATGGCAGGCTGCCAGATCCACTCGGTGTTCGCCGGCATCGCCGGTAACCATATCCGCAGCATGAACTCCCATGGCATCGTCGCCATCCGCGAGGGTGAGGTGGTGCAGGCGGATATCGACCGGGTACTGGACGCCGCCCAGGCGGTGGCCATTCCTGCCGACCAGAAGGTGCTGCACATCCTGCCCCAGGAATACGTCATCGATAACCAGGAAGGCGTGCGCGAGCCACGCGGCATGTCTGGCGTACGCCTGGAAGCCAAAGTGCACCTGGTGACCTGCGCCATGAATGCAGTGCAGAACATCGAGAAATGCATCCGCCGCTGTGGCCTGGAAGTCGAGGATGTGATCCTCGAGCAGCTGGCCTCCAGCTACTCGGTGCTGACCGAGGACGAAAAGGAGCTGGGCGTATGCATGGTCGACGTTGGTGGTGGTACCACCGACATCGCCATTTTCACCGAAGGGGCGATCCGCCATACCGCAGTGATTCCGATCGCCGGCGATCAGGTCACCAACGACATCGCCATGGCCCTGCGCACCCCGACCCAGCACGCCGAAGAGATCAAGATCCGTTACGCCTGCGCCCTGGCCAAGCTGGCCGGCCCCGAGGAGACGATCAAGGTGCCGAGCGTGGGCGAGCGGCCGCCGCGGGATCTGTCCCGCCAGGCGCTGGCCGAGGTGGTCGAGCCGCGTTACGACGAATTGTTCACCCTGATCCAGGCCGAGCTGCGCCGGTCGGGGTACGAAGACATGATACCGGCCGGCATCGTACTGACCGGCGGCACCGCCAAGATGGAAGGTGCCGTCGAGCTGGCCGAAGAGATATTCCACATGCCGGTGCGCCTGGGCGTGCCGCAGGAATTCAAGGGACTGGCTGATGTAGTGCGCAACCCCATCTACTCCACCGGAGTAGGGTTGCTGCACTACGGCATGAAGCACCATGCCGATGGCAATCACAACAGTTCGGAGCAGAGCAGGGAATCACCGTTGATCAAGGTCAAGCGGTGGTTCAAGGGGAATTTTTAACAGACCCGCACAAGCGGGCAGTCGGGTAATCCGGCAGCAGTACCAAACGAAACGAAACCAGTTGAACAAGACGAGTGACAAACTCGAGGAGATGGGACCATGTTTGAATTGATTGATAACCTCCCGCAGAACGCAGTGATCAAGGTCGTCGGTGTCGGCGGTGGCGGTGGCAACGCCCTGCAGCACATGGTGGTCAACAATGTTGAAGGTGTGGACTTCATCTGCGCCAACACCGATGCCCAGGCACTGAAGAACATGACCGCCCGCACCGTGCTGCAACTGGGCTCGGCCGTCACCAAGGGCCTGGGCGCCGGGGCCAACCCGCTGATCGGCCGTGAGGCCGCCCTGGAAGACCGCGAGCGCATCGCCGAGGTGCTGCAGGGCGCCGACATGGTCTTCATTACCGCCGGCATGGGCGGTGGTACCGGTACCGGTGCCGCCCCGATCGTCGCCGAAGTGGCCCGGGAGATGGGCATCCTGACCGTGGCCGTGGTAACCAAGCCGTTCCCCTTCGAAGGCCGCAAGCGCATGCAGATCGCCGAAGAAGGTATCCGGGAGCTGGGCCAGCACGTTGACTCGCTGATCACCATTCCCAACGAGAAACTGCTGACCGTATTGGGCAAGGACGCCAGCCTGCTGTCCGCCTTCAGCAAGGCCAACGACGTACTGCTGGGCGCGGTACAGGGCATTGCCGACCTGATCATCCGTCCCGGCATGATCAACGTCGACTTTGCCGACGTCAAAACCGTGATGAGCGAAATGGGTATGGCGATGATGGGTACTGGCCACGCCAGCGGCCCGAACCGTGCCCGTGAAGCAGCCGAAGCGGCCATCCGCAGCCCGCTGCTGGAAGACGTCAACCTGATGGGTGCCCGCGGCATCCTGGTCAACATCACCGCTGGCCCGGACCTGTCCCTGGGTGAGTTCTCCGAAGTGGGTAACACCGTGGAAGAGTTCGCCTCGGAAACCGCTACCGTAGTCGTAGGTACCGTGATCGATCCCGAACTGCGCGACGAGCTGCGGGTCACCGTGGTCGCCACCGGTCTGGGTGCGCGGATGGAAAAGCCGGTCAAGGTGGTGGACAATACCCCTGCTCAGGCGACTACCCGTCAGTCGGATGCGGCCACGCCGAATTACCGCGATCTGGACCGCCCGACCGTGATGCGCAACTCCAACGCGGGCGGCAGCGCGGCGGCGCAGCGCCTGACCGCACCTGCGGAAGATCTGGATTATCTGGACATTCCGGCGTTCCTGCGGCGGCAGGCGGATTGATTTAGTCAATCACACGGATAGGGCTGATTGGTGTTCATCAAGGGCGGATTTTGCTACTATGTGCGCCACTTGTTGAAAATTATTCGCAACTAGAGCGGAAGCCAGTTCAAGCATGATCAGACAACGCACACTGAAAAACATCATCCGGGCCACCGGTGTTGGCCTGCATTCGGGTGAGAAGGTTTACCTCACGCTGAAACCGGCGCCGGTGGATGCCGGCATCGTGTTTCGCCGGACCGATCTCGACCCTGTGGCCGAGGTCCCGGCGAGTGCGTTATTCGTGGGCGAAACCACCATGTCCACTACCCTGATCAAGGATGGTGTCAAGGTGGATACTGTCGAGCATTTGCTATCTGCCATGGCGGGTCTGGGTATCGACAACGCCGTAGTGGAGCTCAGCGCCCCCGAGGTGCCGATCATGGATGGCAGCGCCGGTCCCTTCGTGTTCCTGATTCAGTCAGCGGGCATCGAAGAACAGGATGCGCCCAAACAGTTCATTCGCATCAAACGTGAAATCACCGTTGAAGAAGACGGCAAAACGGCGACCTTTGTCCCCTTCGAGGGCTTCAAGGTGTCGTTTGGCATCGACTTCGATCATCCGGTCTTCCGGGGTCGGAGCCAGTTCGCCAGCGTGGATTTCTCCAGTACCTCCTTCGTCAAGGAAGTCAGCCGCGCCCGTACCTTCGGCTTCATGCGGGACATCGAGTACCTGCGTTCGCAGAACCTGGCACTGGGTGGCAGCGTGGATAACGCGATCGTGGTGGACGAATATCGGGTGCTCAACGAAGACGGCCTGCGGTACGAGGACGAGTTCGTCAAGCACAAGATTCTCGACGCCATTGGCGATCTGTATCTGCTGGGCAAGAGCCTGGTGGGCGAATTCCGCGGCTACAAGTCGGGGCATGCGCTCAACAACAAGCTGTTGCGTGCGCTGCTGGCCAATGCTGACGCCTGGGAAATTGTCACCTTTGAGGATGCCGGAACCGCGCCCATCTCCTTCATGCGCCCGGCCGCTGCGGTCTGACATTTCCTCGTTTCGTTTGACGGCCACCTCGGTGGCCGTTTTTTTATGTGTCCGATTCGCCCCGGTGATGACGGGCCAATCGTTCCAGTGCCGAGCGCAGATTCGGGTCGCTGATATGGCCTGCGGTCTCGCTTAAACTCTCCGCTGCCACTGCCGATCGTCTCATTTTGCGAACTGGTGGTGCTTTTTTGACCAAAGGCGGTTGTACCTTGCAGTGTATTTTCGTTAAGGTTGCGAACTCCGCGTAAGTCTGTAGCTGTCGAATGAGGCGTCGCTGCTGATAACGGATCCGGGTTGCCCACTGACTGTCGGATACCAGCAAGCGAAGAACTCCCTCCCGATAGGAGGCGGCGCGGCAGTGTTCTCTGGCGGCGGGTTCGAGTACGGATTCGAGCAGGATCTGCAGTCGTTCCACCGCCCGAGCCTGGTTGAAAAGGCCCTTCAGGGTAGAGTGGGTTCTTAGCAGGTCGCCCGGGCGACGGGCATCCAGTGGATGAAAAGACATACAGTCGTCCGGAGTGGCTGAAACAGCGGTCATCGTAACAGAACCGCAGGACAGGTTTGGGGAACTACATCGTGAACATCATCATTCTAACCGGGCGCCAGGGTGCTACCAAGGCGCTGACGCTCGGCTCTCCCTGGGTTATTTCCGGGATTCTGGCCATTATCGCCATGCCCATCGCCGCTGCGCTGGTCACCTGGCAAATGAGCGGCGCCAGTGCGCCCGAGACCTCCCGCACAGCGCTGGATTACGAGCAGATCTGGGCCCAGTCGATCGAAGGATACGAGCTCGAAACCGACTATATAAAGGAAGAGTCCCAGGTTCAACTGGAGCACATGACCCAGCAGTTGAGCCGGCTGCAGACTCGACTGTCGCGCCTGGACGCCCTGAGCGAGCGGCTTACCGAGCTGGCGGACCTGTCCGACGGCGAATTCGACTTCAATACCGATCCCGGCATGGGTGGTCCGGAGCTGCCGAGCCATAGTGACGACTATGCAGGCGCGGATATCCAGACCGTCCTCGATCGCCTGTCCGCCCGCATCGACAACCGTACCCAGCAGCTGCGTTTGCTGGAAGAGCTGCTGCTCAACCGACAGAACGACGCCAATGCCATGCTCGACTTCCTCCCGGTCCAGACGGGCTATATTTCCTCCGGCTTCGGCCGGCGCACCGACCCGATCACCCGGCGCACCGCGACGCACTCGGGGCTGGATTTCGCCGCGCCGCGCGGTACCGAGATCTACGCCTTGGGGGCCGGCGTCGTGACCTTTTCCGGCCGCCGCGGCGCTTACGGCAACATGGTTGAGATCAGCCATGCCGGCGGCTACAAGACCCGCTACGCCCACGCCCAGGACCTGCTGGTCGAGAAGGGTGCATTGGTCAAGAAAGGTCAGCAGATTGCCACCGTGGGCTCTACCGGGCGCTCCACCGGCCCGCACCTGCACCTCGAGGTCTATCAGAACGGCATGGCGATCAATCCGGCTCGCTTTCTCGCGCTGAAATAGTCGTTTGTCCTTACCGCCCCGTCCGTCCTCTCCGGGCGGGGCCAGTCCCCCCTCCGCTCCACCAAGCCCCTTCTGCCGTGACGGCGGTTTATTGTGCCGAGACTTTCAGAGTAGAATGGTTTTTTTCGGTGAATGGCCTGTGCACGGGCCAGCCTTGCCATCATCACAGGGATATCGAAGTCGATTATGTTTGCGCCTTTATTGAAGAAGATGTTTGGAAGCAAGAACGAGCGTGAGTTGAAGCGCATGTTGAAGACCGTTCATGCGATCAATGCCCTCGAAGAAGGCCTGAACCGTCTCAGCGATGACGAGCTCAAGGCCAAGACGGTTGAATACAAGGCGCGGGTAGGCAACGGCGAAAGTCTCGACTCCATACTCCCCGAAGCCTTTGCCCTGGTTCGCGAAGCGAGCAAGCGGGTGATGGGCATGCGGCACTTCGATGTGCAGCTCATTGGCGGCCTGGTGCTGCATGAAGGCAAGATCGCCGAGATGAAGACCGGTGAGGGCAAGACGCTGGTCTCCACCCTGCCGGCCTATCTCAATGCGCTGTCCGGCAAGGGCGTGCATGTGGTCACGGTGAACGACTACCTGGCCCGCCGCGATGCCAACCTGATGCGTCCGCTGCACGAATTTCTCGGCCTCAGCGTAGGCGTGGTGGTGCCCTTCCAGGACCCGGAAGAGAAGCGCGCCGCCTACCGTTGCGACATCACCTACGGTACCAACAACGAATTCGGTTTCGACTACCTGCGCGACAACATGGCGTTCCGCCTGGAGGACAAGTTCCAGCGTGAGCTGAACTTCGCCATTGTCGACGAGGTGGACTCCATCCTGATCGACGAAGCGCGTACCCCGCTGATCATTTCCGGTCCGGCGCAGGACAGTTCCAAGCTCTACACCGCCATCAACAAGCTGATCCCGCTGCTCAAGCGCGGCGTCAAGGCGGAAGAAGGCGAAGAGGGCGTTGACGGCCATTTCTTCATCGATGAGAAGTCCCGTCAGGTCGAGCTCAACGAGGAAGGCCACCAGTACGTCGAGGAGCTGCTGACCCAGGAGGGCCTGCTGCCTGAAGGGGACAGCCTGTACCAGGCGCAGAACCTCAACCTGCTGCACCACGTGCACTCCGCGCTGCGCGCCCACACCCTGTTCCACCGGGACATCGAGTACATCGTCAAGGACGGGCAGGTGCTGCTGGTTGACGAGCACACTGGCCGGACCATGCCCGGCCGGCGCCTGTCCGAAGGCCTGCACCAGGCGATCGAGGCCAAGGAAGGACTGAACATCCAGGCCGAAAGCCAGACCCTGGCTTCGACCACCTTCCAGAACTACTTCCGGTTGTACAACAGGCTGGCCGGCATGACCGGTACTGCCGATACCGAAGCCTTCGAGTTCCGCCAGATCTACAACCTCGACGTGGTGGTGATCCCGACCAACAAGCCGATGATCCGCAAGGATTACAACGACCTGGTCTACCTGACCATTGGCGAGAAATTCGCTGCCATCGCGGCCGACATCAAGGGCTGCATGGAAAGCGGTCGTCCGGTGCTGGTCGGTACCGCATCGATCGAGTCCTCCGAAGTGGTCTCGCAACTGCTGCACAAGGAAGGCATCGCCCACCAGGTATTGAACGCCAAGTACCACGAGAAGGAAGCCGAGATCATTGCCCAGGCCGGTCGCCCGGGTGCGGTGACCATCGCCACCAACATGGCGGGCCGTGGTACCGACATCATCCTCGGCGGCAGCTGGGAAGCGGAAATCGCCAGCCTGGAAAACCCCACCCCCGAGCAGATCGACCAGATCAAGGCCGAATGGCAGGAGCGCCACCAACAAGTGCTGGACGCCGGCGGTCTGCACATCATCGCCTGTGAACGCCACGAATCCCGGCGGATCGACAACCAGCTGCGCGGTCGCTCCGGCCGCCAGGGTGATCCGGGCTCCAGCCGCTTCTACCTGTCGCTGGAAGACAATCTCATGCGGATCTTTGCCTCCGATCGGGTGAAGAATTTCATGAAGGCGCTGGGGATGGAGAAAGGCGAGGCCATCGAACACCGCATGGTGACCAACGCCATCGAGAAGGCCCAGCGCAAGGTTGAAGGGCGCAACTTCGACATCCGCAAGCAGTTGCTGGAATACGACGACGTGGCCAACGAGCAGCGCAAGGTGATCTACACCCAGCGCAACGAGATCCTCGCCGCCGACTCGGTGGAAGACACCATCAAGGCCATCCGCGAAGACGTGGTCAATAGCACCATCAGCCAGTACATGCCGCCCCAGAGCGTGCCGGAACAGTGGGATATTCCCGGCCTGGAACAGCATCTACGGGCCGAGCTGGCGCTGGACCTGCCCATCCAGCAGTGGCTGGATGAAGACGACACCCTGCACGAAGAGGGCGTTCGTCAGCGGGTGCTGGATGAGCTGGTCAAGGCCTACGCCGAGAAAGAGGCCCTGACCGGGGCGCAAGCGCTGCGCTCCTTCGAGAAGCAGATGCTGCTGCGCGTGCTGGACGATCTGTGGAAGGAACACCTGGCGACCATGGACCACCTGCGCCAGGGTATCCACCTGCGCGGCTATGCCCAGAAGAACCCCAAGCAGGAATACAAGCGCGAGGCCTTCAACCTGTTCGAGCAGATGCTTGAGTCGATCAAGACCGACACCATCCGCGTGCTGAGCCACGTGCAGGTGCGCCGCGAAGATCCGGCCGAGGAAGAAGCCCGGCTGCGTCGCCAGGCCGAGGAGCTGGCCCAGCGCATGCAGTTCAAGCACGAGGAGCTGCCCGGCGTCGGTGAGGAGCCTGAAGAGCAGGCCGGCGAGCCCGCCGCACCGGCGCCCAGCACACCGGTTACCCGTGACGGGCCCAAGGTCGGTCGCAATGATCCGTGCCCCTGTGGCTCGGGCAAGAAATACAAGCAGTGCCACGGGAAGATCGGCTGAACCGCTGGTTCCGCCCAACCGTCGCCGCGCGTTCCCGCGGCGGCGCACCCGCCTGATAATGGCTCGCCGTTAACATACCTATACCGCAAGCCCACCGCTTGCCCTTACTGGAGATATCGCACCATGCCCGTTGGACTCGGCCCGCTTCCGACCCTGCACCCTGTTCCCGGCTTTCGTCTGGGTATTGCCTCCGCGGGGATCAAGAAGGCCGGACGACGAGATGTCGTGGTCATGGAGGCGGCGGCCGGTTCCGCCATGGCGGGGGTGTTTACCACCAATGCCTTCTGCGCCGCGCCGGTGACCCTATGCAAGCAGCATCTGCAGCATGCCCCGCGCTACCTGCTGGTCAATACCGGCAATGCCAATGCCGGCACCGGTAAGCCGGGGATGGCCGCAGCGCTGAAGACTTGCGAAGCGCTGGCTGACCTCACCAAGGTTGAGCCAAGCCAGGTGCTGCCCTTCAGTACCGGTGTGATCGGCGAACTGCTGCCGGCGGACAAGATCATCGCCGTGCTGCCCCAGGCGCTGGAGAACCTGGCCGAGGGCAACTGGGCTGCAGCCGCTGAAGGCATCATGACCACCGACACGCTGCCCAAGGGCGCGAGTCGGCAGATCACCCTGGCCGGCCAGACGGTGACCATCACCGGCATCTCCAAGGGCGCCGGCATGATCCGACCGAACATGGCGACCATGCTCGGTTACGTGGCGACGGACGCCAAGGTCGCGCAGCCGGTGCTGCAGCAGATGCTGCGCCAGGCGGCTGACCTGTCCTTCAACCGTATCACCATCGACGGCGACACCAGCACCAACGATTCCTGCCTGCTGATCGCCACCGGACAGACGCAGATGGCGGAGATCAGCGACCCGGCGAGCGCTGAATATGCCCAGCTGGCCGAGGCGGTCAATGCGGTCATGCTGGAGCTGGCCCAGGCCATCGTGCGCGACGGTGAAGGCGCGACCAAGTTCGTTACCGTGCAGGTCAATGGCGGTGGCAACCGGAACGAGTGCCTGGATGTCGCCTACGCAGTGGCCCATTCGCCGCTGATCAAGACCGCGCTGTTCGCCTCTGACCCGAACTGGGGGCGGATCCTGGCGGCGGTGGGTTACGCTGGCGTGCCGGAGCTGGATGTCGAGCTTATCGATGTCTATCTGGACGAGGTTTGCATCACTCGCAACGGCGGGCGTGCTGCGGAGTACACCGAGGAGCAGGGCGCATGGGTGATGGCCCAGGCCGAGATCACCATCCGCATCGAGCTGGGCCGTGGTGATGTCAGCGAGACCATCTGGACCACCGACCTGTCCCACGAATACGTGCGCATCAACGCCGAATACCGCACCTGATGCGGTTGGCCGGTACGCCTGTCCAGGCGTACCGGCACGGCCTCACTCCTGCGGCCGACCCTGGTCCGCTTGGCTGTAATCACAGACGCCCTGCGGGAAGATTGCGTTCAGCTCCGCCAACTGGGCGCCGGTGGGGTTCCAGCTGCCATAGGTGCCGTCGTTCACGGCGGTGCTGACCGGCTTCAGGGCGCATTTGAAAATACTCCCCTCGATCGGCCCACCGGCCACCATCCGCGAGGTGGTATAGGTCGGGAATTGCCTGGTGCAGGCCCCGGCAGGCCGATCGTCCAGGACGCCGTCCCATACTTCGTCTCCCGCGGCGATCAATTCACCGTTGGTTTCAAAACAACTGTCCACCGCGGCGGCGGGCTTGTTGCCAGCGATGCCCTGGTCGGGATTGGCCCGGATATTCATCAGCCATTCGTGCACCACGTCGAGCGCCATCCAGGTCTGGTCGAAGTCTTCCCGCGGGCGCGGCTCGTCGGGGTCGCTCACGTCGGTCGGCCGGGTATCGGTAAACCAGATGACCTGGTGGTCCGCATCGCCCATGCGGTTGCGGATCCGCTGGCGGGCCGAGAACGACTGGTGGCTGTTGTGCATATCCAACACTTCCTCCAGATAGTGGCGCCAGTCGATCACCGGCATGTTCAGCTGGCCATCGAATACCATGCCCGACTCATAGGCGGCATTGATGGCCTGCAGGTCGCCTTCGGTCCGCGGCGCCGGACTGTTGCCATCGGGGCTCAACCGCATGTTCCTGCTGCTCCAGGGGTCGAACCGGGACGGGTCGGCCAATACATCGGCTTCAGTGCCGATGAAGGGAAACCCCTCCTGCACCATTTCACTGGGATGCTTCCAGCCACCGATCTGGCTGTTGAGCTTGAGGAATTCCGCGGGCGTGATATCACCATCGGTCAGCGCCTTGAGCCCGTATTGCACGCCCACGTTGTCGAACAGGGTGCGGGGGTCGCCGTTCTCATCAACGCCATAGATATTGCGCAGATCGTCATAGTGGGTCCATTGCACCGAGTCCATCACGCCGGGCGGTTGCATCAGCTGCTGGTTGGCGGCCTGGCCGTAGAGCGGGTTCATGACCAGCGGGGTCAGGCCGCGCCAGGCCGGGATGCACTCGGTCATGCCCGGGGCGGTGCTGTAGCCCAGCATCGTCTTGGCGTCGGCAAAGGGGTCCGGGTAGGCATCGGTCGCGTTCAGCCCGACCAGCAGGCTGCGGTTGGCCGTGGTACGCCAGAGTGGATTGGTGCGGTCGGTGGCGTCCATATAGTATTCCAGCAGCTCGCAGTCGCCGATGTGGATGGTCTGGGTGACCATGTCGGGGTAGGAGTACTGCGGTACCCCGGCGTCCAGCAGGTCGGGATGGTTCTGCGAATAGACGTATTGCTGGATGCCGCCGCCGGAGCCGCCGATGGCCACGGTGTAATCCGGCGTGCCAAAGCGTTTGATGAAATGCTCCTTGACCATCAGCGCGGTCTCACCCCCTACCTGCAGGTTGTAGTGGGTGCTGGTGCGGGTGCCGGTGGAGTAGATGACGGCGTACCCCTTGCTGAGTACCTCCGGCGCCAGCGCGCGCCCGCTGATCCGGCCCTGGGTGTGGCCGATGGCGACGCCGCCTTCGAAGTGAAACAGCAGCCGGCCGTTCCACTTGTCCGTCGCGGCAGCGTCGGCGGCATCCCCCAGGGTGGCGAGGGTGGCGAAGCTGTACAGGAAGCGATTGATGGTGCCGCGCTCCTGACGCACGATGAAGTCTACGGTGCGGCCATCGGTCAGCGTGGTGGTCGCCATGTCGGCGGGGCGCGAACCATCCGTGGGCAGCGGCCGATAGCTGGGGTTGTCACTGTTGGTACGGTAGAGGAACACCACGAACGGCTCGATCGAGCAGTCCTTGCTCAAGCCGATCTGATTGCCATTGGCGTCCAGTACCGGAAAACCAGTATCGCCGTCGGTATCCACCAGCGGCTGTTTGCCCAACTCGGACACCGAGGTGCAGACAAAGGGGTACTGTTGTGGGCCGGAAAAGAGGGGGCCGGTGATCGGATGGTTGACCAAGTCCAGCTCGTGCAAGGGCCCGTGCTTGGCGTGGTGCAGTTCCAGCTGGTTGTCCCCTTCAACGAGGTCCTCCAGCAGGATTTCCACCTGGTTATTGCGGCGCGTCTGGCGAGCCGGCTGCACTTGCTGATCGTTGAGCCAGAATTCCAGCTGACCCAGTTGCTCGTCGATCACCTCGGCATCCCCCGCCAGGGCCACCAGCACACTGCCGCCACTGACCTGATCGGCAGCGCTCGACAGCAGTCGCAGTTCCAGGTCGGGCGCGTCATCCGAGCGGGAGCTGGAGCCTCCCGAGCCGCTGAGACAGCCAGTCAGGGCGAAGGTGAGCAGGCTGATTGCACAAGGTAATCCATAACGTCTCATGTTCGACATCGTCTTTCCCTCTGTTGGCCGGAGCCTTTCTTGTGATTGTTATACGCCCGCAGACCGGTGCCGCGCCGTGGGTACGGATGGGTCTGATCGGGGAGGGGGGAGGCATTGGGGAATAGCTCGATGCCGCATGGCGGCATGGGGCGCCGGTGCGCGCTGCTGTTGCATGCGTAAAGCGTGCGTGGGCCATGGATCCTGGTCGCCTCAGCTTGCTGAGCGCCATGGGTTATTGTTGTTGGCGTTCAAGCGCCATCAGTATAGATGGCGACGGCAAACTTGCCATTGCGGTCCGTTTTTTTGTCCCTGTGACGAGACAGTAATGTCGTTCAGGCCGGGCAGTCGGCACCGATCACCGCCCGTTCCACCCGCGCCCGGCCGATGCGGTTGATGACGACCTTGCGCCCCTCCACGCCAGCCTCCTGCGGGCAAACGGAGAAGGTGCCGGATTGGAAGCCACCATTGAGCAGTTCGGATTCACCCTGGGCGTTGTAGCGCAGGTAGCTGGCGAGGGGCGAATTGACATGGATATGCTGCACGCGTGCCGGCAGCTCTTCGCGCAGCAGGGTGTCGCCCGCGTCCAGCGCGCCGTTGTTGTTGGCATCGATGAAGATCACCCAGCCATTGCTCCAGCTGCCCGCTAACGGGGCCATGGTCACGTGGCGGTTGCGGCGGGTGGCTTCGGTGCGGGTGAGGTTGATGCTGCGCACCAGGCTGTTGACGCTGCTGTCCATGCGCTGGCCATCGATCAGGCCGCCAAAGGCCGGCAGTCCGATCGCCAGCAGGATGGCGAGAATGGCCACCGCCACCATGAGTTCGATCAAGGTAAATCCACGACAACGCATGGCGTAGTCCTCCCTGGGGAAAGGGGCTACTGCCTGGGTCTGCCCGTTGAATGGAAACGCCGGAATGTCCGGCGGCGAAAAGTGTACCGCATGCCGCGCAGCGCGGTGACACCAGGGGCTGAAACTGCGAGGGGCGTCACGCTTGCGCGACCCTGGGGAAGGGTCAGGCAAGCTGTGGATGCGCGTCCTGGGTCAGCGGCCGCCGATCAGCGCCGCTCCAGCAGCACGCCCGATTCCATGTGATGGCTGTAGGGGAACTGGTCGAACAGCGCGCAACGGACAATACGATGGGTGCCGTGCAGCTCGTCCAGGTTGGCGGCCAGGGTGTGGGGATTGCAGGAGATATACAGGATGCGATCGTAGCCCTTGACCAGCTCCAGGGTGGCGGGGTCCAGCCCCGCGCGGGGCGGATCGACGAAGACGGTGCCGAAGTCGTAGCCGCTCAGATCCACGCCCTGTAAACGGCGGAACTCGCGCACGCCGGTCAGCGCCTGGGTCACCTCCTCGCTGGCCAGCCGCACCAGGGTGACATTGTCGACCTGGTTCAGGGCGATGTTCTCCAGCGCCGAACGTACCGAACTCTTGGACAGTTCGGTAGCCAGCACCCGCCGAAAGCGCGTCGACAATGGCAGGGTGAAGTTGCCGTTGCCGCAGTACAGCTCCAGCAGGTCCCGGCTATTGTCCCCAGCGGCGTCCAGCGCCCAGGCCAGCATATGCTGGTTCACCTGCCCGTTGGGCTGGGTGAAGCCGCCCTCCGCCTGCTGGTAGTGCCAGGTGCGGCCAGCGACCGTCAGCGCTTCCAGTACGTGGTCGCGCTGCAGTACACGTTTGCGCCCGCGGCTGCGGCCGATCAGCAGGATGCCCAATTGCTCGGCTAGCACGGTCGCCGCCACGTCCCAGTCTTCATCAATCGGGCGGTGATAGCACAAGGTAACCAGCGCCTCGCCGGACAGGGTGGTAAGAAACTCGATCTGGAACAGCTTGCGGCCCAGCACCGGATCGGCCTTGCACGCTTCCAGCAGCGGCATCATCAGTTCATTGATGCGTTTGCTGGCAATGGGCAGTTGCTCGATCAGGATCGGCCGACGGTTGTCCCCCGGCTCGAACATGGCGTAATGGGGTTGGCCCTGCTCGTACCACAGGCGAAACTCGGCGCGCAGGCGGAAATGCTCCCGTGGCGAGGCGAACACCTCCGGCTCCGGCGCAGCAAAGGGTTGCAGCAGCGCTATCAGGCGCTGACGCTTTTCCTCAAGCTGCTGCTCGTAGCCGGTGGGGTTGAATGCTGTACCCATCAGCTGAAGAATCCGAGCTTGATGATGAACAGCCCCGACAGCACATAAAGGCTGGGATTCAGCTCACGCCAGCGGCCGGCCAGCAGCTTGATGAGGGTCCAGGAAATGAAACCCAGGGCGATGCCGTTGGCAATGGAGAAGGTCAGCGGCATGACGAGGGCGGTGACTACCACCGGGGCGGCTTCGGTCAGGTCTTCCCAGTCGACCTGTACCAAGCCGCTGGTCATCAGTACGGCAACGAAGAACAGCGCCGGCGCGGTAGCAAACGCAGGGACGGCCCCTGCCAGCGGGGAAAAGAACAGGCTCAGCAGAAACAGCGCAGCAACCACG
Source organism: Pseudomonas saudimassiliensis (assembly GCF_000939975.1). Classification (GTDB taxonomy): domain Bacteria; phylum Pseudomonadota; class Gammaproteobacteria; order Pseudomonadales; family Pseudomonadaceae; genus Halopseudomonas; species Halopseudomonas saudimassiliensis. The sequence goes on along the minus strand of NZ_LK391969.1, from coordinate 968,863 downwards.
CACGCGGTCAGGCCGGTACGGCCGCCCGCGGCGGTGCCAGCGGTGGATTCCACATAGCTGGTGGTGGTTGAGGTGCCCAGCAGCGAGCCGGCCATGGTGGCGGTGCTGTCGGCCATCAGGGCGCGGCCCAGGCGCGGCAGCTTGCCGTCCTTTTCCACCAGCCCGGCCTTCTGCGCGACGCCGATCAGGGTGCCGGAGGTGTCGAACAGATCGACGAACAGGAAGGCAAAGATCACGCTGATCAGGCCAACTTCCAGGGCGCCCGCAAGATCCAGTTGCAGCAGGGTCGGGGCCAGGCTGGGCGGGGCGGAAACAAAGCCGTCAGTGCTGGTCAGGCCCAGCGCCAGGCTGATAAGGGTAACGATCAGGATGCCGATCATTACCGCACCGGTAACCTGGCGATAGGCCAAGGCGACGATGATGGCAAAACCCAGGGCCGCCAGCAGCGGGCCGGCCTGGGTCATATCACCGAGGCCGACCAGGGTGGCGGGGTTATCCACCACGATACCGGAGCTCTTCAGGGCAATCAGCGCCAGGAACAGGCCGATGCCGGCGGCGATGGCCGAGCGCAGGGGCAGCGGAATGCTGTTGATCACCCACTCGCGGATCTTGAAGATGCTCAATATGAAGAACAGGAAGCCGGAGATGAACACGGCACCCAGGGCCACCTGCCAGCTGTAGCCCATGGAACCGACCACGGTATAGGCGAAGAAGGCGTTCAGCCCCATGCCGGGCGCCAGGGCGATCGGGTAGTTGGCCCAGAGGCCCATGATCAGCGAGCCGATCGCGGCGGCAACGCAGGTGGCGACGAAAGCCGCGCCGGGATCAATGCCTGCGTCCGCCATCATCATCGGGTTGACGAAGACGATGTAGGCCATGGTCAGGAAGGTGGTAACACCGGCAATGATCTCGGTGCGCACATTGGTGCCATGGGCTTTGAGTTGGAACAGTTTATCCAGCATGACGGGTCTCGGGGTTGGGGTGGGGGCGAAAAGGGCGGCATTTTAGCCTATTCATGCCGCTGGCGCAGCACCGGCGGGCAGGGCATTTATCCGTCAGTGCCGCGGCGAGGGTGAATTTTTAGCGTTGTTGTGTCAGGCTTTACGGTCATTTTTCCGGAGAGCCGTCATGAGCAATACTTTCGAAACCGACGAACAGCGGGTCAGCTACGGCATCGGCCGTCAGATGGGCGACCAGCTGCTGTCGAGCAACATCCCCGATCTGGCTATCGAGCTGGTCATGAACGGCCTGCGTGATGCTTATACCCAGCAGCCCAGCCCGATCGACGAGGCGGCCATGCAGGGCGCCTTCCAGACCCTGCAGAGCAAGATGCAGGCGCTGGCCGAAGAGTCCGCCCGGGCCGCTGGCAAGGCAGGTCTGGAGTTTCTCGAGCGCAATGCCGAGCGCGATGGGGTAGTGACCCTGCCGTCGGGCCTGCAGTATGAAGTGATCGAAACCGGCAATGGCGCCACGCCGACCGCCAGCTCCACCGTGCGTACCCATTACGAAGGTACCCTGATCAGCGGTGAGGTGTTCGACAGCTCCTACAAGCGCGGCCAGCCTGCCGAGTTTCCGGTCGGTGGCGTGATTGCCGGTTGGACCGAAGCACTGCAGCTGATGCAGGAAGGGGCCAAGTGGCGCCTGTACATCCCCTCCAAGCTGGCCTACGGCGAACGCGCCGCCGGCAGCATCCCGCCGCACAGCACGCTGATCTTCGATATCGAGTTGATCAAGGTTCTGTAAGGAAGTTAGCGGGGCGGGTATCTCTCCCCAACCCCGCTTCGCGCCCCGGCCCTTCGCAGAGCTCAGGGCGCTCAAGCGGGCGAAGCAGTGCTTCGCTTATTCCGCTTTCGCCCCCGCAAGGGGAGAGGGGGCTTGGTCGCGCATGCTGCAAGGAATGGTAGTTTCTGACCAAGCGTTCAAGTCATGCGGATGTGCAGCTCAGTCACCCCTCTCCGCTTGCGGGAGAGGGGGTGGGGGAGAGGGGGAGGTGGCTAACTCAGAACGAACGATCTACCGCAAACCGCGCCAACTGCTCCAGCGCATCCCGGTAGATCGATGGCGGCAGGGTCTGCAGCAGGCTGATTGCCTCGTCCGCATGCTGGCGCGCCAGGTTGGCGGTGTAGTCGAGGGCGCCGCTGGCTTCCACGGCTTCGCTGATGACGGCGATATCATCGGTGCCGCCCTTCTGGATCGCCTTGCGCACCAGGCTGGCCTGTTCCGGCGTGCCTTCGCGCATGGTGTAGATCAGTGGCAGGGTCGGCTTGCCTTCGGCCAGATCGTCACCAACATTCTTACCCATGGCTTCGGCATCACCGTTGTAGTCCAGCAGGTCGTCGACCAACTGGAAGGCGATACCCAAAGCATCCCCATAGCGGCGCAGCACTTCGGCCTGTTCAGCGGGGGCGCCGGCAAGGATGGCGGCGGTGTGGGTGGAGGCTTCGAACAGCATGGCGGTCTTGCTGCGGATGACCTCCATATAGGTGGCTTCGTCCGTATTGGCGTCGCGCACCTTGGACAACTGCAGCACTTCGCCCTCGGCAATCACGTTGGTCGCGCCGGCCAGTACCTGCATGATGCGCATGTCGTTGAGCTCGACCATCATCTCGAAGGAGCGCGAGTACAGAAAGTCGCCCACCAGCACGCTGGCGGCATTGCCCCACAGGGCGTTGGCGGTGGAGCGGCCGCGGCGCAGGTCGGAGGTGTCGACCACATCGTCGTGCAACAGGGTGGAGGTGTGCATGAATTCGATGATGGCGGCCAGGGTGTGCGGCCGCTCGTCCGTCAGGCCGCAGGCGCGGGCGGCGAGCAGGACCACCAGGGGGCGCAAGCGCTTGCCGCCGGCGCTGATGATGTAGCTGCCGATTTTCTCCACGAGCGGGACGCGCGAATGCAGTTGACGCATGATCAACTGGTTTACAGCTTCGAAGTCATCAGTGACCGCAGTATAAAAGGGCAGGGTCGTCATCTACAGCACGCTTTCAGAAGGGTTGCGCGGCATGCTAGGCGGCGGCTTGCGTGCTGTCAAGGAACCGCATGGGACGCAGCGCCCAAACCGGTGCATTAAGCGAGGTCGCTCCATTGCGTTGTGTTGGATAAGTCGGTAGAATCCCCGCCCCTGAAAACCCGATTTACAGCATCCCTGTTTTGACAATGGCAAGCTCGGGCCCGATTGGCGGGTTCACTTGCAGCCATGCCGGCCACTAACCATTATTCCCAAGCGCCGGGTGAGCAGGATTACGGAGAAAGCAACATGTACGCAGTTATTGTTACTGGTGGCAAGCAGTACAAGGTCGCCGAAGGCGAGTTCCTGAGAGTAGAGAAGCTGGAAGCCGAAACCGGCTCCACCATCGAGTTCGATCGCGTGCTGCTGATCGGTAACGGTGATGACGTCACCATCGGTGCGCCGGTGGTTGATGGCGCCAAGGTGACTGCAGAAGTCAGCGCCCATGGTCGTGGTGACAAGGTTCGCATCATCAAGTTCCGTCGCCGCAAGCACCACATGAAGCGTCAGGGCCACCGTCAGTGGTACACCGAAATCAAAATCACCGGCATCTCTGCCTAAGCATTGAGGAGATAGAAACTCATGGCACACAAAAAAGCAGGCGGTTCCACACGTAACGGTCGCGATTCAGAAGCCAAACGACTTGGTGTGAAACTGTACGGTGGCCAGCAGGCTACTGCCGGCAACATCATCGTTCGCCAGCGCGGCACCGAGTTCCATGCCGGCAAGAACGTTGGTATGGGCAAGGATCACACTCTGTTCGCCAAGGCTGACGGCGTGATCAAGTTTGAAGTCAAGGGTGAGTTCGGTCGTCGCTACGTCAGTGTCGTAGCCGGCTGATAGCTTCCCGGTTTCAAAAAGCCCTGTCTTGCGACGGGGCTTTTTTGTTTGTAGCTTAGGGCTGGTTCAATGGCCCCTCAATCAACCCCTTCAGGGGGAGCGCAATGAAATTCGTAGATGAAGTATCCATTACGGTAAAGGCCGGTGATGGTGGTAACGGTTGCATGAGCTTCCGACGTGAGAAATTCATTCCCAAGGGTGGCCCTGATGGGGGTGACGGTGGCGATGGCGGCTCGATCTTCCTGGAAGCCGATCCCAACCTGAACACGCTGGTCGATTATCGTTACACCCGTCGTTTCAATGCCAAGCGTGGCGAGAATGGCCGTGGTTCCGACTGCACAGGCGCCAAGGGCGAGGATATGATCCTGTCCGTGCCGGTGGGTACTACCGTGATCGATGCCGGTACCCAGGAAATCATCGGTGATCTGACCGAGCCGGGTCAGCGCCTGCTGGTCGCCCAGGGTGGCTTCCATGGCCTGGGTAATACCCGCTACAAATCCAGCGTCAACCGCGCTCCCCGGCAGACCTCCAATGGCAGTCTGGGCGAGCTGCGCGATCTCAAGTTGGAGTTGAAGGTGCTGGCTGATGTGGGTCTGCTCGGTCTGCCCAATGCGGGCAAGAGTACCTTCATCCGCGCCGTATCGGCGGCCACCCCCAAGGTGGCGGACTATCCCTTCACTACCATGGTGCCCAACCTGGGCGTGGTGGATGTGGGTCAGTTGCGCAGTTTCGTCATCGCCGACATTCCCGGCGTGATTGCCGGCGCTGCCGAAGGGGCTGGCCTGGGTACGCGGTTTCTCAAGCACCTGTCGCGTACACGGCTGCTGCTGCACCTGGTGGACATGGCGCCGCTGGACCAGAGCGATCCGGTCGAGGCGGTCGAGACCATCATCCATGAGCTGGGCAAGTTCAGTCCGGCACTGACCCTGCGCGAGCGCTGGCTGGTGCTGAACAAGTGCGACCAACTGCTGGAAGATGAGCAGCAGGCGATTCTCGATGACGTGGTCGAGCGGCTGGAGTGGGAAGGTCCGGTCTTCGTGATCTCCGCCTCCGAGCGCACGGGCACCCAGGAATTGGCCAAGGCGGTCATGAACTGGCTGGATGAGCGCGAGCTGCGCATGCAGGAAGACGAAGAATACGCCGCCGAGGTCGCCGAGCTGGATCAGCGCATCGAGGAAGAGGCGCGTGCCCATATCCAGGAGCTGGATGATCGCAAGGCGCGGCGTAAGGCCGGCATCAGCGACGACGAAGATGACTTCGACGACGAGGATGAAGATGACGAAGATGGTCCGGAAATTATCTACGTGCGCTGAGCGGAGCTGATATTGCATGCGTGACAAGGTGACTGCCGCCCGGCGGTGGGTAATCAAGATTGGCAGTGCGCTGCTGACGGGCGATGGCCGTGGTCTGGACCGCGGGGCCATGGCCGTGTGGGTGCAGCAGATGGTGGCCCTGCGCGAAAGCGGCGTGGACGTGGTGCTGGTGTCCTCCGGGGCGGTGGCGGCGGGGATGACTCGGTTGGGTTGGAGCGAGCGTCCCAAGAGCATTCATCAGTTGCAGGCTGCTGCAGCCGTGGGGCAGATGGACCTGGTGCAGGCGTGGGAGAGCAGTTTTGAGGAGTTTGGGTTGACCACGGCCCAGGTGTTGCTGACCCATGATGACCTGTCCGACCGCAAGCGCTATCTGAACGCCCGCAGCACCCTGCGCAGTCTGCTGGATCTGGGCGTGATTCCAGTCATCAACGAAAACGATACCGTCGTCACCGACGAGATCCGTTTTGGTGACAACGATACCCTGGGGGCGCTGGTGGCCAACCTGGTCGAGGCGGATCTGCTGGTGATCCTCACCGACCGGGACGGGCTGTACACCGCCGACCCGCGGGGCAATCCGGAGGCCGAGCTGATTTCCCAGGCGATGGCGGATGATCCCAAGCTGGACGCCATGGCCGGCGGCAGTGCTGGTGCCTTGGGTCGCGGCGGCATGCAGACCAAGCTGCGCGCGGCGCGTCTGGCGGCCCGCTCGGGCGCCAGCACCATCATCGTCGGTGGCCGCATCCAGCAGGTGATTGACCGGTTGAAGGCGGGTGAGCAGTTGGGCACCTTGCTGCTGCCGGAAAAGGGCATGCTGGCTGCGCGCAAGCAGTGGCTGGCAGGGCATTTGCAGACCCGCGGCCGGCTGGTGATCGACGATGGCGCGGTCAAGGCGTTGAGCAGTGGTCATTCCAGTCTGCTGCCGGTAGGGGTCAAGGCAGTGGAAGGCAACTTCCGCCGCGGCGAGATGGTGGTCTGCGCCGGCCTGGATGGCCGCGAAATCGCCCGCGGGCTGGTCAACTACGGCGCCCAGGAAGCGGCGCGCATTATTGGTCGTTGCAGCGAGGAAATTGTCGGCGTGCTCGGCTATGTCGACGAGCCGGAGCTGGTGCACCGGGATAACCTGGTGCTGGTGTAAGGAGTGTGCGGGCCGGGTGGCCCGCATCGCCCCGGGGCGATGCTCGCCGCAGGAGGCATCGGAGCGTCAGGATTGAAAGAGGGTAGCTCTTTGATTCAGGCATAAAAAAACCGGCTCAATGAGCCGGTTTTTTGTATCAACGCGGAACGCAATCAGGCGGCGGTAGCCATGGCCTTGATGTGTGCGTTCAGGCGGCTCTTGTGGCGAGCGGCCTTGTTCTTGTTGATGATGCCCTTGTCAGCCATGCGGTCGATGACCGGAACAGCGGCAGTGTAGGCAGTTTGTGCTTTTTCCAGGTCCTTGGCTTCGATAGCCTTGACCACGTTCTTGATGTAGGTACGAACCATGGAGCGCAGGCTTGCATTGTGATTGCGGCGCTTCTCGGCCTGCTTGGCGCGTTTCTTGGCTTGAGGTGAGTTGGCCACCGTCTTGCTCCTCAGAAAATCTAGTGAATTAGGGTATAAATAAGGTCGCGTACTGTGCCGCAGAGCGGGGCCAATGTCAAGGGAGGAGCCGGCTAATTATTCGGCAGCTGTAGAGCAAAGGCGGGTCGGTCGAGGGCGATACAGTCGAAGTGTCCAAGTATACCCGGTAAGCGCTATCATCGCGCTTTTATCTGGCGATGGACCCATGACCGACACGACACCCCCTGCCGCGCCCGAACCCAAGGCCCCCAGCCTGCTGCGATCCGGCATGGTGGTCAGCATCATGACCATGCTGTCCCGCGTCCTGGGTATGGTCCGTGACGTGGTGGTGGCGGCTTACTTCGGCTCCAAGTCCGAAGCCGATGCCTTCTTTATCGCCTTCAAGATTCCCAACTTCCTGCGCCGACTGTTTGCTGAAGGGGCCTTCGCCCAGGCATTCGTGCCGGTGCTCTCGGAATATCGCACCCGCTTTACCCTGGCTGAGGTACAGAACCTGGTCAACCGGGTGACCGGTACCCTGGGGCTGACCCTGGCCGGCATTACTTTGCTCGGCGTGGCCGGTGCGCCGGTACTGATTACCCTGTTTGCCCCCGGTTTCCATGGTCAGACCGAAAAGCTCGCGCTGGCCACGGATATGCTGCGCATCACCTTTCCCTACCTGTTCCTGATTTCCCTGACCGCGCTATGCGGGTCGATTCTCAACAGCTACGGCCGCTTCGCCATCCCCGCGTTCACTCCCGTGCTGCTCAACCTGTGCATGATCGGCGCTACGCTGTTCATGACGCCGTACTTCGACCAGCCGATCATGGCGCTGGCCTGGGGGGTGTTCATTGCCGGGGTGGCCCAGCTGCTGTTCCAGCTGCCCTTCCTGGCGCAGATCAAGCTGTTGCCGGTGCCGCGCCCGGACCGTCACCACGAGGGCGTCAAGCGCATCATGACGCTGATGATCCCGGCGTTGTTCGGCGTATCGGTCAGCCAGATCAACCTGCTGCTGGATACGGTGCTGGCGTCCTTCCTGCAGACCGGCAGTATCTCCTGGCTGTATTACGCCGACCGCCTGTCGGAGCTGCCGTTGGGCGCTTTCGGTATTGCCATCGGCACCGTGATTCTGCCGGCACTGTCGCGCCAGCATGCGGGGGAGGATCCCAAGGCCTTTGCTGCCACGCTCGACTGGGCGGTGCGGATGGTGCTGCTGGTGGGAGTGCCCGCCGCGCTGGCGTTGCTGCTGCTCGCCGAGCCGCTGATCGCGACCCTGTTCCACTACGGGGCGATGACCGAGCGGGATGTGATCCAGTCGGCCAACGCCCTGCGTGCCTACGCGGTGGGGGTGATGACATTCATGCTGATCAAGGTCCTGGCGCCGGGCTATTTCGCCCGCCAGGACATGAAGACCCCAGTAAAGATCGCGATGATCTGCATGGGCGCGAATATGGTCTTCAACCTGATTCTGGTCTGGCCGCTGGATCATGTGGGGCTGGCGCTGGCGACTTCGCTGTCGGCGCTGCTCAACGCCGGCATGCTGTGGTGGGGGCTGCGCAAATCCGGCATCTATCAGGCACAGCCGGGCTGGCCGCTGTTCATGTTGCGCCTGGCGCTGGCCTGTCTGGCGCTGGCAGCGATGGTGTTGTGGCTGGCGCCCGGTGTAGAGCAATGGTTTGCCTGGGGCTGGCAGCAGAAGGCCCTGGAGATGGCGATCCTGGTGGTCACGGGTATCGGCGTGTTCGTTGCCACCCTGGCCATGACTGGCATGCGCATGCGCCATTTAAGGAAGTAACCTGGGAGGGACGAGCACCAGCTCGTCCACGGCGTAGCGCTCCTTCATCGAGCCTGGTTGCGTCCTGTGGCTCGATGTTCCCGAGGAGCGCTACCTGCCCCTGGCAGCATAGCTTGCCCGATGACGCCGTACCCCCTAAGCCTGTATACTTTCCGGCTTTGACCCATCTGCCTATAACGAGCGCTATGGAACTGGTCCGCGGCCTGCACAATCTGCGCCCCCATCATCGTGGGTGCGTGGCGACAATTGGTAATTTCGACGGTGTACATGCCGGCCATCAGACGATTCTCAAACGTCTGAGTCGTCACGCCGAGCGCCTTGGGCTGCCCGGATGTGTGGTGATCTTCGAACCCCAGCCCCGGGAATACTTCGCCCCACAGAGCGCGCCGCCGCGTCTGACCCGCCTGCGCGACAAGCTGGCGCTGCTGGAAGAGCAGGGCGTAGACCGGGTGCTGTGCCTGGCTTTCAATCGCCGCCTGCGCGAGCTCAGTGCCGACGAGTTCATCCGTCAGGTATTGATCGACGGCCTGGGCGTCAAGCATCTCGATGTGGGCGATGATTTCCGCTTCGGCTGCGACCGCGCCGGGGATTTTGCCCTGCTGCGCGAACGTGGCCAGGACAACGGTTTTACCGTCGCATCCGCCGACACCGTGGCCGAGAATGGCGAACGGGTCAGCAGCACCCGGGTACGCCAGGTGCTGGCCGAGGGCGATTTTGCCCAGGCCGAACGCCTGCTCGGTCGCCCCTTCAGCATTACCGGGCGAGTCCTGCATGGGCAGAAACTGGGCCGCCGCCTCGGCGCACCGACCGCCAACGTACAGCTCAAGCGCATCAGCGCGCCGCTGAACGGCGTCTATCGGGTCAGTGTCCAGCTGGATGGTGTGCGCCAGCTCGGCGTCGCCAATATTGGCTCCCGACCAACGGTGGATGGCGATGGCCGTGCCCACCTGGAGGTCCACCTGCTGGACTTCAACGGCGATCTTTATGGCCGCCGCATTACCGTGGTATTCCATGAAAAGCTGCGCGACGAACGCAAGTTCGACTCGCTGGATGAGCTGCAGGCCGCAATCAAGGCCGATTTTGCTACCGCACGAGCCCAATGGGCCGCCGAATTGAACAAGTGAGCCAGGACAAGATGACTGATTACAAAGCGACGCTGAACCTGCCCGCAACAGACTTCCCGATGAAGGCCGGCCTGCCGGCCCGCGAGCCGGAAACCCTGAAACGTCTGGACAGTATCGGTCTCTACCAGAAGATTCGTGAAGTCAGCCAGGGCCGCCCGCAGTTCATCCTGCACGACGGCCCGCCCTACGCCAACGGCAGCATTCACATCGGCCACGCGGTCAACAAGATCATCAAGGACATGATCGTGCGCTCGCGCACCTTGTCCGGTTTCGACGCACCCTACGTGCCCGGTTGGGATTGCCACGGCCTGCCCATCGAGCACAAGGTCGAGACCACCTTCGGCAAGAACCAGCCGGCGGACCAGACCCGCGAGCGCTGCCGTCACTATGCCGCCGAACAGATCGAAGGCCAGAAAAACGACTTCATCCGCCTCGGCGTGCTGGGCGACTGGGACAATCCCTACAAGACCATGGAATTCCCCAACGAGGCCGGTGAGATCCGCGCGCTGGCGAAGATGGTCGAAGGCGGCTTCGTGTTCAAGGGCCTCAAGCCGGTGAACTGGTGCTTCGACTGCGGCTCGGCACTGGCTGAAGCCGAAGTGGAATACCAGGACAAGAAATCCGACGCCATCGACGTGGCCTTTGCCGTCGAGGACGCCGACAAGCTGGCTGCCGCCTTTGGCGTGGCCGAGCTGGCCAAGCCCGCCAGCATCGTCATCTGGACCACCACCCCCTGGACCATCCCGGCCAACCAGGCGCTGAACGTCCATCCCGAGTTCATCTATGCACTGGTCGATACCGGCGACAAGTTGCTGGTGCTGGCCGAGGAATTGGTCGAATCCAGCTTGCAGCGTTATGGCCTCGAAGGCGAGATCATCGCCCGCTGCGAAGGCAGCGCGCTGGACCACATCCGCTTCCGCCATCCGTTCTACGAACGTTTCTCGCCGGTCTACCTGGCTGATTACGTCGAGACCGGCGCCGGTACCGGCATCGTCCACTCGGCCCCGGCCTACGGTGAGGATGACTTTCGTACCTGCAAGGCCTACGGCATGGAGAACGACGACATCCTCACGCCGGTGCAGAGTAACGGCGTGTATGTCAGCGACCTGCCGTTCTTCGGTGGCCAGTTCATCTGGAAGGCCAACGCCAACATCGTCGCCAAGCTGGACGAAGTCGGCGCGCTGCTCAAGCACGAGCCGATCCAGCACAGCTACATGCACTGCTGGCGCCACAAGACCCCGCTGATCTACCGCGCCACCGCGCAGTGGTTCGTCGGCATGGACAAGGTTGCCAAAGACGGCAGCTCCCTGCGCGCCCGCGCACTGGACGCCATCGAGCAAACCCAATTCGTCCCCGCCTGGGGCCAGGCGCGCCTGCACGGCATGATCGCCGGGCGCCCAGACTGGTGTATCTCCCGCCAGCGCAACTGGGGCGTGCCGATCCCGTTCTTCCTGCACAAGGAAAGCGGCGAGCTGCACCCGCGCACCGTCGAGCTGATGGAAGAAGTCGCCAAGCGCGTGGAGCAGGAAGGCATCGAGGCCTGGTTCAAGCTCGATCCGGCCGAGCTGCTGGGTGACGAAGCGGCCCAGTACGACAAGATCAGCGATACCCTGGATGTGTGGTTCGACTCCGGCACCACCCACTGGCACGTCATGCGCGGCTCGCACCCCATGGGTCACGAGCAAGGCCCGCGTGCCGACCTGTACTTGGAAGGCTCCGACCAGCACCGCGGCTGGTTCCATTCGTCCCTGCTGACCGCCTGCGCCATCGACGGTCACGCGCCGTACCGCGGCCTGCTGACCCATGGCTTCGTGGTCGACGAGAACGGCCGCAAGATGTCCAAATCCCTGGGCAATGTGGTCGCCCCGCAGGAAGTGAACGACAGTCTGGGCGCCGACATCCTGCGCCTGTGGGTCTCGTCCACCGATTATTCCGGCGAGATGGCGGTGTCCAAGCAGATCCTCCAGCGCAGCGCCGACGCCTACCGCCGCATCCGCAATACCACGCGCTTCCTGCTGTCGAACCTCAACGGCTTCGACCCCAAGCAGCACGCCCTGGCCCCCGAGCAGATGCTCGACCTGGACCGCTGGGCGGTGGACCGCGCCCTGCTGCTGCAACAGGAAATCAGCGAAGCCTACGACACCTACAAGTTCTGGAACGTCTACCAGAAGGTGCACAACTTCTGCGTGCAGGAGCTGGGCGGCTTCTATCTGGACATCATCAAGGACCGCCAGTACACCACCGGAGCCGACAGCACCGCCCGGCGCTCCTGCCAGACCGCCATGTACCACATCGCCGAGGCGCTGGTGCGCTGGATCGCCCCGATCCTGGCCTTCACCGCCGAGGAAATCTGGCAATACCTGCCGGGCGAACGCAACGAATCGGTCATGCTCAACACCTGGTACGACGGCCTGACCGCACTGCCGGCCGACGCCGAACTGGATCGCGCCTTCTGGGACAAGATCCAGGACGTGAAGATCGCCGTGAACAAGGAACTGGAAAACCTGCGTAACGCCAAGGTACTGGGCGGTAACCTGCAGGCGGAAGTGACCCTGTACGCCGACGAACAGCTCAGCGCCACGCTGAACAAGCTGGGCGACGAGCTGCGCTTCGTACTCATCACCTCCGCCGCACGGGTCGCACCGCTGGCCGAGGCAGGCGAGGGCGCGGTCGAGACCGAAGTGCCTGGTCTCAAGCTGAGCATCGTCAAATCCGGCCACGGCAAGTGCGTGCGCTGCTGGCACTTCCTGCCGGATGTCGGCAGCCACGCCGCGCATCCCGAGATCTGCGGCCGCTGCGTAACCAACATCGAAGGCCCGGGCGAGGTGCGCAAGCATGCCTGAGCTGCGCCGCAGTGGGCTGATCTGGCTGTGGCTCAGCGTGGTGGTGATTGCCCTGGACCTGCTGAGCAAATGGGTCGCCGAATCGAGCCTGAGCCTGTACCAGCAGGTGCCGGTGATCGACGGCCTGTTCAGCTTCACGCTGGCCTATAATACCGGGGCCGCGTTCAGCTTCCTGTCCGATGCCGGTGGCTGGCAGCGCTGGTTCTTCATCGCCATCGCGGTGGGTGTCAGCATCATGCTGCTGCTCTGGCTGGCCCGGCTGGGCCGCGGCAAGTGGCTGGAAGCCGTGGCGCTGGCGCTGATCCTGGGTGGCGCTCTGGGCAACCTGTACGACCGCATCGTGCATGGGCACGTGGTGGATTTTATCCTGGTGCACTGGCAGCAGAGCTGGTTCTTCCCGGCGTTCAATATTGCCGACAGTGCGATTACGGTGGGGGCGGTGCTGATGATTGCTGATATGTTCTGGCCGAAGAAGGAGAGGGTGGGTTAACTGCTTTTCCCCTCTCCCCAACCCCGCTCCGCGCCCCGGCCCTTCGCAGAGCTCAGGGCGCTCAAGCGGGCGAAGCAGTGCTTCGCTTCTTCCGCTTTCGCCCCGCGAGGGGAGAGGGAGTAGAGCGTGCACAGGGTTTATTACCTACTCAGACCGCCCAGCCCAGTCACCCCTCTCCCCTCGCGGGAGAGGGGCCGGGGGAGAGGGGAGTCCCAACCCCCACCCCACCAAGCAAAACGAGACCCGACACATGACCGATATCACCCGCATCAACCAGAACACCGAAGTCACCCTGCACTTCACCCTGAAACTGCCCAGCGGCGATGTGGTTGATTCCACCGTTGGCAAAAAGCCCGCCACCTTCAAGGTCGGCGATGGCAGCCTGTTGCCCGGCTTTGAGCAGGCCCTGTTCGGTCTCAAGGCCGGCGACCAGCGCAGCTTCGAGATTGAACCCGAGCGCGGTTTCGGGCCGGGTAACGTGCAGAACATCCAGACCGTGCCCCGCGACCAGTTCAGTGACATGGAACTGGAGCCGGGCCTGCTGGTAATCTTCAAGGATGCCGCCGGTGGCGAGATGCCCGGTGTGGTGAAGGCCATCCACGAGAGCTTCGTGGAAGTGGACTTCAACCACCCGCTGGCTGGCAAGGTCATCACCTTTGAAGTGGAAATCATCGAGGTGAAGGCGGCCTGAGGCTGCTGTCATCCATGACTGAATCGAGGCTCCCCATGCAGATCAAACTGGCCAACCCGCGCGGCTTCTGTGCCGGTGTCGACCGCGCCATTGAAATCGTCAATCGCGCGCTGGAAGTGTTCGGCCCGCCGATCTATGTGCGCCATGAAGTGGTGCATAACAAGTTCGTGGTCGAGGATCTGCGCAACCGTGGCGCGGTCTTTGTCGATGAGCTGGACGAGATCCCCGATGACGTCATCGTCATCTTCAGCGCCCACGGGGTGTCCAAGGCGGTGCGCGATGACGCCGATGCCCGCGGGCTGAAGGTGTTCGACGCCACCTGCCCGCTGGTGACCAAGGTGCATATGGAAGTGGTGCGCTACAGCCGTGACGGGCGGGAATGCGTGCTGATTGGCCACGCCGGGCACCCCGAGGTGGAAGGCACCATGGGCCAGTACGACGACAGCAACGGCGGCGCCATCTACCTGGTGGAAAACGAGGACGATGTCGCCCGCCTGCAGGTCAAGGATCCGACCCGGCTGGCCTTCGTCACCCAGACCACCCTGTCCATGGACGACACCGCCAAGGTTATCGACGCGCTGCGCAAGCACTTCCCGCTAATCGAAGGGCCGCGCAAGGACGACATCTGCTACGCCACCCAGAACCGCCAGGACGCCGTGAAGCAACTGGCTGGCGAATGTGATCTGGTGCTGGTAGTGGGCAGCCCCAACAGCTCCAACTCCAACCGGCTGCGCGAACTGTCCGACCGCATGGGCACGCCTGCGTACCTGATCGACGGCGCCGATGAGATTCGCCCGGAGTGGCTGGAAGGGGTGACCAACATCGGCGTCACCGCCGGCGCTTCCGCCCCGGATGTGCTGGTGCAGCAGGTGATTCAGCACCTGCGTGACAGCGGTGCCACCGGTGTGCAGGAGCTGGACGGCCGGGAAGAGAACATCGTCTTCAGCATGCCCAAGGAACTGCGGGTAGTAGAAGTTACCTGATACCTGCGCCGCCCCCTGGGAGGGCCGGGTTCCATCCCGGCCAGCGGCGTCGCCGGTCTGCGCTCTACATTCCTTGCCGCGCCTGCCTCACCTCCAGAGCTGGCGTATCCCGGCTATACCCTGGGCACCCACCTCGAAGGCCTGCTCCAGCTCATTGGCTGACAAGCCACCCAGCAGATAAACCGGCATATTCACCGAATCGATCAGCTCCCGGGCGCGGGTCCAGCCCAGCGGGGCGGCGTCGGGGTGGCTGGCGGTGGGCTGCACTGGTGACAGCGTGACGAAATCTACCCCCAGTGCCTCTGCCAGGGCCAACTCCTCCGCATCGTGGCAGGAGGCAGCCAGCAAGGCGCCGTTCTCAAGGGGACGCCGACGCCGCAAGGGCAGTTCGCGCAGCTGGCGACTGGTCAAATGCCAGCCAACCCCGGGCCAGGGCGGCGGTTCGTCGCCCTTCATCAACCACTGGAACTCATCCGCGAAGCGCGCCAGCAGCCGCTCGGCCAGGGCTCGGTACGCCTCGGCGGACAAACCGGTCTGCCGCAGCTGCGCCAGCCCAATGCCCGCGGCGCGGGCTCGCTCCAGGCCGGCCATCAGTTCAGCCTCATCCGCCAGGTCCGGTGTAATCAGATAGCGCTCCGGCAACTGCGCGGCGCGCACTATCGGGGCGTTGGCGGCCGGAAAGGGGTAGTCATCCAGCTCGCGGGCCGTGACCCAGCGCACCGGCTGACCCTCGGCGCCATGGGCCTGGCCGTCGAAGCCGGTAACCAGCCACACATCCAGGTGCACCGACTTGTCCGGATAGTCGTGGCGAATATCCAGCAGCGGTCGCGCCTGGGTGACGGTGATGCCCAGTTCCTCCTGCAGCTCCCGCCCCAGGCCCTCCAGCCGGGTCTCGCCATCCTCCAGCTTGCCGCCGGGGAATTCCCAGAGGCCGCCCTGGTGCGCATGGTCGGGGCGTTTGGCAATGAGGATGCGGCCCTGCGCATCACGGATCACCGCCGCTATGACATGGATTCGACGCATGGGCGCGTTATTGCTCGCGGAAATCGTCGGAAAACAGGTCCTGTTCCAGCTCATCGCCGGGAATCACATGTTCCTCCGAGGCCCAGGCACCCAGATCGATCAGGCGGCAGCGGGGCGAGCAGAAGGGGCGGTCCGGGAAGCTTTCATCCCAGGTAACCGGGGCCTTGCAGGTGGGGCATGCTACGGTCGTGGTCATGGTTTGGCTCCTGTACTCAGCGCCAGATAGAACTGGTGCAATTGGTCGACCTGGCGGTGCAATGCTGCCAGGTCCTGGTCGTTGGTGATGACATCATCGGCGTGGCGCAGGCGATCGTCCCGTTGCGCCTGGGCCTGCAGAATGGCCCGCACCTGCGCCTCCGGTACCTGGTCCCTCGCCGTGGTGCGGGCGATCTGCAGCGCCTCGGGCACATCCACCACCAGCACCCGCCGGGTCATCTGGTATTGCCCTGACTCCACCAGCAGGGGCGAGACCAGCAGCGCATAGGGTGACTCGGCGGCGGCCAGGTCGCGGGCAATTTCCTCCCGGATCAACGGATGCAGTAGTTGCTCCAGCCAGCGGCGCTCCTCGGCCTCCTGAAACACGCGTTCACGCAGGGCAGCGCGGTTCAGCGAGCCGTCCGGCTGCACTACCGCATCGCCAAAGCGATCCACGATCTGCCGCAGCGCTGGGCGCCCTGGCTCCACCACCACCCGCGACTTGATATCGGCATCCACCACGTGGATACCGTGGGCTTCGGCGAAGCGGGACGCGGCGGCACTCTTGCCGCTGCCGATGCCGCCGGTCAGGCCGATGATGAAGGAGTTGGAAGTGCTCATTGCGGTGTCAGCGCCCTGGGTCTGATTCAAAGGCGCCCAGTATACGTAGATTGGCCTAGCCTGTGGGAGTCGCCGGGGAATGCCGGCTGCCGGGTCGCTACCCGCCGGACCATCATCACTGGCCCCGAGCTGCCCCCGCCGTTACAATCACCCGGTTGATTCCCCAGCCCCCGATTCAGGAAAGATATGAGCGTTTCCTTCATCCATTTGCGCGTCCACAGCGAATATTCATTGGTCGATGGCCTGGTCAGGATCAAGCCCTTGATCAAGGCAGTGGGCGGGGCAGGGATGCCGGCGGTAGCGGTGACCGACCAGAACAACATGTGCAGCCTGGTCAAGTTCTACAAGGCGGCCATGGGTGCGGGCATCAAGCCGATCTCGGGTGTGGACATCTGGCTGACCGGCGAGGAAGACGAGAACCACCTCAGCCGCATGACCCTGCTGGCGATGAATCGCCAGGGCTACCGCAACCTCACCGAGCTGATCTCCCGGGGCTACACCCAGGGCCAGCGCAACGGTTTGGTCACCATCCGCCGGGAGTGGATACGGGAATCCAGCGAGGGCGTCATTGCCCTGTCGGGGGCCAAGGAGGGCGAGATCGGCCAGACCCTGCTGTCCAGCGATCCGGCCCACGCCGACCACCTGCTGCGGTACTGGATGGAGGTCTTCCCCGGGCGTTTCTACCTGGAGCTGCAGCGCACCAAGCGCCCCAATGATGAAGAGTACCTGCACGCCGCGGTCGCGCTGGCGGCCCGCCACAATTGCCCGGTCGTCGCCACCAACGATGTGCGCTTCATCTACCGGGAAGATTACGAAGCCCATGAAACCCGGGTCTGCATCGGCGAAGGCCGGGCCCTGGACGACCCGCGCCGGGTGCGCCAGTACAGCGAAGAGCAGTACCTGAAATCGCCGGAGGAGATGGCCGAGCTGTTCTCGGACATCCCCGAGGCGCTGGCCAACAGCGTGGAAATCGCCAAGCGCTGCAACATCGATGTGCAGCTGGGCAAGTATTACCTGCCGGACTTCCCGATCCCCGACGGCATGACCATGGACGACTACTTCCGTCAGGTCTCGCTGGAAGGGCTGGAAGAACGCTTCAAGAAGGTATTGCCGCCCGATTCGGAAAACTACGAAGAACGCCGCCAGGTCTACCTGGACCGCTTGAAGTTCGAGCTGGATATCATCATCGAGATGGGCTTTCCCGGCTACTTCCTGGTGGTCATGGACTTCATCAAGTGGGCCAAGAATAACGGCGTGCCGGTCGGCCCCGGCCGGGGTTCCGGGGCCGGTTCGCTGGTCGCCTATGCGCTGCTGATCACCGACCTGGACCCGCTGGAATACGATCTGCTGTTCGAGCGCTTCCTCAACCCGGAACGGGTGTCCATGCCCGACTTCGATATCGACTTCTGCATGGAAGGGCGCGACCGGGTGATCGAATACGTGGCCGATACCTACGGCCGCGATGCGGTATCGCAGATCATCACCTTCGGTACCATGGCCGCCAAGGCGGTGGTGCGCGACGTGGCCCGGGTGCAGGGCAAGTCCTACGGTCTGGCCGACAAGCTGTCGAAGATGATTCCCTTCGAGGTCGGCATGACCCTGGCCAAGGCCTATGAGCAGGAAGAGATCCTCCGCGATTTCCTGGCGGCCGACGAGGAAGCCCAGGAAATCTGGGACATGGCGCTCAAGCTCGAAGGCATCACCCGTAACGTCGGCAAGCACGCCGGTGGGGTGGTCATCGCGCCGACCAAGCTGACCGACTTTGCCCCGCTGTATTGCGACGAGGCCGGCGAGGGCCTGGTGACCCAGTTCGACAAGGACGACGTCGAGGCAGCCGGCCTGGTGAAGTTCGACTTCCTCGGCCTGCGCACCCTGACCATCATCGACTGGGCGATGGAGACCATCAACCGCGAGCAGGCCCGCAAGGGGCTGGAGCCGGTGGACATCGACCGCATCCCGCTGGATGATCCGCCCACCTACGCGATGCTGCAGAAGGCCGAAACCACGGCGGTATTCCAGCTCGAATCCCGCGGCATGAAGGAGCTGATCAAGAAGCTCAAGCCTGACTGCCTGGAAGACATGATCGCCCTGGTGGCCCTGTTCCGTCCGGGGCCGCTGCAGTCCGGCATGGTGGACGACTTCATCAACCGTAAGCACGGCCGCGAGCAGATTTCCTACCCGCACCCGGATTATCAGTACCCGGGCCTGGAGCCGGTGCTCAAGCCCACCTATGGCATCATCCTGTATCAGGAACAGGTGATGCAGATTGCCCAGGTCATGGCCGGCTATACCCTCGGCGGCGCGGACATGCTGCGCCGGGCGATGGGTAAGAAAAAGCCCGAGGAGATGGCCAAGCAGCGGGCGATTTTCCTGGAAGGGTGCAGCAACAACGGCATCCATGCCGACCTTGCGGGCAACATCTTCGACCTGGTGGAAAAGTTTGCCGGCTACGGCTTCAACAAGTCGCACTCGGCGGCCTACGGCCTGGTGTCCTACCAGACGGCCTGGCTCAAGGCGCACTTCCCCGCGCCGTTCATGGCCGCGGTGCTGTCGGCGGATATGCACAACACCGACAAGGTAGTGACGCTGATCGAAGAATGCCGCAGCATGAAGCTGCGCATCAAGGCGCCGGATGTGAACCTGTCCGAATACAAGTTCACCGTGGATGACAGTGGCAGCGTGGTCTATGGCCTCGGCGCCATCAAGGGCGTGGGGGAAGGGCCGGTGGAAACCATCGTCCAGACCCGTGCCGAAGGCGGACCTTTTACCGACCTGTTCGATTTCTGCGCCCGGGTCGACCTCAAGCGCATCAACAAGCGGGTCATGGAAGCGCTCATCCGCTCCGGTGCGCTAGATTCCCTCGGCCCGTTCTTCGACACTGAGCAACAGGCCTACCTGCAGCAGGTGGACCGCAACCGTGCAGCCCTGGCGGCGGCCATGGAAGAAGCCATCGCCGCGGCGGAGCAGACCCTGCGCAGCGCCGACAGCGGCCACGATGACCTGTTCGGTGATCTGCTCGGGCCCTCGGCTGAGCGGGACGTGTTCGAAGCCTACCGCAACGTGCGCGAGTGGACCTTCAAGGAACGCCTGCGCGGCGAGAAGGAGACCCTGGGCCTGTACCTGACCGGTCACCCGATCGATGAATACGAGAAGGAAGTCCGCCGGTTTGCCCGGCAGAGGATCATCGATCTCAAGCCCTCCCGGGAGTCGCAGACCATTGCCGGCCTGGTGTTCGACCTGCGGGTAATGAAGAGCAAGCGCGGCGACAAGGTCGGCTTCGTCACCCTGGACGACCGCTCGGCCCGGGTCGAGGTCTCGCTGTTTGCCGAGGCGTTCCAGGCGGCGCAAGCCCTGCTGCAGAAGGACGCCCTGCTGGTAGTGGAAGGCGAAGTGGCAGTAGACGATTTCTCCGGCGGCATGCGCGTGCGCGCCAAGCGGGTGATGAGCCTGGAAGAGGCGCGCACCTCGCTGCTGGACAGCGTGCGCATCAATCTCGACACCCGTCGCCACGGCCCGGACTGCCTGGGTCGCCTCGCCGGTGTGCTGCAGCAATACAAGGGTAATTGCGCGGTAACCATCGAAGTGCAGCGCCCCGATGCCCAGGCCATGCTGCGCCTGGGTGAGGCCTGGCGGGTCGAGCCGGCCGATGATCTGGTGCAGACCTTACGTGACCAGTTGGGCAAGGGCAGCGTCTCTCTGCACTATAGATAAACCGGAATTCAGACATTCTCACGGGATGGGGCTGCTCGACGCAGCCGAGTCAATCCCGTAAGGTAACGCAAAAACAGGATGCCCCGACGCGGGGCCACGCGGATAATCGACGCTTATGATCAGAAGCCAGAAGTACCTCGAATTTGAACAGCCGATTGCCGACTTGCAGGCCAAGATCGAAGAGCTGCGCCTGGTGGGCAGTGACAACTCGCTGAACATTACCGACGAAATCACCCGTCTGCAGGACAAGAGCCGTTCGCTCACCGAGAGCATTTTTGCCAATCTGTCGAGCTGGCAGGTGGCGCAGATGTCCCGGCATCCACAGCGTCCCTACACGCTGGACTACATCCGCCACATCTTTACCGATTTTGAAGAGCTGCACGGCGACCGGCACTTTGCCGATGACGCCGCCATCGTCGGTGGTATCGCCCGCCTGGATGGTCGCCCGGTGATGGTCATCGGTCACCAGAAAGGCCGTGACGTGAAGGAAAAGGTCCGCCGCAACTTCGGCATGCCCAAGCCGGAAGGTTACCGCAAGGCCTGCCGCCTGATGCAGATGGCCGAACGCTTCAAGATGCCGATCCTGACATTCATCGACACCCCCGGTGCCTACCCGGGTATCGACGCTGAAGAGCGCGGCCAGAGCGAGGCCATCGCCTGGAACCTGCAGGTCATGTCGCGCCTGAAGACGCCGATCATCTCTACCGTCATCGGTGAGGGTGGTTCCGGTGGGGCGCTGGCGATCGGCGTGTGTGACCGCCTGATGATGTTGCAGTATTCGATCTACTCGGTGATCTCGCCGGAAGGCTGTGCCTCCATCCTGTGGAAGAAGGCTGAGAAAGCCTCCGAGGCTGCCGAAGCCATGGGCATTACCGCAGCCCGTCTGCAGGAGCTGGGCCTGGTCGATAACCTGATCCCCGAACCCCTGGGCGGCGCCCACCGCGAGCCGGAAACCATGGCCGCGCGTATCAAGCAGCAGCTGCTGGCTGAGCTGGCGAAGCTCGACGAGCACTCCGTCGACGAACTGCTGGACAGCCGCTACGAGCGCCTGATGGCCTTCGGTATCCAGTAAGTGTTCACCCTGCAGGGCCTGCTGCCACAGCTGGCGCCCTGTAAGGACGCCCCGGCCCTATGGCTGGGGCTGTCCGGTGGTCTTGACTCCATGGTGCTCCTTGATGCCATGGTGCAGTTGAGCCGCCAGCACCCCTTGCCTCCACTTAAAGCCATTCATGTACACCACGGCCTGCATGTCGATGCGGACCGCTGGGCGGCGCATTGCGTCCGTGAGTGCGCCGCCCGGAAAGTGCCGCTGCATATCGAGCGGGTCCAGCTGCCGGCCGGCGGCAGCATTGAAGAACTGGCGCGGGATGCGCGCTACGGGGTGTTCGAGCGGTTGCTGGAGCCGGGCCACTGGCTGCTGCTGGCGCACCACGCCGATGACCAGCTGGAAACCCTCATGTTCCGCTTGCTGCGCGGCACCGGCCTGCGCGGACTGGCAGGCATGCCACGCCAGCGCCCGGTGGGCGCGGGGCAATTGTTGCGGCCGCTCTTGCCCTGGCCCCGGCAACAACTGGCGGGCTGGGCCCGCGCCCAGCAACTGGACTGGATCGAAGACCCGGCCAATGCCGACCCGCGCTACGCCCGTACCGCGCTGCGCCATGAATTACTGCCGCAATTGCGCCAGCGCTGGCCCAGCATGCCGGATATCCTGTTGCGGCTGGCCGACCATGCCGCCGAAGCCAATGAGTTGCTGGACGAGCGGGCCAGCGAGGATCTGCAGGCTGCCAGCGGCGGCGTGACGGATGACTGGCTGCGCTGCTGGCCCAGCCTGGACCTCGAAATGCTGGCGACACTCAGCCCGGCGCGGCAGAAGAACCTGCTGCGCTATTGGCTGCATCAGCACACCATCCGCTTGCCGGACCAGCGGCATCTGCACAGCCTGCTTGAGCAGTTGGGCGCGGCAGCGGATAGCCAGCCGGTCCTGCGGGTGGGCGGCGCGCAGCTGCACCGTTCGTCGGGGCGCCTTTGGTTGCTCCCCGCTGGCGGTGTGCCTGCCGGCAGCGACCAGCCGTTGGCGCAATGGGCCGATACCCCGCTAACTGCGGGCAATGGTCGGCTGTGCATACGCCCCGGCAACCTTATCGCCCAGCGCGCGGGCAATTGGCGTATCGGTTACCGCCGCGGCGGCGAGCAGATCAAACTGCCCGGCCGACCGACCCAGAGCCTGAAAGACCTATTCCAACAGGCTGGTATTCCAGCCTGGCTGCGCCCGGCGGTGCCCTTGCTATACTGCGACGAGCGCCTGGTATCCGTGGCGGGCCGCTGGACTGCCGAAGGGGCAGGGGCGGGCACCGGCGAGCACGGATTCAGTCTGTGTTGGGAGCCGGTTTTAGATTGAGCAAGAAAGGGCTGTCTGGTATCCTGACTTCCCATCTTGACGAGACTTTGGTCTCCCTTCGATTTCCTGCGGCTGCGACCGCTTAACTTCAATCTACGGGTTTTTCATGACGCGCTACATCTTCGTCACGGGTGGTGTTGTATCTTCTTTGGGCAAGGGCATCGCCTCGGCATCCCTGGCGGCGATTCTCGAAGCACGTGGCCTCAAGGTCACCATGCTCAAACTGGATCCGTACATCAACGTGGATCCGGGTACCATGAGCCCGTTCCAGCACGGCGAAGTATTCGTCACCCATGATGGTGCCGAAACTGACCTTGACCTGGGCCATTACGAGCGCTTCATCCGTACCCGCATGACCCAGAACAACAACTTCACTACCGGCCGCGTCTATGAAGACGTGCTGCGCAAGGAGCGCCGTGGTGATTACCTGGGGGCCACCATCCAGGTCATTCCCCATATCACCGACGAGATCAAGACCCGCATCATCCGGGGCGCCGGCGATGCCGACGTGGCCATGGTCGAGATCGGCGGTACCGTGGGTGACATCGAGTCGCAACCCTTCCTCGAGGCCATCCGCCAGCTGCGCCTGGAAGTGGGCGCCAAGCGCGCCATGCTGATGCACCTGACTCTGGTGCCCTATATTGCCACCGCTGGTGAGACCAAGACCAAGCCGACCCAGCATTCGGTCAAGGAACTGCGCTCCATCGGCCTGCAGCCCGACGTGTTGGTCTGTCGCTCCGATCATCCGATCGACCTGTCTTCGCGCCGCAAGATTGCGTTGTTCACCAACGTGGAAGAGCGTGCGGTCATCAGCCTGCCCGACGCCGACACCATCTATCGCATCCCCGGCATCCTGCATGCCCAGGGGCTGGATGATTATGTGGTCGAGCGCTTCGGCCTGGAATGCGGCAGTGCTGACCTGTCCGAGTGGGAGCGGGTGGTAGACGCCAAGCTGCACCCGGAGAAGGAAGTCACCATCGCCATGGTCGGCAAGTACATGGAGCTGCTGGACGCCTACAAGTCGCTGATCGAGGCCCTGAGCCACGCCGGCATCCAGAGCCGTACCAAGGTCAACGTGCGCTATATCGACTCGGAAACCATCGAGGAGAATGGCACTGGCCAGTTGGAAGATGTGGATGCCATCCTGGTGCCCGGCGGCTTCGGCCTGCGCGGCGTGGAAGGCAAGATCGCCGCCGTGCGCTATGCCCGCGAGAACAAGATCCCCTACCTGGGCATCTGCCTGGGCATGCAGGTGGCCGTAATCGAATTCGCCCGCAACGTGCTGGGCTGGGACGATGCCAACTCCACCGAGTTCGACAAGACCTCCAAGCACCCCGTAGTCGGCCTGATCACCGAGTGGCAGACCGCTACCGGCGAAATGCAGACCCGCGACGAGTCCTCCGACCTGGGCGGCACCATGCGCCTGGGCGCGCAGGAATGTGCGCTGGAAGCTGGCAGCAAGGCCCGCGAATGCTATGGCGCCGATGTGATCGTCGAACGCCACCGCCACCGCTACGAGGTCAACAACAACCTGCTGGCCGAGCTGGAAAAGAGTGGCCTGAAGGTGTCCGGTCGCTCGATGGACCGCGCCCTGGTGGAAATGGTCGAGGTGGAGGATCACCCCTGGTTTGTCGCCTGCCAGTTCCACCCCGAGTTCACTTCCACGCCGCGTGATGGTCATCCGCTGTTCAGCGGTTTCGTCAATGCGGCGCTGAAGCAGCGCGCCAGCAAGAAAGCCTGAGGAAACGCAATGGCCCAGAAAATCGTCCGCGTTGGCAGCATCGAGATTGCCAACGATAAACCCTTCGTGCTGTTCGGCGGCATGAACGTGCTCGAATCCCGTGATCTGGCCATGCGTATCTGTGAAGAGTACGTCCGGGTTACCGAGAAGCTCGGTATCCCCTACGTCTTCAAGGCCAGCTTCGACAAGGCCAACCGCTCGTCGATCAACTCCTTCCGCGGCCCCGGCATGGAAGCAGGGCTGAAGATCTTCGAAGAGATCAAGCAGACCTTCAAGGTGCCGGTTATTACCGACGTGCATGAGCCGCACCAGGCTGCCCCGGTGGCCGAGGTCTGCGATATCATCCAGTTGCCAGCGTTCCTGTCCCGGCAGACCGACCTTGTGGTGGCCATGGCCCAGACCAGCGCGGTGATCAATATCAAGAAGGCACAGTTCCTGGCACCCCAGGAAATGCGCCACATCCTGACCAAGTGTGAAGAAGCCGGTAACGACCGGTTGATTCTCTGTGAACGTGGCTCCAGTTTCGGCTATAACAATCTGGTTGTGGATATGCTCGGCTTCGGCATCATGAAGCAGTTCGAGTACCCGGTGTTCTTTGACGTAACCCACGCCCTGCAAATGCCCGGTGGCCGCAGTGATTCCGCGGGCGGTCGTCGGGCCCAGGTCACCGACCTGGCCAAGGCCGGCATGAGCCAGGGCCTGGCCGGCCTGTTCCTGGAGGCACACCCGGATCCGGATAATGCCAAATGCGATGGCCCCTGCGCCCTGCGCCTGGACAAGCTCGAGCCCTTCCTGGCTCAGCTCAAGGCGCTGGATGAACTGGTCAAGGGCTTTCCGGAGCTGGAAACTGCCTGATTGGCAGGCAAACCCCCTTTTAAACAAAAGCATGTTTCAGATGGAGAAAGCAGCAATCATGGCGAAGATCATTGAAATCAAGGGTCGTGAAGTACTGGACTCCCGCGGTAACCCGACCGTTGAAGCGGATGTGATTCTGGAAGGCGGCATCCTCGGCAGCGCCTGCGCGCCCTCCGGTGCCTCCACCGGTTCCCGTGAAGCGCTGGAGCTGCGCGACGGCGACAAGAGCCGTTACCTGGGCAAGGGCGTGCTCAAGGCCGTCGCCAACATCAATGGCCCCATCCGTGAGCTGCTGGTTGGTCGCGACGCGCTGGACCAGGCTGCCCTGGACCGCGCCATGATCGAGCTGGACGGTACCGACAACAAGGCCAAGCTGGGCGCCAACGCCATCCTGGCTGTCTCCCTGGCTGCCGCCAAGGCCGCTGCCCAGGCCAAGGGTGTGCCGCTGTACGCGCACATCGCCGACCTGAACGGCACCCCCGGTCAGTACAGCATGCCGGTGCCGATGATGAACATCATCAACGGCGGCGAGCATGCCGACAACAACGTCGACATCCAGGAATTCATGGTCCAGCCGGTCGGCGCCAAGAGCTTCGCCGACGCCCTGCGTATGGGAGCGGAAATCTTCCACCACCTCAAGGCGGTGTTGAAGGATCGCGGCCTGAGCACCTCGGTCGGTGACGAAGGCGGCTTCGCCCCCAACCTGGCCTCCAACGAAGACGCCCTGGCCGCCATTGCCGAGGCCGTCGGCAACGCCGGCTACACCCTGGGTGACGACGTGACCCTGGCCCTGGACTGCGCCTCCAGCGAATTCTACAAGGACGGCCAGTACGACCTGGCCGGTGAAGGCAAGGTGTTCAACGCCGAAGGCTTCGCCGACTACCTGGCGGGCCTGACCCAGCGCTACCCGATCATCTCCATCGAAGATGGCATGGACGAGTCCGACTGGGACGGCTGGAAGGTGCTGACCGACAAGATCGGCGCCAAGGTGCAACTGGTCGGGGACGACCTGTTCGTCACCAACACCAGGATCCTCAAGGAAGGTATCGAGAAGTCCATCGGTAACTCCATCCTGATCAAGTTCAACCAGATCGGCTCGCTGACCGAGACCCTGGAAGCCATCCAGATGGCCAAGGCCGCCGGCTACACTGCGGTGATCTCCCATCGCAGTGGCGAAACCGAAGACCACACCATCGCCGACCTGGCCGTGGGTACCGCCGCTGGCCAGATCAAGACCGGCTCGCTGTGCCGCTCCGACCGCGTGTCCAAGTACAACCAGCTGCTGCGTATCGAAGAGCAACTGGCTGGCCAGGCGCCGTACAAGGGCCGTGCCGAGTTCCGCGGCTGAGAGGATAGGGCGGGCCCTGGCTCGCTCGAAGGGAGATCGCCTGTTTGAAATGGCTCTGGCTAATATCGCTGACCTTGCTCGCCCTCCTGCAGTATCGCCTGTGGGTGGGGGAGGGCAGTCTGGCGCATGTAGCCCAGCTCAAACAGGAAATCTCCGCCCAGCAGGGCGAAAATGAAAAGCTGCTGGAGCGCAACCGCGTGCTCACCGCAGAGGTCATCGAACTGAAACAGGGCCTGGAAACCATCGAAGAGCGTGCCCGGCATGAGCTGGGCATGGTCAAGGAAGGCGAAACCCTGTTCCAGTTGAGCGGCGATGACTGAGACTCTGCCATCTTTCTGGGTTGTCATCCCCGCTGCGGGCGTCGGCTCGCGCATGCAAGCCGACCGACCCAAACAGTACCTGCCACTCGGCGGGCGCTGCCTGATCGAACATACCCTCGACTGTTTTCTTGACCAGCCCGGTCTCTCCGGCCTGGTTGTCTGTCTGTCGCCTACCGACGCATGGTGGCCGGAGCTGGCCTGTGCGGCCGATCCGCGCATTACCCGTGCCGACGGTGGGCGTGAGCGCGCCGATTCGGTCCTGCACGGCCTGCAGGCGCTTGCCGCGCTGGGGGCCAAGGATGAGGACTGGGTACTGGTGCATGACGCCGCCCGGCCGAACCTGGCCCAGTCCGATCTGCACAAGCTGTTGAATACCCTGAAAGACGACCCCGTCGGCGGCCTGCTGGCGGTACCGGTACGCGACACATTGAAACTCACCGGGCCGGATGGCCGGGTCAGCTCCACGCCAGATCGTTCACTGTTCTGGCAGGCCTACACGCCGCAGATGTTCCGCCTCGGTGCGCTACGCACCGCCCTGGCCGACGCCCTGGCGGCGGGTGCAGTCATCACCGATGAAGCCTCTGCGATGGAATGGGCCGGCTTGGCACCGCGGCTGGTGGAGGGGCGGGCAGATAACATCAAGGTTACCCGGCCGGAAGATTTGCTGTTTTTGCAGGGCCGCTGAGGTAGCGGCGTTGAGTCAGAACCCGGCAAACCGCAGGTAAGTCCCGGTAATCCAATCACCCCAGATGATCGCAATCCATCCCGCAATCGCCAGGTAAGGTCCGAAGGGTAGCGGGGTAGAGTTGGAGTCGCCACGGGTCTTGAGGATGATGATGCCGAGAATGGCACCCACCAGGGATGACAGCAGAATGGTCAACGGCAACACCTGCCACCCGCCCCAGGCGCCCAGCATGGCCAGCAGCTTGAAGTCCCCATAACCCATGCCTTCCTTGCCGGTGATCAGCTTGAACAGCCAGTACACCGACCACAGGCTTAGATAACCAAATACCGCGCCCCACAACGCCGAGGACATATCGGTAAGCAGTCCGAAACTGTTGGCAATCAGGCCCAGCCACAGCATCGGCAGCACAATGGCGTCCGGCAGCAGCTGGGTGTCGGCATCAATCAAGCTGAGGGCGATCAATGCCCAGGTCAGTAACAGCATGCCGGCCGCCGGCCAACCGAAGCCATACTGCCAGGCCACCACCACACTTAGCACCGCGGTGAGCAGTTCCACCAGCGGGTAACGGGCGCTGATTCGCTCCCGGCAGTTGCCGCAGCGGCCGCGTAGCAGGGCATAGCTGATCAGCGGCAGGTTCTGCCAGGGCTTGATCTCGGTCTGGCAGTGCGGGCAATGGGAGTGGGGCAGCACCAGGTTGTACACCGGCTGCTCAGGCTGCGGCTGCTCCGGATGCAACATCTCCCGGGCCTGCTGCTGCCAGTCGCGCTCCATCATCTTCGGCAGGCGATGAATAACCACATTGAGAAAGCTGCCAACCACCAACCCCAACAGCCCGGCGACTACAGCAAAGGCCAGCAGGTGGCTGGCCATATAATCGAGTAGGGTCATGGTTCAGACAACGGCGCCCAGCTGGAAGATTGGCAGGTACATGGCAATGATCAGACCACCGATCAACACCCCCAGCACCGACATGATCATCGGCTCAAGCAGGGTGGTGAGGTTGTCCACCTTGTTATCCACTTCAGCTTCGTAAAAGTCTGCGACCTTTTCCAGCATACCGTCGAGGTTACCTGACTCCT
Organism: Pseudomonas saudimassiliensis; assembly: GCF_000939975.1. GTDB lineage: Bacteria > Pseudomonadota > Gammaproteobacteria > Pseudomonadales > Pseudomonadaceae > Halopseudomonas > Halopseudomonas saudimassiliensis. The sequence continues at coordinate 940,265 of NZ_LK391969.1, read as the reverse complement.
CACCAATGCCGGCCATCTGCACCGCCAGGGTAGGGAACACATTGGTGGAGCGCATGGCAAAGTTCAGCTGGGTACCGGCCGACACATCCTGCTTGATGTTATTGACGGCGTTGTAGAACACCACGTTACCCGCCGCCCCGGCGACCGAATCCAGCGCCTGCACCAGCGGCACACCCGCGGCGAAGGTCGTAGACAGCGTGCGAGCGTAGCGGGCCACGGCGGCCTCGTAGACGATCTTGCCAACGATCGGCGCCTTGAGCAGGGTACGGTCCTGGGCATCGCGGAAGGACTTGGAGCGTCGGTGGGCCTGGGTATAGGCCCAGCCCAGTACGATGAGCCCGATCAATATGATGAACCACCAGGACTGCAACCATTCCGACAGGCCAATCACCATCAGGGTAAAGGCTGGAAGGTCAGCACCGAAGTTGGCAAATACGTCCTTGAACTGCGGCACTACCTTGAGCAGCAGAATCGCCGTCACGATCACCGCCACCACCACCACTGCAATGGGGTAGGTCATGGCTTTCTTGATCTTGGCCTTCAGCGCCTCGGTCTTTTCCTTGTAGGTGGCGATACGGTCCAGCAGGGATTCCAGTCGACCGGATTGCTCACCGGATTCAACCAGGTTGCAGAACAGATCGTCGAAGTACTGCGGATGCTTGGCCAAGGACGCCGCCAGGGTATTACCCGAAGCGATATCGGTCTTGATTTCATTGAGCAGCTTGGCGAAGTTCGGGTTAGCCGTGCCTTCGGCAATAATCTCGAACGCCTGCACAATGGGCACGCCGGAGGCCATCATGGTCGCCAGCTGGCGCGTGAAGAAGGCAATATCCAGCGGCTTGATCTTCTTCGCGCGGGGGCCGAACAGGGAGGACTTCTTATGGATCTTGGTGACCATGATGCCCTGCTTGCGCAGCTGGGCCTTGATCAACGCCTGGTTGCTACCCTGTATCTCGCCGGATACCTTGACGCCCTTGCGATCCTTGCCTTCCCACTTGAACGGGTAGACCTTCTCAACCTTGGCTTTCTTCGCGGGTTTCGCGACCGGCCTGGTCCGTTTCACTGCTGCTTGCTGGGCCATGACTTAATCCTTGGTCACTCGGTTCACTTCCGCCAGGCTGGTGACACCCTGTTCCGCCTTCATCAGCGCGGATTGGCGCAAGCTTCTGAATCCTTCATTCTGGGCTACGTCGGAAATCTGCATGGAATTGCCGTCTTCCATGATGATGCGCTGGATGGCCGGCGTGATCTTGACCACTTCATATATCCCGACACGCCCTTTATAACCGTCCTGACAATTTTCGCAACCCACCGGCCCGTAAATCGTTAACCCGCTAGCAATTTTTTCATCGCTGAAGCCTTCTTCGCGCAACGTCTCGCGGGGAATATCCATCGGCTTCTTGCAGTGGGGGCACAACCGCCGCGCCAGTCGCTGGGCAATGATCAGGTTTACCGAGGTAGCGATGTTGAACGCAGCCACGCCCATGTTGCGCAAGCGGGTCAGGGTTTCCGCCGCGCTGTTGGTGTGCAGGGTAGACAACACCATGTGACCGGTCTGCGCCGCCTTGATGGCAATCTCGGCGGTCTCCAGGTCACGGATCTCACCCACCATGATGATATCCGGGTCCTGACGCAGGAAGGCGCGCAGCGCCTGGGCAAAGTCCAACCCCTGCTTGGGGTTCACGTTGACCTGGTTGATGCCCTCCAGGTTGATCTCCACCGGGTCTTCGGCGGTGGAGATATTGCGCTCCATGGTGTTGAGAATGTTCAAACCGGTATACAGCGACACCGTCTTACCGGAACCAGTAGGGCCGGTGACAAGGATCATGCCCTGGGGCTTGCTCAGGGCATCCAGGTACATTTGCTTCTGGTCGTCTTCGTAACCCAGGGCATCGATACCCATCTTGGCGCTGTCGGCATCGAGAATACGCAGCACCACCTTCTCGCCCCAGAGCGTCGGCAGGGTGTTGACCCGGAAGTCGATGGCCTTGTTCTTCGAGATCTTCAACTTGATCCGGCCATCCTGCGGCTTGCGCCGCTCGGCCAGGTCCATGGACGACATCACCTTCAGGCGCGCGGCAATCTTCACACCCAACTGCACCGGGGGCTTGGATACCTCATGCAAGATACCATCGGTACGAAAGCGCACCCGGTACACCTTTTCATAGGGCTCAAAGTGCAAGTCCGAGGAGCCTTTCTTGACCGCGTCCAGCAGCATCTTGTTGACGAAGCGCACCACGGGCGCATCTTCGGCATCGTTGCTACCATCCTTGCGCTTGTCATCACTGGCCGCGCTTTCAACCTCAAGGCCATCGAGGTCACCGTCGTCCACATCGCCCAGGCCGCTGGTCCCGCTCTCAAGATACTTGTCGATGGCGGTGCGCAGCTTGTCATCCTCGACAATCACCGCATCGGTCATCAGGCCGGTATTGAACTGGATATCGCTCAGTGCCTGCTGATTGGTGGGGTCAGAGAGAGCCAGATACAGCCGCGAGCCGCGCTTATATAACGGCAACACACAATGCTGGCGGATCAGCTTTTCGCTAACCAGGCTGACCTCCGGCTGGCTCTCCCGATCCAGCGCCGCCAGATCCAGATAGGGGTAGCCGAATTCCTCAGCACACACCCGCGCCAGATCACGCGCCTTGGCCAGCTTGTTTTGCACGAGATAGGTAATAAGGGGGATCTTGTCCTGGCTGGCCAGTTGACTAGCCTTGCCAGCCGCCTGCGCATCTAACAGTTCTTCCTGAACGATTCGCCGGGCCAGGCCGGAGAGGGTAGGGGTGTCCATAGCGTCTTCCCGATACGTAGTGAGACAGTGCCGACTATAGTACAGCACCGCACCGACACACCAAAAGCGCAGCGACCAAACGCGCCACGGTTACCCGCTACGCTGACAAAAAACGTCACCTTCCGCCAATCCATGCCAGCGCTAGGCGCACTCTGCATCTAGACGAAGCGGCTGCAGCTAACCGTCCTATCTAGATACTCCATGCTCCCGCCCCTTATGTAGGAGCGGCGCCCCGCCGCGATACCCGCTCTCTGGTGTACTCCGCCTGCATTTAATCCACCATCCCAACCCCGGCTCCGCCACCTTGGCACACAAACTGCACTAGCCCCACCAGCCCATTGGCTAATCTCAAAAACAAATGGAGTTGAGAAATGAAAGCTCAAATGCAGAAAGGTTTTACCCTTATTGAATTGATGATCGTGGTTGCGATCATTGGTATTTTGGCGGCGATTGCTATTCCCCAATACCAAAACTATATTGCTAAATCGCAAGTAAGCCGCGTGATGAGTGAGACAGGCTCCCTACGGACTGCTGTCGAAACGTGCATGATGGAAGGCAATAGCACTAGTTGCCACTTGGGATGGACGGTTAGCAATCTCCTAGCTGGTCAGAGCGACGAAGGTGGTCTAGAGACTGGGCAGACTGGTCTGGAAGTTTCTATTGAAGATAATACAGCTGAAATAGTTGCGACGTTTGGTCAAAGCGCTTCCACCGCTATTGTAGATAAGACCCTCACTTGGTCTCGAGATGAGAACGGTGAGTGGATATGCGATACCACTGTGGAAGATAAATTTAAGCCCGCCGGTTGCCAAGGCGAGACAGAAACCGACGCTTGATTCCTACGTAAAAAAGGGCGCATTGCGCCCTTTTTTGGATTTATAAATGCGTTTCGTTTTTGTACGACTGGTCAAGACTAGACTAGTTATATTGTTAATTGTTGGGCTGCTATTTGCGGCCGGTATAGCGCATTTGGTCATTGCTGAGCGCTTGCTCTTGTTGCGTTCGTTTTTTCCTGTGGTTTCTTTTTTGTCCATCGCCTCGATAAATTGTAGCGAGGGCGCACCGGAATGGATGGATATGACGCTTAAAGATGCCGCTCTAACGATGAAATCATCTTCTAATCAATTAGTTTATATATCCCCGGCTGGGCAGGCGTATCACTGCGAGAGTGGTTGGGAAGATGGGGTTTTCACAAAAAATATTAGCAAATATACTCGTTTCCGATATGCTAGCTTGACTAAGCTGCTAACTGCAGATGCTGTTCTCAAATTAGAGCGAGATGGAAAGCTTTATACGCAACAGACTCTGGACGAGTTGTTTTTATTGGCTGATGAAGTGGTTGACCAAAGAGTCAAAGAAATTACTTTAAAACACTTGCTCAACCATCAGGCTGGGTTTGACAGGTTGCTAAGTTCTGATCCGCTCTTCTCGCATAATAAAATGTCTTGGTGTCCGCAGGATCTTCTAGTTTTGGAGGGCATAAGGCTTGATTTTGAACCTGGTGACAGAGCGTCTTATTCGAACTTGGGTTATTGTTTGTTAGGGGCTGTTATAGAAAAGATAACGGGAAAGCCATATAGACAATATATGGAGCAACAGTATGGTTTGAATAGTACGGGTATCAAGTTTATTGATGGGCCGTATTTGGAGGATGAAGTCGCCTATAACTTCTATTTCAGTGATTTTTATGGGGTTGGCTATTACAAGTTTTTTGATTTCTATGCCTTGTCGTCCTCTGCGGGCTTATCTGGAAGTGCGTTTGGTCTGGCGTCTCTGTTGCACGGTTTGGATTCATTAGATATTACTGAGCTTGAACATAAGTTAGATATGTATTCATGTGCTTACCATAAGTTTAGGTTCTGCTATATTGATGGGGTTAATGCTTTCCGGCCTGTCGCGGGAAAGTGGACTATTTATTCGCAGGGTGGGTTTCTGCCCGGCTCTTCCGCACTAGCTGCCGTCGATGGATTTGGGGGTCTGATCGTTTGGGTGGGCGGGGGTGCCCCTTTAGGGGGTGACAGCGAAAATGAAAAATTTATAACGCAGCTTTATTGGCGGCTGGATGCCCATTATAAACGCTAATTGTTATTTTCGGGGAATAATAGAACTCAGAATTTGCGTATACCGTCCAGCTTATAAGTAAGCTTCCTAACTTGGTCCGCGCGTACCTCGTATTCGTTTCCAGCGGTGCGGCAGGAACGCGCCACCAGCAAATCTAAGAATCAGCATGTCCGGAAAATGGGCGGATGATACTGGAGCTGGGCTGTCGGACGAGGGGCCAGTGTCAAGAGCAGGGATAGCCGACATGATCGGGGGAAGGTTGGGGCGCAAGCTTGCTCAGTTGTTAATATGCTGCCATTTTGCCCTTCCCACTGCCTCTGGTATGGTTAGCCCTTTTGCTTTCGGAGGCTCCATGTCCTTTTACGTTTATCTTTCCGGCGAAATCCACACTGATTGGCGCGACGAGATCCAGCGCGGTGCCGAGGCCAAGGGACTGGATGTGGTATTCACCTCAGCGGTGACTGACCACGATGCCAGCGATGCAGCGGGTGATCATCTGGGTGCGGAAGAGAATGCTTTTTGGCGCGACCATAAATCAGCCAAGGTCAACGCCATCCGCACCAAGACGCTGATCGAGCAGAGCGATCTGGTTGTGGTGCGCTTCGGTGACAAGTACAAGCAATGGAACGCCGCCTTTGACGCCGGCTACTGCGCAGCCTTAGGCAAGCCCTATGTCACACTGCATGCCGAGGACATCATCCACCCGCTGAAGGAAGTCGATGCCGCAGCGATGGCCTGGGCAACTACGACCGAGCAGGTGGTGGATATTCTGGCTTACGTGCTGAAGGCCTGAATCGCCGTTCGGGGCAGGTCACTGCCCCGTCTCGATGAGTCGTTCCAGTCTATTATTCCGGCGCTGTAACCGAACCGGCAGTGGGCTGGTCAGTGCGCGGGCCTGCGTCTCGCTCAGCAGCGACTCTACAGCGGCACGTTGATCGCTTGTCAGTTTGCTGTAGAAGTCGCGCGGCCTTTGCCACATCCACAGGTTGTACGGAAACACCAATCGCTCTTCTTCCATGTCACCCAATCGATAGCGCAACTTGCCAATAGCGCGGGGAATCTCCGTCGCGTCGGGGTTGGCTGTGATCCACTCTTCCAGTTGCCTGGCGGTTTTCATCAGCACCGGCACTTGCTCGTCGAACATCCGCTTGATGATGGGTAATAGCGTATCCGGTACTGCATCATCCGGTAAGAAATCCCCGCCCTTGCTGGCCACAGCCGGGCTGATCATTCGTTCGACCCAGCGCGCGACTTGCGGTGCTCGCTCTTGCATCAGGCGGCCAGACGCCGGGTCGCGGTAGAGGTGCGCGTACAAGGGGCCAATCAGACCGAAGTCGCCGATGCAGGGCCTATCGCCGAGGAGGTAGTCATGACTGCTGAAATGGGTGTTCAGTTCGTCCAGCAGGGTCAGATAACTTGCTTCGATGGCGGCCCGGGAATGATCGGTAATCCCCAGGCGGGGCAGCGCGCCAGCGAAGGGGGCGGACGCTTCCAGTCCGGCGGCGTATTGCTCTTCCGGGCTGGCTTCAGGCAGGCGAGTCCGGCCGAATTCCGAAATGGCAAACTGGCGATTCTCCTCGATCATCCAGCGATACAGCATGGCAGGGTTGACCAGCCATTCATCGCTATAGACTTCTAGCAGTAACGCAACCAATCGCTGGCGGGGTCCTGCGGGGTAGACGGGCCTGTCGGGAAACCGCTGCTCCAGGTAATCGATGATCTCGGTTGAATCCTGGATCACTCGGTCATCGGGCGTTACCAGGACCGGAATATAACGCACCCCCGTGCGCGGGATGATCAGCTCTCGATAAATCTGCGGCGTAGCCAGAACCTCCTCGAAGGCGATTCCCTTGAACTGCAGGTAGCAGCGCACCTTGCCGGTATAAAGTGAAACAGGTGCTCCGATCAGTTTGTACATGCCTGTGCTCCATCGGTGTATGGAACAAGTGTCGACTACCTTGTTGCGGGGAGCGAGACCCGAACGGGTGATTATAGCGATGGGGAATGGTCGAACATGAGCGTGGCGATATCCCCTGTCTTTTCTGGCAGGGTATTTATCTGGCGAATTGGCCTTCTGGCCTGTTTGAGAAACGGGTAGGCTGTCTTCTAACGAGACATTTTTAGGCGAACAATGCCGACTCAATAAGAACAGCTAACGAGGCGCGCCGATGCAAGAGCTGGATTCCCCCCACGTTTTCTTCCGCCGTGTGATTTTTGACGTTACCGCGAGCGAATGCCGGGTCGCCATGGAGGATGAGCATCATTATTTTGTGCTGCAGTTGGGGCACGATGGTGAGCGCATCACCTCGGTGGCTAGCACTGCCAAGCGCACCCCCTGGACGCTCTGCCCTGAAGCCGAGCGACAACTCCAGGCCTTTGTCGGCCAGCCCCTGCGTAAACGCATCGCCGTCGATCTACCGGATATCGACAGCAAGCAGCAATGCACCCACCAATATGATCTAGTGATGGTTGCCTTGTCTCAGGCGCTGCATCCAGGCAGGCGGGAATACGTTGCCAAGGTCCGAGGGGCCATGCATGAGTATCGCCACGCCGAGCTGTGGCTGGATGGTGAAAAGTTGCTCGACTGGCGGCTGCGGGGCACCCTGGTCCACAGCCAGGACCCCTGTGATCAGCAAGACCTGCGCACCATCATGCCCTGGGCGGACGAGCACCTGGATGACCAGATGCTGGAGGCACTGTTCGTGCAGCGACGTGCGGTGATGGTGGCGGCCAGCAAGGGCTTCAACCTGGATCTTATTCCCAATGCGGGTGTCGCCATGCGGGCACGCGCCGGGGCCTGCTTTGTATTCCAGCCGGAGCGGGCGGAGCAGGCGGTGCGGGTAGTGGGTAGTACGCGGAAGGATGTGCAGGGGGCGGGGGATTTGCTAATAGGTTACCGCTGACCATGGCTGGAACAATGCCTGCCGCGCTATGAAAAGGGCGGCAGGCATCTGGTGGCGCTACCAGCAACTGGCGTCGCTGGCAGAACGTACGCCTTTATGATCAATCGAGAGTGCGCCGCACGTTGTGTCGTTAGTCGCCTGCGCGCCTTGTGGGGTGGCAGTGACAGTGTAAGTGCTTTGGGTCTGGTTACTTATAGTAAAACTGTATCGAGTATCCATATTGCCCTCCGTAGAACAGCCAAGGGTCGGGGCTGCATCTTCGTCATAATCATAAGTAAGATGCGTTGTGTAATAACGCTCCATAAAATGCACATGTTCAGACAGGCACGCTTTGGCGCTGTCACGGTAGGTACGAGTAACATGCTGTGTATACGAGGGATATGCGATGGCCGCCAATATCCCGATGATGACCACAACGATCATCACCTCAATTAATGTAAATCCAGTCTGCTTTATCTTCGGTGCCAATGGGGACATCCGTCAATCTCCCATATTGATCAGTTCACGCCACGACGTGCGGCCGACAATAGATGCGTAAGGCTTCACACCCACTTCTTTGATGGTGCCTTCATCTGTGGGGACATACATTTTGTCACCCAGGAAAGAGGGGTTACTGAAGCCGGTATCAAAGCCAATGCCCGAGACTACAGTGGGGACTCCATCGATGACGACGAGATCTGACTGGTTGAAATTTTGATCATTGTTGACATCGAAATAGGTATCCGATAACCGCGCCCCGGTAAAAGGGTTTATGGACATAACCATACCCACGCCGCTCGGCGCACATGGATCGGATGCATCCGGGATACGGGTATTACTTATGAGTGCGCTACCCTGGAACTGGTTAGGAGTGATCATTCTCTCGCCCAGTGCCTGTTTGCTGCCGTTCTGAACCCGATATAAATCGATATGCCATCCTTTCTTATTCGCGAGATCCTCGCGGGCCCCTTCCTCAATCACGCGCGCAGGACGTGTACCGCTATCGGTGGTCACGGAAACCTCCCGGAGGATTTTGCGCTCGAGAAGGTCGGCGCGTGCGTGGCCTGCGGTACCGTCATCTTTAATGCCGTACCAGCTTTGTACCTGCTTATTCGACAGATCATTCGTGCTGAGGTAGAGGCCGGTGCCGAAGAAAAGCCAAGTGGTTCGATCATAGGGAGATTTCCCCGCCAGCGGAGTAGAGGTGATGGGCTGCGGTGCTCCCGATGGATCGGTGGCGGTAAAGAGTTTGGTAATGGTCGGGTTGGTTGCGGTGAGGTTAGTGATCTTCCAAAGCGCACCTTGCAGATCCCCGGCATAAAGAGTGTCGGTGCGGCCATCCCCATCTTGATCCCACGCCCTAACTGCGGAAAGCCCGTTATTGGCGACATTGGAAAGGGGGGGGGCTGATACCGCGCCATCGGCTAAATTGATACTAATCAGGTGGGCTTTGCCTGTGCTGCTATTAGGCCCATTGCCGAGTGTTACTTTCCAGTTGCTGCTTTGATCCTGAATGATCACGGGCTTGCCAAGGTTGATCCCCAGAGCAGGGATGTCCGCCGAGCTTTTCTCCCACAGGAGAGATACGCTGTTCGGGTCGGTAATATCCAAGGCGAAAATGGCGTTATTAGTATCCTCTCGGTTTTTAGCCAGCCCACCTGCTCCAAGTGTGCCCACCAATATGGTTTTCCAAGACCCGTTGATATAGGTGTCGGCAACAGTGATCTCCCCGTCCACGAAGTAGCGATGTTCGTAATTCTTTTCTGCCAACTCCGACAGCCCATTGGTCACAACGGTGGCGGGGATGAATGCAAATGTCTCCACGCCTGTCAATGCATTAAATCCATGGAGCATTCCATCATTGCCACCCACATAGACTGTTGGGTTTCTGTTGATGGAATTGGCCCAGCTACTGTAGCTGCTTGATCCCGTGAACGAGCGATTGCTGAACAGCTGGGGATTGGGCAGGCCGACATAAACTGGTTGCGAGTTCACGATGTCACCCAGTACGCCCTGGCGCACGCGGAAGCTACCGTCCGACTCCTTATCTCTCTTGCCAAGCAGGTATTGGGCGCGGTCGGCATTAAAACCGGTTAGATTCTTGCCTTCAGTTTTTAAAAGTTTGAGTCCGTTATTATTGACGTAGACTTTCCGTTCGTCCCATTTGGGTAGCTGGCGTTCCGCATTCCATACAGGTTCGGAAACAAGCGCACCGCTGTTCGGATTGATTGTGTATCCATACATATTCCCGGTCCACGAACCGCTGACATATTGAACCTGAAAGGTCATGGATCCACTTTCTAGCTGAGTCGAGTTCAGGGCCAGTGATGAGCGGTTGCCCTTTTGCTCGCGCTGGATGTCGGCAAAGGCCTGGGTAAGGCTGTTAATCATGTCTTGCGCGCTACTGACCACATAGAAATTGTCGGGGCGGTTATGGTTATTGCTAAGCTTGTCACCCGTGCTCCACCACCAGGAATCTTCGAGCTTCGCTGTCTTACTGGTTGGGTCGAAATCTTCAGGGGTCTTGAGCCCGCCATATTTAGCGGCTAGCCAATAGGGGTTGTTTTTTGGCGCCTTCAGGCCCGACTCCAGGATGTCAATCCAGTAAGTTGATGCTCTTTGTTCCCCCGCCATGTCCGGTCGCAGGTCAGATGTGTTCGCATCATAGGCAAGCACAGAAATATAATCCGAGCCCTGAACGGACCCAGTGACGCTGGTATCATGCATCCCTTCCCTGGCGTGGATAACACCTCGTAGTTTCGAGAACTTGCTTGTGCCACCGCCGGAAAACAAAGGGTCGTCACTTCCATCAGTGACAAAGCCTCGGTCATTATGGGTATTGGTGTCGCCGATACCTAAAAAGAAGTTTTTCTGACAGGAGAATTGTATAGGGTCGTGGCCACCCTTTTTCCAATCTTTTATTATTGGTAGCCCGCCCACCAAGCGGTCCCGCGCGTCCCCTGTTTTATCTAACACACTGGTATAAGCTTCAATGTTATTGAGGCCTTTGAGATAACGATAAGCAGTGTAGTAAAGTTCGCTGACGTTGTCGTACTGCTTGAAATTTGTTCCGGGAACCAGGTGGCCGCTGTTGTTTATATAATTTATAACGCCACTGTTCTTGACCGGGGTGGTGCCGTAGTCTGTATCCTGAGCATCCCCGGGGTCAGGGTTGGCTACCATGACACCATTGGTTTCATTCCACTCCCGGTTCGGGTTGGTTTCTTCCGTATTGTTGCTGGTGACTCGAGTAGGCCCGACGTATTTCATTCGGGCATGCATGATGCCACCTTTCCGGTTTCGGTTAGTACCGAATGTCTGGCTTCCGGAATTGTCATTCAAATAACCAAACGCGCTGTAACGCATAGAATCAGCGTGCTGCTGGATCAAGCCTTCTGGCTTATGGTTGTTTGTTGAATATTTTTTGCAGTTATCTTCGGGCATGTTTGGAAGGCAAACTTTCACCCTGACGGATACTTCGTAAACTGTGTTGTTATCGAACTTCCTACCTTTTCCTGAGCGGCCATGCTTTTCCGGGTTATAGGGCGTGGGGCTACTGTTTGACAGGTCCCCGCTACGCGTGAATCGTAATTTGTTTCCCATGGCATGGCCGGCCTGACCAATACGAGTCTTAAATTCCGTCCAATTGGTTGGCGTAGCATTACTAATTAGCGTGCTGTCAGATAAATTGCTGTCCGGGAAGTTGTTGCCGGCACTGCCTTGGCCTGTCTGAAAACCTTTTTCCAGCCAGGTCTCTCCGGCTTCGTCGTAGAAACGACGTCCCCCCGTCAGGATATGGCGGAATATATCAATGGATTGCATCGAAGCCCAGTTTAGAAAATGTCCACTCCACTGATCATCGTTAGGGCAAGTAGGGCCATTTTCATTGACAGGGTAAAAGTGACGCTTTAGCTCGTCCTGGTCATAGTTATATTGATAGCATTTTTTACTATCGAAATAGCCCACGAACTCAGCATTGGTCGAATAGGCATTTTTATAGGCTCTGGTTACCATCGTTGGAAACTCGAAGGAGCCTAAAATAGCCATATTCCCCGGCACGGGCTTGGCGACTAGCAGGGGCTGCTGGTCAATCTCAATAGCGGCGATAGCAGTGCTGCAGGCAAGGATGGTGGTCCCTATAAACGTTAGGGTTTGAAAGAAAATCCTTTTCGATTCTTCAAAATTCATGGCGCTATCCTTATTTATACCTACAGGTTCTGCTTGACGGTGATCTGCATGGCGACCACCGCCCGGCCATTGTCAGCGGGTACGCCGCTACGGGCGGTAACTCGGTAAAGCATGGCAGTGGGGGGAGTATGGTCGCAGCCCGCATAATTATCGCAATTGGCGCTGCTACCTACTCCAAGTTCATCGGTCCCCCCTACGACGCCGATACGCTCGATATAGTATTGTGGTGTAGAGCTTACGAGAGTTTCATTTGCCTCGAAGCTGGAACTGACATCAAACCAGTTGTCTTCTGACGGAGTGAATGTGGTGACGGGAATGCCAGGGCAAACAGCATTGGCATCATCAAGGCAGTCCTCACCTATATCTGGATCCGAAAGGATGGCGTCCTCAGCGGCTCTCAGAGCCGCTTCAGTGGCCTGGTAAGCAAGAGAGCGATCGTACATATTGGCCGTGATTTTTTCCTGATTGGTGGCGTTCCGTATGGATGCCAACCCGATCATGGTGGATATAAGCAGCATGACCAATGCGACCGGTAACGCTACGCCACGTTGAGTGTTGTTCGGTGAAAGGCGATTCATAGAATTCGGTTCCTCAGGGCAACGATGCTGCTGAAGCTACGGCTAAGGCGCCCCGCATTCGTCGCAGCGTCTACGGTTACATTCGTATCCTGACCTAACAAAGAAAAGCTGATCTGGACTGCGTTGACCAAAGCCCACTGGCTACCAACTTGCGCTACCGTCTTGAAGTCTGAGGTGTCGTTCAATCGATACAGGAACTCGACATCAGTTACTCCCGCAGCAATCTCGATTAGCTGCAGTTCTGGCGATCCGGTAGCGCCGACGGTGAGTTCGGCCAGATACAGCGAACGGCCGCCCTCTTCATCTCGCCCGTTATTTCCGATGTACCAGGCACGACTCTTCAAACGCCCAATGACTGAGTTTCTGTCGTAAACGCCCGGTTGTGTGTGTACGTTGGCATTATTCGCTGCAGTTAATGTGTCATTAGCTACATTCGCTTGGAAAAGAGTGGCCTTGGTCGCGTCGCAGACAAATACGATATCGCCGCTCTGTAGGTCGCCAGTGTCATTGAGAGTGTAGGCATGGTTGCTGGAGTTGAACGAATCAACAGCTGAGCCGCCAACGTCGGAGTACAGGACGGTCAGCGCTTCGGTACCGTTGATGCGGTTCGTAAGGCCGGCGAGGGTGGCGTCGCCGGCGTAACCGATCAATTGGCCGTCAGAGCCCGCCTCCCAATCCAGGTGCCACGGCGGAGTTGTCTGCGCGGCCGTAAGAATGTTGGTCACAGCGACATCATTACCGCAGGGGATGCTACCGGCTTGGCGAATATCTCGCGCCATGATTTCGAAACCCAGTCTCGCGCTGTCTTGTATCTGCGACAGGCTTTTCGTGGTTCTGAAGCTCTGGGTGTTGGAGAGTAGTACTCCGGTGACTGCGCCAATGATTACCAGACCAAGCACCAGGGCGATCATCAGTTCGATGAGAGCCAACCCCTGTAGTCGCCTGCGTGATGAAAGCCGAGAAAACTCCCTTTTCATAGCAATACCTCAGTCACGATCTGTTGTGTTTCACTGCCTTGGGTAGCTTTACTGTCATTCCATTGCACAATGACTTTGCATTCGGTATTGGTGCAGGAAACAGAGCCGGTGGCGTCATCGCCCAGGTTGCTTTTCAGCTGTTCGCGCCATAAGGCATGCACCCCGGATGGGAAAGTACCGGAACCTGCATCTTCCGTAAGACTTAAATTGAAGCGCCCCTGCTTCGCGGATTCCGTATCAGCCCGGATAGCCTCGACGATGGTATAGCTTTGGACTACCGCCAGCGACCGCTCCATTGCGCTCTGGTTGTTTTTTAATGAGGTAATTTGTAACCCGGCTAGTCCGAGTAAGCCGACCGACAAGACCAATACGGTAATCAACACTTCGATGAGGCCAATACCTCGCTGGTTCGCCGGCGGTAGTACAGGGCGAGAAGGTAAGGGGCTCATGAGCAGCCTCCTGAGACTTTCCGTATGGAGGTGCGGCTGGCCGCACCCAAAGTGATTTCGCGAATGGATTCGGCGGGACCGCTGGTGGCACATATAGTGATCTTGGCATCGTTGATCAGAGCGGAGCCGGAGCGCCCCAATCCATCCGTGGAAAAGGTGAGCCGGTTGTTGTTCAGGTCAGACGTGACTTGAACCGTGGAGTTATGAGTGCTGACTGTGCCGCGCCTTATGACATCATCAGCATCGGCAGAGGCAGCGTTTTGCACTACCAGCCAGTGTTGCCAGCCCCCGGAGCCCCCGCAGCGGCTACTGGAGGCGCTATTGGTCTGGCAAAAGGTGATAGTGCGATTCCGTTTGATCGCTTCTGACCGTGCGAAGCTAACAGCGTCGGCTAGATCGGAAGCGATAGTCGTCAGCCGGTAGTCAATAATCATATTTCGAAAAGACGGAATCGCGATGCTGATCAGTATTGCCGCAACAGCGATGGTCACCATCAGCTCGATCAACGTAAATCCCTTAACACGAGTCATCCTGTACCCTCCTTTTAGTGCGTGCACTATATGCTGGCCTTTTGGCAAGGTCTCGGCCGTCGCGATGATCGGTCATTTTCCGCCGACGAGCTGACCGGCCGGGTAGTAAACAGGCCATCCCCTCCCATTCACCACAATAATCCTCCCGCTTTCCAATGGCCGGGACCCGCCCGGTTGGTTACTCTCAAGCCACAAGAACAAGCACAACCGGATGCACTCATGAGAAGAACAATAGGAGGGCTGGCCTTGGCCACAGTATTAATCTCCACACCCGGCATAACCGCCGAACTACCCGACCCCGCCTCGGTCCGCACCGACCAGTTGCAGTTGATGCAGGGCTTCCCGCCGCCAGCCGACAAGCAGATAACCCAGTCGGGATTCATGCGTCCGTACCCCAATCCGCGCTGGAGTTTTCACCATGCGCGGGAGCTGTTTCCGTCGCGGCGGGTGGCGCGGGGGCAGGAGGCGGTAGCGGTGTTGCCGCGGGCGGAGGGGATGGAGCAGAAGATTGCCGAGCTGCAGTTTACCGGGCCCGATGGCCAGCAAATGAGCTTTGAGCAATACCTGGACTCGACCTATGTCGACGGTGTGCTGGTCATGCAGCACGGCAAGGTATTGTTCGAGCGCTATCAGCCCGGGGTGCCGGACAATGAGCCGCATATTCTCTGGTCGGTGACCAAGTCCTTTGTCGGCTTGCTGGCAACGCAGTTGATCGAGGAGGGGCAGCTGGACCCTGAGGCGCCGGTGACCCGTTATCTGCCTGAGTTGGAGAACAGCGGCTGGCGTGGGGCGACGGTGCAGCAGGTGCTGGATATGACCGCCGACATCAACTACAGCGAGGTCTACGCTGATCGCAATTCCGATGTGGTGAAGTATTCCCTGGCGGCGGGCATGGCGCCGCTGCCCCAGGATTATGCCGGTGCGCGGGATCTCTACAGTTACCTGCCGACCATCGGCGCCGGGGAGGATGCCCATGGCGAGGCCTTCCGTTATCGCACTACCCATACGGAGGTGCTGGGCTGGATTCTGCGGCGGGTGACGGGGCTGTCCACCGCGGCGCTGGTCGAGCAGCGCTTGTGGCGCAAGCTGGGCGCCGAGGAAGATGGCTACCTGCTGCTCGATGCCAAGGGCACCGAGTGGGCGGGGGCTGGGCTCAATGTGACCCTGCGGGACTTGGCGCGGTTTGCCGAGATGGTGCGGCTGGAGGGCCGCTTCAATGGCCAGCAGATCGTCAGTGCCGAGGCGATCCGCAAGATCCGCGAGGGCGGTGACCGGGACAAGTTCAAGGCGGCCGGGCGGGACTTTCAGCCGGGCTATTCCTACCGCAACCAGTGGTGGATCAGCCATAACGATGACGGCGCCTTCGAGGCGTTGGGGGTGCATGGGCAGATGATCCACATCAATCCAGCAGTGGGCATGGTGATGGTGCGGCTGTCTTCCCACCCGATCGCCAGCAGTGCCGAGACGATGCCGCTGAGTATCCCGGCGTTGGCGGCCCTGGCGGATTTGCTGCGGTAACTCGGTAGAGCATCGGTTCGTTGCCGAGATGGCAGGCGTAGGGCAGTGCCTACGCCTGCGATAAATAGCTGGGACTCTTCCCCCTTTACGTTGTCTGACTTTGGACGGGCTTTATTGATGCCCGTTATGACTTTGGGTGTGTCCAGGGATGGCTAGCCTTACCTGCTATCTCTGGAGATCAAGTCATGAATGTCACGACGCTGCGCGCGCGTCTGTCGCGGCGATCTTTGTCACGGCGCGGTGCTGGCCTGACGTTGCTGGAGCTGATGATCGTGGTGGTGATCGTCGGCATCCTGGCGGCCATCGCCCTGCCGTCCTATCAGAGCTATATCCACAAGAGCCGGGCCAAGACGGCCGCAGCGGATCTTGTGGGGCTGGCAGCGGCGGTGGAGGCCAGGTTCCAGCGGACGCTGGCTTACCCCACGGCCAATATCAGCGGTACCGCAGCGGTCAAGGCCGCCTTCTCCCAGTGGAGTCCTTCCCAGGCGGAGTACTTTACCCATGTGTTTCTTGCCGGTAATCCCTATCGGCTGCAGGCCAGCGGCAACGGCACCATGCAGGGTTGCGTATTGACGCTGACCGGGGAGAATCAGCGGTCCGCCACAGCGGATTGCGGGTTCACCTCATGGTAGGGCCAACTGACAGGCAGGCGGGCCTGACGCTCATCGAGCTGATGATCGTGTTGGCGATTATCGGCTTGCTGGCGCTGGTGGCGACGCCCTTTACTTCGTCCTGGGGTGTCAGCACCGACCTGCATGCCGCCGCGGGCCAGCTCAACCAGGCCCATGCCCACGCCCGGGCCGTCGCGCTGCGCAACGAGGCGGGGGTGGTGGGTGATGCGGCGGCGGCGCGCATCGTACTGGATGCCCAGAGCCGTGAGCTGAAGGTCTGCCGCTTGCCCACGGGCAATTGCCAGGAGGCGCTGTGGCGCGGCGCGCTGCCGTCGGGCGTGGAGCTGAGCCTGCAGGGTGGCAACTTTCCCATCGAGCTGAATAACCGCGGGCAATTGGCAAGCCAGCTGTCCGTTCGCCTGAGCAAGGGAGGGATGAGCGATGTGCATGTCCTTCGCTAGCGCCACTGCCCGCCGCGCCGGCCAGCGGGGTGTGTCCCTGCTGGAAGCCCTGATCAGTGTGCTGC
The DNA here is from genome assembly GCF_000939975.1 of Pseudomonas saudimassiliensis. Classification (GTDB taxonomy): domain Bacteria; phylum Pseudomonadota; class Gammaproteobacteria; order Pseudomonadales; family Pseudomonadaceae; genus Halopseudomonas; species Halopseudomonas saudimassiliensis. Next base: position 923,154 of record NZ_LK391969.1, on the reverse strand, counting down.
TGATTGCGATCACGGGGTTGGGCCTGGCCCACGTGACTGTCCAGGCGTTGGCCGTGCAGCGCTTCGCCACCACCGAGAATCAGGTACTGCTGGGGCTGCGCGAGGCCCTGCTGATGGATGCCTCGGAGAGTTCGGTGCCGGTGGCGGGCGGTGAGCTGGGGTTTGGTCGCCAGCCCGAGTCCCTGTCCGTGACGGTGCGGGTGGGTAATGTGGAAAAGACCGTCACCCTGGAGACCGAGACCCTGTCGGTAACCGACGATCCGCGCTCGCTGGTGGGCGGTGATGGTCAGTTCCGGCTGGGGTATTAGGAGCCGTTATGGACAGGCAACGACAGCGTGGTGTTTCCCTGATCAGCCTGATGATCGGGCTGCTGGTCTCGCTGATGGCGGTCATGGGCATGATGGCCTTGTACCGTACGGTGGTGCACGCCACTGCGGAGTCTGGCGTGTATGCGCAGCTGGCCGGGGACCGCTCGGCGGCCCTGCTGGCGGCCCACAGTTACGTGCAGGCGGCGGGGTTCGGGATAGACACTGCGGCGGTCGGCACCGACCTGGGCGTATGCACGCCCAACAACCCCCAGGCGGGGCTCAGCGGCAGCGGCTGCGCACCCCAGGGGCGGGGCCGGCTGCTGTTGTGGCGGCTGGCGGACGGGGCGATGCGCTGCGCCGGTTTGCATATCACCGCGACGGGCGGGCTGGAATACCTGCAGCCGCAGGCCTGTGTCGGCGGCATTGGTAGTGCGAGCTGGACCGCTGGCCAGCGCCAGAGTTTGTTCGCGGCCGGTCAGCTCGCCGCAGGCTTCGTCGAACTGGAAAGCCGCAATGAACCCTGCCAGGCGTTGGGTGTGGCGGGGGGGGGGGCAGTGCTGGTGCGCTTGCAGGCGCGGCACCCGGTAGCAGCCGACCTGGCCACGGATACCGAGTCGGTACCGGTCTACAGCAGCACCTGCCTGGTGAACTTCAAGTGAGGCCGCTATGCAGCTAGTCAAACGACAGCGGGGTATTGCTACCGTACTGACCGTGGTGCTGCTGGGGATGGCCCTGACCTCGGCCACCCTGGTGGGCGTATCGCAACTGCGCTCCAGTCAGGAAATGTCGGTCAGCCTGCATGCCCAGACCATGGCCCAGAAGCGCGCCTGGCTGGCGGCCGAGGCGGTTCAGCAATATCTGCAGCAAGTGGTGGCCACGCCGGCGGACTGGCAGGCCTTCGAGCAGGCCATCCGTAGCCAACCGCCGACGCTGCAGCTGTCGGGGCTGAGCGGCGTGCAACTGGCGCTGGCCGGATATGACGACAGCCAGGCCGAGCGCCGGGATCTGCGCCTGCACATACGGGCCACCTCCGCTGCCGGTTCACGGGCGGCAGCCACCACCACCCTGGAAACCGTCTACCGGATTCGCCCGCCTGGGTCGGCCGAGGCGGTGGAGCCGGAACCGAACCGGCAGCTGATCGCCTTCCGCGATGGGCTGAACATTTCAGGGGCCATGCAGGTGCTGACCGCACCGGACGAGAGCTATGAGATCACGGTGGATGGGGAAGTGAACATGGGCGGGCTGTCCACCGGGGGTATCGACGTGATCCGTTCCACCCGGTCGATCCGCTTTGTCGGCGGGTCGGCAAGCAACTTCCGGGAAATGCACGCCAACTGTGACGTACTGGTGAGCAACGGCAACTTCACCGTGCAGGAGGTCAAAGCGACGCGCAATGCTTGCCTGGCCAACACCATCAACAGCCAGGTGGTGACCGCCAATGGCTCGGTGGAGGTGGCCGGTGGGCGGCACGGGGACCTGCGGGCCCTGGCCAACAAGCCCAGCGGGGCGGCCCAGTGTGCTACCGGTGCGGTCCGGTGGTGCGACCTGGCGCCGACCTTCGGCGTGCGTATCCGCCCCAGCCCGACCATTGCCAATATCTATTCCAAGGGGGCGGTCGAGTTCGCCAGCACCGCTACCGTGGGACGGGTGCAGGCGGAGGGCAACCTGGTGGTCGCCGGCTGCTCCCCTACCTGGACCTCCGCGACCTATGGCGGCAGTTTCACCAACAACCCGAGCTGCACCCGCGCGGCATCCCGCTCGACCCAGCCGGTCATGCTTGATCCTGTACCGCCGGTGGAAGTGGAGCCGGAAGTCTTCGATGCCAATACCTATCGGTCTGCGGCCAACTACCTCTATTCCTGGGTCAATGGTGTTATCCGGGTCAAGGTAAAGGATGTGGAGGGCATCCCCGATTGGGATGATGCCAATAATCCGCCGGAGGTACGGCGCAACGGCTACTTCTACCGTACCGCTAATATCATCGACCCCGGCAACCCCGGTTGGACCAACCGCACCGTCGCCGGGTACGCCTGCCTCAACGGGGACGCGCCGTCGCGCCGGGACGAAACGGCCGGCCAATGCATCGCCCAGCTGGGGCAGGGCTACAGCGCCTCGTCCGCCCTGGTGCAATACAGTAACGGCACCTGGACTCTGGATGGCCTCCATCATGCGCCGGGGGTGGTGTTGGCGGAAGGTAACCTGCTGATCAGAAACGGCACCTACACCAATACCTTTATCGCCACCGGCAATCTGGAGGTGACCAGCGCAGGCGGGGCAGTGTTTTCCCTCAACTATGCCGGCCCCCGTGGCCTGACGGTGGAGGGGCATACGGCGCTGGGGGTATGCACCAATGCGGCGTACCGGTTACGCCCCGGCGAGTTCTGCGAGAACACCTACAACCACCGCGCCCATGGCGGGCTGGGCAATTATGCGCTGATGGCCGGCAGTTGCCCGGCGGGTAGCCGTAATGGCTGCGCGCGGGGTGTGTATATCGGTGGGGATATCCATGTCGCGCGGTCGGTCTTCGGCGTGGTTCGCGCGGGCAACCTGTTCACCAGTGCGGGGGCGACCCGGCTGTATGGCTACGTGTCGGCGCTGGCGCAGCGCAACAATGCCAGCACGGTCAACGAACTGAGCGCCAGTACCGTTATCGACCTGCGCGTGCCCTCGGTGATTCGGGATCGCTATGACCCGTCCGGCGGGCTGGCGCCCACCCCGGGTAGCGGCGGGGGTACGGGTGGTACACCGGGTACGGTAACGCCGGGCTCGGCGCAGTTGCAGTGGGGGCGCTATCTCTGACCGGCCCAGCAGGGTGCCGGGCGGTCAGGGGGATTCACGCGGTGCGGGCGATGGGCATCTGCGGCGGCAGGCGCCACAGGGCGGTGAGGCAGATCAGCAGGCCACCCAGGCCGAGCATGCCGCCCACCAGGCCGACATTGGCCAGGCCCAGTTGGCTGGTCACCTGGCTACCCAGCAGCGCGCCGGCACCGATACCCAGGTTGTACAGCCCGGAGAACAGCGACATGGCCACGTCGGTCGCATCGGAGGCCATGCGCAGCACCCGCGATTGCAAGGCCAGGGTCAAGCCGAGAATGGCTGCGCCCCAGACGAAACAGAGCGTGCCCAGGGCCCACACATTGGTGGTCGAGGCCAGCAGCAACAGCAGCGAGAAGGTCAGCGCGAACATGCTGGCGACCAGCACACTGCGCGGATGGCAGGGGCTGCAGCGGCTGAACAGCAGCGCACCGACCAGCCCGGCGCCACCGAATACCAGCAGCAGCGCGGTGATTTCATTACCCACCAGGCCGGCGATATCCCGGGCGAAGGGCTCGATATAGCTGTAGGCGGTGAACTGGGCGGTAACACAGACCACCACCAGGGCGTAGACGATCATCAACGCCGGGCGTTTGACCAGCATCGGCAGGCTGCTGAGCGAGCCGCTGTTCTGGCTGGGCAGCAGCGGCAGCATGCGCGCCAGTACGCCCATGGTCAGCAGCGCTACCACGGCGATGCCGGCGAAGGTGATGCGCCAGCCCAGCAGTTCGCCTACCAACCGCCCCAGGGGTATGCCCAGCACCATTGCCAGGGTGGTGCCGGTTGCCAACAATCCCAGAGCCTGGGCCTCCCGCCCCGGCGGGGCCACGCGCACGGCCAGGGAGGCGGTGATACTCCAGAACACTGCATGGGACAGGGCGATGCCGATGCGGCTGATGACCAGCACCTCGTAGCTCCAGGCGACGAAGGACAACAGGTGGCTGACGATGAACAGGGCGAACACCCCCATGAGCAGCCGGCGGCGCTCGATGTTGCGGGTCAGCAGCATCAGCGGCAACGAGGTCAGGGCGACCAGCCAGGCGTAGACCGTCAGGATCAACCCCACCTGTTCGGGCTGCATGGCAAAGCTGGCGCCAATGTCGCTGAGCAGCGCCACCGGGGCAAATTCGGTGGTATTGAAAATAAACGCGGCCAAGGCCAGTGCAACGACACTGAGCCAGCTGCCCTGGTGGGCGGTATTCGACATTGTCATGGAGGTGGAACCGGATGGGGAAAGAGGCCGGCAGGCTCAGGCGGCCTGCTGCGGGCGCGCGTATTCTAGAGTCCTGGAGGGTTGATCGCAAGCGGATCGGCTGGGTGCCAGACGAGCCGCCGCTGCCAATCAGATCATCGGATCCCAGCGCTGGGACCAGTCCTGGGAGGTTTGCGCCAGGGCGCGCAGCAGGGTCAGGCCCTGGTCGAGCATGGCCGACTTGCGCTGCCGGGAATACACCAGGTAGGTGGGGAAGCTGAACTCCGGCGCCAGGCTGATCGGCTCCAGCAGGCCGGCGTCGATATAGCTCTGCACCACCCGGCTGCGGAAGTAACCCGAGCCGCCGGCTTCGAGTATGTACTGCAATGCCAGCGGTCCCAGGTTGAAGGTCACCGGGGCGCGGGCCCGGTCGGGCAGGGCGGCGTCGTGCTGGCGGCGGAAGCTCTCGCCCCAGTCGATATAGACGTAGGGTTCGGTCTGGCCGGGCAGGCCGACCTGGATAAGTTTTTCCTCCAGCAGTTCTTCCACCTGCAGGCCGGGCCGGTATTCGGGCTGGTACACCAGGGCCACATCCAGCGAGCCCTGTTCGACCCGCTGCATCAGCGTACTGCTATCGCCGATCTCCGCCCGGACCGAATGCTCGGGCAGCTCCCGGCGTAGCGCCCGCACCCAGTCGAGGATCAGCGGCGTGCACAGGCTGGCCTCGCCACCGATGTGCAGCACATCGCTGAAGCCCTTGAGCAAGGGCAGATCGCGCTGGGCGTTGTCCCAGGCCTGGATCATCTGGGTGGCGTGGGTAATGAAGGCCTCGCCATCGGCGGTCAGCTTGGCGCCGGAGCGGTTGCGGATGAACAGCGTACTGTTGAGCTGGCTTTCCAGGCTCTGGATACGGGAGGTAATGGCAGCCTGGGTGACGTGCAAGCGTTCTGCGGCGGCGACAAAGCTGCCGCAACGGACGATTTCCAGGAAGGTGCGGGCCAGACTGATATCCATGTGCCGGACTCCGAATGAGGAAGCGGCCATTGTAGCAAGCCGGATACCGCTGCGGCGATGAGCATTGCCCTGCTCAGTCGAGGCCGGGCAGCAGCTCGCCCAGCGGCACCTGCAGCCTGGCATGGAGCGCGCCGATCGCCGGCCGATGGGCCGGGGCGATATAGCCATCCTCCAGCATCAGCAACTGATAGATGCCCCGCCGCAGAAACTGCTCGGTCAACTGCTGCCCTCGGGGTTGGGCCCCTGGCAGGCGGGCCCAGGAGTTGATGATGATCCAGGCGTTGAGCGTCAGCGCCTCCAGCTGCCGGGCATCCATCAGCAGGATGCCGGCATCGATGAATGCCTGGTACAGCCCGCGGGCGTGGCGCAGGCTGCGTTGGGCAAAGGCGTGGTAGCGCTGGGCAAAGTCGGGGTCGGCTTCCAGCAGCTGGTCCAGGTCCTGCTGCAGGAAGCGGAACTGCCAGATGATCTGCAGCAGCTGTTCCAGCAAGTCCGCCTTGTGGTCCAGGGTCAGCGGCGCCTCCGGCAGGGTGAAGAACGCGTCGAGCCGCTGTTCGAAGCGCTGGAACAGCTCGGCCACTATCATCGGCTTGTTGCGGAAGTGGTAATAGAGGTTGCCCGGGGACATCCCCAGGTGGTTGGCAATGTGGTTGGTGGTGACATGGCGCTCGCCCCGGGTATTGAACAGCTCGAGGCTGGCGGCGAGGATGCGGTCCCGGGTCTTCATGATGGCGATAGCCGTTCGGCGAGCAGACTCGAGAGCCGGGCGGTGATGGCGTAGACCGACAGCTGCGGGTTGGCGCCGATGCTGGTGGGGAACAGCGAGCCATCGTGGATCGACAGGTTCTCCAACTGATGATGCCGGCCGAGGCTGTCGACCACGCTGCGACCCGGGTCCTCGCCCATGGCGCAACCGCCCATCACGTGGGCGCTGCCCAGGCGGGTCTTGAAGCGGCGCAGATCAAGCTCGTTGATCAGGGCGCGGGCCTGGGCGAGGCTGGTGGCCGGGCGCACGTCGTTATGCACCGGCGTGACGCTGCGGGCGCCGGCGGCGAACTGGATCTCGGCCATGCTCAGGAAACTACGGCGCACCCCATCCCAGGTGTAGTCCGTCAATTGGTAATCCAGCACCGCGGAGCCGTCCTTGCGCAGCTGGACGGTCCCTTCGGCGCTGTCGGGATGAAAGCCGTCGCGCAGCAGGGCGATCATCATGTTGCTGTTGGGCAATTGCTGCATCAGTTCCGGGTTGGCTACGCCGGTGCCGCCGAGCACGGTGGCGCTGAAGCCCGGCTGCATGGGTGGCACCTCCAGCTTGTAGCCCATCGGCCCGCTGGCGCCGTCCCGCCACTGGAAGTGGTCGGAATATACCGACTGCGGCGCGCCGTAGAAGGGGTTGATCTGCTCATCGAACTGCGCCCAGGAAAAGGTGGTGAGATGCAGGAAGGTCCGTTTGCCGACCCGCTGGTGCGGGTCCGGCGCGCCGGAGCGCAGCAGCACACCGGGAGTGTTGATGCTGCCGCCGGCCAGGACGTAATGCCGGGCGTATACCTGGATGCGCCGCCCGGTGGGCGCGACGCAGCGGTCGTCCATCGCCACGCATTCCAGGGCGCTGATACGGTCGCCAGCGAGCAGCAGGCGTTCGGCCCGGGCGAAATAGAGCAGCTCGCCGCCCTGGTCGAGCAGGGCGGGGATGCTGGTGACCAGCATGGATTGCTTGGCATTGGTCGGGCAGCCCAAGCCGCAATAGCCCAGGTTCCAGCAGCCGCGCACGTTGCGTGGGATCACCTGCCAATGCAGCCCAAGCTGTTCGCAGCCCCGGCGCAGCACATCGTTGTTGGCGTTCGGTGGTGTGGCCCAGGGGCTGATGCCCAGGCGCTCTTCCATGCGCGCAAACCAGGGCGCCAACTCGTCACTGCCGTGGCCGCGCACGCCGTGGTCGCTGCGCCAGTGGGCCAGCGTGGGCTCGGGGGTGCGGAAGCTGGAGGTCCAGTTGACCAGGGTGCTGCCACCCACGGCGCGCCCCTGCAGGATGGTGATGGCGCCGTCCTTGGACATGCGCCCCAGGCCCTCCTGATAGAGCGCCGGGTAGGCCTCATGCTCCTGCAACTTGAAGTCGCTGCTGGTAAACAGCCCGCCTTCCTCGATCAGCAGCACCTTGAAGCCGGCGGCGCTGAGTATCTCGGCGCTGGTGGCGCCCCCGGCGCCGCTGCCGACGATGGCAATATCGACCTCCAGCGTCAGGTCCTGCTCGAGCTGGGCGGCGTTGATGGTTTTCCAGCCGCGCTGGCGTCCTTCGGCAAAGGCATCCCGAATCGGCATGTGGATTTCCTCAGATACGCGGTGGGCCGGGGTAACCGCATTGGGCCCAGGATGCCGGCGTGCTGTAGCAGGACAGCAGGATGATGTTGGTCAGGGCATTGCGCCCTTGCTGGAGCAGGGCGAAGGAGCTGTTCTCCCAGCGCCGCAAAAAGGCTGTTACTGCCGCGTCGCTGGCGTTCTCCCAGGCGCCCCAGATGCCGGTCACCGCGCCGCGGGTCAGGCGCAGGGTGAGCAGATCGAACAGCTGCAATACCTGGCGGTTGAGGCTGGGTGACAGTCGGTCGAGATTGTTATCCAGCGCCTGCAATACGTTATCGACGGCCGCTGATCGCCCGGTCGCCGGAAGCGCACCGGCCAGCACCACCGGTACCACGCGGCGCAGCATGGGCAGATCCTGCCCGCGCAGTTGCCGATAGCCCGGGGCTGCGGTCTCTGTGGTGCACCCGCTGAGGCTGGCGAGGCCACCGGCGCTGGCCAGCACCGCAGTGCCGAACAGGCCCACCTTGAGTAGCTGCCGGCGATTCAGGCCAGGATGGTCAGTGAGTGTAGGGGGCATTATTGTTGTTCTTCCTCGTTGTGGCACTGCTGTCAGCGGATCAACGGATCACCGGATCACCGGATCAGCAGTTTGCGCAGCAGTTTCTGCAGTCCGGTGCCATAGGGCGGATAGAGCACCCTGGTGGCATTGAAACGGGGTTTGCGCAGCACCGGTTTGGCCTTGCTGAAGGTGAGAAAGCCCTCATGGCCATGGTAATGCCCCATGCCGGAAGGGCCGATACCGCCAAAGGGCAGGTCGCAGACCGCTACATGCAACAGGGTCTCGTTGATGCCGGCGCCGCCGGAGTGGGTCCGCTCCAGCACCTGTTGTTGTTCAACCCGATCGTAACCGAAGTAGTAGAGCGCCAGCGGCCGCGGGCGGGCGTTGACCTGGGCGATGGCCTCGTCGATGTCCCGGTAGGGGACGACGGGCAACAGCGGGCCGAAGATCTCATCCTGCATCACCAGCATATCGTCGGTGACATCCAGCAGCAGGGTTGGGGGCAGCCGGCGGTCCTGGCCCTCGGCGAGCAGGGGGATTACCCGCGCGCCCTTGGCCTGGGCATCCTCGATGTAGTGCTGTAATCGGGCCAACTGGCGTGGGTTGATGATGCTGGTGTAGTCGGGGTTGGCCGGGGCAGGCGGGTAGAAGCGGTTGATCACCCGGCGGTAGGCCGCGACGAAATCGTCCAGCCTGGATTCCGGCACCAGCACATAGTCCGGTGCCACACAGGTTTGCCCGGCGTTCATGGTCTTGCCAAAGGCGATGCGCTCGGCGGCGTCGTCCAGCGGTACGGTGGCGGAGACGATAGCCGGCGACTTGCCGCCCAACTCCAGGGTCACCGGGGTCAGGTTGTCCGCCGCCGCGTGCAGGATGTGCCGGCCGATACTGGTCGCGCCGGTAAACAGCAGGTGATCGAACGGCAGGCGGGAGAAAGCCGCACCCACCTCCGCTTCGCCCAGCACCACGGCTACCTGATCCTGGGGGAAGGTCCGGGCCAGCAGCGCCTTGACCAGTTGGGAGGTGGCGGGGGTCGATTCACTCATCTTGATCATGACCCGGTTGCCGGCGGCCAGTGCGCCGATCAGCGGCCCCATGGCGAGAAAGATCGGGTAATTCCAAGGCACTATCACCCCGACTACACCCAGGGGTTGGTAAAGCACCTGCGCCGAGCCGGGTTGGAAGGCGATGCCCAAAGGGCGCCGCGAGGGCTTCATCCAGCGGCGCAGATGCTTGCTGACGTGATCGATGGATTGCAGGCTGGGCAGCAGCTCGGCAAAGAGCGTCTCGTCCCGGGAGCGGTTACCGAAATCCCGGCTGACCGCGTCGATCAGTGCTTCCTGCTCTGCGACCAAGGCGGCGCGCAGGCGTTTGAGCAGATCCAGGCGTGATTCCAGGGCGGGCATGGGTGCCGCCTGGAAGGCCAGACGCTGGCAATGCAGCAGCTCAGCCAGCTGGGTATCGAGGGGGGAGTACGGTGAAGTGCCGTCCGCCATGGGAGCTCCGGGCAAGATTTAGAGTAATTATTCTAAACCTCTTTTAAGGGAGTGGAGCTCCCGGGTCAACTCCTTTGCGCAAGCGGCGGCAGGTCAGGGTCAGCGCGGAGCGGTGCCCTGCGTCAGGTAATCGGTCATCCAGTCGCTGTGGGTATCGGCCAGGGTATAGCGGCTCAGCAGTTGCCCCAGTGGCAATGCTGCGCTATCGGTACCGCTTTCCTTGCGCAGGGTGTCGTAGACCGCCTGGATCGCCGCCATGAAGGGTGCATGGCCATTGACCACGACGCGTACGCCGGCGGCGCTCAACCGCTCGGCATCGGCCAGCGCCGGATTGCCATAGGTGATCAGCATGAGCGGCACGGTCAGGTGGCCGGTGAGCGCCTGCAGGTGATCGAAGTCCTGCACGCCGACCAGGCAGATGGCATCGGCCCCCGCAGCCTGATAGGCGGTGGTGCGCTGGATCGAGTCTTCCAGGGTGGTGGCGCCGGCGTTGGTGCGGGCAATGATGCTTAATGCCGCATCCGAGCGGGCCTTGAGGGCGGCGCGGATCTTGGCTGCGGCTTCATCGGCACTGATCAGCGCCGGCGGCTGCTCGCCGAAGGGGCGGGGCAGGTGCGTATCTTCCAGGGTCAGGGCCGCGACGCCGGCTTTCTCCAGCTCGTTGACCGTGCGCATGGCATTGAGGGCGTTGCCGTAGCCGTGATCCGCGTCGGCGATGACCGGGATCTGGCTGGCCCGGCCCAGGCGATTGGCCTGTTCGGCGAACTCGTCCAGGGTGATCAGCGCGATATCAGGCGCGCCCAGTACCTGTAGCGAGGCGACGGAGCCGCCGAGGATGCCCACGGAAAATCCCAGGTCGGCTGCCATGCGCACCGAGAGTGGGTCGAATACCGAAGCCGCGTTCAGGCAGCGGTCGCCTGCCAGCAGGTCACGGAACATCGCGCGCAATTCATGGTGTGATTTGTCAGCCATTGTACGACTCCATCAATGAGAAACAGGACCTGGACATCCGGGACGGACAGGCGCCCGCCCCGAGGGCAGCACAACAAGATACAGGTAGGGAAACAAATGCAAAAAAGCCCTGGATATCTGCATATCCAAGGCTTTTTCTATGTTGGTTGCGGGGGCAGGATTTGAACCTACGACCTTCGGGTTATGAGCCCGACGAGCTACCAGACTGCTCCACCCCGCGTCTGAGGTGGCTCATTCTACGGATTTCGAAGGGGCTGTCAAGCACTTGATGCAAAAAGAATTTTTAGGGGGCCAGAAATACCGTCCAGCATCTGGCTGAGACAGTTTGGTGTCTATGTGCCATTATTGCGGCTCCCTGGTCGGGAGGCGGCCGGGGGTGGCCCGGGCCTTTCCGTGGCGACGTCAGTCGTGCTATACGGCTTGAAAGAATAAAGGGATGACCAATGAGTAATTCCACCAAAAGTAATTCCACCAAGTCCTACGCGATTTCCCTGCCTTGGGCTGAGTTCGCGGACCGCGACACCGAGCAGGCCTACCGGTTGAACATGCAGCCGATGCTGGCCCGGCATCTGCGGGTCGCCATGTTTGTCTGGGGTAGCCTGCTTCTGCTGTTCGCCCTCCTGGATCTCCAGAGCCTGGGCTGGTCCCGGGAGTTTTTTATCCTGTTGGCGTGCCGGGTAGTGCAAGCCACTCTGGTGTTCAGCTATGCCGTTGCGCTGCGTCGCCGGCCCCAGCTCGCCTCCTGTGGCTATGCGATTGCTGGGCTGGAGATCATCGGCTTCTTCCTGTTCATGCCGATCTATTTCCTGCGGCCCGACATTGCGGTGTTCACCATTGGTGTCGTCGGCATCATATTGCTGGCCATGTTTCTGTTCGTGCCCAATCGCCTGATCCTGACCCTGTTGGCGGCCCTTGTGGGCGTGGCCCTGGCGTTGCTGTGCATTGCGGCCAATGGCCGTGGCGCGGAAGTGCTATTCGGCGCCTTCTTCATGTTGAGCCTGCCGGTCATCACCGGGTTCTTTGCGGCGCAGCAGCTGCAGATAGTGCAGCGCCGGCAATATGCGATGTTCAGCCAGGCGCGCAAGGCGAACCGGGAGCTGCAGGAGGAGATGGAGCGGCGCCGGCTGCTGGAAGAAGAACTGAAACGCCAGGCGACCACGGACCCTTTGACGGGCCTGTTCAACCGGCGTCAGTACGAAATGCTGTTCAAGCGCGAGCGTGAGCGCTGCCGGCGCCAGGGCACGGCCATCTGCGTGGCCATGGGTGATTTGGATGCCTTCAAGGCACTGAATGACGAGCTGGGGCACGACAGCGGCGATATCGCCCTGCGCCATGTGGCCGACCTGATGACCAGGCAGCTGCGCGAAGGGGACGTGCTGGGGCGTTTCGGCGGCGAGGAGTTCATTATCCTGCTCCCGGACACCGGCCCAGCCGAGGCCGAAAAGGTAGTGGAGCGCCTGCGCACCACCCTGGAGAACACGCCGGTGATGCTCAAGGGCGAACCGCGCCGTATTACCGCTACCTTTGCGCTGTCAGAGGTGCAGAACGACGAAGTCGATATCGTCGAGACGCTGCAGCGGGTGGACAAGGGCCTGTATCGCGGCAAGCGCGAGGGGCGTAATCGAGTGGTCGTCGTCTGAGGTACAATAGCCGGCATACCTCCCCGGAACAGGCCCTGGCCCTTGCGCAAGATCATCCACATCGATTGCGATTGCTTCTTCGCCGCCATCGAGATGCGTGACGACCCGCGGCTGCGCAATCGGCCGCTGGCAGTCGGTGGCGATCCGGGCAAGCGTGGAGTCATCGCCACCTGCAACTACGAGGCGCGCACCTACGGGGTGCATTCGGCCATGGCCTCGGCCTACGCCAAGAAGCTCTGCCCCGACCTCTTGATCGTGCCCGGGCGGATGCAGGTCTACCGCGAAGTCTCCATGGCCATCCAGGCCATCTTCCATGAATACACGCCGCTCGTGCAGCCGCTGTCGCTGGACGAGGCCTTTCTGGATGTCACCGATTCGCCGGCCTGCCGCGGTAGTGCGACGCTGATTGCCCGGGAAATCCGCCAGCGGGTGGAGGAGACCCAGGGCATCACGGTATCGGCCGGGGTGGCGCCGAACAAATTCCTGGCGAAGATCGCCAGTGACTGGAACAAGCCCGACGGACTGAAGGTGATTTTGCCCGAGGAGGTCGATGAGTTCGTGCTGGCGCTGCCGGTCAAGCGGCTGCATGGCGTGGGCAAGGTCACGGCGGCGCGGCTGCACCAGCGGGGCGTGGACACCTGCGCCGACCTGCGCCAGTGGCGCAAGCAGGATCTGGCGCGGGAGTTCGGTAGCTTCGGCGAGCGTTTGTGGGAATTGGCCCGGGGCATTGATGACCGCCCGGTGGTGGTGGATCGGGCGCGGCAATCGGTCAGCGTGGAGAACACCTATGACCGCGATCTGCCCGACCTGCAGCACTGCCTGGATGCATTACCGCCGCTGCTGGACAAGCTGGCGCAACGGCTGGGGCGACTGGAGGGGCAGTACCGGATCAGCAAACCCTTCGTCAAACTCAAGTTCCACGACTTCACCCAGACCACCCTGGAGCAGGCGGGCGCGCCGATCACGCCCCAGGGCTTCGAGGCGCTGTGCCGGCAGGCCTTCAGTCGTGGCGGTCGGCCGGTGCGTCTGATCGGCGTGGGGGTGCGGCTGGATAACGCCCACAGCCCCCTCGGTGAGCAACTGCTGCTGTTCTAGTGGCTCAGCTGTTGGCGGCGCAGCGCGGACACAGGTGGTTGTCACCCCGCGGCTTCCAGCCCAGCTCGCCGATGCGGCTAACAGCCTTGGCGGTACGCGCCTGCAGATCATCCTTCTCCTGCGCCAGGAACTCGAAAGCCTGCTCGCGGGCGCACTCATCGCAGTGGACCGACCAGCCCAGCACCACCTGGCCCTTGAGGTCCGGGCCCGTGGCGGTAGCGGTCCACTGGCCCGCCGGGTTGATCAGGTAGCGCACCTTGCCCACGACCAGCGGCAGCGGCAGGTCCTTGCTGCCCTTGACCGTGCAGATGAGCGTGTCGCCCGGCTGGACGCCGCCGCCCTGGCCGGTGACCTGGTACAGTCCGCCGGCCAGCGTGCGGCATTCGATCAGCGTATGGGAGGGGTTGAGCGCAGTGCGCCGGAAGTCGTGTTCAGCCATGGGAGCTCCGCTTTTCGTGAGACGCCATGATAACACCGGTGCAGGGCGACATATCACTGTGCTCACTGATGGTCTGTATCATCCGCGGCGGGCGCTATGATCGATGACCTGACTGGCGATAAGACAACAAGGAATTATCATGAGCGTAATGCAATTGTTCGACCTGACCGGCAAGGTCGCCCTGATCACCGGTGGCACCAAGGGCCTGGGCCTGCAGATGGCTGAAGCGCTGGGCGAGCAGGGCGCGAAGATCTTCATCAATGCCCGTAACCCGGCCGAGGTGGAGGCGGTGGTCGCCCAGCTGAATGCCCGCGGCATCGAGGCGGGCGGTATCGCCTGCGACCTGGGCAAGGCTGAGGGCAACCCGGTGGTTACCCTGGTGGACGCAGCCGAGGCGCGTTTTGGTACCGTCGATATCCTGATCAACAATGCCGGCACCACCTGGGGGCAACCCGCGGTCGAGCACAGCTATGCTGGTTGGCAGAAGGTGATGGGCCTGAACGTGGATGTCTGTTTCCTGATGGCCCAGGAAGTGGCGCGCCGCTTCATGATCCCGCGCCGCTCCGGCAACATCATCAATATCGCCTCGATTGCCGGACTCAAGGGCAACGGGCCGAATACCGGGGTCCACACCGTGGCCTACAACACCAGCAAGGCGGCGGCAATCAACCTGACCCGGGCCCTGGCCGGGGAGTGGGGCACCTACAATATCCGCGTCAACGCCATCTGCCCCGGGTATTTCCCGACCAAGCTGGCCAAGGGGCTGGATCACGTGTCCGAGTCGATCATCCGCAACACCCCGCTGGGCCGCGTGGGTGGGGATGAGGATATCAAGGGGCTGGCGCTGTTCTTCGCCACCGACGCCTCACGCCACGTCACCGGCCAGGCGGTCGCAGTGGACGGGGGTTATTCGGCGGTCTGATGCTGCGTGGCTGCGCCCGGGGCGGCCGGGCGCAGGCCAGCACTGAGCTGCTGCGCGATCTGCTGCACCGCGCTGCGGTGCTGGGCCTCCAGGGTCTGCATCTGCCGCTCATGCAGCCGCCGCTCGGGCTTGGGCAGATCCTGCCAGGCCTGGTGGGTCGGGATATGGGCGGTGGCGTCATAAATGGTGCTAAGAACCTGCACGTCCAGGTCGGCGCGTCGCTCCCCGCTGTAGTTGTCCAGCAATACCTTGATGCGGATGGCGCCCTCGATCACCGGCAACTGCCCGGCGAGCAGACTCTGGGCGAGTATGCGGATATCTCCTTCCAGGCGGTCGTTGCGCTCGCGCTCCTGCTGGGCGAGGCGCTGCTGGTTGCGCCAGACCCGGCGCCAGAGCACGACGGCATACAGGGCCAGGGCGAAGATGATGACCAGGCCGAGAATGATCAGCCAGTCGCTGTTAGTCATGGGCGACTCCTAGAAGCGCATGTCCGCAGGATCGATGGTGCCTTCTTCCTGCAGCGTCAGTTTGGGCGACATGAACAGGCCGGTACGGATGTGCCCGTCGATCCGATAATTGACCGGTTGCTGGTGCTCAACGAGCTTGACCAGGTCACTCAGGTGTCGCCAGATATTCGAGCGTACGGTCACGTCGAAGTATTCGGTGCCGTAGGCGGGTACGTCGAAGGCGCGGTCGGTTACGCCAGTGGCCAGGCGCATGTCGTTCAGATACACCTGGTAGTGCATGCCGCGCACGGGCAGGTTGCGACTGTTGGGATTGTCCACCCGCAGGCGCAGGCGGAAGGATTGCTCCCACAGGTTCGATTTGAGCATCTCGATATTGGCCAGTTGCACGTCCGGCTCGGTATAGGAGCGGTCGAGCACGGCGCAGCCGTTCAGGCCAAGCATCCCCATCAGCAATACTGCCAGCCCCAGACCGGGTGAACGAATCATCAATGCAACCCCCTCCGTTTTAACCTGGCGCCCCTTATATTGGAAAAGTTGTCGGCGCCGGGCAGCCTGTCCATACTAACGCAATCTATACAAGGGAGTGACAAGATGGCAGTTTTCGAGGTGGTTTTCCACGGCCAGGTGCGAGCGGATGTTGCGCCTGAGCAGGCCCGCGCGCGGATCGGCCAACTGTTCCAGGCCAGCGATCGGCAGTTGGAGACGCTGTTCTCCGGGCGGCGGATCGTCATCAAGCAGGGGTTGGACGAGGCGGCGGCGCATAAGTATCGCCAGGCCATCGAGCGGGCGGGCGCGCTCTGTGACATCGTGCCCATGGGCGAGGCGGATGCCGAGATTCCGCTACCCGTTGCGGCGGCCGCGCCTGCTGCCCCAGTGCCGCAGCGTAGGGCCACGGTAGAGCCCCGGGATGAGTACATGGCCGCGTTCAAGGACGTCGAGGCGCCGGACCTGCCCATCGCGCCGCTGGGTGCGGATATGCAGGACAGCTACGCTGACGTGGCGCCGCCGGATATCGACCTGTCCGCCCTCACCCTGGCCCCGCCCGGCAGCGATCTGGAGCAGCTGAAAACCACGGTCCCGGCAGTAACGCCGGATATCAGCCATCTGTGGATTATCGACGACAACTGAAGCCCCTCAGTAGCGACAGCACTGCTTGAACTTGCGACCGGAACCGCAGGGGCAGGGATCATTGCGTCCGGCGGTGACGGGATGGTTGGGATCGATGAAGTACCAGCGCTCGCCCAGCTTGCAGAAGTCCGAACACTCCAGGTGGCTGTGCTCGCTGCCGTCCGGGTCGGCCCAGCGGGCGGTGAAGGTGACTTGGGCGCGGTCGCCCGTGGTCTCGCTGTCTTCCTGCTCGACCGTCAGCCCCAGCCAGTGGCTGTCCCGGCTCCACTGCGCCATCGCCTGGCGATCCAGCGTTGCCTGCTGGGCGGGCAGGGTGGTGGCTACCAGATAATCAATCAATTGCAGGGTATAGGCGCTGTAGCGCGAGCGCATCAGCCGTCCGGCGTTAGCCGCCGGCTGGCCCTGGTGCAGTGGCTGGCAGCAGTCCACATAGGGCTGGCCATCGCCGCAGGGGCAGGGCGCGCTGGGCGCAATGGTGGGCAGGGTGATCATGGTATTGTCCGCTGGTCAGAAGGTGGTCCGCTGGGCGCAACGGCAGCCGTCCCGCGCCCGCCGGCGTGCGCTAAATGGTATCATCCGCGCTCTGCTTCGGAGACCCCATGCTCAACGATGATCTCAAGGGCCAGATCCAGACGGCCTACCGCACCTTCCTCGAAAACAAGTCGCTCAAGCCGCGCTACGGCCAGCGGGTGATGATTGCCGAGGTGGCGAAACTCTTCGGCGGCGTCGAGCTGGACGAGGAGGGGCACCGTGACGGCGGGCCGGCGGTGGCGGTGGTCGAAGCGGGCACCGGTACCGGCAAGACCGTGGCCTATTGCCTGGCGGGCATCCCCATTGCCAAGCACCTGGGCAAGCCGCTGGTAATCTCCACCGCCACGGTGGCGCTGCAGGAACAGATCGTGCTTAAGGACCTGCCCGACATCCAGCGTAACGCCGGGCTGAACTTCCAGTTCGCCCTGGCCAAGGGGCGCGGGCGCTATGTGTGCCTGTCCAAGCTCGACCAGTTGCTGCAGGACAACCAGTCGCTGGCCAGCCAGCAGCAGGGCTTTGCTGAGGAAGGTTTTCGCATCGATGTGGACGAGGCGGGGCTCAAGCTCTATACCCGTATGGTTGAATCGCTGGCCACCAACAAGTGGGACGGCGAGCGCGATTCCTGGCCCGAGGCGCTGGAGGACCAGGACTGGTCACGCCTGACTACCGACCACATCCAGTGCACCAACCGGCGCTGCGGGCATTTCAACCAGTGCGTGTTCTACAAGGCCCGCGAAGGCATCCAGAAGATCGACGTCATCGTCACCAACCATGACCTGGTACTGGCGGATCTGGCGCTTGGCGGCGGCGCCATCCTGCCGGACCCGCGGGAGTGCCTGTACGTGTTCGACGAGGGCCATCACCTGCCGGATAAGGCCATCGCCCACTTTGCCCACCATACGCGCATGGCCGCCACCGCCGATTGGCTGGACCAACTGGACAAGAACCTGTCCAAATTGCTGGCGCAGCATCCGCTGCCGGGCGACTTCGGCCGCCTGCTCGAGCAGGTGCCACAGCAGGCCCGCGAACTCAAGCCGCACCAGCAGTTCATGAGCCAGGCCCTGGGCGAGGTGGCGGACTTTTCCAGCGCCGAGGACTTTACCGGGCAGGTGCGACCGCAGTACCGCTTCGAACATGGGGTAGTGCCCGAGCATATCCGCGAGATGTCGATGGAGCTCAAGGCCGGGTTCGGCCGCATTACCGACCTGCTGCAGCGCATGGTCGATACCCTCAAGGAGGCCATGGATGGAGAGGTGGTCGGGGTACACCAGACCCAGGCCGAGGAGTGGTATCCGCTGTTCGGCGCGCTGGCTGCCCGGGCCGAGGGCAACTGGACCCTGTGGACCCAGTTCAGCCTGGAGGACCCCGAGGACAAGCCGCCGACCGCGCGCTGGCTGACCCTCACCGAGCAGAACGACCTGGAGGTGCATGTCAGCCCGATCCTGGCCGCTGACACCCTGCGCCAATACCTCTGGCACACCGCTTTTGCCGCCCTGGTCACCTCGGCGACCATCACCGCGCTGGGCCGCTTCGATCGCTATAGCCACCGCGCCGGCCTGCCCAAGAGCGCCGTCTGCACCCTGGCGCCGAGCCCGTTCCGCTATGCCGAGAGCGGCGTGCTGCGAGTGCCCAACCACGGTGCCGACCCCCGCGACAACGCCGGCCACAGCGCTTCCATCATCGAACACCTGCCGGATATGCTCGAGCACGAGCCGGGTAGCCTGGTGCTGTTTTCCTCCCGCCGGCAGATGCTGGAGGTCTATGCCGGCCTGCCGGCGGCGTTCCGCGAGCGGGTGCTGGTGCAGGGCGACCTGTCCAAGCAGGAGCTGATCCGCCAGCACCGCGGGCGGGTCGACAAGGGCGAGCAGAGCGTGATCTTCGGCCTGGCCAGTTTTGCCGAGGGCGTCGACCTGCCGGGCAAGTACTGCGAGCATGTGGTGATCGCCAAGATCCCCTTCGCGGTACCCGATGATCCGGTCGAGGCGGCGTTGTCGGAATGGATCGAGCGCAATGGCGGCAACCCCTTCATGGAGATTGCCGTGCCCGATGCCTGTCTGCGCCTGGTGCAGGCCTGTGGCCGGCTGCTGCGCACCGAGCAGGATACCGGTACGGTGACCCTGCTGGACCGGCGGCTGGTGACCCAGCGCTACGGCAAGGCGATCCTCAACGCGTTACCCCCGTTTCGCCGGGAAATTGACTGATCACGTTCACAGAAAAATACCAAGAGAGCATCCATGAGCCAGGTCCAGGGTTACTACGATCCCCGTTTCGAATCCGTCCGCGAGCTGTTCGCCCAGCAGCAGGCCGACCCCCAGGCGCGGGGCTCGGCGCTCTGCGTCACCGTCGGCGGCGATACCGTGCTGGATCTCTGGCAGGGGGTGATGGACAAGGACAATAGCCGGGTCTGGGAGCAGGATACCCTGGTCAACGTGTTCTCCTGCACCAAGCCGCTGGGCGCGGTGGCGCTGCTGCAGCAGGTCGAGGCGGGGCGCATCGGGCTGGATGATCCGGTGGCGCAGGTCTGGCCCGAGTTTGCCCAGGCCGGCAAGGAGCAGATTACCCTGCGCCAGTTGCTCAGCCACCGGGCGGGCCTCTCGGCAATCAGCGCGCCGGTCGCGCCCGAGGCGCTGTTCGACTGGCAGGCAATGACCGATGCCGTCGCCGCCCAGGCGCCCTGGTGGACCCCCGGTGAGCTGCATGGCTACGCGCCGCTGACCTATGCCTGGCTGATCGGCGAACCCCTGCGGCGGCTGTCCGGACAGATGCCGGGGGACTATCTGCGCGAGCAGGTGTGCGGTCCGCTGGATATGGATTTTCATGTGGGTGTGGCCGAGGAGGACCTGGCCCGCATCGCCCATGTGTCGCGGCTGCGCAACCAGCATGGCGACGAGTACGCCCGGGCGCTGTTTACCGCCATGGGCGACCCGCAGGGGCTGGCCTGGAAAGCCTTCGGCAACCCCAGCAGCCTGCAGAACAGCACCAACAAGCCGGCCTGGCAGCAGGCGCAGATCCTGGCGGCCAACGGCACTGGCAACGCCCGCTCGCTGGCGCGCTTCTGGCAGGTCATGGCCCACGGCGGCCGCCTGGGCGGCGCCTATCTGCTCGATCCGGAGCTGGTTAACCTGATGCGCCAGGAGCACAGCGCCGGCATGGATAAAACTCTGCAGTGCCCGACCCGGTTCGGCCTCGGCGTGATGCTGGAGCAGCAGTGGCAGGGCGGTAGTTTCGGCATGGGCGACAACGCCTTCGGTCATCCCGGGGCGGGTGGCGCGCTGGGCTTTGCCGACCCGGATGCCCAAGTCGGCTTGGGTTATGTCACCAACACCATGGGGCCCTATGTGTTGACCGACCCGCGCGCCGGCGAATTGAGCCGGGCGGTGTACCGGTGCCTGCGCGAGCTGGATTGAGCTGGGTCATGGTCGTGCCATCACCCGGCTGCTAGGCTGGTGACATTACTTTCAGGAGTACGTGAATGAAGCTCAGCATTGCCGATATGCGCCGCAACTACACCCGAGACGGACTGCTGGAAAGCCAGGCGCCGGACGATCCCTTTGCCCTGTTCGGGTTATGGTTCAGCCAGGCGGTGGAGGTGGAGTCCACCGAGCCCAACGCCATGATGCTGGCCACGGTGGATGCCGAGGGGCAGCCGCATTTGCGCACCCTGTTGCTCAAGGGCTTCGATGAGCGCGGGTTCGTCTTCTATACCAACTACCAGAGCGCCAAGGGCGAGCAGCTGCAGGCCCATCCGCGGGCGGCGATGACCTTCTGGTGGCCAGACCTGGAGCGCCAGGTGCGGATCGAGGGCGCGGTGGAAGTGGTGTCGGAAGGAGAGTCCGATACCTATTACCACAGCCGGCCACTGGGCAGCCGTCTGGGCGCCTGGACCTCGCCCCAGAGTCAGGTGATCAGTGGGCGCGATGCGCTGGAAAAACGCCTGGCCGAGGTGGAAGCCCGGTTCGCAGATAGCGAACCGCCGCGGCCGCCCCATTGGGGTGGGTTCCGGGTGGTGCCGCAGATGATTGAATTCTGGCAGGGTCGGCCGAGCCGGTTGCATGACCGGCTGCGCTATCGGCGGGATGGGGATGGGGATGGGCAGGAGTGGTTGCGGGAGCGGCTGGCGCCGTAAGTATCTGGTAGCTCCGCTGTCGAGCTGGTGCTCGACAATCCCAGGGTCACGCTGTCTGGGAGGGCCGGGTTCCATCCCGGCCCAAGGTTATCCGTCGGCCTCGCTGGTCGAACTAGTGCTCGGCCTTCTCAGCCATTCGATCACCCCTTCCGCAGCCACTCGCCCGCTGGCAAAGCAGGCGGTAAGCAGATAGCCGCCGGTGGGGGCTTCCCAGTCGAGCATTTCGCCGGCGCAGAAGACGCCGGGCAGGGCGGTGAGCATCAAGCCTTCATCCAGCGCCTGGGCGGTGACGCCGCCGGCGCTGCTGATGGCCTCGTCCAGGGGGCGCGTGCCGGTCAGGCGTACCGGCAGCTGCTTTATGCCCTGGGCCAGGCGTTGGGGATCGGCAGTTTCATCCTTGGTCAAACATTCATGCAGCAGGGCGGTTTTCAGCGGGTCCAATCCGGCGCGCTTGCGCAGCACCGCGGCCAGGCTCTGGCCCTTGCGCGGTTGGGCCAGCAACTCGGACAGCTGCGCCTGGCTACGGTCGGGAGCCAGGTCCAGGTGCAGCTCGGCGTGGCCCTGGTGTTCGATCAGTCCGCGCAGCTCCGCCGACAGGGCATAAATCAAACTGCCTTCGAGCCCCGACTCGGTTACCACGCATTCGCCGCGGCGCTCCAGCTGCTGACCATCCACCGCCGTGACCCGGGCAATCACCTGTTTCAGCGGCTGGCCGGAAAAGCGTTGGCGCAGATGCTCGCTCCAATCCGCCGTAAAACCACAGTTGGCCGGGCGCAGGTCGCGAATGTCGACGCCGCGTTGGCGCAGCCAGGGCACCCAGGCGCCGTCAGAACCCAGGCGGGCCCAGCTGCCGCCGCCCAGGGCCAGCACCACGGCATCGGCCCGGACCTGCCGCAGGCCCTCTGGCGTGTCGAATATCAGCTGGTGACGCTCATCCCACCCCTGCCAGCGGTGCCGGGTATGCAGCTCCACGTCGGCCTCGCGCAGGCGCTTGAGCCAGGCGCGCAACAGCGGGGCGGCTTTCATGTCGGTGGGAAACACCCGCCCGGAGGAGCCGACGAAGGTGTCAACGCCCAGCCCATGGATCCATTCGCGCAGCGCCGGGCCACCCAGCCGGTCCAGCCACTGGCCGACCCAGGGCGCGGCCTCGCGGTAGCGGCTGACAAAGGGGGCGGTCGGTTCCGAGTGGGTGATGTTCATGCCGCCGACACCGGCCAGCAGGAACTTGCGGCCCACCGAGGGCATGGCGTCGAACACCTGGACGCCCAGGCCGGCCTGGGCCAGCCGTTCAGCCGCCATGAGTCCGGCGGGGCCGCCGCCGATGACCGCTATCATGGGTTTAGGGGAATGTGCGGAAGGGGACATGCTCGATTCCGTGCTGAAAATGCGCGGAGTTTACCGCGAAATGCCCCTTGCCACGGGGGCGTGTGCAAAAAGCTGTAACAATGGGGCGCTCAGGTTTAAAATCCTCAGCCCTTTGGTGCGTCGTCTTGTCGCGCGCTCCCCTGTAGTACCGGCCGGTGTCACCGGCTTCACGTTTGAGGAGTCCTTATGAGCCAATTGCTGGATAATCTGGTCAGCCTGCTGGCTTTGGAGAAGATCGAAGAGAACCTGTTCCGCGGCCGTAGCGAGGATCTGGGTTTTCGCCAGCTGTTTGGTGGCCAGGTGTTGGGGCAGGCCCTGTCGGCGGCGAGCCAGACCGTGGACCCGGCGCGCAACGTGCATTCGGTGCATGGTTACTTCCTGCGCCCGGGCGACGCCAGCCTGCCGATTGTCTATCACGTCGAGGCGCCCCGCGACGGCGGCAGCTTCACCACCCGCACCGTGAGCGCCATCCAGAAGGGGCGCTCCATCTTCACCCTGATGGCCTCCTTCCATGGTGACGAGCCGGGCGTGTCGCACCAGACGCCGATGCCCGATGTGCCGGGCCCTGACGGCATCAAGAGCGAGCTGCAGATTGCCCAGGAAAACGAGCATCTGCTGCCGGAGGCAGTACGCGACAGCGTACTCTGCCCCAAGCCCATCGAGATCCGCCGGGTGGGGCATTACAACCCGTTTAACCCCAAGGTCTCCGAGCCGCGGCAATACATCTGGTTCCGGGCCGACGGCCAGTTGCCCGACGATGATCATCTCCACCGCTACCTGTTCGCCTACGCCTCGGATTTCAACCTGCTGAGCACAGCGGCGCTGCCCCATGGCATCTCCACCTGGCTACCGCACATGCAGGTGGCCAGTCTGGACCATGCGGTCTGGTTCCACCGTCCGCTGCGCATGGATGACTGGCTGCTGTATGCCATGGATAGCCCCTCCGCCAGCGGCGCCCGTGGATTGTCCCGCGGCCTGGTGTACAACCGTGCCGGCGAGCTGGTGGCCTCGGTGGCCCAGGAATCGCTGATGCGCGACCGGAGCAAGGGCTGACATGCACCAGGTTCGTGGCTGGATCTTCGATCTCGACGGCACCCTGACGGTCGCCCAGCACGACTTTCCGGCAATTCGCCGGGAGCTGGGCATCCCCGCCGACGAGGATATCCTCACCCACCTCGGGCGCCTGCCGATTGCCGAGCGCCAGCGGCTGAACGACCAACTCGACGCCATCGAGCTGCGCCTGGCCGCGGAGGTCGAGCCGGCACCTGGCGCGGCAGAGCTCATCCGCGCTCTGCATGCTGACGGCCAGCGCCTGGGGATTCTCACCCGCAACCTGCACCGCGTCGCCATGGCCTCGCTGCAGCGCATCGGGGTGCTCGAATGCTTCGCGCCGGACCATATCATCGGCCGCGACGAGGCCCCACCCAAGCCGGCACCGGATGGCATTCATCAATTGCTGGCCAGCTGGCAGCTTAGCGAGGTCGAGGCGGTGATGGTGGGTGATTTCCGTTTCGACCTGGAGGCGGGCCGGGCGGCCGGCTGCCGGACCTGCCTGGTGCTCCCCGACAATGCCTGGCCGGACCTGACCGACCTGCACGTGCCCGATTGTCACGCGCTACTGGCGCGCCTGCGGGCCATGGACTACCTGGCGTGAACAGTCGCGCCCGACAACCCGGTATCTTTCAAGGAGCTTCTCTATGAGTTGGCTGCAATCCCGCCGCCTGCATTATTTCGTGGGCGGGGTAGCCATTGTGTTCGGGTTGCTGGTCGCACTGCGCGCGGTCTTCCTGTTCGGCTTTTCCTCGGTCACCGGTGGCCAAAGCCATTCCTGGCCACTGGTGCTGGAAACCCTCGGTATAGGCGTGCGTTTCGATCTGCGTCTGGCGCTGCTGCTGATGCTGCCCGCCATGCTGCTGGCCTGGCTGCCGCGCTGGAACAGCCTGCGCAGCCGCCTGCTGCGCGGCCTGGGTCGGCTGTGGCTGCTGCTGGCGCTGGCCGTGGTCCTGCTGATGTATTTCATTGATTTCGGTCATTACGCCTATCTGGGTGTGCGGCTGAACGCCTCGGCGCTGAAGTTTCTCGGCGATGTGCAAATCTCCCGGCAGATGCTGTGGGAGAGCTATCCGGTGGTGTGGATCACCCTCGGCTGGCTGGCGCTGCTGGGCTTGTCCCTGCTCGCCCTGCTGCGCCTGGAGCGGGTGACGCTGGACCGGCCCGCGAAGCGGGTCGGGCTCTGGTCGCGGGTGTGGGGCAGTGCCGCGGTAACGGTGCTGGTGTTCTTCGTGCTTATCGGCCGGACCAGCGGCGTGAACCTGGAAAACCCGGTCCCACTGCGCTGGAACGATGCCTTCTTCGCCGGCGACAGCCAGCTGGGGGCGCTGGGGCTCAACCCGGTATTGTTTTTCTACGACACCCTGAAGGTGCCGCAGGACCGCTACGATGAGGACCAGGTGCGCAAGTACTATCCCCAGGTCAGCGCCTACCTGGGCGTGGACGAGCCCGATGCCGAGCGGCTGAATTTCTCCCGGCGGGTGCCGGTGCAGCCCCATCGGCTGGAAGGCGCCGCGCCCAATGTGGTGTTCATCATGCTCGAGTCCCTGGGCACCACGGCGGTGGGCGCCTACGGTAACCCGCTGAACCCGACGCCGAATCTGGATGAGTTGGCAAAGCAGAGCTGGTTCTTCCGGCATTTCTACGTGCCGGTGACCGGCACGGCGAAGACAGTGTGGGCCAGCATCTCCGGCGTGCCGGACGTATCCCGTTCGGAGACCGCGACTCGCAACCCGCTGATTACCAAGCAGCGCAGCCTGATCAACGATCTTCCGGGGTATCACAAGCTGTATACCATCGGCGGCAACTCCGGCTGGGCCAATATGAACGCCCTGGTGCGCCAGAGTATCGACGGCGTGCAGCTGTATGAGGAAGGTTACTGGAAGTCGAAGAACGTCGATGTCTGGGGTATTTCCGACCTGGATCTGTTCAAGGAAACCGACCAGCTGCTGCGCGCGCTGCCGGATGATGAACCCTTCTTCGCCTACATCCAGACGGCGGGCAACCATCGCCCCTTCACCATCCCGGCAGAGAACGACGGCTTCGAGGTCATCGACCGGCCGCTGGCGGAGGTACAGGCCGCCGGCTCGCGCAGTGTCGAACAGTACAATGCGGCGCGGCTATTGGACTTCAATATCGGGCGTTTCATGGAGATGGCCAAGGCCAGCGGTTACTACGACAACACCATCTTCGTGATGTTTGGCGACCACAACACGCGGATCGCCAATATCGACTACATGAAACCGGCGTTCGACCAGTTGGGGCTGGAAAGCAATAACGTGCCGCTGCTGATCCACGCGCCGGGCCTGCTCGAGCCGCGGGAATTCGACGAGGCGGTGGGCCTTGCCGACCTGCTGCCGACCATCGCCGGGCTGCTGGGTATCGAATATGAGACCCGCAGCATGGGCCGTGACGTGCTGATCGCGCCGCCGGAAGGCGAGCGGGTGGTACCGCTGGTACTGCGGGAGGGGACCTTCCCGTTGATCGGAGCGGTCACCCAGGACTTCCTGCTGCAGATGAACCACGATGGCAGCGAGCCGAGCCTGCATGATTTGCACTCGGAGACCCCGCTGGACAACGTCGCCGAGCAGTTCCCCGCAGAATACCAGCGGCTGCTGCCGCTGACCCGCGGACTGCATGAAACCGCCCGCTACATGCTGTACGACAACGTCCAGCCAGATTGAGCTGGGAGTGGCCAGCGGGCTGGGCCGCTGGCCGGTTGCTTACATGGACAGGCGCATCGACAGGTCCACCGCCTTGATGTCCTTGGTCAGACTGCCGATGGAAATGTAGTCGACGCCGGTTTCGGCAACCGCGCGCAGAGTATCCTCGTTGATGCCGCCGGAGGCTTCCAGCTTGGCCTTGCCGGCGGTGATCTGCACGGCGGTGCGCATGTCCTCATTGCTCAGCTCATCGAGCATGATGATATCGGCGCCCGCGGCCAGGGCCTGGCGCAGCTCATCCAGACTTTCCACCTCCACTTCCACCGGTTTGCCGGGGCTCAGTCGGCGCGCCTGGGCGACGGCTGCGTCAATGCCGCCGCAGGCCGCGATGTGGTTTTCCTTGATCAGGAAGGCGTCATACAGCCCGATGCGATGGTTGTGGCCACCGCCGCAGGTGACCGCGTACTTCTGCGCCAGGCGCAGCCCCGGCAGCGTCTTGCGGGTGTCCAGCAGCTTTACCGCAGTGCCTTCCACCAGCTTGGTGAAGTGCTGGCTGCGGGTGGCCGTGGCGGACAGGGTCTGGATGAAGTTCAGGGCGCAGCGCTCGCCGGTCAGCAGGCCGCGGGCCGGGCCGCTGATGCGGCAGAAGGGCTGGTTCGGCACCAATTGATCGCCGTCGGCGGCCAGCCATTCGACCCGGATCTGTGCATCCACCTGGCGAAACACCTCATCGGCCCAGGCCGTCCCGCACAGCACCGCGGGCTCGCGGGAGATGATGGTGGCCTGGGCCTGGCGGTCCGCCGGAATCAGGGCCGCGGTGATGTCGCCATCGCCGACGTCCTCGGCCAGGGCGCGGCGCACCTGATCCTGTATGGAGGATTGCAGACTGTCCAGGGTGATATTCGGCATGGGAGGCTCCGCTTGGGGTCGGCTGAAAACGCCGCAGTATACCCGATCGCATCCCACCCGCAGGGTGGGAAGTGCGTCGGAGCAAAGGGAAGGGCGTTCCGGTGGGGCACCGGAACGCGGGGGCCGTCAGCCGTTGTCGCGCGTGGCGCTGGGCTGACTGAAATAGGCCTTGGTCAGTTTGAACACGACCGGGCTCAACAGCAGCAGGGCGATCAGGTTGGGGATGGCCATCATCGCGTTGAGCGTATCGGCCACCAGCCACAGGCTGCCCAGGTCGAGCATCGGCAGGGTGCCCAGCGGGACCGCGATGATCCAGACCAGACGGAACGGCAGGATCGCGCGCTCGCCGAAGAGGAACTGGGTACATTTCTCGCTGTAGAAGCTCCAGCCGAGGATGGTGGTGAAGGCGAAGGTCGCCAGGCCGATACTGACGATGTATTCGCCCCAGCCCGGCAGGCCCAGGTTGAACGCGTGAACCGACAGGGAGGCCCCGTTTTCACCGCTCTGCCAGGCGCCGGTAACCATGATCACCAGGCCGGTAATGGAGCAGATGATGATGGTGTCGATAAAGGTACCGAGCATCGCCACGGTACCCTGGCGAATCGGGTTGTTGGTCTTGGCGGTGGCATGGGCAATGGGCGCGCTGCCCAGGCCCGCTTCGTTGGAGAACACCCCGCGAGCCACACCGAAACGGATGGCGGCCCAGACCGTGGCACCGGCAAAGCCCCCGGCGGCGGAGATCGGGTTGAAGGCGTGATGGAGGATCAGGGAAAACGCCGCGGGGATCTCGGCAGCGTTGATGATCAGGATGATCAGGCCGCCCCCAACGTAGAAGATCGCCATCAGCGGCACCAGCTTGCCCGCCACCTCGCCGATACGCTTGATCCCGCCGATCAATACCAGCGCGACCAGTACGCCGATGACCAGGCCGGTCACCATCGGATTGATGTTGAAGGTACTCTGCATGGCGTCGGCCACGGAGTTGGACTGGATGGTGTTGCCAATGCCGAAGCCAGCCAGCATGCCGAAAATGGCGAACAGCACGCCGAGCCACTTCCAGTTCTTGCCCAGGCCGTTGCGGATGTAATACATCGGCCCGCCGACATAGTTACCGAAGGCGTCCTTTTCCCGATAGTGCACCGCCAGTACCGCTTCGCTGAATTTGGTCGCCATGCCGATCAGGGCGATCAACCACATCCAGAACAGCGCGCCGGGGCCACCGAAGAAGATCGCGGTGGCAACGCCAGCGATGTTGCCGGTGCCCACGGTAGCGGACAGCGCCGTCATCAGGGCGTTGAAAGGGCTGAGATCGCCCTCCGCATCGCCGGCCTTGCGGCCGCGCCAGAGCATGTTGAAGCCGTAGATCAGTTTGCGCTGGGGGATGAGTTTCAAGCCGAGTGCCAGGTAGATCCCGGTCCCTGCAAGCAGTGCCAGCATGAACGGCCCCCACACCACGCCGTTTATTGCACTGATGATGTCAATCAGATTATCCATCTGCCTCTCCATGTTTTGCCGATTGGTTGTTGTTTTCTGTGTCCTTGTATTGCAAAAGTGTGATGTTGAGCAAGGAAAAAGACTACCAAGGCTGCTGGCGCCCGGATTTTATGTATACTTGGGATGATTTTTGACGTCAGAATTTCGACAGGCTTTTTACGACGGATCGGCTCCCCGGAGATATGGCATGTCCAAGGATTACAAGGTAGTTTCCTTTGCCGCTGCTGCGGCCGGAAGGCAACGGGATGACTCTCTGCGCCCCGGCGCGCTGCCTGCTCCCCTGATGGCGGTCCGTGACCGCGCCCAGACCTTCCTGCGGGTCGGCCTCAGTGAGCTGTTCGATAATGCCGACGATACCCTGTTTGAAAAGGCCGACCGGGCCGGCAGCAACGCGGATCAGAGCCTGTTCTTTGACGCCATGCGCCTGTTGCGGCTACGCCGGCATGGCATCGAGAAAACCTGCTGTGATGATCTCGAGCGGCAATTTGCGCTGATGCTCAGCGGCCGGCCCGCCATTCCCGAGAGCCAGCAATCCTACGATGTGGACTCCCTCAGCCTGGTGCAGCCGGATGAGCTGGAGCAGACGGTGGCCCTCGACAGCATGGTCGGGCGCGTCACCGCCCGTAACCAACTGCCCCTTGCCCACCTCGCGCTGCGCCTTGGCAGCCTGCTGGGTCATCCGGTGGATCCGGCCGCGCACCCGCTGGCCCCGGCCGCGCTGGTAGAGCTGTTCTCGGCCAGCTGCGCACCACTGAACCTGGATATCAAGGTCCGCCTGATCATCTTCAAGATGTTCGAGCGGTACGTATTCAACTCGATCGACTCGCTGTATCTGGACGCCAATGGGCTGCTGAAGAACGCTGGCGTGCTCCCCGACCTCAAGCAGGACAGTCTGCCAGTGCGCCCGCGCAGTTCGGTACCGGAACGGCCGGCGGGCAGCAACGCGGCCACCGCTGAGATCGCCGATACGCAGGTGTTGTCGCTGTTTAGCGAGCTGATCGGCAACTGGCGTCACACCAGCGGCGATGTTGCCCTCAGCGCACTGGGCGCGCCCTCGGCGGCGCCGGTGCGCAGCGACGAGCTGCTCGACATGCTGAACACCTTTGCCGGGCGCCAGGCCGCGGGCCCCGACCTGACGGTCCATGACCTGCGCAGCCATATCAACCGGCAGCTGAGCGATCAGCTCCGGCAGACCGGCGAGGTACGCCGGCTCGACCGGGTGGATGATGACGTCATCAGCCTGGTCTCGATGCTGTTCGATGTGGTGCTGGACGATCCCCAATTGCCGGTGGCGCTGCGCGCCCTCATCGGCCGCATGCAGTTGCCCATCCTGCGGGTGGCGATCGCCGACAAGAGCCTGTTTCATCGTTCCTCCCACCCGGCGCGGCGCCTGCTCAATGAGCTGGCCCGGGCGACCATGGGCTGGAGCGACCATGACGACCTGCGCCAGGATCAGCTGCATAGCCTGCTGGAACGCATGGTCCAGCGCCTGCTCAACGAACAGCAGGCGGACGCCGCCTTCTTCGAGCAGATGCATGAGGAACTGGCCGGCTTTGTGCGCATCGACCAGCGCCGTGCGGAGCGTCTCGAACAACGTACCCGGGACGCGGAAGAGGGGCGGGCGCGGGTCGACGCGGCGCGCAGCCAGGCGGCGCAGGTGCTCAATACCTTGCTGCTGGGGCGCACCCTGCCGGTCTTCGTGGTGGATCTGCTGCGCACTACCTGGAGCCAGGTATTGCAGATGGTTCACCTGCGCGAAGGCGGCAACTCCGCCACCTGGCGCGAAGCGGTCGGTACCGCTGCGCGGATGGTGGAAAGTGTCGAGCCGGTCGCCGCAGACGCCCTGGTCGAGCGACCGATCCTCAATGCCAGTGTATGCCGCGCCCTGTGCGAGGGGCTGCGGCTGATCGGCGAGGAGAATCCGGAGGCATCGCCCAGTGTGACGCAGCTGCAACTGTTACAGCGGGCAGTGCTGCGCCGGGCCGAGGACCAGGCGTCGGCCATGCCGGTGTTGGCCGTGGATGCCGCGGCGATGGATCCTGACCTGCGGAAAACGCCCGCTGCCTATCAGGCCGGCGTCGAGTTACCGGGCGATGGCATCCCGGTGTTGACGGAAACCGTGCGGGTGGACGAACAGGTCCTTCCCCAGCCGGCCCAGGCAGAGCCGGAGTTGGTAGGCGATCTGCCCGATGCCGCAGCGATCAAGTGGGTAGAAGGCTTGCACGCCGGCAGCTGGTTCGAGCTGGCCGGGGTGGAAGGCCAGCCGGCCCAGCGCTGCAAACTGGCGGCCATCATCAGCTTCAGCGGCAAGTACATCTTCGTCAACCGGACCGGCATGAAGATCGCCGAGTTCACTGCCAGCGCGCTGGCCCGCCATCACGAGCGCCAGCAGATCCGTCTGCTGGCGGACGACCAACTGTTTGACCGGGCGCTGGAGTCGGTGATCGGCAACCTGCGACGCCTGCGGCACCCAAAAGATTGACGCCGGCCCCGGCGCGACCTCTATCATAGTGGTTTTGCTGCCGGGGTGGATTCATGCACAGTGACATGGCCAATGGTTGGCTGAACGGGATACGGCAGTGCCCGTCGGCCCATTTCAATAGTCGTCCCGGGGGGACCGCTATCTCGCTGCTGGTGATTCACAATATCAGCCTGCCGCCGGGCCAGTTCGGTAACGGTTGTGTCCAGCAGTTTTTCACCGGCACCCTCGATACTGATGCCCACCCGTATTTTGCCGAGATTGCCGAGTTGCGGGTATCGGCCCACTTTCTCATCGAGCGTGACGGGGCGGTGACCCAATTTGTTTCCTGTCTGGACCGCGCCTGGCATGCCGGCCAATCGTGCTTCGAGGGGCGGGAGAACTGCAATGACTTCTCCCTGGGCATCGAGCTGGAAGGCACCGACGACCAGCCCTATACCGAACAACAATATGCCAGCCTGGTGGCCTTGACCCGTCGATTGCAGCGGGCCTTTCCGTTGATCAGCCGCGGGCGTATCACCGGCCATGAACACGTCGCCCCGGGGCGCAAGACCGATCCGGGTCCTTGCTTCGACTGGGCCCGTTATCTCGATCAACTCACTGATGCCGCACCGGCGAATGGGGATGGAAGATGAATTTTCTGGTACTGCTGCTGGTGGCCGTGATCCTGGCCTGGACCCCTTGGCGCGCCGGTTATCAACAGGAGACGCTGGCGCCCTGGGTTGAATGGGCGGGGCGGCGGGGCAGCGCCTGGCTGGCCCTGGCAGTGATATTGCTATTACTGCTGCCGTTGGGCCTGCTGCTGTGGGGCGTGCAAGGCCTGCTCTACGGGCTGCTCACCCTGGTGTTGCACGTGGGACTGCTGCTGTTGTGCGTCGGCCCCCACGATCCCCTGGGTCGCCTGACCGCCGACTATCAGGCCGCCTGGGAGCGGGGCGACCGGGCGGCTGCGGCGCTGATTGCCGAACAGCAGCTGGGTGTCGCCCCCGAGGAAGCGGACACTCTGCCAACCCAGGTGCAGGACCGGCTGGTCACCGTCACCCTGCAGGACTATTTCGTGCCGGCGTTCTGGTATCTGCTCCTCGGTCCATTGGGCGCGGTGGCCTGGCGCCTGCTGCTGGTGACGGCGCAGCGCCCAACCCTGCCCGCCGCCCGGCCGGCCTCCATGCTGGCCCATGCCCTGGAATGGATACCGGCGCGGCTGCTGGGCCTGAGCCTGGCGCTGGTCGGTCATTTCGATGTGACGCTGCGTACGCTCCGCGATCTGGCAACCAGTTGGGACATTCCAGGGGGTGAACTGGCCAGCCGCTGCGCGCAGGCGGCGCTGACAGCCTTCACCGCCGGGCCGCCGGAGGCCACCCGGCAAGCCGACCTGCTCGCCGACACCCGCCAATTGATGATCCGGGCGCTGCTGACCTGGGCCGTGGTCATCGCTTTCCTCTCCATGCTGGGCTGAATGCCTTAAAGAAAGTCTCCCGCTTGCCGATAGCACCAACAGATGCCGCCTCGCCCGGGCGGCCATATTGGTGAGCCGCTGCTGGAACCCTGGTGCAGCACGGTCCGGCAGGACAAGGAGAATAATGTGAATACGTTGCTGGCACCCGCCATGGCCCTGATGAACCGACTCGGCTATGCGATGAAGTTCTGTCTGATCAGTGCCCTGTGTTTTGTTCCTTTGATCGTGGTCAGCGGCATGCTGGTCAACCAGGCCTGGGACCGAGTGCAGACCTCCCGCCATGCCCTGGATTCCATGGAACTGCTTGAGCGCGTTGCCGGCTTGCTGGTCGATGCCGAGACGCTGCGTGGCCTCGATATCATCGCCTTCCACCTGGGTACCGGCGAATACGGCCCGGCACTGGAGCAGCGCAGCAGTGAAACACTGCAACGCCTGGTGGCCGGGCTGGAGAACCTGCCGCTGGATGCGGCCGATCCCGAGGCGGCGGAACTGTTGCAGAAGCGTGACGACGTGCTGGCCGAATACCGGGCCATCGATGGTGCGTCGCTGCGCAATCGCGGGCAGATGTCGACCCAGGCTCATGTGGGCGTGGTCACCCTGCTGAACTTCAGCGTGGCCTACAGTGGCCTGGCCCACGACTATGAACGCAATGTGCGGCAGTTGGCCGACCTGCTGGTGGACCATGCGCCGCAGATCACCTCGGTGCTGGGCTTTGGCCGGGCGACCGGGGCCTATTCCATCGGCCTGGGCTATCTGAATTCCGATGCCAGCCGCGACATGGACCGCTTGCTGGAGGAGAGCCTGCGGCTGGGCGTGAACTATGCCCAGGCCCAATCCTTCCTGCAACAGCCGGAACTGGAACCACTGCGCGCCGCCGCCCAGGCCAGTATGGCGGGGCTGGAGCGGGCCCAGGCGATCTTCGAAGACGAGATCATCCTGGCGGCGACCTATGACGATACCTGGGAAAGTTACTTCCAGCGGCTCAGTACCGAAATGGGCTACACCCACACCTTCAGCCGGGAGATCCTGCAGTTTCTTGAACAGGGCCTGGCTAAGCGCCTGGATGATGGCAATCGCGCCATGCTGACCCTGGTAGCGGCCCTGGCGGTCATCCTGGCGCTGATCACCTGGTTGTACCTGGGGTTCTACATGGCGACGCGCCGCACCATCGAAACCCTGTCCGGCACCATGGCGAAAGTGGCGCAGGGCGACCTGACCGCGCGGGCGGCCATCGTCAGCCGCGACGAGCTGGGCAAGCTGGCCGGGGAGTTCAACGGCAGCATCGAACGTATCCAGGGCCTGGTGCGCCACGTCAGCCAGACCTCCGGGTTGGTGGGCGACCAGTCCCGCCAGGTCATCGACATCTCCAGCGAGAGCAGCCAGGCGGTGGAAGGGCAGCGGACCCAGATCGAGCAGGTGGCCACGGCCATGAATGAAATGGCGGCCACCTCCCAGGAGGTCGCCCGCAGCGCCGCGCTGGCGGTGACCAACGCCGAGCAGGTCAACAGCGAGACTCTGACCGGGCGGCGCATGGTCGAGACCTCGGTCGATGGCATCGAGAAGCTGGCCAGCGAGATCGAGAACTCGGTGAAGGTGATCAATAACCTCGCCGATGACAGCGCGTCGA
The DNA here is from genome assembly GCF_000939975.1 of Pseudomonas saudimassiliensis. GTDB lineage: Bacteria > Pseudomonadota > Gammaproteobacteria > Pseudomonadales > Pseudomonadaceae > Halopseudomonas > Halopseudomonas saudimassiliensis. The sequence goes on along the minus strand of NZ_LK391969.1, from coordinate 889,110 downwards.
TCAGCCGCGTGCTGGATGTGATCAAGGGCGTCGCCGAGCAGACCAACCTGCTGGCCCTCAACGCGGCGATCGAGGCAGCCCGGGCCGGCGAGCAGGGGCGCGGCTTCGCGGTGGTGGCCGATGAGGTGCGCACCCTGGCGCAGCGCACCCAGCAATCCACCCAGGAAATCGAACAGATGATCGGGCGCTTGCAGGGTGGTGTCGGGGCGGCAGTCAAGGCCATGGGCGTGAGCCACAGCATGACTGGGGAGGCGGTGGATTCGGCCCTGCAGGTGCAGACGGCGCTGGACAACATCCTGCGCGCGGTGACCCAGATTGTTGACCAGAGCCAGCAGATCGCGGCGGCGGCCGAACAGCAGACCGCGGTCAGCCACGATATCGATCAGAACATTGTGCAGATCAACCAGTCCGGTGAGCGCACCGCCGACGGCGCGCGGCGTACCGAGCAGGCCAGTGCCCGCATGGGTGAACTGGTGGGCGAACTGCAGAAGATCATCAGCGCGTTCCGGGTGTAATCACCCGGCCGGCTTGGGCTTGGGTTGCCAGAGTACCTCGGGCGTGTTGTCCAGCCGGGCAATGCTGCGGGCCAGGACGAACAGCAGGTCCGACAGCCGGTTCAGGTAGGCCAGGGCCTGGGGGTTGATCGATTGCTCCGCCGCCAGGGTCTGGTAGCGGCGCTCGGCGCGGCGGCACACGCTGCGCGCCAGGTGGGCCTGGGCGATCAGCAGCGAACCGCCGGGGAGAATGAATTCCTTGAGTGGCGGCACCTGGGCGTTGAACTGGTCGATCAGGGTTTCCAGTTCGGTGACGTCATCCGCGCTGATGATCAGTGCGCCGGGGATGGCCAGTTCGCCGCCCACGTCGAACAGGCGATGCTGTACCGGCGCCAGGGCTGTGCGCACCGGCTCCACGGCCGCGCCGGTCAAGCCGGCCAGCAGCACGCCGATGCAGCTGTTCAGTTCATCCACATCCCCCATGGCCTCGATGCGCGGACTGTCCTTGGGTACCCGGCTGCCGTCAGCCAGGCCGGTGGTGCCGGCGTCGCCGGTGCGGGTATAGAGTTTGCTCAGACGGTAGCCCATGTCGATCTCCTGCCAAAAGGGAGCGCCAGCCTAGCCCGAACCTGTCAGGGGTACAAGGCGCGGCAGCGGCTGCCGGGCGGCTAGTCCTGGGGTAGCCCGAGGCGCGCCAGATGCGCCTGCAACTGGCGGTACAGCGCGTCCAGGGCCGGGGTGGCTACCCCAGCCTGGCGTGCGCTGCGGCAGGCGTGGCCGAGAATGAAGTCGATCTCGGTGCGTCGGCCGGCGTGCACATCCTGGCGCATCGAGGAGCTGTTGGCAGCGGTGGCTTGGATGACGCGGGTTATCCGCTCGCTCAGCGCGGCGAGCGTCATGCTTACCCCCTGGCTGGCCAGCAGCACCTGCAGGTCGGCCAGCAGGGCAGGGAACTGGGCGCCGGCGCGGTCTGGCACCTCACCGTTGGGGCAGTCATGCAGGGCGGTGATCGGGTTGATGGCGCAGTTGATGGCCAGCTTGACCCAGAGCACCGGTAGGATGTCCGGCGTCCACTGCCAGTCGATACCCGCCTGGGTCAGTGCCTCCAGCCACGCTGGCGCAGCGCCTGGTTGCGGGTCGCCCAGCAGCGTCTGGCCGATGCCGGCCCATACCACATGATTGGCCGCCCGTTTCCAGGCGCCATCGGTGACGCTGGCGTAGAGTACGCGCTGGTCCGGGAAGCGTTGGCTGACCGCCTGCTGGCTGCCCAGTCCGTTCTGCAGCAGGACCAGTTGGCTGTCCGGTTGCAGCCGGTGGGCCAGCGTTTCCAGTGCCTCGGCCACGGCCCAGGCCTTGGTGCTAACGATCAGGCGGCGGATCGGCGCGGCACTGCTGCTGGGGAGCTCCGCGGTGACCCGCAACGTGGTTGTATCGCCCCCCTGTTCCAGCAGCAGCGCTTCCCCGCCGGCCTGCCATTGCTGCAGGGCCTGCGGTGTGCGCAGCAACAGGCGGCAATCCAGCCCGGCACGGGCGCAGCGACCGGCCCAGAGCAGACCCAGGCTGCCGGCACCGAGGATATACAGCGGTTCAGACAACCTGGGACATCCGCACTTGGGTGATCAGGTTGGTGGCGTAGGCCTGGCCCAGATGCTGTTCGGTCTGCTCCAGCATGGTCTCGGCGCTGGCCCTCTCGTCGTTACGGTCCAGGGTGCTGACGGACAGGCCCGCCCGCACCGAGAGATACCCCTCGCTGGTCTTGAATGCCTTGAGGTTGAGGCCATCGTGCAGCCGCCGAAAGCTGCTGGGCTTGCAGTCGTCAGCGTTGTCACCGACAGTGCAAATGGCGAAGGTATTGGTGCCGATGCGGGAGATCACATCCATCGGCCGCACCAGTTGCTGCAGCCGCCGGGCGATGCCCCGCAGTACCTCTTGCTGCACGGCTTCACCGAAACGGCTGCCGACCTCGTCGAAGTTCTGGATGCCCAGCACCAGCAATGCGCAACAGCCACCCCGCGATTCCACCTGCTGCAGGGCGTCATCCAGGCGCTGTAGCAGGTAGCGCCGGTTGCCCAGCGCGGTCAGGCTGTCGACCAGGTTGTGTTCTTCCAGCTGGGCATTGTTGCTGGCCAGCAGGCGGTTTTCATCGAGCAGGCGGTTGATCAGCTGGGTGATCCGGTCCGCGGCATAGATGCGCGGCAGCAACTGTTCGTTCATCGAGGATTTGCTGATGAAGTCGTCCACGCCCCGGTCGAAGGCCTCGCCCAGCACGTTGTCGCCTTCCCGGGCGGTCAACAGCATGACGTAGGTGTAGTGATTGGTCTGTTCATCCCGCTGGCGGATGCGGGTGGTCAGTTGCAGCCCATCCATTTCCGGCATCAGCCAGTCGGCCACCATGACGCTGGCGGCGCGCTCCTCGTGCATCGCCAGGGCGGCCATGGCAGAGCTGGCGAAGCGAATATCCGCATAGCCCGCCTGGGACAAGGTGTGGCCTATGACGGCACTACTGAACTTGGTATCGTCCACCACCATAATGCTGAGTTGGGGGTTGGGCATGTCTGAGCTCCCTGCTACATGTTTTTTAACTGACGCCGGTATAATGCCACGATGTCAGGGCAATGTTCTGCCACCCTGTTCACAAATATCAGCTTTATTTGAGGTCAAGCCATGCCGTCTTTTGATGTGGTGTCCGAACTGGACAAGCACGAGGTAACCAACGCTGTCGACAACGCCATGAAGGAACTCGATCGCCGCTACGATCTGAAGGGTAAGGGCAGTTTCGAATTCAAGGAAAAGGAACTGACCGTCACCCTCACCGCGGATGCCGAATTCCAGCTGGAGCAGTTGCTGGACATCCTGCGGTTGAGCCTGACCAAGCGCAAGATCGACATCCAGTGCATGGAAGTGAAGGACGCCTACGCCTCGGGTAAACAGATGAAGCAGGATGCGGTGTTGCGCGAAGGCATCGACCAGGCGCTGGCGAAAAAGATAGTCGCCAAGATCAAGGAGTCCAAGATCAAGGTCCAGGCCGCCATCCAGGGCGACCAGGTGCGGGTGACCGGCAAGAAGCGTGATGACCTGCAGGAGGCCATGGCGCTGCTGCGCTCGGCGGAGCTGGACATGCCCTTGCAATTCAACAATTTCCGCGACTGAATCGGAGTAGGTGATGGAGCAGTTCCTAAGCAGGATGAACGACCTGCAGGACCAGTGGTTACCGCTGTTGGTCGGCTATAGCAGCCAGTTGCTGTTGGCGCTGGTGACGCTGCTGATTGGCTGGTGGATCATTGGCCGGGTCACCCGCGCCGTACGGGGGTTGATGCAGCGGCGCGCGGTCGATCCGACCCTGCACGGCTTCATCGGGACCTTGGTCAACATCGGTCTCAAGGCGCTGCTGCTGATCAGCGTCGCCGGCATGGTGGGGATCGAAACGACCTCCTTCATCGCCTTGATCGGTGCGGCGGGTCTGGCCGTGGGCCTGGCCTTGCAGGGCAGCCTGGCCAATTTTGCCGGCGGTATCCTGATTCTGGTGCTGCGCCCGATCCGGGTCGGCGAATACATCCAGGCCCAGGGCGTGGAAGGGACGGTGGCGAGCATCCAGATCTTCCACACCATCCTCAAGACCGGCGACAACAAGACCGTTATCGTGCCCAACGGTGCATTGTCCAATGGCAGCATCGTCAACTTTTCGCGCCAGCCTACCCGGCGGGTGCAGCTGGACCTGGACATTGCCTACGAGGACAACGTCAAGCACGCGCGCAAGGTGCTGCTGAAGCTGGCGCATGCCGACAGCCGGGTGCTCAAGGACCCGGAGCCGGCGGTCTGGTTGGCGGCGCTGGGGGAAAGCTCGGTGAGCCTGTCCCTGCGCGTCTGGGTGAAAACCGAGGACTTCTGGGGCGTCTACTGGAGCCTGCTGGAGCTGGCCAAGGAAGAGTTCGAACTGGAAGGCATTACCGTTCCCTACCCACAGCGGGTCGTTCACCAGGTGGTGACCCAGGCGTAACGACCCCCGCGGGTGGCTAGTCCATGCCCGGCCGGTGGACCCGGTCGGGATGGGCGAAGCGGAACAGCAGCGCGGCCAGGATGATCGCCGGCAAGCCGGTCAGGGCGGTGGTCATGAAGAAGGTGATCCAGCCCACATTGGCCGCCAGCACGCCGGTGAATCCCGCCGCAAACTGCCCCGGCAAGGTCATCAGCGAGCTGAACAGGGCATATTGCGTTGCGGTGTAGGCGGTATTGGTCAGGCTCGACAGATAGGCAATGAATACCGAAATAGCCAGCCCGCCGGTGATGTTGTCCGCGACAATCGCCAATACCAATCCGTAGGTTTGTGGCCCGATAAAGGCCAGCCAGGCAAAGGCCAGGTTGGTGATGGGTGCCATGAAAGCCGTCAACAACAGAATCGGCGCAATGCCGAAACGTGCCACCAGCAAGCCCCCTAGCGCCGCCCCCAATAACGTCATGCCCAGGCCGAACGCCGCGGCGATATTGGCGATCTGCGCCTTGCTGAAACCCAGGTCCAGATAGAAGGGGTTGGCCATCACACCCATGAAGATATCGCTGATGCGGAAGGTGGCAACGAACGCCAGGATCAGCAATGCCGCCTTGCCGTAGCGCTGAAAGAACTCGGCGAAGGGGCAGACCATAGCGCCGATGAACCAGGCAGTCAGCTTGCGCCGCCAGCCGGCATGGCGGGTGTGGGCAAGATAATCGGCCACGCGCTGCTCGAAATGCAGTGTGGAGCTGGTCACGGTGACGGCCGGTTCGGCGATGATCAGCGTGGTGAGTATGCCCACCCCCATGAGCACCGCCATGGCGCCGTAGGCCAGCGTCCAGCTGTCGATGGACGCCAGGTGCAGGGCGCCGGCGCCCGCCGCGAGGATGGCCACACGATAGCCGGTGACATAGGTGGCCGCCATGGCCGCCTGCCGGTGGCGGGCTTCGGCCTCCACCCGGTAGGCGTCGATGGCGACATCCTGGGTGGCGGAGCCGAAGGCGGCGAGCACGGCCCACAGGGCGACCAGGGTCAGGTTCTCCCGCGGATCGGTCAACGCCATCCCCAGCAGGGCGGCGGCGATGACCAGCTGCGCCAGCAGCATCCAGGCCCGGCGCCGGCCGAGCCAGCGGGTCAGCAGCGGCACCGGCGCGCGGTCGATCAGGGGCGCCCACAACACCTTGATGGAATGGGCCATGCCCACCCAGCTGAGAAAGCCGATGGCGGCCAGTTCCACCCCCAGGTCCCGCAACCAGGCACTGAAGGTGCCGCCAACCAGCAGCAGCGGCAGCCCGGCGGAGAACCCGAGAAACAGCATGCCCAGCACGCGGGGCTTGAGGTAGACCTGCCAGCCTTCGCGCGCAGGTGTCGAGGAGTCGTTCATGGTGTAGTCACTTGTCGCCTGTATGCGGATCGGGCCAGCCAAAGCGGGCCATGTTCACCCGCCGGTTGCGAATGATGACACCTTCGGCCATGAGTCGCTGATATTGTTCCTGCCCGGACGGGCTGTCCGCCGGCAACGACAACTGGCCTTGGCTGTTCAATACCCGGTGCCAGGGCAGGGCGGTACCCTCCGGCAACTGCCCGAGCCAACGTCCGACCAGGCGTGCGCCTCGCCCGAGGCCGGCCAATTGCGCCAGGCGGCCATAGCTGGTTACCCGGCCGGGCGGCACGGCAGCCAATACCTGCCACAGCATCTGCTTGCGATCATCATCAGCAGACGAAGCGCAAGCAGGTGCCGGGGAACCTTCTGTCATGGATAATGCCTCTCTTTATTGCCTTTTACTTACTTCCAGGTTGGTCTGCATGCTGAAGTCACGCTGTCTGCTGTTGCTGTCCCTGTTGTTCGCACTCCCCGCCGTCGCCGATACCATCTGGCTGGATAACGGCGACCGGCTCACCGGCCGAATCGAGGTCATGGAAGGCAACAAGCTGGTCATCCAGACCGAGTTTGCCGGCCAGGTCTCGGTCAGGGTAGACCGTATCCGCACCCTGGAGAGTGATCGGCAACTGCTGGTCAAGACCAGCGACAATACGCAGCGGGCGCGCCGCATTCAACCGTCCGAGACCGCCGGGGAGATCTTTCTGGTCAATGGCGAGCCGCAGCCCCAGGCCTTCCAGCTGTCGCAGCTGCGACAGCTGATGGAGCCGCAGCCGGTGATCGAGGACTGGGTCTGGGATGGCCGGGTCGACCTGTCGCTGGAACTGGAGAACACCGACTCGAAGAAGCGAGACCTGGACGTGGATGTGTCCACCGAGGCGCGTCACGGCGACTGGCGGCATGCCTTTGCCGGTGACTTCGAGCGCGACTATCGCGATGACATCAAGACCCGCCACTTCTGGGAATCGGATTACACCCTGAGCTGGTTCTTCGATGAGAAGTGGTTCTGGCAGAACCGGCTCGGTTACCAGCGTGACCACCTGGGCGAAGTGGAGCGGCAGATGCAGCTGGGTTCCGGTCCGGGTTACGAGTGGTGGAACAACGCCCTGGGCCGCTTCGAGACCTCCGCCCGCCTCGAGCATATGCGCATCGACGGCCGGGATGGCGACGACAGCGTTAATAACGGTGTGGGCCTGGCCTGGGATTATCGGCGCTTCCTGCTGGGCAAGCGCTTCCAGCTGGTACACAACGCCGAAACCCTGATCCCCCACAACGACGCCGTGAATTACATCGTCGACGCCGAACTGGGGTTGCGTTACCTGCTCAACAGCTGGGCCTCGCTGAGCCTGATGACCGAATGGGACTACTACAACAGCTCGGATGAGAAAAGTCGCAACGAGACCCGCTACAAGGTTGGCTTCGGCGTCAACTGGTAACGTTGGGTCAGCCCATGCTGGGGCAGCCCGTGCTGGGGCAGCCCCATGCCGGAGCGGGGCGTCATTACAGACGCAGGCCTCCATCCAGCTCCAGGATGCGGCCGCTGTAGTAATCGTTCTCGAACAGGTAGGCGGCCGAGTGCGCGATCTCTTCCGGCTTGCCCATGCGCCGCAGGGGGATGCCCGCGGTCATTTTCTCCAGCGCCTCGGGTTTCATGCTCCCGGTCATTTCGGTCTCGATGAAGCCCGGCGCAATGCCCGCGACGCGGATACCGTAGCGCGCCAGTTCCTTGGCCCAGACCACGGTCAGCGCCGCGACACCGGCCTTGGCCGCGGAGTAGTTGGACTGCCCCATGTTGCCGGCGCGGGAGATCGACGAGATATTGATGATCAGCCCCTGGCTGCCCAGCTCGACCATCTTCGCTGCCACTTCGCGGGTACCCAGGAACACACCGGTCAGGTTGACGTCGATCACCGATTGCCACTGGCTCAGGGGCATCTTCTGGATCTGGCCATCCCTGGCCTTGAGCAGCAGGCCGTCGCGCAGGATGCCGGCGTTGTTGATCAGCCCGTTGATGGTGCCGAAGTCGCTGGCCACCTGGCTGACCATGGCGCTCACCTGGTCTTCGTTGGCCACGTTGCAGACATAGGCGCGGGCGTCGCCGCCGGCGGTCTTGCAGGCGCTGACCGCCTCGTCCAGGCGGCTCTGGTCCAGGTCGACCAGCGCCAGGCGCGCGCCGCGCCCCGCCAGGTATTCAGCCATTGCCCGACCCAGGCCCTGGCCGCCGCCGGTGATGATGATCACGCTGTCTTGCAGTTGCATATCACTACTCCTGTGTTTGTTCTTGGGCCGCAAGAATGCAACAACCCGGCGATATTATGAATACCCTGCGAGTAAATTTAGTCACAGGTTGACCTGTTCGTCGTTGCGGGTGCCGGCATGCGCCGGGCTTGAAACCGATTTCCGCTAACCCCATATAGACACTTTGTCACCATTCACGAGGTTGCCATGCCCCTGTTGCGCATATTGCTGTTGGCACTGCCGCTGATCGAACTGGCGAGCCTGATCCTGCTCGGTCAGCGGGTCGGGGTTGGTTGGACGTTGTTGTGGGTGCTGTTTACCGGTATTGCCGGCCTGATGCTGATCCAGCGTAACGGCTGGGGCATGCTGCAACGGTTGCAACAGCAGATGATCAATAACCGCAGCCCGTTCAATGTGCTCAAGTCGGGCATGTGGGGCGTGCTGGCGGGGGTGCTGATTGCCTTCCCCGGTCTGGTCAGCGATGTGCTGGCCATCCCCTGCCTGGTGCTGGCGCTGCTGCACCGTGGCGGTGGTTCCGGTCCGGACGACCAGGACGGCCCGCGCATGTACCGTCGCGGCGAACATACCATCATCGAGGGTGAATGGGAGGCCGAGCGGCCGGCCCCGACCGACGACGACCGCCGATTGAACCGGCCGTAAAAAAAGTTGGCGCCGGCCCCCTTGAAAAGGATTTGCCGGGCCCCATAAACAATGCACCAGTTTTACAGACGCCCATTGACGGGAGTCTGTGTTGGATAGGGGAGTTGCTTCGGCACGACCCACAGGCCACAGGCCTGATTAACTTGAAATGCCGGCAAGCCGGCCTTTGACATTCATTTGGGAGACTCACAACGATGAAAATCCGTCCGTTACACGATCGCGTAGTCGTTCGTCGCAGCGAAGAAGAAACAAAAACCGCTGGCGGTATCGTTCTGCCTGGCTCTGCAGCAGAAAAACCGAACACCGGCGTGGTCATTGCTGTTGGTACCGGGCGTCTGCTGGACAATGGTGAAGTGCGTCCGCTGGCCGTCAAAGAAGGCGACAAGGTTGTTTTCGGACCCTATTCCGGCAGCAGCACCATCAAGATCGATGGTGAAGAGTTGCTGATGATGAGCGAATCCGAAATCTACGGCATCCTGGAAGGCTGAGGCCACACCAGTCCGATCCCCTGAACGAATTCATTTGAAGGAAAGTGAAAATGGCTGCTAAAGAAGTATTGTTCGACGTTTCCGCACGCAACAAGATGCTCGAAGGCGTCAATGTTCTGGCCGACGCGGTCAAGTCCACCCTGGGGCCGAAGGGCCGCAACGTGCTGATCGAGCGCAGCTTCGGCGCGCCGATGATCACCAAGGACGGCGTATCCGTCGCCAAGGAAATCGAGCTGAAAGACCGCTTCGAGAACATGGGCGCGCAACTGGTCAAGGACGTTGCTTCCCGTGCCAACGATGACGCCGGTGACGGTACCACTACCGCTACCGTACTGGCCCAGGCCATCGTTACCGAAGGTCTGAAGGCCGTTGCTGCCGGCATGAACCCGATGGACCTGAAGCGCGGTATCGACAAGGCTACCGCTGCCGTTGTTGCCGAGCTGAAGAACCTGGCCAAGCCCTGCGCCGATTCCAAGTCGATCGCCCAGGTAGGTACCATCTCCGCCAACTCCGACGAGTCCATCGGCAAGATCATTGCCGAAGCCATGGACCGTGTAGGCAAGGAAGGTGTGATCACCGTCGAGGAAGGTTCCGGCCTGGAGAACGAGCTGTCCGTTGTAGAAGGCATGCAGTTCGACCGCGGCTACCTGTCTCCCTACTTCGTCAACAAGCCGGAAACCATGTCCGCCGAGCTGGACAACCCGTACATCCTGCTGGTTGACAAGAAGATCTCCAACATCCGCGAAATGCTGCCGGTGCTGGAAGCTGTTGCCAAGGCCGGTCGTCCGCTGATGATCGTTGCCGAAGACGTTGAAGGCGAAGCGCTGGCTACCCTGGTCGTCAACAACATGCGCGGTATCGTCAAGGTTGTTGCCGTCAAGGCGCCGGGCTTCGGTGACCGTCGCAAGGCCATGCTGCAGGACATCGCCATCCTCACCGGCGGTACCGTGATCAGCGAAGAAGTCGGCATGAGCCTGGAAACCGCCACCCTGGAACACCTGGGTCAGGCCAAGCGCGTGCAGATCAACAAGGACAACTCCACCGTGATCGACGGTGCTGGTGCCCAGGCTGATATCGAAGCGCGCGTTACCCAGATCCGCAAGCAGGTTGAAGAAACCACTTCCGACTACGACAAGGAAAAACTGCAGGAGCGTCTGGCCAAGCTGGCTGGCGGTGTTGCGGTCATCAAGGTCGGCGCCGCTACCGAAGTGGAAATGAAAGAGAAGAAGCACCGCGTAGAAGACGCGCTGCACGCTACTCGCGCCGCTGTTGAAGAAGGCGTGGTACCTGGCGGTGGTGTAGCCCTGGTACGCACCCTGGTGGCCTTCGAAAACCTGACCGGTGACAACGAAGACCAGAACGTGGGCATCAAGCTGCTGCGTCGCGCCATCGAAGCGCCGCTGCGCCAGATCGTGACCAACGCTGGCGAAGAAGCCGCTGTCGTGCTGCAGGCCGTTCGTGCCGGCGAAGGCAACTACGGCTACAACGCTGCCACCGGCGAGTACGGCGACATGATCGAGATGGGTATCCTGGATCCCGCTAAGGTCACTCGCAGTGCGCTGCAAGCTGCTGCTTCCGTGGCCAGCCTGATGATCACCACTCAGGCCATGATCGCTGAGCTGCCGGAAGACAAGCCGTCCATGCCTGACATGGGCGGTATGGGTGGCATGGGTGGTATGGGCGGCATGATGTAAGTCGTCCCACCCGCGTTACCGAAACCCGTCCCTGTTCGCAGGGGCGGGTTTTTTATTGGGCGTCAGGGAGGGGTGTGGAGCCGCCGCTGCTATAACGCCTTGCGAGGCTGTGCTGGTATTCACGGCGTGTCGTAGCAGGGGCGTACCAGCGTAAAGGCTTGCAGAGATAATGTAAGCACGTACGCACCGATCTCTTTGGATTGAGCAATTCCCTTGTATTAATCGCTTCGTGTAAGACATTGACTATGCCGCGTGTAAGCCGTCTTGGTCAGTTGCTGTGAGATGAGGCGGATTTTTGTCCGGCGTAAAATAGTAAGCCTTTGAATTTGCTTATTTATTTTCCTCATAACCCAAAGGGGTGAGACGATTTTCGAGATTGCTTCGGGATCGTTTCCGGGTACTATGTGTCCATGCGCGACGGAATGCGCTGGTCGGCAGGGAGCTTGAGCTAAGGGAGCATCAGGAGGGTGGCAGCCGGGATGGCTGGGTCATGGAAGGCATTAGGGATAGAAAAAGTGGGGGCGGATCATTCCGCCCCTTTTTTCGTTTGTAGGATAGGGTTTTACCAGTTTCTCCGCAGCACTTTCCTTCTCCTCGTCTGATCAGACGATGCCGGTCCCCAGCGGACTTTCCAGAATCGATGCCATTCACGCTAGACAGTGTCGGTCGAGCCGTCCTCACGGGCCTGCCTGGCCGGCTGCTGTCGATCCGCTCCGGAGCTCGGCATGGCACGCATCGAACAACCATTATCCCAGGCTTATACACCGCTCAGTATCGGTCCGCTGACCCTGCGCAGCCGCTTCATCAAGTCTGCTACCAATGAGGGTATGTCCCCGGATGGGGTGCCCTCGCGTCAACTGGTGCAATTCCATGCGGCCATGGCCGCCGGTGGCGTCGGCCTGACCACGGTGGCTTATTGCGCCGTCAGCGCCGATGGTTGCACCTTGCCCAACCAGATCTGCCTGGATCGCGCCACGCTGCCGCACCTGCGGGCGCTGACCGACGCCGTGCACAGGGAAAACGGCGCAGTCTCGGCGCAGATCACCCATGGTGGTTGTTTTACCTTTATCCAGCCACCAGGGCAGGGCCGGCCGCTGTCGGCCAGCGGGGGCTTCAACAAGATCGGCTTGATGAGCGGGCAATATCTCAAGCGCGAAATGAGCGTGGCGGATATGCAGCGGGTCGCAGCGGACTTTGCCAACGGGGCCCGGCTGGCCCGGGAGGCCGGATTTGACGCGGTCGAAATTCACATGGGCCACGGCTATCTGCTCAGCCAGTTCCTCTCGCCGCTCTACAACAAACGGCGGGATGATTATGGCGGCAGCCTGGCCAACCGGCTGCGCTTTCCCCGTCAGGTGCTGCGTCAGGTGCTGGACGCGGTCGGCGATGAGCTGGCGGTGATCTGCAAGTTCAGCATTACCGAGGGAGTGCGCGGCGGTAACAGCATCGAGGACGGGGTGCAGATCGCCCGTGGGCTGGCTGCCGAAGGGGCGCATCTGCTGGTCCTCAGCGCCGGCCTGAATGCCGAGTCGATCACCACCATGTTCGGCTCGTCCTTTCCGCCGGAGAACCGGGCGGTGGTGACCAATCCGGTGATGAAGGCGGCGATGTTCGTGCAATCGCTGGTCGAGAAGCCGGTGCCCTTCCGTGAACTCTATCTGCTGGAACACGCCCGCCGCATCCGCGCCGCCGTGGACATCCCGCTGGCCTACCTGGGTGGCGTGACGTCGGCGCAGGGCGTGGCGCAGCTGATGGAAGAAGGGTTCGATACGGTCGCCATGGGGCGGGTACTGATCCATGACCCAGGCTGGGTCAACCGCCTGCGCGACGGGCAGCTCGAGCGCAGCGGCTGCACGGCCTGCAACCGCTGCGTGACCATGATGTATACCGAAGGGGGCACCAGCTGCGTGCTCAACGGACCGGGTAATGTGGTGCTCAACCGCACGCCTGCCGCCGGTTGAAGATTCCCATAACAACAACATAGAAGGACGCTGCAATGCTTGCTGACAAGACTTATTCCCCCGGCCGTGCCTGCCCGCTGGCCCAGGTACCCCATTGGGACCAGGAAACCGATGTGGTAGTGGTGGGCTTTGGCGCTGCCGGTGCCTGTGCCGCGATCGAAGCGTGCGAGGCGGGTGCCGAGGTGGTGGTGCTGGAGGTGGCCGGCGTCGGCGGCGGTAGCGCCAGCCTGTCGGGCGGCGAGGTCTACGTCGGCGGCAATGGCGGCACCGACGTGCAGCGCGAGCATGGCTTCGAGGATGCCACCGAGGATTTCCAGCAGTACCTGATGCTGGCTGGCGGCCCGGCTGCCGATGCCGAACGGGTGGCCCTCTATGCCGACAGCGGTGTCGCGCATTTCAACTGGCTGCGTGACCAGGGGGTGCCCTTCAAGGGCACCTACCTGCCGGGAAAATGGATAGAACCGCCCACCGACGATACCCTGCTGTGGTCGGGCAATGAGAAGGCCTGGCCCTATGTGGAGCAGGCCAGGCCGGCGCCCCGGGGACACACGGTGCAGTTCGTGGGTTGGGGGGGCGGTCAGGTGCTGATGGGTATTCTCTGTGCCCGTGCCGAAGCGCTGGGTGCCCAGGTGCGCTATGACAGCCGGGCCCTGGCGCTGGTCGTGGATGAGCAGCAGCGGGTGGTCGGAATAGTTACCCGGGAATCCGGCAGCCCGCGTTTTATCCGGGCGCGGCGGGGGGTAATCCTCTGCGCCGGCGGCTTCATTGGCAACCGCGCGATGGTCCAGCGCTTCGTTCCCGCTGCGCTGGACTGCGAGTTGCAGGTCAGTGCCGGCAACGATGACGGCTCGGGTATTCGCATGGGCATGAGCGTGGGTGCCGCTACCCTGAACATGCAGGAGTTTTTCGCCACCCTGCCGTTCTTCCCACCCGCCTCGCTGGTCCAGGGCATTTTCGTCAACGAGCGCGGCCAGCGTTTCGTCAATGAGGACTGCTATCACGGGCGGGTCGCGCACCATGTGCTGCGCCAGCCCAACGGGCGCGCCTGGCTGCTGGTCGATAACGAGACCTTCGGCCGGCCGGTCATCCAGCCGGATATCCCGGTAGCAGCGGTGGGTGAGAGCTGGGAAGAGGTTGAGCAGGAGCTGGGGCTGCCGGCCGGCGCCCTGGTGCATACGGTCGAGGAGTTCAATCGGCTGGCAGGGGAGGGGCGCGATCCCTATTTCCACAAGACGGCCGAGTGGCTGCGCCCGCTGACCGAGCCGCCGTTCGCCGCGCTGAGCTATTGCCAGGGCGACTTCCAGGCCCACGCCTTTACCCTCGGCGGACTGGCGACCCGGCCCAGTGGCGAGGTACTGGACGCGGACGGCCAGCCGATCGCCGGGCTCTACGCCGCCGGTCGCACTGCCTGCGGCCTGCCGCGCTGGGGCGAGGGGTACGCCTCGGGCCTGTCATTGGGTGATTCCACCTTCTTCGGGCGGCTGGCCGGCCGCCACGCCGCTTCCGCCAACTGAACAGCGCTCGTCCCGCCATCTCGTCCGTCCGGACGATTGGCGGGTTCCGGGCCGGGGTTAGAGTTGACCCATGACCGGCGACGGATTCACGGCCCGGTGCAAAACAACAAGCAGGTAACACGATGAATGAGCTAGAAGCATTTCGCCAGGAAACCCGTGCCTGGCTCGAGAGCAACTGCCCGCCTTCCATGCGCACACCCATGCCCTCCGACGAGATGGTCTGGGGCGGGCGCACCGTGGAATTCAAGCATGAGGACCAGCGCCTGTGGTTCGAACGCATGCGCGACAAGGGCTGGTTCTGCCCCGACTGGCCGGTGGAATACGGCGGCGGTGGGCTGAATCCGCAGCAGGTAGCCATTCTCGATGGAGAAATGCGTCGCCTGCATTGCCGCCCGCCGCAGATCAACCTGGGTATCTGGATGCTCGGGCCGGTGCTGCTGGAGTTTGCCAGCGAAGAGCAGAAACAGCGCTTCCTGCCGCCCATGGCGCGGGGCGAGATCCGCTGGTGCCAGGGCTTCTCCGAGCCCAACGCCGGCTCCGACCTGGCCAGCCTGCGCACCTCGGCCGTGCTCGATGGCGATGACTTCGTCATCAATGGCACCAAGATATGGACCTCCTACGGCAACAAATCCGACTGGATGTACGCGCTGGTGCGCACCGGTCCGATGGAGCCCAAGCAGGCCGGCATCAGCCTCATCGTGCTGGACATGACCTCACCCGGAGTAACGGTTGCGCCGATCGACCTGATCAGCGGCAAGTCCAGCTTCTGCCAGGTGTTCTTCGACAACGTCCGGGTCCCGCGCACGCAGCTGATCGGCGAGCTGAATGGCGGTTGGGCGCTGGGCAAGGCGCTGCTGCAGCACGAGCGCGCAGCCATGTCCAAATTCAGCGAGTCGGCGTTGCCGACCCATTTCGATCTCGACGAGTTCGTGCAGAAATACCTGGGAGCGCCGCAAACGACCGCGGAAACCGTGCTGCAGCAGCGCGCCATTGCCTGCCTGATGGAGGAAGAGGCCTTCCGCCTGACCAACCGCCGGATCTACGACACCCTGCGTGCCCGACAGGACGCGTCGGGTCTGATGGCCATCGCCAAACTGGTTCATACCGAGCAGGAGCGCAGCAAGTTCGAGTTGTTGCTGGAGATCATGGGCAATCACGCCCTGGGATGGGAAGGGGAGGGCTTCGACCAGCGTGAGCTGGATCTGACCGGCGCCTGGTTGATGAGTTTTGCCCAGACCATTGCCGGTGGTTCATCGGAAGTGCAGTTGAACGTGATCGCCAAGCGTGTGCTTGGCCTGCCGGAAGCCAAGTGAGGAGATTGCCGTGAGCCTGGTATATAACGAAGATCAACTGCAGTTGCAGGATAGCGCCCGTGACTTTCTCGCGGCGCGCTCGCCGGTAGCCGTGCAGCGGGCGCTGCGCGACGAGCGCAATCCGGCCGGCTATAACAGCGACGTGTGGAACGGCATGCTGGAACTGGGCTGGAGCGCCGTGGCGTTTTCCGAGCAGGATGGCGGGCTAGATTTCGGTTTCGCCGGTTTCGCCCCCCTGTTCGAGGAGATCGGCCGGCACCTGAGCGCTTCGCCGCTGTTGAGCAGCGTCGTGCTTTGTGGCGGGCTGATCGAACAGCTGGGTACCGAGGAACAACGCCAGCAGTGGCTGCCGTCATTGATCAGCGGCGAACGCCGGTTGGCGCTGGCGCTGGACGAAACGGCCCGGCATGCGCCGGAGGTTATTACGCTGTCGGCCCGGCGAGAAGGGGCTGGTTGGCTGCTGCACGGCGAGAAATCCTGGGTCGCCGATGGGCTGGCAGCGGATGGCTGGCTGGTGGTGGCCCGGGAGGCTGATGGCCGCTGTGGCCTATTCCTCGTGCCCGCCGACCAGCCCGGTGTGCAGCTCAGCGCCCGGCAGATGATCGACTCGCGCAACATGGCGGCGCTGCGCCTGGACCAGGTGCAGCTGGCCGAGGCTGCCCGGCTGGGCACCGCCGATGCCAGCGCCGCGCTGGACCTGGTGCTGGACCGCGGCCGCGCCTGCCTGGCCGCCGAATTGCTCGGTCTGGCGGAAACCGCCTTTGCCATGACCGTGGACTATCTCAAGACCCGGGTGCAGTTCAACGCGCCCATCGGTAGTTTCCAGGCCCTGCAACACCGCGCGGCGCGCCTGTATGCCGACTTGCAACTGGCCCGCAGCAGCGTGATGGCGGCGTTCGAGGTGCTGGATCGCGACACCGGCCCGCTGGCTGAGCGCCGCCGTCTGGCCAGCCTGGCCAAATGGCAGGCGGGCCAGGTCGCCCAGCGGGTCAGTAACGAAGCGATACAGATGCATGGTGGTATCGGCGTCACCGATGAATATGATCTCGGATTGTTCCTCAAGCGCATGCGGATGGCGCAGAACCAGCTGGGCAATGCCGATTATCACTGCCAGCGGTACGGCGACAACCGTGGCGCCTGAAACAGCCGTCGGCCCATTACAACAATTACAAAGAGGTACCCATGCACACCAGTCTTGTGGAACAGTGGCGGACGTGTCGCCAGCAGCTATTGAGCGCCCCATCACCTTTCGCCCTGGCCGATGACGAGCAGGGGCTGAAATATTTCGTCAACGCACCGGCCACCCTCACTGATGCGATTCAGGAAGGCCGCCGGCACGGGGACCTGCCATTCCTGCTATGGCGCGACCAGCGCCTGAGCTTTGCCGAGTTTTACGCCGCGGCGGATCAACTCACCGCCGCCTTGCAACAGCGCATCCAGGTCAAGGCGGGGGAGCGGGTGGCGATTGCCATGCGCAACCGGCCGGAGTGGATGGTTGCCTTCGTGGCTTGCGTCCAGGCCGGTGCGATTCCGGTGCCGCTGAACAGTTGGGGGCTGCGCGATGAGCTGCTGCATGCCATCGAGGATGCCGATGCCCGGGTCGTATTCTGTGACCCCGAGCGCCATCAGCAGCTCGATGGCAGCCTGGCGGGCCGTGCGGTAGTCCTGGTCGATGGCGATAGCCCGGACGCCCATGCCTGGCAGGCCCTGATGCGTGCCGAGCTGGCGCCCATGCAACGGGTGCAGGCAGCACCGCAGGATCCAGCCCTGCTGCTCTATACCTCGGGTACCACCAGTCGCGCCAAGGGCGTGCTGTCGTCCCATCGCGCGGTGGCCCAGTCCCTGTTCGCGCTGGATTACCAGGGCGCCTTTTCCGGCATGACCTCGCCGGAGCGAGTCAAACCGATCATCGAATCGGGCCTGCAGCCGACGGCCCTGCTGTGCTTTCCGCTGTTCCATGTCAGCGGCCTGCACGCGCAGTTCCTCAGCATGCTGCGCCATGGCCGGCGCATGGTGATCATGTACAAGTGGGATGTGGAGGAGGCGCTGCGGCTGATCGAGACCGAGCGCTGCACCCAGTTCAATGGTGCCCCGGTGATGATGCAGCAGTTGATCAATCATCCGCGTTTTGACAGCCCGGCGACCGCCACGCTGTTTGCCCTGGGCCTGGGCGGCGGCGCCTCGTCTCGGGTGATGCTCGACCGATTGATGACCTGCAAGCCGACCGCCATGGCGGGCACCGGCTACGGCATGACCGAAAGCAACGGCATCGGCGCGACCCTGGCCGGTGAGCAGTTTGTACATTTCTCGACGAGCTCCGGCTGGCCTTATCCGCTGATTGACCTGGTGGTCGGCCAATCCCCTGACCAGCCGCTGCCCCCCGGTCAGGCCGGGCCGATCTGGTTGCGGTCGGTGACCTTGATGCAGCGCTACTGGAACCGCCCGGAGGAAACCGAGCAGGCACTGCACAATGGCTGGCTGTTCAGTGGCGATGTGGGTTACCTCGATGAGCACGGCTTCATCTACCTGACCGACCGGATCAAGGACATCATCATCCGCGGCGGCGAGAATATTTCCGCGCTGGAGGTCGAGCAGCGGGCCGCCGAGCATCCGGCGGTCGTCGAGGCCGCGGCCTTCGCCCTGCCGGACGAGACCCTCGGCGAGTCCGTCGCGCTGGTTGCCCATATCAATGGCGCCGTGGACGAAGCGGAGCTGCGCGAGTTCCTGGCGACCCGACTGGCATCATTCAAGTTGCCGGGGCGGATCTGGTTTACCGATCAGCCCCTGCAGCGCAACGCCACCGGCAAGCTGCAGAAACCCCAGATCAAGCAGTCGCTGGGCTTGGCCTGAGCCACTTCGCGGGAGATTGACATGAGCAAGCTGAACGCAAAGGTGGCCATTGTCACCGGTGGTGCCCAGGGCATTGGCCGGGGCATCGTCGAGGCCTACGTCAACGCCGGCGCCAAGGTATTACTGAGTGACATCAACGGCGCCGCCCTCGACCGGGCGGTTGCTGAACTGGAAGCCATCGGCCCCGGCCAGGTGCTGGGCCGGGTGGTGGACGTTACCTGCAAGGAGCAGGTGCAGGCCATGGTGGCCGCGGCCATCGCCCATTTCGGCCGCCTGGACATCCTGGTCAACAATGCCTGGAAGGGCGCGCCGCTGGCCCGACTGGAACAGCAGAGCGACGACCAGCTGCGCGGCGCCTTCGACATGGCGGTGATGGCGGCGTTCTGGGCCATGCAAGCCGCGCTGCCGGAGTTCCGCCGGCTGGGTGGCGGGAGGGTGGTCAATCTCTGCTCGCTCAATGGCGTCAATGCGCATATGTACAGCGCCGACTACAACGCGGCCAAGGAAGCGCTGCGCAGCCTGACGCGCACCGCGGCCCGGGAATGGGCGCGGGATCAGATCTGCTGCAACATCATCTGCCCCGGCGCGGCCAGCGAAGCCTATCGGCGATTTGCCGAAGCCAGCCCGGATAATGCCGCCGCCATAGCCCGGGCCAACCCTATGGGCCGAATCGGCGATCCGCTGCAGGATATCGGCCCGGTGGCGGTATTCCTCGGCAGCGACGACTGCCGTTATGTCACCGGCAATACCTTCTTTGTCGATGGTGGTGCGCATATCAATGGCGTGCACTGGGAGCCCCAGCTGCCGTCCTGACGCCGCCCTTCGTATCGCCCCTTGCAGATGAGATCCGCCATGAACAATACAACGGCCAATCCCTGGGTGAGCTTTATCGCCCTGCTGTTTGCCACCTTCGTTACCATCGAGGCGGCGGCGTTCCAGGCGCCGGTGCTGCCCAGCGTCACCGCGCACTTTTCCATCCCGGTCAATCTGGCCGCGCTGATCCTGATCGCCTATTTCATTGCCGTCGCTGTATGCGCACCGGCGATGGGGCGCTTGGGCGACCAGTATGGGCGGCGCTACATGATCAGCCTCGGGCTGGTCATCTTCGGCCTGTCGGAACTCATGGCCGCCTGGGCGCCGGAGTTCTGGCTGTTCCTGGCGGCGCGGTTCCTCCAGGGGCTGGGCGTGGCCTGCATCTTTCCTGCGGTATTCAGTTATGTGAACCATTTGTTCCGCGAGGACCAGCGTGGCATGGCCCTGGGGGTGCTGATGTTCGTCATGACCTTCGGCGCCGCCAGTGGCGGTCTGCTGGGCGGCCTGATGATCGACTCCTTCGGTTGGCGCAGTGTCTATCTGGTCAGCGGGGCACTGGCCCTGCTGGGATTGGTCCCGCTGCTGCTGTGGGTGCCGGAGAGCAAGGGCACGCCGGCGGCGGGGCGCTTTGATTGGATGGGCGCCTTGCTGCTACTGGTGACCATAGCCGCCTTGCTGTCGCTGCCCACCTGGGCGGCCAATTTCGGCCGCGACTCGGCGGTGACCTGGGGCATCGTAGTGCTCGGCATCGTCAGCCTGCTGTGGCTGTGGCGGCACAGCGGTCGGCAGCCGGCGCCGATACTGGATGTATCACTGCTCAAGGATCGGCGCTTTGCCATTCCCAGCGCCATCTACTGGATGCAGATGATCCTCAGCAGCGGGCTGGTCTATTCACTGGCATTCTTCATCAACACCCGGCCTGGCGGCAGCGCCTCCCAGTTCGGCATGGTCACTTTGGCCTTCTTCGGCTGCACCATGCTGGCCTCGCCAATCTCCGGCCGCTTGATCGACAAGGTCGAACCGCGGTTGATTGCCACCCTGTCGCTGGTGGGCAGCCTGGTGGCGGTGGTGCTGTTCGCCCAGCTGGAGACCTCGGCGTCCCTGACCTGGATCCTGTTCCTGGTGGGCTTTCTCGGGTTGATGATGGGGGCCAACGTGCCGGCGCTGATGAAGCTGGCGCTGGGTGCGATACCGGCGCACAAGGCCGGTGCCGGCTCGGGCCTGTTCAGCATGTTACGGGATATGGGGCTGCCGACGGGGTCATCCTTTTCGCTGGCGATCTTCGGTCTGTCTTCGGCCTACCACACCCGCCGGGTAACCGAACAGACCGCGGCTGATCTGGGACTGAACGCCCCGCAGGCCGCTGAATTGCTGCAGGCGGCGAGCCAGCGTGGCAGCGAGATCGGCGCCAGCCTGAGCGCGGCACTGGCCGAATCGGGGGCTGGGGTCGAACAGGTGCTGGAGAGTATCACCGTCGCGTCGCTGGGCGGGGCGATCGGCAGTGTGGGCTATCTGCTTACCGGCCTGCTGGTGGTGGCGCTGGCGTTGACTCCCTTCCTGGGGCGCCGGGTGGATGTGCAGAAGGTGTCCGAGGAAATAGAGGGCGTCGTGCAGAACTGATCGGCAGACCGTGCCTGCGGCCAGCGTCGCCGCGGGCGATGCGGCGATCCGATCGCGGCTCCTACAGCAACAAGCGGGACCCGCAACTGCCCGTCGCGATGGCGTCCGTCAGGACGCCGGGTTGAGGGCAATCAGCACAGCTCAGAGTGCCAGCGCGATGTCCGTGGCCGAGCGCAGGGCACCTTCGATATAGCCCAGTTCATGGCTGTCACCCAGGCGGTGGATGGGCAGGCCGCTGCCGGCCAGCTCCTCGGCCAGGCCAGGGTTCGGGCCGGCGCCGATGGCCAGAACCACCGAGTCCGCGGCCATGTTCAATTGGTCGCTGTCCTGGGTGCGGTAATGCACCGCGCGCTCATCAATGCGGTCGATCTGCACGCCGGTCAGCATGAGCACATCGTGGCGCCGCAGGTTGTCCAGCACCCGCCAGCGGCGCACGATCGATAGTTCACGCCCAAGATCCGCGCCGGGCTCCAGCACCGTCACCACGCGGCCCCGCTCAATGAGGAACTCGGCCAGTTCCAGCCCGACCAGCCCTCCACCAATGATGACCACCCGCTTGCCCAGCGGCATCCACAGCTTCGACAGCTGCTTGATGGCATCGGTGCTGTTGGTGGCGCCGGTCAGGCTACCGGCCTTCATCATGGTGCGCTGGGTCAGGGACAGCTTGGCTCTGGCGATTTCCTCGGCGCGGTCACCGGTCATCATGCGGCGCAGTTCATCGCCGCTCCACACGTGCTTCAATTCGGCACCAGGTATCGGCGGCGCGGCGCGGGAGGCGCCGTTGGCCACCAGCACCTGATCGGCACCCAGCTCCTGCAGCAGGGCGGGCGTGGCGCTGGTGTTCAGCCGTACTTCGATGGGCAACTGGCTGACCTGATACACCAGGTTGTCCAGCAGCGCGCCGTTTTCCGGATAGGCCAGGGCGGCGAAGAACAGGGTGCCGCCGAGCCGGTTGCTGCGCTCCAGCAGGGTCACCCGATGGCCGCGCAGGCTGGCCAGACGGGCAGCCTCCAGCCCGGCCGGGCCGCCGCCCACCACGACGATATGCTGGGGCCGTTCGGCGGGCAGGATGACCTTCTGGCTTTCCTGGCCAGTGAACGGGTTGACCGCACACTTGACCCGCTGGTTGACGAAGATCTGGCTGACGCAGACGTAGCAGTAGATGCACGGGCGAATGGCCGCGGCGTCACCCTTGATGAGCTTGTTGGGCAGCTCGGGATCGGCCAGCAGCTTGCGTGCCATGGCGACGAAGTCGCACTTGCCCTCGGCGATGGCGCGGTCTGCGGTGGTCGGGTCCAGGCGGCCCACGGCGATCACCGGGACGCTGACGGCCTGTTTCACCTTGGCCGTCCAGTCAAGGAACCCGGCCGGCTTCTGCACCAGGGGTGCTTCGGTAAAGGCGACGCCGGTGGTGGTGGCGGCATAGGCCGACACCGATACGGCATCGACGCCGGCCTGCTCGGCCAGGCGCGCAAAGGCCTGGCACTCCTCCAGGGTGATACCGCCGTCCAGCCGTAACTCCTGGGCGTCCAGCCGCAGCCAGACACCGAAGTCGTCGCCGGTGCGCCGGCGCACTTCATGCAGTACTTCCAGCATCAGGCGGGCGCGGTTTTCCAGGCTGCCGCCGTATTCATCCTCGCGCTTGTTGTAATAGGACGAGAGGAAGCCGGCGATGATATAGGTGTGGGCGGCGTGCACCTCCACCCCATCGAAGCCGGCGCGCTTGGCGCGGTCGGCGGCATCACCGAACCACTGCACCATCTGGGCGATGTCGTCCCGGTCCATGACCCGCACCTGGGGCCTGGTCTTCGGCTTGCCGGAGCTGATGAAGGCGCCCAGCTCCTCGGCGGTGAGCGAGGCCATCATGTCGGTCTTGAAGGGCGGCGGGAACGACGGCACCCAGAGCTCGCGCCCTTCGGCGATATCGCGCACGGCGGTCTTGCCCGCGTGCTGCAGCTGGATGGCGATCTTGGCGCCATGCCGGTGCACGCGGTCGACCAGTTGGCTCAGGCCTGGCAGGAAGCGGTCATCCGACAACCCGACCTGATAGGGCTCGGCGGTCCCTGCCGGAAAGGCGATGGCACCGACGCCCATGATCAGCAGGCCGGCACCGCCCGCAGCGCGGGCTTCATAGTAGGCCTGGATGCGTTCACCACAGGTGCCATCGGATTCGGCGTAATTGGAGCCCATGGGGGCCATGATGATGCGGTTGCGCAGCTGCAGCTTGCCGATGGTGGCCGGCTGCAGCAGATGGGAATAGCTCATGGGGTAACCTCGGAACCGGGGCCGACCGGCCCCGGCGTCATTCACTCGGACAGGAAGGCAATGCATTCCCGGTTGAACAGGGCCTCGTGCTCGACCTGGACCCAGTGGCCGCAGCGGTTGAGCATGACGAAACGGGCATGGGGGGCGTTATCCAGCACCTTGAACGCCCCGGCCGGCGGGTTGAACAGGTCGTTGGTGCCCCAGAAGCCGAGGATCGGTACCTGGATTTCCTTGAGGCGCTCGGTCATGTTGGGCACCAGCATGCTGGAGAACAGATTGCCCGGCTGGGTCACCGCCACCGCTGCGCGCTCCTGCAGCAGCGCCTCGTCCAGTTGGGTCGGGTCGAACAGCTGCAGGGTCATCACATGGCGCATCTGCTCCACGCCCATGGGGCCCTGGCCGAACACCTCGACCATGCGCTGGATGCCGGGCATCTGGAAGTAGGTCTCGCGTTCTTCCACACCGCCGGGGGCCATGAGGATCAGCTTTTCCACCCGCTCCGGGTAGGCGAGGGTCGCGCCCAGGGCAATGGCGCCGCCAAGGGAGTTGCCCAGCAAGGTGCAGCGGTCGATGCCGGTCTTGTCGAGAAAGCCCTGCAGGCTGCTGACAAAGAAATCCAGGTCGTAATTGACATCATCTGGCTTGTCGGAACGGCCGAACCCCGGCAGATCGAGCACGATGTTGCGGTAGCCGGCCTCGGCGAACACCGGGTAGTTGCCCTTGAAGTTGCTGTAGCCGCTGGCCCCCGGGCCGCTGCCGTGCAGCCAGACCACGGTGGGGCCGGTGCCGGCCTCCAGATAATGCAGGGTCAGGCCGTTGTCCAGGGTGACGTAGTGGCCGGTCGGCAGGGGCAGGCTGTCGTTATGGGTGCTGTTCAAGATCAGGCTCCTTCAGGCAGGGATTCAATGGGCAGGTCGACGTCATGGCCGTCGACCTGCCGGCGGTAGTGGGGTATGGCCAGGGCCAGTGAGATACAGGGCAGCAGCAGGATGACCATGGTGGCGGCCATGGCGTAGCGCAGCGCCTCGGCACCAATGGCCAGCTCGAACACATCGCTGAGCACACCGACCACCAGCGGGCCGAGACCGACACCGAGCAGGGTCACGCCCATCAGGAACATGGCCGTGCCCTGGGCCAGGCGCGAAGCCGGGAACAGATGGGTCATGGCGCCGAAACAGGGCACCGACCACCAGGTACCGAAGAAGGCGAAGCCCAGGTACAACGCAAAGGCCGTGGGTACGGCGAGGCTGCCGATCTGCAGGGCGGACCCGGCCGGCCAGAGGAAGAACAGCAGGCCGAAGGGGATGCTCATGGCCGTGCCCAGCAGCGCCGCGCCCAGCTGCCAGCCGGTGTCACGCCGCACCATGCGGTCGGTGAACCAGCCGCAGGTCAGGGTGCCGATGACCGACATCAGGCCGCCGCCGATGCCCAGCAGCGCACCGGCCTCGGTGAGCGTCACATTGTGCGAGCGAATCAGGAAGCTGGGCGCCCAGGTACCCACAGCGTAGGCGGCGATCGCCGCGGTGCTACCGGCGAACACGATCAGCGCATAGGAGGGAGTGCGCGCCAGGGATTTCATGGTCTGGAAAAAGCTCTCCCGGGTATCCGCTGCGCTGGCCGGTTGGCGGCGTGGCGCCCGCACGGTAAAGGCCAGCAGCAGTCCCAGCAGCACGCCCGGAGCGCCGATCAGGATAAAGGCCCAGCGCCAACCGTAGGTATCGGCAATCCAGCCGCCCATGCCCAGGCCGAATACGGCGCCCAGCGCCGGCCCCATGAGAAATACCGCCAATGCGCGGGAGCGGTGCGACGGCGGATACAGATCGGACACCATGGCCACCGAGGGCGCGGAGCCTCCAGCCTCGCCAATGGCCACGCCGATGCGAAACAGCAGCAACATGGTGAAGCTGGTGGCGATGCCGCAGAGCACCGTCATCAGGCTCCAGGCGATACAGGCCAGGGCGACTACCGGCTTGCGCCCGATGCGGTCGGACAGGCGCCCCAGGGGCAGGCCGAAGACGGTGTAGAACAGGGCGAAGGCGACCCCCGAGAGCAGGCCGATGAGCGTATCGGATACCCCGAATTCCAGCTTGATCGGCTCGATCAGGATGGAGACCAGCAGCCGGTCTATGTAGTTGAAGATGTAGATCAGGGCGAGCATCAGCAGCGCATAGTGGGTACGCCAGGTGACGCTGCGCTGGGTCGTGGGGAGGGCGGCTGGCGAGCTCACGGTGTGCTCCGGTCTTATTGTTGGTTTTGCCGATCATCCACCGGGGTCACCAGCCCTTCATCGTCCATTCAGACCATGGCGGCGGGCCGCCGCAAGCCCGGTCCCGACGCGCATTCAGCTTAGTCTCAACGGACGATGTTGGGGGTTGGTCGCGCATGAATCATAGCTGCAACCGTTAATGGGTCGATGCCGTTCGGCCAATAGGAGCAGCGATGAAACTCGATAACAAGATTGCGTTCGTGACCGGAGCCGCCCAGGGCATGGGGGCTGCCATTGTCCGCCAGTTCGTGGAGCAGGGCGCCGTGGTATACGCCGCCGACATCAATGAAGAAGCCATCAACGCCAGCGTTGCCGACCTCGAAGGTCGTGCCCACGCCGTGGTCTGCAACGTGATGGACGAGGCCTCGGTACAGGCTGCCATGCAGCGTATCGCTGACGAAGCCGGACGCCTGGACGTGCTGGTCAACAACGCCGGCACCGGCTCGGTGGACAGCTTCCTCGATACCCCAGTGGAGCACTGGGATCGGGTGGTTGGCGTCAACCTCAAGGGCACCTTCCTCTGTGCCCGCGAAGCCGCCCGGCTGATGGTCTCCAAGGGCACTGCCGGCACCATCATCAACTTCTCCAGCACCGGTGCGCTGACCGGTGAAGGCCCCAGCCACTACGTCGCCTCCAAGGCGGGCGTGATGGGGCTGACCCGCAGCCTGGCCCGTGAGCTGGCGCCGCAGAAGATCCGCGTCAACACCATAGTGCCCGGCCCGACCGACACGCCAATGATGGCCGGCATTCCCGATGAATGGATGCAGGCGATGATCGCCGCCATCCCGCTTGGTCGCCTGTGCCAGCCCGAGGAAGTCGCCCGCGTGGTGGCCTTCATGGCCAGCGATGACGCCGGCTTCATCACCGGCCAGAACATCACCGTCAACGGCGGTTCGGCATTCCTCTGAGGAGAAGATCATGACAGCACGCATGCAGAACAAGGTGGCCTTTGTTACCGGTGGTGGTTCGGGTATCGGCGCCGCCACCGCACTCAAGATGGCTGCCGAAGGCGCCACCGTGGTGGTCTGTGGTCGCCGCGAAGAGCCGCTGCAAGAGGTAGTGGCAAGGATTGAAAGCGCCGGCGGCAAGGCTGCCTACCGGGTGGCCGATGTCAGCAACGAGGAGTCCTTCGTCGGGGCGATCAAGTCCACCGCCGCGGAATTCGGTCGCCTGGATGTGATGGTCAACAACGCCATGGCCTTCACCTGGGGCGGCGTCGACACCATGACCACCGCCGACTGGCACGCCAACTTCGCCACCACCGTGGACGGCACCTTCTGGGGTACCCGCGCGGCAATGCAACTGATGAAGGAGCAGGGCGGCGGCGCCATCGTCAACATCGCCTCCATCTGCGGGGTGTTCGGGACCGCCTGGATGTCCGGTTATTCCGCGGCCAAGGCGGCGGTCATCAACTTCAGCCGCGCCGTGGCGTCCGAGGGTGCACCTTACAAGGTACGTTGCAACGTGGTGGTCCCGGGTGTGGTCGCCACACCGTCCACCGCCGGCATGCTCGGCGATGACAAGACCCGCAACAACACCGAAAAGCTCATCCCCATGGGGCGCGTGGGCGAGGCCGACGAGCTGGCCAACGCCGTGTTCTTCCTCGCCTCGGATGAAGCCTCCTACATCACCGGCGCCAGCCTGCCGGTCGACGGCGGCCGCAGTTCCGATCTGTACACCGTACTGGAATGACCTGCGGGCCTGCGGGCCCGCCCCGGCAGTCAACCTGATAAGGCAACACCATGGATCAGAATACTCTACAGCGTCTTGATCGGCTGGAGTCGATCGAGGCCATCCGGCAACTGGCGGGCAAATACTCCCTGTCACTGGACATGCGTGACCTGGACGCCCACGTCAACCTGTTCGCCCCGGATATCCGCGTCGGCGGCGGCAAGGTTGGCCGCGCCCATCTCAAGAGCTGGGTGGATGACACCCTGCGCCACCAGTTCACTGGTACTTCCCACCACCTGGGTCAGCACATCATCGAATTCACCGACGCGGACCATGCGGTGGGCGTGGTGTATTCGAAGAACGAGCATGAGACCGGCGCCGAGTGGGTGATCATGCAGATGCTCTACTGGGACGACTACGAGCGCATCGATGGCGAGTGGTTCTTCCGCCGCCGCCTGCCGTGCTACTGGTACGCCACCGACCTGAACAAGCCGCCGATCGGCGACATGAAGATGCGCTGGCCCGGCCGCGAGCCCTACCACGGCACCTTCCAGGCGCTGTTCCCCTCCTGGCAGTCCTTCTGGGCCAACGCGCCGGAACGCGACAGCTTGCCCGAGGTGGCCGCACCGGCACCGGCCGAGCAGTTCCTGCGGCGCATGCGGGCAGACACGCCTGCGCCCAAGATCCGTGTGCGCTGAGGGGGCCGGAATGAATTCACTGATGCAACCCATGCGCATGGGCGAGCTCGAGCTAGCCAATCGCATCGTCATGGCCCCGATGACCCGCAGCCGCGCGGACAGCGACGCGGTGCCCACCGCCATCATGGTCGACTACTACGCCCAGCGGGCCGCGGCCGGCCTGATTGTCGCCGAAGGCACCGCGCCATCGGCCGATGGCCTGGGCTACTGCCGGACGCCAGCGATCTACAACCAGCAGCAGATTGACGCCTGGCGCCAGGTCACCGAGGCGGTACACGCCGCGGGCGGCCAGATCGTGCTGCAGCTGATGCATTGCGGGCGCGCGGCGTCACGGCACAACAAGCCGGAGAGCAGTCGTACGGTGGCACCTTCGGCGGTACGCGCCGAGATCCAGCTGTTTACCGATGCCGTGGGCATGGCCGATACGGATGTACCCGAGGCCCTCAGCCGCGACGATATCCGCCAGGTCATTGCCGACTATCGCCAGGCGGCGCTGAACGCACGGGCGGCAGGGTTCGACGGGGTGGAGTTGCACTGCACCAGCGGCTACCTGCCCATGCAGTTCATGTCGGAGAACGCCAACCAGCGTACCGATGAGTATGGCGGCAGCGCGGACAACCGGGTGCGCTTTGCCATCGAGGTATTGCAGGCGATGGCCCAGGCCATCGGCCCGGGTCGGGTCGGGGTGCGTTTCTGCCCAGGCAACAAGTTCAACGACATCGCCGACAGCGACCCGGCCGCGACCTTCGACGCCCTGCTGCGCGGCCTGGACGGGTTGAACCTGGCCTACCTGCACATCATGCGCGCGCATACCCGCAAGGTCGACGCCTTTGCCCGTGCCCGCGCCGCCTTCAGTGGGCCGCTGATCGTTAACGATGGCTTCGAGCCCGACAGCGCCGAGCAGATGGTCGCCGAGGGTCTGGCCGATGCGGTGTCCTTCGGCCGGCACTTCATCGCCAACCCGGACCTGGTCCGGCGCATCGATGAGCAATTGCCGCTGGCCGAATTCGACCGCCACACGCTGTATTCCCCCGGTCCGGAAGGCTACATCGATTACCCCGTCGCTGATTCGCGTTCTCTGGAGGAGTTGTCATGAGCACATCCCTGGCCCAGCAAGCCCCCACCGCCAGACTTCTGCCCAGCCGGGAACAGACCCAGGCCAAGCTCGACCTGCGTTCGGCTGCCGCCAGCCGGATCAAGCCGGCACAACGCTACACCGTGGCTGATCGGCTGGAAACCCAGGTGGATCGCTTCGGCGAGCGGCCCTTCCTGGTCTATGGCCAGCAGCGTTTCAGTTACCGCGAGGTGGACGAGCGCGCCAACCAGTACGCCCATGCCTTTCTCGCCCGCGGCATCAAGCCGGGGGACGTCTGCGCCATGGCGTTGGAGAACCGCCCGGATTTCTTCTTCTGCTGGTTCGGGCTGACCAAGATCGGTGCGGTGACGGCCTTCATCAACTACCACCTCAAGGGGCGGGCGCTGCTGCACGCGCTGCAGTCCACCTCGGCCAAGGCCGTGGTCATCGGCGAGGAGTGCCTGGAGGGTTTCCTCGAGACCGAGCAGACCGCCGACTACCCGCGCTGGCTGGTACCCGACAGTGAGAATCCGGTCGATCCCGGCCAGTTGCCGGCCACCCTGGACCGGCAGTTCCATGATCAGGTGCAGGATGCCTCGCGCAGTCGTCCCGATACGGCGCTGCGGGCGAACATCAAGGCTGAAGATGACATGCTGTACATCTTCACCTCCGGCACTACCGGCCTGCCCAAGGCGGCGCGCTACAGTCACATGCGCTGGATGACCTCCGGTGATGTGATGGAAGTGACCATGGAGATCACCCCGGATGACATCTTCTATTGCTGCCTGCCGCTCTACCATGGCGCTGCCGCTACCTCGGTGACCTCTACCGCGCTGGCCGCCGGTGCGTCCATCGTGTTTCGCCGCAAGTTCAGCGCCAGTCAGTTCTGGGCGGAGATCCGCCAGCACCAGGTCACGGTATTCCAGTACATCGGGGAAATCTGCCGCTACCTGCTGAACAAGCCTGCCCAGGCCAATGACCGCGAGCATGGCCTGCGCTGCATGCTCGGCGCCGGCCTGAGCCGGGATGTATGGAGCCGTTGGGTCGAGCGGTTCGGTGATCTGGACATCTTCGAGGGTTGGGGCGCCACCGAGGCCAACGCGGCGGTGCTCAACGTCGACAACCGCGTCGGTTCCTGTGGCCGGGTGCCGTTCTGGGACAAGACCAACCTGCGCCTGCTCAAGTACGACACCGGCACCCAGACCCATCTGCGCGATGCCGAGGGGCGCTACATCCACTGCCAGCCCGGTGAAGTGGGCGAAGCGGTGGGCATGATCGTCAACCACCCGGAGATTGGAGCGGGGCGTTTCGAGGGATATACCTCGCCCGAGGCGACCGAAAGCAAGATCCTGCGCAACGTATTCAGCGACGGGGATGCCTGGTGGGCCTCTGGTGATCTGCTGCGGTACGACGAGGACGGTTACTGCTACTTCGTTGACCGCATCGGCGATACCTTCCGCTGGAAGAGCGAGAACGTCTCCACCCTGGAAGTGGCCGATGCGCTGGGCGACTTCCCCGGGCTGGAGCTGATCAACATCTACGGCGTGCTGGTGCCGGGCCATGAAGGCCGAGCCGGTATGGCTGCGGTGCTGATGCAGCCGGGCCAGCAGTTCGACCCCCAGGCGTTCTTTGCCTTTGCCAATGACCGTCTGCCACATTACGCCTTGCCGGTGTTCGTGCGGGTATCGGCCATGGCCGACATGACCAGCACCTTCAAGTTGCGCAAGATCGACCTGCAGCGTCAGGGTTATAATCCGGCGCTGTTCACTGATCCGCTGTTCGTCAAGGATGACCAGGCCGGCACCTATGTGCCGTTCAGCGCCGAGGT
Source organism: Pseudomonas saudimassiliensis (assembly GCF_000939975.1). Lineage (GTDB taxonomy): Bacteria > Pseudomonadota > Gammaproteobacteria > Pseudomonadales > Pseudomonadaceae > Halopseudomonas > Halopseudomonas saudimassiliensis. The sequence continues at coordinate 858,293 of NZ_LK391969.1, read as the reverse complement.
GCTGGAGCGCCTGGAGCTGCCTGCCTTCGCCGGAGAGACCTGATGAGCGGCCTGGAGCTGCACGAAGGGCAGACCCGGGACAGGCTGAGCTTCCCCTGGGAAACCCCGCCGCAACCGGGCCACACCCGCGAAGTGGCGCCTGGGGTGTTGTGGCTGCGCATGCCGCTGCCGTTCGCGCTGGATCACATCAACCTGTACCTGCTGCGCCATGAGCATGGCTGGGTGGTGGTCGACACTGGCTTGAACACGCCCCAGAGCCGTGAGGTATGGGAAGCGGTATTTACCGAGGTGTTTGCCGGGGCGCCGGTGCTCGCGGTGATTGCCACGCATTTTCACTACGACCACAGCGGCATGCTCGGTTGGCTGGTGGATCGCTTCCAGTGCCCGGCGTACATGAGTTTCGCCGAATACCAGGCACTCTTCGTCACCCCACCCAAGGGGGATGAGCCGAACTGGGCGTTCTCCCAGTTCTTCCAGCGCTGCGGGCTGGATAGCGACCAGGTGGCGAGCTTCCGGCCGATGCTCAGCCAGATGGCCTACGACACCCACGCGCCCACCAGCTTCCGGCGGCTGCGGGAAAACGACCTGCTGAAAATCGGCGAGCGCTGCTGGCGGGTGGTCATCGGCTCGGGGCACTCCCCGGAGCACGTCTGCCTGTACAGCGAAGACGATCAGTTGCTGATCGCCGGCGATCAGATCCTGCCGCGCATTACCTCCAGCATCTTTGTCTCGGTGACCGAGCCGGAAGCCAACCCGCTGGGCGACTGGCTGGCGTCGCTGCGCCGGTTCCGCCAGTTGCCCGACGCGGTGCTGGTGCTGCCGGCCCACGAGCGGCCCTTCCAGGGGCTGCATCACCGTATCGGCCAGTTGCAGCAGCACCACGAAGCCCATCTCGAAACGCTGACCACCGTGCTGAAGACTGGGTCGCAGACGGTAGCGGCGCTGTGCCCGGTGCTGTTCCCGCGGCTGCGCGGCAGTTTCGACTTGTTGATGGCCATGGGCGAGACCCTGGCCCACATCAATTTCCTCAGGGAGGAGGGAGTACTGACCCGCACGCTGGAGGACGACGCCTGGCGCTTCGGCCTGGCCAGCAGTGGGGAGCAGGTTTTTGCAGCTGAAGACATCCACGTTTAACCAAACAGGCACGTTGTTTCACCTGAACCCAGGAGTAGTTATGCAAAACAATAACAAGAAGGTCATGCAGCGGAGTTCGACAGGGTTTGCATTTGCCTCGCTGGCGCTTGCCGTCGCCGCGTTCCCTGCCCACGACGCCCAGGCCGGCGAGACGTTCCGTTTCGACAATGGTGCCACCCTGGATTGGTCGGTCACCACCAGCTACGGTCTGGGCATCCGCATGGAAGATGCCGACTCCGACTTGCTGGATGGCCAGGCCAACGCCGATGACGGCAACCGCAACTTCGACCGTCATTCGCTGATGACCCACCGGGTCACTGCGCTGGGCGAGATGATCCTGCGCAAGGACAACTATGGCGCCGTGCTGCGCGGTAGTACCTTCTATGACGACGTCTACCATCGTGACAACGACAATGATTCGCCGGGCACCGTCAACAAGGACGGCGACCACGACAAGTTCACCAGCGATGCCAAGAAATATTCCGGGGGCCGCAGCCGCTTCCTGGACGCCTACGTCTTTGCCGACTTCGAGTTGCCCGCCCGGCAGCGCCTGGGCGTCAAGGCTGGCCGCCACGTAGTGGCCTGGGGTGAAGGCCTGTTCTACCCCGGGGTAAACGGCGTGCAGGGGCCGGTCAACGTGGTCAACTCCGGCCAACCGGGGATCGAGGTCAAGGACATCATGCTGCCGATTGGCCAGGTGTCAGCCAACTGGGAGGTGACGCCCGACTTTGGCCTGTCCGCCTATGTGCAGTACGAATGGAAGGGCAATGAGCTGAACCCGGTGGGTTCCTTCCTGTCCACGTCGGATGTGACCGGGCCAGGGCGCCAGTTCATGATTCTGGGGCCGGGGTTCAATGCGGCTTACGCCGGTACCAATGACCCCCGTGACAGCGGCCAGTATGGTATTCGCGCCATGTACCGGCCCACGTTGTCCACCGAGCTGGGCTTCTTCCATGTGCGGTACCACGACCGCAACCCGGCCGGTGTCACCATCGCCCCGGATTTCCAGAGTTATGAGATCAACTATGTCGAGGATATCAAGCTTACCGGCATGAGCTTCTCAACCAGCATGGGGGATACCCAGGTGGGTGGCGAGTGGTCATACCGTACCGGTGCGCCAGTCATGCTGGCGAATAATGCCGGAACCACCACCGGTTCCGGCCAACAGATGCAGCTGAGCTTCATTCGTGCACTCGGCGATATGCCCTGGGCCAAGTCGACCACGCTGATGGGCGAAGTGGTGCACGTGCGGGCCGACGACGTAGACAAGATCGGCGACAACGACGACTTCACCTTCAAGACCGACACCTCCTGGCAGACCAAGACCTCCACGGCCTACACCCTGCAGGCGGTACTGTCCTACCCCGGCATCTTCTCGGGCTGGGACCTGAACGTGCCGGTCAACTGGGCCCACGTGGTGGAAGGCAACACCCCGATGAAGGGTGCGATCTCGGCCGGTGCGGGAGACAAGCGCATGTCGGTCGGCGCGACCTTCAAGTACCTCGGCAACCTGGAGCTGAACACCACCTACACGGCGTACCTGTACTCGGCAGATCCCGGCCGCAACCGGATGCTGGCTGACCGCGATTACCTGACCCTTTCGGCCAAGTACTCGTTCTGACAATGAATAGCCAAGCGACTTTCCCTGTATCCGCCGGCTTAGTCTGATCAGACGATGAGGCGCTAACCGGCAGGGTAATAATGGATTGCGTATACCTGTGGAGAAGAATAATGAGTAGACATGGTGTAGTAGTTTCCCTGGCCGCCGCCATCAGCATGAGTCTTGCTGGGCTGGCCACTGCTGCCGTATCCCCGGAGGAGGCAGCGCGCCTGGGCCAGGACCTGACCTGTATCGGCGCTGAACGTGCCGCCAACGCCGATGGCAGCATCCCCGAGTTCAAGGGCACCCATGTGGGCAAGGTGCCCGGCTGGGATGCGCCGCCGCACAGCGGCGCCCATCCGGTCGACCCCTTTGCCGATGACCAACCGATCCTGGTCATCACTGCCGCCAACGTGGCCGAGCATGCCGACAAGCTGACTGAAGGCCAGCAGGCGATGTTCAAGCGTTATCCCGACACCTACAAGATCAACGTCTATGAAGGTCGGCGCGAATTTGCCTACCCCGAGGTGGCGTGCGAGCGCGCCCGGTGGAACGCGGAAAATGCCGAGATCGTCGATGATGGCTTCGGTTACACCGGCCTGGGCTACATTCCCTTCCCGATTCCGAAGAGCGCCATGGAAGTGCTCTGGAACCATCAACTGCCGTTCCGCGCCTGGACCCAGGATGAGATTCGCGATATCGCATCGGTAACTGCCAGTGGCAGCATTGGTTGGGGCCGTTCCCATGGTCGCTGCCTGGCGCCGCCCATGGATCCGGATCCGAGCCTGCGTCCGCATACCGATGACGGCGTCTCGGCCTACTGCACCACCGAGGTACTGCTGCCACTGCGTGAGCGCGGCAACTTCTCGATGAACCATGAGCCCTATAACTACCGCACCTCGGCGCGTACCGCCTGGTCCTATAACACCGGGACGCGGCGGGTACGCCTGGCCCCAGGCTATGGCTACGACCAACCGCTGGGCGGCAGTAACGGCTTGATGACCATCGATGAGGACCGCCTGTTCAACGGTGCGCCGGATCGCTACGACTGGACCCTGGTGGGCAAGCAGGAGGTCATCATTCCGGCCAACGCCTACAAGGTGCACAGCAAGGACATCAGCTACGCGGACCTGTTGACCGTCAACCATCCCAACCCCGAGTTCCTGCGTTACGAGCTGCGGCGGGTCTGGGTGATCGAGGCCAACGTCAAGGAAGGCAGCCGGCACCTGTATGGCAAGCGCCGCCTGTTCATCGACGAGGACACCTGGCACGCAGTGCTGGCGGACAACTACGACAGCCGCGGGGAGTTGTGGAAGCACGCGATCATCAACTATTACTACCATCCGGACACCAGCGCCTGGCAGGCTGGCTCCTCCTTCTTCCACGACCTCAACAGTGGCAGCTATATCGGCTATACGCTGTTCAACGAGCGTGAGCGGGCGGCCATCCTGAACAAGGGCGAAATGGATCCGAGCCAGTTCACCCCGGACCGGCTGCGCGCCCTCGGCCGCTGATCCCGGACCGTCTCGGCAAGCACAGAGGCCGGCTCCCGCAAGGGGCCGGCCTTTTGCTATATCGGGGTCGACAAAATCTCCCCAGGTAGGCTTAACGGACGATGAGCCGCCGGGCAGGGGACGCAACAATCCGGGCAGAGGGTGACGTTTTCCCGGTCGCCCGCAGCCGATGAGGGGACAGTCATGGGTTTGAAAGGAACGGCCGCCATTGTTGGCGCCGCGCAATACAAGCCGGAAAAATATTCCACCGCACCGCAGATGTTCCACCTGGAGCAGGTAGCGGACCTGGCCGCGCAGGCCCTGGCCGACGCCGGCCTCAAGGCCAGCGATATCGACGGACTGTGTATCAATGGTCCGCATTTTCATGAGGCCTCCAGTTTCGTGCCGGCAATGGCCGCGGAATATCTGGGCATCGCACTGAATTTCGCCGAGGTCGTGGACCTGGGCGGCACCACCGCCGTGGGCATGATCTGGCGCGCCGCCGCTGCCATCGAGCTGGGCATCTGCCAGGCCGTGCTCTGCGTGATCCCGCAGCGCATGGCACCCTTCGGCCCGGACGATGATCCGTCGGCCATGGCCCGGGCCATGCGTTTCGGTGGCCACAGCACCCAATACGGTGCGCCGGAAGCCGAATTCGACCTGCCCTACGGCCACATGGGCCAGAACACCGGCTACGCCATGATCGCCCAGCGCTACGCCGCGCAGTACGGCTACGACCAGCGCGCCATGGCCAAGATCGCCGTGGACCAGCGCTTCAATGCCCAGGCCCACCCGGATGCGATCTTCCGTGGGCAGCCACTGACCATCGAGGATGTGCTGGGTAGCAAGCTGGTTGCTGATCCGCTGCACATTCTTGAAATCGTCATGCCGGTCGCCGGTGGCGCCGCGGTGATCGTCGCGTCCAGGGAGCTGGCCGCCCGCAGCAAGGGGCGTCCGGCCTATATCACCGGCTTCGGTGAACGCCTGGGCTACAAATCACCCAGCTATTCGCCCGACATGACCGAAACCCCGGTCGGTCCGGCTGCCCGCAGCGCCTTCGCCATGGCCGGGCTCAAGCCCGCCGACATGCACGCGGCGCAGATCTACGACTGCTACACCATTACCGTACTGCTCAGCCTGGAGGATGCCGGGTTCTGCGCCAAGGGTGAGGGCATGCGTTTCATCCTGGACAACGACCTGACCTACAAGGGCAACTTCCCGATGAACACCCACGGTGGGCAGCTGAGCTTCGGCCAGGCCGGGTCGGCGGGCGGGTTCTCCCAGGTGGTCGAGGCCTACCAGCAGGTAGCCGGCAAGGCCGGTGATCGCCAGCTCAAGGTCTGTGATCAGGTATTCGTCTCGGGCACCGGCGGTGTCATGAGCGAGCAGGGCGCATTGATTCTTCAGGGGGCTTGAGCATGAGCAACAAACCTATGCCGCTGCCAACGGCAATTTCCGCACCCTTCTGGGATGGCTTGAAAGAAGGCAAGATCCTGTTGCAGCAGTGCAACGCCTGCCAGCACTGGATCTTCTATCCGCGGCGCCACTGCAGCAGCTGCCTGTCCCACGACCTGAGCTGGAAGCAGGTGTCGGGCGCCGGCACGCTCTACACCTACACCGTGGCCCGGGTACCGACCCTGCCCGAGTTTGCCAGTGCCGAGCCACAGATACTGGCGGTGGTCGAACTCGACGAAGGCGTACGCATGAACACTACCCTGATCGGGCTCGACCCCGGGCAGATCAAGGTTGGCATGCGCCTCAAGCCGGTGCGCGCCACCGTCAATGCCGACGGCGCTGTGCTGCTGCGCTATACCGGCGCCGACGTGCCGCTGGAGGAGCGCGACGAAGTCGTCAGGGCGCCCGAGGCACCGGCGGCCGAGTCCGGCCCGCCCAAGCGCAAGATCGACGTCAAGGACATCGAGACGCTGAAATCCCTGGTCACCGGCGAGTTCAGCGACTGGAGCAACCAGGTGCTGGTGGACCAGGAGTTGATCAACCAGTTTGCCGAGCTCTCCGGTGACAGCTACTGGATCCATACCGATCCCGAGCGGGCCCGCAAGGAGAGCCCCTTCGGCGGCACCATCGCCCATGGCGCCCTGGTGCAGGTGCTGATGTCTCGCATGCAGGTGCCGCTGAGCTTCGAGGTGACCGGTTTCACCAACATGGTGAACTACGGCTCCGAACGCCTGCGCTTCCCCAGCCCCGTACCGGCCGGCTCGCTGGTGCACTCGCGCACCCGGGTCAAATCGGTAGAGGTACTGCCGCGAGGTACCCAGATGGTGCTGGAATGCAACATCCACGTGGTAGGTCAGGAGCGCCCGGCGGTGATCAACGACCTGGTCATCCTCTACATGTAAGCGTTTGTTGTGCTGCCCGGCCTGGGTCCAGGGTCGGTTCCTTTATCGCCCACCGGTTTGTGCCATGGGCGATTTTTTTTTGCTTGTCTTGGTAGGGGTGGCTGGCGATCTGTGCAGGCCTCTGCGTTGGTATGCCCCTGCCACGACACGCCGTGAACCCATCCATGGGGGCTCGTTGATGCCATCCCTGGCATCAAACGGTCGTGGCAGGGGCACCCCAGCACGGCCTTGCACACACTCACCGCAACATGCCCGCCCACCGCAGCCCATAACGTTAGTCTCAATGGACGATGAATGCGCCGCCGCCCAAGGGCAACAATCCACCCATGCTTCAAGACCCTGAATGAGGAGTGGCGGCATGAGTGAGATTCGAGCGCTGAGCTATTTTGTCGCGCAGATTGGTGATGTGCAGAAGTGGCAACACTATGCCGAAAACGTGCTGGGCATGATGACCAGCCCGGCCGCCGGCGGCGGATTGTATATCAAGATGGACGATCGTCCGTTCCGCATGCTGATTGTCGAAGGCGCCGAGTCGCGCTACCTGGCCTCCGGCTGGGAGCTGGGCAGCAAGACCGCCTTCGACGCCATGCTGGCTCGGCTGGATGCCAGCGCGGTCGCCTATGAACTGGCCGACGCTGCTTTCTGCGCCCAGCGTCAGGTCAACGAAGCCGCGCTGCTGCAGGACCCGGCCGGCAACCGGCACGAGCTGACCTGGGGCTACCGCTCCGACTGTCAGCCCTTCGTTTCCCCCCAGGGCGTACCGCGCTTTCTGACCGGCGACATGGGGCTGGGTCACACCGTCCTGCCGACGCCGAATTTCGATGAGTGCGCCGCCTTCTACCAGAACGTGCTGGGCTTCGAAATCTCCGACATCTTCAATTTCCGCCCGGCCCCCGACGCGCCCGCGACACGCATCCACTTCCTGCATTGCGGCAACGCCCGGCACCACAGCCTGGCCATCGCCGAATACGACGTGCCAAGCAAGTGCGTGCATGTGATGGTCGAGGTTGACTCCATGACCGAAGTCGGCCGCGCCCACGACCGGCGCCAAGCCCATGGCGTACCGCTGTCCGCCACCCTGGGGCAGCACCTCAACGACAAGATGACCTCGTTCTACATGAAAACCCCGTCCGGCTTCGATCTCGAGTACGGCTGCGGCGGGCTGCAGGTCGATTGGAACCAGCACACCGCTTTCGAATTCACCAAGGTCAGCATCTGGGGACATGACTTCAATGCCGGCCGGCAGGAGGAGCAATAATGAACAAGCAGATGACTGCTGCGGATGTAGTAGGACAATTACGCGATGGCATGACCATCGGTTTCGGTGGCTGGGGCCCGCGGCGCAAGCCGATGGCGATCGTGCGTGAGATCCTGCGCAATGATGTGAAGGACCTGACCGTGGTGGCCTACGGCGGCCCGGAAGTCGGCATGCTCTGCGCGGCTGGCAAGGTCAAGAAGTTGATCTTCGGCTTCGCCACCATGGACGCCATTCCGCTGGAGCCCTATTTCCGCAAGGCCCGGGAAGCCGGCACCCTGGATGTCATGGAGCTGGATGAAGGTCTGTTCCAGTGGGGCTTGAAGGCTGCAGCCATGCGCCTGCCGTTCCTGCCTGCCCGTGCCGGCTTGGCCACCGATGTGCTGACCCATAACCCAGAGCTGAAACTCATCACCTCGCCCTATGCCGACGGCGAAGTGCTGTTGGCCATGCCGGCGCTGGAACTGGACGTGGCCTTCGTCCACGTGAACAAGGCGGATCGCCTGGGCAACACCCTGATTACCGGCAACGACGTGTATTTCGACCACCACGTCGCCCGCGCTTCCAAGCAGTGCTTCGTGTCCGCCGAAGAAGTGGTCGAGCGCCTGGAACTGGACGCGGCGACCGCCCGCTTCAGCACCTTCGAGCGCTCGATGGTCACCGGCGTGGTGGAAGCCCCACTGGGCGCGCACCCCACCGCCTGCGGCCCCGCCTATGGCTGGGACATGCAGCACCTGAAGGACTACAGCGACAGCGCCGGCGAAGACAACGGCTGGCAGCGCTACCTGGATACCTATGTCAATTGCAGCGAAGCCGACTACTGCGAGCGCAACGGCGGTGCCGAGCGCATGGCCAGCCTGCCCCTGCCGACGTTCTGAGGAGTGAGACCATGAGTTCCAATACTTTCAGCCTGGCTGAACTGATGATCGTTGCTGCCTCGGAAGCCTGGCGCGACAACGGTGAATTGCTGGCCTCGGGCCTGGGCATCATTCCCCGGCTGGGCGCCAGCCTGGCCAAGGTCAGCCACAGCCCCGAGCTGCTGATGACCGACAGCGAGGCCTTCCTGGTCGAGGAGCCGATTCCGGTCGGCCCGCGTGGCGACTATGTGCCCAAGTACTCCGGCTACCTGCCCTTCGAGCGGGTATTCGACTGCGTCTGGCACGGCCGCCGCCATGCCATGGTCGGACCGACCCAAGTCGACCGCTGGGCGCAGACCAACCTGTCGGTGATCGGCGACTACGCCAAGCCCAAGGTGGCCATGCTCGGTGTGCGCGGCCTGCCGGGGAACAGCATCAACCACCTCAACTCCTTCTACATCCCCAACCACAGCAAGCGGGTGTTCGTCGAAGGCGAGGTAGACATGGTCTCCGGCGTCGGCTTCAACCCCGAGCGCTGGCAGCCAGGCATGCGTAACGACCTGATGGGTATTGGCCGGGTGATCACCGACCTGTGCGTCATGGACTTCAATGGCCCGGATCACGCGGCGCGGGTACTGTCGCTGCACCCCGGGGTGGACTTTGCGTTAGTGCAGGAGCGTACCGGCTTCCCGCTGCTCAAGGTCGACAACCTGGGCGAGACCCCGCATCCGACCGCCGAACAACTGGCGAGCATCGCCCGGCTGGATCCGCATAACCTGCGGGCCCGCCAGCTCAAGGGCAATCCGGCCGGTATCCGTACGGCGGAGGAGGTGCGCGGATGAGCGAATTCGTCGAGCGTGAGGACACCGCGGTCTACGAGACCGAGGAACCGGTGTCCTATCGGGTAGCGGACGGCGTGGCGATCGTGACCATGAGCCGCCCGCAGTACAACAACGTACAGAACTCGCAGATGACCTACGCGCTGGACGACTGTTTTCGCCGCGCGATCAACGATGATGAGGTCAAGGTCATCGTGTTGTGTTCGACCGGCAAGCACTTTTCCGCCGGGCACGATATCGGTACGCCCGGGCGGGATGTAACCAAGTCCTTCGAGCACAAGCACCTGTGGTGGGACCACACCAACAAGCCCGGTGGCGAGTTCCTCTATGTGCGCGAGCAGGAGGTCTACCTGAACATGTGTCGGCGCTGGCGCGAGATGCCCAAGCCGACCATCGCCATGGTCCAGGGTGGCTGCATCGCCGGTGGGCTGATGCTGGCCTGGGTCTGCGACCTGATTGTCGCCAGCGACGACGCCTTTTTCCAGGACCCGGTGGTGCGCATGGGCATCCCCGGCGTGGAGTACTTCGCCCACGCCTTCGAGATGCACCCGCGTATCGCCAAGGAATTCCTCATGCTGGGCGACCGTATGCCGGCGGCCCGGGCCTACGAGCTGGGCATGGTCAACCGGTTGGTGCCGCGCGAGGAGCTGGAAAGCGCGACCCTGGAGATCGCCCAGCGTATCGCCAAGCAGCCACGCATGGGCCTGGCGCTGACCAAGCAGGCGGTCAACCATATCGAGGACCTGCAGGGCAAGCGTACCGGGATGGAGGCGGTGTTCGCCTGGCATCATTTTGCCCACGTGCACAACGAGCAGATTTCCGGCGACAAGCTCGGCGGCTTCGACGGTAAGGCTATGGCCGCTGCCAACAAGGCCCAGGCCGAGCGGGAGCAAGGCTGATGCGGGCCCTGCAAACGCGGCTGACCGACGCGCTGGGTTGCCGGTATCCCATAGTGCAGACGGCCATGGGCTGGGTGTCCGACGCCAACCTGGTGATCGCCACTACCCGCGCGGGGGGCTTCGGTTTCCTCGCCGGCGCCACCATTGCCGCCGACCAGCTGGAAGCGGAGATCCAGAAGGTGATTGCCGCCACCGGTGGCAGCAACTTTGGCCTCAACTTCCACATGTTCCAGGACAATGCTGCCCAGTGCGTCGATCTGGCCATCCAGTATCGGCTGCGGGCGGTGAGCTATGGTCGCGGGCCGGACCAGCACACTATCCGCCGCTTCAAGGAGGCCGGTGTGCTGTGCATCCCCACCGTGGGTGCGCTCAAGCATGCGCTCAAGGCAGTGGAGCTGGGTGCCGACATGATCACCATCCAGGGCGGTGAGGGCGGCGGCCATACCGGCGGCGTGCCCACCACCATCCTGCTGCCCCAGGTCCTGGCGGCGGTGGATGTGCCGGTGATTGCCGCCGGCGGCTTCTCCACCGGTCGCGGGCTGGCGTCGGCGCTGGCCGCCGGTGCCGAGGGCATCGCCATGGGCACCCGGTTCATGATGAGCAGCGACTCACCCACGCCGAAGGCCACGCTGCAACGCTATCTGGCAACCCGGGATACGCAGCAGATCCGCGTCACCCTGGCGGTGGACGGCATGCGCCACCGGATGGTGGAAAATCCCTTCATCAACAAACTCGAAGCGGCTGGCCCGATCGGCCGGCTGTGGATTGCACTGAACAGTGCGCGCAAGTGGAAAGCCCAGACCGGCATGACCACCGGCCACATGATCCGCACCTTCTTTACCGCCATCAAGGACGACCCGGGCGCCATGTCCCAGGTGGTCATGGCGGCCAACCAGCCGGTGCTGCTGCAGCGGTCGATGGTCGAGGGTTTTCCCGATGAGGGAATTCTGCCCAGTGGCCAGGTCGCCGCGGCGATCAATGAATTGCAGAGCTGCGAGGAGATCATCCAGGAGATCGCCAGCGAGGCCGAGGCCTGCCTGCAGCGCCTGTTTCAACGCATGCATTCCACCCCGGCGGCAGTGGCCGCCGACCCGACAGAGAGAGTCCAGGCATGAACCCCGCATTCAACGTGGAAATCAATCAGGGCATTGCCGAGCTGGTGATCAACAAGCCGCCGGTCAATGCTCTGGACAGCAACGAGTGGCTGGCCCTGGCGGCGCAGATTGATGCGCTGGGTGCCAACCCCGAAGTGCGTGTGCTGATCCTGCGCTCGGAAGGGCGCGGCTTCTGCGCCGGTGTGGACATCAAGGAACTGGACGCCCATCCCGAGCGCATCGTGCGGGTCAACGCCGGCAACTACGCCACTTTTAAGGCCATCCACCGCTGCGCGGTGCCGGTGATCGTCGCGGTGCACGGTTTCGTGCTGGGCGGCGGCATCGGCATGGCCGGTGCGGCGGACATCCTCATCGCCTCGCGCTGCGCGACCTTTGCCGTGCCCGAGGTGGACCGTGGCGCCATGGGCGGCGGGGCGCACCTGCAGCGGCTGTTCCCGGTGCAGAAGGTGCGCTACATGTACTTCACCGGCGAGACCGTGTCCGCCCCGGACGCCATGCAGTACGGCTTCATCGAACGGCTGGTGGAGCGCGATGAGCTGGCGGCCACGGCCCGTGACGTGGCGGCGAAGATCGCTGCCAAGAGCCCGGCGATGATCCGCATCGCCAAGGAAGCCCTCAACGGTATCGAAGACGGCAACCTGGAAGACAAGTACCGCTGGGAGCAGGGCTTCACGCTGGAAGCCTACACCATGCCGGACTCCGCCGAGACTCGCCGCGCGTTCGTTGAAAAGCGCGACGCCAGCTTCTGAGAACCTGCCATGCAACTGACCTATACCGCCAAACAACAAGCCTTTCGCGCCGAAGTGCGCGCCTGGCTCAAGGCCAATGTGCCGAACAAGCCGCTGGCCAGCTATGACACCCGCGAGGGCTTCGAGGAACACCGGGCCTGGGAAGGCAAGCTGTATGACAGCCGCCTGTCCATGGTCATGTGGCCGGAACACCTGGGAGGCCGTGGCTGCGACCTGATCGAGTGGCTGATCTTCGAAGAGGAATACTACGCCGCCGGCGCGCCGATGCGGGTCAACCAGAACGGCCAGCTGCTGCTGGGGCCGACCCTCATGGAATTCGGCACCGAGGAGCAGAAGCGCCACTTCCTGCCGCGCATTGCCTCCAGCGAGGACATGTGGGCCCAGGGCTGGTCCGAGCCCAATGCCGGCTCCGACATGGCAGCGATCCGCAGCAAGGCGCTGCGCGATGGCGATGAATTCGTGATCAACGGCCAGAAGACCTGGTCCACCCGGGCGACCTTCGCCGACTGGATCTTCGGCCTGTTCCGCACCGACCCGCAGAGCAGCCGCCACCATGGCCTGAGCTACCTGCTGGTACCGCTGGACAGCCCCGGCGTGACCATCCGCCCGATCAAGGCACTGAACGGCAAGGACGCCTTTGCCGAAGTGTTCTTCGACGACGTGCGGGTGCCGGTCGGTAACCTGCTGGGTGCCGAAGGCCAGGGCTGGCATGTGGCGATGGCCACCGCCGGGTTCGAGCGCGGCCTGCTGCTGCGTTCACCGGCGCGCTTCCAGCAGACCGCCCGGCGCCTGGTCGACCTGTACAAGGCCAACCCGCAGGTCGCCGAGCGCGATCCCGGGGTGCGCGATGCGGTCATTGAGAGCTGGATGGGCGCCGAAGCCTACGCCCACGCCGCCTACCATACCGTCGGCCTGGTCGAGAAGGGTGCCAAGATCGGCGCCGAGGCCAGTATCAACAAAGTGATCTGGTCGGAACTCGACCTGAAGATGCACGAAACCGCCATGCGCATCCTCGGCCCCTACGGCGAGCTGACCGGCCAGGCGCCGGAAGCGGTGGACCACGGCAGCTGGCTGGAGGGCTTCCTGTTTGCCCAGGCCGGCCCGATCTACGCCGGGACCAATGAAATCCAGCGCAACATCATTGCCGAGCGCATGCTCGGTCTGCCGAAAGCCTGAGGAAGCCGACATGGACTTTACCTTTACCGAAGACCAATTGGCCTTTCGCGAAGCGATCAGCCGCTTCCTGATGACCGAGGCGCCGCCGGAAATGCTGCGCGACATCTGGGATACCAATGACGGACGCTCGCCGGAGCTGCGCCGCAAGATGGCCGAGCAGGGCCTGACCGCGCTGTCGGTACCCGAAGAACAAGGCGGCCTGGGCATGGATGATATCGCCTGGTCGCTGCTGACCCAGGAGCTGGGCTACTACGCCATCGCGGACTCCATGGCCGACACCGCCTATGTTGCCACCGGCCTGCTCCGGGCACTGCCCGAAGGCACGCCGCGCCGGGACGAAATGCTTGGGCGCATCGCCGAGGGCAGCGTCCGCATTGCGGTGGGGCACAGCGTCAACCCGCTGATCGCCGATGTGCACCTGGCGGATGTGGTACTGCTGGAGCACCAGGGCGAAGTGCACGGCCTGCGCCGTGACGCCATCGGCTACGAACGCAACCCGAGCATCGACAGCTCGCGGCGGCTGAGCCGGGTTAACTTCAACCCCAGCGCCGACAGTCTGGTGCTGGGCGCCGAGCAGGGCCACGGGGTCTGGGCCGAAACCCTCAACCGCGGCGCGCTGGCGGTAGCCGGCCAGAGCCTGGGCCTGGCCCAGCGCATGCTCGACCTGTCGGTGGACTACGTGGTTCAGCGCAAGCAGTTCGGCAAGCCGATCGGCAGCTTCCAGGCGGTCAAGCACCACCTGGCTGATGTGGCGGGCAAGATCGAGTTTGCCAAGCCGGTGTTGTATCGCGCCGCCCATGCGCTGGCGCACAACGAGGCCAATGCCGACCTGCACGTCTCCCACGCCAAGCTGACCTGCTGCGAAGCGGCCTGGCTGGCCGGTCGCCACGGCATCCAGGTACATGGCGCCATGGGTTACACCTGGGAAGTCGACCTGCAGATGTTCATGAAACGCGCCTGGGCACTGGATTCGTCCTGGGGCGATCGCGCTTTCCATAAATCCCGGGTGGCCAATGCCATCCTCGCGGCCGATGCCCCTATCGGCCCGCAATTCACCTTCGGGGAGTGAATCATGGCCCAAGCCTATATCGTTGACGCCCTGCGCAGCCCCACCGGCCGGCGCAAGGGCAGCCTGGCCAATGTGCATGCCATCGACCTGGGCGCCCATGTGCTCAAGGCGCTGGTCGAGCGCAACGCCATTCCCGCCGACGAGTATGACGACGTCATCTTCGGCTGCGTGGATACCATCGGCTCCCAGGCGGGGGACATTGCCCGCACCAGCTGGCTGGCTGCGGGCCTGCCGCTGAACGTGCCCGGCACCACCGTGGACCGCCAGTGCGGCTCGTCCCAGCAGGCGCTGCACTTCGCCGCCCAGGCGGTGATGAGCGGCACCCAGGATGTGGTGGCGGTGGGCGGCGTGCAGACCATGACCCAGATTCCGATTTCCTCGGCCATGCTGGCCGGCCAGCCGCTAGGCTTTCCCGACCCGTTTTCCGGTAGCCAGGGCTGGCAGGCGCGTTTTGGCGGCCAGCCGGTCAACCAGTTCTATTCCGCCCAGCGTATCGCCAGCCACTGGCAGATCAGCCGGGCCGAGATGGAAGCCTTCGCCCTGGAAAGCCACCGCCGTGCATTGCAGGCCATCGCCGAAGGGCGCTTCGAGCGGGAAATCGTGGCCCTGAACGGCCTGGCCGTGGATGAAACGCCCCGGGAGACCACCCTGGAGAAGATGGCGTCGCTGGAGCCGGTCGATCCGCAGTTCCCGGATATCACCGCCGCGGTATCCAGCCAGACCTGCGACGCCTCGGCCGCCATGCTGGTGGTCTCGGAAGCGGCGCTGAAACGCTACAACCTGACCCCGCGGGCGCGGGTGCATAACCTGACGGTGATGGGCGACGACCCGATCTGGCACCTGACCGCGCCCATCGCCGCGACCCGCAAGGCGTTGCAACGGGCCGGCATGCAGATGGCCGATATCGACCTGGTGGAGATCAACGAAGCCTTCGCCTCGGTGGTCATGGCCTGGCAGAAAGAGCTGGACTACGACCCCGCGAAAACCAACGTCAATGGCGGCGCTATCGCTCTCGGTCACCCCCTCGGTGCCACCGGCGCGCGGCTGATGACCAGCCTGCTGCATGAGCTCGAGCGCAGCGGCGGCCGCTACGGCCTGCAGACCATGTGTGAAGGCGGCGGGCAGGCCAACGTGACCATTATCGAGCGGCTGTAGCAGCACCGTGGCGGCTCGACTGCCCCCAGGCTAGGGGGCAGCTGAGCTGCGCAGGGCGCGTGCAGCATCGCAAGGGGGCTCTGATGTCGGTGAATACTGAAGCAACTCGTTCCTCCCGGTTATCGCTGGACGAGTATGACCGCATCGTCGGCAAGATCTACTCGGGCGCACTGCATACCGAGCATCTGCATGATGCCCTGGAAGAGCTGCGCGGCCTGTTCGCGGCCAACTTCGTATCGCTCATCCTGCATATCTCCGAGGCGGAGGACGTGGCGCTGATGCTGGTGGCCGGCAGTCATCAGGTGGAAGGCCGGGTAGCGCTGTTCAAGTATTTCCCCGGGGATACACCGTTGGCGCGGCTGCCGGTGGACCGGGTGTTCTGCATCGAAGACCTGATGAGCAGGGCCGAATGGGAAAGCAGTCGCTACTACCGGGAATACGCCCGGCCCAGTGACGCCTACCATGTCATGGGCGCGGATCTGAGCACCCAGTCGGGGATCATCGGCCTGCGCATTTCCCGAGGCCATGGCCAGCCTGCCTTTGCCGAGGAGGACCGGGCGCTGTGCGCGCGGTTGCTGCCGCATCTGCGCAGCAGCCTGGACTTCCATGACCTGCTGGAACGGCGCGAGTCCATGGGCAATCTCTACTCCGAGGCGGTCAATCGGTTGTCAATTGCCAGCCTGGTTCTGGACGAGGCGGGCAACGTGCTGCAACTCAATGCGGTGGCGCGGAGCCTGCTGGCCCAAGCCGACGGGCTGAAGCTGGTCGGCTCGCGGTTGGAGGCCAGCTACCCCAGTGATAACCGCGAGCTGTACCGGTTCATCCGCTATGCCGCCGAATCCAGGGACCTGCGTACCGCGCAGGCGGTCTCCGGCGCGATATCCGTGGCTCGGCCATCCGGCCAGGTGAGCCTGGGCGTAGTCATCGAGCCCATCCGCAGCTCCGGATGGATGGAAGGGCGCGGCCAGCCGGTGGTCATGGTCTATGTGCGTGATGCGGTGGGCGACGTGCAAATGAGCAGCAAGGTGGCCCAGGAGCTGTTCGCCTTCACCCCGGCCGAAACCACCCTGGCGCTGGAGCTGGCCAACGGCCTGTCGCTGGAGGAAACCGCCGAGAAGCTCGGTATCACCCGCAACACCGCCCGCGCGCATCTGCGCTCGATCTTCGCCAAGACCGGCATCAAGCGCCAGGCCGAGCTGGTCAGGGTCATGCTCAACAGCATTGTCTCCCTCGGGCTGGGCGATATCGCCCACCTGGAGCAACGTCCAACGCCGGTAATCATCCAGCCGGAACAGCGGTTCAGGCCGGAGCGCTAGCCCCGCGTGCGCGGTGCGCACCCGTCAACTCGGCCCTTTAGTCTCTATGGACGATGATTGCAAAGGGGCCGCTGGCAACAATCATTCCCCACGCCTGACAGCGCCGCTGGGCGGCGTCGGCACACGAACAGGGGAACAGAGATGGGAATTCTTAACGACAGAGTAGTCATCATCACCGGCGCCGGTGGCGGACTGGGTGCGGCCCATGCACGGGTGTTTGCCAGTGAAGGTGCCTGCGTACTGGTCAACGACATCAACCGTGACGCCGCCCAGAAGGTGGTGGACGAGATCGTTGCAGCGGGCGGGCGGGCAGTGGTCAACACCTCCGATATCACCCACTACGCCGACAGCGAGAATGCGGTCAAGCAGGCCATCGAGACCTACGGCGACCTGCATGTGGTGGTCAACAACGCCGGGGTCAACCGCGACCGCATGTTCGCCTCCATGACCGAGGCCGAATGGGACACCATCATGGCCGTGCATCTCAAGGGCCATTTCTGCATCAGCTCCCACGCCGTGCACTATTGGCGCGACCAGGCCAAGGCCGGCAACAGGGTCGATGCGCGCATCATCAATACCACCTCCGGCGCCGGCCTGCAGGGTTCCATCGGCCAGTCCAACTACGCCGCCGCCAAGGCCGGCATCGCCGCGCTGACCCTCAACCAGGCCGCCGAGCTGCGCCGCTACGGTATCACCGCCAACGCCGTGGCCCCGGCGGCCCGCACCGGTATGACCACCGCGGTCGAATCCATGGCGACCCGCATGGCCAAACCGGACGACGGCAGCTTCGACTACTGGGCCCCGGAAAACGTCAGCTCGCTGCTGGCCTGGCTGGCCAGCGCCGAGGCGGCCCACATCACCGGTCGGGTATTCGAATCCGAAGGCGGCAAGATCTCCATCGCCGATGGCTGGCGTACTACCCAGGGCGTGGACAAGGGCGCCCGCTGGCTGCCCGCCGAAGTGGGCGAGGCCATGCAGGCCCTGCTGGCGGCCGAGATTCCAGCGCAGCCGGTATACGGCGCCTGATTCGGAGGAATCGCCATGGAATTCCGTTTCACCGAAGAGCAGCAGATGATCCGCGACACCGCCCGGGCCTTCCTGGAGGACGTGTCCACCCCGGCCGCGGTGCGCCAGGCCATGGCCACCGAAGCGGGATTTGACCCGGAACTCTGGCAACGCATCTGCCAGGAACTGTGCTTCCAGGCGATCAGCGTGCCGGAGCAGTACGGCGGCATGGGCCTGGGCTATGTCGAACTCTGCGCGGTGCTGGAACAGATGGGCCGGGTACTCCTGTGCTCGCCCTTCTTCAGCACCGTCTGCCTGGGTGTCAGCAGTTTGCTGGTGGCGGGCAACGACGAGCAGAAGCAGCAATACCTGCCAGCCATCGTCGATGGCAGCCTGACCGCGACCCTGGCCTGGACCGGCCCGCAGGCGGCGCACCACGGCGGGCAATGGGACTGCAACGCGGTGACCGCCACCTGGCGGCCCGGCGCCGACGGCTTCGAGCTGGACGGCGAGCTGCGCTACGTCATCGACGGGCATACCGCCGACCTGCTGATCATCGCCGCCCGCCAGCCGGGCACCAGCGGCACCGACGGCATCTCCCTGTTCGCGGTACCGGCCTCCACGCCGGGCATACAGCGCCAGTGGCTGCCCACCATGGATCAGACCCGCCGCCAGGCCGCGCTGCAACTCAGCCGCGTGCAGGTGCCGGGCAGCGCCCTGCTCGGCGAGGCCGGGCAGGGCGGCGCGGCACTGTGCACGCTGATCGATCTGGCCAAGGTGGCACTGGCCGCCGAGCAGATGGGCGCCGCCCAGAAGACCCTGGACATGAGCGTGGCCTACATGCAGGAGCGGGTGCAGTTCGGCCGCCCCATCGCCAGTTTCCAGGCGCTCAAGCACAAGGCTGCAGACATGCAGCTCAAGTGCGAAGTGGCGCGCTCGGCGGTGTACTACGCCGCCTGCGTCGCCCAGGAAGCCCTGAGCGCTGACGGTGACCCGGCGCTGGCTGCAGAGCTGCCCGAAGCCGCCGCCATGGCCAAGGCCTACTGCTCCGACACCCTGTTCTTCAACGCCGGCAGCGCCATCCAGTTGCATGGCGGCGTGGGTTTTACCTGGGAATATGACGTGCACCTGTATTTCAAACGGGCCAAGGCCAGCGAACTCTACCTGGGCAACGGCGATGCGCAGCGCGAGCTGATTGCCGGCCTGCTGCTGGATTGAGGAAACCAACATGAAACTGACCTTCAGCGCTGCCGACGAAGCCTTCCGTGAAGAGATCGCCGGCTGGCTACGCGATAACCTCACCGGCGAATTTGCCCAGCTGAAATTCCGCGGCGGCCCCGGCGACGAGCATATGTTCCCCGCCGAGCGCAAACGCTGGGAGCAGCACCTGGCCGCTGGCGGCTGGACCTGTGTCGGCTGGCCAACGGAATACGGCGGCCGCGGCGCTTCCATCGAGCAGCAGGTGATCTTTTTCGAGGAATACGCCCGCGCCGGTGGCCCCGGCCGTGTAGGCCACATCGGCGAAGGCCTGGCCGGCCCGACCCTGATCGCCTTCGGCAGCGAAGACCAGAAACAGCGCTACCTGCCGGGCATCCGCGCCGGCACCGAGCTCTGGTGCCAGGGCTACTCCGAGCCGGGCGCCGGTTCCGACCTGGCCAATGTGCGCACCCGCGCCCAGCAGCACGCGGACGGGCAATGGCGCATCAACGGCCAGAAGGTCTGGACCTCCCTGGCCCACGAGTCCGACTGGTGCTTCGTCATCGCCCGTACCGACCCCGACTCCCAGGCCCATCGCGGGCTGGGCTTCTTCCTGGTGTCCATGCACCAGCCGGGCATCACCGTACGACCGATCGAGCAATTGACTGGCACCTCCGAATTCAACGAGGTGTTCTTCGACGACGCCGTCGCCGCGGATATCGTCGGCGAGCCGGGTGACGGCTGGAAGGTCGCAATGGGGCTGCTGGGCTTCGAGCGCGGCGTCTCCACCCTCGGCCAGCAGATGCAGTTCCAGAACGAACTGGACGACATCGTCCGCATCGCCAAGGCCAACGGCGCAGCCAGGGTCCCGGCCCTGCGCCAGCGTATCGCCGAGGCCCACACCGGTCTGCGGCTGATGCGCTACAACGCCATGCGCATGCTCTCCGGCACCGACCAGGGCCAGCCCGACAGCTCCGCCCTGGTCTACAAACTGCACTGGTCCAGCTGGCACCGCCACTTGGGCGCATTGGCCATGGACGTGCTGGGCCCGGAAGCGGACATCATCGACGCCGCGCCCTACGAACTGACCCGGCTGCAGTCGCTGTTCCTGTTCACCCGCTCGGACACCCTCTACGGCGGCACCAACCAGATTCAACGCAACATCATTGCCGAGCGTGGCCTCGGCATGCCCAAGGAAGCCAAAGGCAGATAACCATGAAAGACCTGAAGAATCCTGAATATGTATCCGGCCACGGCCTGCTCAAGGGCAAGTCGGTATTGATCACCGCTGCTGCGGGCGCTGGCATTGGCGGCGCCGCGGCGCTCAAGGCGGTCGAGGAAGGCTGCCGCGGCATCGTCATCAGCGATGTACACGAGGGGCGCCTTGCCGCATCGGTTGAAAAGCTCAAGCAGGACACGGGCCTGGCTGAGGTCTGGGGCAAATTGTGCAACGTGACCGATGAAGCCGAGGTGCGGGCGTTGATCGACTTCGCCGAGGACAAGCTGCAGGGCATCGATGTGTTGATCAACAACGCCGGGCTGGGCACCACCAAGGCGCTGATCGAGATGGAAGACGCCGAGTGGAACAAGGTCATCGACGTGACCCTCAACGGCACCATGCGCATGACCCGTTACATGCTGCAGGTAATGAAGGCGCGTGGGCAGGGCGGCGTCATCGTCAACAACGCCTCGGTGCTGGGTTGGCGCGGCCAGAAGGAACAGGCCCACTACGCCGCCGCCAAGGCCGGCGTGATGGCCCTGACCCGCTGTTCGGCGCTGGAAGCCGCCGAGCTCAACGTGCGCATCAACGCGGTGGCGCCCTCGCTGGCCGTCCACCCCATGCTCCGCAAATCCGCCCCCGAGGCGCTGCTCAAGGAGCTGGAAGGTCGCGAGGCCTATGGGCGGGGGGCAGAGTGCTGGGAGGTCGCCAACGTGATGATGTTCTTGGCCAGTGACTATTCGAGCTACATGACTGGCGAAGTGGTGCCGGTGAGTTCGCAACAGGCCTGATGTTGTGTGTCGGTGGGTTGGTGGCTGGGTGTCCTGGTGGTTGCGCGCTTGCCGGTGGGCTACTGCGGACACGCCGTGAATACGTCCCTGTAGGCTCGCGGTTGCCATCCATGGCAACCGACGGTCCGCAGTAGCCCACCGGCAAGCACGCGTAACTGACATCGTGCAGCGGAGAAAAAAACCAAACATCTTCCAGCCTTGGGGCTAGACCTCAATCCGGAGTTGCGGTTGGGGGGTGGGGTTTTCGTTCAGCCCGCACGGAGATCGAGAGGGCGGGTCCGAGGCACCTATCTCAGACCGTCGGTTGCCAGGGATGGCAACCGCGAGCCTCCAGGGATGGATTCACGGCGTGTCTGAGATAGGTGCCTCGGACCTGCCTCATCACCCGAACGACCAGCACACGAACAGACCAGCACAACGAAATGAAGAATTCGAGGAGTACACACATGACCACTACGTTCAACAACGCAGCCGCCCTGGAACAAGCCATAGGCCAGAGCCTGGGCGTAACCGAGTGGATCACCATCGACCAGCAGCGCGTCGATACCTTTGCCGAGGCCACCGGTGACCACCAGTGGATTCACGTGGACCCGGAGAAGGCCAGGACCGGCCCGTTCGGCGGCACCATCGCCCACGGTTACCTGACGCTGTCACTGGTCAACTACTTCCTGCCGCAGTTGATGAGCGTGGAAAACCTGCAGATGGGCGTCAACTACGGCTGCGATCGGGTGCGCTTCCCGGCGCCGGTCAAGGTGGGGGCGCGGATTCGTGGCGCCGGTGAGATTACCCAGGTCGAGACCCTGGCCAATGGTTCGGTACAAGTCGTGGTGCGGGTGACGGTGGAAGTGGAGGGCAGTGAACGACCTGGCTGCGTCGTCGACACCATCAGTCGCTACACCTTCAATCAAACAGTTTGAGGAAAATCAGCATGCAAGAAGCAGTCATCGTCGCCACTGCGCGCACCGCACTGACCAAGTCATTTCGCGGCTCCTTCAATGACACCGAGGCCCCGGTCCTGGGTGGGCACGTGGTGCGGGCCGTGGTCGAGCGGGCCGGTATCGATCCGGCGGACGTGGGTGATGTGATCATGGGGGCGGCGGTGCAGCAGGGCACCCAGGGCTACAACATCGGCCGTCTGTGCACCTATACCGGCGGGCTGCCGGATTCGGTACCGGGTATGGCGCTGGATCGTATGTGTGCGTCTGGCCTGATGGCTATCGGTGAAGCAGCCAAGGCCATTATCGCCGGCGAACTGGACGTAGCCATTGGTGGTGGCGTGGAGTCCCTGTCGCTGACCCAGACCAAGCACAAGAATGCCCACCGGGCGCGCTCCGAGGCAGTGATGGAAATCGCGCCAGCGGCGTATATCCCGATGATCGAGACTGCGGAAATCGTCGCCGAGCGTTACGGCATCAGCCGCGCGGCGCAGGACGAGTACGCCCTGCAGAGCCAGCAGCGCACTGCGGCGGCGCAGCAGGCGGGGCTGTTCGACGAGGAAATCGTGCCGCTGACGGCCAATAAACTGCTGTTCGACAAGGAAGGCAAGCCGGCCGGGCATGAGCAGGTAACGGCAGACCGCGACGAGTGCAATCGGCCGAGCACCACGTTGGAAGGTCTGCAAGGCCTGGCGCCGGTATGGAAGGATGGGCAGTGGATCAAGCAAGGCCAGCACATCACCGCCGGTAATGCCTCGCAGTTTTCCGATGGTGCCGCCGCCTGCCTGCTGATGAGCCGCGCCGAAGCCGAGCGCCGTGGCCTCAAGCCGCTGGGCACGTACCGCGGGATTGCGGTGGCCGGTTGCAAGCCGGAGGAGATGGGGATCGGGCCGGTGTATGCCATTCCCAAGTTGCTGCAGCGCTTCAATCTCAAGGTCGAGGATATCGGCCTGTGGGAAATCAACGAGGCCTTCGCCAGCCAGGTGCTGTACTGCCGTGATCACCTGGGCATCCCGGATGATCGGCTGAATGTGAATGGCGGCGCGATTTCCATCGGCCACCCGTTCGGCATGAGCGGGGCCCGGATGGTCGGTCATGCGCTGCTCGAAGGGCGTCGTCGGGGTGTGCGTTATGTAGTTGTTTCCATGTGCATCGGGGGCGGCATGGGGGCTGCTGGGTTGTTCGAGCTGGACTGAGGTCCTGCCGTCTCACCGGAGCCCGCATTCTGCGGGCTCTTGCTTTTCCGGGTGACCTTTTCCTTCGGCGGGGTCGCCTGCGCCTCCCTTGATATCCATCAAGGACATAAGCCGTTTGGACGATGTTGACAGGCCGGCTGCTGGACCACCATCCAATCACTCGCTGTGCTGCCTTTATGTCTCAAGCATGAACAGCTGCAGATTCATAAAAACAACAGGTGCCCTGCCAAGGGATACCCACAGGTTGGATTGAGCCATGAGTAAATTGATCAGCTATTCCTTCTGTCTCGTAGTCATCGCCCTGGTGGCGTACGCCTTCTCTCCGCGGCAGCAGACCGATGGTCAGCAAGTCGAACTCGATCTGGCCCGCCTGCAGATCAACGATCTGGCCCGGCTGGACGACCGCGTCATCGCGGTGGGTGAGCGCGGCACCATTATCGTCAGCGATGATCTGGGTGATACCTGGCGCGAGACCCATGGCGACGACCAGTTGCCCGTCACCCTGACCGGCATCAGCCCGCTGGGCGGCGACACGCTGCTGGCGGTGGGACATGACGCCGTGCTCATGCGTAGCGATGATGCCGGCGACAGCTGGGAGGTATTGATGCAGGACCAGGAGCTGGGCGAACCGCTGCTGGGCGCCTGGAGCGCGGACGGCGAAAAGATCTTCGCCTTCGGTAGTTTCGGCAAGTTTTTCAGTTCCAGTGACCGTGGCCAGAGCTGGCAGGAGCGCGAGCTGGATATCCATGGCGAGCACCTGAACGACATGGACGGCGACGGCGAGCGCCTGCAACTGATGGTGGGCGAAATGGGCCTGGTGCTGCGCAGCCAGGACCAGGGCGAGAACTGGGAGCGCATCGAACCTTTCTACCGCGGCTCACTATTCGGCGTGGCCTACCTGGGCGATGCCGTCTGGGTTACCTATGGCATGCGCGGTCACGTTTTCGTCAGCCGCGACGATGGCCAGAACTGGAGCCAGGTCGAGCTGCCGCACCGCCTGCCGCTCTACGGCCATGCCGAGGATGCCTCGGGGTTGGTGATCGTCGGCACCGGTGGTGCCTTCGTCAAGATTTCACGCGATGGCGAACTCAAGGACACCGGCTACCTCAGTGGCCTGGGCACTTTGACCTCCGCCGTGGTATTGCCAGGCGGCGATCTCTTTGTCGCTGGCCAGCGGGGCCTGCTGCAGCAGGACCGTGGTTATCTCGCTGTCATCGGTCAATAAGGGGGAAGTATGGCCAAGCATAGTCAGATGGTGGCGCGTTGGGTGGAGTCCATGGCAGATGGGCTGCTCGGTAACCGCAAGCTGTTTCTCACGATTTTCGTCCTGATTACCCTGGGGCTGGGGTACAGCGCCACGCAGATCAAGCTCGACCCGGGCTTCAACAAGCAGATCCCGGTCACCCACCCCTACATGGAAAACTACCTGCATTACAGCGAGACCTTCAGCGGTGCCAACACCATCCTGGTGAGCGTCAACTGGAAGGGCGAAGGGGATATCTACAACGCCGAATTCCTCGATGTACTGCGCCAGGTCACCGATGAGGTGTTCTTCATTCCCGGGGTGCGCCGGGCCAGCGTGCGCTCGCTGTTCACCCCCGATGTGCGCTATGTGGAGATTTCCGAGGACGGTTTCGTGGGCGATGTGGTGATCCCACCGCATTTCTCCGGCACCCCCGAGGACCTGGAGCAGGTACGCAGCAATACCGCGCGGTCAGGCGAGATCGGCCGTCTGGTAGCCAATGACCTGAGCGCCGCCATCGTCAATGCCGAGCTGCAGGAATTCAATCCCGAGACCGGCGAGCAGATTTCCTATACCGAGATCGCCGCCCAGCTGGAAGAGATCCGTACCCGTTTCGAGAACGACAATATCCAGATCAATATCGTCGGCTTCTCCAAGCTGACCGGTGAGGTGATCGACGGCCTGCTGATGGTGATCGGTTTCTTCGCCATCGCCTTCATCATTACCGCGCTGATGTTGTGGGTGTATACCCGCTCCCTGGTGCAGACCATAGTCGCGCTCTGCGTGGCGCTGGTGCCGGTGGTCTGGTTGCTGGGTGTGCTGCCGCTGATCGGCATGGGCATCGACCCGCTGTCGATCCTGGTGCCTTTCCTGGTGTTCTCGATCGGCGTATCCCACGCGGTGCAGATGACCAACGCCTGGAAGCAGGACATTCTCGGCGGGCACAACTCCCTGGAAGCCGCGCGGGTGTCGTTCTGCAAGATCTTTATCCCGGGCGCACTGGCGTTGCTGATGAACGCCCTGGGTTTTGGCGTGATCATGCTGATCGACATCCCGATCGTGCATGAGCTGGGCCTGACGGCCTGTATCGGCGGTTTGCTGATGATTGTCACCAACAAGATGATGCTGCCGATCATCCTCTCCTACCTGCGGCTGGACCGGCGCGCCTACGCGCAGCGCGCGTTGAACGCTGATGGCAAGCATGCGCTGTGGTGGAGCCTGTCGGTACTGGCAACGCCCAAGGCGGCGCTGGGGGTCTTTGCCATCAGCCTGGTGCTGCTGGTGGCCGGGGCCTGGAAGAGCCGTGACCTGATCGTCGGTGACGTGGGCGTCGGCGCGCCGGAGCTGCGGGAGGATTCGCGCTACAACCAGGACAATGCGCAGATTTCCAGCAAATACTCCATCGGCCTGGACGTGCTGTCCATCTACCTGGAAACCGATATCGAGGAAGCCTGCCTGGATGCCGACGTCATGCGCGCGGTAGAGGAGCTGGACTTCCACGCCCGCAGCATCGACCGGGTCAGCTCGGTGCACAGCGTGGCGGGCATGGGCAAGGTGTCCATCGCCGGGAATAACGAGGGTAACCCGCGCTGGGCGGCCATTCCCGGCTCGTCCCGCGGCCTGATGCCCGGTTCGCGCGCCTATTCCAGCTCCCACGGGCTGGTGGTCGACGGTTGCCAGACCATGCAGGTGCTGCTGTTCCTGACCGACCATGAAGGTGACACCATCGCCCGGGTAACCGAGCAGGTGGAGCAGATTATCGCCAACATCGATGAGCCCAAGGTCGAGTTCAAGATGGCGGGCGGCAATATCGGCGTGATGGCTGCCTCCAACGAGGCAGTGCAGAAGGCCGAGATCCAGATGCATGGTTCACTGCTGCTGGCGGTGGCGCTGTTCTGCTGGCTGACCTTCCGCTCCGTGCGCGCGGTGCTCTGCCTGCTGATTCCGCTGGCCATCGTTGCGACCCTGTGCAACGCGGTGATGGCGGTCTTCGGCATCGGTCTCAAGGTCGCTACCCTGCCGGTCATGGCACTCGGCGTAGGGGTAGGGGTCGACTACGGTATCTACCTGTACGAGCGCATGCAGCATGAGCTGGCCATGGGCAAGGACGTGCGCACCGCCTTCTACGAAGCCATGTGCCAGCGGGGCACGGCGGCGCTGTTCACCGCCGTGACCATGTCGGTGGGTGTGGGCACCTGGGTATTCGCGCCGCTGAAGTTCCAGGCTGACATGGGTGTGCTGCTGGCCTTCATGTTCCTGGTCAACGTGTTCGGCGCCATCTTCCTGCTGCCCGGGCTGGCGGCCTGGTTCAACCGCAGCAAGCCGCTGGTGACGGTCCAGGCGGCATCGGCAACCACCGGCTATGCGGCCGCGCCGGGCGGGCCATTGACCACCCCATGAATGCCGATCAGCGATCGCTGCCGCTGGAGAGCTCGTCCTTCGACCTGTTGCTGGGCGAACTCTACGACGCGGCCATGGATGATCACAGCTGGAGCCGCTATCTGACGCGGCTGCAGCAGTTGTTCCGCGCCAACTATGTGACCCTGATCCTGCGTATCCCGCAGGATTCGGATAAGGGGTTGATGCTGGTGATCGGCGACATTGAAGGGCAGGGCAGCATCTCCTATATCACCTACCCGTTATCGGAGACGCCCTTCGTCAACTGCCCGGTCAACCAGGTGTTCACGGTCACCGACCTGATGAGCATGGACAGCTGGCGCAGCTCGGATTACTACCAGCGCTACTGTCGGAAGCAGAACGTCTTCGACGTCATGGGCGTGGATATTGCCCCGCCCAGTGGCGGGGTGTTTCGCTTCCGGGTGACCCGGGCACCGGACCAGCAGCCCTTTTCCGCAGCGGACCGGGCCCTGTGCAGCACGCTGATTCCACATATGAGCCGGGCGCTGCACATCCACAGCCTGCTCGGCCATCGCCACTCCCTGAGTGCGCTCTATGCTCAGGCGATGGGCCGGTTGGCGGTCGCCACGCTGATCCTGGACAGCAGTGGCCAACTGCTGGAGTCCAACCAGGTGGCGCGGGACATGCTGGCCGCCGGCGACGGGCTCAAACTGGTCGGCGGGCGGCTGGAGGCCAGCTACCCCGGCGACAACAAGCGGTTGTACAAATCGATCCGGGCGGCCAGCGCCTCCACCGAGGGCCGCGTGGCCTTGGCTGAGGCGTTGTCCATTGCCCGGCCATCGGGGCAGGTCAGCCTGGGCATCGTCGTCGAGCCGGTGCCCCAACAGAACTGGGATGAGGGCGAGAGCAGGCCGGCGGTGGTGATCTACTGCCGCGATGCGGTGGGCCAGTCGCTGCTCAGCACCTCCGTCACCCGCCAGGTCTTCGGTCTCACCCCCTCGGAAACAGCCTTGGCGATGGAGCTGGCCAATGGTCTGTCGCTGGAGGAGGCGGCCGCCTCGCTGGGCATCCGGCGCAACACGGCCAGGGCCCATCTACGGGCGATCTTTTCCAAGACCGGCGTACGCCGACAGACCGAGCTGGTCCGCCTGGTGCTCAACAGTGTGGTGACCCTGGGGCAGCCATGATCAGCCAAAAAGATGGATTCAGATCAGTAGTACCGATGGAGGCACGGGGGGCTGGCCTAAGCGGCTCGAACTGAGCAATATAGGCGCCAGCCTGAAGTGCCAAATAACGATAAGAGACCGGCTTCTGCGGAAGCAACAAACGGCATGAGGTTGCAGCGATGACAACAATAAGCACAACACATACACCACGTACCACAACAATGCAGTTACCGCCCAGCGTGTCCCTGTCCCTGGATGATTACGACCGGATCATCGGGCACATCCATGATGGCGGCCTGGAGACCGAGCAGCTGTCCGTAGCCCTGGAAGAGCTGCGCAATCTGTTCCACGCCAACTATGTCACTCTCATCCTGCGCATTCCCGGGGTCGAGGATGTGGGCCTGATGCTGGTGGCGGGCAATCTGGAAGGCAGTGGCAAGGTCACCTATTTCCGCTACCTGCACGGCGAGACGCCCTTCGCCAGCATGCCGGCCGATCGGGTATTCACCGTGGCCGACGTCATGAGCCCCGCCGAGTGGGAAAGCAGCGCCTACTACCGCGAATACAGCAAGAATAATGATGTCTATCACGTCATGGGCGCGGATATCTCCACCGCCGATGCCGGCGTTCTGCGTTTTCGCATCACCCGTGGCCACCAGCAACCGGCCTTCTCCGAACAGGACAAGGCGCTGTGCACGCGGCTGTTGCCGCACCTGCGGCGCAGCCTGCAGGTGCACAATCTGCTTGGGCGCAGCGAGTCGCTGGGCAGTCTCTATGCCGAGGCCATCAATCGCCTGTCGGTCGCCACCCTGGTGCTCGACGAGGCGGGGAGTGTGCTGCAGCTCAACGACGTGGCCCGGGCGCTGCTCAAGCAAGCCGACGGCCTGAAACTGGTTGGCTCGCGGCTGGAAGCCAGCTACCCCAGTGACAACCGCGAACTGCACAAGCTGATCCGCGACGTACTCGAATCCAAGGATGCACCCCAGCCCCGGGAAGTGCGCGAAGCCCTGTCCATTGCCCGGCCCTCCGGTGAGGTCAGCCTGGGGCTGGTGGTGGAACCCATCCCCGGCGCCCAATGGGCCGAAGGCCGCGGCCAACCTGCGGTGATGGTGTATATCCGCGATGCAGTGGGTAAATCCCAGGTGGATAACCGGATCGCCCGCGAGCTGTTCAACTTCACCCCGGCAGAAACCCTGCTGGCGCTGCAGCTGGCCAACGGGCTGTCGCTGGAGGAAGCAGCCGAAGAGCTGGGTATCATGCGCAATACCGCACGGGCTCATCTGCGGGCGATCTTCTCCAAGACCGGTGTGCGCCGCCAGGCCGAACTGGTCCGAGTGATGCTCAACAGCGTCGGCTCGCTGGGCCGGGGCCAGGTCAGCCCACTGGGCAATCGCGGCGCAATCATCCCGCAACCGGAGCTGCGTTCCCTGCGTAGCCGCTGAATAGGGTCTGAAGGTCGACCCCGGACGGTCGACCTGGAAAGCACGGAGGCTTCAGGCTGACCCCAAGGTCAGCCGCTAATAACGATAAAAAGCCGGCTTAGCCAAGCCAAAGGCAGAGGTACTACAGCATGACAACAACAATGACCACGGCAGTAACTGCACTCCCGATCAGCCACCCGTCCCTGTCGCTGGATGACTACGACCGTATCGTCGGTCTGATTCATGATGGCGCATTGGAGACCGAGCAACTGTCCCTGGCACTGGACGAGCTGCGCGTGTTGTTCCAGGCCAACTATGTCAGCCTGATCCTGCGCGCGCCCTGCGCCGACAGCATGGGCATCACCCTGATCTCCGGCCAGCCCGAGTGGGCCGGCAAGCTGGCCTATTTCAATGATTACCGCTGGGATGCGCCCTTGGGCCGTATGCCGGCCGACCAGGTCTATAGCATGGACCAACTGATGAGCCGCGAGGAATGGGAGAGCAGCACCTACTACCGCGACTACAGCCAGCCCAACGACGTCTACCACATCATGGGCGCCAATATCGCCACCGCCGATGCCGGCGTGCTGGGCTTCCGGCTGACCCGCAGCCAGCGCCAACCGGCTTTCGACGAACAGGACCGGGCCCTGTGCCTGCGGCTGTTGCCGCACCTGCGCCGTAGCCTGCAGGTGCACAACCTGCTGGGGCGCAGCGAGTCGCTGGGTAACCTGTACGCCGCGGCGGTCAACCGGCTGTCGGTGGCTACCCTGGTGCTGGATGCCGCGGGCGGCGTGTTGCAGCTCAACGACGTGGCCCGGGAGCTGCTGGGTCAGGCCGATGGCCTCAAGCTGGTCGGTTCGCGGCTGGAAGCGAGCTACCCCAGCGATAACCGGGAACTGCACAAACTGATCCGCGATGCGGTGGAGTCCAAGGACGCGCCGCAACCCCGGGGCGCCCGGGAGGCGCTGTCGGTCGCCCGGCCCTCCGGCGAAGTCAGCCTGGGTGTGGTGGTCGAGCCCATTGCCGGCGCCGAGTGGGCCGAAGGCCGGGGCCAGCCGGCGGTGATGGTGTATATCCGGGATGCGGTGGGCAAATCCCAGGTAGATAACCGGGTGGCCCGCGAGCTGTTCAACTTCACGCCGGCGGAGACGGCCCTGTCGCTGCAACTGGCCAACGGCCTGTCGCTGGAGGAAGCCGCCGAGGAGCTGGGCATCATGCGCAATACCGCGCGGGCGCACCTGCGGGCAATCTTCTCCAAGACCGGGGTACGCCGCCAGGCCGAGCTGGTGCGGGTGATGCTCAACAGCGTCGGCTCGCTGGGGCGCGGCGGCAATATCAGCCCGCTGCACAAGCCGATCCATGTGATCAGACGCCCGCAGCTGCGCGCGGTACCGGCCAGCTGAACGACGGGCGGCGCCCCCCGCCAGCGGTTCCTAGTCTGCGCAGACGATGAGCGCTGCGCAGCACCCTTCGATACTGCTCCCGGCATAGCCTCAGGCATTCAGGAGCAGAATATGAACAAGGTGGTATTGGTGACCGGCGCCAGCCGTGGCATCGGCCGGGAAACCGCGCTGGCTTTCGCCCGGGCCGGCTTTGATGTGGCGATCAGTGCACGGACGCTGGAAGAGGGGCAGCAGCATGAGCATGCGCTGACCGGAGCGGACGGCAAGCCACTGCCGGGTAGTCTGGCCGCGGTCGCCGCCGAGATCCGCGCACTGGGTCGCCAGGCCTGGTGCATCCCGATGAACCTGCTGGACGCCGCCTCGGTGCAGGCCGCCGCCGAGCAGTTGCTGCGGGAGGCGGGGCGCATCGATGTGCTGGTCAACAACGCGGTGTATCAGGGCAGTGACCTGAACGCCACCTTCCTCGCCCTGACACCCGACACGCTGGAGCGCATGCACCGGGGTTATGTGCTGGCGCCGGTACTGCTCACCCAGCGGCTGTTGCCGGCCATGCTGGAGCAGGGCGCCGGGGTGGTGATCAACATCACCTCGGGGGCCGGCGAGAGCAATCCGCCGGTGGCTGCGGACAAGGGCGGCTGGGGCTATGCCTATGGCGCCGGCAAGGCGGCGGTCTCGCGGCTGTCCGGCGTACTCAGGGCAGAAATGGGCGGGCAGGGGCTGCGCGCCTACACCGTCAACCCCGGGGTAGTCACCACGGACGCACTGAAGGCCACCATTGGCGAGGCCGGGGTACGAGCGCTGGGCGCCGGCTCGGCGCCGCCGCCGGTTCCGGCCGCCGTGATCTGCTGGTTGGCACTGCACGACGAGCAGGGGTTGCACCAGAAGCGCACCGTACATGCCCAGCCCTTTGCCCTGGAGCACGGCATAGTGCCGGCCTGGAACCATCCCGACCAGGCCGTCTGATGTCACCCGCTGGCGCCCTAGTCCAAGTGAGGGATGTAGCGGGCGCCATGCTGGCGCGAAGATACCGCACATCGGATGTGGTTTTCCGACAGGTTCATGCCGCCGCATCGGGCGGTGCTGCATGGTGGGCTGAACCGAGCCGTGCCGAAAAACTATAACAACGCTCAACGCTCAGTGAGGATCGGGATTATGAATCAGATGATCGAAATCAAACCCGTGGCGGAAACGGCAGAGTACCGTTACGCCCGCGGTTGGCATTGTATTGGCGAAGCAGCCAGCTTCCGTGACGGCAAGCTGCACACCCTGAATATCTTCGGCACGCGCCTGCTGGCCTTCGTCGGCAAGGACGACCAGATCGCCGTGCTGGACTCCTATTGCCCGCATATGGGCGCAGACCTGTCCCAGGGCCAGCTGGTGGATGGCAAGGTGATCTGCCCGTTCCACCATTGGCAATTCGATGCCAGCGGCCGCTGTACCGACATTCCCTACTGCAAGCGCATTCCGCCCAAGGCCAAGACCCGCAAGTGGCTGACCTGCGAGGTCAACCGGTTGCTGTTCGTCTGGCACAACCCGGAAGGCTTGCCGCCGGCAGAGGGCGTCGAGATCCCCTACTTCCCGGAAATCGACAGCCCCGAGTGGGACAACGACTGGCACCTGGACCTGATGATCATCGACACCCACCCGCGCGAACTGGTGGACAACCTGGTCGATGCGCAGCATTTCGGTCCGGTACACGATGCGCCGACCAAGTATTTCCGCAATACCTTCCAGGGGCACATCGGCACCCAGCTGTTCCACGGTGATTCCGAACGCCTGGGCGGCGACCTGGTGGCGGACTCGGCCTATTACGGCCCGGCGACCCACTTCACCCGCATGACCGCGGAATACGACGGCATGAAGGTGGAGTCGATCCTGCTCAACTGCCACGTGCCGACCAAACCGAACCAGTTCGAGCTGCGTTTCGGCGTACTGGTCAAGAAAATCCCCGGCTGGACCGATGAACAGAACCAGGCGCTGGCGCTGGAGTATGTGCAACAGAACCGCAACTCCTTCTACCAGGACGTGGATATCTGGAGTACCAAGCGGCCGGTGGACTTCCCGGTACTGGCGGAAGGGGACGGCCCCATCTACCAGCTGCGTGAATGGTACGCACAGTTCTACACCGATGAGGCCGAGATCCCGGCGGAGATGAACGAGCTGCGCGAGTTCATTACCGTCGACAATCGCTGAGCCGGACCGGCAGTGAACAGGGCCGCCCCATGGGGCGGCCTTTTTCGTTGCTGCCGTCCGAACGGACGATGTTGCCGCCGGCGGCATATCCTACCGTCAGGGCTACCCTGTGACGGATCGGGAGTTGCTGATGACACCAATGAAGAAATGGCTGGCGGCCGGTATGCTGCTGTCGGCGCTGTTCTGCGGCGTACTGGTCGCCGCTACCACGACCAAGAGTGACGAGGAGCGCGCCCGGGCGTTGCTGGAGCGGGCGGTGGCCTATTACCAGGAGGAGGGCGAGCGCGCCTTTGCCGCCTTCAGCCGGACCGGGCCCTTCTCCGAGGATGACCTGTACGTCTTTGTAGTCGACCGTAAAGGCACCATGCTGGCCAGCGGCGGCCCGTCGCGCAAGCTGATCGGGCGGGACATATCGCCCCTGCTGGATGACCAGTTGCAACTGGGGTTCGAGGCGGTGCTGGCGCAGCCGGTCACCGGCCAGATCCAGCAAGGCGAGTATCGCTGGATCAATTGGCGGCAGGGCCGGGTCGAGCGCAAGAAGGCCTTCTACCAGATCCTCGATGAACACATCCTTGCCGTCGGCTACTACATTCCCCGCTCCGATCCCGCCGATGCGCAGAACATGCTGGAACGGGTCGCGGCCGCGCTGACCGACGATGCCGAACAAACCATCCGCCAGATCAACCAGCTGGATGCCCAGTTCTACCAGGACGACACCTATCCGGTGATCATCGACAGCGAGACCGAGCGTTTCGTTGGCCATGGCTACAACCGTGGCCTGGTCGGCAGCCGCTTCGACAATGTCGACGACCATGCCGGCGAGCCCCTGGGGGCGCCGCTGCTGGAATATATGCAGGGCCGTGACACTGGCCAGTTCAGTTACCAGTGGCGCAACCCGGCGACCCAGAAGGTCGAGCCCAAGACGGCGCTGATCCAGCGGGTGGGCCGCTACTTGGTACTGGTTGGCTGGTACGGCGAGATGCCGGACAACCCGATGGCGAAGGAAAAGGAATGAAAGCTGTTTCCCTGGTTTCACGGCGCGCCGACCTGGACCGCGCCGGGTTTCGGGATTACTACGAAACCACCCACTGCCCGCTGGCCATGCAGTATTTCCCGTTCCTGGGCTATACGCGCAACCATCTGCTCGATCATCCGGAGCTGGATTTCGATTGCATCAGTGAATTCGAAGCCCCGGCCTGGCTGGATGACGTGGATGTGATGGGCTCCCGCTCCCGGCAGCTGGTCATGGACGATGAACTGAAATTCATGGACCCGGCGCGGATCCGCGTCGCCGGGGTGCGCCGGCATGTGTTGATCACCCCAGCCCGGGACCCGGCGACAGGGCGGCTCGACAGCCGGGTCCTGCTGCTGGAATGGCACGGGGACAGTCTGCTGGCCGAGGCGCGGCAGTTGGCCGAGCAACTGACGAGTGCCCGCCCGGATCTGCACGGCATGCACCTGGACCTGCTGGACAATGACCCGCGCTGCCCGCTGCCCTGTAACGCGCTGTTATGGATCGACTGGCTTGATCGCAGCGAGCCGCTACCCGCCGCGCTGACGCAATTGCCCGGGCTGCAGAGGATGGTGCAGGTCGAGCGATGTGATACCCCACTGGCGACCCTGCAGGAAAGGTTCGTCGCCTTTCAGCCGTGACCAAGACAAGACAAAACACCACACAATAAGAACAAGGAGGGGTGATGCCCGGGATAACACGACGGCATTTCCTGCAGGGCACGGCCTGCCTGGCGGCCGGCACCGCGTTGGGCCTGCGCCCGCTGCCGGCAATGGCTGCAGGCAGCATGGGTTTTAATGAATACCGGCGCTGCGATGGCCTGGAGCTGGCCCGGCTGGTCCGGCAGGGCGAGGTCAGCCCCGCCGAACTGCTGGAGCTGGCGATCGCCCGTACCGAACAGGTCAATCCCCACATCAACGCGGTGGTCATCAGGCATTATGAGACTGCGCGCCGGCTGGCCGGGGAGGCCCTGCCCGACGGCCCGTTCCGTGGGGTGCCCTTCCTGCTCAAGGACCTGGGTGTCAGCATGGCCGACACCATCACCACCCACGGCTCGCGGTTCTTTCGCGAGGCCCGGGTTGCGGCGGACGATGCCTATGTGCGCCGGGCGCGCCAGGCGGGATTGGTGATCTTCGGCAAGACCAACAGTCCCGAGTTCGGCAACAGTCCGTCCACCGAAGGCACCCTGTTTGGCGATACGCGCAATCCCTGGAATCTTGAACACAGCGCCGGCGGCTCTTCCGGGGGCGCGGCGGCGGCCGTGGCGGCGGGCATCCTGCCGGTGGCCCATGCCAGTGATGGCGGCGGCTCGATCCGCCTGCCGGCGTCCTCCTGCGGCCTGTTCGGTCTCAAGCCGAGTCGCGACCTGGTGCCGATCGGCAATGGCCCGGGCGAAGCCCGCGGCCTGTTGTCGGCGCAACATGTGATCAGCCGCAGCGTGCGTGACTCGGCCGCCATGCTCGATGCGCTGGCCTGGGAAACCCCCGGGCCGGGTTTCGGCGCGCCGGGGCAGGGCAGTTATCTCGACCAGCTGCAGCAGGCGCTGCGGCGTTTGCGCATTGCGGTGATGCGCAAGCCGCTGCTGGAGATGCCGGTGGACGCGGTCTGCCTGGCGGCGCTGGACCAGGCCGTGCAGCTGTGCAGCGAGCTGGGCCATGAGCTGGTGGAGGCGGTTCCCGAGGTGGACATGCGCGCCGCCATGCAGGCTTCCGGTACCCTCAGTGTGGCCGGCCTGGCCGAACGGGTGGCTCAGCGGGAAACCCAGCTGGGGCGCAAGGTGACCGCGGACGATCTGGAACCGGTGAACATGGAGATGCTGGCCTGGGGGCGGCAGCTCAGCGCCGTGGATTACCTGCGCGCCCAGGAAGGGTTGCGTCAGACCAGCCGTGACATGACCCGCTTCATGGAGCACTTTGACCTGGTGCTCAGCCCGACCATGACCTGGGCGCCCCCGCCGCTGGGCGTGGTGGACATGGACCTGCCGCTGGATCAATTCGGCCCGGTGGCTACCCGCAGTTCGGTATTTACCGTGCTGTACAACATCACCGGCCAGCCGGCGATGTCGGTGCCCTTGTACTGGAGCCCGGAGGGATTGCCGGTCGGCGTGATGTTCGCCGGCCGCTTCGGTGCCGAGCGCACCCTGCTGCAGCTGGCCGGCCAGCTGGAACAGGCGCAGCCCTGGTTCGATCGGCTGCCGCCGGTCTGATCCAGCTGCTTCACCAAGGAATAGAGACCGGGCTGGTCGACGTCGGCCAACCTGCAAGAGCCATCACAACAGGAGTTCAAGCATGCCCATTACCGCCATTACCGGCGCCGCCTCCGGCATCGGTGCCGCGCTATCCCGGCAGTTGCAGGAGGCCGGCCACACTGTTATCGGCATTGACCGCGCCAACAGTGACATCAACGCCGACCTGGCCACCGCTGCGGGGCGCCAGCAGGCGATCAGCGAGGTACTCGACCGCTGTGGCGGAACGCTGGATCATCTGGTGCTGTGCGCCGGTGTTGGCGTCACCGCGCCAAGTTGCGGGCTGATTCTGGCGGTCAATTATTTTGCCGCCAGCAGTCTGCTCGCGGGTCTGGCTGATGCGCTGAGCAAGGGTAGCCAGCCGTCCGCCGTGGTGGTCGGTTCGGTCGCCTCGGTGCAGCCGGGGGCGGACAAGCAAGCCATCGTCGAGCTGATGCTGGCCGGTGAGGAAAGCGCCGCCATCGAAGCGGCCAATCAGGCCGCCGAGCCGAGCATGGCCTATGCCGGTTCCAAATACGCCATCAGCGCGCTGGTGCGCCGGCAGGTGCACGACTGGGCCAGACGCGGCGTGCGGCTCAATGTGGTCGCGCCGGGCGTGGTCGAGACGCCCCTGTACCAGGCGTCCACCGAGGACCCGCGCTATGGTGAGGCGACCCGCAAGTTCGTCGCGCCGCTGGGCCGTGGCAGCCAGCCCGGGGAACTGGCCGAGGTGATCCGCTTCCTGTTGTCGCCGCAGGCGAGCTTCATCCATGGCACTGTGTTGTTTGCCGACGGCGGCATGGATGCCATGGTACGCCCCGGTCGCTTCTGAGCGCCGGGTTCCCCTCACGTTGCTGGCAACGCCTGCGCTGGCGCGAAGGCCTGCTGGCGGTACAGCCGCCACAGCAGGAACATCGCTAGCAGCAGGCTCAGGTGCACCAGCAGCAGGGCATGCCGCAGCGACTCGCCGCCACTCCAGGGCAGCAACAGGTCGCTTAACGCACCGGTCAACAGCGGCCCGAGGCCGATCCCGGCCAGGGTAGTGCAGATGGTCTGCAGGGCAATGGCGGTAGCGCGCTGCCAGGGGCTGACCATCTGCGTCAACAGATTGAAGCAGGGCGCCACCCACCACATGGTGAAGAAACCCGCCAGCGCGCACCAGAGCATGGCGGCTGGCACATCGACCGCGCCCACCCGGAACGCGATGCCCGGCGGCCAGAGCAGGTACAGCAGCATGCTGAGCAGGGTGAAGCCAGTGCCAATCAGCGGCAAGCCCAGCAGCCAGGCCGGGCTGCGCACATTCAGCCGATCACTCAGCCAACCGCTGAACAGCCCGCCCACAGCCGCGCTGCAACCGGTGACCACTCCGGCGAGGATGCCGGCACTCTGCAGCGACAGGCCATGGGAGCGGATCAGGAACGGCGTGTTCCACATGGCAAAGGCCAGCCCGCTGAAACTGAACCAGGCGCAGGCGGCGACCAGCTTGCGATAGTGGGGGTTGCCCAGCAGCTGCCCTGCCGAACGCCACAGGGTCAGCCCCGGTGCACCGGCATGCAGTGGATTGTCGAAACGGCCGCGGGGTGGCTCGCGCACGGCGAGCGCCAACAGTACCGAGATCAGCAGCGGGGGCGTGGCGATGATATGAAAGCCGGTGCGCCAGCCCCAGGTGTCGATGACCCAGGCGCCCAGGCTCAACCCGACGATGGCGGACAGCGTTGGTGCAGCGGTAAAGCAGCTGATGGCCAGGGAACGGTTGCGTGCCGGGTACAGGTCGGCAATCAGCGATAGGGAGGCAGGGGTAACCGGTGCTTCGGTCACCGCCACCAGCATGCGCGCCACCACCAGCATCGGGAAACTGACGGCCAAGCCGCAGATAACCGTGGTGATCGCCCAGACGACGCCGCACAGGGCCAACAGGCGAACCCGGGAGTGGCGGTCAGCCAGGCCCCCGGCAGGCAGGCCCATCAGGGCGTAGGCCACGGCAAAGGCCAGCCCGGAAATCAGTCCCATGGCGGTATCGCTGGCACCGAACTCGAGTTTGATGGGCTCTATCATCACCGCCATGATCTGGCGGCCGAGAAAGATGCTCGCATAACCCCCGACCAGCAGGGCCAGCACCGTATGGCTGGCTCTGCTGGTGTGGATATCGGTTGCCGACATGGTGGATCTCCTGGGTTGGGGGAGGGCAGCGGGCCTGGGAGCTGCGCCCCGGCTACGACCGGTCGGGCCGAATCCGAGGCGCGCCAGACGCGACCAGTCCAGTCCGCCGGCAGCGGTTGCGGTGCCGGCTAGCCTTGGTACGAGCTGGTGCTCGAACCATCCCAGATGGTGCCGCTGGCTCAGCCCTGGCGCTGCTTGAGCAGGGTAAGCGCGGTGTCTTCGATCATGTCTTCCTGGCCGCCAACCATGCCGCGGCGGCCCATCTCGACCAGGATTTCCCGGGCCGGTACGCCGTACTTCTTCTCGGCGCGCTTGGCGAACAGCAGGAAGGAGCCGTAGACGCCGCCATAGCCCATGGTCAGGGCGTCCTTGTCGCTGCGGATGGGGAAGTCCATGATCGGCACCACCAGGTCGTCGGCTACGTCCTGGATACCGAACACGTCAACGCCGGTCTCGA
Organism: Pseudomonas saudimassiliensis; assembly: GCF_000939975.1. Taxonomy (GTDB): domain Bacteria; phylum Pseudomonadota; class Gammaproteobacteria; order Pseudomonadales; family Pseudomonadaceae; genus Halopseudomonas; species Halopseudomonas saudimassiliensis. Next base: position 819,299 of record NZ_LK391969.1, on the reverse strand, counting down.
TACCCATGCGCGCGCACACGGCGACCAGGATCTCCATCGGCGTATTGCCGGCGCCGGCGCCCAGCCCTGCAGCGGCGGCGTCGATACGGGTAGCACCGCACTCGATCGCGGCGATGGAGTTGGCTACGCCCATGGCCAGGTTGTGGTGACCGTGGAAGCCTATCTCGGTGTCCGGGCGCAGGGCGGCGCGCACCGCGCTGATCCGCGCGCTGACATCATGGGGCAGCATATAGCCCGCCGAGTCGGTGATGTATACGCAGTTGGCACCATAGCTTTCCATCAGCCTGGCCTGCTCGGCCAGGCCTTCGGGGCTGTTCATGTGCGCCATCATCAGAAAGCCGACGGTGTCCATCTCCAGCTTGCGGGCCAGGTTGATGTGCTGTTCGGACACATCGGCCTCGGTGCAGTGGGTGGCCACGCGGATAGTATTGACGCCGATCTCCCGGGCCATTTTCAGGTGGTCGATGGTACCGATGCCCGGCAGCAGCAGGGCGGATACCTTGGCGTTCTTCATCAATGGCACCACGGCCGACAGGTACTGCTCGTCGGTATGCGCCGGGAAGCCGTAGTTCACCGAGCTGCCGCCCAGGCCGTCACCGTGGGTTACTTCGATCAGCGGAATGCCCGCATCATCCAGACCTTTGGCGATGGCCTGCATCTGCTCCAGGCTGATCTGGTGGCGCTTGGGGTGCATACCATCACGCAGGGTCATGTCGTGCAGTGTGATTTTCTTGCCTTGCAGGTTCATGGGCGGCTCCTTACAGGGTGGCGGCAATGGCGTCGGGGTCGAAACTGCCATCGAGCATCTTCTCGGCGAACAGTTCGGCGGTGCGAGCGCCGGCGGCGGTCATGATGTCCAGATTGCCGGCGTACTTGGGCAGGAAGTCGCCAAGACCCTCGACCTCCATGAACACCGAGACGCGGTTGCCGTCGAATACCGGGCCGTTGACCAGCTTGTAACCGGGCACGTATTTCTGCACCTCGGCAATCATGCTGTGGATCGAGTCGGTGATGCGCGCCTGGTCCGGGGTGTCGGTCGTCAGGCAGTGGATGGTGTCGCGCATGATCAGCGGCGGCTCGGCCGGGTTGATGACGATGATCGCCTTGCCCTTCTTCGCGCCGCCCACCTGCTCGATGGCGCCGGAGGTGGTGCGGGTGAATTCATCGATATTCTTGCGCGTGCCCGGTCCTACTGAGCGGGACGACACGGTCGCGACGATCTCGCCGTATTCCACCGATTGCACACGGGATACCGCGGCGACCATGGGAATGGTGGCCTGGCCACCGCAGGTGACCATGTTGACGTTGAGAATCGGCTGACCTGCGTGTTCTTGCAGATTCACCGAGGGCACCACGAAGGGGCCGATCGCCGCCGGGGTCAGGTCGATCATCCATACGCCCAGCTCGTTGAGCTTGCGGCTGTTCTCGGCATGCACATAGGCCGAGGTGGCATCGAAGGCGATGCGGATGTCGTCGTCACGTACGTGCGGCAACAGGCCATCGACACCCTCGCTGGTAGTCTTCAGGCCCATTTCCTCGGCGCGCTTGAGGCCCTCGGAGGTGGGGTCGATGCCGACCATCCACACCGGCTCCAGTACCTCGCTGCGCTGCAGCTTGTACAGCAGGTCGGTGCCAATATTGCCAGGCCCGATCAGGGCACAGCGGATCTTCTTGCTCATGGGTTGCCTCCGGACGTTAGTCGATGAAACGCAGGCTGGCATTACCCAGTCCGCTGATGTGCATGTCGATATGGTCGCCGGCACTGACCGGCACCAGCGGCGCCAGCGCGCCGGACAGGATGATTTCGCCCCGGCGGAAGGGGATCCCGAGCTTGCCCAGGGTGTTGGCCAGCCAGGCGACGGCCTCGCAGGGGTGGCCCTGGACGGCCGAACCCAGGCCGCTACCGGCCGGCTGGCCGTTGCGGCGCATGTTCAGTTCAACCGCGGCCAGATCCAGGCTGCGCGGATCGATGCGCGACTCGCCCAGTGCGAAGACCCCGCAGGAGGCGTTGTCCGCCACGGTATCCTCGATGCGGATCTGCCAGTTGGCGATACGCGAATCGACAATCTCGAAGCAGGGCGCCACCGACTCGGTCGCCGCCAGCACATCGCCGGCGGTCATGCCGGGGCCGTTCAGGTCCTCGGCCAGGATGAAGGCAATCTCGCCTTCGGCGCGGGGGGCGATCAGGTTGTATTCGGCCAGGCTCACGGCGCTGTCGTCGGCCACCTGCATGCGGTCGGTGAGAAAACCGAAGTCCGGCTGGTGCACATTGAGCATGTCCTGCACGGCCTTGCTGGTAACGCCGATCTTCTTGCCGATCACGCGCTCGCCCAGCGCCTCGCGGCGCTGCAGGAACTGCAGGGAAATACGGTAGGCATCGTCCAGGGTAATCTGCGGGTAGCGCTCGGTCAGTGGCGCCAGCGCCGTGCGGTCGCGCAGGGCGGCATGCAGTTCATCGCCCAGCGCCTTGATCAGTTGTTCGTCCATTATCGGGTTCCGTTCAGGTAGGGAAGACGCTGGTTTCGGCACCGCCATCGACTTCGATGACCTTGCCGGTCACCCAGCGCGAAGCCGGGGACGCCAGGTAGAGCGCCGCGGCGGCGATATCTTCTACTTCGCCCAGGCAGCCCAGGGGCGTATTGTTTTCCATGATCTGGCGAATCTCGTCGGTCATCACCCCAGCCAGCGCGTCGGTCATGATCGGCCCGGGGGCGATGGCGTTGATGCGGATCACCGGGGCGAAGTCCTGGGCCAGCATCTTGCCCAGGTGAGTCAACGCCGCCTTGGCCGCGGCGTAGCGGCTGAAATTGCGCTGGATATAACGCGCCGCCCCGGAGGTAATGTTGATGACGTTGCCCTGGCCGGCCTCACGCATGTGCGGCGCGCACAGCTGGATGAGGTGATAGGCGCTGGTAACGTTGAAGTGCATTGAGCGGTCGAACTCCTGCCAGCTCAGTTTCAACGGACTGTTGGGCCCGCCGCCGCCGGCGTTGTTGACCAGATGGGTCAGCTTGCCGAAGGCCGCCACAGCGGCGGCAACGGCGGCTTCGCGCTGGGCGGCGTCATTGACATCGCAACTGAGCGCAATGGCCTGGCCGCCCTGGCGGCGAATCTGCTCGGCAACGGCTTCCACATCAGCCAGGGTGCGGGCGGCGCAGACGACACTGGCACCAGCCTCGGCATAGGCCAGGGCAATCGCCTGGCCAATACCCTTGCCGGCGCCGGTGACCAGGGCCACGCTGCCATCCAGGGAAAATCGCTCAAGGAGTGACATGCCGCGGCCCCTTAATCAGCGTTAGGCTGTTGATCAGCCGGGCCGTCGAGGGTCCAGAGATCGGGCAAGCCGGGGTCGGTCGCCTGGATCAGTCGCTTGAGCAGGAACTTCAGCGCCTGGGTATCGCCGACGCCGAGCTTTTCGGTGACTTCTTCCTCGACAGCCTTGGCCAGCGCCACATGCTCCAGGGAGACTTCGCGGCCTTCCCCGGTCAGCAGGAAACGCTGTTCACCGGATTGTTCGTCAGCCACGATGTAGCCCTGTTTCTGCAGGAACAGCAGCATGGAGATCGACACCTCGCGTCCGGTATAGGCGACGAAGTGGTTGATTTCCTTGAGGGTAAGGTTGTCCTGGATACTCAGTACCGACAGTACGAAGAAGGCGTGTTCATCGAGCTGGTGGTTCTGCAGCAGGGTGCGCAGGTAGGCTACCAGCTGGTAGTGGGCGCGGCCGGCCAGGTAGCCCAGCAGATCCTCGGTATAACTGCAGTCCGGGGCGACCTGCTCAATCCGCGACAGGCGCACGCCTTCGCGCGGCTTGCGTGCGGTCAGGGCATACTGGCCGCTCTGGAAGGCCAGCGGCGGCAGGTGGCTCTGGTCGAAACCGAGCACCTCGCCGACAAATATCATGTGGTCGCCGCCCTCGTACATGAAGGCGGTGCGGCACTGGAAGCGTGCAGTGCAGTTGTGCAGCAGCGGGATGTCGTTGATGCCGCGATCCAGTTCGATGCCGGCAAACTTGTCTTCGCCACGGGCGGCAAAACGGCCCGACAGGCCTTCCTGCTCTACCGAGAGCACATGTACGTTCCACTGCTTGGTATGGGCGAAGGCATCCAGGCTGTAGGCGGACTTGGCCAGACTCCACAACACCAGTGGCGGGTTGAGCGATACCGAGTTGAAGCTGTTGGCGGTAATGCCAACCGGTGAGCCATCTGCAGCACGGGTGGTGATGATGGTCACGCCCGTGGTGAAGGTGCTCAGGGCGTCGCGAAACGCCCTGGGATTGAAGCTTGCCTGAGCAGTCATATCTGCCTCGTATTATTCAGGTTCAGTGGCCGCAGTATTGGGCGGGGACACTGGCCGGTCATCGTCTTTATGGACTAACGCAGAGTGGGGATACTGGTCCGAATGGACGAGGTGCGGGGCAGGGCGCTTATCTATCTTGCGGGCTACTACGATGCTACGGCAAACAAGAACAAGGAGAAGGCTGCATGCGTGCCCATCTGCAATCCATCGACGAGTTATCTTCCCTGCTTGCAGCTCAGCGCCAGGCATTTGACCAGCAGGGTCCGGTCAGTGCCGAGCAGCGCCGCAGCCGCCTTCAGCAGGTGATCGATCTGCTGGTCGACCACCATCAGCCGCTGGCCGAGGCCATGGATGCCGACTTCGGCGGGCGCCACCCGGGCTTCGGCCTGATGAACGATGTGCTGGGGTCGCTGGGCTCACTCAAGCATGCCCGCGATCATCTGGAGGGCTGGATGGCAGACGAGCCACGCCCGGTGTTTGCCCCCTATGACCAGCTGGGCGCCCAGGGCTGGGTTCGTTACCAGCCCAAGGGTAGTGTCGGCATCATCGGCACCTGGAACGCACCACTGTTTACTTTGCTGAGCCCATTGGCTTGCGCTTTTGCCGCCGGCAACCGGGCGGTGCTCAAACCATCGGAAATCGTCCCGCGCACCGCCGAGCTTTTGGCGCAGTTGATTGGCGAACGCTTCGACCCGTTGGAGCTGGCGATCATCACCGGCGGGGTGGAGGTGGGGCAGGCCTTCGCCAGCCAGCCCTTCAATCACCTGGTATTCACCGGCAGCACCGAGGTGGGCCGCGACATCATGCGCCGGGCCGCGGACAACCTGGTGCCCGTGACCCTGGAGCTGGGCGGCAAGTCGCCGGTCGTTATCGGTGAGAGTGCCGATATCGCCGAGGCGGCGCGACGGCTGGCCATTGCCAAGGGCACCAATGGCGGGCAAATTTGCATTTCCCCGGATCGGGTATTCGTGCCGGTGGCGCAGCGCGAACAATTCATCCGCCAGTTCGCCGAGGCCTACAGCGGGCTGTACCCCACGGTGACGGATAACCCGGATCTGGTCAGTGTGGTCAATGAGCGCCATCTCCAGCGCCTTGATGCCTACCTGGACGAGGTCCGCGACCTGGGCGTGGAGGTTGTCCAGTGCCCCGACGTGGCCTTCGATGCCAGCCAGCGCAAGCGGCCCCTGAGCCTGGTGATCAATCCGCCCTTGACCAGTCGCATCATGCGCGAGGAAATCTTCGGCCAGGCGCTGGTGGTGCTCAGCTACAGCGACATCCACCATGTGGTCGAGGAGATCAACCAGGGCGAACGGCCGCTGGCGCTGTACTACTTCGGCAGCGACCAGGCCGAGCAGCACTATGTGCTGGGCCACACCCTGTCCGGCGGCGTGAGCATCAACGATGCGCTGATGCATGCGGCGCTGGAAAACGCACCCTTCGGCGGCGTCGGCGCCTCCGGTCTGGGGCGTTACCACGGCCATGAAGGCTTTCTCGAGTTCAGTCACGTGCGCACGGTATACCAGGCGCCGGCCACGGACCCGCGCGGCGACTGGGGCATGCTGCCGCCCTACCACGAGGGTTTTACTGCGGTCATGCAGTCGCAGATCAGCCGCTGAACCCGCGCTATTGATGGACCTCTCGGCCTTCCTGGCCGGGAGTTGCCCCATGCCTGCACGCCTATGCGCGCTGGGTCACCGACCGGTGGCTCGGCGTTGCCGCTATTCTGCGGTTGCCGGAATTACCTCATTTTCGCCTACTGGCCCAGCCATAGTCCGCTTTGACGATGAGTGGCCGGCACCGGCTCCAGATAATCGAAACAGCTGCGCATAGGGGCGCTGCCGATAGTCTCTGGAGGAGCACACGATGGGTGTCACCCGCGAAAGAAGTGAAAAAGAACGCGAATTGCTGGCCAGCGCACGGCAGTTGATCCCGGCCCTGCGGGCGCGAGCCGAACAGGCTGACCGGGACATGAAAGTGCCGGTCGAGACTGTGGCTGATATGCGCGAGGCGGGACTGTTCCGCGCCATGCAGCCCAAGCGCTTCGGCGGTTTCGAGATGGACCCGCGTGGGTTCTTCGAGATCCAGATGGCACTGGCCGAAGGCTGCATGTCCACCGCCTGGATCTACGGCGTGATGGGCGTACATCCCTGGCAGCTGGCACGCTTCGACGTGCAGGCCCAGGAAGATGTGTGGGGCGACAACCCCGACACCCTGGTGGGCTCGACCTACATGCCGGTCGCCAAGGTCACGCCGGTCGAGGGTGGTTATCGCATCAGCGGCCGCTGGGGTTTCTCCAGCGGCAGCGAGCACTGCACCTGGACCCTGCTGGGCGGCATCATCCCGCCGGATGCCAATGGCGAAGGCGCCGAACATGGCACCTTCCTGGTGCCGATCAGCGACTACCGTATCGAGCGCAACTGGGATGTGCTGGGCCTGCGCGGCACCGGTAGTCATGACATCGTGGTGGAAGATGCCTTCGTGCCCTTCCACCGGGTCCAGCGCACCAACAACACCAGCATGGAGGCCACCCCCGGTCGCCTGGTCAATACCAATCCGCTGTACGCCATTCCCTTCGCGCAGATCTTTACCCGCGCGGTATCCAGCTCCTGCCTGGGTGCGTTGCAGGGGGCGATCAACGAATTCCGTGCCAATGCTGCCAAGCATATCGGCAAGCACGGCGCCAAGACCGCGGAAGACCCGCTGGCCCAGGAAGTGGTGGCCGACGCGACCCTGACCCTGGACCAGCTCCGGCTGGTGCTCGAGCGCAACATGGCGCACCTGATGGAGCTGGCCGAGCGCAACGAGTTCCCCGATGTGGAAACCCGTCTGCTGTACCGCTACCAGTCGGCCTACGTGACCAATATCTGTGCCGACAAGGCCGATCAGCTGCTGCGCTGCATGGCGGCGTCCGGCCTGTACAACACCAACCCGGTGGCCCGCGTGTTCCGCGACCTGCACCAGGCGCGGGGGCATATCTCCAACAACGTGGCGGCCTTCGCCCGGACCTACGGTGCGGTGCAGCTGGGCCTGCCCAACCCTGACCCCTACGTCTGATCCAACCTGGCCGCCGGCCCGCCGGCGGCACCTGCTGAACAGTGACAAGAGTCTCGACATGCATAACAACAATGAATTCAGCGCAGAGTATGACCTTATCGTGGTGGGCTCCGGCGCGGGCGGCATGACCGCCGCAGTGACCGCCGCGGACCAGGGCCTGAAGGTACTGGTGGTGGAAAAGGCCGACCAGTACGGCGGAACCTCGGCCCTGTCCGGCGGTGGCATCTGGATCCCCAATAACCATTACTTCCGGGCCAAGGGCGGTAATGACAGTGAAGAGTTGTCCTGGACCTACCTGAAGGCCGCTGTCGGCGACCGGGTTGACGAGCGCCGCCTGCGCACCTATCTGAAGAAAGCCCCAGAAATGATCGCCTGGCTGGAAAAGCACACCCGGGTGCGTTACGCCGTGGCGGAAAAATACCCCGATTACTATCCCCACCTGCCTGGCTCGCTGCCGGGCGGTCGCAGTCTGGACCCCGAGCTGTTCGATCTCAGCCAGCTGGGTGACGAGCTGCACGCCATGCGCGAGGGTGCGCCGGGCAACATGCTGATGGGCCGCATCGCCTGGACCGCCAGGGATGCGCACCGCGCCATGTCCAAATCCCGTGGCTGGCGGCTGATGGTGCTGTGGATGATGCTGCGCTACAAGCTCGACTTCGCCTGGCGGCGCAGGACCAAGAGCAAGCGCGACCGCCGCGCGGCGCTGGGCAGCTCACTGGTAGCCAGTCTGCGTGCCTCCATGATGGACCGCGGTATCGCCCTGTGGCTGAAGACCGACATGCGTGAACTGATCGAGGAAGATGGCCGGGTCACGGGCATTCTGGTGGAGCGTGAGGGCCAGTTGCAGCGTCTGCATGCACGCAAGGGAGTGGTGCTGGCTGCCGGCGGCTTCGAACAGAACCAGGCGCTGCGGGACAAGTATCTGCCCCAGCCCAGCAATGTCGCCTGGAGCGCCACGCCCGCCGGCAACAATACCGGGGCGGCGCTGCTCGCCGCCCAGCAACTGGGCGCGGCCACCGATCTGATGGACTGGGGCTGGTGGGCGCCGAGCCTGCTGGTGCCCGGCGAGGACCGCGCCCGCGGCGTCTTTGCCGAGCGCGCCTTCCCCGGCGCCATTGTGGTCAACGGCCAGGGCAAACGCTTCGTCAACGAGGCGGCGCCTTACCTGGAGTTCGTCACCGCCATGTACGATGACCACCAGCAGACCGGCGCGAGCATTCCGGGCTGGGTGATCTTCGACAGCAAGTTCCGCTTCAACTACGCCATGGGTCCGTTGATGCCGGCGCAGATCATGCCTGACAGCCGCCTGCGCAAGGCCTGGCTGAACAACGTCTACTACAGGGCCGAGTCGCTGGACGCCCTGGCCGGCCAGATCGGCGTTGACGCCAGCGGTCTCAAGGCCACCGTGGAGCGGGTCAACGGTTTTGCCCGCAGTGGCGTGGACGAGGATTTCGGCCGTGGCGGCAACGTGTTCGATCGCTACTACGGCGACAGCAACGTCACGCCCAACCCCTGCCTGGCGCCGCTGGAGAAGGGCCCGTTCTATGCCATGCCCATGTACGCCGGCGACATCGGCACCAAGGGCGGCCTGCTGACCAACGAGCATGCGCAGGTGCTGCATGAGTCCGGCGAGCCGATCGCCGGGCTGTATGCCATCGGCAATACCTCGTCTTCGGTGATGGGCACCACCTATCCGGGCGCGGGCGGCACCCTGGGTCCGGCGATGACCTTCGGGTATGTCGCCGCGCACCATGCCGCGCAGGCCCGGCAGGAGCAGCGGCATGCAACCGCGACTGCTTGACCGGGTAGCGGTCGTCACCGGCGCCGCCAGCGGTATCGGCGCTGCGGTGGCCCGGCGCTTCGTGGGTGAAGGAGCGCAGGTGGTGCTGACTGATCTGAATGTGGAGCAGGGCGAGCGACTGGCTGCCGAGCTGGGCGACCAGGCGTTGTTCCTGCGTCAGGACGTCAGCGACCCGGCGGACTGGCAGGCGCTGGCGGCGCTGGTGCGCGAACGCTTTCCGCGGCTGGACGTGCTGGTCAACAACGCCGGCGTGCTGATTCCCGGCAGCATCGAGGAAGCCACGCTGGAGCAGTGGCACCGGCTGCTGCGGATCAATTCGGACAGCGTATTCCTCGGTTGCCAGACCGCCGTGGCGCTGATGAAGGATGCCGGCGGCGGCTCCATCATCAACATGTCCTCGATCGCGGCGCTGGCCGCGCGCCATGACTATCTGGCGTACGGCGCCAGCAAGGGGGCAGTTGCCGCGCTGACCCGCAGCGTGGCGGTGCACTGTCGCCGCGCCAAATACCGCATTCGCTGTAACTCGGTCCATCCCGACGGGGTCATGACCCCGATGACCCAGGGCGGCTATCCGCAGGGGATGGATTCATCGCTGTTTACCATCGATCACGATCCGATGAACCGCGCCTGCCTTCCCGAGGATGTCGCCGGGGCTGTGCTGTATCTGGCTTCGGACGACTCCCGGGCCGTCAACGGCATCGAGCTGCGCGTGGACAGCGGACAATTTGTAATGAGTATCTGATTATGACGACGCCCGAATACATCACCCTGGAAGTGGCCGCGGTTATCGCGGAAACCCACGACAGCTGCTCCTTCGAAATGACAGTGCCACCGGAGCTGGCGGAGCGCTTCCGCTATCGCCCCGGTCAGTTCCTGACCCTGCGCATTCCCCATGGCGACGACTGGCTGCCGCGGTGCTACTCGCTGTCCAGTTCACCCTTCGCCGAGGAAAACCTGCGGGTCACGGTCAAGCGTGTGGACGACGGGCGCGGCTCCAACTGGCTGTGTGACCAGGTCAAGCCCGGCGACCGCATCCAGGTGCTGGCGCCGGCCGGTGTATTCGTGCCACGGCAGCTGGACGGCGACTTCCTGCTGTTCGCTGGGGGCAGCGGCATCACCCCGGTGCTGTCGATCCTGCGCTCGGTACTCAGCCAGGCAGACGGCCGGGTGCGGCTGGTGTACGCCAACCGGGATGAAAAGTCGGTGATCTTCCAGGAGCTGCTGCAGGGGCTGGTGCGCGAATACCCGCAGCGGCTGCAGGTGATCCACTGGCTCAACAGCGTGCAGGGCCTGCCGAGTGTGCCACAGCTGGCCCATCTGGCCGCGGGCTTCGAGCATGCCGAGGCGTTCATCTGTGGCCCCGGCCCCTTCATGGATGCCTGTGTCGAGGCGCTGGGCGTGGCCGGCCTGCCGGGCAAGGCAGTGCATGTGGAGCGCTTTGTATCCCTGCCCAGTGAAAGCGAGCAGCCGAACGTGTCCATCGTCGAGCATCTGGGCGCGGCGGCAACCCGGCTGGTGGTGGAACTGGATGGAGAAACCCACGAGATCGATTGCGAGGAGGGCGAGCTGCTGCTGGCTGCCATGCGCCGCGAGGGCATCCAGGCGCCGCACTCCTGCCTGGTCGGATCCTGTGCGTCGTGCATGTGCACCCTGGTCGAAGGCAGCGTGGACCTGATGAACAACGACGCTCTGGACCAGCAGGAGCTGAACGAAGGCTGGACGCTGGCCTGCCAGGCGGTCGCCACCAGCGACCGGGTGCATTTGCGTTTCCCCGACTGAACAAGTGAGACAAGTAGTCATGGCCAGTGTATACCCGAGCTTTGAAGATCTGCCCGCATCCATCCCGGCACTGGTGCTGGAGGCTGCCGAACGCCATGGCCCACGCGCGGCGTTGGAGCATGGCGAGCAGCGCATCACCTATGCCGAACTGCCCGGACACATGTTGCAGGTCACGCGCGCGTTGATCGCCGCCGGCATCGGCAAGGGCGACCGCGTGGTGATCTGGGCGCCCAACTGTGTGGAGTGGGTAGTGCTGGCCCTGGGCTTGCAGGCGGCCGGTGCGGTGCTGGTGCCGCTCAATACCCGCATGAAGGGCGCCGAGGCGGCGGATATCGTCGCCCGCAGCGGCGCGCGCCTAGCCTTCGTCCAGGGCAGTTTCCTCGGTACCGACTACCCGGCGATGCTGGATCAGTACCGCCCGGCCACGCTGGAACGCATGGTCGTCATCGGTACTGCGCCGAGCCAGCCGGGCGACCAGGAACTGCAGCAGTTTCTGGCCGGCGCCGGGCAGGTACCCCTGGAGCAGGCGCTGGCCAGTGCCAGGTCGATCGCCCCGACGGATCTGTCCGACCTGCTGTTCACCTCGGGCACCACCGGCAAGTCCAAGGGCGTGATGTGCGCCCATGGCCCGTCCCTGCGCGCCTTCAACGAATATGTGCGGATCATCGGGCTGGTACCTGGCGATCGCTATCTGGTGGTCAACCCGTTCTTCCATTCCTTCGGCTACAAGGCCGGTTGGCTGACCTGCCTGCTGGGCGGCGCAACCATCCTGCCGCAACCGGTATTCGATGCCGATGAGGTCTTCCGGCGGGTGGCCGAGGAGCGCATCACCGTGCTGCCTGGGCCGCCGACGCTGTACCTGTCGATGCTCGATCACCCCGAGCTGGGCCGCAAGGACCTGTCCAGCCTGCGGGTCGCGGTCACCGGCGCCTCGACCATTCCACCGGTGCTGATCCAGCGCATCCGCCAGGAGCTGGGCTGCGCGGTGGTCACCACTGCCTATGGCCTGACCGAATGTGGCGGTCTGGCGACGATCTGCGATCCGGCGGACTCGGCCGAGGTGATTGCCGGCACCAGCGGTAAGCCGATCCCCGGCACCGAGCTGGCGATCCTCGATTCCGAGGGCAAGCCGGTTCCGGTGGGGCACAACGGCGAGATATGCCTGCGGGGCTTTCATCTGATGCAGGGCTATTTCGATGACCCCGGGGCTACCCAGGATACGTTTGATGCCCAGGGCTGGTTGCATACCGGAGACATCGGCAGCCTGGATGGACAGGGCAATCTGCGCATCACCGGGCGACTCAAGGACATGTTCATCGTCGGTGGCTTCAACTGTTATCCGGCGGAAATCGAAGCAGCGTTGAGCGAACATCCAGCCATTGCCCAGGTGGCAGTGTTGGGGGTGCCGGACGAGCGCATGGGTGAGGTCGGTTGCGCCTGCGTGGTGCTGCGACAGGGCGAGGCCCTGACGGCAGTGGAGCTGATCACCTGGAGCCGCGAGCGGATGGCCAACTACAAGGTGCCGCGGCGGGTGGAATTCTTCGAGCAACTGCCCACCAACGCCTCGAACAAGGTGGACAAGCTGCTGCTGGCTCGGCAGCTGCGGGAGGAAGAAAGCGCTTCATACTCTGTATGAGGTATGCGGTTCGCTGTCGCCATTCTGATACTTGAAGCTCGCAAACCACTGTGCGAACAACAACATCAGGAGCAGACAGTGAATAACAAGAAGATCCCTCTTGCGCGCCTTGCAGTGCGGGGTACACCCCTCGCGATGGCCGTTGCGGTTGCGTTGAACAGCCCGACGGCCACTGCCTTGCCCTCGCTGGATTTCAGCAACGGGCTGAGCATCGATTCCCAGATTACTGCCAACTACACCTATTCCTTCCGGACCCGCGGCCCTGACAGCCGCTACCTAGCCCCGGAAGCGCTGAACAACGACGACGGCACCCGCAACTTCGACCGCTATGCGCCGGTGAACAACCGGGTCAGCCTGTTCGGCGAGATCCTCGCCACCAAGGACAACTACGGTGCGGTACTGCGCGCCAGTCATTTCTATGACGACGTCTACAAGGGCACGAACGACAACGACTCGGCCGCCACGGTCAACCGCCTGGTGGGTCAGGGCGGCGACGAGCAGCACTTCGTCAGCAAGACCCGCAGCGAGAGTGGCAGCCGCTTCCAGCTGCTCGATGCCTACGTCTATGGCAGCTGGCCGATCGGCGAAGAACAGTACCTGTCAATGAATCTGGGCCGCCATCTGGTGGCCTGGGGCGAGAGTCTGTTCTGGACCAACATCAGCCAGGGCCAGGCGCCGGTGGATGCGACCAAGTTCAACGTCCCCGGTACCGAAGCCAAGGATGCCTACCTGCCGGTCAACCAGTTCTCCTTCACCTACGCGCTGAACGATCGATGGGCATTTACCGGTTTCTACCAGTTGGAGTGGGAAAAGACCCGCCTGAACCCGGTGGGTGACTTCTTCAGCACCACCGACTTCTTCGGCCCCGGCGCGCAGTTCATGCGCTTTGCCCCGGGGGTAATCGACAGTCTGCCGGACGGTGCCGTGGTGGCCAGTGCCGGCGATCGCGACCCGCGTGATTCCGGCCAATGGGGGTTGGGGGTGCGCTGGAATATCGACTTCAACACCGAGGTCGGGCTCTACCACTACCGCTATCACGACCGCGTTGCCTCCATGTTCCTGGATATGACGGGCACCACCCGCTACTCGTCCCTGGACAGCATCGACCACCTGGACGCCGCCGGCCCGGTGATCAAGTTCGGCTATTTCGAGGACATCAAGCTGACCGGCCTGAGCCTGACCTCCAAGGTGGGCGATGTGCAGATCGGCTCGGATATCAGCCTGCGCCAGGATGCACCCGTGGTGCTGGCCGGCGGTGCACCGACCACCGGTGAGCTGCTGATGACCAGTGCCAACTTCGTCTACATGATGGGTCCCAACGGCCTCGCCAACCAGACGACCCTGATGGGGGAAGTGGTCAACCAGCGCATCATGGATGTCGACACCCTCTACATGGACGCCGGCGGGGTAATCTCCACCGACGACGACTACACCTATGGCACCCAGACCCGCTCCAGCACCCTGCTGGGCCTGGGTGCGGTCCTTGATTATCCGAGCGTATTCACCGGCTGGGACCTGAGCCTGAACGCCACCTGGCAGCAGAACCTCGATGGCAGCGCCTACCAGGGCCTGGGTCGCGACGAGAAGACCCTGACGCTGGGCGCGGACTTCAGCTACATGGGCAACTTCGAGATCGGCACCACCTGGGTCAACTACCTGTCCTCGCCGGATGTCGACAAGGGCCGCCTGATGGCCGACCGCGACTATCTGTCATTCAACGTCAAATACACTTTCTGAGGGAGCAAACCGCATGCGCATGATCAAACCTCTGGGTGCGGCCGTGGTGGCTGCGAATATGCTGCTGGGTGCAGGGCTGGCACACGCTGCTGCCACGCCGGAAGAAATCGCCCGCCTGGGCAAGGATCTCACCTGTGTTGGCGCCGAGAAGGCAGCCAACGCCGACGGCAGCATCACCGCGTGGACCGGCAAATGGCTGGGCGTGCCGGATCACATGGAAGCGCCGATTCCCGGCCAGCATCCGGTAGACCCCTATCCCGATGACCAGCCGCTGTTCACCATTACCGCAGCGAACATGGCCGAGCACGCCGAGCGCCTGTCGGCCGGCCAGAAGGCCCTGTTCGAGACCTATCCGGACACCTTTGCCATTCCGGTATATGAAACCCGCCGGGACTTCCGCTTCCCCGACAGCGTCTGTGAAGCGACCCTGGAGAATGCCAAGTCAGCCAAGGTGGTCAGTGATGGTGAGGGCGTCGAGGGAACCACCGGTGGCATCCTTTTCCCCTTCCCGAAAACCGGGCTGGAGCTGATGTGGACATCATCCTTCTTCACCTACCGCCCCTGGACCGAAGAGCTGGTGTCGGATAACGCCTATGTGCTGAGCAACGGTCGCATCACCTGGGGCCAGGTGGCGTCGAAGAACCTGGCGCCGCCACTGGAGCCGGGCAAGATCGGCACCACTACCGGCGCATCATCCTACTACCGCAATGAGACGCTGCTGCCCCAGCGCGACCGGGGTGAAATCAACACCGGCATCGAGTTCTTCGACCATGCCAAGGAGCCGCGTCAGAGCTGGCGCTACGACCCGGGTACCCGCCGTGTGCGCCAGTCGCCGGAATATGGCTTTGACATGCAGTTCCCCGGCTCCGGCGGCACCATCACCGTCGACGAGGTGCGGATCTTCAACGGCTCGGGCCAGCGCTACAACTGGAAGATCGTCGGCAAGCAGGAGATGTACGTACCGGCCAACGCCTATCGCATCCACTCTCCGGAGGTGAAATATGAAGACCTGCTGACCCCGGGCCACGTCAATCCCGAGTACATGCGCTATGAGCTGAGAAGGGTCTGGGTGCTGGAAGCCAACATCAAGGACAACTACCGCCACCTGTACACCAAGCGGCACATGTATGTGGACGAGGATACCTGGCTGATGGTGATGGGCGACAACTACGACGCCCGCGGTGGCCTGTGGCGCACCTCGATGGTCAACTACTATTACGCGCCCGAAGCCCAGACCTGGCAAGCCGGTGCCGGTCTGTACCATGACCTGCAGGCACGCAGTCATCTGGCGTTCAACCTGGTCAACGAGCAGCCCAAGGGCTATCTCCTCAACCAGGGCGGGCTGTCGTCCCGCGATTTCGGCCCTGAGGCCGCGCGCCGCGCGGGTCGCTGACCACGGGTCCGCTCCTTGGCGCGGACTAGTGCTAGAAACAATAATCCCGCCGCTGGCGGGATTATTGTTTGTCAGTTGCCGGTAAACCGCGGCCGGCGCTTCTCGATAAACGCCTGCATCCCTTCCTTCTGATCCTGGGAGGCGAACAGCAAAGCGTTAGCCTTGCGCTCCAACGCCAGCGCCGCCTCCAGCGAGGCGTCCATGCCGGCCAGGATCACTTCCTTTATCTGCTCGGCGGCCAGCGGCGGCATCCCGGCAATCAATATGGCCTGCTCCAGGGCCGCAGCCTGTACCTGGTCGTCCTCCACTACCTCGCTGACCAATCCGGCGATATGGGCTTCTTCGGCGCTGATGGGCCGGCCGGTCAGCGCCATCTGCATCGCCTTGGCCTTGCCCACCGCGCGCACCAGCCGCTGGGTGCCGCCGATGCCAGGCATGATGCCGATGCGGATTTCCGGCTGGGAGAAGCGCGCGCTGCGCCCGGCAATGAGGATGTCGGCATGCATTGCCAGTTCGCAGCCGCCACCGTAGGCATAGCCGCACACCGCGGCGATCACCGGCTTGGGGCATTGCTGGATCGGCGCCCAGGTGCGTTCGGTATGGCGCTGGTAGATATCGATGGCGCCAACCCCGGCCATGCTGGAGATGTCGCCCCCGGCGGCGAATACCTTGTCACCGCCGGTGAGGATGATGCAGCGGATCTGCGGGTCGGTGGCCAGTTGGCGGAAGTGCTCGGCCAGCAGTGCCTGCAGTTCGAGGCTGAGGGCGTTGGTCACCGTTGGCCGGTTGAGGGTGAGCCGGGCCACGCCGGGGGCGGGCAGGTCGAGCAGGACGCAGGGGGAGTCGGATGAGGACATGGTAGGCCTTTGGCTGCAGAGGATGGGAACTGGCTTCGATTGTTGGTTTGGCATGGGTGTGCTTCATCGTCCGTTCAGACGAAGTGAGGAGACGGTCGAGCCCATAGAGTGAGGCCATGACTTCAAATGAGGGGTGGTGTATGCAGTCTCCCAGCCAACTGGATTATCGCGGCAAGGTGGTGCTGGTTACCGGCGGCACCAAGGGTATTGGTGCGGGTATCGCCAGTGCCTATCTGGCCGCCGGGGCGCAGGTATTCGTCTGCGGGCGCCAGGAGCCCGAGCACTTGCCCGAGGCGGACGGTCGCCAGGCGCAGTTCCTGGCCGCCGACGTACGGGATGTGGAGGCCACGGCTGCCGTGTTCGAACGTATCGGCGAACTGGCCGGCCGGCTCGATGTGCTGGTCAACAATGCCGGCGGCAGCCCCTATGCCGAGGCCGCCACTGCCTCCCCGCGCTTCAGCGAAAGCATCCTGCGCCTGAATCTGCTGGCGCCGCTGAACATCGCCCAGCAGGCCAACCAGCTGATGCAGCAGCAGGCCGAGGGCGGGGTGATCATCTTTATCGGTTCGGTCAGCGCCTCGCGTCCCTCGCCCGGTACTGCCGTCTATGGTGCTGCCAAGGCCGGCATCGTGGCGCTGGCCAGCTCGCTGGCGGTGGAGTGGGGCCCCAAGGTCAGGGTGCTGACCATCAGTCCCGGGCTGATCCGCACCGAACAATCCCATCTGCATTATGGCGACGAGGCCGGTATTGCCGCGGTGGGGGCGGGCATTCCCGCTGGCCGCATGGGCGAGCCGGAGGATATCGCCAATGCCTGTCTGTATGCCGGCTCGCCAATGGCGGCCTATTTCAGCGGTACCAACCTGCTGTTGCACGGCGGCGGAGAACGGCCAGCGTTTCTGGCTGCCTCCAATGCCGGCAAGGCGTGACCCAACCTGACGACGCCGACAACGGCAGCGTCCAATAGAACGATCAGGAGACGAACTTGGCTGAACAAGAATTGCTAGACAAGATACAGGCCATGGTCGGGCGCGAGTACGGTCGCGTCTACGCCTGGGATCGGGTGAATGCACCCATGATCCGGCAGTGGTGCGAGATCATGGGGATCAAGAATCCGCTGTATACCGACCCGGCATTTGCCCGTGCCCAGGGCCACGCCGATGTGGTCGCACCGCCCGGCATGCTGCAGGTGTGGGGCATGGGTGGCCTGGACCAGGAGAACTTCCCCGAGGGTTCGAGCAAGGAGAACAACTTCGAGGTGCTCAAGGTCATCGAGCCCTACGGTTATCCAGCGGTGGTGGCGGTCAATTCGGATCTGCACTTCGACCGCCCGGTCATTGCCGGTGAGCGTCTGTTCTTCTCCAGCAAGCTGGACAGTGTCAGCGATGAGAAGACCACGCCCCTGGGTACCGGTTTCTTCGTAACCGTGCTGATGACCTATTTCTCCCAAGGGGAAAACGGTGCCAGCGACGAGGAAGTCGGGCGCCAGCTGTTCCGCGTCTTCAAGTTCAAGCCGGCCCAGCGTCCCGAGGCCGCCAAGGCCCAAGCCCAGCCGAAGGAAGCCCCCAAGGCCAAGCGCCCGCTGCCGGGCAAGAGCGATGACACCCGGTTCTTCTGGGACGGCTGCGAGGCCGGCAAGCTGCTGATCCAGCGCTGCACCGATTGCCAGACGCTGCGCCATCCGCCCGCGCCGGTGTGCATCAAGTGCCACAGCTTCGAGTGGGACACGCAGGAAGCCAGCGGCAGGGCCAGCCTGTATTCCTTTGTCGTCATGCATTACCCGGAAGTCCCGCCGTTCGATTACCCCAACCCGATTGGCCTGGTCGAGCTGGAGGAGGGCGTACGGTTGATCGCCGGCCTGGTGGGCGTAGAGCCGGAGCAACTGGAAATCGGTCAACAGCTGCAGGTGGAATTCCAGCGTTTCGACGACCGGCAGACCCTGCCGCAATTCCGCCCGGTGGGCTGACAGGAGGCGTGCCATGGATTTTTCACTGAGTGAAGACCAGCGGGCTATCGCCGAGATGGCGGACAGCGTGTTTCGCGACTACTGCACCGATGAGCAGATGCGCGAATTCGATCTGGATGATCAGCCGTTCATGCTGCCGCTGTGGCAGACCTGCATCGAGACTGGCCTGCAGGCGCTGGCGATCCCGGAAGCCTTCGGCGGCAGTGGCATGGGGATTACCGATCTGCACTGCGTGCTCAAGGCGCAGGGCGCTGGGCTGGGCCAGGTTCCGCTGTGGCAACACCAGTTGACCGCCGCCTGCCTGGTCGCGCATGGCACCGACAGCCAGCGTGAACTGGTCCAGCAGGCCGCCGCCGGTGAGCTGCTGCTGAGCCTGTCGCTGCAAGGCCTGGCCGCTGGCCGCGGCCTGGCCCTGCAACTGGTACAGCAGGAAGGGCGCTTGCAACTGCAGGGCCAGGCCAACGCGGTGGATGTCGCCGCCCAGGCGGATCGCCTGCTGCTGGTGGCTGATAGCGCGGAAGGCCCGCGACTGGTGCTGCTCGATCCGCGCAGTGAAGGCGTCGAACTGGTAGCGGGTGTTGCCAATCACGGCCTGGCGGTAGCGGATGTGCTGTGCCGCAACGTGCTGGTCGAGGCGGACCAGGTACTGCCCGCGGCAGCCTTGCCCTGGCTCGAGCAGCGCGCCATCGCCGCGGTGGCGGCGCTCCAGCTGGGCGTCAGCGAAGAGCAGGTGCGGCGTACCGTGGAGTACATCAACCAGCGCGAACAGTTTGGCCGGGCTATCGGTACCTTCCAGGCGGTGCAGATGAGCATGGCCGATTCCCATATCGCCCTGGAAGGGTTGCGGACCGCGCTCTACCAGCTGTGCTACCGCCTGGATGCCGGCCTGCCAAGTGATTCCGAGGCGCTGGCGACGCGCTTCCTGGGTACCGAGGCGGCCCACCTGGTCGGCCACAAGACCCAGCATGTGCACGGCGGTATCGGTGTCGACCTGACCTATCCGATTCACCGTTTTCTCTACTGGAGCCGTTACCTGAGCCTGACACTGGGCGGCTCCGCTGCCACGCTCGAGCGTCTCGGTGACTGGCTGGCCAACAATGACAAGCTTGGATGGAAATATGACCTCGATGAAAACAATAACCTTTGCTGAAACCAGCCTCGGCGAGCAACTGCCCGAGCTGTCGATTCCGATCACCGTGACCCTGATCAACGGCGGCGCCATCGCCACCCGTGACTACTTTCCCGGCCACCACGACGTCGAGGCCGCCCGGGAACTGGGCTCGCCGCACATCTTCATGAACATCCTCACCACCACCGCGCTGGTGCAGCGGTTTATCGAAGACTGGGCCGGCCCGCTGGCCAGCTTCAAGGATATCCGCATCAAGCTGGGGGTGCCGAACTACCCCGGTGACACCATGACCTTCAGCGGTGAGGTAACGGAGCGGGATGAGGCCAGCCGATCGGTGGTCATCACCCTCAAGGGCAAGAATTCCATGGGCAACCACGCGGCCGGTACGGTCAGCCTGGTCCTGCCCGCATAACGGAGACGCACAGATGAATGATGCATTGCTTTCCGGCAAGGCTGCGATTGCCGGCCTGGGCGCTACCGAGTTTTCCAAGAATTCCGGGCGCACCGAACTGCGCCTGGCAATGGAAGCGACACTGGCGGCCCTGGCTGATGCTGGTATCGACCCCAAGGATGTTGACGGTTTCAGCTCCTACTCAGTGGACAAGGTGCCCGAGTACGAGATCGCCCGGCTGCTGGGCTGCGACCAGGTCAAGTTCTTTTCCCAGGTGCCCCATGGCGGCGGCGCGGCCTGTGGTCCGGTGATGCACGCGGCCATGGCCGTGGCCACCGGCGTGGCGAAGACCGTGGTGGTCTACCGGGCAATGAACGAGCGCTCCTGGTACCGCTTTGGTACCGGCAGCTACGGCTTCGGCGACACGCCGTTGTTCGATAACGTCAACTATGGCTGGTACATGCCCCACGGCTTCCATACCCCGGCCTCCTGGGTCGGTATGTTCGCCCGCCGCTACATGCACACCTATGGCGCCACCACCGAGGATTTCGGCCGGATCGCCGTGGCCGCTCGCGACTTTGCCGCGACCAATCCGGCGGCGTTTTTCCATGGCAAGCCGATTACCCTGGAAGATCACCAGAACTCCCGCTGGATCTGCGACCCGCTGCGCCTTTTAGACTGCTGCCAGGAATCCGATGGCGCAGTGGCCATGGTCATCACCTCGGTGGAGCGCGCCCGTGATCTGCAGCAGAAGCCGGTGATCATCAAGGGAGCGTCCCAGGGTATCGCCGAAGGTCAGCAAAGCATGACGTCCTTCTACCGTGACGACATCACCGGCCTGCCGGAGATGGGCGTGGTGGCCAGGGAGATCTACCGCCAATCCGGCCTGGGTCCGGATGCGATCCAGACTGCCGTCATCTATGACCATTTCACGCCCTTTGTCATGCCGCAGCTGGAAGAGTTCGGCTTCTGCGATCGGGGCGGCGCCAAGGAATTCATCCGCGCCGGGCACCATGCCCGCGGCGGGCGGCTGCCGATCAATACCCATGGCGGGCAGTTGGGCGAGGCCTACATCCACGGCATGAACGGCATCGCCGAGGGCGTGCGCCAGGTGCGCGGCAGTTCGGTGAACCAGGTGGGCAATGTGGAAAACGTACTGGTTACCGCCGGCACTGGTGTGCCGACCAGCGGCCTGATTCTGGGCGTAGCCTGAGGAGCGCAGCATGTTTGTCGATCTGACCGCGGAACAGAAAAAGCTGCGCCTGGAGGTGCGGGATTACTTCAACAACCTGATGACTGACGAGCTGCGCTGTGAGTTGCGCGGCGCGGAGGGCTCGGACACGTCGAACCGGCTGGTGCGGCAGATGGGCAAGGACGGTTGGCTGGCGGTCGGCTGGCCGAAGGAATACGGCGGGCAGGGCTATGGCCCGACCGAGCAGTTGATCTTCTTCGAGGAGGCCAACATTGCCGGCGCGCCGCTGCCCTTCGTCACCATCAGCACCGTAGGCCCGGCACTGATGCAGCATGGCTCGGCGGAACAGAAGGAAAGCTTCCTGCCGGGTATCGCCGCCGGGGAGATTCATTTTGCCATCGGCTACTCCGAGCCGGGCGCCGGGTCCGACCTGGCTACCCTGAAAACCACGGCGCGGGTCGAGGACAACGGCTTCGTGGTCAATGGCAACAAGCTGTGGACCTCCGGTGCCCATTCCGCCGACTACATCTGGCTGGCGGCGCGGACCAACCCGGAGGAGGCGCGGCACAAGGGTATTTCCATCCTGATCGTCGACACCCAGGCCGAGGGCTTCTCCCATACCCTGATCCCGACCTGCAGCAACCCGACCGCGGCGACCTACTACGACAATGTGTTCGTCCCGTCGAATCGCTTGGTGGGTGAGTTGAACAAGGGCTGGAACCTGGTGACCGCCCAGCTCAACCACGAGCGGCTGGGGCTGGGTTCCTGGTCGGATCGGGTGGTGGGGATCTTCCGCAAGGTCTATCTATGGGCGCGGGCGGAGGATGAACAGGGCCGGCGCGCGACGGATCAGGCCTGGGTGCGCAGCCTGCTCGCCGAGTGCTACGCCAGGATCGAGGCCATGCGCCTGATCAATTTCCGCATTGCCGCCGACCTGGAGCAGGGGCGCATGGATGTAGCGCTGGCCTCGACCACCAAGGTATTCGGTTCCGAGGCGGTGGTCGATATCCTGCGCAAGCTCAGCGAAGTGGTGGGCGCCAACGGCCTGATCCGCGAGGGCAGCGCCGCTGCCTTCCTGCAGGGTGAGCTGGAATATGATGTCCGTGCCTGCGTGACCCTGACCTTCGGGGGTGGGACCAACGAGATCCAGCGTGAGTTGATCGCGCAGTTTGGTCTGGGGATGCCGCGGTCGCGGTAGGTGACGCTGGGGGCGGTTCAATCCGCAATCCAGCATCCCAGCTCGATGGACCATAAAAAAGGCCGATCATCAGATCGGCCTTTTTCTACTTCCGGGGCTGAACTCAGCGCTCCAGATGCTCCAGCTTGTCCGCCACACCGTCCCACTCTTCCGCATCGGGCAGGGAATCTTTCTTTTCGGTGATGTTCGGCCAGATGTCAGCCAGTTCGGCGTTGAGCTCGATGTAGACCTGCTGGTTCTCCGGCACCTCGTCCTCGGCGAAGATCGCGTTGGCCGGGCACTCGGGCTCGCACAGGGCGCAGTCGATGCACTCGTCGGGGTGAATGACCAGGAAGTTCGGACCTTCGTAGAAGCAGTCTACAGGGCAGACCTCAACGCAATCGGTGTACTTGCATTTGATGCAGTTGTCGGTCACAACAAAGGTCATGGCTGGTCTCCCAAAAAGGCGTGACGAAAGATGGCGCGTATTCTAGCAGCAAATTTCCCGGTGGGGCACGTCGCAAGCGGATATTTACCCGCTGGCGACATTTGGCTGCAGTTTAATGATAATTAGTATCATTTATCCTGTTTTTCAGCCTGCTTCTGCCTTCCATTGATACAGTAATTCCAGCGCCTGGCGTGGGGTCAGTTCGTCCGGCTTGAGACGCTGCAGCGCTTCCAGCACCGGATGGGGCGCCGCGGCGAAGAGGTCGTTCTGCACCGGCATGCTGTGCTGGGTCGAGCCGCTGGAGAGCTGTTTCAGGCTCTGCTGCTCCAGGTCGGCCAGGTGCTGGCGTGCCCGCTCGATTACCGGTCGCGGAACGCCGGCCAATTGGGCCACCTGCAGGCCATAGCTCTGGCTTGCCGGGCCGGGTAATACGGTATGCAGGAAGACGATGCGCTCGTTATGTTCGGTGGCGTTCAGGTGCACGTTGGCCACGCCCGGGTCGCTGTCGGCCAGGGCCGTCAGCTCGAAATAGTGCGTGGCGAACAGGGTAAACGCCCGAACCTGGGCCAGGTATTCGGCGGCTGACCAGGCCAGCGACAGGCCATCGAAGGTACTGGTACCGCGGCCCACTTCATCCATCAGCACCAGGCTGCAATCGGTGGCGTTGTGCAGGATGTTGGCGGTTTCGCTCATTTCCACCATGAAGGTCGAGCGGCCGCCGGCCAGGTCGTCGCTGGAGCCGATGCGGGTGAAGATACGGTCGACCGGGGACAGCTCCACTTTGGCGGCCGGCACAAAGGCCCCGATATGGGCCAGCAGCACGATCAGTGCCGTCTGGCGCATGTAGGTCGATTTACCGCCCATGTTCGGACCAGTGATGACCAGCATGCGGGTGTCTGCGGTGAGCTGCAGGTCGTTGGCGACAAAGGGGCCGTCGAGCACCTTCTCCACCACCGGATGGCGGCCCTGTTCGATGCACAGCTGGCTGCTGCCGGGGATGAAGGTCGGGCGGCAATAGTCGAGGGTGGCGGCCCGTTCTGCCAGGCAGGTCAGCACGTCCAGCTCGGCGAGGCTGGCGGCGCTGTCCTGCAGTCGAGCCAGGTCTTCGTTCAGGCGGTCCAGCAACTCGTCGTAGAGCTGTTTTTCCCGGGCCAGGGCACGGCTGCGCGCCGACAGGGCCTTGTCCTCGAACTCCTTGAGCTCGGGGGTGATGAAGCGCTCGGCGCCCTTGAGGGTCTGCCGGCGAATGTAATCGGCTGGCGCCTGCTGCGACTGGCCGCGGGACAGCTCGATGAAATAGCCATGCACGCGGTTGTAGCCAACCTTGAGGGTCGACAGGCCGGTGCGCTCGCGTTCACGGGTTTCCAGGTCGACCAGGTATTGCCCGGCGTTCTCGCTGATGTTCTGCAGCTCATCCAGTTCGCTGTCATAGCCGGCCTTGATCACGCCGCCGTCGCGGATCACCGCGGGCGGATTGTCGATGACGGCCCGCTGCAGCAATTCGGCGAGCTCGGGGTAGGTCGAGACCGTCCGCGCCAGTGCGGCGATGTGGGGAGTGGTGACCGGCTCGAGGGTGGCCTGCAGCTCCGGCAGGGTGGCCAGCGCATCGCGCAGCCGCGCCAGGTCCCGCGGGCGGGCCGAGCGCAGCGCGACGCGGGCGAGGATGCGTTCGATATCGCCAATGCCCTTGAGCACTGGATGGATGGTCTCGTAGTGGTAGCCATCGATCAGCCCGGCGATGCTGTCCTGCCGTGCCTGCAATACGGTCAGGTCGCGCAGCGGGCGGTTCAGCCAGCGGGCCAGCAGGCGGCTGCCCATGGCAGTGGCACTGTGATCCAGCACATCGAGCAGCGTATTGTCGCGGCTGCCCGCCAGGTTGCAGTCGATCTCCAGGTTGCGCCGGCTGGCGCCATCGATCACCACGCTGTCTTCGAAGCGTTCCTGCACAATGCTGCGCAGGTGGGGCAGGGCGGTGCGCTGGGTTTCCTTGGCGTAGCACAGCAGCGCCCCGGCAGCGCCCAGGCCCAGGGTCAGGTCGGCGCAACCGAAGCCGACCAGGTCCTTGGTGCCGAACTGCTGGGTCAGGGTCTTGTGGGCGCTGTCCTGGTCGAATTCCCAAGGGGCGCGGCGGCGTACCGAGCGGCGACGCTCAATCGGTGTGTTGGCTTCCCAATCGTCGGGGATCAGCAATTCCGCGGGCGCCAGGCGTTCCAGCTCGCCGAGCAGGGTTTCCCAGCCGCCCAGCTCCATGGCAGTGAAGCGCCCACTGTTGATATCCAGGGTCGCCAGGCCGAAGCGCCGTTCGTTGCCGACCAGGGCCGCCAGCAGGTTGTCGCGGCGTTCATCAAGCAGCGCCTCGTCGCTCACGGTGCCGGGGGTAAGGATACGCACCACCTGCCGCTCGACCGGTCCCTTGCTGGTGGCCGGGTCACCGATCTGCTCGCAGATCACCACGGATTCGCCGAGCTTGACCAGCTTGGCCAGATAGCCCTCGGCGGCATGGAAGGGGATACCGGCCATGGGGATCGGTTGCCCCCCGGAGTTGCCCCGGGCAGTGAGGGTGATATCCAGCAGGCGCGCGGCCTTCTTCGCGTCCTCGTGGAACAACTCGTAGAAATCGCCCATCCGATAGAACAGCAACTGATCGGGATGCTGCTGTTTTATGCCGAAATACTGCTGCATCATCGGCGTGTGGGTAACGGATTTCTCGGCGCGGCTCATGAAGTTCCCTGATCGATAGTTCTGCAAGAAAAGGGCATAGTCTAACAAAGCGGTGCCGTCTTTCACGCAAGATGAGGAGATGCTGATGTCACACTATGATCCCTTGATCGATTCGGCTGCAGCCCGGCTGGGCAATGCCCTGCGCCAACAGGGGCTGCGGGTGACGGCCGCCGAATCCTGCACCGGCGGCGGCATCGCCGAGGCAATCACCCGGGTGAGCGGTAGCTCCGGCTGGTTCGATACCGGTTTTGTCACCTACGCCAACCACAGCAAGGCGCGCTGGCTGGGGGTGGATGAGGCGGATCTGCAGCAGTTCGGTGCAGTCAGCGAGCCGGTGGTGCGGGCCATGGCCGAGGGCGCGCTGGAAGCCGCCGAGGCGGACCTGGCGGTCGCGGTGAGTGGCATTGCCGGTCCGGAGGGCGGCACACCGGACAAGCCGGTCGGGACTGTGTGGTTTGCCTGGGCGGTGCGCGACCGGGGCGTGCTCAGTCAGTGCCGCCGCCTGCATGGCAGCCGCCGGGATGTACGCGCACAGACGGTGTTGCACGGACTGGAGGGATTGATCCGGGAACTGGAGAAACTGGCGGCTAACCGGTCGGGATAAATTGCTGATCGCCGCACAGTCTCGATGAAAGGGGGTAGGCGATTCCGGGCAACTGTGGAATAATCACTGACCATACATACAGTATTTTGTTTCTCCAATTTCGGGACGCTCGCGTACCCCCCCATACCAGAGGATGCACAATGGACGACAACAAAAAGAAGGCGCTTTCGGCGGCTTTGAGTCAGATTGAACGTCAATTTGGCAAGGGCGCGGTCATGCGCATGGGCGATCATGAACGCCAGGCGATCCCGTCGATCTCCACCGGCTCGCTGGGTCTGGATATCGCCCTGGGCCTGGGCGGTCTGCCCAAGGGCCGTATTGTCGAGATCTACGGTCCGGAATCATCCGGTAAGACCACATTGACCCTGTCGGTCATTGCCCAGGCGCAGAAGAACGGCGCCACCTGCGCCTTCGTTGACGCCGAGCACGCGCTGGACCCGGAGTACGCCGGCAAGCTGGGCGTGAATGTCGATGACCTGCTGGTCTCCCAGCCGGATACCGGTGAACAGGCTCTGGAGATCACCGACATGCTGGTGCGCTCCAACGCCGTCGACGTGATCATCGTCGACTCCGTGGCGGCGCTGGTGCCCAAGGCCGAGATCGAAGGCGACATGGGTGACCACCACGTGGGCGTGCAGGCGCGACTGATGTCCCAGGCGCTGCGCAAGATCACCGGCAACATCAAGAATGCCAACTGCCTGGTGATCTTCATCAACCAGATCCGCATGAAGATCGGCGTGATGTTCGGCAACCCGGAAACCACCACCGGTGGTAACGCGCTGAAGTTCTACTCCTCGGTCCGTCTGGATATCCGCCGTACCGGCGCGGTGAAGGAAGGCGACGAGGTGGTCGGCAGTGAAACCCGGGTCAAGGTCGTGAAGAACAAGGTGGCGCCGCCGTTCCGTCAGGCCGAGTTCCAGATCCTGTACGGCACCGGCATCTACCACAACGCCGAGATCATCGACCTGGGTGTACAGATTGGCCAGATCGAGAAATCCGGTGCCTGGTACAGCTACAAGGGCAACAAGATCGGCCAGGGCAAGGCCAACGCGGCCAAGTTCCTCGCGGACAACCAGCAGATTGCCGATGAAATCGAAAAGGCCATCCGCGACGAATTGCTGCCCAAGCCCAGCAACAAGGCCGCTGCAGCAGTTGAAGAGAATGCCGATCTCGACGGTTGATATCGTCTGCTGAGCCGTGTTCGGCAAACAGACCCTGGATACCCCGGCAGCGATCCGCCGCACCGCGATGGATCTGCTGGCCCGGCGGGAACACAGCTACGCCGAGATGCTGCGCAAGTTGCGCCAGCGCGGTGCTGCCACCGAGCTGGCGGAAATCGAACTGGATCGGTTGCAGGAGCAGGGGCTGCTCAGTGATGAGCGCTTCTGTGAAGCCTATGTCTATTCCCGCAGCCAGCGCGGTTATGGGCCGGTCCGGCTGCGCGAAGAGCTACGCCAGCGGGGTGTGGCGGAGCGGCTGATAGATGAGGTGCTGAGGGATGACGCCTGGGATTGGGGCGCCCTGGCCCAGAGCGCATTCGCCAAGCGCTTCCCCGAAGGTCAGGCCACTGATCTCAAGGAGCGTGCCAAACAGCAACGCTTCATGCAGTACCGCGGTTTCGGCGGTTACTTCCACAACATCTGATACGGTCCGAGCGTGCAACTTGCACGCCCGTTAGCCCGTATGGGTTACATCGCCTGGCAATGATCTGCCACGAAACTCTGGGTCAGTACCGGCTGGTTGGAGTCGGCCAGGACGAAATGGTAGGTCAGGGTGGCACCCATATCCAGCAGGCGGCGGAAGCGCTGATCGGCGCATACGCTGCTCTGCAACTGGCTGCGCACCACCAGCGGATCACTCTGCATGTGCGAGGCATAGACGGTATCGACGGTCAGGTGATTGATGAGTTCCTGGCCCTGGGCGGTGAAACCTTCATCGACGATGTTGGCGTTCAGTTGTCGAGGCGTTCCCTTGCTGCTCTGTTCCGCCACCGTCTTCAGGGCGGATTCCAGACGGGTTTCGCGCAATGATGCCGCCTGGCTGGGCAGAGCGATCAACAGGGTAAGCATGACGATAAGGTAACGCATTAGGGATCTCCGGCGACTTTTCATGTGTGCGAGCGTACATCTGTGACCGCCTTCACCCCGACTGGTTCTGGGCTGGCGGAAATTTACTCAGTGATGGCCAGCCGGCTCCTGTTGAACCGTGGCCGGGCTGTGCCGGCGCTGCCGATACAGCGGCACCAGCTGGGCGATCAGCATGCCGGTCAGCATCAGGCCACAGCCGATGAAGCCGCGCACGCTGAGGGTTTCGTTGAGCACCAGCCAACCGGCCAGCGCGGCAAATACCGCTTCCAGGCTGAGGATGATAGCGGCATGTGATGCTACCGCGTCCTTCTGCGCCACCACCTGCAAGGTGAAACCGATACCCACCGCCAGCAAACCGCCGTAGAGAATGGCCGGCAACGCCAGGCGGATGGCGTTCGGGTCGATTTCCTCCAGCAGCAGGGCCAGCACGGCGCTGATGAGCGCACATACCACGAACTGGATAAAGGCAACGCGAATCGGATCAAAGCGCGAAGCCAGTGTCCCGACCAGCAACACATGAACCGCCCAGCAGGCCGCGCCAGCCAGTTGCAACAGGTCGCCGGAGGCAATGCGGTAATCGGCGTTGACGCTGAGCAGCAGCATGCCCACCACCGCCAGCCCGGCGCCGCCCCAGGTCGCCAGACCGCTGCGGATACCCAGCAGCAGGCTGAACAGGGGGACCAGGATGACGTAAAGCCCAGTAATGAACCCCGAGTTGGTCACCGTGGTGAACATCAGGCCGATCTGCTGCAAGTTGATGCCCAGGGTCAACACCATGCCCAGCACCACACTGCCCAGCACCATCGGCTTGCTGAAGCGGCGTGCCGCAGGATCGGCGCTGGGCCGAACCAGCAGCACCAGCGGCAGTATCACCAGTGAGCCAATGGCAAAGCGCAGGGCGGTGAAGAGAAATGGACCGATGTGAGCCATGCCCAGACTCTGGGCCACGAAGGTGGTGCCCCAGATGAGCGCGGTAATCAACATCAGGGCGTCCGCCCGGTAGCTGCGCAGATTCATGCAAGCCCTTGTACTGTCAGAAAAAAGAGGTGAATTATGCGCAGCTCGACCGGTACAAGACAACGTGTCATTCATAGGGTTCCGGCAAACGAATTGACGGATGCTGTCTCCAGTGTCAGTCTGTGTCGCTGCGCGATGACATATCCGGACACATTACACAGGCAGGGAGCGGCATGGGGCCAATCTACGAGATTCTGATTGCGGACGACCATCCCTTGTTTCGCAGCGCGCTGTTCCAGGCGTTGAGCAGCGGGCTGAATGCCGAGATCAAGTTGACCGAAGCCGGGTCGATTGCCGAATTGCAGTCCCTGCTCGATCAGCGCAGCGCCTGGGATCTGGTCCTGCTGGATCTGAACATGCCGGGCGCCCACGGTTTCTCCGGGCTGGTACTGTTGCGCAGTCATTATCCCCATGTGCCGGTGATCGTCATCTCCGCCCAGGAAGAAGCTGCGGTGGTCAAGCGCGCCCGGGACTTCGGCGCCAGCGGCTTCATTCCCAAATCCTCCAGCCTCGAGGCTATCCAGCAGTCGGTGCAGGACGTCCTCGACGGCGATGTCTGCTGGCCCGCCCAGGTAAATGAAGCGGTCGCCCCGCTCAGCGCCGAGGAGGAGGCCATCAGCGCCCAGCTGGCCAGCCTGACGCCCCAGCAATTCCGGGTATTGAGCATGGTCTGTGACGGTTTGCTCAACAAGCAGATCGCCTACGAGCTGAATGTCTCCGAGGCCACCATCAAGGCCCACGTGACCGCCATCTTCCGTAAGCTGGGCGTACGTACCCGCACCCAGGCGGCGCTGGCGCTGCAGCATATGGAGCTGGCCAAATCGGGGCGCCAGCCCCTCGCCTGACATGGAACCGGCAGACAACCCCTATAAAGGCATCACCGGCATCCGCCGCATCTGGCGCGCCTGCGGCTATTCGCTGGATGGGCTCAAGGTGGCCTACCGGGGCGAAGCGGCTTTCCGGCAACTGGTCTGGATCGCGGCGCTGTTGTTGCCGGTGGCCTGCCTGGTGCCCGTCACGCCGACCTCCCGCGCCCTGCTGATTGCGGTGGTGCTGCTGTCGCTGGTGGTGGAATTGCTCAATTCGGCGATCGAGACGGCTATCGATCGCATCTCGCTGGAGCGGCACCCGCTGTCGAAAGCGTCCAAGGATATGGGCAGCGCGGCGCAGCTGCTCAGCCTGGTGATGATCGCCGTGGTTTGGGCGCTGGTCCTGCTCGGCAGCTGAGCGGCTTCGACTTAGGTCTGAGACCCTGCTTCTGGGCAAAGCGGGCGCTGCCTGCCAGACTACGCACTCCCCATTTTCGAGATTGACCGTCAATGATGCTTTCCGGCGGACTGGTTGCGTCCATTTTCCTGATCTACATGGCTTGCCTGTTCGCCATCGCCTTCTGGGGTGATCGGCAGACCGGCGAGTTCAGTCCCCGGGTGCGCGTCTGGGTCTACAGCCTGTCGCTGGCGGTTTGGTGTACCAGCTGGACCTTTTTTGGCGCGGTGGGCATGGCCGCGGGCCAGATCTGGGATTTTCTGCCGATCTATATCGGCCCGGTGATCCTGTTCATGCTCGGCTGGCGCCTGTACGCGCGCATGCTGGCGATCAGCAAGCAGGAAAACATCACCTCCATCGCCGACTTCATCGCGTCGCGCTATGGCAAGTCCCAGGGCCTGGGCGTGGTGGTGGCGCTGCTGTGCCTGGTGAGCGTGCTGCCCTATATTGCCCTGCAGCTAAAGGGCATAGTGCTGGGGTTCACCCTGCTCACCGGCGCGCAGGCGTCGCTGGCCGAGGGCGGGCAGGGGGCAGAAGACACCGCGCTGGTGGTGACTTTCCTGCTGGCATTGTTCACCATCCTGTTTGGCACCCGCAGCCTGGATGCTACCGAACACCACCGGGGCATGATGCTCGCCATTGCCTTCGAGTCGCTGGTCAAATTACTGGCCTTTATCGCGGTGGGTGTATTCGTCACCTTCGGGCTGTTCGGCGGCTTTGCCGACCTGCTTGAGCGGGCGGGCAATAGCCCGGAGCTTGCCGAGTACTGGCAGCGCGAGACCCTGCATACCAACCTGCTGTTCCAGACCTTCATCGCGATCCTGGCCTTCCTGTGCCTGCCGCGCCAGTTCCAGGTCACGGTAGTGGAGAATATCCAGTCCACCGACCTGCGGGTAGCGCGCTGGGTTTTCCCAGCCTACCTGGTGCTGGCCGGCTTGTTCGTGGTGCCGATCAGCCTGGCCGGCCAATTGAATTTTGGCACGGCTTACTCCCCTGATTCCTATGTCATCAACCTGCCGCTGATGGAAGGCCAGCCGGTGCTGGCGCTGCTGGCTTTCATCGGCGGCGCCTCGGCGGCCACCGGGATGGTGATCGTCGCGGCCATCGCCCTGAGTACCATGGTCTCCAATGACGTGGTGCTGCCGCTGCTGCTGCGCAACCAGAAGCAATCGGAGCGCTCCTACGAGGAATTCCGGGGCTGGCTGCTGAATATCCGCCGCAGCAGCATCTTAATCATCCTGCTGCTGGCCTATGTGGTCTATCGCGTGATCGGCAACGCTGGCAGCCTGGCCAATACCGGGCAGATTGCCTTTGCCGCGATCGCCCAGCTGGCACCGGCGATGTTCGGCGCGCTGTTCTGGAAGCAGGCCAACCGTACCGGCGTCTTCGCCGGGCTGATGGTGGGGATCGCCCTGTGGCTCTACCTGCTGATCCTGCCTGTGCTGGGTATCGATGGCATCGCGGACTGGCCGCTGCTGGCGGAGATGTACGACAACGCCTTCGGCCTGCCGGTCGATGGGCTGACCCTGGGCAGCATGCTGGCCCTGGGCTGCAACTTTGCGGTCTTCGTGGTGGTGTCCATTTTCAGCCGGACCCGGGTACTCGAACACTGGCAGGCCAGCCGCTTTGTCAGTCTGGACGGCGACCAGTGGGCCGACGGTCCCAGCCGGGCCATGTTGCGGGTTACCGTGGAAGACCTGCTGACCCTGGCGGCGCGCTTTGTCGGTGACGAGCGGGCGCGGGCCGGGTTCGAGCGTTTTGCCGAGGCCCAGGACGTGGCCTTCGTCCCGAGCCAGGTGGCCGACAGCAGCTGGATCACCCAGACCGAGCGGCTGCTGGCCGGGGTACTGGGCGCGTCCTCGGCGCGGGTGGTGGTGAAAGCCGCCATCGAAGGGCGCGACATGCACTTCGAGGACGTAGTGCGCATCGTCGACGAAGCCTCCGAGGTATTGCAATTCAACCGCGGGCTGCTGCAGGGCGCGATCGAGAATATTACCCAGGGCATCAGCGTGGTGGACAAGGAGCTGCGCTTGGTGGCCTGGAACCATCGCTACCTGGAGATGTTCCAGTACCCTGAGGGGCTGATTACCATCGGCCGGCCCATTGCCGATCTCATCCTGTGCAACGCACGCCGTGGCCTGTGCGGGCCGGGCGATCCGCAGATGCACGTGGAAAAGCGCGTCAACTGGATGCGGCGCGGCACTGCCCACCGCTCCGAGCGCCTGTTTCCCAATGGTCGGGTGATCGAGATTATCGGCAACCCCATGCCAGGCGGCGGCTTCGTCATGAGTTTTACCGACATCACCGCCTTCCGCGAGGCCGAAAAGGGGCTCAAGGAATCCAATGAGGGCCTGGAGCAGCGGGTGGCCGAGCGTACCCGGGAACTGTCCGAGCTCAACCAGGCGCTGATCCAGGCCAAGGCCCAGACCGAGCAGGCCAGCCAATCCAAGGGGCGCTTCCTCACTGCCGTGAGCCATGACCTGATGCAGCCGATGAACGCGGCCCGGCTGTTCTCCGCCTCCCTGGCCCACCAGCCGAACCTGCCCGCTGAAGCCCAGGAACTGGTGCGGCACCTGGATACCTCGCTGCGTTCGGCGGAGGACCTGATCTCCGACCTGCTCGACCTGTCACGCCTGGAATCCGACCGCATCACCCCGGAATGGAGCAGCTTCCTGCTGACCGAGTTGCTGGAGCCGTTGCGCATCGAGTTCGGCGCACTGGCGGCGGAGCAGGGCGTTGATTTGCGGGTCTACGGCAGTCGCCTGCGGGTGCGCAGCGATATCCGCCTGCTGCGTCGGGTGCTGCAGAACTTCCTCACCAACGCCTTCCGTTATGCGGCCGACTCCCGGGTGGTGCTGGGTATGCGCCGGTTGCCGGGTAAGGTACGCATCGAGGTCTGGGACCAGGGGCCGGGTATCCCCCGGGACAAGTTGCAGACCATCTTCGAGGAGTTCCAGCGGCTGGATAACCACCGCACCCAGGCCGAGAAGGGCTTGGGGCTGGGGCTGGCCATCGCCGATGGCCTGTGCCGCGTGCTCGGGCATGAGCTGGCGGTGCGGTCCTGGCCGGGGCGCGGCAGTGTGTTCAGCGTGACCGTCCCGGTGGACAGCTATGACCGCCGGGCCAGGACGCCCCACGCGCAGAACGTGCCGGCGCTGAGCGGCGCCCAGGTGCTGTGCATCGATAACGAGCCCAACATTCTCACCGGCATGAACAGCCTGCTGAGCCGTTGGCAGTGCAATGTCGGCATCGCCCGGGATCGGCGCGAAGTGCAGGCGCTGCTGGACTCGGGCTTCCGCCCGGAACTGGTACTGGTGGACTACCACCTGGACGAAGGCGATACCGGCATCGAGCTGATGACCTGGCTGCGCGGCTTGTCGGAAACGACGCTGCCGGGCGTGGTGATCAGCGCTGATGGCCGCGACGAGCTCATCATGCGCATTCGGCTCAATGGCCTGGATTACCTGCCCAAGCCGGTGAAGCCCGCAGCGCTGCGGGCGTTGATCAGTCGCTACGTCAATCTCTGACCTGGCGCTGGCAACTTGCTAGAATTGGCGCTGGTCGGTCATGCACCGACCAGCGCTTCCCCTTCATGAACCAATAGAGAATCTGATGTCCGCTTCCAGGGAGTTCCTGCTGGGTATGCGGGACACCGTCCCCATGCTTGTCGGCACCTTGCCGTTCGGTATTGTCTTCGGCACCCTTGCCGTGTCCTCCGGCCTGTCGATCACCGCGACGTTGGCCATGTCTGCCCTGGTGTTCGCTGGCTCGGCCCAGTTTGTCGCCGCGAGCCTGGTGGCCTCCGGCGCCGGGCTGGTGGTGATCCTGCTGACCACCCTGATCGTCAACCTGCGCCATGCCCTGTACAGCGCCAGCCTGCTGCCCCACGTCCGGCATCTGCCGCAGCGCTGGCGGATACCGCTGGCCTTCTGGCTGACCGACGAGAGTTTTGCCGTGGTGCATCGTCACTACCTGCTCGGCCAGGGGCCGCTGGAGCACAAGCACTGGTATTTCCTGGGCTCGTGCCTGGCGATGTACAGCCTCTGGTTCGTTTGTACCCTGGTCGGCGTACTGCTCGGCCAGGCGCTGCCGGGGCTGGGGGACTGGGGGTTGGATTTTGCCATGGTCGCGACCTTCATCGGCATCGTGGTGCCGCTGCTGCGCAACCGGCCGATGATAGTCGCGGCGCTGGTGGCGGGCGCCACCGCGGTGCTGGCCCACGGGCTGCCGTTCCAGCTGGGGCTGATGCTGGCAGCCCTGGCGGGCGTCGTGGCTGGGGTCTGGGCTGAAGGGGCCAAAGGGCGCCGCGACTCACTGCCGGAGGCACCATGAGCAGCTTCGAGATCAGCCTGATTCTGGGGATGGCGGTGATCACCTTCGCCATCCGCTACACCCTGTTCGCGGTGGGCCACCGGGTGCGTTTCAACCCGCTGGTGGCGCGCGCTCTGACCTATGTGCCGGTTGCGGTGCTGACGGCCATCGTGGTGCCCATCATGCTCATGCCCGACGGAGAGGGGCTACAGCTGTCGCTGGATAATGCCTACCTCGCCGGCGGGGTGGTCGCCATTATCATCGCCGCGCGCTGGCGCAACCTGCTTGCGACCATTGCCGGCGGCATGCTGTGCTTCTTCTGCTGGCGCTATCTCTACGGCTGAACCCGGCGGCGCATGAACATGATGCCCAGGGCCGCGCAGCAGATCAGCGCGACGAAGCCCAGGGTGCTGTTCACCAGGCCGATCTGGTCACTGGCAAAGCCAATGCTCAGGACGATGGTCGCCATGGTCAGGTAAGCCACCAGGAAAAACGCCGAATTCATCGCGCCGCGCTCGGACGGCGGCGCGGACCGGGCGATGGTCACGGTAGCGATCACGCCGATAGTGCCCGCCGCTATACCGGTCATGACCGTCGCGCCAATGAACAGCCAGACGGAGGCCTGCCACACCGCACCGCCCAGGGCAATCAGGCCCAAGATCAACAGCACGGGGCCGGCCATCAGCAGGCGATTCAGCGGCTGACGCTGGGCCGCGAACTGACTCAACCCCGCAACCAATTGCCAGGCGGCCGCAAACAGCCCCGCCAGCGCCAGGTCACTGACGCCGATCAGCTCCCGCGCCAGGGTCGGGCCCAGCGCCGAATACAGGCTCCCGGTGGACCAGGCCAGGGAAATGGCCGCGGCAGCAAAGGTGAAGGTGCCCAATAGCGCACGGGGCACCCTGACCGGCGTCGGTCGCCAGGCGCGCCAGCGGAAGTCTTGCTGGCGCTGGCCTAGGTGGGCCGGCCAGGGCGCCCGTGCGAGCATGACCAGGGTGATGAGGCAGAGGGCGATGGCCACCAGAAACGACCAGACGGTGCCGTGGTCGGTCCAGCGCAAGGTCATCGAGCTGACTGTCGGGCCGGTGGCCGCGCCAAGGGTGAAGGCGAGTGCCGACAGGGTGGCGCCGCGGGTCCAGTTGCCGTTGGGTTCCAGCTCGACCACTGCGGCGGTGGCGGCGCCGGTTACCAGGCCGGTGCCGATGCCGGTCAGCAGGCGCGCCGCCGCCAGGTGGTAGATATCCGCCGCCAGCATGAAGATGACCGAGCCGACCATGATGAACAGCAAGCCCGGTATCAGCATCTGGCGACGGCCCAACTGATCCGACAGCGAGCCCATGGTCAGCAGGGTGATGACCACACCCAGTACGTAGATCGAGAAGACCGCCGTCAATGCCGTGGCAGAGAATCCCCAGGCCTGTTGCCAGGCGGCATACAGGGGGGTCGGCATATGGCTGGTGAGGATGGTGGTAAACAATGCCAGCATGCAGGCAGCCATGGGCAGGGTATTGCTGCTTTTCAGAGCGGGGGATGCCACCGGGCTGTGCATTGATAAAGTCTCGCTAGCGGAAAACCGCACCATTATTACAGACGCAGCGATAGTATGGGCGCCACAGTCGGTATCAAGGGGGCTTATGCAGTTGCATGTGGATCACAGCTTGTAAAAGTAAAGCCGCTGCCGCTGAGCCCGCTGCTGCTATGATGACGGGGCGGTTACGCGAGAATGACCCCGGGCATTACCGGACCACAAAGGGAGCTTATGAGTACAACGCCACCCCCATCCATCATGCCGTCCAACTCGGCGGCCCGCTGGCTACTACTGCTGGTGATCATTGCCGGTATCTATTTCTTCCACGGCTTCATCGTCCCCGTTCTCGCCGCCTTGATCATCGCTTTTGCCACCTGGCCGTTGTATCAGCGTCTGATACGGCTGTGTGGCGGTAGTCGCGCGCTGGCCGCGGCCATCGCCATTCTGCTTATTCTGGGCGTGCTTATCGTGCCCCTGACCATGGCGTTCACCTTCGCCCTGGAGGAAGCCCAGAGCTGGGTAGCCTGGTTGGTGGAAGCCAACCGCGAGGGCACCGATGTGCCCGGCTGGATCGGCGCCTTACCCTTGGTAGGCACCTGGCTGGCGGAGCAGTGGGACGAATACCTGAACCATCCCCATGCGATCAGCGAGATCATCCAGATGGCGAGCGGTCAGCACCTGGGCAACATCTCCCGCATCGTCATGACCATGGGGAGCAAGGCGTTCTCTCTGGCGCTGGCGCTGCTGTTCATGCTGATCACGCTGTTCTTCCTCTACCGTGACGGGCATCTGCTGGTGCGGCAGGTGGATCGGGTCGGGGAGGAGGTGCTCCCGGCCCGCTGGCAGCGCTTCTCCCGCATGGTGCCAGCTACCGTCACCGCCACGGTCATCGGCATGGGGCTGATCGCCATTGGTGAAGGCATCATCCTCGGGATCGCCTACTGGATCGCCGGCGTGCCGTCGCCGGTGGCACTGGGGCTGATCACCGGGGTGATGGCGCTGATCCCCGGCGGCGCGCCGCTGGCGTTCACCCTGGTATCGCTGTATCTGGTGGGTAGCGGCAACACCGTGGCGGGTGTGGGGCTGTTCATCTGGGGCTCGGTGGAGCTGTTCATCGTGGACAAGACCATTCGCCCATCGCTGGTCGGTGGGCCGATCAAACTGCCGTTCCTGCTGACCTTCTTCGGCCTGATCGGTGGGGTAACCACCATGGGGCTGGTCGGTTTGTTCATCGGCCCGGTGCTGATGGCGTTGTTGCTGGCCATCTGGCGGGAATGGGTGCACGAAGAGGATACCGCCACCGCACTGATTACCCAGTACCAGCAGCGAAACTAGGGGAATCGATTCCGCCGCCCCGTCAGGGCGCGGCGGGCGACTCTGCCAGCGGTGCCGCCAACCGTGCCAGGGACAGCGGATAACCTTCGTCCAATGCGCGCCGCTGCAGCGCCTTGAGATCTTCGAGGTCGGCGTCCGGGGTAGGCCACAGCTCCGCGTGCTCGATCAATTGCACACCGGCGGGCCCGACCCGGGCCAGGGCGAAACGGAAGGGGTGATACCCGGTCATGCCGAGGCGCAGATCAGTGACCACCCACTGGTTGTCGATCAGGTCATAGCGCAGCACGTCCTGGGTAAACCAGCGCAGCCGTTGATGCTGCGGCGACTGCTCCAGCACCGGTTGGGCGGCACTGGCATGGCGCGGCAGGCGTTCCAGCTGCAGTGGTTGGCGATCGAACCAACCGGTCAACCCCTCGTAATAGTCATCCCCCGCCACGGCGACCACGCGCCACAACACCGTATTGAATGGAGTAGGGGAGGTAAAGGTCGCCTCGGCCTGGATGCCCTCGGCGGCCAGCGCCTGTGCCAATCGGTGCTCGGCCATCTGCTTGCCCGCCAGGGTGCTGGCCAGATAGACACTGCTCAGTGCCAGGGCGGCGTATTGTAGGCGCCAGCCGGCCTGTCGTTTGAAGCCCAACATCAGGGCGCCGACCACTGCCAGCAACAGCGGCAGGGTATACAGCGGGTCGATGATGAAGATGCTCGAGATCGCCACCGGTGGGGTGGGCAGCGGCCAGAACAGCTGGGTGCCATAGGTCGTGAAGGCATCCAGCAGCACATGGGTAGTCAGGATCAGCCAGATGCACAGCCACAGCCGGGTGCCGCTGTAGTGCGGGTGTGGCCGCCAGCGGCGCACCAGCCAGGCTAGCACCACGCTGAGCACCCCGAGCACCAGCAACGAATGGCTGAAACCCCGGTGGTAGGTCATGTCGGCAACGGCATCGCCGTAGTCCAGCACCACATCCATATCGGGCACCGTGCCCAGCATCGCGCCATAAAGCAGTGCTTTGCGGCCCTGCCAGCGTCCGAGCAGGGCGCCCTGGAGTGAGGCGCCCAACACCGCCTGGGTAATGGAATCCATCAGAGATTGTGCAGCTTGTCTTCTTCGATGGACTCATCCAGCAGCTCAAGCAGTGCCTTACGGCTCTTGCGCTTGGTATTACGGTGGGCAGTCATGTTCAGCTTGGCCAGTTGCGCCGCCATCGCCATGGCTTCGCTTTCCAGCGCCTCGGCGGGTACTACCCGATCCAGAAAGCCCGCGGTAACCGCATCTTCTGGCGAGAACAGTTCGGCGTTGATCACCGAACGGGTGAAGGCGCTGTTGGTCAGGCGTGCCCGGGCCAGTTCGATACCCACATGGTGCATGGTCATGCCGATGGCCACTTCATTGAGGCCGATCTTGAACGGGCCCTGCACACCGATGCGGTAATCTGCTGATAGCAGCAGGAAGGCGCCCTTGGCAATCGCGTGCCCGGTGCACATGGCTACGACCGGGAAGGGGTGCGCCAGCAGCCGGCGGGAAAGCGTCGAGCCGATCGCAACCAGCCCCTTGGCCGCCTCCGGGCTTGAGGTCATGACCTTGAGGTCATAGCCGCCGGAAAAGATGCCTTCCTTCCCCTTGATGACTACCACGGCCCGATCCTGCTCGGCCCGGTCCAGCGCAGCATTGAACGCCTCGAACAGCTCGGGGGAGAGGGCATTGGCCTTGCCATTGTCGAGACTCAACAGGGCAACACCGTCGGAAAAACTGTAGGAAACCAGCTCGCTCATCCAGGAACCTCATCAATTGTAATTAGCCAGGCCAGGGCGCAGTGTACCAAGATGAAGATGACTGGCGAGTCTGCAAATTAGGGTTTGCCAAACCGCTCTGTTTTGGGTACATTAGCGCGCCTCGGAACAGGGGAAACCCAGTGACGAGATTGCGGAGAGGTGTCCGAGTGGCTGAAGGAGCACGCCTGGAAAGTGTGTATACGTTAATAGCGTATCGAGGGTTCGAATCCCTCCCTCTCCGCCAGACAAAACGAAAAGGCCCAGCTGAAAAGCTGGGCCTTTTTCGTTTGCGCGGTGCCGCGGCAGGTGAGAACCCTAATGGTTCGACCGAAGCCTGCCACGCAGACGCTGGCACTTACCCAGATGGAACGCACTTAATGTACAAAATAAGGGAACCCCGTGAGACCTGACGAACTGGTAATGCAGAGCTATGGACGCTGCTGTGCCTCCGCCGCCTTCTTCGATGATTTCTACCGCACCTTTCTCGCCTCATCGGCGGAGGTGCGCGCCAAGTTCGAACGCACCGACATGCCGGCGCAGAAGCTGTTGTTGCGCCAGGGCATCCTGAACCTGGTGCTGTACGCACGCGGGCTGCCACCCACCAAGCTGCAGGCGCTCGCGGCGTCGCATTCGCGCGACAAGCTGAACATCGAGCCGCATCTGTACGATTACTGGCTCGATGCCCTGCTGGCGACCATCGCCACCCATGATGCTGCCTTCGACAAGGAAATAGACGATGCCTGGCGGGGTATCTTGCGCAAGGGTATCGAGGTTATCCAGGCGGGGTATTGACGCTCGGGTGCTTTCAGGCGCCCCCGCGGCGCGGCGCCCGGCCGCCCCTGGCGAGGCGATTCCGGCGCGTTACCGCAGCATCAGCCCAGCAGTTCCCGCCGGACGATATCCGCGCCGGCAGCCAATGCGTTTAGCTTGCCCCTCGCTACCTGGCGGGGCAGGGGCGCCATGCCACAGTTGGTACAAGGGCAGAGCTTGTCGGCGTCCACGAACTGCAGCGCCTTACGTAGGGTATCGGCCACCTGCTCGGGTGTTTCGATGACGTTGGTCGCCACATCAATGGCGCCGACCATCACCTTCTTGCCGCGCACCAGTTCCAACAGCTCCATCGGCACACGGGAGTTCTGGCATTCCAGTGAAATGATGTCGATGTTGGAGGCCTGCAGCTTGGGGAAGATTTCCTCGTACTGCCGCCACTCCGAGCCCAGCGTCTTCTTCCAGTCAGTGTTGGCCTTGATGCCATAGCCGTAGCAGATGTGCACGGCCGTTTCGCACTTCAGGCCCTCGATGGCGCGCTCCAGGGTAGCGATCCCCCAATCGTTGACCTCGTCAAAGAACACGTTGAAGGCGGGTTCATCAAACTGGATGATATCCACGCCAGCGGCCTCCAGCTCTCGGGCCTCCTGGTTGAGAATCCCGGCGAACTCCCAGGCCAGCTTTTCCCGGCTCTTGTAATGGGCGTCATACAACGTGTCGATCATGGTCATGGGGCCAGGCAGGGCCCATTTGATGGGCTGGTCGGTCTGCCGCCGCAGCAACTTGGCGTCTTCCACAAACACCGGCTTCTGGCGGCTGACAGCCCCGGTAACCGTCGGCACGCTCGCGTCGTAACGGTCACGAATCCGGACCGTCTCGCGTTTCGCAAAATCCACCCCATCCAGGTGCTCGATAAAGGTGGTGACGAAGTGCTGGCGTGACTGCTCGCCGTCACTCACGATATCGATGCCGGCCTGTTGTTGCTCATGTAATGACAAACTCAGGGCGTCCTGTTTGCCTTCGATCAGTTCATCGCCCTGCAACTTCCAGTCTGACCAGAGTGTTTCCGGCTGGGCCAGCCAGGAGGGTTTGGGCAAGCTGCCCGCTGTTGAAGTGGGTAACAACTTTTTCATCATTAATGCCTTATTTCAATCAGTTAAAGAGCGTAATTGGCGGACCATTGTTCGAGAAAGTTCCGGTAGGGTTTGATAAAAGTTTCCTCAACTAATCGGCCCTGCTCGCGAGCCAGTCGGCTGCGCTCTTCCCGGTCATACACAATACGCGTCAGCGAATAATCCTGGTTGTTCAGACTCGGCTGGTAGCACTTGCCTGCCGCCGAGTTCGCGTTGTAGATTTCCGGCCGGTAGATCTTCTGGAAGGTGTCCATGGTGCTGATCGTGCTGACAAGTTCCAGGTGCGTGTAATCAACCAGCAAGTCACCGGAAAAATAGAAGGCCAGGGGCGCGACGCTATTGAGAGGCATGAAATAACGAACCTGCAATCCCATCTTCCTGAAATAGTCATCGGTCAGGGAATATTCATCCTGCTGGTACTCAACGCCCAGTACCGGATGCTCATTGCCGGTGCGATGGTACACCTTGGTGTTGGACACGCTCAGGCAGATCACCGGCGCCTTGGTGAAATGCTCTTTGTAGGTCTTTGATTCCACA
The DNA here is from genome assembly GCF_000939975.1 of Pseudomonas saudimassiliensis. Lineage (GTDB taxonomy): Bacteria > Pseudomonadota > Gammaproteobacteria > Pseudomonadales > Pseudomonadaceae > Halopseudomonas > Halopseudomonas saudimassiliensis. Next base: position 777,366 of record NZ_LK391969.1, on the reverse strand, counting down.
AACGATTTGAACAGCTTCCCATGCAGATCGCCGAAGTTGTCCGGCACGCTGAATTCAGCCCGGTTCTGGTTATGCTCATGCAGCAGAACGCTGAAGTCGTAGTCACGCACATAGGAAGAAAAGTTGTTCCCGACAATACCATCGATCACCTTGCCGGTTTTCTGATCGACAATCTGTGTCTTCAACACTTCAATAAGAGGAATGCCGGGTCCGCCGATCTGAGCATCAGCGTCCAGTTCCACGGAAATGATCTCAAGCTCGACGGCATAGCGATCGCTGTGCGGGTTATCCCAGTGCGCCAGGGTATTGAAGCGATTGTTAATCATGGTCAAGGTGTTGCGCAGGTTTTCCTGGCGATTCTCTCCCCGGGCCAGGTTCGCGAAGTTAGTGGTGATTCGCGTATTGCCGGAGGGGCGATAGTGTTCGTCGAAGCGAGTACGCTTGATGGTGAATGTCAATTCTGTGTTCATGGTAAACCTGATGCCTTGGTCTTTAGATAAAGCTGGAGTTTTTTAGTGTCGCGATTACGCCGGCTTTAGTGCTGAATAATGTTGGGTATTATCTTTTTGCCTGGCTGTATCTTAGGTCGCGAGACTGAAAGACGGTAATGAATTGATTTCACGGCATCTTTAGGGAAATTAATGATGTGATGTATAGCGGGTTGCAAAGTTGGGGCGGCAGATGCGAACAGGGGGCAGGGCTGAGGCGGGGCTGGCGGCAGCTTGGGTAGGAAGGGCAGTTGGGGGCGTCGCCCAGCTGTGAAGCTGGGCTCTCTGGCAGGGTCAGTCCAGGTAATGGCCCGCATAGGCGGTAGTGAATGCCGCCTCCTGGAACTGCTTCAGCCCGGTCTCCGCAAAGGGCACCGGCAACGGGTTATCAGCCAAGATGGCCTTGATCTGGGATGCCGAGACCAGCGCGACCTCGATACCCGGCTCGGTAATCAGCTGGATCGCAGCTTCCAGCTTGAAGCTGATTGCGCCGCCGGCAAATTTCCCTTTCTGCAGCCGCTCCTTGATAACGACTTTGTTCACCTTGTAATCCTTGAGAAACTGCACCAGATCAGCCTGAAAACGCTGCAAATCGGCGCGGGTCGGGTCCTTCTTCAAGGTGAGCTTACGGATGCGCGCATCCGGCAGGTTGAACAGCCCCTGATCCTTGTGAAGCAGGCATACCACGGCATCGCTGCCAGTCAATTCGATACCACAAATCCGCATACTCATACTCCGCTGCCGGCGGCAGCACTCGCTGATAGAAACATTGGAAGGCGACTCGGTCAGCCCGCCGTAGTGACCATTCTCGGTTAAAAAGCCGACAGGTGCACCCGGCAAGTGAACAAGGACCGACTTTACCAGCGTGGATGAAAAGGGGTACCGTGCTGGGCAGCGATAGATTTTGGTCAAGCAGGAGTCCATGGATGGCCCGACGCAGAAGTACGCCCTTTGAAGACCTCGTAACGATACTGGCCCGGCTCCCCTGGTGGGCTTGCCTCGCCATAGCCCTGGCGAGCTGGCTCTTCTTCAAATCGATAGCCGGTAGCCCGATCCAGACACCCAGTACCGTCACACCAGATGATCTGGGCGGGCTGGTAGCCGGGCAAATGCTCCGCTCCTTAGCCCTCGGTCTGCAGTAGGTAATTCCCTTTGCCTGTGTGTTAGCCGCCATCGGCTCGGTGGTCACCCGTGCCCGCCGCAGAAAACTCCTGTCCGACGTACAGGCCGCCACCCAATCCGGCCAAGCCATCGACGGACTCAGCTGGCGCCAGTTCGAACAACTGGTCGGGGAAGCCTTCCGCCGTCAGGGCTACAGCATCAACGAAACCGGCGGCAATGGCCCGGACGGCGGTGTGGACCTGATCTTGCGCAAGGATGGTGAAAAGCATCTGGTGCAGTGCAAACACTGGCGCGCTCTGAAAGTCGGCGTTGCGGTTATCCGTGAGTTCTTCGGCGCCATGGCAGTGGAGGGCGCCGCGGGTGGATTTGTTGTTACCTCGGGGCGGTTCACCAAGGAGGCCCAGGACTTTGCGTCTGGCCGTAATATTCGGTTGATCGACGGGCCCATCCTCAAACGGTGGATAGCCCAGCACAAAGCTCAGCAGGGAAAACCCGCTCCCGCACCGACCACACTCGTTACACGCGAGCAACCACGCGCACCGAGCTGCCCGCAGTGCAATGCCCCAATGACCAAACGCACCGCCAAGCGCGGTGCGAACGCCGGCAATGTGTTCTGGGGCTGCACGGGTTACCCCAGATGCCGGGCCATAGTAAGTATCTGAAAGGGATGGGCGGATAAACCATTGGGCCCTCCCCGCAACCCCACCACCCCCGCCGCAATCAACACCTGCCCCGTAAAATAAATCGTCACAATCACCGGCACCGCATACGCAAACGGCATCGCAAACTTGTTCACGCCAATTAGCGAGTCTGCTATCACAAACAGCATCGCTCCCAGCCACAGCAGCCCGGGTTTTTCTTCTACCCGGCAGGCCATGATGGCCATGGCGTAGAGGCACAGCAGGTAAATGGCGACGGGTATCTGGTAGGCGCCGGAGGCGGGTACCAGCCAGAGGGCGAGCAGCAGGCTGTAGAGGGTGACGGGGAGCATGCGCCAGCGTAGCCAGGGTTTGCCTTTGGCCATGAGAGCGAAGGCGGCGATGAGGGCGAGCTGGTTGACCAGAAAGGAGCACAGCGCCTGGATGAACAGGCCGTCGCGGTCACCGTAGTCGAGGAAGAAGTCGCCGCCGGCGGCTCCGATAAAGGCCACGCCCAGTAGTATGCCGGTGATGCCAGGCCAGGCGCGCCAGGCGAGCACGGCAAATATGAGCATGGGGATGGGTTTGAGTAGCCAGCTCAGTGGGTAGGGCTTGAGGGGCAGCAGGGCGAGGTAGATCAGCCCCAGGGCTACGGCCACGGCAAAGGCGCGGCGCTCGATGGCGGTCATGCGGTACTCCTGACGTTGTTATTGTTTTGCCAGCATGCTCGCGTTTCGGGTGCGGGCCGTCAAGTGCGGGTGTCTGGCTGGCTGATCGTCTCGCCCAAGCCAGTACAATCCGCGGACAGCGTTGCTGGAAGTCGCGCAAAAAAAGAGGGCGCTATGCGCCCTCCGAATACTGATTTGCGGTGGCCGGTTATTTCCCCTCTCTGTCCACCATGTCCTTGCCCAGTCGGGTCCAGGTCAACAGGAAGCACAGAGCGCTGGCGCCGTACAGGCAGGCCATGATGACCATGGAGGTTTGCAGGCTTTGTGCGTAGACCTGTCCACAAACGCCCTGCAGGTTCTCGGCCAGTTGACCGATGACGGCGGGGTGACACTGATTACGCGTGAGTTCGCCAGCCGCAACCCCGAGGTCGGCGACGCCGGAATTGAAGAAGATGTCGGAGATGGCGCCAATGAACAGCGGGCCGAAGCCGTAGCCAAGCAGGTTGACGAGCAGCAGCATCACTGCCGTGGCCATGGCGCGCACACGCATGCTGACCACACCCTGGCCGATCGTGTATTGAGCGGCCAGGTAGCCGTACTTCACAAAGCCGCCGATGATCAGGCCGATTGCAGCATAGAGCAGATTGTTGGTGGTGAAGGCGAAGATATAGAAGGGAATCGACAGTGCCAGGCCTATCGCCGGTACCCAGGCGATAGCGCCGGGGTGCTTTTTGTAGATCCTGGTCGCTAGCCAACCGGTGGCGAAGGTGCCAACGGCGGCGGACAGGGCAACCGGCGTGTTGATCCAGATCGCAGCCTGGCCGGCGGTAATTTCATAGGTGCGCACCAGGAAGAGCGACTGGAACGAGGAGATACCGTAACCGCAGAACGCGGCAATGGTGGCGCCGGCGGTCATCAGCCAGAAAGCAGGCTTGCCCGCCAGCTCGTGGATAGCCTCGCGCAGGCTGGCTCGTTCTTTTTTCGTGGCTTCCGGCGGATCGGTGTAGCCCCGCGGCGGCTCTTTGACCGTGAACTTGAAGATCAGGGCGACCAGCAAGCCCGGCAAACCGACGACGAAGAAGGCGGTGCGCCAGTCGAACATGTCGGTAACCCAGCCGCCGACGAGGTTGGCGACCATGGTGCCGAGCGTTACGCCCATGGCGTAGAAGCCCAGTGCCTGGGACCGTTCACGCGGGATGAAATAGTCCGCGATCAGGGAGTTGGCTGGCGGCGTACAGCCGGCCTCGCCAATACCCACGCCGACGCGACACATCAGCAGAATCCAGAACGCACCTATGGTGACCGAACCGATGGTGACTTCCGTCGCCAGGCCGCAAAGCGCTGTCATCAAGGACCACAGGGCCACGCAGACGGTCATGATCCACACGCGGTTGGCGACGTCGGCAAAGCGCGCCAGCGGGATGCCCACGGCGGTGTAGAGCAAGGCGAAACCGAAGCCGGTGAGAAGGCCGAACTGGGTGTCGGTAATGCCGAGGTCCGGCACCAGATCGGGGCCGACGACCGCTAGCAGGGCGCGGTCGACGAAATTCAGGATGTAAATGAATGTCAGCGCAAAGAGCACGTAGTTGCGGTACGCCTTGGAGCCGTAGCCGGCCAAGTGGCCTTGGGCTCCCCCCTCTCTGGTAGTGATGGCTCTCATGGAGAATACGCCTTCTAGGTCTGTTGTTATAAGTCGATGCGGGCTGTAATCGCACGCCGATATTACCCACTCCGGGCGGTGTCTGCCTGGCCCCAAGGCGGTTGAAAGCCCTATCCGACTAGACGACCTTTGTCACTATATCGGCATAGTGGGGTAGGGTGGCGCGCAGAATTGTTGCGTTTTGTCGCGAGTAATATTCAGTCGCGAGCGACTGCCAAGGCTCAGACTTGATAGTCACCGTGACGCGTAACATAGCAGCGTAGCAGCGGGACGGCTTGGCATGGTCGAGCCAAACAGCCTTTTTGAATACCAGTGCATAAGCAGGTGAAATAGCTTGAGCAGCACGCTGCTGAAACGCAGCCGAGGAGGGTTGTCGCGCACTCTTATCGAGCGCGCATAAATACCGGGCAGACCGTGCGTAGCAGCGCCGGTCGGTAGCTCAGCGCCATGGCTGTTGCTAGAGCGACAACCGGCAACAGGGTGAACCAGACCAGCACTGCCATGGACGGATGGTCGGCCTTGAAGCAGCACAGCACCGATACCGACAGCGCCAGCCACCCCAGGGTGCGCAGGTAGCCCGGGGCGACTTCATCGGCGCTGAACACCTGGCGCCAGTGCGCCGGCAGGGACAGCGCCAACCAGCTGGTCGCCAGGCCCATGCTGGCGGCGGCCGCCAGCAACCACAGGCCTGCGTTACTCATAGGCCACCCCACCGATGCGGGTGCTGTCCATGACCTCAACGGGTCTTGCCAGGCGGCGGGCCGTTAGTAGCGCTACCAGCGCACAGGTCAACAGGCTCAGGTCCACGCCGGCCACCGCCCAGTAGGGGTCAAGCAACATCGTCTTGAGCAGGTGGTCGCCGGTGGTGATCCAGTTGAGCAGTACCGCAGCGACGCAGAGCAGCGCCACGGCCCAGCATTGCTCGCGCCAGGCGGGGTTGTGCCGCGCCTGCGCCACTGGCGCACTCCGCCACAGTGCATGCAGTAGACTCAGCAGCCAGGCACCCCAGAACGCCCACTTTTCCCATTCGCCACGGCCGGGCATGGCCTCGGGCAGCAGCCGGTTGGCCGCCAGCATGGCAACCGTTGCCAGCAGCATGCCGGTAACCGTGGTGACCGCCATGGCATCAACCAACCGATAGCCCTGCAGCCCGCGTCGGGCGTGCTCCTGCTTGCGCTTCTCGACAAAGAACACAAAGCCGGTGGCGATGCACATACAGCCCAGCAAACCGCCCGCCACGTACAGCCAGCGCAGGGCCCAGTGTTCAAAGTGCTGCAGGTGCAAGCCGGTCAGGAACTGATTGACGGCGCCAATCGGATCACTCGCCGGGTCTTCGCGCAGTAGCGCGCCGGTGCTTGCCTTGAAGTGAATGCCTTCCCCAACCAGCGCCACACGATCGCTGCCGGCGCGGTAGATGCTGACGTAGCCGTTGGCGTCATTCAGGTGCTCGATAGTCAGCAGGCCAACCTCTCCGGGCATTTCGCGCTCAGCCCAGATGCGCTTGGCCTCGGCCACCATGGCATCGACGGAGGCCATCTGCGCCGGCACACCGGCTTCATCATGGGGCAAGCCGGTATGCGCCGCCTCGATCACCTCATGCCGATCATGCAGCGGTTTGAGCAAGGTGCCGGAGACAGGGAAGTAATAGATCGACGCAAAGATCACCAGCCCCGTGAAGGCAAAAAAGAAGTGAAACGGCAACGCCACTACGCCGCTCATGTTATGCAGGTCCAGCGCGCTGCGCTGGGTCCGCTTGCGTGGACGGAAGGTGAAAAACTCCTTGAAGATCTTGCGGTGCATGATCACCCCGGTGACCAGTGCGACCAGCATCACCAGCGCCGCCAGCCCCACCACAAAGATGCCCAGATTCTTCCAGTGCAGCTGCAGGCTGTAGTGCATTGGATAGAACCAGTTGCTACCGATCTTCAGCTGGTCATCGGGGAGCATGTCACCGCTGCGGGGGTCGACGGTCGCCCAGCCATGCACGTGCAGATGATCATCCGCCGGGTTCTTCGGCTGGTTGGGGATACCAAACTCGCCACCAATGCTCAGCACCGGGTCACGGTGGGTGGTGTAGGCATAGAGCGAGACCATGGGCATGGTCTCCGGCGCCGGCAGGTCACCGATTACCCGCCCGGCGGTGGCCGCCATATCCACCGGATGCGGTTTGAGATCGGCAAATACCTGTTTCAGCAGGTTGTCGTAGGACGGCATGGGCTGGGGCTCGAAGCGGGTATCGGGAGTCGCCCAACGGTCGATCTCGCGGTCGAATACCGACAGCGCACCGAAAAAAAAGACGACCATCAGCACGAATCCCAGCACCAGACCGAACCAGGTGTGTACCCAGGCCATGGATTGGCGGAAGTTGTTCAGCATCGTTCTGCTCCTATCCAACGATCATGCGCTGCAGCTGCCAGGCGGCAACCAGCATCACGGCACTGCCTGAGGCCAGTACCACCCAGACCCGCCACAGACTGGCTGCGGCAAAGGTCCAGAGAAACAGCACCAGGTACAGGAGAAAAGCCAATATCATCATCGCCTGCTCGGCGGCATGGTATTCGACTCCGACCCCATTCAGCGCCGCCACACCCAGTGCCACTACGCCCCAGACGAAGGCGTAGCAGCCAAAGATCGCGGCCAGAATGCGGGACACCACCGCAGCCGGAGACATGGTCGACAGGCTCACCAGCTGTAACTCAGCTTGGCGGTGAGTTCTCGGCCTGGATTGTAGTAATCCGCAGTACCGGACCCCACAACATGCTGCTCATCCAATAGATTGCTGACGTTGACCGCCAGATCCGTGCCCGGAGCAAGCTGGTAATTGAAGGCAGCATCAAACAGGGTCGTCGCCTCGCTCTCGCCGGTATCGTTGAAGTTGCTGAACTGGTAGCTACCCACATAACGGGCGCCCAGGCCGACACTGACATTCGTGCTCGGCACACTGTAATAACTCCATAGCGAAGCCGAGTGCTTGGGTGCGGAGACGAATTCGTTGCCCTCGATTGATACAACCCCTACGCCCCAAACATTCAGTGCCCCGCGAAGCACCTCGGTGTCCATAAAGGAGTAGCCGCCGATCAGGCTCAGGTTCTCGGTCAGCTCGGCCTTGGCCTCAAGATCCAGACCACGTACCTGCTGCTCGCCCACCGTCTGCTGTTCAATGGCACCATTCGGCTGCACGACGGCGGTGGCAACGTCATCCTGGGTCAACTCGTAGACGGCGGCCGAGAACAGCGCATTTATCGCCACCGGGGAGTACTTCACACCCAGCTCATACTGGCTGCCCCGCTCCGGGGTGACGCCGACCTCAGGTGGAGCAACGGACTCCACCATGCTGACATAGGCAGATACCTCGTCATTGACGATATAGGTCAACGCGCCGCGCAAAGAGTTTTCCGAGAAGCGGTCTGAAGACCGGATTTCGGAAAGGTGGTCGGTTTCGGAAATGTCCATGGAATCATGGCGCATGCCAAGCGTGAGAATGACCCGCTCGTAGAACGACAGGTTCTGCTGCAGGAACAGGGACTTGATGGTGCTGTCCTGATCCTTGTCCTGGTAGACGATGGCGGGCGAAACGCCTCGGTATACCGGACGGGTAACGTCTATGGGATCGGCAGAGCCATACACAGATACATTTTCGGAAGACGCATCGAGGTATTCCACCCCCACAATGGTGCTGCTATCGATATTCTCGAAGCGCGCATCGTACTGCAGCATCAGGTTGCCATTGAGCTGCTCGGCTTCACCATCAGAACCCAGGTAGCCGCGATCGACCAACGGACCGGTGCGTCCAGCAACGTCATTGATATAGACATAGCCGTACTCATCACTCAGGTCGCTGTGACGCAGGTTGCTGCGCAACGTGAAACCGTTGTCGAAATCATGGCTGAAGCTGCCGCTGATATTGGTGCGCTCGACATCGTGGAAGTTGTAACTCGGCTCACCGAAGAACGTGTCGCGATCATATTCCCGGTCCTTCGGGTAACCGCCACTGTTGGGGGTACTGTCCCGGCGCAGATGATCCACTATCAGCGTGGCCGAGGTGAAGGCGGTCGGCTCCCAGGTCAGGCCGCCCATGGCGAACCCGTTGTCATCCTGGGAGTGATCGTACTCCCGCTCGCTGTCCTGCATCTTGCCGATGAATCGATAGGCCAGCGTGTCACTGCCGCTCAGCGCATCGCCCACGTCCACGCCCGCTTCTTTATGGTCAAAGGAGCCGTAGGTGACGTATCCCTGACCAATGCGCTCGAAACGCGGCTGCTTGCTGACAAAATTGACCGAGCCGCCTGGGTCTGCCGGACCAAACAGGGTGGAGTTGGCTCCACGCAGCACTTCAATGCGCTCATAGGCAAAGGGCTCCTCGCGTACACCGCGCATCGAACCCAGGGTCAGGCCGTCCCGGTAGGTGGTGGCCTGGAAACCGCGAATCTGGAAGTAGTCGTTGCGATCGTCAGTACCGTAATAATCGGTGATCACCCCAGGCGTGTACTGGAGCACCTCTTCGGTGGTGCTGGCGCTGCGCTGTTCTATTTCTTTCTGCGTAATGACCGAAACCGAGGCCGGGGTATCGAGGAGGCTGGTCGCGACCTTGCCACCTACCCATAGCTCCTTGGCAACCACCGAATTGGCATCATCATCAACCGCCGCCTTGGCGTTGACGATAATGGGCGCGAGACGAAATGCCTCGTCACTCGCGGTGGCCTCCTGTGCGAGGCTGCTCAGGGGCACAGCAGCCAGCGGCGCGCAAAACAGGACCGCACCGGTCGTGCGTTGCCAGGGCGTGCGGGCGGGAATCAGCCGAGTCTTATTGTCAGCCATGCTCAATACCTTTCCGTTGGATCAGGCAAATGCCACGCTCTCTGCAAGCATGCATTGTAAGTAAATGTGTAAGTGATGATGCGAACGGGAGTATAAGCTAAAGAACGCAAGAACGATAATCGTTCTCACATTGGGCGGGGGAATTTACTCACAGGCTCTGTCCTCTGCTAATAGCCGAAAGCAGGCGTTGATCCGAGCAGCATTGGTCGTTGTCCCAGCAACTCAACTGTTCCCGGCCAACTCCCGCCCATAACTTCGACTAACAAACTCCGGCTCCACAACTCCCCGCCGTTTATTAATTACCAAGGTCAACACAAAGAAAAAATTACACAGCATATTGCACATCCGTGGCAGCAGCATGGGCACCTCCTTGCCTTCCTGATCGACCTCGACCATGGCGCGAATGGCTTTCTTGCAGGCGGAGCGGGCCAGGTGCAGTTGCGGGATCGGTGGGGTACCGCGCGGTAGCACGAAGCCGTCGAGACGGTCGGCTACTTCCTGTTTGTAGTGGTTCAGGCGTGTCTGCAGCCAGGCCTGGTCTGCTTCACCGACGGCGAGGCGGCCACGGATGGAGCCGTTGATGTGAAAGGCCAGTGGCTGGATGTGTTCGAGGTCGGTGGCAATGTCAGGCATGTCTTCGGGCAGGTGGGAGATGATGGCGCCGATGTGGCCGCAGAGCTCGTCGGTGATGATTTCGAAGTCACACAGCGACGCGGCTTCGTACATGAAGGGATAACACATCTCGTCGATATTCTTGCCGAATTTCAGGGCCATGGGTTACCTCGGAATGATAATCGGTGGGTCGCTGGCCAGGTCGATGTGGGCATCCACCTGGAAGGCTTGTTGCAAGTGCGGGCCGGTCAGTACTTCGGCGGGGGTGCCCAGGGCCAGCAGGTGCCCTTCGTGGAGCAGGCACAGGCGGTCGCAGTAGCGGGCGGCGAGCGACAGGTCGTGGATAGAGAGCATGACCGCGCGCCCGCTCTGGGCGTAGCGGCGCAGCAGGCGCAGGACGTTCTGTTGCTGGAACAGGTCGAGGCTGGCGACCGGCTCGTCGGCCAGCAGTAACCGGGGTTGTCCGGCCAGCACACGGGCCAGCCAGACCCGCGCCTGTTGGCCGCCGGAGAGCTGGTCGACGGGGCGGTCCAGCCAGTCCTGCACCTGAGCGACGGTGGCGGCCTGGGCGATTGCTTCCAGATTGTTATCACCCCAGGGCAGCCGTCCGAGGCTGATGACGTCGCGGACCGACAGGGCCCAGGCGCTCTGACTGTTCTGTGGCAGAAAGCCCAATTGCTGCGCGCGCTGGCGCTCGGCCACCGCGGCAAGCGGGGTGCCGGCCAGTTCGATGCTGCCCTGGTAGGTCTGGATGCCGGCCAGGCAATGCAGCAGGGTGGATTTTCCGGCGCCGTTGGCGCCGATGACGCCGAGCATTTCCCCGGCGCGCAGGTTCAAGTTGATGTTGACCAGCCGCTGGCCGACCTGAAGGTTGCGGATACTGATCAGATCCACCGTTTGCGCTCCTTCCATACCAGCCAGATAAACAGCGGTGCGCCCAGCAGGGAGGTAAGCACGCCGAGCTTGAGTTCGCGCCCCGGCGGCAACAGACGTACGACCATGTCAGCGGCGCAGACCAGGATGGCGCCCGCCAGTGCCGCCGGGACCAGCAGCCGCTCTGGTCGGTGATTGACCAGCGGACGCAGCAGATGTGGCACCAGCAGTCCGACAAAGCCGATGCTGCCGGCCACCGCCACCGAGCTGCCGACCAGCATGGCGGAGCCGAGCACGATCATGATACTGCCATGGCGGTAATTCAGGCCCATGCTGCGGGCCACCTGATCGCCCAGGCTCAGGCCGCTGAGCAGGCGACGCTGGCTGAGGATAAGCGCGCTGCCGATCAAGAGGGCGGGCAGCAACAGCCACAGGTGTTCCAGCCCGCGCTCGGATACCGAGCCAAGCAGCCAGAACACCAGTTCCTGCATGGCGTAGGGGTTGGGGGCAAAGTTCAGCACGGTCGCCAGCGCCGCGCCGGACAGGGTGGAGATGGCGAGTCCGGCCATGATTACCATGTGTGATCGGGCCGAGCCGGCCAGTGCCAGCATCAATACCAGCGCCACGGCAGCGCCGATCAGTCCGGCGACGCCGGGGGCGGCGCTGCCGAGTCCGGGAAACAGCCCGAAGTAGAACACGCTGGCAGCGCCCAGCGCCGCGCCCTGGCTGGCGCCGGTTAGGCCGGGTTCGGCCAGCGGATTGCGTAGCAGCCCCTGCAGCGCGGCGCCGCTCAGACCCAATGCCGCGCCTACCGCCAGAGCGATCAGAGTTCGCGGCAGGCGGATTTCACTGATGACGATGGCGTTCAGAGTGCTCTGGCCAGTGAGGAAGTCGTATAGCCCGGGCAGCACTGCCACCGACGTTGAGCCGACTGCCAGTGAAGTCAGGGCGGTGGCCAGTAACAGGGCTAGCAGAGCAGGAGTTATCAGTCGAGCCATTGGTTGAGTTGCCTTATCAGATCCCAGGTCCAGGGGCCGGGACATTGCCAGCGCCAGTAGTCGGTACTCAGCCAGCCATCGGCGGGAATGCTGCGGCGCAGCACCGGATGTTCGGCAAAGCGGTTAGCCAGCGCCTGATGCTCTGGCGCGGCGAACAGGATGGCATCGGGTGGGTCACTGGCGATGCGCTCCAGATCCAGTTGCACATGCCCGGAATCGGTCAGGTAGTTACGCCAGCCGGCTTGCTCGATGATCTGATGTTCGAAGGTGTCGCGGCCGGTACCTATGCCATTGGAGCCAAGCAACAACAGGCGTTTAGCGCCGGGTTGTGGTGTGCTGGGAGCGGGTGCCGGCTGTGCCAGCTCCGAATTGCGCCCCATCAATTCGAGCAAGCGCCGCTCGTAGGATTCTACCTGTTCCAGGGTGGCGGGCAGCGGCAGCACCTGCACCGGATAACCGAGGGTGTTCAGGCGCTCACGTAGCAGCAACGCGCTGTACTGACCGGCTAATACCAGGTCGGGTTGCAGTTGTACTATTTGTTCCAGGGAGCCGTCGTGGTTGGGCCACAGCTCGCTGAGCCATTCGATCGGATAGCGCAGATGCAGCGGCGAGAGGGCAGCCACGCGGGCCGGATCGGCATGGTGAGCCAGGGCCCAGTCCATGCACAGATCAAGGGAAACGATGCGCTGGGGTGGCTCGGCGGCCAGTGCCATGGTTGCCAGGCTGCTCATCAGCGCTGTTGTCAGATGCACCAGAACCCCGCGCAGCAGCCGTGTCCCTGCGGTGGTCACCGGGGCGAGACGGAGAGTGTCTTGGTGTGGCTGGCGGCGGGGGGCGGTCATTTCATTCAGAGGTTCGGAGTCCAGGTCACGCCGAGCATAGCGGTGAAGGGTGTTTCCTGATAGCCATACTCCTGTCCGTTGTAGCTATACAGCAGGCGACTGTAGTCCTTGTCCAGCAGGTTGGCCAGTTTCACATCGAAGGCCACTTCGCTACTGGCCCGCCAACTGGCGCGCAGGTCCAGGACACCATAGCCGGCCAGTTTCGATGTGTTGGTGCCATTGCCGTAACTGCTGCTGACAGCGGTGAAGGTGGCGCCGACACCGATATCGCCGAACCGGCGGTCCAGGTTCATGTTCAGGGTGCGTTTGGCGCGGTTGGGCAGAATGTGGCCCGTTTCACGGTTGCGTGGATCGATGATGCTGATACCCAGGTCACCATGCCAGCCAAACAGTTCCTGCTTCAGGGTGGCCTCGAAACCGTTGACCCGGGCGCGATCGATGTTGGCCATGGTGCTGTAGTCGGCTGTGGAGACAATCAGATCTCGGAAGTCGGTACGGTACACCGAGGCTTCCACTTGGGTGCTCGGACTGAGCTGGCTACGCCATTGCAACTCGTAGCTGCGGGACTTTTCTGGTGTCAGGTTGGGGTTGCCTTGGTAGCCACCGTACAGCGGCCAATAGAGATCAGCAAAGGTGGGAACGCGAAAGCCTTCGGCGTAGGACAGGGTTAGTTGGTTAGCCGAGTCGACCTTGTAGCTGACAGCACCATTGAACGTGTTTTCGTTGCCGAATTGCTCATTGTCATCATGACGCATGCCCAATTCAGTGCCGAAGCGCTCGGCCTGGAAGCTGTGCTGGATAAACGCAGCCTTGTTGTCGCGGTTGTCCACGGAAAAGTCGTTGCTGCTTCGCACCTTATCCTTCAGGTAATCCGCGCCCAGCCGCAGGTTATGACCATTGCCCAACGTCAATGTATTGAGCCAGTTTGCTGAGTCGCGGTAGGTGTTGTTGACGGTGCTGCCAGGAAACAGCTTATCGAAGTTTTCCTGTTTGTCTTCGCTATGTCCAAGCTCGATACGGCTGCGCCAGATATCGTTGACGCGACCGTCCAGCCACAGGGTGCTGGTGCTGACACTATACTCGTCGTGAGGGGCTGCCGGCACAGAGGCACCCCATGGTGGGATGGTGTCATCCCAGCGTCCGAAAGGATTGTCGATCTCGGTCTTGCCGCGCTGATCCAGTACGGTAAAACCGGCTTCCAGATCAGCATTGAGGCGGTGGCTCAGACTCAGCGCCAGGGAGCGGTTACGATAGGCATCATCATCTGCGTCGCTGGTATAGGATGTGCGGGTGCGGTCGATGCCGGCTGTTTCTTCCAGCCCGGCGGACAGGTTGAAACGGGTACGCTCGTTGCCGCCGGAGAGGCCCAAGGTACGTTCCCAGGTGCTGTCACTGCCACCAGCAATGCGTATGTAGGGGTGCAGGCCTTCGCCTTCGCCACGACGGGTGAAAATCTGGACTGCCCCGCCCATGGCATCGGCCCCGTGGATGGCGGAACGCGAGCCGCGCAGCACTTCAATGCGCTCGATTTGATCGACGCTGAGAAACTGCAGAGCTGCGCTACCCGCGGTGGCTGAACCGGCACGCACGCCGTCAATCAATATCAGGGTCTGGGCGGTGCTGGTGCCACGCACGTTCAGACCGAACAAGGCGCCACGACCACCATAGTTGGAAACTTGCACACCTGGCACCTGAGTCAGTAGCGTGAGCACGCTGGCCGGGCGCAGCCGCTCGATATCCGCACGGGTAAACACGGTACTGGCGGCACTGCTGTCGCTGCGCTGCTCCACGTCGCGGTTGGCCGTGATCAGGGTATCGGACAGTTTCAGTGCCTGCTCATGGGAAACAGGTTGCTCAGCCAGTGCCACGCTTGGGGCCAAGGCAATACTCAGGGCAATACGGGACAGTTTCATTCTAGATCCTCAAAAGGTCGGAGTGACTTTCGAGGAGGGCAGGTAAGCAAGTGCGGACGGAGTTGGGGGAAAAAGAAAAACCGGCACGGCACTTGACGGTGATGCCCTCCGCAACACCAGTCGATATGTCATGCGGGCCGGCCTCCGGACTCTCGACACCCATTCGCTCACCTTCCCATGCCAAGGCACAGTGGTCATTGAGCGAACGCCGATCCAAGATCGGGGTCGATTACCGTTGCGGGGGCAGTGCCGGGATTGCTCCGTCATTAGCGACAAGGGGCGCACCGGCTTTCCGTTTCATGCCTGATATCAGGCACACCTGCATGAATAGCGCGCGCATGTTAGGCCCTTGGCAGGGCAAATACAAGCGACCGGATGGCACACCGGGACGGCGATTGGCGTGCCCCCTGCGGGCAGGGCATACTGCCCGCACTTCCGCCAATCACCGGGCTGGCTGCCAAGCATGTTGTTATCCGATACCGGCGCGTCCTTTGCCAAGACCACTGTTACGCAGTTGCGCGATTATCCCGAATGGCACCGTGGCCGCCGCCGTTACGCCATCTGGATGATCCCCATCAACTGCCCCAGTGTGCTGGCCTATATCGACCAGGTCACCGCATCGTTGGCGGACCTGTTGCACCCCAGCCGGCGCCAGCCGCATATCACCCTGTTCGTCTGTGGCTTCGAAGGAGAGCGCGTCAGATATGACGATGACTTCACGCCGGTGCAGCTGCAGAGGCAGCTGGCTGATCTCGATCGGCTGGAGTTGCGGCCATGCGAGCTGCCCATCGGCGCGCCGGACAGCTTTGCCAGCGCGGCCTTTCTGCCAGTAGGCGACCCGGAAGGGCATCTGGCCTGCTGGCGCGAGGCGCTGGCGGTCAGCTGCAAGGAGATTCGTCAGGCTGCCTATGTGCCGCACATTACCCTGGGGTTATACCGGCGAGCGGTTCGCGCGCAGGAGCTGCGTCAGCGCCTGGCGCAACGGCCGATACCTGGCCTGCTGTCATTGCCGGTGAAGCGGCTGGAATACGCTACCTATGCCAGCGATGACATGTTCGGGCCGCTGGAATGTCGGCAGAAGGTGTGGTGTTGCCCTCGATGAGGAAGTTCGGCGGTATTCATGAATTTTCTTTCTTTGCCTTGCCTGCCGCTCTGATTGAATATTGACTGTTATCATCGGACCAGCAAAAACAGGAGCAGCACATGAAGACCGTGGCGCAGATTATCCAGACCAAACAGATCCAGCAGGTTCACACCATAGATGCGGATGATACTGTTCTCGCGGCCTTGCAGCGGATGGCCGAGCATAACATCGGGGCCTTGCCGGTGACGGAGAATGGCAAGGTGGTAGGGGTGATCAGCGAGCGGGATTATGCCCGCAAATGTGTGCTGCAGGGGCGCTCTTCCATCGGTACCAAGGTGCGGGAGTTGATGAACAGTCCGGTCATTACTGTGTCGCCAGGCCAGAGCGTGGCCGACTGCCTGTCGTTGATTACCCATCGCCACCTGCGCCACTTGCCGGTCATCGATAACGATCAACTGGTGGGTCTGGTGTCCATCGGTGATCTGGTCAAGGAAACCATCGCCGAGCAGGAGGAACTGATCCGCCAGCTCGAGCAATATATCCGCGGCGAAGTCTGACGGGTGCGGCGGGGCCAGCCCGCCGCACTGCCGGTTTACTCGCCCTGCAGGCTATCCATGTCGATCACGAAGCGGTAACGCACGTCGCCCTTGAGCATGCGCTCGTAGGCCTCGTTGATCTGCTGGATGGGAATCATTTCGATGTCCGAGACGATGCCGTGCTCAGCGCAGAAATCCAGCATTTCCTGGGTTTCCTGGATGCCACCGATCAGCGAGCCGGCCAGCGAACGGCGCTTGAAGATCAGGCTGAATACGTCCGGTGAGGGGTGGGGCTCGGACGGGGCGCCAACCAGCGTCATGGTGCCGTCACGCTTGAGCAGGGCCAGCAGGGCATCCAGGTTGTGCGGGGCGGCCACGGTATTGAGGATGAAGTCCAGGCTGCCGCGTGCGGCGGCCATCTGCTCGGCGTCGGTAGAAATGATGGCGCCCTCAGCGCCGAGACGTTGGCCGTCGGCTACTTTGGCCGGCGAGGTGGTGATGAGCACCACTTCCGCGCCCATGGCCCGCGCGATCTTCACGCCCAGGTGCCCCAGGCCGCCGAGGCCGACCACGCCGACCTTCTGCCCTGGGCCGACCTTCCAGTGACGCAGCGGGGAATAGGTCGTGATGCCGGCGCACAACAGCGGCGCTACCGCTGCCAGATTCTCGGTATGGGGGACCTTCAACACGAATTCCTGGCGCACCACGATGTTGTTGGCATAGCCGCCGTAGGTGTTTTCCCCGCCGCCCATGGAGTGGCCGTTATAGGTACCGACGAAGCCGTTCTCGCAGTACTGCTCCAGCCCCTCGGCGCAGGAGCCGCAGTGCTGGCAGCTATCGATTATGCAGCCCACACCGACGATATCGCCGACCGCGAATTTTTCCACTGCGTTGCCCACCGCCGCCACCCGGCCGACAATCTCATGCCCCGGCACCGAGGGAAACAGGGTGTTGTTCCATTCGTTACGCGCGGTATGCAGGTCCGAATGGCAGACGCCGCAGTAGAGGATGTCGATCTGGACATCCCCGGGGCCCGGTGTCCGGCGTTCGAAGTTGAAAGGTTGCAGGGGTTGGTCGCCGCTGTGGGCGGCGTAGCCGCGAGTCTTGATCATCTGGATGCTCCTGTGCTGATGGTCGTGAAGGAGGACAATTGCACAGGATAGGCCAGTCTCACGCAAAAGGCGTGGCCAATAACAGCAGCCGGGCGGCGCAGCGCAGCGGCTATACTCTGACCTTCTCCATCAACCGGGATACAGCGATGAAAAAGAACGTGGTGGCCTTCAACCGCCTGGCTCCGGACCTGATCGAGCGGTTGGCCGTCGATTTCAACGTCACCCAGCTGGTATCACCCGCTGATCTGCCGGCTGCACTGGCGGCGGGTCCGGTGCATGGCCTGATCGGTGCCGGCTGGCAATTGGGACGCACCCAGTTGGCCGCGGCTGAGGGGCTGGAGGTGGTATCGACCATCTCGGTAGGTTATGACAATTACGATCTCGAGTATCTCAACGAGCGCGGCATCCTGCTTACCAACACCCCGGACGTGCTCACCGAAACCACCGCGGACCTGGCCCTGGCGCTGATGCTGGCCGCAGCGCGGCGCATCGTCGAACTCGATGGCTGGCTGCGCGCGGGCAATTGGCGCGCCGGTCTGGGGCCGGCACAGTTCGGCAGTGATGTGTATGGCAAGACGCTGGGTATTGTCGGGCTGGGCAACATAGGTGCGGCAATCGCCAGGCGCGGGCGCTTCGGTTTTGGCATGCCAATACTGTATGCCGGCAATAGCCGCAAGCCCGAGCTGGAGCGGGAGCTGGGCGCCGACTTCCGCGACCTCGACAGCTTGCTTGGGGAAGCGGATTTCGTCTGCCTGGTGGTGCCGCTCAGTGAGCGCACCCGCCAGTTGATCGGCCGCCGCGAACTGGGCCTGATGAAATCCAGCGCCATGCTGATCAACGTGGCCCGCGGGCCGGTGGTTGACGAGGCGGCCTTGGTTGAGGCGCTGCGTGATGGCCAGATCCGCGCCGCCGGGCTGGATGTGTACGAAGAGGAGCCGCTGGCCGAGTCGCCATTATTCGACCTGCCCAACCTGGTCTGCGTACCCCACATCGGCTCGGCGACCCACGAAACCCGCCGGGCCATGGCGGAGCTGGCGGTGCAGAATCTGCAGCTGGCGCTCAAGGGCGAGACGCCTGTGCATATGGTTAACCCGCAGGTGCGGGCTCGGTAACTCCGGCAAAACTTTTGCTGCCAGGCGCCGTCCCACTGAAGAGACACTGTGAAAGGGGGTGGGCATGGCCTTTTTGAAAGTTCGGGTTGGCATATTTACCTTGGTCAAGCGGACCATCAAGGTATTCAACGAACACGATCTGTCGACCTATGCGGCGGCATTGGCGTATCGCGCGTTGTTTTCGATCTTCCCCTTCGTACTCTTCCTGATGGCGCTGCTGGGCTTTCTGCATCTGCCGGATTTCTTCGATTGGTTGCGGGGGCAGGCGGCGTTGGTCCTGCCGCCGATGGCGCTGGAGCAGGTTAATCCGGTCATTGATCAGTTGCAGCAGAGCCAGGGCGGCCTGGTCTCCTTCGGTATTCTGCTGGCGCTCTGGACGGCCTCGATCGGTGTCCGTTCGCTGATGAATGCGTTAAACAAGGTGTATGCCGTGGAGGAAGGGCGCCCCGGGTGGAAGCTCATGCTGCTGTCGGTGCTCTATACCATCGGCATCGCGCTGATGCTGTTGCTGGCGGCAGGCTTGATGACCCTGGGTCCGAAGATAATGACCTGGCTGGCGGGGCAGGTCGGGCTGGAGCAACTGCTGGTGGTGGTCTGGAGCTGGGTGCGCTGGCCGGTGGCGGTGCTGCTGTTGATGCTGGCCGTTGCGTTGATCTACTACGCCATGCCTGACGTGAAGCAGGACTTTCGCTTCATCACCCCGGGCTCGGTGATCGCGGTAATCGTCTGGCTGGCGGCGTCGATCGGCTTCGGCATCTACGTGCAGAACTTTGCCGACTACAACGCCACCTACGGCAGCATCGGGGCGATCATCGTCTTGCTGCTGTTCTTCTATATTTCTTCGGCGGTGCTGCTGCTGGGCGCTGTGATCAATGCCGTGATCGAACATGCCTCCGAAGAGGGGAAGGACGTCGGCGACAAGGACCCGGAAAGCTGATCACCGGCAATTGCCCGCCCGCCGAAAACCGCTGTCGCGGGCCTGGGCCTCGCTGGCGAACCAGACGATATTGCGCTCGGCTACCTGGCTGTAGCCGGGGCAGCCCTGGGGCAGGTGGTACACCTTGCTGTTGCGATTGCCGATGATGCGGCGCTCCGCCGCCGGTGCTGTACTGCTGGGTTTGGCCTGCGGCGGAACCACCCCCGCGCCGCTGTTGCGGTGATTCAGCACCCACTGCCGCTCGCCGGTGACGAAGGGGTTGTCATGCCCCATCACCCGGCTGATGCGCTGGTTGCGCTCCTGCTCCCAGGCGGTCACCGGGCGCTGCCGATCCCAGGCCATTAACAGGCGCTGCTGCTGGCTCGACATAGTCAGGTCGTAGTGATCGTGCATGTAGAACCAGACGCGCGCGACCTGGCCTTTTACCGCATCCCGTGGCTCCACGGTCCGCTCGGCGAATTCCACCTTGAAATCGCACTGGCCATGTTGGTAGGTCGTGCCCGGCAGCACACCAAAGCGGTAATTGCTGCGGTCGGCGTTGACCTCGCCAATGGCCGGCGTCAGGTTGTGCAGGTCCGCTTCCATGGCACTGAACACCGGATCGGTTTTCTTGCAATTGCTGCGGCCACCCTGCTGCCAGCATTGGCGCTGCTGGCCAAACAGCGAGGCCGGCACTATGTGCTCCCACTCGATACGCTCGGCCCGGTTGGGTTGGGCGCGGGTGCGATAGCCGCAGCTGCTGGCATCCACCCGCCCGCCGGAGCGGCCGACCCACTCCCAGCTGCAACCACAGTAGAAACTGCCGTGGTCGTTACGGTCGTGGTACACCTGCTGGCGGGCCAGGATCTTGGCGGCCTCGAAGGAGGACGGGGCGGCAGACAGAATGGATGGGAACAGAAAGACGATCAGGCAAAGCGCTAGGGTACGACTGGATCTGGACATTGAACGACTTATAGCAATGAGAACCGGGGGATCCGATACTGCGGCGCCATTGTACCGAAAGGCTAACGGAAAATGTTCGCGCCAGCCGCTTCGCCTCATCATCGAGCCAGTTCTGGGGGCGGCGAATATTCATATCCTGAATGCCGCTTATCGGCGGGTTTCGTTTTTCATCGCTCCGTGTTTTGCGTAAGGTAATGGACCGTTCGGTCCCGCCGGCAAGGCTCTGTAAGCCCGGCCCGGCGCACAAACACAATGATTCTGGAGAGGTGGTCATGGCTTCGTTTGAAGACATCAAGCAGGTAGGGGTAATAGGTGCTGGTACCATGGGGCGCGGCATTGTCATGAACTTCGTCAACGCCGGCTACCCGGTGGTCTGGCTGGACGTCAACGGCGAGATGCTGGAGAAGGGCCTGGTCGAAATCGCCAACGTATACAAGCGCTCGGTAGCCCAGCAGCGGTTCGACGAGGCCGAGGCCGAAGCGCGGGTCAAGCGCATTACCACCACCCAGGACTACGCCGCCCTGGCCGACATGGACCTGGTGGTTGAAGCTGTCTATGAAAACATGGACCTGAAGAAGACCATCTTTGCCGAGCTGGACAAGGCGGTTAAGCCGTCCGCCATCCTGGCGACCAACACCTCCTACCTGGACATCGACGAGATTGCCTCGGCTACCGGTCGTCCCGCCCAGGTGCTGGGCCTGCATTTCTTCAGCCCCGCGCACATCATGAAGCTGCTGGAAGTGGTGCGCGGCAAGGCGACCGCCCAGGATGTGCTGGACGCTTGCCTGGCGGTCGGCAAGAAGATCGGCAAGGAGGCAGTGCTGGCCGGTAACTGCCACGGCTTCATCGGTAACCGCATGCTGTCCATGTATTCGCGCCAGTCCCGCGAAGTGGTACTCGAAGGCGCTACTCCATGGCAGGTGGACCAGGCCCTGCAGGGCTTTGGCATGGCCATGGGGCCGTACCGCATGTACGACGTGGTTGGGGTGGATCTGGGCTGGCGCTCGCGGCAGCTGGCCGGGCTGGGCCGCGGCGAGCCGATTGTGTGGCTGGACAACCGCCTGTGTGAAATGGAGCGGTTCGGCCAGAAGAGTGGCCATGGTTTCTATCGCTACGAGCCGGGTAGCCGCCAGGCAATCCATGATCCGGAAACCGACATGATGGCCCGTGAAGTGGCCGAAGAAGCCGGCTACACAGCGCGTGAGGTGAGTGACGAGGAAATCGTCCAGCGCTGCATCCTGGCACTGGTCAACGAAGGCGCGCGCATCCTGGACGAGGGCTTCGCTGAAAGCGCCGAGGATATCGACCGGGTATACCGGTTCGGCTACGGTTTCCCGGCTGAGCGCGGCGGGCCGATGGCCTATGCCGACAGCCTGGGGCTGGACGTGGTGCTTGAGCAGATTCGTGAGCTGGAAGCCCGTCAGGGCGAGTTCTGGAAGCCGGCCGCGGGCCTGGTCAAGCGTGCCGAAGCGGGCGAGAAGTTCATCGGTTAAGCTCTGTACTACCATTGCGGCGCCGAGAGGCGCTGCAATGCCCGTCAGCTTGTTCCCGCCTTTACTTGCCTGCTGAAAACTTCTAGTCTGCGCCTGCTTTCAGCCTGCCGTCTGGCAGCGCTCACACGTTTGCGGGGGGCTACCTCTTGATTGACCTCATATTGGGCGGGGCACGCTCCGGCAAGAGCCGGCTGGCTGAACAGCTGGCATCGGCCTCGGGGCTTGAGGTGGTCTACGTCGCTACCAGCCAGCCGCTGGATGATGAGATGCGCGAGCGCATCCGCCACCACCAACAGCAGCGTCCTGCCCATTGGCGGCTGCTGGAGGAACCACTTGAGCTCGCGAAGGTGCTGCGCGAGCAGGCTGCGCCGGGGCGCTGCCTGCTGGTCGACTGCCTGACCTTGTGGGTGACCAATCTGCTGCTCAATGACCGATCGCAACGTTTGGAAGACGAGCGCCGGCAATTGCTGGTAGCGCTCGACGACCTGCCTGGACACCTGATCATGGTGAGCAACGAAACCGGCCTCGGGGTGGTTCCGCTCGGTGAGCTGAGCCGGCGCTATGTGGATGAGGCCGGTTGGCTGCACCAGGAGCTGGCCCGGCGTGCTGACCGAGTGCAGTTCTGTGTGGCCGGTCTGACGATGCTGCTCAAGGGTGGCCCGACAATCAACGGAAAATGATCAGGAGACGATGATGCGCACAGAGTGGTGGCAGGAGCCGGCTGCGCCGATCAATGCGACAGTGCGGGAGCAGGCCAGACTGCGGCAAACCCGCTTGACCAAGCCCCAGGGAGCGCTGGGGCAGCTGGAGCAGGTGGCCATTCAATTGGCAGGCCTGCAGGGCGTCCCGGCACCGCAGCTGCGGCGGGTATGGATCAGTGTGTTCGCAGCGGACCATGGCGTGGCGGTGGAAAGGGTTTCCACCGTGCCACAGGCGGTAACCGGGCAGATGCTGCGCAACTTCGCCAATGGCGGTGCTGCAATCAGTGTGATCGCGCGGGAGCTGGGCGCGACGCTGGATCTGCGCGATCTCGGGCTGGCGGTGCCAATCGAGCCGCTACCCGGTGTGCACCATCTCAATCTTGCGCGGGGCAGCGCCAACCTGCTGCACGAGCCTGCTCTCACACCGCAGCTGTGTGAGCAAGCGCTGCTGGCCGGGCGTCAGGCGGTGCTGGATGCGGTCGAGCAGGGCGCCCAATTGTTCATCGCCGGCGAAATGGGCATCGGCAACACCACCCCCGCCTGTGCCATGGCCAGCCTGCTGCTTGGGCGGCCGGCTGCCGAGCTGGTCGGTCCCGGTACGGGCCTGGACGCCGAAGGCCTGCGGCACAAGACGGCGGTGATCGAAGCAGCGTTGTTGCTGCATCAACCCCATTGTGCCAACGCGCAAGATGTTCTGTGCCGACTCGGCGGGCTGGAAATTGCGGCCATCGCTGGCGCCTATCTAGCGGCGGCCCAGCAGGGGCTGCCGGTCTTGGTGGATGGCTTTATATGCTCTACGGCGGCGCTCTGCGCCGTGCGGCTCAATCCGTCATGCCGGGACTGGATGCTGTTCGGCCACCGCAGTGCCGAGCCAGGCCATGTTGGGGTGCTGGCCGGTCTGGCTGGTGAGCCGCTGCTCGACGTGGGTATGCGGCTGGGCGAGGGTACCGGAGCTGCTGCGGCAGTACCGCTCCTGCGCATGGCCTGTGCCCTGCATAATGGCATGGCTACCTTTGCCGAGGCGGCAGTGGCGGCAGGCCCCGCGGCATGCTGACACTGGATCTATTGCGCCACGGCGAGACCGAGCTGGGTGGTGGCTTCCGTGGCAGTCTGGATGACCAGCTCACGCCCAGTGGCTGGCAGCAGATGCGCGAGGCGACGAAGGAGTGGGGGGACTGGGACGCGATCATCAGTTCTCCCCTGCGCCGCTGCGCCGACTTTGCCTTTGAACTGGCCAGAGAGTGCCACCTGCCGCTGGTACTGGAGGATGACCTGCGTGAGTTACATTTCGGTGAGTGGGAGGGCCGCCATGCTGCGGAGCTGATGGATATCTGCGCTGAGGACCTGGGTCGCTTCTGGGCGTCGCCATACGGCTTCACTCCGCCCGGCGGGGAGCGAATGGAGCTGTTCGATCAGCGGGTGACGAATCTCATAGATGCGCTGTACCAGCGCCGTGCAGGGGAGCGCCTGCTGCTGGTGACCCATGGGGGAGTGATACGGTTGTTGGCGGCCAGGGCTCGGGGGCTGCCGCGGGATCAATTGCTGCAGGTGGAGATCGGGCACGGCCAGCGGCTGCGGCTGCAACGAGACACCAACGGAGCGCTGCACGAATGCCCCTGCTGATAGCACTGCAGTTTTTGACGCGCCTGCCGGTTCGCCTGCCGGGCGTGCCGACTCCGACTGAAACCGGCCGTTCGCTGCTCTGGTACCCTTTTGTCGGATTGTTGATCGGCGGTCTGCTGCTGCTCGGGTACGCGCTGACCAGTAGTGTTGCCGTGTCGCTGCAGGCGGCGCTGCTGCTGGCTGCTTGGGTCTGGCTCAGCGGTGGCCTGCACCTGGATGGCTTGGCCGATACCGCTGATGCCTGGGTGGGCGGCTACGGTGATCGCGAGCGCACCCTGGAGATCATGAAGGACCCGGCCTGTGGGCCGATCGGTGTGATCAGCCTGGTGCTGCTGTTACTGCTGAAATGGGCGGCGCTGGTGGCGCTGCTGGAAGCAGGGCAGTGGGTAGTACTGCTGCTGGCGCCCTGGCTGGGTCGTTGGGTTTTGCC
Source organism: Pseudomonas saudimassiliensis (assembly GCF_000939975.1). Taxonomy (GTDB): domain Bacteria; phylum Pseudomonadota; class Gammaproteobacteria; order Pseudomonadales; family Pseudomonadaceae; genus Halopseudomonas; species Halopseudomonas saudimassiliensis. The sequence goes on along the minus strand of NZ_LK391969.1, from coordinate 752,764 downwards.
ACTGTTGCTGCTCACCACGTCCTATGTGCGGCCCGGCGGCATGGGGCAGATGCTGAGCGACCATATGCCCAGACGCAGTCTCCCGGCACTGTTGGCCCTACATGCACTGGCCATGCTGCTGTGCGGTTGGACCGGGTTATTGGGTGTTCTGGTGGCGATACTGGTGTGGACGGTGGTACGGCACTATTTGCGTGAGCGATTGGGTGGCACCACCGGTGATACCGCCGGTGCGCTGGTCGAACTGGTGGAGATGAGCGTACTGCTGGGCTGGGCATTGCTCTGAGGCATCAGGCAATGGCGTCGCTGGCGCCATTGCCGATAATCAACCGTTTCAGTTGGCGCTGATGGGCGTACCGATCACCGGCTCGCCATTCAGCGTCGCTTCCTTGAGCATGATCTGGTAATGCTGCCCATCGGTTTCCACCTGGCTCAGGCGCACCAGCAGATACTGCCAGTCCTTGGCGAACCACAGTGTTGTTTCCCGCTTGGCATCGGGCTCGCGGACCCGCTCAACCTCGACGGCGTCGAATTGCCCGGCGCGGGTGGTGACGCGTCGTTCACCGGTGACGCGGAAGCGGTACTCTTCGACCTCATCCTCATCAAACACGCGATATTGCATCTCTTTCTTGCCCGCCATCAGGTCGCGCTGCAGTGCCAACTGATAGGTGGTGCGGTCGAGTAGTCCGGGTTCGGTGGGCAGGCTGAAGGCGTCCTTCTTGTGCTCGCCGGTTACCAGGCCCGCCTCCCAGTCGAAGGTCTGGGTGGTCACGCGGCCACGGCCGAGGCCCTTGCGTTCGTAGCGGTAACTGAGGGGTACGAGTTGATCCCCGTCCAGCCGCAGGCGACTTTCCTCGGTGAGCCGGGCAACGAACATGCCGGCGTGGAAGGACAGGGTCCAGGTACCGTCCTCATTGGCCTGCAGGCTGTGGGTGGCTTCACCGTTGACCGGGATCTTCTTCATGTCCGCGGCATAGCTGGCAGTGAAGGGAACCAGTTCCTGTGCGCTGACCAGGGTGCTGCCGAGGGCCAGTACCGCGGCAGCCAACCAGCGGCCGGGGCGGGACAAGAGCGAACTGCTGTCAATCATGCAAGTGACCTCGCGTATCTGTTTCGAATTGATCCAGCCTGAGGCCGCAGGACGCGATGGGTGTGCCATCCAGGCATGCTTGGCCGTCCTTCAACCGCAGGCGACCACTGGCATAGAGCATAGCAGCCAGCGGATAGAGTCTGTGCTCCGTAACCCGCACCCGCTCCGCGAGCGTGTCGGGAGTATCGTCGGCCAGCACCGGCACGTGCGATTGCAGGATGGCCGGGCCGCCGTCGAGCTCCTCGGTGACAAAGTGCACCGTGGCGCCATGTTCCTTGTCGCCCGCCGCCAGCGCCCGCTGGTGGGTATGCAGACCGGTATATTTGGGCAGCAGTGACGGGTGGATATTCAGCAGCCGGCCCTGGTAGTGCTGGACGAAGCCGGCGCTGAGGATGCGCATGAAGCCGGCCAGGATCACCAGGTCCGGGGCAAAGGTGTCGATCAGCGCCGCCAGGGCCTGGTCGTAGCTGGCTCGATCAGCGTAATCGCGATGATCGAGCACGGCGGTGGGAATATCGGCGTTGGCGGCGCGCTCCAGGCCGAAGGCATCGGCGCGGTTGGAGATCACCGCGACGATATCAGCCTGCTGGCGGTGCAGGGTATCGATGAAAGCCTGCAGGTTGCTGCCTGATCCGGAGATCAGGACGACGATGCGGCAACTCATCCGCGACCGTTACGCAGTACAACCGCCTCGCCGCTGGCGTCGGCGGTTTCAATGCTGCCGATGACCCAGGGTTGTTCGCCGGCGTCCTGCAATACCTGCAGGGCGGCATCCGCCTGGTCGGCGGCCACGCAGATGACCATGCCGACGCCGCAGTTGAGCACGCGGTGCATCTCGGTTTCGTCCACGTTGCCCTGCTCCTGCAGCCAGTTGAACACCGCCGGGCGCTGCCAGCTGCTCAGGTCGATACTGGCGCTGGCCCCTGCGGGCAGCACGCGGGGAATGTTCTCCAGCAGGCCACCGCCGGTGATGTGGGCCATGGCCTTGACCGCGCCGGTCTGCTTGATCAATTGCAGCAGCGCCTTGACGTAGATGCGGGTGGGCGCCATCAGCAGCTCGGTCAGCGGCTGGCCGTCCAACTGCACGCTGCCGATATCGGCGCCGGCGACTTCGATGATCTTGCGGATCAGCGAATAGCCGTTGGAATGGGGGCCGGAGGAGGGCAGCGCCAGCAATACGTCACCGGGCTGCACCTTGGTGCCGTCGATGATGTCGGCCTTTTCCACCACGCCGACGCAGAAGCCAGCCAGGTCGTAATCGTCGCCCTCGTACATGCCGGGCATTTCCGCGGTCTCACCACCCACCAGGGCGCAACCGGCCAGTTCACAGCCAGCGCCGATGCCGGTTACCACCTGGGCAGCAACGTCTACATTGAGTTTGCCGGTGGCATAGTAGTCGAGGAAGAACAGCGGCTCGGCGCCGCACACCACCAGGTCGTTCACGCACATGGCCACCAGGTCGATACCGATCTGGTCGTGCTTGTTCAGGTCCATTGCCAGGCGCAACTTGGTACCAACGCCATCGGTGCCCGAGACCAGCACCGGCTGCCGGTAGCCGGCCGGGATCTCACACAGCGCACCAAAGCCACCCAGGCCACCCATGACTTCCGGGCGCGCAGTGCGTTTGGCGACATGTTTGATGCGATCTACAAGCGCGTTGCCGGCGTCGATGTCGACCCCGGCGTCCTTGTAGCTGATGGAGGGCTTGGCGGGCTTCTGGCTGCTCATGCGTGGGGTCTCGAGTGATCAAAGTGGGGAGCGCGCTAGTGTACCAATTCATCACGCGGGCGACCATGCTCGTGCTAGTTTGCACCTCGGCGGTTGCTGCCGATCCAGTGCTTGTTTAATGTATGCGCTTCGGAGCCGTTGTTTCAGCGCTATTCGGGCGTTGGCTGTGGCAATCACCAGATGGAATTACCCATGCGTTTCATGCAAAGAATCCGGCTGCTTCTGTGGTGTGTTGCTGCGCTGGCACCGTTCAGCCTCAATGCCGCGGTATTGGACGACCTTTATCGGGTAGAGGTAATCCAGGCTGAGGATCAGAGTCGCGAGGATGCGCTGCGGGCCGCAACCCAGGTGATGTTGCAGCGCCTGGTAGGCGATGACAAGGCACTGCGCAGCGGGCCCCTGGCTGGCGCGCTGCAAAACCCGCAGGAGGTCATGCGCCGTATCGGCTCGGCAGACGGCAAGGTTCGCGTCGAGTTCGAGCCCGAGGCATTGAACGCGCTGGTGCGCGACGCGGGCGTACCGACCCTGGGGCGCAACCGCCCGGGTATCCTGCTCTGGGCGGTGGAAGCTGGCGAGTTGGGTGACCGCACCCTCAGTCCGGTGAGTCCCTGGGCGCTGACGCTCAAGGCGGCGGCGGATCATCGGGGCGTAGCGCTGAGTTTCCCCCTGGGCGATTTGCAGGACATGACCCAGGTCGACGAACAGACGATTCGCCAGGCCAGTCGGGATGAGTTGCTGGCGGCCAGCGAGCGTTATCCCGCCGAAGGTACCCTGGCACTGACGGTTACTGGTCAGGCGGAGCAGGCCGAGCTCGAATGGACGCTGTGGCTGAATGATCAGAGTGCTTCCGGGCGGATCTCGGGTAGCGCGGAGGCGGCCGCCGATGAGCTGATGGTTGCTCTGGCCAAGGCCGTATTTGCTCAATACGCGACCGCTGCCGGCACCACCCAGTCGGCGTCCGGCTGGCAGCTGCATGTGGAAGGCATCAACAGCGTAGCGGACTATTCCAACCTGCTGCGCTCAGTCAATCAGTTGGGCTCCCAGGCGCCGCGGCTGATTGCCATCGAGGGCGACAAGGTCCTGCTGCAGGTGAACTTCCCCGGCAGTGAAGCCCAACTGGAAAGGCTGATCAATCTGGATATGCGTCTGCAGCGGATTCCGGAGCCGGTAGCCGAGCCCGAGCCGCCTGCGGATGATTTGCTGGGCACGCCGGCCGACGCCGCAGCGCCGTCGCAGAGTGTAGATGGGGCAGACGCGGCGCTGGACGAGGGCGCCATGTCTGACGCCGAACTGCATGCCGAGCCGCCCGTTGCCGAGCCTGAGCCGGTTGCTGCCCCCGCCGCGCCTGCCGCACCGGCGCTACCCGCGCTGTACTTCCGCTGGCGCGGCTGATCATGAACCCATGGTCGATGCGCGACGGCGCAGCCAGCCGGTTGGAGCGGCTCTGATGCGGGCCGGCCAACCCATGCAGCTGCCCCTGGGCGTCAAGCTCAGGGACGAGGCGACCTTCGACAATTACTACGCTGGCCCCAATGCCGCAGTGCTGGCCGCGTTACAGACGCTGGCCGACCCCCAGGCGGTGCCGGCCGAGCTGTGCGTCTACCTGTGGGGTACCTCCGGCAGCGGTCGCTCCCACCTGTTGCAGGCCGCCTGTCACCGCATGGCGGAGCGGGGCGGTCTGGCCATGTATCTGCCCCTCGGAGAACTACTGGACCACGGCCCGGCCCTGCTCGAAGGCATGGAAGAATTCGACCTGCTGTGCCTGGACGAGCTGGATACCCTGGCGGGCCGGGAAGACTGGGAAGAGGCGCTGTTCCATCTCTATAACCGCATCCAGCAACGCCAGGGGCGCTTGCTGATCGCCGCTGCGGCTGCCCCGCGGGCGCTGGCCTTCCAGTTGCCGGACCTGGTTTCCCGCCTGGGCTGGGGACTGGTGTTCCAGCTGCAGGTGCTGGATGACGAGGGCAAGCAGCAGATGCTCAAGCTGCGTGCCGAACGGCGCGGGCTGCAGTTGCCCGACGAGGTCGCCCGTTACATCCTCAGTCGGGGCGCGCGGGGCATGAATGAGTTGTTCGCTGCCCTCGAACAGCTGGACCAGGCCTCCCTGCAGGCCCAGCATCGGCTGACCATTCCCTTCGTCAAACGCGTCATGCAGTGGTAGCGTTCGACCGCACTCGCATCGCCTGGAAGCTCCAGCGCACATAACCCAATGCAGCAATGAAATAGGTCACGCTGGTGCCGACCAGGACGGCGCCGTACAGCTGGCGCTCCGGCTGCAGGCAGGCCAGCACGCCATAGGCGAAATACAGGTTGATGGCGAAACACAACCAGGCATGCACCCGTGGGTTGCCGCTGATGATCCCGGGCAGGAAGATCAGCAGCGGGATCAGCATGAACACACCGATCACCAGCGGGTTGGCGCCATGCAGGTCCCGAAAGAAGGCGTTGTAGACAAACAGGCACGCCAGCAGCCCGACGTAGGCCAGGCCGGCTATCGCTCGGCTGACCCGGATCCGCGGTTGCAGGTAGCTCAGGGACGGCAGCGGCTTGTCAGCTCTGGACATGGGCGGCTCCGGCCAACAGCTGGCGGGTAACCGTGGCCACGCGCTTGCCGAGCGCCCGGCACAGGGCGGACTCGTGGTTGTCGAGTGGGCGTGCACCATCGCCCCCGGCCAGATGGCTGGCGCCGTAGGGCGTACCGCCGCCACGGGTCTCGGTGAGTGCGGCCTCGCTGTAGGGCAGGCCAACCAGCAGCATGCCGTGGTGCAGCAGCGGCAATTGCATGGACAGCAGGGTGCTTTCCTGGCCGCCGTGCATGCTGGCGGTGGTGGTGAACACGGCGGCGGGCTTGCCGGCCAGGCTTCCCGACAGCCACAGGCTGCTGGTGCCGTCGATGAAGTATTTCAGCGGTGCCGCCATGTTGCCGAAGCGGGTAGGGCTGCCCATGACCAGCGCCGCGCAATGCTTGAGGTCATCCTCGGTGCAGTAGAGCGCACCGCTGTCCGGGATCTCCGGTGCAGTGGCGCGGGTCTCGGTGGTGACCTTGGGCACTGTCCGCAGGCGTGCTTCCAGGCCGGCCTGTTCGATACCTTCGGCGATCAGGCGGGCCATCTTCGCGGTAGCACCGTTGTGGCTGTAGTACAGCACCAGAACATAGGGATCATTCATGCGTAGAGCTCCAGAACCCGCTCCGGCGGACGGCCAATGATGGCCTTGCCCTCGCGGATGATGATGGGGCGTTCAATCAGGCGAGGATAGTCGGCCATCGCCTGCACCAGCTCGGCCTCGCTCAGGTCGGCATCATCCAGGCTCAGTTCCTGGTAGATATCCTCGCCCTTGCGCATCAGCTCCCGCGCGGACAGCCCGAGTTGCTGCAGCAGGGCGCTGAGCGTGGCACTGTCGGGCGGCGTCTCCAGGTACTGGATGACCTCCAATTCATCCCCTTGCTGTTCCAGCAGCGCCAGGGCCTGGCGCGACTTGGAGCAGCGGGGGTTGTGATAGATGCTTACCCTGGACATGGCAATCTCCGTTCGGGTCGGATTCGGTCCGCCTGGCTATGGCCGGGGCGGGGTATGGAGGCTATTCTAAGCCCTTGAAGACCATTGACAACCTGCGGGCACCACCAGCTCCGGTTTTTCACCGGTAGGCTGATCCGCTGTGGAAGGATCTGACCCGTACATGCCGCGTCGTTTGCAAGTGTTATGGCATTTCTGCCGCTATCTGATCCGACGCTTCGGGGAGGATGACTGCGCCAAGAATGCCGCCTCGCTGACCTATACCACCCTGTTTGCGGTGGTGCCGGTGATGACCGTCACCTATGCGATGCTGGCAGCCATACCGGCCTTCAACCAGGTCGGCGGTCAGGTCGAAGCCTTCATCTTCGATAATTTCGTGCCATCGACCGGGGCGGCTCTGCGCGGTTACCTCCACGAGTTTTCGCAGCAGGCGCGCCAGTTGACGGGCATTGGCGTGGCGTTGTTGATGGTAACGGCGCTGTTGATGCTGCTGAATATCGAAAAATCCTTCAATGCCATCTGGCGCATTCGCTACCCACGCCGGGGTATTTCCAGTTTCCTGCTGTACTGGGCGGTATTGAGCCTGGGACCACTGCTGCTGGGCGCGGGATTTGTCGTCAGCACCTATCTGGCGTCGCTGTCGTTTCTGTCCGGGGATGCGGTGCTGGCTTCCGCCTGGCGGGGGTTGCTGGGCTGGCTGCCGCTGATGCTGAGCATCGCCGCCTTCACCCTCATCTACGTGGCGGTGCCCAACACCCGGGTGCGGCTCAAGCACGGCCTCGCCGGCGGTGTGCTGGTGGCGCTCCTGTTCGAAGGGGCCAAGGCCAGCTTCGCCCTCTACGTGGCCCTGTTCCCCAGCTTTCAGCTGATCTATGGCGCCTTCGCCGCCTTCCCGCTGTTTCTGTTATGGATCTACGTCAGCTGGATCATCATCCTGTTTGGCGCCGAGCTGGTGTGCAACCTGGGCAGCAGTTCCGCCTGGCAGCGCCCGGCCTATCCGCCGTTGATCTATCTGCTGGGGCTGCTCAGGGTCATGTTGCAGGCGCAGAAGCATGGCCGGTCAGTGACTCTGGCGCGGGTGAATCTCGCCGGCTGGGGGATGCCCGAAGACCTCTGGCTGCGGTTGACCGACTGGCTGGAAGTCCGGCGCATCATCACCCGGGTGCAGCAGGGCGGTTACGTGCTGAGTCGGGATCTGGACCAGATGGAGCTGGTCGAGCTGATCGAGGAGATGCCGGAGGCCTTGCCGAGCGTGGCCTCGCTGCCACTGCTGCTGCAGGGCGATGGCGCCTGGTATCCCGCGGTGCGCAAGGCGTTGGTAGAACTGGAAGATAATCGTCGCCGGATCATGGCTGGCAGTGTGAAAAGCTGGCTGGGTGAGGGCGACAGGGCTATTGGGGCAGGGGAGAACACATGAGAGCAGGACTGTACGGCATGCTGCTGGGCGCCGCCTTGCTGTTGGTGGGCTGTGGCGAGCAGCAATGGCTGGACCACAAGGGCAACACCCTATCCAGGGCGGATCTCCAGGGCCGCTGGATGGTGGTCAACTACTGGGCGGAATGGTGCGCGCCTTGCCGCCATGAGCTGCCGGAATTCAACCACCTGGCGGAAAACCCCGAGGTGGTGGTGCTGGGGGTGAATTACGACGGCATCACCGGCGAGGCGCTGAGCGACCTGGCGGATGAGATGGATATCCGCTTTGCCGTGGTTGGCCAGGATTTTGCTGACAGCTTCGGGCTTGAGCATCCCCAGGTGTTGCCGACCACCTATGTCTTCAATCCCGAAGGCGAGTTGCTGCATAGCCTGGCGGGGCCCCAGACGGAAGAAACGGTGCTGGCACTGATGCAATAAACGGTGGCGGCGTGCCGTGCACCCTGGCCTGATCAGTCCTTCACGTACCAATAGCGATACCAGTACTCCTGCACCTTGTCCGGGTAGCGATGGCTGCCCAGGCTGCCGTTGTAGCGTGCCAGGGCCCGGCGCAGGTTGCCCTTTTCCAGATCCAGATAGTATTTGAGGATAGTGCAGCCGTACCGCAGGTTGGTCGCCAGATCGATGAGGTTGTCCTCCGGGCGGCCCAATTCGTTCTTCCAGAATGGCATTACCTGCATGACGCCCTGGGCGCCCACCCGGGACAGGGCGTAGCGATCAAACAGGCTTTCCACATGGATAACTGCCAGCACCAGGTCGGGCTTGAGCCCGGCCCGCCGCGCCTCACGGTGGACCAGTTGCAGAAAGCGCAGCCGCTCAGCCTCGTCGGGCAGGTAATGGCGCAGGCGGGTCGACATGTCCAGCAGCCAGACTTCGGCATCGAAGGCGTCAGCGAAGCTGTCCGCCTGGGAGACGGTGTGCATCAGCAGCGCCCGCAGCTCGGGGTCGACCGGCGGTGAGGCGGGCTGGTTGGCGGCCGTTGCCACCGGGGGTAAGCCCAGGACCAGGCAAAGCACTATCCATGTGCGGTGGGGCATGGTCAGGGTCGCGGATCGGCGTTCAGGGCCTGGAGAAACTCGTACTGCAGCTCGGGGTCGGCGATGGTCAGCACCATGAGCATGTTTTCCAGTTGGTTGGATTCTTCTTCCAGACCCAGTTCGTTGAGCCGGTGGATCCGGTAGACCCATTGTTCCACTCCGCTTTCCTCCAGGTTGTCGTAGACCAGGGCGACCGCCTCGCGCAATACGGCGCGCAACTCCCGGCTGATCAGCAGGGTCTGTTCCGCCACCACGGTGGGGTTGGCCCGTGCTACCAACTGGATGGTGCGCAGGTTGGTAAAGTCCAGGTCAATGAACTGTTCATCCAGCAGGTTCAGCCGCACCACGCCGTCATGATTGGTGCGCAGGGTGAAGCGCCGATCCTCGGCAATGAGGATGACCGGTTGGTCGTCCCAGGGCAGCGACTGGTGGCTTTCATGGCTGTTGGCCACCCGGTCCCGGGCATCGAACTCGGTGACCCGGTGCAGTTGCTGTTCGGTTACCCGGATCGTCCGCTGCGGTGAGGTCAGCACCAACTGCTCACCGGCATCGATGAGCAGGTTGTGGCTGACCAGTTCCCGCTCCACCCGAGTCGCAACGCCACCAGGCGGTTGCGGTTGGCTGCTGCAACCCACCAAGGTCAGTCCCGCACATAACCACAGGGCCCAGGGCAACATCGGATGGCGCATACCGGGAGACCTCATTGGGAGCGGGTGCGTTCGATCAGGAAGTCGAGCATATCGGCAGCGGGCACGTTGCAGGCGTCCTGGTCGCGGCGGTACTTGTACTCCAGCTGCCCTTCGGCCAGCCCGCGATCGCTGATCACCACGCGGTGTGGGATCCCGATCAGGTCCATGTCGGCGAATTTCATGCCGGGGCTGACTTTCTTGTCGCGGTCATCCAGCAGCACCTCGACACCAGCCTGCTGCAGGCCCTGGTACAGCTGCTCAGTGGCTTCGCGCACCGCGTCAGAGCTTTCCATCTTCATGGGCACCAGCACCACCTGGAAGGGTGCCAGGGCATCCGGCCAGATAATGCCGCGGGCATCGTGGTTCTGTTCGATGGACGAAGCGACCACCCGGGAAACGCCGATGCCATAGCAACCCATGATCAGGGTGGAGGTCTTGCCCTGCTCGTTGAGCACGGTGCATTGCATGGCTTCGCTGTACTTGCGACCCAGCTGGAAGATATGCCCGACTTCAATGCCGCGCTTGATGACCAGGGTGCCGTTGCCGTCCGGGCTGGCGTCGCCCTCGACCACGTTGCGCAGGTCGGCGACCTCATCGAAGCGTGCATCACGCTGCCAATTGACGCCACGCAGGTGCTTGCCGTCCTGGTTGGCACCGCAGACGAAGTCCGCGAGATGCGCCGCGCTGTAGTCGGCAATCACCTGCATCGGCAAATCGATCGGCCCGATGGAGCCTGGCTTGCAGCCAATGGCTTGCTGGATCTGTGCTTCGCTGGCAAAGGTCAGCGGCGCGTGGATGGCCGGGTGATTCTCGGCCTTGATCTCGTTCAGCTCGTGGTCACCACGCAGAATAAGGGCTACCAGCGGTTGGGGTGCCCCTTCTTCCTTGGCAACACCCAGCACGATCAGGGATTTCACGGTGCGCTCGGCGGGCAACCCAAGGAAGTCGCATACGGACTCGATGGTCTGCTGGTTCGGCGTGTCCACCAGGGTAAGCTCTTCGGCCGGGGCCGGGCGCTCGCCTTGGGGCAACAGGGCGGTAGCCTTTTCCATGTTGGCGGCGTAGGTGCCGGTATCGGAGAACACGATGGCATCCTCACCGGAGTCCGCCAGCACATGGAATTCATGGGAGCCTTCCCCGCCGATCGAGCCGTTGTCGGCGACCACCGGGCGGTAGTTCAGCCCCAGGCGGCTGAAGATATTGCAGTAGGCCTGGTACATGCGATCGTAGGTCTGCTGCAGGGAGTCCTGTTCCAGGTGGAAGGAGTAGGCATCCTTCATGGTGAATTCCCGGGCGCGCATCAGGCCAAAGCGCGGACGGATTTCGTCGCGGAATTTGGTCTGGATCTGGTACAGGTTGAGCGGCAGCTGCTTGTAGCTGGAGATCTCGTTACGCGCCAGCTCGGTGATCACTTCCTCGTGGGTGGGGCCCACGCAGAAGTCCCGGCCGTGGCGGTCCTGCAGGCGCAGCAATTCAGGGCCGTACTGTTCCCAGCGGCCGGATTCCTGCCACAGTTCCGCCGGCTGGATGGCCGGCATGAGGACTTCCAGCGCGCCGGCGCTGTCCATTTCCTCGCGCACCACCTTTTCTACCTTGCGCAGCACCCGCAGGCCCATCGGCAACCAGGTGTACAGGCCCGAGGCGATCTTGCGGATCATGCCAGCGCGCAGCATCAGCTGATGGCTGATGACGGTCGCGTCGGAGGGAGTTTCCTTGAGGGTGGAGATCAGGTATTGACTGGTGCGCATGGAGGAGATGGTCCTGAGAGCAGAATCGGATAATGCGGCTTATTGTACGTTCGTCCCCTGGCGGCGTATAGCCTGCCGCAGGGCGGACTGGGGAGCAGCGGCGGGCTTTTCAGCCGGGCGGTAAGCAAGAAAAAACCCGGCCGGAGCCGGGTTTGATCTGGCCTGGGGCCGCAGTGCTTAGAGCAGGTTCCAGGTATAGGAGGCGATCAAACGGTTTTCGTCGATGTCGCCGCCCAGGTTGGCATGCTGCCGAACAGTCGCGTTGCGCCATACCAGATCGACGCCCTGGAGGAAGCCGCGTTGGACTGTATAGCGAATATCGGTATCACGTTCCCAGCGCGAGTCCCTCGGGCTATCGGCGGTGGCAATATTGTCACCCGTGATATAGCGAGTCATGAAGGTCAGGCCGGGAATGCCCACGCCCTCGAAATCGTAGTCGTAGCGGGCTTGCCACGAGCGCTCGTCTTCGGCGTTAAAGTCGAGTACCTGTACCGAGTTGGCAAGATAGATACCGCTATCGAAGTAATCGAAGCCGGCATCGCCACCCATACGCTGATAGGCAACGGTAAAGTCATGGAAACCGGCGCCCAGGGTGACCGCCAGCGAGGTGGCGTTGTTATCGAACCCTCTGCCAAGGTTGGTACCCGCAGCACTGTCATCCGATGTCTTGTAGTAGGACAGGTCGGAGGTCAGGCTCAGGTCGTTGCCCAGATCTGCTTTGTGGGTTATGCCAGCGAAGTGACGTTTCCACAGATCTTCGGCCTTGGAGGTGTACAGCGAGGCGCTGAGGGTGTCGGCGAATTCGTAGGTGCCGCCCAGGTAATCGACCTTTTGGTCTTCATCTGCAACGAAAGCGCCTTCACGCTGTGAGGATGCTCCCATCTCACCACGATCGGTCATGCGACCTGCTTCAACGAAGAGGCCGTCGATGGACGTGTTGGCGATGCTGTAACCGAAATAGTGGTTAGGCAGCAGGCGGGCGTCCTCGTAATTGATAACCGGGTTCTCGACCATGTGAACGCCGTAGCGCAGCGTGGTGTCGCCTGCAATGTTGGCCTTTACCGCGCCGCGGATTTCAGCGTATTCGGCAACGGTGTCACCATCCGAGCGGGTGGGCAGCATGTTCAGGCGGCCGTTATGACCACCGCTGCTGTCCAGCTTTATGCCGGCGAGCGCCAGTACGTCCGCGCCCAAGCCAACGGGACCCTGGGTGTAACCAGACTGGAAGTTCAAGATGAAGCCGGTTGCTGCTTCTTCCGCACGGCTCATGTTGGCGGTGTTCTGGTTGGCTTGGCCTGGATCTCGATAGTCGCGGTTGAAATACAGTGTACGGCTTTCCAGTGTGGCGGTAGCACCTTCTACGAATCCTTCGCCCTGGGCGACAGCCTGAGTCGCAACAAGCCCATTTGCCGCGGCGACTGCCAAGGCGAGGGAACCCCATTTAACAGTGTCTTTCATGTCCTGTGCTCCTTACCTGTAATAAAGAATGTGCTCTGGTTACAATCCCGGCGCAGCTTCTTCAAAAACGTATCGCATTGAGTAAAGCAGCAAAGTTCCAAAAATGCGAAAGCGAAACGCAAAAAAATTCGTCCGACTTGCATTCGTTGGCCTCAGCTACTCCGGACCTGCTGTATTATTGCCAAGCACAGCAAGAGCTTAGCGTTTTCCTCCGTGATTTCCTTGACCTGTCTCATTATTTGGCGGGTTTATGGGACACTTTTTTGATAAAGGAAGTTCTATGTATAGTCTTCATCCGCAACTCGTCAATGATGGCATTTGGATAGGTGACTTCCCCCTGTGTGCACTGTTATTGATCAATGACGCCCAGTACCCGTGGTTTGTACTGGTGCCCAGGCGGGAGGATGTTGCCGAGATATTCCAGTTGGATCAGGCCGACCGGCAGCAATTGCTGGACGAATCCTGCCTGCTGGCCGAGGCGCTGAAAGACGCCTTCTCCGCCCACAAGATCAACATCGCAGCGCTGGGTAACATGGTTCCCCAACTGCACGTTCATCATGTCGTGCGCTATCGGCATGATCCGGCCTGGCCTGCGCCGGTATGGGGGAAGTTGCCTGCTGTGCCTTATACCGAAGAGCAATTGCACAACTGCGTCCGGCGCTTGCAGACTGTGCTGAGCTCAAACTTTGATTATGCGGAGCGGTTCAAATGAGTGAGCAGTTGATTACCAGAATGGATGAGCTGGAAACACGCCTGGCGTTTCAGGATGACACTATTCAGGCGTTGAACGATGTGGTGAGCCGTCAGCAGCTGGAACTGGAAAAATTGCAGCGGGCCCTGGAACTGCTGGCCCGCCGACAGGCCGATCTGGCGGCATCCATGCCGGGGGATGCGGAGGACGATCAGCCTCCGCCCCATTACTGATCAGTCGAGGGGCTCGACGTCTTCGGCCTGCAGACCCTTTTCCCGCTGGGCCACGATGAACTCCACCCGCTGGCCTTCCAGTAGTACCCGATGACCATCGCCACGGATGGCGCGAAAGTGCACGAACACGTCTTCGCCCTGGTCCCGGGAAATGAACCCGAACCCCTTGCTGGTATTGAACCATTTGACCGTGCCTGTTTCCCGCGGCCCGGTAGTGCCGTGCCGCGTGCTTTGGGCGAGCATGGCGGTCAGGGTGAGACCGGCAAACAGGCAGACCGCGGCCACGCTGAGGCCTACCGCCAGGGTCAGCAGGCCGCCAGCGGCCGGGTTGGCCAGCAGGATCACCAGCGGAATCAGCGCGCCGACCAACAACAGGATCGCCCCAAGTACGGCGAGTGCATTGCGGACCGGGGAGCGGCTGCGGTTACTGTGGCTGAACTGTTGGATATTGATCAGACCCAGCAGCAAAGCGGTGATGGCCGATAGGTCGATGAGACCGCTCTGGCTGAAAAAGGGCATGCTGTAATACAGGCCGGACAGCAGGGCTGCCAGACCGACAATCAAATGAAGGTAACGGATACTGTTCAAAACGATTCATCCTGTTGTAACTGTGGCTTTTAAAAGGCCGGCACCAGACCCGGGGCCGGGAGCGCACTCTAACCTGAAACAGGTGTAGTCACAAAGAGGATAGGAGAGGGGGTTAGGCAAGGAAGGGCGGACGAGTGCCCGCCCCCGGTTCAGGCTGTTACTTTTCCAGCAGGCTGCGCAGCATCCAGGCGGTTTTTTCATGGGCTTGCATGCGCTGGGTCAGCAGGTCGGCGCTGGGCTCGTCGCTGGCCTTTTCACAGGCAGGGAAGGCTTCGCGCGCAGTGCGGGCGCAGGCTTCCTGGCCTTCCACCAGCAGGCGGATCATCTCGGACGCTTCCGGCACGCCGTCTTCTTCCTTGATGGAGCTCAGCTCGGCGAAGGCCTTGTAGGTACCCGGCGCCGGGAAACCCAGGGTGCGGATACGCTCGGCGATCTCGTCGACCGCGGTGGCCAGTTCGGTGTACTGGGTCTCGAACATGGTATGCAGGGTCTGGAACATCGGGCCCTTCACGTTCCAGTGGAAATTGTGGGTTTTCAGGTAGAGCGTGTAGGTGTCCGCCAGCAAGTGGGACAGACCCTGGGCAATAGCTTCCCGATCCTTCTGGTTGATACCGATATCAATCTTCATACTTTATCTCCAGGTTGCTGCGGAAAATGTTTCACCAGTATATGCCGTAGCGGCCTGTCCTCAAGCCCTGTTTGCCAATCGTTGGGATTGCGGCGCCCTATGAATGGCGCATTGCCGCGCAATGCTCGCCTGGGATGGGTGACATCGGGTATATTATGGCGCTTTTATCTATCTGCGCTGACGTAGGGCCAAGGCGCTTGGCCAGGACGCAGCCGCTCTGTCGACAACAGGATTCCACACTCATGATGCGTACCCACTATTGCGGCCAGTTGAACGAAACGCTGGCGGACCAGGAAGTGACACTTTGCGGCTGGGTTCACCGCCGCCGTGACCATGGTGGGGTGATCTTTCTCGATATCCGTGATCGCGAAGGACTGGCTCAGGTAGTGTTCGATCCGGACCGCGAAGACACCTTCGCCCTGGCTGACCGGGTGCGCAGCGAGTATGTGGTCAAGGTGCGCGGCAAGGTGCGTCCGCGGCCGGCCGGCGCGGTCAACCCGAACATGGCGTCCGGCGCCATCGAGGTGTTGGGTTACGAGCTGGAAGTGCTGAACCAGGCCGAGACCCCGCCATTTCCCCTGGATGAATACTCCGATGTGGGTGAGGAGACCCGCCTGCGCTATCGGTTCATCGACCTGCGCCGCCCGGAAATGGCCGCCAAGCTGAAGCTGCGCTCGCGCATCACCAGCAGCATCCGCCGCTACCTGGACGACAACGGCTTCCTCGACGTGGAAACGCCGATCCTGACCCGTGCCACGCCGGAAGGCGCCCGGGACTATCTGGTGCCCAGCCGCACCCACCCCGGCCACTTCTTTGCCCTGCCGCAATCGCCGCAGCTGTTCAAGCAGCTGCTGATGGTGGCCGGCTTCGATCGTTACTACCAGATCGCCAAGTGCTTCCGTGACGAAGACCTGCGCGCCGATCGCCAGCCGGAATTCACCCAGATCGACATCGAGACCAGCTTCCTCGATGAACAGGACATCATGGGCCTGACCGAGGGCATGATCCGCGGGCTGTTCAAGGAAGTTCTGGACCTGGACCTGGGCGACTTCCCGCACATGACTTTCGAAGAGGCCATGCGCCGCTACGGGTCGGACAAGCCGGACCTGCGTAACCCCCTGGAACTGGTGGACGTGGCCGACCAGCTGACCGAGGTCGATTTCAAGGTCTTCAGTGGCCCGGCCAGCGACCCGAAGGGCCGCGTTGCCGCTCTGCGCGTACCAGGCGGTGCCGCCATGCCGCGCAAGCAGATCGATGACTACACCAAATTCGTCGGCATCTACGGTGCCAAGGGCCTGGCCTACATCAAGGTCAACGAGCGCGCCAAGGGTGTCGAAGGCCTGCAGTCGCCGATCGTCAAGTTCATCCCCGAGGACAACCTCAATGTCATCCTCGATCGCGTCGGCGCTGTCGATGGCGATATCGTGTTCTTTGGCGCCGACCGGGCCAAGGTGGTTTCCGAGGCGCTGGGCGCGCTGCGCATTCGCCTGGGCCATGATCTGCAGCTGCTTACCTGCGAATGGGCGCCGTTGTGGGTCGTTGATTTCCCGATGTTCGAAGAGAACGACGATGGCAGCCTGAGTGCGCTGCACCACCCGTTCACCGCACCCAAGTGCTCGCCGGAGGAGCTGCAGGCCAACCCGGCCGGGGCCCTCTCCCGCGCCTACGACATGGTGCTCAACGGCACCGAGCTGGGTGGCGGCTCGATCCGTATCCACCGCAAGGAAATGCAGCAGGCGGTATTCACCATTCTCGGCATCAGCCCCGAGGAGCAGCAGGAGAAGTTCGGCTTCCTGCTCGACGCGCTGAAGTACGGTGCGCCGCCGCACGGTGGCCTGGCCTTCGGTCTGGATCGTCTGGTGATGCTGATGACCGGCGCCCAGTCGATCCGCGAAGTGATTGCCTTCCCGAAAACCCAGAGCGCGGCAGATGTCATGACCCAGGCGCCTGGCCTGGTGGACGCCAAGGCGTTGCGCGAGCTGAGCATCCGTCTGCGCGAGCAGCCGAAGGTCGAATAACAGTAGGAGCGCCGCCTCGGCGCGATTGTGTGCCCGCTGGTTCGCTGGCGGGTGATGTTACCGAATTGCATGGAGTTGGTTATGGCTGGTCATTCCAAATGGGCGAATATCAAGCACCGCAAGGCAGCGCAGGATGCCAAGCGCGGCAAGATCTTCACCAAGCTGATTCGTGAGCTGACGGTCGCTGCCAAGCTCGGCGGCCCGGTGCCGGCGGACAACCCCCGGCTACGCGCCGCGGTGGACAAGGCGCTGACCGCCAACATGACCCGCGACACCATTGATCGCGCCATCGCCCGCGGTGTCGGCAGCAACGACGCGGACAACATGGAAGAGCTGACCTATGAGGGCTATGGCTCCGGTGGCGTGGCGGTGCTGGTCGAGGTGATGACCGACAACCGCAACCGCACTGTCAGCGAAGTGCGCCATGCGTTCAGCAAGTGCGGTGGTAACCTGGGTACCGACGGCTCGGTGGCCTACCTGTTCACCCGTCGGGGCCAGATCAGTTATGCGCCGGGTGTCGATGAGGATGCCCTGATGGAAGCAGCCCTGGAAGCGGGCGCCGAGGATGTTGTCAGCAACGATGACGGCTCCTTCGACGTATTCACCGCATTCGAGGAGTTCGGTGCGGTAAAGGATGCCCTGGACAGTGCCGGCTTCACCAGCGAGGCAGCGGAAATCAGTATGATCCCCGCTACCACCACGCCGCTGGATCTGGACACCGCGCAGAAGGTCATTCGGCTGATCGACATGCTGGAGGACCTGGACGACGTGCAGAACGTCTACTCCAATGCCGAGATCCCGGACGACGTGCTGGCGCAGATGGAGTGAGCAAGGCGACCTACTCGATGAAAGGGAGGCGTTGCCTCCCTTTTTCATGTCACCACCGGGGAGACCCAGCAGATGGCCCTGATTCTCGGCATTGACCCCGGTTCGCGGATTACCGGTTTCGGCATCGTCCGCGAAGGCCGCAACGGCTGCGAATACGTCACGTCCGGTTGCATCCGCCTTGGCGATGGCCCTTTTGCCGATCGCCTGAAACAGATTTTCGACGGCCTTGGCGAGCTGATCGGTAACTACCAGCCGGAAGTGCTGAGCATCGAGCAGGTATTCATGGCGCGCAACCCCGATTCCGCGCTCAAGCTCGGCCAGGCCCGGGGTGCCGCAATAGTGGCGGCTGTGCATGCCGGGCTGGAGGTGCATGAATATACGGCCCGCCAGGTAAAGCAGGCGGTGGTCGGTACGGGTGCGGCGGACAAGACCCAGGTGCAGCACATGGTTACCCAGTTGCTGGGACTGTCCGGCACGCCCCAGGCTGACGCGGCCGATGCGCTGGCCATCGCCCTGTGCCATGCCCATTCCCGCGCGCTCAAGGAGCAGGTCGGCGGCGGTGGGGTGATGGGCCTGCGCGGCGGGCGCATGCGGCGCCGCTGAGCTGTCGCGCGGTGCCGTACTATCTTTGAAGAGGACGAAACACGATGATTGGCCGGCTTTCAGGCATTTTGCTGGAAAAACAACCGCCGCACATCCTGCTGGATGTGAATGGCGTGGGCTATGAACTGGACGCCCCCCTGAGTACCTTCTATCGGTTGCCGGCGATTGGCGACAAGGTCACCCTGCACACCCATCTGGTGGTGCGTGAGGATGCCCAGCTGCTCTACGCCTTCGCGGAAAAGCGCGACCGCGCATTGTTCCGTGAGCTGATCAAGCTCAACGGCGTTGGACCGAAGCTGGCGCTGGCGTTGATGTCCGGGTTGGAGGTAGATGAGCTGATTGGCGCCGTCCAGGCCCAGGACACCAGTGCCCTGACCCGCGTACCCGGCGTCGGCAAGAAAACTGCAGAGCGCCTGCTGGTGGAGCTCAAGGACAGATTCAAGGCCTGGGAAGATATTCCCGGTGCTGCCGTACCCCTGGTCACCGGCACCGCGCCGGTTGCTGTGTCCGGTACCGCTGATGCGGTCAGTGCCTTGATCGCGCTGGGGTACAAGCCCCAGGAAGCCAGCCGCGCCGTCGCCAATATCAAGGAGGACGGGCTCAGCAGTGAAGAGTTGATTCGCCGCGCCCTCAAGGGCATGGTTTAATTTACCGGTTGATCGAACCATCAATCGAAGCACCACGGAAGCCCCATGCTGGAAGAAGACCGTTTGATCGCCGCCGCGCCCCGGCAGCAGGAAGAAATCATTGATCGGGCCATCCGTCCGTATCGCCTGGCTGATTACATTGGCCAGCCTGCCGTGCGCGAGCAAATGGAGCTGTTCATGGCGGCCGCCCGAGGTCGCAGCGAAGCCCTGGATCATGTGCTGATCTTCGGCCCGCCGGGGCTGGGCAAGACCACCCTGGCCAATATCATCGCCCAGGAGATGGGGGTGAAAATCAAGAGCACCTCGGGTCCGGTGCTCGAACGCGCTGGCGACCTGGCGGCGATGCTGACCAGTTTGGAAGCGGGGGATGTGCTCTTTGTCGATGAGATTCACCGCCTGTCGCCGGTAGTCGAAGAAATTCTCTATCCGGCGATGGAAGACTATCAGCTCGACATCATGATTGGCGAAGGGCCGGCCGCGCGTTCCATCAAGCTCGATCTGCCACCCTTCACCCTGGTCGGTGCCACCACCCGCGCCGGCATGCTGACCAACCCGCTGCGTGACCGCTTCGGTATCGTCCAGCGTCTGGAGTTCTATGGTACCGAGGACCTGGCGACCATCGTTTCCCGTTCCGCCGGCATCCTCGGACTCAAGATCCACCCCGATGGGGCCTTCGAGATCGCGCGCCGCTCCCGCGGCACGCCGCGGATCGCCAATCGACTGCTGCGCCGGGTGCGCGACTACGCCGAGGTACGTGGGCAGGGCAGTATTACCCGGGAGATTGCCGACAAGGCACTGGACCTGCTGGACGTGGACGCCCAGGGCTTCGACCATATGGACCGCCGCCTGCTGCTGGCGATGATCGACAAGTTCGACGGCGGGCCGGTGGGTATCGACAGCCTGGCCGCGGCGATCAGCGAGGAACGGCACACCATCGAGGACGTGCTGGAGCCTTTCCTGATTCAGCAGGGCTTCATCATGCGCACGCCGCGGGGCCGGGTCGTGACCCGGCACGCCTATCTGCATTTCGGCATGAATCTGCCGGCGGCGATGGAGCAGCAGCCGGACCGGGATCTGTTCAGCCAGTAAGGTCCGCCGCCCCCGTATAAAAATATTTTCGATTTGGAGGCAAAGCCGCTATGCAAACCCTTAGCTTGGCCCTACATTATGCGATCTGACATTTCAGGGCAGCCATTCGCGCTCAGAGCCCGTGTCTATTTTGAGGATACCGATGCCGGCGGCATTGTTTACTACGTCAACTATCTGAAGTTCATGGAACGTGCCCGCACCGAGCTGGTTCGTTCCCTGGGGTTTGATCAAAGCGCGCTGCAACGCGAAAACATCATCTTTGTCGTCCATTCGGTAAGCGCCCGTTACCACGCACCTGCGTGCCTGGACGATGAACTTGTTATCAGCGCTGATGTCTTGGAACTCAAGCGTGCAAGTGTCCGCTTCGCTCAGCAGGTTCGGCGAACGGATGGAAAATTGTTGTGTGAAGGGGAAGTGTTGGTGGCCTGCGTCAGCGCCGATCGCTACAAGCCCAGAATGATTCCAGCTGCCCTGGGCGCCGCCTTCGGGACGCGACAAAGCAGCCAAGAAGGAGAAGTGGATAGTGCAACCTGATCAAATGTCGATGTGGCACCTCATAAGCAGTGCCAGTGTGCTGGTGCAGTTGGTGATGCTGACCCTGCTGGCGGCGTCTGTCGCTTCCTGGGTGCTGATCTTCCAACGTAGCACGGTGCTGCGCTCGGCCAAGAAAACCCTGGATGATTTCGAGGACCGGTTCTGGTCCGGTATCGATCTGTCCAAACTGTATCGCCAGGTCACCGGCAATCCTGATCCCGACTCCGGGCTGGAGCAGATCTTCCGTGCCGGCTTCAAGGAATTCTCGCGCATGCGCCAGCAGCCAGGCGTGGATCCGGAAGCGGTCATGGACGCCGTGCAGCGTTCCATGCGGGTGGCTATCTCCCGTGAAGAAGAGCGCCTCGAACAGCACCTGCCGTTCCTCGCGACCGTGGGTTCCACCAGTCCATATATCGGCCTGTTCGGTACCGTCTGGGGCATCATGAACTCCTTCCGCGGCCTGGCTACCGTGCAGCAGGCGACCCTGGCCACCGTGGCCCCGGGTATTGCCGAGGCGTTGATCGCCACGGCCATCGGCCTGTTCGCCGCCATCCCGGCGGTAATCGCCTACAACCGCTTTGCGGCCCAGTCGGAAAACCTGATCAATCACTACTACACCTTTGCCGATGAGTTCTCCAGCATCCTGCATCGCCGCGTGCATGCCAGCGAAGGGGAGTGAGCATGCTACACAGAGGCAGACGCCAGAAACGTAAACCGGTTGCCGAGATGAACGTCGTGCCCTATATCGACGTGATGCTCGTGCTGCTGGTGATCTTCATGGTGACGGCGCCGATGCTCAACCAGGGCGTGAAGGTCGACCTGCCGCAGGTGGCCAGTGAGGTCCTGCCGTCCGACTCCAACCAGCAGGTGCTGACATTATCGGTCCTGGCCGATGGCACGTATTACTGGAACCTGGGTGAAACCGTGGATACGGAGAATCAGACCGACAGCGCCGTGTCGCTGGAGGAAATGACCGACGGCGTGACCAAGGTCATGCGGGCGCGCCCCGACACCCTGGTTTACATCCGTGGTGACCGCGATGTGAATTACGGCGTCGTTGTTACTGCAATGGCTTCCCTGCAGCAGGCAGGCGTGCCGAATGTCGGCCTGATTACCGAGGCACCGTGAACAACCGCGACCCCATGCCCTCATCCGGTCAGGACCGTTTCACCGCATCGATTATCAAGGCGGTGGCGCTGCACCTGTTGGTGCTGGTGTTCCTGTTCGTGTCCTTCAGTTCGGCACCGGAATTCGAGCCGGCCAAGCCGATCGTGCGGGCGACGCTGGTGCAGTTGAACTCGAAGAGCCCGGCGACGACCCAGACCGATCAGAAGATCGCCGGGGAAGCCCAGCGCACCGCCGCCCAGCGCCACGAAGCCGAAGAGCTGCAGCGCGAGCAGCAGAAGCGCCAGGAAGCGCAGGAAGCCGCCCAGCGTGCTGCCGCCGAACAGCGTCAGGCCGAGGCAGCTGCTGCTGCGGCCAAGGCGACCGAGGCCAAGGCGGCCCAGGATAAGGCGGCCGAGGAACGTCGGCAGGCCGCGCAGGTCGAACAACAGAAGGCGGAGGAGGCCAAGCGCCAGGCGGACGCCGCGAAGAAGCTGGCCGAAGCCGAAGCCGCGAAGCAGAAGGCCGCCGAGGAAGCCGCCAAACGCAAGGCGGCGGAAGACGCGAAGAAGGCCGCGGACGCCAAAGCCGCCGAGGCCAAAAAAGCAGAAGAAGCCAAACGCAAGGCAGCGGAAGAGGCCAAGCGCAAGGCTGATGCCGAAGCGGCGGCCAAGAAGGCCGAGGCAGACCGGGTGGCCAAGCTCAAGCGTGAGCAGGAGGAGGCCAAGGCCAAGGCGCTGGCCGAGCTGCTGGCCGACGATACGCAATACCAGCAGGCTCAGGCCGATCAGGTTGGCGATGAGGTAGCTGCCAGCTACGATGATGTGATACGCCGCTATGTCAGTGAGCAGTGGCGCCGCCCGCCGACTGCGCGCAATGGCATGGTGGTCGAGGTGCGGATCAGCATGTTGCCCTCGGGCGACATAACCGATGTGGTGGTACTGCGCTCCAGTGGTGACGCCGGCTTCGACCAGTCGGCGGTACAGGCTGTGCGCAACGTGGGCCGGATCCCGGAAATGCAGCAGTTGTCCCGGGAAAGTCCGTCGACCTTCGATCGTTTGTATAGGCAGCGTACCCTACGCTTCAAACCAGAGGACTTGGCATTTTGATGAAAACCATGAAGTACTGGCTCACCTGTGCTGCCATGCTGTTGCTGGCACAGACGGCGCTGGCTCAAGAGGCCATCGAAATCACCCGGGGCAGCGACAAGGCTACGCCTATCGCGGTCGTTCCTTTCGGTTGGCAAGGCGGTGCGCCCCTGGCTGAAGACATCGCCCAGATTACCGGCAACGACCTGCGCAACTCGGGGATGTTCACCCCGTTCGCCCGGGAAAACATGCTCAGCCAGCCGACCCGCGCCGAGGAGATATTCCCCCGCGACTGGAGACTGCTGGGGGTGGAGTACGTTCTGGCTGGAGAGGTGACCAGCACTGGCTCGGGCTACCAGGCGCAATACCACCTGTATAACGTCGCTCGGGAGCAGGTAATCCTGTCGCGCACGGTAAGCGGCAGCCAGAACCAGCTGCGGGATATGGCGCACAAGATCAGCGATGAGGTCTTCGAGCACATTACCGGCATCAAGGGTGCGTTCAGCACCAAGCTGCTGTACGTGGCAGCGGAACGCTTCTCGGCGGACAACACCCGGTACACCCTGCAGCGCTCCGATTACGACGGCGCACGCGCGGTAACTCTGCTACAGTCACGCGAGCCGATCCTGACCCCGTCCTACGCACCGGATGGCCAGCGTATCGCCTACGTGTCTTTCGAATCGCGGCGGCCGGAAATCTTCATTCACTACGTCCAGACCGGACGCCGTGAGCGCATCACCAATTTCGAAGGGCTTAACGGCGCGCCAGCCTGGTCGCCAGATGGCCAGCGTCTCGCATTTGTGCTGTCACGTGACGGCAACCCGGAAATCTACGTCATGGAATTGGCGACTAAACAGATGCGCCGGGTAACCAATCACTTCGGTATTGATACCGAGCCGGACTGGCTCGATAACAACACCCTGGTGTTTACCTCCGATCGTGGGGGGCGGCCGCAGATTTATAAACAGAGTCTGAATAATGGCAGTACTGAGCGCCTTACGTTCGTGGGCAACTATAATGCCAATGCCAAAGTGTCAGTGGATGGCCGCACCATGGTCATGGTTCACCGGCAGGACGGCTACAGGAATTTTCATATTGCCACCCAGGATCTGGAAAGAGGCAATCTGAAAGTATTAACAGAAACGTCATTGGATGAGTCGCCTACTGTCGCACCCAACGGCACTATGTTAATTTACGCTACCCGTCAACAGGGACGGGGTGTACTTATGCTGGTTTCGACCAATGGTCGTGCACGGTCGGAGATTCCGACGAAGTTCACAGACCTGCGCGTACCATCATGGTCCCCATACCTGCCATAGGGTATACCAACACTAAACCAAATGGGGTTTATCAGGAGTCTATGATGGAAGTTATCAAGTTCGGCAAGTTTGCAGCTCTGGTTGTCGCTTTCGGCGTTGTGGTTGGCTGTTCTTCCAAGGGCGGCGATGCAGCCGGCACTGGCGCAGTCGATCCGAACGCTGGCTACGACAGCTCCGCTTCTTCCTCGGCTGGTGCCGGCAGCGTCAGCAGCGAAGAAGCTGCTCTGCGTGCCATCACCACTTTCTACTTCGAGTTCGACAGCTCCGAGCTGAAGCCTGAAGCCATGCGCGCCCTGGACGTACACGCCAAGGATCTCAAGGCCCAGGGCAACCGCGTAGTGCTGGAAGGCCACACTGACGAGCGTGGTACTCGCGAGTACAACATGGCTCTGGGTGAGCGCCGTGCGGCCGCCGTACAGCGTTACCTGGTTCTGCAGGGCGTATCTCCCGCTCAGCTGGAACTGGTTTCCTACGGTGAAGAGAAAGCAGCTGTTACTGGCACTGGCGAAGAAGCCTGGGCTCAGAACCGTCGCGTAGAACTGCGTAAGTAAGAGGTCGCATGAAAGGGTATCAGGGATTAGTGCTGGGTTGTCTGCTGCTGCCGGTCACGGCAATGGCCCAAGTTCCGGTAATGGAAGGCTCGGGCGGAAACGCTTCGGGCTACCCGACGCAGGCGCCGTCACTGCCTGATACCCGATCGTCCTCGGCTGGCCTCTCGGTAGAGGGCCAGCTTATGCAGCAGCTGTATCAGATGCAGCAGGAGGTCTCCATGCTGCGTGGCCTGCTCGAAGAGCAGGAGCATCGACTGAAGAAGTTGGAAAAGGATCAGCTTGATCGTTATCAGGACATTGATCGCCGACTTTCCTCGATTTCCGCAGGATCGCCCGCGCCGTCAGGCTCGAGCGCCCCTGCCAATGGTAATACCCTGCCGCCGGTGACACCGGCTGGCAACGCCCCGGCGACCGGAGCGGCCCCGCAGGCATCCGCCGAGGCGGACCCCGCCCGTGAGAAGCTGCTCTATGAAGCCGCGTTCGATCAGGTCAAAGCGCGCGACTTTGAAAAGGCCGAGATGGCCTTCAATGCCTTCCTGCGTCGCTACCCGAATAGTGATTACGCCGGCAATGCCCAGTATTGGTTGGGTGAGGTCTACCTGGTCCAGGGTAGTCTGGAGTCGGCGGGGCAGGCTTTCGCCAAGGTGATCAGCCAATACGCTGGCCATCGCAAGGAATCCGATGCGCTGTATAAACTGGCCGAGGTGGAGCGGCGCTTGGGCAATTCGACCAAGGCTGCCCAGCTCTACCAGGAGGTACTGGACAAGCACCCGGATGCCTCCGCCGCGCAACTGGCTCGCCGCGAGCTGAACAACCTCCAGTAATATTGCCGCCTGGCGAAAAAGACCGGTGTGCGGGGGATCGGGCACACCGGAAAAAAATTCAAAAAAATTCTTGAGTTTCAGTGATAAATCAGTAAGATATCGCGCATCGAAAGGGTCGTTAGCTCAGTTGGTAGAGCAGTTGGCTTTTAACCAATTGGTCGTAGGTTCGAATCCTACACGACCCACCATTTCGCGCCTGATAGCACTCCATGTTATTCAGGCTGCCTTCTTCAGGCTTTTCTTCTTTTCCTCCATTTGCTTGCCCAACGTTTCCAGTTGCTCTTCGCTCATCAATTCGGTGGCGGTGGCGAACATCTCTTCTTCTTCCTCTTCGATATGATGCTCAAGTAGCTCCTTGAGGACCTTGATGCGTCCGGAGAATTCCACGCTGCCGGGGTCGGTTTTGAGCAGGTCAGGCAATACCAGGGCTTCGACCGCACGGTGTTCTTCCTTTGCCTCGTGGTACATCTTCAGCTCTTCCTTGGCTCCGGCCTCCTTGAAGGCGGGATAGAAGTCTTCCTCTTCAATGGTGGTGTGGATACTCAGCTCCATTTCGATCTTCTTCAACAGTTCTGCGCGTTTCTTGAAGGCGCGCTCGCTGGTGGAACTGATCTCTTCCAGAAGTTGCTTGACGACCTCATGGTCGGCTTTCAAAAGTTCAATGGCGTTCATTTTTTATCATCCTCATCAGTTGGGCGGTACCCAAGGATTTGGACGGTTTCGGTGCGCGGCTGTTCAGACTATTTGCTCGGTTGGCATGGATTGAAATCAGATGGAACCCGCTCCGCCTGCGCGGGGTCAGTTGTATACCACTCAGCGTAATAGCAGGAGTTGTTTCATGAATGCCATTGATACCAAAGAAATTATTTCTACCCTGAACGATCTGATCGAGACCAGCAAGGACGGCGAAGAAGGCTTCCGCGTCTGCGCCGAGGACATCAAGCGTCCCGAACTGAAGCAGCTGTTCACCGAGCGCGCCGCGGGCTGCGCCAAGGCTGCCCAGGAGCTGCAGGCCATCGTGATCCGTCTGGGCGGTGACCCTGAGGACAGCACCAGCATGAGCGGTGATCTGCACCGCCGCTGGGTTGATCTGAAATCCCTGATCACCGGCAAGGATGACGAGGCCATCCTCAACGAGTGCGAGCGCGGTGAAGACGTGGCCAAGAAGAGCTACCGTCAGGCGCTGGAAAAGGCGCTGCCGGAAGATATTCGCCAGGTAGTTCAGCGTCAGTATGACGGTGTACTGCGTAACCACGACCAGGTGAAAATGCTGCGCGACGCCGAACGTGCCCGCAGCTGATATGTAACTGCGATGAAGCCGGCGGCCTCGGAATCCCCAGACTGGTGTCCGCCGGCGCTTCATTATGTCACCGACAGCGCGCCGGGCTACAGCCGCAAGGTGCTGGACGGCGTCGCTGCCTATTTTGATGAAGAAGGCCGTCGCATTCGCGATCAGGCTGTTATCCAACGAATCAACGCCCTCGCCATTCCCCCGGCCTATCGGGACGTCTGGATCTGTCGCGATCCCCTGGGCCATCTCCAGGCCACCGGACGCGATGCCCGTGGGCGCAAGCAATATCGCTATCATCCCCTCTGGCGGGAAGTACGTGACGCGGCCAAGTATGAACGGCTATTGGCGTTCGGTAACGCCCTGCCCAAGTTACGGCGGGAGCTGGACAAGCGTCTCCGGGTCCGCGCGCTGAAGCGCGAGAAGGTGATCGCTGCGGTCATCATGCTGCTCGACGAGACCTGCGTCCGGGTGGGCAATCAGGAGTACGCCCGGCAGAACAAATCCTACGGCCTTACCACGCTGCGCAACCGGCATCTGACCCTGCGCGGCGACAGCATCCGCTTCCGCTTCCGTGGCAAGAGCGGCGTGGAGCATCACATCAATCTGCGTCATCCGCGCCTGGCGCGGGTGCTGCGGCGCTGCAAGGAATTACCGGGCCAGCATCTGTTCCAGTATCTGGATGACGAGGGCCACCCCTGTTCGGTCAGCTCATCGGATATCAATCAGTGCTTGCGGGAGATCACCGGTGGGGATTTTACCGCCAAGGATTACCGTACCTGGGCCGGCAGCAGTCTGGCCTTGGCCAGCCTGCGCCAGTTGGTTGCCGAGGGGCGCAAGCCGAGCAAGCAGGCGGTGGCCGAGGTCGTCAAGGACGTAGCAGGGGAGTTGGGGAATACCCCGGCGGTATGTCGCAAGTGCTATATCCACCCGGCGATTCTGGATAGCTATCTGCGCGGTGAGCTCGATGGAGTGCGCTGGAGCAAGGGGCGAGCCAGGCGCCGCTGGCTCAAGCCGGAGGAAGTGGATCTACTGGTGTTTCTGCAGGGCTGCTCGGCAAGCCAGGCGTCAGGGTGACGCCGGCTCGTTATCTTGTTCGATACGCTCCTCGACACCCTGATATTCACCCGGTGGGGAAACCGCCCGCCAGCTTTCCAGATAGAACAGGCCGACGCTAACGATGGCCAGCAAGCCGATGGCAAGGATGCAGGTGGCATAGAAATACGCCTTGCTCTTGCTCAACCGCATGAAGATCGGCAGCCCGAGGTACAACTGCAGGGTCGAATAGCTGCCAATGACGCCCAGGGCGAGCACCATCAACCAGCGCTGGGGCAGCAGGGCCGCCAGGGCACCCAGCATGAAAGGTACGGACAGGAAGGTAGCGAATGCCATGCCCCGTAGCACCGAGGGGCGCACCGGCGTGCGGAACAGAACCCAGCGCACCATGAAGCCCATGATGACCGCATTGCTGACATAGGCCAGCCACACCGCCAATGCCAGCAGCGCTGCGCTGTACGGGCTGAGGAATTTCTCCTGGTCTGCGCCGAAGAATTCCCAGCCGGAGATGGCGCCACCGTAATAGGCGCACAGGGCGGGTATCAGCGAGCCGATCAGCAGCAGGGGAATGAAGCCGCCGGGGCTGCGTTCGATGTCGTCGTGGATGCGGTTCCAGGTTGCGCTGGGCGCGTAGAAAAGACCGGGTACGTGTCTGAACATGGGAGTCCTGCCTCGTCATAAGTGTCTGTCCCAGAGACACCGGTATCCAGCGCCTCCCTAATCCTTGACTCGCCTCGCTCAGCGGAGTTCCGGTTGGGTAATCGGTAGAACCGGGCGACCGTGGTATGATGTCGCCCGTTCCATTCCCGGAGGGGTTGTTAGATGTCTCAGATTTCCGAAAGGTTGCTGGTGCAGGCCCATCTGGCTGCGAAGCAGCCTGCGCCGCTGACCGATACCGAGCGGGCCGACTACAAGGTTCGCATCGCCACGGCACTGAAGGCCCATGACGCGGTACTGGTTGCGCATTACTACACTGACCCGCTGCTCCAGGAGCTGGCGGAGGAAACCGGCGGTTGCGTGTCCGACTCACTGGAAATGGCCCGCTTCGGCAAGAATCATCCGGCCAGCACCCTGGTGGTAGCCGGCGTGCGCTTCATGGGTGAAACGGCGAAGATCCTCAGCCCCGAAAAGCGGGTGTTGATGCCCACCCTGGACGCTACCTGCTCGCTGGATATCGGCTGTCCGATTGACGAATTCTCCGCTTTCTGTGATCAGCACCCGGACCGGACCGTGGTGGTGTATGCCAACACCTCCGCTGCGGTAAAGGCGCGGGCCGACTGGGTAGTTACCTCCAGCTGCGCGTTGCCGATTGTCGAAAGCCTGATGGACCGGGGCGAGAAGATTCTCTGGGCGCCGGACAAGCACCTGGGCGGCTATATCCAGAGCAAGACGGGTGCTGACATGCTGCTGTGGGATGGCGCCTGTATCGTCCACGAGGAGTTCAAGGCCAAGGCCCTGCTCGATCTCAAGGCAGTCTATCCGGATGCGGCCATCCTGGTGCACCCGGAATCCCCGGCCTCGGTGGTTGAGCTGGCGGATGTGGTCGGCTCGACCAGCCAGCTGATCAAGGCGACCCAGGAGCTGTCGAACCCGACCTTCATCGTGGCGACCGACAAGGGCATCTTCTACAAGATGCAGCAGGCTGCGCCGGGTCGACGGTTGATCGACGCGCCCACTGCGGGTGACGGAGCGACCTGCCGCAGCTGCGCCAACTGCCCGTGGATGGCTATGAACACCCTGCCACGGGTGCTGCAGAGCCTGGAGCAGGGCACTAACGAGATTCTGGTACCGGAGGCGTTGATTCCGGCCGCGGTGCGCCCGCTGGAGCGGATGCTGGAATTTACCCGCAACCTCTGATCAGAAGCTCTTGATGATCTCCCGCCGACGCGCGACCTCTTCCTTGCGCGCGTTGATGCGGGAGCTCTCGACAAAATTGTCGGCGCGCTTGAGCGCCTCATCCAGCTGCTGGTCGGCCTGATCCAGGTCGCCGGCCAGCATGAAGTATTCCGCCCGCGCCTGGTGCACGCCGAGGATATTCTTGGCCAGCCCGCGAATTTCCGAGACCAGATACCACACGTCCGGGTCCTCCGGGCGAAGCCGTGCCAGGTGATCGGTAACTCGTTCAGCCCCTTTGTAGTCGCGCTGGCGCAGCAGGATATCGGCCTTGGTGTTGAGTAGCGGATAGTTGTCAGGCCGGGTGGCAAGCAGACGATCGATGCGTGCCAGGGCGTCGCCTTGCTGGCCAAGACTGCTGTCGAGCTCGACCTTGGCCAGTTGCACGGCGATGTTGTTCGGATATTGCTCCAGTAGCGGCTCCAGCTCCGCCGCCGCCTCAGCCTGCTGGCCACTGCGGATCAGCGCCAGGGCCAGGCCGTAGCGCGCAGCGTTGTGCTCACCCTGATGACCGTCCAGCAGGGCGCGGAAGCGACGCGCGGCCAGGCCGGGGCTTTCCTCGTAGAAGAGTTGCACCCGGGCGCGCATCATCTGGTAATAGAGGCTGTCCTTGCGCCCCTCGCCGCCGAGCTGGTCGGCGCGGGCGCGGGAATCGGAAATTCGCGACTGGCTGACCGGGTGGGTCAACAGGAATTCCGGCGGAGTACGACTGAAGCGGCTCAACT
Organism: Pseudomonas saudimassiliensis; assembly: GCF_000939975.1. Classification (GTDB taxonomy): domain Bacteria; phylum Pseudomonadota; class Gammaproteobacteria; order Pseudomonadales; family Pseudomonadaceae; genus Halopseudomonas; species Halopseudomonas saudimassiliensis. The sequence continues at coordinate 722,364 of NZ_LK391969.1, read as the reverse complement.
TGGCCAGCCGCTCGAACATTTCCGGCATGGCCTCGGGGGCGAAGCCTGCTGCCTGCAGGTTGAGCAGGCCGATGCGGTCAGCCTCCTGCTCGTTCTGCCGGGAAAAGCGCCGTTGCTCCTGGATCGCTGCCGCCTGGGTCGAGGCCAGGGCGGCGAAGCCGGCATCACCGCCGCCGCTGGCAGCCAGGACAATACTGGCCAGCATCGCGGTCATCAACGGTATCCGGTTCTGCTGCTGGTGCTGCAGCCCGCGGGCGAAGTGGCGCTGCGACAGGTGAGCCAGTTCGTGGGCCATGACCGAGGCAAACTCCGCCTCGGTATGGGCGTGCAGGAACAGCCCGCCGTTGACGCCAATGATGCCGCCGGGGGCAGCAAAGGCGTTGAGCTGGGGGCTGTCGATGGCCACGAAGGTCAGGCGCCGGTCATCCAGCTGGCTGGTTTCCGCCAGTCCGAAGACGTGACCTTCGATGTAATCCTTCAGCAGCGGATCTTCCAGCGTCCGCACCGAGCCCCGGAGCATCGACAGCCAGGTGCGACCGAGCTGGTATTCCTGTTCCCGAGACATGATCGAGGAGCTGGTGTCGCCCAGCGAAGGCAGGTTGAATTCAGTGGCCAGCAGCGGTGTCGATACCGGCACCGCCAAGGCAGTCATGACCGAAAACAGTAGAGCTTTGACAGGCACGCGGGCCGTTTTGATACATTGCATGAAAACACTCTAACCCGTTTCTGTTTCAGGTGTCTGCCGCTTGCTCCGCGAGGGTATACTCGCGGGCTCAACGGGAGTGTAAGCATGGTTGATGAAAAAAGTGAACTGCCGGCTGATCAGTCGGTGGATGCCCGCGGGCTATCCTGTCCCTTGCCCTTGCTGCGCGCCAAGGTAGCACTCAATAGCATGGAGGCGGGGCAGGTACTGCACCTGGCGGCAACGGATGCGGGTTCGCAGCGGGATATCGCCCGCTTCGCGGAGCTCACCGGGCATGCGTTGCTGCGTGCCTACGAGCGCGACGGGGAATTTCATTACTGGCTGCGCAAGGCCGAGTCGTTGCATTAGCTATAGGCCTCTTCTGACCGAGGAGAGTGCTCATTTCTGCCAACTGACTCACAACCCTGGCCCCTGGGGCGGCCTTGGCGGCTGCGGTCTGCTATAACGGCCACTTTGTTCGTCAGACAAAGGGAAACAGGATGTTCGCCCCGGCCAATACTGTCCATTTCAGCCTTGCGATGCCCCACCTGGACCACGACTTCAAGGTGCTGGCCTTCCAGGGTACCGAAGCCATCAGCCAGCCCTACTGCTTCGAACTGGACCTGGTGAGCGAACGGCCGGACCTGGATATCGAAGGGCTGCTGATCCACAGCGTCGCCCAGGGCGAATCCGGCAAACGCCTGACCCGCTACCGCATCACCCTGGTCCCGCGCCTGGCCTACCTGCAGCACGCCACCAACCAGCGCATCTTCCAGCACCGCACCGTGCCGCAGATCATCACCGAGGTGCTCAAGGGTCACGGTATCTTTACCGACAGCTTCCGCTTCCAGCTGCGCGACGAGGGCCCCGAGCGGGTCTACTGCACCCAGTACGATGAAACCGACCTGCACTTCATCCAGCGTCTGTGCGAAGAAGAAGGTATCCACTACCACTTCCAGCACAGCCCCGAGGGACATCAACTGGTATTCGGCGAAGACCAGACCGTCTTCCCCAAACTGGCCCCCACCCGCTTCAACCAGGGCAGCGGCATGGTCGCCGACGAGCCGGTCATCAAGCGTTTCAACCTGCGCCTGCAGACCCGCCCCAGCCACCTCAGCCGCCGCGACTACAACTTCGAAAAACCCCGTCTGCTCATGGCAAGCCAGGCCCAAACCGGCGCCCTGCCTGTTCTGGAAGACTACGCCTACCCCGGCCGCTTCATGGACCGCGCCCGCGGCACCCACCTGGCCACTCGGCAACTCGAAGCCCACCGCACCGACTACCGCCTGGCCCAGGGCTACAGCGACCAGCCGATATTGCTCAGCGGACATTTCCTGGCACTGACCGAGCATCCCCGGGCAGACTGGAATGATCTGTGGTTATTAACCTCCATCAAACACGAGGGCAAGCAGCCCCAGGTATTGGAAGAATCGATCACAGACGCCGACGCTGCAGGCCTGCACACACAAGCCCCCTCTCCCCTTGTGGGACAAGCGCAGCGCAGAACAGCCGCAGGCTGGCCCGAAGGGCGAGCCCCGGAGGGGCGAGTAATGGGCTGGGGAGAGGGGGAAACCCACACCCCCTTCACCCAAGGTTACCGCAACACCTTCACCGCCACCCCCTGGGACGTCACCCACCGCCCCCAGCCCAGGCACCCCAAACAACCCATCAACGGCACCCAAACCGCCGTCGTCACCGGCCCAGACAACGAAGAGATCCACTGCGACCAATACGGCCGCGTCAAAGTCCAATTCCACTGGGACCGCCACGGCCAGGCCAACGACAAAACCAGCTGTTGGTTGCGCGTAGCCAGCAACTGGGCCGGCGACCGCTACGGCGGCATCGCCATCCCCCGGGTGGGCATGGAGGTACTGGTCAGTTTCCTCGAAGGCGACCCCGACCAGCCGCTGATCACCGGCTGCCTCTACCACAAGACGCATCAAGTCCCGTATAGCCTGCCGGAGCACAAGACAAGAAGCGTCTTCAAAACCCTCAGCAGCCCTGGCGGCGAAGGCTTCAACGAACTACGCATCGAAGACAAGGCCGGTGAAGAACAGATCTCCATCCACGCCCAGCGCGACTGGGACCAGAACATTCAGCACGACCAGCACATCCGCGTCGGCAACGAACGCCACGATCGCGTCGAAGCCAACAGCTATACAGAGCTGCTGACTGAGGAACATCACACCACCCACGCCGACCGCAAAACCGAGATCAAGTCAGACGACCACCTAACCGTGGCGGGCAGCCAGCACATCAGGATCGGCACTGGTCAGTTCATCGAAGCCGGCAACGAGATTCACTACTACGCCGGCACCAAACTGGTCATCGACGCCGGCGTGGAGCTGACCGCCAAGGCCGGCGGTAGCTTTATCAAGATCGATCCGAGCGGCGTGACGCTGAGCGGACCTACAATCAGGATCAACTCGGGAGGAGCGGCAGGACAAGGTAGTGGTCTGGACATCCGCTTGCCGGTTGTGCCAACGCTGGCGGCGCTTGATCTGGTCGGCAATCAGCTGGGCACGGCTCGGGCTAATGCAGTGACTACAAAGCTCGAGCCGGAACCGGCCGAGCACCGGTTCAATATGCAATTGTTGGATGTGCCGGGCGACGATGGTTTTCCGCTGGCGTATACCCCCTGGCAATTGGTTGATGGAGGGGGAGAGGTGATCTGTGAAGGCGAGACCGACGAGCAGGGCCTGGTACGTCTGGACGAAGCTCAGCAGCAAGTACTTTCCAATCGCTATCACACAACGGGCCCGATCTGGCTGTGCTATCCAGGCCAGCGTGTGAAATTGAGCATGCATATCGAGAGGGAGAACTGGCATGCAGACAGCGTAGCGATGGCTGCCCTCGATTACAGCGACCATGTCAGCCCCGCTCAATGCAATGCGCCGCTATTTGCCCAGCGAAGCAAAGAGGACAGCCAGTGCGCGGCGGACCTTTATACCCATCTGCAATCCAAGGCTTGATTGACCATGACTGAAACCACCGCATACAACGGCGTTCGTGCCAAGCAAGTCAACCAGATCAATCAGCAGGATGGTGAGGCTCTTGTCGCCTATTCGGCGCCAGACTTTTTTATTCGCGACGACTCGGTATTTGCCGCCAAACGAACGGGTAACCAGGTGCAGTTCTTCACTACAGGTGAGGACTACTTCAAAGACCTGGCCGGTGCGATAGGCAACGCCGAGCGCTGCATCTTCATCACCGGTTGGCAGGTGAACTACGACGTATTGCTGGACGACACGCGCACGCTCTGGCAATGCTTGCATCAGGCACTGACCAGCAAGCCGCAACTGCGAGTGTATGTCATGCCTTGGCTGAGCCCCGGCAGCAGCGTAGGCACCTACGATATCGAAACCATGTTGGCGATATTTCAGCTGAACGCGGGACTGGAAGGTGGGCCTCGCGCATTCTGCACGCCGGCGATTCAGCAAAGTGATATGAAAGGTCTCGGTGCAACCTTTTCGCATCATCAAAAAAGTGTGGTGATCGATAACACCCTGGGGTATGTCGGCGGTATTGATTTGGCTTATGGGCGTCGAGATAACAACAACTTCAGTCTGAGCCACGCAAGCAGACGGGGTAATGACGCCTACAACCCGGGTCTACCCAAGCTCGGTTGGATGGCGCTGGATGAGCACGTCAGCCGAACCGGTCTTATCATGGCGGCACTGTTCGATCTGTCCAAACCAGCGCTGGGTGGGTCTGTTCCGATACCCTCCAAGGCTCAGGTCGGTAACAGTATCAATCATGTTTTGGATTTCTTCCGAGGCCCTCCGTTGCCTCTCATGCAGGCCATTCGGCAAGGAATGGAGAGGTTTGGCGGTACGCTGGAGCGGGGACGCAGGAGCATCGTAGAACTCAAATACCAGTTCATGGAGCGGTCCATACGCGCCACTGCTGAGCTGATACAGTTGTTGGTCGATGACTTGTCGGGGACCCCTGAATTGAAGGAGCGGCTGCGGCAATGGTTAGCCGAGCTGCAAAGCAACCCGGGTAACCTGACTGGGGCACTGCGTATCAAGAGTATCCATCTGATCAACCTGTGGATGTCGGAAACCGATATAGGGCAGATCTTCAGGCTACTGTCTGGCGCGTCATTCGATACGTTACCGGCTTATCTGGTCCCCAAGGTCAATGAGCTGGGGAGCTCGGTGCTGTGGCATCTGTACGGTCTACTGCAAGAGCAGGCGAACAGCAATCAGGCGCCTTATCCTTATCTGCTCGAGCACGCCCAACCGTTATCGTCTCCGGATAACAGCTGCCTGGCTCCGGACCAGCCACGGATGCCCTGGCAGGACGTACACTGCAGTATCATCGGCCCATCGGTATATGACCTGTCGCGTAACTTCATTGATCGGTGGAACGGTCAGCAAGCCTATCTGGCCAACACGCCGGCACCACAACATACCGCCATAGTCAGCAAGACCCTTGAAACGGTCATGACTTGGCTCAACCTATTGACCCGCAAGGCACATCTGCATCACTTCCTGGATAACGATAACTTTATCCGCCTGGACCTGAAGCAACCCACTCCAGTCTGGATTGCAGATCCACAACGCCTGCCCGCCTACCCTGAATCTATTCCCGGCGGTGTCAGCGTGCAGGTATTGCGTAGCGCTGGGGAGAGGATGCTCAGTCAGGAACAGGTCGGTCGCCGTCAGGCGTCGGTCAGTTTGCCAATACTTCCCGGGTTTGAGAGCCGTGGCATACAGGCAAACTGCAAGAGCGCCATGCTGCAGGCGATCTCCAGCGCGCAACAATTCATCTATATCGAGAATCAATTCTTTCAGACTGAGTTCGGTCGGGAAGGTGAGCTTTTTGAAGATGTTCCGCTTTCTGGTCCAATGGCGAGCCTTCGCGACCCTAAGACTCTTCGCCAGGATCTTGTGCTCCGGGTGCGTTTGCGTGAAGCCTTGGAGGCCCGGGATATCTGGCGTCTCGACTGGATAGAGATCGACGCCATCTCACGCAACGCCGATAAGGAAAGCAGCGACTTTCTCGACCAACTGTTCGGCATGTGGGGGCTCAATGCGCAAGGGTGGCTCAGCCATCGTCTGGGTGAAGTGCAACAGGGTGTGATCAACGATATCGGCAAGGCGCTGGCAGAGCGTATTGGTCGCGCTATCGACGAGCACCGGCCGTTTCATGTCTACATGATCCTGCCTGTCCATCCGGAAGGTCCGCTCAACGTGCCCAACATCATGCATCAGGTGCACCTGACCATGCAGAGCCTCGCGTTTGGGGAGCAAAGCCTGATCAAGCGAATCCAGCGCCGCATGGCCATTCGCGGGCTACTGGACCGAGGCATCAGTCGGGACGAGGCCGAGCGGATCATAGAGCGTCGCGGTTCTGACAATCGTCCGGTCTATGAACTGCAGGACTGGAGCCGCTACCTGACCCTGCTGAACCTGCGTACCTGGGACGAGTTGGACGGGCGCGTGGTTACCGAACAGATCTATGTTCACAGTAAACTGCTGATTGCCGATGACCGCGTGGCCATTCTCGGCAGCGCCAACATCAACGATCGCAGCCTGCTCGGCCCACGCGACTCCGAACTGGCGGTGATTGTACGTGACAGTACACCGGTCACGGTGAAGCTGGATGGTAAGAATCCCCAACAGGTCAGCAAGGCGGTGCATGGGTTGCGGATAGATTTGTGGAAAAAGCACTTTGGGTTGAGTTTGAATAAAGCGTCCAATGTGCAGCCGGCTATAGGGTTGCAGCGTTATCTTACCCAGCCGGCAGCGGAGGCTAGCTGGCGAGCAATGCAAGTGCGCGCGAAAAAAAATACAGAGGCGTACGAAGAGACTTTTGATTTTATCCCGCGTAATGCCAGCCAAGTTCAGCCGCACATAATGCCGAATCTGGAAGAATATCCTGAAGGCTTCCCCGCTTCCATCTGGCCAACTTGGGTTTACCGTAACCTTAGGAACCCATCAGGCGGGGGCGACCTGATTGAACCCATGCCCTACGAAAAAAGGTTTTGGAATGGGGATGCCTATCTGCCAGCCCGTGCCTACTCTGCTCCAACTGGTGTGCAGGGGTTTATTTGTCAGTTACCTATACGATGGACGCGGGGTGAAAATAACGACTCGGGCATCAACTTGGCTATCCTGGCCCAGTTTATGGAGCAACAGCAATATCATGCACTTGTCAGCAGGTCACAGGAGTCAACGGAAAGGACATCTAATAAAACATGATCAAACCTATTCTAGCGTGCCTGTTATGTTTACCGCTCGGTGTGGTATTTGCTGGTACTTCTCGGCAGGAATGCTTGGGCCGCTTGACCTTTGATGTGCCCGAAGAAATGGAGTGGGCCACCTATGATGCGGCAAGAGCATTCAAGATTTCGGCGGGAGGGGGGCATAACTTCACATCCCAAGTCACGGCGAAGGGCGACCTTACCGTTTATGATTTTCACGATACGATGGTTTACGTTAGCGATATAGTGGATCGCTCGGAATTTGAAGCTGCTGCGGGTTACCAGAAAGGTACCGGTATGCGCTATCAGAAACATTTGCGGGAACGAATTGAAACCAATAAAGGGCGTCTTGCTGAGCTTCCGGAAATGGGTTACGGCCCTGAAGTGATTGCCAAACTTGAGCAGAGCATCAAGGATCTGGAGGATCAAGCATCTCGCGCAGTTCCTATACAGCATGATCTCGGCATTCCAGACGCTTATTTCCTAGGGGGGCAATCATATCCGACTACAGGTTATCTCTACCGCAATCAACGTGTGTATTTCTTTGCCATGAACAAACCTGACAAACACTCCGCCGAGCGTTTCAAGGACGTCGTCAGCCGCTTTCGGCCCCGTGACTTATATGAAGTACCTGAAGGTCCCGGTATCTGCTTTCCCTATGGCTTTATCGCCGACGACGGCAAGACGGCCTATGCGATAAAGAACAGTCTGCGTTTTACCAGCACACCCAATGTGATATTCACTCTAGTCGCAGCCTCAGCCAATGACCCTTGGCAGACCCAACCCACCATGGGCACCTACGACACGGATTATCGACCCGGTTACGACGGCACTAAATGGAAGCTGACGCGTTTTATCGAGCCCAGTTATATCGGCGACCGCCTGGCCGGATTGGAAGGGTGGCGCCTCGACCCCAAGCCGGACTCCGGTGAGCAGGAACGGGCCTGGTTTGCCCTGGCCCACACCGGTGGTCTGCTCAATCCGTTGATTGCCGTGCAGATATTCACTTTCCAAAAAGGAGTGGACAACCTCACCGACTTCACGCCACCCCCGGAAGATGTCCTGCCGCGCTGGAAGGCGTTGAGTGGAAGTATTCGGGTGACGCTGGATAAATAATAAGCCCCAGGCACATTATCAGCGTAGTACGGAGATGAGCCCGCATTGATTGAGAATAGGCAGCCCAGCCGTGAAGGCTGCCTGTGATGAAACGCTTACGCCAGTTCGCGCGCCGCCTCGAGCACCTCGGCAACATGGCCGGGCACCTTCACCTTGCGCCACTCACGGCGCAGCACGCCTTCGCGGTCGATCAGGAAGGTGCTGCGCTCGATCCCTTCGTATTCCTTGCCGTAGAGCTTCTTCTTGCGGATCACATCGAACAGCCGGCAGAGGCTTTCATCCGGGTCGCTGATCAGCTCGAAGGGGAAGCCCTGCTTGGCGCGGAAGTTTTCGTGGGTGCGCAAGCTATCCCGGGACACGCCGAATACCAGGGTGTCGGCCGCCAGGAAGTCTTCATGCATGTCGCGAAAATCCTGGCCCTGGGTAGTGCAGCCGGGGGTGTGGTCCTTGGGATAGAAGTAGATCACCACCTTCTTGCCAGCCAGCTCGGACAGGGTGACGGTCATGCCGCTGGTGGCCGGTACGGTGAAGTCGGGCAGAGTGGAATCCAGTTTGATGCTCATTGACAACCTCGTCATCGGTCAGTGAAGGGGACGCCAGGGCTCCATCACGGCGTCCAGATTGAGTTCGTCGCAGAAATCGAGGAACTGTTCGCGCAGCCAGCTCAGCTGGGTCTTCACCGGGATGGCGATGGTCAGCGTCAGGTTCAGCATGGCCGTGCCGGTATGCTGGGCCAGGTAGGTGAAGCTGAACATCTCCTCGATGTCGATTTCCAAGTGCTGGAAGAATGCGCAGAGCTCGGCAACCAGCTCCGGCCGTTGCGCCGCGGTCACGAACACGTTGTAGGGCAGGGCCGAGGGCCGCTCTTCCAGCGCGCTGCTGCGGTACATGGACAGGGTGAAATGCTCACGCTTGGCCAGCGGCGGCAGCAGGGTTTCCAGTCTCGCCAGGGCGTCCCAGTTACCGCTGACCTGCAACAATAGCGCGGTGCAGGTGCCGTGCCGGCTCATGCGGCTGCTCACGATCAGGCAGCGCTGCTCCATGCACAGGCGAGTCAGCATGCTGGCCAGAGCGGTGGTCTGCTGCCCCATGGCATTGATCACCAGGAATTGCTCCCGGGGGCTGGGCACTGTGGACATAAAATTCCTCGAAGACTGGGTAACCTACCGGGTCGCAATCCGCTTGATGGCATTACGACAAGCTGTCTATTGTCCCCGTCTGTCGTCGGCGGTTCAACCATCAGTTTTACTGCCTCCGGCAGGCTTAACGGAGCCGCCGTCCCTTGTGCTGAATCCATGGCGAAAGTACCATTGCCGATTAACGTATACCTTGTGGAGCCCCTTGCATGATTTCAGGCAGCCTTGTAGCGCTGGTAACCCCGATGGACTCGCGTGGCAGCCTGGACTGGCAGGCGCTTGAGCGTCTCATCGACTTCCATCTGGAGCAGGGGACCGACGGCATTGTGGCAGTGGGGACCTCCGGCGAGTCCGCTACCCTTGATATGGACGAGCACAAAGAAGTCATCCGTCGCGTGGTGGACCAGGTGGCTGGGCGCATTCCGGTGATTGCCGGTACCGGCGCCAACTCCACCAGCGAAGCAGTCGAGCTGACCGAGGCGGCGCGCAGCGTGGGCGCTGATGCCTGCCTGCTGGTCACGCCCTACTACAACAAGCCGACCCAGGAAGGTCTCTACCAGCACTACAAGTTCATCGCCGAGGCGGTGGCCATCCCCCAGATTCTCTACAACGTGCCGGGGCGCACCGCCTGCGACATGCTGCCCGATACCGTGGTGCGGCTGGCCGACATCCCCAACATCATTGGTATCAAGGAAGCTACCGGCGATCTGCAGCGGGCCCGTGAGCTGGTCGAGCGCATCGGTGACCGCATGGCGATCTATTCCGGTGACGATCCGACCGCCGTGGAGCTGATCCTGCTGGGGGGCAAGGGCAATATCTCGGTGACCGCCAACGTTGCCCCCAAGGCAATGCACGATCTGTGCGCCGCAGCGCTGGCCGGTGACGCCGATACCGCGCGCCGCCTGAACGACATGCTCATGCCGTTGCACCGCAAGCTCTTTATCGAATCCAATCCGATCCCGGTGAAATGGGCTCTGCATGAAATGGGCCTGATCGCCGATGGCCTGCGCCTGCCGCTGACCAGTCTCAGCGCGGGTTGCCAGCCGGCGGTGCGTGAAGCCCTGCAGGAATGCGGCCTGTTGTGATCCCGAGGAACCATACCATCAAGGAATTCCAAATGAAGCCTGTGCTCAATGCACTGACCCTGGTAATGATCAGCGCTGGCCTGAGTGGCTGCGGCTATCTGTTCGGCGAAGATGGCTATTTCCGTGATCGTGGCTCCGACTACCGGACCGCCGTGGTCGAGCCGCGAATGACCGTGCCGTCCGACCTCGACAGCAAGCCCATCGGTGACCTGCTGCCAGTGCCTGGCCAGCGTGGCGCTGCCGTCGCCGCAGAAGGCAAGTTCGAGCTGCCGCGCCCCCAGGGGCTGGCTGTTGCCGCGGACTTCAGTGAATTTTCGATGCAGCAGAATGGCAGCGAGCGCTGGCTGCAGGCGCAGCGCGCCCCGGCTGCGCTGTGGCCGCAGGTGCGCCAGTTCCTGAGCGAGTACCGGGTGCCGGTGGCGAATGAATCCACCACCCTGGGCGAGATGGAAACCGGCTGGCTGGCATTCGATACCGATGCGGACAATCCGCTGATGCGTCGGCTGTTGCCCGCCGTGGGTGAAAACCGCCGCACCGATGGCCAGGAGCAGCGCTTCCGCATCCGGGTCGAGCCCGGTGTGCAAGCTGGCAATAGCGAAGTCAAGGTACTGCACATGCAGCGCAGCCAGGGCAGTGACCGTGCCGAGTGGCCATCCGTATCGGACAACAGCAATCTCGAGCGCGCGTTGCTCGCCGAACTGGAAACCTACCTGAGTCAGACCGATGAGCTGGATTCGGCAGCCCTGTCGAACATCGGCGAAGCGCCTGCGGCCCGCCGCAGCACGCTGGACCAGGACGGCGCTGGCAACCCGGTACTGAACATGCCTACCGACTTCAACCGCGCCTGGGCGGCGGTAGGCCAGGCCTTGGCCAAGGCCGATGTGCAGGTCAGCGATATCAACCGCAGCGCTGGGGTCTATTACGTCAACCCGGACCAGAGCGCCGGCGAGGACAAGCCGGGCTTCTTCGGTCGCCTGTTCGGCCGTGACGCCAAGCCTGAGCAGGAATCTGCTCAGCGGACCCAGGTACGGCTGACGCCCGTGGGCAATCGCATCCAGGTGACTGTGGAAGACAGCATCGACTCCAGCAGCGACTCCAGCCAGGCCAGGGAACTGCTCCGCCGGATTCACGATAACCTGAACTGACATGCGCTATTGCTCGCTCGGGAGTGGCAGTCGCGGCAACGCCACTCTGATTGAATATGGCCAGACCCGGTTGCTGGTGGATTGTGGCTTCGGCCTGCGCGCCACTGAAATACGGCTGGCCGCGGCCGGGTTGAGCGCCCATCAGCTGACGGCCATCCTGGTCACCCACGAGCATTCTGATCACATCAAGGGCGTCGCGCCCCTGGCCCAGCGTTATCGTCTGCCGGTGTACATGACGGCGGGTACCTACCTGGGCATGGACGAAACCGAGTTGCCGGTGGAACTGATCCGTTTCGGCCAGGACTTTGTCATCGGCGATATCCGGGTAACCCCGGTGCCGGTCCCCCATGACGCCCGGGAACCCTGCCAGTACATTTTCGACAGCGGCACCCACAAGCTGGGCGTGCTCACCGACACCGGTACGATCACCCCGCTGATCACTGAAATGTACAGCGGGCTGGATGCGCTGTTTCTCGAAGCCAATTATGATCCGCTGATGCTCGCCAACGGACCCTACCCGCCGTTTTTGCGGGCGCGGGTCGGCGGCCGTCTGGGCCACCTGAGCAACCAGCAGGCAGCGGGCTTGCTCGAGGCGGTGGACATGAGCGCACTGAAGCACGTCGCCATTGCCCATATCAGCGAAAAGAACAACCGACCGGAGCTTGCCCTCGGCGCGCTGTCCAGCGTACTGGATGGCTGGGACGGCGAGCTGCGGCTGGCAGTACAGAATCATGGCCTGCCCTGGCAGGACATCACAGGTTATACCCAACCTCATTTGGCGCATATCGGGAGCCGATAATGGAAAAACGCACAGAACTCTACCGGGGCAAGGCCAAGTCGGTTTACACCACCGATGATCCGGATCGGCTCATCCTGTTGTTCCGTAACGACACTTCCGCCTTCGACGGCAAGAAGATCGAGCAGCTGGACCGCAAGGGCATGGTCAATAACCGCTTCAACGCCTTCATCATGCAGAAGCTGCAGGGCGCCGGCATCCCGACCCAGTTCGACCAGCTGTTGAGCGACACCGAGTGCCTGGTCAAGAAACTCGACATGGTGCCCGTGGAATGCGTCGTGCGTAACTACGCTGCCGGCAGTCTGGTCAAGCGCCTGGGTATCGAAGAGGGCCAGGAGCTGACGCCGCCGACCTTCGAGTTGTTCCTCAAGGACGACGCCAAGGGCGACCCTTTCATCAACGAATCCCACGTGGTCACCTTCGGCTGGGCCACCGCCGAACAGCTGCAACGCATGCGCGAGCTGACCTTCAAGGTCAACGACATCCTCAAGCAGCTGTTTGACGATGCCGGCCTGCTGCTGGTGGACTTCAAGCTGGAGTTCGGCCTGTTCAAGGGCGAAGTTGTACTGGGCGACGAATTCAGCCCCGACGGCTGCCGCCTGTGGGACAAGGAAACCCGTAAGAAGATGGACAAGGACCGCTTCCGCCAGGGGCTGGGCGGCGTTATCGAAGCCTACGAAGAAGTGGCGCAACGGCTCGGTGTTCCGCTGTCTTAACGCTTTATCGGCCGCAGCGAAGCTGCTATCATGCGCGCCGACTTGGAGAGTTGCCGGAGTGGTCGAACGGGACGGATTCGAAATCCGTTGTACCCGCAAGGGTACCCAGGGTTCGAATCCCTGGCTCTCCGCCAAATAAACAAAAAACCCAGCTTCGGCTGGGTTTTTTGTTTATCAGGTGAGCCGTCGGAAAGAACCCTCGTTCGACCGGAGCCTGCGCAGCAGGCGGAGGAACGTCGGAGCGAAGCGACGACGGCCCCGAAGGGGTGAGGCGCAGAGCGCCGAATAATCCCTGGCCCTGCCAACCAAACGAAAACCCAGCTTCGGCTGGGTTTTTTGTTTATCAGGTGAGCCGTCGGAAAGAACCCTCGTTCGACTTCATTCAGCGCTCTGTCCCCCTCAGCAAGATTGGCCTGCTTTCACGAATGTAACCTGCGCAGCGTCACCCACGTCTGCCTGTGACGGCGGCAGAATCGGTACAGCCTTCAATTTTTGGCTGTTTACCCCGCGCTCACCCATACTTGACCGCGTTATTTCCGGACTTTGGACACACAACATGCTGAAAACAATGCTGCCTCGGTTGCTTGCCTTGACGTTCGCCTTGCTCTTGCTGCCGGTCACCATTGTGGGGGCGCAGTCGGTTGATAAGGTCGAGCTGGATCCGGAGCAGGCGCGGCAGGTACTCGATACGCTGCAGGACGAGAAGCGTCGTGAGGATGTGGTACGGGCGCTGGAGGTGATTGCCAGCGAGGAGCCGGTGGAGGAGGTGCCTCCGGTGGTGGAAGAATCCCCCTTGAGCACCATCGTGCCGCTGGAGGAGGGCGGGTTGGTGGCCCGTACCCTGGATCAGGTCGCTGATTGGGCGGATGGGCTGCGCGCGCAGCTGGTGCGTATTGGCCTGGCGTTGGGCGAGCTGCCGGCCTGGTTCCAGGCCACTTTCTTCAACGAGGTGGGGCGTCAACTGCTATGGCAGACGCTGGCGGACCTGGCCATCGTGTTTGGTGCCGGGTTGTGTCTGGAATGGTTGCTGCGCCGGGTGCTGCGCAAGTCGGTGCTTAGCCTGATGAGCAGCGCCAACCGGGCCGAGTCGCGGGTGGGGACGTCCTCACCCCCGGTGGAGTTGGCCGATCCCGCTGCGGTGGCGGCGCTGCGCCCGCGCGATGAGGGCACGGCGCTGGTGCCGACCCTGCGTGATGGGGTGGAGCGGGTCGAGGCAGTGCCGGTCGGGCCTTACGAGTCGGGCGCTGACATGGCACCGCCGGCCGATGACCCTGCTACGGCCGCGCCGATGCCGGTCGAGACCCAGTTGAAGGCCTTGCGCCGTCTGCCCTTTGCGATTGCCGGCTTCGTGCTGGATCTCCTGCCCCTGGGATTGTTCTTCGGCATTGCGGCGCTGGTATTGCAGCTGCTGCCCGGGTGGGATCCGCGTACCCATATGGTGACCCGTGAATTCATCTATGCCTATGTGATCACCCGCGTGGTCATGGCCGTGGTGCGGCTGTTGCTGTCACCCGCGGATGCCAGCCTGCGCATAGTGCAGTGGGGCGATGTTGCCGCCGAGGAGATTCACCGCTGGACGCGGCGACTGGTCATACTCGCCACCTTTGGCGTAGCGACCGGTAACGCGCTCGGTATTCTGGGTACGGGGACCGAGGCCCAGCTGGTCGTGGTCAAGACGACGTCGCTGCTGGTGCATCTGAACCTGTTGTTCCTGGTGTTCCGGTTCCGCCAGTCAGTGGCGTTGTGGATTGCCGGGCCGGCCGACCGGCAGGGTGCCATGCACGCGCTGCGACACTGGCTCGCCAGCGTGTGGCCAGTGCTGATGACGGTGCTGATCCTCGGTGGCTGGTTCGTCTGGGCGCTGCGGATCGAGGATGGCTTTACCAAGCTGCTCGAGTTCATTGGCATCTCGGCGGCGATTATCGTGCTGGGGCGCCTGGCTGCGGTGTTGGCCCTGGGCGTCCTGGGGCGGCTGGCTGGCATCAGCGAGGATCCGGACCTGCCGCAGTCGCCCGGGCGCACCCGCCTGGGTAGCCAGCTTGCCCAGCGGTATTATCCGCTGCTGCGTGGCCTGGTTACGCTGGTGGTCACGGTGGCCACCCTGGTGGCACTGCTGCAGGCCTGGGGGCTGGACGCCCTGCAATGGTTTGCTGCCGATACCATTGGTCGCAGCCTGGCCTCGGCATTCGTGACTATAGTAATCGCCGTGGCGCTGGCCCTGGCGGTCTGGCAAGGGGCCAATGCATCGATCGAAAGCCGTATCCTCCGCTGGCGGGAGCAGGGCGATATGCTGCGCGCTGCGCGCCTCAATACGCTGCTGCCGATGCTGCGTGCCGGCCTGTTCATCATTATTGCGTTGATCGTGGGCCTGACCACCCTGAACCAGATCGGCGTCAACACCACGCCGTTGATCGCCGGGGCCAGTATCATTGGCGTGGCTGTCGGCTTTGGTTCGCAGAAGCTGGTCCAGGACTTTATCACCGGGATCTTCCTGCTGATGGAGAACGCCATGCAGGTAGGCGACTCGGTGACCGTCGCGGGGGTGTCGGGTACCGTGGAGAATCTGTCGATCCGCACCGTGCGGCTGCGGGCAAGCGATGGCTCCCTGCATATCGTCCCGTTCAGCTCGGTGACCACGGTCAATAACGCCCACCGTGGTCTGGGCAACGCGGCGGTGCGCATCAGCGTCAGCTACGACACTGACATCAACCAGGCCATCGCCGAGCTCAAGGCGATTGGCGCGGCGATGCGCAACGATCCTGCCTACGCGCCGCAGATCCTGGCGGATATCGAGATCTGGGGTGTGGATGCGGTGGATGGCTCCATGGTGACCCTGGCCGGCCAGATGCGCTGCATCGACAAGGGGCGCTGGGGCGTGCAACGGGAAATCAACCGGCGCATCCTGGAGCGCTTCCGCGAGCTGGGCATCCACATTGCCGACCCGCGTGAACGCCCGCTGGTGTCCGCGTCCCCGTCGACTCTTGCGGCAGGGGGCGACGGCGTCTGAAGGTCCAGGGTGGCTCGTCCACCCGGTGCCCTGGATAAATGTGACCACTAACTGACTCGCGGTGCCCTGACCGGCACTGCCAACCCCGCCAGGTCGATACCCCATACCCTTTTGCAAACCTTGATAAAGCCCAGCAGAAACAGGATGGGCAGCAGCATGGTTTTCAGGGTGAACAACACCATGACCGTGATGATGGGCTCGACCATGTTCTCGAAGGTCTGCGTCAGCTGGCGATAGGTATCCAGATCCGTCAGTCGCGCCAGCTTGTCTCCCATTCCGGTTACCCCCTTGCCGACCGAACTCCAGAACCCGGGTGCGTTATCCGCCTGCGCCATGGCGCTGCGCTCCTGGGCGAGGGCGGCGAGTTGGCGGTCCACTGCGTCCCGTTCGTTGTGCCTGGCTGCCAATTGTTCTTCGATCCGCTCCATGCGTGCCAGGGCGAGGTGGTGAGCTTCGCTTCTCCCCAGCGGATTGAGGCGCTGAATGGCGGACAGATCGCGGGTGATCTGGTCCACGACACGCCTGGCCTCGGCCAGCTCACCTGCTGCGGCGCGGGCTTCGCTATCCAGCCGTTCCCGTGTTTGCGTGAGGGATTGTTCGCGGGCGTCGAATTCAGCCTCCGCTGATTGCCGTAATTCCTGGAGCGCCGGATCCGGTACGGCGGCGTCACCACCCTGCTGCTGTAGCAGGTCGAGGCTACCGGGCAGGTCGTTGAGCAGCTTGACGTCCTGGCGCGTCTGTTCGGCCAGGAACAACTGGTCCACTGCACCGTTGAGCAGCACCACCAGCACCAGGGCAAACCGCAGGAACACCATGAACACGAAGGTTTTCAACATGGTCGCGGCCAACCGGGGCCGGTCCAGGTAACTGCTGACAACCAGGCCAACCCCGGCCAGGGTGATCGCCAGTTTGAAGGCGAGCTCGCTGACAATGGCCAGCAGTATCTTCTGCAGGATCAGGGAGGCCACGGCCATCTGCATCAGGCCGGCGAATTGCTCGATCATGTCATTGATCGGGTCCAGCGCCTGGCCGGGGCCGAAGCTGGCGATGGCCGCGCTGATTTCAATGGATTGCAGGGTAGAAATCACTGCGTTCAGGGCCCGGGCCACGGCGAAGGCGACCGAGGCCTGGATCAGCGCGCCGTCCAGGTAATCCGCCGAGAGTCGGTCGAGCGTCCCCAGCCACGACAGCGATACCATCAGCACCACACCCAGAAGCAGGAATAATCGGGCCCGGCTCGGGCGGGCACCGGTGACAGCGTATGTAGGGTCCATTGCGTCCGATCCTTGCTCGAAGTGGCCAGGCAGGCAGAGTAACCCAGGCACCACTGCCGAGCCAGAGCGCACCAAAGCGGACCTCGGATCACGGCGGCCTGCCCTCTGATGGGTCAACCCTTCAGGGGAAACGCCTCCTGAAGACCGTCCCGCTCATTGCCGTTAGGGGCGCGCTGAGGCTTTGCACCGCGGTATTGCGCGTTATCGACCGGCTGCCCGGGAATCTGGCACGCCCCTTGCTCTGCTCTGCCTATATATCGGTTTGCAGCGAGTGGAGAGAGCTTATGAAGGGTGAGATCACGACAACCTACCGCAAGACATTGGTGGTGGTGGGTAACGGTATGGTCGGTCACCACTGCGTTGAGCAACTGGTGCAGTTGGGCGCCCTGTCGCGGTATGACATCCATGTGTTCGGCGAAGAGGGCCAGCGGGCCTATGACCGGGTGCACCTGTCCGAGTACTTCGGTGGCCGGGATGCCGAGTCGCTGGCGCTGGGTGAGACAGATCTTTACCAGCAGCCGGGCGTGCACCTGCACCTTGGCACGCCCGTGCTCAGTATCGACCGCGCCAACCGCCAGGTGGTCACCGCGGCGGGTTGCACCTCCTACGATCATCTGGTTCTGGCTACCGGTTCCTTCCCCTTCGTGCCGCCGATCGCTGGCGCCGAAGGTACCTCACGACTGGTCTACCGGACTCTGGCGGACCTGGATGCCATCCGCGCCGCAGCGGCGGGCGCCCGGCGGGGCGTGGTGGTGGGTGGCGGTCTGCTGGGCCTTGAAGCGGCCAATGCGTTGCGCTCGCTCGGGTTGGAAGCCCATGTGGTGGAGTTCGCACCGCGGTTGATGCCGGTGCAGCTGGACAGTGAAGGCGGTGCCGCCCTGCGGGCACGCATCGAGGCGCTGGGCGTGGCCGTACACCTGTCCCGTGCTACCAGCGAGATCAGCGCCGGCGCGGAGTATCGCTGGCGGATGAATTTCGCCGATGGCGAGTGTCTGGAAACCGACCTGGTGGTGTTCTCCGCCGGCATCCGCCCGCAGGACGCCCTGGCGCGTTCGGCAGAACTGGCGGTGGCCGAGCGGGGTGGGGTGGTGGTGGATAACTACTGTCTCACCAGCGACCCGGCCATCTACGCCATCGGCGAATGCGCCAGCTGGAACAATCAGGTGTTCGGGCTGGTAGCGCCGGGTTACCAGATGGCGCGCCTGGTCGCCGCCCGGCTGACCGACCAGGAATGCGAGCCCTTTACCGGGGCGGACATGTCCACCAAGCTCAAGCTGCTGGGAGTGGATGTGGGCTCCATCGGCGATGCCCAGGGCGCAACGCCGGGCTCGCGCAGTTATCGCTTCATCGACGAGGCGAACGCGGCCTACCGCCGGCTAGTGGTGTCGGCCGATGGGCAGCATGTGCTCGGAGCGGTGCTGGTAGGCGACAACAGTTATTACGACACCCTGCTGCAATATGCCCAGAACGGCATCAAGTTGCCGAAGGATCCGGCCAGTTTGATCCTGCCACAGAGCGAGGGCCGACCCACATTGGGTGTCGACGCGCTGCCGGATGCGGCGACGATCTGCTCCTGCCACAACGTCAGCAAGGGTGCGGTCTGCTGCCAGGTGGATGCTGGCGTGACCGACCTGGGCGAGCTTAAGGCCGCGACCCGGGCCGGTACCGGCTGCGGCGGCTGCAGCGCCCTGTTGAAACAGGTCTTCGAGCACGAGCTCAGCGCCCGCGGCGTGGAGGTAGAACGTAGCCTGTGCGAACACTTCAGCCATACCCGCCAGGAGCTGTACGGCATTATCCGCGTCGAAGGCATCACCCGTTTCGAGCAATTGCTCGCCCGCCATGGCAAGGGCGACCTGGGCTGCGATATCTGCAAACCGGTGGTGGGGTCGATTCTCGCTTCCTGCTGGAACGAGCCCGTAATGGATCCGGGGCTGGTTGCGCTGCAGGATACCAACGACACCTTCATGGCCAACATGCAGAAGAACGGTACCTACTCCGTGGTGCCGCGCATTGCCGGCGGCGAGATCACCCCGGAGAAGCTGATCGTGCTGGGCGAGGTGGCCCGCAAGTATGACCTTTACACCAAGATCACCGGCGGCCAGCGGATCGACCTGTTCGGCGCCCAGTTGCACGACCTGCCGGATATCTGGGGCGAGCTGATCGCTGCTGGCTTCGAGACCGGACATGCCTACGGCAAGTCCCTGCGCACCGTGAAGTCCTGTGTCGGCAGCACCTGGTGCCGTTACGGTGTGCAGGACAGTGTCGCCATGGCCCTGCGCCTGGAGAACCGCTACAAGGGCCTGCGCGCGCCGCACAAGATCAAGTTCGGCGTATCCGGCTGTACCCGCGAATGCGCCGAGGCCCAGAGCAAGGACATCGGCGTGATTGCCACCGACCGCGGGTGGAACCTCTACGTCGCCGGCAATGGCGGTATGCGGCCGCGTCACGCCGAACTCTTCGCCACCGATCTGGATGACGAGACCCTGGTGCGCTACATCGACCGCTTCCTGATGTTCTACATCCGTACTGCCGACCGCCTGCAGCGCACCTCAACCTGGCGGGAAAGCCTGGACGGCGGGCTCGAATACCTGCAACAGGTGGTCATCGAGGACAGCCTCGGCCTGGCCGCGGAGCTGGAAGCCCAGATGCAGCTGGTGGTGGACCGCTACGAATGCGAGTGGGCCAACGCCATCAACGACCCGGAAAAACTCAAGCGCTTTCGCACCTTCGTCAATGATGAGCGCGGTGATCCGGACATCCACTTCGTCAAGGAACGTGGGCAGCGCCGGCCGGCGCGTGCCGCAGAATTGAAACTCATCCCGGTAAGCGAGGAGGCACTCTGATGACCCAGGCACAGGCACTTTCCATCGATTCGACCCCGGCATCCGCCCGTTGGCACGGCCTCTGCCAGCGCCAGGATCTGGTCCCCAACTCCGGCGTGGTCGCCTGGTTTGCCGGCGCGCAGATCGCCCTGTTCTACCTGCCCCTGGCCGACGGGGGCGAGCGGGTATACGCCATTGAAAATCGCGATCCGCAGGCAGGGGCCAACGTGATCGGGCGCGGCATTGTCGGCAGCATCAAGGGCGCTGCGGTTGTTGCTTCACCTATCTACAAACAGCATTACCGGCTCGAAGATGGCCAGTGCCTGGAGTACCCCGACCAGGTGCTGCAGGTCTGGCCGGCCCGGCTCAATGGCGATCGCGTGGAGATTTTTGCCACCGGTAACCACGCCGCCGTGAACCTCTGATTCTCCTATAAGGAAACACCCCCATGTCCTATCTCGTTCCTGCGGAATTCGTCACCAAGATGGTCGACGCCGGTGAGTCCAAGTTGTTCATGTCCACCCGCGATACCCTGATCCGTGCCTACATGGCTGGCGCCATTCTGGCCCTGGCGGCGGTATTCGCCATCACCGTCACTATCCAGACCGGCTCACCATTGATCGGCGCGGCCTTTTTTCCGGTCGGTTTCATCATGCTCTACCTGATGGGCTTCGACCTGCTGACCGGTGTATTCATGCTCACGCCGCTGGCGCTGCTGGATCGACGGCCTGGCGTTACCGTGTCAGGCATCTTGCGCAACTGGGGCTGGGTGTTCCTCGGTAACTTCGCCGGCGCCCTGACCGTTGCGGTGATGATGGCCTTCGTCTTTACCTATGGCTTCTCTATCGACGGCGGCGAAGTGGGTGAACGTATCTCCCACATCGGCGAAAGTCGGACCTTGGGCTATGCCGAGTACGGCGCGGCGGGCTGGGCGACCATCTTCCTGCGCGGCATGCTGTGCAACTGGATGGTGTCCATGGGTGTGGTCGGTGCGATGATCTCCACTACCGTCAGCGGCAAGGCTATCGCCATGTGGATGCCGATCATGCTGTTCTTCTACATGGGCTTCGAGCACTCGGTGGTGAACATGTTTCTGTTCCCCTTCGGCATGATCATGGGCGGCGACTTCTCGGTCATGGACTACATGATCTGGAACGAAATTCCCACTGCGCTGGGCAACCTGGTGGGCGGCTTGGCCTTCACCGGGCTGACGCTGTACACCACCCACGTGCGCACCGCGCCCAAACGCACCCAAGTGCGCCAGGTGGCATGACATCTGCCGCCCAGGCCCGACCGGTGTCCGGTCGGGTCGCGCCAGGAGCGCGTCTGGATATCGCCCTCGGTCAGGCTTCTGACCGGGGGCGTAAGGCGGTAAATCAGGACTGCCATGGCGGCTGTGTGCCCGCAGAACCTCAGCTCAGCGCCAAGGGCGCCGTGGCGGTGCTGGCCGACGGCATCAGCAGCAGCGCGGTCAGCCATATCGCCAGCCAGACGGCAGTGGCGGGGTTCCTGGCGGATTACTACTGCACGCCGGATGCCTGGTCGGTGCGCAAATCGGCGCAGCGGGTACTGGCGGCCACCAATGCCTGGCTCCATGGCCAGACCCGGCGGGGCGCGCCTGGCCAGGACGCCGACCGGGGGTATGTGTGCACCTTCAGTGCGCTGATCATCAAATCCGCCACCGCCTACCTGTTCCATGTGGGCGATGCGCGCATCTACCGGCTGCGCGGCAGCGACCTTGAGCAACTGACCCGGGATCACCGTCTGCAGGTATCGGCCGAGCACAGCTATCTTGCCCGGGCCCTGGGGATCGGCCCCCATCTGGAGATCGACCATCTCACGCTCGGCATTGAGCGTGGCGATCTGTTTCTGCTGGCCACCGACGGCGTCCATGAATACCTTGATCCGCAGTGGCTCTATCCTTTGCTTGCCGAGCACCACAGCGATCTGGACGCCGCTGCCCAGCGCATCATCGAGCAGGCGCTGGCGCTGGGCAGCGCCGATAACCTGACGGTGCAGCTGGTGCGCATCGATAACCTGCCGCCGCTTGCCATGGCCGAACACAGTGGCAAGCTGGCGGACCTGCCGCCTGCGCCGCTGCTGGAAAGCCGCGCCGAGTTTGACGGTTTCACCGTGGAGCGCGAGCTGCATGCCAGCAGCCGCAGCCATGTATATCTGGTCACGGACAGGGAGTCCGGCAAACGGCTGGTGCTCAAGGTTCCCTCCACCGATCAGCGGCAGGATAGCCAGTATCTCGAGCGGCTCATGCTGGAGGAGTGGGTCGCCCGGCGGATCGACAGCCCCCATGTGGCCAAGGCCGAGCCGCTGCCGCGCCAGCGGCGTTATCTCTACAGCGTCAGCGAGCTCATCGAGGGCCAGACCCTGCATCAGTGGATGCTCGACCACCCGCAGCCGGACCTGCAACAGGTGCGTGATATCGTCGAGCAGATTGCCAAGGGGCTGAGGGCCTTTCAGCGGTTGGATATGCTGCACCAGGACCTGCGCCCGCAGAACATCATGATCGACCGGGCCGGGACGGTGAAGATCATCGATTTCGGCTCGGTGCAGGTCGCCGGTCTGGAGGAACTCGATGCTTCGGCATCGCCACCGCCCATGCTTGGTACCCTGCAGTACTCGGCGCCGGAATACTTCCTCGGTCTGGGTGGCTCCCCGCGGTCGGACCTGTTTTCCCTGGGCGTGATTACCTATCACATGCTGACCGGCAACCTCCCTTATGGTACCGAGCTGGCCAAGGCGACCACCCGTGCCGCTCAGCTGCGGCTCGGCTACCGCAGCGTGCAGGACTATCGTCCGGACCTGCCGGTCTGGCTGGACGAGGTGCTGAAAAGGGCAGTGCATCCCGATCCGCACAAGCGTTATGCGGCGTTGTCGGAGTTCACCTTCGACCTGCGCCAACCCGGCGGTGCGCGTTTGGCCGGGCCACGTCCGTCCTTGCTGGAGCGCAACCCGGTGGCCGTCTGGCAGGGCATTGCCCTGGGCCTGGCGGTGGCCCTGGTGCTGGCGCTCAGCCGCCTCGCTAGCGGCTGACATCAAGGCGCAATTATTGCGCCTTCTTTTCGTCTTCTAACCTTAACTCAACCGTCGCGCGGTTTTCATCTGCGGCTCTCATCCTCTAGCGATCATAAATAAGCCTGTAGAGGGAAGATCGGATGTCTGAGGAAATTCGCAACAATGTCATCGTCGTGGACAACGGCAATGGGGATGAGCCGCAGCAGGACTATTCTGGCAACAGACACTTCGCCAGTGTGCTGGAAGCGCGTCTGGCGCGGCGCACCCTGCTGAAGAGTACTGCGGGTGCCGCGGCGCTCGGGTTCATGAGTCTGGGCCTGGCTGGCTGCCTGAGCAGCGACAATGACGACGATGACGATCGTGCGCCGGGTGCCGGCGATGGTGGTGAAGCCGGCCCGCTGCTGGGCTTTACCGCAGTGCCGACCAGCGAGTCCGACGACATCGTGGTCCCCGAAGGTTACAGCTTCCAGGTCATCCTGCCCTGGGGCACGCCGATCCTCGGCTCCATGCCGCCCTTCGCCATCGACAATACCGGCGAAGAGCAGGCCATGCAGATGGGCTCGCACCACGACGGCATGCACTTCTTCCCGATCGAGGGCGAAGAACCCTTCGAAGGTAGCTCGGAGGAAGGCCTGCTGGTGATGAACCATGAGTACGTCGAGCCACGCTTCATGCACGCCGACCATATCGGCGTCGCCCTGGGCAGCGGCGCCATCGTCATGCGCGACGACGGCACCCGTGACCGCGACCAGGCACTCAAGGAAATCAACGCCCACGGCGTCTCGGTCGTGCATGTGCAAAAGCGCAGCGACAACCGCTGGGAACATGTGCAGAGCGATTACAACCGCCGCATCACCGGCCTGACCCCCATGGAACTGCATGGCCCGGTGCGCGGCAGCGATCTGGTCAAGACCAAGTACAGCCCGGACGGCACCGCCACCCGCGGCACGCTGAACAACTGCGCCATGGGTGTCACCCCATGGAATACCTATATGGCCGCCGAGGAAAACTGGGCTGGTTATTTCGGCAACCGCGACGAGACGCTGCCCCGCGAGCACCAGCGCTATGGCATCCGCGCCAGCGACAGCCGCTATCGCTGGGCCCTGGCCAATGGCGGCGGGGAAGAGTTTACCCGCTTCGATGCCACCAGTACCGGCGCATCCGCCACTGAGGACTACCGCAACGAGCCGAACTGCTTCGGCTGGATGGTCGAGATCGATCCCTTCGACCCCCAGAGCACACCGAAAAAGCGCACCAGTCTCGGCCGTTTTGGTCACGAGGGCGTGGTCTTCGCCCCGGCCGTGGACGGCCAGCCGGTGGTCTGCTATTCGGGTGACGACTCCACCAACGAGTTCATCTACAAGTTTGTCAGCGAGCAGCCCTTCCAGAAGGGCGTGACCGATGGTTCCATCCTGGATACCGGCACCCTGTACGTTGGCCGCTTCAATGATGACGGCACCGGTGACTGGCTGCCGCTGGTGCATGGCCAGAATGGCCTGACCGCGCCGGATTTTGTCGACCAGGCCGATGTGCTGGTCAATACCCGCCTGGCCGCCGGCATCGTCGGCGGTACGCCGATGGACCGCCCGGAGTGGGGCGCGGTCGACCCCAATAACGGCGATGTCTACTTCACCCTGACCAATAACAGCGGTCGCAGCGAAGCGAACGGCGCCAACCCGCGCACCCAGAACCGTCATGGGCATATCATTCGCTGGGCTGAGGCCGGCGGCGAACACGCCTCCACCACCTTTGAATGGGATATCTTCCTGTTCGGCGGTGATGCCGGGCAGAGTGGCCAGGGCAACCTGGCGGGTGCGGGCCCGGATGGCGCCGCCCTGACCGCCGACAATCTGCTGAGCTCGCCGGACGGCCTGTGGATCGACAAGGACAGCCGCGTATGGATCCAGACCGATATCGGTGAAGGCAGCCAGAACAACGGCGTATTCGAAGTGTTCGGCAACAACGCCATGCTCTGCGCTGATCCCCACACCGGCGAACTGCGCCGCTTCCTGACCGGCCCTATTGGCCAGGAAATTACCGGCGTGATCACCACCCCGGATCAGAAGACCATGTTCATCAACGTCCAGCATCCGGGCGCTACCACCTCCGCGGAGGAGTGGGCTGCGGGGCAGCGCTACGTGCGCAGCACCTGGCCGGACCGCAACCCGGTGCGGGTGCCGCCCCGTTCGGCCACGGTCGTTATCTGGAAGGATGACGGCGGCGTCATCGGCAGCTGACCATGGCAATAACCAACAGGGCCCGATCGGGCCCTGTTCTGCACCGTAACGGCGCCGCTGCGCGCCGCCTCTGCCCTGCATCAACTTCTCTGAACCGCCGCTTTCACCCAAACAGGTTATTGAGCAGCCTCTTGCCTGCCCGGTAGCGTGCTGTGCCTCTGATATGCAATTTAGGGGGTTGCCGGTGTGTGGCAAATTCGTGACAATCATCCGACTGAGACAGCAGTTCAGGGACATAACAATAAAACTGCAAAGAAAGATCGGTAGCCTCTGGCGCCTGATCTTGTGGCCTGTCGGCCACTGGCTTTGCCTGGAGAATGCATGCCACTGGTAGCCCGTTTCAATCTGGATGTTGTGGTCAGGTTTTCAACCTTCCTGTTGGTGGCTTTTTCTGCTGTTTTGCTGGGACGTTTGACCTGGGCCGTGCTCGAGCCCTCCAGCATCCTGCCGGCAGCTGCCGCCCCCGCCCATCTCAATCAACCCGCTGAGACGGCCTCCGCACGGGGCGGTTTTGCCGAGCTCGCCAGTCTCTCGGTATTCGGTACCGCTGCGTCCAAGGGTGGCAGCCGCACGGTGAACGCACCGGAAACCTCCCTAAGCTGGTCCCTCAAGGGCGTGCTGTCCAATCCCGACCCGAGCCGCAGCGCGGCTATCCTATCGCCGCAAGGGCAAGCCGAGAAACTGTACCGGGTGGGCGCCAGCCTGCCCGGGGACGTCACCCTGCAGGAAGTCCTGGCCGATCGGGTCATTCTCAATCGCGCTGGTCGGCTGGAAACCCTGCGGCTCAAGCGCCATGACACGGCCGGCGCGTCTGCCGGCAGTCGCCGAGCCCCAGCCTTACCCACCTCCGGAGCTGCCGATGGCGGCTCGCCGCGCATCGATCGCGATGCCTGGGTGGACAATCCCCAGCGTTTTCTTGATGTCATCAGTGCCAACCCGGTCATGCAGGATGGCGCGCTGTACGGGCTGGAAGTCAGTCCGGCGCGCAACGCCCGGGAATTTGAAGCAGCCGGGCTGGTGGCTGGGGATGTGATCACCGAGGTCAATGGCAGCCCGGTAGCCGATATCAAGGATTACCGTGACTTGCTCAAGGAGCTGGCGGATGCCAGCTCGGTATCAGTGTCTCTGGAGCGTAACGGAGAGCCAATGAACATTACGATTAGCATGGACTGAGACCAGGATGCCCAAGTTGTTTGCAAAGAACCGCTTTACCCTGCCGCTGGCCTTGAGCCTGAGTCTGATGAGCGCGGCTACCCTGGCCCAGGCGCCGGTTGAACGGACCGGGGACGAGCTGGTGCTGAACCTGCGCGATGCCGATATCAATGGTCTGATCGAGATCGTCAGCCAGGAGACCGGCATCAATTTCATTGTCGACCCGCGGGTACGTGGGCAGGTCAACGTGGTATCCGGCCAGGCCATCAAGCGCGACGAACTCTACGACCTGTTTCTAGGGGTGCTGAAGTCCTATGGTTTCGCCGCCGTTACCGGGGCGGAGGGGACGGTGCGCATTCTGCCCGAGGTGCAGGCCAAGGAAAACGAAGTCGGCACCCTGGAGCACAGCAGTCGTGGCGACGAGTTCATCACCCACGTGATCAGCGTACGCCATCTGGACGCCAGCCAGCTGGTACGCATTCTGCGCCCGTTGGTGCCCAAGGGCGGCCACCTGGCCGCGGCGGCGGAATCAAACTCGCTGGTGATTGCCGATACCGCCGCCAACGTGCGGCGGATCGAAGGCCTGATCCAGCGTATCGATCAGGAGTCCAT
This sequence comes from Pseudomonas saudimassiliensis, assembly GCF_000939975.1. GTDB lineage: Bacteria > Pseudomonadota > Gammaproteobacteria > Pseudomonadales > Pseudomonadaceae > Halopseudomonas > Halopseudomonas saudimassiliensis. The sequence continues at coordinate 695,343 of NZ_LK391969.1, read as the reverse complement.
CGAGGATTTCGAGGTCATTCCGTTGGAACACGCCTCGGCCCTGGACCTGGTGCGGATAGCCGAAGGGCTGCAAAGCTCCTCACCCGAAGAAAACGCGACCAAACGCGTGCGCATCATCGCCGATGAGCGTACCAATACTGTGGTGCTGCTGGGCGATCCCCAGCGGCGCCTGGCCTACCGGGCGATGATTCGCCAGCTGGATGTGGAGGGCGATGAGGGCAATACCCAGGTGCATTACCTGCGCTACGCCAAGGCCGAGGATGTCGCCGAGGTGCTGCGGGGCATCGCCGAGGGCCGGGATGTGGACAACGGCGTGACCGGCGGTACGTCATCCTCCTCCGGCAGTGGTACTTCCTCCGGCTCCTACGGCTACGGCAACCAGGATTCCCGGGTGCGTATCCAGGCCCACGACAGTACCAACTCGGTAGTCATCTACGGGCCGGCCGAGCTGACCCGGGAAATGTCGCAGATCATCCGCCAGCTGGATATCCGCCGCGCCCAGGTGCTGGTCGAGGCGGTCATTGCCGAAGTGTCCTACGACCGCGCCAAGGAGCTGGGCGTCCAGTGGGGCTTTGCCAACGATGGGGCGGGTGTCGGCGTCATCAACTTCGCCCGCGGCGGCGGTGGCATCCTCAACCTCGCGGCGGGCCTCAACGGCTATCTGGAAGGGGACATCACCACGCCGCCCTCGCTGGCCGATGGCGCCACCCTGGGTGGTGTCGGTACGATCGGCAGTACCCAGATCGGCCTGCTGATCAACGCCCTGCAGGGCGACAGTTCGAGCAATATCCTGTCCACGCCGAGCCTGCTGACCCTGGACAACGAAGAAGCCGAAATCGTCGTTGGTCAGAACGTGCCCTTCATCGTCGGTCGCTCGGTGGAAAACTCCGGCCAAGCCTTCGATACTATCCAGCGCGAGGATGTGGGTATCAAGCTGCGGATCCGGCCCCAGATCAACGAAGGTAATGCGGTGCGCCTGGAAATTGCCCAGGAAGTGTCGCAGATTGCCCCCGGCGCCAGCGGCGCGGCTGACCTGATTACCAACAAGCGCAGCCTCAATACCCATGTCATGGTTGATGACAACCAACTGATCGTACTGGGCGGGCTGATCGACGACCAGATGGTGGAGACCCGCGACAAGGTGCCCCTGCTGGGTGATGTGCCGGGCCTGGGGCGGTTGTTCCGCTACGACACGGCCAGTGTGGAGAAGCGCAATCTCATGGTGTTCCTGCGGCCGGTAATCGTGCGTGACACTGCGGTGGCGGAGAGCCTCACCCACGCCAAATACAGCTTCATACGCGACCAGCAGCTCAAGGAGCAGGGCCGTAACGACAGCCTGCTGCCGCGTCGGGACATGCCGGTGCTGCCAGACTGGAACTACCTGCTGACGCTGCCACCACCCTTTGAAAATGCCAGCCAGGCCAGCCTGTCGGTCAGGCAGCCCATACCTGCGCCGCCGGGGGCGAGATGACGGCCCCGGCGGATCTCAGCGCCGTGCTGCCCGAGGCGGGCGTGCAGACCGAGACCGATTACCGGTTTGCCCGCCGGTTCGGCGTGCTGCCCGGCCAATTGCGCGACCGGCAGCTGGATGTCTATGTTCGCGCCGACTGCGATCCCCAGGCGCTGTTGGAACTGCGCCGGCTGGCCGGCCACCCGCTGCGGCCGATCGTGCTGGATGATGACGCCTTCGCGGCGCGCCTGCGTGATCGCTACGAGCGCTCGGCCAACGATGCCATGCAGTTTGTCGAAGGTCTGGGCGAAGACGCCGACCTGATGTCGGTGGCCCAATCCCTGGCCGAGCCGGAGGACCTGCTCGAATCCCAGGACGAGGCGCCGATCATCCGCCTGATCAACGCGTTGCTGTCGGAGGCGGTGAAGGAGAACGCCTCGGATATTCATATCGAGCCCTTCGAGAATCGCCTGTCGATCCGCCTGCGCGTCGATGGAGTGCTGCGCGAGGTACTGGAGCCGCCCCGGGCACTGGCGCCGGTCATCGTGTCGCGGATCAAGGTGATGGCCAAGCTGGATATCGCCGAAAAACGCCTGCCCCAGGACGGCCGGATTGGCTTGCGCCTGGTCGGCCGGGCGGTGGATGTGCGGGTATCGACGCTGCCATCCGGGCATGGCGAACGGGTGGTGCTGCGCTTGCTGGACAAGCAGGCGGGGCGGTTGGAACTGCGCCACCTGGGCATGTGTGACGAGCATTATCAGGCGATGGAGCGGGTGATCAGCCGGCCCCACGGTATCGTGCTGGTGACCGGGCCCACCGGCTCGGGCAAGACCACTACCTTGTATTCGGCACTGATGCGCCTGAATGACCGCAGCCGCAATATCCTGACGGTGGAAGACCCGATCGAGTATTACCTCGACGGTATCGGCCAGACCCAGATCAACACCAAGGTCGACATGACCTTCGCCCGCGGCCTGCGCGCAATCCTGCGCCAGGATCCGGACGTGGTCATGGTGGGTGAGATCCGTGACGTGGAGACGGTGCAGATTGCCATCCAGGCGAGCCTTACCGGTCACCTGGTGTTCTCTACGCTGCACACCAATACCGCCGTCGGGGCGATCACCCGACTGCGGGACATGGGCATCGAGCCTTTCCTGTTGTCCTCCACGCTCAATGGCGTGCTGGCCCAGCGGCTGGTGCGCACCCTGTGCCCCGACTGTCGCAAACCCCACACGGCCACCCCCAGTGAGTGCCGTCTGCTGGGCGTCGAACCTGCGGCCGCGCCGACCCTGTACAGTCCGGTGGGTTGCCCGCTATGCAATGGGGGCGGCTACCGGGGGCGGACCGGCATCTATGAATTGATCGAGATTGACGACACGCTGCGTAGCCTGATCCATGACGGTGCCAGCGAGCAGGCCATGGTGCGCCATGCGCGGCTGGCACAGATGGGCATCCGCCAGGATGGCCTGCGCCGCGTGCTGGCCGGCGACACCACGCTGGAAGAAGTACTGCGCGTCACCCGGGAGGACTGAGCATGCCGGCTTTCGAATACGTCGCGCTGGACCAGGCCGGGCGGACCCGCAAGGGGGTGGAGGAGGGCGATTCCTCCCGGCAGGTACGTGGGCGCCTGCGTGAGCAGGGTCTGATGCCCATGTCGGTCAATGAGGTGGCCGAAAAGTCGTCGTTGCTGCGCATGCCGTTGATGCAGCGCCGGATCAAGCCCCTGGAGTTGTCCCTGGCAACCCGCCAGATGGCAACCCTGGCGCGGGCCGGCATGCCGATCGAGGAGGTGCTCGGTACCGTGGCCCGGCAGAGCGAGTCGCCCAAGGTCAAGGCCACCCTGGCGGCCGTGCGCACCCGGGTGATGGAAGGTCTGCCGCTGGCCCATGCCATGGGCGAATTCCCCTCGGTATTCCCCGCCATCTACCGCACGACCATCGCCGCGGGCGAGCAGGCCGGGCGCATGGATGTGGTGCTAGAGCGGCTGGCAGATAACGTCGAGGCGCAGAACGCCATGCGGCAGAAGATCCAGCTCGCCATGTTCTACCCGGCGATTCTCACGGTAGTGGCGCTGCTCGTGGTGGTGGCCCTGCTGGCGTACGTGGTGCCGGAGGTGGTGCAGGTGTTTGCCGGCATGAACCAGCAATTGCCCACCCTGACCCGGGCACTGATCGCCACCAGCGACGCGGTACGGCACTGGGGCTGGCTCATGGTGCTGGTGATCGTCGGCGGAATCACCCTGACCCGCCAAATACTCAAACGTCCAGCGGCGCGCTATCGCTGGGACCAGGGCCTGCTCCGGCTGCCGCTGATCGGGCGACTGATCCGCGGGCTGAATACTGCCCGTTTTGCTCGCACCTTGAACATCCTGGCTGGCAGTGGCGTGCCGCTGCTGGAGGCACTGAACATGAGCGCCAGCGTCATCAGCAACACGCCCATGCGCGACGCGGTCAGTGACGCGGCCAAGCGGGTCCGTGAAGGCGCCGGGGTAGGGCATTCGCTCGAGCGCAGCGGCTACTTCCCGCCGATGACCCTAAGCCTGATCAAGAGTGGCGAAAGCAGCGGCACCCTGGACAAGATGCTCGAACGTGCCGCGGAAACCCAGGAACGGGAACTCGAAGCACGCATCGCCATGGTCATGGGTGTGTTCGAACCCTTGCTGATCCTGGCAATGGGGGGCGTGGTACTGATTATCGTACTGGCCATCCTGTTGCCCATCTTTGAACTCAACCAACTGGTCAATTGATATGCCTACAGTACGAAAAGCATCCCTTGCACAACGCGGTTTCACCTTGATCGAGGTCATGGTGGTGGTGGTCATTCTCGGCATCCTCGCCGCTGTGGTGGTCCCGCGGGTCATGGACCGGCCCGATCAGGCGCGGATCACCAAGGTGCAGAACGACATCCGCGCCATGGAAAGCGCACTGAACCTGTACCGGCTGGACAATTTCAACTATCCGACCACCGAGCAGGGGCTACGCGCCCTGGTAGAACGGCCGAGCGGCAACGATACCGCCCGGAACTGGCGTGCCGGTGGCTATATCGATCGCCTGCAGACCGACCCCTGGGGCAATGAATACCAGTACCTGCGCCCGGGGCGGGATAACCGGGAATACGACCTCTACAGTCTGGGCGCCGATGGCCGCCCGGGCGGCACCGATGCCAATGCCGATATCGGCAACTGGAACGTGGAACAGCCCGAGGGCGAGCGGGGGAGATAGGCTTGAAGACACTCGCCGGGTCGCCACACCAAGCCCAGCACGGCTTCACACTGATGGAGCTGCTGGTCGTGCTGGTGTTGATCGGTATCGTGGCGGGGCTGGCCAGTCTGTCCATCGGTGATGGCGCCGAGCGCCAGTTGCGCTCGGAGACCGAGCGGCTGGCCGCGACCCTGAGTCTGGCCCGGGATGAGTTGCTGATCACCGGCCAGTCGGACCGCGCCTTGGGCTTGCGCCGCGATGGCTACAGTTTTCTCGAGCTGGTGATGCTGGATGACAGCACCCGGGAATGGCGGCCCCTGGTCGATCCGCAACTGGGACCACGCCAGTTCGAGCAAGGACTGATCGAGCTGGAACTGGAAGTGGATGGAGAGCGTACACCGCTGCCGCAAACCCGGGGTTGGGAGCCGCATATCCGCCTGGGCAATACCGGTGAGATGACCCCGGCGCTGATCACCCTGCGGGTGCCCGGCAAGGATCTGGTCCGTCATATGAGAGTGGGCCTGGAAGGCCGCGTCGAGGTGCTGGATGCCATTCCCCAGCAAAACTAAAGGCGAAGCCGGATTCACCCTGCTCGAGGTGCTGGTAGCGCTGACCATTCTGGCGGTTGCGCTGGCGGCCCTGGTCAAGACCGGTGCCGACCACGCGCGCAACACCGCCTATCTGCAGGAGCGCACCCTGGCGCACTGGGCGGGGCAGAACCTGCTGACGGAATACCAGACCGGCATGCGCGCCATTGCAGAAGGCGGGCGCACCGGTGAAGTGACCATGGGGTCTTATCGCTTCGGCTTTGCGGTAGAGATGAGCGATTACACGGCCACATCGCCCTTTCCACTGCCGGCGGTCAAGCGGGTGGACGTGCGACTGTGGCTGGCGGACCGGGGTGAAGATGCCCAGCGCGCCACGGCCAGCGGGTTCATGTTGCCATGAGGCGCTTGGTGAACGGCCGGCAGTCCGGTTTCACCCTGCTGGAAATGCTCATCGCCATGGCGGTGTTCGCGGTGATGAGCGTGGTGGCCTACCAGGGGCTGCGCGCCGTGCTGAGTGCGGATTTCATTACCCGGGAGCAGGGGCAGCAGTTGGCGGATCTGCAGGTCACCTTGAGTGTCCTCGAGCGGGACCTGGCCCAGGTGGTGGATGTCACCGTGCGGGATGAGTTCGGCGATCCGTTACCACCGCTGCGCCTGCGGCCCGGCGCGGATGAGCACCTGCTGGAACTGGTCCGGGCCGGCGCCGGCGGCGAGCAGCGGCTGCGGCGTACGGCCTGGCAGATCACCGACCGCGGGCTGGAGCGTCGCCTCTGGCCCGGGGTGGATGTCGTGGATACCAGCAGCATGCGCATCCGTCCCTTTGCGAAACTGGCAGACGAGCAGCGCCTGCTGGGGGCCAACAGCGCCTTTGTGTTCATTGTCCGCACGCCGTCCGGGTTGGAGCGGGTCGAGGCCTGGCCATTGCCGGACGCCGATCCAGAGGCAAGCGGTCTGCCGGTGGCGGTGGAAGTGGTACTCGATCTACCCGGTCTGGGTGAGATTCGCCGCATGATGGCGGTGGGTCTATGACGTTGCGTCGGCAGCAGCAGGGTGTAGCGCTGATTACCGCGCTGCTGGTCATGGCCCTGGCGGTCGTCGCGGCGGTGGGGATGGCGATGCGCGGCCAGGCGGATATACGCCGGACCTCGGCGGTATTCGAGCGGGACTTCTCGCGCCAGGTTGCGCTGGGTGCGGAGAACATGGTGTTGCAGCTGTTGGAACGGGCCAAGGGGCCCCAGGATCTGCTGTGGGAAACCTGCCGGTCGCCGGTGCTGCCGTTCGAGGTGGATGGCGTACGGCTGGAGGCAACGCTGGATGATATGCGCTGTCGCTATAACCTCAACGCGCTGGCCGGCGCCGACGAGACCGAGCAGGCGTATTTTGCCCGGCTGGTGGACCAGGTCGGTCAACTGACCGGGGCGCGGATGCCGCCGGGCGCCCAGTTGGCGATGGCCGTGAGTGACTGGATGAATCCGGAGACCGATGACCCGGCCTACCGGCTTGAGGTACCAGCCCGGGTCTCGGGCAACCGGCCCATGGTGGTGGCGTCGGAACTCAACAGCGTCACTGGCATGACGGCCGAAGCCTGGCAGGCATTGGCGCCCTGGGTAACGGCCTATCCCGGCGCGGCCAGCCCAATCGATATCGAGCGCAGCCATGAGCTGATGCAAGAGGTCTTCGCGGATCGCGCCGCCGGGGACAATGCGCCCTGGTACATGCGTTTGCAGATCATGGCGGAGTTTGGCGAGCGGCGGTTTTATCAATGCACCTTACTGGATGCACCTAATGGAAAAGTGGTTCTCAGAGAACAGACGGCCTGCGAGCCATGAACGGATGACAACATGCTGATAGTGCTATTACCCGATACGCCGGGTCCGGCGGACCTGCATTGGTGGCGTACCGGCCGGGACGGTCGGCTGGAGGAGTCGGGTCAGGACAGCCTGGCACAGCTGCGCAGCCGGTTCCCGGCCGAGCGGCTGCGGGCGCTGGCACCGGCCACCGCAGTGAATCTGTACCGCGTGGCCATTCCGGTACGCCGGGCCGCGGCGGCGCGCGCTGCGCTGCCCTTTGCCCTGGAAGACCAACTGGGCCAGGAACTGGAAGAGCTGCATCTGGTAGCCGGCCCACCCAGGGCCGATGGCCGCTTTGCCGCCGCGGTTACCGAGCAGTGCCATATGGCGGCCTGGATCGAGCACTGCCAGGACGCTGGCTGGCGCCTGGAGGCATTGTTACCCCAGGCCAGCCTGCATGACGACATGCTGCCGGAGGCAGGACTGAGTGTGCAGCCGTCACCCTGGCCAGCCGCGGCTGACCAGGCCCTGATCACCAGCGTCGATCAGGAACCGGTGCTGGTCGAAACGGGCATGCTCGGCTTCTGGCTCAAGCAGCGGCTGGCACAGCTTGATGAGACGCAGCGAGTGCTCGAGCTCAGTGGCTATCAGCTGGCGGAACTGGGGCTCAGCGAGGCCGACTGCGAGGTGCGCCCATTGGCACGGCCAGCCACCCTGGAGGCCGCCCTGGCGCGTTGCCAACAGCCTGCCCGGGCGCTGAACCTCCTGGTCGGCCCCTACGCCAATGGCATGGCCACGCCGCCCTGGCGCAAGTTACGCCCGGTGATGGTCGCCGCCGGTGTGTTGCTGGTGGTATTGGTCGGTCAACTGGCATTGGAAGGCGCCATTCTGTCTGGCGAGCGGGAGCGGCTGCTGACCGAGATTGATCAACTGTTTGACCGCACCTTGCCGAACAGTCGTCGGGTCGACCCGGTTACCCAGTTTCAGCAAGCCCTGGCCGGCGAGGCTGGAACCTCGTCCCTGAATGGCACCGGTAGCTTGTTGTATGACGTACTGGCCGTGGTCGGCGAGGGTGAAACCGGCCGCATCCGCCAGTTCCGCGCGACACCCACCGAAGTCGAGCTGGAGCTGCAGCTGCCGTCTTTCGCTGAGCTGGAAGGCATACGCAGCCAGCTGGCGGCCGGGGCGGGGTTGAGTGAAACCCTTCAGGGTGCCGATTCCGGCGCTGATGGGGTAACGGCGCGGCTACGCGTGCAGCGAGGTGAATTATGAGCGCCTGGTGGGCGGGGCTGGCCCCGCGGGAACGCATCGTACTGGCCGGCGGCGCGATGCTGTTGGTGCTGGTGGTGCTCTGGTTGATGATCTGGGAGCCGCTGGCGCAGAAGCGCGAGCAACTGCGCGCGGATATCAGCGCCCTGACGGCGGATCTCAGCTGGATGGAGCAGGTCGCCAGCCAGGTCAAGCGCCGGGCCGCCCAGCAGGGCAGCGCGAGTAATGGCGCAGCGGCCGGCGGGTCGGTATTGACCCTGGTGGAGGTGTCAGCCCGGGCCGCTGGTCTGCGCGAGTCACTGGAGCGGGTGCAACCCGAAGGGCAGGGCGCGCGCCTGTGGTTCAATGAGACCAGCTTTGATGGGCTGCTGCGCTGGTTGGCCGAACTCGAGCAGCGCCATGGGCTGCAGATCAGCCAGCTCGCGGTGGACGCAGGTACAGCGCCTGGTGTGGTATCGGCGCGGGTGCTGGTGGAGCCGCGCCAATGACCAAGCGATGGAATATCAAGGCCCTGCTGGCCTGCGCCCTGGCGCTTTATCTGGTAACCCTGCTGTGGAACCTGCCCGCGGCCTTCGTCTGGAAACGGCTGGAAGGGCAACTGCCCGCCGCCGTGACCCTGCATGGATTGACCGGTACTCTGTGGTCCGGGCAGGTAGCGCGAATGGAAGTGGACGGCGTGGACCAGGGCCGGCTCGTATGGGATTGGCTGCCGTCACATCTGCTGCGGGGCAAGATCGGTCTTGACCTGCTCTGGCAGCCACGCAACGGCAAGGTCGAGGCAGAGTTGACCGCCGGTCTCGGCTCGTTGACGCTTAGCGCGATCAACGGCACCCTGGATGCAGCGAGCATGGCGGCCATCAATAACGCGCCCTTCGTGCTGCGCGGGGCCTGGCTGCTCGACGTGCCCGAACTGGCATTGGAAGATTTCGAGTCGGTAGTGGCAGCCAGCGGCCGGCTGGTGTGGCAGGATGCGGCAGGCGGTTTGCCCCAGGCGCTGCCCTTCGGACACCTCACCGCGACACTGGGAGCGGCCGAGGGCTGGCTGACCCTGGACCTGCAGGATCAGGGCGGCCCGCTGGGGCTCATGGGCGATGCGCGCTGGCGCCCGGGCCAGGCAATGAAGCTCAATGTGCAGCTGCAGGCGCGAGCGGACGCCGAACCCATGCTGGCCGAGGGGCTTGGTCTGCTCGGCCGGCCGAACGCCGAAGGCTGGGTGACTTGGCGCGCGCAGTTGCAATGAACGAACAAGACCAAGATGGCAGAGGATATTCGATGCGTTTATTAGCAGTGCTGTGGTTGTCGGTGGGGCTGGTGGGGTGCGCCAGCACCGGCTCGCCGCAACGCAGTGAAGAGGGACTGATCGATGCCCGGGCCAAGATCAGCATGGGCCGCTGCGACACCAAGCTGGTGGCGGACCTGCGCAAGCACCCGGTGCCGGAGCTGGACCAGCAGGCGGCCTATGTGTGCCTGCAACAAGGGGAGGTGAAGGCGGTGGAAGCCCTGCTCGAGGATTACCAGCAGCGGCATGTGGAGCCTCCGCATCCGGATTACTCCGCCTACTTGCTGACGCTGGCGCAATACGCCCGCTTCGAGATGGCCGCCGAGGATGATGTGCTGCGGCTGAAGGAAGGCCGCAAACTCCATGCGCAGTTCGCGGACTTCGTCCGACGCTTCCCCGACTCCGACTATCGCACCGAGATCGCGCCGCGCCTGCACGAATTGCTGGAAGGCATGGCCGCGGCTGAATACCGGTTGGCGCTCACGGCCGCTGAAGCCGGTGACCGCGAAGGTGGTCGACAGCGCATGGATTACGTCGCCCGTTACTACCCCCACACCGAATCCGGCCGGGAGGCCCGCGCCTGGCTAGAGCGGTTGCAGGAAGAGTAACCGGGCCTTCGCCCTGCCAATCCGGTGTCCAAGCATGGTCACCGCGCGATCGGATGTAGGAAAGCGTGGCTGGAAACCAGGGCGCTGAGCGGAGAAAGCGGGCAGGGATGCCCCTGCGGGAACGACGTATTTCCGCAAGCGCGTCAATAGCGCGGCGGGTTATTTAAGCAGGTTTTTTCGGCAATTTTCAGATAATGACGCTTGACATTGTGCACAGCTGAAGGGCTCCACGGACAGCGGTGGGCAAGACTCACGTATAACTATCTGAAATATCTCGCTTGTTCGTAACTTATTGATTTAAATAGCAAATTCTATTGGTCATATTTTGATCATTTTAACTCGCAGCCACGTATTACTTGCTGCGGGACGAGTTTTAGGCAGGCTATCCACAGAGTTTTCCACAGGTTTTGTGGATAGCTTGCCCAAGCCCCGTAGACCATGGGTTCCGGTCAGATTCCCTGGGGAATATCCTCGCCACCCAGCGCAGCGGTCAGCGCTGGCAACAGCTCCGACAGGGTGCGGGACATGATGACAAAGCTGGCATCGAGTTGGCCGGCCATGTCGTCACCACCCTGATCATCAGCTTCATCGCGCAGCAGTTCCTCAAAGCGCAGCCGTTTGACCGCGAGCTTGTCGTCGAGCGTAAAGGACAGCTTGTCGTGCCAGTGCAACGCCAGCTGGCTGACCTGCTTGCCGACGGTCAGGTGTTGCTGGATCTCGTCGCTGGATAGGTCCTGACGCTTGCAGCGGATAACACCGCCGTCTTCGCCGGTATCACGCAGCTCGCATTCGTCGGATATCAGCAGGCCTTCTGGCGCCTGGCCGGTCTTGACCCAATCGGTCATGCAGGCAGCGGGCGCCATCTTCACGTTCATCGGGCGTACCGGCAGGCTGCCGGTGCCTTCGCGCAACAGGCTGAGCAGGTCTTCGGCCCGTTTCGCGCTGGAGGTATCCACCGCGATCCAGCCTTCCTGGGGCGCAATGCAGGCCAGCGTGGTCTGGGTGCGGGTGAAGGCGCGGGGCAGCAGGGACATGACGATCTCGTCCTTGAGGGTATCGCGTTCCTTCTTGTAGACCTTGCGGGCATCGCGGGCTTCGATTTCTTCCACCTTCTCGGCCAGGGCGTCCTTCACCACGCTGCTGGGCAGAATGCGCTCTTCCTTGCGCAGCGCCACCAACCAATAACCATCGGCTACCTGCAGCAGGTTATCCGAGTGGCGACCGAAGGGCGTGGTCCAACCCAGGGTGTGGGTTTCCTGGCTGGCGCAGGGGCGGGCGGGGCGCTGCTCAAGGGCGGCAAGCAATTCTGCTTCGGTAAAGGGTACAGACTGGCTGAAACGGTAGAGCAATAGGTTACGAAACCACATGGGCATTCCTTGTGATGGTGCGTGTATATGAAAAGGGGAGTTGGCAGGGCGGCCATTATTGCGCGTGGGGCAGTTTTCAGCCAGTCCCGCCGGACGGCCGCATAACATATTGAAAGAAAGCGGGATTTATTTCACAAAAGGTATTGCCAGACGGGGTAAACCTGCCTAGAATGCGCCCCACTTCGAGAGCAAATGGGTGATTAGCTCAGCTGGGAGAGCATCTGCCTTACAAGCAGAGGGTCGGCGGTTCGATCCCGTCATCACCCACCACTCGAGGTAACGCGCAGCGGTAGTTCAGTTGGTTAGAATACCGGCCTGTCACGCCGGGGGTCGCGGGTTCGAGTCCCGTCCGCTGCGCCATATCCGAAACCCTCGCATCGAGAGATGCGAGGGTTTTTTCGTTCCGGGGCCTGCTAGACTCGATAGCAAATTTGTTATCGGAAGCCGGAATGAAATTGCCCTTGTTTGGTCGCTATACCTTCTTCGCCCTGTGCGTCCTGTTTACCGCACTCAGCCTGCCATTGCTCCCCAGTACCCCATGGTTGTGGCCGTTTACCCTGCTTACCGGTGCGCTGACCCTGGTGGGGGTAGTCGATCTGCTGCAACACAACCATGCTGTGCGGCGCAATTATCCCATCCTCGGCAACATTCGCTACCTCGTCGAAAGTATCCGTCCGGAAATTCGCCAATACCTGATTGAAAGTGATAACGAGCAGTTGCCCTTTTCCCGGGCGCAGCGGTCGCTGGTCTACGCACGATCCAAGAACGAGACGGCGGACACGCCCTTCGGCACCCTGAAGGACGTCAACCTGACCGGGTACGAGTTCATCAGCCATTCGATGTTGCCGGTGGTGCATGGCAATCCGGACGAGTTTCGCGTCACCGTTGGCAATAGCCAGTGCCGACAGCCGTATTCGGCCTCGGTGCTGAATATCTCCGCGATGAGTTTCGGCTCCCTGAGTGCCAATGCGATTCTCGCCCTCAACAAGGGCGCCAAACTCGGCAATTTCGCCCATGACACCGGGGAGGGGAGTATCAGCCCGTACCACCTGGAGCACGGCGGCGATCTGATCTGGGAGCTGGGCAGCGGCTACTTCGGCTGCCGTGATGAGAACGGCGCCTTCGACCCCGAGCGCTTCGCCACGCAAGCGCGCCGGCCTGAGGTAAAGATGATCGAACTCAAGTTGAGCCAGGGCGCCAAGCCGGGGCACGGGGGCATTTTGCCCAAGCACAAGATCAGCGCGGAGATTGCCGCCACCCGCGGCATCCCCCAGGATCAGGACTGCATCTCGCCCGCGCGGCACGCGACCTTTTCCACGCCTGTCGAACTACTGCAGTTTCTCCAGCGCTTGCGCGACCTGGCGGAGGGCAAGCCGGTCGGCTTCAAGCTCTGCCTGGGTCACCCCTGGGAATTCATGGCCATTGCCAAGGCAATGCTGACGACCGGCATAGTGCCGGACTTCATTGTGGTTGACGGCAAGGAAGGCGGCACCGGGGCGGCGCCGCTGGAGTTTACCAACCATCTGGGTGTGCCCCTGCGCGAGGGGGTGATGTTCGTGCATAACACCCTGGTCGGGGTCGGGCTGCGCGACCAGGTGCGCATCGGTGCCAGCGGCAAGATCATCAGCGCCTTCGATATTGCCTCGGTCCTGGCGATCGGCGCGGACTGGGTTAACTCCGCGCGGGGCTTCATGTTTGCGGTGGGTTGTATTCAGTCCCGTACCTGCCATACCAATCGCTGCCCGACCGGGGTGGCTACCCAGGACCCGCTGCGCCAGCGCGCCCTGGTGGTGCCGGACAAGGCGCAGCGCGTCTACCATTTCCATCGCAACACCATGGTCGCCCTGGCGGAAATGCTGGCGGCAGCTGGCTTGTCCCATCCCTCCCAGCTGGAGCCGCATTTTCTCGTACACCGGCTGTCTGCCACCGAGATCAAGTTGTACTCCCAGATGCATGTCTACCTCAAGCCGGGCGCCCTGCTCAGCGGTGAGGTGGAAGGGGAGTTCTATTGCCGCATGTGGTCCATGGCGCAGGCGGACAGCTTCGAGCCAGCTACGCCGGCGGCTGCCAGTTGATCGGGACCCGATTCTTGGCGTTGTAGGGCCCTGTGGCCGTCCGGTATTCCAACGCAAACAAAAAGGCCCGGCATATGCCGGGCCCGTGTTGACCGATCAGAATCAGTCTTCGGGGGTGGCTTCAACCAGCGCCTGGGCCCCTTTCAGGTGTTCCTTGAGCTTGGGCAGGGTTTTCTTGGCAAAGGCGGCAATTTCGGCGTCTTCCGAGCGGGCAGCCCGTTCAAACAACTCGATGGTTTGCTCATGGGCTACGACCTGGTTATTGGCGTAGGCCGCATCGAAGGATTCACCATCACGTGCATCCAGGATCATCGCCTTGGCCTTGTCCATGAGGGTCGCCTCATCGGAGATTTCCAGGTTCTTGGACGCCGCCAGCTCAGCCATCTTTTCGTTGGCTGCCGCATGATCCTTGATCATCATGTTGGCGAATTCCTTGACCTTCTCCGAGGTCGCCTGCTCCAGCGCCAGGCGTGCGGTTTCGATTTCCGCCACGCCCTTGGCCGAGGCTTCCTCCAGGAATTCTTCGGCATCAACGGTGCCTTCGGCGTTATTCATGCCGGCCATGCCACCGTCCACTTCCTGATCGCGAATCGCGCCGGTAGTGTCGGCGCTACCACCATCGCCAGTAGTCTCGGGCGTGCCGGTCGGCCCGGAGGTCTGGGTGGAGCGATCGATATTGGCGGGTGCGTCCTGAGCCTGGACGGCAAGGGTGGTGCAACCCAGGGCCACTGACATGACAGCGCAGGCCAGTAGATTCATATGCGTCGGTTTTTGAGTTTTATCCATGATGTCACCTCTGCTACTTGGGTATGTATTAAATAGATGAATTCTCGGTCCGTAAGGTTCAACCTAAATCGCGGATCTCACCGGAGAAGCACGTTGTCATGTCAGATGGCCGACCCGATCGCCAATGATCATTTCGGTAATCCAGCTGGTGAGGATACTGGTATAGGCCTGCTGACAGCGTTCACTGGATAACCCATGGTCGGCGCCGTCGATGATGCGGTGGGTCATTGAATGGGCTTTGCGGCAGGACGAGCGGTAACTCATGATGGTTTCGTGGGGCACATGCTCGTCGTGCTCGGACTCGACGATCAGCACATCCCCCTCGAAGGTGGCACAGGCGCCGAGGGCGCGATTGTCCAGCGGGCCGAGCAGGCTCTGCCGGTAGCGCATCAGCTGATCGCGGTCGAGCTGCTGCTTGGGCAGATTCCACTGCTCGTCCCAATACAGTGCCGGCACTCGCATCGCCAGCCAGCGGACCGGGCGCAGGGTAGTCAAGATGGCCGCCAGGTAGCCCCCATAGCTGGTGCCGATTACGGCAATACGGCTGGGGTCGACAGCGGGGTGGGCCACCAGGCGGTCGTAGGCCACCAGGATATCTTCCAGGTTATGGCCGCGGGTGACCGTCTGTTGCTGCACCCGGGTCTTTTCATGGCCGCGCAGGTCGAAGGTCAGGCATACGCAGCCCAGGCCGGCTATGCCCTTGGCCCGCATCATGTCCCGCGTCTGGCTGCCGCCCCAGCCGTGCACGAAAAGAATGCCGGGCATCCGCTCCTGGAGGGTGAGCAAGGTACCGGCGATCTGCTCGCCTTCTACAGTCAGTTCGATAGTTTCACTGGTTGCTGCCATGTATTTATCCTTACGCCAATGGTGATGGGGCCGGTGGCTGGCGCATCGCCCTGATAGAGTACCGTGACACCTACGGGGATATCCGGTGCTGCGCCGTAGGCCTCCCAGCTGGAGGCACATAGACGTTGCAGCGACGGGTCGGCGGCCAGCGCCACCAGGCCGTGAATTTCCGCGCTGCTGGCCCCGCCGATACGCCAGGACTGTTCCAGCACGCCAGTGCACTGCCGGCCCGCTGAATCCCGCCCCACGGCGACATCGTAGTTGCGTCGGGAGGCAAGAAAGCCGGGAAAGGCCTGCTCGGCCGCCTGCTCGTAGCGGCGGGCCTGATCGATGAGTTGACCGGTCAGGGGGTCGGTTATCTGTTGCAACAGGGCGTCATAGTCGCCGCGCACCAGCCATAGATCCGATCCGCCGTAGACCGCAGCGCCATCATTGGCGGTGGTCAGCTGCTGCTGGCCGAAGTAGCTGGCGACCTGCCCGCCGACCCGGACCTGCCCGACGCTATAGGTGCGAACGTCATTGAGGTTCCGTTCCAGCACAAGGCCTTCCTGGTCTACTGCCGTCGCATCCAGGCCGGTCAGCCAGGCGTCCAGCTCAGCCAGGGTGCGGATGACCTGCTGGCCCCGCCCAGCCCTGGCCATCACTTGCTTACCCCGAACCGGACCCTGTTGCAGCAGCCGCTCGCCAGCGCGCCGTGCATCGTCCAGCGTGAAGGCACTGAAACCGGGCAGCACCGCATCGCCGGCCAGTTGCATGAACTGCTCAGTCCAACCGACTGGCGCGCGGGCCTCAGGGCCGATCAGAGGATGGGAGATGGCTTTGCTGGCCATGAAGGGAAAGGCGACCAGGCCGCCAAAGAAATCCTGCTCCGTCTGGATGCCCGACTGGGGGGCGACCAGGGTGGTATCGGGAATGGCATACAAGCTGGGATCATCCAGCGACTGGCCGGTGCGAACACCTCTGAAGGGCAGGTTCAACAGGCCGGCCAACTGGCCGGCGAGGTGACTACGTACCTGGGTCTCGTGGGCCGACCCCGGGCCATCGGTCAGCAGTATGACAACGCCTGTTTTATCCGGCGACTGGACTTTGTTGGACATTCTTGCCTCGCTCGTCGGACTACTTTGCCGTTCCTGCTCAGCGTGGCGGCAGGGAAGGCGGGGTAATACGCTGGGCGCGCACCTTGCGCAGACGCTGCTTGGTCGGGCTGTAGCCGCGGGCGCCGCGGTACACGGCGGCGGCGCCCAGGGCCAGGTTGATCAGCCGCATCGGGCCGGGGCGGGTCAGCCCTTTACCGATGAGCAGCAGACCACCGCCAATGGACAGCCACTTTTCCATGGCGGTGACATTGGTGGTGGCCGGTTTGTGGGTCAGTTCGCGTAATAGTCGATTCATACCAGCCTCGTCAGTTGGTCTTGCGCAGCGCAGAAACCAGCTCCTGCTTGCGCATGGTGGAGCGGCCCTTGATGTTCTTGGCCCGCGCCTTGTCCAGCAGTTGCTGCTTGGTCTGGTCTTCCAGCGAGGCGGAGCGCGAGCCCGCCTTGCGCGTGGCAGCGGCCTGTTTTGCCGAGTCGCTGCGGTCAGCCGCCTTGGCCTTCTCGGATTTCTTCTGTCCCGAGCCGCCACTGCGGTTGCCCCCGCCGGACTGCTTGTTGACCGTAGCCCAAGCGCGGGATTCTGCCTCCTCCTTCGGCACCCCCTTGCGTTCGTAACTCTTCTCGATATGTTCCGCCTTGCGCTCCTGCTTGTCGGTGTACTTGTCTTTGTCGCCCTGTGGCATGGTGGCTCTCCCGTTGCGTTAGGGGCGCAGGATGACCTTGCGGCACTCCTGCTCCTTGCGGTCGAACATCCGGTAGCCTTCTGCCGCCTGCTCCAGGCTCATGCGATGGCTGATGATGATGTCGGGGTGCAGGTCGCCCTGCACGATGTGGTCGAGCAGTTTTGGCAACACGGCATGCACGTGGGTCTGCCCCATCTTGAAGGTCAGCCCCTTGTCGAAGGCGTCGCCAAACAGAAATCCATGAATGAAGCCGGCATAGACGCCGGGCACGCTCACGGTGCCGCCACGGCGCACCGCGGCAATACTCTGGCGTAGCGCCTTGCCACTGCTGCCCTCGAGCTTTAGGGTCTTGAGTACTGTCTCGGTCGTGCTGCCCTTGGCTTCGAAACCCACCGCGTCGATCACCGCGTCCACCCCGCGCAGGCCAGCGGTGTTTTCGATGATGGCGGCGGCCGGGTCGTCGTACTCGTTGAAGTTGATCGGGATCACCCCGTAGGTCTGCCGGGCGAACTCCAGGCGATAGGCGTGGTGATCGACCATGAAGATCTGCTCGGCGCCGAGCATGCGCGCGCAGGCGGCGGCCATCAGACCGACCGGGCCAGCGCCGTAGATAGCCAGGCTGCTGCCCGGCTTCACCCCGGCGTTGACCACCGCCTGGTAGCCGGTAGGCAGGATGTCGGTGAGGAAGAGCACTTTTTCGTCATCCAGTTCCGCAGGGTATTTGAAAGGCCCGGCATTGGCCTTGGGCACTCGCACATACTCGGCCTGGCCGCCGGGTACGCCACCGTACAGATGGCTGTAGCCGAACAGCGCCGCCCCCGGCGGAATCTGCTTCTTGTTGAGGATGGCGCCGCGATCGGGGTTGGTGGTTTCGCAGGCGGCATGCAGGTCCATATTGCAGAAGAAGCAATCACCGCAGGCGATGACGAAGGGCACGATGACCTTGTCGCCCTTGGCGACCGCAGTCACCGCCGGGCCGGCTTCCACCACTTCGCCGAGGAACTCGTGGCCAAAGATGTCGCCGTGTTTCACCCGGGGAATCGAGCCGCGGTACAGGTGCAGGTCCGAGCCGCAGATGGCGGTCGAGGTCACCTTCAGGATGATGTCGTCGTCTTCGAGAATGGTCGGATCCGGTACGGTTTCAACGCGGACGTCATGGCTGCCATGGTAGGTGAGAGCTCGCATAGGGAATCTCCTGGTCGCTGACGGTATCAGGGTTGGTAGTTATGGCCGGGCTCGGAATCGGGATGCAGGATGGGCGTGACCTGGATGTCAGTGATCTGATCCGAGGCGGTACTGTCATGGCGGGCTTCGACATGGGCTCGGGCCTGCTCGGGGGTAAGATGATCCCCCGTACATTCCACCTCCATGCTGGTCGGTTGATTATCAAGAATATAGCTGATGAGAAATCGCTGTTTATGCCGCATGAATCGTCCTCCCGTTGCCTCCGGCGCGGCTATCGCCGCCGCCTATACAGGTACAGACCCTTGATGGGCGGGGGGTGGTTCATTGTTTTTTCGCTCCCGCTCCAGTGGTCGCGCCTGGCGCGCCGGGACCTGAACTTTTGCCGCAGCCGTCGGGTCATCCGTTAACAGTCGTCGGGAGCAGTGAGTCATGGCACGGGCAATCTGGAAGGGCGCAATCAGTTTTGGTCTGGTACATATTCCGGTGTCGCTGGTCTCCGCCACCAGCGCCAGCGGCGTCGATTTCGACTGGCTGGACGAGCGCACCATGGACCCGGTGGGGTACAAGCGGGTCAACAAGGTCACCGGCAAGGAAGTGGCCAGCGAGCATATCGTCAAGGGGGTGCAATTCGAGAAGGGCAGCTACGTGGTCATCAGTGACGACGAGATCAAGGCGGCGCTGCCGGAAGCCACCCAGACGATCGACATCTTTTCCTTTATCGACAGCGCGGATATTCCGCTGCTGCATATTTCCAAGCCCTATTTCCTGGCACCCGACAAGCGCGGGGAGAAGGTATACGCCTTGCTGCGGGAAACGCTGATCAGCACCGGCAAGGTCGCCCTGGCCCATGTGGTCGTGCGGACCAAGCAGAGCCTGGCAGCGCTGATGCCGCTCGACTCGGCCCTGGCGCTGATCATGCTGCGCTGGCCCTCGGAGGTGCGCAGCATTGCCTATCTGGATCTGAAAAGCAGTGTGACCGAGGCCAAACCCACCGCCAAGGAGCTGGATATGGCCAAGCGCCTGGTGGAGGACATGGCCGGCGAATGGGAGCCGGACGAGTACCACAATACCTTCGAGGAAGACATCATGGCGCTGGTCGAGCAGAAGGCCAACGCCGGCGAGATCCAGGCGGTAGAGACCGGCGGGCAGGACGAAGAACGCCAGAGCGCCGATGTGGTGGACCTGACCGAACTGCTCAAACGCAGCCTGGGCGGAGGCAAGGGCAGCAAGGGTGGCAAGACTGCCAAGGCCAGCGAGTCCAAGGCCTCGAGTTCCGGTTCGTCCCGCAAGAAGAAGTCCGGTTGATCGCCCTTGAATCATCGACGGAGGATTGCCCATGGCCAGACCGCTGACCGAATACAACCGCAAACGGGACTTCGAAAAGACCCGTGAGCCGCCGGGCGAGACCGCACGGCGCAAGCGGGCAGCGGCGGGGTCCTTGAGCTTTGTCATCCAGAAACACGCCGCCCGGCGGCTGCACTACGATTTTCGGCTGGAGCTGGATGGCACCCTGGTGAGCTGGGCGGTCCCCAAGGGACCAAGCCTCGACCCCAAGGACAAGCGGTTGGCCGTGCACGTGGAAGATCACCCCATCAGTTATGGCAGCTTTGAAGGCAGTATCCCCAAGGGCCAGTACGGTGGGGGCGATGTCATCGTCTGGGATCACGGCATCTGGCAGCCCCACGGCGACCCGAGCAAGGCCTATCAGGAGGGCAAGCTGAAGTTCACCCTGATCGGCGAGAAGCTGTCCGGGGACTGGACCCTGGTGCGCACCCGGCTGCCTGGTAACAGCGACAAGGAGCAGTGGTTGCTCATCAAGGAGCGGGACCAGGCGGCGCGGCCCGCCGACGAGTACGACGTGGTCCGCGAGCGCCCCGAAAGCGTCATATCGGGCGCGGTCATCGATGAGAAGACCGGGCGCACGCAGCCGGCCGCCGGCACCGCCAGGGCGAAGCCCCCGAGTAAAACCAAAACGGACCCGCGGCCTGCCGCGGCCAAGGGCGGCAAGGGCACGGGTAAAAGTGCCAGCAAGAGTGCCAGCAAGAGCGCCTTCCCCCAGACCCTGTCCCCGCAATTGGCCACCCTCGCCAGCCAGCCGCCGGCAGGGGATTGGCTCTATGAAGTCAAATATGACGGCTATCGGGTCATGGTGCGTTTCGACGCCAAGGGCAAGGTCACCATCTTCACCCGCAACGGCCACGACTGGAGCGCGAAACTGCCGGAACAGGTCCGGGAATTGGGCCAGCTCAAACTGACCAGCAGCTGGCTGGACGGTGAGCTGGTGGTGCTCAACGAGGACGGCCTGCCGGACTTCCAGGCGTTGCAGAATGCCTTTGATACCAAGAGCACCCGGCAGATGCTGCTCTTTCTGTTCGATGCGCCCTTTTTGCAGGGCGAGGATTTGCGCCAACAGGCCGTGGAAGGCCGCCGCGGGGCCCTCCAGGAAGTGTTGGCAGAGCATCAGGGCGAGCTGCTGCGTTTCTCCGAGACCTTTGATGCGGATTATGTATCCATCTTCCGCAGCGCCTGTGCCATGTCCCTGGAAGGCATCATCGGCAAGCGGGCCGGCAGCCCCTATGTGTCCCGCCGCAGCGCCGACTGGATCAAACTCAAATGCAAGCAGCGCCAGGAATTCGTGATCATCGGCTTTACCGCGCCCAAGGGCAGCCGCAGCGGGTTTGGCTCCCTCCTGCTCGGGGTACATGACGAAGCGGGCAAGGAGCTGCGTTATGCCGGGCGGGTCGGTACCGGCTTCAACCAGGCCCGCATCACCGCCATCCATCAACAGCTGCAGGCCTTGCAGCAGAAGGAGCAACCGGTCGCCGGCAAGGTGCCGGATGCCCGCACCGCGACCTGGGTCAAGCCGCAACTGGTCGGCGAAGTGGAGTTTGCCGAATGGACGGGCGCCGGCGTGATTCGCCAACCGGTCTTTGTCGCCCTGCGCAGCGACAAGCCCGTTGAGGAGATCGTCCGCGAACAGCCTGCAGCGCCCGAAGAGGTGGAGAAAGTCATGGGTCGCAAACGAGTGTCCGGCAAGGTTGCCGGCGTCAAGATCAGCAACGCCCAGCGGCAGATCGATGAGCAGAGCGGCGCCACCAAGGGTGATCTGGCGGAGTTCTACGAAAGTATCTGCGACTGGATGATGCCCCACCTGGCCGGGCGTCCGGTGTCCCTGCTACGCGCGCCGGAAGGGGTGGGTGGCGAGCAATTTTTCCAGAAGCACGCCGAGCGCCTGGCCATTCCCAATATCCGCCATCTGGACCCGGCGCTGGATCCCGAGCATGGCAGCTACATGGAAGTGAACAACGTGCGCGCGCTGATCGGTGCGGTGCAGATGGGCACTATCGAATTTCATACCTGGGGGGCAGGCAGCAGCCGGATCGACCGCGCCGACCGGATCACCCTCGACCTCGACCCGGATCCGGACCTGCCCTGGAAGAGCATGCTCGACGCCACCCAGCTGGTGCTTGCGGTGCTGGACGAGCTGGGGCTGGAAAGCTGGTTGAAAACCAGTGGCGGCAAGGGCATGCACATCATCATCCCGGTGGCGCGGCACCTCGACTGGGAATCAGCGAAGGCCTTTAGCCGCGCGATCTCAAGCTTCATGGCCAGCCAACTGCCAGACCGCTTCACGGCCAAGATGGGGCCGAACAATCGGGTCGGCAAGATTTTCATTGATTACCTGCGCAACCAGTTCGGCGCCAGTACGGTCGCTGCTTATTCGGTCAGGGCGCGGCCTGGTCTGCCGGTATCCGTGCCCATCAGCCGGGACGAACTCCCGGAGCTGCGCAGCGCCGCCCAGTGGCATATCGGTAATCTGCAACAGCGGCTGGCCGGGCTGTCGGGCGATCCCTGGGCCGATTACCACAATCGGCAGCGCATCAAGCAGGACCATTGGCAGCAGCTGAACGCAAAAGCCCCCTGATCTTCAGGGGGCTTTTTTGGGGCTGTCCTTGGCTGTGTCAGCCGGGCCTCAGTGCGCTGAGCTCTTCAGCGCCAGGCGGCGTCTTTCCCAGAGGCTGGCTGCGCGGGTCTTGTGCAGCCGGCCATTGTTGTAGGTAGGTAGATTGGAAACATCGATGGTGCCGATCACTTCCCGGGTGGGCGATTGCCCCTTGGCCAGCATGAGATCCAGTTGCACCCGGCGCAGAAGTTGATGGGCGCCCTTGGAGTCGCTGGGCAGTACACGTCTGAGCTCTTTGCCATCTGCCGATTTCACTATCAACACAGCGCTGCCGTCAGGTCTCTTCTGCGTGGAGATATTGCAGTCCGGTAGCGCTGCACGCCATACGCTCATATCGGTAAGCATTGTGTCCTCCAGATTGGTTGGTAGTGGATTCAACTTAGACGAGGCGACCGAGATTGCAAATCGGCGGGTGATTAATCCGATGGAAGGAGAGCCGATATTGGCTTCCGCGAAGTTGGATAGCCGAGGTTACCGATTCGTTATGGAATATCGTCTGGCCAGCAATCTGATATTGCGCTACACAGAAAACGCCATGTTTCATTTATGTGTCGTACTGTCCCCAAGCCGCAAAATGTTACATCGGGATACTTCCTCCAACTTTATGCAGGTTCATTTGTCACAACCAATGCGGCCCAAGTTTAACCGCAACGGAGGAAAACCCATGAGTACCCAACAACCCCAAGAACACCTGCTGGACTGGCTGCGCGACGCCCATGCGATGGAGCAACAAGCGGAAACGATGCTGTCGTCCCAGTCCGCCCGGCTTGAACACTATCCGGTGCTCAAGGCGCGGATCGACCAGCATATTCAGGAAACACGCGGTCAGCAGGAACGTCTGGAAACCTGTATCAAACGGCTCAACGGCAGCCCCTCCACGATCAAGGACATCGGCGGCAAGCTGATGGCGATGGCCCAGGGTGCTACTGGCATGATGGTCAGTGACGAAGTGGTGAAGGGTGCCATGAGCGGATACGTATTCGAGCACATGGAAATCGCGTCCTATACCATCCTGATCGCGGCTGCCAAGGCGGCGGGCGACATGCAGACGCAACAGATCTGTGAGCAGAATCTGCAGGAGGAAGTCGCCATGGCCGAATGGCTGTTACAGCATCTTCCCGAAGTTACCCAAGCCTTCCTGGCACGTGCGGCCAATCCCGATACTGAAGCGAAACGGTAGCAGTTATATCCAAAATGAACATGATGATTATTGGATATAAAAAAGATCTGAACGAGTGATGTAACACTTTGCCTATTAATAGTGAGTTCCGTGATGGGACTGCTAGCTAAACCCAAGTAACGAAACGGGAGTAGAGAAATGGCTGAACATCGTGGTGGTAAAGGCAACTTCGCTGAAGATCCCAAGCGTGCATCGGAAGCGGGCAAGAAGGGCGGACAGAACAGCGGCGGTAACTTCAAGAATGACCCGCAGCGTGCATCGGAAGCCGGCCAGAAGGGCGGTGAGAAGAGCCGCCGGAACTAAGTCTACTGCGGTGGGGGAGTAATCCCCCGCCGCTTTTTCAACCCGAGAATCTCTCGATAAGTTCTCCATGTTTGCAGTTTTTATCCAGAGCTTTTTCTTTACTAACAACACGCCCTCGAAGGAGGCACCATGCACGGTCTTTCCGGAATTCTAGATAACCAGGGCACTCCCCTCGAAAAGCAACAATTCACCTGGAAGGAAATGGCCAGTCGGCCGATCAGCAAGTTGGATGACGATGCGTTTACCCGGGTGCGGATCATCCTCATGAACGGCGTGGAGCAGGATGCGCTGCGGCTCAAGCACCATCTTGCGCGTTTCGATAAGCGTCTACAGCTCCCCCTCGCCCAGATACGTCGTGTCGAGCAGCATCAGGCGACCGCCGTCAATTGGCTGCTCTCGGCTGACCATTCGCCACTGGAAACCACCATTGCCTATGAGCAGGTAGCCATCGAGGTGACCGCTGCCGTGGCGCAGAACGAACCCGATCCCTACCAGGCGCAGACCTACCGGTTCGGCCTGCTGGAGGATTTCGACCACCTGTATCGCTATTCCGCCATGCTCGACCGCCTGGAGGGCAAGGACGCGAACAATATCCTGCAGGGTTATACCGACCTGGTGCCGGGGCGCAAGACCTCCGAGCACCACCGTGCGCCGGAAAGCGACCTGCGGGAAAACTATGACAAGAACAACGCGGCGCTGATCACCAAGATCCATGCGGCGCTGATTACTGGTGCCGAATACCAGACCCATGACTACTACATGAATATTGGTCCGACCTTCACCGATCCGGTGGCCCGCATGCTGTACGCGGAAATCGCCTCGGTGGAAGAGCAGCACGTGACCCAGTACGAATCGCTGATGGACCCGTCTGAAAGCATCATCGAGAAATGGCTGGTACATGAAGCGATGGAAGTTTACACCTACGCCAGCTGTGCGGAACAGGAAGAGAACCCGCGGATCAAGGCGTTGTGGGAGCGTTTCCTGGACTACGAGCTCGGCCATCTGAATGTCGCTTGCGACGTCTTCAAGCAGATCGAGCGGCGCGACCCGGCGGAAATCCTGGGTGGCACCCTGCCGACCATGATCCAGTTCAAGAGCCAGCGGGACTTCGTGCGCAAGGTACTGGCCGAGGAAACCGATCTGCGCACCTCCGGCAGCGTCTTCGTGCCCAAGGAACAGGAAAGCCCGCTGTCCTTGGAATATCGCCGGCATATCAACTCCGAAGGTGTTGCCTCGGATATCGCCTCGGCTGGCTACAACTGGATGCCGGGTACTGAACTGAACCGCAAAACCCCGTGAGGACATGACAATGAATAAAGCAGCCAAACTCGGACACAACTTCACCGGGGCCCAGATGTCGCCCGACGATACGGCAAAGATGGTCGAATACGTGGGAGAGCGCCCGGCAGACATGCCGGGGGACGCCACTGATCTGGCCCGAGCCCGTGAACAGATGAACCGGGAAGAGGGCGATGTCGGTTCGGTGCCGATTCCCGGCTCGGTCAAGGGCATGCTGAAAAGCACCTTCGACAAGATGCTGGGTAACAACCCGGAAGTGCTGATCGATAAGCTGGGCGAACGCCTGGCCTATGAGCGCACCGGAGTACGCCTGTACGAGGCCCTGATCGCCAAGGCCGCCGCCTGCGAAACCGGTTCGGAGCTGATTCCCACGCTCAAGCAGATCCGGGACGATGAAGAAGCCCATATGTTCCTGCTGATCGAGGCAATCGAGACCCTTGGCGCCGACCCTACCGCCCAGACCCCCTGTGCCGACCTGACCGGGGTACTCGGTTCCGGAGCGCTGAAGGTCATTACCGATCCGCGCACCAACCTGGCCCAGGCCCTGAACGCCATGCTCACCATCGAGCTGACGGACAACGCCGCCTGGGAATTGCTGATCAAGCTGGCCGACGACAGTGGCCACGCCAATATCGGCAGCAGCTTTACCCATGCCCTGACCGAGGAGCAGCGCCACCTCAACACTATCCGTTCGCTGCTGGCTCGGGAATTGGGGATCGCCGGGGCCTGATGAGCCCCGGTTGTAACTGCGCCACTTTCTCTGGTTCTACAGGAGGGCTTCATGAGCGAGAAACAGACTCCACCACCTCAGCAGCAGGAGCAGCCGGGTTCTGAAGAGCAGATGCATCCGCAGCCGGTGTTCATTTCCGAGGAATACCGGTCCGGCGGCAAGTTGCAGGGCAAAGTTGCCGTGGTCACCGGCGCAGACAGCGGTATCGGCCGGGCGGTCGTGGTGCATTTCGCCCGGGAGGGCGCCAAGGTCGCCTTGCTCTACCTCGACTCCCATGAGGACGCGCGCAAGACCGAAGAGGAAATCCGCAAGGCGGGCGGCGAAGTGATTACCCTCGCGGGGGACGTTGCCGACGAAGGCTTCTGCCAGAAGGTGGTGCAGGAGGTAACCGGAAAATGGGGGCGGATCGACATTCTGGTCAACAACGCGGGTGAGCAGCATCCGCAGGAGAAGCTCGAAGATATTACCGCCGAGCAATGGCAGCAGACATTCCGCACCAATATCTTCGGCATGTTCCTGCTGACCAAGGCCGCTCTGCCGCACATCCCTGAAGGCGGCTCCATCATCAACACGACCTCCATCACTGCCTACAAGGGCAACCCGATGTTGATCGACTATTCCTCCACCAAGGGGGCAATCGTCAGCTTTACCCGCTCGCTGGCCATGAACCTCGCGGAACGGGGCATTCGGGTCAATGGCGTTGCGCCGGGTCCGATCTGGACCCCGCTGATACCCTCGACCTTTACAGCGGAACAGGTCTCCGAATTCGGCGGCAGCACGCCGATGGGCAGGCCCGGTCAACCAGCGGAGCTGGCACCCGCCTATGTCTACCTGGCGTCCAGCGACTCGTCCTACGTCAGTGGGCAGGTACTGCACATAAATGGAGGCACGGTCGTCAATGGATGAGCCGCTATCGGTCGAACAGGCTGTCAGCCTGCCACGGATAGCCATCGAGTCGATCATGCCGGCGGTGGAGCAGGGGGAGTATGCAGCCAAGGCGCTGCAAGGGCGGCCCCTGACCCTCTCCACTGTGCTGGTCTGCGATGGCCATGGAAAATTGGCCGGTGAGATCATCTGGCGCCGCAGCGCGGATGTCGACACCTGGCAACGGGTGCCGCTGGAGCATCAGGGCAACGATCTCTGGCAAGCTGAGCTGACCCCCCGTCAGACCGGCAAACTGTATTTCGCCGTGGAAGCCTGGGTAGATGCCTGGGCCTCCTTTTCCGATGAACTCAACAAGAAACACCTGGCGGGTGTGCCCGTGGGGTTGGAACTGCAGGAGGGCGAGCGCCTGCTGCAGGATACCCTGGAGCAAGCTGATCCGGTGCATATCGACATGCTCCAGGAGCTGTTGGTGGCCCTGGCCGAAAGCCGGGATGACCACGCGCGGGTCACCTTGCTGCTCAGCAGTCACACCCGCGACATCATGCGCCTGGCGGGTCAGCGCGCGCACCTGGTACGCAGCGCGGAATATCCGTTGGATGTGGAACGCCCTCTGGCTGAGTTCGCCAGCTGGTACGAGCTCTTCCCGCGTTCGGAAACCCGCGACCCCAACCGCCATGGGACCTTTGACGATGTCATCCAGCGACTGCCGGATATCGCTCGCATGGGGTTCGATGTGTTGTATTTTCCGCCGATCCATCCGATCGGACTGACCCATCGCAAAGGGCCGAATAACAGCTTGCAGGCTGGCCCGGATGATCCGGGTAGCCCCTACGCCATCGGCAGCGCCGAGGGCGGCCATGATGCCGTCCATCCGCTGCTGGGCGACCTCGATGACTTCCGTCGGCTGGTCACCGCGGCTCGCTCCCACAAGCTGGAGATTGCCCTGGACTTCGCCATCCAGTGTTCGCCGGATCACCCCTGGCTGCGGGAGCACCCCGGCTGGTTCAACTGGCGCCCCGATGGCACCATCCGCTACGCGGAAAACCCGCCGAAGAAATACGAAGATATCGTCAACGTGGACTTCTACGCCGAAGATGCCATGCCGGGGTTGTGGCTGGCGCTGCGCGATGTTGTGCTGTTCTGGGTAGAGCAGGGCGTTACCCTGTTCCGGGTGGATAATCCCCATACCAAGCCCTTGCCCTTCTGGGAATGGCTGATCGCCGATATCCGTCACCGGCATCCCGATGTGATCTTCCTTGCCGAGGCCTTCACCCGGCCGGCGATGATGGCGCGGCTCGGCAAGATCGGCTTCAGCCAGAGTTACACCTACTTCACCTGGCGTAATACCAAGGAGGAGTTGGAGAGCTACTTCACCGAGCTGAACGAGCCGCCATGGCGCGACTGCTACCGGCCCAACTTCTTCGTCAACACCCCGGATATCAACCCCTACTTCCTGCAGCGCTCCGGCCGGGCGGGCTTTCTTATCCGCGCCGCGCTGGCGACCATGGGGTCGGGCCTGTGGGGTATGTATTCCGGCTTCGAGTTATGCGAAGCGGAGCCAGTGCCCGGAAAGGAGGAATACCTGGATTCGGAGAAGTACCAGTTGCGGCAACGGGATTGGAATGCACCGGGCAATATCATCGCCGAGATTGCCCGGCTCAACCGCATCCGCCGCAACAACCCGGCGCTGCACAGCCACCTCGGCCTGCAGGTGTACCACGCCTGGAACGACAACATACTCTATTTCGGCAAGCGTACCGCGGACCTGTCGAATTTCATCCTCGTGGCCATCAGCCTGGATCCCTTCAACGCCCAGGAAGCGCACTTTGAACTGCCGCTATGGGAATTCGGTCTCAATGATGACGCCAGCACCCATGGCGAGGACCTGATGAACGGCCACACCTGGTTGTGGCATGGCAAGACCCAGTGGATGCGTATCGAGCCCTGGAACCTGCCCTTTGGAATTTGGCGTATCCGCCCCGCGGCCTGAGGTAAAAACATGGCAAGACGAGCCCGAGCACCAGCCTTTCTCAATGACCCGTGCTGGTACAAGGACGCAATCATCTACCAGATTCACGTCAAATCCTTTTTCGATGCCAACAATGATGGCATTGGCGATTTCGCCGGTCTGATCCAGAAGCTGGACTATATTGTCGATCTTGGCGTGAATACCCTGTGGTTATTGCCCTTCTATCCTTCTCCCCGCCGCGATGACGGCTACGACATCGCCGATTATCGTGGGGTACATCCGGACTACGGTACCATGGCGGATGTGCGCCGGTTCATTCGCGAGGCGCACAAGCGCGGCCTGCGGGTGATCACCGAGCTGGTCATCAACCACACCTCGGACCAGCACCCCTGGTTCCAACGGGCACGGCACGCGCCCAAGGGCTCGCCTGCGCGCAACTTCTATGTCTGGTCCGATACCGACCAGATCTACCAGGGCACGCGGATCATCTTCCTCGATACCGAAAAGTCCAACTGGACCTGGGACCCGGTCGCCGGCCAGTTCTTCTGGCATCGCTTCTATTCCCACCAGCCCGACCTGAACTTCGATAACCCTCAGGTGCTGCGCGCCGTACTATCGGTAATGCGGTACTGGCTGGACATGGGCGTGGACGGCATGCGCCTGGATGCCATCCCCTATCTGATCGAGCGGGACGGCACCAACAACGAGAACCTGCCGGAAACCCATGAGGTGCTGAAGAAGATCCGCGCCGAGCTGGACGCGCACTATCCCGACCGCATGCTGCTGGCCGAGGCCAACCAGTGGCCGGAAGATACCCAGTTGTACTTTGGTGGCGAAGATGGCGGACCCGGCGACGAATGTCACATGGCCTTCCACTTTCCGCTGATGCCGCGCATGTACATGGCCATCGCCCAGGAAGACCGCTTCCCGATTACCGATATCCTGCGCCAGACCCCGGAGATCCCGGAGAACTGCCAGTGGGCCATCTTCCTGCGCAACCACGACGAGCTCACCCTGGAAATGGTGACCGACCGGGAGCGCGACTATCTGTGGAACTACTACGCCGCAGACCGCCGCGCGCGGATCAACCTGGGGATCCGGCGGCGCCTGGCGCCCCTGGTGGAGCGCGACCGGCGGCGCATTGAGCTGCTGAACAGCCTGCTGCTGTCCATGCCCGGCACGCCGACCCTGTATTACGGTGATGAGATCGGGATGGGTGACAATATCTTCCTGGGCGACCGGGACGGGGTGCGCACCCCCATGCAATGGTCCACCGACCGCAATGGCGGCTTCTCCCGGGCCGACCCCGCGAGCATGGTGCTACCGCCCATCATGGATCCGCTGTATGGCTATCAGACCGTGAACGTGGAAGCCCAGGCCCGCGATGCCCACTCCCTGCTGAACTGGACCCGCCGCATGCTGACAGTGCGCAAGCAGCAGCAGGCCTTTGGCCGCGGCACCCTGAAGATGCTGGCGCCGGCCAACCGCAAGATCATCGCCTACCTGCGCGAATTCACCACTGAGGAGGGGCGCCACGAGCTCATTCTCTGCGTCGCCAACCTGTCCCGGGCGGCCCAGGCGACCGAGCTGGACCTGTCGGCCTGGGCGGGCAAGGTGCCGGTCGAGATGTTGGGGGGCAGCAGCTTCCCGCCGATCGGCCAGCTGCCTTACCTGCTGACGCTGCCGCCTTACGGTTTCTACTGGTTTGTGCTGGCGGACGAGAGCCAGATGCCGAGCTGGCATACCGAGCCGGTGCAGCCGATGCCGGAACTGGCCACCCTGGTGATCAAACACGACATGGCCGACCTGCTCAAGGATGCCTGCCGCCGGGTGCTGGAGCGCGAAACCCTGCCGCAGTGGCTGGGCAAGCGCCGTTGGTTCTCCGCCCCAGCGCAGGGCCGCGAAGCGGTCCGCCTGCTGTATGTCATTCCCTTCTGTGAACAGGGCGAGCCCTGCGTACTTTGCGAAATTGCCGTAGGTGATCAGCACTACCAGATACCCCTGGGCTACCTGCCGGAAGACGCGCCGTCCGACCCCGCTGGCCACGCCGCCGCCCTGGCCTTGGCGCGCCTGCGCCGGGGCCCGAAGTTGGGCCTGTTGACCGATGCGGCCATGCTGCCGGGCTTCACCCGCAAGGTGATCGACAGCCTTCGCCAGAACCAGGCCTGGGAGGAACAGGGCCAGCAGATCCGCTTTATTGCCGGTCCCAAGCTGGCGGAACTGGAGGACCGACCTGACGAGGAAATCCTGCCGCTGGCAGTGGAGCAGTCCAATAGCTCGGTGCTGATCGGCGAGCGCATGATGCTCAAGGTGATTCGCCGGGTCATGCCGGGGGTGCATCCGGAAATCGAGGTGGGTAGCTTTCTCACCGAGCGTGAGTTCCCTGCCATCGCCCCGTTGCTCGGTCAGGTACAGCGGATAGACGAGTCCGGCGAAATTCACACGCTGATGATCCTTCAGGGTTATGTCGACAGCCAGGGGGATGCCTGGCAGTGGACTCGCGATACCCTGGAGCGCGCCATCCGCGATCAGTTGGCGGGGGGCATGTCCGAACAGGAGAACCAATTCATCGCCCTGGCGGAACTGGAGTCCTTCGCCGGAACGCTCGGCCGTAGGCTGGGTCAGATGCATCTGTTGCTGGCTGATCCGGAAGGCGGCGACGGCTTCGGCTATGTGATCGCCGACGAGGGCGATTGCGCCCAATGGGCCGCCCACATCCGTGAGCAGCTGGACGCCGCCTTCGATGCCATCGAGCAGCCCCCGGCCCAGCCGGACACGACGGCTGCCCGGCAGGCAGCCTGGCTGCTGGAGCGGCGTGCGGCATTGGGCGAGGCCCTGGGCGAGCTGGCGCAGCAGTGCGCCGGTGGCGTGCGCATTCGGGTGCACGGTGATCTGCACCTCGGGCAGGTGCTGGTGGTGCAGGGCGATGCCTGTTTCATCGATTTTGAAGGCGAGCCGACCCGCAGTCTGGAACAGCGCCGGGAGCGTCATAGCCCGATGAAGGATGTCACCGGCATGCTCCGCTCGTTCGACTATGCTGCTGCCATGGCCCTGCGCAGTGCCCACGGCACCGACCACTCGGAGCAGGCCCAGGAAGCCCGCCAGCAGATCTGCGCCGCCTACCGGGAGCAGGCGGTAGCGGCGTTCCTGGAGGCTTATCTGGACGCCACTACCGAAATGCCCCATCGCTGGTCGGAGCAGGGCGTGCAGGCGGCACTGACCCTGTTCAGCATCGAAAAGGCGGCTTATGAGGTTTCTTACGAGGCCAGCTATCGGCCTGAATGGCTGGACGTACCCCTAGAAGGATTGACGAATCTATGCAAATCGCTGACGGAGAACGGCATTGATGAGCCATGGGATGAGCAGTGACAACGGGGATATCCAGGCCCTGATCCGGGCCGAGCACGGCAATCCCTTTGCCTTCCTCGGACCCCACCAGCGGGACGGGGTAACCCTGGTACGCACCTGGCAGCCAGGGGCGCTGGAAGTGGAATTGCTCGACGAGAGCGGCCAGCTGCTGACCCGGATGGATGAACCGGTACCGGGGCTGTTTGTGGCCGAACTCGGGCAACCCCAGTCCTACCGCCTGCGTATCCACTGGAGCGGCGGCCTGCAGGAGACCGAGGACCCCTATGCCTTCGGTCCCCAGCTGGGCGAGATGGATATCTACCTGTTCAACGAGGGCAACCACCGCCGGCTCGGCCGCTGCTTCGGCGCGCAGCCCTGGGTGGCCGATGGCGTGGCGGGCGTCCGCTTCGCGGTCTGGGCGCCCAATGCCCGTCGGGTCTCGGTGGTGGGTAATTTCAACAGCTGGGACGGTCGCCGGCACCCCATGCGGCTGCATCCGGGTGGGGGTGTCTGGGAGCTGTTCATCCCCCGGCTTGGGGCAGGCGAAGTCTACAAGTACGAGATTCTTGGCCGCGACGGGGTATTACCGCTCAAGGCCGACCCGGTCGCTCTGGCCACTGAACGGCCGCCGGCTACCGGCTCGGTCGTGGCCGCCAGCATGGACTTCCAGTGGGATGATGAGCAGTGGATGGCCGAGCGTGCTGAACGCCAGGCTCATGGGCGCCCCATCAGTATCTACGAAGTGCATACCGGGTCCTGGCGCCAGACCAGCGACAGCGACGGCGAACCCCTGAGCTGGGCGCAGTTGGCCGAACAACTGATCCCCTACGTGCAGGAAATGGGCTTTACCCATGTGGAATTGCTGCCGGTCATGGAGCATCCCTTCGGCGGCTCCTGGGGTTACCAGCCGCTATCCCAGTTCGCCCCCACGGCGCGCCACGGTACGCCAGCGGACTTCGCGGCCTTTGTCAACGCCTGCCACGCGGCCGGCATTGGCGTGATTCTGGACTGGGTGCCGGCGCACTTCCCCGGTGACGCCCATGGCCTGGGGCTGTTCGATGGCACGGCGCTCTATGAATACGCGCACCCCTTCGAAGGCTGGCACCCGGACTGGGACACCCATATCTACAACCTGGGCCGTACCGAGGTGCATGGCTTCATGCTAGCCTCGGCGCTGCACTGGTTGCGGGAATACCATGTGGACGGGCTGCGGGTCGATGCGGTGGCGTCCATGCTCTACCGGGACTATTCGCGCAAGAGTGGCGAGTGGATACCCAACCGCCATGGCGGTCGGGAGAACCTCGAAGCCATCGACTTCCTGCGCCACCTCAACGATGTGGTCGCCAGCGAAATGCCGGGTGCCCTGGTGATCGCCGAGGAGTCCACCGCCTGGCCGGGCGTCAGTCATCCGACCCGGGAGGGCGGGCTGGGCTTCAGCGGCAAATGGAACATGGGCTGGATGCACGACACCCTCAACTACATCAAGGAAGACCCGCTTAACCGGCGCTATCATCATCAGCAGATCACCTTCGGCCTGCTGTACGCCTTTACCGAGCACTTCATCCTGCCCATTTCCCATGATGAGGTGGTGCATGGCAAGGGCTCACTGCTGGGCAAGATGCCCGGCGACCGCTGGCAGCAGTTCGCCAACCTGCGGTTGTACCTGTCCTTCATGTGGAGCCACCCGGGCAAGAAGCTGCTGTTCATGGGCTGCGAATTCGGTCAGTGGCGGGAATGGAGTCACGATAACCCCCTGGACTGGTATCTGCTGAACCAGGACGACCACCGTGGGGTGCATGATCTGGTGCGGCAGTTGAACCGGATCTACGCTGAACACCCGGCCTTGCACCAGCGCGATCACAGCGCCGATGGCTTCCAGTGGCTGATCGGCGACGACAACAGCAACAGCGTCTACGCCTGGTTACGGCGAGGGGACGAGGGTGCCATGGTACTGGTGGTACATAACTTCACCCCGGTGGTGCGCAGCAACTATGTCGTCGGAGTGCCGGAGGCCGGCGCCTGGCGCGTCCTGCTCAACAGTGACGACCACGCCTTTGTCGGCTCGGGGGCGGGCAGCATGGGGGAAGTGTGGACCGAGGAACGGGAGAGCCACGGCCAACCCTGTTCACTGCGCCTGGAACTGCCGCCGCTGGGGACGCTGATCCTGGCTCAACCGCAGGATTGAAGGGAGGGCGCGCCGGGTCAGGGGTCCGGCGTATGCCAATACCTGATCCGGCACCGCGGATGTTCAGCTGGACTCAGCCCGCAACCAGGGGTAAACGGGCTCCTGCGGCCTGGACCACGATCAGTGCCAGGCTATCCCAGGGCGAGCCGGGCGCCTGGCCCTTGATCTGTTCGTCGGTCTGCTGCGCGAGCCGCAGCAGGCTTTCCCAGACCTTCACCGGATGCCGCTGCAGGGCCCGGGCCAGCAAGGGCTTGCGCTTGTCCCATACTGGGGGGCGCTGGCTGGCAAAGACCTTGTCCTGGGGAATGCCGCGGGCGACATCGTGGGCCATATTGTGCAGGCTGCGTAACTCCCGGGTCACCGCCCAGAGCACCACCGGTGCTTCTACACCTTCGCCCTTGAGCCCATGGAGGATTCGCAGGCCGTGCTGGGGTTCGCCCTGCAGCATGGCGTCGGTAAGGTTGAAGACATCGAACCGGGCGCTGTCGGCCACCACCTGCTGCACTGTCTCCAGATCCAGCTGCCCGCTGGCGCAGAACAACTTGAGCTTCTCGATTTCCTGGGCGGCGGCCAGCAGGTTGCCCTCGACCCGGGCACTGAGCAGGTCCAGCGCGTCGGGGGTGGCATGCAGCCCCGCGGCAGCCAGCCGATCACGCATCCAGCCCGGTAGCTGTTGGGCGTCCACTGGCCAGATCTGCACGAAGCGGCTGTGGTCGTGCTCGATCAACCCCTTGGCCCATTTGCTGCGCTGGGTGCTGCCATCCAGCTTGGGTAGGGTTACCAGCAGCGTGGTGTCCGGCGGTGGGTTGTCCAGCCAGGCCAGCAAGGCCTTGCCGCCCTCATCGCCAGGCTTGCCGCCGGGAATGCGCAGCTCCACCAGCCGCTGCTGGGCGAACAGCGACAGGCTGTGACTGGCGTCGTGCAACTGGCCCCATTCGAAGCTGCGGTCCACGTGGAATACCAGGCGCTCTTCGCAGCCAGCAGCCCGGCAGGCCTGACGGATCAGGTCCGCCGCTTCGCCGCTGAGCAGCGGATCATCGCCGCTGACGACATAGACCGGCGCCAGACCGTCGCCGAGCTGGCGGGGCAGCTGCGTCGCGTTGAGCTTCACCGGTCAGGGAGCCTGCTGGTCCAGCGACTGTTCGCGGTTGGCGAGGTCCCGCGCGGAGATGCTCGACAGGCGGAACATCAGCTGGCGTGTCAGGTCCTGGAGCATTTCCCGGTGCAGCAGGGCTTCCTCTTCGCTGGTGCCGACCAGGTTGTCCTTGTCGTTGACGTAGACCCGCTGGGTCGACAGGGTTTCTGGCCCGACCAGGGGGCGGCCCTGGCGATCGCTGATCTGGAACACCAGTTCGCTGGTCAGCTCGTACTCGGCCGGGGTCGAGCGGTAGGTATAGGTGACCGCCCGGCGTTCCCGGGTCTCATCCAGCAGCTGGAGCCGGTAGGGCGCCGCACTGCGCACATCCACCCCGTTGACCTGCAGCGCTTCGAGCACGCTTTGGTAGGTGGGGCCGTAGCTGTTGCGCGCGGTGACATTCAGTTCATCCAGCTTGACGCTGTCGACCCCGGTGCCGCGCAGGTGGAAACCGCAGGCGCTGAGCAGCAGGGTGGCGCCGAGCAGGGCGCAGCTCAGCAGATGACGTGGACGTTGCAGTGGCATGCCGATTTCTCCGTTGCGTATCAGTTGGCGACAATATTGACCAGCTTGCCCGGCACCACAATCACCTTGCGGATGCTCAGACCTTCGGTAAAGCGCAGCACGTTCTCATTCACCCGGGCCGCGGCTTCCACCGCCTCACGGCTGGCATCGGCCGGCACCTGGAGATGGCCACGCAGCTTGCCGTTGACCTGGATAACCAGGTCCAGGCTGTCCTGGACCAGGGCGCTTTCGTCCAGTACCGGCCAGGGCGCATCGATCACCGGGGTGTCATGGCCCAGCGCTTGCCACAGGGCATGGGCGATGTGCGGCGTAATGGGGGCCAGCAGCAAGGTAACGGTTTCCAGACCTTCCTGGAGCACGGCGCGGTCCTGCTCATCGCCCTGGGCCGCCTTTTCCAACACATTCATCAGGGTCATGACCGCAGCGATGGCGGTGTTGAACTTGTGATGCTGGCCGATATCCTGGCTGGCCTGGCGGATAGCCAGGTGGGTGGCGCGGCGTACGGTCTTCTGGGCATCGGTGAGGCTGGCAGTGCTCAGCGCACCGGGCCGGCCGCCGCTGACATGCTGCTGGGCCAGGCGCCATACCCGACGCAGGAAGCGCTGGGCACCTTCCACGCCGGAGTCGGACCATTCCAGGCTCATGTCCGGCGGCGAGGCGAACATCATGAACAGCCGGCAGGTATCGGCGCCGTACTGGTCGATCATCGCCTGCGGGTCGACGCCATTGTTCTTCGACTTCGACATCTTCTCGGTACCGCCGATGACCACCGGCTCGCCATCGCTGCTCAAGCGAGCGCTGATGACCTTGCCCTTGGCGTCCCGTTCGATATCGACCTCGGCGGGGTTGTACCAGGTCTTGGCGCCCTTGGCGTCGACCCGGTAATAGGTGTCCGCCAGGACCATGCCCTGGGTCAGCAAATTCTTGAAGGGCTCGTCCGAGTCGACCAGGCCTTCGTCGCGCATCAGCTTGTGGAAGAAGCGGGCATACAGCAGGTGCAGGATGGCGTGCTCGATACCACCGATGTACTGGTCTACCGGTAGCCAGTGGTTGGCTGCCGCCGGGTCAACCAGACCCTGCTGGTAATGGGGGCTGGCAAAGCGGGCGAAGTACCAGGAGCTCTCGACGAAGGTATCCATGGTGTCGGTTTCCCGGCGGGCCGGCTGGTTGCAGCGCGGGCAGGTGCACTCGTAGAACTCGGGCATGCGGGCCAGCGGACTGCCAGCACCATCGGGCACCACGTCTTCGGGCAATATCACCGGCAACTGCTCGTCGGGCACCGGTACATCGCCGCAGTTCGCGCAGTGGATGATCGGGATCGGGCAACCCCAGTAGCGCTGACGGCTGATGCCCCAGTCGCGCAGGCGGTACTGGGTGCGGGGCGCGCCCAATTCCTTTTGCTTGAGGACTTCGCCAATGGCGGTAAAGGCGCTGTCGAAATCGAGGCCGTCGAACTCCTCGGAGTTGATCAGCAGGCCTTTCTCGGCATAAGCGTCCTGCCAGGGCTCGGGGGTGGTATCCCCGGCGGAGGTACGGATAACTGGCTTGATCGGCAGGTGATACTGGGTAGCGAAGGCGAAGTCGCGCTCATCGTGGGCCGGTACGGCCATCACGGCGCCTTCGCCGTAACCCATCAGCACGTAGTTGGCGACCCATACCGGCAGCTTCTCGCCGGTCAGCGGGTGTTCGACGAACAGACTGGTCGGGCGACCCTTCTTTTCTTGGGTGGCAATATCAGCTTCGGACACGCCGCCACGCTTGCATTCATCGATGAACGCCTGCAGTGAAGGATCCTGGGCCGCCGCCTGGGCTGCCAGCGGGTGTTCGGCCGCCACTGCCACGTAGGTGGCACCCATCAGGGTGTCAGGGCGGGTGGTGAAGACCTTGAGCCGGCCGGCGTGGCCGATCGACGCCTGGTCATAGGGGAAGTGGACTTCCATCCCCACCGACTTGCCGATCCAGTTGCGCTGCATGGTCTTGACCTGCTCGGGCCAACCGGTCAGGTCATCCAGCGAGGTCAGCAGCTCTTCCGCATAATCGGTGATGCGGAAGTAGTACATGGGAATCTCGCGCTTCTCGATCAGCGCGCCGCTGCGCCAGCCGCGGCCGTCGATGACCTGCTCGTTGGCCAACACGGTCTGGTCGACCGGGTCCCAGTTGACGGTCCCGTTCTTGCGGTAGATCACGCCCTTCTCGAACAGCTTGGTGAACAGCCACTGTTCCCACCGGTAGTACTCGGGGGTGCAGGTGGCGAATTCGCGGGTCCAGTCGATCGCCAGGCCCAGGCTCTTGAGCTGGTTGCGCATGTAATCGATGTTCGAATAGGTCCAGGCCGCCGGCGCCACCTTGTTGTTCATCGCCGCGTTTTCCGCGGGCATGCCGAAGGCGTCCCAGCCCATGGGCTGGAGCACGTTCTTGCCCTGCATGCGCTGGTAGCGGGCGATCACGTCACCAATGGTGTAGTTGCGCACGTGACCCATGTGCAGCTTGCCGCTCGGGTAGGGGAACATCGACAGGCAGTAATAGGTCTCGCGGCCCGGAGTCTCCTCCACTTTGAAGGCGTCGGTTTGATCCCAGGAGGTCTGGGCGGCGTGTTCGATATCGCGGGGAGAATACTGTTCTTGCATGGGCGTGGACTGTCTGTCGACTCGTATGTCAGGGAAAAAGGGAATGAGGCAGGATACACCACCGGGCTCGGCACAGGTAGGGGCTGTTGCGTTGCCGACCAACGCAGCGGCAAGAAAGGGCAGCCGATGGCTCGGTGCTGCCATTCGTCGCGGGCGGCGCGAAACTCCAAGGTGCGGTCTATGCTGGTGGCAAAGGATGTCCAGCAACCTGGACAGCGAGCAGTCAGTCTATGGAGTACACCATGAAACATGTGCAGCCGGAGCTTCTAGCTGGCAGTCACGATTCTTCGTACGGGCGCCTGTTGCGCCGCCTTGATCACGCCCTGGACGTTGCCCGTACGCGCCAATGGCTGGCGGGGCAGCCCAGCGCGCCAGCCGAGCTGGAAGTCTACGGTCTGAGCAAACAGGACATGGAATTGCTTCGGCAGATCCTCCGCACCATGGCCCTGGAACCGGCAGCGGCCTCGCTGTCAGTGCTTGCGGCGTACGAAGACGCAGCCCAGCAGTAGCATCACCACCAGTGCCCCCAGCGGCCAACTGCCCCAGCGCAACCAGGGGGTCAAGCCCTCCCGCGGCTCCACCTGGCCGTGCAGCGCAGCCTGGGTGAATTGGGGAATCCGGGCGGTGATGTGGCCTTGATGGTCGATCAGTGCAGTGACGCCGTTGTTGGTCCCGCGGATCATCCAGCGGCCACTTTCAATCGCCCGCATGCGCGCCATCTGCAGGTGTTGCAGCGGCCCGATGGATTTGCCGAACCAGCTGTCGTTGCTGATGCTGATCAGCAGTTCGCTCTCGGCTGCCAGCCGGGCAGCGAAATCGGGATAGACGGTTTCATAGCAGATCAGCGGTGCCAGACGGTGGCCGGCGGCTTCCAGCGGCGCCTGCTGCGCTGGCCCGCGGGAAAAGTTCGACATCGGCAGATCGAAAAAGGCAATCAGGCCGCGCAGCACATCCTCCAGCGGCACATACTCGCCGAAGGGCACCAGCTTGTGCTTGAGGTACTGGCTGGTGTTTTCGCCGGCGACCATGATGCCGTTGTAGATGCGCATCTGGCCGTCGCTGTCGCGCTGGTCCACCGGAATCCCGGTGATCAGGGTCGTGCCCTGCTGCGCGAGGTTGGCCGCCATGCCCTGGACGAACGGCATAGCGTTGCTGCTGAGCACCGGCACTGCGGTTTCCGGCCAGAGCACCAGGTCGGCCTGTTGGGCATAGGTCATGTCCCGATAGGTGGCCAGGGTGTAGTCGATATGGGCGGGATCCCATTTGCGCGATTGTTCGATATCGGCCTGGATCAGGGCTACTGTCAGCGGCTTGCCGATCGGCTGGGTCCATTCAACCTGGGCGAGCAGGGCGCCACCGCCCCAGATGGCAATCAATGAGGTCGCTGCGGCCAGGCCATGGGCACGGCGGCGCCACAGCGTACCCTCGCTGAGCAGGCAGGCACTGAACACACTGAGAAAACCGGCCAGCCAGACGCCACCCAGAGGCGCCCAGCCCACCAGCCAGGTATCCGTGTGGGCGTAGCCCTGATACAGCCAGGGGAAGCCGGTGAGAAACCAGCTGCGAAAGAATTCCTGGGCCACCCAGAGCGCGGCGAAACCGCCACAGGCCAGCCAGCCGTGCTGCCCAGGGCGCAACCAGCGCGCCCAGATCCAGGTGGCCGTTGCCGGAATGAGCGCCAGGCCGGCGACCAGGCCGCCAGTCAACAGCGCCGCCAACGCTGGCGGCGCATAGCCGTGCACATGGATGCTGACATAGACCCAGGATATTCCACTGAGAAACAGCCCCAACCCCCAGCACCAGCCGCGCCACAGCGCTTGGCGTCCATTCAGTTCCCGCACGCCCTGGTACAGCAGGGCGGCGGAAACCAGTGCCAGCGGCCAGATATCGAAGGGAGTGAAGGACAGTGTGGTAAGCGCTCCGGCGAGCAGGGCGATTACATCGCCCGACCAACCGGGACTGCGCACCAGGCGGAGCAGCTGGTAAACGGGATTCATGGATGCTCGCAGAGGTCAGGCCTGAATGACGGAAACCCGCAGCAGATGCACGCGGCGGCTATCGGCATTGAGGATGCGTACACGGAATCCATCGAGTTCGACAATCTCGTTGCGCTTGGGCAGATGACCGAAGGCGTTCATGACCAGGCCGCCGAAGGTGTCGAACTCCTCATCGGAGAAGTCGGTATTGAACTGCTCGTTGAACTCCTCGATCGGCGTCAGGCCCTTGACCAGGAAATCGCCGGTGGGCAGTTCCTTGATGTAGTCCTCGTCGTCGATATCGTGCTCGTCCTCGATGTCGCCGACGATCTGCTCCAGTACATCCTCAATGGTGATCAAACCCGACACGCCGCCATATTCGTCGATGACGATGGCCATATGGTTATGGGTCGAGCGAAATTCCTTGAGCAGCACATTCAGCCGCTTGGACTCGGGCACGCAGGTGGCCGGGCGCAGCACATCCTTGATATTGAAACGGTCGGTATTGTCTTCCAGCAGCAGCGGCAGCAGATCCTTGGCCAGCAGGATGCCGAGCACGTCATCGATGCTTTCGCCGATCACCGGGAAGCGGGAGTGCGCCGCTTCGATGACCGAGGGCAGGAATTCACGGGGCGTCTGGGCGGCCTTGATGGTGCTCATCTGCGATCGCGGGATCATGATGTCCCGCACCTGCATGTCGGCGACCTGCAAGGCGCCCTCGATGATCGCCAGCGCCTCGACATCGAGGACCTCGTTGCGCTGGGCCTCGCGCAGCAGCTCCAGCAGCTCCTGGCGGTTGCGGGGTTCATGGACAAAAGCCTGGGTCAGTCTCTCCAGCCAGGACTTCTGTCCGGTGCTCGATCGATCGTCGTTCATGGGTTGTTACTCATCACTCTTCGATTTCAAGGTAGGGATCGGCGATGCCCAGTTCGGCCAGCAGCTGGCGTTCCAGCGCTTCCATGGCCTCGGCTTCGTCGTCTTCAATGTGGTCATGACCCAGCAGATGCAGGCAGCCATGGATGACCATATGGGCCCAGTGCGCCTCCGCCGGCTTGCCCTGCTCGGCGGCTTCCCGGTTGACCACGGGCACGCAGATGACCAGATCACCCAGCAGCGGGATCTCCAGTTCAGGGGGCAGGTCAGCGGGGAAGGACAGCACATTGGTGGGGTAGTCCCGGTGCCGGTACTCACTGTTCAATGCCTGGCTTTCCTCGGCATCGACCAGGCGAATGGTCAGTTCATGGTCAGGCTTGTCGCGCAGGGCCAGGGCGGCCCATCGTAACAAGCTGTCATCATCGGGTTGACCAGGGGCGTCAGTTGCCCTTTGTATGTCTACCTCAATGGTCATCGCGGCGCTCCCTGCGCTCCTGTTCCTGGCGGTTGTCGAAGCGGTCGTAAGCCTCGACGATGCGTTGGACCAGCGGATGGCGAACCACGTCCTTGGACTTGAAATGGGTAAAGCCGATGCCTTTCACGTCCTTGAGCACATCAATCACGTGATTGAGGCCCGAACGCGTGCCGCGGGGCAGGTCGACCTGGGTGATATCGCCGGTGATCACCGCGGTGGAGCCGAAGCCGATGCGGGTCAGGAACATCTTCATCTGTTCCAGCGTGGTGTTCTGGCTCTCGTCGAGGATGATGAAGCTGTTGTTCAGGGTACGCCCGCGCATATAGGCCAGCGGGGCCACCTCGATCACCTGTTTCTCGATCAGCTTGGCAACCTGTTCGAAGCCGAGCATTTCGTAGAGCGCATCGTACAGCGGGCGCAGGTAGGGATCGATCTTCTGCGACAGGTCGCCGGGCAGGAAGCCCAGCTTCTCGCCGGCCTCGACTGCCGGGCGCACCAGCAGGATACGGCGGATCTGTTCGCGCTCCAGGGCATCCACGGCGCAGGCGACCGCCAGGTAGGTCTTGCCGGTACCGGCCGGGCCAATGCCGAAGTTGATATCGTGCTCCTGGATCGAGCGCACATAGGCCTGCTGGTTCGGCCCACGGGGCTGGATGGTCATGCGCTTGGTGCGCAGCACCACCGGCTTCTGACCATCGCTGTGCTGCAGCGATTCGCTGAGGTTTTCCAGGCCCGACTCCTGCAGATACAGGTGCACGGTATCCGGCGGCAGATCCCGGTTGTCCCGGGTCTCGCGATAGAGCTGACGCAGGACCGCCTCGGCGGAGCGGGTGATGGCAGGGTCGCCGATCAACTCGAAATGGTTGCCGCGGTTGCGGACTTCGATGCCGAGGCGTTGCTCGATCATGCGGAGGTTTTCATCGAACTGGCCGCAGAGACTGGCGAAGCGCCGGGGGTCCACGGGCTCGATGCTGAAGCGATGAATAGTCAAGGGAACGTTCAAATTAGTCCGTTTTGGGCCGTGTGGCGATCAGGAAATCACAGCATAGCGCGCAAACCGGGCTATGCAAAGACAGGCGATGAGCTGCTGCCCGCGCTGGCGGGCGGCAGCTCGTGGTCCGGTTCACTGTACCGTTTCGGCTAGCAAGCTGCCACGCAGGGAGTGGGGCAGGGCCTCGTCGACGTGGACATCGACGAACTGGCCGATCAGCAGCGGATTATCGCAGCGGAAGTTGACGATGCGGTTATGCTCGGTGCGGCCCTGCAGCATGCCCGGGTCCTTCTTCGAATAGTCGGTCACCAGGATGCGCTGGGTGCTGCCGACCATGCGCCGACTGTTCTCGAAGCCCTGCTGGTTCAGGCGT
Source organism: Pseudomonas saudimassiliensis (assembly GCF_000939975.1). Lineage (GTDB taxonomy): Bacteria > Pseudomonadota > Gammaproteobacteria > Pseudomonadales > Pseudomonadaceae > Halopseudomonas > Halopseudomonas saudimassiliensis. The sequence goes on along the minus strand of NZ_LK391969.1, from coordinate 652,325 downwards.
GCCTGGAGGATCTGCAGGCGCTGCTTCTTGACCTCGACCGGGGTATCGTCGGGCAGGTCGGAGGCGGGCGTGCCGGGGCGAGCGCTATAGATGAAAGAATAGGAGAAATCGAAGCCGACTTCCTCCACCAGCTTCATGGTCTGTTCGAAGTCCCGGTCGGTCTCGCCGGGGAAGCCGACGATGAAGTCCGAGCTGAGAATGATGTCCGGTACTGCAGCCTTGAGCTTGCGCACACGGGACTTGTATTCCAGGGCGGTGTGGTTGCGCTTCATGCCCGCCAGTACCCGGTCGGAGCCGGATTGCACCGGCAGGTGCAGGTACTTGACCAGTTCAGGCACTTCCGCGTGGGCCTGGATCAGGCTGTCGGAAAACTCCAGCGGGTGCGAGGTGGTGTAGCGGATGCGGTCGATGCCATCGATTTCCGCAATCACCCGGATCAGATCCGCCAGGTCGGCGATGCCGCCGTCATGGGTCTGGCCGCGGTAACCGTTGACGTTCTGGCCCAGCAGGGTGATTTCGCGCACGCCGTTCTCGGCCAGGTGCACGCATTCGGCCAGCACGTCGTCGAAGGGCCGGCTGACTTCCTCGCCGCGGGTGTAGGGCACCACGCAGAAGCTGCAGTATTTGCTGCAGCCTTCCATGACCGATACAAAGGCGGTGGGGCCATTGACCTGGGGCTCGGGCAGACGGTCGAACTTCTCGATTTCCGGGAAGGATACGTCGACCTGGGCGGTCCCGGTGGAGCGCGCTGCGTTGATCATTTCCGGCAGACGGTGCAGGGTCTGAGGTCCGAAGACTACATCCACGTAGGAGGCGCGGTCGCGGATCGCCGTGCCTTCCTGGCTGGCCACGCAGCCGCCAACGCCAATGATGAGGTCCGGGTTCTTCTCTTTCAGCGGCCGCCAGCGGCCCAGTTCGGAAAACACCTTTTCCTGGGCCTTCTCGCGAATCGAGCAGGTGTTGAGCAGGATGACATCCGCCTCGTCGGGGCGGTCGGTCAGCTCCATTGCCTGATGTTCGCCGAGCAGGTCTGCCATGCGCGAGCTGTCATACTCGTTCATCTGGCAACCGTGGGTCTGGATAAAGAGTTTCTTGGCCATGGGATCCGTGCGGGTGGTTCATGAAGAAAAACGGCGATTATACACGGATGGCCAGGACAATGTGATGGCTCCTGGGCGGTTCGAGCACCCGCTCGTATCAATGGTAGCCGGTGTGATAGCTGTGGTCGGTCGGCGCCGCTCATCGGGCAGATGTTGTCCCTGCCACCGCTGCTTCCCCGGACGCTCCGGCGCAGCCCGACATCCGCCTCGACGCCCCTCATCGCTTGTTGCCTGAGCGATCGTTCTTGCAGATATGCTATGATCCGCGACCTTTGGCCGGGCATCGGCCACCGGCAGTCCCATCCATGTTGTCCCGTATGTGAGTTTCATGAGCAAAGACAAGCAGCAACCCATCTTCCGGGTGATTTTCATCAACCAGGGTCAGGTATACGAACTGTACGCACGGCAGATATTCCAGAGTGAGCTGTGGGGCTTCCTGGAAATCGAGGAGCTGGTGTTCGGTGAGCGTTCGCAGATGCTGGTCGATCCGGGCGAGGAAAAGCTCAAGAGCCAGTTCGAAGGCGTCAACCGCAGCTTCATTCCGCTGCAGGCCATAGTGCGAATCGATGAAGTCGAGCGGGTAGGGCAAGCCAAGATCAGCGAGGCCAAGGGCGGCAGCAATATCATGTCCTTCCCCATGCCGCCGGGGCCAGGACCGAGCAACAACTGATCCGCGCCTGAATCCCTGACCGTAGGGGAGCCGCGGTCAGGAAGCCGCGGGCTGCTCCGGGCGGGGGCGGGACTCGTCCTCGCCGTCCGGCTGGAACTGCCGCAATTGCTGCTCCCGAATATGCCGCAGGTAATTGCGAAACAGGGTGCCCAGCACCTGGTTGGCGGCGGCGACTTCCTCATCGGTCATCTTTTCTGTCAGCAGATCGCTGGCATCCATCGCCGCTTCCTGCCCATTGACCGCCGCCATTTTCAGAATGATGTAGGCCTGGGGCAGGTTGCGTTCAACCCCCTCACCATTCATGTGCATCAGGCCGAGGCGGTACTGGGCATCGGGGTGGCCTTGTACCGAAGCTTGTTCATACCAGCTAATGGCCTGGTCCAGGTCCCGCTCGGCCCGTTCACCATGGTAGTACAACTCCCCCATCTCGAACTGGGCCTGGATATCGCCGGACTCGGCGGCGTCGATGCAGTTTTCCAGGGCCAGGGGCAGGCTCTCATCATCCACGCGGTTGAAGGCGCAACGTTCTTCGGTGCTGATGAGCATGGGCGCCTGGGACTGGGCAAGGGCCACTACGGGGCCCATGCCTGGGGCGCACAGACCCAGGATGCCGAGAAATTTGACAAGCGAGCGGTTGATCATTGTTGGGCGTGCGCTCCGGAAGAAGAAGGCCAGATCATTGTGCGCTGGATCCTGGCGCCAGCCAAGCACCGTAGTGCTGGCTGGCGCGGTGAATCACAGGGCGGCGAAGGCCCGCTCGGCCGCGTCCAGGGTCAGTTGCAACTCGGTGTCGCCGTGGGCGATGGAAGCGAAACCGGCTTCATAGGCGCTGGGGGCAAAGTACACGCCCTGTTCGAGCATCTTGTGGAAGAAGATCTTGAAGCGTTCCGCATCGCTGGCCATCACGTCCTCGAAGGTGAGGATGTTGTCGGCACCGCTGAAGTACAAGCCGAACATGCCGCCGGCCTGGGTAGTGACGAAGGGGATGCTCGCGGCATCGGCGCGATCCTGCAGGCCCTGCAGCATGCGGCTGGTATAGCTGGTCAGCTCGTCATGGAAGCCCGGGCGGCTGATCAGCTTCAGAGTGGTCAGGCCGGCGGCCATGGCCAGCGGGTTGCCCGACAGGGTGCCCGCCTGGTAGACCGGCCCCAAGGGGGAGATGCATTCCATGATCTCGCGCTTGCCGCCAAAGGCACCCACCGGCATGCCGCCGCCGACGATCTTGCCGAAGGTGGTCAGGTCCGGGGTCACGCCGTAATGGGCCTGGGCGCCACCCAGGGCGACGCGAAAGCCGGTCATCACTTCGTCAAAAATCAGTACCACGCCATATTCATCGCAGGCTTCGCGCAGCCCTTCGAGGAAGCCCGGCACCGGCGGCACGCAGTTCATGTTGCCGGCAACCGGCTCGACGATGATGCAGGCGATGTCCTCGGCCACGCGGCTGAGGGTTTCGCGCACCGCGGCAATATCATTGTAGGGCAGCGTCAGGGTGTGCTGGGCGAAGGCAGCGGGCACGCCGGGGGAGCTGGGTACGCCGAAGGTCAGGGCGCCGGAGCCGGCCTTGACCAGCAGGCTGTCGGAATGGCCGTGATAGCAGCCTTCGAACTTGATGATGGTGTCCCGGCCGGTGTAGCCGCGGGCCAGGCGGATGGCGCTCATGGTCGCCTCGGTGCCGGAGCTGACCATTCGCACCATGTCCATCGACGGCACCATGGCGCACACCAGTTCCGCCATCTCGGTTTCCATGGCGGTCGGGGCGCCATAGGACAGGCCGTGGTCCAGCTGGCGACGCACCGAGTCGAGTACCTCGGGATGGCTGTGGCCAAGAATCATCGGACCCCAGGAGCCGACGTAATCCACATAGCGCCGATCATCCTCGTCGATGACGTAGGCGCCTTCGGCGTGCTTGATGAACAGGGGCGTGCCGCCGACACCACGGAAGGCGCGCACCGGGGAATTCACCCCACCGGGAATGTGTTTCTGGGCACTGGCGAAAAGGGTTTCCGAGCGGGACATGGCAAATTCTCTCAACAGGGTTTCAAGGCGGTGAATTCAAGGGCGCGGTGGCGGACCTCGGCGGCGGAGTCCACACCAAACAGGCCGTGGACCACGGCCAGCAGATCCGCGCCGGCATCGTGCAACTGTCGGGCATTGGCGAGGGTAACGCCGCCGATGGCGACAATAGGCAAGGCAAAGCGCTGGCGGGCGTCGCGCAGCAGTTCCAGGGTCGCGGTTGGGGCACCGGGTTTGGTAGCGGACTGGAAGAACCGGCCAAAGGCAATATAGCTGGCGCCGGCAACTACTGCCTGCTCGGCATAATCGAGGCTGGCGTGGCAGGTGGCGCCGACCAGCGCCTGCGGGCCGAGTTGCTGGCGGGCCTCGCGCAGGCTGCCGTCGTCCCGTCCCAAGTGCACACCTACCTGCAACTGACTGGCCAGCGCCAGATCATCATTGATCAGCAAGTGGGCGCCATATTGGGCGCAAAGCGCCTTGAGCTGGGTCGCTTCTTCAAGGCGCCGCCCGGCGTCGGCGCTCTTGTCCCGGTACTGGACCAGGCTGGCGCCACCGGCGAGGGCGGCTTCCACATAGGGCAGCAGGCGGCCGTCAGCCAGCAGGGTGCTGTCGGTAATCGCGTACAGGCCCTTCAGGCTCATTGGCAGAAGTCCAGCGGCAGGCGGCGCGGTACATATTGACCCTGGCCGGGCTGCTCGGCGTCCCGCAGGGTGCGCCAGGTATAGTCCAGGGCGGTCCTTACGGCGCTGACCAACTCCTCGCCCAGGGCCAGGCGGCCGGCCAGGGCGCTGGCCAGGGTGCAGCCGGAGCCATGGTAACTGCCAGGTAGCCGCGGGCAGGTAAAGGTATGGGTGCTGCCGTCGCGGCAATACAGCCGGTTATGGATGTCCTGCTCATCGCCGTGACCGCCGGTGATCAGCAGGTTCTGGCAGCGTTGCAGCAGCTTTTGGGCGCACTCGTCGGCAGTGCCGTTGGGCAGCTCGGCGAGGATGCGCGCTTCGGGCAGGTTGGGGGTGACGATCCGGGCGATAGGTAACAGCTTCTCGCGCATGGCATAGCCGACCTCATCCTTGCCCAGCGAGCCGCCGCCACCGGCGCGCAGCACCGGGTCGCAGACCAGCGGCAGTTCCGGGTGCGCCTGCATGATCTCGACCACGGTATCGACCATCTCCAGATTGCCAAGCATGCCCAGCTTGACCGCCGATACCGGCATGTCATCGAGCACGGCCTGCGCCTGGGCCAGCACCCATTCACGATCAAGCACACGGAAGTCGATCACGTCGACGGTGTTCTGCACCGTCAGCGCGGTTACCGCCGGGGCGGCATGGCAACCCTGGGCAATCAAGGCTTCTATATCGGCCTGCAGACCGGCGCCGCCACTGGGGTCATGGCCGGACAGGCAAAGTACTACGGGACGAAAGGGAGTAGGCGTATTCATGCGCTAAGCTTACCATCAGCAGGAGGGTATCGGTATGGCAGGCGGATGGCCGCAAGCGCCTTTCTGGCGCGGCGCACCGCCTTCAATGAACCCAGGACTATAACAATTACCGGCGATGGAAGCTGCTGATGAAGACGATCGAACAATGGTTTGAGGAATACGGCGAGAGCCACCAGAATCCGCTGAACAAGCTGGCGCACTGGATCTGTGTGCCGCTGATAACCTTCAGTGTGCTGGGCATCTTGTGGGCATTGCACCCGGTGGTGGCCATGGTCACGGTTGGACTGGCGCTGGTGTTCTACGCGTTGCTGTCCTGGCAATTGGCGGCGGTGATGCTGGTGCAGAGCCTGCTCATGCTGTGGATTCTCAGCCTCTTGCCGCAGGTCTTCTGGCCCTCGGTGATCATTTTCGTGCTGGCCTGGATCGGCCAGTTCATCGGGCACCATGTCGAAGGCAAGAAGCCGTCGTTCTTCAAGGACCTGCAGTTCCTGCTGATCGGGCCGGCGTGGTTGCTGGGCTTTGTGTTCCGCAAGTTGGGCTGGCGATACTGATGGTTTGGCCCGTTCGCCTCGAACGGGTCGCAAAGCTGTAACTCCAGGGCAAATTCGTGGTCTGTTATGGGGCGGACCGCGTGTACTATTGCCCGCTTCTAGTCCGTTTGCACTACCTATCTTATCTTCGTACTCCATCCTCAAGGAACGTCCGATGCGCACCCGCTCGCATTTTTTCCCTCCCCTGGTCCCGCTCATACTGCTGGCCTTGCTGGTCTCCGGTTGTGATCGACAGGATCCCGCCTCCGCCGACCAGAGCCAGCCGCTGCCCAAGGCCAAGGTGCAGGTTATCGAACCGGCTGCGCACATGCTGACCGAGGACCTGCCGGGGCGTATCGAGCCCGCGCGAACCGCGGAAGTGCGTGCGCGGGTTCCGGGCATCGTGCTGGAGCGGCTGTTCGAGGAGGGCGCCGATGTGAAAGCGGGCGACGTCCTGTTCCGGATCGACCCCGCGCCCCTCGAGGCGGCGGTGGCTCAGGCCCGTGGCGAGCTGGCCCGGGCCGAAGCCAGCATTTACCAGGCCAACAGTCTGGTCCGACGCTATGAGCCCCTGGCCGCGGCCCGCGCCATCAGTCAGCAGGAATATGACAATGCCATCGCCGCGCAGAAGAGCGCCGAGGCAGAAAAGCTGTCGGCCCAGGCGGCTTTGGAAACGGCTCGGCTGAATCTGGAATACGCTACCGTACGCGCGCCCATTGCCGGCCGGATTGGCCGGGCACTGGTCACCGAAGGGGCGTTGGTCGGCCAGGGCGAGGCGACGCCGATGGCGCGTATCCAGCAACTGGATCCCATCTATGCGGACTTCACCCAGTCGGTAGATGACCTGCTGCGCCTGCGCGCGGCTGCGGCCGAAGGCCGTATCGAGGTGCAGGAGGATGGCGCCGCCCGAGTCCGCATCACCCTGGGCGAGGATGGCTACAGCCAGGAAGGGCGCTTGCTGTTCTCCGATGTCTCGGTTGAGCCGAGCACCGGACAGGTGACCCTGCGGGCGCAGCTGCCGAATCCTGACGCGGTGCTGCTGCCGGGGATGTATGTACGGGTGCAGACCGAGCTGGGGGTGGAGCCGGACGCGGTATTCATCCCCCAGCGGGCGATACGCCGCGGCACCGACAGCATCCCCCGGGTGCTGGTAGTGGATCAGGAAGGGACAGTGCAGCAACGCACTGTGGAGCTGGGCAGTATGCACGGCAGCGACTGGCGGGTGGTATCCGGCCTGGAGCAGGGCGAGCGGGTTATCGTCGATGGCGTCGCCGCCTTCCAGCCCGGCAGCAAGGTCGAGCCGGTAATCGCCACCCCGTCCCAGGGCGAATGAGCGTAGGGCCGGAGCCACTGGGTCCCCGCCGCCATTCACCCTGTTTGCCGAACCAGAGGAAAGAGCATGCCGCAGTTCTTCATTGATCGCCCCAATTTCGCCTTCGTGGTGGCGATATTCATCTGCCTGGCCGGCCTGCTGGCGATCCCATCGCTGCCGGTGGCCCAGTACCCCAACGTGGCGCCGCCGCAGATCATGATCTATGCCACCTATCCCGGCGCCTCGGCGACCATCCTCAACGAGACGGTCACCAGCCTGATCGAGGAAGAGCTCAACGGGGTCAAGGGGCTGCTGTACTACGAATCGTCCAGCAGCTCCAACGGCATGGCCGAGATCAACGTCACCTTCGAGCCCGGCACCGATCCGGACCTGGCGCAGGTCGACGTGCAGAACCGCCTCAAGCGCGCCGAGGCGCGGCTGCCACAGCCGGTAATGCAGCAGGGGCTGCAGGTGGAGCAGGCGAGCAGCAACTTCCTGATGATCTACGCCCTCAGCTACAAGGACGGGGACAAGGACCCGGTCGGGCTGGCGGATTACGCCGCGCGCAACATCAACAACGAAATTCGCCGTATCCCGGGCGTCGGCCGGGTGCAGATGTTTGCCTCCGAGCGGGCCATGCGGGTGTGGTTGGATCCATCGCGGCTGGTTGGCTACGGGCTGTCGGTGGAGGATGTGAACCGGGCGATCGCCGCGCAGAACGTGCAGGTGCCGGCGGGCAGTTTTGGTGAGCAGCCGGGCACCAGTGAGCAGGAGCTGACCGCCACCCTGATCGTCCAGGGTATGTTGGAAACCACCGACGAGTTCCGCGACATCGTGTTGCGCGCCAACCCGAACGGGTCCGTGGTGCGCCTGGGCGACGTCGCCCGGGTGGAGATGGGGCGCGAGGAGTACCGCTTCAGCTCCCGGCTCAATGGCCAGCCCACTGCGGCGGCAGCGGTGCAGCTGACCTCCGATGCCAACGCCATCGCCACCGCCACCGCCGTCAAGCAGCGGCTGGAGGAACTGTCGGCGCTGTTCCCGGCGGACATGGAATACGCCATTCCCTACGACACCTCGATCTTCGTCGATGTGGCGATCAAGAAGGTGGTGGCCACCCTGGCTGAGGCAGTGGTACTGGTGTTCCTGGTGATGTTCCTGTTCCTGCAGAACTTCCGCTACACCCTGATTCCCACCATCGTGGTGCCGGTCTGTCTGCTGGGGACCTTCGCCGTGATGTCGGTGCTCGGCTTCTCGATCAATATGATGACCATGTTCGGCATGGTGCTGGCCATCGGAATCCTGGTGGACGACGCCATCGTAGTGGTGGAAAACGTCGAGCGGATCATGGCCGAGGAGGGGCTCTCGCCCAGGGAGGCGACGCGCAAGGCGATGAAGCAGATTTCCGGCGCCATTGTCGGCATCACCATGGTGCTGTCGGCGGTGTTCTTCCCGCTGGCCTTCATGGGCGGGTCGGTCGGGGTGATCTACCAGCAGTTCTCCCTGTCGCTGGCGGTGTCCATCCTGTTCTCCGGCTTCCTCGCCCTGAGCATGACCCCGGCGCTATGCGTCACCCTGCTTAAGCCCATACCCAAGGGGCAGCACACGGAAAAGCGCGGGTTTTTCGGCTGGTTCAACCGCCGCTTCGGCAGTCTGACCCAGGGCTACCAGCGCACTACCGGCGGCCTGGTCAAGCGCTCGGGCATCTTCATGTTGGTGTACCTGGCGATCGTCGCCGTGCTGGTGTTCTCCTTCCTGCGACTGCCCGAAGCCTTCCTGCCGCCGGAAGACCAGGGTTACCTGATTGTCGACGTGCAGCTGCCGCCGGGCGCCACGACGCCACGGACCGAGAAGACGGTCGCGGCGATGGAGGAACACTTCCTGTCGCGGCCCAGCGTGGCAGGCATCGTATCGGTGATGGGTTTCAGTTTTTCCGGCATGGGGCAGAACGCGGCGCTGGCCTTCCCGACCCTGGTGGACTGGTCCGAGCGTGGCGCGGAGGAGTCGGTGCAGGCGGAGAGCCAGCGGGCCAACGCGGCCCTGCGCTCAGTGAGCGACGGCACCATTTTCGCCGTGCAGCCGCCATCCATAGAAGGACTGGGCACCTCCGGCGGTTTCGCCCTGCGCCTGCAGGACCGCGGCGGACTGGGGCGTGAAGCCCTGGTAGCGGCGCGTAATCAGCTGCTGCAGAAGGCCAACAGCTCTCCGGTGATTGCCTACGCCATGATGGAGGGGCTGGAGGACGCGCCCCAGCTACGGCTGAATATCGACCGGCAAAAGGCCGAGACCTTCGGTGTCGGTTTCGATGCCATCAGCGCTACGCTCTCGACGGCCTTCGGCTCCGCACTGATCAATGAATTCACCAACTTCGGACGCATGCAGAACGTCGTGGTACAAGCCGATGTGGATAAGCGCATGACGCCGGAAGACGTCAATCGGCTGTATGTGCCCAACAACCGCGGCGAGCAGGTGCCATTATCAGCCTTCGTCGACATGGAGTGGGAAAGCGGCCCCGTGCAGTTCGTGCGCTATAACGGCTACCCGGCGTTCCGCATCTCCGGTGATGCCGCGCCTGGCTACAGTAGTGGAGCAGCCATGGCCGAGATCGAGCGGATCGTGGGGGAATTGCCAAGCGGGATCGGCTACGAGTGGACCGGGCTGTCGTTCCAGGAAAAGGTCGCCGGTGCCCAGGCACCGATGTTGCTGGGGCTTGCCCTGGCCGTGGTCTTCCTGCTGCTGGTGGCGCTGTATGAAAGCTGGGCCATTCCGCTGTCGGTAATTTTGATCGTACCCATCGGCGCCCTGGGCGCCGTGTTGGCGGTCACCCTGGTAGGCATGCCCAATGACGTCTACTTCAAGGTGGGCCTGATCACCATCATCGGTCTGTCGGCGAAGAACGCCATCCTGATCGTCGAGTTTGCCAAGGACCTGTACGCCGAAGGGCGTACCCTGAAGGAGGCGGCAATCGAGGCAGCGCGGTTGCGCTTCCGGCCGATCATCATGACGTCGCTGGCCTTCATGCTCGGTGTGCTGCCGCTCGCCATCGCCACCGGCGCCGGTGCCGCAAGCCAGCGGGCCATCGGCACCGGGGTAATCGGGGGAATGATCACCGCGACTGCGCTGGGTGTGCTGTTCGTGCCGGTATTCTTCGTCTGGATACTGTCGCGCCGCAAGCAGGAGCGGCGGGCCGCTGCGACGCCGGTCAGTGGCGACTGAGTGATGCGGTACGGTATGGAGGCCGTCAGGCCGTCTCGATTATAGGCGCCGATGGATTTACCGCAGGTCGAGACGGAGCTCGACCTTGCGCCCCAAGGCAAGTGGCGGGATCAGAGTTCTCGCCACTGCCCGGGCTGCAGATCACCTAATGTCCATTCCCCGATGCGCACCCGCACCAGCCGCAGGGTCGGCAGCCCGACGGCGGCGGTCATGCGGCGCACCTGGCGGTTGCGGCCTTCGCGGATGGTGATGGCCAGCCAATGGGTGGGAATGTTTTTGCGAAAGCGCACCGGTGGATTGCGCGGCCAGAGTACGGGCTCGGCAATCTGCTCCACCTCTGCCGGGCGCGTAGGGCCATCATTCAACGTCGGCCCCGCGCGCAGCTGCGCGAGCTGCTCCTCACTCGGTTCGCCTTCTACCTGCACCCAATAGGTCTTGGCCAGCTTGTGCTTGGGATCGGTGATGCGCGCTTGCAGGCGTCCGTCATTGGTCAGCAATAATAGGCCCTCACTGTCCCGATCCAACCGTCCGGCAGGGTAGACCCCAGCAATATCCACAAAATCCTTAAGCGTCGCGCGGCCTTGGCCATCGGTGAACTGGGTAAGCACATCGAAGGGCTTGTTCAGCGCGATCAGGCGCGGATTGGCCGGTGGCGCAGCAGCCTTGCGCCGGGGCTTGCCAGGCGGACGGGGTGGTGCGGATCGGCGCGGGCGCTGTTTCATGGTCGCTCGGGATAGTGAGGGGATGGGTATGCTAATTAGCTTCACTAGCAGCGTCCAGAAGAACACCAAGCAGTCCGCTTCACTTGATACCCATACCGTCAGCCATGCGAAACTACACAGGCTCCGGCGGGTAGGCCTCGTTGCAGAACCGTCTACGGCCAGGGACGGCCGTAGACGAGCGCCATGGATGGCGGGGTGCGCGTTCTGCAACGGGGCCTACCCGTCGGGGCCAGACTCCAAACGCGCAGCGAGTCCACCCACCGGGGCCAGACTCCAAACGCGCAGCGAGCCTACCAAACGCGCAGCCGGTCTACCTACCCAGGCCCAGCCGCAAACATGCCGCCCAGGCCACTCAGAACGGCCAGAAGATCGGAATAAAGATCACCCCCAGCACCCAGAAGATCAGGTTCAATGGCAGCCCCACCTTGATAAAGTCGACGAAGCGGTAGCCACCCGCGCTGTAGACCATGGTGTTGGTCTGATAGCCCACTGGAGTGGCGAAACTGGTGGAGGCGGCGAAGGTGATGGCGATAAGGAAGGGGGTAGCGTCGACCCCGAGCAGGTTGGCGGTCGACATGCCGATAGGGGTCAGGATCACCGCGGTTGCGGCGTTGCTCATGAACTCGGTGAGGGCCAACGCCATGAAATAGAGCACTGCCAGTACCGCCAGCGGGCCCAGATGGCTGACCAGCCCCAGGCTGTTGGCCACGATGAACTCCGCGGCGCCGCTCTGGCTCATGGCCACGCCCAGCGGTAGCAGACCAGCCAGCAGGATGATGATGCGCCAATCGATCGCATCGTAGACCTCATCCGCGTTCAGGCAACCTGCCAGGGTCATGGCCACCGCACCGATCAGGGCGCTTATGGCGATGGGCGCCCAGCCAATGGCGGAGATGACGACCACCAATGCCATGGTGATCAGCGCGAAGGGCGCACGCCAGCCCATGGGTCTATCCGCATCGCGCTGGCTGAGCACGATCACGTTGCGGTCCTTGCGCAGCGCCGGCATCTCGCTTTCCGGGGTCAGCATCAGCAGTACGTCGCCGACGTTCAATCGTACATTCTTCAGCTGATCGCGCAGTACCTGGCCCCGGCGATGCACCGCCAGTACCGTGGCGTCGTGCTGCCAGCGGCGGTCGAGCATCGCCAGGGTGCTGCCGATGACCCGCGAGCGGGGGGCGACCATCACCTCGGTCAATACCTGCTGGGTGCCTTCCTCCAGATTGCGGGTCTTGAGCTGGAATTCAGAGTCTATTTCCAGGCCCGTCTGGTTCTTCAGCTCATCCAACTTTGACCAATCGCCACGGGCCAGCAGGATGTCCCCTTCTTCCAGGGTCTGCGAGCGGGGCGACCAGACCTTCTCATCGCCGCGCAGCAATTCCAGAACGAACACACCAAATTCCTCTCCCAGCTTGGCCTCGCCAACCGAGGTGCCAATCAGAGAGGAGTCGGGCATGACCCGCAGCTCGGTGATGTACTTGCCCAGCTCATAATGTTCGACCAGTTCCGTGGCGCGGGTGGAAGGCAACAGCCAGCGGCCCAGAATCAGCAGGTAGGCGCAGCCCGCAACAAAACAGATCACCCCCAGGGGCGTGAACTCGAACATGCTGAAACCGGGGTGCCCCAGGTCCCGCGCCATGGCATTGACCAGCAGGTTGGTCGAGGTGCCGACCAGGGTACAGACGCCCGCCATCTGGGACACGTAGGACAGCGGAATCAGGGCCCGGGAGGCAGACATGCCGATGGCGGCGGTGGCCGTCATGACGATGGGCATGAACACGGCGACGACCGCCGTGTTGTTGACGAAGGGGCCGACCACGGCCAGCACGCCAAACAGCGTAAGCAGAAACATGAAGGGCGACCGGGCCTTGCCCAGCAAGCGACCGATCCCCGACAGCGCCCCGCTGTTCTGCAATCCGGCAGCCAGAATGAACATGGCCGCCACAGTGATCGTAGCCTGGTTGCTGAAGCCGCTCAGGGCTTCACCGGGGTTGACCAGGCCAAGAATGGCCAGGCCGGACAACACCAGCAGCGCCACGGCATCAATGCGAAGTTTTTCGGTTGCAAAGAGGACTATCGCCACCAGGGCAATGCCCAATACCAGCGCTATCTCTGTTGTCATTCTTGTTCCTTGAAGGGCGGTTCGAAGCCAGGCTTCGCCAGGGAGTGCACGATAGCTGTCATCCGTTTGGCTGTACAGCCGTCGAAGCGCCTCGGTTCGGCTGCTCGGGCTGTCTATCCTGCATATCGGGTCTGGCGCCTTGAATCTGTCGTTATGCAGACTGCGTCACACTGCCTGGTGCGCCGAATATGGGATAATGCGTGGCAACGGAGTCCCGTACCCGCAAGCCAAGGAGGCACCTGCGATGAGTCTGATCAGCTACGCGCCCACAGCTTTTTCATCTGCCCGGCTCCCGGCACTCGCGGCCACGAGTCCAGGCAGCGCACCGCTGAGACGGGGCGGATGGCGTATGCCCTGGGGTAATGCCCGGCAGGTTGTTCCTGACTTCCTCATGAGTCCGTCTCCGACGGAGCTGCGCCGAGAAGAGCATGAGGAGCGCGAGCGGACGATCAACCCCGGTGAAGGTCTCTCCAAGGCGCAGACTAACTTTCATAACCACCTCACCCATGAATACCTTCGTTTTGCTCCCGACGCGCTGACTACCCGTTTGCTGCGGGGCGTGAAGCTGTGGAGCAAGGTGGTCTTCTGGTTTCTGGCTGTCATGGGGTTGTGGGTCACGATTACCGGGACATGGAGCGCAGAGGAAGAACGCCTGCGAACCTTTCTGACCTTCTTTCTGTTTACCGTCGTGCTGACCTTTCCCAGCCTGGTCGGATGGGGAGTTTCCGCTTTTCTGATGAGCAGGTTTTTCGCGCGCCTGATCCGGCCGGCTAGAGGACCTGCGTGGGAGTTGAGCCGCCGTACAGGGATGGTTACGCTGTTCAGCTACCGCGGCAAACAGGTAATTACCCAAAGTGCGCCTTTCCATGAGTTCGATGCCTATACCCGAACCCGCAGAGGCCGTCACGAGTTCTGGTTGGAGCACCGCTATTCGAGTGCTTGCATCTCCTTTCTTCCCATCTGCGGGCCGCGCCCCTGCTTTGTGAGCCTGTGGGCGCTGTGGGACTTCCTCCAGAACTATATGGACACCAGCCAGCCGCTGCCGGATATGCCTGGACTGGAAAGGTATCGCGGGAATGATCCGACTACAGTGGCGTACGACAGGGAGATTGGGCGCGACCCCAGATACTGGGTCGATATGGATGATGAGGCTTTTTGGCAGGCGCAGGTATCCATGGAAGAGCAAGTAGAGACGCTGAATACCGATTCGCGGCCCGATCTGATGGCGCGGTACGTGACGTTTTCTTAGGGAGCCAGCCGAAGCAGCGGGCAAAAACAACAAAGCCGAGCATAAGCTCGGCTTTGTTTGAATTGGTGCCCAGGAGAAGACTCGAACTTCCACGGCCGTGAGGCCACTAGCACCTGAAGCTAGCGTGTCTACCAATTTCACCACCTGGGCGTGTCTTTCGATTTTGCGTTGCTGCTCAATCATGCCGACAGGGCATCAGTGCTCTAACTGAAAAACCGGACTGGCGTCCGGTTTTCGGAATTGGTGCCCAGGAGAAGACTCGAACTTCCACGGCCGTGAAGCCACTAGCACCTGAAGCTAGCGTGTCTACCAATTTCACCACCTGGGCAATGTCACTTGACACGTCTGCTATGCTGAACCTGTCTGGCCCGCAGTGCAACCGATGTCGTGTTGACGGCGCGAATGATACGCAGCAGGAAAAATCTTGTAAACCCCTGTTTGCAAAAAAATTATCCCCATGGAAATAAGGTGCAAGAAATCGCGTTTCGCGGTTCAATAGGCGTCTATGACGAAAAAGACCAAACCCCAAGACTCGATGCCCGCATCGAGCACAGCTGTTGACTCGCACTCTGCAGAGTCGACCAGTTGGATCGACATGGATCCGGCCGCCCAGCGTGAAGCAGAGAAATACGAAAACCCCATCCCCAGTCGCGAACTCATCCTCAAGCTGTTGGCCGAGCGTGGCGCCCCGGCGACGCGGGCGCAACTGCAGCAGGAGTTCGGGCTGGAGGACGAAGACGGCATCGAAGCCCTGCGCCGCCGCCTGCGTGCCATGGAGCGTGATGGCCAGCTCATCTATACCCGCCGCGGCGCCTACGCGCCGGTGGACAAGCTCGACCTGATCAGCGGTCGCGTCCAGGGTCACCGTGACGGCTTTGGCTTCCTGGTGCCCGATGACGGCGGCGAGGACCTGTTCCTCGGTCCGTCGCAGATGCGCATCGCCTTCGATGGCGACCGCGTGCTGGGCCGCGTTACCGGTGTCGACCGGCGTGGTCGCAGCGAAGGTGCCATCGTCGAGGTCATTGAACGGGCCCATGAGCTGCTGGTTGGCCGCTACTACGAAGAGGGCGGCATCGGTTTCGTGTCCGCCGACAATGCCAAGATCAAGCAGGAAGTACTGATTGCCCCCGGTTGCTCCGGCGGCGCCCAGCCGGGCCAGTACGTGGAAGTGAAGATCACCCAGTGGCCGACCATGAGTCGTCAGGCCCAGGGAGAGGTGATAGAAGTGGTCGGCGACTACATGGCGCCGGGCGTGGAAATTGAAGTGGCGCTGCGCAGTTACGATATCCCCAGCGTCTGGCCCCAGGAAGTGCTGGACGAAGCCGCACGCCTGCAGGAGCACGTTGCCGAGAAGGACAAGCTCAAGCGGGTGGATCTGCGTCACCTGCCGCTGGTCACCATTGACGGCGAAGACGCCCGCGACTTCGACGATGCGGTTTATTGCGAACCGCGCAAGGCCAGTGGCTGGAGATTGTTTTCCGGCGGCTGGAAGCTCTATGTGGCGATTGCCGATGTCTCCCATTATGTGCCGCTTGGCTCGGCGCTGGATGCCGAGGCGGAGTTGCGCGGGACCTCGGTGTATTTCCCCAGTGAAGTGATCCCGATGTTGCCGGAGGCCATTTCCAACGGTCTCTGCTCGTTGATGCCCAAGGTAGATCGTCTGGCCATGGTCTGTGAAATGACCGTCTCCAAGAGTGGCGAGCTCACCGATTTCCAGTTCTACGAAGCCGTTATCCATTCCCATGCGCGACTGACCTACAACCAGGTCTCCGCCATGCTGGAGAATCCGCGGAGCCGTGAAGGCAAGGCGCTGAGCAGCGAATACGCCGAGGTGTTGCCGCACCTGAAGAATCTGTATGACCTATACCAGGCGCTGGCCAAGGCCCGCCATGGTCGCGGCGCCATCGACTTCGAGACTACCGAGACGCGTATGCTGTTCGGTAAGGACCGCAAGATCAGCGAAATCCTGCCGACCACCCGTAATGACGCGCACAAGATCATCGAGGAATGCATGCTGTGCGCCAACGTGGCCACTGCGCGCTTCCTGCAGGAACTGGATATCCCCGGTCTGTACCGGGTGCATGACGGTCCCAAGCCCGAGAAGGTCGAGCGCCTGCGCCAGTTCCTCGGCACCATGGGGTTGTCGCTGACCCGCAAGAAGGGCGACCCGACCCCTGAAGACTACGCCGCGGTGCTGGCGAAGGTGCAGGACCGCCCGGACGCCCAGTTGATCCAGACGGTAATGCTGCGCTCGTTGAGCCAGGCGGTGTATACCCCGCATAACGCCGGGCACTTCGGGTTGAATTACGAGGCCTATACCCACTTTACCTCGCCGATCCGGCGTTACCCGGACCTGCTGGTGCACCGCGCCATCCGCTCGGTGATCCGTTCGCGCAAGAAGACCGACCTGGTGCAGCGCTGCGGTGCTGGTGTGCTGCCCAAGGCGGCGGTCTACCCTTACGACCTGGCGGCGCTGGAGAAGCTGGGCGAGCAGTGCTCGCAAAATGAGCGCCGCGCCGACGAGGCGACCCGCGATGTGGTCAGCTGGCTCAAGTGCGAATTCATGCAGGATCGCGTCGGGCAGAACTTCGATGGTCTGGTCACCGCAGTGACCGGTTTCGGTCTGTTCATCGAGTTGAAGGATATTTATGTCGAGGGCCTGGTGCACATCACCGCGCTGCCGGCTGATTACTACAACTTCGATCAGGTGCACCACAGCCTGGTAGGCGAGCGCTCCGGCCGCGTCTATCGGTTGGGTGACTCGATCCGTGTGCAGGTGGCGCGGGTTGACCTGGATGAGCGCAAGATCGATTTCGAGATGGCGTCCGACCGACCCGCTGAGCCGGATCACAACAACAGCCGCGCAGTGCGCGAAAAGTTGATGAGTGAGGCGCGCAAGGCCGGAAATTCGAACTCCCGTTCGGCCAAGCCGGGCCGCTCTGACAAGGGTGGCAAGTCCGATCGAGGGCGCGGGGCGTCCGCGCCCTCGACTGCCCGCAGCGGTTCCCGGCAGGGTGGCAGTGAGCGCAAGCCCGGCGGCAAGCCGCCCCGGGCACCGCGCAAGCGCAAGGTGGAATGAGTGCAGTGAGCAAAGCTGAACATGAGTGATCTGGAATATATCTACGGCCTACATGCGGTACAGGCCATGCTCGAGCGCGCGCCGCGGCGGGTAAAGCAGCTGAATGTGCAGCGCGGCCGCCTGGATGCGCGCATGCAGGCGGTCCTCGACCTGGCTGCCAGTGCTGCGATCGATATCGAGCGAATCCTGCCGGAGGATCTCGATCGCCTGGCCGATGGCGGGGTGCACCAGGGTGTCGTCGCCAGGGTCACGCCCAGCCAGCTGTGGTCCGAAGACATGTTGACTCACCTGCTCGACAAGGAGGAGGGCGTGCCCCTGCTGTTGGTGCTCGACGGTGTGACCGACCCGCATAACCTCGGTGCTTGCCTGCGCAGCGCCGATGCAGCGGGTGCCCAGGCGGTGATCATTCCGAAGGATCGCTCGGCCAGCCTGTCGCCCACGGTGCGCAAGGTGGCCTGTGGCGCGGCGGAGACCGTGCCGCTGGTAGCGGTCACCAACCTGGCACGTACGCTCAAGCAGTTGCAACAGCGTGGCCTCTGGGTGGTTGGCACAGCAGGGGAGGCGGACCAGCTGTTGTATCAGGTCGACCTCAAGGTGCCGACGGTCATCGTCATGGGCGCAGAGGGCGCCGGCATGCGCCGCCTGACGCGGGAGCATTGCGACTACCTGGCCAAGCTGCCTATGGCGGGAGGGGTCAGCAGCCTGAACGTCTCGGTTGCTGCGGGTGTGTGTCTGTTCGAGGCGGTACGGCAGCGTACGGCTGATTGAACTCGTTTGACGCCATTCGTGGTGTTTTGTGGGTGCCTGCAAGGGAGAGGCCAGCCGACAGGGCCGTGCCGACACGCCGTAGATACTTCCCTGTAGGCTCGCGGTTGCCATCCATGGCAACCGACGGTCGGCCCGACCCTGTCGGCCAACCTCTCCCGCGAGCTATAAGCTGCTGAGGGTCTAAACCAGCAGCCGCACAAAGCTTGCTCCCTTTGCATCGGGAGCGGCCTACCTGCGACCGTCGGTTGCCAAGGATGGCAACCGCGAGCCCCCATGGATGGGTTCACGGCGTGTCGCAGGTAGGCCGCTGCCGGTGTAAAGGAACGCGGAACATGAAGCAACTTATGTGAGCTTTCCGCTTTTCCTTGCCAGTTCGCTACCACTTCCCTAGAATGGCCGCCCCAAACCTGAGTTCTACTCCTTGCCAGACCATTTTGGGTGGCTGGCTATAACCCGTAAGGAGCACATAATGCGTCATTACGAAATCGTTTTTCTGGTTCACCCGGACCAAAGTGAGCAGGTCGGCGGCATGGTCGAGCGTTACACCAAGCTGATCGAAGAAGACGGCGGCAAGATTCACCGTCTGGAAGATTGGGGTCGCCGTCAACTGGCTTACCCGATCGACAAGATCCACAAAGCTCATTACATCATGCTCAACGTCGAGTGCAGCGCCAAGGCACTGGAAGAGCTGACCGAAAACTTCCGTTACAACGATGCCGTTATTCGTAACATGGTTATCCGTCGTGACGAAGCCATCACCGAACAGTCTGACATGCTCAAGCCTGAAGACACTGGTCGTGGTGAGCGTCGTGAGCGTCGTGAGCGCAATGACGAAGACACCGATTCCGGTAAAGACGCTGATGACAGCGACGATACCGATGCCGGTGACGACGAGTAAGTTTTTCGGTTCCCATTCCAGTTAAAAGGAGACGCTGCCATGGCACGTTTTTTCCGTCGCAGAAAGTTCTGCCGTTTCACCGCTGAAGGCGTTAAAGAGATCGACTACAAAGATCTCAACACCCTGAAAGCCTACGTCACCGAAACCGGCAAGATCGTACCCAGCCGTATCACCGGTACAAAGGCCAGATACCAGCGTCAGCTGGCAGTCGCCATCAAGCGCGCCCGCTACCTGGCTCTGCTGCCGTTCACCGACAGTCACGGTCGCTGAGCAGTAGCTCGAACCCGTAATCAGGGGATACCGAACCGGCATGCGTGGTCTGGCTGAATACATCATGCGCGGTCGCAAGGAGGCCACTCTTGCAGTGGCCATCGCTGCGGCCATACCACTGCTGTTCTGGTTCAGTGCGGCCGCCCTGGCGCTGGTTATTCTGCGCCGCGGGCTGCCGGAAGCGCTACCGGTACTCGCCTGGGGCATGTTGCCGGCGCTGGCTTGGGCCTTCGTCGGTGATCTGACCCCGGTGTTGGTGATACTCGGCAGTGCCGGTCTGGCCGTGGTGCTGCGCCAGCACAACGATTGGGTCCGCGTGGTGCTGCTGGCAGTGCCGCTGGGCGTGGTCTACGCACTGGCGTTGCTGCTGGCGCTGGCTGAGCCCTTGCAGGCCATGGCCGATGGGTTCCGCGAGATGCTGCCCGAGCTGCTGCCCCAGATGGGGCTGCAGCTGGATGGGGCAGAGCAGGCCACCCTAGTGGCCCGTCTCGACGCGTTGATGATCCCCGTGCTCGGTGGGGTGATGGGGGCCATGCATATGCTGATGGCCCTGATCAGTCTCATGCTGGCGCGGTCCTGGCAGGCCCGGTTGTATAACCCGGGCGGTTTTCGTCAGGACTTTCATCGGCTGCGCCTGCCGCCGCTGGTTGCCATCGGCCTGTTGGCCGTTGTCATCGTTGCTCCGCAATGGCCGCAGCTGGCCATGTTGTCGCCGGTGGCCAGC
This sequence comes from Pseudomonas saudimassiliensis, assembly GCF_000939975.1. Taxonomy (GTDB): domain Bacteria; phylum Pseudomonadota; class Gammaproteobacteria; order Pseudomonadales; family Pseudomonadaceae; genus Halopseudomonas; species Halopseudomonas saudimassiliensis. Next base: position 632,217 of record NZ_LK391969.1, on the reverse strand, counting down.
GTGCCCTTGTTGCTGGCCGGGCTGGCACTGGTGCATGGCGTGGTGGGTATCAAGAAGCTGGGTTCGGGTTGGTTGATCGGGATGTATGCGCTGTTTGTCATCTTCATCCGGTTTGCCTACCCCCTGATTATGTTTGTGGCATTTGTAGATAGCTTGTTCGACTTTCGCTCACGCATGAGGCCGCCCTCCGGGTCGCCCGGTGATGACGACCCGAACAGCCAAGGTTGAATTCAAAGAGGTCATCGCAATGGAAGTTATCCTGCTCGAAAAGATCGCGAATCTGGGTAACCTGGGCGACAAGGTCGCCGTTAAAGCTGGTTACGCTCGCAATTTCCTGTTGCCGTTCGGTAAGGCAACTCCGGCTACCGCCGACAACGTAGAAGCCTTCGAAGCGCGTCGCGCTGAGCTGGAAAAGGCTGCTGCTGAACGCAAGGGTGAAGCTGAAGCCCGTGCTGCCAAACTGGCTGAGCTGACGGTTACCATCGCCGCCAACGCTGGCGAGGAAGGCAAACTGTTCGGTTCCATCGGTACTCGCGACATCGCTGATGCCGTGACCGCCGCTGGCGTTGAGCTGGAAAAGAGCGAAGTGCGCCTGCCTGAAGGCCCGCTGCGCGCTGTCGGTGAATTCGATGTTGCTGTGCAGCTGCACACCGACGTTGAAGCTACCGTCAAGCTGGTAGTGGTTGCCGGCTGAGGGGAAGCCCTCGGACTGTTGAGTCGCTCATCACCCACTTCCGACCTGTAGTCGGCAGCGGGTGATTTGCCCAGGCTCAGCGGTTAGACTTGCCAACACGGCGCTTGTCCTCCGACAGCGCCGTGTTGTTTTTTGTGAAGCCTGCCCATCCAGGATCGAGCCTGTACCATGAGTGATCAGATTTACGCCGAGCGTCCCGAACTGGACCTCCAGACCACTGCATTGAAGATCCCACCCCATTCCATCGAAGCCGAACAGGCTGTCCTCGGTGGTGTGATGCTGGAGAACACCGCATGGGAACGGGTCGCCGAGCTGGTCAGTGAAACGGATTTCTACCGTCACGACCATCGCCTGATCTTCCGCGCCCTGGTGCGCCTGGCCGGACGCAACCAGCCGTTCGACGTGGTGACCCTGGCGGAAGACCTGGATCGCGAAGGGCTGATCGATCAAGTGGGCGGGCTGGCCTATCTCGGGCAGTTGGCCAAGAACACGCCGTCGGCGGCCAACATCGGCGCCTATGCGCAGATCATCCGTGAGCGCGCCACCATGCGCCAGCTGATCAGTGTCAGCACGGAAATCACCGATACCGCATTCAACCCCAAGGGCATGCAGCCCAACGAGGTGCTGGACGAGGCTGAGCGCAAGATCTTTGCGATCGCCGAAAGCCGGCCAAAGTCCGGAGGGCCCGAGTCGGTCAACACCTTGCTGACCAAGGCAATCGATCGTATCGATACCCTGTTCAACAGCGAAGGGTCGATCACCGGCCTGTCCACCGGCTTCACCGACCTGGACGGCATGACCTCCGGCCTGCAGCCGGCGGACCTGGTCATTGTTGCCGGTCGTCCGTCGATGGGTAAGACGACTTTCGCCATGAACCTGGTCGAGAACGCGGTCATGAACAGTGACAAGGCGGTCCTGGTGTTCTCCCTGGAGATGCCAGGCGAATCGCTGATCATGCGTATGCTGTCCTCGCTCGGGCGAATCGACCAGACCAAGGTACGCTCCGGGCGTCTCGACGATGAGGATTGGCCGCGGCTGACCTCGGCGGTCAATCTGCTGAATGACCGTAAGCTGTTCATTGACGATACTGCCGGCCTGTCGCCCATGGAAATGCGCGCCCGGGCCCGCCGGGTGGTGCGCGAGCACGGCGACCTGGGCTTGATCATGATCGACTACCTGCAGCTGATGCGCATTGGTGGCGCCTCCTCCGAGAACCGGACCAACGAGATCTCCGAGATCTCCCGCTCGCTCAAGGCTCTGGCCAAGGAGTTCAACGTGCCGGTGGTGGCGCTGTCACAGCTCAACCGCTCGCTGGAGCAGCGGCCCAACAAGCGCCCGATCAACTCGGACCTGCGCGAATCCGGCGCGATCGAGCAGGATGCGGACGTCATCATGTTCGTCTACCGGGACGAGGTTTATCATCCCGACACCCAGGACAAGGGCATTGCCGAATTGATCATCGGCAAGCAGCGTAACGGGCCCATCGGCACCTGCCGCATGGCCTTTATTGGCAAATACACCCGATTTGAAAACCTCGCGCCCGGTTCATACCAGGGCTACGGGGAGGAGTAGGTAATGGCACTTAGCATGCCGGCCGCCAGGCCGCTGTTCGATCATCCCCGCTATTGGGCCGAATGTTTCGGACCGGCGCCCTTTCTGCCGATGAGTCGCGCGGAAATGGACCAGCTCGGCTGGGACAGCTGCGACATCATCATCGTGACCGGGGATTCCTATGTGGATCACCCGTCCTTCGGCATGGCCATTATTGGCCGCCTGCTCGAAGCCCAGGGTTTCCGGGTAGGCATGATCAGTCAGCCGGACTGGCACAGCAAGGACGACTTCATGCAGTTGGGCAAGCCCAACCTGTTCTTCGGAGTCGCCGCTGGCAACATGGATTCGATGATCAACCGCTACACGGCCGATCGCAAGATCCGCTCCGATGATGCGTATACGGCGGGCGGCAAGGCCGGCAAACGCCCGGACCGGGCCAGCCTGTCCTACTGCCAGCGCTGCCGTGAGGCCTACAATGACGTGCCGGTGATCCTCGGTGGGATCGAGGCATCGCTACGGCGTATTGCCCATTACGATTATTGGCAGGACAAGGTCCGCCCGTCCTTGCTCATCAATACCAAGGCCGACATCCTCATCTATGGCAATGCCGAACGGGCGGTGGTAGAAGTGGCCCATCGCCTCAGCCGCGGCGAGCCGGTGGCCAGCCTGACGGATATCCGTGGCACTGCCTTTATCCGCAAGGATACCCCCGAGGGCTGGTTCGAGCTCGATTCCACCCGGGTTGATCGCCCGGGCCGCATCGACAAGATCATCAACCCCTACGTCAACACCCAGGACACTACTGCCTGTGCGGTGGAGCAGGCCAAGGAAGGGGAAGCGCAGGAGGCTGTGGCGGACTCCGATGTGCAAGTGGTTGAACTGCTGCACCACCCGCGGCTGGAACGCGACCGCACAGTGATCCGTTTGCCGTCCTACGAGAAGGTACGCAACGATCCGGTTCTCTACGCCCACGCCAACCGCGTTCTGCACCTGGAAACCAACCCCGGCAATGCCCGGGCGTTGGTGCAGCGCCACGGCGAGCGGGATGTCTGGTTCAACCCGCCGCCCATCCCGCTGAGCACCGAAGAAATGGACTACGTGTTCGGCTTGCCCTTCGCGCGCACGCCCCATCCGGCCTATGGCGACGCGAAGATCCCCGCCTACGACATGATTCGCTTCTCGGTGAACATCATGCGCGGCTGCTTTGGCGGCTGTACTTTCTGTTCCATTACCGAGCATGAAGGTCGCATCATCCAGAGCCGGTCCCATGAGTCCATCCTCAACGAGATCGAGGAAATTCGCGACAAGGTGCCGGGCTTTACCGGGACCATTTCCGATCTCGGTGGGCCGACGGCCAACATGTACCGCCTGGCCTGCAAGAGCCCGGAAATCGAGGCGTCCTGCCGCAAGCCGTCCTGCGTCTGGCCGGGTGTGTGCGACAACCTGAACACCGATCACTCCTCGCTGGTCGGCCTGTACCGCAAGGCCCGGGAGCTGCCAGGGGTCAAGCGTATCCTCATCGCTTCGGGGCTGAGGTACGACCTGGCGGTGCGCTCACCGGAATACGTCAAGGAGCTGGTCACCCACCATGTCGGTGGTTACCTGAAGATCGCCCCCGAGCACACGGAAGAAGGCCCGCTGTCGAAGATGATGAAGCCGGGCATCGGCACCTACGACACCTTCAAGCGGATGTTCGAGAAGTACAGCAAGGAAGCGGGCAAGGAGCAGTACCTGATCCCTTACTTCATCGCAGCCCATCCGGGTACCAGCGATGAGGACATGATGAACCTGGCGCTCTGGCTCAAGCGCAGCGGCTTTCGCGCCGACCAGGTGCAGGCGTTCTACCCGTCGCCCATGGCCACCGCCACGGCCATGTACCACTCCGGCAAGAACCCGCTGCGCAAGGTGGGGTACAAGTCCGAGGAGGTGGGCATCGTCAAGGGCGAGAAGCAGCGCCGGCTGCACAAGGCCTTCCTGCGTTACCACGATGCGAAGAACTGGCCGCTGCTGCGTGAAGCGCTCAAGGAAATGGGGCGCAGCGACCTGATCGGCAATACCAAGCAGCATCTGATCCCGACCTACCAGCCGGCGGTCGAGGGCTACCAGAACGCGCGGCGCAAGCCGTCCAGCGAGGCGGGCGGCCCCAGGGCCGGCCGGCTGTTGACCCAGCACACCGGGCTACCCCCGCGGGAAACCGGTGCGGCCAAGGGCAAGCGGCGCGGGGCACGTCCCCAGCGCTGACGCTATGGCGGTCATTGAGGGATTTCAATGGCTGCATCGGGCGGGTCGGAGCATCATGGTGGGCAGTTCAACAGGAGGAGCTGCCCATGTCGTTCAAAATACTCGTCAATACCGTGCTCGCCAACTATGCCGCGGCCACTACCGGGGCGGCAGCTGTACAGGCGGACCTGCAGGCCGAACGCTAGTTCGGTTCGGCCCGGGCCGAGCGCTGTTCCTTCCAGTAATCCAGCAGGGACTTCAGCTGCGCCAGGTCAATGGGCTTGGCCATATGGCCGTTCATACCGGAGCGGCGTGCCCGCTCCCGGTGCTCGGGCAGGATGTGCGCGGTCAGCGCAATGATGGGAATCGGCGCGATTGCGTGCTGCTGTTCCCAGCGGCGGATCTGCTCGGTCGCGGTGAAGCCGTCCATTTCCTGCATCTCGCAGTCCATCAGCACCAGATCAAAATTACCCTGGGTGACCGCTTCCACGGCATCCCGCCCGTTGCTCACTGCCTCGCAATCGACCTTCAGCTTCGACAACATGCCCTGAATCACCCGGGTAGACACCACATTATCTTCCGCCACCAGTACCAGGAAGTCGGCCTGCTCCGAGGATGGCTTCAGCTCCCGGCGCGGCGCGGCGTCCGCCTGTTCGCGGCGCTGCAACCAGCCATCAATCAGCGCGGACCGTAGCGCCTGACCGGACACCGGCTTGTTCAATACCCGGTGGATGCCGGCATTGCGGGCCACGATACGACTGGGCAGCTGGTTCATACCGGTCAACATGAACACCAGCAGATCGTTGCCGATGATGGGGTCGTCCTTTACCTTGCTGGCCAGCTCCAGCCCCGTCATGCCAGGCATGGACTGGTCCACGATGAGAATGTCGAAGGGGGCATCCAGGTTGGCCTGGGCGCGGAGCATGGCCAAGGCCTCACGTCCGCTGGAGGCGGTACGGGGCGCCATCTGCCACGCGCTGGTCTGTTGCTGCAGGACCTTGCGGCAGGTCGCATTGTCATCGACGATCAGGATACTGCGATCAATGAGGCACTGGCCCTGTTGATCCACGCCGACCGAGCCTTCGATAAACCGCGCCGGTAACGACACCCAGACGGTAGTGCCCTGGGTCGTACCCGTACCCACCAGGCTGCCCGCGCCCTCCTTGATGCCCAGCTGGCCGTCCATCATGCGGATCAGCTGCTGGGAGATGTACAGCGACAGCTGCCCCTGGCCCTCGAGCATGCGCAGCAACCGCTCGTTCGGGCCGGAGCTATCCAACAGGCTGCTGCGCGATTCCTCGCTCATGCCGTGGCCGCTGTCCTGGATCGCCAAGCGCAGCAGGGGACGGTCCGTGCCCTGGCGTTCAAGGCCGACCGCAAGCAGGATTTCGCCTTCGTCGGTGTGCAGGGTGGCGTTGTTCAGCAAACTCATGATCACCTGGCGCAGCCGGGTGGGATCGCCTTCCATGAACTGGGGGACATCGGGGTGGGTGAAGCCGATGAGTTCGATGGGTTGGCTGGCAAGACGATGGCGGTGGTTTTCCAGGCAATCATTGATTACCGCATGCAGGTCGAACCGCAGGTTATCGAGCGCCAGTTGGCCGGACTCCAGGCGGGAGATGTCGAGAATGTTGTTGATCAGCCCGAGCAGCTCCGCGCCCGAGCCGTGGATGGTCTGGACATAGTCCCGTTGCTTGGCTGACAGGGCGGTATTGAGCAGCAGCTCGGACATCCCCAGTACGCCATTCATGGGTGTACGGATTTCATGGCTGATCCGTGCGAGAAACTCCGCGCGGGCATTGCGTTGGGCGAGCAGGGCGGTGTCCTCGTGCCGCTGCCGGATGCGCCTGATCATGTTGCGCTGGACGCGGCGATACAGGCTGCCGGCGTAGCAGACCAGGGCGCTCCAGACGAGAAAGTCGACCAGATGCCGGTTGAGATCGTGGGGCGGCAGACCCAGCACCTGGGCGAGCAGCCAGCTACCGATCAGCAACAGGGTACCGCCGAGGAACAAGCGGTCGATCTGCTCGCGGCGCCACAGCATGACGGCGCTCAGCAACAGCATGGTCAGCGGCAAGCCGATACGAATGGTTGAGAGCAGCGGCTCCAGCAGCTCAGGCATGGCAATACTGAGCATCAGCAGGACGGCGCCGATCAGCAGGATAACAATGCGCTCGGCGCGATCGCCCGATGTGCCAGGAGTGGGATAGAGGCCATGCAGGGTAGCCGCCAGCACGGACAGGCCGGCCAGTTGCAACAGCGCGCCGGTGCGGCCCTGGAGAAACGCCCAGTTGTGCAGGGCCCAACCCACGCTGCTGAGGCTGCTCAAGCTGAACAGCAGCGCGCTGACCGCCATCAGCAGATGCAGGGGATCCCGGCGCAGCAGACCTTGCAGTAGGCAGTTGAGGGCCAGCCCCAATAGCAGCCCTACCAGCATCCCCTGCAGAGCCTGCTGATAGGTATGAATGCGGCTGGCTTCGCTAAGCGGGTCCAGGCTGATATGGGTGCTGGCTGCATAGTCGTTCTGCAACCGGATAAACAGCTTCTGCTCGGCGGTCCCCTGCACGTTGATTGGGAAAGCAAACCCCTCGTGGGGCAGGGGGACCGCCATCCGGTCAGCCGCGACCCCGCCGGTAAAAGCCGTGCGCAGCACATTGTCCCGGAGCGCGTATACATTGATGCGGGCAATGCTCGGGTTATGCAGTTCCAGCAGATAGGTATCCTGGTGCTGCAAGGGCACCTGAATCCAGAGGGCGGCGGCCCCGCCGGGCAACTTGACCGGCCCTTCGGTACCGGGCACGAACAGGTTGGCGTAACGGTTGGAAAGAATATCGTTGAGTACCAGCTGGCCGCTGGTATCGATGAAGGTCTGATAGCCCAAGAGCGATGCGCTGACGGCATGGGCTCCCTGGTTGCCGATAAGCAGGCACAGGCCCACCAGACTGGCACACAACAACCTGAGAGTCTGCTTCAATTTCTTCTGTCCTGTCCTTGGGCAATGAACGACCATTCTGGGGAGGTGCAGGAGCAAGCGCAAGGCTGGCCCGATGATATTTCTCCGGGCTCGCCATCAGCCCGCCGCCCGGTCCACCGGCCGGCGGGCCCACCTTTCAGCTTTCCCGTTCGATGGCGCGGTAACCGATATCAGAACGATAGAAACAGCCGTCCCAGTTGATCCGGGTTGCCAGCGCATAGGCGTTCTGTTGCGCCGCCTTGACGTTGTCACCCAGTGCCGTGGCACAGAGTACCCGGCCGCCCTGGGTCACGACAGCGCCGTTGGTCAGGGAAGTACCGGCGTGGAACACTTTACCGAGCGGGCTGACCGCTTGCTCCAAACCGTTTATGGCAATGCCCTTGCGGTAATCACCCGGATAGCCGCCGGCCGCCAGGACCACACCCAGGCTGGGCCGTGGATCCCAGTGGGCCTCGGTACGATCCAGTTCGCCGGCGAGGGCGGCCTCGACCAGTTCGACCAGGCTGCTCTGCAGGCGCAGCATGATCGGCTGGGTCTCCGGGTCGCCAAACCGGCAGTTGAATTCGATTACCTTGGGTGCGCCGGATGGATCGATCATCAGGCCGGCATAGAGGAAGCCGGTATAGACGTTGCCTTCGGCTGCCATGCCGCGAACGGTTGGCCAGATCACCTCATCCATCACCCGTTGGTGTACCGCATCGGTGACGACCGGAGCGGGGGAGTAGGCGCCCATACCGCCGGTATTGGGGCCGGTATCGCCGTCGCCGACCCGCTTGTGATCCTGGCTGGTGGCCATGGGCAGCACGTTCTCACCGTCGACCATGACGATGAAGCTGGCTTCCTCGCCCTCCAGAAACTCCTCGATCACCACCCGCGACCCGGCATCGCCGAAGGCGTTGCCGGCCAGCATGTCGGTGACCGCTGCTTCGGCTTCTTCGAGGGTCATGGCGACGATCACGCCCTTGCCCGCCGCCAGGCCGTCGGCCTTGATGACGATAGGGGCACCTTGCTCCCGCAGGTAGGTCAGGGCCGGCTCGACTTCGGTGAAGTTGGCGTAGGCGGCGGTGGGAATGGCGTGGCGGGCGAGAAAATCCTTGGTAAAGGCCTTGGAGCCTTCCAGCTGGGCGGCGCCGGCGGTGGGGCCATAGCACTTGAGGCCGCGCTCGCGGAACAGATCGACCACGCCAGCCACCAGCGGGGCCTCCGGGCCGACAATGGTCAGGGCGACATTGGCGGCAGCAAAGTCGGCCAGCTTGTCCAGCTCCAGCACGTCGATGGCGACGTTTTCGCACTTGGCTTCGGTCGCCGTGCCGGCGTTGCCGGGTGCGACAAATACCTTCTCGACGCGCTCATCCTGCGCTACTTTCCACGCCAGTGCGTGCTCACGCCCGCCACTGCCGATAATCAATACGTTCATCTGTCGTTCCTCAGAAGAATGAGATCGTTTTCCCAACCATTCGGCAAAAGGTCGCGATCAAGCTGGTAGATGCAAGGCGCCCGGGGCTTTGACAAGCGCAGTTGCCAGGTGGCAATGAGCATTGGCGAAGTCACGGGCAACGCAGCAGATGCCGGCTTCAGCGCGGCCGTACCCTATTCAGTGGCGGAAGTGGCGCATGCCGGTGAACACCATGGCAATGCCAGCTTCATCCGCGGCGTCGATCACTTCCTGGTCGCGCATCGAGCCGCCAGGCTGGATCACCGCGCGGATGCCGACGGCGGCGGCATTGTCGATGCCATCGCGGAACGGGAAGAAGGCGTCGGAGGCCATGACCGCCCCCTCGACCTGCAGGCCGGCATGTTCGGCCTTGATGGCGGCGATGCGGGCGGAGTTGACCCGGCTCATCTGGCCGGCGCCGACACCGATGGTCTGGCGATTGCTCGCATAGACAATGGCGTTGGATTTGACGAACTTGGCCACCTTCCAGGCAAAGATCAGGTCATGGATTTCCTGTTCGGTCGGCGCGCGCTTGGTCACGACCTTGAGATCGGCTTCGGTGATCATGCCGGTATCCCGGCTCTGCACCAGCAGCCCGCCATTGACGCGCTTGTAGTCCAGGTCCTGGATCCGTTCGGCCGGCCACTGCCCGCATTCGAGCAGCCGCACGTTGGCCTTGGCAGCGACCACTTCACGGGCCTCGGCGCTGACGCTGGGAGCAATAATGACCTCGACAAACTGGCGCTCGACGATGGCCTTGGCCGTCTCGGCATCCAGTTCGCGGTTGAAGGCGATGATGCCGCCGAAGGCCGATTCGCTGTCGGTGGCAAAGGCCAGTTCGTAGGCCTTGCGGATGCCACCGTCGGTTTCCGGTACCACGGCCACACCGCAGGGGTTGGCGTGCTTGACGATGACGCAGGCTGGCTTGCTGAAGCTCTTCACACACTCCAGCGCCGCATCGGTGTCGGCCACGTTGTTGTAGGACAGCTCCTTGCCCTGCAACTGGGTAGCGGTGGCGATGCACGCCTCCGCCGGCTGCGCTTCCCGGTAGAAGGCCGCGCTCTGGTGCGGGTTCTCGCCGTAGCGCATGTCCTGGGCCTTGATGAACTGGGCATTGAAGGTGCGCGGGAAGGCAGCGCGGTCGTCAGTGCTCAGGGTATCGCGGCCCTGGTCGATGGTGCCCAGGTAGTTGGCGATCATGCCGTCATAGGCGGCGGTGTGCTCGAAGGCCTTGAGCGCCAGGTCGAAACGCTGGGCGTAGGTCAGGCCGCCATCCTTGAGGCTGGCCAGCACGCTTGCATAGTCGCTGGCGTTGACCACGATGGCGACGTCCTTGTGGTTCTTCGCTGCCGAGCGGACCATGGTCGGGCCGCCGATATCGATGTTCTCGATCGCATCGGGCAGGGTGCAGCCCGGCTTGGCCACGGTGGCAGCGAAGGGATAGAGGTTGACCACCACCATGTCGATCGGCTGGATGCCGTGTTCGGCCATGACCGCCCCATCCAGGTCACGGCGGCCGAGGATGCCACCATGGATCTTCGGATGCAGCGTCTTCACCCGGCCGTCCATCATTTCCGGGAAGCCGGTGTAATCAGCGACTTCGACGGCATCGATGGCATTGTCACGCAGCAGCTTGTAGGTGCCGCCGGTGGACAGGATTTCCACGCCCAGGGCACTGAGTTGTTGGGCGAAGTCGACGATACCGGTCTTGTCCGAGACACTGATCAGCGCACGGCGTACCGGCAGGCGGGTGGTTTGGTCGGTCATCTTGGTCCATATCCTGTTGGTGAAAGCAGCGTCACACTGCAAGCGAAAGGCGTCGGGCTGCTCAGAGCAGGCCGTATTGTTTGAGTTTCTTGCGCAGGGTGCCCCGGTTCAGCCCCAGCACCTCCGAGGCGCGGGTCTGGTTACCCCGCACGTAGTCCATGACGCTCTCCAGCAGTGGCGCTTCGATCTCCGCCAGCACCATGTTGTAGACGTCGGTCACATCCTGGCCATCCAGGTGTTCGAAGTAGTTGCGCAGCGCCTGCTCGACACTGTCACGCAGGGTCCGCGAGCCGGCCAGGGGCTCGCTAGGGGGGCAGGATAATTCTGCCTCGGGGGTATCGCTCACGGGAAGGGTTCCGTCGATCTGGGAAGTGTTCAGTTGGTTCATGCCGCGAGGCCTCCGTCCATCAAGCGGTTGAAGAAATCGGCGATGGCCTGGCGCTGCTGGGCACCACACTCCATGCGGTTGAAGCCGCGGCGAAACTCTTCCGCCCCCGGCAGGGCTTCGAGCTGCCAGCCAACATGCTTGCGGGCGATACGCACGCCTTGCTGCGGGCCGTAGAACTCGTGCAGGGCATCAAGGTGCTGCAGCAGCAGTGACTGTTGCCAGGCCAGCCCCGGTTCGGGGAGCTGCTCGCCGTGCTGCAGATAGTGTTCAATTTCCCGGAAGATCCAGGGACGACGCTGGGCAGCGCGGCCAATCATGACGGCGTCGGCCCCGGTCTGCCGCAGCACCTGGCTGGCCTTCTCCGGCGAGTCGATATCGCCATTGGCGAACAGCGGGATGGAGATAGCCTCACGGATGCGGGCGATGGTGGCGTATTCCGCTTCGCCGGTATACAGCTCGCTACGGGTTCGGCCATGGACCGCCAGGGCCTGAATGCCGCTCTGCTCGGCGATGCGGGCGATCTCCACCCCGTTGCGGTGCGCAGGCTCCCAACCAGTGCGGATCTTCAGCGTTACCGGAATATCCACCGCCGCGACCACTGCCTCGAGAATATCGGTCACCAAACGCTCGTCACGTAGCAGTGCGGAGCCGGCGGCCTTGTTACAAACCTTCTTCGCCGGGCAGCCCATGTTGATGTCGATAATCTGGGCCCCATTGTCGCGGTTCATGCGGGCGGCGTCGGCCATCATCTGCGGATCGCCACCGGCAATCTGCACCGAACGGGGCGCCGGTTCGCCACTGTGGTCCAGGCGCTGCCGGGATTTGCGGCTATGCCACAGGCGGGTATCGCTGGTCACCATTTCCGACACCACCAGTCCGGCGCCCAGTTCGCGGCACATGACACGGAACGGACGGTCGGTCACCCCGGCCATGGGGGCCAGGATAGCGCGACTGGTTAACTGATAGGAGCCGATGCTGATCACTGCAGGTCCATCCCTGTACTCGCTGGTCAATGGTATACGCCCCAAAACCGCAGGCGTGTTCGGGCAGGGTCAGAAAAGTGAAGAGGGCCGCTATCATACCTGCTACCGATGACCATATAAAGTCTGTTCTGGCTGATATTTGATCAATGGATCGGCGGGGTCGCACTGACCCCGCTCCGGATCAGGGGCTGAGGAACTCCAGGCTGTAACCGCTGGCCTGGGGCCCTGGATCGAGCATGCTCAGGCCAACATGGATGGGCGTCTGCGGCGGCATCAAGCGCACCCCGGCCAGCTCGCCCGATAGATATTCTTCCGGCCGGAAGCGGCGACTGGCAACATCGTGGCCCCCCGCATCGGTGAACTGCATCTGCAGCACCGGAAACGGCTGTTCGAAATCCGCGCGGTTGTACAGGATCACGTCGATCGCCAGGGCATTGGGAAATTCCGGGTGTTGCCGTACCAGCAGGTTGGCGCTGCGGATGCGGCTGATATCCACCCGCGCCGGCAGCTCGCACTGGGCCAGGAAGCACAGATTTTCCAGCAGCGGCCGGCTGCGCTGGTCCCGGGCCAGGGCGTCGAAATGGTAATAGACAAATTGCGCCGGCAGGGCGAGCAGCGCCAGCAGGCAGAGGCCGCCCCACAACCAGGGCCGCTGGCGCGGCCGCGGTGGCGTCGACTCCAGCAGGACATCATCCAGGTCCGCCCACAGCAGCGGGTTGATCACCGGCTCCCGGCGGTCGGTTGCCGCTTCATCAGCGTCAACATCGCGCGCCGCCGCGGCTGGCCGCGGCGGCGGCGCGATAGCAGTGATGGCTGGCTCGGCAGCGGGGGGCGTTGGCAGAGGACGATCGGTGGGTTGGTCGCGGCGGAAGATGCCGCGGTCGGTATAGCTCTCATCAACCGGGCGCAGGCTTTCTATGCCGAGCCGGTTATGGTCAAAGTCCGGCCCGAAATCCTGCGCCGGGGGCGTGGCGAGAAAATCCTCATGCAGGTCGCCGAAGCTGTCGGCCGGTGGGGCGTCTGCTGCAGCCGCTGGGCTTGGCGCGGGCGAGGCGGGTTGCGCGTCTTCCAGGCCGGTGCGTTGATGGCCGGTCATGCTGCCCGGGTTGACCTCGTCAATGATCGACTCATCCAGCCCCAGGGCTTTCAGGTCCGGCTCGTCCAGGTCATCGTCCAGCAGTGACGAGGACGGGGCCGCAGCGGGCGGCGGAGGGGGAATCGGCGTGGGCGCTGGTGGCACGGTAGTGGCTGCTGCTTGGAACACTTCCAGGCAGGCCCCACAGCGCACATTGCCGGCGGCGACCTGCAATTGTTCCGGGGTCAGCCGGAAGCGGGTCTGGCAATAAGGGCATTGGGTGACCAGCGGCTCGCTCATTAGAATCCTTCTCGGGCGATGAATCGGGACAGCAGCGCAGGGCGATCTGGAAGATATTGTGCCCGCAAGCGCGCCCCGGCGCTACGCGCGGCGCACGCCGCTGACCCGAATCCAGTCATCCTTGTCCGCCACCGGATCCAGTTCGAATGCGTCGCGATAGGCAGCGAGGATCTCCTCGGTCTGCTCGGCGAGGATGCCGGATAGGGCGATGCGCCCGCCGGGCTTGACCAGGCTGGCCAACTGCGGGGCCAGGCTGACCAGGGGGCCAGCAAGAATATTGGCCACCAGGACATCCGCCGGGGCGGCTGGCATGTCCGCCGGCAAATACAGCGGTAGTCGCTCGTCTGCCAAGCGGTTGCGTTGGGCATTGTCCCGGGAGGCTTCCAGCGCCTGGGGGTCGATATCGGTGCCGGTTACCCGTTCGGCCCCCAGCAGCAGGGCGGCGATGGCGAGGATGCCCGAGCCGCAACCAAAATCGATCACCTGCAGGTCATTCAGTTCCTGGCTATCGAGCCATTCCAGGCACAATGCGGTGGTGGGGTGGGTGCCAGTGCCAAAGGCCAGGCCGGGGTCCAGCAGCAGGTTTACTGCGTCCGGCTCCGGCGCTTCGTGCCAGCTGGGCACTATCCACAGGCGGCGGCCAAAGCGCATGGGCTTGAAGTTGTCCATCCAGCTGCGTTCCCAATCCTGGTCGGCGATCTCTTCGAGCTGGTGTTCCGGCAACGTGCCCGGCCACAGCTGGCGTAGCTGATCGAGCAACCCCTGCTGGTCGCTATCGGCTTCGAAGAGCGCCAGCAGATGGGTGTGCGACCACAGCGGCGTGGTGCCCAGGTCGGGCTCGAAGATGGGCTGGTCCTCGGCGTCCATGAAGGTCACCGATACGGCGCCCAGCCCGAGCAGCAGATCCTCCATCGGCTCGGCCTGCTCGGGAGTGATGGCAAGACGCAGTTGTAACCAGGGCATAGGGGCTTCCTTGGGGAGGGCTTCAGGCTGTCAGCGATCAGCCCAAAGCGAAAAACAAAAGGGAGCGACAGGTCGCTCCCCAAAACGCGCATCATACTCCGTGCGCTTGCAGCTTGCAGCTTGCAGCTGCTGCTCAGCTGATACCCAGCTTGTGCTCCAGGTAGTGAATGTTCACACCACCCTTGCAGAACTCGGCATCACGCACCAACTCGCGGTGCAGCGGGGTGTTGGTCTTGATACCGTCCACTACCAGCTCGTCCAGGGCGTTGCGCATGCGCATCATGGCTTCGTCCCGAGTGGCACCGTAGGTAATCAGCTTGCCGATCAACGAATCGTAGTTCGGCGGTACCTTGTAGCCGCTGTACAGGTGTGAATCCACCCGCACGCCATTACCACCGGGTGCATGGAAGAAGGTCACAGTACCTGGGCTCGGCAGGAAGCTGTTCGGGTCTTCGGCGTTGATCCGGCATTCGATGGCGTGGCCGCGGATGACCACGTCTTCCTGCTTGATGCTCAGCGGCTCGCCAGCGCAGACGCGAATCTGCTCCTTGACGATGTCGATGCCGGTGACCATTTCCGAAATCGGATGCTCCACCTGAATCCGGGTGTTCATCTCGATGAAGAAGAACTCGCCGTTTTCATAGAGGAACTCGAAGGTGCCGGCGCCGCGGTAACCCAGATCGATACAGGCCTGTACACAACGGGCCTGAACCTCGGCGCGGGCCTTCTCATCGATACCGGGGGCTGGTGCTTCCTCGATGATCTTCTGGTGGCGACGCTGCAGGGAGCAGTCGCGGTCGCCCAGGTGGATGGCGTGGCCCTGGCCGTCGGACAGTACCTGCACTTCCACGTGACGCGGGTTGGTCAGGAATTTTTCCAGGTAGACCATGGGGTTGCCGAAGGCAGCGCCCGCTTCGGTGCGGGTCAGGCGGATCGACTTGATCAGGTCTTCTTCCTTGTGCACCACGCGCATGCCGCGACCACCACCGCCACCGGCGGCCTTGATGATCACCGGATAGCCGACCCGACGGCCGATCTTCAGGCACTCTTCCTCGTTCTCGGGCAGCGGTCCATCGGAGCCGGGTACGGTCGGTACGCCGGTCTTCTTCATGGCGGCAATCGCCGACACCTTGTCACCCATCAGGCGGATCACCTCGGCGCTGGGGCCGATAAAGGTGAAGCCGGAGTTCTCGATCTGCTCGGCGAAGTCGGCGTTTTCCGCGAGGAATCCATAGCCGGGGTGGATGCCGTCGGCACCGGTCACCTCGGCAGCGCTGATGATGCGCGGAATGTTCAGGTACGACTCGGTCGCGATCGCCGGGCCGATGCAGACGGTTTCGTCAGCCATCGCCAGGTGCATGAGTTCGCGGTCGGCAGTGGAATGCACTGCCACGGTCTTCAACCCCAGCTCTTTGCAGGCGCGGATGATGCGCAGTGCAATTTCGCCGCGGTTGGCTATGAGTACTTTCTGCATCGCAGCCTCCGGGTCGGGCTCAGGCGATGCTGAACAGGGGTTGATCGAATTCTACCGGCTGGCCGTTATCCACCAGGATGGCCTGGATGACGCCGGTCTTGTCCGCTTCGATGTGGTTCATCATTTTCATGGCTTCAACGATGCACAGCACGTCGCCGGCCTTGACGGTCTGGCCGACTTCAACAAAGGAAGGCGACTCGGGCGACGGCGAGCGGTAGAAGGTGCCGACCATCGGCGAGCGAACCAGGTGACCGGAGGGCTCGGCCGGCGCGGCTTCAGCGGCCGGGGCAGCGGCAGCAGGCGCAGCGGCGGGAGCCGGCGCGGCAACCGGCGCCTGGAAGTATTGCTGAGGCATGGCGACCTGCTGGCTGTGCCGGCTGATCCGCACGGATTCTTCGCCTTCGTGAATTTCCAGCTCGTCGATGCCGGACTCTTCAAGCAGTTCGATGAGTTTCTTTACTTTGCGGATATCCATTGGTTCTTGCGCTCCAGGGCAATGTGGGTCAATTCAATGTTGTTCGAGTTTGCGTACAGCCGCTTGCAGAGCCAGCGCATAGCCTTCAGCTCCCAGTCCGCAGATGACTCCCTCGGCGATGTCCGAAAAATAGGAGTGATGGCGGAAAGGTTCGCGTCTGTACACATTGGAAAGATGCACTTCGATGAATGGGATGCTCACCGCCAGCAATGCGTCACGTATTGCGACGCTGGTATGGGTAAAGGCGGCCGGATTGATGATGATGAAGTCGATTGCCTCGTTACGGGCGGCATGGATGCGGTCGATCAGCACATGTTCGGCGTTGCTTTGCAGCGCCTCCAGCTGGTGACCATCACGCTCGGCCTGCTCAATCAGGCGACTGTTGATCTGCGCCAGGGTGACCGCGCCGTAGACACCGGGTTCGCGGCTACCGAGCAGGTTGAGATTGGGTCCATGCAGAACCAGGAAGCTGGCCATTCAGAATATTCCGGGCGTTGGTTGGCAATTGACTCGACGGTCATCAATGGGCGGAGAGTTTGCCGGATTCGATGGGAGCTGTCCAGAAGCAGTGGTATGCCTCCAGATGCCAGCATGATGGCCGGATTTTTGCGGAAATTGCTCGGAATGGTGGATCTGCTGGGCTGCGATCCCTCTGCCCTGGTCCCTATCCCGCGAGGGAGAGAGGGGAGACGGGGAGAGGGACCGAGACGAAGATCGAGAGGGGCAGCGAGCCGGCGTCAGCCCGGCTTCCCATCCGGCCGTGGCGCCAGCAGAATCGGCGCGTAATACCAGACGAACAGTCCGAAGGCTGTTGCCCAGCACAGGCTGGCCAACCAGAAGCCGGTCTGCGGGAGGGGAATGCTCAACCATACCCGCAGGGGCACCGCCAGGTTGAGCAGAATGAAGGCCAGGCTCATTGCCGCCGGCGGTTGCAGAGGGCGACCGGTATGGCCGAGGCTGACCCGGGAAATCATCGCCAGGATCATCCCGGCCATACCGCCGATGGCCAGCAGGTGGGTGGCCTGGCTGAAGCCGCCGAACCAGCCGCCGTGCCACAAGGCCATGGCAATCAGCGCCAGGGCCAGCCAGGCATAGGACAGGTGCAGGGACCAGAGCAGCGGCACCGTCCAGAGCTGCGGATGATGCCAGCGCAGCAGGCGGACGATATGCCCCAGGCCGAGCAGCAGGTAGATAGGTGCCTGCCAGGGCGACGGCACCAGGCCCACGCCGCTGAGCATCAACAGCGCCACCAGAATGCTGCCCGCCATGAGCAGGTTGTCCAGTCGCGGCCAGGCTGCGACCGGTTCCTGCAATCCGAGACCACGCTGGGTGAAGAAGGGAATCACGCGGCCGCCGATCAGCCCCATCAACCCGGCAATCAACCAGAGTGCCGCTACCGCGCCGTGGCGCTGCAGCGCAAAATCGCTGCGCTCCAGCCCGATCAATGCCAGCAGGTTGCAGAAGCTGAGCAACAATAGCATCAGCACGATGGGGTAATTGCGGGTCTGGCGCACCTTCCATAATGATTGGCCGATGGCCAGGGCCACCAGGGGCAGAAATAGCAGATCGACCGGAATGAGCAGCCAGTGGGGGGCGCCGAACAGCCAGAGCAGACGCCCAGCCAGCCAGAGCCCAGCCAACAACAGCACTGGTGTCCCGGTCAGTGCCGGCACGCCGGTCCAGGCCTGGATGGCGGTCAACAGAAAGCCGGCAACGATGGCGACGCCAAACCCGAACACCATTTCATGCCGATGCCAGGCCAGCCAGCCGCCTGCGGGGTTCAGGTCGACATGGCCGAAGAAAGCGGCAATCCACAGCGGGATGGCAAACACGGCAAACAGGCTGCCCGCGAGGAACAAGGGGCGAAAGCCCAATGCAAACAGCACGGGTAGGGAGGTAGGACGGTCCGGCATGAAAATCTCCTGGTTGCTTGTTATGCTCTTTGCGCGCCTGAATCAGGCAACGCCTTTCTCTCTGGAACACTGTATGACATATCTGCTGATAAAAACGCTGCATCTGCTCGCCGCCATGGCCTTTATTGGCACACTGTTCTTTCAGGTGCTGATTCTGGCACCGGCGGGCCGCCGTTTGGATGCTTCGGTCCGCGGCCCCATGAGCCAGGCGCTGGGTCAGCAGGCCCGGCGGGTGATTCATTGGGTCGCCCTCGTGCTCTACGGCGCCGGGCTGACCTTGGCGTGGCGCTATCGTGGCGTCCTGGCTGACCCCTTTGCCAGTCACTTCGCCACTCTGCTCAGTCTGAAGATCCTGCTGGCACTGCTGATCATCGGTCACTACGCGGCGCTGATCTTCCTGCGCCGCGGCCAGCGCATCGGCGAACGGGGCATGCATCTGATCAACGTGAGCCTGCTGGTGCATGCCGTGCTGCTGGTCATCTGTGCCAAGAGCATGTTCGTGTTATAGCGCCTTGCCCGCCGCTGGCCCCATGAACAGCACCTCGTTCTCCAGCTGGATATGCTGGGTCAGATCCTGACAGAAGGTGTCCAGCCCGCGGTACAGGGTCTGCCAGGTATTGCAGGCGTGGGCTGGGACGGTGATGTCATTGGTTAGCGCAAACAGCTGGTCAAGCGCCTGGTCGTGTTGACCATGCTCGAAGCGCATCACACTGATCGGCCCGCGTGACAGACTATGTTCACCGCGCAGCAACATGGGAAAGAGGATCTGTTCTTCCTTGGTCATGTGGCTTTCCAGCGCCTGCTGGATATAGCAAAGGTGGTCAGTCAGCCCGTTCGGGCACTCCGCGTGGTCGCCATGCACCTGTTCCACGCGTCGAGCGAGGCGAATCAGCTCCGGCAATTGTTCGCGATGACGCTCATGGTAGCGGGTCAGGATGTAGGGAATCAGCTCATCCGCCGGGGCCTGCGCCCAGAACTGTTGGTCATCGCCCGGCAACGGGCTGGCGATAGCGGTGGAAAGGTCAGGTGACTGTTGGGACATGCTGATTACTCCGATAGGGGAATGAACAACCGCAGCTGTTACTTCTTCGCTGCAAAGCACATGCCATCTATAATCCGTTGAATTTCAACGTTAATTATTTTGCATGGTCATTTGTACCCGAGTGCGTTATGGTGCGCCAAACCACATAGGGTGTATCCGACCATGATTGAAGATTTACTCTTGCCCGACCTGGTGGCAGAACTGCCGGCCGCCGTTCGGCTGCAACGGCTGGTGCAGGTGTTGCGCGAAAGTTTTGCCTGCGGAGCGGTGGTGCTGTTGCAACGGGAGGATGATTGCCTGCGGCCGGTGGCCGCGGTCGGGCTGGTGCAAGACGCCCTGGGGCGGCGATTCGACCTGGCACGCCATCCGCGTCTGGCGGCACTGCTGTCGCGCCGGGAAATAACCTGGTTCGAATCCGACAGTACCTTGCCTGATCCCTACGATGGCCTGCTGGATGAGTCGCCTGGCGAGCCGCTGCCGGTGCATGACTGCATGGGCGTGAGCCTGCATGTGGAGGGTGAACTCTGGGGCGCGCTGACCCTCGATGCGCTCAAGGCTGGAACCTTCGATGAGCGTGCCCGCATCAAGTTGCGCCGCCTGCTGCCGCTGGTCGAGGCGCTGTTGCGGGTGACCCGCCTTGAGCAGGAAAACCGTGCGCTGCGCATGGTGCGCGCCGACGATCACCGGGCGCTGCCGGGGGTACAGCAGCATGGCATCGTCGGGCACAGCCCGGCGGTGACGCGCCTGTTGGACGAATTGGCGGTGGTGGCGGACTCGGACCTGACGGTGCTGATCACCGGGGAAACCGGGGTCGGCAAGGAACTGTTTGCCCACTGGCTGCACCGACATTCGCCCCGCGCGAGCAAGCCGCTGGTGCAGGTCAACTGTGCAGCACTGCCGGAATCCCTGGCCGAAAGCGAACTGTTCGGCCACGTCAAAGGTGCCTTTTCCGGTGCCAGCAGTGACCGGGGCGGCCGCTTCGACGCCGCCAATGGCGGCACGTTGTTCCTTGATGAAGTCGGCGAGCTGCCGTTACACGTGCAGGCCAAGTTGCTGCGTACCCTGCAGAACGGTGAGATCCAACGCCTGGGCGCCGACCAGCCGCTGCGGGTGGACGTGCGCATCATCGCCGCCACCAACCGCAACCTCGCCGACTCGGTAGCCAAGGGCGACTTCCGCGCCGACCTCTATCATCGCCTTTCGGTCTATCCGGTACCGGTCCCACCCCTGCGGGATCGGGGGAATGATGTGCTGCTGTTGGCCGGCCATTTTCTCGAACTCAACCGTGCCCGCCTCGGCGTGCGCAGCCTGCGTCTGTCTACCGACGCCGAGCAGGCGCTGCTCACCTACGATTGGCCGGGTAACGTGCGGGAGCTGGAGCATGTCATCAGCCGTGCGGCAATCAAGGCCCTGGGGCGCAACGGGTCGCGCCAGTCGATGCTGTCGCTGGATGCGGCGCTGCTGGATATTCCCGTCGGCGGTGGCGGCGCCAGCGCCAGCGGGACTGAGGCCCTGGCCGCCGCTGACGCCGGAGACATCCAGCCGCTGCGCATCAGCGTGGAAGCCTGCCAGCGCGAGCAGATCCGCCAGGCCTTGCTTGCGGTGGAGGATAACTGGAGCGCTGCCGCGCGCCTGCTGGAGCTGGATGCCAGTAATCTGCACAAACTCGCTCGGCGACTGGGGCTCAAATAAGACGCGCCGGGCGACGGCATCACCCATTTGAGTGGTGCCGTTACAAGGTGATATCAGCGTAGTTTATGCAGCGGCAGATCATACAGTTTCGTCTACGCTGATGAATGCGCTGGGCCGCTCCGCGCCCAGGTAATCAAATAAGAACAACGGAGGTTTACCTTGCGCATTACACCTTTCCCCCTGGCTGCGTTACCCCTTACCCTCAGTGCGCTATTACTGGCTGGTTGTCTTGGCGGGGGCGGCGGCTCCAGCGATAGGGACGAGACAGCACCGCCGGAGATGACCCGGGAGCATGATGAGCGTGTCTTTGTTCCCGTAAACGGCGACATCCCGGCGCTTGCCGGTCTGACTACAGGCCGGTATACCGGCATCTACGAAGGGCTGCAGGGCGATGCCGTATATTCTGCAGAGATACCCAGCCAAGGATGGAATGGCGGGCTGGTCATGTACACCCATGGTTATGCGGGTGAGGCTGAGGAGCTACCAGTCAGTGTGCCCAACGAGGCGTGGCGCCGCGCAGTGCTAGGTAAAGGCTATGCCTGGGCTGCATCTTCCTTTTCGGCCAACTATTACGACGCCCGCGCGGGTATTGAAGATACCAACAAGCTGGCGCTCGAGATCATGGACTATATCGAAAGCGACTATGGCGAGCGCTACGACGTACCCCAGCAATTCCTCATTTCCGGTTTTTCCATGGGTGGGCATATTGCGGCCGCAGCCGTGGATAAAGAGAACCGGGAGCGTACCCTGTACAAGGTGGACTATGCCGGCGCAGCACCTTTTTGCCAGTCTGAGCAGAATCAGTTCCAATGGCTGGGTGATTACCCCCGGGTGATGATGGAACTGAGTGGTTTCGGTGACAGGGACTACTCCGAATTCCAGGAGTTGCTGCCCCAGATGCTTGGCACGCTGTTCAATCTTAACGGAACCGCACCCAATTGGTTAAGCCCGCGGGGGCCGGAGGGCGAGTGGCTAACAGGTATAGCGCGTAACCTCACCGGCGGCGACCGTCCCATCTTCGAAAACGGTTTTGCTAGCACCTTGCAGTATGTCGTGCTGGGCACTGGCGGTTCCGGAGGGGATATCAATGGCATCCTGGCCCGCAATGGCTATGGCAACGAGGATCAGGTCTATCGCTGGACTACGGGTGAGGAGCTGACTCCAGAAGAGGAAGAGTTCAATGACCGCATCGCCCGGGTCAGCGCCGATCCCGACGCCAACCTGCCGCGTGAGGACGGTGTGCGCTGGATTCCGCTGGTAAATGGCGATTTCGACGTGCCTGTTCTGACCATGCACACCTTGGGTGACTTCTACGTACCCTTCCGCCATCAGCAGCTGTATCGCGAGCGGGCTGAGGAAAATGGCAACGAAGATCTGCTGGTGCAGCGGGCCATCCGAGCCCCCAGCCATTGTGATTTCAGCGGCGATGAAATCTTCACCGCCATGGTGCAATGGATCAACTGGGTCGAAGGTGGCCCGAAGCCGGCGGGCGATGAAGTACTGGATCCAGCGGTAGTAGCAGACGCTGACTACGGCTGTACTTTCACCACCCCGCAACGCTCCGGCTTGCCTGTCTGCGGAGCCAATTGAGCTGAACCAGCCATGGCGAGGGATCGCCATGGCTGGCCGCGCATCACCCCGCTCGTGCAGCATGCGGCAGTAACAGCTACAATCTGCCGTTTTCCAAGCGACGGTCCTGTCATGCCCCTTCCCAAGCACCACCTCGAACTGCTCAGCCCGGCCCGGGATGTGGCCATTGCCCGTGAGGCCATTCTGCACGGGGCCGATGCCATCTATATCGGTGGCCCGAGCTTCGGTGCGCGGCACAACGCCGAGAACAGCGTGGCGGACATCGCCGAGCTGGTGCGTTTTGCCCGGCTATTCCACGTGCGGATCTTCGTCACGCTCAATACCATCCTGCATGACGATGAACTGGAAGGGGCCCGCCAACTGATCCACCAACTGTACGATGCTGGCGTCGATGCGCTGATCGTGCAGGACATGGGCATCATGGAGCTGGACATCCCGCCGATCGAGATCCACGCCAGCACCCAATGCGACATCCGCACGCTGGACAAGGCCCGGTTCCTGGATCAGGCCGGTTTCTCGCAACTGGTACTGGCCCGCGAGCTGAACCTGCAGCAGATCAAGGCGATCCATGAGCAGGTGGACTCGACGCTGGAATTCTTCATCCATGGCGCCCTGTGCGTAGCATTTTCCGGGCAGTGCAACATCTCCCATGCCCAGACCGGCCGCAGCGCCAACCGCGGCGACTGCTCCCAGGCGTGCCGGCTGCCCTATACCCTGAAAGACGAGCACGGCGGGGTGGTGGCCTATGAAAAGCATCTGCTATCGATGAAGGACAACAACCAGAGTGCCAACCTGCGTGCGCTGGTCGAGGCCGGCGTGCGCTCCTTCAAGATCGAGGGGCGCTACAAGGACATGGGCTATGTAAAGAACATCACCGCCTACTATCGCCAGCGTCTCGACGACATCCTCTCGGATCGCCCCGACCTGGCCCGGGCCTCGAGCGGTCGCACGGCGCATTTCTTTGTTCCCGATCCGGACAAGACCTTCCACCGTGGCAGCACCGACTACTTCGTGACCGACCGCAAGATCGATATCGGTGCTTTCGATTCACCGACCTTCACCGGCCTGGAGGTAGGCGAGCTGCAACAGGTGCGCAAGGACGACCTGCTGGTGGTCACCCACGAGCCGCTGTCCAACGGCGATGGCCTCAACGTCCTGGTCAAGCGGGAAGTAGTAGGTTTTCGGGCCAACGTTGCCCAGGAACTGGCGCGCTACGAGGAAGACGGGCAACCGCGCTGGCAATACCGGGTTGAACCCAACGAACTGCCCGAGCAACTGCGCCGTGCGCGCCTGCCCCAGCGGCTCAACCGCAACCTGGATCACAACTGGCAACAGGCGCTGCAGAAGACCTCGGCCGAGCGCCGCATCGGGCTGCGCTGGCAGGCAGAACTGAGCGCCGACAGTCTCAGGCTCACCGGCATCAGCGAAGAGGGTATCCAGGTAAGCCGGCAGCTTGACGGTCCCTTCGAACCCGCCAAGAAACCCGAGCAGGCGCTGGAGCAACTGCGGGACCTGTTGGGTCAACTGGGTACCACCCAGTACCACGCCGAGCAGGTGGACCTCGGTGGCGATTTCGTACCTTTCGTGCCGAACTCCCAGCTCAAGACCCTGCGCCGTGAATTGATCGAGCAACTGAGCGAGGCCCGGGTCGCCGCCTTCCCCCATGGCTACCGCAAAGCCGTCAGCGTGCCGCCGCCGGTGTATCCGCAGACGCACCTGACCTTCCTCGCCAACGTGTACAACCACAAGGCCCGGGCGTTCTACCAGCGTTACGGCGTGGAGCTGATCGACGCGGCCTACGAGGCCCACGAGGAAACGGGTGACGTGCCGGTGATGATCACCAAGCACTGCCTGCGCTTTTCCTTCAACCTGTGCCCGAAGCAGGCCAAGGGCGTCACCGGTGTGCGCACCAAGGTTGCTCCGATGCAACTGGTGCATGGCGACGAGGTGCTGACCCTGAAGTTCGATTGCAAACCCTGCGAAATGCACGTGATCGGCAAAATCAAGGGCAACATCCTCAACCTGCCACAACCGGGCAGCGGTGCCAATATCGTTGGCTCGATCACGCCGGAAGACCTGCTCAAGACCATTCGTCGCAAGCCGCGGCAGAACGTCTGAGGGCTGTTCGGAGCCGGTCGAGCAGGCGCTCGATCGGCAGCAGGCGCGAACAGTTATGCCGCCCTGTGTTCCGGGGCAGATTATGGTCTTGAGGTATGCAAAGGGAGCGCTGGGGAAAAGTGCGGCGCCATTCAACTGTTCTGAATGGAGCGGGTGAAGGGAATCGAACCCTCGTCGTAAGCTTGGGAAGCTTCTGCTCTACCATTGAGCTACACCCGCAGCGCGAGGCATTCTACGCTGGTTTCTGCGGCTTCGGCAATCTCTTATGGCGACTTCTCGCCATGCACCTCACTGAGTACCAGGCGGCTGCCGACCATGGCGGGCATGCGCGACAGGCGGATGCTCAGGTCCTGGGGTGGCAGTTTGTAGCTCATCCGCTGGGTAAGCAGCCGCAGGGCGCTGCGCATCACTTCCACGGTCAGCCATTCGCCCGCGCAGCGATGGCCATGGGAGTATTCGCCGCCGCCCTGGGGGATGAAGTTGTAGGGGCTGCGGTCCCACTCCAGGAAGCGTTCCGGATAGAAGCGTTCGGGTTGTTGCCAGAGGCGCGGATCGTGGTTGGTGCCATGCAAATCGAGCAGCATCCAGTCGCCCCGGTGGAACTGGTGGCCGCGCCAGGCAAAATCCTCCAGTGCGACACCGCCCACGGCGGGGAAGAACGGGTAGTAGCGCCGAACCTCGTTGACGAACAGGTCGGCCAGCCCCGCCTCGCCAGCGCGCAGCCGCTGCTGGTACTCAGGATGGTGATGCAGGGCCAGGGCGGAGTAGGTGATATAGCGAGCGACAGCGACGATCGGGCGCAACAGGTTGAGCAACTCCACCGCGGCGGTCCGGTAGTCCACGCCGTGGCCGTGCAGGGCAGTGTGATGGGCGATGATATCCAGCGGGGTTGCCGGGTCGGCCCGGCGATGGCTGCGCGCCTGGCGGATAAGCTCCTGGGCCCAGTGTTCGGTGCGCTGGCGCAACAATTGGCCTTTCCAGTTGCGCGGGCCGATGCTGCCGGCGCCTTCGATCATGGCGGCCAGCTCGGTCGCGCGCTGCGCCGCCTGGCCCTCGTCCAGGGTGATGCCGACCCAGCGGCAGGCGCTGCGGCACAGGATGTATTCGGCTTCGGTCTGCAGCACCACCTCTGGCATGGTCTGCCAGCGGGCCAGGCGCGCCTGCCATTCCTCCTCGAAGATCGCCACCAGTTGCTCCAGGCGGGCCGGGCCCATTAGCGCCATGAACATTTCCTTGCGCCGGGCATGCTCCTCCCCGTCGAGGGTCAGGCTGCTGCCCTTGTCCTGCAGCAGCGAGAGGGTGGTCGGCGGCATGGCGTGATTGCGGGTAAAGCGCCCAGGCACGTAGAACATGCGCGCTGCCTCTTCGCCGGTAACGCAGTACACCCGCCGCAGCATGATGCGGGTCTGGAAGATATTGCTGCCGTAGTCCCGGCAGCGATCGGCTATGAAGTTGTAGCCGTTCTGTAGAAAGGCAGCGCTGCTGTCAAAGGCGGTGTCCCGGGGGATGGTGGTCATGGCCGGCTCTCGATTTTCCAAACGGGTGTAGCGCTTTGGAAAGGCCGAGGCCGGCAAAGTTCGGGTAATCGGCCTGGGGCTACAGCCGCGAGGCCGCGGCCATCAGGCGTTCGTAGCTGGCACAGCGCTGGTCCTGATCATAGATTGGACTGTTGACGATCAGCTCATTGGCGCCGCTGCGCCCCAGCAGGTCGGCCATCTGCTGGGCCACGGTCTGCTCGTCGCCGATCAGGGTGCCGGCCAGGGTCGAGAGCACCTGATGCCGCTCATGGGGTTGCCAGAGCGCGTCCATGTCCGCCACCGGCGGGCGCAACTGGCCGCGCTCGCCGCGGATCATGTTGAGGAAGGACTGCTGGTGGGAGCTGGCCAGGTAATGGGCTTCGTCGCGTGTCTCGGCAACAAAGGCGTTGATGCCGAGCATGGCGTAGGGCTGCTGCAACGTGGCCGACGGCACGAAGTTCTCCTGATAGGCGCGCATCGCGGCCATCAGGTAATCGGGCGAGAATTGACCGGCGAAGGCGAAGGGCAATCCCAGGCTGGCGGCCAGTTGCGCGCTGAAGGTACTGGAGCCGAGCAGCCAGATGGGCACATCCAACCCCGCACCCGGCACCGCCACCAGGCGCTGGCCGGGCTCCGGTTCGGCAAAGTAATGGCGCAGCTCTTCCAGCATCTGCGGGAAATCTTCACCGTCGGTGCGGCCGCGGCGCAGGGCGCGGGCGGTCGCCATATCGGTTCCGGGGGCACGCCCCAGGCCCAGGTCGATGCGCCCGGGATAGAGCGACTCAAGCGTGCCGAACTGCTCGGCAATCTGCAGCGGCGAATGGTTCGGCAGCATGATGCCGCCCGAACCGAGGCGGATGCGCTCGGTGCCGGCGGCCAGGTAACCGATGACGACCGAGGTAGCAGCGCTAGCGATGCCGACCATGTTGTGGTGTTCGGCCACCCAGAAGCGCTGGTAGCCCAACTGCTCCGCATGGCGAGCCAGGCGCAGGCTGTTGCGCAGGGCCTGGGCGGGGGTCGAATCCAGGGTGACGGGGCACAGATCCAGAATCGAAAGCGGTACGGCTGGGGTCGTCATAGGGGCTCCGCAACAGCAGGAATGTGCCAGCCATGCTACCCCCGGATGCCCGCGGGGCATAGTCCTGAAGCCACTCAGGAATCAGCGCGTCGTCCCGCCGGTGGCAGCGACCCACCACGCCATGCCCATCAACAGCGCCACTGCCGCCACGGCAAAGGGCAGCAGTTGCCCATAGACTCGTCGTTCTTCGCCGAAGCCGTTGGCCAGGCTGGCGGCGATCGACATGCGTACCGGGGAGAAAAAGCCCAGGCACATGCCCGAGGCGTGTTGCAAGGCGGCGACCGCCGGGATGCTCAGGCCCGCCTGCAGCGCCAACGCCACTTGCGATGGCATGAACAGGCTATTGGCCGGGTTGCCGCTGTTGGCCAGCACGGCAAAGCCGCCGGATAACAGCGGCGTAACCAGGATCGCGTTTTCGCCCAGGCTGGCAAAGGTGGCAGCGGCAAAGGCGCCGGAAATACCCGAAGCGGTCAACACCTCCGCCATCATGGCAAACAGGAACAGCGTCAGCACGGCATGTTGCCCGGTGTGCCAGGCAGTACGGGCTTCCCGGGCCAGGTTGCCAGTCTGCCGGCGCAGCAGCAGGGTGAGCAGCGCGCCGGCAATCAGCCAACTGCCGGCATGGAACAGCGGCGACCAGGCGGGCAGATCATGGAACAGGGTCACCTGGCCGACGGTGCTGAGTGCACCACGCAGGTCAGGCACCAGTCGGCTCAGGGCCAGACCACTTATCAGCAGGACATAGGGCAGCACCTTGCGCGCCGCTGCTCGAGCCTGGCGCCGGTTCGGTCGCAGATCCAGCAGGAGACGGACCACGATCAGCGGGCCGAAGGCGGCTAGCAACGCGGTTTCCGGCCCCAGGTGCCAGGTGGTTAGCACCAGCGCAACCAGGCTGACCGCGATCCACGCAACCTCCCGCAGGCATTCCGACCAGGGGGCGCCGATTCCGGCCCGCCGCGCCGTCTGCCAGAACAGGGCGAGCCAGACCAGCATCAGCAGCGCCACCGGCACCGCGCTGTACACCGCCAGTTGCACCGCGGGAATACGGGCGTAGGCTGCGGCCAGCAGGGTGCCGCTGCTCATGGCGCCCCAGGGGATGACGGTCTGGCTCAGCAGGGCGAAGATCATCAGATGCCGGGCCGCAAAGTCGAAGCGGCGAAGCAGGATCACCGTGCCCAGCATACCGACGCCGAAGCCGGTCACCGACTCGGCAAAGGGGCCGACCAGGAAACAGGCGAAGAAGACCAGTCGACGGCGGGCCAGGGGCGTCCAGCTGCGCTCGTCCAGCTCATTATCGGCGGCCGGGGCGGCGGTGTAGCCCGTAGGATCGCGGGCCGCCACCTGCCAGAACAACAGACCGCCGAGGATGTAGGGAGCGATCACCGCGCCGATCCACAGCCCGCGCAGCAGCGCCTCGCTCAACTGACCGACCGCAAAGGGGGTGGGGCCGGCCAGCAGGGCGACCGGAAGGGTGGTCAGCAGACCCAGGACAGCGGCGACGGTGATATTGGCGCGGCCGCTGAGAATGGTCACCAGAACGACCACGGCAGGCAGCGACCAGAGCAAGTACATCATGTGTTCTTCTTGCGTTATGGCGGGCGACCGTCCGCATTCTAGTCGTCGATGTCAGCCAGGCATAGTCCGGCGGGCAACCCGGGGGCCGGCATGCCGATATACGCGCCCTGGGCGAAATCGATGCCCAGCGCGCGCACTTGCGCCATCACCGCGTCGTTATGGACGAATTCCGCGACCGTCTGCATGCCCAGTTCCCTGGCGAAGCGCACTATGCCCTGGGTCAGCGCCCGGGCATCCGCATCGCTGTCGAGCTGGCGGATAAGGCTGCCGTCGATCTTGATCAGGTCCACATCCAGGCGCAACAGGTGCTCGAAATTCGAATAGCCGGTGCCGAAATCGTCGATGGCGATCCGGCAACCCAGCGCCTTGGCCTCGTCAATAAACTGGCGTACCGCACGGTAATTCTCGATACCTTCCGATTCCAGTATCTCGAAGATCACCCGCTGCGCCAGCGCCGGGTCCTGCAGGCGCTGGAGAATGTAGCCGCTCAGCTCGGCATCCAGCAGGTCATCGCAGGACAGATTGAGAGAGAACTGCAGGTCGCTGTCGGAAAAAAGCGCAATGCATTGATCCACCATGCGCCGGGTAATCTGCCGATACAGGCGGATCTTGCGCGCCACCGGCAGGAAGTTGGCCGGGCTGATGGCCGAGCCATCGTCATCCAGCATGCGCACCAGACACTCGTACTTGTCGATGCGGCCGGTACCCAGGTTCATGATCGGCTGGAACCAGGGCACGATCCGGTCATGCTCCAGCGCAGTACGCAGCCGGTTGGACCAGAGCAGGTTGTGCTCATAGGTCTCGCGCATGCGATGGGCGGGGTCGTGGATCAGGTAGTTGAGCTGGTTCAGGCGGGCCAGCTTCAGCGCGATACTGGCCGAGGGTAGCAGTTGTTCGCTGGCCAGCGGCGAACCGTCGGGCTGGGTCGTCGCGGCCAGCCCCAGGGTCACCTGCAGCGGAATCGGCTGCTGCTGCCAACTGACGGTCAGCCCCTTGCTGAAGGCCTGCAGGTTCTCCAGGCGTTGTTCCAGTAAACCTTGCCCGGGGCTGTCGGGGAATAACAGGGCCATCTCGTCCCCGGCCATGTGATACACCCGTACCGCCCGCCAGCCCGGCGTGTTGGCGACGTGCTGGAGCAACCCTGCGGCGAGCTCCCGAATCACGTGGTCGCCGCAGGAGCTGCCGTAGAAATCGTTTATTTCCTTGAACGCGTCGATGTTGAGCAGGATCAAGGTGCGTGGATGCTCCTGCTGCAGGTCAAGGAGCAACCGCTCCCGATTGGCCAGGCCGGTGAGCGGGTCGGTATAGAGACTGTTGAGCTGGCGCAGGGTACCGGCCACCATGTAGAGAATGAGCCCCGATAGCAGCACCAGGATGCCGACGATGATCGCCACGATGCGGAAATTGCTCGCCCGCATGGGCGCCAGTACCGCGTCGATCTCCGCCTGGGGGATGCCGATGCCGAAGACCATGCCGGCCTCGGTGGGGGCGTAGAACAGGGCATACTCCGCATCGCCGACCTGCAGCGTGCGGTTCTGCATGGGCGAACCGGGGTAACGACTGGCCAGCGCGCCCGGCAGCTGTTCGGATGGCGGCTCGCCGGTCAGTTGCAGGGCCGTGATGGCATCCATCAACCGCTGGGCCTGCTGCACATCAGCTGCCTCGGCGAGGCTCGACAGGTTGCGGTTTTCCCGGTCGAGCAGGAAGGAAAAGGTGCCGGGGGTGATGCGCACCCGGCTCACCAGGCGGATGACCTCATCGGCCTGCCAGTCGGTGGCGGCCAGCCCGATCGGCTTGCCATGATTGTCGTGCAGCAAGGTGCTGACGCTGATGACCACATTGTCGATCCGCGATTTGTAATAGGCCGCCGTCCAATGGTAGGGCGCGTCCTGGCCCTGGGTCGGTGGCAGGATGCGCTGGTACCAGTCCTTGTCGCGGAAATCGGTTTCGCGATACAGGGTGTGCGCGGCGGTATTGCCGCGGTAGCCATAGACGCCGATGGCGGCGAAGCGGTAGCTGCCGGGATCGAACAGGATGCCGCCGCCGTGCACATCCCGCAGCTCCCGCAGCGTGGCACCGACACTGCGCTCCAGCTCGGCCAGGTTGTCCCGCCCGGTCAGGTTCTTCTGCCGGGCGAAGAGTTCGCCCAGGCGGGCGAGGGCGCCGGTGTTCTGCTCCATCAGGTAGTGGTGGGCGTTGATGCGCTCCAGGTTGGAGTGAAAGGTATCGGCGATCTGCTGCTGGCGTTGCTCTGACATGGCCTGCTGGGCGAAGTTGAGATTGAGGCTGGACATCAAGCCCATTCCGACAATGAACAGCCCGATCAGCAAAAGCAGGGTCAGGATGATGGAACTCTTGCGCCGGGTCATGGCGGCGGGCTCAAGGTAGTCGTCCTGCGCGCCCGGCCTCAAGCCGCTGCCGGGCGAGCTGGATCTGCTCGGCAGTAAGCTGGCCCGCCAGCGTGCGGACCCGCGCCTCGGCCCGCGATTCGCCGTTGAGCAGCGCCAGGCTCAGCCAGACGTAAGCTTCGGTGTAATCGGGGGCGCCGCCCAGCCCGTCCATGTAGCTGGCGCCCAGGCGGTACTGGGCAACCGGTGATCCCAGGGAGGCGGCGCGCAGCAACCATTGCCGGGCATTGGCCTGCCCGGCGCCGCGTTCCTGCAGATGCAGGTCAGCCAGCTGCAGTTGCGCCTCAAGGAAATCCTGCCCGGCCGCCAGCTCCAGCCAGCGTTGGGCAACGGCCCGGTCGACGGGCACACCGCTGCCGTCCAGGTAGGCCATCCCGGCCTGGTACTGGGCAGCGGCCACCCCGCGTCCGGCCGCGTCCTCGATCAGCGTCAGCGCCTTCTGCTGATCGACAGCGGTGCCCAGGCCCTGCTGGTAGAGCTGGGCGAGTAACAGTTGCCCGGGGCCGTACTGCTGCTCGGCGGAGCGGTTGGCCCAGACCAGCGCCTGCTCGGCCTTACCGTTTACCTTGAGGATGCTGGCCAGGTGCTGCTGCGCCTTGGCGTCCCCGGCTTCGGCCGCTGCGCTGCAAGCCGGCAGCGCCTGTTGGTAGTTCTTGATAGTGAATAGCAGATAACAACTGTTGATCTGGCGCTGCGGCACCCTGGGCGCGTCCTGGGCGGACAGTTGATCTGCCCGGGGCGCGCTTGACTGCCGGGTCGGCGCACTGTGGTCCACCCGCTGGGCGAACGTGGCGACTTGCCCAGGGCAGGAATACTGATAGCCCGCACGCAGCCGGGCGAGGGTCTCCGGCGTTGGCGGCTCGGCGGCGTAGCGGGTGCCGATGGCCCGGCAGCGGCTGTCCCGTTCCCGGGCTACCTGTTGATAGGCAGACGTGGCAGCGTCCTGGGTGTGTTGTTCAAGGAATTGGGTCAGGGGGTCGATCCGCGGCTGGTCGAGTAGCCGCTGCGCCTCCGGGAACCAGGTTGGCGCGGTGGCCTCAGCCGGACGCGGCTCGCCGGTGCGCGGCCATAGTCTTGCCCACTCGGGCGAGGCGGCACACCCGGCCAGACAGCAGGATAGCAACAGTGCGGACAATGCGCGCATGAACTCTCTCGTTAGCGAAACCGCCATCCGGTGACACAGGATTATGCACACTAGTGACTGACGGCACAGAAACAATGTCCTGGTCGGTGAATGTTTTTTTCAATTTTGTGGAACAGTTCTTGCCTTGAACAGGCTCAGGGAAGCTTTCACGTCAATATTTTGTCCGGGGTACCTTAGGGGAATGGCTGTCAATCGCGGTGAAATGATCAGTTCCATGCGCAGCAATCTGGCGGGCTTGCGCCATGGTAGCCTGGGCGTGCCGATCCTGCTGTTGGCCATGCTGGGCATGATGATGCTGCCAGTGCCGCCCTTTCTGCTGGACGTTTTCTTCACGTTCAACATCGCGCTGTCGCTGGTGGTGCTGCTGGTCTGCGCCTATGCGCTGCGGCCGCTCGATTTTGCTGCCTTTCCGACCATTCTGCTGGTGGCCACCCTGCTGCGCCTGGCGCTGAACGTAGCATCGACACGGGTGGTGCTGCTGCATGGCCATGAAGGTGGCGATGCGGCGGGCAAGGTGATCCAGGCGTTCGGCGAGGTGGTGATCGGCGGTAACTTCGTGGTCGGCCTGGTGGTGTTCATCATCCTCATGATCATCAACTTCGTGGTGGTGACCAAGGGTGCGGGGCGGATTTCCGAAGTAAGCGCACGCTTTACCCTGGATGCCATGCCCGGCAAGCAGATGGCGATTGACGCCGACCTCAATGCCGGCCTGATCGACCAGAACGAGGCCAAGACGCGTCGGATGGAGGTCGCCCAGGAAGCGGATTTCTACGGCTCCATGGACGGTGCCAGCAAGTTCGTGCGCGGGGATGCGGTCGCGGGTCTGCTGATCCTGTTCATCAACGTCATCGGCGGCCTGGCCATTGGCATGGCCCAGCACGGGCTGGGGTTTGCCGAGGCCGGGGAAATCTACGTGCTGCTGACCATCGGCGACGGCCTGGTGGCGCAGATTCCCTCGCTGCTGCTGTCCACCGCGGCGGCCATCATGGTCACCCGGGTCTCTACCTCCGAAGACATGGGCGGGCAGGTCAAGCGGCAGATGTTCGCCTCGCCCAAGGCGCTCGGCATTGCCGCCGCCATCATGATTGTCATGGGGCTGATTCCCGGCATGCCGCACCTATCCTTCCTTGGGTTGGGTGCGCTCGCCGCCGGCGGCGCCTATTTCATTGCCCACAAACAGCGGCTCAAGGCCGAGGCCGAACAGGTCGCCGAGCAACAGCGGGCGCAGCTGCCCGCCGTGGCCCATCCGGAGAACCGCGAACTGGGCTGGGATGATGTCACCCCGGTGGACATGGTCGGCCTGGAAGTGGGTTACCGATTGATCCCGCTGGTGGATCGCAGCCAGGGCGGGCAGCTGCTGGCGCGTATCAAGGGGATTCGCAAGAAGCTGTCCCAGGACCTGGGTTTCCTGATGCCGTCGGTGCACATCCGTGACAACCTGGACCTGGCACCGAACGTCTATCGCATCACCCTGATGGGTGTTGGAGTGGCTGAGGCCGAGGTGTACGCGGACCGTGAACTGGCGATCAACCCGGGGCAGGTGTTCGGTGAGATCAAGGGCATCGCCGGCAAGGACCCTGCGTTTGGCCTGGATGCAGTGTGGATCGAGCCGGCGCACAAGGACCAGGCCCAGTCACTGGGTTACACCGTGGTGGATGTGAGCACCGTGGTCGCGACCCATCTCAATCAGATCCTCCACAAGCATTCCCATGAGCTACTCGGTCACGAAGAGGTCCAGCAGTTGCTCAAGGTGCTGGCCAAGGCTTCGCCGAAACTGGCCGAGGAGCTGGTTCCCGGGATCATTTCGCTGTCCGGGCTGCTCAAGGTGCTGCAGGGATTATTGCAGGAGCAGGTACCGGTACGGGACATCCGCACCATCGCCGAGGCCATCGCCAATCAGTCGGGCAAGAGTCAAGATACCGGCGCGCTGATCGGCGCGGTGCGCATCGCCCTGTCACGCTCCATCGTGCAAAGCATTGTCGGGCTTGACTCCGAGCTGCCCGTGATCACCCTTGAGCCCAGGTTGGAACAAATATTGCTTCAAAGCCTGCAGAAGGCCGGACAAGGCAACGATGACGGCATTCTGCTGGAACCGGGCATGGCGGAGAAGCTGCAGCGGTCCCTGGCGGACATGGTGCAGCGGCAGGAAATGATGGGCAAGCCGGCGATCCTGCTGGTTGCCGGCCCGGTACGCAACATGATGGCACGGTTCGTTCGCTACGCGGCGCCCGGCGCCCATGTGCTGTCCTACCAGGAAATTCCGGACAGCAAGCAGGTCACCATCGTTGCCACCGTTGGACAGAATTGATTACACAGGGTGAGAACAGGCCATGAGAGTCAAACGTTTTTTTGCGGCAGACATGCGCTCGGCAATGAAGCTGGTACGGGACGAGATGGGCGCCGACGCCTCCATCATCGCCAACCGGCGCGTGGCCGGCGGTGTTGAGCTGACCGCGGCGCTGGATTATGAAGCGCCCCGGCTGACGCCGCCGACCCCTGGCCTGGACCTGGAACTGAAGAAGACCCAGGAGCGCATCCTCAGCGCCCGGGCCAGTCTGGAGGAGGGCGAGCGCCCCGCCGAAGGCCCCAGCGTCAACCGTCAATTATTTGGTGACAGCATGCGCCAGGCGGCCGAGCAGGGTTCCGCCGTGGCCCAGGGGCTGATCGAGCGGCTGCACAGCGAGCGCGCTGCGCCTGCCGCCGAGGCGGCAGCGCATCCTGCCCCGGTGGGTGGTGAGGAGCTGGACGCCATGCGTTCCGAGATTGCCGGCCTGCGCGAGATGCTCGAATCCCAGTTGGGCGGCCTGGCGTGGGGGCAGGTCAATCAGCACCAACCGCGCCAGGCCAGCCTGTGGCGCAAGCTGATTCACCTGGGCCTGCCAGCCGAACTGTGCAAGGAACTGTTGACCAAGGTGGCCGAGGTCACCGACGTACGCCAGGCCTGGCGCCTGCTGCTGGCCCATCTGTCCCAGGGCCTGCCGGTGCTGCGCGACGAACTGATCGAGCGCGGCGGCGTGATCGCCCTGGTCGGCCCTACCGGCGCCGGCAAGACCACCACCCTGGGCAAGCTGGCCGCGCGTTATGTGCTCAAGCACGGCAGTCAGAACGTGGCGCTGGTGACCATGGATACCTACCGCATCGGCGCCCATGAGCAGCTGCGTACCCTGGGCCGGATCCTCAACGTGCCGGTGCGGGTGGTCGATGAACAGAACAGCTTGGCCGAGGTACTGGAAGAGTTCGGGAACAAGCGCCTGGTGCTGGTGGATACCGCCGGCCTGCAGGCACAGGACCCGCACCTGCGGGGCCAGTTGAGTGAGCTGGCTGCCCAGGGCGCCCGCGTCAGCACGCTGCTGGTGCTGGCCGCGACCAGCCAGTACCGGGTGCTCAAGGCGGCCTGGCATAACTATCGCGGCTGCAACCCGGTGGGCTGCATTCTGACCAAGGTCGATGAAGCCGCCACCCTCGGCGAAGCGCTGGGGCTGGCCATGGAGCAGCAACTCCCGGTAGCCTATGTGGCCGATGGCCAGCGCATTCCGGATGATCTGGCCCGTGGGGTAGGCCACCAGTTGGTCAGCCGCGCCGTTGGCCTGGCGGGGAATGAGACCGCTGAGGATCAGACCATGGCCGATGTATTTGCCGGTATACTTCACAATCAGCGCGCAAGTTAACGATTTCAGAAGGCGACAGCACAGAATGGGCAATCATCCGGTTCAGGTAATTGCGGTAACCGGCGGCAAGGGCGGCGTGGGCAAGACCAATGTGTCGGTCAACCTGTCCCTGGCGCTGGCCGAGCTCGGGCGTCGCGTAGTGTTGATGGACGCCGACCTGGGCCTGGCCAACGTGGACGTGCAATTGGGCCTGCGACCCAAGGCGACGCTGGCTGACGTCTTGGCTGGCCATTGCGACCTGCGTGAGGTGATGATCAACGGGCCGGGGGGGATTCGTATCGTCCCCGCTGCCTCCGGCGCCGCCGATATGGTCAACCTCGGTCCACGGGAACATGCCGGTCTGATCCAGGCCTTCAGCGATATCGGCGATGACCTGGATATCCTGGTGGTCGACACCGCTGCGGGTATCGGCGATTCGGTGGTCAGCTTCGTGCGGGCCGCCCAGGAGGTGGTCGTGGTGGTCTGTGACGAGCCGACTTCCATCACCGATGCCTATGCACTGATCAAACTGCTCAACCGGGACCATGGCGTGTCCCGCTTCCGGGTGCTGGCCAGCATGGTCCACAGCCCCCAGGAAGGTCATAACGTATTCAACAAGCTGGTGCAGGTAACCGACCGCTTCCTCGAGGTGACGCTCCAGTACGTCGGCGCGATTCCCTACGACGAAACCGTGCGCAAGGCGGCTCAGCGGCAGCGGGCCATCTTTGATGCCTTCCCCCGCAGCAAGGCTGCGCTGGCCTTCCGCGCCATTGCCCGCAAGGTCGATGCCTGGCCGCTGCCGTCCAGCCCTCGCGGGCATCTGGAATTCTTTGTCGAGCGTCTGGTACAGCGGAGCGAAGTGGCCCCATGAGTGTAGGAGGAGGTGGCGTCAATATGTACGCGCGCACCATGGGCGCCGCCACCGAACAGGATCGCCTGGTGCAGCAGTTTGCGCCGCTGGTCAAGCGTATTGCCTATCACATGCTGGCGCGCCTGCCGGCCAGCGTGCAGGTGGAAGATCTGATCCAGGCGGGCATGCTGGGGCTGCTGGAAGCGTCCCGCAAGTTCGACCACAGCAAGGGCGCCAGTTTCGAGACCTATGCCGGCATCCGCATCCGCGGCGCCATGCTCGATGATGTGCGCAAGGGCGATTGGGCCCCCCGCTCGGTCCATCGCAATACCCGGCTGGTCAGTGGCGCGATTCGCGCCGTTGAAGCGAAAGTCGGTCGTGACGCTAAAGATCACGAGGTTGCTGCCGAATTGGAGATGAGCCTCGAGGATTATTACGCGATTCTCAACGACACGGCCGGCAGCCGCCTGTTCAGCTTCGAAGACCTGCTGGAGGCCGGCGCACCGGCCGAAGTCGGTTCCGACCACGAAGCCTTCGATGGAGTGGAGGATGAACGTTTCCGCAACGCATTGGCCGAGGCGATCTCCCGGTTGCCCGAGCGCGAGCAGCTGGTGCTGTCGCTGTATTACGATGAAGAGCTCAATCTCAAGGAGATCGGTGCGGTGCTGGGTGTCAGCGAATCGAGAGTCAGTCAGTTGCACAGCCAGTGCGCCGCGCGACTGCGCGCCCGGATGGCCGACTGGCGCGACGGTTGAGCGGCGTTTCAGGCGTATCCCTGATTAATGACAACAGTTTAATGAAGTGCAGAACAGGAGCACCCTGACTGCACTTCTTCTGGTTTGTATGGAGGTCGACTTGGACAAGAACATGAAAATTCTCATCGTCGATGATTTTTCGACGATGCGGCGCATTATCAAGAACCTGTTGCGCGATCTGGGGTTCACCAATACCGCGGAAGCGGATGACGGCACCACCGCGCTACCCATGCTGCAGAGTGGCAGTTTCGACTTCCTGGTGACCGACTGGAACATGCCCGGCATGAGCGGTATCGACCTGCTGCGGGCGGTACGGGCGGACGAACGCCTGAAGCACCTGCCGGTCCTGATGGTCACCGCTGAAGCCAAGCGGGATCAGATCATCGAGGCGGCCCAGGCCGGGGTCAATGGTTATGTGGTCAAGCCCTTCACTGCCCAGGCGCTGAAGGAAAAGATCGAAAAGGTATTCGAGCGAATCGAGGCAAAGTAGCCCTCGGGGGACGTTATGGCACTGAGCAGTGAACCCGGCCAGATAATCGCTGATGAATTCGAGCATTCCCTGAAAAACAATGCCCGGAAGCTGGTGGACCACCTCGAAGAGGGGGATTACCGCGAGGCAGTACTGGTCATCCATGAGATCAATCAGGCCCGCGACCGCGGCCTGTATTACGAAGTTGGCAAGCTTACCCGCGCGCTGCACAACTCGATCATCAATTTCCAGATAGACACGGCCCGCACCCTGGATGGCGACGCCGAGGCGACCGAAGCCTCGAAGATCTCCGACGCCTCGGACCGGCTGGACTATGTGGTGCGGCTGACCGACAAGGCCGCCAACCGCACCATGGATCTGGTCGAGAGCAGCGCCCCGGTGGTGTCCGCCTTGGGCCAGGAAGCGGCAACGCTGCGCGCCGAGTGGGAGCGCCTGCAGCGCCGCGAGATGAGCGCAGCGGAGTTCCGTGAACTGTCGCGCAACATCCTGGCGTTCCTCGAGCGCAGCGAGCAGCAGAGCGCCGAGGTGTCATCGAACCTGAATGACATTCTCATGGCCCAGGATTATCAGGACCTGACCGGCCAGGTGATCAAGCGAGTTATTACCCTGGTGCACGATGTCGAGGACAGCCTGCTGAATCTCGTTCGCATGGCCGGCCAGGTCGACCGTATGGCGGGCATCCAGCACAACTTTACTGGCCCGGAAGTGAAAAAAACCTCGCACCAGGGTGAAGGTCCGCAGATTCATGCCGATAAGAGGGATGATGTGGTGTCGGGGCAGGATGAAGTTGATGACCTGCTGTCCAGTCTCGGGTTCTAGGGGCTGACGACACCGTTGGTATTTTGTCGCAGGGCAAGGGAGCGTTGAATGAGCTTTGATGCGGACGAAGAGATTCTCCAGGACTTCCTGGTGGAAGCCGGGGAAATTCTCGAACTACTGTCGGAACAGCTGGTGGATCTGGAGAACCGCCCTGGCGATACCGACCTGCTCAACGCGATCTTCCGCGGCTTCCACACGGTCAAGGGCGGTGCCGGCTTCCTGCAGCTGGACGCCCTGGTTGCCTGCTGCCATATCGCGGAAAACGTCTTCGACATCCTGCGCAAGGGCGAGCGCCAGGTCGACGCCGAACTGATGGACGTGGTGCTGCAGGCGCTCGATACCATCAACAGCATGTTTGCCCAGGTGCGTGAAGGCGAGGCGCCGACCCCCGCCGAGCCGCAGCTGCTGGCAGCGCTTTCCGCGCTAGCGCAGCCCGCCCTCGCGGCGCAGGCCCCTGCACCTGTCGCGGTCGCCGCTGAGCCGGGGCCCGTGCCAGCGGAGCCAGACCTGGCTGACGGCGATATCACCGACGACGAATTCGAACTGCTGCTCGAGGCTCTACACGTCAAACCGGAAGCGGGCGAGGCGCCGCCAGCCATGGCGCCCGCGCCGACCGGCGATGACATTACCGACGATGAGTTCGAGGCCTTGCTCGATCAGTTGCATGGGGCGGGCAAAGGCCCGGGCGCGGCCGAACCCGCCGCGCCGGTATCCCCTACGACTGCCGCTTCTGAGCCCGCCGCCGGCGCCGGTGAGCTGATCACCGACGACGAATTTGAAGCCCTGCTGGATCAGCTCCATGGTCCCGGCAAGGGTCCGGGCGAGGCGCCCGTCGTACCCCCGACGCCCGCGCCGACCGCCCCTGCATCGGTACCCGCCGCTCCCGTGGCGGCGGCCAAGCCGCCCGCCAACCCGCGGCCAGAGAGAAAGTCTGACGCCAGTGGTGACGCCCCCGCCGTGGAAACCACGGTACGGGTTGATACCGCCCGGCTCGACGAGATCATGAACATGGTGGGCGAGCTGGTGTTGGTGCGTAACCGCCTGGTACGCCTGGGCCTCAGCAGTGAGGACGAAGAGCTGGCCAAGGCGGTGGGTAATCTGGATGTGGTCACCGCCGATTTGCAGGCCTCGGTGATGAAGACCCGCATGCAGCCGATCAAGAAGGTGTTCGGCCGCTTCCCCCGGGTGGTGCGTGATCTGTCGCGCAGTCTGAAGAAGGAGATCACCCTGGAGCTGATCGGCGAGGATACCGACCTGGACAAGAACCTGGTCGAAGCCCTGGCCGATCCGCTGGTGCACCTGGTGCGCAACTCGGTCGATCACGGCATCGAGATGCCCGAAGAACGCGAAGCCGCGGGCAAGCCCCGGGTGGGCAGCATGGTGCTTGCGGCGCGGCAGGAAGGCGACCATATCCTGTTGACCATCACTGATGACGGTCGCGGTATGGACCCCGAAGTGCTACGGGCCAAGGCGGTGGAGAAGGGCATGATGGAGCGCGACGCCGCCGAGCGGTTGAGCGAGAGCGAATGCTTCAACCTGATCCTGGCTGCCGGCTTCTCCACCAAGACCGAAGTGTCCGATGTCTCCGGCCGCGGCGTGGGCATGGACGTGGTACGCACCCGCATCGCCCAGCTCAATGGCACCATCGGCATCGAATCGACCAAGGGCGTGGGTACCCAGATTGCCATCAAGGTACCCCTGACCCTGGCGATCATGCCGACCCTGATGGTCATGCTGAGCAACCAGGCGTTTGCCCTGCCGCTGGTCAGCGTCAATGAAATCTACAGTCTCGACCTGTCGCGCACCAACGTGGTGGACGGGCAGGAAGTAATCCTGGTACGGGACAAGGCGCTGCCGCTGTTCTGGCTCAAGCGCTGGCTGATGCCCGGCGCACCGCAGGAAACCGACCGCTCGGCAGCGAGCGTGGTCATCGTGTCGGTCGGCACCCAGCGGGTCGGTTTTGTGGTCGATCAACTGGTCGGCCAGGAAGAAGTGGTCATCAAGCCGCTGGGACGCATGTTGCACGGCACCGCCGGCATGGCCGGAGCGACCATTACCGGTGACGGCCGTATCGCGCTGATTCTGGACATTCCCGGTCTGCTCAAACGCTACGCGCGCCGCGGCTGAGGGGAGAGGATATGGCGGTCAAGGTGTTGGTGGTGGATGATTCGGGGTTCTTTCGCCGTCGGGTGAAGGAAATCCTCGAAAGCGACCCAAGGATCCAGGTGGTGGGCACGGCCACTAACGGTCAGGAAGCGGTGGAGCAGACGCTGGCCCTGCACCCGGACGTGATCACCATGGATTACGAAATGCCGGTCATGGATGGAATTACCGCGGTGCGCCAGATCATGCAGCGCCAGCCGACACCGGTATTGATGTTCTCGTCGCTGACCTACGAGGGCGCCCGGGTCAGCCTGGATGCCCTGGACGCCGGCGCCGCCGATTACCTGCCGAAGAACTTCGAAGACATCTCGCGCAACCCGGACAAGGTCCGGCAATTGCTTTGCGACCGGGTGCAAGCCCTGGCGCGCAGTAATCGCTGGTCGCTGGGGTTTGCTGCTGCGCCGGTGCCGACGCCGGCCAGTGTG
>NZ_LK391969.1:0-590580 GCF_000939975.1 Pseudomonas saudimassiliensis | reverse complement strand
GGCGCCGGTTCGCCCTGAGCATCCCGTTGCGCAGCCGCCGGCCGAGCCTGTACGGCGCAGTGCCGCGCCGCGCAAGCGCAACTACAAGCTGGTCGCCATCGGCACCTCCACTGGCGGCCCGGTGGCCCTGCAGCGGGTGCTGACGCAACTGCCGGCAGACTTTCCGGCGCCCCTGCTGTTGATCCAGCATATGCCCGGCACCTTCACCAAGGCCTTTGCCGAGCGCCTTGATCGCCTGTGCCGGATCACCGTCCGCGAAGCCGAAGACGGCGACACCCTCCGTCCTGGCCTGGCGCTGCTGGCGCCGGGTGGCAAGCAGATGATGCTCGATAGCCGCGGCGTGATCCGCATCCTGCCGGGAGACGAGCGCCTCAATTACAAGCCCAGCGTTGATGTGACCTTCGGCTCCGCTGCCAAGGCGTTGCAGAACCAGGTATTGGCCATCGTGCTGACTGGCATGGGGGCCGATGGCCGCGAAGGCGCGCGCATGCTCAAGCAGGCCGGCAGCACCATCTGGGCCCAGGACGAGGCCAGCTGCGTCATTTATGGCATGCCGATGGCCGTGGCCAAGGCTGGGCTGGCCGACGGCATCTACGATCTCGATGAGATCGGCCGCTACCTGGCCGAGTTGGGCTGATGGATATTCTCAGCATCATCGGGGTGATCCTGGCGGTGGTTGCCATTGTCGGCGGCAACCACCTGGAAGGCGGGCACATCCAGGCGTTGATGAACGGGCCGGCGGCGCTGATCGTGATCGGTGGCACCCTGGGCGCGGCCTTCATTCAGACGCCTCTGCCGGCCTTCAAGCGCGCCCTGGGCATGTTTCCCTGGGTTTTTGCGTCGCCGGATGTGCCGCTGCGTGAGGGCATTGGCAAGGTGGTCAACTGGAGCAACACCGCGCGCAAGGATGGTCTGCTGGGGTTGGAAACCATCGCCGAGATGGAAACCGACCTGTTCGCCCGCAAGGGGCTGCAGCTGCTGGCCGACGGCTGCGAGCCAGACACCCTGCGCAGCATCCTCGAAGTGGAGCTGGTCAGCCGCGAGAACAGCGATCTGCGGGCGGCCCGGGTCTACGAAGCCATGGGCGGTTATGCGCCGACCATCGGCATTATTGGCGCGGTGATGGGGCTGATCCACGTCATGGGCAACCTGGCGGACCCCTCGATGCTCGGAAGCGGCATTGCCGTGGCCTTTGTTGCCACTATCTACGGTGTGGCGCTGGCCAACCTGTTCCTGCTGCCCATCGCCAACAAGCTCAAGGCGGTCGTGCTCGAGCAATCCGGTTACCGGGAAATGTTGCTGGAGGGGCTGCTGGCCATCGCCGAAGGTGAAAATCCGCGCTCCATCGAACTGAAGCTTGAAGGCTTCCTGGACTGAGACATGCGCCGTCGCCGCGAAGAGGAGCACGTCAATAATGAACGCTGGATGGTGTCCTACGCGGACTTCATTACCCTGCTGTTCGCCTTTTTCGTGGTGATGTATTCCATTTCCTCGGTCAACGAGGGCAAGTACAAGGTGTTGTCCGAGTCGCTGATCGGGGTGTTCAGCCAGGCGCCGACGACGCCCGAGCCGATCCAGATCGGCGAGCACACGCCCCGCACGCTGGCGCCGGAACCGGAAGCGACGCCGCAGGCTCCGGCAGGGCAGGGCAGCAACGACAGCGATGGTGCGGATCCTTTGGAAAGTATCGCCGAGGCCATGCAGGCGGCCTTTGGTGAGTTGATATCGGTGGGCGACCTGCGGATCCACGCCAATGAGCTGTGGATCGAGATCGAACTGAATTCCGGCTTGCTGTTTCCCAGCGGCGATGCCTTGCCGCTGGATAGCGCCTTTGGCCTGATTGAACGGATCGCCGGGATCCTGTCGCCCTACGACAATCCCGTGCATGTTGAAGGTTTTACGGATAACGTGCCGATCCGCTCGTCGGTCTATCCGACCAACTGGGAGCTGTCCGCGGCGCGGGCCGCAAGCGTGGTTCGCCTGCTGAGCTCCGGTGGTATCGACGCGGGTCGGCTGGCTGCAGTGGGCTATGGCGAGCATCGGCCGGTGGCGGACAACGCCACACCAGCGGGGCGCAGGGCCAACCGGCGGGTGGTGCTGCTGGTGTCGCGCTTCACCGAGACTCGACACTTACAGTCCCGGGAGGGCGTGGCGGACCCGCAGGCCATGCGCCAGGCCCGCGCCGAAGGGGCCAGCGGTCCGCCGGTGGCAGGGGCGGGTGATGGCAGCGGTATGCAGGGCATCAACTGATGCGGCAGCTAACGGGTGGGAGTACATCAGCATGAGAGTCTGGGCAGTAGCCAATCAGAAGGGCGGAGTAGGCAAGACCACGTCGGCGGTAGCGCTGGCCGGTCTGCTGGCCGATCAGG
Organism: Pseudomonas saudimassiliensis; assembly: GCF_000939975.1. GTDB lineage: Bacteria > Pseudomonadota > Gammaproteobacteria > Pseudomonadales > Pseudomonadaceae > Halopseudomonas > Halopseudomonas saudimassiliensis. The sequence continues at coordinate 588,211 of NZ_LK391969.1, read as the reverse complement.
GCAAGCGCGTGCTGGTGGTGGATCTGGACCCCCATGGCTCGATGACCAGCTATTTCGGCCATGACCCCGATCGCCTGACCAGCAGCGTGTTCAACCTGTTCCAGCACCAGGGGCGGGTACCCGCCGGGCTGGCCGCTGCCTTGTTGTTGGAGACCTCCCACGAACACATCCAGCTGCTGCCATCGAGCACCGCGCTGGCGACCCTGGAGCGCCAGTCGGCGGCCCAGGGCGGTTTTGGCTTGGTGATCTCCCGCGCGCTGGAGCAATTACGGGGCGATTTCGACTTCGTCATCATCGACAGCCCACCCTTGCTGGGCGTGTCCATGATCAACGCCCTGGCCGCCTGCGAGCAGCTGGTGATCCCCGTGCAGACCGAGTTTCTCGCCATGAAGGGGCTGGAGCGTATGGTCCATACCCTGAACATGGTCAACCGCTCCCGGCGCCAGGCGCTGCCCTACACCATAGTCCCAACGCTGTTCGACCGCCGTACCCAGGCCTCGCTGAGCACCCTGCGCACCCTGCGCCGGGATTACGCCGACCAGCTGTGGCAGGCCTACGTGCCGATCGACACCAAGCTGCGCGACGCCAGCCTGGCAGGCGTGGTGCCGTCGCGTCTGGAGAGCAACGCCCGCGGCGTGCTGGCCTACCGCGCCTTGCTGCGGTACCTGCTGGTACACGTCACGCCAAAACGGGAAGAGGTTGCTGCAGCGGCGGGCGTGCGCGCAGTCGGCTAATGCTCGGCGGCCCGCGGCCGATAACCTGAGTGACCCGGCGCTGCCGGTTTTTGCAGATCCGATTCGGGACCCGAGACGACAGATGAACACCCCCTTGCCCGTACAGCACTATGTTCCCGAGCAGACCATCCAGTCCTATCTGGATGCGTTGCTGCAGGAGGCCGCTGTGGAGCTGGCGCTGGCCGAGCCGCCGGCCCCGCCCGTGGTGGAGATGGCGCCGGTACCGGTACGCCGGCCCGAGCCGCTGGTCGTTTCCAAGGTCGAGCCAGCGCCAATGGCCAGCCCGTTGCCGGAGCCCGAGCCTGAACCGGAAATGCCCCCACCTGCCGCGGCGGCCAACGCTGCCTGGCGGGAGGCGCCCTTCGAGGCGCTGCTGTTCGATGTCGGTGGGCTGACCCTGGCGGTGCCGCTGGTGTCCCTGGGCAGCATCCATTCCCTGGACGGCCCCATCACGCCCCTGTTCGGCCAGCCGGACTGGTTCCTCGGCCTGCTGCCAACCCAGGCCGGCAATCTCCGGGTACTGGATACCGCGCGCTGGATCATGCCTGAGCGCTACACCCCGGATCTGCGCGATACCCTGCGCTTCGTCATTTCCGTGCAGGGGCATGAGTGGGGGATGGCGGTGCATGGCGTGAGCCAGTCCATCCGCCTGGACCCCAGCCAGATCAAGTGGCGCTCGGGGCAGGGCAAACGGCCCTGGCTGGCCGGCACGTTGATTGATCAGATGTGCGCTTTGGTGGACGTTGACGCGCTTGCCACGTTGATCACCGCTGGCAAACAGACCGACGCACGATTAGGATGAAACCAACACTTCCGCCGCGCCACCGGCCGGATGGAACCAACAAGGTCGAGAGTTGAAGATGAAAGACAATACCGCACAGCGCGCCGATGACCCGATCCTGCAGTGGGTGACCTTCCGCCTGGACAACGAAACCTACGGCATCAACGTGATGCAGGTGCAGGAAGTGCTGCGCCATACCGAGATTGCCCCGGTGCCCGGCGCGCCGTCCTATGTGTTGGGCATCATCAACCTGCGCGGCAACGTGGTCACCGTAATTGACACCCGCCAGCGCTTCGGCCTGATGCCCGCGCCGGTCACCGACCAGACCCGCATCGTCATCATCGAAGCGGACCGGCAGGTGATCGGCATCCTGGTCGACAGCGTGGCGGAGGTGGTGTACCTGCGCCAGTCCGACATCGAAACGGCGCCCAACGTCGGCACCGACGAGTCGGCCAAGTTTATCCAGGGCGTCAGCAACAAGAACGACGAGCTGCTCATTCTGGTCGATCTGGAAAAGATGATGACCGAGGATGAGTGGGCCGAGCTGCAGGATATCTGATCCGATGGATGACCGCTCGCTGCTGCTATTGGCTGGACTGCTGCTGGGGCTGCTGGTCGCCGCGCTGGTAGCGTCCATCCTCGCGGTCCGGCGGCTGGGGCAGCGCCAGCTGGCCCTGGAGGCGAGCATGGAGGGTCGGCTGGACAAACTGACCCAGCGTTTGGCCGAATATCAGCAGAGTCATATCCGCATGGGGGAGGAGCTGATCAGCCTGCGCAGCAAACTGACCCAGCTGGAAAACAAGCAACAGCGGCTGGAACAGCAGGACATGCACACCATGCCCTACAACCAGGCCAGCCGCCTGGTCGGCATGGGCGCCAGCCTCGACGACCTCATGCAATCCTGCGGCCTGACCCGCAGCGAAGCCGAGCTGATGCTCAAGCTGCACGGCGCCAAATAAACTTCAGCTTCAGCGCTGCCCATAATCCCGATCGCGGCGAGGCGCCGCTCCTACAAAGGTTGCATCTTGCTCGGTTATTGTAGGAGCCCCGCCTCGGGGCGGTGGGGCTCCCCTGCGGCGGGGCGGTTGCCGCTTACCCCCGCGCGTCCAGCGCCTGGCCGTTTACACCCTTGCTGTCCGGGCCGAGCAGGTAGAGGAATACCGGCATGATATCCGCGGGCTCGGGGTTCTTTTCCGGCTCTTCGGCGGGGTAGGCAGCCTTGCGCATGGCGGTGCGGGTGGCGCCGGGGTTGACGCTGTTGACGCGGATCTCGCTGGTGCCGTCCTGCTCGTCGGCCATCACCTGCATCAGCCCCTCGATGGCGAACTTGGTCACCGCGTAGGGGCCCCAGTAGGCCCGGGCCTTGCGGCCGACACTGGAGGACAGGAAGATGATCGAGGCATCGGGCGCCGCGCGCAGCAGCGGGAACATGGCCTTGCTGAGAAAGAAGGGCGCATTGACGTTGACCTGCATGAGCTCCAGCCAGGCTTCGTCCTTGACGCTCTCGATCAGGGTCCGCGGGCCCAGCTGGGCAGCGTTGTGGACCAGCCCGTCGAGCTTGCCGAAGGTGTCGAACAGCTGATCGGCCAGGTCGTTGTAGTCCTTCTCTACCGCAGTTTCCAGGTTCAGTGGGCAGATCGCCGGCTTGGGGTAGCCAGCGGCCTCGATTTCATCATAGACCGCTTCCAGTTTGCTCAGGGTCCGACCCAGCAGTACCACGGTCGCGCCATGGGCGGCGCAGCTCAGTGCGCAGGCGCGGCCAATACCATCACCGGCGCCGGTAATCAGGATCACGCGGCCCTGCAGCAGGTCCTTGGGGGCTTGGTAGTCAAACATCGGAAAACTCCTTGGTCCGTTGCTGCTCCAGCCAGGGGCGCAGAGCAGCGGCATTCTCGATACTGAAACTCGCATTCCATTGGTGCGGATCATCGCCCGCCGGCAGATAACCGTAAAGGGCAGCGACGGTACGCATGCCGGCCGCCTGACCGGCCTGGATATCCCGCAGGTGATCGCCGACGAACACGCTGCGGGTCGGGTCTACGCCCATCTCCGCGCAGGCCTTGAGCAGCGGCTCGGGGTGTGGCTTGCCGTGGGTGACCTGGTCTGGGCACACCAGGCTGGCGCACCGTTCGGCCAGGCCGGTAGCGGCCAGCAGGGGAATACTGAACCGGCTCATTTTGTTGGTCACCACGCCCCAGGGCAGCCCCTCGGCGTCCAACCAGTCCAATAGCTCGGGGATGCCGGGGAACGGCTGGGTATGTACTGCCAGTTGCTGCTGGTAACGGTCCAGGAAGTCGTCGCGCAGTTCGGCAAAGTCGGCATGTTCGGGGGTGATGGAGAACGCTGCGCAGAGCATGCCGGCCGAGCCGTCGGAGACGGTTGAGCGGATCAGGTGCAGCGGGGCATCCGGCAGGCCCCGGTCCTGGCGCATCTGGCGGATGATCGCCAGGAACTCGTCGGCGGTGTCCAGCAGGGTGCCGTCCAGGTCGAACAGGACGCTGTCCAGCATCTCAGGCTCCGCGCTGGCAGTGGATCATGTAGTTGACGTCCACGTCATTGGCCAGCTTGTAGTGCCGCAGCAGCGGGTTGTAGGTCAAGCCGATGATGTCCTGCATATCCAGCCCGGCCTGGCGGCACCAGCCGCCCAGTTCGGCGGGCCGGATGAACTTGGCGTATTCATGGGTGCCCCGCGGCAGCATGCGCAGCACGTATTCGGCACCGACGATGGCAAAGGCGAAGGACTTGGCGTTGCGGTTGATGGTCGAGAAGAACACGTGGCCGCCGGGCTTGACCAGGGTGGCGCAGGCGCGGATCACGGAAGCCGGGTCCGGTACGTGCTCGAGCATCTCCATGCAGGTAACGACGTCGAAACGGCCCGGGTGCAGGGTCGCCATCTCCTCGGCGGTGCATTGCTGGTATTCCACTTCCACGCCGGATTCGAGCTGGTGCAGGCGGGCCACGGACAGGGGCGCTTCGCCCATGTCGATCCCGGTCACCCGGGCGCCGCGCTGGGCCATGGCTTCGGTGAGGATGCCGCCACCGCAGCCGACGTCGAGCACTTCCTTGCCGGCCAGCGAGGACTTTTCATCGATCCAGTTGATACGCAGCGGGTTGATCTCATGCAGCGGCTTGAATTCGCTTTCCCGATCCCACCAGCGGCTGGCCAGGGCCTCGAATTTGGCGATTTCCGCCCGGTCGACATTCAGCGTCATCATGATCCCCTTGTTGCATCTGCCTGACCCGCGTCCGGGTGCCGGCTTTGAGTGTGTTCGTCTGGGCCTTGGCCCAGCTCGTCCGTCGCATGGCCAGCAGTATACCCTCTCATTTTTGCCGCTGGCAGCGACATTTGCTCGCGGGGGTGCGGTGCGGGGGAGTCTTTCGGTACTGCCCCGAGTATAATGATGTTTTCCCGCTGGAGTCGTTCATGCAGTTTCAACCCCAAGGCGCTGACCAGCGCGGCGTCCAGGCGATGGAGTGGCGCGGCGACAGTCTGCGTATCCTCGATCATCGCCGCCTGCCCGAAGAACATCTCTGGATCGATTGCACTGACGCGCCCCAGGTCGCTGCGGCCATCCGCGACGGCGTGGTGCAGGGGCCCGCCTCGGTGGGCATCGCCGCCGCCTACGGTATCGCCCTGGCGGCCAGACGCCTGGGCCAGGCCGCGGACTGGTCCGGCGCCTTGGCGGCGGACTTCGAACTGCTGGCCGAGGCGCGTCCCTCGGCGGAGCCGCTGACCTGGGCGCTGCGCATGCTGCAGGAGCGGCTACGTCGCCCGCTGGGCCTCTCTGCGGACGTGCCGGCGCTGCTCGCCGAAGCCGCGCTGGGTATCCATGCCAGCGACAGCGAAGCGAATCGGGTCATGGCCAAGCTCGGCATGCAGGTAATCCGGCGGCACGACCGCCAGCCCCAGACGCTGATGACCTTCGGCCACGCCGGTGCTTTATCCGGCAGCGGCCGGGGTGGCGTGCTCGGGGTGATCCAGGCAGCCCACGGGGCGGGCCTGGTGGCCCAGGTTGAGGTCTGCGAGAGCCGGCCCGGCAATGCCGGTCTGGTCACCCATTGGGAGCTGCAGCAGTACGACCTGCCGGCAACGCTGCATGCCGATACGGTCGCCGGGCATCTGATGAAGGAAGCCAGTCCCAGCTGGGTGGTGGTCGGCGCCGAGCGCATCGCCGGTAATGGCGATGTGGTCAACGCCATCGGGACCTACGGTCTGGCTGTGCTGGCGATGCACCACGGTCTGCGTTTCATGGTGGTGGCGCCCAGCTCCTGCATTGATCTGACGCTGGAGACGGCCGACGACGTCGAACTGGGTGAGGAGCAGGACGCGCCGGCGGGGGAGGCGCTGTTCGACGTGACGCCCGCCGACCTGATCGACGTGATCGTGACTGAAAAAGGCATCATCGAGCGCCCGGACGAGGTCAAGCTGGCCGAATTGCTGAGTCCACGTCGTTTGCACTGACCTGACCTGCCGGCCCGCCGGTCAGGTGCTGTGAACTGGCGCTCAGCAAGGTGCGCCATCTCCCGCCGGAGCGCGCGATGTGGTATCATTCCGGGCTTTGATCCGGCCCCGAGCCGGACCCCGTTCCGCGCTGAATGCGCATTGGCGCCGTCAGGTAGCCAACAATAAAAGGAATGCCGTTTCATGGGTGAGCTGGCCAGAGAAATTTCTCCAGTCAATATCGAAGATGAGCTGAAGCAATCGTACCTTGACTACGCCATGAGCGTGATCGTCGGGCGGGCCCTGCCCGATGTGCGCGACGGTCTGAAGCCGGTGCACCGCCGCGTGCTGTTCGCCATGAGCGAACTCAACAACGATTGGAACAAGCCGTACAAGAAATCGGCCCGTGTGGTCGGGGACGTGATTGGTAAATACCACCCCCATGGCGACTTGGCGGTGTACGACACCATCGTTCGCATGGCCCAGCCATTCTCCCTGCGCTACCTGCTGGTTGACGGTCAGGGTAACTTCGGTTCAGTGGACGGCGACAGCGCCGCGGCGATGCGTTATACCGAAATCCGCATGACCAAGCTGGCCCACGAGCTGCTGGCCGACCTGGACAAGGAAACCGTCGACTGGGTGCCTAACTACGACGGCACCGAGCAGATTCCCGAGGTGCTGCCCACCCGCGTGCCCAACCTGCTGGTCAACGGCTCCAGTGGTATCGCCGTCGGCATGGCGACCAACATTCCGCCGCACAACCTGACCGAAGTGATCAACGGTTGCCTGGCGCTGATCGCCAACCCGGACATGTCCATCGAGGAGTTGATGGAGCACATCCCGGGCCCCGATTTCCCCACCGCCGGTATCATCAACGGCCGTGCCGGTATCGTTGAAGCCTACAAGACCGGCCGTGGCCGCATCTATGTGCGGGCGCGCTGCTCCATCGAGGACATCGACAAGGTCGGTGGCCGCCAGCAGATCCTGATCCATGAGCTGCCCTACCAGGTCAACAAGGCCAAGCTGATCGAGCGCATCGCCGAGCTGGTCAAGGAAAAGAAACTCGAAGGCATCAGCGAGCTGCGTGATGAGTCCGACAAGGACGGTATGCGCGTGGTCATCGAGCTGCGCCGGGGCGAGGTGGCCGAGGTCATCCTCAACAACCTCTATGCCCAGACCCAGATGCAGAACGTGTTCGGCATCAACGTGGTCGGTCTGCTGGACGGCCAGCCGCGGATCCTCAACCTGAAGGAACTGCTGGACGCCTTCATCCGCCACCGCCGTGAAGTGGTGACCCGCCGTACCGTCTACGAGCTGCGCAAGGCTCGCGAGCGGGGGCATATCCTCGAAGGCCAGGCGGTGGCCCTGTCGAATATCGACCCGGTCATCGCCTTGATCAAGGCGTCGCCATCCCCGGCCGAAGCCCGCGAGCGCCTGTTGGCTGCCGCCTGGGAGCCCGGTGCGGTGATGGAGATGGTCGAGCGCGCCGGTGCTGAATCCTGCCGTCCGGACGAACTGCCCGAGCAGTACGGTCTGCACGATGGCAAATATTACCTGTCCCCCGAACAGGCCCAGGCAATCCTGGACCTGCGTCTGCATCGCCTGACCGGGCTGGAGCACGACAAGCTGCTGTCCGAATACCAGGAAATCCTGGTGCAGATCGGCGAGCTGCTGCGCATCCTCAACAGCGAAGAGCGGTTGATGGAAGTCATCGTCGAGGAATTGGAAACCATCCGGACCAATTTCGGTGATGAGCGCCGTACCGAAATCATCGCCTCGCGTCTGGATCTGAGCGTGGCCGACCTGATCACCGAAGAAGACCGCGTGGTGACCATTTCCCATGGCGGCTATGCCAAGAGCCAGCCGCTGTCGGACTACAACGCCCAGCGCCGCGGTGGCCGGGGCAAGGCAGCCACCGGCGTCAAGGATGAGGACTATGTGTCCCACCTGCTGGTCGCCAACAGCCATACCACGCTCATGCTGTTCTCCAGCAAGGGCAAGGTCTACTGGCTGAAGACCTACGAGATTCCGGAAGCCTCGCGTACGGCCCGTGGCCGGCCGCTGGTCAACCTGCTGCCGCTGGACGAGGGTGAGTACATCACCACCATGTTGCCGGTGGAGGAGTACACCGAGGGCTGGTTCATCTTCATGGCCACCGCCAACGGCACCGTGAAGAAGACCCCGCTGCCCCAGTTCAGCCGCCAGCGCAGCGTCGGCCTGATCGCCCTGGATCTGGACGAGGGCGATACCCTGATCAGCGCTGCGCTGACCGACGGCAACAAGCAGATCATGCTGTTCTCCGACGGCGGCAAGGTGACACGCTTCAATGAAACCGACGTGCGCGCCATGGGCCGTACCGCCCGCGGCGTACGCGGCATGCGCCTGCCGGAAGGGCAGCGTCTGGTGTCCATGCTGATTGCCGAGGACGGCACCGAGATCCTCACGGCTTCCCAGCACGGCTACGGCAAGCGCACTCCGGTCGAGGACTTCCCGCAGTACAAGCGCGGTGGCCAGGGCGTGATCGCCATGGTCACCAACGACCGCAATGGCCCGCTGGTGGGCGCGGTGCAGGTGGTCGAAGGCGAGGAAATCATGCTGATTTCCGACCAGGGTACCCTGGTGCGGACCCGCGTATCGGAAGTATCCAGCCTGTCGCGCAACACCCAGGGCGTGACCCTGATCAAGCTGGGCAACGGCGAGAAGCTGGTCGGCCTGGAACGTGTGCAGGAGCCTTCTGAAGAAGAGGGCGACGAGGAAGAAGTTGGCGAGACCGATGCCGGCGTAGCTGAAGACAGCGCCGGAACCACTGACGAGCAAGAGTGAGGTTAAGGTGAGCAAGCGACTGTTCAATTTCTGTGCGGGCCCGGCTGCCTTGCCGGAAGCGGTACTGCAGACAGCCAGGGACGAATTGACCGACTGGCAGGGCAAGGGTCTGTCGGTCATGGAAATGAGCCACCGCAGCGACGAGTTCGTCGGCATCGCCGAGCAGGCCGAACAGGACCTGCGCGACCTGCTGAGCATCCCGTCCGACTACAAGGTGCTGTTTCTCCAGGGCGGCGCCAGCCAGCAGTTCGCGCAGATCCCGCTGAACCTGCTCGGTGAGGACGGCAGTGCCGATTACATCGACACCGGCATCTGGTCGCGCAAGGCCATCGAGGAAGCCGCCCGCTACGGCCACGTCAACGTCGCCGCCTCGGCCAAGGAATATGACTATTTTGCGATTCCCGGCCAGAACGAATGGCAGTTGTCCGACAATGCTGCCTACGTGCACTACACGCCCAACGAGACCATCGGTGGTGTGGAATTCAACTGGATTCCCGAGGTGGGCGACAAACCCCTGGTAGCCGATGTGTCCTCCGATATCCTGTCCCGACCGCTGGATGTGTCGCGCTTCGGTCTGCTCTATGCCGGTGCGCAGAAGAACATCGGGCCCAGCGGGTTGACCGTGGTCATCGTCCGCGAGGATCTGCTGGGCAAGGCCCACAGCAAATGTCCGACCATGCTCGACTACAGTGTCGCGGCCAAGAACGGCTCCATGTACAACACGCCGCCGACCTTCGCCTGGTACCTGTCCGGGCTGGTGTTCAAGTGGCTCAAGGCCCAGGGTGGGGTCGAGGCCATGGAACGCATCAATGACGCCAAGCAGCGCAAGCTGTACGCGGCCATCGATGCCAGCGAGTTCTACAGCAACCCGATCAACGTCGCCGATCGGTCGTGGATGAATATCCCCTTCCGCCTGGCCGATGATCGGCTGGACAAGCCCTTCCTGGCCGGTGCCGAGGAACGTGGCCTGCTCAACCTCAAGGGCCACCGCTCGGTGGGCGGCATGCGTGCCTCCCTCTACAACGCGGTGCCGGAAGCGGCAGTGGATGCACTGGTGGCCTACATGGCCGAATTTGAACAACAGCACGGTTGAATGACATGTCCGACGAAGCGCAACTCAAGGCCCTGCGCAACCGCATCGACGCGCTCGACGAGAAGCTGCTGGAGCTGATCAACGAGCGTGCGCGTTGTGCCCAGACAGTGGCCGAGGTCAAGCAGAAGTCGCTGGCCGAAGGCGAGAAGCCGGTGTTCTACCGACCCGAACGGGAAGCCTGGGTGCTCAAGCACATCATGGAGCTGAACAAGGGGCCGCTGGACAACGAAGAGGTCGCGCGGCTGTTTCGCGAGATCATGTCCGCCTGCCTGGCCCTGGAAGAACCCCTGCGCGTCGCCTATCTCGGGCCGGAGGGAACCTTCACCCAGGCCGCAGCGCTCAAGCACTTTGGTCACTCGGTCAACAGTGTGCCCATGGCGGCGATTGATGAGATCTTCCGTGAAGTGGCGGCGGGGGCGGTGCATTTCGGGGTGGTGCCGGTGGAAAATTCCACCGAGGGCGCAATCAATCACACCCTCGACAGCTTCCTCGAACATGACCTGGTGATCTGTGGCGAGGTGGAGCTGCGCATTCACCATCATCTGCTGGTGGGTGAGAATACCCGCACCGACAAGATTTCCCGGGTCTATTCCCATGCCCAGTCTCTGGCCCAGTGCCGCAAGTGGCTGGACGCCCATTACCCGAACGTCGAGCGGGTGGCGGTGGCGAGCAACGCCGAGGCGGCGCGCCGGGTCAAGGGTGAGTGGAACTCGGCAGCGATTGCCGGTGATATCGCTGGCGAGCTGTACGGCCTGACCTGTATTGCCGAGAAGATTGAGGATCGCCCGGATAACTCCACCCGCTTTCTGATGATCGGCAACCAGGAAGTGCCTCCGACCGGCGACGACAAGACTTCCATCATTGTCTCGATGAACAACCGGCCGGGTGTGCTGCATCACCTGTTGCAGCCGTTCCACGATAACGGCATCGATCTGACCCGCATCGAAACCCGGCCGTCACGCAGCGGTAAATGGACCTATGTATTCTTCATTGATTTCCTCGGTCACCAGCATGATCCACTGATCCGCGATGCCCTGGAGAAGATCCGCGAGGAGTCCGTCGCGCTGAAGATCCTGGGGTCCTATCCGAAGGCGGTACTTTAACCGTAGCGGCAGGCTACCGGCGGCAAGCTGCAAGCGGTTTGGCAGATGATGTCGCTTGGAGCCTGCGGCCTGAAGCTTGAGGCGTTGTCATGAGTTGCGATTTCCTGAGCCTGGCGCTGCCAGGCGTGCAAGAGCTGTCCCCCTACGTTCCCGGCAAGCCGGTGGAAGAGCTGGCCCGCGAGTTTGGTCTCGAGCCGGCCGACATCATCAAGCTGGCGAGCAACGAGAACCCCCTCGGTCCGGCGCCCATGGCGCTCAAGGCGATCCAGGAAGCCCTGCCGGAACTGACCCGCTACCCCGACGGTAACGGCTTCGCCCTCAAGCAGGCCCTGTCCCGGCGCTTCGGTTTCGACCTGCCGATGATTACCCTGGGCAATGGCTCCAATGACATTCTCGAGCTGCTGGCGCGGGCCTTCCTCGCTCCCGGCACCGAGGTGGTCTTCAGTCAGCACGCCTTTGCGGTCTATCCGATTGTCACCCAGGCCGTGGGCGCGACGGCCATTGAAGTACCGGCCCGCGAATGGGGCCACGACTTGGAAGCCATGGCGGCGGCGATTACCCCGGCCACGCGCCTGGTATTCATTGCCAACCCGAACAACCCGACCGGTACCTGGATCGAGCGCGCCGAGTTCGAAGCCTTCATGGCTGCGGTGCCCGAGCGCGTGCTGGTAGTGCTGGATGAAGCCTACACCGAATATGTCAACGTCGCCGATGCCCTCAACGGCTTCGACTTCATCGGGCGGTACCCCAACCTGATTGTCAGCCGGACCTTCTCCAAAGCCTACGGCCTGGCCGCCCTGCGCGTGGGCTATGCAATCAGCGACCCGCAGATTGCCGATGTGCTGAACCGCGTGCGGCAACCCTTCAACGTCAACAGCCTGGCGCTGGCCGCCGCCGTTGCCAGTCTGGAAGACACTACCTATCTGGCGGAAAGCCGCCGCGCCAACCGCGAGGGCATGGCGCAGCTGGAGCAGGGCTTCCGCGAGCTGGGGCTGGCCTGGATCGCCTCGCGCGGCAACTTCATTGCCGTCGACCTCGGCCGGGAGGCCGCGCCCGTCTATCAGGGCCTGCTGCGCGAGGGCGTGATTGTCCGCCCGATCGCCGGTTACGGCATGCCGAACCATCTCCGCGTATCCATCGGCCTGCCCCAGGAAAACAAGCGTTTCCTCGAGGCGCTGGCCAGGGTTCTGCAAGGTGAATGAAAGCCTCGTGACGACGGCTTCCGCCGGGCCGCTCCTTGGCCGCCTGGCGGTTGTCGGCCTGGGTCTGATCGGCGGCTCCTTTGCCAAGGGTCTGCGCCAGTCCGGGCTCTGCCGGGAGGTGGTGGGCTGCGATCATGATCCGGCGACGCTGCGCCAGGCTGTCCCGCTGGGGGTGGTCGACCGGGTCACCGACGATCTGGCCGAGGCCGTGCAGGGCGCTGACCTGATCATGCTGGCGGTACCGGTACTGGCCATGGAGCGGGTACTGGGCCAATTGGCCAAGCTGGATCTGGGGCAGGCGGTGATCACCGATGCCGGCAGCACCAAGAATGCGGTCGTCGACGCAGTACGGGGCGCCTTTGGCTGCATTCCGCCGCACTTCGTGCCCGGGCACCCGATTGCCGGGTCCGAGCGCAGTGGAGTGGAGGCGGCCGACGCCCAGCTGTTTCGCAATCACAAGGTGATACTGACGCCGCTCGAAGAAACCGGCGAGCCAGCCCTGGCCCTGGTGCGTCAGGCCTGGCGTGCCCTGGGCGCAGATGTCGAGGACATGCCCCTGGCCGACCATGACGAAGTGCTGGCGGCCACCAGTCATCTCCCCCATCTGCTGGCCTTCTCGCTGGTCGACACCCTGGCTTCGCGCAGCGAAAACCTGGAAATATTCCGCTATGCTGCCGGTGGTTTTCGAGATTTCACCCGGATCGCCGCCAGCGACCCGGTCATGTGGCGGGATGTGTTCCTGGCCAACCGCGATGCGGTGTTGCGCAGCCTGGACGATTTCACCCACGATTTAAGCCGCTTGCGCGCAGCGGTCGAGGAGAGGGACGCAAACACCCTGTTGGGTGTGTTCACCCGGGCCCGATCCGCACGCGAGCATTTCAGCAAGATTCTGGCCCGCAGGGCATATATGGAACCCATGCAGACTCAATCAATCAACTTCATCGCCAACCCCGGTACCAGCGTACAGGGTCGTATCCGCGTCCCGGGTGACAAGTCCATTTCCCACCGCTCGATCATGCTCGGCTCCATTGCCGAGGGGGTCACCGAAGTGGAGGGTTTCCTGGAAGGTGAGGACAGTCTTGCCACCCTGCAGGCGTTCCGCGACATGGGCGTAGTCATCGAAGGCCCACACCACGGCCGGGTGACCATCCATGGTGTTGGCCTGCACGGTTTGCAGGCGCCGCCGGGGCCGATTTATGTGGGTAACTCCGGCACCTCCATGCGACTGCTAGCGGGGCTGCTGGCGGGCCAGCAATTCACCACCGAACTGACCGGGGATGCCTCCCTGACCAAACGCCCAATGGGGCGGGTCGCCAATCCGCTGCGGGAGATGGGTGCGAGCATCGATACCGGTGCCGACGGCCGGCCACCGTTGCTTATCAAGGGTGCCGAGAGTCAGCTCAAGGGTATGCAATATGTCATGCCCATGGCGAGCGCGCAGGTCAAATCCTGCCTGTTGCTGGCGGGGCTGTATGCCGAAGGCAAGACCTCGGTCACCGAGCCGGCGCCCACCCGTGATCATACCGAGCGCATGCTGCGGGGCTTCGGCTATCCGGTGCAGGTCGACGGTGCCACGGCCACGGTCGAATCCGGCCACAGGCTGACCGGCGGCAAGATCGACGTGCCGGCGGATATCTCCTCGGCGGCCTTCTTCATGGTCGCCGCGAGCATAGCCGAAGGCTCCGACCTCACCCTGGAGCATGTCGGCATCAACCCCACCCGCATCGGCGTGATCAATATCCTGCGGGCCATGGGCGGCGACATCACCCTGAGCAACGAGCGCGAAGTGGGTGGCGAGCCGGTGGCCGATATCCGTATCCGCTACGCCGGGCTCAAGGGAATCGAGATTCCCCTGGACCAGGTACCGCTGGCAATCGATGAATTTCCCGTGCTCTTCGTTGCCGCCGCCTGCGCAGAAGGGCGCACCGTGCTGCGCGGCGCCGAGGAGCTGCGGGTCAAGGAATCCGACCGCATCCAGGTCATGGCCGACGGCCTGCAGGCGCTGGGCATCAAGGCCGAGCCGACGCCCGACGGCATTGTCATCGAGGGCGGCGTAATGGGCAGTGCGACCATCGATAGCCACATGGACCACCGCATCGCCATGTCCTTCGCCGTTGCGTCACTGCGCGCCACCGGCGAAATCCGCATTACCGACTGCATCCACGTGGGCACCTCGTTCCCCGGGTTCATCGACCTGGCGCGCTCGGTGGGCATCAATATCCGCCAGGAGGAAAGCGCGTGACGGCTGATACAGACATGGCTCCGGTCATCACCATCGACGGGCCCGGTGGCTCCGGCAAGGGCACCCTGACCGGTATGCTGGCCGCCCGGTTGGGCTGGAATCTGCTGGACTCTGGTGCCCTGTACCGGGTGCTGGCCTTTGCCGCCGGTAACCACGGGGTGGACCTGGCCGACGAGCAGACCCTCACCAGCCTGGCCGCCCACCTGGACGTGCAGTTTCTTGCCGAGGAAGGCCAGGAGCAGCGCATCATTCTCGAAGGGGAAGATGTCACCCGGGGTATCCGCACCGAAACCGCCGGTGCCGGCGCCTCCCGCGTGGCCTCGCTGCCTGCCGTTCGTCAGGCGCTGCTGGCCCGGCAACAGGCCTTCCGGGAAGCCCCGGGGCTGGTCGCGGACGGCCGGGACATGGGCACCGTGGTGTTCCCTGATGCCCAGCTGAAAATATTTCTGACCGCCAGCCCGGAAATCCGTGCTGAACGCCGTTACCGGCAGTTGCTCGAAAAGGGCGAAACTGCTAGTCTTGCGGGTCTTCTCGATGAAATAAATGCCAGGGACGAAAGGGATATGAACCGCAGCATCGCGCCACTACGGCCGGCTGAAGACGCCATCCTGATCGATTCTTCGCACATGAGCATCGAAAAAGTACTTGAAACAGTGCAGGCGGAGGCGCGCAAGCGCAACCTGCTGGACTGATCAGGGCGAATCCTTAGCCGGGTAACCAGCGACACCGGAGAAGGTATCAATACAATCAACCCACGCAAGCTGGTGGCGTGGCGGGCAAGTGGGCTGCAGGGCATGCGATTGAGCGGCCAGGCGGTTACTGCCTTATTACACTTTTACAGGAATCCAAATGAGCGAAAGCTTTGCCGAACTTTTTGAAGAAAGCCTGAAGACCCTTGATATGGAGCCGGGCTCCATCATCACCGGTATCGTTGTGGACATCGACTCCGACTGGGTCACCGTCCACGCCGGCCTGAAATCCGAGGGTGTCATTCCGCGCGAGCAGTTCCTGAATGATCAGGGCGAACTGACCATCAGCGTGGGTGATGAGGTTCACGTTGCACTGGACGCCGTTGAAGACGGTTTCGGTGAAACCAAACTTTCCCGCGAGAAGGCCAAGCGTGCCGAATCCTGGAAGGTCCTCGAAGCAGCTTTCGCCGCAGAAGAAATCGTCAAGGGTGTCATCAACGGCAAGGTCAAAGGTGGCTTTACCGTCGACGTCAACACCATTCGTGCGTTCCTGCCGGGTTCCCTGGTCGACGTCCGTCCGGTTCGCGACACCGCGCACCTGGAAGGCAAGGAACTGGAATTCAAGGTCATCAAGCTCGACCAGAAGCGCAACAACGTTGTCGTTTCCCGTCGCGCCGTCCTCGAAGCCGAGAACAGTGCCGAGCGCGAAGCCCTGCTGGAAACCCTGCAGGAAGGCCAGGTTGTCAAAGGTATCGTCAAGAACCTCACCGATTACGGTGCGTTCGTTGACCTGGGCGGCGTAGATGGTCTGCTGCACATTACTGACATGGCCTGGAAGCGCATCAAGCATCCGTCCGAAATCGTCAACGTTGGCGACGAAATCGACGTCAAGGTGCTGAAGTTCGACCGCGAGCGCAACCGCGTCTCCCTGGGTCTGAAGCAGCTGGGCGAAGATCCATGGGTTGCCATCACCGGTCGCTATCCGGAAGGTACCCGTGTCAACGCCAAGGTCACCAACCTCACCGACTACGGCTGCTTCGCCGAGCTGGAAGAGGGCGTGGAAGGCCTGGTTCACGTATCCGAAATGGATTGGACCAACAAGAACATCCATCCTTCCAAGGTCGTTCAGGTTGGCGACGAAGTGGAAGTCATGGTTCTGGATATCGACGAAGACCGTCGTCGTATCTCCCTGGGCATCAAGCAGTGCAAGATGAACCCGTGGGAAGAGTTCTCCAGCAAGTTCAACAAGGGCGACAAGATCTCCGGCTCCATCAAGTCGATCACCGATTTCGGTATCTTCATTGGTCTGGACGGCGGCATCGATGGTCTGGTTCACCTGTCCGACATCTCCTGGAACGAAGTGGGCGAAGAAGCCGTACGTCGTTTCAAGAAGGGCGACGAGATCGAAACCGTCATCCTGTCGGTCGATCCGGAGCGCGAGCGCATCTCCCTGGGTATCAAGCAGCTGGAAGACGATCCGTTCTCCAACTTCGTGTCCCTGAACGAGAAAGGCACCATCGTTACCGGTACCGTCAAGGAAGTTGACGCCAAGGGCGCCGTAATCACTCTGGGTGACGACATCGAAGGCACCCTGAAGGCCTCCGAAATCAGCCGCGACCGCGTTGAAGATGCGCGCAACGTGCTGAACGTCGGTGACGAAGTCGAAGCCAAGATCATCAGCGTTGACCGCAAGAGCCGTGTCATCAGCCTGTCGATCAAGGCCAAGGACGTTGAAGACGAGAAAGAAGCCATCCAGGACCTGCGCAAGCAGGAAATGCTGGCTGCCGGTCCGACCACCATTGGTGATCTGATCAAGCAACAGATGGAAAACAAGGGCAACTGATTGCCAGTGTGATCCATTGAAAAAGGGCGACTTCGGTCGCCCTTTTTTGTGCCCGCCGTTCCGCAGGTCCGCTCACCGGACCGCTCCCCGAAGCATACCTTTTCCGCACCGCGCCATATCAGGCTGTTCAAATTCCGTCAAGCATGGTACAACAAATCAAAACGGATCCTAGCCGCTTGAATAAAAAGGGAAAAATCATGACCAAGTCGGAGTTGATCGAACGCATAGTCGAACAACAGGGCCAGTTATCAGCCAAGGATGTGGAGCTGGCTATCAAGACAATGCTGGAGCATATGTCGACTGCACTGGCCACTGGCGAGCGCATCGAGATTCGCGGTTTCGGCAGTTTTTCACTGCACTATCGCGCGCCGCGGATCGGCCGTAATCCCAAGACCGGGGAATCGGTGCACCTGGAGGGCAAGTATGTGCCCCATTTCAAACCGGGCAAAGAGCTGCGTGACCGAGTCAATGACTCGCTGGAAACCGCCTGAGATCGAGTATGACTGAGCGCAGGCCTGCGCTATACTGGCTCCCGGCATAGGAAATGGGAGTGGCGGCATGCAATGGCTGAAACGCGCGGTGCTGATCATCGTACTGTTGTTGGTCGCATTGGCAACGATAGATTTCATGCTGGAGAACCAGCAGCATGTCGCGTTGCAGTTCCTCGAAATTTCTTCCCCCGAACTTCCGGTATCCCTCTTCGTCGTCATCGCCTTCGTTCTCGGCAGCATGCTGGGCATCTTCATCGGTTGGTTGCTGACCACACGGCTGCGCTTGCGCCTGATGGTGCAGAGCAATGAGCTGAGCCGCTATCGCAAGGAAATAGACAAGCTGCGCACCCAGGCTGTAAAAGGCTGATCGGCATGCAGGAGTTGGTGTTCCTCGGCCTGTTCGTGGGAGCGCTCGGCATCGGCTGGTTCCTTGGCCGCCGCGAAGCCATCAAGGTCGGCGTGATGCTCGCGCCCCACGCCAGTGCCATCGACAAGCAGTACTTCATCGGCCTCAATTATCTGCTCAACGAACAGCCGGACGAGGCGATCGAGACCTTCATCCGCGCCCTCGAGGTCAATCCTGAAACCGTCGAGACCCACATTGCCATTGGCAAGCTGTTCTGCCAGCGCGGTGACGTGGAGCGCGCTATCAAGGTTCACCAGAACCTGCTGGCCCGGCCCAACCTGACCCCCCAGCAAGCTGACCGGGTGCAATTCGAGCTGGCCCGGGACTACTTGGTAGTCGGGCTGCACCACCGGGCTGAGCGGCTGCTGGATGAGCTCGTGGAGTCGGGCTCCAGCCTGCGCGCCGAGGCGCTGGCGGATCTGGTCCGTATCCATGAGCGCGAGCGCGACTGGCAGCGGGCCGTGGAGGTGGGACGCCGGCTGGTGCGCGAACGGGAGAGTTTTGCCACCACCCTGGCCCATTATCACTGCGAACTGGCCCGGGAGGCCCAGGGGCGTCGGGAATGGCCCCAGGCCCGGCGCCATTTGCTCGATGCCCTGGCAACGCAACGCAACTCGGTGCGCGCCATGCTGATGCTGGCGGAGCTGGAGGCAGGGCAGGGCCGCGCGCGCGAGGAGCTCAAATGGCTGCGCCGCCTGGCGGCCCACGAACCTGATTTCATTCCCCAGGCCTTGCCGCTGCTGCAAAGCCTGGCTGAAGCTGGTCATCTGGATCTACTGGCTTTTCTCGATGAGGTGCTGGAAAATGCCCAGCCACCCATGGTGGCAACGGTGCTGGCCCGCGCCGATGAACTGAACAAGCGGGAGGGGCTCAGCGCCACCAGTCGCTACGTGCTTGCCCATCTGCAGCAGCAACCTTCGCTACGCGGATTGCTGTACCTGATCGATCTGCACAAGGATAATGTCGAGCCGCGTGGCCAGGCCAATCTGATGATTCTGCGTGGCATCGTCGAAGCGCTGCTGAGTGACAAGCCCAAATACCGCTGCCAGGCCTGCGGTTTCTCCGCCAGGCAACTGCACTGGCAATGCCCGACCTGCCACGGCTGGTCAACGACACGACCCTTGAAGGGGCCGGAGCCGGCCTCCGCTAGCCCGTCGCTGCGACCCATATGACACAGGAAAGATAAATGCCCTGCAATAGCCCGATAATTGTTGCCCTGGACTTCCCCGATACGGCCTCCGCGGTCGCCATGGCCGACCGTCTGAACCCGGCCCAGTGCCGTCTCAAGGTAGGCAAGGAGTTGTTCACTGCAACTGGGCCGGCCATCGTGGGGGCGCTCCAGAGCAAGGGGTTCGAAGTCTTCCTCGACCTCAAGTTCCATGACATTCCCAACACCACCGCCAATGCGGTGCGCTCGGCCGCCGAGCTGGGCGTGTGGATGGTGAACGTACATGCCAGTGGCGGTCGCCGCATGATGGAAGCCTGCCGCGAGATCCTTGATCGCCGTTCCGGCCACCGCCCGTTGCTGACCGCCGTCACCGTGCTGACCAGTCTCGAGCAGGAGGACCTGCAGGAGATGGGGATTGATATCGAGCCTATGGTCCAGGTGCAGCGCCTGGCGCGCCTGACGCAGGATTGCGGCCTGGATGGGGTGGTCTGCTCTGCGCGGGAAGCCAAGGCGCTGAGAAACGCCCTGAACGAGGATTTCAAGCTGGTCACCCCGGGTATTCGCCCCGACGACGCCAGCGCGGACGATCAGAAGCGCATCGTCACCCCCCGTCAGGCCATAGACAATGGCAGCAGTTACCTGGTAATCGGCCGGCCGATTACCCGCGCCGAGGATCCGGGCGCAGCGGTGGCCAGTATTCTGGAAAGCCTGACCAGCTGAAACGACAAAGCCCGCCAACAGGCGGGCTCGTCACGATAGCGAGGCTATCAGCTGATCTGGGATTGCTGATAGTTCTCGATACCTATCTTGTCGATGAGGCTCAACTGGGTCTCGATCCAGTCGACGTGCTCTTCCTCGGACGTCAGGATGTCTTCGGCCAGCTCGCGGCTGCCATAGTCGCCGATGCTTTCGAAATAGGCGATAGCGGCCTTCAGATCCGGGATACCCTTCATTTCCAGACGCAGGTCGCATTCGAGGATCTCGCGAGTGTTCTCGCCAATCATCAGCTTGCCCAGGTCCTGCAGGTTCGGGATGCCTTCGAGAAACAGGATGCGCTTGGTCAGCGCGTCCGCATGCTTCATTTCATCGATGGACTCGTGATATTCATGGTCGCCGAGCTTGTCCAGACCCCAATCCTGCAGCATGCGGGCATGCAGGAAATACTGGTTAATGGCAACCAGCTCGTTGCCGAGCAGAATGTTGAGATGGCGGATTGCCTGTGCGTCGCCTTTCATGACGGAATTCCTCAGTGCGGGATCAATCCGCAGAGTGTGCTATCCGTAGGGCGAACTGTCAAATACAGGCCTTGAAAATCAAGAAGATAGCAATTCTTCTCGATGGCATGCAAGACGCATTCAGGCCATTACGAACTGACCGCTTCCGGCGAAGCTGCCCGCAGCTGACTGACGGTATTCACTGATGATGGACTTGCAGTCCCGTGCACATTTGCAGCACTGGGTGGCAACGTCGAGACGCTCGCGTAGGTCGCGGATATTGCAGGCGCCATCGGTAACGGCATCGCGAATCTGTGTATCGGTAATCCCCTTGCAAAGACAAACGTACATCAGCGCCACCCCCAGGGTCGATCAAGAATGTCTATAAGGCTAATAATAATGAGAATGGTTGTCAAACAGCTTGCGGAATTATTCGCAACGGGGAGACGAACGGTCCGTCGGCTGGGGGAGTAGAGTGGGGTGGTGGAGCCATCAGCGCGCTGAATATGGCCCATCCTCCGTTCTGATAACGGCTGCACGCCGCGTCGTTACTGGGTCTGGCGGAGGCAGGGTAAAGGGCACTGGGTGGGCGGTTACATCTGGATTAAATCATGCGCGGATATTGATCAGCGACTGGCATAGACTCCAGGTCGACAATTACAAGAAAAGCGGCGGGGGTGCGACCCTGCCTGACCACGGAGTCGTCCAATGAGTCAGTCCGGCATTCTGAAGAGATCCACCATCCTCATGCACGGGTCAGTGGGTATCCCCCTGGCCATCATCGGTTATCCGCTGGCGGTCTATCTACCGCCTTTCTACGCCCAGGAAATGGGCCTCAACATGGCGCTGATGGCCCTGGTGCTGGTGTTGGCGCGCTTCTCGGATGTGATCACCGATCCCCTCGTCGGCATGCTCAGTGATCGCTGGCGCACCCGCTTCGGTCGGCGCAAACCTTGGCTGGTCATGGGTACGCCACTGATGCTACTGGGGACCGTGATGATCTTCATGCCACCGGACGGGGCCGGGATCATGCACTTGCTGGTCTGGACGGTGCTGATGTATCTCGGCTGGACCATGGTGACCTTGCCCTACGGCGCCTGGGGCGCGGAATTGTCCACGCTTTACCACCAGCGCAGCCGGGTGACCGCCTCCCGCGAGGGGTTCATCCTGCTCGGATTGTTCATTGCCGCGCTGGCGCCCGCCGTGGTGCAAGCGCTGGGTCGGCGGTACGAGGCTGGCGACACTGACAGTGCGCTCATGCAAGCCGCGGTCTGGCTGGTGGGCCGGGATGGTGAATTGGGTATTGGTTATGGCCCCATCCTCGCTTCGATGGGTTGGCTGTTGCTGATCCTGCTACCGCTCACGGTGCTACTGGTAGTGACCTGCGTGCGCGAGGCGCCGCCGCGCTCGGTCCAGCGCACCGACTGGAAGAAGGGCTGGCGGGTACTGAAGAACAACGGCCCGTTCAAACGGCTGATGTTGATCCTGCTGATCGTTATCACCGGCGAGTCGTTCCGCAATGCCATGTCGGTGTTCTTCATGCAGCACGTGATCCAGATCCAGGCGCACATTGGCATGATGTACCTGCTGTATTTCGGCATCGGCATCCTCGGGATCCCGTTCTGGTTGGCGCTGGGGCGGCGGATCGGCAAGCATCGGGCGTTCTGCGTGGCGGTCGGCGTCTCCAGCGTGAGCATCCTCGGCATGTTCTTTCTGCAGGCGGGGCAATTGGTGCCCTTCGCCATCATGTTTGCCATCAAGGGGTTTTGCTTTGCGGCGTTCCAGTTCCTGCCCCTGTCGATGCTGGCGGATATCGTGGATCTGGACACCGCGCGCAGCAAGGAGCACCGCACCGGGTTGTTCTTCGCGATGTCCGGTATGGCGCAGAAGATGGCCATGGCGATCGGGCTCGGCCTGTCGCTGGGGCTGCTCTCCCTGGTGGGCTTTGATGCAACCCAGACGGTGCATTCCGAGCAGCAGCTGATGTCCCTGCGGGTGTTGTACATCATCGGTCCGGTGTTGATGTACATGACGGCTTTCATGCTGGCCCGGCGCTACCCGCTGACCTCCGACCGGCAGGAGCGCATTCGCCAGTGGATCCAGCGACGCAATGTGCGGTTGCAGATTGTCGAGGCCGATTGACCTCTGCCATGACACCCCGGTAGCGCAACCGGTGGGCTGTTCCGTTATGCTGTCATCCTTTAGCGACAGTTAGGAAGGATGACAGCGATGTCCGAGCAATCTCAGTTCGGCCTGTTGCGCAGCAGGCGCTTCCTGCCGTATTTCACTACCCAGTTTCTCGGCGCGTTCAACGATAACGTGTTCAAGCAGGCGTTGGTGCTGGCCATCCTGTTCAAGATCGGGGTCAGCGGTGATCCCAATGTGTTGATCAATCTCAGCGCGTTGCTGTTCATCCTGCCGTTCTTCCTATTCTCCGCGCTGGGAGGCCAGCTCGGCGAGAAATTCCCCAAGCACGTGTTGATCCGCCTGATCAAGTTCGCGGAAATAGTCATCATGCTGGCCGGGGCGGCGAGCGTGCTGTTGGGGAGCCTGCCGTTGATGCTGGTCGTGCTATTTGCTATGGGCGCCCAGTCGTCGCTGTTCGGGCCGGTGAAATACTCGATACTGCCCCTGCATCTGGCCGAGCGGGAGCTGATCGGTGGCAACGCCCTGGTGGAAATGGGGACCTTCCTGGCGATTCTCGGCGGCACCCTGTTTGCCGGGCTGCTGATGGCGGGGGAGCAGTGGGCGAGCTGGGTGTCGGTGGCGGTGGTGCTGCTGGCAGTGCTCGGCTTTCTGGCCAGCCTGGCCATTCCGGCCACGGCCGCCGCCTTGCCGCGGCTGCAGCTGGACTGGAACATCCTGCGCCAATCGGCGCGAATTCTGCACCTGGGGCTGGTACAACAGTCCCGGGCGGTGTCCCGGGCGCTGTTGGCAAACTCCTGGTTCTGGTTTCTCGGCGCCACCTACCTGGCGCAGATTCCGGGTTTTACCCGGGATTACCTGGGCGGCGATGAAACCGTGGTCACCTTGATTCTGGCGGTATTCTCCACCGGTATTGCCGCCGGCTCGCTGCTGTGCGAACGGCTCTCGGGCAAACGGGTGGAGCTGGGGTTGGTGCCGTTAGGCGCGGCGGGGCTGACGCTGTTCGGGCTGCTGCTATGGGGCGGTGCGGGTTTCATTGATGTGGGCGCCGGCGGAGTGGGCTGGTTGAGCCTGTTGCAACAACCGGCAGCCTGGGCGGTGATGCTCTGCATCCTGGGGCTGGGGATGTTCGGCGGCTTCTATATAGTGCCGCTGTATGCCCTGATCCAGGCCCGCACAGTAGACAGCGAGCGTTCCCGGGTGATCGCCGCCAACAATATCCTCAACTCCTTGCTGATGGTGATTTCCGCCATCTTCGCCATGGTCATGCTGGGGGTGGTCGGGGCCAGTATCCCCCAACTGTTCCTGGTGATCTCCCTGCTCAATGTGCTGGTCAGCCTCTATCTGTTCCTGGCGGTACCCGAATTCCATGAACGATTCAGAGGCTGGCTCAACCGATGAAACCGATCGACGAACTGCGCCGGCGCGACCAGCTGCTGCGCTGGACCGAGCAGGGCAGGCTCAGCGCCGAGCAGCTCGCGGCTGCCATGGCGCCCGAGCATCCGCAACCGGCAGCGCGCCATTGGTTGGCCGCGTTCGACCTGGTGCTGGCGTTCTTTGGCTGCGTGTTGCTCGCCCTGGGCCTGATTTTCTTTTTCGCTTTCAACTGGGACGAGCTGCACCGTTTCGCCAAGCTGGGGCTGGCCGCGGCGGTGTTGACCGGCTTCGCCGGTGCGGCGCTTCGTTTGCCCCGGCAATCCGTTGCAGCCCAGGCAGTATTGCTGGGTGCTGCCCTGACGACGGGCGGGCTGCTGGCGCTGGTCGGGCAGATCTACCAGACCGGTGCGGATATCTGGCAGCTGTTTGCGGCGTGGGCCGTACTGCTGTTGCCCTGGGCACTGTTGTCGCGCTCCACTGCCTGTTGGGTGCTGTTCTGGGCTGTGGCCAACCTGGCGCTGGTGCGCTACTTCGCTACAACGAGCAGTTGGTTGTTCGGTGGTATGCGGCTGTCCCCAACAGTTTTCCTTGTCATCGCGGGTTTTAACGGGCTGTGGTTATTGCTGTTCGAGCGGGGCCTGCGCCCACTGCCGGCGGGTCGGACCTTGCCGCGGTTGGCGGGCGCTGGGCTGCTGGCGGCCCTGGGGCTGGGTGCGGCGATTGGCTGGTGGCGCTCCGAACTTGTTTACCTGCTGCCGGTCCTGGCGGTGGTCTATCTGCTGGGCATACCCTGTTATCGCCGGTGGCGCCGCGATCTTCTGCTGTTGGCGCTGCAGGCCTATTCGGCGATTGCTGTGCTAGCCTCCGGGCTGGCCTGGTTGCTGCGGGACCTCGACGAGATCGGCCTGGTCTGGGTGTTGGGGCTGTTTGTCCTGCTGAGCAGTGCCCTGGTGTCCGTACTACTGCAGCGCTGGTCCCGGGAGGAGAAAGCATGAACAGGTCGGAGCAGCAGCTATTGCTGGACGAGTTGCGGCAGCGCCGCATAGTGCCCGCTGACCAGGCCCTGTTGGCCGAGACGGGGCAGGAACCACCCTGGTACGTGGTCGCCATGGCGGGGTTCGCTGCCTGGTTTGCCGCTTTGCTGCTGTGGGCGGCCTGGGCCATGACCAATCTGGGCGACCTGCCGCTGTTGAATCTGTTGGTGGCGACGGTGCTGCTGTTAGCGGCGGTCCGGTTATTGCGCAGCGCGGGAGATTTCGCCGCCCAATTGGGACTGGCCTTGTCCCTGTTCGGGCAGGGCCTGCTGGTCTTTTTCATGAGCGAGCTGCAGCCGCTGGACCCCGAGGGTGTGCGGCCGCCGGCCCTGGTCGCATTACTGGTAGCCTCCGCCATGCTGTTGATGCGGGCCGGCAGCGCGCATCGTTTTCTCTGCGCCCTGGTAGCCATGGTCGCGCTGGTGTGGCTGGTTGAGTCACGCGCAATGCTGTCGCTGTATGCGGTCCTGCTGCCCGCGCTGGCCGTCCGGCTCTGGCTGGCGCGCAGTCGCTGGGCGGGTGGGGGCAGGGCGCCGATCATCCGGGCACTGGCAGGCGCTACCACCCTGGTAGCGCTGATTCTTGGCGCGCTCACCGAGCCTTCGGCTGCCGGTATTGTCTGGGGCGGTATCCGTTCGACAAGAAGCGAGCTGGCTTGGTTGTATCCCCTTGGCTCAGCATCGTTATTGCTGGTCACGGCGGTCTGGCTGAGCCGCAGCATGGTTATGCGGCGGCGACTGGAGTGCCTGCTCGGCGCGCTGGCTGCAGCGGCTCTGGGCAGCTTGGCACCTGGGTTGCTGATCGCCGCAGCCCTTTGGCTGGCGGTTTTCCATGCCTGTGACCGGCTGTGGTGCGTGCTGGTTGGGGTGGGGGTGGCCTTTTATCTGGGTGACCTGTACTACAGTTTGCATATCACTTTGCTGGTCAAGTCGGTGCTCTTGGCAACTGGTGGGGTACTGCTGCTAGCGGTCCGCCAATTCGTCGTGGTGCCGCTGCGGAGGGCGCAATGAGCAAATATTCCCTGGGCGTCATCGGCGCCTGGCTGCTGACTGTGATAGTGGCCAGCTATGCCGTTCTGGGGCATGAGCGCACGCTGCGCGAGGGGGAACTGGTGCTGCTGCGGTTGGCTCCGGTGGACCCACGTTCCTTGATGCAGGGCGATTACATGGCGCTGCGTTTTGCGGTGGATGATCATCTGCAAACCGAGAACGGCAAGTGGCCCGCCTACGCCCATCTGCACCTGGGCGGGGGTGCGCGGGCGACTTTTGCTGGCACCGGCCAGGCACCATCCGGGGCACCGGGTCAGGTATCCATGCGCATTCGACCGGGCACGCGTGGGGCTAGCCTGGGGCCTAATGGTTTCTTCTTTCAGGAAGGTCATGCGGCGCGCTACGAGCAGGCGCGATGGGGTGGGTTCCGGGTCGCCGCGGACGGCACTGCGTTGCTCACCTCGCTGTATAGCGAGGATCTTGAGTTACTGGGCAACAACCGTCGGTAAGTCGGCGGACAGCACTGCGAATCAGGCTTTCTGTGGCTTGGCTGCGGTCTTGCTGGCGGGCTTGCCATAGGTCTGGCCGCTGGTACCGCTGGGAATGCTCTGGATCTCGCCGCCGGAAGCGAGAAAGGCCGCAATCTGGTTATCGATCGATTCGCTGGTGGCAACGGCAGCTTCGGCTTTACGCTTGGCGGGCTGGGTTTTAGGCGCAGTTTTGACGGCGGGTTTAGCAGACATGTCGGACCTCGTGGCGGAAAAAACAACCATAATACACTATTTGTGTCAACATTGCTTGGCTGCTTTTTCCCAGGCCGCTGCGCCTTAACGTAGGGCCTGGAGTTCCGGCTCCGGACTCAGGTCCGGGTAACGAGACTACCGCGTCTCAGTGCTGATGGCCGCCAACGCCATGGGCGTGACCATGGGCCAGCTCATCGGCAGTGGCTTCGCGGACCGACAGGATCTCGACATCGAAGGTCAGATCGCGACCAGCCAGCGGGTGGTTGGCATCCACTTCAGCCTGGGACAGACCTACCTTGACCACGGTTACCTGGCGCGGCCCCTGTTCGGTCTGGATAACCGCCAGCATGCCCGGCTTCCACTTCTTGGCGCCCTGCAGATGCTTGACCTGTACCTTCTGGGTCGCGTTGTCACGGCGCGGGCCGTAGGCCTGGTCGACCGGCAGCTCGACAGTGAAGACATCACCGGCTTCACGTCCTTCCAGAGCGTTGACCAGGCCTTCCAGCAGACCGGGCTGGCCATGCAGGTACAGCACGGGTTCATGCTTGCGGGAGCTTTCGATTTCGCCGTTGGCGTCGGACAGGGTGTAGTGGAACTCGACTACCGTATTCTTTGCGATCTGCATGGGTGACTCATCAGACTGATTGGAAAGGCGCCATTATCCGGACCCGCCGGGCTCTTGCCAAGTCGGGGAGCGGGCCGGAGCGGTTCAGGCCGAGGCGCCGGCGGCGATAACCTGCTCCAGCGGCAGTTGCGCGCTGACATTGACGCTGCCCTGGGCAGCGAACACCACCAGGTGATCGGCTGACACCTCTATCCCCAACACTTCGCCCAGCGGGTGATC
Organism: Pseudomonas saudimassiliensis; assembly: GCF_000939975.1. Lineage (GTDB taxonomy): Bacteria > Pseudomonadota > Gammaproteobacteria > Pseudomonadales > Pseudomonadaceae > Halopseudomonas > Halopseudomonas saudimassiliensis. The sequence goes on along the minus strand of NZ_LK391969.1, from coordinate 560,849 downwards.
ATCGTGACTGGGAAAGATCGCCTCCAGCACGCTGCCGGTCGGCAGCTCCAGCCGGTACAGGGTGCTGGCACCGAGAAACACCTTGCCGGTAATAGTGGCCGTCAGCGCGCTGTCGTCCCGGCCAACGATGTCATCCGGGCGCAGCAGCACATCGACGGCGCTGCCAGTGGGCAGTTGATAGGCGCGGTTGCCGCGGATAACGCCCAGCTCAGTCTGCACCGTATCCGGCGTCAGCAACTGCCCGCGAATGAAATAGCCCTGGCCGATAAAGCTGGCCACGAAGGGGGTGGCCGGCTCGTGGTAGAGGTTGTAAGGCGTATCCCACTGTTGCAGGTGCCCTTCACGCAGCACACCGACCTGATCGCAGACAGCAAACGCCTCGCTCTGGTCGTGGGTGACCAGCATGGCGCTGATGCCGCGGGCCTTGAGAATATCGCGCACCTCGCCCGATAGTCGTCGGCGCAGCTCGCCGTCGAGATTGGAGAAGGGTTCGTCCAGCAGCAGCAACCGGGGTTCCGGCGCCAGTGCCCGGGCCAGGGCCACGCGCTGCTGCTGGCCGCCAGACAGCTCGTGGGGGTAGCGCTGGCCCAGCTTGCCTAGATTCACCAGCTCCAGCAGCTCGGCAACGATCCGCTGGCGATTCGGATGTTTGTTGATACCGAAGGCGACGTTCTGCGCGACCGTCAGATGGGGAAACAGCGCATAGTCCTGGAACACCATGCCGATTCGCCGTTGCTCCGGCGGCACACTGCGGGTGGGGCTGGATATCACCTGCCCATCCAGGCGGATTTCCCCGGCGCTGACCGACTCGAAACCCGCGATGCTGCGCAGCGTGGTGGTCTTGCCGCAGCCAGAGGGGCCGAGCAGGCAGCCGATATCGCCGGCGCGCAGGTGGATGCTCAGGTCTTCCACCACCTTGTGCCCGGCATAGCCACAGGCAAGATTATTCAGCTCCAGCACGATCTCGGACATGGGGGCACCGTTACTCGATGAGCAGGAATTCAACCAGGGCTTTCTGGGCGTGCAGGCGGTTTTCCGCCTGATCCCAGACTACGCTGCGCGGATCGTCCATCAGCGCGGCGGACACTTCCTCGCCCCGGTGGGCCGGCAGGCAATGCATGAAGATCACTGATTCGTCGGCCCGGTCGAGCAGGGCGGGCGTCACCTGGTAGGGCGCAAAGATCTGCAGCCGCTGCTGGGCTTCCTCTTCCTGGCCCATGGAAGCCCATACATCGGTATTTACCAGGTGGGCACCGGCCACGGCTTCCTGCGGATCGCGCAGCACGGTCACCCGATCGCCGGCGGCGTCGAGGAAGGCCTGGTCCGGCTCATAGCCCTCGGGGCAGGCGATGCGCAGCTGGAAGTCGAACTGCATGGCCGCCTGGATGTAACTGTTGCACATGTTGTTACCGTCGCCGATCCAGGCCACCACTTTGTCCTTGATGTTGCCGCGGTGCTCGAGGAAGGTCTGCATGTCTGCCAGCAGCTGGCAGGGGTGCAGGTCGTCGCTCAGGCCGTTGATGACCGGCACCTGGGAATGGGCTGCGAAGGTGTCCAGGGTGCTGTGGGCGAAGGTGCGGATCATCACCGCGTCGCACATGCGCGACAACACCCGGGCGCTGTCCTCGATCGGCTCGCCGCGGCCCAGTTGGGTGTCACGGGGCGACAGGAAGATGGCCTGGCCACCCAGTTGGATCATGCCCGCCTCGAAGGATACCCGGGTACGGGTGGAGGCCTTTTCGAAGATCATGCCCAACACACGGTTCTTCAACGGCTCGTAGACGACGCCCTGGCGGTGCAGTGACTTGAGCTCGATACCGCGTTTCAGCAGTCCAGCCAGTTCTGCCGGGGTACAGTCCATCAACGAAAGAAAATGCCGTACAGTCATGTTGTGCTACCTGGTTACATCGGTCAGCTGTCGACCGGAAACAGTGGCCCTTACCGTGGCCTGACGGCCCGGTACAAGCCATACGCGAAAAAGAGAGAAGCGGGGATCTTATAGGGAAAATCCCGTATAACGCAAATGCCCCGGCTGCTTACCTTGTTCCTCGGCAAGAGCAGGTACTTTGCGGTACAATGGCCGCATTTAGGGCAACGCCATTGAGGACTCCCATGAGCACCATCGACACCATCAAAGAGCAGATCTCCAGCCACCCGGTTCTCATCTATATGAAGGGCGCGCCGAATGCCCCGCAGTGCGGCTTCTCCGCTCGCGCAGTACAAGCGCTGATGAGCTGCGGCCAGAAGTTTGCCTATGTGGATATCCTGCAGAACCCCGACATCCGCGCAGAGCTGCCCAAGTACGCCAACTGGCCGACCTTCCCGCAACTGTGGATCAATGGCGAGCTGGTCGGTGGTAGCGACATCATCCAGGAGCTGTTCGACTCCGGTGAGCTGCAGACGATGATCACAGCGGCTGTCGCTGAGTAATCTGCAGCGCTGCAGCAAAATCCCGCCCGGTCTGGCCGCGGCGGGATTTTTTGTTTCCCGGGGGGCGGCTAAACGCCAGGACAGGGGATGGCCAAAAGTGTGCTAAACACCGGATGGCAAAAGATTTTCTGCAAACCCCCTTGTGCAAAAACGACGTTTAGGTAAAATGCCGCCTCACAAACACGGAGCGTAGCGCAGCCTGGTAGCGCGTCTCGTTCGGGACGAGAAGGTCGCTGGTTCGATTCCAGTCGCTCCGACCAATACCGAAAGCCCTGATTCCCACGAATCGGGGCTTTCTCGTTTCAACTCCCCGGTTTCGGTCAGCTGTTGTCATCCCCAGAACCGTCTTCCCTGCCAATACTGTTGATTTCCTGCAGCGCCTTGCTGGAGTGCACGATGCAGCCTTCCTCATCGCCCTCGGTCTGGGCTTCGCCGGCCAGGCGGATATGGTCCTCTACCTGTTGGCGGCCTTCTTCGGTGAGCTGATCCAGCGGGGCAGAGGAGTAGCGGGCCAGCTCCTGCATGTTGGAGGTGCAGGTTACGTCCTCGGCGAAGGCCAGCGGACTGGCGACGAGGGCGGTGGTAAATATCAGGGCCAGGGTTTTCATGGTGAATCTCCGGTTGCCAATGAAATATCACTCATTCCTTAGGACAGCACTGCCGGCAAAGGGTTTGAGCAAATTCGCCTCGCAACATGGTCATATGAAATTCGGCGGCGCTACGCTATCTGCAAAGCATTGCCGCTGGTATTCTTCGGGTTAACTTGGAATCAGGAGCCCTCAGGCCGGCCATGCTCAACGAGAATTTGGAAAACAAGGGATTTATCCTGCTGCTGGCGCTGGTGTCGGTAGCCTTCGTCTGGTTGTTGCTGCCCTTCTATGGAGCGGTATTCTGGGGGACCATCCTTGCGGTGATCTTCCAGCCCATGCAGCGTCGCTTCGAGGCGCGGCTCAGCCAGCGGCGGGGGCTGGCAGCGCTGATCACCCTGACCATCATCCTGCTGATGGTCATTCTGCCGGTCAGCCTGCTGGCCGGAGCCCTGGTCCAGGAAGGCGCGGCGATCTACCAGCGCATGGACGCCGGCACGCTCGACTTCGGTGACTACCTGCAGCAGGTGATCAACGCCTTGCCCAGCTTTGCCCAGGACCTGCTGGCGCGCTTCGGCCTGACCGATATTTCCAGCGTGCAGGAGCGGGTATCCCAGCTCGCCATGAGTGGTAGCCAGTTCCTGGCGACCAAGGCATTCAGCATCGGCCAGAACACCTTCCAGTTCCTGGTCAGCTTCGCCATCATGCTGTATCTGCTGTTCTTCCTGTTGCGTGATGGTCGACAGGTGGCCTCGAAGATCCGCCGCGCCATTCCGCTCAGCGAAGGCTACAAGCAGCATCTGATCAGCAAATTCACCACGGTGATCAAGGCGACCGTCAAGGGCAACATTGCCGTGGCAGTGGTACAGGGCGCGCTGGGTGGCTTCATCTTCTGGGCGCTGGGGCTCCAGGGCGCGCTGCTGTGGGGCGTGCTGATGGCGGTGTTGTCGCTGCTGCCGGCGGTGGGTGCCGGCCTGATATGGGGCCCGGTGGCGATTTATTTCATGGCCACCGGTGCCCTTTGGCAGGCGGCTGTGCTGACCGCTTTCGGCGCGGTAGTGATCGGGCTGGCGGATAACGTGCTGCGCCCGATCCTGGTCGGCAAGGACACCAAGCTGCCCGACTACGTAGTGTTGATTTCCACCCTGGGCGGGCTGGCGTTGTTCGGCCTTAACGGCTTTGTCATTGGTCCGCTGATCGCGGCACTGTTTGTCGCCGCCTGGAGCCTGTATGCCGAGGCGCGGGAGGAGCAGGAAGTAGTCGCAGTGCCAACCGAGGAGCTGGACGTCGACGCCGAGGACGTGATGCTGGCCGGCGCCGCCATCCCTTCTCAGGATGTGCCGGTCAAGGGTGCTGATTCCTGATCCGACTGACCGCATCCAGCCAGCCGCTGTAGAGCTCTTCGCGACGCTCCTCCGGCATCGCTGGCTGGAAACTCCGCCCGCAGTCCCAGCGCGCGGCGATCGCCTCCAAGCTGGGGAAAAGTCCCTGCTGCAGCCCCGCCAGGCAGGCGACACCCAGCGCGGTGGTCTCCGTCACCTGCGGGCGGTCCACCGGGACGCCCAGCGTATTGGCCAGCGCCTGGACCATCCAGTTATTCACCACCATGCCGCCATCGACCCGTAATGCCGAGGTGGCAATGGCCCCGTCGGCGGTCATTGCCTCCAGCAGGTCGCGGGTCTGGAAACACACCGATTGCAGGCCGGCGGTAACGATTTCCGCGATACCGGTATCCCGCGTCAGGCCAAAGATGGCGCCCCGCGCCTGCGGGTCCCAGTAGGGCGCGCCCAGACCGGTGAAGGCCGGCACCAGGTAGACCCCGCTCTGGTCACCCACCTGTTCGGCCAGGGCCTCGGTCTCGTCCGCATGCCGGATCAGTTTCAGGCCATCGCGCAGCCACTGGATAGCTGCCCCGGCAACGAAGATGCTGCCCTCCAGCGCATAGGTGGTACGCCCGCCAAGCCGGTAGCCGACGGTGGTGAGCAAACGATGGGAGGAGGCCACCGGTCGGTCGCCGGTATTCATCACCATGAAGCAGCCGGTGCCGTAGGTGCTCTTGACGCTGCCGGGGGCAAAGCACGCCTGGCCGACCAGGGCCGCCTGCTGATCTCCTGCCATGGCGGCGATCGGCAAGCTGGCGCCGAACAGGCCGGGGTCGGTATGGCCGAACTCCGCCGCGTTATCCAGTACCTCGGGCAAAAGGCTAGGCGGTATGTCCAGCAACTGCAGCAGTTCCGCGTCCCACGCCTGCTGGTGGATATTGAACAGCATGGTACGTGACGCGTTGGTCGCATCGGTGCGGTGCACCTGGCCTCCGGTCAGCCGCCAGAGCAGGAAGCTGTCAATGGTGCCGAAACGCAGCTCGCCCCGCTCGGCCCGTTGCCGGGCGCCGTCGACGTTATCCAGAATCCAGCGCAGCTTGGTGGCGGAAAAGTAGGGGTCGATCAGCAGACCAGTGCGTTGATTGATCATGGGCTCATGGCCGGCGCCCTGCAATTGATCACAGAACGCCGCGGTACGGCGATCCTGCCAGACAATGGCGGGGTAGATCGCCTCACCGGTGGCCGCATCCCAGACGACGGTGGTCTCGCGCTGGTTGGTAATGCCGATGGCCAGCACGTCCGCCGCCGTCAGGTTGGCTTTGGCCAGCGCGCCGCGGACCACCGTCAGCACGCTCTGCCAGATTTCCTGCGGATCATGCTCAACCCAGCCATCTCGAGGGAAATGCTGGGCAAACTCCTGTTGGTCCACACTGACCGGGCGGCACTGTTCATCAAACAGCATCGCGCGGCTGCTGGTTGTACCCTGGTCGATGGCGAGAAGGTATGTCGGCATGGGGGTGTCCTGGGGAGCGAAGGGTAGTCAGCCGGTCCGGCCGATGTCAGCGAATCTGGCACCGGTCTGGCTGGCAAGATCCTGTGGTTGCAGTTCTATTTCCAGACCGCGGCGCCCACCACTGACAAAGATGTTGGGCCAGTCGCGGGCACTGCTGTCGATAAAGGTGCGCAGGCGCTTCTTCTGGCCCAGCGGACTGATGCCGCCCAGCAGGTAACCGGTGCTGCGTTGGGCGGCGGCAGGGTCGGCCATGGCAACCTTCTTGGTGCCGGCGGCCTTGGCCAGGAGTTTCAGGTCCAGCACGCCCACCACCGGCACCACCGCCACCAGCAGCTCGCCGGTATCGGTACAGGCCAGCAGCGTCTTGAACACCTGCCGCGGGTCGAGCCCGAGCTTGTCCGCAGCTTCGCCGCCGTAGGACTCGGCCTGCGGATCATGCTCGTAGCGATGCAGCTGGTAACCTACCTTGGCTTTGTCGAGCACTTTGGTGGCGGGTGTCATGGGCGGTCTCAGTCAGCGATCTTGACCACCATTTTGCCAAAGTTCTGCCCTTCGAGCATGCCAATGAAGGCCTGGGGCGCGTTCTCCAACTCCTCTACCCGGTGCTCCTTGACCTTCACTTTGCCCTCGGCCACCCAGGGCGTCATCGTCTGCAGGAACTCGGGATAATGCGGGCCATAGTTATCGAAGATGATGAAGGCCTGCATACGGATGCGCTGGCTGAGCATCAGCCGCATCAGTTGCGGCAGCCGGTCCGGGCCAGGCGGCAGTTCGGTGGCATTGTACTGGGCGATCAGGCCACATACCGGCACCCGGGAATGGGGATTGAGCAGCGGCATGACCGCATCGAAGACCTTGCCGCCGACGTTCTCGAAATAGATGTCGATGCCGTCCGGACAGGCGTTGGCCAGGTCATCGGGCAGGCTGTCGAGCTTATGATCCAGGCAGGCATCAAAGCCCAGTTCATCCACCGCATAGGCGCACTTGTCCGGCCCGCCAGCGATACCCACCACGCGGCAGCCCTTGAGCTTGGCCACCTGGCCGACCACGCTGCCGACCGGGCCAGTCGCTGCGGCCACTACAACCGTTTCGCCAGGCTTGGGCTGGCCAATATCCAGCAGCCCCATGTAACCGGTGAAACCGGGCATACCCAGCACACCGAGCGCCTGCGACGGCTCGGCCATGTTGGGATCCAGCTTGAATATCATGCTGCCGTCGGACAGGCTGTAGTCCTGCCAACCGGCGGTGTAGCACATCACCAGATCCCCAGCGGCAAAACCCTCGACATTGGATTCCATAACCCGGCTCACCGCCCCGCAGGGCATGACATCACCTACCGCCACCGGCTCGGCGTATGACTTGGCGTCACTCATGCGCCCGCGCATGTAGGGGTCCAGCGACATCCACAAGTTGCGCAACAGCATCTGGCCCTGGCCAGGGGAGGGGACGGCCGACTCGACCAGCTTGAAATTATCCGGCACGGGCGCGCCCACAGGGCGCGAAGCGAGCAGAATCTGACGGTTGATAGTGGCGGATTGCGGCATGTGATTCCCCCGGTTCTAACTGATAACTGAAGCACCAGTATAGAGGCCGCCGCTGCAGAGGCAATCAATCAAGCCCACCCGTGCACCTGCATGGCGCATTGTGCTCAGTCAGGTCTTCCCGTACCGCAGCCGACCAGCGAGGCACGTGATATAGCGTTCAGTAAATACTGAGCTTGTCTGGGAAATAGGAGACGGGGGGATGGGTGGCTTTCCATTCCTCGGCGAACGCCAGTGCTTGTTCGATTTGTTCGGGTGTCATTTTTGCGGCAACGAGGGGCAGAGTTTCCTTCGCCGTGGTCAACATTCCACCGCCACCGTCCAGATCCAGAAGCAGCGAAATTAAGCCATATCCTTTGACTAGATCCAGTTCATGCCCGGCACCTTCCGGCTCATGAGATAAATAAGCGCCTAAGGTATAGATGCTTTCAGCATGCCCTGTTTCTGCTGCCTTCTGCTGCCAATAGCGCACACCTTCCCAATCATCTCTCTCGGCTAGTATCTCCTGATAATATTGCATGCTTAGCGGGTAGCCGCCTTCCGCAGACGCTTTGAACCATTTCTCGACGGCTTTTTTCCGGTTACCAAATAAATAAAACCCGCGGCCCTGTTTAATGGAAATAGCTTCACCATACTGAGCGAAGGCATGGCCAGCCTCTGCTGCTTTGGCTCGCCAGTCGGTGTCAAGTGTAATCTTGTACATCAAAAACATCGCTTCGGGATCACCCTGCTCAGCTAAAGGCAGGGCAACCCGGTATGCGTGCCGCAACCAGTCGCCCGGAGATTTGCTGCCGCTGGGGCAATTGCCCATCACGGCGCAAAGGTCATTGCCACTGCGGCCCAGCCGGATCATGGCGTAGATATGGCCTTGGTTGGCAGCGGCTTCCAGCCACTTCTGGGATTCGCGTGTGATAAAACGATTGAGCGTTCTTATCTCCTCACCCAGATAATATTGTGCGTCGGCATCCCCCGCTTCGGCAGCAATAAGTAAATACGAGCCGCCAACACGAAACTGGTTGAAAAGAGCAATGCCACGTTCCTTTGCGGTTTGCTGTGCTGGAGTAAGCTCTAAGGCTGGAAGATAACTCGTCCATAAAGCAGCGCAAAATGTGAGAATAGCGCAGGTGATGGTCTGCATGTTCAGAGCCCCATATCTCATGTCAGTTAAAAGTAGATCTCAGTTATCAAACTAATAGCTGCGTCAGTTCCGTGGTTGGCGTTATAGGTTAAAATGGGCCTATACCTCTCGCCCAAAAATGATTGTCGTCTGGGTTGTATTCATGCATCGAGTCATGTTTGGCGAGAAGTATAGAGATATTAGAGTTGTAACGCTCTTGCACTCTTTTTACCCCAGGTATTATTGAGCCGCGCATTGCGGTCATAAAGAGGTCCAGTTTCATTCTATTGCTTCGATAAGTTTGCGATAAGTTTGGTTCTGGAACACCAAAGCGGTTCATGGAAAAACAAGCTTGGGCAAATTGGTGCTGAGCGTGTACAAGGTTGATTTCCGAGGTTCGTGCAGCAGCTGTGATCCATTCGAGGATTTGCCCAATAGCGCGCTGCTGGAGCTCATGGCATTGAGTTCGGGATATCTCCTCCTGTTCACGGCGCACACGATTTTCTTGCGTAACGGTTGTGCTCGTCACGCTGAAGCTCCGCGGCGCTGCCGTCAGTGTCATCAGCATCGGCCCCAGCGCAGCCGGTGTTGCTTCGACAAACCACTGGGCCAGCTCGGCAGGATTTGGGTAGTTAACTATCGCGTAGGCAATCGGCCCACCCCGCGCCCCATCGGTCAGCGCTTCATACAAGGACATGATGGTATCCACCCCCATCAGGTAAACCATCGGTACGTTCAGACCGTTGGCACCGAGGGCGATGAGTTTGGACATGAAGCTGGCTGCGTCGTCGGTTACCCATTCCAGGGGTTTGCCGTGGTTGCGGTGCAGTTCGCGGCGGAAGAGGTTGATCAGATCGATGACGCCGGCGTAGCTGATCGCGAAGCTGTATTCACCTTTGATGCCGGGACCTGCCACCAGCGAGGCTTTCATGGTCATGACCAGTTGGCCGCCGGTCAGGGACAGGTTGATCTGGGCGGTGGCGCCCACGCCCACCGCTGCGGCTACGCCAGCGTTTAGGCTGGCCAGGCTGAGCCAGTGATTGTCCGGGCTGCTGGCGTGTGCTCCGGGTCTGCCGGCGGGGAGGGTGCGCAGGGCTGCAATATGCGTTGGCGGGGCCCAGTTGAGAGCGCCGGTCAGGGAGACCCCCGCCTGGATGCCGGCAAACACGCTGAACTCTGCATTGGCCCCATTCCGGATGTCGATGCGATCCTTCATGGCGGCGCCTCGTCGTCGGGCCCGCTCTTCTGCCGTCAGGCCAGGCTTGCCCCAGGCGGGGTGGTTCGGCGCGAGGCTGATACCGGCAGACAGCAGCATCGCTGCACCGGCATACCCCCAGGCCAGGGCGCTGAGGTGCATCGAGTAGCGACCGAGGCTGAACTGGACCTGCTCGCCGCTGTGGTTCAGGTAGCTCAGCATCAGGTCCTTGGCCTCAGCGCGGGAGGGCAGGTCGATACTGAAAAGTTCGACCACGCCCTGCGCCAGGTCGATGCCGATATTGGCCTGGACCGAGGTTTGCAGCCCACCGGCGAGGCTGAGCGTCGGGCCGGTCATGGTCACGCCGTTATGCAGTGAGTCCTGTGGCGGAGTGAGGCAGCGTACCAGTTGCGCGGACGGGCTGGGATCGAAGATGCGCATGTTGTCGCGTATATCTGCGCGAAACAGCATCTGGCGCAGGTTCTTGCCCCAGGCCTGGCGTGCACCCGCATCCTCCAGCTGGGCTACGGTGATCGAGCGCGCCTGCAGATGCTTATGGAATTGTTCGACGTCGAACCAGCCGTGCTTATCAAACCAGTTACCCGCCTGGTCATCGATGGCGATGGCGCCATGACTTTCCAGCCATTGCTGAAAGAGGCTGGTGGTCGTGCTGAAGTTGCCCTTGTCATTGACCGGAATGCGCCGGATCGCTTTGCCCAGGTCATCCACGACCTCCTTGGCGTTGGCTTTCAGGTGCTGGCCGATGTTGCTCAGATCAAACAGGCTGAGCGCCTCGACAATCTTGTTACCGGCGCCGGGCAGGCTCGCTTCCCGCAGCGGGAAGTCGCCCCGCACCAGCCGCTCGACCGGGCGTGGGGTGAACTGTTCGGGATCCCAGAGCAGGTGGCGGCGGATCGGGCTGGCTTTCAGGTTGTCCTGGGCTTGCTTGTGCAGGGCGTCGAGCAATTCCTGCAGTTGCTCCCATTCCCGCTGCTCGGCATCGACCAGCCCAGCGGGTGCTGGGGCATTGGTGCCGGTGGCTCTGACCCAGTCCTGGTATTTCTTCTGCAGCCGTGCGGTGACGGCGGCCTGATGGTTCTGTGCTTGCAGATAGACCTGCAACGCGCGCTCCCCGGCAGCAAGCCCCTCGCTGGGGTTGGGGGTCAGGGCATATTCAGGCACAGCCAGACCATAATCAGCCACCTCCAGGATCGAGTCGATGTAGTCCTGATAGACCGCGAGCTTGGGCAGATCATACATCCGCCACCGGTTCAACTTGCCCAGTTGGCCGTTACAGGCCTGCAGACAGAGGCGTGACTCCTGCTCCAGTGCTTTGCCTTTGGCCAGGATCTCGGCGATGACGTCCCCATTCAAGCCTCTGCGCATCACCTGCTCGCGTTCTTGCAGGTAGCGCTGGACCCGCCTGCGAGCTTCGAGGGCGTCCGGTGAGAACAGAGCACCGTTCTCGTAGGTATAACCCTCGCTTCTGGCCACCGCCAAGGCCTTTTGCTGCAGGGCTGCCCATTCCTCGTGTAGCTGTTGTAGCTCGGCTCGCTCGCGGTGCAGCGATTCCATCTCGGCCTGGCGGGATCTAGCCTGGCGGATGTGGGCCTCCCCCTGGCGGTTATGCTCCCGGTTTTCTTCCGAGAAGGGGTGGCGCATATGTGGCCGATCAAAGGGGTTGCGCGGCAGCTCGAGATCCTGGGCCTTGAGCGACCACCAGTAGTACCAATTGTCGATATCGGGAACCTGATCTTCGATGTGCAGCGCCCGCTCAAGGTCCTCCCCGCTAAGGAAGTTGGTCAGCTTCGGCTGCAGGAAGTATTCCAGTAAGCCGCTTTCGTCTAGCCCCTGCTGGCGCTCGCGGGCGGGCTTGTCCGGTGAAATCCGGTTCGCCAGGGTTGAGGTCGCTTCGCTGATCGCGTCAAGTGCCGGCTCGGGCAACAGCCAGAACTGCCGCTCCTGGGTGGCGTACAGTATCCCGGCAAATCGGCTGTCGCAGGCGGGGGCGTTCTCATCGAAGGTGACATCGCAACTGTCTGCAACGGGCGCCTCGGGGCCGAGTTCCAGTAGTGCTGTTTCTGAAGCGGGTGCTTCTGCCTTCGGTGGCGTGGGTTCGACCGCGGCCGGCGCTGCGGCCTGCCGGGGTACGCTGAGATTCCAGCCGGCCTGGATGTAGTTCGCGTCGCGGATGAAGGGGTTGAGTTGCAGCAGCTGCGCCACGGTGGTGCCGTGCAGTTGAGCGATATCGCCTAAGGTGTCGCCCGTAACGACGCGGTAGTTATCAAGTTCCATGATGGTATCGGTGGTCCTGTTCACGTAGCGGGGCACGGGTTGCCAGTGTTTGTAATTGATCCGTTTTCTGGTGGGCCAGCAGCTCGCTGGCCAATATGGCCATGGCCTCGGGTCTACCCTCTAGCGGCGGACCGGTTACCAGGTCTGCCACCGTGCGCAGGTGGCGTGCCTGGTGGATGCGATGTCGGGCCAGCACCGCGAGGTTGTCGATCATGGGCGGCAGCGACTCAGGTGCCGGCGCGCCGAAGGTTTCATATTCATCATCCAGCCAGTACAGCCATCCGAGGGTGCGATTGCGTGCAGCGGCCGCAGGCGGCAGATGAAAATGCCCGTCGGGAGCGCGCGGGGAGGGCCGCGCCTCAGTACCAGGCCAGGCGAGCCAGTCGCCATCAGCGGCGCCAAAATGCCGTGGGGCCGGGCTGAAGACGCTTGTCCATGGTCCCATCAACTGGGCCGACGGGGTTTCGGCGGTGACCAGAGCCGCCCAGAGACTGGGGCGGTAGTAGCTGAGCAGGCTCTGGCCACCGGAGCCGTCGTTCGCCTTCAGCAGCCAGCGCGCATGGGCGATGGCCTGCTGCACATTGCCTGTCAGCAGGCAGATACCTGCGTTGCGTTGCAGGCAAAGCTCGGCGGCGAGTGCTTGCAGTTCGGTTGTTTCCGGAGCGCTGACCCAGATGGGGCCCTTGTCAGCCAGTGCTGAAAACTCGGTACCCAGGAACAGGTTCTGCTGCTCCAGTGGTTGGCCGAGGCCATACAGGCGCCGCAGCGCCTCGGGTTGGCGGCTTTGGTCAATGATGAAGCACAGGGATTGGTCCGCTGGGCAGAGCAGCTCCTCAAGGCGGATGCGGGGGCGGCGCAGCAGCGACTCGATGGCGTCTATCGGCATGGGCAATCTCCACGACTGCAAGCGCCACCGGCCTGCTTTCCACACAGCGGTGTAATGCCGGACTCGTTCAGTGTTCTGGGCAGCGGGGCCAGTACCTCACCGGCGAGATCCGTATCAGCTGCCCGGACGGCCCCCGGGAGGATCGGCGCGCTGCCAGAGCCAGTACCCGGACTGCCACCCGAATTGATTCGCACCTGTGGGCCCACCAGGGTTATACCGCTGGGGTCGATCTTGATAAAACTGCCGCCAGCTTTGAGGGTGATTTCCATACCGGCTTCGATGACCATTTTCTGGCCGGCCTTCAGGTGGATTTCGCGGCCGGCGGCCAGGAGGTGGGCGACACCTAGCTTGACGTGCTGGTTGCCCGCGATGGTCAGGTGGTCATCGGCCTTGAGCTCAGTTTTGCGGTCGGCATGGGTGGTGCGGTGCTCCTCGGCCAGGAACTCGGTGTAGCTGTTGGCTTCGACGCGGTCGTGGCGTTCGTGGCCCACGCGAATGTGCTGGTCGTGCTGGATGTTCTGGTCCCAGTCGCGCTGGGCGTGGATGAAGATCTGTTCTTCACCGGCCTTGTCTTCGATGCGCAGCTCGTTGAAGCCTTCGCCACCGGGGCTGCTGAGGGTTTTGAAGACGCTGCGGGTTTTGTGTTCCGGCAGGCTATATGGGACTTGATGCGTCTTGTGGTAGAGGCAGCCGGTGATGAGCGGCTGGTCTGGGTCACCTTCGAGGAAGCTGACCAGGACTTCCATGCCGACCCGCGGGATGGTGATGCCGCCGTAGCGGTCGCCGGCCCAGTTGCTGGCGACTCTGAGCCAGCAACTGGTTTTGTCGTTGGCTTGGCCGTGGCGGTCCCAGTGAAATTGGACTTTGACGCGGCCGTATTCGTCGCAGTGGATTTCTTCGTTGTCTGGGCCGGTGACGACGGCCGTTTGGGTGCCGTTGATGGAGTGTTTGGGGTGCTTGGGTTGGGGGCGATGGATGACGTCCCAGGGGGTGGCGGTGAAGGTGTTGCGGTAGCCTTGGGTGAAGAGGTTGTGGGTTTCCCCCTCTCCCCAGCCCATTACTCGCCCCTCCGGGGCTCGCCCTTCGGGCCAGCCTTCGGCTGTTCTGCGCTGCGCTTGTCCCACAAGGGGAGAGGGGGCTTGTGTGTGCAGCCCTGCAGCGTCGGCGTCTGTGATCGATTCTTCTAATACCTGTGGCTGTTTGCCCTCGTGTTTGACGGAGGTTAATAACCAGAGGTCATTCCAGTCTGCTCGGGGATGTTCGGTCAGTGCCAAGAAATATCCGCTCACCAATATCGGCTGGTCACTGTACCCCTGGGCCAGGCGGTAGTCGGTGCGGTGGGCTTCGAGGTGTCGGGTGGCCAGGTGGTTGCCGCGGGCGCGGTCCATGAAGTGGCCGGGGTAGTCGTAGTCCTCCAGAACAGGCAGGGCGTCGGTGTGGGCCTGGCTTTCCATCAGCAGGCGCGGTTTTTCGAAGTTGTAGTCGCGGCGGCTGAGGTGACTGGGGCGGGTTTGCAGGCGCAGGTTGAAGCGCTTGATGACCGGCTCGTCGGCGACCATGCCGCTGCCCTGGTTGAAGCGGGTGGGGGTCAGTTTGGGGAAGACGGTCTGGTCTTCGCCGAATACCAGTTGATGTCCCTCGGGGCTGTGCTGGAAGTGGTAGTGGATACCTTCTTCTTCGCACAGGCGCTGAATGAAGTGCAGGTCGGTTTCATCGTACTGGGTGCAATAGACCCGCTCCCGGCCTTCGTCACGCAGCTGGAAGCGGAAGCTGTCAGTAAAGATACCGTGGCCCTTGAGCACCTCGGTGATGATCTGCGGTACGGTGCGGTGCTGGAAGATGCGCTGGTTGGTGGCGTGCTGCAGGTAGGCCAGGCGCGGGACCAGGGTGATGCGGTAGCGGGTCAGGCGTTTGCCGGATTCGCCCTGGGCGACGCTGTGGATCAGGCCGTGCACGCCCTTGTCCGGGAGGGCGAGGGTGAAGTGGGCGGTATTGGCCGGGGCGAACATCCTGTTTCCCTTTGTCTGACGAAACAAAGTGGCCGTTATAGCAGAGCAGGGAAATGAAGGCCGCCACAAGGAGGCAGGGTTGTGAGTCAGTTGGCAAAACCGGGCGCCTGGGCGGCTCGGTGGGGTTTCGCCGGCGGGTGGGCTTGGTCGATTGTTCACAACGGCGTAGGCTTGGCACTGTGCTGAATGAACAGGACACTAATAACATGCTGGACGCCACCTCCGCTCTGGACGAACCCGGCCTGCTGGCCCAGACTCGGCGCCTCGGCCGGTTGCGCTTCCCGCCGTCGATCGAGACCGAGTTCCAGGCCTATATGCACCGCAAGATGTGCAGTCGCGTGTGGGCGGTAGCGGTGTCCAGCATCGGCTTCATGCTGCTGTTCATCTGGGTGGACTACGCCTTCCTGCCGGCGTCCATCTACCAGTTGACCATCCCCGTGCGCGTTCTGGTCTTGCTGCTGGTGTGCTTCAGTATCTGGTATTCAAATCGGCCGGAACGGGTCGCACCGCGGACTGCCTTCGAGACCGCTACCCTGGGCTACATCTGCACCGGGATGATGGTCACCATGGTTATCCTGGTATGCCGGACCCAGGCACTGCCGGTTAACGTGACCCACGATGGGCTCTATCTCATTCTGTTGTCGGGCAGCTTCCTGCTGGGCCTGCCGATGCGCAACTCGGTACTGGGTTCCTGGTTTATCGTGATCACCTACCTGATTGGTGAGGCGCTGATCGGCTCGTCGCGGCAGCTGGTGTTGGGCAATGGCTTGTTCCTCGGTTGTTTCACCCTGATGGGCAGCATTGGCGCCTACGCCTACGAACACATGCTGCGCCGCGCCTATCTCAATGAGCAACTGCTGAAGGCCGCGCGGGTCCGGGCTGAACGGGAAAGCCAGAGCAAGACGCGCTTCCTGGCCACCGCCAGCCATGACCTGCGGCAGCCGCTGCATGCCATGACCCTGTTCATCCGCCACCTGGAAGAAAAGGTGCACGAGCCGGAGACCCGCAAGAGCGTCATCCATCTGGCTGAATCGGCCCACCTGCTGCAGGCCATGCTCACCTCTCTGCTGGATATCTCCCGGTTGTCGGTGGGTATGGTGCGGCCACAGCTGCGGCACTTCAATCTGCGTAGCTGGCTGGAACGGTTGCTGGCCGGGTTCGAGGTCAGCGCCCGGGAGCGGGGTATCGAACTGGCCCTGGACTGTCCCCCCCATTGCGCCCTGCACACCGACCCCATGCTGCTTGAGCGCCTGGTGCGCAACTATCTGAACAATGCCCTGGTGCACGCTGGAGCCAGCCGGGTGCAGGTGGTGGTAACCGAACTGGAGGAGCAGGTTCGGATCGCCGTCGAGGACAATGGCTGCGGCCTGAGTCGCGATGAGCAGCTGCAGATCTTTGAAGAGTTCACCCAGCTGCGCAACCCGGCGCGCACCTTGGAAAAGGGCGTTGGGCTGGGGTTGTCGATCTGCCGTCAGCTGCAGCATCTGTTGGAATATCCCTCCGGCGTCGATTCCGAGCCGGGGCAGGGCGCCAGCTTCTGGATTGAAGTACCCAAGGGTGAATGGCAGGAAGAGACGCAGCCCCAGGCGCTGCCGAGCACTGCCATGCTAGAAGGGCAGGTGCTCCTGGTGGAAAATGACGTGGTCAACCGCCAGGCCATGGAAACCCTGCTGCGCCACTGGGGCTGCGAGGTCGAGTGCCATGAGCAGGGCGGTCGATTGTTGCGCGGTGATAGGCGTGATGGTGACGTTGACTTGTTGCTCGCCGATTATCATCTGGAGGGTGACCTGAACGGCCTCGAGCTGATCCAGGCTCTGCGCCAGGCCGATATCTACACCGGACCAGCGGTGCTGGTCACCGCCGATACCAGCCACGACCTGGCCCAGAAAGCCGAAGCGGCGGATGTGGTGCTCATCTATAAACCCGTGCTGCCGGCGCGTTTGCGTCGGACCGTGCAGTCGTTGCTGCAGAGGGCGGGGGAGGCGAAGGTCGTGGGCTAGTGATTGGGCTAGGTGGCACCAGGCGAAATGGAGCGCGCCGTAAAGCCCGCCTGGCTCCGCTAGCGGACCCGTAGCAACACGGCTGTTAGCGGCGGGCCGCGTAACTCCTCAGTCGCACTGTCGACAACCCGCTGGCTCGACACCGGGCGTGTCTGCCAGGCGATCGAGGATAGGGCAATCCGGACGCTCGTCGCCCAGGCAGCAACTGGCCAGTTCCGCCAGGCTGTCATGCATGGCCTGCAGGCCGGCGATCTTCTCTTCCAGTTCCTGCAGGTGCTGACGCGCCAGTTGCTTGACTACCGCGCTGCTGCGCTCACGGTCCTGCCACAGCGCCAGCAGCTGGCTGATCTGTTCGATGGAAAACCCCAGGCTGCGGGCGCGCTGGATAAAGCGCAGGGTATGCAGGTCCTGTTCATTGAACAGTCGGTAACCCGCAGCCGTACGCGCCGTGCCGGTGAGCAGGCCGATACTCTCGTAGTGTCTGATCATGCGCGGCGTCAGGCCGGTGGCCTTGGCCGCCTGGCTGATATTCATCTTCATCGCGCCTCCGGTTTCCAGCGTTTCAACAGCAGTGCGTTGGCCACCACACTGACGCTGCTGGCGGCCATCATGGCGCCGGCCAGCATCGGGTTGAGCAGACCCACGGCGGCCAGGGGTATACCCAGACTATTGTAGACAAAGGCCCAGAACAGGTTCTGGCGGATCTTGTGCCAGCTGTGCCGGGAAATGTCCAGGGCGGCGGGCACCAGCAGCGGATCGCCGCGCATCAAGGTGATGCCGGCGCTGTGCATGGCGACGTCGGTGCCGGTGGCCATGGCCATGCCCACGTCGGCGGCGCTCAGGGCCGGCGCATCGTTGATGCCATCGCCGATCATGGCGACCACGCGGCCCTCGTCACGCAGCTGCTGCACATGGCGCGCCTTGTCTTCCGGCAACACCTGCGCCTCGACGCGGCCGATGCCCAGTTCCCGGCCCACCGCGCCCGCGGCGGCCTGGCTGTCGCCGCTCATTAGCCAACTGTCGATGCCCAACTGGTCGAGCTGACGGATAGTTTCCCTGGCCTCGGGTTTGATGGTATCGGCGAAGGCCATCAGGGCTACCAGGCGGGGTTGGTCGCCGTCGGCCAGGGCCAGCCAGGACAGCGTGCGTCCCTGCGCTTCGTGTTCCGCTGCCTGGGCTTGCCAGGCCGCCATATCGATACCCTGTTCCATCATCAGCAGGTCATTACCCAGCCAGGCTCGGTGGCCGTCTACCCAGCCGCTGGCACCACGGCCGGCCTGGACCCGGAAATCCCGGGCCGGCTCCGCCTGAATGCCCCGCTCACCGGCATAGCTGCGCAGGGCGCCGGCGAGCGGGTGTTCGGCGTGGGTCTGGATAGCCACCGCCCAGGCGAGGGCCTGGTCATGGTCGTTGCCGTCCAATGCCTGGAATGCCTGCACGGCTGGCTTGCCGAGGGTCAGCGTACCGGTCTTGTCGAAGATTACGGTATCGACCTTGTGCGCCAGCTCCAGGGCCTGGGCATCGCGTATCAGGATGCCATAGCGGGCAGCTACGCCGGTGCCGACCATGATCGCTGTGGGTGTCGCCAGGCCCAGGGCGCAGGGGCAGGCAATGACAAGCACGGCGATGGCGTTGAGCAGGGCCTGTTCACTGCCTACCAGCAAACTGCCGACGGCGAAGGTAAGCAGGGCGATGATCAGCACCACAGGCACGAAGACCGAGCTGACCCGGTCAACCAGGCGCTGGATGGGCGCCTTGGAGGCCTGGGCGCTTTCGACCAGCCGCACGATCTGCGACAGCAAGGTGTCATGTCCCACGGCGGTGGTTTCGATGACCAGCAGGCCGTCCTGGTTCATCGAGCCACCGCTGACCGGGTCGCCGGGCTGGCGGCTGACCGGCAGGCTTTCGCCGGTGAGCATGGACTCATCCACGTGGCTGCCGCCTTCCCGAACCTCACCGTCCACAGGGATGCGCTCACCAGGCTGCACGACGAGCAGGTCGCCGACGCGGATCTGCTCCAGCGGCACCATTTCGTCGCCCTCGGTACCGCGCCGGCGGGCAGTGTCCGGCCGCAGTGCCGTGAGCGCCCGGATGGCTTCCAGGGTCTGGCCCTTGGCGCGGCTTTCCAGGTACTTGCCCAGCAGGATAAAGCTGACGATAACCGCAGAAGCTTCGTAATAGAGCACCGGCATCTGCCCGGCGGGGGTGCTGAACACGTGCCAGGTACTCAGCGCCCAACCGGCGCTGGTGCCCATGGCCACCAGCAAATCCATATTGCCGGCCCGGTTGCGCAGGGCATGCCAGGCGCCGCGGTAGAAGCGCGCACCAAAGCCGAACTGCACGATGGAGGCCAGCACCAGTTGCACCAGGGGCGGCACCATCAGGTCGGGTCGGCCGAGCATTTCGGGAAACATGCCCAGCGCCAGGGGTGTGCTGAGCAGTGCGGCCCAGATCAAGTGGCGACGTTCGCGTCGCAGCTTGTCGGCCTGACGTTCGCCATCCGCGTCGGTCTGCTGATCGAGCCATTGGCCGGCATACCCCGCGCGTTCCAGCGCCTGCAACAGTTGGCCGTCCGCGGTGCCTTCCGCCAGCGTGACCCGTGCCTGTTCGCTGGCCAGGTTGACCTGGACCTCAAGTACCCCCGGCACGGCGCGCAGCGCCGTCTCGACCCGCCGCACGCAGCTGGCGCAGGTCATGTCGGCAATTGCCAGCTGCCGCTCGCGGGTGGCGATGGGGTAGCCGGCGCGCTCGACCGCCGCACTCACCTCGGCGAGTTGCTGCGGATGCTGCAGCTGGATGCGGGCGGTTTCTGCCGCCAGGTTGACCTCGGCCGACGCTACTCCCGGACTGGCGAGCAGGGCTTTTTCCACGCGCCGTACGCAGCTGGCGCAAGTC
Source organism: Pseudomonas saudimassiliensis (assembly GCF_000939975.1). Taxonomy (GTDB): domain Bacteria; phylum Pseudomonadota; class Gammaproteobacteria; order Pseudomonadales; family Pseudomonadaceae; genus Halopseudomonas; species Halopseudomonas saudimassiliensis. The sequence continues at coordinate 541,059 of NZ_LK391969.1, read as the reverse complement.
ATACCGGAAATATGCAGCGTGATGGGGCCCATGGTCGATTCTCCTGTGATTGCGGACATCGTCGACCTTCACATCATGTCAGGGTCAAGGGGTTGCTACAGTTGAGCGTTCCGGCTTGTCGCCGTCCCATTTCAGCCCTACCTTGCTGATGTTGTCATCAATCACCTCCGCGACAACGAAGCTCATGCCGTGCCAGTCGGTACTGTCGCCCACCACCGGATGGCGTCCCAGCTGCCGCGCGCAGAATTGGGCCAAGGTCAGGCCGGTGCTGTCTGCAGGCACTTCGAAACCGTAGAAGGCACCGACATCGGCCAGCAGTGCCGTGCCATCCAGCACGAACTTGCCGAAGAACTGGCGGCTGTTGAGGTGATACGGAGCGCTGGTGGTACTGAAGAGTTTCGACAGCGCGGGCAGGTCGCGGGCGTGGCCGATGACGCACAGGACGTCGTTGAGCTCCAGCTTGGTGCTCCCCGAGGGGTGCAGCAATTTGCGACCCCGGAACAGCGCGGCGATGCGGGTATCCTTGGGCATGTTCAGGTCGCGCAGCGGCACGCCAATACACCACTTGGCGTCGCTGAGCTGATACACCATCAGCTCGTAGTCACTCTCGACCACCACATCCAGGCTGGTCCGGTGCAAGGGCTCGGGAACGGGCGGGATTTCGACCCGGCATAGCCGGGCGGCAAGGGGCAGACTGGCGCCCTGCAACAGCAGTGACACCAACACCACCACGAAGGCCAGGTTGAACAGCAACTGGGCCTGTTCCAGCCCGGCCATCAGCGGGAAGATCGCCAGCATGACGGGAACCGCGCCCCGTAGCCCCACCCAACTGATAAACAGCCGCTCGCGCCAGGAGAAGGAGAAGGGCGCCAGGCAGACCAGTACGGCGATCGGTCGGGCCACCAGGATAAGGAAGAACGCGATGGCCAGGGCGGGCAGGGCAATAACGACCATTTCCGAGGGGGTGACCAGCAGACCTAGCATCAAGAACAGCCCGATCTGGCTAAGCCAGGCCATACCGTCTTGCATGTGCAGGATGTTCTGCAGGCTGCGCAGCCGACTGTTACCCAGGACCAGCCCGGTGAGGAAGATGGCCAGGAAGCCGCTGCCCTCGAGGATATTGGTCACGGCGAACACCAGGATGGCGCCGCTGGTAATGAGCAGCGGGTAGAGACCGGTATCCAGCTGGACCCGGTTGACCAGCCAAGTCAGGAAGAACCCGCCGGCCAGGCCGCAAACGGCGCCGATGCCGAACTGTTGGGTCAGCAGGGCGAGGAAAGACCAACTGAAGGAGGTCTGGCCCTGGACCAGCATCTCCACCAGGGTGATGGTCAGGAAGATCGCCATGGGGTCGTTGGATGCGGACTCTATTTCCAGGGTCGCGCCGACCCGGCGCTTGAGGTTCAACCCCTTGCCCTGCAGCAGGGAGAACACGGCAGCGGCATCGGTGGAGCCCACGATCGAGCCCAGCAGCAAACCCTGCAGCCAATGCAGGTCGAGCAGCCAGGCGGTGGCCAGACCGGTGATCAGGGCGCTGATCAGTACGCCGAAGCTGGCCAGCGACAGTGATGGCCAGAGTGCTACCTTGAAGTTTTCGGCCCGGGTGCGCATGCCGCCGTCCAGCAGGATGATCGCCAAGGCCAGGCTACCAATGACGTAAACCGTGCCGATACTGTCGAAGGCGATCCCGCCTGGGCCTTCTTCGCCGGCGAGCATGCCGACGACGAGGAACACCAACAACAAGGGGATGCCCAGGCGGGAAGACATCGAGCTTGCCAGGATGCTGATGCACAGCAGCCCGGCACAGATCACAAACAGGGTATTCATCACTTCCATTCGTGGACAGTCCTGCGGATGAAAATAAATGGAGCCCGGATCTTATCATCTTCGGTATCCACCGGCCCGATGTTGCTGATTTTCAACAAGCATTGCCCGGCTGGTGGTGATGCGCCGAACGGATCGGTAAACTGGCGCGATTCTCTGGAGCGCAATAGACCATGACTGCCGCACTGGCCTTGCTGTACAAACTGTTGCCCCTGTATGTCACGGTCGCCCTCGGCTGGGTCGCTGGCCGCTTCCTGCAGGCCAGCGGCAGCCATATCGCCGGGATCATGATGTACATCATTACCCCCTCGGTAGTGTTTTCCGGGGTGATGCATGCGCCACTGTCGACCGAGGTGATCCTGCTGCCCTTCCTGACGCTGGGGCTGTGCTCACTGATCGGTTACGGCCACCTGCTGGTGGCCCGGCGCTGGGTTGGCGATGCCAGCGCCAACGTCATCCCCCTGGCCGTGGGCACCGGCAATACCGGCTATCTCGGCGTGCCCGTGGCACTGCTGCTGTTCGGGGAGCAAGGCCTGAGTATCTATATCCTGTGCATGCTCGGCACGACCCTCTACGAGAATTCGGTGGGCTTCTACCTGGCCGCGCGGGGCCGCTACCAGGTGCGCGACTGCCTGCGCAAGGTGGCGCGACTGCCCTCGCTCTACGCCTTCTTCCTGGCGGTAGCGCTCAACCTTGGCAATATCGACATACCGGCGATTTTCGAGCCGTTGTTCGATAACCTGCGCGGCGCCTACAGCGTCTTCGGCATGATGATCATCGGGATGAGCATCCTCAGCTTCCGCGGCCTGGCGGGAAACCTGCGTTTCACCGCGCTGGCATTTTTTGGCAAGTTTGTCGTCTGGCCTGCGGTGGCCCTGTTGTTCTGGTGGCTGGACAGCAATGGACCGCAGATCTACGACGTGGCGGTGTATCAGGCATTGTTTCTGGTATCGATCACGCCGATCGCCGCCAATACGGTGGTCATCGCCACGCTGCTGGATCTGGCCCCGGCCCAGGTGGCCGGTACGGCCCTGCTCAGTACAGTACTGGCCCTGTTTTCCATTCCGCTGATGATCGCACTGTTCATGGGTGCCTGAGCGGCGGGCGACGGCGCAGCGGGTCGAGCAGGGCGGACAGCCCGTTGTGATCGATTTCCTGCATCAGTTGCAGCAGGCGGCCGATTTCACCCGGGGGAAAGCCCTCCCGGGCGAACCAGTTGAGATAATGCCCTGGCAGGTCGGCGATCAAGCGGCCCTTGTACTTGCCGAAGGGCATCTCGCGGGTGACCAGCAAGGTCAGGTCTTCTGGTTGCATCTGCCTTTCTCCGGCAATCAAATCAGCGTGATTATACCTCGGGCCAATGGTGGGTCGGGTACGGCAAGTGGCTCTGGGGTCGCATCTTGACGGCCATTGTCACTTGTAACTTGCGCGCAAGTCGTTACAATAGCGCGGCCCTCATCTGCAGGGCACGCTATGGTGACCCTGTCGGTCCCCTCGCAACGATTCGCCGTGAACCCGGTCAGGCCCGGAAGGGAGCAGCCGCAGCGGTTATATCGTGTGCCGGGGTGTGGCTGGCAGGGTTGCCACCCATAGCCTTCTTTTCTTATCTCTGTCCCCCCTTGTGATGCTTCCCTGTCCGTTACCGGTTGTGGTGCGGTTTCGCCTGGCTGTCCTTTACCGATACGTTAGTTGTCTCCAGTGGCGCCGTGAGCTGATCACGACTACTGTCTCATCTGTGTCTGGCTGATAACAACAATAGGATATCGAACATGGATATGGCATTGATCAGGGCCCGCGTGCCCGCGCTTGGTGTGTTTTCCCTGCTGCTCTCTGGCATCCTGTTGAGTGGTTGCCTGGGCGGTTCCGGTTCGGACGACGTTTCCTGGCCGGGTCGGGATTCCCCGGATATGCCGGATATCGACGAGGATCGCATTCTGCCCGTCGTTTTCGTGCATGGCACGGCAGGTTCGGCGTCCCAATACCAGACCCAGGCGATGCGCTTTGCCAGTAATGGTTACCCTGAGGATCATGTGGTGGCCTTTGAGTACAGCACCGCGAGTCTGATAGAGATTAACCGAGCACTTACGGGAGGGCTGAGCGGGGATCTGGATGACTTCATCGATGACGTACTGGGCGAGTTCAATGTCGACCAGGTATATCTGGCCTGCCATTCCCTGGGGACGGCGGTCTGCGGCTATTACCTGACCGACCCCGACCGGGAAGAAAAGGTCGCCGCCTATGTTGCCATCGATGGTGCAGAGGGCGATAACTGCCCCGGCGACTCCAATTGCATGGGGCTATTTGTTGATGAAGACAACCGGCTCGGTGCAGTGAACGCGTACGTACCTGACGAGACCCATGTCCAGGCGGCCACTTCCGAAGCGTCCTTCGCCGCCCAGTTCGAATTCTTCACCGGCGTGGAGCCAAAGCGCACCGAGATCCTGCCGCAGCGCGGCGAGGTAGAAATTGCCGGTCGAGCGGTCTATTTTCCGGCCAACAGCGGCGCCGACGGCACCACCCTGCGCGTCTGGGAAATCGATCCGGATACCGCCGAGCGTCTCGAGAGCTCGCCCGTGGACAGCTTCAATATCGGCGCCAATGGCAACTGGGGACCGGTGACCCTGGACCCGACGGCCCACTACGAATTCCAGCTGCTGCGCCCGGGCCGCACCGAGCACCATTTCTACCGCCAGCCGCTGATTCGCGACAGCGCCCTGGTACGGTTGAATACCTCCCCTGCCGGCTCGGCTATCGAGACCAATACCAACTCCAGCGATGATCATGCTGCGCTGGTGATCACCCGGGACATGGAGTGGTGGGGCGATCGCGGGGACGACAATGATGTGCTCGAAATATCCACCACCAGCCCGCTGTGGGGTGACCAGCCGCCACGCAACATCATTACCAGTGCCATCGGCGACCGCAATATCGGCATCCATGTCCACGATGACGAAGCGACGCCCAGGATCTCGACCGGGAATCCGCTGCCCTATTTCCCGGACCAGGCGTTCCAGTGGGGCGTGGATGTGTTCATGCCTGCCAGCTCCCCGGCCGATGGCGTCATCTCGGTGGTCAGCACCCCACGGGGTGATACCGACAACCGGCAGGTACTGAACGTGCCCAACCTGCCGTCGTCTGAGCATCGGATTTCGCTGATCTTCAACGATTACATCCAGGATTGACCCAACCCAGGCTGCCCCCCGAAAGGTGATTACCCATTAGCCTTTCGGGGTGCTCCGCGGCCCCAATCGAGGCGACCCGGGATTGTCGAGCGCTAGCTCGACAGCGGCCCGCCGTCAGCCGGCCCGTCAGCCGTTTCCCCACCCTTGGGCACGCGACGCCCGCGGGCGCGAATCTCGCATTGATTGGGCGCTTTAAGGTAAAGTAGCTGCTCGCCAATGACACCGGATAGCAGCCCCTCGATGAGTTACCAGGTATTAGCCCGCAAATGGCGTCCGCGCCTGTTCCGTGAAATGGTCGGCCAGACCCACGTGCTGCAGGCGCTGATCAATGCGCTGGATCACAATCGCCTGCATCATGCCTATCTGTTCACCGGCACTCGCGGGGTCGGCAAGACCACCATCGCGCGTATTCTGGCCAAGTGCCTGAACTGCGAGGCGGGCGTCAGTTCGGAGCCCTGCGGTACCTGCTCGGCTTGCCGAGAAATCGATGAGGGCCGATTCGTTGACCTGATCGAGGTCGACGCCGCCAGTCGTACCAAGGTCGAAGATACCCGCGAGCTGCTGGACAACGTCCAGTACGCGCCATCGCGCGGGCGCTTCAAGGTGTATCTCATTGACGAAGTCCACATGCTCTCCAGCCACAGTTTCAACGCCCTGTTGAAGACCCTGGAAGAGCCGCCGGCTCATGTCAAGTTCCTGCTGGCGACGACCGATCCGCAAAAGCTGCCGGTCACCATATTGTCGCGCTGCCTGCAGTTCTCACTGAAGAACATGCTGCCCGAGAAGGTGGTTGAGCATCTGCGTCATGTGCTGGCAGAGGAGCAGGTCCCCTTCGATGACGAGTCGCTGTGGTTGCTCGGCCGGGCCGCCGACGGCTCCATGCGCGACGGCTTGAGCCTGACCGACCAGGCCATTGCCTTCGGTAACGGCCAGTTGCAGGCTGCCGAGGTGCGCAGCATGCTCGGCACCATCGACCATGGTCAGGTGTTCGGCCTGCTGCAGGCGCTGGCTGCTGGCGACGCGCGGGCCTTGCTCGCGGCGGTAACCGAACTGGCGGAGCAGGGCGCCGATTTTGCCGGCGTGCTGGCCGAGCTGATCTCGACCCTGCAGCGCGTGGCCATCGCCCAGGTGCTGCCGGAAGCCGCGGACAACAGCCTGGGAGACCAGGAGCGGGTACTGGCGCTGGCTGGCCAGGTCAGCGCCGAGGATGTCCAGTTGTTCTATCAATTGGCGTTGCATGGTCGTCGCGACCTGCCGCTGGCGCCGGACCCGCGGGGCGGCTTCGAGATGGCGCTGCTGCGCATGCTGGCGTTTCGACCTGGCACCCTGCAGCATGCCGGCAATGCCGCGCCGCCCGGGCTGGTGGCTAGCCAGCCGAATACGACACCGGCCGCGAATGGCGCCCCGGGAAAGACCCCGGGGATCAGCCAGGCCGCAGCTGATTCCGACACCGCCAGGCCTACCACCTCGGCTGCATCGGTAACCGCGCCTGTTGCGACTCCCCGGCCCGAAGCGGTTCCGCAGGTTGCTGCTGCCCCAGTGGCGCCTGAGCCGCTTGCACAACCAGCCGCAGCGGCACCGACGCCAGCCGTCAAACACACCGAATCAACGTCCACTCCGGCCACTCCGGCGCCTGCGGTTGACGCCCAGCCGGTTACGCCTGCGCCCACAGATGGGGAAGAACCCCCTGAATGGCTGCAGGATGCGCCGCCGGATGACGGCTTCAATCCCGACGATCACGGTGGCGAAGAGTTGGATGTCAGCGACTTCCTCAGCGATTGGGATGCGGCTGCCGATGAATCGTCGGCTGCCCCGGGTGAGGCTGCTGATGACTTCAGTGACCTGCCGCCCGCTACCGGGCTGGCAGCCCAATGGCTGGACATGTATCCGCAGCTCGGCGTGGCAGGCCTGACCCAGAGCATTGCCGCCCACTGCCAGTTGGTGGCCGCCGATGCTGCCGTCTGGCAGCTGCACCTGGACCCGGGCCACAGCGCGTTGTACAACGAAAATCATCGGCTGCGCCTGGAAAAGGCGATTGCTGAGCTGCAGGGCCAGCCGATTACCCTGGTTGTCGAGGTCCAGGCCCCGACCCAGGAAACCCCGGCGGTGGCCGCGGCGCGGCGTCGGGTAGCTCGGCAGCGGGAAGCTGAGGCGAACATCCACAGCGACCCGCTGGTGCAGGCGCTGATCAATGACTTTGCGGCGCATATCTGTGATGACAGTATTCGCCCGCTTGATGCTTGAACCTATTTTTTTGAGGAAACGACCATGATGAAAGGTGGCATGGCAGGCCTGATGAAGCAGGCCCAGCAAATGCAGGAAAAAATGCAGAAGATGCAGGAAGAGCTGGCCAACGCCGAGGTCACCGGGCAATCCGGCGCCGGCTTGGTGTCGGTGGTCATGACCGGCCGCCATGACGTGCGCCGCGTCAATATTGATGACAGCCTGATGGGCGAAGACAAGGAAGTGCTTGAAGACCTGATCGCCGCGGCATTCAACGATGCGGTGCGCAAGCTGGAACAGCAGAATCAGGAAAAGATGGCTGGCCTGACCGCGGGCATGAACCTGCCCGACGGCTTCAAGATGCCTTTCTGAGTGAGATCGCACACGGTATGAGTTTCAGTCCCCTGATTCGCCAGTTGATTGATGCCCTGCGCGGGCTGCCGGGCGTCGGCCCGAAAACCGCCCAGCGCATGGCATTGAACCTGCTGGAGCGGGATCGTGAGGCCGGGCGCCACCTTGCCCATGCGCTGGAGTCGGCGATGGAAGGGGTAGGTTACTGCCGCCGCTGCCGCACCCTGAGCGAAACCGAAGTCTGCGATCTCTGTACCGACCCGCGCCGTGAGGACGGGCTGCTGTGTGTATTGCAGAGCCCGGCCGATGTCTGGGCAGTGGAAATGGCCGGCAGCTTTCGTGGGCGGTACTTCGTGCTCAAGGGGCACCTGTCCCCCATCGATGGATTGGGGCCGGAGGAGATCGGCATTCCGGCGCTGCTGGAGCGGGTTGAGGGCAGCGCGGTGAGCGAGGTGATCCTGGCGACCAACCCGACGGTGGAAGGGGAGGCCACAGCGCACTATATTGCCGGGCTGCTCAAGCCCCTGGGGATCAAGGTGTCGCGGATTGCCCATGGTGTACCGCTGGGCGGTGAGCTGGAGTTCATTGATGGCGGCACCCTGGCCCATGCCCTGGCCGGGCGGACGCTCATCAGCTAAAACTGGCTAGCCCGCCGGCTGAGGCTTTCTCTGCCGGTGCGGCTGGCTGACCTGCTGCTGTCCAGGCTGGGCCTGGACGCCCTCAGCTGGCGTTGGTGTCCTGACGCTCCAATTCCTTGATGACGCGGTCGTAGGCCTCGCAGGCGCCATGATGGCTCTGGGTCGGATCGCGCTCTTGCAGTGCCTTGAGTTGTTCGTGCATCCGCTCGGCCTTGGCCGGGTCGCCGGCGGCGATGCGGTTGATGGTCACAGCGGTTTCTTCCGCCTTCTTCAGAGCTTCTTCCGGGGTGCAGATAACGGCCTGGGCCGATGCGGTGGCAGCAAAACCCAGCAGGGCGGCAAACATCAGGGGGGAGCGCAATTTCATCATTAACCTCGTCGAACCCGCTAAGGGCGTAAAGACCCTATCTTAGACCTTCGCTTCGCATCCTCCAAGCGCCATGGCGGCGCTGCGGCAAGCGGTAGCAGCGGACGTCAGTCGTCGCTGGCCTCGCGCAGCAACTCCGGGGGCACGTCCCGCCGATGGCTCAGGCTGGTATCGCCGGTCTCCGGATGGAATACGATCAGTACCTCGCCACGCTCGATCAGCCGCCGCAGGCGTTCTACCCGCTGCTCCAGTGTCGCGTCGTAGCCGTTATCGGTGCCGTCACGGGTGACGAAGTCCTCGAGCATGCGCTGGAATATCTCGGGGTCGAGCAGAGTATGGGGGATCAGCATGATGTCTACTTCCTGATGACTGTGCCGTGGGAGGTCAATGATACACTGCCCCCCTTTGTCGAGATGATGGATTCCGATGATTACCGATCCCCTGTTCTATCTGTGTGCCATTCCCGCGGTGCTGCTGTACGGGATCGCCAAGGGCGGCTTCGGCGGCAATATCGCTATCCTGTCCGTCCCCTTGATGTCCCTGGTCATGCCGCCCCAGCAGGCGGCGGCCATCCTGCTGCCGATCCTCTGCACCATGGACCTGGTCGCGCTGCGGACCTTCCGCGGCCGCTGGAGCGGCCCCAACCTGAAGATCATCATCCCCGCCGCGCTGGTCGGCACCGTGCTCGCCTGGCTCACCTTCCGCTGGATGAGCGACGCCCATATTCGCTTGATGGTTGGCATTATCGCCGTGGTGTTCACCCTGAATATCTGGCTGCGCAAGGGCGAGCCCCCGCCACGCGGGGTCAGTGCCTGGCGCGGGGGATTCTGGGGTGCGGTGGCGGGCTTCACCAGTTTCGGCATCCATGCCGGCGGGCCGCCGATCAATATCTACCTGCTGCCGCAGAAGCTCGATAAGACTGTGTTGATGGGCACCATCGCGGTGTTCTTTGCGGTGGTTAACCTGGCCAAGGTGCCCGCCTATATCCAGCTGGGCCAGTTTGATACCAGCAAGTTGCTGACCGCCCTGGTGCTGCTGCCGCTGGCGCCCATCGGCATTCGCATGGGTTTCTGGCTGCTGCAGCGCAGCAACCAGGAGTTGATCTATCGGCTGTGCTACATCTTCCTGTTCGTCACCGGCTGCAAGCTGCTGTGGGACGGCACCCGGATGCTACTGGCCTGAAACTCAGGCCTGGCCCCTGACCAATTGCCGCAGCAGGAAGCGGTTCGGATGCACCGCCTCGGCCAGCTCCCGGGGCAGGGGCAGGGGCTCATTGTCCGCCCAGGCGGCAATCAGCTCGCCGCTCAGCGGGCAGGTAACCAGACCGCGGGAACCATGGGCGGTATTCACGTACAGATCCTTATGCCAGCGGGGCGGGGTCTCGGGTTGCCGGGAGGCATCCTTGGCGAGCACCGCATAATCCTTCCGGAAAGCGTCAGCTGCCGCCACCGGACCGATCAGCGGTAGGTAATCGGGTGAGGTGCAACGCAGGGCGGCACGGGCCTGCAACTGCGCCGGATCGTGTTGTCTGGCCTGTAGCGCCTCGCCGAGGGCCGGCGACAGCTGGTCGAGGATGTCCAGGTTCGATAGGTTTTCTTCGGTGCTCGGCTGGGTATCCAGCCGATCGAAGCGGAAGCTCGCGCCCAGATGGTGCTCTCCCTCCCGCGCCGGGGAAATGTAGCCTTCGGCGCAAAGCACCGATTTCAGCGTCAGGCTGGCATCGGTGGCGGGCAGATGGGTGATCTGCCCGCGAATGGCTTTCAGCGGCAGATGCTGGGTCTGGCTGAACCGCAAGCTGTCCGCGGCGCTGCAGACGACCGCCACGGCGGCGCTGGCGATGGTCTGGCCGGCATCGTCACGGGCGTGCCAGTGGCCTGCTTCGCGTTCCAGGGTCGCTACGGGGCTGTCGGTCAGCAGGCGGATATTCGGGTGCTGAAGCAGCGCCTGGCAGAAGGTCGGCGGGCTGGCCCAGCCAGCGCCCGGGAAGAACAGGCCGGGCCGCTGCAGCTGGAAGCCCGCCAGGGCACTGGCCTGGTCCGCATCGACGCTGTGCAGGAAGCGCTCCGGGTAACCCTGCTCGCCGAGCTGCCGGTGGCGCGCCGCCTCCTTCTCATCGCAGCTGAGCTGCAGCACACCACAGGGCGACCAGGTGCTCTCACCCTGCATCAGTATCTCGTTCAGCACTCGCAAACTGTAGGCGTAACTGGCCTGCACGAAGCGCGAGAGGGGCGGCTGGTGGGGCGACAACTTGGTATAGAGAATGCCCTGGGGGTTGCCCGAGGCCTCGGCCGCGGGACGATCATGGCGCTCGAGGACGGTCACCTGCCAGCCGCGGCGGGCGAGGGCGAAGGCCGTACTGCAGCCAGCCAGGCCAGCGCCGATGATCACGGCACTGCGCGCCCTTTCGCCAACCGTCGGGCGCTGATACCAGGGCGCCTGCCAGTCCGTCGCCGGCGGCTGCTCCAGCACGCCCGCGAGCATCTCTCGCTTGCGACCGTAACCCTTGACCTTGCCCATAGTGAACCCCGCCGCCTGCAACCCGCGGCGCACCTCGCCCACACTGGTGAAGGTCGCCACCGTAGTGCCCGTATGGGACTGGCGGGCCATCTCGTGGTAGAGCGCAGGTTGCCACATGTCCGGGTTCTTGGCCGGAGCAAAGCCATCGAGAAACCAGGCGTCGACCACGGCGTCCAGCTGGGGCAGGGTATCCAGCAGATCACCCACCAGCAGGGTCAGGGTGACGCGGCCACCGGCGAGGGAGAAGCGCTGCCAGCCGGGGGCAAGGTCACTGTAATGGTCCAGCAACTGCTCAGCCCAGGGCTGCAGTTCGGGCCATAGCGCCAGGGCGCGGCGCAGATCATTCGTGCTCAAGGGATACTTTTCGGTGCTGATGAAATGCAGGCAGGCATCAGCCGGCGCGAGCTGGTCCCACAATTGCCAGCCACAAAGAAAGTTCAGGCCGGTGCCGAATCCGGTTTCGCAGATGCAGAAACGGGCGCCTGGGGGCAGCGCAGCCCAGCGTTGCGGCAGATTGTTATGGTGCAGGAAAACATGTCGCGTTTCCTCCAGCCCTGATTCACGGGAGAAATAGACATCACCGAACTGGGTGGAAAACGGCTGCCCGTCAGCGGACCAGCTCAAATCGGCAAAGGGTGGCGAGGGTTTCACGGTGGCTCCGGCACAAACTGAAGCCGCTGATTGTATCGCGAAAAGCCATCACCCCATATTGGGCAGGATCAACAACAGCCAAGTGGCGAGAAAAACCAGAGCGACGCTGGGCAATTTGCCCTTGAGATCAAATTTCATAGCAACACCTTTTATTTTTTTGGTGCCGGGCTTCCTTGTAGGTTGCCCAGCTGGCTGCGCCGGATAAGGCGACCTGACCAGTGTAAGGAGGCGGCGAGCCTGCCGCAACGTTCTACCGGATTTATATAATTCCATGGTAGATCAGCTCAGACGCACTGTTAGATCAATTGGTTACATATTCATCGCTACCAATTTCGAACGGCTGTCAAAATCCGGAGGCCGCCTATCCATCCGCTCCCGCCGCGCTCTACAATAGCCGCCTTCCCAGTCCCTTCTCCGAGAACACACATGCACGTCGCATCCGGCCGCTGGCTGTACGGATTCCTGTTGGCGTTGACCACCACCACCCTCTGGGGTGTGCTGCCCATCATGCTCAAGGAAGTGCTCAATGGCATGGATGCCTTCACGGTTTCCTGGTACCGGATGCTCTCGTCCGGCCTGGTATTGCTGGCGTGGCTGGGTGTGCGGCGGCGGTTGCCCTCGGTCCGGGCGCTGTCGACGCAGAACCGCGGGCTGCTGTTGGTCGCCGTACTCGGGCTGGCCTGCAACTATGTGTTGTATGTGCTGGCGCTGGATCGCCTGACGCCTGGCACCATGCAGTTGATGATCCAGATCGCGCCGATCATGCTGATGCTGGGCAGTATGCTGGTCTTCCGGGAGCGTTTCGGTATCGGCCAGTTGCTGGGCCTGGTGATCCTGCTGGGTGGCTTCGGTTTGTTTTTCAATCAGCGTCTGGTGGAATTATTTACCCAACTTAGCGACTACACCCTGGGCATCCTGATTACCCTGGCGGCAGCCTTTGCCTGGGCGCTCTATGGGCTTGCGCAAAAGCAGTTGCTGACCATCTGGTCCTCGGTGACCATCATGATGGTCATCTACCTGGCCTGCGCCGTGTTGCTGGCACCGCTGGCGACGCCGAGCCAGATACTACAGCTCAACCAGCTGCAGCTATGGCTGCTGCTGGGTTGCTGCCTCAATACGCTGGTCGCCTACGGCGCCTTTGCCGAGGCCCTGGTGCACTGGGAGGCGTCCCGGGTCGGCGCGACGGTGGCGACCACGCCACTGTTCACCTTCGCCCTGGTGGCCCTGGGCTCGATGCTGTGGCCGGCGGTGATCAAGCCGGAACTGCTGAACAGCCTGGCCTACCTGGGGGCGCTGCTGGTGGTCGCTGGTTCGGCGCTCATCGCGCTGGCCCCCAGCCTGTTGCAGAAGCTGAAGGACCGGCGCCTGCGCCGGTTAACGATCAGTCCGCCCCTGGAGTAGCGGTCCGGGCCGCACCGCAGGACCCGGTGCGCTCGCTGCTCAGGATCTCGGCGCCCAGTCCCCCAGCATCGCCTGGGGCTGGACCGCCTGGTCGAATGCCTCTTCATCCAGGTAGCCCAGCGCCAGCGCCGCCTGGCGTAGCGAAGTGCCTTCTGCGTAGGCCTTCTTGGCAATGTCCGCCGCCTTGTCGTAGCCGATCACCGGATTGAGCGCGGTTACCAGCATGAGGCTGTTGTCCAGATGCTCGCGCATGCGTTGGGCATCGGGCTGCATGCCGACCACGCAATGTTCGCGGAAGCTGTTGCAGCCATCGGTCAGCAGGCGCACCGATTGCAGCAGGGTATGGATGATGACGGGCTTGAAGACGTTCAACTGCAGCTGCCCGTAGCTGGCTGCCATGCCCAGGGTCACGTCGTTGCCCATGACCTGGCAGGCGATCATCGACAGCGCCTCGCACTGCGTCGGGTTGACCTTGCCGGGCATGATCGAACTGCCCGGTTCGTTGGCGGGCAACCGCACCTCGGCCAGGCCGGCGCGCGGGCCGCTGCCGAGCAGGCGCAGGTCGTTGGCCAGCTTCATCAGGGTCACCGCCAATTGCCGGCAGGCACCATGCAGTTGCACCAGGGGTTCGTGGCCGCTCAAGGCGGCAAACTTGTTGGCGGCGCTGGTAAAGGGCAGGCCGCTGAGCGTGGCGACTTCCGCTGCCAGCACACTGGCAAAACGCGGCGGGGTATTCAGGCCGGTGCCGACGGCGGTGCCGCCCTGGGCCAGTGCGTACACCTCCGGCAGCGCCTGTTCCACTGCTCTGATCCCCATATCCAGCTGGGCCACGAAAGCTGAGAGCTCCTGGCCGAAGGTCACCGGGGTCGCATCCATCAGGTGGGTGCGGCCGATCTTGATCAGGTCCGCGTGGCGCTGGGCCTGCTCGTCGAGACTGTCGCGCAGCGCCTGCACCGCGGGCAGCAGCTGTTGGTGGACCTGGGTGGCGGCAGCCACATGCATGGCGCTGGGGAAGGTATCGTTGGAGCTCTGGGAGCGGTTGACGTGGTCGTTCGGGTGCACCGGGGACTTGCCGCCCCGCGGCTGGCCGGCCAGCTCATTGGCACGATTAGCGATCACCTCGTTGATATTCATGTTGCTCTGGGTGCCGCTGCCGGTCTGCCAGACGGACAGGGGGAAGTGATCGTCCAGTTTCCCCGCGATGACCTCATCGGCGGCGCGGCAGATCAGCTCGACCATCGCCGGCTCCAGATTGCCCAGCTGCTGGTTGGTCCGCGCCGCGGCCTTCTTGATCAGCGCCAGGGCATGGACCACGGCCAGCGGAATACGCTCCTCGCCAATCGCGAAGTGTTGCAGGGAGCGCTGGGTCTGGGCTCCCCAGTAGCGATCTGCCGGCACTTCAATGCCGCCCATGCTGTCCGATTCGGTACGCGTATTCATAATGACCCTCATTGCTGATGGATTTCTGACCTGCCAGTATAGGTGCCCATTCACCCACCGGAGTTCCTGCCATGCGTCTGCTACCGGCCTTCATGATTTGCTGCGGGTTCCTGGCCGCCACGGCCCAGGCTGATGAAGGGTCGCACCGGGCTGCGGCCGAACGCTTCCTCAAGCTCGCCAATGCCGAAGGCATGACCGCGCCTGTGTACACCCAGGTCGAGCAGGCGCTGACTGCCCGTTTCGGTCAGGCAGGAGGCTCCCGGCAGTACGAGGCGATCCTCAACGATTACCAGCAGCAAGCGCGCAAGGTACTGGACGCGCAGCTCAGCTGGGAGGCCATCCGTGACGAGCTCATCGAGCTCTATACACCGGTGTTCACCGAGGCGGAATTCAAGCAACTGGCGGCATTCTACAGCTCGCCCGCGGGCAGCAAGCTGATGCAGCATCTGCCGGAGCTGACCCGGGATTCCATGGCCATCACCCGGGAGCGGGTCGAGCAACAGGTCTCGCCGCAGTTGGAGCGGCTGGTGACGGAGATGGAGGCGGAGCTCGAGCAGCAGCAGGCGGGGTTGCGTTAGCCCGGGCGGCCGGTGGCTGACCGGGGCCGAGGACCTCGATACAATGGCGCCATCAACCAAGGAGACAAGCCATGAGCACCACCCAGGCAGCATTGGAACAGGCGTTACAGAGCCTGGCCCCGGTTCATCTGGAACTGGTTAACGAGAGCTATATGCACGCCGTGCCGCCCGGTTCGGAGTCGCATTTCAAGCTGGTGATCGTCAGTGACGAGTTCGAGGGGCTGAACGCGGTAAAGCGCCACCAGGCGGTCTACCGTGCAGTGGGCAACCTGATGCAGCAGATCCATGCGCTGGCCCTGCACACCTATACCCCCGCCGAGTGGCAGGCCAGTGGCCTGGCGCCGACCTCACCCGACTGCCTGGGCGGCGGCCGATAATCTGCCTGCCGGTCGGCCGGCAACTTTGTTAGACTTGCGCCCCCAAAGTGCGCCCTTTACGTGGGCGATTACCGAAAAGAGGAACCGCATGTCCAATATTGTCGTGGTGGCACTGTACAAGTTCGTCACCCTGGAAGATTTCGAAGCCCTGCGTCAGCCCCTGCTGGATACCATGACCGCCAACGGCGTCAAGGGCACACTGTTGCTGGCGCTGGAAGGGATCAATGGCACCGTGGCGGGCAGCCGGGAAGGCACCGCCGCGCTGCTGGACTGGTTGCGCCGCGACCCGCGCCTGAGCGATCTGGACTGGAAGGAGTCCTACTGCGAAGAAATGCCCTTCTACCGCACCAAGGTCAAGCTCAAGAAGGAAATCGTCACCATCGGCATTCCTGGCATCAGCCCCAACGAGAAGGTGGGCACCTATGTTGAGCCGAAGGACTGGAATGACCTGATCAGCGACCCGGAAGTGCTGCTGATCGACACCCGTAATGACTATGAGGTGTCGATCGGTACCTTCGAAGGGGCCATCGACCCGCAGACCAAGTCCTTCCGTGAATTCCCCGAGTACGTGCGCCAGCAGTTCGATCCGCAGAAGCACAAGAAGGTCGCGATGTTCTGCACGGGCGGCATCCGCTGCGAGAAGGCGTCCAGCTTCATGCTCAAGGAAGGTTTCGATGAGGTGTACCACCTCAAGGGCGGCATTCTCAAATACTTCGAGGAAGTGCCGGCCGAGCAGAGCAAGTGGAACGGCGAGTGCTTCGTGTTCGATAACCGCGTTACCGTACGCCATGACCTGGCACCGGGCTCCTTCGACCAGTGCCACGCCTGTCGCCATCCGGTGTCGGCCGAAGACATGGCCTCGCCGCAGTACGAAGAAGGCATCAGCTGCCCGCACTGCTATGCTAGCCTGCCGGAGAAAACCCGGCGCCGCGCCGAGGAGCGCCAGCGGCAGATCCAACTGGCCAAGGTGCGCAACCAGCCGCACCCCATCGGTCTGCCGCAGGAACTGGCAACGCCCAACGCCAAATAATCCAACCTGAACAAGGCGGACCCATGTCCCAGCGCCTGATCTATGTGATGGACCCCATGTGTTCCTGGTGCTGGGGTTTCGCCCCGGTTGTCGACGCCATCGGGCAGGCCTTCCCCGGCTTGCCGCTGCACCTGGTCGCCGGTGGCCTGCGCCCCGGGGTCACCGACCCGCTGCAGGACAGCACCCGGCGGGCCTTGGCCGAGCACTGGTCGGCCGTCGGCGAAGTCAGCGGACAACCGTTGTTGACCCCGGATGCGTTACCGGCCGGCTTCATCTACAACACCGAGCCGGCTTGCCGGGCATTGGTGGTCGCCCGGCAGCTGGACGCGGCGCGGGCCTGGCCGCTGGTCAGGCTGGTGCAGGAGGCGTTCTACACCCAGGCGATGGACGTGACCCAGGGGTCTGCATTGCTCAATCTGGCGGAGCGCGTGGGCTTTGCCCGGGAGGCATTCCAGGCGGCCTTCGTCAGCGCAGCTGCCCATGCCGAGGTGGCGGGCGACTTTGCCTGGGCTGGGGGGCTGGGGATCAGCGGTTTTCCAACCTTGCTGGCCGAGCGTAACGGTATGCTGGCGCTGCTTTGCAATGGCTATCAGCCGGTTGACCGGGTAGTTTCCTTGCTGGCCCGTTGGGTGGCGGCGGGGGAGACGACCGGGGGCGCGGAGAGCGCCTGAACGAAAAAAAGCCCCGCCGTGCCGGGTGGCAGGGCGGGGCTTTTCTGCGGCGCCGATCAGTGACGCGGGTCGAGCAGGGCCGGCCGGGCCTTTTCTTCCGGAGCCTGGAACAGCAGGTAGAGCTGGGTCAGCACATCGGGGATATGGTCGAGCATGTCCTGGACCATTTCCTCATCCTTGGCAATCTCGGCGAATTCCGGCTGGTCCTCGAACAGGCCGGAACCGACCATGATCGGCAGCAGCAGCTCGCTGACGGTTTCCTCATCCTGGGCGAACCAGTCTTCCTCGCGGAGGAACACGCCTTCCAGGAAGCCCACGCACCAGCTGCGCAGATCGGACAGGTCAGGTTCGTCACCCAGCGTCAGCTCACACGGCGGCTCCAGGTCTTCATCGCTGGCCAGGATACGTTCGATCAACGCCTTGAGCTCACGCAGGGTGTTTTCGATATCGGTCTTCTGGGCGTCGTCGGTGTACTTCGGCTCTTCGGCAAAGAGCTCGAACATCCATTCCTGTTCGGGCACCTCAACCGGGCTGATGGACAGGGCGGTCAGATAACCATGCCCGGCAAGGTAATCGAGAGCTTCATCGTGCAGATCGTCAGCATCGAGAAACTGCTGCAGGCGCTCGAGTTGGTCGGCGAAGGACATGGCACACCTCATCATGGATAATGGTCAGCATTGTACGCACGTGGCCGGATATTTGCCAAAGCATTGGCAATACTCGAAGCTCACCACGGCGAATCTCACCCGGGCTGATATAATCGGCCGTTTCCAGGCCGATAGCGGCCGCCCGACTGCAATCATGCAAGGAGAATCATGCGCGAGCAAGCCTTACAGCGGCTGCGGGACATTTTCGGCTACGGCGAATTTCGTGGGCAGCAGGCTGACATCATTGATCAGGTGGCGACGGGCGGAGACGCGCTGGTCCTGATGCCCACCGGCGGCGGCAAGTCGCTGTGTTACCAGATTCCGGGGCTGCTGCGCGACGGTCTCACGGTGGTGGTGTCGCCACTGATCGCGCTGATGGATGACCAGGTCGCCACACTCAATGAATTGGGCCTGCGTGCCGCGGCACTGAACTCCACCCTGGATGAGGCGGGCCGCCGCGACATCGCCGAGCGGCTGCGCCAGGGCGAGCTGGATTTTCTCTACCTGGCACCGGAGCGCCTGCTCCAGCCGCGCACCCTGCATTTTCTGCAGAACCTCGAGATCGCCCTGTTCGCCATCGACGAGGCGCACTGCGTGTCCCAGTGGGGGCATGACTTCCGTCCGGAATACCTGCAAATGGGTCAGCTGGCGGAACTGTTCCCGGGCGCGCCGCGCATGGCGCTCACGGCCACCGCGGATGAGCGCACCCGGGAGGAAATCGCCCAGCGGCTGCGACTGGAGCAGGCGCGTCGTTTCGTTTCCGGCTTCGATCGGCCGAATATCTTCTACCGCATCGTGCCCAAGGACCGCCCGCGTCAGCAGCTGCAGGAGTTCCTCAAGGGCCAGCGCGGCAATGCCGGCATCGTCTACTGCCTGTCGCGAAAGAAGGTCGAGGACACCGCCCAATGGCTCAGCGACCAGGGTTGGCCGGCGTTGCCCTACCACGCCGGGCTGTCCGCGGAACTGCGGGCCAGCAACCAGAAGCGCTTCCTCAACGAAGAGGGGCTGATCATGGTGGCGACCATCGCCTTCGGCATGGGGATCGATAAATCCAATGTGCGCTTCGTCGCCCACCTGGACCTGCCCAAGAGCATTGAGGCCTACTACCAGGAAACCGGTCGCGCCGGTCGTGATGGCCTGCCGGCGGATGCCTGGATGGCCTACGGCCTGCAGGACGTACTCATGCTCAACCAGATCATGGCCAATTCCGAGGGCGACGAACGGCACAAGCGTATTGAGCGGCACAAGCTCGATGCCATGCTCGCGCTATGCGAGATCACGACCTGTCGACGCCAGTCGCTGCTGGGCTACTTCGGCGACATCCTCGAGGAGCCCTGTGGCAATTGCGACAACTGCCAGGAGCCCGTGGCGACCTGGGACGGCAGTGAAGCCGCGCGCATGGCACTATCGACCATCTATCGCAGCGGCCAGCGCTATGGCGTGGGGCACCTGGTGGATATCCTGCTCGGCCGGGACAACGAGAAGATCCGCACTGCTGGTCACCAGCACCTGTCCACCTACGGTATCGGCAAGAAGCTGAGCGAGCAGGATTGGCGTTCGGTATTCCGCCAGTTGATTGCCCGCGGCCTGGCGGAAATCGATCTCGATGGCTTCGGCAGCCTGCGCCTGTCGGACAGTTGCCGCCCGCTGCTCCGCGGCGAGGAGTCCCTGGCCCTGCGCAAGGACGTGTCCCGCTCCACATCCATTCCCGGACGGTCGAGCGACAAGCCGGTGATTGCCGAGGCGGACAAGGCGCTGTGGGAAAACCTGCGCGCGCTGCGCAAGCGCCTGGCCGAAGCCCACGGCGTACCGCCCTATGTGGTATTCGCCGACTCGACGCTGGTGGACATGTTGCGGCAGCGGCCCACCACCCTGCAGGACATGGCGCTGGTCAGCGGTATCGGGGCACACAAGCTGGAGCGCTACGGCGCGGATTTCCTGCAGGTACTGCTGGATGACGGCGACAGCCCATCGCCAGCGCCGGTCCACCAGGCCCATGAAGTCCAGGCCCTGGCCCAGGCGGGCATGGAAGCGCAGCAGATCGCCCGGCAGACCGGTCTGCCGATCCGCCAGGTATACCAGAAGCTGGCCCAGGCGATCAGTACCGGCCAGATCGAACTGCATCAGGCCATTGACCTGCCGCCAGGCCAGCTGGAACGCGTCCAGGACCTGTTTCTCAACGAAGCGGAAGAAGACCTGCCCGGCGTACGCACCGTAGCGCAGGAGCTGGATGAACCGGTGGAAGAGGGCGTGTTGCAGTGCATTCGCGCCGCGCTGGTGCTGGAGATCAGCGGCTGACCGGAAGGGGCCGTCCGGAAATATAACGGATGTGCCGAGCAACTGAACGGACTGGACGGGCGGGCTGGCCTACAGGGACGTATTCACGGCGTGTCGGCACAAACCTGTAGGCCAGCCTGTCCTCGCACGCACCCAGCAAATGGGCCATCCCCCAGATAAACAGCGTTGCCGTAGCGGCTAGAACGTCTGCCCCAAATTCATATACAGCGCCCGCTCGCCCTGTTCGTTGGCACCCACGCCGAAGAATAGTGGGCCGAGGAAGGTGTCCATGCCCAGCAACAGGCTGCCGGCGCCCATATAGCCCGTGTCCAGCGCCTCGTCACCCTTGTTGTAGACCCGGCCATACTCCAGGGTGCCGCCCAGGTAGATGGGCATGGTCAGGGGCGTGCTGCCGGGATTGAGCTGGCGATAATAGACCACCCGCGCCAGGTTGTAGTTCTGCCCGGCGACGCCATTTTCGCGGAAGCCGGAGAACTCGCCGAGGCCGCCGAGCAGGAAGCTGCTCTGGGCCACGTCGACGTCACTGTCGGTGCGCCCGAGGGAGGCGCCGATCTGGAAGCTGTTGGCCCCGAAGGCAAAGGCCTTGTTGGCCCGTATTTCCAGTTGCTGGTAGCGTTCATCGGCGCCCAGATCCGGTTCGGAGTGGCGCCAGAGGATGCGCGCCGCATCGCCGGCGCGGGGGAAGTTGACGTTATCCAGGGTGTCGCGATCAACCTGCAGGGAATAGAAGGCTTCGTCGAAATCGAGGGTGGGCTGCTCGGGGTCGCCCACGCGGATCTCGGATTCGCCCCAGTACCGCGACAGCCCAAACCGCACCTCACCGTTGTTGGCGATCTGCCGGCCGAAATTGATACCCGTCCCATAGCGCTGCTGGCGATAGTCGGCGACCGGGTCGTTGTCCATGATGACCTCGACGTTACGGGCTTCGGCATCGATGAAGGGCGCCAGGAAATAACGGGAACCGTAGTCCAGCGGTTGGTAGAACTCGCTGTACAGCTGCTGGTGTTCCCCCAGTTGCAGGCGGGTCAGCCACTCGGCGCCCAGCGGGTTGACGCCATTGACCCGGAAGCTGGCGCCGATGGTGAACTGGCTGCCACCCTCGAAATCGTCCACCAGGTTCAGTCCCAGGCGCAGGTAATCGGTGCCGGTTTCCCGCCCGCTGGTGCGGATCAGCAGGGTGTTGCGGTCGCCTTCGTGGAGAATCTCGTAATTCACCTGGCTGAAGTAGTCGGTGCCGTAGATGGTGCCCATGTCCTTGGCCAGGTGGCTGGGATTCAGCGGTTCCCCAAGCTCCTGGCGGACCATGCTGCGCACCACCTGGTCGGCCACCTTGCCGCTGTTGATCACCTGGATGTCATGGATGATCGGTTGGCGGTGGGGGCGGTTGCTGGCCAGGTTGCCGCCCGGCTGTTGCAGGCTGGCCGGACGGGCGAAAGCATGCAGGGCCGGAGATTGCAGCAGACTCTCGGCGCCGGCGGCGATGGCCGCATCTGCCTCGGCGAAGCTGCTGAAGGCGATACTGCCCAGTTCGGGCTGCAGCAGCATATCCGCGTCGGTCAGGGTAGCCAGCTGTTCCTGGGTGTTGTTACGGGTCAGCAGGGTGGTGGTCTGGTCCATGATGTCGAGGATGGTGGTCATCTCCTCGGCGGGTTTCAGCGGGGTGGCGATGTCCACCACGATGACCCGGTCCACGCCCATTTCCCGCGCCACGTCCACCGGCAGGTTCTTCGATAGCACGCCGTCCACCAGCATGCGACCGTCGACCATTACCGGAGCAAAAAAGCCGGGCAGGCCGATACTGGCGCGGATAGCCTGGGGCAGGTGGCCGCTCTTGAAGACCACGGCATCGCCGGTGGCGATATCGGTGGCTACCGCGCGGAAGGGAATCGGCAGTCGGTCGAAGTCGTCGATATCGTTGGTATGCACCAGCAGGCTTTCCAATATCAGCCCGAGGTTCTGGCCCTGCAGGATACCGAGGGGGAAGCTGAGCTTGCCATCCTTGAAGCTCAGTCGTTGCTTGACCAGAAAGTCCCTATCGTCCTGCTTGCGCCGGTAGGGGATGTCCTCGCGCTGGGGCGAGTCGCTCAGCGCGGCGGGCCAGTCGGTTTCCAGCGCAATCTGCTTCAGCTCATCGGCGCTGTAGCCGGCGGCGTAGAGGCCGCCGATGACTGCCCCCATGCTGGTGCCGGCGATGGCATGAATTGGGATATTCAGCTCCTCGATCTGCTTGAGCACACCAATGTGCGCCAGGCCGCGGGCGCCGCCGCCGGACAGTACCAGACCGGTACGGATGCCGTCGGCGGAGGGGGCGGGCTGGGCCAGGGACAGCGCCGGCAGCAGCACCAGCAGGAACAGGACAATGGATCTGAACATGGCGAAGCCTGAATGTTGAGCAAGGAGGAGCGAATCGACGACACATTGTATACGACATGGCGGCGGTTTTGCCCTGCCGGCAGCCAGCACAGCGGCTGCTGTCATCTGGCGGTCACCGGGGCGTAATCAGGCGGACATCTGCAGGCGCTAGCTTGACCGCAGCGATCAGGGGAACGACAGATGACTCAGGCGGAAGATTTCTCGGCAGTGGGCAGGCAGCGGGTGCGTACCATCTGGATTTCCGATGTGCATCTGGGCACCCGGGATTGCCAGGCGGAGAAACTGGCAGACTTTCTCAACGGGTATGAGTGCGACCAGTTGTACCTGGTTGGCGACATCATTGATGGCTGGCGGCTGCGCAAGAGCATGTACTGGCCACAGTCCCACACCAATGTCATCCGCCGCCTCCTGACGCTGAGCAAGCGCGGCACCCGGGTGACCTACGTCACCGGTAATCACGACGAGTTCCTGCGCCGCTATGCCACCTTCAATATCGGCAACATCCTGCTGGTGGACGAGGCCGTGCACCAGACCGCCGACGGCAGGAAGCTGCTGGTCATCCACGGCGATCAGTTCGATGTCATTACCCGCTGCCACCGTTGGCTGGCCTTCCTCGGCGACCACGCCTACGAATTCAGCCTGCGCTTGAACCGGTGGTTGAATTACTGGCGCAGCCGCTGGGGCTACGGCTACTGGTCACTGTCCGGCTATCTCAAGCACCGGGTGAAGAAAGCGGTGAATTTCATCAGTGAATTCGAGCAGGCCCTCGCCCACGAATGCCGCAAGCGCGACCTTCAGGGCGTGGTCTGTGGACATATCCACCACGCCGAAATCCGCGAAGTGAACGGCATCAGTTATCACAATTGCGGCGACTGGGTAGAATCCTGCACGGCACTGATCGAGCACTGGGACGGCACCATTACCCAGTACCAATGGAGCGAAGCCGACCCATCCCCAGCCGTTAACCCGGTGACACAAAGCGTGCCGGAAGTCGCCTAACCGGCCGAAGCAAGCCGCGGCTCGCCACCCGCGCGGCCAGCCTGCCGCTTGAAACTTGCCGCTTGAAGCTTCAGATGATGACCTTGTCCCGCAACTTGCGCGCCGCCAGCTCCAGCGCCCGGACAATGTCGTCCTTGTCATAGTTGCGGATGCCGTTGGTATCCAGGTACATGGAAAAGCCCGGCAGTTCGTGCTCGACGAAGGTCGGCGCTGCCCCCAGGTCCCGCCGCAGGCCCACCACCTGGTAAATCTGCACCGGGCGGCTGAACCCCTTGACCTCGATGCGCCCCTTGTCGCGGCACATGATCAGGTCCTTGATCAGCGACCAGGTCTCGTGGGGGATGAGGATCTCACCGGCCTCGGCGGCGCTTTCCAGGCGGCTGGCCAGGTTCACCTCGCGACCGATGATGGTGTAATCCATGCGCATGTCGGCACCGAAATTGCCGACGGTGCAATAACCGGTACTCAGTCCCATGCGGATTTCTAGGGGGCGGGTGATGCCCTGGCTGCGCCACTGCTGACGCAGCACCTTCATGTGCTTGCGCATGGCGATGGCCATGGACACCGCGGCTTCGGCATCCTGCTTGGCACCACGGCTGACCGGGTCGCCGAAGAACACCATGACGCTGTCACCCATGAACTTGTCGATGGTGCCGCCATGCTGCAGGGCGATGCGGGCCATCTCGTTGAGGTAGTTGTTGAGCAGGTCGGTCAGCGCCTCGGCTTCCATTTCCTCGGCCAGCTCGGTGAAGCCGCGGATATCGGAGAAGAATATCGTCAGCTTCTTGCGATGGGTCTCCAGGGTGACGCGCTGATTGCCGGAGAAGATCGACTCCCAAACCTGGGGCGACAGATATTTGGCCAGATCACTGGCCAGCTCCGTGGTTTTTGCCTGCTCGGCGCGGATCACGTGCTGGGCGTGCTCCAGACGTCGACCCTGACGATAGACGAAGGCCGCGATGGTCACCGTGAACGCGCCGCCGGTCACCAGGCTGGTGAACGCCACAAGCGGGCTGCTGACAAACTGCGGCGCCGGTGTGAGGATGGCCGCCGACAGCATGCATCCCGCCAGGGTCAGCAGGCTGGCGACGAACAGGTACAGCGGCCCGCCGGTGATGGTGCTGGCAAAACTGATGAGCAGTACCAGCACCAGGCTGGGAATCATGCTGAACTGGCACAGGGTGATGAAGATGCCCGCATGCACGGCGTCCAGCGCCAGCAACACCAGGGGAAGGTTTTGCCTGCCCGATTTGCGCCCGTGCTCTGCCAGCAGGCGCATCAGGTGCGGGTACGTCAAGGAATAGGCGATCACGCCGCCGGTGAGAACGGTCAGACCCTGTTCATAGGCGATAGCACTGAAAATGATACTGACGCAGAAATAGGCCATCACCCTGGAGTAGTAACCCTCCAGAGGTGGGCGTACGGGTTGGACGCGGTGTTCCAATGTCATGATCAGTCTGTCCCTGGCCTGATGTGTGCCAGACCGATCATAGTCTGCAAGTGTGGCGCTGAAAAGCTCAGGCGTACATGGACTCCCGCGGGCGGGCAAATACCCGCCGCAGCATGGGCTCGAAAAAGCTCAGGGGCTCGGTCGGGTAATCGGGGTCGAAGGCCGGTGCGTCGTACAGCGCGCAGAATTCGGCGGTGCGCTGATACAGCGGGTGATCCTTGAACTGGTCGCGCAGATGGCGATCCATCCCCAGGTGATGGAAGAAGTAATACCCCTGGAACACGCCGTGTTTCTCGACCATCCAGAGATTCTCCGCAGACACGAAGGGCTTGAGCATGGCGGCGGCAATATCCGGGTGGTTGTAGGTGCCCAGGGTGTCGCCGATATCATGCAACAGCGCGCAGACCACGTACTCCTCGTCACGCCCGTCCCGGTGCGCACGGGTGGCCGTTTGCAGGGAATGCTGCAACCGGTCGATGGGAAAGCCGCCAAAGTCGCCGTCCAGCAGTTGCAGATGGGTGAGAATACGGTCTGGCAGTTGCTTGGCGAAGGGGCGGAAGTGGCTGGAAATAAGGCCCCAGTCTTCGGCGGTACCTTCCTGCATGGCGCGGAAGCGGGCGCGCTGTTCGCTCATGGCATGGTCTCCGGTAATTATCGTTGTCCGCCGATGCTACACCGGCGCCGGTGTAGCAAACTGTCGGCCACTCGACAATGTGCCGCCTCAGAAGCGGATGCGCCCGGTGAGCATGTCCTTGAGCATCACCCAATCGCCGAGAAAGCTGTACAGCGGATATTTGAAGGTAGCGGGGCGATTTTTTTCGAAGAAGAAATGCCCGACCCAGGCAAAACCGTAGCCGGCCACCGGCAGGGCCAGCAACCACCAGAAATTGCCGCTGACCAGGGCCCAGAGCAGGATCAGCAGGACCAGGGTGCTGCCCACGTAGTGCAGGCGCCGGCTGGTGTCATTGCTGTGTTCGCTGAGATAGAACGGATAGAACTCGGCGAAGGAGTTGAATTCGCGGTTCTGGTTGTTGGTATCGGTGGAAGCCATGCGGTTCTCCCTTGTTGTTATGGTTGGGCGGGTCCAGTGAGCGGTTTTGTTATCATCCCGGCAATCATATTTGCTGGAGTGGATGATAATGGATGCACTGACCGCATTGCACAAGCGGGTTTCCGAGCCGCGTTTGACGGGCCCGGCGCCCACCGCCGATCAGTTGGAAGCGCTGTTCCAGGCGGCGCTGCGAGCACCGGATCATGCCCGGCTGCGCCCCTGGCGCTTCCTCGTGTTGGAGGGGCAGGGGCTGGAGCGGCTGGGTGAGCTCTTTGCCGCCGGGGCGCTGGCCCGGGTCGGCGATCCCAACGCAGCGGAGGTGCTGCGTGCGCCCAGCCTGCCGCAGCGCGCGCCGATGATCATCGTGGCTATCAGCAGTCCGAAGAATCATCCGAAGGTGCCGGCGCTCGAGCAGGACATGTCGTGCGCGGTCGCCGTCGGCAACATGCTGGTGGCTGCCCACGCCCAGGGGCTGGGTGCCGTGTGGCGAACCGGCGAGCCGGCCTACGATCCGATAATCCGCGAGGGCCTGGGTCTGCAGTCGCACGAAAAGATCATCGCCTATCTCTATCTGGGTCAGGCGCTGGGCGGGCCGAGGTCAATACCGGTAATGGATTCCCGCGACTTCTTCCAGCGTTGGCCGGAGGCCTGACGGGGGCAGGGCAGCTGGATCTGCGCGCATAGACCGCCCGTTTCACCCTGGCTGAAACTGAGCGTGCCGCCATGGCGTACCACCGCGCGGCGGGCAATCGCCAGGCCCAGCCCATGGCCGCTGTCCGCCGGCTGGCCGGGCACCCGCACAAAGGGCTCGCCGAGGCGCTCGAGCCAATCCTCCGGTACACCGGCCCCCTGGTCCATCACCCGGATGACGCAGCCCTGGGCCCCGCTGGACAGGGCGACGCGGATCAGTCCACCGTTGGGTGAGAAGCGCAGGGCGTTGCGCAGCAGATTATCCAGCGCGCTGGCCAGTTGCTCGGGCCAGCCCTGGAGTTGGCACTCCGTGCTCCCCTGGATTTCCAGGCGCTGGTCGGTGGCGGCGAAGCGGGCGTCCGCCACAACGTCGGCCACCAGTTGATCCAGGTCGACGCGTTCGCGCGGCACGTCCTGGGCGTCCAGCCGGCTGAGGGTGAGAATATCGCCGATCAGGCTGTCGAGCCGGCTGCATTCGTGGTCCAGCCGAGTCCAGAGTGGATCACCGACCGCCAGCCCCTGCTTGCTCCCCAGCGCCAGGCCGATGCGCAGGCGGGCCAGGGGCGAGCGCAACTCATGGGAGATATCGCGCATCAACTGGTTCTGACTGTCGAGCAGGCTCTGCACCCGGGTGCCCATGCTCTGGAAGCGGCGGGACAGTTCGCCGATCTCGTCGCGGCGCTGACCGATGTTGCCCAGGGTCTGGTCATCGAAGCGGCCCTGCGCCAGATCCTGGGCGGCAACGCCCAGTTTGCGCAGCGGGCCGGTCAGATAACGGCTGAGCAGCAGGCTGACCAGCGCCAACAACAGCATCGCGATGCTGATATTGGTGAACAGGGCAAAGGGAGTGTGTTGCCAGCGGAACAGCTCCGGCGCCGGCACGTGCAACAACAATTGATATTGGGCCTGGGCCGAATCCCAGCCCAGCTGGAACAGCCGCCCATGGCGGGTGCGCTCCGGCTCGCCCTGAACCGGGATGTCGAACCGCGGCAGGGTGGGCAGGGTGCCTTCGATCAGGCGCTGGCCCTGGGCATCGAACAATTGTGCCCGCAGCCGGTGCTGGCGGCGCTGATCCTCCAGCCACTGCTGGGCAGCGGCCGGGTTCTGTTCATACAGGGTGACCAGCTGCTCGCTGAAGTCCCGCAGTTTGGGATGGAACTGCAGCAGCAGCCAGTCCTGTTGCAAGGCGCGGCTGATCAGGAAGCCCGAGCCGCCCACCAGCAGGGTGGCGAGCCAGAGGACGGCGAAGACCTTCCAGAACAGCCGCATGCGGATCAGCTGGCGTCAGTGGCGCTGGTGGCGTCGCGCTTGTCGCTGTTACGCTCCTTGCGCTGCTCCATGTGCTTTTTCATCTTCTCGCGCTTTTCCTCGTGCAGCTCCTGCATCTTCTGGCGCTGCTCGGCGGTGAGGATGGCTTCTACGCGTTCCTGCTTGTCTTCATGCAGGGCCTTCATTTTCTCGAAGTGCTCTTCGTGTACGGCGCGCAGTTGCTCCTGTTGCTCCGCGGTCAGTTGCAGCTCGGTGGCGATCCGCTCCATGTGCCGGTCATGATGCTTGCGCATGTCACCGTCCATGCCGGGCATGGCAAGTGCTACGGAAGCTGCGGCGGTGGTAAGGGCGAACAGGCCTGCCATCAGTGTCTTTTTCATGGGTAATCTCCTGGGTTGCAGATGACCGGTAGGTCCGGCCATTGGTATCCAGTCTAGTTGCGGTGGTGTCAACGAGGGCCGGCGCGGGGTAAAGGCTGTGTAAAGATCAGCGCCTCAACTGTACAGATAGCCCCGCCCGCGGATGGACTGGATGCGCGGGCGGCCATCTCCATGGGCGCCGAGTTTGCGGCGCAGATTGCTCATGTGCATGTCCAGGCTGCGATCATGTGGGCCGAGCGGCTTGCCCAGGGCCTGGCGCGACAATTGCTGGCGGTCGATCAGTTGCCCCGGCCGTTCCAGTAACTCGCGCAGGATCAGGGCCTCGGTCTGGGTCAGTGCAAGCAACTCCTCGCCCCGCCAGGCCATCAGGCTGGTACTGTCCAGGCGCAGGTCGCCTACCTGTAGTTGCGCTTCGTCGGTCGCCGGTGTGGCGCGCCGCAGCAGGGCCCGCAGGCGCGCTACCAGCTCCCGCGGGTCACAGGGTTTGGCCAGATAGTCGTCGGCGCCCAGCTCCAGGCCGAGGATGCGATCCACCGGTTCGCCCCGGGCGCTGAGCATCAACAGGGGCGTATTGCAGGTGGGGCGCAGCGCGCGCAGCACCTCCAGCCCGTTCATGCCCGGCAGCATCATGTCCAGGACGATGGCGCCGAAGCTGCCGTTGCGCGCCGCGTCCAGGCCAGCGGGCCCATCATGCACGCTGGTCAGGGTGAAGCCCTCTGCCGCCAACCAGGAACCCAGCAGTTCGCAGAGTTCCTGGTCGTCGTCGATCATCAGGATCGCCTGGTTCAATTCAGCCACTCGTTGCGTTTGCGGCGACCGCCCAGCTGCGCCAATAGCCAACCCAGCAGCAAACTGCCGGCGACGGTGGCACCGCCGACCATGAACCATTTGCGTTGCTGTTCCTGCTGGGCCTGCTGGGCCACCTCCTCCATGGCTGCCAAACGGTCACGCAGGGCCAGGTTCTGGCGACTGAGCCGTTCTACCTCGGCATGGTCAGCCGCGTTGGCCAGCTCGTCGGCCAGGCGCTGGCGCTCGGCTTCGACCTTGGCCAGTTCAGCCTGCAGCGTGCCGATATCCTGTTCGGCGGTGGACGTCGGCGAGCTGACCGCGATATCGGCCTGCTGGGCGTACAAGGGGAGGGGCAGCAGCAGGACGGCCAGCAGCGGCAACAGGGATGGGCGAAAGGTCATTCAGGCTCTCCTCGGTCAGGCCGGCAGCACACGTTTGAATGGCTTCACCAGTACCTGATCGTAGACGCCAGCGGCGATGTACGGGTCCTGATCGGCCCAGGCCTGCGCCTGTTCCAGCGAATCGAACTCGGCAACCACCAGGCTGCCGGTGAAACCGGCGCTGCCCGGATCGTTAGAGTCGATGGCCGGATGCGGGCCGGCGAGTACCAGACGGCCGGCGTCCTGCAGCGCATGCAGGCGGGCAAGGTGGTCGGGGCGGGCGGCCAGGCGGGCGTCGAGGGTACCGGGGGCATCACTGGCGATGATGGCGTATAACATGTCTAATCCTTGGGTGAGGTTCTCAGGGCGGTAACTTATGCCATTCGGTTGGGCATTGTCAGCGCCCAGACGGCATAATAGCCAAATTCTTCCCCGATTGGCCCTGTTTGATGTCGGGCCCTGGAGCAAACTTGTTAGCGGATCTGCACATGCACAGTACAGCCTCGGATGGCGCCCTGGCGCCTGCCGAGCTGATGGCGCGTGCGGCAGCAGCCGGCGTTGAGCTGGTCGCCCTCACCGATCATGACTGCGTGGACGGCCTGCCCGAGGCCCGGGCCGCGGCTACGGCCCACGGCATGGCCTGGGTCAGCGGGGTTGAGCTGTCCGCACAGTGGCAGGGCCACACCATCCATATCCTGGGCTACGGCTTTGATAGCGAGGCGCCGACGCTGGTCGAGGCGCTGGCGGGGGTGCGTGACGGGCGTTGGCAACGGGCCGAGCAGATTGCCGCCCGGCTGGCGGCCAAGCGCATGCCCGGGGCGCTGGAGGGGGCGCTGGCGGTGCAGCAGGCCACGGGCAGCGATCCGGGCAGCCCACCGGCCCGACCGCACTTTGCCGACTGGATGGTGGAGGCCGGTTACGTGCGTGACCGCGGCGAAGCCTTCCGCAAATGGCTGGGCGCCGGCAAGCTGGGCGATATCAAGCAACACTGGCCGACCCTCGCCACCGCAGTCGCCCAGTTGCGCGACGCTGGCGGCCTGGCGGTACTGGCGCACCCCTGGCACTACGGCTTCACCCGGGCACGCATCCGCCGCCTGCTGCGGGATTTTGCCGAGGCCGGCGGCCGCGGTATCGAGGTGGTCAACGGCAAGCAGCCACCGGAACAGGTGGCGGTGCTGGCGCGCATGGCCAGTGAATTCGGCTTCCTGGCCAGCGCCGGCAGTGACTTCCATCACCCCGATTCGCCCTGGATGGCGCTGGGTCAGATGACCCCCTTGCCGGCTGAATGCACGCCGATATGGCAGGACGCGCGGTTCTCTGGCGGCGGACAGTGATGATCGGCGGCTCGACGAGCTCTGCACTCTTCCCTAAACTGCGGGAAAATTCAGCGAGAATGCAGCCGTGAGCCAATATTTCCAGATACATCCGGATAATCCGCAGGCGCGCCTGATCAGCCAGGCGGTGGAGGTGGTGCGGGACGGCGGGGTGATCGCCTATCCCACCGACTCGGCCTATGCCCTGGGTTGCCACCTGGGTGACAAGAATGCACTGGAGCGCATCCGGCGACTGCGCCAGTTGGATGACAAGCACAACTTCACCCTGGTCTGCCGGGACCTCTCGGAGCTCGGCGTCTACGCCAAGGTGGATAACGCCACCTTCCGACTGCTGAAAAACAACACGCCTGGCCCCTATACCTTCATCCTGCACGCCACCACCGAGGTGCCCCGGCGCCTGCTGCATCCCAAGCGCCGGACCATCGGGTTGCGTATTCCCGATCATCCGCTGACCCTGGCCATGCTCGAAGCCCTCGGTGAGCCGCTGATGAGCGTGACACTGATGCTGCCGGGCGACAGCCTGCCGTTGACCGACCCCGAAGATATCCGCGAGCGGTTGGGCAAGCAGGTGGACCTGATCATCGATGGCGGTGCCTGCACTATCGAGCCCACCACCGTGGTGGCGCTGCTCAATGGGGAGATAGAGGTGCGCCGCATCGGCCGCGGCGACCCCGAGCCCTTCGGCGTCAGCCGTGAGTGAACGGTCAACCGGCGTCCCATGCAGGCGCCGGGGCCGATGAAGAGTATGATAAGCCGCACAACGCCAACACCATGAATCACCGACAATCAGGAGTTTCCCTTGAGTTCCGTTGAATCCCAGCGCCGGGTCGTGTCCGGCATGCGTCCCACCGGGCGCCTGCACCTTGGTCATTATCACGGCGTACTCAAGAACTGGGTAAAGCTGCAACACGAATATGAGTGCTTCTTCTTCGCGGCCGACTGGCATGCGCTGACCACACTCTACGAAACCCCGCAGGATATCGAACAGAACGTCTGGGACATGATGATCGACTGGCTGGCCGCTGGCGTCAGCGGTACCTCAGCGACCATGTTCATCCAGTCCCAGGTGCCGGAACACGCCGAGCTGAACCTGCTGCTGTCCATGTCCACGCCGCTGAGCTGGCTGGAGCGGGTGCCGACCTACAAGGATCAGCAGGAAAAACTGCGTGACCTGGACCTGGCGACCTATGGCTTCCTCGGCTATCCGCTGCTGATGAGCGCCGACATCCTCATCTACCGCGCCGGGCTGGTGCCGGTCGGCGCCGATCAGCTATCCCACGTGGAAATCACCCGGGAGCTGGCACGCCGGTTCAACCATCTGTATGGCAAGGAACCGGGCTTCGAGGACAAGGCGCGCGCCGCTATCCAGAAGATGGGCAAGAAGGCAGCCAAGCTGTACAGCAACCTGCGCACCGCCTACCAGGAAAAAGGCGATGCCGAGGCCCTCGACACCGCCCGGGCCCTATTGCAGGAACAGCAGAACATCACCCTGGGTGATAAAGAACGCCTGTTCGGCTACCTCGAAGGCGGTGGCAAGGTGATCCTGCCCGAGCCCCAGGCGCTGCTGACGCCGGCCTCGAAGATGCCCGGTCTGGACGGCCAGAAGATGTCCAAGTCCTACGGCAATACCATTACCCTGCGCGACACCACCGATGAGGTGAGCGAGAAGATCCGCCGCATGCCCACCGATCCGGCGCGCGTTCGCCGGACCGATCCAGGCGATCCGGATAAGTGCCCGGTGTACCAGTTGCATCTGGTCTACACCGACCAGGCGACCCATGACTGGGTCAACCAAGGATGCCGCAGCGCCGGTATAGGCTGCCTCGATTGCAAGAAGCCGGTCATCGACGCCATTTGCACCGAACTGGCGCCGATGCAGCAGCGCGCCGTTGAATATGAAAGCAATCCCGATGCGGTACGGCTGATCCTGAGCGAGGGCGCCGAACGGGCCCGGGATGCTGCCCGCGATACGCTGGTTGAAGTACGCCAGGCTATCGGCCTGAGCTACCGCCGCGCCTGATGAGCGCCCGGGAGCCCGTCCAAATGGTCAGCGCCACCCCCGCGGTGGCCGGTGAGCCAGTGGTCGAGTCCCCGGCGCCGCTTCAGCATGAATTGCCGCTGGCCATGATCAATGGCCAGCCGCTTACCGAGCTGCCGCAGGATCTCTATATTCCGCCCGAGGCGCTCGAAGTCTTTCTCGATACCTTCGAAGGGCCGCTGGATCTTTTGTTGTACCTGATCCGTCGGCAGAACCTCGATATCCTCGATATCCCCGTCGCCGAAATCACTCGCCAGTACATGGGTTATGTCGAACTGATGAAAGCGGTGCGCCTGGAGCTGGCAGCGGAATACCTGGTGATGGCCGCGATGTTGGCCGAGATCAAGTCGCGCATGCTGCTGCCGCGGCAGGAGCAGCAGGAGGACGAGGAAGGTGACCCGCGCGCCGAACTGATCCGCCGGTTGCAGGAGTACGAGCGCTTTCGCCAGGCCGCGGAGGATCTCGACGCGCTGCCGCGGGTCGGTCGGGACATTGCCCTGGCCGCCCCGCCACCCCTGGAAACGCGCAAGGCCCATCCAGAGGTCAGCATGGAGGAGTTGTTGCTGTCGCTGGGGGAGGTGCTGCGCCGCGCCGATATGTTCGAAAGTCACCAGATCAGCCGGGAGACGCTGTCGACCCGCGAGCGCATGGCCGATGTGCTGGAACGCCTGCGCGGTGGCCAGTTCGTCCCCTTTGCCAGCCTGTTCCAGCCAGAGGAGGGCAAGCTGGGCGTGGTGGTGACCTTCATGGCGGTACTGGAGCTGGTCAAGGAACAGCTGATCGACCTGGTGCAGAGCGAGCCCTTTGCGCCCATCCACGTCAAGGCAAAGAGTGATGAACCAACCACCGCTTGAACGGATTCTCGAGGCGGCGCTGCAGGCTGCCGGCAAACCGCTGTCGCTGGAGCGGCTGCGCGAACTCTTCGATGAGCGCAGCGCGCCATCGCTGGAGGAGCTGCGCCAGGCCTTGGCGCGACTGGCGCAAGATCTGGCTGCCCGCTCGGTGGAGCTGCGCGAGGTGGCCAGCGGCTGGCGTCTGCAGGTGCGTGACGATTATTCGCCCTGGGTATCGCGGCTGTGGGAGGAGCGGCCCCAGCGCTATTCCCGGGCGCTGTTGGAAACCCTGTCGCTGATCGCCTACCGCCAGCCCATCACCCGCGGCGAGATCGAGGACGTGCGCGGCGTGGCGGTCAGCAGCCAGATCATCCGCACCTTGCTCGAGCGCGAATGGGTTCGCATCGTCGGCCATCGGGAGGTGCCCGGGCGTCCGGCGATGTATGCCACCACCCGCCAGTTCCTGGATTACTTCAACCTGCGCAGCCTGGCGGACCTGCCGCCGCTCGTGGATCTGCGTGCCAGTGACGAGGCCACCGCTGCGTTTCCCGGTATGCCTGAGTCCGGTGAAACAGCACCCGCCTGGGAGCCGGTGGCGCCGCTGGCGGCTGCCGATACCGAGGGCGCCGGGGATTTTGGCACGCTGCTGGCGGAGCTGGATGCCATGGAAACCGATCTGAAAACCGACTTCGATGATCTGCTGCCGCTGGATGACACTGATATCGAGCCCGACACCGCTGGTTGAGCGGACAGGTCGGTGCTATTCTGCGCAACCGGATTCTCCGGACAATGACTCCATCACACCGGGAGGTGCCACGCATGACTGACCAACCCAACAATCCCGAGCTCGAAGAAGTACCGGTCTCCGGGGAAAAACTGCAAAAAGTCCTGGCCCGCATGGGGCTGGGTTCACGCCGTGAAATCGAAGGCTGGATCGGCGCCGGTCGCGTTACCGTCAATGGCGAGCCCGCCCAGCTGGGCTGCCGGGTCGACAGCCTGGACCAGATCATGGTCGACGGTCGGCCGCTCAAGCGTGACCTCAATACCGAAGTCGTCCGCCGCGTGCTGATCTACAACAAGCCCGAGGGCGAAGTCTGTACCCGCGATGACCCCGAAGGCCGCCCCACCGTATTCGAACAGTTGCCGCGGCTGAAACAGGGCCGCTGGATCAACGTCGGCCGGCTGGACATCAACACCTCCGGCCTGCTGTTGTTCACCACCGATGGTGAGCTGGCCAACCGCTTGATGCACCCGTCGTCGCAGATGGACCGCGAATATGCCGTGCGGGTCATGGGCGAAGTCGATGAAGAGATGATCGAGCGCCTGCAGGCCGGCGTCATGCTGGACGACGGCCCGGCCAGGTTCACCGATGTGGTCAGCTCCGGTGGCGAAGGCATCAACCGCTGGTTCCACGTCTGCCTGATGGAGGGCCGCAACCGCGAAGTCCGCCGGCTATGGGAATCCCAGGGCGTGCGGGTAAACCGCCTCAAGCGGGTGCGCTTCGGACCGGTATTCCTCGGGCCGGAACTGCCGGTGGGCCGCTGGCGTGAGATGAAACAGAACGAACTCGATGTGCTCAGCGAGGAGGTCGGTCTCAAGCCGGTCCGCCTGCCGGAGACCAGCGTGGCGGAGAAGGAAAAGCAGAAACGCCAGGCCCGCAAGCCCTCCATGCACCAGGCCCGCGTGGTGCGGCAGAACAAGACCCGCAGCAGCGATCGTCCGCGCAGCAAGAAGTGATGAAGTGACTGCTCCCGGTCAGTGGGCCGGGAGCAGTCCACGCATTACTGCAGTGACGCGCTGAGCTTGCCGCTCTCCGGGTGTTCTTCTACCCGGACATCGAACAGATCATAGCCAGGCGTAGAGCCTGTTGGCTCGGCAACGGTGACTGTGCGAGTACCTAGTACGCCATCCTCCCAAGAAGCTATCTGTACGGTCGCTGCACGGCCGGTGGCACGGGCATAGTTCGCCACCGCCACGCGGTATGTGCCTGCCTGCAGTTTTGCAGGATTGCATGAGGCGTAATAATGCTCCGGACCGTTTGCGACGACATTATCGACGTCGAGATAGCCCGCACCCCCGGTCATGTTGCTGTAGTAGACATGGTCGCCGCCGGGTTCGTATACATGCAGATCCACATCGCCGCTGCCGTCCCAGGTCAGTGTCGCGGTAAAGAACCCTGAGGTGGCTTCGGCTGGCGGCTTCACCAGCGAATTCAGCGCACTCTCGATCTGTGTGCGCACGCGCGCAGCGATGGCGAGCTGCTGATTGATATAAATCTCCAACAAACCATGGCCCAGGATATCTTTCTGCCCATTCACCCCGGCTGGCCGGAGCAGGTAGCCGGGGATATTGTCGGTGATAGCCGGGACCGATCCCACAGCCCTCAGGCCGTTGATGACCAGATCCAGATCAGCCAGGGTATGTGGCCCGTTGAGTGCCGGTGAAGCTGGTGCGATATGCACCAGCTTCACCGCGTCGGTCGGCAGTTGGCCGCTGGCGTAACCGTAGGCCGCGTTAGCGAACAGATTGCCCTGGGAGTGGGCTACGAACAGCAACTTCTTGCCTTCGACTATCCAGTTGTCAATCCGGGTTCGATGCTCAGCGTAGTTCACCGCGGTGGGCGGTGAGCCGAATAAGCTGGCCAGCCGCTGCACCGCAGCTGCCTGGTACCAGTCGATCCAGCTGTCGCGGATATCCAGCAGTTGTGGTAGCGCATGACCTATGGCCGACCACCAGGGCCCGTCCCCCAGCAGGCTTTCGAAGAAAAGCTCGAAACGGCCATTCAGCTCGCTGTCCTGTTCGAGCAGGCGCTGATTGAAGGTCTCGATGAAATCTCCGAAACCTTCGGTGTAGTTGTAGGCCACTTCGTAAGCGATCTCCTCGCCATCGTCGTTCTCGTAGCCGTGGAGGCGGGCGAGTTCGCTGTTGGCCCGGTTGGCTTCGCGAACGGTAGTCTGGACGCCGTTGAAGAATACGAAGGCGATACCGGTATCGGTGCACAAGTCGTCGGACGCTGTCTGCGCCTGGAGCGCGGTTGTGGTGGTGAGCGCGAGAGTTGTGAACAAGGAGCCAGCAAGGACTTTTTTGAGGGAATTATTCACAGGTATCCCCCTTCGGTGTGGTCCAGATGCTGCCATCCAGCGCTTTGTTGAATTCCAGATAGCGAGTCAGTCGCGCTTGGGTATTAGTCGCCATGGCCTCCAGCTCACGGGATACCTGGGCTGCCGGTTTGACCTCATTGCCTTCTTCGAAGACCAGGTAGATACAATGGTCAGCACGGGCAATCTGGCGGTTGACTTCTTTCACTGCCAGTTGATCGTCGAGATCAACAGTGAACACCCCCGCCATGGCGCGGGCCGCTTGGCGTGCGGCGTTGCGCTGGGCTTCCGCTTGGTAATGCTGGTCGATATAAGCGGCTATATCATCCCGAACGCTGTCCTGGTCGGCATCCGGGCCTGTGAGGTCGGCGCTGCGGTCGAGCCTGGGGATCTCGCCAGCCTCTTCAAGTGCAGCCAGGCCGGTTGCAGGCGCAGGGGAGCCGGTATCGTTATCGGAATTGCCGCCCCCACCGCCACTATCCAGACAGGCCGTCAACAGGCCGGTTAATGATAAAACGAGAAAAACCCTGAACATGCTTGCCGTCCTTGGAAGGAGAAAAGAGAACGCCCTTATAGTTGACGGAGCCGCGAGCAACAATGTGACCGTTGCGGTTCTGTGCAGTTGCTCACAGGGCAAGGGGGCGGAATGTGAACTCCATCTACTGATCGTCGGCCGGCGGTACAAATCCCTCCGGCGTCTTGCCCTGCAGGTGCCAGGCAAACGCGATGATCTCGGCGATGGTGCGGTACAGCGCTT
The DNA here is from genome assembly GCF_000939975.1 of Pseudomonas saudimassiliensis. Classification (GTDB taxonomy): domain Bacteria; phylum Pseudomonadota; class Gammaproteobacteria; order Pseudomonadales; family Pseudomonadaceae; genus Halopseudomonas; species Halopseudomonas saudimassiliensis. The sequence continues at coordinate 503,423 of NZ_LK391969.1, read as the reverse complement.
CGGGGATCTGGTCGCCCAGTTCCATGCGCGTCAGCATGCTTGCCAGGTCGGCGTTTTCATAGATGGGCACCTCATGCTCCAGCGCCAGCTGGATGATGCGTTCGGCCAGGTCCCCTTCGCCCTTGGCGGTAACGGTGGGAGCCTGTTCGCCGCCCTCATAGAGCAGCGCGATGGCTTCGCGGTGGTCGCTCATCAGGTTACCTCGTCGATCCAGCGTTGTTGTACCGCCTGCCGCGGCGGCGGTGGGCTGCCGCGGTGGACGCTGAGTTCGCCTACTTCCAGGCCGCGGGTCAGCAGCCGGTCCCGCAGTCGGTCCATCTCGGCGTTGATGCGTAGCAGGGTATCGCTCTGCTCAGCCCAGAATTCGCTGCTCACGCGGCCCTTGTAGAGCCGGGCAATGGTCTGCATCGGGCCGAGCTGGTCCAGATTGAAGGCCAGGCGTATTTCCCACTGCGGCGCCGGTTCGGTCTGGCGGGAGCCGGGCGCGGCCTGGTCGCGCTGGATGCGCATTTGCACCTGGGTGAACTGCGGGCCGTCACGCAGGGGGATTTCCAGCTGCCAGACAGTCTGGTTGCTGCCGTCGGCGAAGCTCTGGGTCTGGCCCAGGCTTTGGAACTGATGGTGCTGGATGCGTGAGAGGAGGGCGGCGGTCAGGCGCAGCAGGCTGCCCAGGTCAGGCGCGTCGCTCAGGGCCTGCAGCGTGCGCGAGGGCAATGGGAACAGCCCGGGCTTGACCGTGAGCGCGGCCTGCCAGGGTCCCGGTGGCAGGGTCGCCAGGCGCTGTGCCTCAGGCGGCAATTGTTGCTGCAGGGTAACCAGCAGATTGAGCAAGCTCGCCTTGAAATCTGCACCTGGCAGCGGCTCGGTGCCGGGTGGCGTGGCCAGGCTCGCCAATAGCGGCAGGACGCGCGTCAGTGGTGGCAGCAGGTTCTGCTGCAGCGGCTCGGCGGCGGAGGTGTTGCTTGGCGTGGCGCCGGCACGCAGGGCCAGACTCAGCTGCGCCAGCCCGGCCTCGAGAAAGACGCCACTCTGGCGTACCGCCTGAGCCACCCCGGCGGGTGTGCTCAGGTACTCCGGCGTGCTGACGTGGGCCAGGACCTGGCGCATGCCGGCCTGCAGCAGCGGTGGCAATTCGGGGAGCGCCGCCAGCGTGGTGAGTAGGCGCAGCATGGGCTCTGAGGAGGCCTGGTGCTGCAAGGTGGTTCGCATGCCCTGCAGCAGGTCCAGTTGCCGGACCTGCTCGGTGACCGAGGTGGCCCGCAATTCGCCCTTGCTGCCGACCATGGCGGTCAACAGGCTGCCCGGAGCGGCGGGGCGGGCACTGTCGAGGCTGAGCACTGCGCCTGCCGCGGGCCCCTGCAACAGGCGAGCGAGAATCGCGAAGCGGGCTTGTTCGCTGCCGGTGGACACCGCCTGACTGTCGATGATGCGGGCCTGCACCAGGGTGCCCAGTGGAAACAGCTGCGGGTCCAGCTTGCTGAGCGGTGGTTGCCCAGCCTGCTGGCCGGCGGCGCTGTCCAATACGGCCAGCAGGCGGGTGGAGCTGACCGCCTGTACGGTCAGGCTGGTGCCCGCATCCAGCGGCTGGCGACTGGTCACGCTGACCTCGGTCGGCGGCAGGCCGGCTTTGGCCAGCCGTAGCAAGATTTCGAACTGGCCGGATCGGGGCTGGCTGTCGACCACCTGGGCACGGGCGCTTTCACCCGGTGCAAGCGTCTGTGCGGCAATCGGACGCAGCAGCTCCAACGCCACCGCGGAGGTCACCGCAGCCGCGGCTGAAGCCCCTGTTCCAGGGCGGTTGGCGGTGATCGGAGGCAGGTTCAGATCCGGCGTCATCTGTGTCACATATTGATGTAAATCAGGCACCTCTGGGTAGGGGTGCTATGTATAATGGCGCCAGTCACGCAGGTGCCTGCCGCCCCTGGAGTATAGCGGCAGCGCGCTGGTAAACATGAGTGAAGGATATTCGCTTCCCCGATGGTTTGGAGTACAAGTGAAGCCACTGCCTGTTGAGTTGGACAGTCTGGCCTGCGAGCGGGACCAGCGCGAGCTGTTTGCTTCGCTGTCGTTGCGACTCGAACCCGGGGAGATACTGCAGGTGGCCGGACCCAACGGGTCAGGCAAGACCAGCCTGCTGCGTATTCTGGCCGGCTTGCTGCCAGCCTCCGCCGGGGACATCCGCTACGGCGGCAACTCGATCTTCAGCGGAGCCGGCCAGGAAGACTGGCGCCGCCACCGGATGTTCATCGGTCACGCCCCGGCGGTCAAGGGTGCGCTGACCGCCGAGGAGAACCTGAGCTGGCTCTGCGCCTTGAGCGAGCCGGTCGGGGCCGAGGCGATCTGGGCGGCGCTGGACCAGGTCGGCCTGCGCGGGTTCGAGGATATTCCCTGCCACAACCTGTCCGCAGGCCAGCATCGCCGGGTGGCGCTGGCCCGGTTGTATCTGGAACAACACCCGGTATGGATTCTGGATGAACCCTTCACCGCTATCGACAAAGCCGGTGTCACGAGCCTGGAACAGCATATCCTGCAGCATGCGGCCGGGGGCGGCATGGTGATCATGACCACCCACCATGGGCTGGAACATCTGCCGGGCGTACGCCGGCTCGACATGGGGCAGCTCAACTGATGCGGCGCGTTGTGTGGTTGCTGTTCTGCCGCGAGTGGCGGCTGGCCTGGCGCCGACCGGGGGATCTGCTCAACCCGCTGGTGTTCTTCGCCCTGGTGGTGAGCCTGTTTCCGCTGGCAGTGGGGCCGGAGCCGTCCATGCTGCGCAGCATGGCACCGGGGGTGATCTGGGTGGCGGCGCTGTTGGCCACGCTGCTGTCGCTTGACGGATTGTTTCGCAGCGATTACGACGATGGTTCGCTGGAACAATGGGTGCTGTCACCGCATCCGCTGGCGCTCATGGTGCTGGTCAAGGTGCTGCATCACTGGCTGGTTTCGGGGCTCGCGATGGTGGTGCTGGCGCCGCTGTTCGGCCTGATGCTGGCCCTGCCGCTGTCGTCGCTGCCGGTGCTGGTGCTGACGCTGTTACTGGGCACGCCGATACTGAGCCTGCTGGGCGCAGTGGGCGCGGCCCTGACCGTTGGCCTCAAGAGCGGCGGCGTATTATTGGCGTTGTTGATCCTGCCGCTGTACATCCCGGTACTCATTCTCGGTACCGGAGCGATGGACGCGGCGCTGCAGGGCATGCCCGTGACCGGCTACGCCCTGTGGCTCGGTTGTCTGGCCATGCTGGCATTGAGTCTGGCGCCGATAGCCATTGCTGCCGGATTGCGAATTGGAGTGAGTGAATGAACTGGCGTTTTTTCCACAAGTTGGGTTCGCCCAAATGGTTCCATGACATCAGCGGCCGCTGGCTGCCCTGGTTTGCGGTCGCCGGGGTGCTGTTGCTGCTGGTCGGCTGCATCTGGGGACTGTTCTTCGCACCCCAGGATTACCAGCAGGGCAACAGCTTCCGGATCATCTACATCCATGTGCCGGCCGCCTTCGTGGCCCAATCCTGTTACATCATGTTGGCGGTCGCTGGCATAGTCAGCCTGGTCTGGCGCATGAAGCTGGCGGATGTCGCACTCAAGTGCGCCGCGCCCATTGGCGCTTGGATGACCTTTGTCGCGCTGCTGACCGGGGCTATCTGGGGCAAGCCGACCTGGGGCACCTACTGGGTCTGGGACGCGCGACTGACCTCCATGCTGATCCTGCTGTTCCTGTATTTCGGCATCATTGCCCTGGGCCAGGCGATCAGCAACCGCGAGACCTCGGCCAAGGCCACGGCGGTGCTGGCAATTGTCGGGGTGGTCAATATCCCGATCATCAAGTATTCGGTGGAGTGGTGGAACACCCTGCACCAGCCGGCCACCTTCAAGATTACCGAGAAGCCGGCGATGCCGGTGGAAATGTGGCTGCCGCTGCTGCTGATGGTGCTGGGCTTCTATGCGCTGTTCACCGTCAGCCTGCTGATGCGCATGCGGTTAGAGGTATTGCGGCGTGAGCACAAGACGCGCTGGGTGCGCGAGGTGCTGGAGAAATCATCATGAATAATCTGGCTGACATGCTGGCAATGGACGGGCACGGTGTCTACGTGTGGTCGTCCTATGCCATCACCCTGGTCGTATTGGCGTTGAACGTGGTACAGCCCTGGCTGGCCCGTCGTCGTCTGGTCAATGAAGAGGCGCGTCGCCGCCGTCGGGAGGTTGAATAATGCATCCGCAGCGCAAGAAACGCCTGTTGTTGATTCTGTTGGTCGTGGTTGGAGTCTGTGTCGCCGTGGCATTGGCCCTTGGCGCCCTGAAGCAGAACATCAACCTGTTCTACACGCCTACTGAAATTGCCTCCGGAATGGCGCCCCAGGATGCCCGTATCCGTGCCGGCGGCATGGTAGTGAACGGTAGCGTGAAACGCGCCCCCGACAGCCTGGAGGTGATCTTCGAGGTGACCGATGGCGGTGAGCAGGTGATTATTTCCTATAGCGGCATCCTGCCGGACCTGTTCCGGGAGGGGCAGGGCATCGTGGCGCTTGGTCGGTTGAACGAAGACCGGGTGTTGATGGCCGATGAAGTCCTGGCCAAGCACGACGAGGAATACATGCCGCCGGAAGTGGCCCAGGCGCTGGAAAAAGTGGAACACATGAAAGTTGAAGGCTATACGCCTTCTGCCAACTGATCCGGAGGTCGCATGATTCCCGAGCTTGGCCAGATTGCCCTGATCATTGCCCTGGTGCTGGCGCTGCTGCAGGCCACCATTCCGCTGTATGGCGCCTGGCGCGGCGATACCCTGGCGATGGGCTTTGCCCAGCCGGCGGCATTGGCACAGTGCCTGTTCGTGCTGTTCGCCTTCATCTGCCTGGTGCATGCCTTCGTCACTAATGACTTCAGCGTCACCTATGTGGCACTCAACTCCAACTCGGCGTTGCCCTGGTATTACCGGGTCAGCGCAGTGTGGGGTGGCCACGAGGGGTCGCTGTTGTTGTGGGCCTTGATCCTGGCGGCCTGGACCTTTGCCGTGGCGATCTTCTCCCGGGATCTGCCGGAAGAAATGCTTGCCCGGGTGCTGGCAGTGATGGGTATGATCAGCGTCGGCTTCCTGCTGTTCATGTTGATGACCTCCAACCCCTTCGATCGTCAGCTGCCGTTCTTCCCGGCCGACGGCAATGACCTCAACCCGTTGCTGCAGGACTTCGGGCTGATCGTGCATCCGCCGATGCTCTACATGGGCTACGTGGGTTTCTCGGTCGCCTTCGCCTTTGCCATCGCCGCGCTGCTCGGCGGCCGTCTGGACGCTGCCTGGGCGCGCTGGTCGCGGCCCTGGACCATTGTTGCCTGGGCCTTCCTCGGGCTGGGTATCGTGCTGGGCTCCTGGTGGGCCTACTACGAGCTGGGTTGGGGTGGCTGGTGGTTCTGGGATCCGGTGGAAAACGCTTCCTTCATGCCCTGGCTGGTCGGCACCGCGCTGATCCACTCGCTGGCGGTGACGGAAAAACGCGGCGTCTTCAAGAGCTGGACGGTGTTGCTGGCCATCGCCGCGTTCTCTCTCAGCCTGCTGGGAACCTTCCTGGTACGCTCGGGCGTGCTGACCTCGGTGCATGCCTTTGCCACCGACCCGGAGCGGGGTGTCTTCATCCTCGGCTTCCTGCTGGTCGTCGTCGGCGGTTCGCTGGCGCTCTATGCGGTACGGGCACCGGTGGTCAAGAGCCAGATTGGTTTCGCCCTCTGGTCGCGGGAAACCTTCCTGCTGATCAACAACGTCATCCTGGTGGTGGCCACGCTGATGGTGCTGCTGGGCACCCTGTACCCCATGGCGCTGGATGCCTTGACCGGGACCATGGTGTCGGTGGGCCCGCCCTATTTCAATGCGCTGTTCGTCCCCCTGATGGCGGTGCTCATGCTGGCGCTGGGCGTCGGCATCATGAGTCGGTGGAAGGACACCCCGGTCAAGTGGCTGGCGGGACAGCTGAAGTGGGTTGTAGTGTTGTCCGCGCTGGCAGCCATCGGCGGGGCGGTGTGGATCGGCGATCACCATCTGGCCGTCGGCAGCATGTTGTTGTTGGTGCTCTGGGTAGTCGGCGCCAGCCTGCGCGATATCCTCGACAAGTCGCGCAACAAGGGTCTGGTGCGCGGTGTGCGCGCCTTGCCCCGCAGTTACTGGGGGATGACCCTGGCCCACGTCGGCATCGCGGTTTGCGCTGTGGGTGTGGTCGGTGCCAGCCTGTTCGACAGCCAGCGCGACCTGCGCATGGCGCCGGGCGATGCGCTGGAACTGGGCGGCTACCGTTTCGTGTTCCAGGGCGCGGACCATCTGGAAGGGCCAAACTGGATTTCCGATGAGGGAATCGTCGAGGTGTATCGCAACGAGCGTCGCATCACCACCCTGACCCCGGAAAAGCGCCTGTACACCGTACAGAACATGCCGATGACCGAAGCCGGTATCCACCCGGGTTTTACCCGCGACCTGTTTGTCGCCATGGGCGAGCCGCTGGAAAATGGCGCCTGGGCCATCCGCGTCCACATCAAACCCTTCGTGCGCTGGATCTGGGGAGGCGGGCTGCTGATGACCTTCGGTGGTCTGCTGGCGGCCAGTGACAAGCGTTATCGCCTGAAGGTGCGCCAACGGCGCACCGTGCCCCAGGCCGCGACAGCAGGGGAGACCGCCTGATGCGCAGATACTGGAAGTTGATTCCGCTGATATTGTTCGTGCTGCTGCTGGGGCTGTTTCTCAAGGCGCTGAATGACAAGAAGAACCAGCAGGATCTGGCCATTGACCCCAGCACCTTGCCGTCGGCGCTGATCGACAAGCCCTTCCCGGATTTCTCGCTGGCGTCGGTGGAAGCGGATGGCCCGACACTTACCCGCGCCGACCTGCTCGGCCAGCCTGCGCTGGTCAACGTCTGGGGCACCTGGTGCGTTGCCTGCCGGGTCGAGCACCCGGTGCTCAACCGCCTGGCGGAGCAGGGCGTTGTCATCCACGGGGTGAACTACAAGGACAACACCGAGGACGCGCGGCAGTGGTTGAAGGAGTTCCACGATCCCTACCAGCTCAATATCAGTGATGCTGAGGGGCGCCTCGGCCTGGACCTGGGCGTATATGGTGCGCCGGAGACCTTCCTGATCGATGCCGAGGGCGTCATCCGCTACAAGTTCGTCGGTGTGGTGGATGATCGGGTCTGGGAAACGCAACTGGGCCCGCGCTACCAGGCCCTGGTTGATGAAGGAGCAACACCATGATTCGCTGGCTGAGCCTGCTGCTCGCCCTGACCCTGGCACCCCTGGCCCTGGCGGCGATCGATACCTACGAGTTCGAGACCGAGGCGCAGCGTGAGCAGTTCTACAAGGTGAGTTCGGAGCTGCGTTGTCCCAAGTGCCAGAACCAGAACATCGCCGATTCCGATGCGCCGATCGCCATGGACCTGCGCCGGGAGGTGTACCGCATGGTCACCGAGGGCAAGGGCGATGAGCAGATCGTCGACTTCATGGTCAGCCGCTACGGCGACTTCGTGCGCTACAAGCCCGCCCTGACCCCGGCCACCGTGGTGCTCTGGTTCGCGCCGGCGGTGCTGCTGCTGGGTGGCTTCGTATTCCTTATCGTCCTGCTACGCCGTCGCCAGCGCGCGCTGCGTGATACCGCAGCGCAGCAGCTGAGCGCGGAAGAGCAGCGACGTCTGCAATCCCTGCTGGAAAGAGAAGAAGACGCCTGATGATTGATTTCTGGTTGTATAGCGCGCTGCTGATCCTGGCGGGCATGCTGGCGGTAGTCTGGCCGATCTGGACCCTGCGCCACAGTCGCAAGGCCGACCGCACCGCGCTGAACGTCGCTTTGTATGAAGAGCGGGTGGCCGAGTTGGGTAGCCAACTGGCCGCCGGTGAGGTAACCGTTGAGCAACATGACTCGGCGCTTGAAGAAGCGGGCAAGCTGCTGCTGGAAGATACCGCCCGGGCGGATGGGGAGCGCCGGCCGACGCGACGCGGTGGGGCCTGGCCGCTGGTGGTGTCCGCCGGCGTGCTGCCATTGGTGGTCATTGCACTCTATTTCAGCTGGGGCAACCCTGCCGGTGTGCAGTTGGTGCGGGAAATGGCCGACAACCCGGTGCCGGAAGACCTGGATGGCTATATCGACCGCATGGAACGTATCACCGACGTGCAGCCGGAGAACGGTGAGGTCTGGTACATGCTGGGTCGCGCCTATCTCGGAGCCCAGCGCCCCCAGGAAGCGGCTGGCGCCTTCGCGGCCAGCCTGCAGCGTCTTGGTGAGCGGCCGGAAGTGCTGGCACAGATGGCCCAGGCGCAATTCTTCGCCAACGGCAACCAGCTCGATACCGATTCGGTAGCGGCCCTGGACCGTGCCCTGGAGCTGAATCCCAACGAGCCCACCGCCCTTGGACTGCTGGGCATCGCGGCCTTCGAGTCCGGTGAATATGCCGGTGCGATCGGTTACTGGGAGCGGCTGCTGGCCGGTATGCCCCCGGGCAGCGAAGGCGCCATGGCGATCCAGGGCGGTATCGATCGGGCGCGTGAGCGCATGCAGGAGGCGGGCACGACCTCGGCCGACACCGCGGCGGCAGCTGAGCAACAGCTTAAGATCAGCGTGCGGGTGGAGCTGGCCGACGAGCTGGCCGAAGCCTTCGGCGATGATGCGGTGGTCTTTGTTTCCGCGCGTGATCCGCAGGGCCCACCCATGCCATTGTTTGCCCAACGCCTGAGCAAGGCTGAGCTGCCGGCGGAGGTGGTGCTGGATGCCAGTGACGCGCTGATGCCCGGTATCCAGCTGCAACAGGGACAAACCCTGCAGCTGAGCGCGCGCATCTCTGCTAACGGTGACGTCATGCAGGCCAGCCATGAATCCCGTGCGGTGACGCTCACCGCCGGCGACGAGTCGGACAAACCCACCGTACTGCAGATCGACCGCACCCTCTGATCTTTCCTTCCAGGGGCCCGGCCCGAGCGGGCCCCTGTTTAGCGTTCAACTCGCTTACATTGTCAGCGCTTGCATGTGCAAGCCTCTGTGTTGGCACGCCCCTGCTACGACACGCGGTGAACCTATCCCTGGGGGCTCGTTGTACCATCCTTCGCATCAAACGATCGTAGCAGGGCGTACTACCGCAACGGCAAAAACTCGGAGCCACGAAGGGTTTACTTCCTGCATGACCTTGCACGGACCTGCAGTCCCTGGAAGTTTTACGCCCATCTGCGAGTACAAAAAAACCGCCGTCACTGGGACGGCGGTTCGGTCATGCCAGGTGGCGGATCAGATGCCGAACACCAGGAACATCAGATAGTAGGCCAGTACCCCGACAATGATGACTCCGGCGATATTCAGCTTGAAGCCGGCGGAAATCATGTCGCCGATCTTCATGTGGCCAGTACCGAACACGATGGCATTGGGCGGTGTGGCGACCGGCATCATGAAGGCGCAGCTGGCGGCGACGGCGGCGGGTACCGCATACAGGATAGGTGACACGTCCTGGGCCATGGCCAGTGCGCCCATCAGCGGGAGGAAGGCAGCGGCGGTGGCGGTATTGCTGGTGATCTCGGTGAGGAAGATGATCACGGCGGTAATGACCAGTACGATAACCAGCGTGGGTAGCATACCTATCACCGACAGCGACTCGGCAATCCATACTGCCAGGCCGGAGGAGGTGATGACCGCGGCCAGGGACAATCCACCGCCGAACAGCAGCAGTACGCCCCAGGGCATCTTGGATGCGGTGTCCCAGTCCATCAGGTTGCCCTTTTCCCGGTCAACCGGAATCAGGAACATGATGATGGCCGAGGCGATGGCGATAATGGTGTCGTTCAGCCAGGGAATCAGCGAGCTGGACAGCAGCGGCTGGAATATCCAGGCGGCGGCGGTCAGCAGGAAGACGACGGCAATGGTCTTTTCCCCACGGCTCATGGGACCCAGATCGCTGAGTTGCTTCTGCAGCAGTTCGCGACTGTTGTTTTCCGCCTTGAGGCCGAAGTCCTTGCGCGCCAGCATGAACCACACGGTAACCAGCATCAGCACCGAAATCGGTACGCCAACCAGCATCCACTGGCCGAAGCCGATGTGAATATCATGGTTCTCGGCCAGGTAAGCGACCAGCAGCGCGTTGGGCGGCGTGCCGATGATGGTCCCGATACCGCCCACACTGGCGGCATAGGCGATGGCCAGCAACAACGCAGTGGCAAACTTGCGCACGGCGGTCGGATCATCATTCTCGAACATGCTGACTACCGACAGGCCAATCGGCAGCATCATGATGGCGGTAGCGGTGTTGCTCACCCACATGCTGAGGAAGCCGGTGGCAATCATGAACCCGGCGATCTGCTGGCTCGGCTTGCTGCCGACCGCCAGCAGGGTCATGAGCGCGATACGCTTGTGCAGATTCCAGCGCTGCATCGCCAGGCCCAGCACAAAACCGCCCATGAACAGGAAGATCGTGGGATTGGCGTAAGGGGCCGTGGCCTGGGCGACGGTGCCGATGCCCAGGGCGGGAATCAGGACGATGGGTACCAGGGAGGTGGCAGGGATCGGAATCGCTTCGGTGGCCCACCAGGCGGCCAGCAGCATCATCAGGCCGGCTGCTTTCCAGGCGGCATCGCTCATGCCTTCGGGAGCGGGAACCACCAAGGTCATGATCAGCAGCAGGGCGCCGACGATCAGGCCGATTGCACGGCTGGCAGTCCATCCGCCAGATTGGGATTCGTTTGTTGTCGTGGCAGACATTCTCTTATCCAATTTCGAGTTTTATGTTTTTGGCCTTACTTATGCAGCGCGCTGGCCATGGCGCTGACTACCACCAGTAAAGCCCATTGCCTCAATACCTGCCTTGCAGAATAGAGCCCGCCCATGCAGTGGATGCCAATGCCTGGTCATGGGGCTTCTATTCAGGGAGCAATACAGGTAAAAAGGGACGTTTCTTCTTCCGCAATTATCCGCCCGGTGACTGTCACACGCTCACCGATGGCAAGGGAATGACATTCTTCAATGCGACTCAAGTGCATCAAACTGGCGGGCTTCAAATCCTTCGTGGATCCTACCACAGTTTTCTTTCCCACCAATATGGGCGCGGTTGTCGGGCCCAATGGCTGTGGCAAGTCGAACATTATTGATGCGGTGCGCTGGGTGATGGGCGAGAGCTCGGCGAAGAACCTGCGCGGCGAGTCGATGACGGACGTCATCTTCAATGGCTCCAACAGCCGCAAGCCAGTAGGGCAAGCGTCGATCGAGCTGATTTTTGATAACAGTGACGGGACCTTGCAGGGCGAGTATGCGGGCTACAACGAGATATCCATCCGCCGCAAGGTAACCCGGGAGGCACAAAACCAGTACTTTCTCAATGGGACCAAATGCCGACGCCGGGATATCACCGATATATTCCTCGGAACCGGTTTGGGGCCACGCAGTTATTCCATCATCGAACAGGGCATGATCTCCAAGCTTATCGAGGCCAAGCCCGATGAGCTGCGGCTGTTTATCGAGGAAGCGGCGGGCATTTCCAAATACAAGGAACGCCGCCGCGAGACGGAAAATCGTATTCGCCGCACCCATGAGAACCTGGAACGCCTGACCGACCTGCGCGATGAGCTGGAGCGGCAGTTGGCGCACCTGCACCGGCAAGCCCAGGCCGCAGAGAAGTACAAGACCTTCAAGGCCGAAGAGCGCCAGTTGAAGGCCCAGCTGCAGGCGCTGCGCTGGCAGACGCTGGATGCCCGGACCAGTGAGCGCGAACACCAGGTTCGCAGCCTGGAAGTGGCACTGGAGGCGGTTATCGCCGAGCAGCGCAACGCCGACAGCGAGATCGAGAAACAGCGGGACCGGCATGCCGAGCTGAACGAGGGTTTCAATCAGGCCCAAGCGCGCTATTACAGCATCGGCGCGGACATCAGTCGCATCGAACAGGTGCTGCAGTTCAACCGCGACCGTCAGCGCCAGGTGCGTGATGATCTGGCGCTGACCGAGCAGGCCTGGCAGGAGGCGCAGAGCCACCTGACCCAGGACCAGGCCCTGCTCGGTGATCTGCGTGCGGAGCTGGATGCCATCGAGCCGGAGCTGGAATTGGCCGCCGCGGCGGACGAGGACAATGCGGCCCGCTTGGTGGAAGCCGAAGCGGCGATGCAGGGTTGGCAGGCCGGTTGGGACGAGTTCAACCAGCAGGCCTCGACGCCGCGCCAGCAGGCGGAAGTGGAGCAGTCGCGCATACGTCACCTTGAGCAGAGCATCGAGCGCTTCGGTGAGCGGATCCAGCGCCTGGAGGAGGAGCGGGCCGGGCTGTCGGCCGGTTCGCTCGACGCCGAGTTGGAAGAGATCGACGAGCAACTGGCCGAACTGGAGATGCGCGGTGAGGGCGACCAGCTCAGTCTCGACGACCTGACCGATACCCTGGCCCAGGAACGTGACCTTCTCGCTGCGCTGACGCAGGAGCAGGATATCCGCCGCGGTGAGGTCCAGCGCCAGGGTGGGCGCCTGGCTTCGCTGGAGGCGCTGCAGCAGGCAGCGCTGGATCAGGGTAGTGGCGTACAGCAGTGGCTGGGCGAGCACGGCCTCGACAGTGCCACGCTGTTGGCCGAACAGTTGCGGGTGGAGCCTGGCTGGGAGCGGGCGGTGGAGACCGTGCTGGGCGCGGACCTGCATGCCGTCAGCCTGCCGGCGCTGGATGCCTTCCACGACGCGATCGACAGCTTCGGGCAGGGCGACCTGCGGCTGGTTGATCGATCCGCGGGCAGCAGCGCCAGCGCGGGTGTGACCGCAGGCGCCTTGCTGGGCAAGGTTGAATCGCCCCTTAATCTCGCTCCCTGGCTGGCCGGTATCCGCACCGCCGGCACCCTGAAGGAGGCGCTGGATCTCCGGTCGTCCCTGGCCAGTCACGAGTCGGTGGTGACACCGGCCGGGCATTGGCTGGGTCCGAATTGGCTGCGCTACCAACAGGGCGATGACCAGGGCGCTGGCGTGCTGGCCCGCCAGCAGGAAATCGAGGCGCTGCAGGTCGAGCTGGAACAGCAGCAATCCGCCTTGGCCGAGAGCGAGCAGCGCCTGGCCGCATCGCGCGAGCAGATCCGCCAACTGGAATTGCGCCGGGACGGCTTGCAGCAGGGGCTGGCGCAACTCGGCCGCGAGCAGGGCGAGCTGAAGGCCCAGCGCTCGGCGCGCCAGGTGCGACTGGAGCAGGTGATTGCGCGGCGTGAACGTATCCAGGCCGACCTGCTGGATATCCAGGCGCAACGTGCCGAGGAGCTGGAAGAGCTGGGCGAAGCCCGGATGGTATTGCAGGAGGCGTTGGACCGCATGGCCGCCGATACCGGCCAGCGGGAGCAGCTGTTGCAACAACGTGACCGGGTCCGCGAGCAGTTGGAGCAGGCCCGCCAGCAGGCGCGGACCCAGCGGGATCGCGCCCATCAACTGGCTCTGCGCAGCCAGTCCTTGCGCGCCCAACTGGAGTCGACCAGCCAGGGGCTGGAGCGTCAGCAGATCCAGGCCGAACGCCTGGCCGAACGTCGCGAGCAGCTGCAGATGTCACTGGAAGAAGCCCAGGGTCCTGAAGAGGACCAGCGCATGGAGCTGGAATCGCTGCTGGAACGCCGCCTGCAGGCCGAGCAGGACCTGGGTGCTGCCCGCCAGGCGCTTGAGCAGGTTGACCAGCAGATGCGCGAACAGGAGCGGCGGCGCAGCCAGGCGGAGCAGCAGGCCCAGCTCTTGCGCAGCCAGCTGGATGAACAACGGTTGCTGGCGCGGGACATGCAAACCCGCCGCCAGGGACTGCAGGAGCAATTGCTGGAAGCCGGTTACGATCTGCAGGGGGTGCTGGCGACCTTGCCGGAGGCGGCCAGTGAGGCAGACTGGGAGCAACAGCTGGCGCGTCTGGATGGCCAGATCCAGCGCCTGGGGGCCATCAACCTGGCGGCGATCGAAGAGTATGAACAGCAATCCGAGCGCAAGAACTACCTGGACGCGCAGAACGCGGACCTGGTAGAGGCGCTGGATACACTGGAGCAGGTCATCCGCAAGATCGATCGGGAAACCCGCAGCCGCTTCAAGGAGACCTTCGACAAGGTCAATGGTGGGTTGCAGAACCTGTTTCCGAAGGTATTCGGCGGCGGCAGCGCCTGGTTGGAGCTCACCGGCGACGACCTGCTGGATACCGGTGTCACCATCATGGCACGGCCCCCGGGCAAGAAGAACAGCACCATTCACCTGTTGTCGGGTGGGGAAAAGGCGCTGACCGCCATCGCCCTGGTGTTCTCGATCTTCCAGCTCAATCCTGCCCCATTCTGCATGCTTGATGAGGTAGATGCGCCGCTCGACGACGCCAACGTCGGACGCTACGCGCGGATGGTCAAGGAGATGTCCAGCCGGGTGCAGTTCATCTATATAACCCACAACAAGATCGCCATGGAAATGGCCGATCAGTTACTGGGCGTAACCATGCATGAACCAGGCTGCTCCCGGCTTGTCACAGTCAATGTCGAAGAGGCGGCGGCGTTGGCGGAAGCATAGTGTCGGTTGATGCTCCTTGCGGTCGCGGCTACAAGAGACCCTGGCATCTGCACAACATCGCTCGAGCGTGTTACTGTCTCGCATGTATACAGGGGTGTGGCTAAAAAGACGACACTCCGGGAGTCCTGCTCGGGGATTCTCCAACGGTTTGGCATAACGGGAACTGCATATTCATGGATTTTGGTTTGCGAGAGTGGCTAATCATTATCGGCCTTCTGGTCATTGTGGGGATTCTTTTTGATGGGTGGCGGCGCATGGGCGGCCGGTCCCGAATCCGCTTCAAGCTGGAACGCAACTTCAAGGATCTGCCGGAAGGGGCGAGCGACGAACTGCTCGGCCCGGCCCGCGTCATTACACGCGGCGAGCGGGCGGAGCCGTCCTTCGGCGAGGAGCTTCCGGAACGGGATGGCGGCTTCAATGCCGCTGACGTACCGCAACCCGAGCAGGTAGGTCTGGATCTGGATGAGCCCGCGCCGGTGGCGGAACCCGCGCCCCGTGCGCAGCCCATCCGTAGCGCGCGCAATCGCCGTGAGCCGGTTGCCGAGCCGGCGTTGTCGGCTACCGACGCTCCCTCGGCGCCCGCCCCCGAGCCGGCCGCGCCGGAAGAAGTGCTGGTCATCCTGGTTGTGGCTCGCAGCGAGGAGGGTTTCTCCGGCGCCGCCATGATGCAGAGCATCATGGAAAGTGGGCTGCGCTATGGCGACATGAATATCTTCCATCGCCATGAAAGCATGACCGGCAATGGCGACGTTCTGTTTTCCATGGCCAATGCCCTCAAGCCGGGCACCTTCGACCTGGATGAGCTCGAGCACAGCCATGTGCGCGCAGTGACCTTCTTCATGGGCCTCCCCGGACCGCGCCATCCGAAACAGGCGCTGGACCTGATGATTGCCTCGGCGCGCAAGCTGTCGCAGGAACTGGGTGGGGACCTCAAGGATGAAAACCGCAGCGTACTGACGGCGCAGACCATCGAACATTACCGCCAGCGTATCGCCGAATTCGAGCGCAAGCGCTTCGGTCTGCGCCGCTGATCCCTCCGCGCAGGGGACCTGGAACGGTCGAGCTCCAGCTCGGCCGGCGCCACGTCCCAGCCCTGCGCTAGTTCTCCCAGGCCGCCGCCCGCGCCGCTGTTAGTCCCCTTATCCTGCTACAATCACCCCCTCGTTCCATCGCGATGACCTGACTGACCATGACCGTAATCCCCGATCCGGCCCTGCGGGCAAAAGAGCTGCGTGAACTGATCGACCAGCATAACTACAGCTACTATGTGCTCGACGAGCCGACAGTACCCGACGCGGAATACGATCGGTTGTTCCACGAATTGCGCGCGCTGGAAGAAACCAATCCAGACATCATCACCCCGGACTCGCCCACGCAGCGGGTCGGCGGCATGGCCTCGTCGGCCTTCGGCCAGGTACGTCATGACGTACCCATGCTCAGCCTGGGCAACGCCTTTGCCGAAAGCGACATGCGCGATTTCGACCGTCGGGTGCGCCGTTCCCTGGATTTGCCGGAGGGTGATCTGCTGGCCGAGGGCGCCCGCGTCGCCTATTGCTGCGAGCCGAAGCTGGATGGCCTGGCCATCAGCCTGCTCTATGAAAATGGCGTGCTGACCCGGGGCGCCACCCGGGGCGACGGTACTACCGGCGAGGACATCACGGCAAACGTGCGTACCGTGCGCAATATTCCACTGAAGCTGCGGGGCGAAGGCTGGCCATCGTTGCTGGAGGTGCGCGGCGAGGTCTACATGACCAAGGCCGGGTTCGAGCGTCTGAACGAAAGCGCGCGCGAGACCGGCGGCAAGACCTTTGCCAACCCGCGCAATGCCGCCGCGGGGTCGCTACGCCAACTCGATTCGAACATTACCGCCCAGCGTCCGCTGGAGTTCTGCTGCTACGGCATCGGCCGCTTCGAAGGCGAGCTGCCCGACACCCAGGTGGGCATCCTGCACCGATTGCGGGACTGGGGTCTGTTGATCAGCCGCGAACTCAAGCTGGTCGAGGGCATCGATGGCTGCCTGGACTATTACCGGGATATCGGTGAGCGGCGCAATAGCCTGCCCTACGAAATCGATGGGGTGGTATTCAAGGTCAACGACCTGGGCTGGCAGCGGGAGCTGGGTTTTCGCTCCCGCGAGCCGCGCTGGGCGATCGCCCACAAGTTTCCCGCCAGTGAAGAGATGACCGAGCTGCTGGATGTGGAGTTCCAGGTGGGCCGCACCGGGGCGGTAACGCCCGTGGCTCGCCTGCGCCCGGTGCAGGTAGCCGGTGTGACCGTATCGAATGCAACCCTGCACAATATGGACGAGGTCCAGCGGCTGGGGGTGATGATCGGTGATACGGTGATCATCCGCCGCGCTGGCGACGTCATCCCCCAGGTGATGCAGGTGGTGGTCGACATGCGCCCGGCCGATGCCCGGCCGGTACATGTGCCTGAACACTGCCCGGTATGCGGATCGGCAGTCGAGCGCACCCAACTGATCAAGCGCGGCCGCGGCAAGCAGACCGTGACCGAGGGCGCGGTCTATCGCTGCGTGGGTCGACTGGCCTGCAAGGCCCAGTTGAAACAGGCGATTATCCATTTTGTTTCCCGTCGGGCGTTTGATATTGATGGCCTGGGGGAGAAGATCGTCGAGCAACTGATCGAGCGGGATCTGATCAACTCGCCCGCGGATCTGTTCGCGCTCACCTATGAGCAGGTCATTGCGTTGGAAGGTTTTGCCGAGGTATCCACCAACAACCTGCTGCTGGCGATCCAGCAGAGCAAGCAGGTGAGCCTGGCCCGCTTCGTCTATGCGCTGGGCATCCCCGATGTCGGTGAGGAAACCGCCAAACTGCTGGCCCGGGCGCTGGGTAGTCTCGAGCGTATCAGCCAGGCGCGGGCCGAGGTGTTGCGGTTTCTGCCGGAGATCGGGGCTGAGGTTGCCCATGAGATCACCGCCTTCTTCGAGGATGAGCATAACCGCACGGTGATCCGTCAGTTGCTGGAGCGGGGGGTGCAGCTCCATGATGAGGCCGGAGTGGCCGCGGACTTTGCCGCCAGCGTCCAGCTGGGTGAGTTTCTCGCGCGACTGGAAATTCCCTCGGTCGCCAGCACCAGTGCCCAGCGCCTGGCCGAGCATTTTGGCAGCCTGCCGAAACTTATCGAGGCGGACTGGCTGGATCTCAAGCAGGTGGCGCGGCTGAACGAAAAGGCCATCAAAAGCCTGCGTGACTATTTTGCCGACCCCGAACAACGCCAGCGGGTGCTGGAGATCGAGCAACAACTGCGCGACTTCGGCATGCACTGGGAGAGCCCCCGGGCGCAGGGTGCCGACCTGCCCCTGGCGGGCCAGACCTGGGTGTTGACCGGGACCCTGGAGACCTTCTCGCGGGATGTGGCCAAGGATCACCTCGAGAGCCTCGGTGCCAAGGTGGCGGGCAGTGTCTCGGCCAAGACCCACTGTGTGGTGGCCGGGCCGGGCGCCGGCAGCAAGTTGGCCAAGGCCGAGCAGCTGGGCGTGGCCGTGCTGGACGAAGCCGGTCTGCTGGAGCTGCTTGGCCGCCACGGCATCCAGCCATGAAGCAACATCGCATCATCCTGGCGCCGATGGAGGGGCTGGTCGACGCGCCGCTGCGGGATATCCTGACGCGTATCGGTGGCATTGATCGCTGTGTCAGCGAATTCATCCGGGTTACCGAGGGGCCGCTGAATATCGGCAGCATTCGCCGCATCGTGCCCGAAAGCTTGCATGGCTGGTGCACGGCCGCTGGGGTGCCGGTACACCCGCAGCTGCTCGGCTCGGACCCCGACTGGCTGGGGCACAATGCCGCACTGCTGGCGGACATGGGCGCACCGGCGGTGGACCTGAACTTCGGCTGTCCGGCCAAGACCGTTAACCGTCACCGCGGTGGCGCCACCTTGCTCAAAGAGCCGGATACGCTGTACCAGATCGTCGCGGCTGTCCGGGCGGCGTTACCCGCTGGGGTTCCGGTGACCGCCAAGATGCGCCTGGGTTACAGCGATACCAGCCAGACCCTGGAATGTGCCGACGCGCTGGCCGCGGCGGGCGCCGCGGAGATCGCGGTCCATGCCCGCACCAAGACCGACGGCTACAAACCCCCGGCGCACTGGGAATGGCTCGCGCGGGTGCGGACCGCGGTCAGCGTGCCGGTGATTGCCAACGGCGACGTGACCAGCGTGGCGGATTATCAGCGTATCCGTGAGGTCAGCGGCTGCGAGCAGGTGATGATAGGCCGCGGCCTGGTGGCCTGGCCTGATCTGGGGCAGGGCATCCGCGCCGCCGATCAGGCAGCGGTGGCCGCCTGCATGGGCTGGGATGAGCTGCAACCCTGGCTGATCGATTTCTATCGCCAGGTGCGTCAGCGTACTGCCGATCGTCACGCCCCTGGCCGCCTCAAGCAGTGGCTGGGATTTCTCGCCCGGCATTATCCTGAGGCGCAACTGCTGTTCGATCAGGTAAGGCGCCAGACCTGCGCAGAGTATCTGGAGAACCTTCTCGCGTCGGGGCTTCCTGAAGCGGCCTGACTGACATCTTTTGATGCGGCCATTGCTCCAGGTGATAGTTCCGCATCTTGTTCGTTGATGGTGTGTTTTCGAAATCGACTTTCGCACTGCGAACTTGGTAGTCTTCGATGGAGGTTCATTGATGCTGCGGAGTAGTCAGTGCTGAACAATAATAGTTATCCCTCGACACCGCGGGCCTGGTTCACGGTCTCGATTCTGCTGATGGCCTATGTGCTGTCCTTCATTGATCGTCAGATACTCAACCTGCTGGTGGGCCCCATTCGCGCCGACCTGGGCATTTCGGATACCCAGATGAGCCTGCTCATGGGCTTGTCCTTCGCCATCTTCTATACCATCGCCGGTATCCCGCTGGGCCGAGTAGCCGACAGCCGCAGCCGCCGCGGGTTGATCGCCGGGGGGATCCTGTTCTGGAGCCTGATGACCGCCGCGTGCGGTCTGGCCAAGCAGTACTGGCAGTTCGTCGTCTTCCGCATCGGCGTGGGGGCGGGCGAAGCGGCCTTGTCGCCGGCAGCCTATTCGCTGATGGCCGACAGCTTTCCGCCGGAGAAACGGGCCACCGCGATCAGCGTCTATTCCATGGGTATCTATCTGGGCGCCGGCATGGCGTTCCTGCTTGGCGGGATCGTGATCACCTGGGCCAATGCCCAGGGGCCGACGGTACTGCCGTTCTTTGGCGAAGTGCGGCCGTGGCAGTTGATCTTCCTGGTGCTGGGTGCGGCAGGGGTACTGTTCTCCCTGGTGCTGCTAGCTATCAAGGAGCCTTCACGCAAGGGCGTGGGGGCCGGTGTTGCCGTGCCGCTGAAGGAAGTGGGCACCTACCTGCTGAGCATCCGCAAGGCGGTGATCTGCCACAACTTCGGCTTTGCCTGCCTGTCCTTTGCGTCCTACGGGGCGTCGGCGTGGATTCCGACTTTCTTTATCCGCACCCATGGACTGACCGCCGGTGAGGTTGGCATCTATTACGGTTCGCTGGTGATGGTCGCCGGCTCGCTGGGTATCGTGTTCGGGGGCCGCCTGTCGGACTACCTGGCGCGCCGCGGGTACAAGGATGCGAATATGCGGGTTGGCCTGCTGTCGGCGATCCTGACGTTGTTCTGCAACGTGGTCTTCCTGATCGATAACATGACCTTGTTGTGGATCATCATGTTCTTCAATGTCTTCACCGTGGCCATGCCGTTCGGCGTGGCGCCGGCGGCGATCCAGGAAGTGATGCCCAACGCGATGCGCGGGCAGGCGTCAGCTATCTACCTGTTCGTCATCACCCTGATTGGCCTGGGCATCGGCCCGACCGCGGTGGCCATGGTGACTGACTACGTTTTCCAGGATGACCAAGCCATCCGTTATTCGATTTTCTGGGTTGCCAGCATCATTACCATTGGCGCCGTCGTGCTGTTGTGGATGGGCATCAAGCCCTACCGCGAGGCACGCGTGACATTGGCCGAATGGGGCGCCCGACAGGAACAGACGGCCTGATCCGTCGTCGACTTGAGCGCCTGCGGGCGCAGTGTTTGAAAACAGGAGCTTAACCATGACTGATGCAGTAATCGTATCCACGGCCCGTACCGGCCTGGGCAAATCCTACCGCGGTGCACTGAATGACACCCACAGTGTCGATCTGGCCGGCTTCGTCATCGAAGAAGCGGTAAAGCGTGCCGGCATCGATCCTGCGCTGGTTGAAGACGTGATCCTCGGCGCCACCTTCCACGAAGGTGCCCAGGGCAAGAATATGGCGCGTCTGGCAGCCATTCGCGGCGGCCTGCCGGTAACCACCGCCGGTATGTCCCTCAACCGTTTCTGCAGCTCCGGCCTGCAGTCCATCGCCATCGCCGCCCAGCGTGTGGTCAGCGAGAAGATCCCGGCTATCGTTGCCGGTGGCGTTGAATCCATCAGCCTGTGCCAGAACGACAAGATCAACATGTTCCGCGGCACCAACGAGTGGATCAAGCAGAACAAGCCCGAGCTGTACCTGTCCATGATCGAAACCGCTGATATCGTGGCTGCCCGCTACAACGTCAGCCGTGAAGCCCAGGACGAGTATTCCCTGATCAGCCAGCAGCGCGTAGCGGCAGGCCAGGAGTCCGGTAAGTTCGACGACGAGATCGTGCCGTTCACCACCACCATGAAAGTGCAGAACAAGGAAACCGGTGAGGTCTCCGATCAGCAGGTCACCCTGACCCGCGACGAGTGCAACCGTCCGCAGACCACCCTGGAAGGCCTGGCCTCGTTGAACCCGGTGCGTGGCCCCGAGCACTTCGTGACCGCCGGTAACGCCAGCCAGCTGTCCGACGGCGCCTCCGTGTGCACCGTGATGAACAGCAAGGTTGCCGAGCAGCTGAACATCGAGCCCATGGGTATCTTCCGTGGCTTCGCCGTTGCCGGTTGCGAGCCGGATGAAATGGGCATCGGCCCGGTATTCGCCATCCCGCGTCTGCTCGAGCGCAACGGTCTGAAGATGGACGACATCGGCCTGTGGGAACTGAACGAAGCCTTCGCTTCCCAGGTTGTCTACTGCCGCGACCGTCTGGGCATCCCGATGGAAAACCTCAACGTCAACGGCGGCTCCATCGCTATCGGTCACCCCTACGGTGTTACCGGTTCGCGTCTGACCGGTCATGCATTGATCGAAGGCAAGCGCCGCGGCGTGAAGTACGTGGTGGTAACCATGTGCATCGGCGGTGGCCAGGGCGCAGCCGGTCTGTTCGAGATCGTCTGACCGTAGCTGCAAGCTGTCAGCGGTGAGCAACAAGCAGAACCCGGGCCCGCGCTCGGGTTTTGCTTTTGGGGCTTGCCTTTGTTCTTCCTACAGCTTGAAGCTTGCCGCTTGAAGCTGCTTTTCGAGGAATTTGCCATGCAGAAGATCATTAACACTGACGATCTCGCTTTTCTGCTGTACGAACTGCTGGACGTCGAGCGCTTTACCGAATTCCCCCGCTATGCCGATCACAGTCGCGACACCTTCGACGCGGCGATCGAGTTGGCGCTGAAAGTCGGCGCGGAAACCTTCGCGCCGCATAACCATCTCTGCGATGGTGACGAGCCCCGTTTCGAGAATGGCAAGGTCGTCATTCGTCCCGAAGTCTCCGAGGCGCTGGCAGTCCTGCGCGATACCGGGCTGATGGCCGCCGCGCAGGATTACGAGCGCGGTGGCATGCAGCTGCCCTCGGTCATTGCCCAGACCTGCATCGGCCTGATCAAGGGTGCCAACGTCAGCACCCAGGCCTACGCCGGGCTGACCATTGCTGCCTGCAACCTGATCATGGCCCACGGCAGCGAGGAGTATAAGCGACGCTTCGCCGAGCCGATGATGGCCGGGCGGTTCTTCGGCACCATGTGCCTGACCGAACCCCAAGCCGGCTCGTCGCTGGCGGATATCAAGACCCGCGCGGTGCCGGCCGGTGATGGCAGCTACCGCATCAGCGGCAACAAGATCTTCATTTCCGCCGGTGACCACGAGCTGAGCGAGAATATAGTGCACCTGGTACTGGCCAAGTTGCCGGACGCGCCGCCGGGCGTGAAGGGCATCTCCCTGTTTATCGTGCCCAAGTTCATGGTCAACGACGATGGCAGCCTGGGCGAGCGCAACGACGTGACCCTGGCTGGCCTGATCCACAAGATGGGTTATCGCGGCACCACCTCGACCATGCTCAACTTCGGCGAGCAGGGCGGGGCAGTGGGTTACCTGGTCGGCGAGCCGCACCAGGGCCTGGCGCAGATGTTCCACATGATGAACGAGGCGCGCATCGGTGTCGGCCTGGGGTCGGTGATGCTCGGCTATACTGGTTACCTGCATGCGCTGGAATACGCCCGCGAGCGCCGCCAGGGCCGTCCGCTCAAGGAGCGCGACCCGCAGACGCCGATGATCCCGCTGATCCAGCATGCGGATATCCGCCGCATGCTGCTGGCCCAGAAATCCTTTGTCGAAGGTGGCCTGGCGCTTTGCCTGTACGCTGCGACCTTGTCCGATCAGAAGAAATATGCCGAAGACGCCCAGGTGCGCGAGGAATCCTCCGGACTGCTGGATCTGCTGATCCCGGTGGTCAAGTCCTGGCCATCGCAGTTCTGTGTGGAGGCCAACAGCCTGGCGATTCAGGTCCACGGCGGCTACGGCTACACCCGGGAATACCCGGTGGAGCAGTTCTACCGCGACAACCGCCTGAACCCGATCCATGAGGGCACCCACGGTATCCAGGGGCAGGATCTGTTGGGCCGCAAGGTCGCCATGCACGAAGGGCGCTTCTACCAGGCGCTGGTGCGGCAGATCCGCAGCACCCTGGAGGAATGCGCGGGCCATGCGCGACTGGCAACCGCTACCCTGCTGGCGCAGGCATTGGATACGCTGGAGCAGGTTACCGAGTCGCTGCAGGCAATACGCCGGGAAGATCCCGAACGGGCCCTGGCCAACGCCTATCTGTACCTGGAGTGTTTCGGCCATGTGGTCGTTGGCTGGATGTGGCTGCGCCAGGCCCAGACCGCGCTGCGCGGGTTGGAACAGGGCGGTCCGCGTACGGCGGCCTTCTACGAGGGTAAGTTGCGCGCCTGCGACTACTTCCTGCGTTACGAGCTGCCCAAGCCCCTGGCCCTGGCCAAGGTGCTGGGCGAAGGTGATCGTTCGACGCTGGAAATGCCGGACGAGAGCTTCTAGAGGGCCAGCCTGGCCCAAACAGGTCTCCCACAGTGCTGGACCGGCATTGTGGGCGGCCCATCCTCCGAGGTCTTCCTACCGGGTGGACGCCAGCCGCCGCTCCAGGTCAATCAACTTCTCCTTGCGATCCACCCCCCACCGGTAGCCCGAAATGCCGCCGTCGCTGCGTAGCACCCGATGGCAGGGTACGACAATGGCCAGCGGGTTGGCGGCGCAGGCGCCGGCTACGGCGCGTACTGCTGCCGGCTTGCCCAGCCGTGTGGCTAGCTCGGTATAACTGATGGTCTGCCCGGCCGGCACCCTGGCCAGTTCGGCCCATACCTGCTGCTGAAACTCGCTGCCGTAGGCAGTGAGCGGGCGTTCCAGCCGCAGCTCACCCACCGGATGGTCGAGATAGGCCCGCAGGGCCTGCATATCCGTAGCCAGGGTCGCATCATCCTGGGTGAGGTTGGCGCGGGGGAAGCGGCGCTGCAGATCGGCTACCAGCAGCTCGGGATCGTCGCCCAGCAGGATCGCGCAGATCCCGTTATCACAGGCAGCGAGCAGGAGGCCGCCGAGCTCGCAGCGGTCGATACTATAGAGCAGATGGAGTGGATGGCGGCGCATGGCAGGCTCCTGGAACGGGGTGCCAGGCCATCTTATTACTGCAAGCGGTGATTGGGAAATGGGGCCGGACGAGGAGCAAGCCTCGCCGGCACCGAGAGATCAGATCCCCAGCTGTTTCGCCATGTCGGCGGTATCGATCTGCCAATCAGCGGCGATATCCCGCTCCAGTCGCAGCGGCGACATGCTGATCAGTCCCTCGCGCAGCGCGCTCACATCGCTTTCCGGTGCGTCGACCCGGTCGGTCTGGCGCTGAAAGCCCATCCAGTAGTAGGGGATGTCCCGGGTATCCCGGCGTGCTTCGATATTCACGCCGCCGATGCTGCCGCGGCGGGGCCGGCAGATGGCGATACCCTTGACCTGCTTGGGCGTCATCGCCGGGAAGTTGATATTCATCGCGCAGTCTTCCGGCCAGCCGCGCTCCAGAAGCTGACGTACCACGGCGGGACCGAACTGCCGGGCGGTATCCCAATGGGCCGGGACGCCACGGTGGTAGGCCTGGCTCAGGGCGATCGCCGGGATGTTGAGCAGGGTGGCCGTCAGCGCCCCGCCGATGGTGCCGGAAAAGGCCACCGAGTCGCTGAAGTTGGCCCCATGATTGACGCCCGACAGCACCAGGTCCGGCGGCTCGGGCATCAACTCGGAGACGCCGAGCAGCACGCAGTCGCTGGGCGTTCCGCTGATGCTGAAGCGGCGCTCTCCGAAGGTGTGCAAACGCAAGGGGTGATGCAGGGTCACCGACATGGACACGCCGCTCTGATCCAGGTCAGGCGAGACGATCCACACCTCTTCGGCGATCTGCGCGGCAATTTCCTCCATGACCTTGAGACCGGGACCTCGCCAGCCATCGTCGTTGGTGAGCAGGACGCGTTTGATAGGTTTGGACATGGAATTACCTTTTGGAATTATCGGGGGACGGTTATCGAGTTGTTATCTCGATATGCAGCGGGCCGGGATACACGGCTGGCTCCGCGAGGGGCCATGCATGAACCACGGCCTGCCTGGGACTGTCGCACTTGCTCGATGAGCGGAACCAGCCGGTGATTCCTACGCTGCCGGCTGGCTTTGGTACGAGCTGGTGCCCGACATTCCCAGGTGTCACGCCTCTATTTGCGCTGGGCAATTTCCCAGCCGGTGTCGGCCAGCAGGCTGGCCCGCTTGCCCACTTCGAGCGCGTCGGCGTTACTGGCGTTGCCCTGCAGTGCCCGGTGGTAGACACCCTGCACAATCGCCGCCAGGCGGAACAACGAGAAGGCCACGAAGAAGTTCCAGTTGGGGATTTCCGTGCGCCCGGTGAACTCGCAGTACCAATCCAGCACCTGCTGTTCTTCCGGCACATTGTAGTCCTTGAGGTTCACCCCCTTCAGCCCACGCATTCCTTCGATGCCAGTGCTCTGGTGATAGGGCAGGCAGCAATAGGCCAGGTCGGACAGCGGGTGGCCCAGCGTGGCGAGTTCCCAGTCGAGGATGGCAACGACTTCAGGGCGTTCCGGATGCAGGATCAGGTTGCCGATGCGGAAGTCGCCATGGGCAATGGTGGTGACATCATCCTGCGGCGCGTTTTCCGGCAGCCAGGCCATGAGGGCATCCATGGACGGCATGTCGCCGGTGCGGCTGGCTTCGAACTGGCCACTCCAGCGTTTGATCTGACGGGGTACGTAGCCTTCGTGCTTGCCGTAGCTTTCCAGCCCGACGGCCTTCCAGTCGACCTGGTGCAGCTTGGCCATGGTCTCGATCATCGAGCGGTGAATCGGCATGCGCTGCTCGATATCCACCTTCTCCAGCAGCGGGTGGGAATGCACCCGACCGGCCACGTGGTCCATGATGTAGAAGGGTGTGCCTATGACCTCCGGGTCCTCGCACAGCAGGCGAGCCTTGGGAACCGGCACGCCAGTGTCGCCCAGGGCGCTGATGACCTGGTATTCGCGTTCGATCATATGCGCCGAAGGCAACAGCTTGCCCGGCGGCTTCTTGCGCAGCACGTAGCGGTTTTCGCCAATGCTTAGCAGGAAAGTGGGGTTGGACTGCCCACCCTGGAACTGTTGAATGGTCATGCCGTGCTCGGCGCCCGGTATGCGTCCTTGCAGGTAGGCCGCCAGTTTCGTCTCATCGAAACGGTGGGCCGACAATACATCGATCAGGGTGGCTTCGCTCATGTAGAAGATCCGTAGTGTCTGGGTTCTGATGGGTATCAAGCGTGCCACCCCGGCGGCAGGAATGCCAGTGGGGCGACAGCGGACTGGATGGCTCAGGTAATGGTGTCGCCACCGTCGGCGACGATGGTCTGCCCGGTTACATAGGCGCCGGCCGAGGAGGCCAGGAACAGCGCGACGCCGGCGATATCCACCGGCTCACCTACCCGGCGCAGCGGCAGCGACTGCTCGACCCGGGTGAGACGATCGGGATCGTCCAGCAGGGCCTGGGCAAAGTCGGTCCGGATCAGGCCGGGGGCGATGGCATTGACGCGGATGTTCTGCGGACCCCATTCCAGCGCCAGGTTGCGGGCCAGGCCGGCTTCGGCGGCCTTGGACATGCCGTACACACCGATATTGGCACTGGCGCGGATACCGGCGATGCTCGACAGCAGCACAATGGAGCCGCCGCCCAGGCGGGTCATCTGCGGAATGACCATGTTGCACAGCCAGAAGGTGCCCTTGACGTTGGTCCCCATGATCTTGTCGAAGGCTTCGTCACTGACCTCCGCCGTGGGGCCGTACACCGGGTTGGTAGCGGCGTTGCATACCAGGATGTCGATCTTGCCCCAGGTGTTGATGGTGGTATCGACCAGGTTCTGCAGTTGCGCCTTGTCGCCCACGTGACAGGGCACAGCCAGCGCTTCGAAGCCCTGGGCCTGCAGCTCACCGGCGACCTTTTCGCAGGCATCGGCCTTGCGGCTGGAGATGACCACGCGGGCCCCGGCCTTGGCGAATTCCTCGGCGATCGACTTGCCGATGCCCTTGGTCGAGCCGGTAATGACAGCGACCTTGCCGGTCAGGTCAAAAAGAGTGCTCATGGGCAGCTCCTTGTGAAGATGTATGGAGGTTTGCGAGTCGCGCCGCCCGCCAGCTGATGAAGCGTGCAGAGCGGCGCCCCGCCGCGAAGGCGCCCGGTGGGCGCCTAACCGCGAGGACTAATTACAGATACTGACCCATTTCCAGCTTGGCGATGGTGTTCAGGTGAACCTCATCCGGGCCGTCGGCCAGACGCAGGGTACGCGCCTTGGCATAGGCGGAGGCGAGGAAGGAATCCTGGCACACGCCCTTGGCGCCGTGGATCTGGATGGCGCGATCGATGACGTTGCACAGCATGGTCGGTGCTACGGCCTTGATCATGGCGATCTGCTGGCGGGCAACCTTGTTGCCATGCTGGTCCATGCTGCGGGCTGCATGCAGGGTCAACAGACGGGCCTGGTCGATCTCGCAGCGGGAGCGGGCGATCATTTCCGGCACGCTACCCAGTCGGTACATCGGTTTGCCAAAGGCAACCCGCTCGGCGGCGCGGCGGCACATGGCTTCCAGTGCCCGCTCAGCCTGACCGATGGCGCGCATGCAGTGGTGGATGCGGCCTGGCCCGAGGCGACCCTGGGCAATCTCGAAGCCGCGGCCTTCACCCAGCAGGATATTCGACACCGGTACGCGGACATTCTCGTAGCGGATTTCAGCATGGCCATGGGGCGCGTGGTCGTAGCCGAACACATGCAGGTCACGGACGATGGTAACGCCCGGAGCATCCAGGGGGACCAGAATCATGCTCTGCTGCAGGTGCTTGGCTGCATTCGGATCGGTCTTGCCCATCACGATGGCGATCTTGCAATGCTCGTTCATGGCTCCGGAGGACCACCACTTGGTGCCGTTGATCACGTACTCATCGCCTTCGCGGCGGATCTCGCACTCGATGTTGGTGGCGTCGGAGGAGGCGACATCGGGTTCGGTCATGGAGAAGCAGGAGCGGATCTCGCCCGCCAGCAGCGGCTTCAGCCACTTCTCTTTCTGCTCTTCGTTACCGTAACGCTCGATGGTTTCCATGTTGCCGGTATCCGGCGCGTTGCAGTTGAACACTTCACCGGCGAAGGATACGCGGCCCATGATCTCGCACAGGTGGGCATATTCTTCGTTGCTCAGGCCTGCGCCCCGCTCGGAGTGGGGCAGGAACAGGTTCCACAGACCCTGGGCTTTTGCTTTCTGCTTCAACTCCTCCAGAATGGCCGGGTGGGACCACTTGTTCTGCTTGACCTGTTCATAGAACAGCGCTTCGTTGGGGTAGATGTGCTCGTCCATGAAGGCTTCGAGTTGTTGTTTCAGTTCCTGAATACGCGGGCTGAGATCGAACATAATGGATCCTTGGGCAGTCGGAGTAGATTGAACCACAGCATATGTAGTTGGTTGAGGCTGACCTTATAGAGGGAGCGTCAGCCCGAAAAGCATGTCCCACCGCTGGAATGGGGATGCATAAGCAAGTCTGATAGACCGGCGGTACGCCCGTTGGAGATTTCACCACGGAGGTCAGGATGTTGAAGAGTTTCATCGGCGGGACACTATTGATTGCCGCCGGACTGGTTTACGCACAAACCACTGCGCCGCCCTCGGCGGTACCGCCCCGGTTAGCCCCGGAGCAGCAGGAGTCGATCCGCAAGGCGGTGGGTAGTCCGGTCCGGAGCATCTCCAATGTCATGCGCGATGCGGGGCGCAATCCCGAGCAGACCTTGGCGTTCTTCGCGGTGGAGCCCCAGCACACCGTGATCGAGATCTGGCCCGGTGCGGGCTGGTACACCGAAATCCTGGCGCCGCTGCTGCGGGAAGAGGGGCGCTATATTGCGGCGCATTTTGATCCGAACAGCCCGGTCGAGTTCTTCCGCACCTCCCTGGCGCAATACCAGGAAAAGCTGGCAGATGATCCCGAGGTGTACGATCGGGTCGAGCTTCAGGTCCTCAACTACGACCCGGACACGCCGATCGCCCCGCCGGGCTCGGCGGATCGGGTGCTGACCTTCCGCAACGTCCATAACTGGTTGAGCCAGGGGCGGGAAGAGACGGCCGTGGTATTTGCCAAGATGTATGCCGCGCTCAAGCCAGGGGGGCTGCTGGGGCTGGTTGAACATCGGGCGCGCATCGGCACCGATCTGGAGACCATGATCCGTTCCGGCTATGTCACCGAAGAGCTGGTGATCGAGCTGGCGCAGGAGGCAGGGTTCGAGCTGTTGTCCCGTAGCCCGGTCAACCAGAACCCCCAGGACACCACGCAGCATCCCGAAGGTGTCTGGACGTTGCCACCCACGCTGCGCCTGGGGGACGGGAACCGGGCGCAGTACCTCGCCATTGGCGAAAGCGATCGCATGACCCTGCTGTTCAGTAAGCCGGAATGACCGGTGGGGCCGCTGGGCCTGGCGAGCGGGCTCGCCGGGTCGTCAGCGGCCGGAAGAGGATTCCGCTACCTGCTGGCGGAAGCTTGTCGGGCTCATGTTGGTCCAGCGGCGGAAGGCTCGGGTAAAGCTGCTCGGATCCAGAAAGCCCAGCTCGTAGGCGATGCTGGTTAGCGATAGCTGCCCCTCGCCGATCATGCGCATGGCGGTTTCCCGCCGCACCTCGTCGACCAACTGCTCGTAGGAGGTGCCCTCCTGGCTCAGCTTGCGCCGCAGATGGCGCGCGCTGATGTTCAGCGGGCAGGCAATGCGTTCCAGTGAGATGTCCCCGGACCCCAGCAACAACTGCACCCGCCGCTTCACCTGCTCGACCAGGTCGTGGGCGGGCAGGCTGGCGATCATGTCCTGCAGGGTCTCCGTCAGCCGAGTGGCGATGAAGGGGTCGGCGCTCGCCAGCGGTCGGTCCAGTAGGGCGGCCGGCATGGCCAGGCCATATTGCTCGCTGATCTCGACCTGGTCGCAACCCAGCAGACGCTGGCACAGCGGGAGGTCTTCGGTCCGCTGGAGAAAAGCACGCTTGAACAGCCCGTCCTGGGCGTCATCAAGCTGGCGCAACAGGCGGCCCAGGTAGCCGAGCAGCGCTTGCAGCTGTTGGGGATGGGGGGCGCCGACTGGAATCAGCAACAGCCGCGACTCGTCGGCGTCGCGCTCCAGTTCCAGGCGTATCTGGGTGGTAACAATAGGGAAAAAACGAACCAGTTGGCTAAGCGCAGCGACACCTGTATTGCAGGCGCTGACTGACAGGCTGAGCAGATTGAGAGCAGTGGGAGTAAAGATCCGCTGAAGCCGCAGACCGAACAGGTCGTCATCCGCGAGGCGGGTGGCTTCGGCCCAGACGAGATTGCAGTTGGCTTGCTCGATGAAGGCGGGAGCGGGCCGGTTGCCATTGGTCAGGTTATACGCCAGACTCGATTGCCCCAGCGCTACACCATAATGCCCCAGGGCCCGGTCGATCACCGATACCCAGAAACCATGTTCGCGAACGCGTGGTCTTGATTGTTCCTTCAAGCTTCCCGGCATACTGCTCCTTCTAATGCATGGGGCATGAACACATCAATAATCTGTCTCACTGATGTTAAGCTACAACGGCAGTGCTCGCCAGTTGTCACTTGGAACCATGTTTCGCATGGCGAAATGGGCGGCGAGATAACATGGCCAAGTGCTACGGGGCGATCGCCTGTTTGGGTGAGGATAGGATTGGGCTCCCGTTCCGTGGGCGTGGGTTTGCTACCAATCCTCCTTCCTATGAGGAAATGACAGCAGATCCTTTATCCAGAGCCGTATTTCTATCAAACATTCGCCTGCCGTGCAAACTTGCGACATCGCGACGACGGAGGAATGTCAAGCTGGTTTCAAATGACTGATTGGTCAGATTTGTTTGATGAATGGCCGTCAGGGACAAATGATTTGGCCATTTGGGGCAGGTTCTTTTTGTAGTGCTCGTGACAGACTCGGTGGCGTCCTGAACGTGTCTCTTTGATACACAGGTTCATGTCACCCAAACGGAGCAGCACAATGACAAAAAAAATGCATGCTTGGTCGCTCGCGGCCTTGCCCCTGGCTATCGGATTGGCCAGTTTTTCAGGTTCTGCAAACGCAGTCAGTTTCAACATCGGGGAAGTCGAAGCTCAGCTGGATTCGCAGCTGTCGATCGGGGCGAGCATGTCTACCGCTGGGCGGGACAAGCGTCTGTACTTTCTGCGCAGTGAAGGCGGTGAAGCTGCGGCACGTACTTCCGATGATGGTCGCCTGAACTACGACAAAGGCGATGTCTTCTCCAAGATCTTCAAAGGCTCCCACGACCTCGAGCTGCGCTACGGTGATTCGGGTGCCTTCTTCCGTGGCAACTACTGGTACGACTTTGAAACCAAGGATGGCCACCAGGAATTCTACGACATCAGCGATTCCGGCCGCCACCCGCTGCAGAAAGGTGCTGGTATCCAGTTGCTGGACGCTTTCGTCTACCACAACTACTCCATTGGCCAGAACCCCGGTAACGTCCGGTTGGGTCGCCAGGTGGTCAGCTGGGGTGAGGGCGTCTTCATCCAGAACGGCATCAACGCCATCAACCCCATCGATGCTTCCGCTTTCCGCCGTCCCGGCGCCGAGCTGAAGGAAGGTCTGCTGCCGGTCGAGATGCTCTACATCTCCCAGGGTCTGACCGAGAACCTGAGTATGGAAGCCTTCTACCAGCTCAAGTGGCACGGCACTGTTGCGGATAACTGCGGTACGTTCTTCTCGACTACTGACGTGGCGGCGCGTGGGTGTAATGATCGTCTGGTATACACAGGTGAGGACTACCCCCATGGTGACCCACGGCTGAATCAAGGGGGCATGGATACAGCTACCTATATTGTTCGTAGCCGCAAGGATAAAGAGGCTAGCGACAGCGGCCAGTTTGGTGTTGCGTTCCGTTGGTTCGCTCCAGCGCTGAACAACACCGAGTTTGGTTTTTACGCTATGAACTACCATAGCCGTAACCCCTTCTACTCCAACGTTCGCGGCGATTTTGCTGTTAATGCTGGTACTGCAGCCGCGTTGGCTCAGGCAGCTGCAGCTGCTGGACAAGCCGGTGATCTGGCTCTCGCTCAACAGCTGGCCCAGCGGGCTCAAGCGGCAGCAGCCGCAGCTGAGGCCGGAATCGTGCCGGGCTATGACGGTAGCCGAGGCGCAGCAGGCTATTTCTTTGAGCATCCCGAAGACATCCGGCTGTACGGTGTGAGCTTCGGCACCGATATCGGTGGCATGTCGGTTGCTGGCGAGTTGAGCTACCGTCCCAACATGCCAATTCAAATCAATACCGGTGATCTGAGTGCCGCGGCGTTGAACACTGGTTATGACGATAGCCATCGGGACTACGATGCGTGGGATCCGTCCACAGGTGTCATTCAAGGATACGAGCGCAAGGAATTTTGGCAGGCTTCTGTTAGCGCGGTGCACTTTATTGACCGGGTAATGGGTGCTAGCCGTTTGGCGCTAATCGGTGAGGTAGGTGCCAACTACATCAGTGGCATCGGTAGTGGCAATGGGGAAACCAAGTTCGGTCGCGATTCATTGTTCGGCCAGAGCCCTGACGCCAATGGCGACTGCCGCTCCAACAATCCAGATAACCCACACGGCGCGAGCTGGTGCGAAAACAACGGCTTCTTCACCGACTTCTCCTGGGGCTATCGTCTGCGGGCGTCGCTGGATTATGCCAACGTGATCGCCGGTATCAACCTGAGCCCGAACATCGCCTGGTCCCATGACGTTGAGGGTTACAGCCCCAACTTCAATGAGAACGCTAAGTCGGTCAGCCTGGGTCTAAATGCCGATTACGCCAACAAGTACAACGCCAGCATCAGCTACACCAACTTCTTTGATGGCAAGTACAACACCCTGGTCGACCGCGACTTCGCCGCCGTCAGCTTCGGCGTAAGCTTCTAAGGTTTGGAGAAAAACAATATGCGTATGCAAAAAACAGTATTGGGTGCATGTGGTCTGGCCCTCAGCATGATCGCTTCCAGCGTCATGGCCCAGAGCCTGACCCAGGCCGAAATCGATCAACTGGGTAATACCCTGACCCCGGTCGGTGCGGAAAAGGCCGGCAACGCTGCGGGCACCATCCCTGAGTGGACCGGTGGCCTGGCTACCGACGCCGGCAAGCAGATCGAGCGTGGCTTCTGGGAAAACCCCTATGAAGGCGAGCAGCCGGAATTCGAGATCACCGCGCAGAACTACCAGGAGCACAAGGACAAGCTGACCCCCGGTCAGATCGCCATGTTCGAGCGCTACCCGGAAACTTTCCGCATGCCGGTGTACAAGACCCACCGCAGCGTAGCTCTGCCACAGTCGGTTTATGACCAGATCAAGCAGACCGCCGGCAAGGCCAAGCTGGTCAACGGTGGTGATGGTATCGACAACTTTACCCACGGCAGCTTTGCTTTCCCGATCCCCAAGGTCGGTGGCGAAGTGGTATGGAACCACCTGACCCGGTATCGCAAGAACCTGCAGCGTTCCTACGTGCAAGCCATGCCGCAGACCAATGGCTCCTACACCCTGATCAAGTTCCAGGAAGACGTAGCCTATCCGCAGTTCATGCCTGACGTGGACCTGGAAAAAGCCGCCAACGTCCTGGTGTACTTCAAGCAGCGGGTAAACGCCCCGGCGCGTCTGGCCGGTAACGTACTGCTGGTTCATGACACCCTGGATCAGTTGAAAGAGCCGCGCATGGCGTGGGTCTACAACGCTGGTCAGCGTCGCGTACGTCGCGCACCGCAGGTAGCCTACGATGGTCCGGGTACCGCTTCTGACGGTATGCGTACCACCGACAACTTCTCCATGTTCAGTGGCGCGCCGGATCGCTACAACTGGAAGCTGGTCGGCAAGAAGGAAATCTACGTACCGTACAACAGCTACAAGCTGTCTGATCCGAGCCTGAAGTACAGCGACATCCTGCAGGCCGGGCACATCAACCCCGAGCACACCCGCTTCGAGCTGCACCGCGTGTGGGAAGTCCAGGGCAACGTGAAGGACGGTCAGCGCCACATCTACGCCCAGCGTAACTTCTTCTTCGATGAAGATTCCTGGATGCTGAACCTGGCTGACCATTACGATGGTCGCGGCACCCTGTGGCGCGTAGCGGAAGGCCACCTGGCCCACGCCTACAGCGAGCAGCTGCCGGGCTACAGCACCGAGACCCTGTACGACCTGCTGGCAGGCCGCTACATCGCGTTGGGTATGTACAACGAAGAGGCATCCGCACCCAAGTTCGGCATGACCCCTTCGTATAACGAATTCACTCCGTCAGCGCTGCGCTCGGCGGGTGTTCGTTAAGCTGATCACCTTGGGTGATGGAAAAGGGAGCCTTCGGGCTCCCTTTTTTTATGCGGGTGATCCGGTGGGGATGTGCTCATCGAAAGGATGCGGCCACGCAGGGCTCAGGTTGAAGCAATTGGATCAAACTTTTTCGGAAACGAGGCTGTCCAAAATCACAACGGGAGAGGATTCAGCAGAACCGAGCTTCTCCGTTACGTGGACTGCGATAAATCGTGGTTCAACTCTCATCTAAGGAGGTAATCCATGAACAATATCGTCTATATCGTTGGTGCCGTGGTTATTGTGCTGGCCATTCTTTCATTCCTCGGTTTCCGTTGATCGGCCGACCAGATCACGTATCGCGCTAGGTCACTCGCCACGAGCGGGGAAGTATTGGCGTACCTTGCTCAAGACCCAGTTCGGTTTCGCAGTGCTGAATATCTTCAATAATCCTGCAGCATCCACCGTGCGATGCTGCAGATTGAAGGAGAGGGCATTACGCAATGCCGGCCAGCAGTGCGCTGGCAGATTGGCTGGTCGCTGTAGCGATTGATCCTGTTGCATGTCCTTGGCCTGCTGCGCGGTCAGTCGGCTGAAGGGGTGCAATCCGCCACTCAATTCATACAATATGCAGGCCATCGCGTAGACGTCGGCTGAAGCGGTCAGCGGCTCGCCGTTGATCAGCTCCAGGGCCGCGTAGCGCGGGGTCCAGGCAGCTATACGCTTACGGCTGAGCCGGGGCAGCCCGGGCAACAACCCGTCGATAGCCTGGCCCAGACCGAAATCAAACAACCTGACACCATCCTCCGTGAGAATGACGTTGCTTGGCTTGAGGTCGCCATGCAGGACACCGTGACTGTGCGAATAGGTCAGCGCCTGCAGCAGCGGTATCGCAATGGCCTGCAGCTCATCCCAGGGCAGACCGGCCGGATTGGCTTCGATCAATTGATCCAGCGTCGGCCCCTTGAGCAGCTCCATGGTGATGAAGGCGCGCTGGCTCGGGCGGTCGATGGTGAAGTCATGCAGCCGGACAATGTGGGCATGATGCAGGCGGTTGGTCAGGGCGTATTCGCTGTAGAGCAGGGCGCTGGCATCGGGGTATTCGAGAAAGGTCTCATTAAGGGCCTTCAACGCCACCCAGGGTTCGGGATCGCCAAAATGGGCGCGCATCAGATCCTTCGCTCGGTAAACGGCGCCCATACCACCGACCCCGAGCAGCCGCTCGATCCGGTAGCGCTTGCAGAGCACCTGCGGCAGTACGTCAACGCCGCCGGCTGCGGTTTTCTGCAGCGTCGTCGTCTCGTTCGCGGCGCTGGCGAGACGGGTGAGCTTGGAAGACTGGGGTTTTTTCTCTGATGTCGTCATCTCGATATCCATGTCTCAGCGGCGGATTACCACGGCACTGATGTTGTCACGTGCCGGGCCTGCCAGGCACTGGTTGAACAGCCTCTGGAGCGCCAGCGAGGGCGATGGCAGGTTCAACGCCGCGCCAAGGGTGTCGGGTAACAAGCTCTGATAGAGCCCGTCGCTGCATAGCAGCAGGGTATCGCCGGGGTAGACAGTGAAGCGGATCATGTCCAGCTCCAGTTTCTCATGGGCGCCGATGGCCCGGGTCAGCGCCCGCGCTGACGGGTGTCGGGCCGCCTCGGCCGGGCTAACCCCCTGATCACTGATCAACTCTTCCATGTAGGAATGATCCCGCGTCAGTTGAAATAGCCTGCCGCCGCGCCACATATAGCATCGACTGTCCCCTGCCCACAGGCAGCATGCCTGGTCACCCTGGGCGAGCATGGCCACCACGGTACTGCCGACGATCGCCTCGGGATGATCGTTGTGCACCGTCAGGTCGGTCGCCAGATGCCGGTTGAGCAGGTGCAGCGCCGAGCGCATCCAGTCGACCTGCTGATCAAGGTCGAGAAAGTCGGGCAGCTCGGCCAGCCGCTCGACGATCAGGCGGCTGGCCAGATCGCCGTTCAGGTGGCCGCCCATGCCGTCTGCCACCAGCCACAGGCCCCGCTCGGGTAGTGCCAGGAAGGCATCTTCGTTGCGTGCCCGCACCTTGCCCGTGTCGGTGCGGGCGGCGCAGCGCCAGATGCCTGCTGACCCACTCATTACAACTTCGCCGGCAGGCTGAAGCCGCGCATCAGGCTGATATCGAAGGGGTTGGGTGAGCGTTGGCTGTGCAGCAGGTAATTGGCCCGCATGCCGCCGAGACTGGCCTTGACCAACAACACGTCGCGGTCGTTGTGGTGGGCCACTTCCATCTGCTCCAGCAGGCGGAACAGCGACCAGGCGCCGGAGTTCTGTTCCAGGCTGGTGCGCTTGCCGCCGAGGTCTTCCACGGTCAGGGTAATGCGCCCATCCTCCGCGCTGGCCGGCCAGCGGAACGGGGTCTGCACGATGGGGCCGTGGCGATACTCCATGCTCTGGTCGCCAAAGCGGAAGCTGGCACGACCGAGGCTGGAATCCAGCGAGTAGGGCTCCAGCTTGAACAGGATCTGCGGCTCGTCGGGGCTTTCGCTGAAGAAGCTTTTGCGGATGGTCTGGATGCGACTCATCTGCGCCAGGAACTGGCTGGACAGCGGCAGTCCCCGCCCGTCGACCCGGCGCAGGTGGTACCGCTTCGCACTGCCGCTGACAAAGGGGCGCAGATAGTTATCGAAGAAATTGTCCGCTACGCCCTGGACCCGGAAGAACTCGCGGAAGTCGGCCAGGGCCACTTCGCTTTCGGTGTTGGCGCGGAACGGATAACGCTGATGCAGCGAGGCGCGATAGGGGGCGTAGAATTCGCTGCGGTAACGCTCGGCAATGTGCTGGTAGGCATCGTCCAGCACCAGCATCCAGCTTTCGGCCGCCATGGTGTTGAACCAGGCGCCCACCGGTTGCGGTAGCAGGTCGGCATGGGCACGCACCTGGTTGATGGCGTCCTGCCGACCGGTCATGCGGACCTTGGCCATTTCGAAGGCGGCCTGCTGCGGCGAACTGGCATGGGCCAGGCTGGAAAGTTGCTGTTGCAGCGCATTGAGCGACTGCATGGCGCCGGCCAGTTCCGCCCCCGCCGCGCCTTGCTCATCGAGCAGGCGGTGCAGGGGTTCGAAGCGGCGTTCCAGTAGCTGCCGCGCGTTATTGGTGGCGACCTCGATGGCTGGCAGGAGATCCGTATCGGCCAACCCATCCGCAGCGGGTGGCTCGGCACTGAAGCGGGTGTTCTCATGCACTTCGGTCAGCAGGCGCAGTATCGGCGAGCTGGCGGTGGTCAAACCGGCCAGTTGTTGCGCGGCCTGGCCGGCGTTGACCAGTGGCTCGGACTTCAATAATGACAGGGCCTCGGACCAGTAGTTGGCATAGTCCTGGAAATACAGCTGCTCCATTTCCGCCTGCAGCCGCTCCATGTCCTTGCTGCTCAGCTTGTCGCTCTCGCCCAGCACCCAGTTGTCCTTGAGGATATTGCCCACCAGGCTGGCGCCGCGGTCGGCAAACATCTTCTGATAACCCTTGCGGGTATAGAAGCCGGGGATGCTGTAGTTGCTGCCGGTGATCAGGCTGGCGTTGGGGCCGAGATGGTAGACCAGACGATATTCCGGCAGGCTTTGGGCCTGTTCTCCGAGACTGCGATAGAGGATGCTCGCCAGCGATTCGCTACGCAGTTGCAAGCGTGCTTCGGCAACCAGGCGCCCGTTGAGCCGGTAGGGCGCAAAGGACTTGTCGAGCAGGCGCTGGAAGTGGGCATTCAGGCCGTCCTGGACCCGGTCATTACCCGGGTACAGGCGTGACCAGTCCGCCGCCAGCCAGTCCTGCAGCCAGTCGGTATCCCGGCGGTTGGCCAGGTTGAGCATCAGGTAGGCGCGAAGATTATCCAGCAGACGCTCGCGGTTGTTCATGCTGTGGCGAATCTGCCGCTCCAGCTGCTGGCCGACCCGCGGCAACAGCAGTGTCTCCAGGTCGCGGTAATAGGCCTGATCGAGCGTGGCGGTCACCTTCTCGCCCTGGTACAAGCCGCCGCGATGGCGCCAGGCTACCTCGTCTGCGGGTGGGAACAGCTGGCTGGCGGCGTAGCTGGCGTCCAGTACGCCAAGCAGGTCCCGGGCATCGTCCCGGGGCTCGATACCGCGGCGTTCCTGGGCCAGCTCCCGACCCATGTCCCGCAGTTGCTCAAGGCGGTCATGATTATTCGAGAAGCTGCTGGTCCAGGTCAGTCCAAGCGCCAGCAGGCAGACCACGGCGCAGGCGTACATGCTGCGCTGGCGCCAGTTGATGCGTTTCACCTCGCGCTGGTCCAGGCCAGCTAGTGCGGACTCGGGGAAGACCACGCGGCTCAGCAGGTGGTGGATGAAACGGGCCTGGCCGCTGCGCAGGGAGGGCAGCTCACTGGCCAGCGGCGACAGGTTCTGGCCAATGCTGGCGGTCAGCGGATCGACCTGGCTCTGCAGGTGCGGGGCGCTGGTGAGGTAGAAACCACGCAGCTGCGCCGCCTGCTGATAGCGGTTGCCGGAAAAGGCCAGTTCGATGAACAGGCCCAGCCGCTCGCCGATAGTACCCAGCTGATGGGGGAAGTCCAGGATGCGCCCGCGGCGCTGGGTGTCACGCTCCTGGTGCAGACGGGAGATGACCTGGCTGTTGAGCCGGCGCAGCAGTTCCTCGAACTCCTCGCGCACCACCTGGATGCTGGTGCCGTCCTGGCCTTCGCTGAAGGTAGCGCCGAGCACCTGGTCGGCTTCGTCGCGGGATAACTGATCGAAGTATTCATCAAAACCCAGCAGCCCGTCGGCCTTGCTCAGCACCAGGTACACGGGCACGTCCATGCCCAGCTTCTGGTTGATTTCCAGCAGGCGCTGGCGGGTCTGCCGGGCCAGGGTTTCCAGCCCCAGCTCGTTCTGACCAAGCAACTGGTCGATCGGAACGTTGACCAGCACCCCATTGAGCGGGCGCGGCCGCCGACGGCGTAGCAGGGTCAGCAGGGTCTGCCAGGCCAGGCTGTCGATCTGGTTGTCGGGCTGGGTGAGATAACGGCCCGCGGTATCAATCAACACGGCATGCTCGGCAAAATACCAGTCGGCGTGGCGGGTCGGCGAAATGTCCCGGGTCATGCGACCCTTCTCGTTCTTGTTGAGCGGGAACTCGATACCGGAGAAATCCAGCAGGCTGGTCTTGCCGCTGCCCTGCGGGCCGATCAACAGGTACCAGGGCAGCTCGCTGCGCCAGCGCTCACTTCGGCCACGATAGAAACTGGAGCGGCGCAGCGTGCGGACGGCGTTGCGATAGCGGTTGTGCAGCTCGTATTGCTCTTCGACGATGATGCCTTCGCGGCGCAGGCGTTCCTGGGCGTGCTCATCGTCTTCTTCGGCCTTCTTCTGCTTGTTGTTACGCCAATGGACAACGGCAACGCAGATCCCCCAGACCAGCAACAGCACGCAGATGAGGAGCAGGCGATTGGCGACCGGCGCCAGGAACTTATGGTCATTGATGGCCAGCAGCGGACCGGCGACCCAGACCAGTGCCGACACTGCCAGCACCGCGCACAGGCTGAAAGCCCAGCCGCGGCGGAACAGTGCGAGGATGCGATACAAAAGAGACCTGATGTTCATTGACCGTCTTCCCTGGATGACAATGATGATTCGATGGATGCCTGGCTGACCCAGGGCTGCAGGATGCTGGCACGCTGCTCATTGAGTACCCAGCTGAAGCCGCCGTACATGACGGCCAGGCAGATCACCGTGGACAGCGCCACCAGCCAGCCGGGAAT
Organism: Pseudomonas saudimassiliensis; assembly: GCF_000939975.1. Classification (GTDB taxonomy): domain Bacteria; phylum Pseudomonadota; class Gammaproteobacteria; order Pseudomonadales; family Pseudomonadaceae; genus Halopseudomonas; species Halopseudomonas saudimassiliensis. Next base: position 463,223 of record NZ_LK391969.1, on the reverse strand, counting down.
GATCCTGATCAACTGGCCACCCGGGTGCTGCAGACCCTCCCAGTGGGGCGAGATATCCCGCGGAATATCGCCGCGCAGCTGGCGGATCTGGCGAAACAGACTGTCACGGATCAGCTCCAGCTCCTGCATGCCCCGCGGCAGCACCCGATACTTGCCCTCGAAGCCCAGGGACAGGCACAGGTACATCAGCTCCAGCATGGCCAGATGTTTCACCGGGTTGCGCGACAGCCGTTCGAGCAGCAGGAAGAACTTCTCGCCGCCGAAGGTCTCGTTGTGGAAGCTGCTGAGCAAACTCATCTGTGACCATTCGCTTTCGTTACCCCAGGGGGTGGTGACCACCGCCTCGTCCAGGGTGGTGCAGATAACGTAGCGGGCGGCCATCACCTGGCTGCTTTCCATGCCCTCCTGCAGGGTGCGATGCTCGAACAATTTGATCTCGGTGATCAGGTGCTCGCGCAGGTGGGGCAGGTCCTCGGCGGCGTGGCTGTGCTTGAGCCGTACCACCTCCGACAGCAGGGTGGCCGCAGCGCCGGTAAGGGGGTTGAGACTGAGGTTGAAGCTTTCCGCTGGACGCACGCGCGCCGCGTAGATCATGCGTTCGTCCAGGGGTTCGAATTTCGCCGGCGGGGTGAAGTCCGTCAGCGCCGTCTGTGCCGGCGTTTCGTTGCCGCGGTGGAGGATGACGGTCTGGTCATCCTGGCCGTGATGTAGTTCCCTGATGGTCATGTCAGCTCCTGATGGCCCAGAACATTATTTCCAGCCCCGGGAATTCGCCGGAAACGTGGAAGGCGAAACCGCCCGAGCGCTCCAGCTGTGCCAGGTCTTCGGAGCTGAGTTCCAGGGCGAAATAGGTCTTGCCCGAGTGGAAGGGGATCTGCCGCGGTGCCACCGGCATGGGTCGGATGCGGATGCCCGGCAGGTGCAGGTTGACCAGTTGGCGAATCCGCTCCACCGGCCCGACCTTGAGGTGCGCCGGCAGCCGCTGGCGCAGTTCCTCCGAATCGCAGTGGGCACTGGCCGCGAGTACGAAGGCGGCATTGCCGAGCAGCTTGTGATCGTTCAATGGCGATACCTGGATGCCGTATTGACGCTGTTGCAGGGCCAGTTCGATGGCGTGCTGCTCCAGCACCATGGACAGGACCTGGCGGATGGCGATCATCAGTTTGCGGAAGCTCGGCCCCTGATCGCTGTGCTGATAGCGGCTTTCCAGCCGGGGCCGGCGGACCTCGCCGGAGTAGCTCGACAGCTCGCCGAGCATGGCCAGCAGCTCGCGATAGATGTGTTCGGGGTGGGTCTGCTCCAGGGTCAGGTAATGACGCAGTACCGGCTCGACCCGGTTGATCAACTGCAGCATCAGGAAATCACCCACTTCCGCCGCGCCGGTCTTGCCGGTAGCCCGCACGCGCTCGGCCAGGATGTCGCCCCGGTGAGCGAGCATGCCGATGACTTCCTTGACGCAGGTTTGCAGAAACGGACTGGTCTGGAAATGCAGGTGGGTGGGAATATAGTCCTGGTCCAGGCTGACCACGCCGTCGGGCGTGGTGTCCAGGATCTGGCAGAGTTTCAGCCGCACGCAGGCTTGACTGTCCTCTTCATCACCCAGCTGCAGGCGAAAGTCGGGTTGGCCGCAGCTGACCTGTGCCGAGCTGCTGTCTCCTGCGTTGGCGTCGGCCACCTCGGCCTGCCGTACGACGTATCGGGCAAGGACGTCCTTCTGCTCCGGTCGCCGCGCCTCGATATGGTTGCCGCTGACCAGCGGCAGGCTCAGGTAGACCGGGGCATTGCTGGTGTTGGGCGGAATATCCAGGGCCAGCGGCTCCTGCTCGGTGCCCAGTTCGAACAGCGTACCGTCGGGGAGAATGCCGCTGGCCTGGCTGATCACCAGCTTGCCGGTGGTGAGAAACTGATGATCGATCTCCAGCTGGAAGAAACCCCAGCTGCAGCCGGTCTGCCGCTGGGTACGGACCTTCAACTGGTAGTCGTAGTAGCGATCGTTCTGCTGGAAGTGCTGCGGACGCAGCAGCATGCCTTCCTGCCAGATAACTTTGCGGATAGCCATATCAGTCTTCCCTGGCGTTGGCGGGTGCGCTGATGCCCTGGGCGTCGAGATAGAGCTCGGCCTTGTTATGGCTCTTCTGACGCAGCGGGATCACATAGCGCCAGTTGGCTTCAGGCAGATTGCGGTAGGCCGCCAGCACCCCGATATAGCGGCTTTCCGGCTGGGCGGAGAGTTTGTAGCTGCGCTTGTCACCCGGGCGCAGTTCCAGCTCCTCCTGGCTTACCAGATCCGGCGTCAGGACTTCACGGGGGCGCTGATAGAGCGAGAAGAACTCGGTATTCTCGAAGGCCACGGGATTGCGCAGCTCGATCAAGCGGACCACGATCGGCGAGGGCCGATCATTGATATCCGGATTGAGTCGTGGGCTGCCTTCCAGGGTCAGGTCCAGCTTGGTGGTGCTGGAAAAGGGCGAGCAGCCGGTCAGGGCCAGCACGGTGGTAACGCAGAGCAGCAGTAGGGGGCGCAGCATGGCAGTCATCCTTGATAATCGGTGTTGAGCGTGGCGATAAGGCGAATCTGTTCTTCGTAGGCGGTGGCAAAGTCCCGGGCGAACAGGCGCTCGCTCCATTCGTTGTTACCCTCCAGCGCGCTATACAGCTTCATATAGGCGCGCCAGCGGCCGCCGGAGGTGCTGATCAGGGACTTGTTCTCCCGTTCGAAACGCAGGGTCAACTGTTCGGGCGACAGGTGTTCCAGCATGCCCTTGACGGCGGCGCGGCTGGCCGCGATCAGCGCTACCTGGTGGGCCTGCAGGTCGCGGAAGGCGCGGCTTACCGCCTGTTCGGCGGGCAACTGGCCGGGCTCGCTGTCGCGCAGCAGGATGGTCAGTGCGGCGGTGGCATCGCTGCTGTGCTTGAGGGGATTGTTGCCGGCGGTCTGCACCGTGGTCTGGGCCAGACGCATTTCGCTTTTCAACTCGCTGCGGGTGCGCAGGCCCTGTTGCAGATTGCCGACGCTGATCTTCAGCAGGCGGGCGACACGTAGCGCGAGTGCCTGGCGTTCCTGCTCATCCAGCTGCGCCAGATCGACACCCAGCTCGCTGGCAAACTGGTCCCAGAAGCGCGGCGGCAGGCGCTGTGGCTCGGGTGCTGGGGCGGGCGCGGGTGTCTCCGGCGGGGTGACCAGTTCGGGAACCGCCAGGCTTTCCATGTCGATGCGGGCATAATCCTGCTGTGCCTGGCGGGTGCTGGCCAGGCCGGGCATGGCCAGCTCATCGGTCTCGTTGTATAGCCGCTCCTGCTGGTCCAGGGCATTCAGCGGATCCAGATCGAGAAAGGCGTCGTCGGGGATGATATTGGCACCGCCAGCGTGTGGGCTGGCGTGATCGAGGAACACCGAGGGGTCCTGGATCAGTCGTGCCTGGATCTCCACCTCGCCCAGACAGTAGACATCACCATGCTCGATACGCTGGGGCTCGCCCTTGCTCAGACGCGCGCCGCTGTTTTTCAACTGGATACCGTTGCTGCTGGTATCGGTCAGGAAGAAGTGCCCGTCGCGGTGGCTGATGCGCGCATGTTGTCCGGAAATCACCCGCCGGGTATCGGGAATGACCCAGTCGCAACTGTCGGCGCGACCAATGATACCGCCGGCCTGCTTGAAGCTCTTGCTGGTGACCAGGCCGGGCATCTGTTGGGGGGCACTGACCACATCGAATACCAATTCCATGGTAGGACTCCTGGCGCTACGGGCGGCGCTCGGCCGCGGTGGGGTCACCCAGCGGGCGATAGTCGCCGTCGCTGAGTTTGTAATTGGCGCCGCAGCCGGTCAGCCACAGTGCTGTGGTCAGCACCAACCAACTGGCCAGGCGCCGCCGGGACGGGGGGACGGGCGTTGAAACGGAAGATCCGCGCATCATCTATTGCTACTCCTTGGGTTATCCGGGCTGTTCAATCGGCAGTCATTGGCGGGCATCGGCTTTCTCCCGCGCGCGCACTTCGGCGGCACAGATATTCAGGCGCTGCATGCGGTAGAGCAGGGTGCGCCGTGGCAGCCCCAGTTCGGTGGCGGCACTGGTCTGATTGCCCTGGTTACGGCGCAGGGATTCGATGAGCAGGTTGCGTTCGACCTGCTCCAGCCGCTCGCGCAGGTTCAGGTTGCTGCTGGCTGCGCCTTCGAGGGAGAAATGCTCGGGCAGCAGCTCGTTGCCGTCGCACAGCAGAATTGCCCGCTCGATCAATCCCTTGAGTTCCCGCACGTTGCCCGGGAAGGGGTAAGCCAGCAATTGCGACTCGGCATCCTGGGACCAGCGGCAGACCGGGCGTTGCAGGAAGGCGCAGGCCTGTTCCGCGAAATGCCGGGCCAGCTGCAGGATGTCCTGGCCTCGTTCCTGCAGCGGCGGCAGTTCGATGGGGAAGTGCGATAGCCGGTAATAGAGGTCCTCACGAAAACTGCCGGCCTCCACCAACTGTTTCAGGTCCCGGTGGGTGGCGGCAATAATGCGCACATCCACCTTGTGGGTGTCGGTGCTGCCCAGCGGGCGCACTTCACCTTCCTGCAGCACCCGCAGCAGCTTTGCCTGCAGGCTCAGAGGCATGTCGCCGATCTCGTCGAGGAACAGGGTGCCGGTGTCCGCCGCGTCGAGCAGACCGGCATGGTCGCGATCAGCTCCGCTGAAGGCGCCCTTGCGATAGCCGAACATCTCGCTTTCCAGGAGGTTTTCCGGCAGCGAAGCGCAGTTCTGCACCACGAAGGGCCGGGTGCGCCGAGAGCCATAATCATGGATGGCCCGGGCGACCAGTTCCTTGCCGGTACCGGTTTCCCCGGTCAGCAGCACGTTCACCGGGTTGTGCAGCACCTTGCCGATCATCTGGTAGAGCGCCCGCATGGCTGGACTATCCCCGATCAGGCCGTAGCCGCTGGGGCAGGGCCGGTCGCCGGCCGGCTCGAAGGGCGCCGAGGTGGCGGGCGCATCGAGCCGATTCAACAGACCCAGCTGACCCACCGCAAAGTTGCCCAGTAGACCGAGGGATTCCGCAAAATGGCCCAGACGCCGGGGCTGGGCACTGGCGACCAGCAGCACACCCAGTACCTGCCGGCGCTCGGATTGCAGTGGTAGACAGAGCAGGCTGCACCACGGCGCCGGGCTCTCCGGCAGAAAAGCGATGTCATGCAGGTGGCTGTCCAGGGTATCGATAGCCAGGACCTGGTTCTGCAGCAGGCAGTATTGCAGCAGTTGCTCGCGGTGGTAGTCGCTTGGCAGGCTGGCCTGTTCGCGGGTCTGCCAGCGGTTCTGGTGCCATTCCGCCGTCAGGGTCAGGCGGGTATGGGTTTCATCCAGCAGATAGAGCTGGCTCAGGTCACAGTCGGTCAGCCGGCTGGTGGATTCGACCAGGCCCTGGCACAGGCTGCGGCTCTCGCCCAGCCCCGCCAGCCGCGTAAAGTGCGCGAACAGCGCCTTGGCATAGTGCAACGGCTGCGGCAATTGGCTGAACATCAGCGGCGGCTCACGCGAAGTCACAGACCACCCGCCCTTCGTCAGTCACGCTGGCCTGCATCTGCCGCAGGGCTGTGCCCGTGGCCATGGCCTCGAGCAGCCGATCGACCACCTGCGGCTGCAGGTGCCGGTCGATCAACTGGTCAACCAGACGCGCGCCCATGTCGCTGTCGGTACACAGCTCGGCGAAATGCTGAACAAGCTCCGGCGTGTGGCGGAACGTCACCTGACGACGTTGCAGCCGCTGGCCGAAGCGCTCCAGCTTGAGTGCCACCAGCTCGTGCAGCACCTCGCCGGTGATCGGGAAGTAGGGCACCATCTGCATGCGTGCCAGCAAGGCCGGTTTGAAGTGGCGACTCAAGGTCGGCCGGATGGCCTGCTCCAACTGTTCGGCGCTGGGCTGTTCATTACCGCGACAGAGACCCAGGATGCTATCCGCACCCAGGTTGGAGGTCAGCAGGATCAGCGTGTTGCGGAAGTTGATCTCCCGCCCCTCGCCGTCATTGGCCACACCCTTGTCGAAGATCTGGTAGAAGATATTGAGCACCTCGGGGTCGGCTTTTTCCACCTCGTCGAGCAGGATGACCGAATAGGGCTTCTGCCGTACGGCTTCGGTGAGCATGCCGCCTTCGCCGTAGCCGACATAGCCGGGTGGGGCGCCGATCAGCCGTGAAACGCTGTGTTTTTCCTGGAACTCGGACATATTGATGGTGGTGAGGAAGCGCTCTCCACCGTACAGCAGGTCGGCCAGCGCCAATGCCGTTTCGGTCTTGCCGACCCCGCTGGGGCCGACCAGCAGGAACACCCCGGTGGGGGCATCGGGTGAGGACATGCCGGCAGCGGCCGCGCGAATGGCGCGATCCAATGCCTGGACGGCCTGCTCCTGGCCCCGCAGCCGCTGGCGCAGATCTGCAGTGAAGCTGGCCACCCGGGCATTGTGCTGGCGGGCCAGCTGGGACAGAGGGATACCGGTCCAGTGGCTGAGCACCTCGGCGACCAGGCGCGGGCAGACCTCATGGTTGACCAGCGCGCCCTCGGCCTGGGCCGCGTCGAGCTCGGTCTGCGTCTCGCATAATCTGGCTTCCAGCTGCGCGAGTTGCGTCTGTCCAGCGACTGGATCTTCCTCGACCGTAGGGGCCATGCCAGCCTGACGCGCCGCGGCACATTGTTTGCGCAGCTCGAGCAGCTGCAGGGCCAGATCCCGCTGATGTTCCCAGCGGTGCTGGAGTTCGCCCAGTTCGCTGTGGGCGGTGAGCAAGCGATTTTCCAGCCGGTCCAGGGCCTCGGTATCGATGGTCAGGCCAGCCTGTTGATCACGCCGCAGGGCATCGCATTGGCGTTCGCCCTCGGCTAGTTCCTGGCGCAGGCGTTCGACCGCTTCGGGTGCGGCGGCAAGGTTGATACGCACCCGCGCACAGGCGGTATCCAGTACGTCCACCGCCTTGTCCGGCAACTGCCGCCCCGCCAGGTAGCGGGCGGACAGCTCGGCCGCCGCCACCACGGCGTCATCGCGCAGGTAGACCCCATGGCTCTGCTCGTATACCGGCGCCAGCCCGCGCAGGATGGTGATCGCTTCGCTGACGGTGGGCTCATGCAGCTGCACGGGCTGGAAGCGCCGGGCCAGGGCCGGGTCCTTTTCGAAATACTTCTTGTATTCGCTCCAGGTGGTGGCAGCGATGGTCCGCAATTCGCCCCGGGCCAGCGCGGGCTTGAGCAGATTTGCCGCATCCGAGCCGCCGGCCTGGCCGCCCGCACCGATCAGCGTATGGGCTTCATCGATAAACAGGATGATCGGCCGGGGCGCTGCCCTGACCTCGTCGATCACCGCCTGCAGCCGGCGCTCGAACTCGCCCTTGATACTGGCCCCGGCCTGCAGCAGGCCCAGGTCCAGGCACAGTAGCTCGGTATCCGCCAACGCCGCCGGCACCTGGCCCTGGACGATGCGCAGTGCCAGCCCCTCGACAATGGCGGTCTTGCCTACGCCGGCTTCACCCACCACGATGGGATTGTTCTTGCGCCGCCGGGCGAGGATATCGATCATCTGGCGGATGGCGGCGTCCCGGCAGAGCACCGGGTCCAGTCGGCCCTCTTGGGCCTGGCGGGTGAAGTTGTGGGTGAAACGTTGCAGGGCGGACTCGTTGCTCGCCAACGCGCCAGGCGAAGCGGTGGCGGGCTGCTGCGAACGGGCGAATTCCCCCAGGCGCTCGGCGTTCAGTTCACCCAGGATCGCCATGTACCCCGTGCCGGCGTACCGTAGTGGATTACGCAGCAGCGCAAGGATCAGTGCGGCCTGGTCGATCTGGCCCTGTTTCAGCTCCAGCGAGGCCGTCAGCAGGGCGTCCTGTAGCCACTGGACCAGCTCGGGGGCAAACACCGGGTTGTTGGTGCTGGCCGACTCGGGCCGCGGCTGGAGCATGGCGGCCAGTTCATCGGTACTGTGGCCGGCATCCTGCAACGCCCGAACCAGCAGGCCATCGGGACGGGCCAGCAGGCAGGCCAGCAGGTCTTCGACCAACACCTTGGCGCCGCCTCGGCCGACGCAGCGTTCGGCGGCGGCTTCCAGGTCCCGACGGCTGTCGGCATCCAGGGCCTGTACCAGTTGTTGCAGATCCAGATTGATCATGGGGTCCATCCTCATAGGTTGTTGGCCGGGAAGGGTGTCTCAGCACACCTGCTGGGGCTGACTGCCCAGCGTGACCATGGCGTCGGCGCGCTCGCAGCCCAGCCAACTGGTCCAGCCCAGCCGGCAGGCGTTGCCCTTGCCCAGGCGTAATTCGCGGATTTCGTCCGGTCGCAGGTGCAGGCGGACGTCGTAATCCAGCGGCGTGCGCAGCACGAAGCGGATCAGCACGCGCAGCGGTTGGTTGTCACCGCCGGGCGGCAGAAAGTCGTGAAAGCGCGCCCAGTCGAGATTGAGAATATGAATGCGGAACTTGCCGCTGCGATCGCGCACCTGTTCGCCCAGCACCAGGCTGTCGCCCAGGGTGCTGTTACCCAGGCCCAGCTGGCAGCGTTGTTCCGCGGGAATTTCCACTTGCCGCTCCAGGCATTGCTCGATATGCAGTTGCTCGTGCTTGAAGTAATAACGCAACACCGACTCGACCATCGCAGCCGACTGCGCCCGCAGACTGAGCAGGCCCAGATAGGGCAGCAGCCGCTTCCAGTTCAGTTCGGTGGAATGTCGGATGATGCTGCCGCTGAGCCCGATCAGCGAGAACAGCAAGGCCGACACCGCATCGCTGCCGCCCGGTTTGAAACGCGCGTGGTAGCGGTATTTCTGCCAGACCGGCAGCAGCAGCCGCTGCAGCCGGTTGTTGAACAGGTCCATGAACTCGCGGGTGGGATTGCCGTCGGCGCTGTCGCCGAGCGCCTGCTCACCGTAAAAGGCCGGCAACGGCGAGCCGGCGCCGAACAGGCTGATCAGGTTCACTCGCAGCCGCGCCCGCAGCTCACCGCGCTCCTCAAAATACTCCACCGACTCGATTTCACTGCCCGGGAAGCCCATGCTCGGGTTCGCCTGCAGTTCCAGACGCTCATACAGCGCCTCATCGTCCAGTTCGGGATGGGCCTGGCGCAGGCGCTCCTGCACCAGTTGCACGCCCTGGAACAGGCTGTATTCCCGAATGCTGCGCACGATCGGACTCAAAGCAGGGGCTGTTGCCCCATGCGTGGCGGCCATTGATAGGTCTCTCCCTTGGAACTCTTGACCCGCAACTCGTGGAAGGAGTTGAGGCTGGCGTAAAGTGCAAAAAATTCGTTGAGCACGGAGGCGAACAGGAACAGATCGCCCTCGCCCAGGTAGCCATCGGCGTCCATGCTCAGCTCGGTGCGGATACCCCGTACCGGCAAGCCGCGGTGCAGCCGGTCAACGTGCGTATGGCTGATGTGCTTGAGGCCGCCGAGCAGGCGCTTGCTGACCTTGGCGGCATGCTGGTCGGTATGGCGTGGCAGGTCATAGGTTTCCAGGATGACCTTGAGCGCCTCGACGTTGGCCAGTGACAGGTAGTTGAGCGACATGTTGCTGATCAGCTTCCACAGGAAATCCCGGTGCAGAGGCGGCGCATGGCAGGGGGTGACCGCGCTGATATTGCGGAAATTCAGGAATTCCGGAGTGCCTTCACAGGGTAGGCAGATATCACCCAAGGTCAGTTTCTGCGGAAGGTTCTGGTTAGTACAGGTCAGCTCCACCGACAGCGTCTCGTGATGTTCCAGGCTGTACAGGCCGAAGCTGAGATAGGTCTCCAGCCCGTCGCCCACCGGCGATGCGTACTGCCGCAAGCTGTAGTAGGGGCGAGCCGTGTCGGCGCCGAAGCTGGTGTCGTGTTCGAAGGACTCGAAGGGGACATATTCCTCGTAGCCCTGGCCGCCCGGCTTCCAGCCGGTCACCCGGTCGATGGAAAACACGCCGCAGTGACGATTGCCGTAGGTGGCTGGCCGCAGCAGATACTGGTCCTGGCGGCCGTCGAGCCGGATCGGACTAGCGTCATGGCTGAACAGGTTGACGATCGGGGTGCAATACAGCCGCACATTGTCCAGCGTCGGGCGGATACGCTGTTCCCCCGCCTTGGCAATATGACAGCGCAGCTCCAGGCCCCTGGCCTGCTTCAACAGTTCCGCCGGTGCGCGTTGCACTACGTTCAGACCGAGTATGTCCACGAACAGGAACTTGTCCTGAAAGGCGAAATATTCCTGAATGTAGCGATAGCCGCGGAAGGTATTGAGGGGGTAGGGGATCATCGCCTCCTCATCAGCGAAGCCTACCTGTTGCACCTGCTCCGGGCCCAGCCGCAGGGCCTTCGTTATCTCGCCGGGCAGCTCCAGCGCAGCACCGTGCCGGTCGAGCAGCACGAGCTCGATGCTGTGCAGATTGCGCGACAGGCCCAGCAGCAGCATCTGGCTGATGTAGCGCTCGCCAGCGAAATGCAGGCGCAGTTGCTTGAGCTTGATATCCGCGAGGTTGCCGGGAGCGCTCATCATCAGTTGCAGATTGAGCAGGGCGCCATTGCCCTTGACCGAATAATCCACGGCCTGCATTGCCAGGGGCAGCACCTCGGTATCGAAATTGGTGCGGAATCGGCAACTCACTCCGTCTACCGGCCGTGACTCCACCGGCGTATTGCGGGCCACTACCAGGGCATCGCCAGCGTGGCGCAGCGGATCGAACTGCAGAATGCTCATCGCCGGCAGCGGCCGCATATAGTTCGGCCACAGCAGATGCATCAGCGAATGGGTGAGCTCGGGCAGCTCGTCGTCGAGCTTCTGCCGCAGCCGTCCAGTGAGGAACGCAAAGCCCTCAAGCAGGCGCTCAACGTCCGGGTCCTTGCCGCTCTGCCCAAGAAAGGGTGCCAGCGCCGGGCTGCGCTCGGCAAAGCGCTTGCCGAGCTGCCGCAACGCGGTCAGTTCACTTTGGTAGTAATGGTTGAACGACACTGTGCATCCCTGTGTAGTCGAGTAAAGGGTTGGCGTCAGCCGATCAACACCGTGGCCGAGCCCGCGGTGACGGCGTTGCCATGGGTGCCGGCGCTGCCGAGCGTCGCGGCTGGTTTGCCGTTGATCACCACTGTGGGGCTGAGCCCGTCCACTAGGCTGGCGCCGCAGGCAGTGGCATCACCCATACGTGCCGCCGGCACACCGTCAATCAGCACGTCGGCCGAGCCGGCGGCGATGGGGTTGGTGCCGTGGCCGGTTTTGGGGCAGGCTGTGGGGTCGCCCAAACGGGCGGCGGGTCTTCCTGACATGGTGAACTCCTATTCAACCTGGACTTGACCGCTGCCATCCAGGCGGGCGGAAAAGTTGACATTGCATTTCAGTTGCTCGACCTCCAGCCTGGCCTCGATGGCGAAGGCCAGGCTCAGGGGGTCGATATCCCGGGGCAGGGCGATGACCCGGACCTGGGACAACCGCGGTTCATGGGCCTCGATGAAACGCTCGATGGCGAGCCGCGCCTGCTGCAGGGAATCGTGCAGGGACAGGCGCATATCATTGAGATCGGGCAATCCGTAATCGGGCAGGGTCAGCACGCTGCCGGCACGGGTGCTCAGCATCTTGGACAGATGACTGGCTACCGAGGCCATGGCGGCGCGCTGCAGGTCCCAGCCAGCGCGGCCAGCGGTCTCGCCGGCCAGGCGTTCGAACAGACTGCCGTAGCCCATGTCTGCTTACTCCTTGTCCAGCTTGCCAACCAGCGACAGGGTGAAGTCCGCGCCCATGTACTTGAAGTGCGGCCGGACGCTGAGGGTGACCCGGTACCAGCCTGGCTCGCCTTCCACATCGGCAACACTGATCTGCGCCGCACGCAGCGGACGGCGGCCGCGGACTTCCGGGTTGGGGTTGTCCTGGTCGGCCACGTACTGGCGGATCCAGCGATTGAGTTCCAGTTCCAGGTCGGTACGTTCCTTCCAGGAGCCGATCTGCTCGCGCTGCAGCACCTTGAGGTAATGGGCCAGGCGGTTGACGACGAACAGATAGGGCAACTGGGTGCCGAGTCGGTAATTCAGCTCTGCCGCCTTGCCTTCCTCCGAGTTGCCGAAGAACTTGGCTTTCTGGGTCGAATTGGCGGAGAAGAACGCGGCGTTGTCGCTGCCCTTGCGCATGGTCAGCGCGATGAACCCTTCGTCGGCCAGTTCGTATTCCCGGCGGTCGGACACCAGCACCTCGGTGGGTATCTTGGTCTCGATCTCGCCCATGCTCTCGAAATGGTGCAGCGGCAGGTCATCGACCGCGCCACCGCTCTGCGGGCCGATGATGTTCGGGCACCAGCGGAATTTGGCGAAGCTTTCGGTCAGGCGGGTGGCAAAGGTAAAGGCGGTGTTGCCCCACAGGTAGTGCTCATGACTGTTGGCGACGTTTTCCTTGTACACGAAGCTCTTCACCGGATTGTCTTCCGGATCGTAGGGGTTGCGCAGCAGGAAGCGCGGCAAGGTGAGGCCGACGTAACGGGCGTCTTCCCGCTCCCGGAAGCCCTGCCACTTGGCGAATTGCGGGCCTTCGAAATGGTCTTTCAGGTCCTTGATATCCGGCAGGCCGGTAAAGCTCTCCAGGCCGAAGAAACGCGGCCCGGCGGAGGCGATGAAGGGCGCGTGGGCCATGCTGGCGACACTGGCGACATGCTGCAGCGTCTTGATGTCCTGGGCGCTGGGATCAAAATAATAGTTGGCGATCAGCGCGCCGACCGGCTGCCCGCCGAACTGGCCATATTCGGCGGTGTAGACATGTTTGTAGAGGCCGGACTGGACGATCTCCGGGCTGTCTTCGAAATCGTCGAGCAGATCCTGCTTGGAGGCATTGATCATCTCGAACTTGATGTTCTCGCGAAAATCCGTGCGATCGACCAGCAGCTTGAGCCCACGCCAGGAGGACTCCAGCGCCTGGAATCGCTGATGGTGCAGGATTTCGTCCATTTGCTGGCTGAGCTTGGCGTCGATCTCGGCAATCATCCGGTCGACCAGGGCCTTCTTGACCGGCTCCTTGTCATTCTGCGGCTTGAGCAGTTCCTCGATGAAAGCCGATACGCCACGGCGGGCGATGCCATAGGCTTCGTCATCCGGCGTCAGTCGGGTTTCGGCGATGATGCGGTCAAGGATACTGATGTCGTCGCTGGCGCTGGCTGCGGCAATGGCGGTTGTCTGGGTGCTCATGCGTGCTTCCTTGTGATCAGGCGTCCGGTTGTTGTTGCTGGGCCAGGCCCAGTTCGGCAAGTACGCGCTCGCGGGAGTCGTCATCGCTGAGCACGCTTTCAATCGCCTTGCGGAAGGCCGGTGCGTTACCCAGCGGGCCTTTCAGGGCCACCAGCGCATCGCGCAGTTCCATCAGCTTGCGCAGCTCGGGCACTTGCTCGACCAGGCTGGCAGGGTTGAAATCCTTCATGGAGTTGATCTGCAGGTTGACCGCCAGGTCTTCCCGGGCCGGGTCATCCTGCAGCCGGTTGGGCACCTGGAAGCTCAGGTTCAGCTCCTGCTTGGCCAGCACCTCGTCGAAGGTGTTCTTGTCGATGGCGATCGGCTTGCGATCCTCGATCTTGCGCTCGTCTTCCCGCTGGGTGAAATCGCCCAATACCATCAACTTCAAGGGCAGTTCGACTTCCTCCGAGGCGCCATTCGAGTCCGGCGTGAAGGTGACGTTGATCCGTTCTTTGGGTGCTACCGTGCCTTCTTTGGCCATGGTGGTTCTCCGCTACATTGATGGCCCGAGGGCCTTGTTCAGTACCACTTCCAGATCGAAGTGGCACAGCCGGTGGAAGATCTCTTCCCTGCGATCACGCACAAGCTGGCTCTGCGGCAGCAACTCACAGCAGGCATACAACAGACGCAGTACTTCCAGGTTCAGGGTGGGTTCCCAGCGTTCCAGTCCGGCGGACTGGAGCTGGTGAAGCAGGGCATCCAGCCGGCCGTACGCCGCCTCGTGCTGGCGGGCACGGAAGCACAGCTGGGCTTGCGCCAATTGCCAGTGGAAGCGGGCCCGATCGCTTTCGCTCTGCCGGGCACCTTCCGCGAGCAATTGCATGGCGGGCGGCAAGCCGTCCCGGCGCAGCAGTGTCAGCGCATCTTGCAGGGCCTGTTGCCAGGGAGCCGTCCCGTCGCTGCAGGACTCGGCAGCGGGAGCGGTCACGGTTGTCGCCGGAGCCATTACTCGAGTGCCGAGCCAGTGACGGGTGTCGGTGTCGGCGAAGGGTTCGCCGTCATGGAAACGCAGCTGTTCCAGTCCCGGCAGGCGAACGAGCAGCTGCCGCAGCTGGGATTCAATTTCCTGCATGGCAGGCTCAGCGCCCAGGGCTTCGTGGCAACGCCAGGCCAGATACTGGCCGCTCAGCCAGAAAGGTGCGCGGTTGAGACTGCCCTCGAGTTCAATCAATAACGGCTGGAACTGACCCTGATTGAATCGGTCCTGGAACCCCTTGAGACGATCGGCCGGGAGGTTGCGCAGGGCCGTGACCTGTTCCGCGTCGTGACCGGGGAGGCTGTCGATCGGCAGCCACAGCAGGGTGCGAGCCAGGCGTATGGCGCGTACGTCGCTGGGGTTGTGATGTTGCCACCAGGCGATCAGCGGCTTGGCCTGATCCTGCAGGGCGCGCAGGCTGCGGTGCGCATCACGGCCATCGACGATGGGGGCGCCGGCGGGCTGGGCCGAGGGCTCGAAGGCCGCTGGCGCCGAGATTGGCGGAGCCGCTGCGGTCTGCGTGGGGGAAGCCGCTGAGGCAGGCTGCGCCGCGGTATCGGCGCGCTCAAGCAGTTGCTCTACCCGGCGCGATAGCGTGCTCAGCGGCGGGGCGGCATCTCCCAGGTGCTCAATGAACAGGCGATCCAGTTCCCGCAGTTCTGTAGCGATGGCGCTGAATATATCCAGCTGGCCGGGCTCTGGTGCTTGCTCACCGAGTACCTCTTCCAGCCGGCTGCAGAGCCAGCTGATGGTCGCGGTACGGGTGCGGATGCGCTGGGGGTGCAGCGCCTGCCAATGCGCTGCGCATCCGTGACTAAGCATGGCCAGGCCCGCAGCCAGACCGGTGAAGCGCTCGGTTTGAAACAGCGACCAGACCAGCCAGCAGGCCACGCGCAGGTCCTTTGATTGGGTCTGCAACAAGGCTTCGGCACCTTCACGGACAACTGCCCAGTCGGTGCCCGTGGTGCGGTGGACGGAGCTGTCCTTGGCGAGTTCCTCTTCCAGTGCTTCGAACTCAGGGGTATAGCGCGCATCATCACCGGCATAATCATCAGCCGAGATGGGCGTGCTCATCAAATTGATGTAATCCGTGTCCAGCATATTCACATCAATCCCTGACTAAATGAAGAATCCGTGCAACTAAGACCTAATAAGGCAGGTCATGAAGTGCGCAATAAGTTGCGCAACTGAAGTGTGCAGCAAGTTGCGCACTTCTAGGTGACAGGGCTCGTATGCTATTGATCCGGCGGATGCGCTTCAAGGCACAGAATGTGACTTGGGTCCACTTTGTGGGTAATTAGCCGGGTGGGTTATCTAGAGTGTGAACCGCGTCATAGACGGGTGCGCAAGCGCGATGGCGCCCATGGCCGACCACTTGAGAAAGTAGCCGGTCATGGAGTAAGTGCATTGGAGTAATTGTTAACGGAAGGTGCGAAGTTGCTTGAAGCAGTTCACAAGTCTCAACTTAATTGCTTGTCCCGCAACTAAGTTCTGTGCACGCAGTGGGTTTGTTGTCCTGTTTGCTGCATTGACGGGCCAACTTCGCTTGGTCCGCGCAGCCAAGTGTTTCCAGGCCGATGGCCAGATTGTTCCAGCCGGGCTGGAAGTCCGGGAAATCATTTACCAGACGCTGGAAATGATCCAGCGCGGTCTGCCGATCGTTCATTGCCCAGCTCGTGTTACCCAGCCCCAGCCGCGCAGCGGGCTGATCCGGCCATTGGGTCGCGGCCTTCTGGTATGAGCGCAGGGCGCTGTCCAGCCGACCCGTCTGCTCCAAGTCACTGGCGGCCTGCAGGTAGCTTAGGGGGTTCGCGGTGGCGGGCAACTCGCCGGGGGGCAGCATGACCCGGGCCCAGCGGTCGGCTCGGTCCCAGGTACGCATGAACACGCCGAAGGGCTCTCGCTGCGCAGCGTTCAGACCGCTGTGCACGATCATTTCCTCTGCGGCCAGGTCGTAGCCGATGACAACTGCATAATGCCACTGCGGATACCAATCGAATGCCAGGTTCTGCATGACCAGCACCGGATTACCCGCATTCAATTCGCTGAGGATGGCGGTGAGCTTGCGCTCCAGGGGATAAACCAGCAGATCCCGTTCGCGGGCGGCGGACACCATTTCCACCTGCAGGGTACCGTTGCGTTCGGGCAGATAGACCCGGTCCTTCAAGCCATCGGGCGTGGCGCTGATATGTCGATGATTGAGTACCATCGCCAGCGAGGCGGGACCGCATTGGTAGGCATCCTGGGCGTGGAAGGGCACGCTCTCCAGTACTACGCGGTTGGGGAAACTGGCCAGTTCGGAAGGCGCTGGCATGACGGGCGCACGCCCGGCGCAGGCTGACAGCAGAGCTGCCAACCCGAGCAGGACGGTAATGCGGAGTAAGCGCACCGGTTAACGGTTGATGCAGTTGACGAAACGGAAGATGTTGGTGGCGCAGAGCATGTCGGTGATGATGAAGATGACCAGGAACAACACGATCACACCCAGTACACCGGCACCGGCAGGCGCTTCATCCAGTTGGGTATTGAAGTATGCCAGCTCATCTGCGGTCAGGCTGTTGATGCGCTGTTCAACCTGGTCGGGAGAAACCCCCATGCTGGCCAGTTTGTCTTGCACTGCTTCGTCATCGAGCATGGCCTTGAGCTGATCACGATCGACGCTGAGCTGCTCGGAGGCGATCACTTCATGGGTGCCGACCATGGAGGCCTGGGCGTGGATGCTGGCCATGCTGGTAAACATGAACAGCGCGGCCATCAGGATGGACAGATAACGGCGAGTGACGGAAGTTTGCTTCATGGGGGACTACTCCTGGGTTGTCTTGGTGCTGTGGTTTTTCTTGGTACCCTTGCACCCCTGTGACCGCTGGAACGCACCCGGGTTCCGGCTCAGACGCCGAAGCGGTCCCGCAGCTGATAATACCAGGCGCCGAGAGCCGTAAAAGGCACCCGGAACAGTCGTCCACCCGGGAACGGATAATGGGGCAGGGCAGCAAAGGCATCGAAACGCTCGGCCTGGCCGCGGATCGCTTCGGCCAGCACCTTGCCGGCGACGTGGGTGTAGGTCACACCATGGCCGCTGCACCCCTGGGAGTAGTAGATGTTGTCGCCCAACCGGCCAACCTGGGGCAGGCGGGACAGGGTCAGCAGGAAGTTGCCGGTCCAGGCGTAGTCGATCCGGACATTGCGCAGGGCAGGGAAGGTACGTGCCAGTTTGGGCCTTATCAGGGCCTCGATATTGGCCGGATCGCGGGCGCCATAGACCACGCCGCCGCCGAAGATCAGCCGACGGTCAGCGGACAGGCGATAGTAATCCAGCAGGTAGTTGCAATCCTCGACGCAGTAATCCTGTGGCAGCAAGCGCCGGGCGACTTCTTCACTGAGGGGCTCGGTTGCAATGACCTGGGTACCGCACGGCATCGACTTGGCGGCCAGCGGCGGCAGCAGCCCGCCCAGGTAGGCATTGCCGGCCACCACGACAAAGCGGGCCCTGACCTGGCCATGGGCGGTATGGACCACAGGCGTGGCGCCTTGCTCGACCTGCACGACCGCCGACTGCTCGTGGATGACGCCACCCAGCGACTCCACCGCGGCGGCTTCGCCCAGCGCCAGGTTCAACGGATGGATATGGCCGCCGCTCAGGTCCAGCATACCGCCGACATAGCGGTCGGTATCGACCACGCCGCGGATCGCCTGGGCATCCAGCAACTGCAGCTCGCCATGGCCGTGGCGCTCCCAGAGGGCTTTTTGCTCCTCCAGCTGGCGTAGCTGCTTCTGGTTCACCGCAGCGAATACGCCGCCGTCCTTCAGGTCGCAATCGATAGCATACTGCCGGACCCGGTCACGGATGATGCGCGCGCCTTCGAAGGCCATCTCGCCCAACTGGCGCGCATGCTTCGCCCCCACCTGCTTTTCGATCACATCCAGATCGCGGCTGTAGCTGTTGACGATCTGGCCGCCGTTGCGCCCGGACGCCCCAAACCCGACGCGTGCCGCTTCCAGCACGGTCACCTGGAAGCCCTGCTCAAGCAGGAACAACGCCGTGGACAAGCCGGTATAACCTGCTCCGATCACGCAGACGTCGGTGTCATGGGCTCCCGCCAGGGCGGGGCGGGCAGGGACCGGGTTGGCGGAGGCGGCGTAATAGGAATCGGGATAGGGCGTATGGCTCATGCTGCGCACCTTGTGTGATATTTTTTACATCCCCGCATGCTACCGATCCGCCGGGATGAATACCAGAGAGGGCAGCCGCTCAGGCTTTCGCCGGTGCCTTCGGCAGCGCCTTGGTAAAGCTGATGCACACCACCGAGAAGGCCAGCATGATGCCGATCAGGTGGAAGGCATCGTTGTAGGCCATGATCTGCGCCTGCTGGCGCACCTGCAGGTCGAGCATCCGCAGGGCCGCCTCGGCGCCACCGAGCTGCTCGCCCAGCGTCGCGAGGCGCTCGGTCGCCGCCGCATTGCCAAAGCTGACATGGCTGCGCAGGATGTCGAAGTAGTAGGCAGTGCGGCTGTCCAGGATGGTCGCCAGCGCGGCGATGCCAATGGCGCCGCCGAGGTTGCGCAGTATGTTGTACAGGCTGGAGGCCGAGCCGGCCTGGACCGGCGAGAGCCGCGCGGTGGCGATGATGGACAGCGGCACCATGACCATGGGCTGCCCGCAGGCGCGGATGATCTGGATGGCAATGAACTGGTCGCCGCCGAAGTCCAGGCTGAGCGAACCGCTGAGAAAGCTGCCGGTGCCGAACAGCGCCAGGCCCACCGCGCAGATCAGCCGCGGGTCGACGTAACGCATCAGCACGGGGATCAGCGGAATCAGCAGCAACTGAGGCACCCCCATCCACATGATCACCTGGCCGATCTGCAGGGCGTTGTAGCCCTGGATCTGCGCCAGGTACAGCGGCAGGACGAACACCGTGCCGTATAGACCCACCCCCAGTCCGATGTTGGCCAGGCTGCCGAGCAGGAAGTTGCGCTCCTTGAATAGCCGCAGGTTGACCAGATGGTTATCCCGGGACAGCTGCAGGATCACGAAGACGCCCAGGCTGATGAAGGCAATAGCGGCCAGCAGGATGATTTCCCCGGACTGGAACCAGTCCTCCCGTTGCCCCTCCTCAAGAAATATCTGCAGGCAGCCCAGGCCGATGGCCATGCTCAGAATGCCTGCGTAATCGCCCTTTTTCAGCAGCTCCCAGCGCGGCTCGCTCTTGTCCAGGCCGTACAGCAGCCCGAGGGTCATCAGCGCGCCGGGTACCACGTTGATGTAGAAGATCCATTCCCAGCCGTAGTTTTCCGTCAGCCAGCCGCCGATGGTGGGGCCGATAGAGGGCGCGAAGGTGGCCGTGATGGCGAACATCGCCATGCCCTTGGGCCGGACGTCGAGTGGCAGCTTGGTCAGCACCAGGGAGAAGGCGAAGGGGATCAGCGCGCCCCCGGCCAGACCCTGCAATACCCGGAACAGGATCATGCTTTCCAGGTTCCAGGCCATGGAGCAGAGCAGCGAGGCCAGCACGAAGAGGACAGAGATGGAGACCGCGAACCGGCGCGGCGACATGACCATGGCCAGCCAGGCCGCCAGCGGAATGATGATGATCTCGGCAACCAGGTAGGAGGTCGAGATCCAGGATCCTTCCTCAATGGTCGCCGAAAGCGCGCCCTGGATGTCCTTGAGCGAGGAGTTGATGATCTGGATATCCAGGATCGCCATGAAGGCGCCGAGGATGGCGCTGAGAATGGCGATCCAGTCGCGGCGCGTTGGCGGTGGGATCGGCTGCGCCTGGGCCGGGGCCGTTTCAGTCACGCAGGTCGACCTTGACGCTGACCGACATGCCGGGGCGTATCGTCCGGCTCAAGGGGTGCTGCTGGTCCACGGTGATCTTCACCGGGATGCGCTGCACCACCTTGGTGAAGTTGCCCGTGGCGTTATCCGGCGGCAGCAAGCTGAACTGGGCACCGGAGGCGGGGAACAGGCTATCGATGCGCCCGACCATCGGCTGCCCACCGAAGGCATCGAAGGTCAGGGTCACCTGCTGGCCCTTGCGCATGCGCTTGATCTGCGTTTCCTTGAAGTTCGCCTGCACCCAGAGGTCCTGGCCCGGCACAATGGCCAGCAGATGGTCGCCCGGTTGCACGTTCTGGCCGATCCGCACGCTGCGCTGGCCGACCCGGCCTGGCACCGGGGCGCGGATCTCGCTGCGTGACAGGTCCAGTTCAGCCCGTTGCACCTCGCTCTGCGCCGCCTGGATCAGCGCCGCCAGGCGGTCGATGTCGGCGCCCAGGGTTTCCTTGCTCAGAATCTGGGTCTGCAACTCGGCCTCGGCGCCGCGCAGCTGGGCCTTGGCTACGTCCAGCTGGGCGCGGAAGTTGCTCACCTGCTCCTCGGAGGCATAGCCGGACTTGCGCAGGGGCAGGATGCGCTTGATATCCAGCTCGATGCGCCGCTGTTCGGCCTGGCGGGCATCGACGGCGGCGCGGGCGGCTTCGATCAGGCTGTCCTGGCGGCGTAATTGGGCGCGGGCCTGCTGGTGCTCGGCTTCCCGGGTGGCGAGGTTGGCGCGGGCCTGGGCCAGGGCATTATCGAAATCACGAGGGTCGAGCCGAACCAGCAGGTCGCCGGTCTCGACCGTCTGGTTGTCGGTCACCAGCACCTCGGTCACCTGGGCGGCCAGTTGGCTGCTGACGCGGGTGATATCGCCGTGGACGTAGGCATT
This sequence comes from Pseudomonas saudimassiliensis, assembly GCF_000939975.1. Classification (GTDB taxonomy): domain Bacteria; phylum Pseudomonadota; class Gammaproteobacteria; order Pseudomonadales; family Pseudomonadaceae; genus Halopseudomonas; species Halopseudomonas saudimassiliensis. The sequence continues at coordinate 442,369 of NZ_LK391969.1, read as the reverse complement.
ATCAGTCGTTTCATAATGTCGGCCGACCAGCCACCAGTTGGCTAACAGGGCGGCAGCAACCAGAAGAACCAGCAGCAGGAAGATGAGCAGGCGATTGCGGACCCGTGACGGCATGGTGTGCTTCCATAGTTATTGTGCGAATCACTCTACACTGTTCCGCGCCCACCCAATGACGCTAGAATCCGGGAAACTTTGTTGCATTACAGGAACAGTGTGATGGGATTGGACGACGCCCTGATTTTCACCCGGGTTGTGGAGTGTCACAGTTTTACCAGCGCGGCCCTGACCCTGGGCATGCAGAAGTCCACCGTCAGCCGCCGGCTGGCGCAGTTGGAGGAGCGGCTCGGGGTGCGCCTGCTCAACCGCACCACGCGCAAGTTGCGCCTGACCGAGGTAGGGCAAGCCTATTACGAGCGATGCCGGCAGATCATGCAGGAGTTTGCCGAGGCCGAGCAGGCCATCATGCAGCTGCAGAGCGAGCCTACCGGGCTGCTGCGTATCAGCTCGCCGATCGAGTTCGGCCAGCTGTTTCTCGGCGGTGTGGTGGGGGATTTCATGCGCCGCTATCCGGCGATCCAGGTGGAGGTCGAGTTGACCACGCGGGTAGTTGATCCGGTGGAAGAGGGCGTCGATATCGTCATCCACCGGGGCCGCCCCCAGGATTCCAGCCTGGTGGCGCGGCCCATGATGCACAGCCCGCGGCAATTGTTCGCCAGCCCGGACTACCTGGCGGAGCATGGCGTCCCGCAGAAGCCCGAGGACCTGATCCAGCACCGCTGCATCCATACGTTGACGGACGATGGACGCAAATGGCACTTCCAGGAGCCCGCCGTGAGCGTGGCCATCAACCCGGTGCTGACCGTCAATAACATCACCTTCGCCCGGGAGGCGGCCCTGGCCGGCACGGGCGTGATCAACGTGCCAGCCTTCATCGCCGAGCCCCATGTGGCCGAGGGCACCCTGTGCCGGGTGCTGGAACACTGCGTGCTGCCCGCTACCGAGCTCTATGCCCTGTACCCGTCCCGCCGCTTCCAGGCGATGAAGGTCAAGGCGTTCATCGACTACATCATCGAGCAGTTACAGCAGCGGCTTAACGTCGGGGTGGAGCAGGAAGATGACGCGCTGGTAACATTGCCGGCAACCTGAGATAGGGCGACAGCCATCGCCTGGCCCCTCAGCGACCCCCGAAAGGGGGCGACCTAACGTAATCCGGCCCGTTGCGGCCTGTAACCGAGATATTCCATGACCGTGCGCACCCGTATTGCTCCGTCCCCCACCGGAGATCCCCACGTAGGCACCGCCTATATTGCCCTGTTCAACCAGTGCTTCGCCCGCCAGCATGGCGGCCAGTTCATCCTGCGCATCGAGGACACCGACCAGGTGCGTTCCAACGCCGAGTCGGAACAGCAGATTCTCGACTCGCTGCGCTGGCTGGGGCTGGAGTGGAATGAGGGCCCGGACGTCGGTGGCCCCCATGGTCCGTACCGCCAGAGCGAGCGCAGCGCCATCTACAAGGAACACAGCGAGCGACTGATCAGCAAGGGGCATGCCTTCCGCTGCTTCTGCAGCTCCGAACGCCTCGATGCGCTGCGTGCCGAACAGATGGCCAGCAAGCAGACCCCGGGCTACGACGGCCATTGCCTGCACCTGTCCGAACAGGAAGTGAGCAAGCGCGTTGCCGCCGGCGAGCCCCATGTCGTGCGCATGAAGGTGCCCGCGACCGGCATCTGCAAAGTCCAGGACATGCTGCGCGGGGAGATCGAGATCCCGTGGGAGCAGGTGGACATGCAGGTGCTGATGAAGGCCGACGGCCTGCCCACCTACCACCTGGCCAACGTGGTGGATGATCACCTGATGCAGATCACCCATGTGCTGCGTGGCGAGGAATGGATCAACTCGGCACCCAAGCACATCCTGCTGTATCAATACTTTGGCTGGGACATGCCGCAGCTGTGCCACATGCCGCTGCTGCGCAACCCGGACAAGAGCAAGCTGTCCAAGCGCAAGAACCCCACCAGCATCATCTTCTACCAGCGGATGGGCTACCTGCCCCAGGCGCTGCTGAACTACCTGGGCCGCATGGGCTGGTCGATGCCGGACGAACGCGAGAAATTCTCCTTGGATGAAATGGTGGAGCACTTCGATATCCAGCGAGTATCCCTCGGCGGGCCGATCTTCGATGTCGAGAAGCTGGCGTGGCTGAATGGGCAGTGGATCCGTGATCTGTCGGAGCAGGATTTCGTCGAGGCGGTACAGCAGTGGGCGATCAACAGCGATTATCTGCGGCCCATCGTGCCGCTGGTGCAGAGCCGGGTGGAAACCTTCAGCGACCTGGTGCCGCTGGCGGGCTTCTTCATGACTGGCAAGCTGGAGCTTGATCCCGCCCAGTTCGCGCACAAGAAACTCTCCCAGGACGAAGTACGCCAGGCCCTGCAGTTGCTGCTGTGGAAGCTCGAGGCCCTGCGCCAGTGGGACAAGGACGGTATTACCGCCACCATCCAGCAGGTGGCCGAAGGGCTGCAGCTGAAGCTGCGGGACCTGATGCCACTGCTGTTCGTGGCCATCACCGGCCAGGCCAGTTCTGTCTCGGTACTGGATGCCATGGCGCACCTGGGACCAGACCTGACGCGCTTCCGCCTGCGCCAGGCGCTGGAGCTGCTGGGTGGTGCCTCGAAGAAGGAAGTGAAGGCCTGGGAGAAGCTGCTCTAAGGCGGACGCCCACCGCCCAGGCGGGGCTGCGGTACACGGGTTTGGCGGCGGCGCCTTCGCCGCGATGCTGGCCGCGAGGTCAGTCGCCCGGGCTGCAGCCCAATAAAACCGGCCCTGGCGCCTTAAGTTGCTGTTTTATTGAATTTATTTGTTGACAGTTTTTGGTCAGAGCCCTAATATGCGCCCCGTCCAGAACGACGGGGCTATAGCTCAGCTGGGAGAGCGCCTGCATGGCATGCAGGAGGTCTGCGGTTCGATCCCGCATAGCTCCACCACTTTTTTGGTCATTGCTCTGCGATGACCTGTTTTACACTAGCCGGTGTGCATTCGTGCATATCAGGTGATGAAACGATACCAGCATCGTTTCGAGAAGGGTTTGCGTCCCCTTCGTCTAGTGGCCTAGGACACCGCCCTTTCACGGCGGTAACAGGGGTTCGAGTCCCCTAGGGGACGCCATTTTTTACCGGCACTTCGGTGTCGGGGTCGCAAGACCACGGGGCTATAGCTCAGCTGGGAGAGCGCCTGCATGGCATGCAGGAGGTCTGCGGTTCGATCCCGCATAGCTCCACCATTTTTCAAAGGGCCGACACTTGTTGTCGGTCCTTTTTTTTTGTGCGCCCGGCAGGGCGCACCTACTCGGAGGTGAAAGTCCTCTACACACCCGGCAGGGGGAAGTGTTAGCTGAAGGCAAGGGTGTTGCGGGTGACTGCAAATCTGGAGGAAGCCCGAGGCAAAGCGCTGGCCTGACGAACAGGAAGCGGATACGAGGCGACGCGTTGGGGTGAGGCAGCAAAAAAGGCCAAAGCCCGATACTTGCACAGAACGACGCGGCGTATATCCGACGGGCATAAGCGTGAAGGTAGGTGCGTCATACCCGGGGAGATCTGCATACCTGCCGCTGTGCTACCGGCGTCGCGAGGTGTCGGGGTGGAAGATACACTGGCCCACGATCAAGGCCGCGTTGCTGAACGGTCAGTACATGCCACAGGCGACATACCCCAGCCTGCGGGCGGGGTAAGAGCGCTGGGCATCCCGACGGTACTGGATCGACTGATTCAGCAGGCGCTACTGCAAACACTCTGCCCGTAACGGGCAGGGTCCGTGGTGGAGCTCGGGCGCATCGCACATGAATGCGGCCTTCCCGAAACGCTCCTTCAATGCCGTGGGTTTGGTCTCGCTGCTGGACACCCAGCGGCGCCTTCAGTGTCACTGATGAACCGCCGTATACGGAACCGCGCGTACGGTGGTGTGAGAGGGCGGCGGGAGTGATCTCGCTCCCTACTCGATGTTCCGAAATCCCCCCTATGCTTATTGGTGTGACCTGTCGCGCCGCTCAACCCATCGGCAGCGTCCTTGTGGGAGCGGTCTCGACCGCGAATGGGCTGGCAGGAAACCTCGCGGTCCAGACCGCTCCCACAAAAATCACCTTCAGCATTAGGTCAGCAGCCTGTTTTCTGTGCGACAGCGCGTCGCCGCAGACTCCTGCATACAGTATTTATTCGGAGGAGCGCACAACATGACCCAGTTCACCGGCGGTTGCCTCTGTGGCAGCGTACGTCTCACATCAACCGGACAACCAGACCGCGTCGGCATCTGTCACTGTCTCGACTGCCGCAAACACCATGGCGCGCTTTTCCTTGCCTCCGCGATTTTTCCCCAGGAGGCCGTAACAGTGATCGGTGAAACACACGCGCATATCAGGAGCGATATTTCTGCCCGCGCTGTGGCTCCTCGGTCTTCCCACGCATCATGGATGAGAAGTGAATCTGGGGTCTCTGGATGAGCGGGATGGGGATTTTGAAGGGCGATGTGACTCCAAATCAGTGCTTGGGTATATCCGCTAACTACTAAGCTGAGGCATGTGCTTGGAGTGCAAGTTGGGTCCCTGGGGTGCCGCTCTAATATGTTAAGCTTCGCCCGGGTAGCCACCGTGACGACAGCGGCCCATTGCCAAATACTTAATGTAAACTGCAACATTGCCTCGTTCTGATCGATTGAAACCCCAATGACAACACGACGTATTGCACTGACTATCCTGCTGATACCGGCTCTGAGCTTGGGCGCCGGTTGGGCCAGTTGGCCTTATTTGTTTGAAGAGAATATCGACGAGGCGCGGGTTGCGGCGCTGGAACATGTAGATACGCTGCGCGACGAGCAGCTCAAAGCCGAGATTCGAGAACAGATCAGCTCGCTTTTCTATATGAAGAATCAGGCGCGCTCACTGTCAGGCAGATCCTACCGCGCCCGTTATATTGATGACCCAACTGTCATTTTGCGGCAAATCCCAGATCCTCACGAGCAGGCGCGTGCCTGGTTGGAGGGCACTTTTTTTGATAGTCGTCCAGGTGTTGATGATGCTGTCTTGGCGCTCTCTAGCCACTCACCTTTATCAAGGGACTCGGAGCCGCAATTCCCCTATAGCCTTGAGTGGCACTCGGCGACGCTGGACAACGGTCAGGTTCTGGAGGCGGCATACGACGTGTCCATCCGCCCTGAAGGAATTGGGCTGCACGCATCGAGATATTCTAATCGTATTGAACTTATATATCCGAAAGACCTGGAGAGCCGACCGGCCCCCGTGACCATGCATGGCGAGGCCAAGTCTGCAATTCCCCACCGCATCATGCTGTTTCGTTTTTCAAAATATGATGCCGGAATCACTCAGCGGGACGGCAATCTCAGCGTTAAGCTATTGTCCGTTGGCGAAAACTATGCCGAAATAGAAGTCACCAATCGTCTTTTACCCGCCGAGAGCCTTCCTGACTGGGCACATAAACCCTTCGAGATTCATGCCCAGGACCAAACAAACCGCTATCTGGCGCTACTGGGAAGCATCAAGGTTGATAGGGCAGAAATGCGGCTTTACGAGCGACAGTTACAAGCAGCTTTGCGGCAGAAGTCCTATAGTGAGAGCTTTTTCAATGAGCAGCGCTCCGAACGACTGGCCTTCAAGCGCAATCAGCGCAAGTACTACGGAAAAATCTATTTCAAAGGCCAGGTTGACTCCATCAGTGTCATCGCGCTGGACCTCTCGGAGGTCACTATCTGGGAGCACACATTGGCTGCGCCGGTCTACCAGCTCGAATCCCAAGTCAAGAGTCTGGATCTGCGACGCTACCCAGCCCCCACCATAATTCATGATGCGAGTCTGGAATCCTATCTGAGCGATTATAATATCAGCGAGGAGGAGCAACGTCAGCGCATCAAACTCTATCAGCACGCAGAATCATCACGCACCGCCTCAATACAGTTCGACAACGGCGCCCCTTTTAACTGGTATGTCGGCGGCAGCAGCAGCAATAGAATTAACTTCTATTCTCGAAACGAATCAGGCGCTCGCGAGCTGATAGAGGGTATCGATAAGTATGCGTTTCGTATCAGCATCCTTAACCAGAACATACGATACAACTTGCCCTCCTTTAGCACCAATCAGCGCCCCGCATTTGCCAGCGGCACTATGCCGCTGGTCCGGCCTGTCGTCAAAAGATTCGAATACGCAGCTGGGCTACTACCCGAACACCTTGAGCTAAAAGACAATGCCCTGCTTATCGGGCTGCATGGATTTCCTGAAAAGCGATGGCGCTTTTATGCCAAGGATGCAGACGGCAAATATCTGGTCCGGATGTTCGACGCAACACACTTGGGTGATGACAGCAAACCGGTTTACAAGGCCTTGTATTTCTATGGCCAGCCGGCAAGCATCGATGCTTACTTGTTGTCTGCTATTCACAGGCTGGATTACGACTTTGACATCGAACTAAGAGAACCCGAGTACCCTTGCTATGCTTCTGCAGGCATAAATATGGGCGGTTGTTTGTAGCTGGCGCGTAAACTATCGACGAAAATAAAGGTAAGACTTTGCCCAAATAAAATATCAGAAAACGAGGTCTGCTGGTCGCCCAGACAATACGAGTCTCTGTAATCTCGCGCCACAGAGCGGCGAGGCCGTACAGATCTATGAAGGCCGCTTCAAGGATGGCGAACAGACGGGTTTTCCTGGAGTGTCTGGTAGCTACTATGCTGGTATTTTGACAATTCATCTCCTTGATGCAGGGGAGCCGAAAGGTTCGAGGAAACCAGTCAACGGAAGAGCCGAGGTCAGATGGAAATATGGGCGTAATGTTCATGTCCCCTAGACGTCCTGCAAGCTTGGGTGGTATGTCTATCGCTGAAAGGCTTGGATGGCAGCCTGCTTGCGGTTATGGGCATCATGATTTATAGCGGTTTCGGTCATCGTCTTCCGGCGAGCCAAGAACCGAGTCCAATTCGGAGTGCGCGGCATGACCCAATTCACCGGCGGTTGCCTCTGTGGCGATGTTCGTCTCACAGCAACTGGACAGCCAAACCGCGTCGGCATCTGTCACTGCCTCGACTGCCGCAAACACCACGGCGCGCTTTTCCACGCCTCGGCTATCTTTCCGGAAGATGCGGTCACCGTAATTGGCGGAACGCACGCATATCAGGAACGCTATTTCTGCCCACGCTGCGGCTCGTCGGTGTTCTCACGCACCGCAAATGAGATAGAAGTGAATCTGGGCTCTCTGGATGCGCCTGACCAACTGCAGCCGACTTATGAGCTGTGGACCATCCGGCGGGAGGCCTGGTTGCCGGCATTTCCATTTGACGAGCACTATGAGCGGGATCGCTAAAGAGGTGGGGAGCAGAGGAGTTTGCCGATTCGTTTACTGACACAGCTAAACGCTGGAGCTTGGCGGTTCGACAAGCGCTGTAGTTGATTCGGGTGAATCTGGCGCAAGGAACTCGGTAGAAGGCCGCCCATCGGCGTTGTGTTGCACGATACGCACCGGGCGACCCTGAGTGTCGATCCAGACCTGGCCGATACCGGAGCTGTTCCACAGGCGCTCGCCGTGGTGGCGCTGGTCCGGCAGGCGCGGGCGCACCCGCAGGTCCCGGCGCTGGGTGAACCAATTCAGCGGTGAGCGGGGCGAGTACAGCCAGCGATTCAGTCGATCCAGCCAGTCCAGTAATCGCCGTGGGAACTCGTTCTTGATGCCACTGCTGGTGATCTGCCAGATATGCGGCGTGCGATCCCGGTCACGCACCTGCACTTCGTAGGCGAAGGAGTAGTGCACATCGCCGGACAGGATGATGTAGTTGCCCGGCGTGCGTGAGTGGCGAAAGATATTGAGCATGACGCTGGCCGCACCGCGGTGCGCCATCCAGTTCTCGGCGTCCACCGTGAGGGCGTGGCCGGCGAAGGAGCAGATCCGCTGGATCACCTCGATCAGTTTCACCCCGAACATGGGAGTGGGCGAGACGATCACCGTCGCCGTTTCATCCAGCAACTCATGTTGCAATTCGATCAGCGACTCCCAGTCCATCAGGCCGGAGGGACGACTCTGCAGGCCTCGGCTGCGCCAGCGGCGGGTGCGGGTGTCCAGCACCACCACGGTGGGGGAGGTGCGCAGCACATAGTCCCACTTGTCAAAGCCCAGCAGGCGATTGATCAGGGCGTCCTGGTTCGCAGGGGCAAGTCGGCCCTGGCTGTCTGCGCCTGCGGTCAATGCGGTCGCGTCATCCAGCAACGCGGTAAAGGCATCCGGCCGATTACCCCAGCCCTGGCACAGCATATAGGCCAGCAGGGCGTTGCCCACGATGCGCCGGGAGAAGGGGTGGCCGTAGGCGGTGCTGGCCCATTTTGCCGAGAGGTTCCAGTCATCGGTGATGTCGTGGTCGTCAAAGATCATCAGGGTCTGCACATGGGCGAACAGCCGGGCGGCCTGGGGCAAGTCGTGGCGAAAGCCCTGCAGGGCATGCATCTCGCGTCGCCAGCGGTCGCTGTATTGCTCATCCAGCGCCGGCATCACCGGATCCCCGACCAGCTTCCAGGGTATGGGCGACCACACCAAAAGATACATGGCCATCACCTCGGCCAGCGTCACCAGGTGGTTGTGGGCGTTGGCCGTGGTGAAGATGGGCTTTTCCACGCCGCCGAAGAACCGTTCTCGCAGCGCCTCGTTGGACTTGAACGCGGGTAGCAGGTCTTCCCGGCGGTAGTAGCTGGCAGGGTGGCGATACAGTTCCTCGCTGTCGGCAACCACTGCCCCTTCCAGGCATTCGTCATACAGGCCAAGCCGGCGGATCAGGGCGTGCACGGCCGCCAGCATGGGGCCAGCGACATCGTCGGCATACACCTGATCGCCGCACAGCATCAGCATGAACGGCCGAGCGTCGGCCTGGATGATCTGCTCGGCCAAAAGCGCATCGGCCCGGGCGAGTCCATCGGGGGCCGGATGGTGGGGTTTGCGGCAGGAGCCGAACAGGATGTTATCGGCACGGCTGCGCAGCACCAGGTTCGGCCGCCTGGCGCCCGCATGCAGCAGATGCGGCGCCCATTGCGCCATGCCTGCTTCAGCGCCGTCGTCTGCGGCCAGCAGCAGGTCGTAATGAATCAGCCGGTCCTGCGGCAATGGCTCGGCCAGCGCAACCTCAACCAGGTGTAGCCACGCATGGCGACCCACCCGCAGGGTGCGGCAATGACGCTCATCCAGGTCGATCCGTCTGCACGGCTCACCGTCCGGCTCCAGCACCAGCGCCAGGTTCAGCGGCGCGCTGCCGACCAGCCACAGCACCAGGCGGCCCGGCTCCAGTCGGCGCAGGATGGGGCCGGCAAGGACGGGTGGAAGAGAAGCGGCGGTCGGTGGGTGCATGGTCATGGGTATGTGCGGAGCGGGACCGAGACAGCGTAACAGGGCATATCAGGGACTGCGCCACCGGCCGTTAGTTCAAGGCGACAGGCGGTGGTTCCTGCCGCTCGCAGTCGACCGACGCAGGGCTAGAATCTGGGGGCACTACTTTTGCGGAGTGACGCACCATGTTCAGCAAAAATCGCATCTGCCTCTGGTACGACGGCACGGCACTGGAAGCCGCCAGTTTCTACGAGGACACCTTTCCCGACAGCTGCGTCGGCGCCATCCTGCGCGCGCCCAGCGATTACCCGGCCGGCAAGGAAGGTGACGTCCTTACCGTCGAGTTTAACGTCATGGGCATACCCTGCCTGGGCCTCAATGGCGGGCCAGCGTTCAGGCACAGTGAGGCCTTTTCTTTCCAGGTGGCCACTGCGGACCAGGCGGAAACGGACCGACTATGGGACGCCATCGTGGGTAACGGCGGGCAGACCAGCGAGTGCGGTTGGTGCAAGGACAAATGGGGCCTGTCATGGCAGATCACGCCCCGGGTGTTGACCGAGGCGCTGTATGACCCAGATCCCGCCGTCGCCCGCAGGGTGTTCACGGCGATGATGGGAATGCAGAAGATTGATGTGGCGGCGATTGAGGCGGCCGTGGCGGGGTAGCCTACGGGATGACTTTCGTCTGATCGAATAGTGCTTTCGGCGATTGACCGAGTGGTGGGTCAATCACCGAATTTTCCTTTCACTCCACCAGGCAATCCACAAAGAACCCGACGGTCCCGTCCTCCTGCACTACCGGCCGCAGCCCGTGGATATCGCTCTCGAACCCGGGGAACTCCCGATCCTGAGCCAGGGCGATCTGCAGGTAGTCGGCAATGGCACTGCTGTCACGGGAGAAGCGTTCCCCGGGCATGATGACGGGGATGCCCGGCGGGTAGGGCACCAGCATGACGGCGCTGATGCGGCCGCTGAGCTGGTCGATGGGTACCATCTCTACCTGGCCGCGCACCATCATCTGGTAGGCGTCGGCGGGGCGCAGGACGATCTCCGGTAGCTGGGTATAGATTTGGCGCAGTACCCGCACCATGTGCTGCTGCTTGTAGAAGCGGTGCAGCTGGTTGCACAGGTCCCGCAGGCCCATGTCGGGGTAATGACCGCTGCGTGCGATGGCGGGCAGGGTGAGGTCCAGCGGCGCGTTGTTGTCGTAAAGCCGCTTGAACTCCTGCAGCTCGGAAACCAGGGCGCTCCACTTGCCCTTGGTAATGCCCAGGGAAAACAGGATCAGGAAGGAATACAGGCCGGTCTTTTCCACCACCAGGCCGCGCTCGGCGAGAAAGCGGGTGACGATGGCGGCCGGGATGCCGGTGCGGCCCAGGCGGCCCTGTTCCTGTACGCCGGGGGTCAAGAGGGTGACCTTGATCGGGTCGAGCAGGGCGTAGTCATCAGCCATGTCGCCAAAGCCATGCCACTCGGCCTGGTTGTCCAGGGTCCAGTCGCTGGCGGCCAACTCTTCATTGTCGAGCGCCTGTTCCGGCTCCCAGACATCAAACCACCATTCATCTTCTGCCAGCCGTTCCGCGGTCTGCTGCATGGCGCGGCGGAAGGACAGGGCTTCGTCCAGAGTCTCCTGGACCAGGGAGCGGCCCGGTTCGCCGGCCATCATCCCGGTGGCGACATCAATCGAGGCAATGATGCCGTAATGCGGCGAGGTCGAGGTGTGCATCATGAAGGCTTCGTTGAAGCGCTCCACATCCAGCTGCTGCTCGACGCTGTTTTCGGCGAGGATGATCGAGGCCTGCGACAGAGCGGCCAGCACCTTGTGCGGCGATTGGGTGGCGAACACCAGCGGATGCTGGGCACGGTCGAAGCCGCGCTTGCTGCCCATGCCGTGGCGCCCCGCGTAGAACTCGTGAAAGGCGGCGTAGCCGTACCAGGCCTCGTCGAAATGCAGCACGTCCACCGCGTCTTCCAGCTCATCCTTGATCAGCTCGGCGTTGTAGCACAGGCCGTCGTACGTAGAGTTGGTGAGCACCGCCAGGCGGATGCGCGGCGTACGCCCCTGCAATAGGGGATGCTCGGCCAGGCGTTGGCGCAGGTTCTGCGGGGAAAAGGAGTCCAGGGTGATGGGGCCGATGATGCCGTAGTCGTTGCGCGAGCCGGTCAGGTACACCGGGATGGCGCCGGTCATGGTAATGGCATGGAGGATGGATTTGTGGCAGTTGCGGTCCACCAACACTACATCGTCCCGGGTGACGAAGGCATGCCAGATGATCTTGTTGGCAGTGGAGGTGCCATTGACCACGTAGAAGCTGTGATCGGCGCCAAAGGTGCGCGCGGTATTGGCTTCGGCTTCGGCGATGGGGCCGTTGTGATCCAGCAGCGAGCCCAGTCCCGGTACGGACACCGACAGGTCCGAGCGCAGGGTGTTCTCGCCGAAGAAATCATGGAATGCCCGGCCCACCGGGCTCTTGCGGAAGGCCACGCCACCGCCATGGCCGGGGGAATGCCAGGAGTAGCTGGCGCGGCCGGTATAGTCGAGCAGGGCCTTGAAGAACGGCGGCAGCAGCTGCGACAGGTAGGCGCGTGCGGTGCGGGCGATCTGGCCGGCGATGAAGGGCATGGTGTCTTCGAACAGGTAGATGATGCCGCGCAGCTGGTGCAGGTCCCGCAGATTGCTGAGCAGCTGATTATCCAGCGACTGGGTCGTGCTCAGGGCCATGATCGGCAGCTCCGGGGAGCGTGAATGGGCGGCGAGGAACAGCTTGCGCACCGGATCGAGACCGTGTTGATGGTCATTTTCCGCGCTGAATAGTATGCAGGACAGCCCGCGATGCGCCTCGGCTACGAGGCGCCCTTCATCCAGGGAGGTGGTGGCCAGGACTTCGAAGCCCTGGTGGCGGAGCTCATCGAAGAGTTCGTTGAGCTGCTGGCCAGCCACATTGCCGCGCCCGCAATCGGGGTTGATGACCAGAATCGGGAAATGCAGGTGCTTGAACATGCCGCCTCCTATGTGGGGATCTGTCACACAGTGTTGTGCTGCGGCCGGGCGTTGGCAAGCCCGCCGTGGCGCTTGCGTGGCATCGCGCCGGTGCCGGGAATGGTATGCTGCACCCCTTTACGTTGTGCTTTGCCGGGAGATCGACTGTGAAATGGGATCTGGAAAACCCCTTTATCGATGAGGTTCGGGTGCAGCCGGACGATATCGACGAACTGGGGCATGCCAACAATGCGGTGTATGTGCGCTGGCTGGAGCGGTGCGCCTGGCAGCATTCACGTTCGCTTGGGCTGGGGCTGGAGGAGTATCAGCAACTCGACCGGGCCATGGTAGTGGTTCGCCACGAGATTGATTACCTGGCGGCGGCCTACCTGGGCGAGGAGCTGAGCATGGGGACCTGGATCGTCAGTTGGGACAGCAAGCTGCGCATGACCCGCCAGTTCCAGCTGTGCCGGCCACGTGACGGGGTCACGCTGTTACGTGCGCATACTACCTTTGCCTGCGTCGAGCTGAGCAGCGGACGGCCGCGGCGGATGCCGCGGGAGTTCATCGAGCTGTATGGTCAAGCGATTGTCGGCGCCTAGCGCGCTGGCGTCTCAGCGGTATTCGCAGAGGTAGGCGGTATCCTGCTCCACCTTGAGATTGAAGCGGCTGTTGGCGGGGACGGTGAAGCGGGTGCCCGCGCCGAAGTCCTCCCAGTGGTCGCTGCCGGGCAGCTTGACGGTCAACTGGCCGGTGATCACATGCATGATTTCCAGGCTGCCGGTCCCGAACTCGTACTCGCCCGGCGCCATGACGCCGACGGTGGCTGCACCTTCAGGCTGCCGGAAGGCAATGGAAGCAACTTTTCCTTCGAAATACTGATTGATATTGAACATCCGGCGACTCCAAGAGTGAGCTAAAGGGCGCATATTATGCCTGTCGCCCGGCCCGCCAGCCAGCACCGCCCTGCGATTGCCCTCGCCCTGGTGGCTGGCCGCAGGCCTCAAGCCTGCTATGATCCAGCGGTTGTCCTCCGGTATGCCTGAGTGCGCGAATCGTGTGGCGGATGCCGGAGGCCGGATCACTGAATCTGACAAGCGGGGAGTCTGTATGGCCAGCGTAGCCTTTGTGGGTCTTGGGGTAATGGGATATCCGATGGCGGGGCATCTGGCCCGCGCCGGGCATGAGGTAACGGTGTACAACCGCACCGCGGAGAAGGCCCGGGCCTGGGTGGCGGAACACGGCGGCAAGGCCTGCGCCACGCCAGCAGAGGCGGCGACGGAACAGGATTTCGTGATGATCTGCGTAGGCAATGACCAGGACCTGCTGGAGGTGGTGAACGGGCCGGAAGGCATACTCGCCGGCGCGCGCAGCGGTACGGTGATTGTCGACCACACCACCGCCTCGGCAGGTATGGCCCGCCAGGTGGCGCAGCTGGCCAGGGAGCGCGGCGTGGGCTTTCTGGATGCGCCGGTCTCCGGCGGCCAGGCGGGTGCCGAGCATGGTCAGCTGACGGTCATGGTGGGCGGCGAGGAGTCGGTATTCGACCTGGCGCGGCCGGTTATTCACAGCTATTCACGCATGATCCGCCTGATGGGCGAGGTGGGCAGCGGCCAGCTGACCAAGATGGTCAACCAGATCTGTATCGCCGGGTTGGTGCAGGGGCTGGCCGAGGCGCTGAATTTCGCCGAGCATGCCGGGCTGGATGGCGAGGCGGTGGTCTCGGTGATCAGCAAGGGCGCGGCCCAGTCATGGCAGATGGAAAATCGCCACAAGACCATGCTCGCTGGCGACTATGACTTCGGATTTGCCGTGGACTGGATGCGCAAGGATCTGGCCATCGTGCTGGAGGAGTCCCGGCGCAATGGCGCGCAGCTTCCCGTCACCGCGCTGGTCGATCAGTTCTATGCCGATGTGCAGCAGATGGGCGGCGGCCGCTGGGATACCTCAAGTCTGATTGCCAGACTCAAGAACGGAAAATAAAATACGCGACGCCCGCTGGCCGGGCGTTCCGTAATCCGTCACGAGATGCTGCGCACCCATGAACTGTCGAGAAGGCTGCGGCGCCTGTTGCATAGCGCCCTCGATCACCTCGCCCATCCCGGGCATGCCCCAGGGCAAGCCCGCCGGCGTCGCCTGTATTCACCTGGCCCCGGACCGGCGCTGCCGCATATTCCACTCCCCGGAGCGCCCCGCGGTATGCGCGGCGTTCATGGCCGACGAGCAGGTCTGCGGCAACAGCGGCGAAGAAGCCCTGCAGATCCTCACCTGGTGGGAGCAGGCCACCGCCTGTTGAGCGGCAAGCAGGTCATGCGAGTGAAAGGCTTGCGATTACGCCGCGAGTGCATAGCCTGTTCGCTTCCAGCTTCCAGCTTCCAGCTTCCAGCTTCCAGCTTCCAGCTTCCAGCCACAAAAAAAGCCCGCGATGCGGGCTTTTTTGTGGCTAGGCGTCAACTTACTTGCTGGGGTAGTCGCGCTTGGTGTGGCCGGTGTACAGCTGGCGCGGACGACCGATCTTGTACGGACCGCTGATCATCTCGTTCCAATGCGCAATCCAGCCCGGCGTGCGGCCGGTGGCGAAGATCACGGTGAACAGCTCGGCTGGGATGCCCAGGGCCTTGAGGATGATGCCGGAGTAGAAGTCGACGTTCGGGTACAGGTTGCGCTCGACGAAGTAGGGGTCGTTCAGCGCGATTTCTTCCAGCTTCATCGCCAGTTCCAGCTGCGGATCGTTGATCCCCAGCAGGCCCAGTACCTCATCACAGGTTTCCTTCATGACCTTGGCGCGCGGATCGAAGTTCTTGTACACGCGATGGCCGAAGCCCATCAGCTTGAACGGATCGTCCTTGTCCTTGGCCTTGGCAATGAAGGTTTCGATGTTGGATACATCGCCAATCTCGTCCAGCATGCGCAGCACGGCTTCGTTGGCACCACCATGGGCCGGTCCCCACAGCGCGGCAATACCGGCGGCGATACAGGCGAAGGGGTTGGCGCCAGTCGAGCCGGCCAGGCGGACGGTGGACGTCGAGGCATTCTGTTCGTGGTCGGCGTGCAGCACGAAGATGCGGTCCATGGCGCGGGACAGGATCGGGTCGATCGGTTTGATCTCGGCCGGCGTGTTGAACATCATGTGCAGGAAGTTTTCTGCGTAGCCCAGTTCGTTGCTGGGGTACATCAGCGGCTGGCCCATGGAGTACTTGTAGACCATCGCAGCGATAGTCGGCATCTTGGCGATCAGGCGGATGGCCGAGATTTCCCGGTGATGGGCGTCGTTGATGTCCAGCGAGTCGTGGTAGAACGCGGACAAGGCACCCACCACACCACACATGATGGCCATGGGATGGGCGTCGCGGCGGAAGCCGTTGAGGAAGTTCTTCAGCTGCTCGTGCACCATGGTGTGGTTCTTGATGGTGCTGTCGAACTTCTGCTTTTCCTCTGCGCTGGGCAGTTCGCCCTTGAGCAGCAGGTAGCAGGTTTCGAGGAAGTCGGACTTTTCTGCCAGCTGCTCGATCGGGTAGCCCCGATGCAAGAGAATTCCCTTGTCGCCATCAATGAAGGTGATCTTGGATTCGCAGGACGAGGTCGCCATGAAGCCTGGGTCGAAAGTAAAGACGCCTTCGGCTGTCAGGCCTCGAACATCAATAACGTCCGGCCCCAACGTGCCCGAATAGACAGGCAGATCGATGGGGGCAGCGCCCTCGATGATCAACTGCGCTTTTTTATCAGCCATTGATGGCCTCCTAATTTGCTGTATCGAAAGTGTGACCCCCCACGCAGGGCCCGCATCACTATAAAGTCAAAAACCCGTTTGTCAATTATGCCGATAGAGTTTGCAAATCGACGTTATTCAAAGGTTTCATTGACTTTTGCGGATGCGCGCATATGTCGCAGCTGCGCGGCGCGGAGGCCGAGGGCAGGGGTTTTGCAGATTGTAATCAGACGCCCAACTCACTATACTCCTTGACCGGCAAAAGTGACCCATTCGGCTTCTTTCATGAAGCTAAGCCGCGCGTCATTTGGGTGTGATCCACACCTTCCTATAACCAGCCCTGACCACAGGGCCATGAGTGTGAAGATAGCCGTGAATAGCAAAAGACCTGTCAATCTCGACCTCAGGACGATCAAGCTTCCTGTTACCGCCTATACGTCTATTGCTCACCGGATTTCGGGAGTCATTCTGTTCATCGCCATTGCAGGCCTGCTTTGGTTGCTGAGCACTTCTTTGAGTTCCGAAACCGGCTTCGAGCAAGTCAAGGCAACCCTGCAACATCCGTTAGCCAAGCTGGTGCTCTGGGGCGTCCTGTCTGCCCTGCTGTACCACCTGGTCGCGGGCATTCGCCATCTGATCATGGATGCCGGTGTCGGTGAGGGGCTGGAAAGTGGCCGGCTGGGTGCGAAGCTGGTAGTCGTGATCGCCGTTGTTCTGATCGTTCTCCTGGGGGTTTGGATATGGTAACCAACGTCACCAACCTGTCGCGTAGCGGCCTGTACGACTGGATGGCGCAGCGTGTCTCCGCCGTGCTGCTGGCGGCCTACACGATTTTCATGCTCGGTTATCTGTTGCTTAACCCCGGTCTGACCTACGCCGAATGGCAGGGCCTGTTCAGCAACAATGCCATGCGCATCTTCAGTCTGCTGACACTGGTGGCGCTGGCTGTGCATTCCTGGGTCGGTATGTGGACCATTTCTACCGACTACCTGACACCCATGGCGTTCGGCAAAGCCGCCACTGTTCTGCGCTTCCTGTTCCAGGTTGTATGCGGTCTGGCGATGTTCGTGCTGTTCGTGTGGGGCGTACAGATCCTGTGGGGTATTTGATCAATGGCTAATATGCGTACTTTGACTTTTGACGCCATCATTGTTGGTGGTGGTGGTGCCGGTATGCGCGCAGCGCTGCAACTGGCTCAAGGCGGTCACAAGACTGCTGTGATTACCAAGGTGTTCCCGACCCGTTCGCACACTGTATCCGCCCAGGGCGGTATTACCTGTGCCATCGCCTCGGCGGACCCGAATGATGATTGGCGCTGGCACATGTACGATACCGTCAAGGGTTCCGACTATATCGGTGACCAGGACGCTATCGAATACATGTGTTCCGTTGGCCCCGAAGCCGTGTTCGAACTGGAGCACATGGGTCTGCCGTTCTCCCGTACCGAGCAGGGTCGTATCTACCAGCGTCCGTTCGGTGGCCAGTCCAAGGACTACGGTAACGGTGGCCAGGCTGCCCGTACCTGTGCCGCGGCCGACCGTACCGGTCATGCCCTGTTGCACACCCTGTACCAGAACAACGTCAAGCACGACACCACCTTCCTGAACGAGTGGTACGCGGTTGACCTGGTGAAGAACCAGGACGGCGCTGTCGTGGGCGTTATCGCCATCTGCATCGAAACCGGCGAAACCGTCTACATCCGTTCCAAGGCCACCGTCCTGGCCACTGGTGGTGCGGGCCGTATCTACGCCTCCACGACCAACGCCCTGATCAACACCGGCGACGGCGTCGGCATGGCGCTGCGCGCTGGCGTGCCGGTACAGGACATGGAAATGTGGCAGTTCCACCCGACCGGTATTGCCGGTGCCGGGGTGCTGGTTACCGAAGGCTGCCGTGGTGAAGGTGGATACCTGATCAACAAGCATGGCGAGCGCTTCATGGAGCGTTATGCACCCAACGCCAAGGACCTCGCCGGCCGTGACGTGGTAGCCCGCTCCATGGTCAAGGAAATCCTGGCTGGTAACGGCTGTGGTCCGGATGGCGACCACGTGATGCTGAAGCTGGACCACCTGGGTGAAGAAGTACTGCACAGCCGCCTGCCGGGTATCTGTGAACTGTCCAAGACCTTCGCCCACGTTGATCCGGTCACCGCGCCGGTGCCTGTGGTCCCGACCTGTCACTACATGATGGGTGGCGTGGCTACCAACATCCATGGCCAGGCCATTGCCCAGGACCTGGACGGTAACGACCGTATCATCGAAGGTCTGTTCGCTGTCGGCGAAGTGGCTTGCGTATCCGTACACGGCGCCAACCGTCTGGGCGGCAACTCGCTGCTGGACCTGGTGGTCTTCGGTCGTGCGGCCGGTCTGCACCTGGAGAGCGCGCTGAAAGAAGGTATCGAATACCGCGGTGCTTCCGAGTCCGACATCGAGGCCTCCCTGGCTCGCCTGTCCGGCATCAACACCCGCACCACCGGTGAAGAAGTCGCCCCGCTGCGCAAGGAACTGCAGAACTGCATGCAGAACTACTTCGGTGTATTCCGTACTGGCGAATACATGCAGAAGGGCATCAAGGAGCTGGAAAGCCTGCGCGAGCGCATTGCCAACGTCAAGATCGACGACAAGAGCAACGCCTTCAACACCGCGCGGATCGAAGCGCTGGAACTGCAGAACCTGCTGGAAGTGGCCGAAGCAACCGCTATCGCCGCCGAAGCGCGGAAGGAAAGCCGTGGCGCCCACGCTCGCGAGGACTTCGAAGATCGCGATGACGAGAACTGGCTGTGCCACAGCATGTACCACCCGCAGACCAAGCAGCTGACCAAGCGTGCGGTCAACTTCGCGCCGAAGACCGTTCCGGTGTTCGAGCCTAAAATCCGCACTTATTAAGGGGGCCCGGTATGTTGAAAGTCAGTATTTATCGTTATAACCCGGAGACCGACAAAGCTCCTTACATGCAGGACTTCCAGATCGATACCGAAGGTAAGGATCTGATGGTGCTTGACGTTCTGCAGTTGGCCAAGGAGCAGGATGCCGGTCTGGGCTTCCGTCGCGCCTGCCGCGAAGGTGTGTGCGGTTCCGACGGCATGAACATCAACGGCAAGAACGGCCTCGCTTGCATCACTCCGCTGTCCAGTGTAGTGAAGAACAACAAGCTGGTGCTGCGTCCGTTGCCAGGTCTGCCGGTAATCCGTGACCTGGTCGTGGATATGAGCATCTTCTACAAGCAGTACGAGAAAGTTCAGCCGTATCTGCAGAATGACACGCCGGCGCCGGCTATCGAGCGCCTGCAATCGCCGGAAGAGCGGGCGAAGCTGGATGGCCTGTACGAGTGCATTCTCTGTGCATGCTGCTCCACCTCCTGCCCGTCCTTTTGGTGGAACCCGGACAAGTTCATCGGTCCCGCCGGTTTGTTGCAGGCCTACCGCTTCCTGGCGGATAGCCGTGACACCGAGACCGAGAGCCGTCTGGCGGCCATGGATGACCCCTTCAGCGTATTCCGCTGCCGCGGCATCATGAACTGCGTACAGGTCTGCCCCAAGGGTCTAAATCCGACCCGGGCCATTGGCCATATCCGCAACATGCTGCTGCAGAGCGGGACCTGATCCGGCGTCTGCATTAGAGTTAAGCAATCCCAGCGGCTGAAACAGCCGCTGGTCGCAACAAATTCGGGTCGCAGCTCACAAAGCAGCGGCCTGTTATGTACCTAAACCAACAGGGGCAACGGGTAACACCCGAACTATCTGTCGGGGCCGGCAATATTCCGGTTTCGCGGAATGTGACAGAGCAGGGCGACTGGCAGGGACAATGCCGAATGCTCATCTGACTGTTCTGCACGGAGGGCAATTCATTTGCCTATTAATGGTCTTTGCGCCAGATGGTGTCCCCTTATAGAGGGTGACCAAGCATGCCAGACAGCGAAATGCAGCAGCTGTGGAGTACATCTCACCTATCCGGTGGGAATGCCTCCTATGTTGAAGAGCTCTATGAGCTCTATCTGCACGATCCCAACGGTGTCGCCGAGGAATGGCGCAGCTACTTCGACAAGCTGCCCCAGATCAGCGGTTTCACTGGATCGGATATTTCCCATTCCACTATCCGTGAGCACTTTCTGTCGCTCGCCCGGAACACCCGTCGCCCGCAGGCGGCTGCCGGTGGCCAGGTCAGCAGCGAACGGGACAAGAAACAGGTTGGCGTTCTACGCCTGATTCAGGCCTATCGGATGCGCGGCCACCAGGCGTCGTCGCTCGACCCGCTGGGTCTGTGGAAGCGGGACCAAATCGCTGATCTGACCCTGGCCGAATACGGCCTGACCGATGCTGATCTGGATACCGTGTTCCGTACCGGTGAACTGCAGATCGGCAAGGAAGAAGCTCCCCTTCGCGAAATTCTCGATGCGTTGAAGTCGACCTATTGCGGCACCATTGGCGCCGAGTACATGCATATCGTCGATTCCACGCAGCGCCGCTGGTTCCAGCAGCGCCTGGAAAGCGTGCGCGGCAAACCGCAGCACTCCGTCGAAAGCCGGCGTCACCTGCTTGAGCGTCTGACCGCAGCGGAAGGTCTGGAAAAGTACCTGGGCACCAAGTACCCGGGCACCAAGCGTTTCGGTGTGGAAGGTGGCGAAAGCCTGATCCCCATGCTGGACGAGATCATCCAGCGCTCCGGCTCCTACGGCGTCAACGAAGTGGTGCTGGGTATGGCCCACCGCGGCCGCCTCAACGTGCTGGTCAACACCCTGGGCAAGAACCCCCGCGATCTGTTCGACGAGTTCGAAGGCAAGAAGATGATCGATCTGGGCTCGGGTGACGTGAAATACCACCAGGGCTTCTCGTCCAACGTGATGACCTCCGGCGGTGAAGTACACCTGGCACTGTCGTTCAACCCTTCGCACCTGGAGATTGTCTCGCCGGTGGTGGAAGGGTCCGTACGTGCTCGCCAGGACCGTCGCAAGGATCCTACTGGTGACAAGGTGTTGCCGATCAGTATCCACGGCGACGCGGCCTTCGCTGGCCAGGGTGTGGTCATGGAGACATTCCAGATGTCCCAGACCCGCGCCTACAAGACCGGTGGCACCATCCATATCGTGGTCAACAACCAGGTCGGCTTCACTACCAGCCGCCAGGACGATGCCCGCTCCACCGAGTACGCCACCGACATCGCCAAGATGATCCAGGCGCCGATTTTCCACGTTAATGGCGACGACCCGGAAGCGGTGCTGTTCGTCACTCAACTGGCGGTCGACTATCGCATGCAGTTCAAGCGTGACGTGGTTATCGACCTGGTCTGCTACCGCCGCCGTGGTCACAACGAAGCGGACGAGCCCTCCGGCACCCAGCCGCGCATGTACGCAGTGATCGCGAAGCAGCCGACTACCCGTGAAATCTATGCCAAGCGCCTGGTGGAAGCGGGTGTACTGACCGATGACGAGGTTCAGGCCCGGATCGAGGAGTACCGCACCGCGCTGGACAATGGCGATCACGTCGTCAAGAGCCTGGTCAAGGAGCCGGATTCCAATTCCTTCGTTGATTGGAAACCCTACCTGGGCCACAAGTGGACCGCGCGCCATGACACCCGCTTTGACCTCAAGACCCTGCAGGAACTGGCCAACCGCCTGACCGACCTGCCGGACGGTCTGGTCGTCCAGCGTCAGGTCTCCAAGATCATCGAAGACCGTCGCAAGATGGCCGCCGGCGGCCTGGCCCTGAACTGGGGCTTTGCCGAAACCATGGCCTACGCCACCCTGCTGCATGAAGGCCACCCGGTGCGCATCACCGGCCAGGACGTGGGTCGCGGTACCTTCTCCCACCGCCATGCGGTGCTGCACAACCAGAAGGAGGAGGGCGCTTACATCCCGCTGGCCAACCTCAGCGAGAACCAGCCGCGCTTCGACATCTACGACTCGCTGCTGTCGGAAGAGGCCGTGCTGGCCTTCGAATACGGCTACGCCACCACCACGCCCAATGCACTGGTGATCTGGGAAGCCCAGTTCGGCGACTTTGCCAACGGTGCCCAGGTGGTGATCGATCAGTTCATTACCAGTGGCGAGCACAAGTGGGGCCGTCTGTGCGGTCTGACCATGCTGCTGCCGCACGGTTATGAAGGTCAGGGCCCGGAGCATTCTTCCGCCCGTCTGGAACGCTTCCTGCAGCTGTGCGCCGAGCAGAACATTCAGGTCGCAGTGCCGACCACGCCGGCCCAGATCTACCATCTGCTGCGCCGTCAGGTCATCCGCCCGCTGCGCAAGCCACTGGTCGTGCTGACACCGAAATCGCTGCTGCGTCATAAATTGGCAGTCTCTACCCTGGAAGATCTGGCTGAAGGGTCTTTCCAGACCGTGATCCCGGAAGCCGATGCCATCGATCCGGCGAAGGTGGATCGGGTGATCATGTGCAGTGGCAAGGTGTACTACGACCTGCTGGAAAAACGCCGTGCCGACGAGATCGACAATGTCGCCATCGTCCGTATCGAACAGCTGTACCCGTTCCCCGAGGACGACCTGAGCGATGTGCTCGCCCCCTACACCAACCTGAAGAAGGTCGTCTGGTGTCAGGAAGAGCCGATGAACCAGGGCGCCTGGTACTGCAGCCAGCATCACATGCGCCGGGTACTGGCAGAACACAGCGTCAGCAATCTGTATCTGGACTACGCTGGACGAGAGGCTTCCGCGGCACCTGCCGGCGGCTACCCCTCCGTCCACGCGGAAGAACAGGCGAAACTCCTGCAGGACGCGCTCTACGCTTGAGCCGCTGCATAACACCGTTTATTTAAGGATCGACAATGGCTATTGAAATCAAGGCCCCTACATTTCCCGAATCGGTTGCCGATGGCACCGTTGCCACCTGGCACAAGCAGCCTGGCGATGCGGTCAAGCGTGATGATCTGATCGTCGACATCGAGACCGACAAGGTCGTGCTGGAAGTCTTGGCCGAGGCTGATGGTGTCCTGGGCGAAATCATCAAGGGTGAAGGCGAGACCGTCCTCAGCGCCGAGCTGCTGGGCACTCTGAACGAAGGTGGCGCGGCTGCGCCCCAGCCCAAGGCCGCCGAAGCCGCACCCGCTGCGGCCGCTGCACCTGCCGCCGCTGACAGCGACGCCGATGAGCAGCTGTTGAACCCCGCTGCCCGCAAGCTGGCCGAAGAAAATGGCCTGAACCCTGCCGAGCTCAAGGGCACCGGCAAGGGCGGTCGCGTTACCAAGGAAGACGTGCTCAACGCCATCGAAGCCAAGAAGTCCGCCCCGGCTCCGGCCGCTGCGCCTGCGGCCAAGCCGGCCGCCGCTGCCAGCGCTTCCAGTGTCATGCTGAGCGAAGGTGACCGGGTAGAGAAGCGTGTACCCATGACCCGCCTGCGCGCGCGTATCGCCGAGCGCCTGGTCGAAGCCCAGTCCAGCATGGCCATGTTGACCACCTATAACGAAGTCAACATGAAGCCGATCATGGACCTGCGCAAGAAGTACAAGGACCTGTTCGAGAAGAAGCACGACGGCGTGCGCCTGGGCTTCATGTCCTTCTTCGTCAAGGCGGCCACCGAGGCGCTCAAGCGCTACCCGGCAGTCAACGCTTCGATCGATGGCAAGGATATTGTCTACCATGGCTACCAGGATATCGGCGTTGCCGTTTCCAGCGACCGTGGCCTGGTCGTGCCGATCCTGCGTAACACCGAATTCATGAGCCTGGCGCAAATCGAAGGCACCATCGCCGACTACGGCCGCAAGGCCCGCGACGGCAAGCTGTCCATGGAAGAGATGACCGGTGGCACCTTCACCATCTCCAATGGCGGTGTGTTCGGCTCGCTGCTGTCCTCGCCGATCGTCAACCCGCCGCAGGCGGCCATCCTGGGCATGCACAAGATCCAGGATCGTCCCATGGCCGTCGATGGCCAGGTGGTGATCCTGCCCATGATGTACCTGGCGCTGTCGTACGACCACCGCCTGATCGACGGCAAGGAAGCGGTCAGCTTCCTGGTCGCCCTCAAGGATCTGCTGGAAGATCCGGCACGCATGCTGCTGGATATCTGATCCGCGAGCGGATTTCAGGCTTCAACGCATCAAGCGGCAGGCTGCCTGTGGTGACCCCACGGGCAGCCTCGAGTACATAGCTGCAAAAAGAGGAACGGGTTTATGAGCGATAAATTTGATGTAGTGGTCATTGGTGCAGGTCCTGGGGGCTATGTAGCCGCTATCCGCGCTGCCCAGCTGGGCCTCAAGACCGCCTGTATCGAAAAGTACAAGGGCAAGGACGACAAGCTGGCCCTGGGTGGTACCTGCCTGAACGTGGGATGCATTCCTTCCAAGGCGCTACTGGACAGCTCCTGGAAATACCATGAAGCAAAGGATGCATTCCAGGTCCACGGCATCAGCACCGGTGAGGTGAAGATGGACGTCGGCGCCATGGTCGCCCGCAAGGACCAGATCGTCCGGAACCTCACCGGCGGCGTAGCCGGTCTGCTCAAGGCCAACGGCGTTACTGTCTACCAGGGCCACGGCAAGCTGCTGGCTGGCAAGCAGGTCGAGATCACCAAGGAAGACGGCAGCAGCGAAGTGCTGGCCGCCGAGAACGTGATCCTGGCTTCTGGCTCGCGTCCAGTGGAAATCCCCCCGGCGCCGGTGGACCAGAAAATCATCGTCGACTCTACCGGTGCCCTGGACTTCCAGAGCGTCCCGGCCCGTCTGGGCGTGATCGGCGCTGGCGTTATCGGTCTGGAGCTGGGCTCCGTCTGGTCGCGCCTGGGTGCAGATGTGACCGTTATCGAGGCGCTGGACAAGTTCCTGCCCGCGGCGGACGAGCAGCTGTCCAAGGAAGCCCTGAAGATCTACACCAAGCAGGGCCTCAAGGTGCTGCTGGGTGCGCGCGTCACCGCTTCTGAAGTGAAGGGTGAGGAAGTCACCGTCAAGTTCACTGACGCCAAGGGCGATCAGGAAATGACCTTCGACAAGCTGATCGTGGCCGTTGGCCGTCGCCCGGTTACTACCGATCTGCTGGCTGCCGATTCCGGGGTTGACCTGGATGAGCGCGGCTATGTGTATGTCGATGATCATTGCGCTACCTCGGTACCGGGCGTGTACGCCATCGGTGACGTGGTCCGCGGCCTGATGCTGGCCCACAAGGCGTCGGAAGAGGGCGTAGTGGTTGCGGAGCGCATCGCCGGCCACAAGGCGCAGATGAACTACGATCTGATCCCGTCGGTTATCTACACTCATCCGGAAGCCGCCTGGGTTGGCCAGAACGAGCAGCAGCTGAAGGCCGAAGGCGTTGAAGTCAATGTCGGCGTATTCCCCTTCGCTGCCAGCGGTCGCGCCATGGCTGCCAACGATACCGCCGGCTTCGTCAAGGTTATCGCCTGCGCCAAGTCCGACCGCGTCCTGGGTGTTCACGTGATCGGCCCGAGCGCGGCCGAGCTGGTTCAGCAGGGCGCCATTGCCATGGAATTCGGCACTAGCGCCGAAGACCTGGGCATGATGGTCTTCGCGCACCCGACCATGTCGGAAGCGATGAAGGAAGCTGCCCTGGCAGTGAGTGGCCAAGCCATTCACGTTGCCAACCGCAAGAAACGCTGAAGAATCTTCCCAGTTGCTACCGGCGCATCCCAGTGGATGCGCTGGTAGCCTGGTTGCCATTCACAAGGCAAGGTCAAGGGACTGACCATCACCCCTGGGAGGGTGGACCGGGTGTGTCGGATCGTTGATTCGGCAGCCTGACTGGTGACGAGGGCGCGGTCTGGTCGTCGTTATTGAATTCATACGAACTACGGTACAAAAGAATGAACCTTCACGAATATCAGGGGAAGCAGCTGTTCGCTGAGTACGGCCTTCCCGTCTCCAAGGGCATCGCTGTAGACACTCCCGAAGCAGCTGCCGAGGCTTGCGATACTATCGGCGGTTCCGAGTGGGTAGTAAAAGCCCAGGTTCACGCGGGTGGCCGCGGCAAGGCTGGCGGTGTAAAACTGGTCAAGAACAAGGAAGATGCCAAGGCATTCGCCGAGCAGTGGCTGGGCAAGCGTCTGGTAACCTATCAGACTGATGCCGACGGCCAGCCGGTCGCCAAGATCCTGGTTGAATCCTGCACTGATATCGCTCAGGAACTCTACCTGGGTGCCGTAGTGGATCGCTCCACTCGCCGTATCGTATTCATGGCGTCCACCGAAGGCGGCGTTGAAATCGAGAAGGTTGCCGAAGAGACCCCTGAGAAGATCCTGAAAGCCACCATCGATCCCCTGGTAGGCCCGCAGCCTTACCAAGGTCGTGACCTGGCCTTCAAACTGGGCCTGAAGGGCGACCAGATCAAGCAGTTCACCAACATCTTCGTCGGCCTGGGCAAACTGTTCGCCGACTACGATCTGGCCCTGCTGGAAATCAACCCGCTGGTCATCAAGACCGATGGCAACCTGCACTGCCTGGACGCCAAGATCAACATCGACGCCAACGCGCTGTACCGTCAGCCCAAGCTGCGCGCCATGCATGACCCGTCCCAGGACGACGCCCGTGAAGCCCATGCTGCCAAGTTCGAACTGAACTACGTAGCACTGGACGGCAACATCGGCTGCATGGTCAACGGTGCCGGTCTGGCCATGGGTACCATGGACATCGTCAACCTGCACGGCGGCAAGCCGGCCAACTTCCTCGACGTTGGCGGCGGCGCTACCAAGGAGCGCGTTACCGAAGCGTTCAAGATCATCCTGTCCGACAGCAATGTGGCCGCGGTACTGGTCAACATCTTCGGCGGTATCGTTCGTTGCGACATGATTGCCGAAGGCATCATCGGTGCAGTGAAGGACGTAGGCGTGAAGGTGCCTGTCGTGGTTCGTCTGGAAGGCAACAATGCTGACCTGGGCGCCAAGGTACTGGCGGAAAGTGGTCTGAACATCATCGCAGCAACCAGTCTGACCGACGCTGCAGTACAGGTCGTCAAAGCGGCGGAGGGCAAGTAATGAGCATCCTGATCGACAAGAACACCAAGGTAATCTGCCAGGGCATCACTGGTTCGCAGGGTTCCTTCCACACGGAGCAGGCGCTTGCCTACGGCACCAAGATGGTTGGTGGCGTCACTCCGGGCAAGGGCGGTACCGAGCACCTGGGTCTGCCGGTCTTCAACACTGTGGCTGAAGCGGTTGAAGCCACTGGTGCGGAAGCTTCCGTGATCTACGTTCCGGCGCCGTTCTGCAAGGACTCCATCCTGGAAGCGGCCAACGCTGGCATCAAGCTGATCGTCTGCATCACCGAAGGCATCGCTACCCTCGACATGCTCGACGCCAAGGTCAAGTGTGACGAGCTGGGTGTACGCCTGATCGGGCCGAACTGCCCGGGCGTGATCACTCCCGGCGAGTGCAAGATCGGCATCATGCCCGGTCACATCCACCTGCCGGGCAAAGTGGGCATCGTTTCCCGCTCTGGCACCCTGACCTACGAAGCGGTCAAGCAGACCACTGACGCTGGTTTCGGTCAGTCCACTTGCGTGGGTATCGGTGGTGACCCGATCCCGGGCTCTAACTTCATCGACATTCTGGAGATGTTCCAGAACGATCCGCAGACCGAAGCCATCGTCATGATCGGCGAGATCGGCGGCAGCGCTGAAGAAGAGGCCGCGGCCTACATCAAGGCCAATGTGACCAAGCCGGTTGTGTCCTACATCGCTGGTGTGACTGCTCCGGCAGGCAAGCGTATGGGTCACGCTGGTGCGATCATCTCCGGCGGCAAGGGCACTGCCGACGAGAAGTTCGCTGCGCTGGAAGATGCCGGTGTGAAAACCGTGCGTTCGCTGGCCGAAATCGGTTCTGCTCTGTCCGAGCTGACCGGCTGGGCAATGAAGTAACACGCCCCGCGCCATGAAAGGACCCCGCTTCGGCGGGGTCTTTTCGTTTCAGCCGCCCGGCTTTCGGCCCGCATGGCGGATCGGCATGGGCCTTTGCGCGCCTGGCTGTTTATAATGCCGGTGATTTTTGCCTGTACCGGGCAGACTGCAAAGAAGAATTTCGATGAAAACACTATCTCCGGCTAACTTGATAGCCCTTGGCTTCATGACATTTGCCCTGTTTCTTGGGGCTGGCAACATCATCTTCCCACCCAGTGCTGGCCTGTCGGCGGGTGACAATATGTGGCCGACGGCGGTGGGCTTCCTGCTGACCGCGGTGGGATTGCCGCTGCTGACGCTGGTGGCACTGGCACGCGTCGGCGGCGGTATCCAAGAGTTGACCGCGCCCCTGGGGCGGCTGCCAGGATTGGTGCTGGCCGTGCTGGTGTACCTGTCCATCGGGCCGCTGTTCGCCACGCCGCGTACTGCGGTCGTCTCCTACGAGGTGGGCGTTGTGGGTCTGGTGGGGGACAGCTGGCAGACTTTGCTGGTGTACTCGCTGCTGTATTTTGCCGTGGTGCTGGCGTTGGCGCTCAAGCCGGGTCGGCTGGTCGACAACATCGGTAAGTTGATCACGCCGGTGCTCTTGCTGGCCCTGGTCATCCTCGGCGTGTCCGCCGTTCTGTTTCCGGTGGGGGCGGTGGGTGAAGCCATGCCCGGCTACCGCGAAAGCCCGCTGGTGGAAGGTGTGCTGCAGGGTTATCTGACCATGGATGCGCTGGGCGCCCTGGTATTTGGTGTCGTGATCACCCGGGCGATCCGCGACCGCCAGGTGCAGGAAACCCATATCGTCACCCGTTACACCATCATTGCCGCGATCATCGCCGCGATCGGCCTTGCCCTGGTTTATCTCGCCCTGTTCCAGTTGGGCGCCACCAGCAGCGCGCTGATCGAGCCCGGTGCCAACGGCGGTCAGATCCTTGCGGCCTTTGTCCAGCACCGCTTCGGCACTGCCGGTAGCCTGTTGTTGGCGATCGTCATCACCCTGGCGTGCCTGACTACCGCGGTAGGCCTGATATCTGCCTGTGGCGCTTTCTTCAGTCGGGAGTTCCCGTTCAGTTATGCGCAGGTGGTCTGGGTCTTCACCCTCTTCTGCATGGCCGTATCCAACCAGGGGCTCGACAGCCTGATCCGTATATCCGTACCGGTGCTGGTAGGGCTTTATCCGCTGGCGATCGTGCTGGTTCTGCTCGGCCTGTTCCTGCCGGGCTGGCAGCGGCCGCAGAACATCATGCGTCCGGTCATGCTGGTTGCGTTGGTCTTCGGTATCATCGACGGATTGAAGGCTGCCGGTTTCATCGAGCGCGATGTTGCCTGGCTGAGCTCCTTGCCCTTTACTTCCCAGGGGCTGGGCTGGTTGGTGCCGGCGATCATCATGCTGGTAGTGGCCTTGATCGTGGATCGCGTCCGGCACGCCGGGCCGCAACAGGCTTGATGCAGGGGTAAGGGAAAACAATGAGCGAATTGCCTGGCGCTGAATCGCTGTGGTTGAACCTGGCGGCGGTATGCTGGTTCATGTTCTGCTGGATCGGCTATAACCGTTACGCCTGGCATCGGGGGCGGGATACGCCGTGCCTGGCTAGCGTATTGCACCTGTACCGCAAGGACTGGATGAGCCGCTTGCTGCTGCGTGAGCAGCGCATCGCAGACGCCAGTCTGATCAGCAATCTGGAACGCAATACCTCGTTCTTTGCCTCCAGCACCCTGCTGATCCTGGCGGGTCTGATTACCGTCATGGGGGCGAGTGACCAGGCGCAGAATCTGCTCCACGATCTGCCCTTTGTGGCACCGGTCAGCCGGGAGGTGTCGGAAATGAAGTTGCTGAGTATGCTCGGCATCTTTGTCTATGCCTTCTTCACCTTTTCCTGGGCCATGCGCCAATACAACTTCGCCTCGGTACTGTTTGGTGCGGCCCCCCTGGTAGGGGAGAAGCATGTGGGCGAGATCGAGCGCAAGGCTTTTGCCAACCGGGCGGCCAAGGTGCTATCCAAGGCGGCGCATTCCTTCAATCTGGGGCTGCGTTCCTATTACTTTGCCCTGGCCATGCTCAGTTGGTTCATCAATCCCTGGGTGTTCATGGGTATTACCGCGGGGGTAGTGTACGTACTCTATCGGCGGGAATTCCGCTCTACCGTGCTGGAAGTGCTGATGGCCACGCCCACCCACTTTCCCGAACCGCCGGCCGAGGACGTCTTGAAGCCGGAAAAGTGAGCAGAAACAACACCGGCCGCAGAAGCGGCCGGTGTTGTTTGGGATGCAGCAGAGTAAAAGCGTTACTCGTTGATGCGCTCCTTGGCGTCGTTCTTCGCATCAGCCGCAGCTTCGGCTGTGTCGTCATAGGCTTCACCGACGCGCTCACCAGCTTCATCCAGGTTTTCCTGGATTTTTTCGCCAGTGGTGGGCTCGTTATTGAAAGCCCGGTCGGCCTTCTGCTCGATGGCATCGCCCGTTTCTTCGGCGGCGTCACCCATGTTGTCCATGGCGTCAGACATCGACTCCTGGGCCGATTCCATCTTGTCTTCGGGCTCGTCCTGGCAAGCTGCCAGTAAACCGAGGCTGGCCATCAGAACCGCAGTTGCGCATAGTTTTTTCATCTGATTCTCCAAGTGATGTTGCACGAGGGATTAGTCCAAGCGAAACGCAAAGAGTTCCGTGCTCTCGGTAAAACACAGCGGGTTGCCGCGGGGTTTTAGCGCCAACATGTAGCGATCTGATAAAATCTGTGCTCTTTTCAGTCGACACGGACTTCCTATGATCATTGAACAGCGTGCGCGAGCCTTTCTTTCGGTATTGCGCCATTGCCAGGTGCTTGGCATGACCGTGGAACAGGCCGACAAGGATGGGCTGGTGATCAAGCTCCCCTATAGCGATCTCATCGTCGGCAACCCGGTCACCGGCGTGGTCCACGGCGGTGCCATCACCACCCTGATGGATACCTGCTGCGGCATTTCTACGGTGTGCTATCTCGACGATTTCGAAATCTGCCCGACGCTGGACCTGCGCATCGACTACATGCATCCGGCCGAGCCGGGGGCGCCCATCTATGGGTTTGCTGAATGCTACCGGGTGACCCCCACGGTGATCTTCACCCGCGGCGTCGCCTACCAACAATCCCGGGACGAACCGCTGGCCCATGTGGTCGGCACCTTCATGCGCATGGGCAAGGGTTCGCTCGATCTGGACAAGATGCAGCTGGCGGCGGGAGGTGCGGCATGAACGAGCGTATCGAGCAGCTCGTCCGTGATGCGCATGACTCTGGCGATTACATGCCGCTGATCGAAGAGATTCCCTATGCACGGATGCTCGGCATGCAGGTATTGCGACTCGGCGAGCAGATGGTATTCCACTTGCCGCTGCATCCGGACAATATCGGTAATCCGATACTGCCAGCACTGCACGGCGGAGTGCTGGCAGGCTTCATGGAACAGGCAGCCATGCTCCACCTGATGACCTCCATGCACAGCGAGAGCTTCCCCAAGATCATCGACTTCTCCGTGGACTACCTGCGGGCAGGATTATCCAAGGATACCTACGCCACCTGCCAGGTATGGCGTCAGGGCCGGCGAGTGGGTAATGTGGCGGTAACCGCCTGGCAGGCCCGATCGGATGAGCCGGTAGCCACGGCGCGGGCACATTTCAAGCTGGATTGAGCCAACAGCTGGCCTCAACAGGAGACATTCAGGACATGGAAGCCTTGATGATATTAGCCGGTGGGCTGTTGCTGATCCTGGGCTGGATCTGGCTGGTCGTTGCCGCCACCCGACTATCTGTAAGCCGCATGCTGCTGGCCTTGTTTCTCGCTCCGCTCACCCTGTTCTGGCGCAGTGGCGGTTATCCCAACGTGCCGCGCCTGCTGGTGCTGCTGGGTCTACTGGGCATCACCCTGGGCGCGCTGCAGCTGCACCGTCATCAACCGGAACGCTTGGACCTGTTGCTTAGCGGACAGTGGGGTGCCTCTGCCCCGGCAGCCAGCGAACTGCAGGGCACCATCATGGGCCAGGCCTTCACGCCGGAACGGGTATTCTGGCAGGGTGAGGACCTGGTATTCGAGGAGGGTCCAGCAGAACGGCCACGTCGTGCACTCACCATTCGGTTTGCCCGCGCCGAGGCGCTGTTGCAGGATCCGGTTATCGAACGCCTGCCAGGTGATGAGGGCGCCTGGCCTGAGCTGATACTCCAGTGGTATTCCGGCGCATTGACCGCACCAGGTCTGCGCAAGGTGGTGGATGACTACAGTCTCAGCCTGCATTTTGCCGAGCCGGAGCAGGGACGGGTGGAGGGTCGTATTCATCTGCATCTGCCGACGCTCTACAGCACCTGGTTGACCGGGCGGGTGGAGCTGTCATCGGCACCCCCATGGTTGCTCGAACGTAGCCAGGCCCAGCGTGAAAATCGGGCCCGGCAGGCTGCGGACGCGGTCACCGCTGCGCCGGCCAACCCTAGCCAAACGCCACGACCGGAATGGCAGGAGCTGAGTTTGCTGGCGCTGCTCGATGAGCCTGACCTGTTCAGGGATATTCCCGTGCGCCTGACCACCTGGTCCGGCCGGGTACATATGGGTACGTTTCGCCAGCTCAGCAGCGAACAGCGGCTGGTTCTCGCGCTCGCTCGGGGCGCGGATCAGGTCGAACTGCATTTCCATCCGCTGGACGTCCGGATGATCGAGACGCGGGGCACGCCTTGAAATAATGCCGCAGCATCCCCATCAAGGATCCATCCGCCCGCTCACGCACGGGCCATAGTCCTTGAGAAACATGGAGATCTTGCAAACATGACCGTGGAAGCCCAGAAGGAAACGCTTGGATTTCAGACCGAGGTGAAGCAACTGCTGCACCTGATGATCCATTCGATGTACTCGAACAAGGAGATTTTCCTCCGCGAGCTGATTTCCAACGCCTCCGACGCCTCGGACAAGCTGCGTTTCGAAGCCATTGCCAAACCCGAATTGCTGGAAAGCGATCCCAACCTGCGCATTCGTATCAGCGCTGATGAGCAGGCCAACACCCTGACCATCGAGGACAACGGCATCGGCATGTCCCGCGAAGAAGTGATCAGCCATCTGGGCACCATCGCCAAGTCCGGTACCGCGAGCTTCATGCAGCAGCTGACCGGCGACCAGAAGAAGGACGCGCAGCTGATCGGCCAATTTGGTGTGGGCTTCTACAGTGCGTTTATCGTCGCCGACAAGGTCGAAGTCTTCACCCGCCGCGCCGGCTTGACTGCGGCCGAAGGCGTACGCTGGGAATCCGCCGCAGAGGGCGACTTCACCATCGAGAACATCGAGAAGCCCGATCGCGGTACCCGCATCGTGCTGCACCTCAAGGCGGACGAGAAGGAGTTCGCCGATGGCTGGCGTCTGCGCAACGTCATCAAGAAGTACTCCGACCACATTTCCCTGCCGATCGAGCTGCCCAAGCAGCACTTCGGCGAGGACAAGGACAAGCCCACCGAGATCGAGTGGGAGAGCGTCAACCGTGCCAGCGCCCTGTGGACTCGCCCGCGTACCGAGATCAAGGACGAGGAATACCAGGAGTTCTACAAGCACGTCTCCCACGACTTCGAGGACCCGCTGAGCTGGAGCCACAACAAGGTCGAAGGCAAGCTGGAGTACACCAGCCTGTTGTACGTACCCGGCCGCGCGCCGTTTGACCTGTACCACCGCGAAGCCCCCCGTGGGTTGAAACTCTATGTGCAGCGCGTGTTCATCATGGACGACGCCGAGCAGTTCCTGCCGCTGTACCTGCGCTTCATCAAGGGTGTGGTCGATTCCAACGACCTCTCGCTGAACGTCTCCCGGGAGATCCTGCAGAAGGACCCGGCCATCGACAGCATGAAGTCGGCACTGACCAAACGCGTACTGGACATGCTGGAGAAACTGGCGAAGAACGACGCCGAGAAATACGCCACCTTCTGGAAGGCCTTCGGCAGCGTGATGAAGGAAGGCCCGGCGGAAGACTTCGCCAACCGCGAGAAGATCGCCGGCCTGCTGCGCTTTGCTTCCACCGCGCAGAACGATGACAGCGAAGTGGTCAGCCTGGACGCCTACATCGAGCGCATGCAGGAAGGCCAGGACAAGATCTACTACCTCACCGGCGAGCGCTACAGCCAGGTCAAGAACAGCCCGCACCTGGAGATCTTCCGCAAGAAGGGTATCGAGGTCCTGCTGTTGACCGACCGCATCGACGAGTGGCTGATGAGCCACCTGAGCGAGTTCAAGGGCAAGCAGTTCGTCGATGTGGCCCGTGGTGATCTGGATCTGGGCAAGCTGGAAGGGGAAGAGGACAAGCAGGCCCAGGAAGAAGTGGCCAAGGCCAAGGCTGATCTGGTCGAGCGCGTGAAGAAGGTGCTCGCCGATGACGTCGAGGAAGTAAAGGTCTCGCACCGTCTGACCGATTCGCCGGCTGTGCTGGTAATCAATGAGGACGGCATGGGGCTGCAGATGCGCAAGATCCTCGAGGCTACCGGCCAGAAGGCGCCTGAGAGCAAGCCGATCCTCGAGATCAACCCGGTGCACCCGCTGTTGGAGAAGCTTGACCAGGAGCAGGACGAGGACCGTTTCGCCGACCTGACTCGTATCCTGTTCGACCAGGCGGCGTTGGCTGCTGGCGAAGCGCTGCAGGACCCGGGTAGTTATGTGCGTCGCCTGAATGCGTTGCTGGTTGAATTGAGCAAGTAAGTCTTCGTCAGCGCATCACGCTACAACGCCCGGTCCGGTTCTCCGCACCGGGCGTTGTTGTGTCTGGGGCGTGTTCGGAGCTCGTCGGTGCTATGTTTGCGGCATGTTTGGCGTCCGCCGGTGCTGTGCAGTTGCCCTTGGCGAACGCGCACCCGTGCCATCCATGGCGCTCGTGTGCGGCCGTCCCTGGCCGCACACGGTTCGCCAAGGGCAACTGCACAACACCGGCTTATGGCTTCGGCGCGGCTGAGAGAAAACCTTAGCGCCCTTCGGCTTCCTCTTGATGGTCTATTCTTGCCTTTCAACCAACGCGCAAGGGATGCTGGCATGACCAAGATGCTTACCACCATGATTCTGGCCACAGCGGCTGGATTGGCCCAGGCGGAGATGACGACACAGACAGTGGATTATGAAATCGATGGCAAGCCCTATCAGGGCATGCTGGTGTATGACGACGCGGTCACCGAGCCACGGCCGGGGCTATTGATGGTGCCGAACTGGATGGGCGTGACCGAGAATGCGGCGAAGAAGGCCTACCGCGCTGCGGGTACCGACTATGTGGTCTTTGTTGCCGACTTGTATGGTCGGGACGTTCGGCCAGCCGATACGGAACAGGCCGGCAAGGCTGCCGGGGAAGTACGCGCCGACCGGGCGGTGATGCGCAAACGGGTCAATGCTGCGCTGGAGGTGTTCAAGGCGCAGGGCGACAAGGTCGCCCTCGACACCGGGCGGTTGGGGGCGATCGGCTTCTGTTTTGGTGGCACCGCTGTGCTGGAGTTGGCCCGCTCGGGTACCGAGATCGGCGGGGTGGTGTCCTTCCATGGCAACCTGGATACGCCGAATCCGGAAGACGCCAAGGCTATCCGGATGCCGCTGCTGGTACTGCACGGCGCCGATGATCCCTACGTGCCACCGGAGCAGGTGGCGGCCTTCGAACAGGAAATGCGCAGTGCCAAGGTGGCCGACTGGCAGTTGCTCAGCTATGGCGGCGCGGTGCATTCGTTCACTGATCCGACGGCCAAGGCCAAGGGGCAGGCGGAGTACCACCCGGTTGTTGCCGAACGCGCCTTTGCCCAGATGCGCAGCTTCTTTGCTGAAACCCTGGCCGACTGAAGCTGCGGTTACAGCAGTGTGCGTCGTGGGTGGGTAACCCCGCCCCTGCGGGGCGTGGGCGAGGATGGTAGAAGGCCATCGCGAGGCCACCATAACGGGTGATATTCAGCAGACTGATGACGGGTGCATGCCGCTAGTGGTTCACCCGTTCCCCATCAATAATGACCACAGCAGCGCAGGCCAGGAACGGCGTAACCGCGCGGTGTTGAATAACAATAATCGATGGAGATGGATCATGTCCCAACCTGAACTGCCCGGCTGGCGCTGGGGCCCCTTTACATTCCGTTTGCCTTTCTACCATACCCGGTTGTACTGGCCGGAACTCTTCCAAGGCATTTTCATTGCCGCGGCGACGGGGCTGTCGCTCATTCCTTTGATGACCATGTTCTTCGGTCTGACATTCGAGGAGGCGGTGGCCGCTTCGATGATCCACTCCATTCTCATCAGCTCGGCGTTGATCGTATTCGGCGAGCCCTACGCGCCTGGTTGGCTGACCCCCGCGTTGCCCCTGGTGCTGGCTTTTGCCATCGGCGCTGGTGATGATCCGACGCTGCGCCTGCAAGCAATGACCGCGTTGTCCCTGGACTTCGCCTTGCTGCTGTTCGTGCTGGGGCTTACCGGGCTGGGCAAGAAATTCGTCATCTGGCTGCCGGACACGCTGAAGGCGGGGATCATTCTCGGGGCCGCGCTGGCGGCGCTCAAGCGGGTATTCATCGATGACGCCGAGCGGTTTCTGCTGCAGCAACCCATCGCCACCACCCTGGCCTGTGCTGTGTGTCTGGTGTTTGCTTTCTCGTTGCCGATGCAGAAACTCAAAGAAAAGTACCGCTGGGTGGCGCTGATTGCGGCTCTGGGTCTGCTGCCGGGCTTTCTCATCGCCGCCGTGATCGGGCCCATGGTCGGGGAGGTGGCCTATGACATTCGCTGGGGCTTCATGATTCCGCCGGTGGGGGATATGTGGGCCAAGATGTCGCCATTCTCCATCGGCTTTCCCAGCCTGACCATGATGCTCCAGGCCATGCCGCTGGCCATCATTACCTACGTCATCCTGTTTGGTGATCTGGTGACCGGCAACGAAGTGATTCGCGAAGGACTGAAGGAGCGCAACGATGAACACATTGATATCAACCCGACTCGTTCGCACTTCTCGTTGGCCATCCGTAATGCCCTGATGGGCATCAGCGCGCCCTTCTTCCCCACCCAGGGGCCGATGTGGACCGGCGTGCACGTGATCATCATCCAGCGCTGGAAGCAGGGCAAGCAGACCATGGACAGCCTCCACAGCGGGCTGGTTTCCTATTACGGCATGGGCATCCCGATCCTCTTCTTCCTGCTGCCGCTGGTCACCGGGCTACAACCCTTACTGGGCATTGCGTTGTCGCTGACGCTGGTGTTGACCGGCTTTGCCTGCGCCTACATCGCCATGGCCATCCCCCAGAGCAATGCGTCGCGGGGCGCGGTGCTGATGATCGGTGCTGGGCTGGCTTTCTTCGAGCCCTGGGTGGGGCTCCTGTTTGGGGTGCTGACCACCTTGTTGCTGGTCGGCTGGGATCGAAATGTTGAGCCGATTCCGCAGGAACATGAGGAGCCCAAACCCCAGGCTATGGCCACCAAGACCCTGGAAGCGGAAGGTTAGCCACCAGCGGCTCTGCCTCGGGATGCTAGACTGCCGCCTTGGCACAGCATCCCGAGGCTTTTGCATTGCGACCCAGAAGTGATAGCTCCTACGCCGGTGGACCGGTCAATTGGCGGATCATCCGTAGTCTGATTCCCTATCTCAGCGAGTTCCGTGGCCGGGTAACCCTGGCCATGGCCTGTCTGTTGCTCGCCAAGCTGGCCGGGGTGGCGGTGCCCTGGGTGCTCAAGCTGATCGTTGAGCATTACGAGACCGTTACCGATGCGCTGGTGCTGGTACCGGTGGCCTTGCTGGCGGCCTACGGCCTGCTGCGCTTTTCTACCGTGTTCTTTTCGGAGCTGCGCGATGCCGTATTTGCGCGGGTAGCCGAACGGGCCATGCGGCGGATATCGCTCAAGGTGTTCGAGCATCTGCACCGGCTGGACCTTGGCTTTCACCTGTCCCGCCGTACTGGCGGACTGGCACGGGACATTGAGCGGGGGACCAGCGGCATCAGCTTCCTGCTGCGTTTCATGGTGTTCAATATCCTGCCCACGCTGTTGGAGATTGGCCTGATTGCCATCATCCTGCTAGCCAACTTCAGTCCTGTGTATGCCTTGACGGTGCTCGGTGCCGTGCTGGTTTACGGGTTGTTCACCATCGTGTTCACCGAGTGGCGCAACCGCTTCGTACGCGAAAGCAACCAACTGGATAACCGCTCCAATACCCGGGCGGTGGATAGCCTGCTGAACTACGAAACGGTCAAGTATTTCGGCAACGAGCAGTTCGAAGCCCGGCAATATGACGAGCACCTGGCGGGCTGGGAGTCGGCGCGGATGAAGACGCGGCTGTCGCTGGCGGCGCTCAATTCCGGCCAGGCGCTGATCATTGCCGGGTCGGTGACCCTGATGATGGTGCTGGCGGCGAACCAGGTGTCGGCGGGCAGCATGACCCTGGGTGGGTTGGTAATGATCAACGCCTACATGATCCAGCTGTTCATTCCGCTGAACTTCCTCGGCTTCATCTACCGCGAGATCCGCGAGGCGCTGATCAATATCGAGCGGCTGTTCGGACTGCTGGAGGCCCCGGTCAAGGTGGCGGACGCCGCTGCGGCGCCGGCGTTGCAGGTGGACGGTGGCACGGTGCGCTTCGAGCAGGTCAGTCATGCCTATACGCCGGAGCGGCCGATACTCAGGAATGTCAGTTTCACCATCCCGGCGGGGCAGACCCTGGCGGTGGTCGGCCCCAGCGGCGCAGGCAAATCTACCCTGGCGCGGCTACTGTTCCGCTTCTATGACGTCGAAAGTGGACGCATCACCATTGACGGCCAGGACATTCGGACCGTCAGTCAACACAGCCTGCGCCAGGCTATCGGTGTGGTGCCCCAGGACACTGTGTTATTCAACGACACCATTGGCTACAACATTGCCTACGGCAAACCGGGTGCCACCGACGAGGATATCTGGAATGCGCTGCGCATGGCGCAGCTGGAAGACTTTGTCCAGCGTTTGCCCGAAGGGCTGAACACACAGGTGGGCGAACGGGGGCTGAAGCTATCCGGGGGCGAAAAGCAGCGCATCGCCATCGCCCGGGTGCTGCTCAAGGGCCCGCAACTGCTGATCCTCGACGAGGCGACCTCTTCCCTGGATACCCATTCCGAACGGCGCATCCTCGACGCCCTCAACCTGGTGGCGCGGCGACGTACCACCTTGGCCATCGCCCACCGGTTGTCGACCATTACCCATGCCGAGCAGATTCTGGTGTTGGAGCAGGGGGAGGTGGTAGAGCAGGGCACGCACCAGGAGCTATTGGTGGCTGGTGGGGCCTATGCACGGTTGTGGGCGGAGCAGCAGCGCGAGGGGGATGGCGGGCAAGAAGGGAAGGGTCCGCAGCTGGCCTGACAGCCCGCTCGTCTCGAGGAGGGCTGCATTAACCCTGGGATGGTCGAGCACCAGCTCGACCACGGTGTGGTATGGGACATCTTGGACGAGCTGGTGCTCGTCCCACCCAGGGGAACGCTTCAGCCCGGCCGCATATCCTCCGGCGCAAAATCATCCACTTCGATCACCGCGCGGCGGGCGAGGCGGGCTTCGCGCAGTTTCAGCGCTTCGTCGGGGCTGATGACCCCGCTTTCCGCTGCCACCGCGAGCTCGTCGATGTCACTGCCAGCTTCCAGCTCGCCGGAGCGCTGCGCCTTGCTCAGCCGCCGTTCGATCGGGTCGGCGAGAATGACTTTCTCCAGGGTGTCGTTCAACAAGCCGGTCACATCATCCGGGTCGCTGCTGCGGTAGCAACCGGCCAACAGGCGGTCACGTGAGGCGCTGGGTGTCATCAGGCTACGCGCCACTTCTCCGCCGGTCCGGTCGGACGGTGGCTTGAGGCGGCGACCCAGCGGGAAGATCAGAACCCGCAGGGCAATGCCCATGCAGCGATCCGGGAAGTTGAGCAGGATCTCGTGCATGGCCTGCTCCGTCTTCGCCAGCAGATCCTCGATACCCCAGCGCAGCAGCGGCAGGTCCTCCTCGGGGCTACCGTGATCGTGGTAATGCTTGAGCGTGGCGCTGGCGAGATAGATGTAACTCATCACATCCCCTAGCCGGGCCGACAGCCGCTCGCGGCGTTTCAGCTCACCGCCCAGCATCAGCATGCTGGTGTCCGTCAGCGTGGCGAAGGCCGCACTGAGCCGGGACAGCTGCCGGTAGTAGGGGCGGGTGTGGTCATTGCCCGGCGTCTTGACCAGAGCGCCGGCGGTCAGGCCCAGCAGCAGGCTGCCGGCGGCGTTGCTCAGGGCGTGGCCGATGTGCTGGAACAGCAGGGCATCGAACCGTGCGATGGCGCACTCCTGGTCCGGGTCCCGGGTGGCTTCCATCTCCTGCAGTACATAGGGGTGGCAGCGGATGGCGCCCTGGCCGAAGATCATCATGCTGCGGGTGAGGATGTTGGCGCCTTCCACGGTGATGGAGATCGGCACCGACTGATAGCCGCGACCGAGGTAATTCTTCGGCCCCATGCAGATACCCTTGCCGCCGTGCACGTCCATGGCGTCGTTCATGCACTGGCGCATACGCTCGGTCAGGTGGTACTTGACCACGCCGGATAGCACTGCCGGCTTCTCGCCGAGATCCACCGCCCCGGCAGTCATGGTCCGTGCGGCATCCATCACATAGGTATTACCGCCGATCCGGGCGAGGGCTTCCTGCACTCCTTCGAACTCGCCGATGGGCAGGTCGAACTGGCGGCGAATCCGGGCATAGGCGCCGGTGGTCATGCTGGTCATCTTGGCGGCGCCGGTGGCCCCCGCCGGCAGGGAAATGGAGCGGCCGACCGCCAGGCAGTTCATCAGCATCTTCCAGCCATGGCCGATCATCTGCTGACCGCCAATCAGGTAGTCCATCGGGATGAACACATTGGTGCCGGAATTGGGACCGTTCATGAACGCCGCATTGAGCGGAAAGTGCCGGCGGCCGATTTCCACGCCCTGGGTGTCGGTAGGGATCAGGGCGAGGGTAATGCCCAGGTCTTCCTGGTCGCCCAGCAGGCCATCAGGGTCGTATACCTTGAAGGCCAGGCCCAGCAGCGTGGCGATCGGGCCGAGGGTGATGTAGCGTTTTTCCCAGGTGACGCTCAGTCCCAGTACCTCTTCGCCGTTCCATTGCTGCCGACAGACGATGCCCCGGTCCGGCATGCCACCGGCATCGGATCCGGCCTCAGGGGAGGTGAGAGCGAAGCAGGGAATTTCCTGGCCGGCGGCCAGGCGCGGCAGATAATGCTGTTTCTGCTCATCGGTGCCGTATTGCATGAGCAGTTCGGCAGGTCCCAGGGAATTGGGCACCATGACGGTGGAGCCGAGGTCACCGCTGCGGCTGGCCAGTTTCATGGCGACCTGGGAATGGGCGTAGGCTGAAAAGCCCTTGCCGCCGTATTCCTTGGGAATGATCAGGCCAAAAAAGCCGTTACTCTTGATGAAGTCCCAGACCGCTTCTGGCAGATCCTGCAACTCAGTGGTCACCTCCCACTCGTTGGTCATCCTGCACAACTCCTCCACCGGGCCATCGAGAAAGGCCTGCTCCTCTGCGGTCAATCGGGGCTGGGGATAGCTGTGCAGCTTGTTCCAGTCGGGGCGACCGCTGAAGATCTCGCCATCCCACCAGACGGTGCCGGCATCCAGGGCTTCCTGCTCGGTCGCGGAGATCGGCGGCAATACCTTGCGGAACCAGTGGAACAGCGGTGTGGTGATGCTCCGGCGGCGCCAGTCCGTCATGTTCAGGGGTATGGCCACACCAAAGAACAGTGCCCACAGGATGAGATCCAACAACCAGTGGACCGGACCCAGCAGGGTCATTGCCAGCAGGTAAGCGCCAACGGCGAGACAGGCGTTCAGCAGGCCAACGCGTACCCAGGCGAGCACGGTGACAAGAAAGATCAGGCCCAGCAGCCAGAGCAGGGTCAGCATGAATCACTCCTTCAGGGTTGAAATCCAGTCTTCAGCATAGTCGGTTTGCCGTCATGCTGTGACCGCCGGTGTAACGGAATATCACCAGGAAGGAAGCAAGGGAGGGAGGAAAAGCCGGGCAGCAGCGAAAGCTGCTACCCGGTGGCTGCGCTTAAGGCTCGATGTGCGCGGTATCGTACTTGATGGTCTTGCCCGCAAGGTAGTAATGGAAGCAGGCCCAGATATTGACGAGCGCCGCGGCAATCAGCGCGTAGCGCAGGCTGTCTGCACCATAGCTACTGTTCATCAGGTCACTGGCCAGACCAACCAGCTGCGGGCCGAAACCCAGGCCGAACAGGTTGAGGATCAGCAGCATGACGGCCGAGGCCAGCGCGCGGCTGCGCAGCGGTGTCAGGCTCTGGATCATGGCGAAGCTCGGCCCGAGGTAGAAGGCGCCAAGGAACACCGCTGGCATATAGGCCATCAGTGCCAGCGTGGTATTTTCGATGGTGTAGAAGGCGATGATGAACGGGATCGCCATGAGCTTGGCCAGACCAACAATCCATGCGTTCCAGCTCTGATCGCGTGCTGTCAGCTTGTCGGCCAGCAGTCCGCCGATCCAGACGCCCAGGCCGCCGACGATACCCATCAGCGGGCCGAGCAGCATACCGACTTCGCCTGCGCTCATGCCGTGACTGCGTATGAGGAAGGCCGGGTTCCAGACGATGGTGCCATAGCCGACCAGTGCCGTCAGGGTAACGCCGGTCACCACGTGACGGGTAGTGCGCACCCGCCACAGCACGGCCATGCCGGCTTTGACGCTGACCTTGCCGCGCGGTGGCGGTGGCACGCCGTCGGCGAAGCCGCGCGGCGGCTCGATCATGGTGAAGCGCACCAGCAGAGCAATCAACAGTCCCGGGAAGCCGACCACGAAGAAGGCTGCACGCCAGCCCCAGGCATCGGCGACGAAGCCGCCGACGATGAAGCCGATCATGATGCCGAAATACACACCCAGCGAGTACAGGGCCATGGCACTGGAGCGCTGTTCCTTGGGGTAGAGGTCAGACAGCATCGAATGTGATGGCGGACTGGAGCCGGCTTCGCCGATGCCAACCCCGATGCGGGCGGCAGCCAGTTGCCAGAAATTCTGCGCCAGACCACAGACCGCGGTCATCAGGCTCCAGATGGCAATGGCCCAGGCGATGATGTTGCGGCGATTGGAACGGTCCGCCCAGACGGCGATCGGAATGCCGAGGGTAGCGTAGAACAGCGCGAAGGCGATGCCGGACAGAAAGCCCAACTGGGTGTCAGACAGCAAGAGGTCGGCTTTCAGTGGCTCGATCAGGATGCCGACGATGTTGCGGTCAACGTGACTCGAAGTGTAGGCCAGCACCAGGATGAACAGGGCGTAACGACGGTAGGCAGGAGTAATGCGACTGGCAAAGTCGTCCTTGGCCGTTGCCGATGCTTCTGGCAATTGGGGCATGTAAATCTCCGTATCGTGTGGTTATTTTTCTGGTCCGAAGAATACGGCCCGCCCCCTGCGACCACAATCGACCACATGGTCACATTTGTAGAACTTTTGTAATTCCTGCTCCGGGCTCGTCGGGCTTGAATTCGTGGATTTCGTCCCCATATCGATCGGCTGATCCATGAATTGAAGGGGCATGCATGACGGCAGCAATCACAATCCGCGGGCTCGAGAAAACCTACCCCAATGGGATGCGCGCGTTGAAGGGATTGGACCTGGACGTGGCGCAGGGCGACTTCTTCGCCCTGCTCGGCCCCAACGGCGCCGGTAAATCCACCACCATTGGCATATTGTCGTCGCTGGTGAGCAAGACGGCGGGTAAGGTCAGCATCTTCGGCCATGATCTGGACACGGACTTGATGGCCGCCAAGCGTTGCATCGGTGTGGTGCCCCAGGAATTCAATTTCAGCCAATTCGAGAAGGCGCAGGACATTCTCGTCAACCAGGCCGGCTATTACGGCATCCCGGCGGGCGAAGCCCGCGAGCGAGCCGAGCACTTCCTGCGCCGCCTGAGTCTCTGGGACAAGCGCGATGTGCCCTCGCGCATGCTCTCCGGCGGCATGAAACGCCGCCTGATGATCGCCCGCGCGTTGATCCATGAGCCGCGGCTGCTGATTCTCGACGAACCGACCGCGGGCGTGGATATCGAGATTCGCCGTTCGATGTGGCAGTTTCTCGAAGAGATCAATGCCCAGGGGGTGACCATCATCCTCACCACGCACTATCTGGAAGAGGCCGAACAGCTGTGCCGGAATATCGCCATCATCGACGGCGGCCGGATCATCCATAACACCAGCATGCGCCAGTTGCTCAAGCAATTGCATGTCGAGACTTTCCTGCTCGACTGTCGCGACGCCATGGCGCAGGCGCCCAGCCTGCCGGGCTTCCCCTGCACGCTGGCCGATGACCACACGCTGGAGGTTCAGGTCGACAAGGGGCAGGGCATGAATGGTCTGTTTGCGGCGCTGGCGGCGCAGGGCATAGAGGTGCTCAGCCTGCGCAACAAGAGCAATCGCCTGGAGGAGCTGTTCCTCCACCTGGTTGATGGCAATTCGGACAAGGGAGCAG
Organism: Pseudomonas saudimassiliensis; assembly: GCF_000939975.1. GTDB lineage: Bacteria > Pseudomonadota > Gammaproteobacteria > Pseudomonadales > Pseudomonadaceae > Halopseudomonas > Halopseudomonas saudimassiliensis. The sequence continues at coordinate 398,043 of NZ_LK391969.1, read as the reverse complement.
CATGAACATGAGTCATCGGCGCAGCAGCTGGATTGCCTTTACCACCATCCTTACCAAGGAAGTACGGCGCTTTACCCGCATCTGGCCGCAAACGCTGCTGCCGCCGGGCATCACCATGGCGTTGTACTTCGTCATCTTCGGCAACCTGATCGGCGGGCGCATCGGCGAGATGGATGGTTTTGCGTACATCGATTACATCGTGCCGGGCCTGATCATGATGTCGGTGATCACCAACAGTTACTCCAACGTGGTATCGAGCTTTTTCAGCACCAAGTTCCAGCGTTCCATCGAAGAGCTGATGGTGGCGCCGGTGTCGCCCCACGTGATTCTGCTGGGGTACTCCCTGGGCGGCGTGGCGCGGGGGCTGGCGGTCGGGTTGATCGTGACCCTGATGTCGCTGTTCTTCACCCGGCTGCAGGTACAGCATATCGGGCTGACGGTTGGTGTGGTCTTCCTGACCTCGCTGGTATTTGCCCTGGGTGGCTTCATCAACGCGGTGTATGCTCGCAGTTTCGATGATATTTCCATCGTGCCGACCTTCGTGCTGACACCCCTGACCTACCTTGGCGGCGTCTTCTACTCGATCAGCCTGTTGCCGGACTTCTGGCAGATGGTGTCGCTGATCAACCCCATCCTGCATATGGTCAACGCCTTCCGCTTCGGCATTCTGGGGGTATCCGATATCAACATCGGCCTGGCGCTGTTGCTGATGGCTGGCTTTGCGGTGGCGCTCTATGTGTTCAGCTATCGCTTGCTGGTACGCGGCACCGGCCTGCGGCAGTAGGCATTGGTTATTGGCTGAGCCGTCCGGCACAGGTATGCTTGCGGGTTAATTGAAGGAGACCCGCAGATGCATCCGGCAGAACAGTCGCCGCTGGGCAAGTCCAGCAGCTATAACGGTATCTATACCCCGTCATTGCTGTACCCGATCCCCCGTCAACCGATCTGGCAGGAGCTGGGTATCGATCCGCAGCGGCTGCCGTTCCATGGGGTGGATGTCTGGAACAGTTATGAGGTCTCCTGGCTGACGCCCTCCGGCAAGCCGGAAGTGGCGGCGGTGGAATTCGTTTTTCCGGTCACGGCCAATGCGCGTATCGTCGAGTCCAAGTCCTTCAAGCTGTATCTGAACTCCTTCAACCAGACGGTGTTCAGGGACCGTGCCGATGTGTTGCGTACGCTGGAATCCGATCTGAGCGTGACCGCCCAGGCACCGGTCATGGTGCGGCTGCTGACGATGCCCCGCTTGCAGCAGGTGGGGGTCGGGCGGCTGCCCGGCGAATGCCTGGACGATCTGGACGTTACCATCGATGTATACGAGTATTCGCCGGAGCTGTTGCAGCGGGTGCCGGGCGATGGTTGGGCGCGGGAAACCCTGCATAGCCACCTGCTCAAGTCCAACTGCCCGGTGACCGGCCAGCCCGACTGGGGCAGTGTCGCCATCAGTTACGCCGGCCCGGCTCTCGACAAGGCGGCGCTGCTCCGCTATCTGGTCTCATTCCGTCAGCACGGAGATTTTCACGAGCAGTGTGTCGAGCGGATTTTCCTCGATCTGCAGCGGGTGCTGGGGGAGGGGTGCGAATTGACCGTCTATGCGCGCTACCTGCGCCGCGGCGGGCTCGATATCAATCCCTGGCGCTCCACACACCCCGGCACGCCGGACAACACGCGGCTGGCGCGCCAATAATAGACAGGATGGCCCCGCGGAATGCGGGGCCATCTTGCTTCAGATGCCCATATTCGACAGGCTCTGGACCACGTTCTGCAGAGTAGCGGACAGGGTGGGGTGACGTTCCGAGAATTCCTCGACGAGCAGGTTTACGCTGTCAACCAGGCTGGGGTCGGCCACGGCTTCCTCGCTGCCTTCGCTGACCAGCAGCCGGGCTTCGAGATTGATCGCCAGCGTCTCCAGGGAGCTGCGTTCCTCTTCGCTCAGCACGATGGCCGGATCGTTCAACGTCTGTTGCAGGGATTCAAGCTGGGCTTGCAGATGTTCGTCCGCCATGGGTTTCTCCTTAACTAAGAATCTGGTCACACTATAGCGCTGCGCACCGTGGACGTCTGCACGGCGATTGATACAACATAAAAGCCGGTGGGCGGACCGGGAGTTTGCATTACAATGATGATCGTGAACGCGGCATGCTGCTTCGGCCGTCTGACCTCCCCAATGGAGACTGTAGCAACGATGAACCTGATGAACGTCACTACATATGGTTTGCTGGCCGGAGCGCTCTCCCTGGCACTGGTTGGCCCGGCCTCGGCCGTTGAAGACGACGACTACGCGGTCGAATACCACAATCCCGATCCCTGGGAGCCGGTCAACCGGGTAGTCTTCCGGTTCAATGATACCCTCGACACCTATGCCTTGAAGCCCATCGCCAAGGGCTATGACCGGGTCGTGCCGGGTCCGTTGGACGACGGCGTGACCAACGTCTTCAACAACCTGGGCGAGCCGAAGAACCTGGTCAACAACCTGCTGCAGGGCAAGTTCCATGACGCCAGTGTCGACCTGTCCCGGTTCCTGATGAACACCACCGTCGGGGTGGTGGGCCTGTTCGACGTGGCGACCCGCATGGGCCTGCAACGTAACGACGAGGATTTCGGCCAGACCCTGGGCGCCTGGGGCGTCGAGAGTGGACCCTACGTGATGCTACCGTTCTTCGGCCCCAGCACGGTACGTGATGGCAGCGCGTTTGCTGCTGAAGGATTTGCCGGTTACACCTACGGCAGCCAGATGGACCATGTCCCCAGCCGCAACACTGCGCGCGGGGTGGATGTGGTCGATACCCGCGCCGGGCTGTTGTCCCAGGAACGCCTGATCCGCGGCGACAAATATCGCTTCCTGCGCAATGTCTGGTTACAGAATCGCGAGTACAAGGTCATGGACGGGCAGGTGGAGGATGACTTCTGACCGAGCCTCGTCCGGACGACGGTTGCCTGCCGGAGCGGATGGGAGTAATGTCTGCCCCTTCGGGAGACATCCCTGGGCTTCAGACGTGAGTCTGACTATGAATACACCCTGTGGCCGCGTGGCTCTGCCTGGCTTCGCGGCAATGACGTAGGGAATCTATGCAGCTTCCTGGCACCACTTTGCTGGTTATTGATGATGACGACCAGGTTCGTCAAAGCATCTCGATTCATCTTGAACAGTGTGGCTTCGAGGTACTGCAGGCCAGTCGCGCCCAGGACGGTCTGGCGCTGGTTTCTGCCCGGCGTCCAGAGCTGGTGCTCTGCGATCTCTACATGTCCGACATGAGCGGTTTCGAGCTGCTGGCGCAGATTGCCGATGCCCGGCCGGATACACCGGTCGTGGTCATCTCCGATGATGGGGTGATGTGCGACGTCGTCGAAGCCCTGCGCCTTGGCGCCAGCGATTACCTGATCAAACCCCAGGCGGACCTGGAAGTGCTGGAGCATGCGGTCCGACGATCGCTCGACCGGGCGCGCCTGCGCAGCGAGAACCAGCGCATCCGTGAGCGCCTCGAGCTGGCCAACCGCGAACTGGAAAATCACCTGCGCGAGTTGCGCGATGACCAGGCAGCCGGGCGGCAGGTGCAGCTCAACATGCTCCCCGCCTCACCCTGGCAGAGCGACCAATACCTGTTCGAACACCGCATCATCCCTTCGCTGTACCTGTCCGGTGACTTCGTCGATTACTTCCGCGTCTCGGAAACCCAGTTGGCGTTCTATCTGGCGGACGTATCCGGCCACGGCGCGTCCTCGGCCTTTGTCACCGTGCTGCTTAAGTTCATGACCACCCGCCTGCTGTACGAGCAACGCAAGTTGCAGGAGCAGGGGCCGATCCGTTTCCAGCCCTCCGATGTGCTCGGGCACATCAACCGCAGCCTGATCAGTTGCAATCTGGGCAAGCATGTAACCATGCTCGGCGGTGTGATCGACGAAGCCGATCAGACCCTTACCTATAGCATTGGCGGGCATCTGCCGCTGCCGGTCATCTGTATCGATGGCAAGGCCGAATACCTGCAGGGCAAGGGCCGGCCGGTGGGGTTGTTTGCCGAAGCCGAATTCGAGAACCACCAGATCCCGCTCCCGCCCCGTTTTTCCCTGACCCTGTGCTCCGACGGCGTGCTCGATTGCCTCGAGGGTACTACGCTCAAGGAGAAGGAAGAGCGGTTGCCGGAGCTGGTCGGCCAAGCCGGAGGGGACATGCAGCGTTTCATGCAGTTGCTCGGCCTCGACCACACCAGGGTCATGCCGGACGATATTTCAGTATTGCTGTTGAGCAGGACATCGGAATGATGACGACGGGCAGGATTCAGTTCGCTGAATCCGAAGATACTTTCATCCTGAAATTCATCGGTGATGTGCGATTAACGCTCTGCGCGGCGCTGGATGCCTATATCGAGAAGATCTTCAGCGCGCTGAGTTTTGGTTGCATCGTCATCGACCTGACGGAAACCGATAACATCGACAGCACCTCACTGGGGTTGTTGGCGAAGTTGTCGATCCTCTCCCGGGACCGGGTTGGCCTGTTGCCGACCCTGGTGTCTACCCATGAGGATATGAACCGCTTGCTGCAAAGCATGGGCTTCGACCAGATATTCAATATCGTTCCTGAAACCACCCCGACTGATGCCGAACTACAGGATCTGCCTGGTCAGATTCTTTCCGAGGAGCAGGTCAGAAGCCGCGTGCTGGAGGCCCATCGCATACTGATGGACCTCAACGAGCACAACCGGGCGGCCTTTACCGATCTGGTCAGTACCCTCGAATCAGGCCACTGACGCGGCCCGCTCGCCCATCAACGACTCCAGTTTGAGCTGATCTGCGGCAAAGGCGCGGATGCCCTCGGCGAGCTTTTCCGTTGCCATGGCATCCTCGTTGTGTGCCCAGCGGAAGGTCGGCTCGGTCAGTATCTCCCGTGGATCATCCGAGCCGCTGGTCAGCAGGCCCGACGGTGTCAGGCTGCCGGACTCGGTCGCCAGTTGCTGGAGCAGGGCGGGGCTGATGGTCAACCGGTCGCAACCACAGAGCGCCTCGATCTGGCCGATGTTACGGAAGCTCGCGCCCATGACCACGGTGGCGTACATGTGCTCCTTGTAATAACGGTAGATGCGCGCCACCGACTGCACCCCAGGGTCTTCCGCGCCCTGATATTCCCGCCCATCACGCTGCTTGTACCAGTCATAGATCCGTCCCACGAAGGGTGAGATGAGAAACACCCCGGCGTCAGCGCAGGCCTGGGCCTGGGCAAAGGAGAACAGCAGCGTCAGGTTGCACTGGATGCCTTCACGCTCGAGTTCGGCGGCCGCCTGGATGCCTTCCCAGGTGGCGGCAATCTTGATCAGTACGCGGTCGCGGGTCACACCGGCCTGTTCATAGAGTTCAATCAGCTTGCGGGCCTTGGCCAGGGTGGCATCGCGATCGAAGGACAACCGCGCATCCACCTCGGTGGACACCCGACCGGGGACCAGCTTGATGATCTCGCTACCTACCGCCACGGCAAAATGGTCGCAGGCGTCGGTAATCAGCTCGTGGCTGCCGGCAGCCTGCTGCAGTGCCCGGTCCAGCAGATGACTGCAATCGGGTTGCTGCGCGGCCTTGAGCAGGAGGGAGGGGTTGGTGGTGGCATCCACCGGTTGCAGAGTGCGGATCGCGTCGATATCACCGGTGTCGGCGACGATCAATGTGTGCTGACGGAGACTATCCAGTTTGCTTGTCATGATGGCCCGAGGTGGTTGCGAAGAAAGTGGACTTCGACCTTACCTCAAGCTTGTTACAGTGAGCAATCCTGTGGTTGTGTGCGCTCCGTCATCTCGCTGACCAACCGGTCATACAGCGCCAGGGGCTGGTCGGTGCGGTGGATCTCGGTACTCAGCTGCCGGCGGAAGTGCCGGGCACCGGGGAGTCCCTGGAACAGGCCGAGGATATGCCGGGTCACATGGTGCATCGCGCCGCCCTGGGCCAGATGCGCAGCAATGTAAGGGCGTAGCGCATGGAGCACCTCAATGCGGCTGCGCACCGGCGCCGGGTCGCCGTAGAAGCGGCGGTCCACCTCGGCCATCAGGTAGGGGTTGTGGTAGGCCTCGCGCCCGACCATGACGCCATCGAGTTCATCCATCTGCTGTTGCATCATGTCGAGATCGGTAAGGCCGCCATTGAGGATGATCTCCAACTGCGGGAAATCCCTTTTCAGTTGCTGCACCACCTCATAACGCAACGGCGGCACCTCGCGATTCTCCTTGGGTGACAGTCCCTCGAGGATGGCGATGCGCGCATGCACGATAAAGGTCTCGCAACCTGCCTCCTGGAGCTGGCCGACAAAGTCCACCAGCTGTTCATAGCTGTCGCGGCCGTTGATGCCGATGCGGTGCTTGACCGTGACCGGGATGCTGCAGGCATCCAGCATCGCCTTGACGCCATCCACCACCAGCTCGGGATGGCCCATCAGGCAGGCGCCGATCAGGTTGTTCTGCACGCGGTCGCTGGGACAGCCGACGTTCAGGTTGACCTCGGCGTAACCGGCTTGCTCGGCCAGCCGCGCGCATTGCGCCAGATCCTGCGCATTGCTGCCACCCAGTTGCAACGCCAGCGGCTGCTCTTGCGGGCTGTAGCCGAGAAACCGCGCCCGATCGCCCTGTAATACCGCGCCGGTGGTCACCATCTCGGTATACAACAGGGCGTGCCGGCTGATCAGTCGCGCAAAGTAGCGATAATGGCGGTCAGTCCAGTCCATCATGGGCGCGACGCAGAAGCGCCGGGAGGGGCCGGGCCGGGAGCAAGGGAAAGACGACGGGGGAGGTTGCTGCATTGGTGCGGGCTGTCCTGGCGCTAGCGTGGGAAAGGGGTGCTAGTGTAGCAGGAACAGCCCGCCTGGGATCAGACTCAATAGGCGTTCTTGTTGAGGAAGCCTTTGAATACGGTGAGGAAGACGATCTTCAGGTCCAGCCAGAGGGACCAGCGGCGGATGTAGTTGAGGTCGTATTCGATGCGTTTCTGCATCTTGTCGAGGGTGTCGGTTTCGCCGCGCCAGCCGTTGATCTGGGCCCAGCCGGTGATGCCGGGTTTGACCTTGTGGCGGAGCATGTAGCCGCTGATGAGCTTGCGGTATTCCTCGTTGTGGGCGATGGCGTGGGGGCGAGGGCCAACGATGGACATATCGCCACGCAGCACATTGAGAAATTGCGGCAGCTCGTCCAGGGAAGTGCGGCGCAGGAAGGCGCCGAACGGAGTGATGCGGCTGTCGTTGCGCTTGGCCTGGGTGACGGTGTCGCCGTTTTCCATGACGGTCATGCTGCGGAATTTCCACACCTCGATGGGGCGCCCGTCCATGCCGTAGCGTTTCTGCCGGAACAGCGCGGGGCCGGGGGAAGTGAGGCGCACGCCCAGGGCGATGATCAGCATGGGCACGGCGATGATCGCGAGGATGGCCAAGGACAGCACTATGTCCTCGACACGTTTGACCAGCCGGCTAGCGCCGTCCATGGGAGAGTCGAAGATGCTGATGCTGGGCAAGCCGTTGATGGACTCGCTGCGGGCATGCAGCAGGTCGACGATGAAGACGTTGGGGATCAGGTAGACCGAGGCGGTGCTGTCGCTGAGCTGGTCGAGCAGCCATTTGATGCGTTCTTCGGCGCCCATGGGCAGGGTAATGTAGACCTTGTCGATATACCCGGCGCGGACGTTGTCAACCAGCGCCTGGTGATCACCGCGCACCGGCACGAAGCCCTGGATCTTTTGCAGATAGACCGCGTCGCTGGTCGCGTCGTCGTAGAAGCCCAGCAGGTCCAGGCCCATCCAGGGGTTGTCGACGATGTTGGCGGCGAGCCGTTGACCCAGTGAGCCGGCACCGACGATGGCGACGGTGCGGGTGTTGTAGCCATTGGCCCGCAGGGTGCGCATGAGCAGGCGCAGGCCGATGCGGTAGCCGCTGAGGATAACCAGGCCGCCGGCGAACCAGCACAGCTTGTCCCGGTCCGCCAGCAGCTCATTGTGCAGCAGGAAGTAGTCGGCGATGAACATGCCGACGAAGGCGGCGGCCCAGTTTCCCGCTACCCGCCGGTGCTCGCGGAACGTGGGCTCGCCCCGCCAGGAGCCGTACAGTTTGCTGCCATCGCTGAGCACGTAGAACAGGAACAGGGCGATCAGCAGGTTGAGCGTGTGTTGCGGTGACGCGGGGATGTCGCGCCCCAGCATCACCAGCAGCAGCGTGGCGCAGATGACACCCAGGTCCAGCCAACGCTGGATCACGTTGAGTATGGGTTCGTTGGAGCGAATGATGCCGTCTTGATTGTTCAACATGGAAAGATCCTGCAGTCGAGGCGCAAGGTGGTATGGAAGCCGTCAGGCGGAGGCGGGCTCCGGGACTGACGTTACCGTCATGGTCGGGACAAGGGTTCCGGCGGGCACGCCGGGCCATGCAGGCGCAACTGGCGGAACAGGTTGTCCCAGCAGGCTGTTACGGTGGCCATGGAAAAGTATTTGCGCGCCGAGCTGAGAATGGTCTCGGGGGGCAGGTCGTTCTGCTGCTTGATGGCCGCGCCGATGCTGTCCAGCTCGTCCACCAGGGTCAGGCCCTGCAGGTCAAGCTCCCGCTGTACCCAGTCGAAGAAGGGCGTTTTCACGGCAATGACCGGGGTGCCGAGGCTCAGGGCATAGAAGAAACTGCCGCTGACGATCATGTCGTTATCGGCGTGGGACAGGATCAGGCCGCGGGCGGAGCCGACCAGTTGGCGGGCTTCCGTTTCGGACAGAAAGCGCGAGATGAAGGTGATCTGTTTGCCTTCGGCAGCGGTCTGGAGCTTGCGGAAATAGGGCTGGTCATCACAGGGGCCGGCGATAACGAGTTGTTCATCCAGGGGAAACTGGTGGATCAACTGCTCGATATTCTTGTACGGCATGACCCGCCCGAAGACGATGAAGTGCGGCCCCTTGGCGCACATGGATTGTTCCAGGTAGAGCGGGTGCGGAATGTAGTGTTTCTCCGCATAGTGGCCACTGTGGGTGGCGGTCACGGAGTACAGGTGTTCGGACAGGTCGATCACCTTGGTCAGGGCGGTGGCGGATTGGCTACTGGCATGGTGGGGATAGGTGTTGTGGCGGATGTAGACCAACCGCCGGCACATGAGGCGGAGGAAGATAATCTGCACGAAATACGCCAGTATGCCAGCCATCGACAGGCGCCCGGTCCGCGGGTTGGCGGTCTTGTATTCCAGCCAGTTGACGATGATCACATCGAAGAAGCCGGGACGGTATTTCAGCAGTCGCCACAGGGACTTGGTCGAGGGCGACAGCGGATAGACCTGACCCAGTTCGGCCAGTGCTTCCTGGGTCCGCTGGACATAGGCGTTAGCCTCCGCGTACCCGGGCACATAGCCGATCTTCAGCTGGGGATCTGTAATCTTCTTCAAAACGTTTTCCTTATCTGGGTATTAGGTTTGCGAATGCTCTTGGGCGGGAGCCAAACGCCGGGACGTTTTGGTTTTCATGACAAAATCAGCTTGATTCTGCGTTTGGCCAGGCCGAGGAGCCGGCGTGGTAGCGAGGGGGTGTTGTATTTCTCGTATTGCTGTACCAGGGGGGTGATGCGCTCGATGAATAGGTCGAGGGACCCCTGGCGTTTTGCCGTGGCGAACAGTTCGTGGCTGGCGCGGGACAGCTCGCGGCGCCGCCGGATGAGTTCCCGACGGCGGCTGCCAACGATGTTCGCGTCGGGCATTACCCGCTTGGTTGGCGCCCACAGGCCTGCGTTCTGGTCGTCGGCCAGGCGCAGGGCCAGCCCTTCGCGACGGTGGCGGAAGTTGCCGGCCTGGGATTGGGCGGCTTCGGCGGCGGACAGGGGAGCAATGAAGAGTTCGCCTTCGGCCTGGCCGCGGTCGATCAGCCGCTGGATCACGGCGTTGCGGCACAGCAGGACATTGGTGCCGCGCCAGTCGGCCCGGTATTCCGGTAGCCAGGCGTCGCCCAGCACCACATCGGCGGTTTCAGCGAAAATGTCGTCGCAGTAGTTGCAGGCGTTGAGCTGGAACATGCCGTGGCCCCAGTTACCCCCCAGCAGTTGGCTGGTGGGGCGGGTGGTCCATTCGCAGTCGTCGGCGCCGCCGACGGTCGCTGCTTTGGCGCGGGCACCGAAGCGGTAACGCCCGGCATCCTCACCGGGTTGCTTGACGCGAAAGTCCACCGCGGCCAGTTCGTTGGGGCCGACGCCGCATTGCCAGGCCAGCAACTCGGCGAAGGCGGCGGATTTCAGATGGCCGCAGACCAGGCCGATAAAGTAGATCAGTTGGGTGGCCAGGGTCCGATCTTCCCGGCACAGCAGGCGCGCGCTCTTGATGAAACAGGGCACGCCCACCAGGGCGTAGCGCTGGCCATCTCCGTGGACACTGTGTAGCGCGCTATTGAAGCTGGTCGAGTAATAGATGGACTTGCGGCGGGCAGTCAATTCCTGGCGGCTACGGGAGATGCGGTAGGAAAACAGCCCGTCGCCACCCTGGCCGACGTGGATGACCCCGTCGATATGCCCTGTCTCCAGCAACTGGATCAGAATCCAGCTGGTGAGACCGCCGGAGCTGCTGCCGAGCAGGTAGTCATCGGCGGTGACCCGGGCGGCGGCGATGCTGAGGTACTTGCCGGTGCGCGGGTCCTCCCGGAGCACGGCGGGGAACACCTCGGCGGCAATGGCATCCTCGTTCGGCGCCTCCTGGGCAAAGGGGCAGACGCGGCTGCCGGTGGCGATGCTCTGGGGGCTGGCAGTGGTCAGGTCGGCACGGTAGTAACCCAGGTCGTTGCGCTGGACGGTGATGTCGCCGCGGGTGGCGAACTGGCAGGCGCCGCAACCGACGCAGATATCCCGCGCGACTACCTGTTCAATCGTAGGCACAGGACAACTCCTCCTGGCGGGCCGGCTCGGGCTGGGCCGCGTCGAAATTGCGCCGGGCCAGGGTGCGCACGGCGGGCAGCTTGCTGTGCAGGTGTTGGCGCAGGTCGTCCGGGCGGGCCAGCACCTGCTGGATCAGAGCGACGATGCGTTCGGCGAAGTCGGGCCGTGGTTCGATGGCCAGAAATTCCGCACCAAAGAGCCGCATCATGCCCTCGACCTTGCCCTGGGTGGCGAGGGTGATGGCGGGCACGCCGCTGTACAGGGACATGATTGCCAGGTGCATGCGGCCCGTGACGGTAAGGGTGGCGCCAGCGGTCAGGCCGCGGATTTCTGCCGGAGACAGCAGGCGCTCGATCATCAGCACCGTCGAGTCGCCCAATGCCTCGCAGATCTCCCGGCAGACGGGCAGATCATCACCGCCGGGGCGGGAGACGTGGGGCAGCAGTATCACCTGCAGGCCATGGTGTTGCAGCTCGCGGATGATGCGCACGTAGCCCTCGATCTGCACCGACGAGCGGCCAATCAGGCCACTGGCATTGACCAGTGCGTAGTTGCACTGGGAAGGTAGGGAATACAGCAATTGCGAAGCGGTGGCGAAGTTGACAGTGCGCGCGGCGAAGACGATATCCGCCACTTCGGTCACATTGGCCAGGCCGTCGGCCCGGGCCCGCTCGGCGGACAGCGGATCACGCAGGCACAATTGCACGCCGGCGGCCGTGGCCCGCTTCAGGGCGGCCAGGGCCTGGGGATGTGCCCGGCCGTTCCAGCTGAAGCCCAGAATGCGTACCGGGATGTTGGCCTGGGCGGCGAGCCAGGCGATGTTGGCCCGATTGGTGGAAGCTTGCCAGTTGTAGGCGCCGTCCATGATATCCGCCCCGGTAATGGCGACCATCTGCGCGCGACCGAGCAGTCGGCGAAAAACCCCGATACTGCGCAGGTGTGGCAGCAGGTGCCCATAGATCAACCCCGGCAGCACGATGACCCGGGTGCGCTCGGCGTGCTGATCGGGAATACAGATATCCTGCTGGCCGTGGCAGATGATCCGCACGTTGCCCGGGGTGTTTTCCAGAAAGGCCTCGACCATCGCCTGGTCGCCGATATTGCCCGCGCCGGGAGGCGCGATCAGCAGGCTGAAGGTCGAAGGTTGACTGGTCGCAGGGCCGATGGTGAACATCAGGCGATCGAACAGATGCAGCAGGCGCGGATGCCCCAGTGCGGCTCTGATGTGTTTTTTCATGACTGTTCCGAGCAAGTGGTTGAAAAGTTCATGGCTATTGTTTGCGGCGTGCGCGCAGCAGGGCGCCGGAGCCGAGCACCTGCAGCAGACTGCGGCGGAAGGGCGGCCAGATCAGTCCGAGCAGCACCAGGGCGCTGGCCATGGCCGCGCCGCCGATCAGCAGCTGCATCAGCAGTGAGCTGCCCCACTGGCTGGCGCTGTACCAGGCCAGGCAGGCACTGAGGGCGTGGCCGCCGATGATGGTCAGGCCGTTACGCAGCATGGCGGGGACCGGCGCGCCGGAATGCCGCAGGAAGTACAGCCCCCAGAGCCACAGCACACCGGTGCCGGCCGCGACGGTCAGCGCCACGCCCTGCATGCCCCAGTAGGCGCCCAGAAAGATGGCGGCGATCATTACCGGACGCGAGATCAGGGTGAACCGCAGATGCAGTGGCGTCAGCCCCTTGGAGAGGAAGACCCAGTAGCTTGCATAGCTGGCCGCCTGGAAAATCCCCGCTACCGCGAGAATGCGAAACACCGGCACGGCGGCCTGCCATTGCGGCCCCAGCACCAACAGGATCAGCGGCTCGGCCAATGCCGCGGCGCTGGCCAGCAGACCGACGATCAGATGCAGCATCACTGTCTGGCCATGGAGCAGGAACTGGTCATAGCGCGCCGGCTCCTGCTGCAGCCGTGACAGTACCGGCAGGGCGATGGTAGTGGCGGGCGCGTTGATCTGGTTCAGCGGCAACATGGAGAGCTGGTAGGACTTGCTGTACAACCCCAGGGACTCGGCGCCGAACCGATAACCGATGATCAGGCTGTCGAGATTGCGGGTGGCGTAGCCAATCAGCTGGGTGCCCATCAGGTTGCTGCCATAGCGCAGCAGGTCGCCCATGGCTGCATTGCGCCGGGGCCTGCCCGGCAGCCAGCGAGCGGCGCACAGCAGGGTCAGTAGGGTGGCGGTGGACATGGCCAGTTGCTGCCCGACCAGTGCCCAGTAGTTCCAGCCGGTGATTGCCAGATACAGCCCAGCGGCCAGGCCGGCCGCCATGCCGAGGATATCGACGATCGCCAGCGCCCCGAATTGCAGGCCGCGGTTGAGCTGTGCCCGATACTGGGTGGCGATGCCGTTGAGCACGAAGGTGATCGCCAGCACCCGGCTAATCGGAATCAGCCGGGGTTCATCATAAAAGGCAGCAATGGCCGGAGCGATGGCGAACACCAGCAGCGCCAGGCCCAGGCCGATTGCCGAGTTGATCCAGAACAGGTTGCTGCGTTGCTGGTCGGACAGGCTCCGCGCCTGGACAGCGGCGGAGGACAGCCCGAGGTCGCGCAGCACCTCCCCGATACCCGTCAGCACCACGACCATGGCCATGAGGCCATAGTCGTTGGGTGACAGCAGTCGGGCGAGCACCACGATGCCGCAGAACTGCAGCATGATCTTCACGCCCTGGCCACCCAGCGTGAGGACGGCGCCCCGGGCCGCAATACTGCCGAGGCTGCGTGGTGGCGGCGTGGCCGATACGGGGTCGCGGTCGCTCATTTGAGTGGCGTCACTGCCCTGGTGTCGCCGGTCACCTTCTCGACCCGGCCGTAACGGTCCTCGAAGCGCACGATGTCATCCTCGCCCAGGTAGGAGCCCGACTGCACCTCGATCAATTGCAGGTCGATGACGCCGGGGTTTTCCAGGGTGTGCACCTGGCCTACCGGGATATAGGAGGACTGGTTCTCGGTCACCAGGTAGGTCTTGTCGCCGTTGGTCACCTTGGCCGTGCCGCAGACCACGATCCAGTGTTCGGCCCGGTGGTGGTGCATCTGCAGGGATAGCTTGGCACCCGGCTTCACGGTGATGTGCTTGACCTGATAGCGATAGCCGTGGTCGATCGAGTCGTACACGCCCCAGGGCCGGTAGACCTCGCGGTGGCTGATGTGCTCCTGCCGACCGGTGGACTTGAGCTGCTCCACCAGCGCTTTCACCTCCTGGACGCGGTCCTTGTGGGCGACCAGCACGGCGTCCTTGGTTTCGACAATGATCAGGTCATCGACTCCCAGGGTGGCAACCAGCCGGTGCTCGGCGCGGATCAGGGTGTTGCGCGAGTCATGGGCCAGGGTGTCGCCCTGGGTGGCGTTGCCATGGGCGTCTTTGTCGCTGATGTCCCACAGCGCTGACCAGGAGCCGATATCGCTCCAGCCAGCGTCCAGGCTGACCACCACCGCGTCGGCGGTGTGTTCCATTACCGCGTAGTCGATGGATTCGCTCGGGCAGGCGGCGAAAGCTTCGGCATGCACCCGGGTGAACAGCAGGTCGTAGGTATTATCCAGTGCAGCCTGCCGGCAGGCGGTGAGGATGTCCGGGCGGTGGTCGGCCAGCTCTTCCAGATAGCGGGAGGCGCGGAACAGGAACATGCCGCTGTTCCACAGATACTGGCCCGAACGCAGGTAGTCATCGGCAGCGGCCGCGTCTGGCTTCTCGACGAAGCGGCTGACGCTGAAGGCGCCGTCGCCCGCCGGTTCGCCCTGCTGGATATAGCCATAACCGGTCTCCGCCGCGGTGGGTACTATGCCGAAGGTCACCAGCTTGCCGGCCTCGGCCAGGGGGATGGCTTGCCGCAGGCTGGCCTGGAAGGCGGCGGTATCGGCAATCTTGTGGTCGGCCGGGAGGACTAGCAGCAGCGGGTCCTGGCCGATGGTGTGGAGCTTGATGGCGGCTAGGGCAATGGCGGGCGCGGTATTGCGGCCGCAGGGTTCGAGGATGATGCGGGTGTCGTCCATGCCCAGCTGGTCCAGCTGCGCTGCTGCCAGGAACCGGTGCTGTTCATTGCAGATGAGCAGCGGTTGGGCACAGTCCAGGCCGTCGAGCCGCTTGATGGTGGCTTGCAGCATGGTCAGTTGCTGGTCAGCCAGTGCCAGGAACTGCTTCGGGTTGAGCTGGCGAGACAGCGGCCAGAGACGGGAGCCGGAACCACCGGCCATGATTACGGGCTGCAACATGGTCATACTCCTGCAAGGGTTGAGTTAGGGTTCGGATTGAACTCCTGGATGGCCGCATCCACCGCCCGGGAAAAACGCTCGCGGAACAGCTCGATGGAGAAATGCTCTGCCTGTTCACGGCAATGCTCGGGACGGATGCTGTGGCCTTGTTGTTCGAAATGCTCCACTGCCTGGATGAGCGATTCGGGTGTTTGCTGGGGAAAGAAGAAGCCGGTCCGGCCGTCCACCACGGTTTCCAGGGCGCCACCCTTGCCGTAGGCGATGACGGGGGTGCCACAGGCCATGGCCTCAACCGGGGTGATGCCGAAATCCTCCTCAGCGGCAAAGACGAAGGCTTTCGCCTGCTGCATGTAGTGGCGCATCTGCGGAAAGGGCAGGAAACCGGTCACCGTGATGTTGCTGGCGCCGGCGGCGACGGCGCGGACCTTGTCGAGATCCGGGCCGTCGCCGATGATCACCAGCTTGCGCTCGGGCATCTGCCGGAACGCCTGCGCGATCAGGTCCATGCGCTTGTAGGGCACCATGCGCGAGGCCGCGACGTAGAAGTCCTGCTTGTCGGGTTGCGGGATGAAATCGGTGATGTTCACCGGTGGATACACCACCTCGGCGGGCCGCCGATAGCACTTCTGCACGCGACGGGCTATGAACTCGGAATTGGCAATAAAGGCATTCACCCCGAGGGAGGAGCGCGCGTCGAAATTGCGGATGTAGTGCAGCGACCAGCGGGCGATCCAGTTCTTCAGACCCTTGTTGAGGCCCGATTGCATCAAGTATTGGTGTTGCAGGTCCCAGGCGTAGCGCACCGGCGAATGGATGTAGCAGATGTGCAGTTGGTCCGGCCCGGTCAGCACGCCCTTGGCGACCGCATGGGAACTGGAGATGATTAAGTCGTAGCCGCTGAGATCGAATTGTTCGATGGCAAGCGGCATCAGCGGCAGGTAGCTGCGGTAGCGTGTGCGGGCGAAGGGCATGCGTTGCAGGAACGAGGTGGTTGCCTGTTTGCCGTTGAGAAATGCCCGTTGATCATCCTGCAGGAAGTCAATCAGTGAAAACAGATCGGCATCGGGATAGAGCTGCAGTATTTGCTCGACCACCCGTTCTGCGCCTGAGTACACGGTAAGCCAGTCGACGACGAGGGCAACTTTCATGGTGGGTTCCTTGCTGAATGGGGGAGCTGGACAGATCAATGAAGGGGCAACCGGGCCAGCGCGGTACTGACCAGGCCCGCGGTTCGGTCCCAGGTGAAGTTTTGCGCCTGGACGAGTCCACGGGCGCAGAGTTGCTTGCTGAGCTCGGTATTGCCGGCGACGGCGAGCATCGCCATGGAGATGCTGTCGCTGTCATGGGGATCGACGTAGAGTGCGGCGTCACCGCCGACCTCCGGCATAGAGGACACCTCGGAAGTAATCACCGGCGTACCGCAGGCCATGCTCTCGGCAACGGGCAGGCCGAAGCCCTCATAGAGGGACGGGAAGACCGTGGCGATAGCCCCCCGGTACCAGCTGGCCAGTTCGATCTCACTCAGGCGACCGGTGAACAGGACCCGGTCCTGCAGGTCCTCGCGGGCGATCAGCTGCTGCAGCTCGACATCGGCATTGCCGGTGAACACCAGCTTGCAGTCACGGTGCAGGCCGCTCAGCTTGAACGCCTGCACCAATCGCTTTTCATTCTTGTGGCCCTTGCGGTTGCTGCAGCAAAAGAAGTAGGCATAGCCGGGCTGCATGGGCACGACCTGGGCGTGGAAGATATCGCTGACGCCATTGCCGACCACGGTGACCCGGTCGGGGTCACACTCCGCCCACTCGACGATCCGCCCGCGGGAGAATTCCGAGACGGTCAGCACCTGCTCGGCCCGGTGCACTGCTGGACGGATGATCAACTGGTAATAGAGGCGCTTGAGCGCCGAGCTGTTGTGTTCCACATCGATGTGGTTGAGGTCGTGGATAGTGAACACGAAGGGCAGCCGGCTGCCCGACGGCGGAATGTAACCGGGGCTGTAGAGCGCCTTGGCCCCGCTGCCGGCGAGCCAGCGGCCCAGGCGTACCGAGGAGGCGAAGGACGCCGGGTTGCCGGCGCCGTCGAACAGCTTGGTGAAATTCAGACGGTCCTGCACTTCCGTGGCAAAGCGGCCGATCCCATGGGGGCCGATCCACCTGGAATCAAAAGCTATGTGCGAGTGTTCCATGTGGTCTCCGAATGAGGTGGGGTGACTTCAGGCTCACGCAGAGCTGATCGAAGTAGAAGAACAGGGCCAGCACCGGCAAGAGCCAGAACGGGTAGAAGACGATCTGGTTGAAATGCCCGGCCCAGAGCAGGGTCAGGGCGGTGTAGATGATGAGCTTGCGAAACAGCTGATAGGGCTCGGGAGACGGCAGTTGGCGCAGCTTGCCGGCCACGACCCAGGCCCAGATTCCTCCTGCCACCAGGGTGACCAGGGAGCCGATGAAGCCATAGCTCATGATCACCATCTGCAGGCTGGAATCGACCTTGGTGCCGTCCTTGAACAGGAAACGGATGGCGAAGTTGTAGCCGTGGCCGAGCAGTGGGTGCTGCGCGATCAGCTCCATCCCGGTATCGAAGGCCTTCAGCCGCGACAGCGCGGAGCTGTCATCACGGGTGGTGGTGAAGCGTTCGATGACGCGCTCGAGCTGGCTTTCGAAGATCACGGCCAAGGCCATGATCAGGAAGGGCGACAGCAATAGCAGATACACATGCAGCGGCCGTACGCCGATATTCCGGCTCTGGAACTGGGTAATCATGCTCAGGGCACGCAGGCCGAAGACGCAGGCAAACGCGAGCAGGGCCAGGGAGATGCCCGAGCGGGAGAAGCTGAACAGTAGCGCCACCACCATCAGCAGGAAGAGCGCGATGTAGCCGGTGCGCTGGAGCACCAGGGTGGCCATCAGGATCGGCAACACGATGATGGTGCCGAAGAAGTTGGGGTCCAGGTAGGTGGAGACCAGGCGAAATTGATGGGGGTCACCGGTGAAATTGATGCCCATCTGCTCCAGCTTGAGCCAGAGCACCGTGGAATCCGGGAAGATCGCCAGCAGCACGAAGCTGAAGACGGAGGCGGCGCCGTAGGTGATGACGAAGGCCTTGGTCAGGCGTGGGATGTCGTCGCGGAACACCCATTGCAGGGCGACGCCGGCCGCAAAGCCCGACAGGATCATGGCGCTGAGGCGGATATTGTAGAAGACCGAGTCCATCGCCACGCCGTAGTGGAATATGCCAACGCCCAGGGAGAAGGTGTTGACGGCCAGCAGGAACAGCACCGCGCGCGAAGTGATCAGGCGTTTGAAGTTCCTGATCAGGATGGGCGCGGCACACAGGTAGATCACCAATTCGCTGGCATTGACGTTGCCGAAGGAGCCGGCCACGGGGACGAAGCGCGGCAGGTTGCCGAATACGGCAAACAGGCATACCAGGGCCAGGAAGGCGGCATTGAGCAGGTACTGGATTTTCATGGGGTCTCTGACATAACGCGAGCTGGGCTCTGACAGGGGAGCGGGGCGGCCGGGTTCAGACGGTCGTCTGGGTAGCGGGCAGCGGTTTTTCCTGGGTGCCATCCAGACTCTGATAGGCGCGCAGGTAGCGTGCGGTGATCCGCTCGCCGGAGAACTGCGCCGCCCAGGCCAGGCAATGTTCACGCAGCAGCGTGCGGTCGCTGCGGGCCAGCCGCTGGACGGCTGCGACGAAGGCATCCACGTCACCGGCGGGGCAGGCGAACCCGGTCTCCCCGGGGCGAATGATCTCGGGGATGCCACCGGCGTCCGAACCGACCACGGGCACGCCATAGGAGCTGGCTTCCAGTACCACCCGGCCCAGGGGCTCGGCCCACTGTGAGGGCACCAGCATGATGTCGATGCTCGGGAAGAATGCCTCCGGTGCTGAGTGCCCCAGCCAGGTCAGGTCCTGGTCGGCATAGGCCGCCTGCAGCCGGGCGACATAGGCGCTATCGCCCTTGCCGGCAATGCGCAGGCTGAAGCCGGGGCCGAGTCTACGGCAGGCCTGCAATGCGGTTTCGAGGCCCTTGGCCGGCTCGATCCGGCCCATGTAGCCCAGCACCGTGCCCTTATCGCTGGCTCGGGGTGGTGTTGCCGCGGGCTGGCTGATCGAGTTGTAGATGACCTCCGCCGGTGCCTGGCGGAAATAGCCCAGGCGTTGGTGCAATTCACTCACGTGTTCACTGATCCCGACGTAGTGCTGGACCTGGTGGGAGCGCCACTTGCGGACCAGGGAAAACAACCGGCAACTCAGCGAGCGCGGATCCTGGTTGCGCTCACCGCTGTAGAGCGTGCAGTTGGGATGAATCAGGTAATAGTCCCGGGAGGTGTGCACCACCGGGATGCCCACGGCCCGGGCGGCGTCCCATACCGCAACGGAAAAGCCCGCCAGGTTGTTGGTGTGCAGCAGGTCCGGCTGGATCTGCCGCAGCAGGCGCGATACATCGGCGCGCGCCAGCGGGTTATAGGTATCCAGCACATGCCAGAGCAGTCGCCGTAGCCGGGACGGGTGGCCGCCGAAGGGCCAGTACAGGTTGCGCACGGGCAGGCGATACAGCGTGACGCCGCCGGCTTGCTCGACGCTGGGCTGTCGCCCCTCATGCAAGGTGATGACGCTTACTGTATGCCCCTGGCCAGCCAAGCCTTCGGCGAGCAGCTGTACCGAGACTTCGGCGCCGCCAACCCGGTAGGGGTGGTATAGCGTATTGAGAATGGCGATCTTCATCTCAGCGTCCGATGGCGTAATAGGTGAAGCCCTTTTTCGCCATGCGTTTGGGGTCGTAGAGGTTGCGGCCGTCGAAGATCACCGGGTAGTTCAGATAGTCGTGGATGAGGTCGAAGTCCGGAGCCTTGAAGGCCTGCCAGTCAGTAACCACGACCAGGGCGTCGGCGCCCTTGAGGGCCGACTCCTTGGTGCCGCACAGCTGCAGGTCGTCACAGTGCAGGTATAGCCGCTGGGTCTCTTCCATGGCTTCGGGATCGTAGGCATGCACCCGGGCGCCGGCCTGCCAGAGTGCTTCCATCAGTACCCGGCTGGGCGCTTCGCGCATGTCATTGGTATTGGGCTTGAAGGCCAGGCCCCAGATGGCAAAGGTCTTGCCCTCCAGGTCGCCCTGGAAATGGTTGGAGATCTTGCGGTAGAGGAGGGTCTTCTGCTCCTTGTTGCGCGATTCCACCGCCCGCAACACCCGCGCATCGAAGTCGACCACTTCCGCGGTGCGGATCAGTGCCTGGACGTCCTTGGGGAAACAGGAGCCGCCGTAGCCGGCCCCGGGGTAGATGAAGTGATAGCCGATACGCGGATCCGACCCGATGCCTTGGCGTACCATCTCGATATCAGCGCCGAGCAGCTCGGCCAGGTTGGCCATTTCATTCATGAAGCTGATCTTGGTCGCCAGCATGCAGTTGGCGGCGTACTTGGTCAGCTCGGCACTCGGCACATCCATGATGATGATCTTTTCGTGAATGCGGTTGAACGGCGCGTAGAGTTCGCGCATCACCTCCTCGGCCTCGCCGCTGTCGGTCCCGATGATGATGCGGTCCGGCCGCATGCAGTCCGCCACGGCGGAGCCTTCCTTGAGAAACTCGGGGTTGGACACCACATCGAAGGTCAGCCTCGCGTCGTTGCGCTCGGCCAGGATGGCTTCGACCGTCGCGCAGACCTGGCGGGCTGTGCCCACCGGTACGGTGGATTTGTTGATGATGATGCGGTGGCCGTCCATGTGCTCGGCGATGGTAGCGGCGACCGCCAGCACATATTGCAGGTCGGCGGAGCCATCCTCGTCCGGGGGCGTGCCAACGGCGATGAACTGGACACTGCCGTGGCGCACACCGGCCGCCGCGTCGGTGGTGAACTGCAGCCGGCCGGCGGCGTGGTTGTCGCGCACCAGGTTTTCCAGGCCCGGTTCATAGATCGGAATCTGGCCCTGCTGCAGGCGCGCGATCTTGTCCGGGTCCACATCCACGCAGACCACCTGGTGGCCGACTTCGGCCAGCACGGCGCCCTGCACCAGACCCACATAGCCAGTGCCAAATACGGTTACTTTCATGGTGATTCCTCGATGAATTCAGTCGTTGCCGCAAGGGAGGTGGGTGCTAGGCCTTTTCTGATTTGTATTCATAGAAGTAGCTGCCGTACTGGTTGTAGCCGTAGGCCGAGGCCTTCTTGACGACGGCGTTGAAAATGGCGCCCTTGAGCTGGATGCCGTCCTGCTCGAAGCAGCGTTTGGCCGCCTCGATCTCCCTCGCCGAGTTCTGCCCGAAGCGGGTAACCAGCAGGCAGATACCCGCTTCGCGGCCGACCAGGGACGCGTCGGTAACCGCCAGCACCGGTGGCGTGTCGATGATGATGAGGTCGTATTGGTTGTCGATTTCCCGGAGGAAGCGGCGGAAGTTGTCGTGCATCAGCAACTCGGATGGATTCGGCGGAATACGGCCGCGGGCGATCAGGTCCAGTCGTTCGACTTCGGTAGGCCGAATCGCGGTCTGGATGTCGATGCGCGAGGTCAGCAGGTCGGACAGGCCGTCCCGGGCAGGCATGCGGAACACCTTGTTGATGTAGCCCTTGCGCATATCCGCGTCGATCAGCAGGACGCGCTGGCCGGTCTGGGCCATGGTGGTCGCCAGGTTTACCGCGACGAAAGATTTACCCACGCCCGGGCTGGGGCCGGTGATCATCAACACGTTATTCATGGCCCCGGCATGGGCAAAGTGCAGGCTGGTACGCAGCCGGCGCAGGGACTCCACGGCCAGGTCAGCGGGGTTCTTCAGCGCCAGGATCAGACTGTCATGCTGGGCGGCGCGATTACTGCTGCGCATGTGCTTTTCCAGGAATTCCTGTTCCCGGCTGAAGGGGATGCTGGCGTACACCGGCAGGCCGAGCTGCTCGATGAGCTCCGGATTCTCCACGCCACGGTTGTGGATCTGGCGCAGCAGCACCAGGGCGACGCCAAGGAAGCCGCCGAACAGCGTAGAGAGTATGGCGACGATGGCCTTGCGCGGCTTGACCGGGCGGGTGACGCTGGCGTCGGCGGCATCGATGATGCGAACGTTGCCGACGGTGCCCGCGCGCAGCACATCCAGTTCCTGGGAACGGTTGAGCATCGCGGTGTAGACTTCGGTGGTGACAGCGACGTCCCGCGACAGGCGCAGCAGCTCCTGCTGGGTTTCCGGCAGTTGATCTACCTTGGCGCTCAACTCGTTGCGCTGGCGTTGTAGCTGCTGGGTCTGCTCCTGGAGGATCTGATAAGAAGGGTGTTCACCGGTAAAGCGGCGTTGCAGTTCAGAACGCTTGAGGTTCTGCTCGGAAATCAGCGTGTCCAGTTCGATGATCTGATTGAGGACCGACTGGGTTTCAATGGAGATATCCACCGATTTGCTGCTGGTCTGGAAGTCGTTCAGGGCCTGCTCGTAACGCTCCAGCTCGGAGCGCACCTGGGGCAACTGGTCGCGCAGGAATTCGAGGCTCTGCGCGGCTTCCGCCGAGTTGCGCTCGACGTTCTGGCGAACATACAGCCGGCTGATCTCATCCAGTACGCGGATGGCATGCTGGTGGTCTTCATGCTGTAGCGACAGGCTGATGATGCCCGAGTCCTTGGCGCGCTCGCTGGCATCCAGCTCGTTCTGCAGGTACATGATGCTGTTCAGCAGCCGGTTATGGGCGACGGTGAAGCGCGTGCCGGGACGGGCGATAAGTTTGGCGATCTGGACCTTGAAACCGTTCTGCTCGACCTGCTGGCCGACCTGGCCGGTCAGCAGCTGCTCACCGTCATCGTTGTACAGGCTGAAATAGTCATGGGCGCCAGCGACGAGGGCGAGGGGTTGATCAAGGTAGGCCGGCGGGACTGCCAGCTGGAATATTTCCAGCTCTTCGCCGCCCCAGGCGTATTGCGCCAGGCCAAACCAGGGTTGGGCCAGTTCGCCTTCATACTCCGGCTTGAAGCGGCGCGCTGCCCAGTGGCCGATAAGCGGAAAGTAGCTGGGCGACGATACGGTATCCAGTTTGAGGTTGGTGACGGCTTGGCCGATCACCGCACGGGATTTGATCAATTCAATTTCGGTTACCGCCTTGGACGGCCCGCCGAATACGTCGGACAGCTCGGACATGCCCGCCAGGCCACCGCTCTTTTCTTCAATCTGAATCAGGGCGTTGGCTTGATAAATGGGGGTTGCCAGGATGGCGTAGGTCACGCCCAGCAGGGCGAAAAGCAGAGTCAGGCCGGCAATGATCCATTTGCCATCGATCAGTGCCCCGAAAAGGACCGCGAGGTCGATTTCGTCGGTACTGCTCTGGTTCCGATATGGGGGGGTGATGTTTTGCATGATTTCCCTTGCGCTCGCGCATATTGAAGGTGGTTGTGAAGCCCCGGCTCCGGAGTGGAGGGAAACGGCGCTCCAGGCACGCTACCGCCCCAGGATTTCTAGTCGGATCCTGAAGACTGGTGGTTCTTTAAAGTGGTACTACTGGTCAAACAGGCACAGGCCACCCACAACGGCCGAAGGCGCGTTTGGGGAAGGCAGTTAATAATTAAAAGCTCGTTATCGCCGGAGCATGCTCGCCAAGTTCGCCATCTTGAATTCAGGCTGTTGGTGATGTCCGATTCGGTGGGTGTATAAAGGTCTTACAAACTCTTCCACGGACTCCGGGCGCAAAGAAGGGCAGGAGTGCGTGGCTGCTTCGATAAGGTGCTGGAACGATCTGTTGGTGATGTCTTGTCGCCAGTCGGGAAGCAGTGGTCGGTTGAAATCCGAGGTCAGCAGCTGATACAGCAGTATGCCCAGCGAGTAGATATCGCTACGTGGGGAGACGTCGTTATCACGATAGGTTTCCGGGGCTCGGTAGAAATAGCCGACGGTGGCTTTCTGCGCTTGGCCAGCATCTGTAAGGCGTCTTTCCGGTGCAGTGATGCGAATACTGCCGTTGTCCGCCACAAGCAGATTGTCGGGTTGCAGGAACGCGTGCACGGTGCCTCGTGCGTGTTGCAGCGATACTGCTTTTGCCAGGGCCAGGAACAGGCTGAGCCGCTGTTCGATCGGCATGATGTCCAGGTGACGCCGCCCGGCCCAGGCTTCCAGGGTCGGGTCACCTTCAGGGTGGAAGGCCTTGCCTCCGGCGCGTTCGGTTCGCTCGGCTACGCTGGTACCGGCGTCCAGGGTAGTGCCGGAGCGATCAAACTCGGTGGGGTTTAGTGAGATTACATCGAGATAATGAAACGAGGTGACGGGCGGTGCGATACGGGCGCTGGTGAACACTGACTCGGGGCGCGGTGGGGCTGGGATCAGGGCGCAGTCAGCCTGCGCCTCCATCTTCTTTACCGGACCCTGGATGCGATAACCCACCCGAGGGATGGTCACCAGTAGGCCGGCGTTATCCCCCAGCGCCTTGCGCAGTTTGGCCATGGCATTGGCCAGGACGTTTTCGACGGTGATCCGCCCACCCCAGACGGTATGCAGCAATTCGGCTTTGGTTACGACCTGATCAGCGTGCTCGAGGATCTTGGCCAGCAAAACAAGAGGCCTGCGTTCTATTGCTACGGGTCGCTCGTTGATTCTGAGTTCGAATCTCGCTTCGTTAAACTCTGCCGTACCGAAGAAATATCGGTATAACTTAAGGGGCCTTTTCTGCAGTAAATCCATTTTTGTTTCCCTCGCTGCATTGATCCTCGCCGGACATTAAGGCAGATAAAACAGCATTTAGTTTGGTCCGTTAGTGATCGGTTATGGATCAGTTATCTCCCTGCTGACGTTACCGATTCGTGAAGGCATTCCTCCGGGTTCCATGCCTGAATGTCTCCGTGAATGGCAAAGGCATTGATGCAATTGCTGCGCCGAGTTAAAGGGTCCTCATGCATTGGGGTGTTGATATGGACATTGCTGGCAAGTTTGCCGAGAAACTGATGAACGCGATGCGTTATTCCTTGACTTCCTCGGTAGTGGAGGTGCTCCCGGAGTGGGCGGAATACCAACTCCGGTACCTGAAACGGCACGGTCGTTTCTGCAGCTTCAGTAATCCGCAAAGCCTGACCGAAAAGTTGCACCATCGAATGCGTTACCCCCTGCCGCATTTCTCCCGTCTGGCTGACAAGGTGTTAGCGCGCGAATATATTGGCGCTACTGTAGGCGAAAGATTCAATGTGCCTCTGTATGCCGCTGCGGAATTGTTAACTGCGTCACAGTTTGAGCATTTACCTGACAGTTTTGTTATGAAAACAAATAACAGCAGCGGTTCCGTACGTATCGTGCCGGACAAGTCAAAGGAAGATGTCAGTGAGTTGACGGCACTGGGCAATGCCTGGTTACGGGAAGACTTTTCTCGCCGTCGAGGTGAGCGTCATTACAAGGCAATACGCCCCCAGGTGCTATTTGAGCAGGCGTTGCTGACGGCAGACGGCCCGCCCGCAGACTACAAGGTCCATGTATTCAATCCCGCCGAAGGCGAAAGCTTCCTGTTCATCCAGGTGATCAACGGTCGGTTTGGCCGCATGACGCAAAATCTGTTCTCCGAGGATTGGCAGGGCCTGCCGTTCAGGCTTGGCGACAAGTTGTCGCCAAGTACGGACGCCCAGGTTACCCGGCCCCCCGCTGTGTTGGCGGAACTGCTGGATGTAGCCCGTCGGCTGGCCCAGCCGTTCGGCTACGCTCGGGTGGACATGTATGTGTACGAAGGGCGCATCTATGTTGGCGAGATCACCTTCACGCCTGGCGCGGGGGCGTTCAAGCTCTACCCCGAGGAGTGGGATCGGAAACTCGGCGCACTGTTTCGCTGGCCCGAGCTGCCGGTGCCGCCCCAGGATGCGCCCGTGGTGGTGCGGGGCGGTCGTTTTCATGACGCCGTGAATGAGCTGGGGTAACTATGGGCAACTTCCCTGATAAAACAGCAGCGGACAGCTTCCGCGGCGATATCGAAGGCCTGCGTGCGTTGGCGGCCTTGCTGGTGGCGATCTTCCATATCTGGATGAACAAGGTCTCCGGTGGGGTCGATGTCTTTTTCGTGGTGTCCGGCTACCTGATCACCCTGTCGCTGCTTCGGCAACGGGAGCAATTGGGACGGGTGCGTCCGCTGGTGTTCTGGGCCGGGTTGGCGCGGCGGCTATTGCCGGCTGCGCTGCTGGTGATCAGCGCAGTATTGCTGGGCACCTGGCTGCTGCTACCGCGCTCGCTCTGGATGGCGGCGATGAAGGAAAGCCTGGCCGCTATGCTGTATATGGAAAACTGGGCGCTGGCGCTCAATTCCGTTGATTACCTGGCCCGGGATAACCTGCCAAGTCCGGTGCAGCACTACTGGGCGTTGTCGACCCAGGGGCAATTCTACGCGCTGTGGCCCTTCGTGATCATGCTGGCGCTATATGCCAGCACCCGGCTGGCGGTGAGCCGACGGCAGGGGTTGCTGCTCATCTTCGGTAGCATCTTCGCTGTGTCCCTGGGCTTTTCCGTCATCCATACCGCTGCCAACCAGACCTTTGCCTATTTCAACACCTTCGCCCGGGTCTGGCAGTTCGCACTCGGCGGGATTATCGCCGTCAGCCCCTGGCTGGCAGTACCCAAGGGGCTGCGCTGGGCACTGGCTTGGCTGGGGTTGGCGGCGGTGATCAGCTGTGGATTTGTGCTGGACGTCTCGATGAGTTTCCCCGGCTACGCGGCGCTCTGGCCCTCCCTCGGGGCGGCGTTAGTGCTCGGTAGTGGTGCGGGCATGCTCCCCGGTAGTGCACGGAAGCTGCTGTCGCTGCGTCCCTTGCTCTGGCTCGGCGGGATCAGTTACGCCTTTTATCTGTGGCACTGGCCGGTGATGATCTTCCTGCGGGCGGTCGCAGGGGAGCCGGCGCTAACCTGGTATGGCGGACTGGCGATCATGGCAGTGTCGCTGGTGCTGGCATGGGGTACGACTCGGTTGGTGGAGAAGCCGCTGCGGGCGCGTCTCGGCCGCCGCTCTGCTGGCTTTGCCTACGGCGCAGCGGTGACGGCGATGGCCCCGCTGGTGGTCGTAATCCTGTTATGGCGTAACGAGGTGCAGACTCTGACCGAGGAGTACCGCGTGCCGGAGACGGTCGATGCCGCGCTGTACCCCGGCGCGCGGGTACTGGCCGAGGACGGGGGCGCACAGCCTGACGTGGGCATTATTCCCGAACCGTTCATGGCCAGCAGAGACGTACCCGGACCCTACAAGGAAGGGTGCCATCAGGGCCTGTATGGCACCGAGGCCAAGGCCTGCCATTACGGCAGGCCCGAAGGGGCGCTGACCATTGCCGTGGCCGGCAGCTCCCATGCCACCCATTGGGTGCCGGCACTGGACGTCATCGCCCAACAACGTAATTGGCGACTGGTGAGCTATACCAAGAACGGCTGTCGCTTTACCGCCGATGCCGACGCGTCACCGGACAATCGCGAGAATTCCTGCACCCTGTGGAATGACAATGTGCTTGCGGCCCTGGGCGAGCTCAAGCCGGACTTTGTCTTCACTACCGGCACGGTAGCGATGACGGCGGAGCAGCCCGAGCATGTGCCGGCTGGCTATGTGCAGCAGTGGCAGAAGGTAGCGCAGCTGGGGCTGAAGGTTCTGGCGGTACGGGATACCCCGTACATGGGCTTTCACGTACCTACCTGTGTCGACATGAACGGGGCGGACTCACCGTTATGTTCGCGACCGCGCAGCGCGGCGCTGGGCTCGGTGCTGAGTCCGACGCCGAACCTGGGTGAACACGTCCGGTTCATCGATATGAGCGACTACTTCTGTACCGCGGACACCTGTCCGGCAGTGGCGGGGAATATCCTTATCTACAAGGACAAGAGCCATATCTCCACCGTGTACATGAAGTCCCTGAGCGGCTTTCTTGCGGACGAGATGGAGCGGGCCATGCAAGTTGGGGAAATACGCCTGGCCGACCGCGTCCGCCTGCCGGATTCACGCACTAACTGAGGCCTCCGGTTCACGACTTTCGTTATCTGCCGAGCGAGCCCCTTGACTCCGACAGGGTGATAGGGGCTCTAATCTTGATACCGAATGTGCAGTGAAGGAGTTGCCATGAGCGACATGCCGTCTCGAGCCTGTGGTTGTGATTCGTCCCAGCCTGCGCCATCGGCTGTGCCGCCCACCGTTGAACCGGGCGCGGCCGCCGTGTGCTATCGGATCGACAACATGGACTGCCCCACCGAGGAGGCGTTGATTCGCGGCAAGCTGGCGAGCGTACCCGGCATCCTCGGGCTTGACTTCAATCTGCTGCAGCGGCAGTTGACCGTACGCCACAATCTGGCCTCCCTGGACCCGGTAGAGCGAGCTCTGGCGGCCATCGGCATGCAGGCGGTGCGACAGGAGTCCAATCAGCTTGCCGAACCGGTGCCGGATCGAACCCGTTGGTGGGCGCTAGGCGCGGCGCTGCTGGCGGCAGTCGCGGCCGAAGCCATGTACTGGGTGCTGGGCGGCCACCATTGGCTGGTAATGCTGCTGGCCCTTGGCGCTATCCTGATCGGCGGATTGTCCACCTATCGCAAGGGCTGGATAGCGCTGCGCAATGGCAACCTCAATATCAACGCCTTGATGGCCATTGCGGTCACGGGCGCGATGCTGATCGGCCATTGGCCCGAAGCCGCCATGGTCATGGTGTTGTTCTCCCTGGCGGAAGTCATCGAAGCGCGGTCCCTGGACCGCGCCCGTAATGCGATCCGCCAGTTGCTGGATCTCACCCCCGAACAGGCCACGGTGCAGCAGCCAGACGGCAGCTGGCAGGCATTGCCGGCGAGGCAGGTGACACTCGGCAGCCGGGTGCGGGTGCGCCCCGGCGAACGCATCGCGCTGGATGGAGAAATCGTCGCGGGTCGCTCCACGGTCGTCCAGGCGCCCATTACCGGGGAAAGCCTGCCGGTTGAGAAGGGGGTAGGCGATCCGGTCTTCGCCGGTACCGTTAACCAGTCCGGCTCCTTCGAGCTGCGGGTGACGGCCCCGGCCGACCAATCGACCCTGGCGCGCATTATCCGGGCGGTGGAAACGGCCCAGGCCAGCCGGGCGCCGACCCAGCGCGCCGTCGATCGGTTTGCCCGCTGGTACACTCCAGTGGTGGTCCTATTGGCGCTGGGTGTGGCGCTGGTGCCGCCGCTGTTCCTCGCGGGCGCCTGGCTGGACTGGGCCTACCGGGCGCTGGTGTTGCTGGTGGTGGCCTGTCCCTGCGCACTGGTCATCTCCACCCCCGTCAGCATCGTCAGTGGCCTGGCGGCAGCGGCGCGGCAGGGCATCCTCATCAAGGGTGGTGTCTACCTCGAAGAAGGCCGCAAGTTGCGCTGGCTGGCCCTGGACAAGACCGGCACCATCACCCATGGCAAGCCGGTGCAGACAGACTTCATGGCGCTGGGCGAGCAGGACGGCATAAAGGTCCGCCGTCTGGCCGCCGCGCTGGCAGGGCGCTCCGATCATCCGGTTTCCCGGGCGATCGCTGTGGCCGCCCGGGCAGATGGCTTGGCGTTGCCTGAGGTGACGGAGTTTGCAGCGTTGCCGGGGCAGGGGGTGGGCGGCTCGATCGATGGGGTGCCATGTTACCTGGGCAGCCAGCGGCTGCTGGAGGCCCAGGGGATGGCAGCGGCAGAGCTGGCACCGCGGATCACCGAACTGGAAGCTCAGGGCAAGAGCGTGGTGCTGCTGGTAGCCGGCGGGGAGGTGCAGGGCATCTTTGCCGTGGCCGATACCATCCGGGACAGCAGCCGGGCCGCGGTGGCCGAACTGCATGGGCTGGGCATCGCCACCGTCATGCTCAGTGGGGACAACGTCCACGCCGCACAGGCGATTGCCAGGCAGGCGGGGATCGACCGCGCCTACGGCAACCTGCTGCCTGAAGACAAGGCCCGGGAGATCGAGCGCCTCGCCAGTGAAGGTCGGGTCGGCATGGTCGGTGACGGCATCAATGACGCCCCGGCACTGGCCCGCGCGAACATCGGTTTTGCCATGGGCGCGGCGGGTACCGATATCGCCATCGAGACCGCCGACGTGGCCCTGATGGATGACGACCTGCGCAAGATCCCGGCCTTCATCCGGCTGTCACAGGCCACCTCACAGGTGCTGACGCAGAATATCGTGCTGGCCCTGGGGATCAAGGCGGTGTTTCTGGCATTGACCATTACCGGCGATGCGACCATGTGGATGGCGGTATTCGCCGACATGGGCGCGAGCCTGCTGGTAGTGGCAAACGGATTGCGGCTGTTGCGCAAATAAGTCCCTCCCGGGCGGGAGGGGCGGCTTTATTCCACGGTTACCGACTTGGCCAGATTGCGCGGTTTATCCACGTCCGTGCCCTTGACCAGCGCCACGTGGTAGCTGAGCAGCTGCAGCGGAATGGTATAGAGGATCGGCGAGATGATGTCGTCGACCTGGGGCAGGCGGATGGTGTCGCCATCGGCGCCCGGCTGTTCGACGGTTTCGCAGGCGAAGGTGATCAGCTGGCCACCCCGGGCGCGGACCTCTTCCAGGTTGGACTTGAGCTTTTCGAGCAGGCTGTCGCTGGGGGCAACGCTCACCACGGGCATGTTTTCATCCACCAGCGCCAACGGACCATGCTTGAGTTCGCCGGCGGCGTAAGCCTCGGCGTGAATGTAGGAGATTTCCTTGAGCTTGAGTGCGCCTTCCATGGCGATCGGATAGTGCGGCCCGCGGCCGAGGAACAGCGCGTGGTGCTTGTTGGCGAAGCGTTCGGCCAGGGCGGCGATGGCCGGTTCCAGGGCCAGGACCTGATCGATCAGGGCCGGCAGCTGGCGCAGGGCGGCGACATTGGCCGCGACCTGGTCAGCTGCACGGCCGCGCACCTGGAGCAGGGCGCTGGTCAGCCACAGCAGCGCCACCAGCTGGGTGGTGAAGGCCTTGGTCGAGGCAACCCCGATCTCCGGGCCGGCCTGGGTCAGCAGACGCCAGTCGGCCTCCCGGACCAGGGAGCTGCCGGCCACGTTGCAGATGGCGAGGGTGGCAAGGTACCCCTGGTCCTTGGCAAAGCGCAGCGCGGCCAGGGTGTCGGCCGTTTCGCCCGACTGGGAGAGGGTGATCAGCAGGGTATTGGCGGGCACCGCGACGGTGCGGTAGCGGTATTCGCTGGCCACTTCCACCTGGCACGGCAGGCCGACCTGGGACTCGATCCAGTAACGGGCCACCAGCCCCGCGTGGTAGCTGGTGCCGCAGGCGACGATATGGATGTTGTCCACCGATGCCAGGCGGCTCTCCGCGTCCGGGCCGAGGATCGCCGTCAGCACATGGTTGTCGCCGAGGATGCCGCTGAGGGTATTGCCGATGGCCTCGGGCTGCTCGAAGATTTCCTTGAGCATGTAGTGGCGGTACTCGCCCTTGTCCAGGCTGAGCGCAGCGTGTTGGTAACGCTTGACCGGCCGCTCGACAGGACTGTGCTGCCGATCCCAGAGGGTACAGCCGTCGACCGTCAGGCGGGCGTGGTCGCCTTCATCCAGATAGCGGAAGCGGTCGGTGACCTGCAGCAGCGCCAGGGGATCGGAGGCGATATAGGACTCGCCGCTGCCCTCGCCGATGACCAGCGGGCTACCCATGCGCGCGCAATACAGGTTCTGCGGCTCATCCTCGTGCACCATCGCCAGGGCGTAGGCACCTTGTAATTCAGCCAGGGTGTTGCGGAAGGCAGTGAGCAGATCCGGAGTCTGACGGTAGTGCCAGGCCATCAGGTGGGCAACCACCTCTGTGTCGGTCTCCGAGGTGAATACATAACCGAGGTCGGTCAGCTTGCGGCGCAGCGGTGAGTGGTTCTCGATGATCCCGTTGTGCACGATTGCCAACCCATCAGAAACATGGGGGTGGGCGTTATGTTCAGCTGGTTTGCCGTGGGTGGCCCAGCGGGTATGGGCGATGCCCAGGCAGCCCACGGCCGGGGTGGCCTCCAGGGTACGCTCCAGTTCCACGACCTTGCCGACGGCCCGTACCCGCTGCAGGTGATTGTCATCGGCCAGCACCGCCACGCCCGCGGAGTCGTAACCGCGATACTCCAGTCGGCGCAGGCCTTCGAGCAGGATGGGGGTAACATTGCGCTGGGCAACAACGCCGACGATTCCGCACATGGGGTATTCCTTGATTGCTGGCTGCAAAATGCGCAGTTTATCACCCCTGGGCCCAAGCACGGGAGACGCCCGATGTAGGCGCCTCGCAGTGCCGATACGGCTGGGCGTTTACTGGCGAATCTGCAACTCCCGCAACTTGATGTACAGATAGCGAATCTGGTCGTACTCGAACGGGCTGTCCAGCGAGCCATAGCGGAAGCCGTTTATGTACCGCAGGTTCACCACATAGAGGCCATAGGACCATGGGTGCTGGTTCATATGTCGCCGGTTGTCGAGATACTCCACGGCATCCTCGATCGACCAGTCCACCGCGCGGCCGGAGGCATCACGCAGGGTCGAAGGGCCCAGGAGGGGCAGCACCAGGTAGGGCCCAGTGGGGACGCCGTAGTGGCCTAGGGTCTGGCCGAAATCCTCCGGCTCCTGGGGCAGGCCCATGGCCTTGGCCACGTCGAACAGGCCCAGCACACCCAGGGTGGTATTGAACAGCAGCCGCGCGGTGGTCCGGGCGCCTTTCTGGAATTTGCCCTGGGCCACGCTGTTGGCCAGGTTTGGTACATCGGCCAGGTTGGCGAACACGTTCGACACCCCGGTGCGTACGAAGCGCGGGGTGGCCCATTCATAGGCGTTCACCACCGGCAGGTAAACATATTCATCGAACTGGCCGTTGAAACGGTAGACCCGCCGGTTGAAGCCCTCGATTGGATCCTGGATCTTCAGGGCTTCCAGACTGGAGCGCTCGAACTGGTAATTGGTGCCCTCGGTATCGATGGTCAGGGGCGCGAGGGGGTCACGGTACGGGGGGATGGCGTCGTTGGACTGGGCCTGGGTGGCTACGCTGGCCAGCAGTGCACAAGCGGCCAGCACTCCGGAGCTGAGTCGAATCATAGTGCGTTCCCTCCCATGAAAGTCACAATCTGCGTGACGATGTCCCGGTGTTGCAGATTGCCGCCATGGCCCCCGCGGGGGTACAGGAACGCACGATCACCGAAGGTGGTGGCGAGGAAGTGATAATTTTCCTCGGTCAGGATGAAATCGTCCGCGTTGGTCAGGACAGCAATGTCCTTATTGGTACGCAGGTAGGGCTCGATGCTGTACAGGCTGGTCTCCCAGGCCATGTCGTCCACGGTCTTGCCCTGGTTGGCGCTGCTCCAGGCGGGCCACAGTTGATTGTCCAGGTAGCAGCCAAAATCGCAGAACAGCGCGCGCCGCAGGTAGGGGGTCAGGGAGGTGCTGACCTTGAGTTCTTCCCGTGGGGGTGAATAGCGCCCGCCCTCGGTAATGACGTCGGCCATGAAATTCAGGTCAGCGGCGGAAAAACGGAAGACCGCGCCGATCAGCATTGCCAGTTCCGGATCGGTCAGGGCATTGTCGGAATGCTGGATGCCAGCGAACAGGCTGCTCTCGATATCGGTCGCGCCGGTCTCGAAGTGGCGGGCGAGCTTTTCGAAGATGTGCTCATAGAAGCTGTCGCCACTGCTGACCCCGTCGACCTGGGTGCGCGCCAGGGCGTCCAGGCGCCGGATCGACGCATAGAGGTCCACCGGCGGGTTGAGCAGCAGGGTGCGGGTAAAGTTGAACTGCTTCAGGTCGTCGTCCAGCTGCGCGACGAAAGCTGCGTTGAGTGCACCGAGGCTGAAGCCGGCAAGACGGTACTCGGTGATCTCCAGATTCTTCTCGCTGCGCGCGTGCTCGGCGGCTACCGACATAGCGGTATGCAGGTCGCGGGCATCGTTTTTCCCGAGGCCCGGCAGGCCGCTGCGCGAGGCGGCGGCAATGAAGTCATGATTGGTCGGCGAGGACAGCACAATCACATGCATGCCCGCCTGCCAAAACACCCGTTTCAGGTAATCCAGGCGGGGACTGCTGTAGCTCGAGCCGGTACCGGCGATGAGAAATACCAGCGGGGCAGGGGTGTCCTGCCAGGCGAGGCGGTAATGCAGCTGCTGGTAGCGTGACAGCACCGGCGGCAACTTGCGCTCGGGAATCACGGTAACGGCAAGATCGGTCTGCCGTACGTCTACCTCTTCTGGCACCGGCGCGACGAGCACGGAAGGCGTGCCGGCGATAGTGGCCAGGAAGGGGTTCTCCACGGGGTAGACAAAGTCATCATTGGCATGGGCAAGGTTGCCCAGGGTTAGCAGCGTAAGGCAGAACAGGAGACATCGATTCATGAGCGCACATTCCCGGTTGGCTTCATGAACTATACCCAAGTTGCTGCCGTTTAGTTCCTCAATACAGCGGCAATATGCCAGTTAGCCGCGAAATACCGGCGGTAGGCTGAGCACCGGGTCAACCAGGCGGCGACGCTCGATACGCTTCCAGACTTTTTCGTGGAAATGAAAGGCGATGGTATTGAGTGCTGGCTCGATCAATGCCACCGCACCACCGAGCAGAACGCTGCCGGTCAGCAGATAGACCACCCCGAAGGCGATGGTGAAATGCATTACAGCGAAGGTGAGGGTTTTGGTCATGGCGCACTCCAAATGGGAATAGTTTCTATTCGCCACATCTTACGTGCGCCATCTACCGCTCTGAATAAAAGCCTTTCAATGGCCCTGATCGAGCTGTTCTATCGGGTTAATCCAGGTCGAAATCGTAGTCAGACAGCTGCTTCTGCAGGCGCCGTTCCTCCAGATAATTATCGATCTGGCGGCGCTTGGTGAGACTGGCCTTGGTGTTACCCGTCTCGGTCTCGGGGGCGTCATCATCCTCGACGAGGAAGTCGTCTTCATCCAGTTCAATATCGGTTTTCGCTTTGGCCATAACTCCGCTCCACTATTGAAGATGCCATTTGCGCACCTTATAGCGAGAGTCGTGGGGAAGCGGAAATAGATTTTTTTTATGGTCTGATAGAAAACGCCGCGCCCTGTCAATCGGAGGTCTTGTGCTTGTACTCGCACAGGTCTTCGATCCGGCAGCTGCCGCATTGCGGGGTGCGTGCGCGGCAGACATAGCGGCCATGGAGTATCAGCCAGTGGTGCGCATCGAGAAGAAATTCCTTCGGCACATGGCGCATCAGCTTCTTCTCCACTTCCAGCACCGTCTTGCCGGGGGCGATACCGGTGCGGTTGCTGACGCGGAAGATATGGGTGTCCACGGCCATGACCGGGTGGCCGAAGGCGGTGTTGAGCACCACGTTGGCGGTCTTGCGGCCGACGCCGGGCAGGGCCTCGAGGGCTTCGCGGTTCTCCGGCACCTGGCTGCCGTGCTGCTCGATCAACAGGCGGCAGGTCTCGATCACGTTCCGGGCCTTGCTGTTGAACAGGCCGATGGTCTTGATGTATTCCGAGAGCCCCTCGACTCCCAGGGCGTAGATGGCCTCGGGGGTATTGGCCACCGGGAACAGCTTGTCCGTGGCCTTGTTGACGCCCACGTCCGTCGCCTGGGCCGAGAGGATCACGGCGATCAGCAGCTCGAAGGGGGAGTTGAAGTTCAGCTCGGTGGTGGGGTGGGGGTTGTCTTCCCGCAGGCGGCGAAAGATCTCGTAGCGTTTTTCTTTGTTCATGATCAGTTGATGGTTCCGGTAACCCGCACACGCTTGCTGCCGCTGGCCGCCGGGGCGCTGCTGCGCAGGGCGGCGCGGGCCTTGATATGCGCGTCGATGACATTCTTCAGGGCGATAAGCAGCCCCATGACCAGGAAGGCGCCGGGGGGCAGGACGACCAGCAGCACCTCCTTGTAATTGGTGAAGACCACCCAGGTCCAGTCGGCGGCGATAGGTCCAAGCAGCAGGTGCATGTCGGCGAACAGCGTGCCCTGACCGACCAATTCCCGCAGCATCCCCAGGACGAGCAACACCAGTGCGAAGCCCAACCCCATCATGAAGCCGTCGACGGCGGCGGGCAGCACCGGGTTCCTTGCAGCAAAACCGTCGGCGCGCCCGAGGATGAC
This sequence comes from Pseudomonas saudimassiliensis, assembly GCF_000939975.1. GTDB lineage: Bacteria > Pseudomonadota > Gammaproteobacteria > Pseudomonadales > Pseudomonadaceae > Halopseudomonas > Halopseudomonas saudimassiliensis. Next base: position 362,054 of record NZ_LK391969.1, on the reverse strand, counting down.
GCAGTTGGTCACGATCAGCGGAATGAAGATGCCGAGGATCAGGAACAGCTCGTAGGTATAGGCCTGCATCAGCAGTTCGATACAGGTAGTGACCGCGGCGATGATCATGACGAAGGCGGGCAGGCGCACGGCATCGGTCACAGCGCTACGGATCAGCGACACGGCGACGTTGGAGCTGACCAGTACCAGCATGGTGGCGATGCCCAGCCCCAGGGCGTTGACCGTGGTACTGCTGACGCCCAGCAGGGGGCACAAGCCAAGCAGTTGTACCAGGCCGGGGTTGTTATGCCACAGGCCATCGGCGGTCAGTTTGGAGAGTTTCTTCTCAGCCACGGGCAAGCTCCTCTGGCGTCAGTTGCAGCAGGACCTCACGGTGCTCGCTGAAATAGATGAGCGCCCTGTGTACCGCCTGTACCACCGCGCGGGGAGTGATGGTAGCGCCGGTGAACTGGTCGAAGTCGCCGCCATCCTTGCGGACCGCCCAGCGCTCGGGGGCGGGTATGGCCAGGCTTTTACCGTTGAAATCAAGAATCCAGTCGGCCTTGGCCAGCTCCAGCTTGTCGCCCAGGCCCGGGGTCTCCCGATGGTTGACCACCCGCACGCCAGCCAGCTCGCCGTTGGCGCGGATACCTACCAGTAGATCGATGCGCCCACTGTAGCCGTCCATGGTGACCACCGGCAGGATCACCGCGCTGACCTTGCCGGCGTTGCGCCCACGCCAGGCGGTAGCGGGGGCGGGCAAGCCCAGGTATTTCCTGTCATCGACCGTAAAGCTGTCATTCAGCAGGTCGTTGTCATGCTGGTCGTCGGGCAGGATCTCGTTGAGGGCGCGCATCTGCATGCGTTGCTGTTCGGCAATGATCCGCTGGGCGGTGCCCTGTTGGGTAATAGCGATCAGCCCCACGGTGAAAATGGCGAACAGGCCGAGGATCAGACTGTTGCGTAGTACCGAGCGGCTGGGCGTGGTCACCGGGTCCATGTCATTCCGCTCCCTTGCCCACGCCGCGCTTGGCCTTGCGATGGCCATAGGTGCGTGGGGTGGTGTAGTAATCGATGGTGGGCGCGCAGAGATTCATCAGCAGCACGGCAAAGGCCACGGCATCGGGGTAGTTGCCCCACACCCGGATGGCGTAGACCAGGATACCGATGCCGATGCCGAACACCAGTCGGCCGCGGTTGCTGGTGGCGCTGGTGACCGGGTCCGTGGCAATGAAGAAGGCCCCGAGCACGGTCGCGCCGCCGAGCAGATGGAACAGCGGTGAGCCGTTGGAACCCGAGCCGGAACCGTTCCAGAACAGCAGGCTCATCACCGCCAGGGCGCCGAGCATGCCCACCGGGGCGTGCCAGCTGTAGATACGCTGGTATAGCAGGTACAGGCCGCCGGCGAGGTAGGCGAGGGCGACCCACTCCCAGGCGCGGCCGGCCAGGCCGCCGAAGGCCGGTTGCGCTTGCTGCAGCTCGGCCATGGTCAGCGCCGTGTTGTTTTTCAGCAGATCCAGCACGGTGGCGCTGCTCCAGCCGTCCGCCGGCAGGCTGCCGGGGGCGAATACGCGCTGCAATCCTTCCAGCAGGCCCAGGGTGGGGGTAAATGCCGGCTGCAGGTCCTCGATGCCGCGCCACACCGGCCAACTGGTCATTTCCAGCGGGAAGGACACCAGCACCATGGCATAGCCGAGCATGGCCGGGTTGAAGGGATTCTGCCCGAGGCCGCCATACAGGTGCTTGCCGAAAACAATGGCAAAGCTGGTGGCGACCAGCACCAGCCACCAGGGTGCATAGGGCGGCAAGGCGAGCGCCAGCAGCCAGGCGGTGACCAGGGCGCTGCCGTCGTTGAGATAAAAGCCGACCGGTCGCTGGCGCAGGCGCAGGATGGCGGCTTCCACCGCCAGTGCGCAGCTGCCGGCCAGCAGGATATTGATCAGCGTGCCCCAGCCGAAGAACCAGGTCATCAGGGTAACGCCGGGCAGGGTCGCGCCCAGCACCTGGAGCATGATGGTGCGGGTGCGGTTGCTGCCCCGGGCGTGGGGCGAGCTGATGGCGACCATCAGGGCGTCTCCTTGGCGACGTGCTCATCGAAGGCTTGCTGGGCCTGTTCAAACGCCTGCTCCAGCTTGGGGATCTGCGCCTGCAGGGCAGCATTGTCCGGGTTGGCCTGCAGCTGTTTACGCGCCTTCTGCAGTGCCATGCGCGCAGCGGCTGCAGCCACCTTCAGTTGTTTGTGCTCGGGGCTGAGCTGGGCCTTGGCAGTCTGGATACGGGCCAGATCCGGCGTGGCGGGCTTAGCCACTGGGCCGGGTTCAGCTGTTGCGGTTTGCGGTTGGGCGGCCTGGGCTTCCCGGGCAGCCTTGGCGCGGGCGGCCTTCTCGGCCCGGGCCTGGCGCTCCAGCTCCCGCTGTTCGGCTTCGCGTTGCAGGCGCTCCTGGCGTTGTTCGAAGCGCTGCCGGGCGTGTTCGGCCCGGCTGTGCTGCAGCTCGATGGTGCGGATCTCCGCCTTGCCGGCGCGGAAGTACTGTATCAGTGGAATGCTGCTGGGGCAGACGTAGGCGCAGGCGCCGCATTCAATGCAGTCGAACAGATTCTGGCGCTGCAGCTGTTCGTAATCCTTGCCCATGGCGAACCAGTGCAGCTGCTGGGGCAGCAATTGCGCCGGACAGGCTTCGGCGCACAGGCCGCAGCGGATACAGGGCAGCGCTGGGGGCGGCGGGGGCAGTTCTTCGCTGGTGCCGGCCAGCACGCAGTTGCTGGTCTTGATGATAGGCGCACTGCTGTCGGGCAGGGTGAAGCCCATCATCGGGCCACCCAGGACCAGGCGCTGGAGTCGCTCCTGGCGCAGCCCAGCGAAGGCCAGCAGGTCCGCTATCGGCGTGCCGATCAGCGCCTCGACATTGGTCGGGCGCTCCAGCGCGGCGCCGGTCAGGGTAGTGATGCGGCTGATCAGCGGGCGGCCGAGTACTACCGCATCATGCACTGCCAGGGTCGTGCCGATGTTCTGGCAGAGTATGCCCAGGTCGGCGGGCAGCCCGCCGCTGGGCACCTCCTTGCCGGTGAGGATCTGGATCAGCTGTTTTTCGCCACCGGACGGGTATTTGGTGGGAATCACCACGACCTGCATCGGGCGTCCGCCCACCGCCTCACGCATGGCCTGGATCGCTTCCGGCTTGTTATCCTCGATCCCGATCAGCACCTGCTCTGGCTTGAGGATATGCATGAACACTTCAATACCGGCGATGATCTGCGGCGCGCGGTAGCGCATGGCCGTGTCGTCGGCGGTGATGTAGGGTTCGCACTCGCTACCATTGATGATCAGGGTGTCGATCTGGTGGTCCGGGCGTGAGGCCAGCTTGACCGCGGTCGGAAAGCCGGCACCGCCCAGCCCGCTGATGCCGGCGCCGCGGATATGGTCGAGCAGTTCGAGGGGCTCCCTGGCGCGGTAGTCGGCCATTGATTCCAGCGCCGTCCATTCCTCTTGTCCATCGCATTCCAGAATGATGGCCGGTTCGGCTAGACCCGAGGCATGGGGGTAGGGCGCAGGTGCAATGGCGCTGATGGTTCCGGAAGTAGGTGCGTGCAGCGGACAGCTGAGCGGACCATTGGCCTCGGCGATCAACTGGCCCTTGAGCACCCGCTCGCCGACCTGCACCAGCGGTACCGCCCGGTTGCCGATATGTTGCAACAACGGCAACACCAGCCTGGCTGGCAGCGGCATCTGCTCCAGCCCGCGGCCAGTGGATTGGGCCTTGTTGTCGGGCGGGTGGATGCCGCCGGGAATATCCCAGATGCGGGGCTGTGCAGACATCAGCGAGCGCCTCGCGGGGAGTCGGTGGCAAGCAGTTGATAGGCCGGGCGCGGCAAATCCCAGGCCCAGTTCTGCGGTGTAACGGGGACGGGGATCATGTCTATGCAATCCACCGGACAGGGCTCCACGCACAGGTCACAGCCGGTGCATTCATCGATGATGACGGTATGCATGTGCTTGGCCGCCCCTAGTATGGCGTCCACCGGGCAGGCCTGGATGCACTTGGTACAGCCAATACATTCGGCCTCGCGGATAAAGGCGACCGTGCGCGGCTTCTCCTCGCCATGCTCGCCATCCAGGGGCAGCACTTCCACATCCAGCAGATCGGCCAGCGCCTGGATGGTGGTTTCGCCGCCCGGCGGGCATTTGTTGATTGGCTCGCCATTGGCGATCGCCTCGGCGTAGGGCTTGCAGCCCGGGTGGCCGCATTGGCCGCACTGGGTCTGGGGCAGCAGGGCGTTGATCTGCTCGACGATGGGATCGCCCTCGACCCGAAAGCGGATCGCCGCATAGCCCAGCAGCGCGCCGAAGATCGACGCCAGTACCAGCAGAATGAGCACTGCAGTGACAACGATCGACATGCTCAGATCCTGATCAGCCCGGTAAAGCCCATGAACGCCAGGGACATGAGTCCGGCAGTGATCATGCCGATGGCAGCGCCACGGAAGGGGGCAGGGACGTCAGCGATGGCCAGCCGTTCACGCAGGCCGGCAAACAGGATCAGCACCATGGAAAACCCCAGCGCCGCTCCGAGACCGTAGGTGGCCGCCTTGAGGAAAGTCTGCTCGGCTCGATTGGTGATCAGCAGCGCTACGCCCAGCACCGCGCAGTTGGTAGTGATCAGCGGTAGGAAGATGCCCAGCACGCGGTACAGCAGGGGGCTGGTCTTGTGCACGACCATTTCGGTGAACTGGACCACCACGGCGATCACCAAGATGAAGGAAATGGTGCGCAGAAACTCCAGCTCGAAGGGCAGCAGGATGTACTGGTACGTCAGGTAGCTGAGGATCGAGGCCAGGGTCAGCACGAAGGTAGTGGCCATCGACATGCCGATGGCCGTTTCCAGCTTGCCGGACACGCCCATGAACGGACACAGCCCGAGAAACTGCACCAGCACGAAATTGTTCACCAGGACGGTGCTGAGCAGAATCAGGAGAAATTCAGTCATGGGTGGTCTCGTTGGTGGTTGGGGGGCACGCAAATCCCCCCTTTCCCCAACCGGATCAGCGCACTCGCTGCCCCGGCTTGGCCCCTTGATCCGGGCTCAGCAGGTAGATTTCCTCGCCACCCGGCCCCGCAGCCAGCACCATCCCTTCGGATACGCCGAACTTCATCTTGCGCGCCGCGAGGTTGGCCACATACAGCGTCAGCCGGCCCTCCAGCTTGCTCGGATCGGGGTAGGCGCTCTTGATGCCGGAGAAAACATTGCGCGTGGCGTCGCCGATGTTCAAGGTCAGGCGCAATAGTTTATCGGCGCCTTCGACGAACTCGGCCTTCTCGATCAGCGCCACCCGCAGGTCCACCGCGGCAAAGGTGTTGAAGTCGATTTCATCCGCCAGCGGATCCTTTTCCAGCTCGCCATTACCGGCCGGAGCGGTGTCGGTATCGGTGGCCGTGGCGGCCAGGTCTTCCTTGGAGGATTCCACCATGGCATCGATTCTGGCAGGTTCGATGCGCGTGAGCAGCGGCTTGAACGCGTTCAACTGATGGTCCGCCAGCATCGTGCCCAGGTCGTTCCAGCACAGCGGTTCAACATTCAGGAAGGCCTCAGCGTCGGCCGCCAGGGTCGGCAGCACCGGCTTGAGCAGAATGACCAGCTGGCGGAACAGGTTGATGCCCAAAGAGCAGATTGCTTGCACCTCATCCTGTTTGCCTTCCTGCTTGTTCAGTGCCCAGGGGGCCATGTCGGCGATCCAGGCGTTGGCCTTGTCGGCCAGGGCCATGATTTCGCGCATGGCGCGGGAGAAGTCGCGCTTCTCGTAGGCCTCGGCAATGGACGGGGCGGCGCTGATGAAGGCGTCGGTCAGTTCCGGCGCCGGGTTGGCCGCGACCATCACGCCACTGTTGCCCTTGTGAATGAAGCCTGCGCAGCGGCTGGCGATATTGACTACCTTGCCGACCAGGTCGGAGTTGACCTTCTGCACGAAGTCTTCCAGGTTCAGGTCCAGGTCTTCCACGCCCCGGCCCAGCTTGGCGGCGTAGTAGTAGCGCAGGTATTCCGGCGACAGGTGGTCCAGGTAGGTGCGGGCCTTGATGAAGGTGCCGCGGGACTTGGACATCTTCTGCCCGTTGACCGTCAGGTAGCCATGCACGTTGACCGCGGTCGGCTTGCGGAAGCCGGCGCCCTCGAGCATGGCCGGCCAGAACAGGGTGTGGAAGTTGATGATGTCCTTGCCGATGAAGTGATACAGCTCGGCGGTGGAGTCCTTGCCCCAGAACGCATCGAAATCCAATTCAGGACGGCGGGCGCAAAGGTTCTTGAAGCTGGCCATGTAGCCGACCGGGGCGTCCAGCCAGACGTAGAAATACTTGCCCGGCTCACCGGGAATCTCGAAGCCGAAGTAGGGCGCGTCGCGGCTGATGTCCCACTCCTGCAGGCCAGACTCCAGCCACTCGGCAATCTTGTTGGCCACGGCGTCCTGCAGGGTACCACTGCGGGTCCACTGCTTGAGCATGTCCTGGAAGTCGGGCAGGGCGAAGAAGAAGTGCTTGGACTCCTTCAGTACCGGCGTGGCGCCCGAGATGGCCGAGCGCGGGTCCTTCAGCTCGGTGGGCTCGTAGGTCGCGCCGCACTTCTCGCAGTTATCACCGTACTGGTCCTCGGCCGCGCATTTCGGGCAGGTGCCCTTGATAAAACGGTCGGCCAGGAACATGCCCTTTTCCGGATCGAAGTACTGGGTCACCGAGCGGGTGTTGATATGCCCGGCCGCCTTGAGCTTGCCGTAGATCAGCTCGGACAGTTCACGGTTCTCTTCGGAGTGGGTGGAATGATAGTTATCGAAATCCACCAGGAAGTCCGCGAAGTCGGCGGTGTGCTCTGCCTTGACGTTGGCAATCAGCTGTTCGGGGGTGATGCCTTCCTTCTCGGCGCGCAACATGATCGCCGAGCCATGGGCGTCGTCCGCGCAGACGTAGATGCATTGATTGCCGCGCAGCTTCTGGAAACGCACCCAGATGTCGGTCTGGATGTATTCAAGCATGTGCCCCAGATGGATCGAACCGTTGGCATAGGGCAGGGCACTGGTGACGAGGATCTGGCGGGAATCGGCGTTGCTGGACATGGGACTCGGCTTCTGTTGGGTGACAGGTCAAAGCCGGTAATTGTACCTGTTTGGCGGGGGGAGGTCATCAGATGGGCCGAAGGCGTAGCGCCGAGGCGCTACACCCGCTACCGGCCCGGGCTCAGGCTTTCTTGAAGAAACCCAGCGCCCTGAGGATGAAGATGAGCAATACCGCGCCGGCGATGGAAATGATGAAGCGGATGATCGCACCCCCTTCCGCAAAGCCCAGCATGCCGGCGATCCAGAAGCCGAGCATGGACCCGATGATGCCGACGATAACGTTGGCAATGATGCCCATCTGCGCGTTGGTTTTCATGATGATGCTGGCCAGCCAGCCGACGATGCCACCAATAATCAGGGAAACGATCCAGCTCATTGCTCTCTCCTTCACAAAGTGATGTAGCTTCAGTAAAGCAGACAAGTCCACCGCTTGCCTGCACCGGGGTGCGTTCCCGGTTCTATTGCCTAGACTGACTACGGGGCCGTTTGGTTCGGCCCGTTTGCGAAGGGGGCAGGCATGAAATACATCTTCGAGGTACATATCAAGGCAGGGCACACAGCTGAGGAATACGCTGATGCCTGGGTGCGAGCCAGCGAAATCATCCAGCGCGCGCCGGGTGCCCGGGGCACCGAACTGCACCGCAAGACCGATGATCCCGATACCCTGATCGCCATCGCCAGCTGGGACAGCAAGGCGCAACGGGATGCCATGGAAGGGCAGCATGACCCGACGGTGGCGGCGATCATCAGGAGTGCCGCGCCGTTCTGCGAGATTCGCCCGATCGGCGAGTTCGAGGACCCGGAGTGGGTGGTGAAGCCAGGCGGCAACGGTAGCAAACGCTGAACTCCCGTATCGCCCGAAGGTCACTTATACAACGTCAATGGATGGGATAGAACATGGCTCCGACATCATTCCGCAGTATCTGGCAGGTAGCGATCCTGGTGCTCATGGGCAGCTTGTTGGTGGGCTGCGGCATCAACAATATTCCCCGCTACGATGAACAGGTGAAGTCCGCCTGGGCGCAGGTGGAGAACCAGTATCAGCGCCGCGCCGACCTGATCCCCAACCTGGTGGAAACCGTGAAGGGTTTCGCGCGCCAGGAGCAGGAAACGCTGACCGCCGTGGTTGAAGCCCGGGCTCGGGCGACCTCCATCCAGGTTTCGGTGGATGATCTGGATGATCCAGCCAAGATGCAGGCCTTCGAACAGGCCCAGGCCCAGTTGACCGGCGCGCTGAGCCGATTGATGGCGGTATCAGAGCGCTATCCGGACCTCAAGTCCAACCAGAACTTCCTCGCCTTGCAGTCGCAACTCGAAGGCACGGAAAACCGCATCGCCGTTGCCCGGCGCGATTACATCAGCGCGGTGCAGCAGTACAACACCGAGATCCGCACCTTCCCTGGCCGTATCTGGCATAGCGTGCTGTATAGCGATATGCCGATCCGGGAAAACTTCGAGGCGACCACCGAGAACGCCGAGCAGGCGCCGCAGGTGCAGTTCGAATGAAATTCGCGCAGATACTGACGCTGGGGCTGCTGTTCTGGGTTGGGGGAGCGGCGGCCCAGCAGGCGCCGAGCGAGCCCACCTTCCCGCCGTTGACCGGGCGGGTGGTTGATCAGGCGGAATTGCTCAGCGCGCCGGTGGAAGCACAGCTCACCCAGATGCTGGCCGGTCATGAACAGGCAACCACCGAGCAGGTCGTGGTGGTGACGGTACCCGACCTCCAGGGGCGGACCATCGAGGAATTCGGTGTTCAATTGGGGCGGACCTGGGGCATCGGCCAGGAGGGGGAGGACAATGGCGCGCTTTTGATCGTCGCCTGGGATGACCGCCGCATGCGTATCGAGGTCGGTTACGGCCTCGAGGACCGGCTCACCGACGCGCAGTCATCGATCATCATCAACCAGATTCTTGCGCCGGCGTTTCGGCGCGGTGATTTCGAAGGCGGGATCGTCGCCGGTACCGAGGCGATGATCCAGGTGCTGGGCGGTGACCCGCTGCGCTCCGCCACCCCGGTGGTGGGCGAACGGCCGCCAGCGCCGCTGATCGGCGGGCTGACGTTTTTCTTCATGATCATCCTGTTTCTCATTGGCGGCGGTCGCGGTGGACGCGGGCGCTTCGGCCGGGCGGTGCTGGCGGGCGCCTTGCTTGGTGGCATGGGCCGGGGTGGCGGCATGGGTGGCATGGGGGGCGGCGGCTTCGGCGGGGGTGGTGGCGGCTTCGGTGGCGGCGGTGCCTCGGGTGGATGGTGATGCAGACAAGGGAAAGACAATGACGCTTTTAACGCAGGATCAACAGCAACAGGTTGCTGCCGCCATTGACCGCATCGAGCAGCATACCGATGCCGAAGTGGTGACGGTACTGGCCGCGCGGGCGGACGATTATCACTACATACCCTTGCTATGGGCGGGGCTAGCGGCCCTGCTGGTGCCGGGCATCGTGCTGGTCGCGACCGGCTGGTGGAGCAGCGGTGAACTGCTGCTGGCCCAGTGGCTGACGTTCGTCGTGCTGGCCATGGTATTTCGGATTCCCAGCCTCACCACCCGCTTGATCCCGCGCTCGGTACGGCATTGGCGGGCCTGTAATCTGGCTCACCGGCAATTCGTGCAGCTTGGGCTGCACCATACCTCTGGCGCAACCGGCATGCTGATTTTCGTCTCGGAAGCCGAGCGCTATGTGGAAATCATGGTGGATCGGGGCATTTCCCAGCGTATTGATGATAGCGTTTGGCAGTCCATCATCGCTGACTTCACCCAGAAGGTACGGCAGGGCCAGACGCTGGAGGGCTTCCTGGGTTGTATCGAGGCATGCGGAGCGGAGCTGCAGCGTGCCGTGCCGGCCACTCAGCAACGCAACGAACTGCCCAACCGGCTGGTTATCCTGTCGTAGAATGGCCGCTCGACATAAAGGAATCGATCCATGAAAGGTCTGCAACAAGTGTTAGGCGTATCCGCCTTGGTAACCGGGATGTTGTTCAGTGCGCAAGCTTCGGCCGAGCCGGTCGGGCTGTGGAATACCGAAGACAATCAGGGGCAGGTGCAGGTCAGCCCCTGTGGCGACAAGCTGTGTGGCGAACTGGTGTGGTTGGCCGAGCCCTTGGCCGCCGATGGACAACCCAAGCGCGACCAGCATAACCCCGACGAGAGCCTGCGCGACCGCCCAGTGGAAGGCCTGCGCATCCTCTGGGACATGCAGTCCGCCGGTGACGGCAAGACCTGGGAAAACGGCAAGGTCTACGACCCGGAAAGCGGCAAGACCTATCAGGGCAAGATGACCCTGGACGGCGCCGATGTGCTCAAGCTGCGTGGTTTTGTCGGGGCGCCGATCTTTGGCCGGACCTCCACCTGGACCCGCGCCGATAGCCCTGGCACCGCCCGTTAACGGGCGCTAGCGCAGCCGATGGTTCAACTCAAGCATCTTTGCCAGCAAGGCAATATAGGCCAGCGCCCAGCTGGCCGCGGAGATCCATAGCAGGATTGGCTGGCCGAACGCAGCGGGGCCGCTGGCAAAGCGGCTCAGCGCCGCGATGGCGACCAGCGTGGTGATGCAACAGACCCAGCCCGTGCCCGGTGGCGTCTTGCTGGCGCGCTGGAAGTACAGCCGCAACATGACCCCGGTAGACAAGGTACCCAACCCGCCAATGGTGATCAGATGCAGGGCCGGGGCAGCGGCGTGTTGGCCGAGGAAGGCAACACCGCAGAGCAGGCTACCGACGGCCAGCCAGGCGTAGCCGATACCGAAGGCCAGCAGGTCAGGGCGCTCAATGCAGCGCCACAACTCCCAGCGCCAGCAGCGTACCGCCAGCACACCGGCCGCTGCCAGCAGGCAGAGGCCGGACCAGCGATAAGCCAGGCTGCTATCCACTCCCGGTAACAACAACGGCAGGATAGCCAGGCCCAGCAGTATGATCAGGGCCGATTCCATATGCGGCTGCAGGCGGGCCCTGGGCTCGATCCCCTTGCGCTCCAGGGTGACGGTCGCTGCCGGCGCAATGATGCGCCCGCCCATGAACATCATCAGCAGTAACAGGCAGAGCACCCCGGCATGCAACAGGCGGCCGGCGCTGAACTCGAGGCCGCGCGCCAGGTCCGGCCAGTAGCGCCACGCGGCAAGAAGCCCCAGCCACGCCAAGGGCAGCAGGCAGACGGTCAGTATCAGCGGGCCGGTAATCCGGTTGCGCCACTTCTTCGCGGCGTTGAAGCGGGGCACCACATGCCAGGCCAGCAGCAGGGCGAAGGCCGGCGAGAGCAGCAGGGCGAGCCAGCTGTCGGGTATCAGCATCCAGGCCAGGCGGGCCGCCAGCCAGAGGCCCACCAGGGGATACAGCACCGACTGCGGCTGATTGCCCAGGGTATACCCCGCAATCAAGGCCAGGGCGAAGCCGAAGACCATTTCATGCCCATGGCCACTGCCGAGCAAACCGGGCGGCCAGCCGCTGCCCGACAACACCGCCCAGACCGACAGCGGTACGGTCAGCGCAGCCAGCAGGGCGGCGAGGGGAAAGAACAACAGGAAGGCCGGACGTTTGGCTGGGGCTTTCATGGGCATCCAGGGGCGAAGGGAACCGCCAGATGGTAGGGGCAGCCCCAGCACACCGCAAGAGCGGCGGGTCGCCGCTGGCTCAGTTCAGGACATTTTCCACGACGGTGTAGATCAGGCCGGTAGTGACTGCGACCAGCACCAGGTCACTGCCTGCCCGATGCCATTCGTAGCCCGGATACTGTGGCAGGTGGCGAACGTGTTGATGCGGCACCCGCTGGCTCCAACCATGGGGGATCGGCCGGCCGATGATCAGATGGGAGCGGGGTGGCCTGCCCGGACCGCGGCCCATATTATGGCGCTGCTGATATATCTGGCGGCGCAGTTGGTCCCGGTCGGGTGCGCGGTACTGGTGTCGTTGCTGATAGATCTGCCGATGCCCGGGGGGCAGCGCATGGTCACGGGGCCGGTAGCCCGAACCCGGGTGCTGCTGGCCATGGCGATTGTGGTCCCGGCGCAACATCTGGTCACGGTGATGATCCCGCTGTTGCTGATGGTGCTGGAAGCTCCGGCGGTGATCCTGGGATTTCCCGGGTGCAAAGGGTCCCGGCGCGGCCTGGGCCAAGGAGCCCAGCAACGCCGCTGCGGCGCAGATGCTGACAAACAGGTGGCGTAATTTCATGACGGGTACCCTCGCGCTGATAATGCTTAGAGCAGCGCCGATGCCCGAAATTCCGGCAAGAAACTTCCTTTTACGAAAGCCTTGCTCGGCCGCTTCGGCATAAAGCCTGCCCACACGAGACCGAGCATAGGGCATGGCGGAGCGGAGGGGCGTTTTGTAAAGACGCTTTTACCCGGTTTTACGCAAGGCTGTTGTTGAGGGTGCAACCGGCTTCAGGCCGGCTCCTCTTCCAACAGCGGCGCCAGGGCATCGGGCGAACTCTTGAAGGCCTTGGCGAACAGTTCGCGGTGCCTGGCCATGTAGATGCCTGCTTCTTCCGACTGCGCTTCGGTAAGTGACGGTACCGCCTGGCGCAGGACCTCGCTCAGCAGCTCGGCCAGCTCTAGCATCTTGTCGTGACGGTCGGCTTCGGCTTTATCCATGAACAGGCGCTCCGGGTCTCTGCTGCTTCGGTAGACTATTTCAACGGCCATTGTTTACCCCTGGCTTGAAGATGATTCGTTGGGTCGGCGGCAGCGCTGCCGCGGACGGTCGACAGTATACTGGTTTTTTATACAGTTTTGGGGCTTCGTCACCATCCCCTTGCAACCCTGCTAGAATCCGTCGCTTCTTTCGACCGGAACCTCCCATGAACCTCGACATCTGGCTGGCCTATTTTCTTGCGTGCTGGATCATCAGCCTGTCACCGGGCGCCGGGGCGGTGGCGTCCATGGCCAGTGGCATGAACTACGGCTTTGCCAGGGGTTATTGGAATGCGTTGGGGCTGCAGTTGGCGCTGGTATTGCAGATCATCATAGTGGCGGCGGGGGTGGGAGCGCTGTTGGCCACTTCGGCATTGGCCTTTGCGCTGATCAAGTGGTTCGGCGTGGCCTACCTGCTGTATCTGGCGGTCCGGCAGTGGTGGGCGCCGCCCCAGGTGATGGCGCTGGATCACCGGCCGATCGGGCGGCCCTTGAGTCTGGTGCTGCGCGGCTTTGTCATCAACTTCAGCAACCCCAAGGCGATCATCTTCATTCTCGCGGTGCTGCCCCAGTTCATCGATCCCGCCCGGCCCCTGCTACCGCAATACCTCATATTGACCGCGACCATGGTAACAGTGGATCTGGTGGTGATGGCGGGATACACCGGCCTGGCGGCGCGGGCGCTGCGCTTGCTGAACTCACCGCGCCAGCAGCGCATGCTCAACCGCAGTTTCGCGGTCATGTTCGGAGTTGCCGCCGGCTTGCTGGCAACGGTGCGCCGGGTCTGAACCGGCGCGCCCCTTGGTTAACCCCAGTCTTTCGCTTCGATGTAGCAGCTGGTAATGACCCAGCCGATGCCGAAGCGGTCGGTCAACATGCCAAAGCCCTTGGCCCAGAAGCTCGGGCCAAACGGCATGCGCGTGGTGCCGCCATCGGATAGCCGGTTGTAGGCCTGCTCAGCGGTCAGCACATCATCGTAGTAGAGCTGGATGAACATGCCCTGTGATGGTTCGTAAGAGCCGGGCGGGGCGTCCGAACCCATGATGACCTGGTTGGCCACGGTGACCTCGCCATGCATGACCTGATCCAGCCACTCATCGGGTACGCCAGTGCCCTCCGGGGCGTCACGGTAGCTGTGGATCTCGCCCAGGGTGCCACCCAGCTCCTGGGCATAGTATTGCAGTGCTTCCCGGCAGTTGCCGGAGAAGTTCAGGTATACGGCCAGGCCGGCGGGTTTCTTCGGAGTCTGCGTCATGGTTGCCCCCTTGCATCAATGGTGTGGGTTGGTGGCGTTGCCGCGATTCTGTTGCGGACTGCCGCTGCTCAGGCCGGCCTCGTTCGCGTCCACTTCCGCAGTGGCTGCCGCATCGGCCGGGGTGGCCGGAGCCAGACCGGAGTTGACCGCTTCCGCCAGTTGCTCGGCCATCACCAGGTGATGCTGCATCTTGTCCAGGGTGGTCCGGGAGAAATTGCCGATGTCGAAATCATCCAGGCGGGTGCCGCGGCGGTACAGGTCGATGGCCTGGCGATGGCTGGTGATCTGGTGTTCGGCGTAGGCGCGATCGAACGACCGTGATGACTTGAGGTTGGCCAGGGTCTCGCGGGCTTTGGCGGTGAGGCTGCCCGCCCCGGCGATCTGATAGCCACCGTTACTGGCCAGGCGTTCGAGTTCGCCATTGAGCGCGGTATGGTCGTCGATCATCTGCCGGGCGAAGATTCTGACCTGCTCATTGTTGGTTCGCTCCCGTGCGAGCCGGGCCGCCTCGATCTCCCCCAGACTCTGCAGCATGGCCTCGTCGATAAAACGAGCGGGCGCGGCATGCTGGGTGTCGGTGTACTTGCGGTAGAGGGCGGCTGCAGCGCCGAACGCCAGCAGCCCGTAGGTGAGGTTACGCAATCTGATCATGAGTCCTCCATCGATGGTGAATCAGCCATAACTATGGCGTTCATTAATGTGATGGGAGGCGATGCGCTGAGTTCAGGCTGCAGGACGAGTGGTCGGCAGGCCTAGGCCTGCCGGAGGGGTCAGGGGGCCGGCTGCGCGGCTGCTGGCTGGAAGGTCATGATCCCGGCACCGTTGCGCAGGGTCAACCGGTTGCCAGCCTCGTCAAACTGCAGCTGTAGCGGCTGTTGCAGGCGCTGCTTGATGGCATCCTCCCTGGCCATCAAGGCGGGTTCACAGGCCATCATGGTCTGCATCAGGTTGCCGATCTCCAGCGTGTCGCCCTTGAGTTGGTAATCGCCGCCCATGCCGTTGCAGGCGTTGCGTACGCCCAGGCGATCGGAATGGAAGCTCAACTCGATGGGCGGGCGTTCGCCGCCGGTCAGGGCGGTGTCCAGTCGACCATCGGCATCGGTCGCTTCGACCAGTGTCCAGGTGTGGCCGGTAAGCGCTTCGGGGTTCACACTCGGGCCGGTGCTGGCGCAGCCAGCGACCAACAGGGTGCACGCCAGAGCGGCGGGCAGCAGCATACGAAGGGTGCTCATGGTATCTCCAGTAGGCGGAATCGCGCACATGCTGCCCGATCCCGCGGGTTACGTCGAGCGGGTATCAGGAAACACCGCCGTAGGGCGAGCCATTGGCCGCCGCGGTTTTTTCCGGCATGCCGGCGACCTTCACTTCCGGCAGGTCGCCGCCGATGAATTCCACCTGACGGATGGGGAAGGCAAAGGCCACGTCCATATCCCGCAGGGCCTGCAGCAGCTGCAGGTTGATTTCCTGCTGGATGTCCATGTACTGGTTGTAGTCAGCCGTCTGGACGATATGCACCACCTCGAAAGTCAGCTGGTGTTCATTGAAGGCGAAAAAGTGTGCGCGGTCGAACTTGGTTTGTTCTACGCCTTCGATGATGCGTTTGACCTGCGCTCCCACCTCGCGAACCTTGTCGGCGGGGGTGTGGTAGCTGATGCCGAAGGTGAAGACGATGCGGCGGGTATTCATGCGCTTGTAGTTATGCACTATCTGGCTGAGCAGGTCCGCGTTGGCGATCACGATCTGCTCACCGCTCAAGGCGCGAATGCGGGTGGTTTTCAGGCCGATGTGCTCGATGTTGCCGGCCACCTCGCCGAATACCACGAAGTCACCGATTTCGAACGGCTTGTCAATGCCGATGGACATGGACGCGAACATGTCGCTGAGCAGCGTCTGCACCGCGAGGGCGATGGCGATACCGCCCACCCCCAGACTCGCAACCATCGCAGTGATATCTACACCCAGGTTGGCCAGGATCGACAGCAACATCATGGTCCAGATCACGATCCGCATGATGATGCCCAGCAGCGTCGTGGTGACCGGATTGCGCGCCTTGCCATCGCGGGTCAGACTATCGGTCCAGAGCCTGACGGCGTTGTCCAGCCAGAGCGCGATCTGGAAGGCGAGGACGATGAACCAGCCATGGGACATGGCCGATTCCCAGCGGGGTGACAGCTCCACCGTCTTGAGACCGATCATCAGGGCGAAGGCGAAGATCAGCAATTGGCTGGTGGTACGCAGCAACTCCGAAGCGAAGTGGAAGAAGCGGGAGTGGCTCGTCTTGTTGCGCTGTGCCAACTGTCGGCTCACTACCCGCAGCGCAACCGACAACAGCAGGTAGGTGATGAGGGTGACGGCAACCAGAAGGCCCAGTTGCAGCCAGAGTGAGCGGTCGGTGAGGGTCTCCCAATAGGGCATGTCACATCTCCAGTCAGGTGGTTGGCCGGCGGTTTTCCGGCCATTAAGTCTCCTAATTCTGTCGTTGACGAAGCGGATTAGTTCCGGCAGTTTGACCTGCTCGACCTTCCGTCCTTATCGACTACGGCGCCAGACGCCAGTGTCCATGGGCCGTATGCGCCGGGTAACCTCCGCCTTTTTCGAGACTATCGATGAACGTTTTTCTATATGCGGCCACTGTGCTGATCTGGGGCACCACCTGGATTGC
This sequence comes from Pseudomonas saudimassiliensis, assembly GCF_000939975.1. Lineage (GTDB taxonomy): Bacteria > Pseudomonadota > Gammaproteobacteria > Pseudomonadales > Pseudomonadaceae > Halopseudomonas > Halopseudomonas saudimassiliensis. The sequence continues at coordinate 345,438 of NZ_LK391969.1, read as the reverse complement.
CATCAGTATGCAGACCGGCCCGGTGCCGGTGCTGGTGTCGGTGTTCTACCGCTTTGCTATCGCCGGCGGCCTGATGCTGCTGGTGCTGGGCTTGAGTGGACGGTTGCAGAAACTGGGGCGCGGCGACCATCTGTTCTGCCTGCTGCAGGGGATGTGCGTCTTCGGCTTCAATTTCGTGTGTTTCTATACCGCCAATGCCTATATCAACAGCGGCCTGGAGTCGGTGCTGTTTTCCCTGGCGATCCTGTTCAACGCGCTCAATGGCGTGATCTTCTTCGGTCGGCGGATTACCCGGCGGTTGATGCTGGCCAACCTGCTGGGGTTCGCCGGCATCATCAGCCTGTTCTGGCATGACCTTACCGGTGGGGAGATGTCCAATGGCACCTTGCTGGGTATTGGCCTGAGCCTGCTGGGTACCTACGGCTTTTCCCTGGGCAACATGATCAGCGTGCGCTTCCAGCAGCGTAAACTCGACCTGCTGTCGACCAACGCCTGGGCCATGGGCTACGGCGCGTTGACCATGCTGGTACTGGCGCTGGTCACCGGGGCCAGCTTCACCATCGAGCAGACCCCGGGCTATATCGGCTCGCTGCTGTACCTGGCCTTGATCGGTTCGGTTATCGGCTTTGCTACCTACTTCTCGCTGATCGGTCGGATCGGCGCCGGCCCGGCGGCTTACACCACGGTGATGTTCCCATTGATCGCGCTGGGCATGTCGACGCTGTTCGAGGGTTATCAGTGGACCGGCGCGGCGGTGCTCGGGTTGGTGCTGATCCTGGTGGGTAACGTGGTGATGTTCTACCAGCCGAAAGCGGCGGCGATGCCGACTCGGCATTGACGGGGAGCCGCTGGGGCAGGCCCGCCAGCGGTATCAAATGTTCTCGGAAGTGCAACAGGGATGACATGAAGCGCTGCCATGCTGCGCTTCACCGCAATCCTACCGAGATACCCGTATGCAGAAGACCGCCCTGGCGACCTTGATTGTCGCCGCTTCCAGCCTCTGGCTGACCGCCTGCCTGGACAGCTCCAGCTCCTCCAGCGATAAAACCGTGACGCCGCCGGGCGAGACTGCCCCGGCTACCCGCGTTCTGGTGAAGCCCTACCTGCAGAACCCGACTGACGACGCCATCAGCGTCATCTGGTTTACCGATACGCAGGTGCCGGGTGAGCTGGTGGTGGAGGGGGTTGGCCGTTTTGCTTCCACGCCCGAGCTGGTCGAGGCACTGGGTTATGGCGACAGCGAGATAGCTTATATCCACGGCGATAAGAATGTCGGTGGTATCCATGCCGAGGTGGTTGATGGGCAGGCGCCGGCGTTGCCATACCGGCATCTGGTGCGGGTTGAGGGGCTGAGCGCAGCGACCCGCTATGACTATGAGGTTCGCCAGCCTGGCAGCGAGACGGCGATGACGGCGCAGTTCACTACCGCACCCGCTATCGGCGAGCGTGCCAGCGTGCGCTTCCTGGCCATGTCCGACATGGAAACCGAGCCGGAGTCTACCGGCAAGACCGTGGCCTGGGGGGCCAGCGCTGCGGCCGGCGGTGGTGACAAGCTGGCTACCGATACCGCGACCTACGACCGGCAGTACCCGGTCGACCAGACCACCGGCTACCGCGCCAATATCCAGTACGCCATGGAGCGCCAACCGGATTTCTGGCTGATCGCCGGTGACCTGGTGGAGAAGGGCGGTCGGCAGCTGGACTGGGATGAGTTCTGGCGCCACGCCGCGGGCGAGTGGAGTGACTTTGCCTCCCGCACGCCGATCTTCCCAGCCCTGGGCAACCATGAAAACTACTGGCATCCCGAGGGCGGTTCCTATTCCCCGCCGGCGGTGATGCGCTCCTATGACAAGTGGAACAGCTACTGGGAGTTGCCCCGCAACTACGGCACCGATGAGCGCTACGAGAAACGGTACTACCGGGTGGACTATGGTCCGGTCACGCTGATCACCCTCGACTCGTCCAATGGCGATGACAGCGACCCGCTGAAGGATACCAACCTGGCCATCGATGGCGTTCAGTCCCGGGTGCCGGATTTCAATCGCGGTAGCGAACAATGGAACTGGGCGGCGAGTGAGCTGGCGGATGCCCAGGCCCGGGGCCAGGTGATCTTCGTCCAGTTCCACCACACACCCTTCGGGACCGGTGTCCACAGTCTGCCGTCGGGGAGCGCCGGTATCGCCAGCAATGAGGACAGCCAGTCCGGCCAGCCGATGCGCATCTACCATGAGCTGTTCGAGCGTTATGGCGTGACCGCGGTACTCGCCGGGCATGATGAGCTGCTCGAGTACGTTGAGATCGATGGCGTGCATTACTGGGACGTGGGCTTTGCGGGAGACGGCCTGCGGGGCCCAGGCTACGCGCCCACCACCGACTACGTGCCCTTCGACCAGTTGCCAGCCCAAGCCCAGGCCAGCCACTGGAGTGCCCATGGCGATGCGCCGGAAATCTGGAACGGCAATCAACTGATCGACGGCGGCAAGCACTACGGCTTCCTGGAAGTGGAAGTGCGGCCCAGCGACGGTCAGGATTATGAAGTCGTCATGACGCCCCGCTATGCCTTTCCGTTGATGGATGAGCAGGGCGCGGCCACCGGCGAGTTTGCCCATCGTCAGTACAACAAGGTGGTAAGGGTGGCGGTCGAGCGCTAAGTCGACCCGGCCCGGCGTTCATCGGCCCGCCGCGACGTTTTCCGGCTAAGCGGCGGGCTTGGGGGCCCGCATCGCGCCGGGGCAGCGCTCCTACAACCAACAGGAGAAGATGAAAGTGGCAGGGGCCCGCGCTAGAATCGGCGGTCCTTTCAAGCAGGTACTGAACACCATGGAATATTTCATCATCGCCTTCGCCGTGCTCAGCGGGTTGTATTTTCACTGGTGGTTGATGGTGCGCATCCGCCGCTGGAGCAACCGGGACCTGGCGCTGTCCATGGCGGGCGAGGATCAGGCCAAGCGCGACTACATGCTCGAGCAACTGGCCGAGGCGCAGCGGCGCAAGGTCGGCCGCAAGGAATTGGAGCCCTGGTTGCAGCGCGCGGCTGATGCCTATCCGGGAAACAGGGATTGACTGGTGCCTGGCGCAGGCTGGTGTTCCAGTCGGTACCGCTCGGGCTGCCACCATTGAGGCAATAATTGCCGTACGGCCAGCTGGCCGAAGCGGTCATCGAGCAGCCAGACCACGCCTTCGTCCTCGGTGGTGCGGATGACCCGTCCGGCTGCCTGCACCACCTTCTGCAAACCCGGGTACAGATAGGCGTAGTCGTAGCCCTGGCCGAACATCTGTTCCATGCGGCTTTTTACTTCTTCAGTGACCGGGTTGACCTGGGGTAACCCCAGGGTGGCGATGAAGGCGCCGACCAGGCGCTTGCCCGGCAGGTCTATCCCCTCACCGAAGGCGCCACCCAGCACCGCGAAACCGATGCAGCGGGAGTCGTCGGTGAATTCCTCGAGAAAGGCCTCCCGCTGTGCTTCATTCATCTGCCGTGATTGCTCGCGCACGGGGATCTCGGGCCAGCTCGCACGGAAGGTATCCAGTACCTGTTGCAGATAGGCGTAGCTGCTGAAAAACGCCAGGTAATTGCCGGGGCGCTCGCGAAACTGCTGCGCCATCACCTGGGCGATGGGCAGCAGGCTGCGGGCGCGGTCCTGATAGCGGGTCGAGAGGTTGCTGACAAAACGCACCTGCAACTGCTCGGCGCTGAACGGGGACTCCACATCCAGCCATTGGGTGTCCGCCGGCAGGCCAAGCAAGTCGGCATGGTAATGCTGGGGGCTGAGCGTGGCGGAGAACAGGGTGCTGCTGTGGGCGGCGGTAAAACGGTCGCGGAGAAAGGGCGCCGGGACGATGTTGCGCAGGCACAGGGTCGACAGGGTGCGACGGCCGAGCTGAAGCCGGGTGATATCGAACAGGGAGTGGGGCCCGTGGTGATCGGCGAGGCGGCAGAACAGCATGGCGTCCAGATAGAAACGCAGCAGCGCCGCGTCGTTGCCCTCCGGCTGGTCGCTCAGGTGGTCGGTGATCGCACTGACGGCTTTCTGCAGGCTGAGCACGAAGAGATCCGGGATCGTCGGATGGATCTGGTAGTCGTCCTGCTGGTCCCGGTGCAGCTGGTTCCAATGGCGGCTCACCCGGTCCAGGGTCGATTTCAGTGCGCTGGGCGCCGTCTTGCGCAAGGCATTGAAGCTGCCCTGGTCGAGCTCAGCGGTATACATGCCGCGGCCCCGGTCGATCAGGTTATGGGCCTCGTCCACCAGCAGGGTTATTCGCCAGTCATTCACCACCGTCAGGCTGTAGAGCAGGGCGGTCATATCAAAGTAGTAGTTGTAGTCAGCCACCACGATATCGGTCCAGCGGCATAGCTCCTGGCTCAGGTAGTAGGGACACACCCCGTGGGCCAGGGCGGTGTCGCGGACGGCCTGACGGGTCAGCCAGCGCCGCCCGAGCGCTGCCTCCCGGGCCGCCGGCAGCTTGTCGTAGAACCCCTTGGCAAGGGGGCATGAGTCGCCGTGACAGGCACGCTCCGGGTATTCGCAGGCCTTGTCCCGGGCGACATGCTCCAGTACGCGTAGCGGCATTTCTGGCTGCTGCGCGCGCAGGCTGGCCAGGGCATCCAGGGCCAGCTGGCGCCCGGGCGTCTTGGCCGTGAGAAAGAACAGCCGGTCGAGCTGCTGCTCGGGAAAGGCCTTGAGCTGCGGGAAGAGCGTGCCCAGGGTCTTGCCGATGCCCGTGGTGGCCTGGGCCATCAAGGTGTGGCCGTCCCGGGCGGCGCGGTATACCTGGTTGGCGAGTTGGCGCTGCCCGGTGCGAAAGGACGGCCAGGGAAACTGCAGCTGCACAAGGCAAGCGTCGCGGGCCAGGCGGTGGGCGCTTTCCTGCTCGGCCCAGGTGAGGAAGCGGCGGCACTGCAGCTCGAAGAACTCGCGCAGGCTCGCGGCACCAAAGCGTTCGCGGTAGGGCGTTTCCTGCTGGCTGAGTACGTTGAAATAGACTACCGCCAGGTCGATCTCGTCTAACTCGTACTCCGCGCAGAGCAGCCAGCCATAGACCTTCACCTGCGCCCAGTGCAGCAGGCGGTGATTGTGCGGGATGCGCTTGACGTCGCCCCGGTGGGTCTTGATTTCCTCCAGCAGATTGAGCGCGGGGTCATAGCCGTCGGCGCGGCCGGCGACGAGCAGACCTTGGTAGCTGCCGACCAAGGCGACCTCGCTCAGGTAGTCGGGCCCACGCCGGGCGACCACTGTCCGGTGGCCCGCCATGCCCTCCTGGGCGCTGGGTGCCGGGGTGAAGCGCAGATCGAGGTCGCCTTCCCGGGCGGTGAACTCACACAGCGCGCGTACCGCAATGCGGTAGTTCACGGGTTGGCCCACTGGACATGGCAGACCGCGACCGGCATGTCGTGGCGATGGCAGAACTCCAACCAGCGCCGCTGGTTGTCCTGGAGGCGGTCACCGGGGCCTTTTACCTCGATCATCCGGTAACTGCCCTGCTCGGGCCAGAACTGGATAAGGTCGGGCATGCCGGCGCGATTGGCGCGGATATCTTGCAGCAGGCGCAGGAACCAGGCTCGCAGGTGGGCGGGCGGCAGGCATTGTAGAGCCTGGTTCAGCAGCGTTTCGGTCAGCAGCGACCAGTGGACGAAGGGGCTCTGGATGCCCTGCTTGGCCTGCCAGGTACGGCGGATACTGTGCTGCCAGGCATCGCTGTCCAGTCGGACCAGGCAACGCTCGAACAGCGGACGCCGCCGGTGCTGGAAGTCGGGGCTGTGCAGGTCGGCTGGGGCGCTCTGGAATGGGTGAAAGAAGGCGCCGGGCAGGGGCGCGAAAATGGCGTCCCAGCAGAGCAGGCCGAACAGGCCGGTGATCAGGCTGTTTTCCACGTAATGCACGGGAGCCTGGGGTGAATCCAGATGCTCGCGTACCGCAGCCTCCACGCCCAGCGCGTGGGGACCCGGGAGGTTCAGGTCGAGCCGCGTGGTGATGCCATCAACAGCTGGCGGGTGAGCCGGCTGGCCGAGCTTGCGCGCCAGGCGTCGTTGCACCCGCAGGGCGAGCTGCAGCTCCGCCTCGCTTTCTGGGGCATCGAGGGAATCCTGGACCAACGCCCAGGCCTGTTCATGCTGCTGCAGCTTCTCGAGTATACGAATCTGCCGCTGGCGGGCACCGCTCCAGCCGCTGCGTGCGTATAACGCCAGGGCCTGTTGCAGGTCTGCTTCCCGCTCCAATTGGCGGGCGAGGTCGAACAACAAGCGATCGTGGCGGCTGCGCAGCCAGGGATTGGCGTACTCCTGCTGGCCGAGCAACTCGAGTACCTCCAGGCAGGGTTGCCCCGCTTCCAGTTGGGTGCGGCACTGGTGCAGGTGACGATACAACTCGATATCCAGGCGGCAGGAAAAACCCCGGGACTCCGGGGTCAGCGCCACTTGCTCGTAGCGGAAGATACCCAGCTCGGCGAGCACGAACTCCTCCCACCCCTGGGAAAGATTGCCGAAGAACATCAGCCGCAGGCGTTCGCACAGGTCGCCGATCCGCAGCGTCAGCAGGCGTTCCGGGCTGGCGGGACACCATTGGTGAAAGCCGCGAGCTTCGGTTGCGGTCGACAGGCGTTGCACCAGCTCGGGTTTGCGCAGGGTGCGCAGCTCAGGCGCGGGAGACAGCAGCGCGATGATTTCGTCCCGGCGCAGCAAGGTACCCAGCTCGGCGGCGCCCAATGGGTGGCAATCATCCAGCCAGCCCAGTTCCAGCAAGGGCGCGGCGGCGGCGTCGAGATCGCCGATTTCCGGATAGTTGAGGCGGCTGCTGCGAAAATGTGGCCCCTTGCGCATGATCAACCTGACCAGCAGCGCCTGCGAGGCCTGGGGCAGGGCATCGAAGCAGGTCAGGAAGACCTGTTCCTCGTCGTTGAGCAGGTCGGCATAGCGTTGCCGCAGCCAGGTCGTTGCCTGCCGGAAGTTGTGCAGGTAGTAGAACGGCGCCGGCTGGTTCGCGGTAGCTGGAGAGGTGGGCTGGTTGGGCATACAGTATTCTGCCTGCGCTACCGCCCGCGCTTCAAGCCCTGGGTGACAGATGGAGCCCTGCGCGGGAGCGGCGCGCAGGGCAACCGATCTCTCAGAGCTGTTCGAGGCGGGTGACGGCGTCACCGGCGTCCATGGTGCGGGCCAGTTCGAGCGCCGTCTTGCCATCGGCATCGGTCGCCTGTGGGTCGGCGCCGGCCTGCAGCAGGCGCTCCAGCATGTCCACCCGATTGAACATGGCGGCATACATCAGGGGTGGCTTGCCCCCGGTTGGGCAGCCATTGGCATCGGCACCGCTGGTCAGCAGCAGCTCCAGCATGTCCATGTCGCCCTTGAACACGACGCCCGCCAGGGGCGTCTGGCAGCGGTCATTTGCCAGCTCCGGGTCGCCGCCATGGGCGAGCAGCACGCGGGCGGCATCCAGGTGACCGTTGTAGCAGGCCAGCATCAGCAGGCTGTCACCCTTGCTGTTGCGCAGGTTGGCGGGTAGGCCAGCTTTCAGCATGTTCTGCAGCTGCTCGGCGTCGCCATGGCGGGCCAGGTCGAACATGCGCTCGGCAAAGGCGAGGGTTTCGTCATCCAGAGTAGGTCGGTCAGCCATCACAGTTACTCCCGGGAAAAATCCCATTGTGCCTTCGCCTCGCGGGCAGGTCACGCCCGGTAAACGGCCAGGAAAGGAAGTTAGCCGGAACCAAACGGCAACTTCTGCTTCAATGAATACAAGACTAGCAACCAGAGGAGCTACCCATGGAATTACCCAACAAGCAATTGAGTGACCTGTTTGACCAGCTTGGCCTGTCTTCCACGCCCGAAGATATCGAGGCCTTTATCGCGAGCCATCGCTTGCCCGAGGATGTGAAACTGGTCGATGCGCCGTTCTGGACGCCGGGTCAGTCACAGTTCCTCAAGGAGGAATTTCGCGAAGATGCCGAGTGGGCGCCCATTGTCGATGAGCTGAATGTCCGTTTGCATGAGCATTAAACCGGCAGCATGACCTGATGAAGGTTTAACTGGTTCGGCGTGATCTGGCATCATGTCCGCTTGCGTCGAACCCGCTGTCGTTCGGCCCCCGCTTCCTGGACGTTACATGACATTACGCTTGCTTCTCATCCTGGGTGGCTTGAGTGCCTTCGGGCCTTTGGCCATCGATCTCTACCTGCCCGCGTTCCCTGCCATTGCGCAATCCTTTGCCACCGATTCCGAGCACGTCCAGCTTAGCCTGTCCGCCTATTTCATCGGTCTGGCCCTGGGGCAGCTCTTTTATGGCCCCCTGGCGGATCGCTTTGGCCGCCGCCCGCCACTGTTGTTTGGTATCGGTCTGTTCACCGTGGCATCGGTCGCCTGTGCCCTGGCGCCGAGCCTGGAATGGCTGATCGCCGCGCGTTTTGCCCAGGCCCTGGGTGGCTGCGCGGGCATGGTGGTCAACCGGGCGGTGGTCCGGGATATCTGCACGCCCATCGAAGCGGCGCGAGCTTTCTCCCAATTGATGCTGGTAATGGGGGTGGCGCCCATATTGGCGCCGTTGGCCGGTGGCTGGATGTTGCTGCTCGGTGGTTGGCAGGTGATCTTCGTCTTCCTGGCGATCTTTGCCGGTGTCTTCGGTTTCCTGGTGTTCTTCCGGTTACCGGAAACCCTGCCCGCGCATCTTCCTCCCAGCCGATTGTCCAGTGCCCTGGGGCGCTATGGTCGGCTGCTGAAGGAACCTCAGTTCATGTTTCACGCGCTGACCGGGGGGATTGCCATGGCTGGGATGTTTGCCTATATCGCCGGCTCCCCCTTTGTCTTTATCGAGCTGTATGGCGTGCCGGTTGAACATTACGGCTGGTTCTTCGGCATGAATTCGGCGGGCTTTGTACTGGCGGCGCAGTTCAACAGCCGGCTGCTGCGCAAGCGCACGCCCCTCCAGTTATTGAAAGTCACCACTTTGCTGTTCATGGGCAGCACCATTGCACTGTCCGCGGTGGCGCTGCTCGAACCGCCCTCGCTGTGGCCGCTGCTGGTGCCGCTGTTCTGCTGCATGGCTTTGCTGGCGCTGGTGTTGCCCAACTCCTCGGCCTGCGCTTTGGCGGGCCACGGACACCAGGCCGGGGTCGCCTCGGCGCTGATGGGGACACTGCAGTTCGCCATCGCTGGGGTGGTATCGGCACTGGTGGGCACGCTGCACAACGGCACGGCGTTACCGATGACCGGTATGATCACTCTGTGCGGAATAGGCGCCGCTACCATGGCACTGTTGGCGCGCCGGGTGGAGCGCGCGCAGCAGGCTGCTCTGCAGCTGCGGTAACGGAAGAAGGGAAAGAAAGAAGGCGGGCAGAGGGCTCTGCCCGCCATCAGTCTCAGGCGCCGTTCCAGCGCTTGAGGATCAGGGTGGCGTTGGTGCCACCGAAGCCGAAGCTGTTGGACATGATCAGGTCAACGGCCTGGTCCAGGCGCTCACGCAGGATCGGCAGATCAGCAGCGTTCTCGTCCAGCTCTTCGATGTTGGCCGAGGCGGCGAGGAAGTTGTCGCGCATCATCAGCAGACAGTAGATGGCTTCCTGGACACCCGCGGCGCCCAGCGAGTGGCCCGACAGGCTCTTGGTGGAGCTGATCTTCGGTGCCTTGTCGCCGAACACTTCACGGATGGCCTTGAGCTCGGCCACGTCGCCCACCGGGGTGGAGGTGCCGTGGGTGTTCAGGTAGTCGATGGTGCCCTCGACGGTCGCCATGGCTTGCTGCATGCAGCGTACCGCGCCTTCACCGCTGGGGGCGACCATGTCGTAGCCGTCGGAGGTGGCGCCATAGCCGACCACTTCGGCGTAGATCTTCGCACCGCGGGCCAGGGCGTGCTCCAGCTCCTCGACCACCACCATGCCGCCACCGCCGGCAATGACGAAACCGTCACGCTTGGCGTCGTAGGCACGGGAAGCCTTTTCCGGGGTGTCGTTGTACTGGGTGGACAACGCGCCCATGGCGTCGAACAACATGGACTGGCTCCAGTGCTCCTCTTCGCCGCCGCCAGCAAACACCACATCCTGCTTGCCCAACTGGATCTGCTCCATGGCGCTGCCGATGCAATGGGCACTGGTGGCGCAGGCGGAGGAGATCGAATAGTTGATGCCCTTAATCTTGAAGGGGGTCGCCAGGCAGGCGGAAACGGTGCTGCCCATGGTGCGCGGCACGCGGTACGGCCCGATCTTCTTCACGCCCTTTTCCCGCAGGATGTCGACCGACTCCATCTGGTTGAGGGTGGAGGCGCCACCGCTACCGGCAATCAGGCCGGTGCGCGGGTTGCTGATCTGCTCTTCAGTCAGGCCGGCGTCGGCAATTGCCTGTTGCATGGACAGGTAGGCAAAGGCGGCGGCATCGCCCATGAAGCGCTTGACCTTGCGGTCGATGGCAGCCTCCAGGTCGATTTTCACGCTGCCCGAAACATGGCTGCGCAGACCCATTTCGGCGTATTCAGGGTTGTAGGTAATGCCCGACTTGCCTTCTTTCAGGCTGGCAGCCACGCTTTCCAGATCCTGGCCGAGGCAGGAAACAATGCCCATACCGGTAATCACGACACGACGCATAGTGGTGATCCTCAGAAGCTATCAGTAGAAGTGAACAGGCCCACCCGCAGACCTTCCGCGGTGTAGATCTCGCGGCCATCGACCGCCATGCTGCCATCGGCAATGCCCAAGGTCAGGGCGCGGTTGATGGTGCGTTTGATATGTATGGTATAGGTGACTTTTTTCGCGGTTGGCAGAACCTGACCGAAAAACTTCACTTCGCCCGAACCCAGGGCGCGGCCGCGGCCTTCATAGCCCAGCCAGCCCAGGTGGAAGCCAACCAGCTGCCACATGGCGTCGAGGCCCAGGCAGCCCGGCATCACCGGATCGCCTTCGAAATGGCAGGCGAAAAACCACAGGTCGGGATGGATATCCAGCTCGGCAACGATTTCGCCCTTGCCGAAGCGGCCGCCCGTGTCGCTGATGTGGGTGATGCGGTCGATCATCAGCATGTTGGGGGCTGGCAACTGTGCGTTACCGGGGCCGAACAACTCGCCACGACTGCACTTAAGCAGATCTTCCCGGCTGAACGCATTTTGTTTTGACATAGAGGCTCCTGCTCTCCCCGTTCGGTGGGGCGCTATTATATCGGCATGGCGGGGGGTTGATGAACGGTTAATCCGCCAGCGTAAGCTCAGACTGCTGCAACGGGGTGAAAGTCACACCCGGGCAGACGCGAGGCGTTGAGGATACCCGTGATGCCAGCCGAGGACAAAAATTTCTGTCCCCTGGCTGGCAACGACGGGCAATTCAATCGAGGGTGCCGAACTCTCCGTGGAACTGATCGCGCAGTTCCCGCTTGAGTACCTTGCCGATGGCGCTGCGCGGCAACTCATCGGTAAGGATCAGCCGATTCAGGCGCTGGGTCTTGCCCACCTGGCCGTTGAACCACTGCAGGATCTGCTCCGCGGGGGTATCCGCTCCCGGTTTGAGTACCCCATAGCCGACCGGCGTTTCGCCCCAACTGGTGGAGGGTACGCCGATGACAGTGACTTCCTGCAGGTCCGGATGTTGCCGCAGGATAGCCTCCAGATCACTGGGGTAGATATTGAAACCGCCGCTGATGATCATGTCCTTGCGCCGGTCCATCAAAGTGAGAAAGCCTTCTTCATCAAAGCGACCAACATCCCCGGTACGGATGAAGCGCTTGCCGGTGTGGTCGTACCATTCGGCTTCGGCGGTCTTTTCGGGCTTGTTCAGGTAACCGCTCATCATGGCCACAGAATGACCCACTACTTCGCCGATTTCCCCGTGGGGAAGCTCGTTGCCGTCCTCATCGATGACGCGCATGTCATGGCCATCCAGCGGGCGACCGACGGTGTCCAACTTGTCGGGGAACTGGTGGGCCAGCAGCATGCAGGAGCCACCACCCTCGGTCATGCCATAGAATTCCACCAGCCCGCCGGGCCAGCGCGCCAGCACGTCCGCCTTGAGCTCGCCATGGAAGGGCGCGCTGGTGCTGAACTTCATCTGGAAACTGGACAGGTCATAGCGGTCGAAATCGTCACGGCTCATGATCCGCTGGTATTGCACCGGCACCAGCATGGTGTGGGTGGCGCGATGCTGCTCGGCCAGCTCCAGGTAGGTCTTTGCATCAAACTTGCTCATCAGCACCAGGGTGCCGCCCAGGCCGATGGTCGGCAGAAAGGACACCAGGGTGGTGTTGGAGTACAGCGGGGTCGACATCAAGGTGACGCATTCGGGACCGTAGCCGAAGGCGATACCACGCTGGATATGCGCCCAGCGCATGCGGTGGTCATGGACGATGCCCTTGGGCTCCCCGGTGGTGCCTGAGGAGTAGATCACATTGAACAGGGTCTCGGGCGTTAGCTCGACCGGTGCGGGCGGGGTGTCCGCCAGCCACGCGTTGAAACCCGTAGCTGGCTGGCTGTCATCCAGATGCAGCAGTGGGGTTTCCAGCTGCCCAGCTACCGGCTCGAGCGCCTCGGCAACGGGCTGATCGACAAATAGCAGCCGCGCTGCGGAATCCTTCACCATGGTCACCAGGCTGGCGGCGGTGGACGAGGGCGCCAGGGGAGCGACCACCATGCCGGCGCGCAGGGCAGCGAGGAATAAAACCACGTAGGGCGCCGAGTTGGCGGCGCAGATGGCAATAGCCTCCCCGGGCTGCAGCCCATCACGTTGCAGCGCCGCGGCAGCTCGATCGACCTGGGCATCGAGTTCGGCGTAACTGAGATGGTGAGGCCCCTGGATGACGGCAGGATGATCGGGCCGGTGCCTGGCGTTGAGGGCCAGCAGTTCGGGCAGGGTAGTGAAGGGTGATTCCAGCGTGATCGGGTAATCGGCTACAGCGCTCATGCCTGGTGAATTCCTGAAAAGACGAAGAGGCATCAGTGTGGCGCGTTGCCGCGGATGAATCCATTACCCGGATGTTACGAAATGCCAGTCGATCAGCCGGATTGATGCAGCGGTCAGGCCCAGCGGTCGAGTACCTCCCGCAGCGCCTTGCGGGTGACCGGTTTGCTGAGAAAGCCCTGCATGCCGGCTTGTTCGCTGCGTCGGCGGTCCTCCTCGGAGGCGCTGGCAGTCAGCGCGATACAGGGTCGCGGCTGCAGGTGACGCTCCTCACAGTGTTGCCGATACCACTGGAAGGTGTCGAACCCGTTCATGTCCGGCAGCTGGATATCCATGAAGATCAGCGAGAAGGGTTGGTTCGGGTCCTTGAGCAGTTGCAGTGCCTGTTGCGCATCATCGGCAATCACTACCGGGAGGGACAGGCTGCGCAGCATGCCTTCTATCACCATCTGGTTCACCGGGTTGTCCTCTACCAGCAACACCGGGAGGGCGCTGGGGCGGGCGACCTCCGGGAGCTGGGCTTGCTGCCCAGGCCGCTGGCCGTCGGAGAGTGCCAGGGGAATGGTCAAGGTGAAGCAGGAGCCTGCGCCCGGCTGACTGGTGGCAGCCAGGTCGCCGCCCATCTTGCGCGCAAAATTGCGGGCAATGGACAGGCCGAGGCCGGTGCCACCGAAGCGCCGTGACGTGCTGCTATCGCCTTGCTGGAAGGCGTCGAACATATGTTCCAGGCGCTGCGGATCCATGCCGATGCCGCTGTCAGTCACCTCGCATACCAGCTGCAGCATGCCTTCGGGATTCCCTTGCCAGCGGGCACGCAGGGCGATCCGGCCGTGCTCGGTGAACTTCAGCGCGTTGCCCAGCAGATTGACCAGGATCTGCCGTAGCCGCGTTGGATCGCCCATGACCTCGGGCGCTGCGGGGTGGCCATGCCATTCGGTGTCGAGGGTCAGGCCCTTCTGGCTGGTGGCGTGTTCAAAGGCAACCGCGGTCCGTTCCAGCAGCGCGGGCAGGCTGAAGGGGATGTGCTCGAGTTCGAAGGCCTCCCGCTCGACCCGGGACAGGTCGAGAATATCGTTGATGACCTTCAACAGGTGGTCGGTAGATTCGCTGGCTATCCGGCAATATTCAACCTGCTCGCTGGTCAGGTCGGTGGTCTCCAACAGTTGCAACATGCCCATCACGCCGTTCATTGGGGTGCGCAGTTCGTGACTCATCATGGCGAGGAAGTCCGACTTGGCACGGTTGGCCTGTTCGGCCTGCTCCCGGGCATTGATGAGTTCCGTCATGGCTTGCTGCTGCTGGGCCTGCGTCTGTTCCAACGTAGTGGCCAGACGGTTGATGTTATTCATCAGCTCGCCGATCTGGTTGCGCTCGCGCACCTTCAACCGGGTGTCCAGACGCCCGTCCTGCAGCGCCTGGACGGCCCTGCGCATTTCTACCAGGGGTAAGGCGAACGCCCGGGCCAGGCGGGTCGATAACAACAGCGCAGCGAGCAGGACCAGCGCCCCGAGCAGCAGGCTGCGGAGCAGGATGCTGCGCTGGCGCTCGACGAAGGGCTGGTAGCTGAGGCTGATCCTGACCATCCCCAGTTTCTGGCTTTGGTCCGCTTCGGTGGCCGGCGTGTTGAGCAGGAACAGGTCATAGTGCAGCGGAATGCGCTGACGCTCGATATCGGCATGGAACAGCCGCAGCGGGCCGGTTTCAGCAGGCTGCTTTTGCTCCATCGCCAGCAACTTGCCGTGCTGGTCGAGCACCTCCACCTTGTATACATGGGGGATCTTCAATGATCCCTGGATCAGACTTTCCAGCAACTCCATATTGCCGGTGATGATGCCGTACTCGGTTGCCGGCGCCAGTTGGTCGGCGATCAATTGCCCTGTGGTTTCCATTTCCTGGTTCAGGGCTTCGAGGCGCACATGGGTGAAGTAGGCAAGCAGTACTACGCCGAGCAGGGTGGCCGGGAGGAGGGCGATGGTGATCAGACGGCGGTTAATGCTGCCACGGCGGAAGATGTTCATCGGGTTTGCTCCATGGCAAGGATGCGGCGCATCAGCTCTCCATCATCGGGGGGCGGCAAGCCAAGCGAATGGGCTACCTGATCGTTGCTCAGTACGGAAAACTGTTCAGGATAGCGGATGGCGGCGGGCTTCCACGGCTGCCGCCAGGCGGCGATGACGCTCTCGGCCATGTTTTCCGGGGTGCTATAGGTGGTACTCAGGCTACCAGCGGCGATAAAGGGCGCCGACGGCCCGATCAGCACCCGCCGCCGGGCGTAGCTGGTGAGCAGTAGCGTCTTGAGGTTCTCGGCGTTATAGAGGGCCGGATCATCCAGCCCCACCAGCACATCACTCTGATTCAGTACGTCACTCAGTCGGCGCGGCAGCTCATCCGCATGAGCGACGCCGCGGGCATAGAGGGTTACGCCCTGGCGGGCGGCGGCGGCCTGCCAAAAGCGCTGCTGCCATTGCTGCTGCTCGCTGAACAACAGTCCTGCGGTGTTCATGTGCGGGATGAGCAGCTGAGCCAGTCGCAATTGCCGGTCGGGCTTGGCACTGGCCAGCAATATCTGCACCGAAGACGGGCGCACGCTGTCGTGCAGCTCGCGCAGCCCGTCCAGGGTGACATAGGTGGCAATCGTCGGGATCTGGGACGATTGCGCCAGGCGCCACTGCAAGGCTTCCTGGCCCATGGTCACCAACAGGGAGGCTGAATCCGGAACCTGTGGGATGCCCAGCACATGGACCTCGAGCCTGTCCGCAGGCATGCGACTGGCCAGCGCCTCGACGAAACTGCGCGTCAGGACGGTATCCTGCGGGATGACGACCCCGATGGTGTCTGCCCAGCTACCCATGGAGAGCAGCCAGGCCAGAGCCAGCATTAGCAGACGAGGCATACGCATGGCCTGGTCCGGTCCCGGTGAAGTTGGTGCACGATGACGATCCCTGTCAATCCGTTAGGTTCAGAAGTTTAGCCCAGCACTGAGGTAAAGGTGACTGGGACTGTCATATAAATTTTCATCCCAGGTCAGGGCTTCATTATCGAGCCGGTATTGCCAGACCAGGGCGAAGGTCAGACTGGTGTCGTCCCGGAAATTCAGTTTCTTCTCGATACGTGAGTCGATGCGCTCGAAACGCCGTTCGTTAAGCTGATCGGCGCCGTAATAAAGAAGGCTGGTATTGACCCCATGCGGCCACTGGTGCAGCCAGGCGACACTGCCTGAATGGTGAGCCGTGAGACGCTGGTCGTAACGGCTGGTAGCGTCGTAATCGATACGGGAGTGGGTCAGCCGAATCCGATCTGCGCGGGTTGCCTGCCAGTCGAGCTCGGTCTCGACACCCTTGAAGCGGATCTGTGAGTCGTTGTTGGGCAGGAAGTTGTCGATCTTCAGGGGTTCGCTGTTCATGCCGGTGATGCGCTCATGGAAGACCCGAACATCGACCTGCAGGCCCAACTGGTGGAAGCTGCCATGATAGCCGAGCTCCCGGGAACGCATGCGCTCCTGGTCCAGGTCGCCGGGTCCCTGGGCGTGGCTGTACAGGGTTACCGGTCCGCTGACCGGCCCGCTGAGGTTGCGCACCTGATAACGCCAGTCGGCGTTGTTTTCATACATGTCCGGGGAGCGCACCGCTTCCGCATAGACGGCCCGCAAGCTGTGCTGGGGTGCGATGAAGAAGTGAGTGGCCAGTCGGGGCGAGAAGGAGCCGCCGATCAGGTGGTCGTCTTCATACATGCCGCCGGCCTGGAACAACCAGCGCCGATGGGGGCGGTATTCCAGATTGCTGAACAGCTGGACAATGGTGTTGTCCAGGGCACCGGAGAAGTAGGTTTCCGAGTCGACCCGGTCGTAGCGATAGCTGCCGCCACTGAGTAGGCGCAGCCGCGGAGAAAGGCGCAGGGAGTCCTGAACCTCTACCTGGAACCGCGTTTCCCGGATGTTCTCGTTGATATCCCAGCAGGCCGGCTCGCTGCCGCGGTACTGGGTGGTCTCTGCCAGCAGCTGGTTGGCCAGTTCCTGCATCTGCGGCGTATAGGTCTCGCCGGCGCTACTGAGGTAGCGGTCGATGTACTGGTCCAGGGTTTCGCGGCGGTTGGGTTTGTCCAAGTAGCTGCTGACCCGGCGTGCCGCCAGCTGGCTCAGGGAGTTGAGTTGCCGCAGCCGATCGGAAAAGACCACGGGGGAATCACACACCCGCCAATCCCGCAGCCGCTCCAGATGCTGGGCGTGCGCCTGGACCTGCAGCTGATGGTCAGGGTTGAAATCGAGCTTCCATAGCCCCTGAGTGGCAAAGTCCCGTCCGCGCACGTCGGCGTCGGGTTGATGCGCGTTGATAGCGCGATCAACGAGCGAATTGCCATCCTCATGGTCCAGGTAGGTGCTGTAGTCGTAGGGGTGCTGGCGACTGGTTTCGCTCGCTGACAATTGCCAGTCGAGTGACTGGTTGGGGGTCAAATTCCACAGATGACGCAGGTTCATCCGGCTGGAGCGCAGGCTGTCCCGATAGTCATTGCCATCCTCGTCATGGTCAAACCCGTCATCCTGCTGGCTGGCGAGGCTCAAGCGCCAGCTATGCTGCATATCCCCGCCGCCATGTCTGGCATACCAGTCCCGGACGCCACGCTTGCCGTGGGTATATTTCAGAGAGGTGCCCTGGGTTTCCAGCGGTAGTCGGGTGATGATGTTGATCACCCCCATCAAGGCATTGGCGCCGTACGCGGCGGTATTCGGACCGCGAAAGACTTCGATGCGGTCGATGTCTTCGATGTTCAGAGCCAACTCGGCCCAATCCACCGTGGCCAACCCTGAGCGGTAAACCGAGCGCCCATCCACCAGTACCTGCAACCGTCTGGCCTCGGTGACATTGGTGCCGTGGTAGTTCACGTTGGCTTGATTGCCCCGTCGATAACCGATGTGCATCCCGGGCACCAGTCGCAGCAGCTCCGGCACGCTGCGCGCGCCGCTGGCCTGGATCAGCTCACGATTGAGTACCGTCATGCTGCCGGGAATCTCGGCAGGCGGCTGTTTCAGCCGGGTGGCACTGAGAACGGTGGGCAGGTGCAGCTCTCCCAGGCTTTCTGCCGCAGCCATTGAGGGCAGCAAGAGCATCAGAGCTGTCAGGAAGGCACGTGGCGGTTGTGGCTGTATGAGCATGACTTGGCGCGTCAGATGTGGCGAGGGTGCATAGTAACGGGCCAGCCAGGTTTTTTCATCTGCGCTTCGCTGTTATTGTTCGCAGACATATACTGACGGCTGTTATCTGGCTTAAGGGAATTTGCATGACCGACCTCGAGGTCCCCGTCGCCGTCCTGGGCGGCGGCAGTTTCGGTACCACGCTGGCCAATCTGCTGGCCAACAATGGCGTTCCGGTAACGCTGTGGCTGCGTAACGAAGAGCAGGCCAGAGAGATGCGTGAACGGGGCGAAAACACCCGTTATCTGCCGGGCATAAAACTCGACCCGCAGTTGATCATAAGCACCGATATGGCCGCGGCGCTGAACGCAGCGGAACTGGTCTTTCTGGCCATTCCCAGTAGTGCCTTTCGCAGCGTGCTGCAGCAGATCGGCCCGGGGCTGGCGGGTAAAGGGGTGATCAGCACCACCAAGGGCATCGAGCAGCCGGGCTTTCTGATGATGAGCCAGATCGTCGAGCAGGAAGTGCCCGAAGCTCGCGTGGCGGTACTGTCCGGCCCCAACCTCGCCCGGGAAATGGCCGCCGGCGCCTTGACCGCGACCGTGGTGGCCACCGAAGACGATGCGCTGAGCGTCCAGGTCCAGGCAGTATTGGGCTGCAAGAGTCTGCGGGTATATGCCAGCCGGGACCGTTATGGGGTCGAGCTGGGCGGGGCGCTGAAGAACGTCTATGCGATCATCTCCGGTATGGCGGCGGCCATGGGGGTAGGTGAGAACACCAAGAGCATGCTGATCACCCGGGCACTGGCGGAAATGACCCGCTTTGCCGTGCATATGGGGGCCAATCCGTTGACCTTCCTGGGGTTGGCCGGGGTAGGCGACCTGATTGTCACCTGTACCTCGCCGATGTCTCGCAATTATCAGGTGGGCCATGCGCTGGGCAAAGGGCAGACGCTGGAAGAGAGCATTGCCCGGCTCGGCCAGGTTGCCGAAGGGGTGAATACCCTCAAGGTGCTCCGGCAGAAATCCCTGGATGAGGGGGTCTATATGCCATTGGTGGCTGGCCTGCATGCCATCATCTTCGAGCAGCAGCCGTTGACGGATGTCATCGGCCGGCTGATGAGCGCTGAGCAGAAACACGATGTCGAGTTTTCCGCCTTCATGGCGTGTACCCCATTGACCAAGGAGCAGAAATGAACGCTTTCAAAGAGAACATCACCTCCGCCGACTTCTGGCTGCGTCTGATCTACACCCTGTTGTTCGCCCTGGCCTGGCAGGTGGTCGAGGTATTGCTGGCGGCCATCCTCGTTTTGCAGATCGTGTTCCGGCTGTTTACCGGCGAGCCCAACGCGCAACTGGCCGGTTTTGGCAACAGCCTGTCGCAGTACGCCTGGCAGATGGGGCGTTATGTCACCGGTGCCGCGGAAGAGAAGCCCTGGCCCTTCATGGAATGGCCCGACGAGGACGCCCAGTGGCAACCGCGCCCGGCGCAGGAGCCGGTGGTTGTCGATCCCGCCGAGGCGGCGCCAGTGCCCCCGGTAACGCCGGTGGTGCCGGACACCCACACCCCCGCGGCGGATGTTCCAGCGGAGCCCGCGGTGGTAGAGCCGGTGATCATTGTGGAAGAGACCGCGCCGACTACCACAACCGAGCCCGTGTCCTCGTCGGATCAGGAAATCATTGTCGAGCCACCGATCCTGCGGCCGGACACCGATGCGGATGATCTCGGTGACACGCCCGGTGACGGCAGCAGGCTCAAGCCGTGAGGTTGTGGATTCTGCGCCACGGCGAAGCTGAGCCCACGGCGGCCAGCGACGCCGAACGGCAGTTGACGGACCACGGGCGGGCCGAAGTGGCGAGCATGGCCCCGCAGCTTGAGGGGCATGCGCTGGAGGCTATCATCGCCAGCCCCTACCGCCGGGCCCAGCAGACGGCCGAGCTGATGCGTCAGGAACTCGGGTTTCGCCGCAGCATCATCACCGTGGACTGGCTGACTCCGGACAGTGATCCCTTGATGGTGCTGGACCAGCTGGCTGATCGCGTCGAAGGGGAGCTCCTGCTGGTCAGCCACCAACCCCTGGTCGGGCAACTGCTCAGCCTGCTGCTGGATGGCCACCGGCAGCGGCACTACCCCATGCCGACGGCCGGGCTGGCCTGTCTGGATATGGTCCTGCCGGCTGCCGGTGTGGCCAGCCTGATCAGCCTGGATGATCCAGCCAGTATCCGGGAGCAACTGGGGTAATCAAACGTTCGCTGGCAGGTCCATATAACAATCACAACATCATCGGTACAGCGGAGTAGGAATGACTAATCAGGCAGGGGCGGGCGACGTCTCGGTACTGGATGCGTTTTTTCGGCGGGAGCGGCAACATCCTGACAGGGTATGGCTGGTCCAGCCGGTGGCGGAAGGCCAGGTGCAGGAGGTGAGCTGGGGGCAGGCCGGAGAACAGGCCCGTCGCCTGGCTGGCTGGCTGCAGCAATTGGACCTGCCGGAACGCAGCCATATCGCCATTCTCTCGAAGAACTGCGCCCACTGGATCATTTCTGACCTGGCGATCTGGATGGCTGGCCACGTCTCGGTGCCGGTGCCACCCACACTGCCGGACGAGGCCATCCGCCACACGCTTGAACATGCCGAGGCCCGAGCGGTCATTGTCGGCAAGCTGGACGACTGGGCAAAGGTACGTCCCGGTTTGCCTACCGGTATTCCCTGGGTGGGCATGCCCCTGGCCCAACCCGATGAACGATTGCTGGACTGGGCCGGCCTGCAGCAATCGAACGAGCCGCTCTCCCAGGCGGTCGAGCGTGATCCCGCCGAGCTCGCCACCATCATATATACCGCCGGCACCACGGCACCGCCCAAGGGCTGCATGCTGAGCTTTGCCAATATGCAGTTTGCCGCCAGCAATTTCCTGCGGCTGTTCCTGACAGTGGAGCAGGATCGCGTGCTCTCATGGCTGCCCCTGGCCCATGTGGCAGAGCGTCATTTCATCGAGATGCAGTCGCTGCTGTCCGGCATGACTGTCTATTTCGCGCACAGTCGGGCGACCTTCATCGAGGATCTGCGGCGAGCCCGGCCGACCCTGTTCCTCGGAACCCCGTCAGCCTGGCACCAGATCCGCCAGGGCGCGATGCGCCGCTCGCAGCAGCGGGTGCTGGATGCGGCGCTGAAGATTCCCCTTATCGGCAAGCACCTGGCTGGTGGCCTGCTGGAGCAACTCGGATTGGACCAGCTCCGGTTCGGGCTGGCCGGTGGTGACGTGGCGCCGGTGGAGCTGCTGGAGTGGTATCACCGGCTCGGTGTGCGTCTGTTCCAGTTGTACGGGTTGACGGAAAACTGCAGCTATTCCCATGTTGGACGGCCCGAGCGGCTGCGTCCGGGCTGGTGCGGCCTGCCCAATCCCGGGGTGGAATGCCGCCTGGGTGATAATCAGGAGATTCTGGTGCGCAGCCGGGCCACCATGCTCGGATATTATCGGGACCCCGAGCGCACCGCGCGGGTGATTGATGAACACGGCTTCGTGCATACCGGTGACCGCGGCGAGATCGACACGGATGGTTTTCTGCGCCTGACCGGGCGCATCAGCGATCTTTTCCAGACTTCTGAAGGGCGCCAAGTCGTCCCGCAGCCAATCGAACAGCGATTATTGGCGCACGGCCTGGTGCAGCAAGCCTGCGTGGTCGGGGAAGGGTTGCCGCAGCCGCTGGCGTTGATAATCCTGACCCCGGAAGCGCATACCGCCGCCCGGCATGAAACCGAGCGGGAGCTGGAAATATTGCTGCGGGCCGTGAATGAAGGCCAGCCGCGGGCTGAACAGCTCGGCTGCCTGGTCATCATTGACGAGGAATGGAGCCCGGACAACGGCACGCTTACTGGTACCCAACAGCTGCGGCGCAACGTGATCTGTGCGCGCTATCATGACCGACTGGGAGACTGGTCGGTCCGGGGCATGACCGTCGTCTGGGCTGATTGAGCACCTTATACAGTTGCATTCATGGCCCGGCGTCTGCTTGCCTCGCGTGTTCCCCCTCCGTACATTCAGGCCTTTTCATTACCGTTCTAGGACATTCATGAGCGCGAGTCATGAGATACGTTTCAACCTGCCGTCGATAGGAGTCGCCGGCAAGGTGTGGGGGGAGCCGGGCGGGCTACCCGTCATTGGTTTGCACGGCTGGTTGGATAATGCCGCCACGTTCGACCTGATTGGACCAGCGTTGGACAGGGTGCATCTGATCGCCCTGGACCTGCCCGGGCACGGCCTGTCGGACCACCTGCCGGCGGGTGGTTACAGTCTTTGGCAGCAGGCAGCCACAGTGCTGCAGGTGGCCGATGACCTGGGCTGGGACCGGTTCGCCCTGCTGGGTCATTCCATGGGCGGCATTATCAGCTGCATCCTGTCCGGAACCGTGCCGGAGCGCTTGCTGGGAGCGGCAATGATTGACGGTATCCTGCCGGTCACCGGCGAAGCGGCTGACGCGCCGCAGCAGATGGCCCGGTTCTTCAAGGCTACCCGAGCCCTGACCACCAAGCGCAAACCTATCTACGATAATGCGACCAAGGCGGTTACCGCGCGGATAATGGGCGGCACCTTCAGCATTTCCCGCGATGCGGCCAGCAGGCTGGTGGAGCGGGGGCTGATGCCGGAGCAGGGTGGTTGGACCTGGCGGTCCGATCCGCAACTGATGCTACCTTCGCCGATGCGGTTGACCACCGAACATGCCGTGGCTTTTGCCGAGGCGATTTGCACGCCTACCTGTTTGATCCTCGCCAATCAAGGCGTGATGGCCAAACGTCCCGAATTGCTGGAGCGGATCGGGCGTTTCAAGCATATCCAGACCCACCGATTGGATGGCGGCCATCACCTGCATCTGGAAGCCCAGGCGCCCGCGGTTGCAACAATTATCAACAGCTTTTTCAAAACCCTTGCTTGACCCCAGCGGGTGGCTGGGCAAAGCTGCCCTGAAACCCGCACTGGAATTCCATTGCCGGCACCGGGTCGCTGCGGTCTCACGCGCAGCGACCCGTCTGTTCATAGGAGTATTGATGCATCTGCAATCGAAGGTTCGCCGGGACTGGCGACCGCTGCTGTTGACGCTGGCACTCTCCGGCATCGCGCCGCTCAGCGCTGCCGCCACCCCTGTCATAGAACCTCTTCCGCGGTCTGAAGTGGCGCGTGAAAGGGTGCTGGCCGACACGGAACATGCCGTGGTCATCGGCAATATTCGCCGCATCAACAACCAGGTGCGTGCCGAGCGTGAGGTCTTCGCTGAAGGTGAGCTGCTGCGTATCTCCTGGCTGATCCCCAGCGGCCATACCGCCAGGGAAGCCATGGCGCATGCCGTCAAGCAATTGCAGCAGCATCCCCATACCACCCTGTTTTTCTGCGAGGGGCGCGAATGTGGCAGCAGCAGTTTATGGGCCAACCAGGTGCTGGGTTATTCCCGGCTGTACGGCCCTGAGGAGAACCAGTCCTACCTCGCCCTGCGCCTCGACGACGAGCCACAACGGTTCATCAGCTTGTATGCCATCACCCGGGGCAACCGCCAGGTCTACCTGCACCTGGATCAACTGACCCCCGAGCCAGCTGTCACCGACATGCTTTACCCCACTCCAGCGACCTTGGGCAAGATCATCCACGCGGAAGGTGAATTGCTGATCTCGGCGGCCACGCCGGATGATAGCGACAGCGCAGTAACCGAGGCCTGGCTCGACCTGACCGCGCGCATGCTGCGCTCCGATAATCGCCTGCGGATCGAAGTCAACGGCGCCCAGGCTCCGGCTTTCGTCCAAAGCCTGTTGGACCGCGGTATCAACCAGCAGCGACTGGAGATTGGCGAGCCGCAGCCGGAGATGGGAATAAGGTTAGAGAAGCGCTGATTGGTTCGTCATCAGCGCGGGCTCACTGGCCATACTCGACATACTGCGCCATCAGGTTTGGTCGGTTGAAAGTGTCGATTCTGTCCACCCTGGCGCGCATATTTTTCCGTGCTGCCAGTAGCGCGGTTTACGTCCGGTACGGCGGTCATGCTCAGCGGTGAGAATTGTGATCGCTTGGCCCAGCGCGCATGACGGTAATGTTCATGGTCACAACGGTAATGAAAGTCGATATCCTCCATCGGCTTGGGCTTGTAGATACCTAGGGTTTCCTGTTCATCCCTGAGCCGACATTCCTCCTCGATCAAGCGCAAGCTATCCGGCTCGGGCCGCATAAAGATTTCTGGTACCAACTCCTGGGTGTTTCCCCATGGCAAGCGCTTGCCGGACAAGCGGCTCAAACCTGGGCGCGATATAGCTGCGGACATGCGCGAAAGTGAGGAGGATGAATAGGCGGTAGATAGATAGCTGGATGCATTCATCAAACCTCACCCCCTGTTACCCCATGGGTTTCTTGATCGGCCCAGTGCAGTAGACCCGTTCGGGGCCTTCGTCGCGCAGTCGGAAACGGAACGAATCAGTGAAAATACCGTGGCCCTTGAGCACCTCGGTGATGATCTGCGGCACGGTACGGTGCTGGAAGATGCGCTGGTTGGTGGCGTGCTGCAGGTAGGCCAGGCGCGGGACCAGGGTGATGCGGTAGCGGGTCAGGCGTTTGCCGGATTCGCCCTGGGCGACGCTGTGGATCAGGCCGTGTACGCCCTTGTCAGGCCCGGCATAGGAAAGACCAGCTGGTGACCCTCGGGGCTGTGCTGGAAGTGGTAGTGGATGCCTTCCTCTTCGCACAGGCGCTGGATGAAATGCAGGTCGGTCTCGTCGTACTGGGTGCAGTAGACCCGCTCCGGGCCTTCGTCACGCAGCTGGAAGCGGAAACTGTCGGTAAAGATGCCGTGGCCCTTGAGCACCTCGGTGATGATCTGCGGCACGGTGCGGTGCTGGAAGATGCGCTGGTTGGTGGCGTGCTGCAGGTAGGCCAGACGCGGGACCAGGGTGATCCGGTAGCGGGTCAGGCGTTTGCCGGATTCGCCCTGGGCGACGCTGTGGATCAGGCCGTGTACGCCCTTGTCGGGGCCGGCGTAGGAGAGAAACGCCGGCTGATGCAGCAGCCCTTCGATATCCAGGTCCGGCCGTTCGCTCACCAGGTCCAGTTCGAAGCAGTAGGGCTGGCTGATGGCTTCGGTACCCTGGAAGGCCAGCACCTTGAAGTCTTGGTCCAGGTGGGGCATGGCGAGGGTGAAATGGGCGGTATTGGCCGGGGCGAACATCCTGTTTCCCTTTGTCTGACGAAACAAAGTGGCCGTTATAGCAGAGCAGGGAAATGAAGGCCGCCACAAGGAGGCAGGGTTGTGAGTCAGTTGGCAAAACCCAGGACGAAAGCGTGCCGTTCCTCACATCCTGGCTGTTTCTCGTTTACTGCTAGCAGCAATGCGGCCGTGGGCTTGGCGGGATGGCCGAGTCCCGGCCGAGAAAGTCGCCGCAACCCGGCGCTAGCGCAGCAGCCGCTCCACCGTCTTCGAGGCCGCTACCATGCCGAAGGTGGCGGTGACCATGGTGACCGAGCCGAAGCCGCCGGAGCAGTCCAGCTTCACGCCCTCGCCGACAAAGGTTTTCTGCTGGCACACCGAGCCATCGGGCTTGGGGTAGCGCAGTTGCTCGGTGGAATACACGCAGGGCACGCCGAAACTACGTTTGCTGTCAGCGCGGGGAAAGTTGTGATCCCGGCGCAGCAGTGAGCGGGCCTTGGCAGCCAGCGGGTCGTTCACGGTTTTCGACAGGTCCGCGACCTTGATCATGGTCGGGTCGATCTGGCCGCCGGCCCCGCCGGTGGTCACGATGCCGATCTTGCGGCGACGGCACCAGGCGATCAGCGCGACCTTGGAGGCGACACTGTCGATGCAATCGACCACACAATCGATGTCATCGGTGATGTAGTCGGCCAGGGTGTCCGGCGTCACAAAGCCCATGATCGGCCGCACTTCGCAGGCGGGGTTGATGGCCTGCAACCGTTCCGCCATGACCTCGACCTTCAACCGACCGATATTGCCCTTCATGGCCGGCAACTGGCGGTTGGTGTTGGTGACGCAGATATCATCCATATCGATCAGGGTGATGCGTCCCAGCCCGGTACGCGCCAATGCTTCTGCCGCCCAGCTGCCCACCCCGCCGATACCGACGACCGCCACATGACTGGCCTGCAGCCGGCCGAGCGCCTCGGTACCGTAGAGCCGTGCTATACCACCGAAACGGGGATCATCAATGGCCATGCCCACCTCGCAGAAAAAAGACGGCGCAGTATACCGCATGGTGACGGGCCTGTTCTGCAGCTGGTCAATAAATCACCAGCACCCGCAACGCCACCGTGGACGTGGCCTTGCCCTTTCTATCACAGGGTTATCCACAGTTTCATCCACGTAATTTGTGCACAAGCCGGATGCTCCCCCAGCGCCACTATGGGACAATCGCCTGCCCAGCCGAGGAACACCAGCATGTCGTCCAAGCTCAAGCAGCCGCGCCCGAAGAAACCCGGGCTGCATCCACGCAATCGCCACCAGGGGCATTACGACCTGCGGGCGCTGGCGCGGGTCTGCCCGGCGCTCAAGCCCCATATCATCAGGGCTGCAGACGGCCAGGAGACACTGGACTTCGCCGATCCGCAGGCGGTAACGCTATTGAACCAGGCCCTGCTGCTGCAGCAGTACGGCATCAGGGATTGGGCCATCCCCACCGGCTATCTCTGCCCGCCGGTGCCCGGCCGCGCGGACTATATCCATGCGCTGGCTGACCTGCTGGGGGAAAGTCATGATGGCAACATACCCACAGGCGACCCGTTGGTGGGGCTGGATATCGGTACCGGGGCCAACCTCATCTATCCCCTGCTGGGGCGTGCGGAGTATCAGTGGCGGTTCGTCGGCGTGGATATCGACGCCACCGCCCTGGCCAATGCCAGCCGTATCCTTGGCGCCAACCCCGAGCTGGCCGCCGGCATCGAGCTGCGCCAGCAAACCACCCCGGCCCATATCTTTCACGGGCTGGTCGGGGCGCAGGAACAGTTCGACTTCACCCTGTGCAATCCGCCCTTCCATGCCAGCCAGACCGAGGCGATCTCGGGCGCCCAGCGCAAGTGGAACAACCTCGGCAAGACGCAGGCTGGTAATAGGCCGAAGCTGAACTTCGGCGGGCGGGCCAATGAACTCATGTGCGAGGGCGGCGAGGCCGGGTTCCTGGCCCGGATGATCGAGGAGAGCGCCGAGTTTGCCGGTCAGGTGTTCTGGTTCACCAGCCTGGTGTCCCGAGCGGCCAGCCTGCCGGCGTTGCAACAGCAGCTCAGGGCCCTGCCGATTACCGACTTGCGAATCATCCCCATGGCCCAGGGACACAAGCAGAGCCGGCTGCTGGCCTGGACCTTCCTCGACAAGAAACAGCGGCGCGCCTGGCGCAAGGCCCGCTGGAGCGCCAAGGTCCCCGCCTGACCTCCAGGTCAAGGTTTGTTGAACAGCCCCACTCCGAAGCGGTCAGAACCTTTGTCCATACTGTGACTGCAACAGTTCTTTCGACTGGTTGTTACAGCGCATCGGCAGCGCAATCTCCATGGCCCGGACGGTCCGCCAGCAAGGGAAGCACTGTTCGTTTTCCGTAACCATTGTTGACGCAATGCATTCAATCTGGAGTCGGAACCATGCCAAAACACGCCCTTTTGCACGTCCCTAAACACGTGATTGCCATTGCCACGCTGAGTGCCGCCGCCCTGGTGACGGGCTGCGCGAGCACCTCCCCGCCCACCAGTCAATTGGCCACCGCCCAGCAGGCACTCAACGCGGCCGATACTGCCGACAGCGCCCGTTACGCCCCGGTTGAGCTGCGCAAGGCGCGGGAAAAGATGCTGCAAGCGGAACAGGCCAACGTCGCAGAAGAGCATGAGCGTGCGCGTTACCTTGCCGAACAAGCCGAATGGGATGCCCGCGTTGCGGAGCGCAAGGCCCGAGCGGAGAAAGCGCGGCAGATGGTGGAACAAGCCGAACGAGGCACCCAGGAACTGCGCGAAGAAACCATGCGCGGCCTCCAGTGATCACCCAGGCCCACCTATCCAATTGTGAGGAGAAGATCCCATGCGTACTCAACTGATTATTCCTGCCTGCCTGGCCATGGGCCTGGTGCTGACGGGCTGTGCTTCCAAAGGCCCCAACCCGGCAATCGAACAGGCTCGCGCCAGCGTGACCGAATTGCAGAATCACCCCCAGGCACGGCAATTCGCCGCCGTCGAGACTGAAGATGCCCGCGAGGCATTTGGCCGCGCCGAGATGGCCGAACGGGCCGGTGCCGAACCGCCGGAAGTGGAGCACCTCGCCTATCTGGCCGAGCGCCGCGTTGAATTGGCCCGCGAGACTATCGCCTTGCGCGCCGCCGAACAGGAGCTTGAAGGCGTGTCGGAAAAGCGTGCCCGGACTCGCCTGGAAGCCCGCGATGCGCAGATCCGCAAGCTGCAGGAAGAACTGAACGCCAAGCAGACCGATCGCGGGTCAGTGGTGACCTTCGGCAACGTGCTGTTCGATCATGACAAGGCCGACCTGAAGCCCGCCGCCAATGCCAACGTCCGCAAGCTGGCAGATTTCCTCAAGGAGCATGATCAACGCAAGGTGCTGATTGAAGGCTTCACCGATAGCACCGGTGCCGATTCCTACAACCTCACCCTGTCCCAGGCCCGGGCAGACTCGGTACGGCGGGCGCTGATTCGCGAGGGTATCGATCCCGGTCGCATCGACGCAGTCGGTCTGGGTGAAGCTCATCCCGTCTCGGATAACAGTACGGCGGCCTCCCGGGCGATGAATCGCCGCGTTGAGGTCACCATTTCCCACGACGCGCAGGGTGTTCCCGCGCGCTGACCACCCGGCCCGCTGACGGCGACTGTCGCAGCGGGCAACCTGCTCTTCACCGGAGGATTTTCCCATGCTCAATCTCACTTCACCCAAGAACGTACAAGGCGCCGAGCGCGCTGCATCGATCATTGGTGGCCTGGCCCTGCTGGGCAACGGCATACGCACCGGCGGCTTGAGTGGCGTGCTGCAGATGGCGGTCGGCGGTATGGCCATCTTCCGCGGCGCTACCGGTCATTGCGAGCTCAAGCGCATTATCGAGGAGAAAAAGGAGCACTCCAACTCCAACGATATCCAGCGCTACAGCCATATGCCGCTGGATTCGGAAACCCACAGCCCCGACTTCCAGAGCCAGAAGGCGCTGCCGGACAGCACGCCCATGGGCCATGAAGCCCGCCCCAACACGCCGTAACCGCCCTGCGCTGCGGGGGAGCGTGGCAGCAGTTGATTCTGCTATCATGGCCGCCGATTTTCCATCCGGCCCGTGACCATGACCACCACGCTCTCCCCCACCCTTGCCCTGGCTTGCGAGCTGATCGCCCGGGACTCCACCACCCCCGATGATGCCGGTTGCCAACAGCTGATCGGCGCGCGCCTGGCGGCCTGCGGTTTCACCCTGGAAAGCATGCGCTTCGGTGATGTCGACAATCTTTGGGCACGCCGCGGCAGCGAGTCGCCGGTGCTGTGCTTCGCCGGTCACACCGATGTCGTTCCCTGCGGCCCGCTGGAGCAGTGGGACACCGCGCCTTTCGCGCCGGTAATTCGGGATGGCATGCTCCATGGGCGCGGTGCGGCGGACATGAAGGGCAGTCTCGCCGCCATGGTGGTAGCCGTGGAGGAATTTGTCACCGCCTGCCCCGATCATCGGGGCTCAATCGCCTTCCTGATCACCAGTGATGAAGAAGGCCCCGCCACCGAGGGGACGGTCAAGGTCGTGGAGACCCTGGTCGAACGCGGTGAACAGGTGGACTGGTGCATAGTGGGCGAGCCCTCCAGCACCGAACTGGTCGGCGACGTGGTCAAGAATGGCCGCCGCGGCTCGTTGAATGCCCGCCTGCTGGTACGCGGCAAGCAGGGCCATGTGGCCTACCCGCATCTGGCGCGTAACCCCATTCACCTGGCGGCGCCGGCGCTGGCGGAGCTGGCTGCGGAAACCTGGGATCAGGGCAATGCCTTCTTCCCGCCTACCAGCTTCCAGATTTCCAATATCCACGCTGGCACTGGCGCTACCAATGTGGTGCCCGGCCACCTCGAAGCGCTGATCAACTTCCGCTTCTCCACCGAATCCACCGTGGAAGGGCTGCAACAACGGGTGTGTGACATACTCGACCGCCACGGGCTGGATTACGAGTTGGAATGGACCCTGTCCGGTCTGCCCTTTCTCACCGAACCGGGTGAATTGCTGGACGGTGTCGCAGCCGCCATTCGCCAGGTGACCGGCCGTGACACCCAGCCTTCAACCTCGGGCGGCACCTCCGATGGCCGCTTTATCGCCACTATGGGTACCCAGGTGGTCGAGCTTGGCCCGGTGAATGCCACCATCCACCAGTTGAACGAACATATCAGCATTGCCGACCTGGAAACCCTCACGGCTATCTACCAGGCCACGCTGCAGAGATTGCTTACCTGATGCCACACCTGATCTGTCCACATTGCCAGGATGCCCTGGAAGCCGTTGGCCGTACCTGGTCCTGCAGCAATGGCCACAGCTATGACCAGGCCCGCCAGGGTTATCTGAACCTGCTGCTGGTGCAGCACAAGAACAGCCGCCAGCCCGGCGATACCCCGGCCATGCTTGCCTGCCGCCAGGCCTTCCTCGACGGCGGGCACTACCAGCCGGTCAGCGATGAAATCAACCGCCTGTTCACCGCACAGGCGCCCTCCGCGCTGCTCGACATGGGCTGCGGCGAGGGCTATTACACCGACCGGCTGGCCCGGGCGCTGGCCGGGGCCGATTGCGCTGGGCTGGATATCAGCAAGGACGCCGTGATCAAGGCCTGCCGGCGCAACCGCGACATCCAATGGCTGGTTGGCTCCAGCGCCCGTCTGCCCGTGGCCGACGCCAGCCTCGATGCCGCCCTGTGTGTCTTCAGCCCCTGGTCCTGGGATGAATGCCTGCGTACTCTGCGGCCGGGTGGCCACCTGTTGCTGGTGGGTCCCCATGCCGACCATCTGCTGGCCCTGCGGGAACAGTTGTACGACGCCATTCACCCTACCCCCGAACTGATCAGGGCCCTGCCCGAGGGCCTGGAGATCGTCAATGATCAGGTCCTGCGCTATGCTCTGGATCTGGAGCCAACGGCACTGGATAACCTGATCGGCATGACGCCCCACGGCTTCCGCAGTCGCCCCGAGCGCCAGCAGGCGCTGCGCGAAAGCGGTCTGAGCGGGTTGGAAGTCGCCATGCGCATGGTCATGTTGCAACGCCACTGAGAGGAATTTGCGTGCGCCAACCAGATATCGAGATCTACCTGAAGGAAGACTTCCTGGACGACCTGACTGCCTGGCTGGACCAGCAGGTGGGCCGGGTGGAGTTGGGCCCCTGGTCGGGCACCACCCGCCGCGGCACGCTGCACGGCGACAGCGCCATTCCGTTGATGATAGTGCGCAAGGCCGCCGGCAAGTGGGCAAGTGTCTGGTTTGAAAGTGACCGCACCCCCTGGGAAACCGACCTCGACTGCGCCCGCGCCGTGGCGAGCGGCATCGACCGTGAAGTGCGTTGCTCGATCGGCGGCTGGGAAGAGGAACAGGGTGAGGCGGATGCCGACCGCTGGCTCAAGGTGACCAGTGCCGGTGAGGAAGAATTCATCTGGGCGCAGAAGCCCTGAAACTGCCATTCGTTGATTGCTGAACAGGAGCCGACCATGAGCGAACCCATGACCCTGGCCTGCCCCCACTGCCATCGCCGCAACCGCTTACCGGGTGAACGGCTCGACCAGGCGCCCCGCTGCGGTGCTTGCAAGGAACCGCTGTTCTCCGGCGCGCCGGTGGACCTGGCGAGCGCCCAGTTCAACGCCCACGCCAATGCCGACCTGCCGCTGATTGTGGACTTCTGGGCGAGCTGGTGCGGGCCCTGCCGTCAATTTGCGCCGGTGTTCGCCCAGGCCGCGGCCACCGTCGAGCCCCGGGCGCGCCTGGCCAAGGTGGATACCGAAGCCGCCCAGGACCTGGCGGCACGCTTCGCCATCCGCAGTATTCCAACGTTGCTGATCATGCATCGGGGCAAGGAGGTCGCCCGGCTCAACGGCGCCCTGCCGCCGGCAGAATTCCAGCGCTGGGTCGATGGCAATCTGCCGAGGGTATAAGGTCAGCTATCCAGGGCCGCAGCCGAGCCTGCCAGCAATTGCAGCTCACCGGTTGCGGGTTTGTCGCAGGGGCGGGCATTGAACCGGCGCGCCAGATCAGCCAACGCGGGGGAAAAGTAGGCGGTCACCTGGCACTGCAAGCCATCGAGCCGGTGGCGGCTGAAGATAGCTGCATCCGGCGGGGGGCCCGCCGGATGCAATTGCCGGAAAGCCGCTTCGATATCATTCAGCGGGACGGTGGCCAGCAGACCATCGCCCAACGCCAGACAATACCAGCTTGCTTTCGCTTCGGCGGTCAAAGGGCGTTCACGTCCTCTGCCTGCAGGCCCTTCTGGCCCTGCGTCACAGTGAACTCCACCTTCTGGCCTTCAACCAGCGTGCGGTGCCCCTCGCCACGAATGGCGCGGAAGTGCACAAACACATCTGGACCCGATTCACGTTGAATGAAACCAAAACCCTTGGCGTCGTTGAACCACTTAACCGTACCGGTTTGCCGATCAGACATTCCCACAATCTCCACATCACCCATGATCCGCCACCCGGCAAGACCGGAGTGGCGACAGCGACACTCCGTCCAACCTTGATTCGGAATCTGGTGCGAACCTGACCGGCAGTCGTCAACGAGGACTCCACCGTACAACCGGACGCGCCCCAGCTTGGAATACTGTTATAGAGGCCGTGTCTGGATTCTAGGACCAGTTGTCACCTGACCGCAAGTAGCCGGCAGCCGGACAAAAGTCTAGGGTTCCCGAACGATATCGGCCTGCCGCTTGTTGAGTTCTTCCAACTGGGCAATCCCCAGCTGATAGGCCCAGCGCGGGTCGGCGTTGACCTGCAGTTGCTCTTGTTCCTCGCCCTCGGCGGCCTGGTAGCTGTCGATCAACAACCAGTAACGACCCTCAAGCTCATGCAGGGAAGCCGCCAGCTCGGCGCCGGACCAGGTGGTAACCTGCATCCGCAACATGGGCTCGGCCAGGGTCAGCTCATCGCGCTCAACCACATCCTGCGCGGTCAGGTTGATCAGCGCCAACACCATGCTGTTGATCCACCGCTCATTGCCGCCCTGCTGCTCGTCGGCCAGACCCACCAGGCGCAGGTTGTAATCACCCTCACTGCGCTTGTCCAGCTCCAGGGTTTCGCCGTCGGCGTGGGTCCATCGGGCCGATGCCACCTGCGTCATGGGGATATCCACGACATTGAGCGCCAGCCAGTCCTTGGGGTTGACCGACATGCTGAGAGGCCGGTTGAGCAGCAATACCTGGTCGCTGTCGCTGAAGCGCGCCAACTGACCGTTGCCCACCCGGTTACCGTAGACCAGGCCGAAGTCCAGCTCGGGGCTATGCAGGCTGACCTGCAGCGCTTCGCTGTCTGTCGCGTGCGGATCCAGGCCCAGGCGAGCATGGTGTTCCGGGTTATCGGTCTTCTCCTCGACTACCCGAGCACCGCGCAATGCGTGCAGCAGCGCGGCCAGCCGCTCGCGCTGCGCCGGGAAGCCGGCGTGGCTGGCCACGCCCCATTCTTCCCCTTCGCGAGCCAGTTCCACCTGCCCCTCACCGCGCGCCAGGGTGATGCGATCTACCTGGGCCAACTGCTTGGTCTGCATCGGCGACAGCAGGTTGCGGGTGGCCAGATCCGCCACCCGGCCCTGGTCACGCAGGTTCAGCGCCAGGGCGACCAGTACCGCTGTCAGCACCAGGGTAAAAATCAGTGGTTTGTTACGCATGTCCTTCTCCTTCTCACACCGCGCGCCGGCGTGCCCGGCCGATCAGCCACCACAGCAGCACGCCCAGGGTCAGCAGGGCCGGTACCAGGGCAATGTTGATCACCTTGAGCAGGTTACCCAGGCGCTCGATATCGGCGTTCAGCTCATAGCGCACATCCCGCAGCTGCTTGCGGATCGCCAGCTTTTCATCCAGAAAGCGCTGGATCGCCTGCTCCTGCTCGGCATTCAGCTCGGTCAGCTGGGTCGGATCCTGGCCCTGCTGCAGTTCGCGCAGACGCTGCTCGGTTTGCTCCAGCTGCTGCTGCAGCCGCTGCTCACTGGCGCGATAACGGCGCTCAGCCTTGCGTTGCAGATCCTCGACGACGGTGAACGGGCGGCTGAAATCGCCCCGCGAACGCACGCTGATCAGCGCTTCGGAACCGGAGAGGTTATCCAGGGCATTGATCAACAGACCACCATTGTCCGCCCAGGGCTGGGGAACGCGCTGGCCGAAGAAATCCTGTACCTGCACCCACATGCGGTCGGTGAGCAGATCGGTATCGGCCACCAGCAGCACGTTGATGTTGTCGGTCTCGCTCAGTTCAAGTTCACGCCCTTCCAGGCCATCCGGATAGGCAGTACGCGCCGGGCCCTGCAGACGGGCGGCGAAGTGGTAGATCTGGTCGTCAGCCTTGAATCCGGTAAGCAGGATTTCCGGATCCTGCATGCGGCTGAAACGGCTGCTGGGCGCCAGCGCACTGTGGGGGCTGCTCGACAGCAACGGCAGGAACTGGGTGCTGGCACCCTCCTGCGGCTGCAGGGCACCCGCGGTGGCTACGGTCAGCAGTTGCAGCGGTGCGGTGACGATATCCTCGCGGCTCATGAACGCCGGCTCGACTTCCAGCCAGCCGATATGCCGCGCCGGCAATTGGCCCTGGCCACGACTGACCGACATGCCCAGGCGGCTGTCCAGCACCACCTGCTCGGGATTGTAGTTAACCCCCCAGGCGGCCAGCAGCGGACCCAGATCCGACGCCTTGCCGTCGGCCATGCCTTCCATCATCGCCTCCATGCTCTGGTCCGATTCGGCCAGCGGATCAATGAAGGCCAGCAGCTTGCCGCCGCCCAGCACGAACTGGTCAATGGCGAACAGGGCCGCCTCGCTCAGAGCCTTGGGATGGACCAGCAGCAGGACGTCGATGTCCTCTGGAATGGTATCGATATCGGCTTCCAGCTGCTGTACTTCGAACATCTGCTGCATCTGCTCGAACGCCACCCAGGGCGCAGCCGGCTGACCGGTCATGGGGTTCATGCCGCCGCCCATGGGCAACCCGGAGATCAGCCCGATCTGGGGCTTCTCGGGGTTCGCCAGGCTGTTGATCAGGCGGCTCAACTCGTATTCCAGCAGGCCTTCCTGCTCCAGGGCGAAGAATGGGATGATCTCCTGCTGCGCCAGCTCATTGGTGCCGGCCAGGCCAAAATACAGCTGTTCGCCCGTCTGGGTCAGCGGCACGGCCTGCAGCCCGAACTCGGCAGCCCGGTCCTCCGCCTCGGAGAAGGGTTGCGGGTCGATGATCTGCAGCTTCAGCTTGCCGTCGGCGACGCGCTCGTACTCACGCAGCATCTCCTCCACCCGGCGGGCGTAGTTGCGCAGCACGACCATGTCCTTGCTCGCCCGGTCGGAGAAGAAGAAGTACAGGGTGATGGGCTCGTCCAACTCTTCGAGGATGTCGCGGGTACCGTCGGAGATGGTGAACAGCTTCTGTTCGGTCAGGTCGAGCCGGGCCCCAGGCAGCAGCACGCCAGAGGCCATATTGAAGGCGATGAACGCCAGCAGCAGTACCAGCAGACCGGTACCTGAATACATGAGTCGTTTCATTGTTGTTCTCCCTTGCCTCAATCGGCCTTTTTCAGGTCGATGACGATCGCGGTGGCCAGCAGCCAGGCGGCCATCAGCGATATGAAATACAGCAGGTCACGCAGATCCAGTACGCCCTTGCTGATGGCGTCGAAGCGAATCAGGAAACTGAGTGAGGCAATGGCGTCCAGCAGCCACTGGGGAGCCCAGCCGCTGAACAGGTCCAGCACCAGCGGGAACCCGCTGACGATGAAGACGAAACAGGCCACCACGCTGAGGATGAAGGCGATGACCTGGTTCTTGGTCAGCGCCGACATGCACGAACCGATAGCCAGGTAGCCACCGGCCAGCAACCAGCTGCCCAGGTAACCGGTGAAGATCGCACCGTTGTCCGGCGAGCCCAGGTAGTTGACCGTGATGATGATCGGGAAGGTCAGCACCAGCGCAATACCGACGAAGACCCAGGCGGCGAGGAACTTGCCCAGTACCATGTCGGTGCGTGACACCGGCAGCGTCATCAGCAGCTCGATGGTGCCGGACTTGCGCTCCTCGGCCCACAGGCGCATGGCCACCGCCGGTACCAGGAACAGGTACAGCCAGGGGTGGAAGTTGAAGAAGGGAATCAGGTCAGCCTGGCCGCCCTCGTAGAAGCCACCCAGGTAGAAGGTGAAGACCGCCGACAGCACCAGGAAGATAACGATGAAGATATAGGCCAGCGGGGTGGCGAAATAGCTGCCCAGCTCGCGTTTGAAAATCACACCAAGACTGCTCATGCGGCCTCCTCCGCAGTCAGGCGGCGGAAGACTTCATCAAGACGCCCCCGCTCGACCGACAGTTCCTTGACTTGCCACTGCTGCTGACGGGCATATTCGCCCACCGACGGGAAGATGATCGCGCCCGGTTCGGCGATCACTGTCAATTGATGACCGTCGCGCAGCACCTCGACTTCCTTGACCCCGGGCAGGCCGAGCAGCGGCTGGCTGTCGACCGGCTGCTGCAGCAATACGGTGACCGCCTGGTGATATTTCGAGCGGGCCTCCAGCTCGTCCGGCGGACCATCGGCCAGCAGGCGCCCCCGGGCAATGACCACGGCGCGGGTGCACACGGCGCTGACTTCTTCGAGGATGTGGGTCGAGATCACCACTATCTTGTTGCTGTCGCTGGCCAGCTGCTGGATCAACTGCCGGACCTGGTGTTTCTGGTTGGGGTCGAGGCCATCGGTGGGCTCGTCCAGGATCAGCACCTTGGGATCATGCAGGATGGCCTGGGCCAGGCCGACCCGGCGCTTGAAGCCCTTGGACAGCGTATCGATGCTCTGGCCGAGCACGCCCTGCAGCTCCACCTGCTCGACCGCCCGCTCCACCTGGCGCTGCTTGTCGGCGCCGCGCAGCCCCCGCACCTCGGCAATGAACTCGAGGAACCGCTGCACGCGCATATCGCCATAGCAGGGCGCGCCCTCGGGCAGGTAGCCCATCTGCCGCTGGGCCTGGAGAATCTGGGTACTGATGTCGAAACCGCAGATGGAGGCGCTGCCGCCGTCCGGCGTCAGAAAGCCGGTGAGCATCTTCATGGTGGTGGACTTGCCGGCACCGTTGGGGCCAAGAAAGCCCAGAACTTCCCCCGGTTGTACCTCAAAGGACAGATTGTCCACGGCGACATGGTCGCCAAAGCGTTTGGTCAGGCTGTTTATCTTTATCATGGCCTCTTCCACTTCCTCTGGAATACCGGCACGTCGCAATCAGGCGCGCGCCGTAAAAGCGCAAGGATACATTGATTATCAGCGCACGGGGAAAGGACATTTCGGGCTGGCAGTCGTTCCAGGACACCGGCCCCTCGGCAATCCCGAGAGGCCCCTCCCCGCGCCCGGCAAATTGATTGCCGCCAGTTGATATGGGCACGCTCCGTTGGCCTTTCAAGAGCCTGGAGGGCATGGCTGAATGTAACAAGGTGTTGAAAAGCGGTAGAATCGCACGGTCGTTGCCGCCACCAGAGATCACCCATGCCCGCAGTCCAGCCCTCCCTGTTCCGACGCCTGCGTCTCGGCCTGATGCGTAACCTGCTGTACCTGTGGGCTCGCTCCGACAGCATCGGCAATCCGCTGGCGAAGATCACCCCGGCGCCCGATGCCCCCATCCTCTATGTACTGCCGGGACGTTCTTTTTCCGACCTGCTGGTGCTGGATCATGAGTGCCGCCGCCTGGGCCTGCCGCGACCCCACCTGCCTCCCGGCGGCGGCCTGGAGGAGCCCGAAGCCCACTTTCATCTCACCAGCGACCTGGCCTGGAGCGGACGTCCCGATCCGCGCACGCGCTCACCACGCTTGCTGCGCGCGCTGACGGCGGTGGAGCTGCGGGTGATCCCGGAGGTGAAGATCGTGCCGGTGAGCGTGTTCTGGGGCCAGTCGCCGGACGCCGAATCCTCGCCGCTGAAGCTGCTGTTCGCCCATAACTGGGGCATGGGCGGCAAACTGCGCAAGCTGTTCGCGATCCTGGTGCACGGCCGCAAGATCCGGGTGAGCTTCGGCGAGCCCCTGTCACTGCGCGACCTGGCTGACGAAAACCTCGGACACAACCGTAACCTGCGCAAGATCAGCCGGCAGCTGCGGGTGCACTTCAAGCAGCAGCGCGGCGCCGTGGTCGGTCCCGACCTGTCCCACCGCCGTACCCTGCTCAAGGGCCTGATGCACGGTCCGCTGGTACGGGCCGCCATCGCCCGCGAAGCCGCCGAGCAGAATTTCAGCGAGGAGCGCGCCCGCCAGCGGGCGGCCCGCTATGCCGACGAGATCGCCTCGGACTTCACCTATACCATCATCCGCTTTCTGGAAATTGTCCTGTCCTGGTTCTGGAACAAGCTGTATGACGGGGTGAAGGTCAATAACCTGGAGAACGTGCAGGACATCGCCCGGGGCAACGAAATCATCTACGTGCCGTGCCACCGCAGCCATATCGACTATCTGCTGCTGTCCTATCTGCTGTTTCGCAGCAGCCTGACGCCGCCGCACATTGCCGCCGGGATCAACCTGAACATGCCGGTCATCGGCAGCATCCTGCGCCGCGGCGGCGCCTTCTTCATGCGCCGCAGCTTCCGCGGCAACCAGCTGTACACCGCGGTGTTCAACGAATACCTGCATACCCTGTTCAGTCGCGGGTTCCCGGTCGAGTATTTCATCGAGGGCGGCCGCTCGCGCACCGGCCGGCTGCTCGATCCGAAGACCGGCATGCTGGCGATCACCCTGCGCAGCTACCTGCGCTCCTCGCGCCGGCCGATCGTGTTCATGCCGGTGTACATCGGCTATGAGCGGGTGCTTGAAGGGCGCACCTACCTGGGTGAGCTGCGCGGCAAGGAAAAGAAGAAGGAATCCTTCTTCGACCTGTTCCGTGTGCTGTCGGCGCTCAAGCTGCGATTCGGCGAAGTAGCCCTCAATTTCGGCAGCCCGGTGGCGCTGAATGACTTTCTCGACCAGCAGCACCCCGGCTGGCGCGACCAGCGGGGCGGGCCGGAATACCGCCCCGACTGGTTGCCCGAGGCCACCCACCAACTGGCCCGCACCCTCGGGGGCGCGATCAATGCCGCGGCGGACGCCAACCCGGTCAACCTGGTAGCGCTGGTCATGCTCTCGACCCGGCGCCTGGCCCTGGACGAAGCCACCCTGGCGCGCACTCTTGATTGCTTTACCGGGCTGCTGCGCGATGTCCCCTACAGCGCCAACGTGACCCTCTCCGCCCTCGGCGGCATGGACCAGATCCGCCATGTGGAAGCCATGGGCATGATCGGCCGGCAGTCCGATGCCCTCGGCGAAATCCTGTTTCTCGATGAGCCCCAGGCGGTGCTGATGACCTGGTACCGCAACAACATCCTGCACCTGGTGGCCCTACCGGCGTTGATTGCCAGCCTGTTTCTGAACAATGCCCGGATGAACCGTGAGCAGATCACCCGGCTGGTGACGGCGCTCTACCCTTACCTCCAGGGTGAACTCTTTCTGCATTGGCCGGAGGATGAGCTGGCTGGCATGGTCGACCGCTACGTCGACGGCCTGATCGGCCGCGGCCTGCTGCGCGAGGACAATGGCCAGATCCATCGCCCCGATACCGCCTCCGCCGAGTTCGTCCTGTTGACCCTGCTGGCGCGCAGCATTATCCAGATGCTGGAGCGTTTCTACATGGCGGCGGCCTTGCTGCTGAACAACCCCAACGGCAGCCTCACCGCCGATCAATTGGAAGCGCTCTGCACCATCATGGCCCAGCGCCTGTCGATCCTGCATGGCCTCAATGCCCCGGAGTTCTTCGATAAAACGCTGTTCCGCCAGTTCATCCAGCGGCTACAGACCTTTGAAGTCCTAACGGCCGACAGCGAGGGGCGGCTGCACTATCTACCGGAGCTGGAAGACATCGCGGAAAACACCGCCAAGCGCGTGCTCAGCGCCGAAATCCGCCTGTCCATCCGCCAGGTGGCGCGCAGCGCGGGATAGGACGCGCTTACCCGAGCTTTTTCTTGCCGTAGATATCATAGCGGCTGGATTGGCCGCTCAGTTGTGCGCTCGGCGGTGGGCCATCGATGGACGGTGCCTTGCGCGGGCGCTTGACGGCCACGCGGTGGCTGGCCAGCGCCCACGCCGCAGCGAGCAAGGCTGGTGCGTCGAGGTCGTCGCCGGCCAGCGGGCGGAACAGCCGCATCTCCTTCTTCACCAGGGCGGATTTTTCCCGGTGCGGGAACATCGGGTCCAGGTGGATGACCTGCGGCGCGGCCGCTGCCCACTGCGCCATGAAAGTAATGGCATCGCCTTGGATCAGCGTCATGCGCTCGGCAATCTCGGCAACTTCGCCGCCAGCCTCGCGGGCCCGCTGCAGGCCGTCTTCCAGCAGCGCAGCGATGATCGGCTGGCGTTCGATCAGGGTGACCTCACAGCCCAGGGATGCCAGTACAAAGGCATCGCGGCCCAGCCCGGCGGTGGCGTCCAATACCGTCGGCCGCACTGCACCGCGCAGGCCCACTGCCTTGGCGACCATCTGCCCGGCCCCGCCGCCGAATTGACGCCGGTGGGCCAGGGCCCCCTCGACAAAATCCACCCGCACCGCGCCCGGCGCGTCGGCCCCGGTGGCCTGCAGGCTCAGGCCATCGCCACCGAGCCGCAGCAGCAGCTCCGCCTCGATGCTGTCTGCCGTAGCCACGGGCAGCTGCAGGCGCGCGGCCAGGTCCCGGGCCGGCTGCTCCAGTTCGGGCAACAGCCAGCAGACGGCCACGCGGCAAGGTGTATCACTCATGGCAGGCAGAACCCCCGAATAACAGCGGAAAGCGGGTAGTTTACCGCAACCCGGGGAGCCTGATCAGAACAGCCCACCCTGCTGCGGCTTCTCCAATTCCTGCAACTCACCCGGCCAGGCCGGCATGGGCGGCAAAGCGGGCAACTGCTGCTGCAAGCGGGCATGGAACAGCCGGGCCAGCTCTGGGGCCAGACGGTTATCCGGAGTGTGCATGAAGAGAATGGGGCGGCGCCCCTCGCTCAGCCACTGGGCACACTTGCCCAGCCAGGGCTCGAGCCACTGCAGGCTCGCGGCGTTATCCATGCCGCCGGTAAAGCGCACCGTGGGACGGTCGGTCAGGGCAACGGCATGTACCGGCAGGCGCGGCTTGCGACTCTGGGCGTCCAGGGTTGCCGCATCGGTGGCACTGCTGGCGAACAGGCCGCGGCTGTCGAACATGATGCGCTCGATACCACGCTCGTGCAGGATCCGGTTGAGTTGCTGTTCATTGTCATCCTTGCGGAAAAAGTCCAGATGCCGGACTTCCACGGCGTAGGGGTAATCAGCGGGCAAGGCGTCAAGAAACCAGACCAGTTGGTCCAGTTGCTGCGGCCCGACCCGCGCCGGCAGCTGCAACCACACCGGCCCCAGGCGCTGCTCCAGCGGAGCCATACGCTGGAAAAACTGCAGCAGCTCGGGGCGACGTGCATCCAGGCGATCGGCATGGCTGACCTCCCGGGGCAGCTTGGCGCAGAAATGGAACTGCGCCGGCAGCAGTTCGGCCCAGCGAGCCACCACCTCGGGCCCCGGCAGCGCATAGAAGGTGGTGTTGCCCTCCACGGCGGCGAAGACCCGGGAATATTCATACAGGCGCTGATCGGCATCGGCGCCGCTGGAATACAGCGCGCCTCGCCAGGCCGGTTCAGCCCATAGCGGACAACCGAGGATCAGCTGGGGAGTGGAATCAGACACGGAAAGCGAAATCAGACAAACAGATCGATACCAAAGAAGCCGTCCGCATCGGCGTCCGGGAGGCTGGCCATGGATTGATAACTGGCCAGCGCCTGGTTGACATGGCCATGCACCGGTTGTGTCGCACCCTGGCGCGCCGGAATATATTCACCCGCGGCGGCGGGCTGCTGCGCTGCGGCGGCACTGGTGCGGACCGGGACCGGCGTTGGCTGGGCGGCAGGCGGCACGCGATCGGCCACCGGCGCGGCAGGACGCGTGGGGCGAGGCGGCAGCGCAGAGGCTGGATTGTAGCCGTCCAGACGCATGATAAGGGGGTCAACTCCGCAGATAGCACAGAATCAAAGGGTAAGCCCGGGGCAGAAAAAACGCAAAATCACCCGACCTTCGGTGTGGCGACCTTATCCCGCAGGTATACCGGCTGGGCATCAGCCGCGTCCAGCACCTGCCCCGCCTGCCAGGCCGGAGACGCCAGACTGAGCAGATCGGTCGCATCGGGCAGCATCTGCGGCCAGCTGCGTTCGACTTTCACCGCTAGCCGCTCGGCATATTGCCAGCCCGTGCCCGCGCCGGCTGGCGCGGCCAGCCCAGCGGCAACCTCAACCTCCTCCGGCGCCACCACCCGCTCGCTGCCTACCAGCGTCATGACGCCGTCGACCAGGTGATAGCAGCCCCAATAGACCTCATCCATGCGCGCATCGATGGCGGCACAAACCTCTTCCACCCCATGCTCGCGCCAGGCGCGCTGGGCCAGGGCCGCCAGGTTGGAAATGCCGATCACCGGCTTGCCGCTGGCAAAGGCCAAGCCCTGGACCATGCCGGTGGCGATCCGCACCCCGGTGAACGCGCCCGGACCGCGGCCGAATACCAGCGCATCCACCTGCGACAGCTCAATGCCCGCCTCGGCCAGCAACTCGCCGATCATCGGCAGCAGCAATTGCGCATGCATGCGCGGCTGCACTTCCAGCCGGTGGAACAGGCGCCCCTCATGCAACAGGGCAGCGGAACAGGCTTCGGTGGCGGTATCCAGGGCAAGCAAGGTGGCAGTCATGGGGTCATCACGGTGGGAAAAAGGCGATTGTAACAAACAGCAAAGCCCGTGCGGCGGTTACCGACACGGGCTTTGGGCGCGAGGCGCGTTGATCAGCTCAGCGCTGCCAGCACCCGGCTGGTGATTTCCTCGACGCTGCCAACGCCTTCCACCCGGGAGCACTTGGGGGTGCCGGTGGATGCGGACAGGGCGCGGTAGAATTCCACCAGCGGCTGGGTCTGGGTGTGGTACACCTGCAGACGCTTGCGCACGGTTTCTTCCTTGTCATCTTCGCGCTGGATCAGGGCTTCACCCGTCACATCATCCTGACCGGCTTCACGCGGCGGATTGTGTTCGAGGTGGTAAACGCGACCCGAGCCGGGATGCACGCGACGCCCGGAGATACGGCCGACGATTTCCTCATCATCCACGGCAATTTCCAACACATGGTCAATATTGATGCCGGCCTCGACCAGGGCTTCAGCCTGGGGAATGGTGCGCGGGAAGCCGTCGAACAGGAAACCGTTGGCACAGTCCCCGTGGGTGATGCGCTCGTTGATCAGGCCGATGATCAGCTCATCCGACACCAGCCCACCACTGTCCATGACTTCCTTGACCTGCAGACCCAGCTCGGTTCCCGCCTTGACCGCCGCACGCAGCATATCGCCGGTGGAAATCTGCGGAATGCCGAACCGCTGGCAGATGAACTGGGCCTGTGTGCCCTTGCCGGCGCCTGGGGCACCCAAAAGGATGACGCGCATGTTGAACTCCTCAATCTGACTGAAACCGGGGCCGCCCGCGACGTGCCATCGGGGGCTGGCATGCTTCACCGAGTGGTGGAAGCAGAGAATTCGCTACCGTTTCGCAAAACGAAAAGGGGGTTCAACATACACGCAGAGCTGGTTATGCACAAGCTGATTGCGCCTTGTCAACCAGCGTCGAGGGTGGCGATGGGGAACCGGCGTACCGTGGTTTCTCCCGGCCAAAAGCAGCGCCGCGACATCATGTCGCGGCTGCAGCGTTCAGAGTCCCTGGTGCTTGGCCTGGTCCCAGAGCGCGTCCAGTCGATCCAGCGGGGTGTCGGCAAAACGCTCGCCAGCGGCGGTGAGGGTCTGCTCGATATAACGCAGCCGCCGCTCGAATTTCTCGTTGCCTTTGCGCAGCGCGGCTTCGGCATCGACCTTGAGATGGCGCGTCAGATTGACCATGGCAAACAGCAGGTCGCCCAGCTCCTCTTCGATCGCGTCGTGCTCCCGCCGGCCAATGGCCTCGCGCACCTCGTCCAGCTCCTCGGCGATCTTGTCGATCACCGGCGTCACCTGAGGCCAGTCGAAGCCGGCTGCGGCGGCCCGCTTCTGCAGCTTCTGCGCCCGGCTCAGCGCCGGCAAGGCCCGCGGCACATCGTCGAGCAGCGACAACTGTTCCGGCGCCACGGCTTTCTCGGCCCGCTCCTCGGCCTTGATCTGTTCCCAGCGCTCCTTGATCTGTTGCTCGTCCAGATGCAGCGTGCCGGGTGGCGTGCGCAGGTCGCCATCCGGAAACACGTGGGGATGGCGCCGCACCAGCTTGCGGGTGATGCCATCGACCACGTCATTCCAGTCGAAATGCCCTGCTTCACGGCCCAACTGCGCGTAGTACACCACCTGGAACAGCAGGTCGCCCACTTCACCGGCCAGTTGGGGGAAATCCTCCTCGGCGATGGCGTCGGCCACTTCATAGGCCTCTTCCAGGGTATGGGGCG
Source organism: Pseudomonas saudimassiliensis (assembly GCF_000939975.1). GTDB lineage: Bacteria > Pseudomonadota > Gammaproteobacteria > Pseudomonadales > Pseudomonadaceae > Halopseudomonas > Halopseudomonas saudimassiliensis. Next base: position 300,805 of record NZ_LK391969.1, on the reverse strand, counting down.
CAATGCTGGCGAAGGACTGCTTGAGATCCCAGGGGCACCCGTGTTGTGGGTCGCGCAGGCGCTCCATCAGGTACAGCAGGTCATCCAGCTGGTAGCTCATGCCCGGCGCTCCTGCCGGTTGCGGCGGGCCTCGACCACGTTGGGCAACTGGCCGATGCGCGCCAGCAACCGCCCCAGCAGATGCAGGTTGGGAATCTCGATGGTCAGCAGCATGCTGGCGTAGTTGTCGTCCTTGTTGGTGCGGGTGCTGGCTTCCAGCACGTTCATCTTCTCGTTGGCCAGCAGCTGCGAGACATCGCGCAGCAGTCCCGAGCGGTCGTAGGCCTTGATGAAGATCTCGACCGGGTAGGTCTGCACCGGCTCGCCACCCCAACTCACCTCGATCAGCCGTTCCGATTCACGATCCTGCAGTTGCATGGCCGTAGCACAGTCGGCCCGGTGCACGGTCACACCCCGGCCGACGGTGATATAGCCGACAATCGGGTCGCCCGGCACCGGCTGGCAGCAGCCCGCCAGTTGCGTCAGCAGATTGCCCACGCCCTGGATATGGACATCGCCCCGCCGCCCGGGCTTGCTGGGCCGCCGGGCGACCAGCTCCACGGGCTCGTTATGCCGGTCCGGCTCGACCAGTTGCTGGGCCACATTGACCACATGCGCCATGCGGATATCACCCGACCCCACGGCGGCAAACAGGTCCTCCTGGCTGCGGATGCCCAGGCGCTCGATCAGCTTGGCGTAGTCGGCGCCATTGAGCGCCATGCGCGTCAGTTCCCGCTCGAGCATGAGTTTGCCGGCCTGCACGTTCTGTTCACGGTCCTGCTGCTTGAACCAGTGCTGGATCTTCGCCCGGGCGCGCGAGGTATGCACATAGCCGAGGTTGGCATTCAACCAGTCGCGGCTGGGGCCACCGGATTTACCGGTGATGATCTCGACCTGCTCGCCGGTCTGCAGCACATAGGTCAGCGGCACTATGCGACCGTTGACCTTGGCCCCGCGGCAATGGTGGCCGACCTCGGTATGCACGCGGTAGGCAAAGTCCAGCGGCGTCGCGCCCTTGGGCACATCCAGCACGTGGCCATCGGGAGTGAACAGGTAGATACGGTCCGGCTCGAAGTCGACGCGCAACTGCTCGGCGAGGCCGCCGATGTCGCCCATTTCCTCGTGCCATTCGAGCACCTGGCGCAGCCAGGCGATCTTGTCTTCGTAGGCGGTGGAGTTGCTCTCGACGTCGGTGCCCTTGTAGCGCCAGTGGGCGCACACGCCCAGCTCCGCCTCCTCATGCATGGCATGGGTACGGATCTGTACTTCCAGGGCCTTGCCGCCGGGGCCAATCACCGCGGTGTGCAGCGACCGGTAGCCATTCTCCTTGGGGTTGGCGATATAATCGTCGAACTCGTTGGGAATATGCCGCCACAGGCTGTGCACTATGCCCAGCGCGGTATAACAATCGCGCACCTGCGGCACCAGCACCCGCACTGCACGCACGTCATAGACCTGACTGAAGTCGATGCCCTTTTTCTGCATCTTCCGCCAGATCGAGTAGATATGCTTGACCCGCCCGGAAATGTCACCCTCGATGCCGGCCTCCTCCAGCTCGTTGCGCAGCTGGTCCATCACCGACTCGATATATTCCTGGCGGTCCAGCCGCCGCTCGTCCAGCAACTGGGCGATCTGCTTGTACTTGTGCGGCTCCAGGTAGCGGAAGGACAGGTCCTCCAGCTCCCACTTGATATGGCCGATACCCAGGCGATGGGCCAGGGGCGCATAGATATCGAACACTTCTCGCGCGACGCGGTAGCGTTTTTCATCATCCGCATCCTTCACCGCACGGATGGCGCAGGTCCGCTCGGCCAGCTTGATCAGGGCGACGCGGACGTCATCGATCATGGTGACCAGCATCTTGCGCAGGTTTTCCACCTGGGACTGGGTATTGAAGGTGTTGGTCTTGGGCGGGTTCTGCGACACGCTGATCGCCGCCATGCGCTGGACACCGTCGACCAGCGTCGCCACATTCGGGCCCAGGCGCCGTTCGACTTCCGCCAGCTCGGTCTTGTGCTCACGGACGGCCCGATAGATGACCGCCGCTACCAGCGAATCCTGATCCAGTTTGAGGTCAGCCAGGATCTCGGCCATTTCCAGGCCGGTACGGTAACTGCTGGCACCATTGGCCCAGTGGTGCTCCGTCCCACTCGACGCCTCATCCAGCTCGCAGGCCCACTCACAGGCCTGGCGCAGCACCTCGGGCTCGGGGAGCGGCACATGGCGCTGGACCCGTTCAATCCAGGCATCGAGATTGACAGTCCCATCCTTATTCACCGGATGATCTTCTCTGACTTGTACCATTACGTTCTGTCCTCGCCTGACACGAACAGTGCCATGGCTTCTACATGGGCAGTCTGGGGGAACATGTCCATTACCCCCGCCTGCGCCAATCGGTAACCTGATTCCGCCAGAATACCCGCATCACGTGCCAGGGTGGCCGGGTTGCAGGATACATAGAGTATGCGCTGCAATTTCCGGTGCGCCAGCAGCGTTACGAGTTCGGCTGCCCCATCCCTTGGCGGATCCAGCAGGGCGGCCTGGTAATCGTCATTTACCCACTTAATTGCTTCGGGCTTCGACAAGTCCGCCTGGTAAAAGTGCACACCGGCCAGATTATTTATCCGGGCGTTATCGGCGGCCCGCGCCACCATGTCGGCGCTGCCTTCGATGCCGGTCACCAGCGCCCCGGCCTGGGCCATGGGCAGGGCGAAGTTGCCGACGCCGCAGAACAGGTCCAGCACGCGCTCGCCCGGCTGCGGCGCCAGCCACGCCAGCGCCTGGTTGACCATCTGCTGATTGAGCGCCGCATTGACCTGGGTGAAGTCGCCCGCGGCAAAGCTAAACGTCAGGTCCTGGTCAGCGAGGCGGTAGGCTGGCTCCGGCGCCTCGGCCGAGAGTGCCTGGGCAGGCCCGGCGGCCTCGGGCTGCAGCCGACACACCAGGCCGTGGCGCGCGGCCAGCTCGTGCAGCCGCTGGTGATCGGCCGGCGACAACGGCTGTAAATGGCGCACCACCATGCTCGGGTGCTCACCGGCAATCAGTTCGATGTGGCCGAGCCCGGCGCGCCCATCCAACTGTTGCAGCAGCCCCGGCAATTCCTGCAGCACCCGGTCGAGCACGGGCACCAGAACGGGGCACTCGGCCACCTCCACCAGCTCGCTGCTGGCCCGCTGCCGATAGCCCACCACTAACCGCTGCGCCTGGCGATCCCAGCGCATGGACAGGCGCGTGCGCTGGCGATAACCGTAGTCCGGGCCGGTCAGCGCCGGCATCCACCGCATCGGCTGCAGCCCAGCGAAATGTTGCAATTGCTGGGCCAACGCCTGTTGCTTGATCTCCAGCTGGGTCTGCCGGGGCATGTGCTGGAGACTGCAGCCACCACAGAGGGCGAAATGCGGACACGGCGGCGGCAGCCGCTCCGGGCTGGCCTCCAGCACCCGCTCCACCCGCGTTTCGATCAGTTTGCTGCGCGCGCGCAGCACCCGGGTGTCAACCTTCTCCCCCGGCAAGCCGCCTTCGGCGAAGACGGTACGCCCCTGCCAGCGGCCGATGCCACGGCCATCGTGGGTCAGACGTTCCAGCGTGAGTTCGATGCGCTGCCCGATGGCGGCCGGCGCATCGGGCGCCCGCCGTGGTTTGCCGCGGAATCTGTTCATGGGCGGCTGTCAAAGACCCCGGTGGACAGGTAGCGGTCACCGCGATCACAGATGATCGCGACGATGATGGCGTCGCGTACCTCAGCGTTGAGGCGCAATGCCGCGGCCACGGCGCCACCGGAGGACACCCCGCAGAAAATGCCTTCTTCCCGGGCCAGCCGGCGCATGGTCTCTTCGGCCTCCTGCTGGCTCATGTCCACCACCTGGTCCACCCGCCGGTTGTCGAAGATGCTCGGCAGATAGGCCTGGGGCCAACGGCGGATGCCGGGGATTGCCGCGCCCTCGGTGGGCTGCAGGCCGATGATCTGGATCGCCGGGTTCTGCTCTTTCAGGTAACGGGACACACCCATGATGGTGCCGGTAGTGCCCATGGAGCTGACGAAATGTGTGACCCGGCCGCCGGTATCGCGCCAGATTTCCGGGCCGGTAGTACGGTAGTGCGCTTCCGGGTTGTCCAGATTGCCAAACTGGTCCAGCAATTTGCCCTTGCCTTCGCGCTGCATGGTCTCGGCCAGGTCCCGCGCCCCTTCCATGCCCTGCTCCTTGCTGACCAGGATCAGCTCGGCGCCGTAGGCCGACATGGCCCACTTGCGCTCATCGCTCGAGTTTTCCGGCATGATCAGGATCATGCGGTAGCCCATGATGGCCGCCGCCATGGCCAGGGCGATACCGGTGTTGCCGGAGGTCGCTTCGATCAGGGTGTCACCGGGCCGGATGTCGCCGCGCTGTTCGGCGAGCTGGATCATCGACAGGGCGGGACGGTCCTTGACCGAACCGGCCGGGTTGTTGCCTTCCAGTTTCAGCAGGATGGTATTGCCGGTATCGCCCGCCATGCGCTGCAACCGCACCAGGGGCGTATTGCCTATGCAGTCGGCAATGGTTGGGAACTCGCTAGTCATGTTTTTTCCTTCGGGATAGAGCGGAAACCGGATGCGCTGTCCGGCCGTGCTTTTTGAACTATGATACCGGCAACAGGGAGAGGGATATACATTGAACCAGCCAGGATCCACCGACGCCCCACTACGTCCTCGCCGCCATCTGAGCCTCAATGCCCGGGTATTGCTGATGACACTCGTCCCCACCGGCCTGATGGCCCTGGCGCTGGGCGGTTACTTCAGCTGGCAGCAGATGCGCGAGGCCGAACAGCAACTGCTGCAACGGGGATTGATGACCGTTGAGTACCTCCAGCGCCCCGCCGCCGACGCGCTGCTGGATGGCGACGTCGCGCGCTTCGGCCTGCTGCTCGAGGCAGCCCTCAACCATACCGATGTTCGCTCGCTCAGTCTGCATGATGTCGACATGCGGCCCCTGCAGCACCGCGGGCCGCAGATGTACCCCGCCGGCGAGCCGCTGACCGGCCTCACCATCACCGCGGGTACCGGCCTGCAGATCCAGCGCAGTAAACACAGCAGTCGCTTCATCATGCCGCTGCTGGCGAGACCGGAGCTGACCAACCGCCAGGCCCACCCGGAGGTGGCGGCCGACAGCCTGCTGGGCTGGCTGGAGGTGGAGCTGGCCCACGGCAATCTGCTGCTCGAGCGCTACCAGAACCTGCTGGCCACACTGATCACCATCATCCTCGGCCTGGCCCTGACCGGGCTGGTGGTGAGCATCATGGGCCGGCGTATCACCGAGCCCGTGGGCCGCATCAACGCCGCCATTCGCCAGATCAGCCAGGGGCACTTCGACATTCGCCTGGGCGAACAGGGCAGCCGCGAACTCGATGACCTGGCACAGGGCGTCAGTACCATGGCACTGACCATGCAGAGCGCCCAGGGCGAGCTGCAGCAGAACATCGACCAGGCCACCGAGGATTTGCGCCAGACCCTGGAAACCATCGAAATCCAGAACATCGAGCTGGACCTGGCGCGCAAGACCGCCCAGGAAGCCAGCCGCATCAAGTCCGAGTTCCTGGCCAACATGAGCCACGAGCTGCGCACCCCGCTCAATGGCATCCTGGGTTTCAGTACATTGCTGCAGCGCACCGAGCTCAGCGGCCGACAGCAGGAGTACCTGTCGACCATCGAAAAATCCGCCGACAACCTGCTGGCGATCATCAACGAGATCCTCGATTTTTCCAAGATCGAGGCCGGCAAGCTGATCCTGGAGAACCTGTCGTTCAACCTGCGTGACCTGATCGACGACACCCTGACCATGCTCGCCCCCAGCGCCCACGACAAGGGGCTGGAACTGGTCAGCATCATCTACCGGGATACGCCGTTGGGCCTGAGCGGCGACCCCATGCGGTTGAAGCAGATCCTGGCCAACCTGATCAGCAATGCCATCAAGTTCACCCATGAAGGCTCCGTCAGCGTGCGGGTCATGGCTGAACATCAGGATGCCAACCAGGTACTGCTGCGCATCAGCGTCAACGATACCGGCATCGGCCTGTCACCGACCCAGCAGAAGTCGCTGTTCAAGGCGTTCAGCCAGGCCGACAATTCCATCTCCCGGCAGACCGGCGGCACCGGCCTGGGGTTGGTCATTTCCAAACGCCTCGTGGAACAGATGCATGGCGAGATCGGCCTGCGCAGCCAGCCCGGCGAAGGATCGGAGTTCTGGCTCACCCTGCGGCTCGCCCGCTCCGCCCACAGTGAGGACGAACTACCGGAGAAGCCCCTGCTGGGGATGCGTGCCGCCCTGGTGGAGCCGCAACTGCTGAGCCGGCAGATGCTGCTGCACAACCTTGAGGACCTCGGCCTGTCGGTACGGGTCTTCGATAACACCCAGGAGCTGCACGAGGCGCTGACCTCGCGCACCAACCGCGACGACTCGTTGCAGCTGGCGTTGATCAGCGTGCGCCATACCGCCACGGCCCCGGGCGACACCCTGGAAATGGCTCGCCAATGGTCGGAGCTCAACATCTGCAAGACGATAGTGCTGACCGACACCACCGAGCATTATCCGCTACTGGATCAACTGCCCCGCTCGATGTGCCAGACGGTATCGAAACCGGTCTGTACCCGTAAACTGCATCGCGCGGTGATGCACCTGCTGGGCAACGACCCGCTGGCGGCCCCCTCCCCGGCGCGGCAAGGCGTCCACAACCTGCGCGTGCTGTGTGTCGACGACAACCTGGCCAACCTCAAGTTGCTGGAGGCCTTCCTGGCCGACATGGCGGTGGATTCCCTGCTGGCCACCAGCGGTGAGGAAGCGTTGGAGCTGCTCACCGAGCAGATGGTCGACCTGATCTTCATGGACGTGCAGATGCCCGGCATGGATGGCCGCCAGACGACCGCCGAGCTGCGCCTGCGCGAAGAGATCGCTGGGTTCGACCCGGTGCCCATCGTAGCGTTAACCGCCCACGCCCTGACGACGGAGCGCCGGGAGCTGTTGCAATGCGGGATGAACGATTACCTGACCAAGCCCATTACCACCGAGCAATTGCGCCACAGTCTGAACAAATGGACCGGCATGGCACCTGCCCAGCCAGCCGCACCGGCGCCCCCGGCCGCCCCGGCGCAAGATTCGAGCACCGTAGGCGCACCGAGCATGGAGCCGGTTCCAACGGACAGCCTGGCGGCGATTGATCTTGAGGAAGGTCTACGGCTGGCGGCCGGCAAGGCCGACCTCGCCGAAGACCTGCTGCAGATGCTGCTGGCGGGGCTGCCGGATGACCGTCAGGCCATCAGCAGCGCCCTGGAACAGGGCGAACGCAAGGCCTTGCTGGAGCGTGTCCACAAGCTGCACGGCGCCAGCCGTTATTGCGGCGCGCCGGAGTTGCGGGCGCGCTGCCAGCAAGCGGAAACCCTGTTGAAGCAGGACCGGGACAGCCACGGCGCGGTACTCGCCCTGCTGACCGCCATCGATCGCCTGCTGGACGCTTCAGTCAGCTGACCACAGGGCAAAGGCCAACGCCTGTTCGCGCTCGTCGCTGAGCGATAACAGCATGCGCCCGCCCCCGCCCTGCTGCAGCCGCTGCAGGGCGACCCCACTGAGCACCACATGGGGTGCGCCCAGGGCGTCATTGTCGATCTGCATATGTTGCCAGGACATGCCCTTGGCCAGCCCGGTACCCAGCGCCTTGAGAATGGCTTCCTTGGCGGCGTAGCGCTTGGCCAGGTAGCGGGCCGGCTGGGCATGGGCGCGAAAACGGGCCAGTTCCTCGGGGGTCAGGATACGCGCGGCGAAGCGCTCACCCTGACGCCCCAATACTGCCTCGATACGGCTGACCAGCACCATGTCGGTGCCTATGCCGATGATCACCGGGCTGCTTCGGCTGCCATGATCAGCGCCCGCATTTCGGCAACCGCACCGGCCAGGCCGGAAAACAGTGCGCGGGCGATAATCGCATGGCCGATGTTCAGCTCATTGATGCCGGGAATCGCCGCAATGGGCTCGACGTTGTGATAATGCAGGCCGTGACCCGCATTGACCACCAGGCCCAGCTTGCGGGCGTAGGCCACCCCCTCCTGGATGCGGCGCAGCGCCTGCTCCTGATCGCGCCCGGTAGTATCGGCGTAATGCCCGGTATGCAATTCGATGACCGGCGCACCGGCATCGCGGGCGGCCTCGATCTGCCGCGGGTCGGCGTCAATGAACAGCGACACCTCGCAGCCATAGCCCGACAGCCGCTCTACCGCCTCCTGGATGCGCGCGGCGGCGCCGGCGACATCCAGGCCACCTTCGGTCGTGAGCTCTTCGCGACGCTCGGGCACCAGGCAGACATGGGCCGGGCGGATCTCTTCGGCAAAGGCAAACATCTCATCGGTGACCGCCATCTCCAGGTTCATGCGCGTCTGCAGCACCTCGGCCAACAGGCGGATATCACGGTCCTGGATGTGCCGGCGGTCTTCACGCAGATGCACGGTAATACCGTCCGCCCCCGCCTGCTCCGCCTCGATGGCCGCCTGGATCGGGTCCGGATAACGGGTGCCGCGAGCCTGACGCAGGGTGGCCACGTGGTCGATATTGACACCAAGCAGTACGCGTTGCGGTTGAGTCACTGTTCGTCTCCTTCAGGGGGTGGGGATTGTCGGATAAAAAGTTGTCGGCTGACCAGCGGGCGATCGCCGAGATGGGCGCCCAGCGCCTGGCGCATCAGCCGCTTGGCAGCGCGCAGCGTATCGGCCTGCTGCCAGTCATCGGCGGCCATGGCCAGCAGCGCCGAACCCGGTAGCCCGCCGTCGATCAACAAGGGATCCGATAGCGGCTGCAGCCCGTCCGTGGTATGCCAGACGTAGCGCTGCTGCGCGTCAATGGGCCGCCCGCTGGCATCCTCGGTCAGGCTGAAACCATAGCCCAGAATGTCCAGCAGTTGCCATTCGAAGCGCCGCAGTATGGGTTCCACCGCAGCACCCTGGGCCAACTGTTCCAGCGCCTGCTGATAGCCGGCGAACAGCAGCGGCTGGGCGTCACCGGGGCGCAGCAGGCGCACCAGCAGTTCGTTGAGGTAGAGACCGCTGAACAGCAGCTCGCCCTGCAGCAAGGCGAACCCGCCGGCGACCTCGGCCTGGGTCAGGGTCTTCAGCTCACTGCGCCCGATCATGCCCACCAGCAGCGGTACGAAGGGTTGTGGCGCCAATTTCCGCCGCTGCCCCCGGGCACCACGCCACACCACGCGCTGCAAGCCTTGGTGCAGGGTCAGCAGGTCGACCAGGGCGCTGCTGTCCCGATAGGGACGACTATGCAGCACATAGGCCGGACTCAGGCTGGGCTGCATGCTCAGTCGAAGCGATAGCCCAGCGAGTTGAGCGCGCGCTCGTCATCGGACCAACCGCGGCGCACCTTGACCCACAGGTTGAGCATGATCTTACTGCCGAACAGCTTCTGCATGTCCAGCCGCGCTTCCTGACCAATCTTCTTCATCCGATCGCCACCGTCGCCGATGATGATCTTCTTCTGGCCCTCGCGCTCCACCAGGATCAGCGCATGGATGTGCAGCACCTTGCCTTCCTGCTTGAACTGCTCGATCTCCACCGCCACCTGGTAGGGAATTTCGGCGCCGAGCTGGCGCATGACCTTTTCCCGCACCAGTTCGGCGGCCAGGAAGCGTGAGCTGCGATCGGTCAACTGGTCGTCCGGGTAGAAGTGCTCGCCTTCAGGCAGCAAACCGGCAATCACCGCCTGCAGATGGTCGAGGTTGCCGCCGTTGAGGGCCGACACCGGTACTACCTCGGCGTTGGGCAGCTGCTGGGTCAACCATTCCAGGTGCGGCAGCATGTCCTTCTTGTCTTCCAGGCGGTCGACCTTGTTCACCACCAGTACCACCGGGCACTCGAGATGGCGCACCTTGTTCCAGACCATTTCGTCTTCTTCGGTCCAGCGCATGCGGTCGACCACGAACAACACCACATCCACGTCCCGCAGTGCCTGGGAGGCGCTCTTGTTCATGTAGCGGTTCAGGGCTTTCTCGTTATCCTTGTGCAAGCCGGGCGTATCCACATAGATGGCTTGGACCTCACCTTCGGTCTTGATGCCGAGCAGGGTGTGCCGGGTGGTCTGCGGCTTGCGCGAGGTAATGGCCAGCTTCTGGCCGAGAATATGGTTGAGCAGCGTCGACTTGCCCACGTTTGGTCGGCCGACGATGGCAACATAGCCACAGCGCGGTGCGGTATCACTCATTGACTTTCTCCACGCCCATGGCGATCAGGGCTTTCTGTGCGGCTTCCTGCTCGGCCAGGCGCCGGCTGCTGCCGACGCCAAATGTCTGTCCCGTCATCAGTGCCACGCGACATTCGACCCGGAATATCCGGCAATGTGCCTCACCACTGACATCGATGACCTCGTACTGCGGCAGCTCGCTGTGCTGTCCCTGCAGGTATTCCTGCAGGCGCGTCTTCGGATCCTTGTTGTTGTCCACCAGGGTCAGGGTTTCGATATGCCCGTCCAGCCATACCAGGATGCGCTCGCGGGCCGCTTCCATGCCGCTATCGAGGTAGATGGCGCCGATGATGGCTTCGGTGGTGTCGGCGAGGATGGATTCACGGCGGAAGCCGCCACTTTTCAGTTCACCCGAGCCCAGCCGCAGGTACTCACCCAGCTCGAAGCCCTTGGCCAGCTCGGCCAGCGTCACGCCTTTGACCAGGCGCGCCCGCAGGCGCGACAGCTGCCCTTCCCGCGCCTGCGGGAAACGCTCGAACAGCGCTTCCGCGGCGACGAAGTTGAGGATCGAGTCGCCGAGGAATTCCAGGCGTTCGTTATTGCGCCCACCCAGGCTGCGGTGGGTCAGCGCCAGGACCAGCAGGTCCGGATCCTTGAAACTGTACCCTATCTTTCTTTCCAGTCGGTCTAGCTTGTTGCTCACTTTAGCGGTCTGACAATATGGGTTTCATCGAAATGGACCAGCAGGTCCACGGTTCGCAGCATGGGTGCACGCACCTCATACTTGATAACGACAGTATAAGCGTCGGTTCCGCTGCTGGTGACAGTGATCACGTCTTCGGCCCTGAGGTCGCGAATGCCATTGATCTGCATGCCCTTGTTGATGTGGGCATGCATGTCCCGCAGGGAGTTGATCTTGACCGAAGGGTCGTCGTTCGCCGCCGTGACAATCTTGCGCAGCGAAAAGTGATCCAGATAGATCGGCACCAGCTTCATGGCCGTGACCGCGGCGAAGACCAGCAATACCAGCACCGCCAGCCAGCCAAAAAAAGACATGCCCTTCTGAGAATTGCGCATGGATAACCTCGTACGTCCGTTGTTGATGTTGTGTGCTGCCATCTCCCTGGCAGAAGATCATCCAGCCACAGCCCCCGCAGACTCCCGCGGGGCTGCCTAGTTGATCAGCCCGGCTCTGGTGAAGCTTGGCAGATTACTGAGCTTGGGTTCGGGCCAGTGCATCCATACCGCAAAGGCCTTGCCGACAATATAGTTGTCCGGGACCATGCCCCACAACTCCCGGGGCATGTCCGGGGCAGACCAGTAGCGGCTGTCGTTGGAATTGTCGCGGTTGTCGCCCACCATGAAGTAGTGACCTGGCGGCACTGTCCACTCCCGCTCCGCAGGGGTCTGCGACAGTCGCTTGTACCGCGCCTCGTGGGCCTGCTCGCCCAGCTCTTCGAGGTAAATATCCACCTTGGCCATGGCTTGCAGGGGATGGCCCGCGGGCACCTCGTCATCGGCCACGGTGCGCAGGCGCTCCCGCGCCACGGGCTCGCCGTTGACGAACAGCTGCTTGTCGGCGTAGCGGACATGGTCACCCGGCAGGCCAACCACGCGCTTGATGTAGTTGATCCGCGGATCGTTGGGATAACGGAAGACCATCACGTCGCCCCGCTGCGGATCGCCCACGGGGATGATCTTGGTATCGAGCACCGGCAGACGAATGCCGTAGGAGAACTTGTTGACCAGGATGAAATCCCCGATCTCCAGGGTGGGCTTCATCGATCCCGAGGGAATCTGGAACGGCTCGACCAGGAACGAGCGCAATACCAGCACTACCGCCAACACTGGGAAGAACGACTTGCCGTACTCGACCAGCAGCGGCTCCTTGTTCAGGCGCTCGAGGGTCACGGGGTCGACCGTTGCCACCTGGGCTTCATAAGCGGCCATGGCACGCCGACGACGGGGCGCCAGCCAGAGATAATCCACCAGAGCCAACAGGCCGGTGACGGCCACGGCAATCACCAGCAACAGCGGGAAGTTGATATGCATCGGTCTTGCGTTACCCCTGGGGTCCGTTGATGAGCGCGCCGCTGCGATGAGCCAGCATCAGCATCCTTAGTTGTCCACCTTCAGGACAGCCAGGAAGGCCTCCTGCGGGATCTCCACGTTGCCTACCTGTTTCATGCGCTTCTTACCGGCCTTCTGCTTCTCGAGCAGCTTCTTCTTGCGGCTGGCGTCGCCACCATAGCACTTGGCCAGAACGTTCTTGCGCAGCGCCTTGACGGTCGAGCGGGCAACGATCTGCCCGCCCATGGCCGCCTGGATGGCCACGTCGAACATCTGGCGAGGAATCAATTCCTTCATTTTCTCGACCAGCTGGCGCCCGCGGAAAGCAGCGTTGTCGCGGTGCACGATCAAGGCTAGGGCATCGACCTTCTCGTTGTTGATCAGGATATCCAGACGCACCAGCTTGGCGGCCTGGAAGCGATCAAAGGCGTAATCCAGGGAGGCGTAGCCCCGACTGACCGACTTCAGGCGGTCGAAGAAGTCCAATACCACCTCGTTCATCGGCAGGTCATACGCCACCTGGACCTGGGTGCCGAGGAAGACCATGTCCCGCTGTACGCCGCGCTTTTCGATACAGAGCGTGATGACACTGCCCAGGTGATCCTGGGGTACCAGGATATTGGCCCGAACGATGGGTTCACGCATCTCCTCGATCAGCGAGGGGTCGGGCAGGCGCGACGGGTTGTCTACGTAGATTACCTGGCCATCCTTCTTCAGCACCTCGAACACCACCGTGGGCGCCGTGGTGATCAGGTCCAGGTCATACTCGCGCTCGAGCCGCTCCTGGATGATCTCCATATGCAGCATGCCGAGGAAGCCGATGCGGAAGCCGAAGCCCAACGCGTCCGAGCTTTCCGGCTCGTATTGCAGCGCCGCGTCGTTGAGCGTGAGCTTTTCCAACGCGTCGCGGAAATCTTCGAAATCATCGGAGCTAACCGGGAACAGGCCGGCATACACCTGGGGCTGGACCTTCTTGAAGCCCGGCAGCATGTCCACATCGGGGGTATTCGACAGGGTCAGGGTGTCACCCACCGGGGCGCCCTGGATCTCCTTGATGCCGGCGATGATGAAGCCCACTTCGCCCGCCTTGAGATCGGCGGTTTCGGTGTGCTTGGGGTTGAATACGCCGACGCTGTCGACCTGGTGGACCCGGCCGGTGGACTTGACCAGCACCTTGTCGCCTTTCTTGATGCGGCCCTGCTTGACCCGCACCAGCGACACCACGCCCAGGTAGTTGTCGAACCAGGAATCAATGATCAACGCCTGCAGCGGCGCCTCGATTTCGCCTACCGGCGGCGGAATCACTGCAATCAGCCGCTCCAGCACGTCTTCGACGCCCAGACCGCTCTTGGCGCTGCAGGTCACCGCATCCGTAGCGTCGATACCGATCACGCTCTCGATCTCGGCCTGTACCCGCTCGGGCTCAGCCTGGGGCAGATCGATCTTGTTGAGCACCGGCATCACTTCGAGGCCCTGCTCGATCGCGGTATAGCAGTTGGCAACCGACTGGGCTTCGACACCCTGCGCCGCATCTACCACCAACAGCGCGCCTTCACAGGCAGCCAGCGAACGGCTGACCTCATAGTGAAAGTCCACGTGGCCGGGAGTATCGATAAAGTTGAGCTGGTAGGTCTTGCCATCCTTCGCCGGGTAGTACAGCGTGACGCTGTGGGCCTTGATGGTGATCCCGCGCTCGCGCTCCAGGTCCATCGAGTCCAGTACCTGGGCGGCCATCTCGCGCTCGGTCAGCCCTCCGCAGATCTGGATGAAGCGGTCGGCAAGCGTCGACTTGCCGTGGTCGATATGGGCAATAATTGAAAAATTGCGAATCAGGCTCAGGTCGCTCACTGCAGGGTTCTTCCAGACGTGGTTTGCCAGACATGGCGGTGACCGGGGCTTACCCCGAAAACAGCCCGCAAGTCTACCCGATTACACTGCGCGGCGCTATCTGTGCCGGGCGCGATGCGATCATGTCGGCATCCGCCCGGCTACTGCCTGTCGGATTACTCGGCCAGACGGAAGGTGATGTAACTCGCGCGCCCCTGGCGGATAACGCGCATGGAAACAGAGCGATTAGCCGGCAGCTTGCTGGCGATCTCGGCGAAATCGGCAGCAGTTGCGACTACCCGGTTGTTCAGATTGGTGATGACATCACCCGGACGCAGGCCAATCATCGCACCCGGACCCGGACGCACCTCGCGAACCACTACACCGGCGGGCACATCCAGGCTCTTTTTCTGTTCATCCGTCAGCTCGACCACGGCAATACCGAGGCGATTGTCAGTAGCGGCCGGAGCGCTCGGGGACGGCGCGCCCGGGCCTGCGGCCATGGCGTCGTCTTCCGCCAGTGCACCGATCTCGATCTGCAGCTTCTGGCGCTTGCGATCCCGGATGATGTCCATGGTGGCCTTGCTGCCGGGACGCATGCGGCCGACCGCGTGAGGCAGGTCGGAAGACATGATGATGTCTTCGCCGTTGAGCTTGAGGATCACATCACCGGCCTTCAGACCACCCTTGTCACCAGGGCCGCCCGGCATGACCTGGGCCACCAGCGCACCGGCGGGGCGTTCCAGACCGAAGGATTCAGCCAGATCCTTGTTCACTTCCTGGATGACCACGCCCAGCCAACCACGACGCACCGTGCCTTCGCTCTTCAACTGCTCGACCACATCCATCGCCACATCCACCGGAATGGCGAACGACAGCCCCATGAAGCCACCGGAACGGGTGAAGATCTGGGAGTTGATGCCGACCACCTCCCCGTCCAGGTTGAACAGCGGACCACCGGAGTTGCCGGGGTTGATTGCCACATCCGTCTGGATGAAGGGCACATAGCTCTCATTGGGCAGGCTGCGGCCCTTGGCGCTGACGATACCGGCCGTCACCGAGTATTCGAAACCGAAAGGCGAACCGATTGCCAGCACCCACTCGCCGGTCTTCAGGTCAGCGGACTTGCCCATGCGTACCACCGGCAGGTCAGCCCCCGCCTCGATCTTCAGCAGCGCCAGGTCGGACCGCGGATCCGCGCCGATCAGCTCGGCTTCCATCTCGCGGCGGTCGGACAGGCGCACGAAGATCTCGTCCGCATCGGCCACCACGTGATTGTTGGTCAGGACATAACCGTCCTTCGATACAATGAAGCCCGACCCCAGGGACTGGGCCTGGCGCTGGGGTGCTGACTGGGAACCGCCCGGAAAGCTGCGCTCGAAGAACTCACGGAAGATCGGCGGCAGCCCTTCCAGGTCCGGCATCATCGGACCCATGGCAGCCGAACGTGGATTGACGTTCTGGCGCGTACTGATATTGACCACCGCCGGGGAAGCCTCTTCAACCAGCTCGGTGAAATCAGGCAGGTTCGCGGCTACGGCAAGTGTCTGCCAGGTCATCAACCAGACACCGACAATTCCGAGCACCCATCGCTGTACTGTGATCATCAACAATCGCTCCTTACATGAATATCGCTGACAAAATTCGGTTTACCTGTCCGGCTCACCACCTGTGGCACGAACGCCGGATCTTCATTCAGTCGGATGGTATACCAGCGGAGAGAGATGAAGCCCAGGGCAAGCCCGACGAAACCGGCAATAATGATCATCGGCTCGCCGGCGCCCACCGCCTGAGCCAGCAATGAGAAACCGAACAAGCCCAGCAGGGGAACCAGATAGACCAGCGAGGAGCCGCGGACCACAGCCGTTTCCGGCACCCCGATGACAATCTCGTCGCCGACGCGGCTGCCGCCGTCGTCGAGCACACGAACAAGCCCCTGACGGGCGCCGCCGAGGCGCTGCAACAGCGCCTGGCCACAGCCGGCGCGGGCCTGGCAACTGCCGCAGGCGGAGCGGCGAATGGTTTCAACCCACAGGGTCTTGCCCTCTACGCTGACCACCCTGCCGCGCTCTTCGATCATCGCTGCGTGCCGGTCACGGCCTGGCTGAGAGACTCGGCGATCCGCTCGGCAGTCATGGGCGGGATTTCCCCCACCACCGTGGCCAGGTACAGGTTATCCTCGGCGACCAGGCGGCGACTCACGGCCACCGTGGGCCCGAGCTGCGCACGCAGATCCTCGGCCAGACTATCTCTGCCCAGCGGCTCGATGAACAAGGTGAAACGCGCCAGACCGTCCGTATAGATCTGGGTGGCGATGGGCGCCTCACTGCCTTTCAAGGTCTGCACTTCGCGATGGCCGAGACTGAAGCCCGGGGGCAGCCACAGCGGCTCCCAGAAGGTCACATCATCCGTCGCGATTTCAACAGGCGCCGGGAGTTCGAGACAGGAACTACCGGGCTGCAAATCCTGACGGGAGGGTCGATCGAAGCTGACGGTAGCGAATTGGAAACGCTCCAGCAGTTCGCGGCTATCATCGACCAACAGGGATTTGAGCAGCAGCCCGGTTTCCTTGTCCAGGTACAGCTCATAGGCGTAGCGAAAGGCGTCGAGCGGCTGCACCGACACGACCGTCACCGGGCGCGAGGCGATATGCGTATCGCCCAGCACCCGCAGGCCATACCACTGTGCAAGCTTGCTTACATCCTTGCCTAGGTGGGGTACGTTCTGCGGCGTTCGACCCTCGGTGAGGGAAGTGGCACAGACCAGGCGGCCATCACGGCGCACCCATTCCTGATGCCGACCCGCGCTTTGCACTAAACGCTCATGGACCTGGCCGTCATCGACCCGGCGCCAGATGTTCTGGGTGGTGAAAATTCCGGAGCGCTCGTAAACATAGGCACCGTGATAACTCTGTTCACGGGCCGCCCGTTCCATGCGCTCCAGCCACTGGAGACTGTCTTTAGCGGCGAGGCTGGAAGACAGCAACAGGGTGGCCAATCCGGACCACCCCAGCACGTACTTCAATCGTGACACTAATTGTTTTCCAGGCTCGCTGCGCGGGCGTAGGGAACGACATTCGCCCCTGATTGGGCACTATTTTCCGCATGGCGGCGCAGATAGCTGCCAATACGCTGCTCCTGCCAGGCCGACGGACCGGCGGCAACCGGCTTAGGCTGGTTCTGGTCTGCCAGCGAGGAGAAGCCAGCCAATACGGCACCCGGCTTCGCCTGGGCAGGCAAGGCTGCCGCCGCGGCAGCAGCGGGCGCCGTGCGCTCGACCGCGGCCATGGTATTGCTGGCATCCGGCACGCTCTGCTGGTTGACCATACGGACCCCCACCAATACCGCCAGGGTGACCGAGGCCGCCACCGCCACCCGACCCAGCTGGAGTTTCCAGCGAGAGGGTGTCACGGTCGGGGCCACAGCAGGCGTTGGCTCATCCGCCAACGCCGCCGCTATACCGGCAGACAGATCGATACCTGGCTGCCAGGGTTCCTTGTGCATGACGGACCGCGCCAGCTGGTAACGCTCCCAGCTACGACGGACGTCCGGATCCTGTTCACCGGCATGAAGGACTCGGCGCAGTTCCAGTTGCTCTGCCTCGTCATCCATGAGCGCGGAGAGAGTCTCCCGCAAGGATTCGCTTGTCATTGCTCTACCTCTACTTTATAGGCCCCGCTGGGGCGTCACCGTTCCCCTTGCTCCTCACGCTTCAAGCAGAGGTTTCAGGGCTTTGTCGATGGCCTCCCGTGCTCTGAAAATCCTTGATCGCACAGTCCCCACCGGGCATTCCATCACATTGGCAATATCTTCATAACTGAGACCTTCGAATTCGCGCAATGTCAGCGCCATTCGCAAATCTTCTGGCAATAACTGCAACGTCCTGTTGACCACCTGCTCGATTTCGTCCCGCAGGAGGTCACGCTCAGGAGAGTGAATATCCTTGAGGGCACTGTCGCCGTCATAGTATTCGGCATCCTCGGCGGCGATATCCGAATCGGGCGGACGTCTACCCCTGGCTACCAGGTAATTCTTGGCCGTATTGATCGCGATCCGATACAGCCAGGTATAAAAAGCGCTATCCCCCCTGAAATTCGCCAAGGCACGATAGGCCTTGATGAAAGCCTCCTGGGCCACATCCTGGGCCTCATGGGAGTCATGCACAAAACGGGTGACCAAGGCCAATATCTTGTGCTGGTACTTGAGCACCAGCAGGTCGAAGGCACGCTTATCCCCCTGTTGCACCCGTTCGACCAGTTGTTGGTCGGTTTGTTCAGTCATTTTCCGGCACCACCGCATCGATCCGCCGGATTTATTCTATTGCGATAGACCCGCGACGTAACCAAAAGTTCTCCCCTCACTAGGTTCAGCAGTATGAGCCTGCGACGTTCAAAAAGTTCCGCAGTGCAATGGCCAAATGATGACATCCTGGCAGTCAGTCACACCGCGCGCCCGCATCATGTGGCAGTATTGTGAAGCAGTTGCCTTATATATACTACCCCGGCAGAACGCGGAGACCAGCGGTTTCAACCCGCCACGCACGCGCCCCGGAATCCGACAAGAGACCCCAATGACCCGACAACGGCAATACGATGTACTGGTAATCGGCAGCGGCGCAGCTGGGCTGACCCTGGCGCTGCATCTGGCGGACAATCTGCGCATAGCGGTGATCAGCAAGGGCCGATTATCGGAGGGTTCGACCTTCTGGGCGCAAGGGGGCGTGGCGGCGGTGCTGGATGACGCGGATACCGTCGATGCCCACGTGCAGGACACCCTGATTGCCGGTGGCGGACTCTGCCACGAGGATGCCGTTCGTCAGATCGTCGGCGACAGTCGCGATGCAATCGGCTGGCTGGTGGATCAGGGCGTGCCCTTTACCCGCGGGCGGCGCGAGGATGGCTCCGAGACCGACGACTTCCACCTCACCCGGGAGGGTGGGCACAGCCATCGCCGCATCATTCACGCGGCCGACGCCACCGGCGCGGCGATCTTCAATACCCTGCTGCAGAAGGCGCAGACCCACGCCAATATCGAGCTGCTGGAAGACCACGTCGCGGTGGACCTGATCACCACCGCCAAACTGGGCCAGGCGGGCAACCGCTGCCTGGGCGCCTATATTCTCAATCGCAGCAGCGGCCATGTGGAAACCTTCGGCGCCCGCTTCACGGTCCTGGCGACCGGTGGCGCCAGCAAGGTCTACCTCTATACCAGCAATCCCGACAGCGCCTCCGGTGACGGCATCGCCATGGCCTGGCGCGCCGGCTGCCGGGTGGCCAATATGGAATTCAACCAGTTCCATCCGACCTGTCTGTATCATCCCCGGGCCAAGAGCTTTCTCATCACCGAAGCCCTGCGGGGTGAAGGCGCCGTGCTGAAGCTGCCCGATGGCAGCCGCTTCATGCCGCAGTTTGATGAGCGCGCCGAGCTGGCACCCCGGGATATCGTCGCCCGGGCCATTGACCATGAAATGAAGCGCCTGGGCCTGGACTGCGTCTACCTGGACATCAGCCACAAGCCGGCCGATTTCATTCGCCAGCACTTTCCCACCGTGCACGAGCGCTGCCTGAGTTTCGGCATCGACATCACTCGCGAACCCATACCGGTGGTGCCGGCGGCACATTACACCTGTGGTGGCGTCATGGTCGACGACACCGGCCTGACCGATCTCGATCATCTCTACGCCATCGGCGAAACCAGCTTCACCGGCCTGCATGGGGCCAATCGCATGGCCAGCAATTCCCTGCTCGAGTGCATCGTCTACGGGCGCGCCGCCAGCCGCGACATCCTGCAGAAGCTGCCACACACGCAGCTGCCCCAGAACCTGCCGCACTGGGATGAAAGCCAGGTAACCGATTCGGATGAGGACGTGATCATTTCGCACAACTGGGATGAGTTGCGGCGCTTCATGTGGGATTACGTCGGCATCGTGCGGACGACCAAGCGCCTGCAGCGGGCCAAGCACCGGGTGGACATGCTGCTGGCGGAGATCCACGAGTTCTACAGCAACTACACCGTATCGCGGGATTTGCTGGAGCTGCGCAACCTGGCGGTGGTCGCCGACCTGATCATCCGCTCGGCCATGCTGCGCCATGAAAGCCGCGGCCTGCACTACACCCTGGATTATCCCGAGCTGCTAGACGAGGCCCGGGATACTATTCTGCAGCCGCCCAGCGCTGACGACTGAAGCGCAACCGCAACCGCAGGCGCCGCAGCGAGTCTTCCGCGGCGGCGTCTGCCGGCAGGATCACCGACACCGGCAACAGCCGCCCCGGCTCGCGCAAACGCACCACGGTCAATACCGCGCTGACGTAGGTATCGGCCAGCAAACGGGCGCCCATTTCCGAGCCGTCACGCCGCAGCACATGCCAACCCTGGCTGTCGAAGCGCAGCCCGGTAACCGAATGGGCGTGGCGCAGGCTGACCTGGCGCGGCCAGATCCACAGACAGTAGGCCAGTAGCAGCAAGGCGCACAGCGATGCCGGCAGGGTTGGCAGCGCGCTGCGATACAGCGCCATGCAGCCGAGCATGGTCATCAATATGATGAGCCCACCCAGCCAGCGCGACGGCTGGCGTTTGAGCAGCAGTGAATCAGTCGGGTTGGACACGATCCAATATCATCCTAACGATGCGCCGCAAATCCGGATCCTCCGGCTCGCCACGCTGCATGAACCAGACGAACATGTCCTGATCTTCGCACTCCAGCAATCGCCGATAGCGAGCCTGATCTTCTTCGTCCAGGGACGAATACACCTCTTCCAGAAACGGCAGCAGCAGAACATCCAGCTCGAGCATGCCGCGTCGGCTATGCCAGTACAGTCGCTTCTTTTCCACTTCAGCCGTCATTAACCCATCTCCAATCGATTGCTTCGCCTTCATGACTGGCATTATACCCGCTGCGCCTGCCCAAGGCACTGACAAGCCACAGACAGCCCCCTATCATGTGACAGAATAGCTGCACCATCATTCAAATCCACCGGAGTGAGCCAGAATCATGCATGACACCCGAGATCTCTCCGCGCTGTTTCCCCAGCAATCGCTATTACCCGCGCCCCCTACTGCACTGGCGTTGCTCGATCATGAACGCATCCTCGAGGTCAGCGGCGTTGATGCGACCCGTTTTCTGCAAGGCCAGCTCACCTGTGATGTAGCCACCCTGCCCGCCGGCAGCAGCACCCTCGGCGCCCGCTGCAATCCCAAGGGCCGGATGCAGTCCAGCTTCCGACTGCTCAAACTGACGGACGACCACTTTCTGCTGGCAATGGATGCGGAACTGCTCGAGCCGCAGCAGACCGACCTGGCGAAATACGCGGCCTTCTTCAAGGTGAAACTCAGTGATTGCACTGACCAATGGGTACGCCTGGGCCTCTGGGGCCAGCAAGCCCGGCAGGCGCTGGCGGCGGCAGGCCTGGCAACCGATGCGGGCGATCCCGCGGCGGGCGTTCCCGCGGCGGGTCTGGCGGTCGCACTGGCCGAGGACACCCTGGAACTCTGGTTACCGGCCGACCGGGCGCAGGAACGTATCGAGGTCATGGCCCAGCAGGCCGAACCCGACGCCCTGAACGCCTGGCAATTGCAACTGATCCGCCTTGGCATCGGCCAAGTACACAGCCAGACCCGCGAGAGCTTCATTCCGCAGATGCTCAACCTGCAGCACTTGGGTGGCGTCAGCTTTCGCAAGGGCTGTTACACCGGCCAGGAAATCGTGGCTCGCATGCAGTACCTGGGCAAACTGAAGAAGCGCATGTACCGCCTGACCTGGGCCGGGGACCAACTGCCGGCACCGGGCGCCGCCATCCTCGACGGCGACAATGGCCGGGACCTTGGCGAAGTGGTGGCAGCCGCGCGCGGCGAAGACCATATCGAACTGCTTGCGGTTTTGCAGAATGAAGCGGCACAATCGACCACTCTGTGCCTGAGTGATATCAGCGAGCCACCTTTGGCAGTGGCCACGCTACCCTACGACCCTCAGCTGGCTGCCGAGGCGGCTGGAGCATAATCAATCAAGGAAGAATGTCATGACCGATCTGGCTCTGCGTGTACAGGATGAACTGATTCAAGCAATCGAGCGCGACCAACTGGTGTTGCCGACCCTGCCCGAAGTCGCCCTGCGCATTCGCGAGGCGGCCGAGAACCCGGATGTCAGCATCGCCGAACTGGTACGCCAGATCAGCACCGATACCGCCCTCAGCGCCCGCTTGATCAAGGTGGTCAACAGCCCGCTGCTGCGCTCGCGCCAGACCATTACCGACCTGACCATGGCCGTCAACCGGCTGGGGGTGGTCTACACCGCCAACCTGGCCACCGGCCTGGCGATGGCGCAGCTATTCCAGGCGACCACCGATATCATCGACCGCAAGATGCGCGAGGTTTGGGCGCGCAGCACGGAAGTGGCTGGCATCAGCCATGTACTGTGCCAGCACTACACTCGACTCAAGGCCGACCAGGCCACCCTGGCCGGGTTGGTGCACCAGATCGGGGTACTGCCGATCCTCAGCTACGCGGAGGAGAACAGCGAGCTGCTCGACGATTCCGCCAGCCTCGACCTGGTCATCGAGCGAATCCACCCGGTGCTGGGCGACCGTATCCTCGCCGCCTGGGACTTCCCGCAGCCGCTGCGCCACGTCCCCAGCCAGCACCTGGACTTCCAGCGCGCACCCGCGGAGGTCGATTACGCCGACATCGTCCAGGTTGCCCTGTTGCAGAGCCTGGCCGGCAGCGACCATCCCCATGCCCAGATGGACTGGAGCGACATCTCATCCTTCGCCCGCCTCGGCCTCGACCCAACCGGCGAACAGGCGGACGAGGACCTGTCGGCGGAAATGGAAGCGGCCATGGCCTTGCTTGGCTGAACCAGCCCCGGCGCCCCTACTTCACTGCAGGAGATCAACATGGCTACTAGCTCGTTTCTAGACCGCCTCGGCATCGACCTGCCGATCATCCAGGCACCGATGGCCGGCGTGGCCACGCCCCAGCTGGCCGCCGCGGTGTGTAACGCCGGTGGCCTGGGCTCGCTGGGCATCGGCCCCAGCCCGGTGGATCAGGCCCGGCAGATGATCGAGCAGACCCGCGCGCTCACCGACAGGCCCTTCAACATCAACCTGTTCTGCCACGCACCCGCCCAACCGGATGCGGCCCGCGAGGCGGCCTGGCTGCAGCACCTGGCACCGCTGTTTGCCGAAGTCGGGGTGCCGGTGCCTGCTAGCATCCAGGCCGGCTACCCAAGCTTCATCGAAGACGATCAGATCTTCGACATGCTGCTGGCCACGCGGCCGGCCGTGGTCAGTTTCCATTTCGGCCTGCCCAGTGCGGAACGCATCCAGGCGCTGCAGCAAGCAGGCATCTGTCTGCTGGCTACGGCGACCAATCTGACGGAAGCCCGGCAGATTGAACAGGCCGGCCTGGATGGTATCGTTGCTCAGGGATTCGAGGCAGGTGGGCATCGCGGCATGTTCGATCCCACCGCGGAAGATGAGCAACTGAGCACTGCGGTACTGGTACGGCTTCTGGTGCAGCAGGTCAGCCTGCCGGTCATCTCCGCCGGCGGCATCATGGACGGCCAGGGTATTCGCGCCGCCCTGGACCTGGGCGCCGCGGCTGCTCAGCTCGGCACGGCTTTCATTCTCTGCCCGGAATCCTCGGCGAACGATGCCTACCGCCAGGCGCTGCAGAGCGAGCGCGCCGCCACCACGCGGATGACCGCCAGCCTGTCGGGCCGACCGGCGCGGGGGATGCTCAATCGCTTCATCGCCCATGCCGACGCTCCCGGCAGCCCGGCGCCAGCGGACTACCCGATTGCCTATGACGCAGCCAAGCAGTTGCATGCCGCCGCCAGTCAACAGGGCAACCACGCCTTCGCCGCCCAGTGGGCTGGCCAGGGCGCGCCACTGGCCCGCGCCTTGCCCGCCGCCGAATTGGTCCAGCAGCTGGTGAAGGAGTGGCGCGGCGCCTGAGCAGCCTCGCTCAGCGATTGGTCCATTGGGGTGGGCGCTTTTCCAGGAAGGCGCTGACCCCTTCCCGGGTGTCCTCCAGATCGAACAGATCGACAAAACGCTCGCGCTCGGCTGTCAGCAAGGTATTCAGCGGCTGGCTGCGTCCGCCCTGGATAAGCTGCTTGCAGGCCTTGACTGCCTGCGGGCTCTGCCGGCTCACCTGGGCCGCCAGGCGCAACGCCGTGGCCAGCGCCTGCCCCTCCTCTACTACCTCCTCGACCAGACCGATACGCTCAGCCTTGACGCCATCAATGCGTTCACCGCAGAGAATCATGCGCTTGGCCCAACCCTCGCCCACCAGCCAGGCCAGCGCCTGGGTGCCGCCGGCACAGGGCAGCAGGCCGACACTCGCTTCCGGCAGCCCCAGCTGCACCTGGCGCTCGGCAATGCGGATGTCGCAAGCCAGCGCGCACTCAAGGCCGCCGCCCATGGCGTAGCCATTCAGTGCGGCGATGGTAACACCGGAAAAATCCCGCAAGGCTTCGAACGCCTGGCCGAACAGCCGGGCGATCAGCCGCGCCTGGGCCTTGTCGCCCTCGGCAAATATCTTCAGGTCGGCGCCAGCGGAGAAGAATCGGTTGCCGCGACCAATGATCACCAAAGCGTAGATGTCCGGGTCGTCGCTGAGATGGCCGATCAGCTCGTGAAGTCCGTGGAGGGTGTCGGTATCCCAGGTGTTGGCGGGCGGGTTGTCGATGGTCAGCAGGGCCGTGTGTCCGGCCTTCTGCACCACCAGCTTGTCGGTACGCGGAACCAGTGCGGTATAGGGCTGCAGGGCATGCTCCATGGCGAACTCCTCGTGACAATCGGAATTCACATCATTGAACATCCCCGCTGCGGCTTCAAGCCGACTGGCGCAGTTTACTCCGGGGCGGGCAATCGCCAGTCGATGGGGTTGCGCCCCTGCTCGATGAGGTAGGCATTGGCGGCGGAGAAATGGCCACAGCCAAGGAAGCCCCGGTGCGCTGACAGCGGCGATGGATGCACGCTCTTGAGCACCTGATGGCGACGGGTGTCGATCTGCTGGCCTTTTTTCTGGGCGTAGCTGCCCCAGAGCATGAACACCAGGTGCTCGCACTGGGTATTGAGGATCTCGATGATCCGTGAGGTGAAGATTTCCCAGCCCCGATTGGCGTGAGCCCCGGCCTGCCCCTGGGTGACGGTGAGTACCGCATTGAGCAGCAGCACGCCCTGTTCGGCCCAGTACTGCAGATTGCCGTGGGTCGGAATCGGGTGCCCCAGGTCTCGCTGGATTTCCTTGAAGATATTCTGCAGCGAAGGCGGCGGTCGCACGCCCGGCTGCACGGAAAAACTCAGGCCGTGGGCCTGGCCCGGCCCGTGATAGGGGTCCTGGCCGATGATGACGACCTTGACCTTATGCAACGGCGTGGTGTTCAGCGCGTTGAAAATCAGCGGTCCCGGCGGGTAGATCACCTTGCCGGCGGCTTTCTCGGCCAGCAGGAACTCGCGCAATTGCGCCATGTAGGGCTGCTCGAACTCATCGCCGAGCGCCTGCTTCCAATCCTCGGCCAGCTGTACCGGATGACTACCCATGATCACGGCGCCGACGGCACTGTCTGGGCGTTGCAGCGTACCACCCGCTGGCGGCTATCCACCAACAGGCCGGACAGGCCATTGTGGCGGGTGTCGTGCAGCATCATCACCCCGTCGACACATTCGGCCGTATGGTTGGCAGCCTTGGCTTGCAGCTGCCCAGCCTCCTCCGAGCCTATGGTCACCAGGCTGAACTCGGCCACCAGCAGCCCCTCTTCCTCGCGCACGAAGTTGAGGTAGCCATAGAAATGCAGCACCGCCATGGTCAGGAACAGGGTCCCCAGCGCGGTGAAGATGTAGGGCAACTTGTTGACTTCAGGTTTATCGCTCATGGCCACACTCCTAGAGGATATTGGCGTAATCAGCCTCGATGCGATCGAGACTGAGATTGGTCAGGAACCCGGAAAAACACATCCAGGCACTGAGCGCGTTCAAATCGGCGAAGGGTTCGGGCAGATAGCGCGGCGGCACCACCAGACCCTCCTCCACCAGCTGGCCGAGGGTGCGCATGTCTTCCAGGGTGGTCTTGCCGCAGAACAGCAGGGGAATCTGCTGCAGCTTGCCCTGGCGCACCGCCAGCTGAATATAGTTGTAGGTCAGGATAAAGCCCTTGAGGTAGGCCAGATCCTTGGTAAAGGGCAAACCGTCGCTGCTGGAGCCGCGAAATACCCGGCTGGCATTGGTATAGCTGGCCTCGTCGCTATAGCCTTCGCCACGATAGAAACCGAACACATCGAGAAAATCACCGCCGGCTTCCGCCAGTTGGATGGCCCGGGTGCGGTTGGTCAGTTTGCGCAGACGGGATGGATAGGAAGCAAAGGTAACGATCTCCATCAAGATCGCCAGGCCTTCCTGCGTCACGGTGGACGACGGCGGCCCCTTGGCCAGGAAGGTGCAGATCGGCTGGTGCTGGCCATTGAGGCTGGTCGCCACATGCACCATGCCCTCGTGAACGGCGAGGATCTTCAGGTCACGCTGGTTGAACAGCGCATCACTGCGGATCTTGATGTAGTCAGCCCCGGCGGCAGCATCGGCGACGATACCGTCAGACTCGAACACCCGCACCGCCTGGTCATCGGTGAAAACCGTGTTCATCTGCTCCTGCAGGATCGCCACCGCCTCGGGCGCGGCAATGGTCTTGGGTTCATGGCCGAGGTCATTGCCGATATTGCTCAGGGATTCGCTGAGCATGATGCCCAGATCGGTGATGGTCGGGTCGCCAGCGTGGAAGGCGTCGGAAGCCGAGCCATACAGTTCCTGGGAAATGCGCCCAAACTCGGCAGTGCCCCGTCCCTCGATCATGCGCAGCACCATGCGGTATTCACGGCACATGCGCCGCATGATCTGCCCGACCGGGTTGAAGGTACCGAGCTGACGGGTAATATCCCGCTCGATATCCTGGAATACCTGCAGGCGCTCGGCTGGATCGAAACTCAGCGGCCGGCCCTTGTAGTAGTCCGGACCCACGTCTGGCAGCTTACGGCAACCGTCGCGGAAGAACTGGTCGCGGATGTTGTCATCCCACTTGATGGCATCCAGCACCCGAATCGGCGCCTGCGCGTCAACAATACGGTCCGACAGGCTGCGGATAACCAGTTGGTACTGCTCGCTCTGTTTTACCGCCATGTTGAGTCTTCCTGTTGTCTGTTGCTGCTGTCTGGTGCTGGTTGCCGGGCCGTGCAGGGAAACATTGATCTGGCTGGGCTGTGGAGTGGCCGGATCAGGTGCCACCCAGTCCAGACACGCCGTGAATACATCCCTGTAGGCTCGCGGTTGCCATCCCTGGCAACCGACGGTCTGGCCTGGGTGGCACCTGACCCGGCTCGCAAGCCTCAGTGTGGATCAATGTTTCCGGCGTGCCCGGGCTAGCGCAACCACGCTACCCCTTTGGCGAACTTGCCACTGATCGCACCTTGTCGTCCCGCAGGCGCGCGACAACCCAAAAACCGACAGCCACTCCCAATTATCCGGAAAGCGGATCATTGCACGGACTATACAAGCGGGGTCGGGTTCGGCCTATGTGGGACCGTCGGTTGCCAGGGATGGCAACCGCGAGCTACATGGATGTACTTGCCGCGTGTCCCATATAGGCCGAACCCGACCCCGCCACCTCACCAACCAGGCTTGATCCGCTTTCCCCGCACAAAACACAAACTCAATGCCAAACTACTTCCGATCAGACCTCAGGCCGCATATGCGGGAACAGGATGACATCACGGATCGACGGCGAGTTGGTCAGCAGCATCACCAGACGGTCGATGCCGATGCCTTCACCGGCCGTGGGCGGCATGCCGTATTCCAGCGCGCGGACGAAGTCAGCGTCGAAATGCATGGCTTCGTCGTCACCCGCATCCTTCTCCGCCACCTGGGCGTGGAAGCGCTCGGCCTGGTCCTCGGCGTCATTGAGCTCCGAGTAGGCATTGGCAATTTCCCGGCCACCGATGAACAGCTCGAAACGATCGGTCACGTTCGGATCCTGGTCGTTGCGGCGCGCCAGCGGCGAGACTTCGAAGGGGTACTGGGTGATGAATGTCGGCTGTTCCAGCTTGTGCTCGACCAGCTCTTCAAAAATCATCACCTGCAGCTTGCCCAGACCCTCATGGCCGAGCACCTTGGCCCCGGCTTTCTTGGCGATATCCCGGGCGCGGTCCACATCCTTCAGGTCATCCGCGCTGAGCTCGGGGTTGAACTTGAGAATCGCGTCGAATACCGACAACCGGGCAAAGGGCTCACCGAAATGGAACACCTTGTCGCCATAGGGCACATCGGTGGTGCCGAGCACCGCCTGGGCCAGTTCGCGGAACAGCTCCTCGGTCAGGTCCATGTTGTCTTCGTAATCGGCGTAGGCCTGGTAGAACTCGAGCATGGTGAACTCGGGGTTGTGCCGGGTGGAAACGCCTTCATTACGGAAGTTGCGGTTGATCTCGAAGACCTTCTCGAAACCACCCACCACCAGGCGCTTGAGGTACAGCTCCGGGGCGATACGCAGGAACATGGGCAGGTCCAGCGCGTTGTGATGGGTCTCGAAGGGCTTGGCCGCAGCGCCACCTGGGATGGTCTGCAGCATCGGGGTTTCCACTTCCAGGAAGCCCCGCTCGCTGAGAAAGCGGCGGATATGCGAGATCACCTGGGAGCGCACGCGGAAGGTATCGCGCACCTCCTCGTTGACGATCAGGTCGACATACCGCTGTCGGTAGCGCTGCTCGGTGTCGGTCAGCCCGTGGTGCTTGTCCGGCAGGGGGCGCAGGGACTTGGTCAGCAGCTGGACCGCGGTCATGTGCACATACAGGTCACCCTTGCCGGAACGCGCCAGCGTGCCTTCAGCGGCGATGATGTCACCCAGATCCCAGGTCTTGATCGCCTCCAGGGTCTCGGCGGACAGCCCCTTGCGGTCGACGTAGACCTGGATGCGCCCGCTCATGTCCTGCAGCACCATGAACGCACCGCGGTTGAGCATGATGCGCCCTGCCACTTTGACCTTGATGGCGGCGTCGGCCAGCGCTTCCTTGCTGCTGTCGGCATACTGCTTCTGCAGATCACCCGCCAGGCTGTCGCGACGGAAATCGTTGGGGAAGGCCTGGCCCTTGGCGCGCTCAGCGGCAAGTTTTTCCTTGCGCAGCGCGATCAGACTGTTTTCTTCCTCTTGCAGTGCATGCTCATTCAGCGGTTGTTCGCTCATTTCTCTGTCCTGGGTAGATCAATTCGGTGAAAGTGCCGGCGGATCGGCAAGTGCACAGGGCCCGGTTACAGGCCCTGTTTCAGACTGGCTTCGAGAAACTCGTTGATGTCGCCATCCAGCACGGCGTCGCAGTTGCTCTCCTCGATACCGGTGCGCAGATCCTTGATCCGCGACTGGTCCAGTACGTAGGAACGGATCTGGTGACCCCAGCCGATATCCGACTTGCTGTCTTCCTGGGCCTGGGAGGCTTCGGTACGCTTCTGCATTTCCAGCTCGTACAACTTGGCCCGCAGCATTTTCATGGCGGTGTCCTTGTTGGCGTGCTGGGAGCGTTCGTTCTGGCAGCTGACCACGGTGTTGGTCGGCACGTGGGTAATACGTACCGCCGAGTCGGTGGTGTTAACGTGCTGACCACCGGCACCGGATGAACGGTAGGTATCGATGCGCAGGTCGGACGGGTTGATCTCGATTTCGATGTTGTCATCGATTTCCGGCGACACGAACACGGCGGTGAAGGAGGTATGGCGGCGGTTACCCGAGTCATAGGGACTCTTGCGCACCAGCCGGTGCACGCCAATCTCGGTACGCAGCCAGCCGTATGCATAGGGTCCCTTGATATGCAGGGTAGCGCCCTTGATACCTGCCACTTCACCGGCGGTCAGTTCCATGATGGTGGCGTCGAAGCCGTTGTGATCGGCCCAGCGCAGGTACATGCGCAGCAACATGTTGGCCCAGTCCTGGGCCTCGGTGCCACCGGAGCCGGCCTGGATGTCCAGGTAGGCGTTATTCTCATCCATCTCGCCGCTGAACATGCGGCGGAATTCCAGGGCTTCCAGGCGCGTTTGCATGCGCTGCAGCTCACTGGTGACATCGGCCACAGCGCCTTCGTCGTTTTCCTCGACGGCCATTTCCAGCAGTTCGGCGGCGTCATTCAGGCCGCTGCTCAGGTCGTCGAGGGTGCCGACGATCTCCGCCAGGGAAGCCCGCTCCCGGCCCAGGTTCTGCGCCCGCTCAGGGTCGTTCCAGACGCCGGGGTCTTCCAGCTCGCGCTCTACTTCGGTCAACCGATCACGTTTGTGATCGTAGTCAAAGATACCCCCTGATGGTCTCGGAGCGGCCACGCAGGTCTTTGATGGTGTTCAGAATCGGATTGATTTCCATGGTGACTAATCCCGTCAGGAAAAAGGGGACATTGTAGCGGAAAACCCCGCCCCGGTGCAGTGACAAGCTCAGCCCGTTCAGCAGGCCTGCAAGTGACGCACCAGCAGCTGCAGGCTTTGCCGGCCGCGGTATTCATTGATGTCCAGGCTGTAGGCCAGGCGCACCCGGCGAATGTTCGGGTCCGGCCAGACCTGCGGGTCGATATTGAAGGCAATGGCGTCCAGGATCTCGGTACTGCCCAGCGGCTGCAAAACCATCTTCAGGTGGCGCTCGCCGACCAGCCGCTGCTGGATCAGGCCGAACTCGCCGTGGAAGCCCGGCTCGGGAAAATGCTGACCCCAGGGCCCGGCCTCGCGCAGATGGGCCGCCAGTTGCAGATTGAACTCATCGACTGCCAGTTCGCCGTCGCACAGCAATCGCCCGGTCAGGTCATCCGCACACAGCTGGCGGCGGACTTCCCGGTCGAAGGCGGCGCGAAAGTCGTCGAAGTGACTGGCCGGCAGGGACAGCCCGGCCGCCATGGCGTGGCCGCCGAACTTGCTGATCAATCCCGGGTTGGCCGCAGCCACCGCATCCAGCGCATCGCGGATATGCAGCCCGGCAACGGAGCGGGCCGAGCCCTTGATCTGCCCGTCGCCGGCATCGGCAAAGGCGATCACCGGCCGGTGATAACGATCCTTGAGGCGAGACGCGAGAATACCGATCACGCCCTGGTGCCATTGCGCATCGAACAAACACAGGCCGAAGGGCAGATCGGCCTCCTGCAGGTCGGCATTGTCCAGCATGGCCAGGGCCTGCTTCTGCATGTCCTGCTCGATGCTCTTGCGGTCCCGGTTGAGGCTGTCCAGTTCGGTAGCCATATCCCGGGCCAGCTGTTCATCGCCGGTCAGCAGGCATTCGATGCCCAGGCTCATATCATCCAGCCGGCCCGCCGCATTCAGCCGCGGCCCGATGATGAAGCCCAGGTCGGTGGACACCAGCCGATCAGCGGGGCGCCGGGCGACCTCCAGCAGCGCGCGGATACCCGGCCGGCATCGGCCGGCGCGGATACGCGCCAGGCCCTGATGTACCAGCACCCGGTTGTTGGCATCCAGCGGCACCACATCCGCCACCGTGCCCAGGGCCACCAGATCCAGCAGCTCGGCCAGGTTCGGTTCGGGCCGCTCGGCGGTGAACCAGCCGCTGTCGCGCAGCGATGCGCGCAGGGCCATCAATACATAAAAGATCACCCCGACGCCGGCAATTGCCTTGCTGGGAAAGGCGCAGCCGGGCTGACTGGGATTGACGATGGCATCAGCGTCGGGCAGTTGCTCGGCGGGCAGGTGGTGATCGGTCACCACCACCTTGAGCCCGGCGGCCTTGGCCGCTGCCACGCCTTCGATACTGGAAATGCCGTTATCCACGGTGACCAGCACATCCGGGCGATTGGCCAGCGCTACCTCGACAATTTCCGGGGTCAGCCCGTAGCCGTATTCGAAGCGGTTGGGCACCAGGTAATCGACCTTTGCCGCCCCCAGGGCGCGCAGCCCAAGCACCGCCACACTGCTGGCGGTGGCGCCGTCGCAATCGAAATCACCGACCACCAGAATCGACTGACCTTGCGCCAGCGCCTCGCGCAATACCGCCACGGCCTGGTCCATGCCCTTGAACAACGTCCAGGGCAGCAACGACCGCAGGCTGCGGTCCAGTTCAGCGGCCGAGCGCACGCCACGGGCGGCGTAGAGTCGCGTCAATAGTGGTGGCAGATCGCCCAGGTCCGGCAGCTCGGCGGGCACGGGGCGGGACTCGATACGCATGGCGATCAGCGCTCCCCCATCAGCCACTCAAGGGCGAACTCATGCTGGGTATCGGCGTCGCTGACGTAGAGCACCCCGTCGGAAATCATCACGCCCCACTCAATCGTGCGCCCCAATTCGGCGGCCAGCGCGTCCAGCGGCTCCTGGGGCAGCGCCGTGATATTCAGGTTCTTCAGGTTCGCCACCGCCGGAATCATCTTGCTCGCCCATACCCGGGTGTTGCCATAGGCCAGCAGGGAAACGCGCTCGGCGCGCCGGGAACACCAGGTCAGACGATCGGCATCCGGTTGGCCAACCTCGATCCAGTGCTCGATGCGGTCATCCAGGCTCTTGTGCCAGAGCGCCGGCTCGTCCACCTCGGACAAGCCGCGGCCAAAGGCCAGCCGCTCCTGATACCAGAGCGCATAGGCGAGAATACGCGCGGCCAGGCGTTGGCCGGTTTCCGAGGGATGCCGCGCGACGGTGATGCGCAGATCTTCGTAGATACCGCGGTCGGTATCGGTGATGTTGAGCTGGACTTTACAGGGGACGGACTGGAGCGCCATGGAGCGAGGGCCTGTTGCAGAGGGACCGACAAGTGTACCGCAAAAGCGCCTGCGTCGCTGTCGGTCTATCGGCCGGTGACCCTGCTGTCAGGTGTCGTTCTTGTTCTGCGGCTCGAGGAAATGCGGCAGCACATTGAGGATGAACAGCATCAACAAGGTGGCGAGCACCGCGGTGGCCTCCAGGCCGACACCCACCGAGACACCTACCGCGGCGGTCATCCACACCCCGGCGGCGGTGGTCAGGCCCTTGACCTCGTTCATCCGATCGCCCTTGATGATGGTGCCCACTCCCAGGAAGCCGATACCCGCGACTATCCCCTGCACCACCCGGCTCATGGCGTCGTCGCCGCCGCCGGACAGCTCCGACGCGAGCACGAACAGGGCCGAGCCGGTGCATACCAACATGTGGGTACGTATCCCTGCGGCCTTGCCATGGGTTTCGCGCTCATAGCCCAGCAGACCGCCCAGCACGGCGGCCAGCAGCAACCGCAGGGCAACGCGCGTCGCCTGCTCGACGTCGGTCAGGTCCGAGAACTCGCTGAGCAGCGTGACCAGAATGATATCGATAACATCCATTACCGAGCCTGCCATTGACCGATGGGAGCTATCAGCATAGCAGTCACGCCGGCGTGCGCCGTGGCGCCGGTTGACGGGTAATTTGCCGGCGCAGCAGCCGTCCCCAGATCGAGCCCGGCAAGCTGCGCCAGACCTGATGATGCAGCCAGGCCATGGCCTGGGCATCCTGGGCCAGCAGGCTCTGTTCGGTGCGATCAAGGGCGCCGGGGCCCTGCTCCAGACAACGCTGGCACAGGGCATCCAGCCGCTGGCGGCGTGGCCCCGCCGGTGCGCGGCGCGCCAATCCAACCTGCAGCGCGTTGTAGCGCGGGTGGATTACCGACTCGCAGAAGCCTGGCTGCTCGACGCCCTCCAGCGGACTATGCGTCATGTCTTCCAGCAACTTGGAGCCGTAGGCTTCCTCGGCGGTCATCAGCCAGCCGCGGCGACGCAATCGCTGACCCAACTGCACCCGGCTGAGTACCACGGAAATCGGCGCAGCAAAGATCAGCGGCAAGGCCACCGGCAGGGACCAGTAGAAGAACATCGGCTGCAGCCACAGGGCGAACAGCGCCCAGGCCAGGCCGAGAATCGACCCGGGCGCCTGGTAGATCAGCGCTTCGACCCAGCCGGTTTCGCTGGTGCGGTTCTGCCCGGCCCAGCTGAGTTTCACATTGAGCAGCGCTTCCACCACGTAGCGCGAATGGGAGAGCATGCGAATTGGGGCGAGCAAGGCCGAAACCAGACTTTCCAGCAGCACACTGCCCAGCAACCGCAAAAAGCCGCCGAAGGCCCGCACCCGCTGCGTCAGGGCCGCATCGGCCAGGCCGAGGAACTTGGGCAGAAACAGCAGGCTGAGCGTTGCTGCCACCAGCCCGGCTGCGCGCAGCGGCTGCCATTGCGGCCACAGCGGGAACAGCTGGTGCGGATCGGGAAAGTAGTTGATCGGCCACAGCACCAGGCGGGTGGTGGCGATGGTGGTCAGTACCAGGAAGGCCAGCCACAAGGGCGACGCGACGTAGGACATGATGCCGTTGAGAAAGGCCATGCGGTGGGCGAACCGCAACCGCCGACTGCCGAACAACAGCCACAGATGCTGCATGTTGCCCTTGACCCAGCGCTGATCACGGGTCAATTCGTCCACCAGCGACGGTGGCGACTCCTCCCAGCTGTCGCGCAGGCCTGGCTCCAGCCAGACCTCGTAGCCGGCCCGGCCCAGATAGGCGGCTTCGACGAAGTCATGGCTCATGATCGGGCCGCGGAACAGTCCCCAACCGGGCAGTTTGCGCAAACCACAGTGGGCCATGAAGGGCTTGATCCGCAGGATGGCGTTGTGGCCCCAGAAGGCAGCCTCGCCCAACTGGAACGCGGCCAGGCCGGTGGTAAACAGCGGCCCGTACAGCTGGCTGGAGAATTGCTGGACCCGCGCGAACAACGAGCGGCCGTTGAGCAGCTCGGGACTGGTCTGCAGAATCCCCACCTGCCGGTGGCGCTCCATCAACTGGACCATGGTCACCAGCGTTTCGCCGCCCATCAGGCTGTCGGCGTCCAGCACTATCATGTAGTCGTAACGGCGCCCCCAGCGGCGCAGGAAGTCGCCCACGTTACCGCTCTTGTAATTCAGGTTGAGCTTGCGCCGCCGGTAGAACAGCCGACCCGCCGCACCCAGGGTCTCGACCAGCCGTGCCCAGGCCGCCTGTTCGCGCAGCCAGACGTCCGGCTCGCGACTGTCGGAGAGGATGAAAAAGTCGAAATGTTCGAGTTGACCGGTACGTTCCAGGCTGCGGTAGACCGCACTGAGTCCCCCCAGGCTGCGCTCGATGGGCTCGTGGTAGATGGGCATCAGGATCGCCGTGCGCGCCAGCGGCGTCGCCGCCAGGGTGGCCGCGTCCTGCTGGCGCAGCAGGGAGTGCCGATCACCGCCCAAGCGGCGCAGGACAAAGCCGGTAATGGCAATCCAGAAGCCGAAGGAGATCCAGGCAAACAGCAGCGCAAACAGCACCAGCATGCCGATTTCCACCCCGTTGCCACCCTGGTAGGGCAGTACCGACAGCATGAACCAGCTGGCTGCCAGCGTCTGGCCTGCCACCAGCAGCAACAGGGTGGTACGGCGCAGCCAGGCCGCTGCCCGCCAACGGCGACGGCCTCCGCGAGCATCCCTTCCCGCGGTACTTGGCATGGCGGTCATATCAATAATCTCCGTAATCGATACTGCCACGCTGCAGCAGCGGGCTGGCGGGCGGCGGCGACGGCATGGCGGTTTCCGCCAACAGCGGCTGCAGACAGCGATCGCACAACTCGGCGGTGTCCGCAGTCATGTTGTCCGCTATGCACCGCAATATGGCCGCTTGCCGCTCGGGTGTCGGCTCCTGGCCGGCCCATTGCAGCCAGGCCAGCAATCGACGCAGGGTTACCTCAGCGACAGATGCGCGCATGCTGATCCCGACATTCAATGGATGACATTGAGCACGTCACTGCCGGGGGCAAGTTGATAGGTCCAGGTTTCGCTGAGCCGCTCCTCCCCTTCCCGCAGGAAGGCCCGTACCGATAGCGGACGGTCCCTCGCCGGCTTGACCAGCATCGACAACCGCCAGCGCTCCAGCGCGGGAACGTATTCCACGAAATGCTCGACCAGCTCGCCGTCCTCCAGCGCCACCACCTCGGCGGCCACCGGAGCCTCGGCAGCGCGGTCGGCCAGCGGTCCGCCGACGAAATCGGCGATCACGCGCACGGCGCCTTCGACATCACCGCCGCCGACCCGGGTGCCGTCGCCGAGGAAGCTGTCCACTGCCTGGGCCATGGGGTTACCCGTCAGGTCGGCCATGCCGAAGCGGGCGGTATAGGCAAACCGGTGCGGCCCTTGCTCCGGCAAGCCCTGATCCGGGGTCCAGAAGGCGACGATGTTGTCGTTGGTTTCATCCGGCGTCGGCAGCTGGGTAAGCACCACATGGCCCTTGCCCCAATCGCCCTCAGGCTCGATCCAGGCGCTGGGCCGCGTAGAATATGCAGCCTCCGGGTCCATGTAGCTGCGGAACTCATCATCGCGCTGTAGCAGGCCGAAGCCGCGCAGGCTCTGCGTGGCGTAATAATCCATGGTCAGGGTCGTTGGATTGTTCAGCGGCCGCCACAGCCATTCATCCGTAGCGCCGTCATGCACCAGCAGGCCGTCGCTATCATGCACCTCGGGGCGCCATTCACCATGGGGGCGCAGGGTATTTTCGCCGTAATAGAACATGCTGGTCAGCGGTGCGATGCCCGTCAACTCTATGCCCTGGCGCGGGAAGAGCACCGACTCCACCTTCATCGCGGTCTCATCGCCCGGGGTTACGGTGAATTTGTAGGCGCCGGCCAGACTCCTGCCGTCCAGCAGCCCGTAGAAGGTCATGCTGTCACTTTCGGCGGCGGGTTTCTCCAGCCAGAACTCGACGAAGGAGGGAAATTCCTCACCACTGGGCAAGCCGGTGTTAACCGCGATGCCCCGCCCCGACAGGCCGAAGTTGTTATCCCGCCCGACGGCCCGATAATAGCTGGCACCCGCAAATACCAGGAACTGGTTCTGGGCATCCGGCGCGGCGAAGGGGAAGGTCAGCTTGAAACCGGCAAAGCCCAGGTCCGGCGGCATGAGTTTCTCGACTTCGCTGTTGGGGTAGGTGAACTGGGTCTTGTCGAAGGCCAGCGGTTGCGCCTCGCCATCCTGGATCACATTGATGGTCACCGCATGGTGATAGAACAACCCCGGCGGAATCAGCATCAGATTGAAGGGCAGTTGCTCGTCCAGCCAGAGGCTGCTTTCCGGCTTGAAACGGATGCTCTGGTAATCGTGGTAGCTCAGTTCCTGGAGGAAGCGGGGAATCTGCGGAGGGGCCTGCCAGGCACTGCCGGCCAAGGTCTCGGCCTTATCAATCACGGACTGGAAATCGAACTCTTCTGCAGCTGCCGTCAACGGCAATACCAGCAGCGCCGAGCACAGCAGCTGCCTGAATCCAGTTGTCATCCTCATCTCCCTTAACCTTTAATCGACGCCGTTGCGGTTTCGTTAGAGCCT
Source organism: Pseudomonas saudimassiliensis (assembly GCF_000939975.1). Taxonomy (GTDB): domain Bacteria; phylum Pseudomonadota; class Gammaproteobacteria; order Pseudomonadales; family Pseudomonadaceae; genus Halopseudomonas; species Halopseudomonas saudimassiliensis. Next base: position 263,344 of record NZ_LK391969.1, on the reverse strand, counting down.
TAGGTTACAAAGCCTCGAGTCAGTTCCCTGTCACATAAAACTGTAAATAATGAGCCCGCCTACACCCAGGGTGACGCTATAGGCCAGCAGCGCCAGCACCCCATCATGGGCGATCATGGCCAGGCCGAAACAGGTCAGCGCCAGGCCGGCACTGCTCGCGGCAAAGGGCAGTGGCTCCAGGAGCGGCAGGGTCACCGCCAGCAGCAGGCAGACCAGCGCGATCGGCCAGCTGGCGGGTCCATCGACCAGTACGCTCAGCCGCTCCTTGATCAGGCGATCGACGAAACGCGCCGGTCGTCGCAGCCATTGGGAGGCCTTGGCCAACTTCGATTGCCCAATCTGCCGCCGCAGGATCCAGCCCGGCAACCAGATATGCTTGCGCCGCACCAGCATCTGCAGGGCGATCAGGAACACGGCCACGCCCATGGTCGAAGGCAAGGTCGGAATACCGCTCAGGGGCGAGACCAGGATCAGGCCGATGAGCAGCAACACCGGGCCGAAGGAGCGTTTACCAATGGTCCCCATCAGCATGTCCAGTGAGACCGCTTCCTCGCCGTTGCCCGCCTCGTCGATGCGGTCCAGCAGCTGCTCCAGGCTGGTGAGTTTCTGTTTCATGCGCCCTCTTCCATCGCTCGCCGCATGCTGCGGTTCAATCGCCGGTACCAGCGCGATCCGATCCAGGCCGAGGCGGCAATATAGGGCAGCCCCCCCAGCACCCACATGATCAGCCCGGCCAGCTGCTGGTCCTGCAGGTCACGGGCATCGCCGTAGAAGGGTGCCTTGGCAAAGGTGAGGATCGCCCCCAATACGCCGGTATGCATCAGGGTAAACAGCATGGCGAGTAGCGCCCAGGGTCCGCCGGAATGTCGGCTCTGCAATGCGGACCACCAGAACAACCCGGCCGAGACGATGAACATCAGGTGCTCCACCGCGTGCCACCAGGGATTTTCCAGCGCCAGGATGTAGAAATAGGGCATGTGCCAGAACCACAGGATCAGCCCGTGTGCCCAGGCCATCGCCATCGGCCAGGCGGCCAGCTTCAGCAGTCCACGATAGGCCAGCTGCACAACCCTGCCGCCACTGCTGATCATCTGCGCCAGCGGCTGGGCCAATACCCATAGCGGCGGGATGATCACCATGAACAGCATATGCTGGACCATGTGCGCCGAGGCGCTGGTCTCGGCCCATTCATCCAGCGGCCCGGCAATGGCAAACAGGCATACCAGCGACCCCAGGTGGAAACACACTGACTGCCACCAGCGGGTTGGCCGGCGCAGCTGGCCGATCAGAAACAGCAGCCAGAACAGCAACAGCATACCGACGCTGATCATGGCGCTGACCAGATCCGCGCCCGTGCTGTCCAGCGGGCTGTGGGCCAGCGCCAGGGGGCTGAATAGCAGGGCCAGCGCCCCAAGAGGTAATGTCATAGGCATGGTGGAAGAAACCAGACAGGTACCGCCACCACGATCGTGGCGAAGGCGGACAGTAGATAAAGACCGGCGGAGGTACGGGCGACAAAGCGCCGGTTGGGCTGGGCGGGATCGGGTGTGTAGCGGGCGCAGTAGCGCGCGGCCCAGGCCAGCGCACCGACCACTGGGAGGGTGGCCAGCCAGAGCACGATGTTGATCCAGTTGACCGCCCCTTGCGCAGGGTCGGGCGGCAGAACCTTGCAGGCCACCGAGAGCCCCCCGTACAGGACGGTAAACCAGAAGGCCCAGACCGTCAGGCCGATGATCAGATGAAGCGGATGCCAGGACGGAATTCGCATGCAGACTCCTTACCAGGCCATGGGTAACAGGGTGAATGCGGCAATGCTGAGCCAGAACACACCCAGGACATAGCTCCAGAACGGGCGCAGCACCATGGGCTCATAGGGCAGCTGGGCACTGACGTAGCCGCAGCGTACCCGGGCCGCCTGCAGCGCGGTGGTGACCGTGGCAACCGCACCATGGAACAGCAGATACCCGAGCATCACCGCCAGGACCGAATCATGGGCCGACTGGGTCGGCACCAACCCTGCCGACAAGGCGACCCAGGTCAGTACCGCCAGATGCGCCAAGCCGAGTGCTGACACCAGCCACAGGCCGCCGGCCAGCCGGTCCGTCACACCCTGGCGCAACCGACGGGTCAGATACTGATAGGCGAGGACCGCCGCCGTGAGCAGCAAGCCGCTGGCCACCAGCGACATCAATCCCAGCGGACCATTCTCCGGAGCCTGCCACTGCGGCGAGGCCGTCCACAGGTAGAACCAGCCGAACAGCAGAGAAGCATACAGCGAGCCGTTGGCCATCAGGGTGACCAGCATGCCCCAGCGCCCTGGTCCGTCCAGGGTACGGGAATGCAGCGGCGGGTTACTGGGCTCGCCTTCGTGCACGGGCGCCATCTCGGGGTGGGCGCCGTTCACCCAGCTCCAGCGCAATATGACCACCGCCGCGACCAGGGCGGCCCCGAGGGCCAGCCAGTAGGCCTTCACCAGCAGGCTGATACACACCACTGCGAGGATCGCCCCGACCTGTAGCGGCAGCCAGGAGTTGGTCGGCAGGTGCACCACTTCCCGCACCTCCCCCGTTACCGCATCCGACCCCCAGGTTTCCCGCCGCCCATGGCGCAGGACCGCCATCTCATGCTCACCTTCTTCAATCTCGAACGGCAACTGCGGGTTCTGCCACAGCGGGTGGCGGCTGCGGATCGGCGGCAGGCTGATGAAGTTGTAGGTGGTGACCGGCATGGCCACCGCCCATTCCAGCGAATCCGCGCCCCAGGGGTTGCGCGGCGCCAGGCGACCGAAACGGAAATGCAGGCATATATCCAGCAGGAACATGGCGACCCCGATGGCCATCACGAAACCACCGACGGACGACAGCAGGTTGAGCCAATCCCAACCCAGACCAGCCTCGTAGGTATAGACCCGCCGGGGCATGCCCAGCAGCCCGGTGAGGTGCATCAGCAAGAAGGTCATGTTGAAGCCGATGAACACCATCCAGAACGCCCAGCGGCCGAGCACATCGGAGGGCATGCGACCGGAAACGTGGGGCAACCAGTAGTAAAGCCCGGCAATCAGCGGAAACAGCATGCCGCCGACCAGTACGTAGTGCATGTGCGCCACCACGAAGTGGGTGTCATGCACCTGCCAGTTGAACGGCACCAGCGCCAGCATCACCCCGGTCAGGCCACCGGCGACGAAGATGATCAGAAAGCCGAGAATCCACAGCATCGGCAGATTCCAGACCACCCTGCCCGTCCATAGTGTCGCCAGCCAGGCGAACACCTGGATCGCTGTGGGGATGGCCACCAGCATGCTGGCCATCGAAAAGAACGCCTGGGCCAGCTGCGGGATGCCGACGGTGAACATGTGGTGCACCCACAGCCCGAAGCTGATGAAGCCCATGACGATGATCGCCAGCACTATCCAGCGGTAACCGACGATCGGCCTGCGGGCAAATACCGGGATGAGGGTCGACACTATGCCCGCCGCCGGCAGGAAGATGATGTATACCTCCGGATGGCCGAACAGCCAGAACAGGTGTTGCCACAGCAGCGGGTCACCGCCACCGACCACCTCGAAGAACACCAGCCCCGCCGCCCGCTCCAGCTCCAGCAGGATGCTGCCGAGGATCAGCGGCGGGAAGCCGAACACGATCATCAGCGCCATGGCCAGGATGTACCAGCAGAAGATCGGCATCTGCCGCAGGCTCATGCCGCGGCTGCGGGTGCGGAGGATGGATATAACCAGTTCGATCGCCCCGGTCATCGAGGAGATCTCCACAAAGGTGACCCCCAGCAACCAGAAGTCCGACCCCGGGCCCGGCGAGAAGGTACTGCTGCTCAGGGGCGTATACATGAACCACCCCGAATCCGGTGCGATGGCCAGCACCATGCTCGACAGGATGATCAGCCCGCCGAACAGGTAGCAGTAGTAACCCATGGCCCCCAACCGCGGGAAAGCCAGGTCGCGGGCACCGACCATCTTGGGGATGAGGTACATCGCCACCCCTTCCAGGATCGGGATGGCAAACAGGAACATCATCAGGGTGCCGTGCATGGTGAACAGTTGGCTGTAGAGCTCCGGGCTGACGATATCCTGCTCCGGCAGCGCCAGCTGGGTGCGCATGAGCATCGCCAGCACGCCGCCGACCAGGAAGAAGAACAGCCCCGTCACCACGAAGCGCAAGCCGACCGAGGTGTGGTTGACGGCCGCCAATTGCCCGAGTCCCGGCAGGTTGCCCCAGACCCGGTCGAATTCCTCGTGCAGCTGGGCGCTGCGTTTCTGCTCCTCACTCATCTACTGTTGCTCCTTCCAACCAGGCCTCGAACTCAGCCGGCGTGTGCGCGCGCACGGTGAATTTCATATGGGCATGACCTGTGCCGCAGAATTCCGCACATTGGCCGTAATACACCCCCGGCTCGTCGGCCTGCAGGCGCAGCACATTGGTCCTGCCCGGGAACATGTCCAGCTTGCCGCCTAACCGGGGCACCCAGAAGGAATGGATGACATCCTCGCTGGTCAAGTGCAGGTCTACTGCTGTGCCGGCCGGAATATGCAGCTCGTCGAGCAACCGCACCCCCGTGCCGGGGTAACTCACATCCCACTGCCATTGCCGCGCCGTCACGTCGATCCGCAGGGCTTCGCCCTCGGCCAGGGGCAGCGGCAACATGCGATGGCCGATGGGAATACCGAAGGCCAGCAGCAGCGTGATCGCGGAAATGGGCAGGATGAGTCCGCCACCCACTACCCAGCGATTCTGGATGCGCTGGGCCTGTTCGTCCGGCACCTCTCCGGGCTGGCGACGCGAGGCGTATAGCCATAACAGCACCACCACGATCAGCGTCACTACCGAGAAGCTCGCCATCGCCCACCACAACGCTGCCGCCCCCGAGGCCGAGGGCCCAGCCGGATCCAGTGCCGAATAGGGTCCGCTGCAACCGGTCAGCAGCAGGCCGATCCCGGTAATGGCTGCTAGGCTTGGTGCATATCCACGAACCCGTTCCCCCCTGACAGGAGAATGCCCCGCATGATGTCCGAGTCCATTGTCAGCAAGATGTCGATTGGCGGTCACCCGATTCACCCCATGCTCATCCACTTTCCCGTCGCGGCGCTGATTGGCCTGATCGGTACCGACATTGCCTTTGTGTTCACGGGCGACCCATTCTGGGCTCGGGCAGGGCTGTGGCTGGCGGGGGTAGGTGCGCTCGGCGGCTGGGTATCGGGCATGGTCGGTTTGCTGGACTTGCTCATCGTGGCGCAGATTCGCCGTCTGATTACCGCCTGGTGCCATGCGGTCCTGGCAGTCATGCTGCTGTCGCTGGCCTCGCTCAACTGGCTGCTGCGCATCGGCGCGGCCGACACCGCCATCCTGCCCTGGGGGTTGTTCCTGTCGCTGTTGAGCGGCTTGGCCATCGGCGCCACCAGCCTGCTGGGGGGACAACTGGTCTATGACCACGCTGTCGGGGTGGACTTTCGCGAGGCTCCGGAACCACCTCACCCACAGTGAGCGGCCGCGCTGCCATATGGGTGCGCTCATATCGGCAGCTCCACATCCGGTTTGGCCAGTACCAACCAAAGTATCAGGGAAAACAATGTCACTGCCGCAGCCGCGGCGAGCACACACCAGCCGCGCAGAGGGCGATCGTCGCCCTGCTCCATCCGCAATATCAGCAACCCCACCCCCACATGGCAGACCACCAGCGCAGTGACCACTGTCAACTTGATCACCAGCCAGCCGTCAATGGTGTGATCGATCACAAACACCAGCGTGCCGGCAATGATGGCCAACAGTGCCGCGGGGGTGGCGATACGGGTAAAGACAAAGCGTTCTATCGAGTTATGCGGATTGACGCGCACCTCCACCGGGGAGCGGCGGCCCTCATGGCCGGCGATCAGGGCCGGCAGATATAGCAGTGAGGCAATCCAGAACACCAGTGCAATGATATGCAGCACCAGAAACCAGAGCATTCGGAGTCAACTCCTGTCATCTCGCGAGTCGGGAAACCCGGCCGGGAGGCAGGGTTGAGGAGACGATTTGGACTTGTTTCAGCCGCCTCCCTGAGAGGTCGGACAACGAAGGATGGTGATTCGTGCCAGTGAAATTGGCCAAGGACGTTGCAGAAAGTTTCGGCGAGTACCGCCGAGCGGGCGCTCGGCGGCGGAAAAACACCAGAATGTTGCCGGCCGATCACACCCGGTCGGCAATGCCTGTTACAACGGCTTGCCCCGATTGCCGTGGGCAGCGACGAACTGCTGGATATCGGTCAGGCTGTTGGGCAGCACTGTACAACGCTCAGTACGCTCGAACAGGTCCGCCAGGTGCGCCGGCAGCTGCGGCTCCTCGACGTTGGCCTGGCGCACCGCCTCGGGGAACTTCACCGGGTGGGCCGTACCCAGGGTAATCATCGGGATGGCCATGCTGCGGCGGCATTCCCGCGCTGCGCGAACGCCGATCGCGGTATGCGGATCGAGCAGTTCGCCACAGTCACGGTAGACCTCGGCAATGGTCGCGCAGGTAGCCTCGTCGTCCACCGCCAGCGAGTCGAACAGGCGGCGGGCCTCGGTCCAGCGCTCATCTTCCACCGACAGCTTGCCGGTCTGCTTGAAGCTGTCCATCAGGTCCTTGACCAGCGCACCGTTGCGACCGTGCAGGTCGAACAGCAGCCGCTCGAAGTTGGACGACACCATGATGTCCATCGAGGGCGACAGGGACGGATGCAGGGTGTCCTTGTCGTAGCGGTTGCCGCTCATGAAGCGATGCAGGATGTCGTTGCGGTTGGTCGCCACCACCAGCTGGCTGATCGGCAAGCCCATGTTGCGCGCCAGGTAGCCGGCAAAGATGTCACCGAAGTTGCCGGTCGGCACCGAGAAGGCCATGGACCGCTGCGGACCGCCCAGCTGCAGCGCAGCATGGAAGTAGTACACGATCTGCGCCATGATCCGCGCCCAGTTGATCGAGTTGACCGCGACCAGCCGGGTACCCTTGAGGAAGCCCTGGTCAGCGAAGCTGGCCTTGACCATTTCCTGGCAGTCGTCGAAATTGCCGTCGATGGCAATGTTGTGGATGTTGTCACCAAGGATGGTGGTCATCTGCCGACGCTGTACCTCGGACACCCGGTTGTGCGGATGCAGGATGAAGATGTCCACGTTCTCGCAGCGGCGGCATCCCTCGATCGCTGCCGAGCCAGTGTCACCGGAGGTCGCGCCCATGATCACCACGCGCTCGCCGCGCTTGGTCAGGAAGTGATCCAGCAGGCGGCCCAGCAACTGCAGGGCAAAGTCCTTGAACGCCAGGGTCGGGCCGTGGAACAGCTCCATGACCCACTCGTTGGCGTCGAGCTGGCGCAGCGGGGCCACGGCGCTGTGGGTGAAGGCGCCATAGGTGTCCTGGAGAATCGCCTTGAAATCGGCATCGGAAATGCTGCCGGCAACGAAGGGGCGCATCACATTGAAGGCCAGTTCGTGGTACGGCAGACCGGCCCAGGACGCGATTTCCTCCTGGGTGAACCGCGGCAGGTTCTCGGGTACATAGAGGCCGCCATCCGACGCCAGGCCGGCCAGCAACACATCTTCGAAATTCAGGGTCGGCGCCTGGCCGCGAGTGCTTATGTAGCGCATATCTGCAAACCTTCGGTTTGAGCGGTAAGCCCCAGGGCGCAAGCTGCAAGCTGTTCCGCTTGTGGCTTGCCGCTGGCGACTTGCAGCTGATTAATCCAGTTGTTCCACGCGGATCCGCATCAGCGGGCCAGCGACATCGTCCAGGGCTTCCATGGCGGCGATGGCATCGTTCATGCTCTGCTCGCGGACGCGGTGGGTGAGGATGATGATCGGCACCAGGCCGTCCTGTTCCTCGACTTCCTTCTGCATGATCGACTCGATGTTGATGCCGCGCTCGGACAGGATGCTCGCCACCCGTGCCAGCACGCCCGGGCGATCCTGGGCCTGCAGGCGCAGGTAGTAGGCGGTTTCCACATCGCCCACCGGCAACACCGGCAGGTCCGACAGGGTATCGGCACCAAAGGCCAGGTGCGGCACCCGGCTATTCGGATCGCTGGCCAGGGCGCGGGCCACATCGATGATGTCCGCCACCACCGCCGAGGCAGTGGGCTCGGCGCCAGCACCGGCACCGTAGTACAGGGTCGAGCCAACCGCATCGCCATTGACCATCACCGCGTTCATCACGCCATGGACATTGGCCAGCAGACGATCCGCCGGAATCAGCGTCGGGTGCACGCGCAGCTCGACCCCCTGCTCGGTGCGCCGGGCAATGCCCAGGTGCTTGATGCGGTAACCGAAAGCTTCGGCGTAGTTCACGTCAGCGGTAGTCAGCTGGGTGATGCCCTCGGTATAGGCCTTGTCGAACTGCAACGGAATACCGAAGGCCAGCGACGCCAGGATGGTCAGCTTGTGCGCCGCATCGATACCTTCGACGTCGAAGGTCGGGTCGGCCTCGGCATAACCCAGGGCCTGGGCCTCGGCCAGCACATCGGCAAAGGTCCGGCCCTTGTCGCGCATCTCGGTGAGAATGAAGTTGCCGGTGCCGTTGATGATGCCGGCCAGCCACTGCACGCGGTTGGCCGCCAGGCCTTCGCGCAGCGACTTGATGATCGGGATGCCGCCCGCGACCGCGGCTTCGAACATCACCATGACGCCCTGCTCACGGGCGGCAGCGAAGATCTCGTTACCGTGCACCGCAATCAGCGCCTTGTTGGCAGTGACCACGTGCTTGCCATTGGCAATGGCCTGCATGACGATCTTCAGCGCCAGGTCATAACCGCCGATCAACTCGACGATGATGTCGATATCCGGATTGCTGGCCAGCGCCAGGGCGTCATCGGTCACCTGGACGTGATCCCCGACATTGCAGGCAGGGTTCGGGTGCCGGGTGGCAATATGGGTCACCTCGATCGCCCGGCCTGCCCTGCGGGCAATCTCCCCGGCGTTGCGCTGCAGAACATTGAAGGTGCCACCGCCGACGGTGCCCAGACCACATATACCCACTTTGACCGGTTTCAAACCAAGCCCCCACGTTTCTCTATGTTGTAGTAACTGCGTTGTTCAGCCCACCGCGGTGGGCTGTCATTGATTGGCGATGGCCTCTTGGGCCAGCGCCTGGGCCGGCTTGTAGCCGGGCACCAGCGTACCGTTGGCGAGGAAGATCGCCGGCGTGCCCTGGACCCCGACCTGGGCGCCCAGCTCGTACTGGCCGGTAACCGGATTCTCGCAGGTGACACGCGTCACCGACTTGCCCTGCTTGGCGCGGGTCATGGCCGCCTGCCGATCTTCGGCACACCAGACCGAGCGCATGACCTCGGCGGTCTTGCTGTCGGTGCCGGCGCGCGGGAAGGCAGCGTAGCGCACCTCGATACCCAGCTCGTTCAGCTCGCCGATCTCCTCGTGCAGCTTGCGGCAGTAGCCGCAATCCACATCGGTGAAGACGGTGATGTGCGTTTTCGGTTGCGCGGGCGCGAATACCACCAGGTCCTTGGTAGGGATGCCATTGATGACTTCACCAATCGCCTTGGCTTCGACCTCAGCGGTCAGGTTGCGCGGCTGGCCGTCATTGACCGCAATCAGCGCACCCTGCACCAGATACTTGCCGTCGCCACTGCCATAGATCACCCGACCATTCTCCAGCTGAATCTGATACAGACCCTCGACGGGCGTTTCCGAAATCGTCGTAACTGCCAGGGGAAAGTTCAGCTGGTCCAGGCTCTGGCGGATGCTCTGCTGCGCATCAGCCCACGCCTGGGTAGCGCACAGGGCCAACAGCCCGGCTGTCAGGTGTTTCAGTCGCATTGGTCGGTCCTCTTGATGACGGGCAAGCTTATCATGAAACGCATTTCTCACCCACGGGGATGATGACTGGCATGCAGTTCACGCAGTCGATGCCTGGCCACATGGGTATAGATCTGGGTGGTCGACAGATCGCTGTGGCCGAGCAGCATCTGCACTACCCGCAGATCCGCGCCGTGGTTGAGCAGATGGGTGGCAAAGGCATGGCGCAGGGTATGGGGCGACAGCGCCGTACGGATACCCGCCTGCTGGGCATGCAGTTTGATCCGATGCCAGAAGGTCTGGCGGGTCATCTCCCGCGCCTGCTGGCTGGGAAACAGCACATCGCTGGGCTTGCCCTTGAGCAGCGCCGGGCGCGCCTCGGCGCAATAGCGGACGATCCATGCCAACGCTTCCTCACCCAGCGGCACCAGGCGCTCCTTGCTGCCCTTGCCGACGATCCGCACTATGCCCTGGCGCAGGTTCAGCTGATCCAGTCGCAGGCCGACCAGCTCGCTGACCCGCAACCCGCAGGCATAGAGCACTTCCAGCATGCAGCGATCCCGCAGTCCCAACGTGTCGCTGATATCCGGCGCGGCCAGCAGCGCCTCCACATCCGCCTCGCTGAGCGAATCGGGCAAGGGCCGGCCCAACTGGGGCATGGCGATATCCAGCGTCGGGTCTTCGCTGACCAGCCCTTCGCGCAGGGCATGCCGGTAGAACCCGCGCAGGCAGGACAGCAACCGCGCCGTCGAACGCGCCTGGTAGCCAGCCTGGATGCGCCAAGCCAGGTGTTCCAGCAGATCGCCCCGGCGCGCCGCATACAAGCCGCCCCGCCCCGCCAACCAGCCGGCCAGCAAGGTCAGATCGGTACGGTAAGAATCCAGCGTCTGGGCAGCCAGCCCCCGCTCCAGCCACAGGCTATCCAGATAGCGGCCAATGGCCCGCAGGTCATCTTCACCGGGCGGCTGGGGTAAGGGCGTCTTCATGCAGGTCTCGAACAGGTTAGCCCGACATCATAAAGGCTTTTGCGACAGGCAACAAAAAACCGCCCGGAGGCGGTTTTTCACTGGCTCGGCGTGGATAAACTGTGTCCTTCAACGGTTGAATGGATCCGTGAGCGGGTTTCAATGATGCGCCATCCCGCCTCGGTCAGCCGATAGCGGTCTTCATACTGCCCACCGAGCTGCCGGGTCAGGCCGGTCTGCGCATCCACATTGAAATAGTACAGTGCCCAGCGACCACGCGCCTCGGTCGCCGACTCCAGAACGATTTCCGGATTGGCCCCGTGATGCAGATCGATGACATTGGGCTGACAGGCCAGACGCGTATAAAGCTCCAGGAAGCTGTCGCGATCATGGAACACGCCGATCGCGCCGTAATCGATCAATATCGGCCCTGGCGCAAAACACGCGCGCATCTCCTCCACGTCCTTGCGATCACAGGCGTTGAGGTATCGGTGCTTGAGTTGCTGAATCTGCTCCAACGCCTCAAGTTTCTGCAGGCGCTGCTCCAACGCCACCATGCTGGTCTGCTGCATGCTTGCTCCCTCTAGCCGACCCGTGCCGGGTGTACGGGCACCGGCCCACCCAATTGCTGTCGCAGTGACGCTGGCTGACGCTGCCCGGCATCCACAATGCCGTAGCGTGCGGCCTGCTCAGCGGTGATCAAGGTCTGCCCATTCATCTGCGCCAACCCCGGGTCGTTTAATAGCGCATGAATGACGCTGCCATTGAATTCAGGGGTTTCCGCCTGCGCCAAGAACGCAGAATAATCCACACCACTTGCAGCTCCGACCAGCGCGCTGCGCTCGGTGTGTTGCAAGCCCAGCCACAAGGACAATGCGGCGACCTTGGTGCCTTCCAAATCCACAGCCATGTCGGCAGCGAGCTTGTCGCACCCTGCCTTCTGCGCTCCATAGGCCGGACCATGCATATAGCAATTGGCGCCGTAGGAGGAAATGAAGGTAATCAGGCCCCGCGGGGATTTCAGCAGCAGCGGTACAGCATAATAGCTCGCGACGTAAGCCGAACGCAGGCCCACATTGAGCATATCTACCATACCCAGTTCCTTTTCCCAGAAAGGTCCCGGAAGGACCAACTGGTGATGCAGGAAGGTGGCATTATTGACCAGCAGATCGAGCCGGCCATGCTCCGCAGCCACCTGCTCGAACAGGCTGGCTACCTGAGCATCGTCGGCATGATCGCAACGAACCGGGATCCCACGACCACCGGCGGCTGTCACCAGCTGGGCCGTCTCTTCCAGATTACCGCCCAGGACCTGGCCGTTGACCTGCTCCTGCCCCAGGCCGCTGAGTGTCCGTCCCGTGACATATACCGTCATTCCGGCACGCCCCAGGGCTACGGCGATGCCCCTGCCCACGCCCCGGCTGGCCCCTGTGACTACTGCAATATCAGATCCTGTGGATTGCACGCAGCTGCTCCATTAAGAAATGTTCAATCCCATTTCTATAACATGGGCAAGAAATCAGCATCGTCTGACCGGACGATAACGCGGTGCGCCGCAGCTGCCCGTTACCGCGGCCCCATCACCTCAGCCATCTGCCCCGGCTGCGGCATGCCGTTGAACTTGCGGATCAACCCGTCGCCTTGTCGAACAACGATGCCTGGCGTACCGCGAAAGCCAGTGGCGTGCATAAGCTGCTGGTTCTCATCGAGCACTCGCTGCGCTTTACTGGAAATGCTGCTGGCCGGCGTAATGCCGCCCTGGGCGAAATTCTTCTCGTTTTCCAGCAGCGCTGCTGACGGATCATCCGCCTCGAGGATGGCTGCCGCCTTGGCGGGACTGTCGGCCTTGATGACGCCGACAAACAGATGGCGTAATTGCACCTTGCCGGAGTCCACCCAAGGTCGGGCCGCTTCCCAGAAGCGGTGGCAGTAGGGGCAATTGGCATCGCTGAAGGTGTAGACCACGCGCGGCGCATCGGCCTGGCCGTCCAGTACCCAGGTTGAGCTTTCCAGTTGGGCCCAGGTCTTGTCGCTCATCGGTTTGGCCACCAGCTCCTGAAGCATCGCGGCATCGACCGGTTGCCCGCTGGCATCCAACCGAGTACCCACGATCGCCTTGCCGTCATTGGTGAGATAGACCGCCATGGGCTGATCGCCAGCGACAGCGGCGAAGGCCCGCAGCTCGCTCCCGGCGTCGAATTCCTCGACGATGGTCAGCCCCTGGGCTTGCAATGCGTTAAGCACCTGCGGCTGCGCCGCCTCCTCTGCGTACACGCCAGTCGCTACCGATAACAGGGCCGCCGCCATGCCGAAGGACATGCCGGGGCGCTGATGAAAAAGGGATCTGGAAAACATCATTATTCCTCGTTGGAAATGGATTGGGCGGATTGTGCAAAGTGGCGCGACATGTTGCTCTTGAAACTGGCCATGGTGAGTTCACCCATATGCGAATCCACCAGCTCACCGTCGGCATCAAAGAACAAGGTGGTGGGCAGAGCCCGTGCGCCGGTCGCGTGCATGGTTCGCGAAAAGGGATCAAGCAGTACATCGCTCAGCGTCAGGCCCTGGCTTTGCAGGAAGGCCAGCGCCTGCTCGGCGCTTTCGCCCTGGTTGACCATGACGATATTCACCTCCGGGAAGGCGGATTGGGCCTGCTCGAATACGGGCATTTCCCGGCGACAGGGTGGACACCAGGTAGCCCAGAGATTGACCACGGTCGGGCGGCCCTGATAGCTCAGCAGTGAAATGGGTTGCTCCTCCAGGGTGGCCAACTGCAGATCCGGCATGGGTGGCGAATGGTGCAGTAGCCCCACTACCGTGCCGGTGGCAAACCAGGCTGCAACACCGGTCAGCACACCTGCCAGCGCCGCCCGACGCAGCGTTCGCATGCGCCGGGCTCGCCACCCGATAAACGCCAGCGCGGTCAGCACCCCCACCCACCAGGTAAACCCGCCATCGCCAATAGCGATTATCGACATCGGTGTCGCGAAATAATCCTCCCACCAGAAGGCGACGTACCCCAGGCGAGCGGCTATCAACCCCCAGAACACCGCATCGAACAACACGGCGCCAGCCAGCTTGAGCGAAACATCATCCCCAATCCGCTTGGCAACCGCGCGGGTCACCAGCCAGGCGAGCAATATCGCAGCGACAACGCCGACGACTTTGATAGAGAACGGACCAATACTCATCATGGTGTACCTGCTGCATTCAGACGGTTGAGAAATTCACTCGCGTTGATTTCGCCGACCATCCGCAGATCGCGGCGCTCGGTGCCATCGGGCCCGACCAGGATCAGCGTGGGCGGCCCCAGCACGCCCCAGTGCCTGAGCAGCGCCTGGTCCACCGCATCGTTCTGGGTGACATCCGGCCGCACTATCTGCATGCGCGCCAGCCGCTCCGCCACCACCGGATCGCCGAACACATTGCGCTCGATCACATGGCAGCTGACGCACCAGTCGGCGTAGAAGTCGATCAGGGTCCACTCCCCCCGCGCGGCAGCTTCAGCCAGGCGGGCGTCCACATCCTCCACCGACTTGGCTTGCACATAGTCCGGCACAGACGGGGCGGATACCGGCGCTGAACCGCCGCCCAGGTGGGCCAATGGCTGCAATACCGAGCTGCCGCCCGAGGCCGCGCCCAGCAGCATCAGTACCGACCACAGTCCGATGAAAGCCGCACCGGTACGCAGGGTCCACACCAGGCGCGGTCTTGCCGGCGCGGCCTGGGCCCAGGCCAGCAGGCCGATGGCGATGGACAACAGCCACGCGCCCCAGAGGAGCAGGCTCAGGGTGCCGGGCAGGAAACGAACCAGCATCATCACGGCCATGCCGACCATCAGGTAGCCAAAGGCGATATTCACCCGCTCCATCCAGGCACCCGGCTTGGGCAGGATGCGCGCACCGAAGGTCGCGATGGCCAACAGCGGCAGCCCCATGCCCAGGCCGAGGGCAAACAGCGCCAGGCCACCATAGACAGCGCTGCCGGTTTGACCGATGTACAACAACGCGCCGGCCAGCGGCGCGGTCATGCAGGGCCCCACCAGCAGAGCGGAGAGAAAGCCCAGGGCAGTAGCACCGACCAGGCTACCGCCTGCCCGCCCGCGCCCTACTGACTCGACCCGATCCACCAGGGCCGAAGGCAGACGCAGGGTGAACAGGCCAAAGAGCGCGCTGGCCAGCACCAGGAACAGCGCGGCGAAGGCGCCCAGCAGCCAGGGCGACTGCAGGGTGGCCTGCAGGTTGGCGCCGGCTAACCCCGCTGCTACTCCGACCGCCGCATAGGTCGCAGCCATCGCCACCACGTAGCACAGCGATAACATGAAAGCGCGGGCAGGTCTGGCCTGGCTGCCGACCACCATGCTGGAAACGATGGGAATCATCGGCAGGGTGCAGGGAGTGAATGCCAGCAGCAGGCCGAAACCGAAGAACAGCAGCGTGCCCGCCACCGGCCCGAGGGTGGCCAGACGCTGCGCCGCCTGCTGATCCTCGCCCATCTCTGCGCTGGGAGCGGCGTTATCCGAAACCGAGGCGTCAGTTATGGAAGCATCCGGGGAAGCCCGGGCTTCTCCCTCGGAAGGTAGATCGACCTGCAGCGTTTGCGGGGGATAACAGAAGCCAACTTCCGCGCAGCCTTGCCAATGCAGCGTCAGCGGGCCTGATGTTCCTGCCGAAAAATTCAGGCGCAACATGTCGCCGGTATAGATTTCCGTGTCGCCGAAGAACTCATCGTGCTGGGCGGTGCCTGCGCTCAGGGCCAGGTCGACCGGCTCGCCGTGGCCATCAACCAGTTGCAGCGAATGGCGGTAGACATAATAGCCGTCGGCAACAATGCCCTTTGCCTCAAAGCGGTCACCTTGCTGGTGAATGCCGTCCAGCTGGAAGACGTCCACCGCCTCCAGCAGCTCCGGTTGCTTACCCCAGGAGGAAAACAGCCCGCCACTGGCCCAGGCGCTGCCGAAGGCGAAGAAACAAAGCAGTACAATGGCTGACGCGCGTCGGTACCAGAACAAATCCAATTCCCCGAGACAAGGTATTTGGGGAATGATGCACCTGCTCGGTTAAGCGAAACTGAAGGCGTGGACGCGGCAGCGGCGTGCCGAGGGAATGCAAGGCGGGACAGTGCCTGTCCCGCTTTGCCCAGGGAGGTCAGTCGTAGGTGCGCGGGCGCAGCACATCAGGCTTGAGGAAGTCCTTGCGACCGACGTTATCGTGATCGCCCAGCACCCGGCCTTCCACCTCCTGACCGTACATGGTGTGCTTATGGAAGGTGTCGCCATACAGCTCCAGGGTTTCCTTCACGTCGCCGGTGTAGCGTGGGTCCTGCGGGCGCTCCTGCGAGTCGATGAACTGGGCCAGATCCCAGGCCTGCTGATCGGTCAGGCTATTGGGCTGGCCCAGCGGCATGTTGTGTTTGATAAAGGAGGCCAGCGTGAACACGCGGCTGATACCGGCCCCCCAGTTGTAGGAGTGGTCGCCCCATACCGGTGGAAAGACCACCTCGCCACGCGTGGTGAGGCCAGCGCCGTCACTGCCGTGGCAGATCGAGCATTGGGCTTCGTAGGTCGCCTTGCCGCGCTGGTAGTCCGGCTTCTCGGCGGGTTCTTCCAGGCGGGGAAAACCACGTCCGTAGATATTGTCCGCAGCCAGGAACATGGGCACGCCGCTGGCCAGCCACTGATGGTAGGCACTGAGCGCAATCATGTCGTCGCTGCCATAGGCCGGCGGCTTGCCGTTCATGGAATAGGTAAAACAGCCGGCGATGCGTTCTTCCAGATTGTTGACGTGATCGTTCTTCGGCCGGTAATTCGGCAGGGTCACCGCCGCCGGCCAAATCGGCCCGGAGAACGGCAGCCGCCCCGCACCCAGGTGGCAACTGCTGCAGTTCATGTCGTTGAACACGTATTCATCGCGAAACTGCTGGGTATTGGTAAAGATGTCATAGCCGCGGCGAATGACCCTTTTGGTTTCCGGATGCAGCGACGAGGCTTCCAGGTCCTCCATGGTCGGCGGAATATGCACATAACTGTCGGCGGTCGGGGCGGGCGCACCCGGCGCCATACTGGCCAGCACCTGCAGGCTCTCTTGCGATAGCTCCGTCTTGGCCTGAGCCTGAACCAGGGACAGCGGACTTGCCAACAAGCACCCCAGCGTCATCAGCAAACACCGGCGCAACCGGGGCACAAACGAAATCAGGTTATTCATGTCTGCGTCCTCTATTGTTCAACGGCGGCTGGCTGGGTGGAAAGCCAGGCGGCAACAGCATTGATGTCTTCGCTACTCATGCGCTCGGCAATGCTGGCCATCAGGCGCTGCGGATCATTCTTGCGGGTGCCCTGTTGCCAGGCGAGCAGCTGGTCGCGGATATAGCCGAAATGCTGACCGGCGATGGCAGGAAATACCGTACCAGCGCCGAGATTGTCGGGGCCATGGCAGCTGGTACAGGCCACGATGTAGTTGTCCCAGTCGCCCTCGGTGGCCAATTGCTCGCCGCGCTCGAGCAGCTCCGCTGAATGGCCCTGCTCCTCGGCCGACGGGCCATTGCTGGCCGGGAGGCTGGCGAACCAGGCGGAGACATGCAGGATCTGCTCCTCATCCAGCATTTTGGCGAAGGCTTCCATGCTGGGGTTACGCCGCTCGCCGGTTTGGTAGGCGTGCAGTTGGCGGGCAAGATAGTCCGCTTCCAGCCCGGCTAGCCGCGGCCAGGACTCGCCGGCGGGGTTATTCTGGCCGCTACCATCGGCCTGGTGGCAGGTTTCACAGAGCGCCGCGGCGGCCTTGCCCTGCTCCGGATCACCCGCAGGTGGCATGGCAGACAGACCCATCGACCAGAGCGACAAGCAGACAGCCATGCCTGCTCCTCGAATATGATTTTTATGCATTGCAAGCTCCTTGGATTAGCCCATTAGCGCAGCCCTGACACCCAGGTGTCCGCGCAGCGACAGCCCGGTGGTATCGCTTTTGCGCGGGAGCTTTTAGCATAGCTCGGTTAAGCGAATCTTAAAGGCTCGCTCACCCGGCCGCCGGCTGACACCCCTCACCGTTCTGGCCTAAGATGACTGCTTTGGTTAATGCAGGGAGACGCCGCAATGCGGGTGCTGCTGGTGGAGGACGACGACCTGATTGGCCAGGGCATCGTTGCTGGACTGCGTAAACACGGGATCGAGGTGCGCCACGTAGGCACCGCCGCTGCCGCGGAAACGGCGCAGATGGACGACGCCTTCCAGGCCCTGGTGCTCGACCTGGGCCTGCCCGACCGTGACGGCATGGAATTGCTCGCCAGGATGCGCGCGTTCGAGCCTGACCTGCCGGTCCTTATTCTCTCGGCACGCGATGCCATCGAACATCGACTCGCCGGACTCCAGGGGGGTGCCGACGACTATCTGGTCAAGCCCTTCGACCTGCGCGAGCTGGCGGCACGGCTGCATGCGCTGGTCAGGCGCACCCAGGGCCGGGCCGTCCAGAGCATCAAAGCCGGGCCTTTTCGCCTGGAACCTGATAGCGGGCTGGCCTGGCTGGAGGGCGAGCCGGTTACCCTGTCACGCCGGGAAGTCGATCTGCTGGTCCACCTAGCGGCTGCCGATGGCCGCTGGGTGCTCCCCGACGCCCTCAACGAGCGCCTGTACGGGCTTGGCGAAGAGATCAACAGCAATGCGCTCAGCGTCCATATCCACAATATCCGGCGAAAACTGGGAGCCGAGGCAATCGAGACCGCCCGCGGGCTGGGCTACCGTTTAGGCTGGAGGCTCACCCCGTGAGCCTGCGCTCACGGGCGGTGCTGATCACCGGCATCGCCCTGGTGGTGCTCTGGACTGTGGCCGCAGCCTGGATGATGCAGGGCATGCGCGCCAACCTGGACCGCACCCTGGATGGCAGGCTGGCGATGTCGGCCCGCATGGTCGCCGGCCTGCTCCAGGGCGGCACGCTGGACCCCAACTCCTCACCGGCCAACTTCAGCGAGGCAGTTCAGATCAGCGGCAAGGAAGGCATCGCCTGCGAGATCCGGGCACTGCGGGGTGAAGTGCTGGCCAGTACGGGCAGCGTCCCCTCCTCGGACTTCGCCACCCTGCCCGCGGGCTACAGCACCCGTGAGGTACAGGGGAGACAATGGCGGGTCTACGTCCTGCACGACAACGGCTTTCAGATCACCACAGCGGACCGCATCGATGAGCGCAACGTGCTGATCAATGATCTGCTGGGCGCAGCGGGGATCCCTTTTCTGATCGCCTTTTTCGGCGGCCTGGCGGCGCTGTGGGTCGGCATCGGGCGCGGCCTTGCCCCCCTGGAAACCCTGCGCGAGCAGCTACGCGCCAAGAAAACAGACGACACCACACCTATCGTTCTCGATCATTCGCCTAGCGAGCTGCGCCCGGTTCTCGACGCCATGAATGGGCTGCTCGGGCGCCTGGCCCAGGCGTTGTCGAGCCAGCGCGCCTTCACCGATGCGGCCGCCCATGAACTACGCACGCCGCTGACCGTGATAGACACCCACCTGCAGGTGGTCCGGCTGAGTGATGGTGAGCAAGCCCAGGCCTCCCTTGCCGGCGCCGAGGCAGGCGTGCAGCGGCTGCGCCGCACCCTTGATCAGATGATGACCCTGGCGCGCACCGAGGCCGTGGTCAGTGAGGGGGATCAATGCAGGTCGGTACTGGAAGCGGTGAACAGCGTGCTCGACCGCCTGGACGAGGATCAGCGAAACCGCCTGACCCTGAACGTGGCGGGAGCCGATACCGGAACACCGATGCCCAGGTCGATGCTGGAAACGGCGCTGCGCAACCTGGTGGACAATGCCCTGCGCTATTCGCCGGACCACACGGCCATCGAGGTCGATGCGTTATTCGACCGCTCGATGCGGCGCTGTGTGCTGAGTGTTGCCGACCGTGGCCCCGGCCTGAGCCCGGAGCAGGCCGCCCGGGTCGGCAGGCGCTTCTGGCGCGGAGACCAGGGCCGCCGCCGTCAGGATGGTGCGGGCCTGGGCATCTCCATCGTGCGGGCCATTGTGGAACGCTTCGGCGGCGCACTCGATCTGCGCTCGCGGGCGGGAGGCGGCCTGGTGGCGGAAATGCTGATCCCGCTGGCAACTGCCACAAGCGACCGATAAGCAGCCTATCCGGCGCAACGCCCCCTTATCGCAGGACAACAAAAAACCGCCCGAAGGCGGTTTCTTGAGTACCAGGCAAAACGCTCGATCAGTTGAGCTTTTCCTTGATACGTGCGGCCTTGCCGGACAGGGCGCGCAGGTAGTACAGCTTGGCCTTGCGCACATCGCCGCGACGCTTGACGGTAACGCTGTCAACCATCGGCGAGAAGGTCTGGAAGGTACGCTCGACGCCAACACCGCTGGAGATCTTGCGCACGGTGAACGCGGAGTTCAGACCCCGGTTGCGCTTACCGATAACCACGCCTTCAAAGGCCTGCAGACGCTGACGATCGCCTTCCTTTACTTTTACCTGAACAATTACAGTGTCACCCGGTGCGAACACGGGGACTTCACGGGTCATCTGCTCTGCTTCGAGCTGGGCAATAATGTTGGACATTTCTAAAGCTCCTACAAGCCGCCGGACTTGCTTCAATGGTTATCGGTTTCCTGCTCGCGGATAAATTCCGCCAACAGTTGCTGCTGTTCTTTGCTCAAGGTCAGTTCTGCGAGCAGTTCCGGGCGTCGTTGCCAGGTTCTGCCCAAGGACTGCTTGAGACGCCAGCGCCGGATCAATGCATGATTACCACTGAGCAGCACCTCCGGTACGCGCTGCCCCGCAAACTCTTCCGGCCGGGTGTAGTGTGGACAATCCAGCCACCCTTCCGAAAAGGAATCCTCTGCCGCCGAATCCGCATGCCCAAGCACGCCGGGGATCAGACGGGTTACCGCATCCAGGAGCACCATCGCCCCCAGCTCGCCGCCGGACAATACGTAGTCGCCGATGGAAATTTCCTCGTCGACGCATGTCTCGACAATGCGCTCGTCGATACCTTCGTAGCGACCACACAGCAGGACCAGACTGTCCAGTTGGGCCAGTTCTGCGGCCCGTTGCTGCGTCAGCGGCTGCCCCTGGGGAGACAGATAGATCACCCGGGGCGTCGAAGGCGCCTGCTGCCGGACGGCCTCAATGGCTGCCAGCAATGGCTCGACTTTCATCAACATGCCCGGACCACCACCAAAGGGACGATCATCGACCGTACGATGCCGGTCGTGGGCATGATCACGGGGATTGCTGAACTCGACGGTCAGCTGGCCCCGCTTGACGGCCCTGCCGGTCACTCCGTGCTCGGTCAACGCCGTGAACATCTCGGGAAACAGGGTTACCACACCGGCCCACACCGGTCAGAACTCCGGATCCCAGTCGACCTGCATGACACCTTCGGTCAGGTCGATGTGCTTTACGTACAGATCAGGCAGATACGGCAATAACCGCTCGCGCTGATCCAGACTGCCCGCACAGGGCTTTACTACCATGACATCATTGGAGCCGGTTTCCAGCAGGTGGTCGATACGACCGAGCAGCTTCCCGTCGAGGGTCACTACCTGCAGTCCTTCCAGCTGATGCCAGTAGAACTCGCCGTCATCCAATGCCGGCAGCTCAACTCGCGGCACGCAGATTTCCCAATCCACCAGTTCTAGCGCCTTATCCCGGTCATCCAGCCCCTTGAGCTGAACCACCAGTATGCGGCCCTGAACCCGTCCCGCAACGACGGACGCCTGCTGCTGTACACCACCCTTGCGGAGAATCCACTCTGGGTAGTCGAGCACGTTGTCCAGCGGATCGGTGTGCGAGTACACCTTCACCGCGCCGCGTATGCCATGAACCGATACGATCTTGCCGAGGACCACCAAAGGCGATCCAGCCGGCTCAGGCTGGCGTGTCATATCAGGCAGAGGCCTGAGCTTCCTTCAGCAGGGAAGCAACGCGCTCGGACGGCTGTGCGCCCTGACCCAGCCAGTAGCTTACGCGCTCCTGGTCAACGGACAGACGGGTTTCGCCACCGGCAGCAACCGGGTTGAAGAAACCAACGCGCTCAACAAAGCGGCCATCGCGGGAATTGCGGCTGTTGGCTACAGTCAGGTGATAGAAAGGGCGCTTCTTGGAGCCACCACGAGCAAGACGAATGGTTACCATGTGGACATCATTTCCTGTATTTGAGTAAGACTCACAAATTCATTACGAGCATCTAGCCCGAAAGGTCGCGTATTCTACGGAATATCGCGGACAAATGAAACTCTTTTGTGCCCCGACCCGCTGGCGGGTCGGTTGCCGCAGGCGCTGCCATGACTTCGGCAGCGTCGCCGGTGTCAGAAACGGGGCATCCCGCCCATTCCGCCACCCGGTGGCAGCATGCCGCCACCACCACCACCCATGCCTCCCATACCGCGCATGAGCTTGGCCATACCACCCTTGCCGCTGACCTTCTTCATCATCTTCTGCATCTGCTTGTGCTGCTTGATCACCCGCCCGATGTCCTGGATCTGGGTGCCGGAGCCGGCAGCGATACGGCGCTTGCGCGAGCCGCTGATGATGTCGGGGTTGCGCCGTTCCGCGGGCGTCATCGAATTGATGATGGCTTCCATCTGCTTGAACTGCTTCTCGGCCTGGGTCTGGGCGGTTTCCATCTGCGCCGGATTGATCTTGCCCATCATGGGCAATTTATCCATCAGTGAACCCAGCCCGCCCATGCCGCGCATCTGCTGCAGCTGGTCCCGGAAATCTTCAAGATCGAAGCCCTTGCCTTTCTTCAGCTTGTTCGCGAGCTTCTCGGCCTTGGCCTTGTCGAGCTTCTGCTCGGCCTGCTCGATCAGGCTGAGCACGTCGCCCATCCCGAGGATGCGCGACGCCACCCGGTCGGGATGGAAGGGCTCAAGGGCGTCGGTCTTCTCACCCACGCCGAGGAACTTGATCGGCTTGCCGGTAATGTGGCGCACCGACAGCGCGGCACCGCCCCGGGCGTCACCATCGACCTTGGTCAGGATCACCCCGGTCAGCGGCAGCGCTTCGTTGAACGCCTGGGCCGTGTTGGCCGCGTCCTGACCGGTCATGGCGTCGACCACGAACAGGGTCTCGGCAGGCTTGGCCGCCGCATGGACGGCCTTGATCTCGTCCATCATGTCGGCGTCGACGTGCAGGCGACCCGCGGTATCGACGATCAGCACATCCATGAAGCGGTTCTTGGCTTCGCGGATAGCCGCTTCGACGATGGCGACCGGCTTCTGGCTCAGATCAGAGGGGAAGAAAGTAACATCCACTTCCGCCGCCAGGGTCTCCAACTGCTTGATCGCGGCCGGACGATAGACGTCGGCGCTGACCACCATGACTTTCTTCTTCTGCCGCTCGCGCAGGGTCTTGGCCAGCTTGGCAACGCTGGTGGTCTTACCCGCGCCCTGCAGGCCGGCCATCAGGATGACCGCCGGCGGCGTCACCGCCAGGTTCAGGCCCTCGGCCTGGCCCATGACCGCTTCCAGCTCGGCCTTGATGATCTTGACGAATACCTGCCCGGGCGACAGGCTGCGGGACACTTCCTGACCCACGGCGCGGTCACGTACCTGATCGACGAAGGTCTTGACCACCGGCAGTGCGACATCGGCCTCAAGCAGCGCCATGCGCACTTCGCGCAGGGTGTCCTTGATATTGTCCTCGGTCAGCTTGGCGCGACCGGTGACCCCCGCCAGACTGGCGGACAGGCGTTCGGTAAGATTTTCAAACATCGGCGAATTCTCCTTTGCCCCGCGCACCCCGTGACGGGTTGAGGCGTACTGGCCGGGCAGTATACATTGGGGTTTGTGCGGATGCAGCAAGCGCTTTATCCTCGGCCTGGCTTGTGCGACACTCCGCTTCTATTGATAGGCCTTCTCAAGGACGTATGACAGCTCCGATATTCAGCCTGCTGGCCGCTGCCTTCTACCTCGGCGGCACGCTCTACCAGATCCGCTGCCTGATGCAACGCCGCAGCGCCAGCCCCGCCTTGCTGCGCAGCATCGGTGTGGTCGCGCTGCTCTGCCATGCCGGCGGCCTGTATACCCAGATGTTCACCGGCAACGGCCTGTCGTTCGGTTTCTTCCATGTCTCGTCGCTGATTGCCTGGCTGGTGCTGGCGGTGACCCTGGTGTTCAGCCTGCGGGCACCGGTGACCAGCCTGTTGATCGCCCTCTTTCCGCTGGCCCTGGTCACCGATCTGCTGGCCTGGCTGTTCCCGGGCCATGGCGCGGCGCTCATTCCCGGCAACTCCAAGCTGATGATCCACGTGCTGTTGTCGATTCTGGCCTACGGCATCCTGACTATCGCCGCCTTCCAGGCCAGCCTGCTGGCAGTTCAGGACAACCAGCTGAAGAACCGCAATCCGGTACGCTTCAATCGTACCTTCCCGCCGCTGCAGACCATGGAGGCGCTGCTATTCCAGTTCGTCCTCTGCGGCGAGGTGCTGCTGACCCTGTCGCTGCTGTCCGGCTTCGTCTTCCTCGACAACATGTTCGCCCAGAATGTCGCGCACAAGACACTGCTGTCCTGTCTGGCCTGGGTGGTATTCGGCGTCCTGCTGTGGGGCCGACATTTCCGCGGCTGGCGCGGCAGCTTTGCCATCCGCTGGACCCTTGGCGGCTTCCTGCTATTGATGCTGGCGTATTTCGGCAGCAAGCTGGTCAGCGAATTCATTCTGCCAATGTGACCGCCAACCCGGCCGAGGTAACCCTTGAGTGACACAAGTACCGGCGTACTGTTACTGATTCTGGTTGTGCTGATTGCCCTCTCGGCGTTCTTCTCCAGCTCCGAGACCGGCATGATGAGTCTCAACCGCTACCGGCTCAAACACCTGAGTAAAAAGGGGCATAGAGCCGCCCAGCGGGCCGAAGCCCTCCTCGGCCGTCCCGATCGCCTGCTCGGTACCATCCTGGTCGGTAACAACATCGTCAATATTCTTGCCGCCTCCCTCGCCAGCGTGGTCGCGGTGCGGATATGGGGCGATGCCGGTATCGCCATTTCCACGGTCGCGCTGACCATTATCGTGCTTATCTTCGGCGAGATCACGCCCAAGACCCTGGCCGCGCTGCGTCCCGAGATGATCGCCTTTCGGGTCAGCATCATCCTCAATATCCTGCAGCGCGTGTTGTATCCCGTGGTCTGGCTGTGCAGCTCCGTGAGCAATGCCCTGCTGCGTCTCATGGGGGTCAACCCGAACAGCAGCGATGGCGCCCAGCTCAGCACCGAGGAGCTGCGCACGGTAGTGAACGAGGCCGGTCTGGGGATTACCCGCAAACGCCAGAATATGCTGCTGAGCATCCTCGATCTGGAGAAGATGACGGTCAATGACATCATGGTGCCGCGCAACGAAGCCTATGGCATCGACCTGGATGACGAGATGCCCGCCATCATCGACCAGCTGCGCACCAGCCACCATACCCGCCTGCCGGTATACCGCGGCGACATCAACAATGTCACCGGCCTGGTGCACATGCGCCATATCGCCCGCCTGCTCAGCCGCAACGAGTTGACCAAGGAGAGTCTGATTGCCTGTTGCAAGGACCCCTACTTCATCCCGGAAAACACCCCGCTGCATACCCAGCTGCTGAACTTCCAGAAGCACAAGCGGCGCATCGGCTTCGTGGTGGACGAGTACGGTGACGTGATCGGGCTGGTTACCCTGGAAGATATCCTGGAAGAAATCGTCGGTGAGTTCACCACCGACCTGCTGCCCGCCAACCACGACATCCACCCCCAGGGCGACGGCAGTTATGTCATCGACGGCGGCGTAGCCCTGCGGGCGATCAATCGTCAGCTGCTGTGGAAGCTGCCCGAAGACGGCCCCAAGACGCTGAACGGCCTGATCACCGAGCGCCTGGAGAATATCCCGGACAACAGCGTCGGGCTGAGCGTGGGCGCGTATCGGATGGAAATCCTGCAGACCAAGGACAACATGATCAAGAGCGTGCGAATCTGGCAGGTAGAACCGCGCGCCCAGCTGACCCCGGAAGCCTGACACCAGGCTCCGGGGCGCTAGTCGATACCGCTAGAGTTCGACCTGCACTGCCGCCGCCACCCGTGTCGCCCGGGCCCGCGCCAGCTCGATGCTCTCATCCCGTGCCAACGCCACGCCCATGCGCCGCAGACCCTCCACCTCCGGCTTGCCGAATAACCGCAACTGGGTATCCGGTTCGCTGAGCGCTTGATGCAGATCCCCATAGCTGACCGCCTCGGAGCGCCCTTCGGCCATGATGACCGCGGAGGCCGAGGGGCCATGCTGGCGGATCTGTGGGATGGGCAGACCGAGAATGGCCCGTGCATGCAGGGCGAATTCGGAAAGATCCTGGGAAATCAGCGTGACCAGCCCGGTGTCGTGGGGCCGCGGCGAGACCTCGTTGAACCACACCTGATCGCCCTTGATGAACAGCTCGACCCCAAACACCCCGCGCCCGCCCAGCGCATCGGTAATGCTGCGCGCCACCTGCTGGGCTTTGGCCAGGGCCTGTTCACTCATCTGCTGCGGCTGCCAGGATTCCCGGTAATCGCCGCTCTCCTGTCGATGACCGATTGGTGCACAGAACAGCGTGCCATCGACATGCCGTACGGTCAGCAGGGTGATTTCATAATCGAAATCAACAAAGCCCTCGACGATCACCCGGCCTACCCCGGCCCGGCCGCCGGATTGGGCATATTCCCAGGCCGCCTCGATATCCTGCTCGCTGCGCAGCAGGCTCTGGCCCTTGCCGGACGAACTCATCACCGGCTTGACCACACAGGGCAGGCCAATCTCCCGCACCGCTGCCAGGTAGTCCTGATGACCATCGGCGAACCGGTAGGGCGAGGTCGGCAGCTGCAGCTCTTCGCTGGCGAGCCGGCGAATACCCTCCCGGTCCATGGTCAGCCGCGCGGCCCGGGCGGTGGGAATGACGGTATAGCCCTCGCTCTCCAGCTCGACCAGCGCCGCCGTGGCGATGGCCTCGATTTCCGGCACTATATAGGCAGGCCGCTCCAATTCGACGACCTGGCGCAACGCGGCTGCATCCAACATGTTGATCACGTGACTGCGGTGCGCCACCTGCATGGCCGGGGCGTTGGCGTAGCGATCAACCGCGATGACTTCACACCCCAGGCGCTGGAGTTCGATGGCGACTTCCTTGCCCAGCTCGCCGGAGCCGAGCAGCAGCACACGGGTGGCCGTAGCGGTCAGTGGGGTTCCTATGCGGGGCATGCCGACTATCCTTTTACCGTTCCGATATTCATCCAGACGCCCTGCTCCCGCGCCCGGCTTTCGCACAGGCGCAGGATTTCCCGGCGCCGCTCGTTGCTGGCCCGCCCCCACTCGGTGATTTCCGCGCCGCTGCGCTGGCAGCCGACGCAGATGTCGTTGTCATCCAGGCAGCAGAGCGACACACAGGGAGAACGTACCGGTTGTTCCGCGCCCATCAGTCGTCCTGCGGCTGCAGATCGCGGCGGTAGCGCTGGGCGTTGTGCACATAGTGGGCAGCGCCGGCGGCGACGGCCTGCTGCTGTTGTTCAGTCAACTGGCGTACGACCTTGCCGGGCGAGCCCATGACCAGCGAGCCATCGGGTATTTCCTTGCCCTCGGGGATCAGCGCATTGGCGCCGATGATGCAGTTGCGCCCGATCTTCGCGCCATTGAGTACCACGGCGTTGATGCCGATCAGGCTGTAATCGCCGACGCTGCAGCCGTGCAACATGGCCTTGTGGCCCACGGTCACGCCCTTGCCCAGGGTCAGCGGCGAGCCGGGATCGGTATGCATCACGGCGCCATCCTGCACGTTGCTGTTCTCGCCAATCAGGATCAGCTCATTGTCACCGCGTAGCACCGCGTTGAACCAGACACTGGCTCCGGCCTCCAGCCGCACCCGGCCGATCACGACCGCCGTATCGGCGATCCAGGCATCGTCGGCCATCTCCACTCGGTCATCACCCAGTCTGTACTTCATCGTTGCTCCTTGATGGATATCGCGTCTTTGTAGGGGGTGCGCAGCGGAATGCGGGCGTCGAACGCCACGTTCATCAGATCGACCAGGATCAGCGCTGTCAGCCCCCAAATCTTGAAACCTTCATAGCGGTAGCTGGGGACATACCAGCTACGGCCTTCGTAATCGATGCGGTGCGTCATTTCCCGGTTGTCGCCCAGGAAAAAGCTGACCGGCACGCGGAAGACTTCCTGGATTTCACTTTCGTTGGGGCACAGGTCGAACACATCCGGCACTATGCCGACATAGGGAGTCACCTTGATGCCGAAGCGCGATACCAGGCTGCCCAGTGGCCCGACGACTTCGACCAGATCCGGCAGCAGGCCGATTTCTTCATGGGCTTCACGCAGGGCGGTGAAGGCCAGATCCACATCACCGGGGTCGCGCCGGCCACCGGGAAATGCCACCTCGCCGGAATGGGTGGACATGCTGTTGGAGCGCAGGGTCAGGATGATCTCCGGCTCGTTGTCCACACAGGTCACAGGTACCAGCACACCGGCCTCAGGCAAACCGGCAGCCTCTACCGATCGCGGGCAATACACCGGAATCCGCTCGCGTACTTTGTCCAGCATGCAACCTACCTCGTTGTTTTCAACCATCATGTCATGATCATCATTAACGGGCCAGCGCCCTGCCGCTACTGAATATTAACCCATAGCCCAGCTATTGGAGCGTGCTGCCCCTCTTTACCCGTCGGTAATTGCCAAGCAAGATAAACGCCATATCAGCCAGCCGGAGTCACCGGAGCATGAAATTCTGCAGTCATTGTGGCCACGCCGTCCGCGAGACCATTCCCCCGGGAGATACCCGCCTGCGCTACGTCTGCGAGCACTGCCAGGTCACCCATTACCAGAACCCGCGCATCGTTGCCGGCTGCCTGGTGGCCCATGGGCGACAGGTGTTGCTGTGTCGCCGTGCTATCGAGCCGCGGCACGGCTTCTGGACGCTGCCGGCCGGCTTCATGGAAAACGGCGAGACCACCGAGCAGGCCGCCCTGCGGGAAACCTGGGAGGAAGCGCGGGCCCGGGTCGAGCAGCAACGGCTCTATATGCTGTTCAACCTGCCGCATATCAACCAGGTCTACATGTTCTTCCGCGGGCAACTGGCCGACCTGGACTTCGCCGCCGGCGAAGAGAGTCTTGAGGTCCGACTGTTCAGCGAGGCGGAAATTCCCTGGGAGCAACTGGCGTTTCCGACCATCGGCAAGACCCTGAAACAGTATTTCCTGGATTATTCGACCCAGCATTTTCCCGTGCGCATGCGCGATATCACCTGGCCTGCGGGCGTACCGGGCACCCCGCTCAGATGAAACACTGGTGGGCGTTACTGCTGCTCGGTCTGCTGGCCGGCAGCTGCCTGGCCGAGACCCTGGCCATCGACAAGGTATTGGTGCACAAGGCCGAACGCCGGTTAGACGTGCTCAGTGGAGGGCAGGTCATCCGACAATATCGCGTCGCGCTGGGCAAACAGCCGGTCGGCCACAAGCAGGTGCAGGGCGACAACCGCACCCCGGAAGGGATCTACCATATCGATTGGCGCCACCACAGCCCCAGTTACAACCTCAGCCTGCACCTGGACTACCCCAACCTCAAGGACCGGGCCGATGCCTGGAAGCGCGGCGTCGACCCCGGCAGCATGATCATGATCCACGGCACTCCAGTGGATGAGGAATATCCCGAGTGGTTCTTTGCCGGGCTGGACTGGACCAATGGCTGCATCGCCCTGGACAACCGTAGCATGCGCGAGCTCTGGGACCTGGTGCCGGACGGCACCCTCGTTGAAATCAGACCTTGATACAGGTCAACACCTTCTCGGCTCGCTTGGGCGACACTTGACCCATCTGAACATGGCCGCAGAGCCATGCCTGTCGTGACAAGTGTCAAGGAGCATCACCCATGAAGAAATTACTCGCTATTGCCATTGCCGCCGGGCTCGGCTTCAGCGCGCAGGCGCACGCCGATCGCGTGGCTGCGGAATTGATCAAGCCCATCGAGCCGGCCACCGTCACCGATCCGGAAAAGGTCGAGCTGGGCAAGCAATTGTGGTTCGATCCGCGGCTGTCCATGTCCGGTTTCATCTCCTGCAACTCCTGCCATAACCTGAGCACCGGCGGCAGTGACAACCTGCCGACCTCCATCGGCCACAACTGGCAGGAAGGGCCGATCAACTCGCCGACCGTACTGAACTCCAGCCTGAACGTGGCGCAGTTCTGGGACGGTCGCGCGGCCAACCTGCAGGAGCAGGCCGGTGGCCCCATCGCCAACCCGATGGAAATGGCGTCCAGCCACGTGCTGGCGGTGGATGTGATCAACTCCATCCCGCAATACCGGGAAGAGTTTGCCAAGATCTACGGCAGCGCCGAAGTAACCATCGACAACATCACCGATGCGATCGCTGTATTCGAGGAAACCCTGGTCACGCCCAACTCGCGCTTCGACCAGTGGCTCAAGGGTGACGACAAGGCCATTACCGAACAGGAACTGGCCGGCTACAACACCTTCAAGTCCATCGGCTGCGTGGCCTGCCACAACGGCCCGGCCGCAGGTGGGACCTCATTCCAGCGCATGGGCGTGGTCGAACCCTACCAGACTACCAACCCGGCCGAAGGCCGTGCGGCGGTCACCGGCAAGGATGCGGATCGCTTCACCTTCAAGGTGCCGACACTGCGTAACGTCGAGCTGACCTACCCCTACTTCCACGATGGCGCCTACTGGGAGCTGGAAAAAGCGGTGGACGTGATGGCCCGACTGCAGCTGGGTCGCAAGCTTGAAGAGCAGGAGATCGCCAACGTGGTCGCCTTCCTCAAGACGCTGACCGGCGACCAGCCGACCTTCACCCTGCCGATCCTGCCGCCGTCCACCAACGACACCCCGCGGCCGCAGCCCTTCGGCATCAAGCAGTAATCAGCAACAGGGCGCCCCCTCCAGGGGCGCCTCTCTCGAGGACATCTGTAGGACCGGCGCCTCGCCGCGAGCAACTCCCCAGCGCAACCGACCTTGTTGCTCAAAAATCCGCCAACCGCCACACATCGTACGCCGGCTCCTCATAGGGATGAGCCTGCTTGAGCGCCGCCACTGCCGCCGCGATCAACTCGTCCGCACACACCAGGTCCACCCGGTACTCCGCCACGGTTTCCAGTTCACCTGTCGTGCCGATAAAGGGGTCGGCGCCCTGCCCCGGCCGGAACTGCCCCTGCCCCAGCACCTGCCAGCAGCAATGCTCATAGTCACCGATGCGCCCGCCACCGGCGGCGAATACCGCCTGCTTGACCGGCTCTAGATGGGATTCGGGAACAAAGAAACAGAGTTTGTACATGATGACGCTCCGGACTGAACACGACGGATGAGTGTTGCAGCCCGGAGCGCTTTGCTCAATGGGCTCAGAAGCCCAGGCGCACGCCCAGCGTCAGATTCCGCCCCGGCAGCAATACCTCATCCTTGATGAAGGAGGTGTGCTGGCGGGCCTTGTCATTCAGCAGATTATCGGCCCGTGCATACAGCAGGTAGTGCATCCCGCTCTGGCTGAAGCCCTGGTAACTGAGGCCGGCCATGAGCATGGTGTAGGCGCCGGTGTCCGTTTCGTAGGCCGCGGTGTCGCTCTGCCGGCGCACCCGGTAGCCCTCAAACTGCGCATCCAAGTGGTTGGTCAACTGCTGCTCCAGGCGCAGCCCGTAGCGGTCGGCCGGAATACGCGGCAGGTTGCCACCGCCGTCCTGCAGCTTGCCCCGTACCGTATCGCCAAACAGGGTCACCTGCAGACGCTCGGTTGCCTGGATTCCGACGCTGCCTTCCAGGCCCTGCAATACCGCATCCCCTTGCTGATACTCAACCACACGGTAATGGCCGCCGGGATCGTAGCCTGCGTCACCGGCGAAGATGAAATCATCCACCTGATTGCGGAAGGCGCTCACACTGTAGGTCAATTTGCCGCTGAGCTTACGCAAACCCACTTCCAGGTTATAGCCGGTTTCTTCCTTGAGGTTGGCATTGCCCAGCTCCACGGTGCGCGTTGCTGCGTGGGGGCCCATGGCATACAACTCTTCGGCGGTGGGCAGCCGCTGGGACCGCGACAGGTTGGCGAACAAGGCGTGATCGGGCACGAAGCGCCAGGTAACACCGGCCGACACCGATGTGCCGCGGTGAGAGGCATCGCGGCCACTGCGTTTCACGTCGATGTTCTGCCATTCATGACGCAGGCCCCACTCGTAACGCCAGTTACCGAGCTCCAGTTCCTCAACCAGAAACAGCGCATGGTTGGCGGTCAGGGTCGCGGGCACGTAGGCCTCTTCACCGAGGGCCGCGAAGTCGCGCCGGGAGGTCTGCCCGCCGAACACGCCACGCCAGCCGCCGATGGGTTTATGTGTGAGTTCGAGGCGCCCTTCACTGCCCTGGTTCTCGAAACGCGTTCCCACCTCGCTGCCTTCCATTTCCCGGTGGCGATAATCGGTGTGGGCCACCCGCAGCCGCACCCGGTCAAAACCGGCGAAGGGCTCCTGATATTCCCCGCGCAGATCCCAGCGCTGTTGGCGCATATCGATATGGGCGGCGCCGTGGTCGTCATGATCATGGTCATGCCCGTGATCGTGACCATGCCCACCGCAATGCCACTCGGGTCCATGGGTATGACAGTCGGCATGCTCATGGGCCAGCAGACCGTATTCGCGGTTCTGCTCACTGTAGGCCAGGCCAAGGTAGCCCCGATCACCAATCCAGCTGAGCCCCAGCCCGGCGGCGTCGGATTCGTTGAAGGCACCCTCCTGCTGCGAAGGGTTGCCGGGAATGTCGTAGGGGTCGGCGTCCAGCCGGCTGCCCTCCAGGCGCAGGGCAAACTGGCCGGCCCCGGCAGTTATCCCGAAGGCACCCGCGCGCTCGTCAGCCACCGTGTTGCCGCGCAGCTCCAGGTCAGCCTCGACCCCGCGTTCCGGCACATAGGTCGGCACACGGCGATCGATCAGGTTCACCACCCCGCCGATCGCTCCACCGCCGTACATGAGTGTAGCCGGCCCCTTGATCACCTCGATCCGTTCCAGCAACTGCATTTCGCCGGTAATCGCATGATCGGGGCTGCTGGTGGACGCATCCAGCACATCAGCGCCGTCACTCAGCACCTTGACCCGGCTACCTTCCAGACCGCGGATTACCGGCCGGCCCACCCCAGGCCCGAAGCCGCTGGAGTGAATCCCCGGCAGGCTCGCCAGGGTGTCGCCCAGTGTCGCCGACCGCCGACGGGTCAGTTCCTCGCCTTGCAGCACCGTGGTCGCAGCACTCAGATCACCCACGCGGCTGGCCAGTGCCGACGCCCGCACTACCGTATCGGGCAGTGTCGCAACGTTATCCGCCATCAGTGACGGCGCCAGCAACCCTGTCACCGCCGCTGCCCCTACCCAACGAAACCCTGATTTAGCCATGCGCTGCTCCCTCCGATCAGTGGGCGAGCCGAAGCCGGCCCGCAAAGGAGCGCGATTATTATTTGTTATATTATAACAATCAAGTTTTTTCAGCGGGGCGGTGGCTGGCTCAACTCATCGCTTACAATCCGCCCGTCCACCAACTGGACCGTGCGCGGGCAACTGGCTGCCAGGCGGGGGTCATGGGTGACCACCAGGATGGAGCAGCCGAACTGGTCGTTGATCCGCCGGAACAGCTCGAACACGCTGTCTGCCGTCTTGCTGTCCAGGTTGCCGGTGGGCTCGTCTGCCAGCAGCAGTGGCGGGCGGGTAATCAGGGCGCGGGCGATGGCGACCCGTTGCTGCTGGCCGCCGGAAATCTCGGTGGGTTTCTTGGTCGCAAGGTTTTCCAGGCCGACTTCCCGCAGCAGACTGCGGGCGAGTTCAATAGCCTCGGGCGATGGCCGACCATCGCGGATGATCAGCGGCATTAGCACGTTTTCCAGCACGCTGAAGGCGGAAATCAGATGGTGGAACTGGAACACAAAACCCAGGGCCTGGTTGCGCAGCCGGGTGCGGGTGTGGTCGTCGCTGTCGCGGGTGGGCCTACCTTGCAAGTAGAGCTCTCCGGCGGTCGGCACATCCAGCAACCCGATCAGGTTGAGCAACGTGCTCTTGCCCGAGCCGGACGGCCCGATCAGCGCGGTCAGCTCACCGCGCCCTAGCCGCAGGTCGATATCACGCAGCACGGTGCTTTCCAGCGCGGTGCCCTGGTTGAAGGTCTTGCTGATGCCTTGCAGGCGCAGCACGTCGTCAGACATAACGGATCGCCACGGCCGGGTCATAACGGGCAGCGCGGCGGGCCGGGACTGCCGCGGCCAGCACGCCGGCCAGCGTAGCGATCAGCATCGCCACCGGTACCAGCGCCGGTTCCACCGGCACCCAGAACAGCCCCGGCCCGAAGATATTGAACACCTGCACCAGGCCCCACCCCACCGCGCCACCGATGCCGGAGCCGATCAGCCCGAGCAACCCGCCCTGCAACAGGAACACCCGCAGGATCTGCCCCCGTGGACTGCCCATCGCCCGCAGGATGCCGATCTCCCGGGTGCGCTGCACCACGCTGACCGCCAATACGCTGGCAATACCGAAGGCCACGGAGATGCCGACAAATATCCGGATCATCTCGGTGGTCATGCTCTGGGAGGTCAAGGCGTTGAGCAGTTGGCCGTTGGTCTGCATCCAGCTTTCCGCCTGCAGCCCGGTCAGCCGTTCGATCCGCCGGGCCAGGTCATCGGCGGCAAATATCTCGTCTACCCGGGTGTCGATCACGGTCACGCCACCGGGCAGCGCCAGCAGCGTCTGGGCCTGCTTGAGATCGAGGTAAACATAGCGCGCATCCAGCTCACGCACGCCAAGTTCGAAAATACCGGCGATATCAACCACCGCCTCCCGGCCGTCTCCACCGTCCAGCCGCAGCTTGTCACCTACATCCAGCCCCAGATCCCCCGCCAGCTCGCTGCCGATGACTGCATGACCGGCGCCGACCCGGAAGACGCCGGCAATCAGGTCCTCGCTGACCGGGATGATGCGCTCATAGCGCACCGGGTCCATGCCAATCAGCGCCACCGACGCCCGCGCCACCCCGCTGAGCGCCAGCGCCGGACCGCTGACCACCGGCGACACCGCCGTCAGCCGGGGATGCTGATCCAACAAGGCGACCACGTCCTGCCAGTTGCTGATCGAACGCAACCGCTGCGCCCGTGGGCTTTCCCGGATCAGCGACACTGTGCCCTCGGGCAGCGGGACGATACGATTGAACTCATCCAGCGGCAGGATGCGGATATGCGCCTGAGTGCCCAGGGTGCGGTCCACCACGTTTTCCTGCAGCCCAGTGATCAGCGCGGTAATAAAGACGATCACCGCTGAACCCACCGTGATGCCGAACAGGATCAGCAGTGTCTGCATGCGGTTATCCAGCAGAAAACGCAGCGCGATAAGCCACTCGGTCCAGGCGCTGGCCAGCAATCGACGCATCGGTCTTAACCCCGCCCGCCAGTAAAGATCGGCTCGATACGTACCCGTACCCGCTGCCCTTCAGCGACCTCATCGGTGACCACCACGTCCCCCTCGCTAACCCCCTCGACCACCTCGGTCAGGCCGGTGCCGCGCAGCCCCAGTCGTACTGGCACCCGCTCCAGCTGGCGCGTGGCGGTCCAACGCAGCACCTCGGCGTGCTCGCCCTGCTGGTTGCGCAATACGTCGTTGGTCAGCACCAACGCCTGATCGCGACTGCCGGTGCGAATATCCACCGAGACGGTCATACCCTGGCGCAGGAAATCCGCCGGCTCGTGCAGATCAAGATGGATATCGATGGTGCCACGGTTGGTGTCGATGGCCGGGGCGATAAAACTGACCTGGCCGTTCAGCTGTTCAAGGGGATAGGCATCGGCGATGATCACCGCCGGCTGACCCACCGCCACCGGGCCCAGATCCTTCTCATCCAGCGGTACGATGATCTCCTGGCTGTCGGTGCGGGCGATCTGCAGCAGGACGCTGCCCGGTTGCACCAGATCCCCCGGCTCCACCTCGCGCACCTGCACTACGCCGTCCACCTGGGCACGGATCTGCGTGCGTGCCAGCGCCGCGCGGGCGGCCGCCAGGCGCTGCTGCAAGACCTGCTCATCACTGCCGCCGGGGGCGGCAGCGGCCGCTGCCAGCTGCGTCCGGTCACGGGCAACCCGGGCGCTGGTCTCCGCCTGACGTGCCTGCTCACGTTGCTCGGCCGAGATCAGTTGGCGCGCAAACAGCTCGTCACGCCGCTGCCGTTCCCGCACTACCTGCGCCAGGTTACTCTCCGCCTCGCGCAGCGCCGCCTGCGCCTGGGGCCGTTGGGAGGTGATCAATTGCTGCAGGGCCGCCTCGGCTTCGCGCAGCCGTGCCTGCTGTTCGTCATCATGCAGTTCCAACAACAGGTCCCCGGCCTGGACACTGTCACCCTCACGCACATGCCGGGCCTTCACCACACCGGTGATCTCGCTGCCCACCTGGGCCAGCGACTGGCTATCCACCTCGCCACTGGCCACCACCCGCTGTACCAAGGGGCGCATTTCCAGGCGATAACCCGAGACTTCCGGCCCCTGCCAGGCGCGCCAGCCAAACCAGGCAACCAGCAGCAGAACAGCCAGAACGATCAGCGACCAGCGTAACCGGGTGGAGACCATGCCTATCCTTGTCGCAGAAAAATGAGAGGGATCAATATATTACAGATCGGACTGGGCAGATATCCTGCCGCAATCACGGCACCTGATTCCGTCCTGCACCGGGAACAGCGGGAAGTGGATACCGATGAACACCAGGAAGGCCCAGCGCCGCCCGATCTGGTGATATTCCGTATGGGTACTGCCGCAGTGCGGGCAAGTCCTCGTCTCTTCGCCCTGCTGTTCCACCAGGTCCGGCTCACGATCCTCCGCCAGAATCGCCTGCGCCGCCTGGGCATAGGGCTCCGGCACCTGCAGCCGCACGCCACCCATGGCGTCGGAGTACAACCACTGCATGTTGATGGTGTGTTCGTCGGCGACGAAAGCCGGAATGCCTTCGCTCTCCAGCCGGGCGCGGGCTATGTGGGCTTCATAGGGAAAGCTGTAGCGGGAGATGGTTACCAGCATGATCTTTGCCCGGCCTCAGTCTGTATCAAAAGTGATATGCACCGAGGGTGCACTGCGTTGGGCCTTACCGTGGTACACCGCCTCGATGTTGTTCCCGTCCGGGTCCAACATGAAGGCCGCGTAGTAGTCGGGGTGGTAGGGACGCAGGCCCGGAGCGCCGTTGTCCCGTCCACCGTGGGCCAGCGCCGCGTGGTAAAGGGCATCGACCATGGCGCGATCCTGCGCCTGGAAAGCCAGATGCTGACGCCCGGTCAGCTCGCCCAGCGCCGCCTCGGAATCAGCCGTCGACACCACCAGTTCGTCAATCCAGAAGAAGCCATCGCCGCTGCCACCGATGGGGATATTCAACACCTCGGCAATGGCGCCGTAGAACCGCTCGGCGGCGGGCAGATCTCGCACCACCAGCTGGATATGGTCGATCAATCGGCCACGGTGCAATTGCTGGGTTTCCATAGCGTCTCTCCCGGTGCGATGCCAACGTTGCAACTGATGAGGATAGCTCCCTGCCCTTCCCCCTGCCAGCGGCGGACATATCTCGCCAAACCTTCCCACCTGGCGCTGGTCACAGCAATAACAGCCCAAGGGAGGAAAATCATGCGTCCGCAGTTCAAGGCCCGGATCAGGTGACCATGGCCCAGGCAGAGACCATCTGGACCGTCGGCCACTCGACCCGCTCGATCGAGGAGTTCATCGCCCTGCTCCAACATTACCGCATCGAGGCCATAGCCGATGTCAGGCGCTTTCCGGGCTCGCGCCGCCTGCCCCAATTCGGCCATGAAGCGCTGCGCGCCAGCCTGAACGCGGCGGGCATCGACTACCAGTTGATCACCGAGCTGGGCGGTCGGCGCCGACCGGCACCGGACTCGGTCAACATGGCCTGGCGCAACACCTCCTTCCGCGGTTATGCCGACCATACTGCCACCGACGAATTTGCCACTGGCCTCGCGCGGTTGCAGCAATTGGCACTACGCCGCCGCACCAGCATGATGTGCGCCGAAGTGCTCTGGTGGCGCTGCCACCGCTCGCTGGTGTCCGATGTGCTGATGGTGGGCGGCACGCAGGTGCTGCATATCCAGGACGAAAAGCATATTGAAGAACATCCCTTCACCCGCCCGGCCCGAATCGACCGGGGCGAGCTCACCTACAACCCGAGCCGCGGCGAGCCGTTGAACGCCAAGGAGCGAAGCGAGGGTATCCAGCAGCAATTGGATCTCTGAGCGTGAAACGATTCAGCGAACGCTCTCCCGTTCCCGATAGCGCGCCGGCGTCACCCCCTGCCAACGGCGAAAGGCCCGGGTAAAGGCGTTCTCATCGGAAAACCCGAGTTGTTCGGCAATCTGCGCCAGACGTTGATCGCTCTCCAGCATCTGGCAGGCCATGGTCTGCAGGACGCTGTCGCGCAGGGTTTTGAAGGACAGGCCGTCTTCAGCCAGACGGCGGTGCAGGTGGCGGCCACTGATCTGTAGCTGGGCCGCGATACGCTCCTTGCCCCAGCGTGGGTGGGTGCGGATCAACTGCTCCACTTCCGCGCAGAGACTCTGGCGACCAACCTCGGCGAGCATCTGATCGGCCAGCTGCCGCAGGTGATCACGCAACGCACTGTTGGCCTGGATCTGCGGCAAGGCCAGTTGCTCTATTGATAATCCCAACTGGTAATGATCCGCAGCGAAATGCACCGCGCAGCCGGCGAGGGCGGCATAACGCTCCGGGGCGTCCAGGGGTTGATGGCGCAGCCAGATACCGGCCGGCTGAAATCGCCCGCCAGTGGCCCAGCGGGTCAGATTGAGCAGGCTGCCCAGCGCCGCCTCGGCGCGCTCGGCCTGACGCACCTCGAAGCGCGGCCGGTAATCGATAAGCACCAGTCCCGCTTCCCGGCGCATATGAAATGCGCCGCCGTCACTGATCACCGGGGCATATTCCACCAGCTCTTCGAGGGCTTCGCCCAGGGTGTCGCAGGTCACCAGCAACATGCCGAGACTGTCCAGATGGCCCACCTGAATCTCCAGCCCCAAGCGCAGACCTATCAGCGGATCATGGCTGGCCTGACAGAACGCCTGCCACAACTCGTCCTGCCAATGGATGGGCACCCGTTGCAGGCCGTCCAGTCTCGTGCTCAGATGGTCTGGCAGGGCGATACCCAGCCGCTCGGCCATCTGCACGATGGCCTGGCTATAACGTGGGGTGACACTCTGCTCACTGCTTTCGTGCATGGCCTGAATTGCCGGCTCCGTGTCCCGTTTGGTGCGATACGCGCACCACCATTTGGCATAGACTGGCGATCATAACAACAAGATAACGGACATCCTATGTACGCCATCATCGGTGCCGGCCCCATGGGCCTGGCCTGCGCACGCAACCTGCAGAGACTCGGCATTCCTTTCATCGGCTTCGAGCAGCACGACAACGTCGGTGGGCTGTGGGATATCGATAACCCCCACAGCACCATGTACGACAGCGCGCACCTGATCTCTTCCAAACGCATGACCGAGTTTGCCGAATTCCCGATGGACGAGGCGGTCGCGCCCTACCCCCACCACAGCCAGATGCGCCGCTACTTCCGGGATTACGCCGCGCATTTCCAGCTGGGGGCGCACTATGAGTTCAGTACCTGCGTGGTCGAGCTGGCACCCGATGGCAACGGCTGGTTAGTAGTCACCGAACGCGCTGGGGAGCAGCAGCGGCGCCGCTTCGACGGCGTGCTGATTGCCAACGGCACCCTGCACCAGCCGAACATGCCCGCGCTGCCCGGCGAGTTCACCGGCGAGCTGCTGCACTCGGCCAACTACCGCAGCCCCACGCTGTTCAAGGGCAAACGGGTGCTGCTGGTCGGTTGCGGCAATTCCGGGGCGGATATTGCCGTGGATGCGGTACACCATGCCGCCAGCGTGGATATCAGCCTGCGCCGGGGTTATTACTTCCTGCCCAAATTCGTCAAGGGTCGGCCCATCGACACCCTCGGCGGCAAACTCAAGCTGCCCCGTGCGCTCAAGCAACGCCTGGATGCGGCCATGATCCGCATGATCATCGGCAAGCCCTCCGACTACAGCCTGCCGGACCCGGACTACCGCATGTACGAATCGCACCCGGTGGTCAATTCACTGATCCTGCATCACCTGGGGCATGGGGATATCACCCCGCGGCGGGATATCGCCCGGATCGACGGCAACACAGTGCAGTTCACCGATGGCGAGGCCGGCGAATATGACCTGATGCTGCTGGCCACCGGTTACCAGCTGCACTACCCCTTCATCGCCCGGGAACACCTCAACTGGCCGACCGAGCGGGACGCGCCGCAGCTGTACATGAACGTCTTTCACCCGCGCTACGACAACCTGTTCATGATGGGCATGATCGAGGCCACGGGCCTCGGCTGGGA
Source organism: Pseudomonas saudimassiliensis (assembly GCF_000939975.1). GTDB lineage: Bacteria > Pseudomonadota > Gammaproteobacteria > Pseudomonadales > Pseudomonadaceae > Halopseudomonas > Halopseudomonas saudimassiliensis. Next base: position 223,242 of record NZ_LK391969.1, on the reverse strand, counting down.
GGGCCGCAACCAGCAGGCCCGGCTGGTCGCCCTGTATATCCACCAGCAGCGCAGCGGCACAGCCTCTGCCGCCGCCTTCAACCGTATTCGCGAACAGCGGGCCGGAGCGAGTCTGGACGGAGGCTACCGGTACATCAGGCTGGCGCGCATGGCCTATTACGTGAACAAGGACGCTTATCTCGCCGCGCTCAAGCAGCACATCACCGAGCTGGAACAGGACCTGCCGGCTGACCAACCGACGTCGGCGGTGACTCCATGAACGGCGCACCTGCCATGCAGTTCGATGTGGGCAGCATGGTGCTGCTGAATATCATCATGGCCTGCATGATGTTCGGTGTGTCCCTGTCCCTGCGTCTGGATGATTTCAAGCGCATTGTCCGCGCCCCGGTCGCACCGGCCGTGGGCATGGTGGCGCAATTTTTGCTACTGCCCGCGGCTACCTGCCTGGTCACCTGGGTGCTGCGCATCGATCCCGAACTGGCGCTGGGTATGATCCTGGTCGCGGCCTGCCCCGGTGGCGCCTTTTCCAACGTCATGACCTGGATGGCGCGGGGCAATCTGGCAGTGTCGGTCAGCATGACTGCCGTATCCAGCCTGGCCGCCACCATCATGACCCCGCTTAACTTCGCCCTGTACGGCTGGCTCAACCCCTACACCCGCGAATACCTGACGCAAATCACCTTGGAGCCGAGCAGCGTTCTATTACTGGTGATACTGGTACTGGCGCTGCCGATGGCGGTTGGCATGGTTACCGGGCGGCGTTTTCCAGGGCTGGTTACCCGCAGTGAAAAGCCCCTGCGCATTGTGTCCCTGCTGGTATTTCTCGGCTTTGTGGCCATCGCCTTCAGCCGCAATATCGACCTGTTCCTGGCGCGCTTTCATAGCTTCTTCTGGCTGGTGGTGGTCCATAACCTGCTGGCGCTGCTGCTGGGCTACGGGCTGGCCCGGCTGTGCCGGCTGGTCGAGAGCGATCGCCGCGCCGTGACCCTGGAGGTCGGCATCCAGAACTCCGGGCTGGGGCTGGTCATCCTCTTCACCTTCTTCCCCGATGCCGGCGGCATGCTGCTGATCACCGCCTTCTGGGGCGTCTGGCACCTGGTCAGCGGCCTGACCCTGTCCCAGTTCTGGGCCCGCAAACCCCTGCCCGCTGACGACCCGGCGGTCCGGTCAGCGCTCAAGGAGCAACTCGCATGACCCCGCGCATTCTGATCACCGGCGCCGCCGGGTATATCGGCCATCAATTGGGTAATCGCCTCGCGGCGGACCTGCATGTCGTGGGCACTGACCTGCATCCGCGGGATGACGTGCAGTTTCCCATTCAGGTAATGGATATCCGCGACCCGGCGCTGGCCGAGCTGCTGCAATGCGAGAGCATCACCCATGTGGTGCATCTGGCGTCCATTCTGCAGGCCTCCCCGGACCGGCAACGGGACTACGATATCGACGTCAACGGCACCCGCAACGTGCTCGAGTGCTGTCTCAAGTCCGGTGTCAGCCATCTGACCATCACCAGCTCCGGCGCTGCCTACGGTTACCACCCGGATAACCCGGCGTGGATCGATGAACAGGACCCGCTGCGCGGCAATCCGGAATTTGCCTATTCGGATCACAAACGGCAGATCGAGGAACTGCTGGCGGATTATCGCCAGCGTCACCCAGCGCTGCGCCAGCTGGTCTTGCGCCCCGGTACCGTCCTCGGCGCGGAAACCCGCAATCAGATCACCGAGCTGTTCATGGCACCGCGCCTGCTGGCGCTCAAGGGCAGCGATTCGCCCTTCGTATTCATCTGGGATCAGGACGTGATCAGCGCCATGGAGCTGGGGCTGCGCCAGAGCCGGACCGGGATCTACAACATGGCCGGCGACGGCGCGCTGAGCATGACCGAGATTGCCGCCCGGCTGAACAAGCCGGTACGTCGGCTGCCGGTGTGGTTAGTGAAGATTGGGTTGCAGCTGGCCCAGTGGCGGGGCAAGCCAACCAGCCCCGCGCAGGTGAAATTCCTGCAGTACCGCCCGGTGCTGAGCAACCGGCGCCTGAAGGAGGAGTTCGGTTATACGCCGCGCAAGACCTCTGCCGAGACCCTGGACTACTTTGCCCAGTGCAGCGGAGCGCGCCGGGGATGATCGATCCCTGGATCTGGATTGGCCTGTTTGTGCTGATTGCCTACACGATCGAAGCGATCACCGGCTTTGGCAGTCTGGTGATTGCCCTGTCGCTGGGAGCCCTGCTACTGCCCGTGCCGGAGCTGCTGCCGGTACTGGTACCGCTGAACGTACTGATGAGCGGCTTTCTCGCCTGGCGCAATCGCCAACACCTCGACCGTGCGCTCCTGCTCAAGGTGATCCTGCCGCTGATGTTGGGCGGCACCCTGGTTGGTTACCTGCTGCAGAACGGGCTGGCTGACCAGGTGCTGAAGCTGCTGCTGGGCCTGCTGATCATCTGGTTTGCCTGCCGGGAGCTCTGGCGACTGCGGTGCAGTACCCCGGCCCGCGCCCACCCCGCGTGGCTCAACCGCCTGCTGATACTGGCCGCCGGTATCTCCCACGGGCTGTTTGCCTCCGGCGGTCCGCTGCTGGTCTATGCCATGGCCGGCACTGCGCTGGATAAATTCCGCCTGCGCGCGACCCTGCTCTGCGTCTGGTTCACGCTCAATACCAGCCTCAGTGTCCTGCTGCTGGTCCAGGACCGACTGGCCTCGGCCCGGCCGCAGTTGCTGTGGTTTCTCCCGCTGCTGGTGGTTGGGGTGGTGGTGGGCGAATACCTGCACCCCCGAGTCAACGAGCAGCGCTTCCGGCAGACGGTCTACGCCCTGCTGGCGGTCACCGGCGTGCTGCTGGCGGTGCAGTCAGTCTGAGCAATGATTCAGGCTTGCCAGCCGGGCCAGGCACATGGTCTCCATTTCCGCCGCCCATTGCCGCAGCTGCGCAGCGTCCAGACGCAGCTGCATGGCATAACGTCGCCCGCCCCACACCGCCAGATGCAGCGCCTCGATGAGATGGTCATCCGGCTTTACTGGCAGGTCATTGCAGGCGTCGAACAGCCGCCGCCACAGCGCAAGAAATTCCGCCCAGGCGCGTTGCTGGTGCTTCTGCTCCGCCACCCGCGGCTCCAGCGCCAGCATATCCGGGTGGAACCAGGACAGCTCCTGCAACCCACACAGCAGGCCTACCGCCCTGGCCACGCGCTGCTGCCAATCCAGCCCACTGGCCTGCACCGCCTGCTCATCCACGGCGCTGATCAGGGTTTCCATGCAATGCCGCACATAGGCCGAGTGCAACGCCTCCTTGCTCGGGAAGTACTCGTAGAGGGTGCCCACCGCCACACCGGCCTCCAGCGCCACCGCGCGCGTGGTCAGGCCAGCCCAACCATCGCGTTGCCAAATCCGAACATAGGTGTCGAATATGGCCTGTACGGTAAAGCGCGCCCGCGCCTGGGTGGGGCGTTTCAGTGGCTTGGCACGGGGTGCCGGGGTGATTTTGCTGCCCATTGTTATCCGAACCCGTTCAGCGTGAAGCTGGCATAGAGTCTATGTACTGCCAGAACCTTTCCATGGAAACCCATCATGACCCAGATCCAAAGTCTGCAAACCGACAAGCGCGACCTCGCGCGTACCCGCATCGTCACCCAAACCCTCGGCGAACTGCAAGCCGGCCAGGCACTGCTGAAAATCGACCGCCTGGCGCTGACCACCAACAACATCACCTACGCGGCCTTCGGTGACACCCCGCACCTGCGCTACTGGAACTTCTTCCCCACCGGTGACGCGGGCTGGGGCCATATGCCGGCCTGGGGTTTTGCCGAGGTCATCGAAACCACGGTGGAAGGCCTGGAGATCGGTGAGCGCTTCTACGGTTATTGGCCGATCGCCAGCCATCTGCTGGTCGAGCCGGTACGGGTTACCGAGCGCGGCTTCTACGATGGCAGCGCCCATCGGCTGGAACTGACCTCGGCCTACAACCAGTACCAGCGCACCCGCACCGACGCGGCCTACCGCCCGGAAAACGAAGATTACCAGATGCTGCTGCGGCCGCTGTTCATCACCTCGTTCATGCTCGCTGACTACCTGGAAGACAACCGTTTCTTCGATGCCAAGCGCGTATTGGTTTCCAGCGCTTCCAGCAAGACCGCCTTCGGCACCGTGTTCTGCCTCGAAGGCAAGGATATCGAAGTGGTAGGCATCACCTCCGCCGCCAACCAGGCCTATGTCGACGGTCTCGGCTGCTACGACCGGAGCGTCACCTATGAGCAGCTGGAATCACTGGATGCTTCGGTGCCGACCCTGTACGTGGACTTTTCCGGTAACGCCGAGCTGCGCCAGCGGATACACGAGCATTTTGGCAACGCCCTGATGCACGACTGCTATGCGGGCTCAGCCCATAGCCAGGATCACATCAGCGAGCAGAAGCTGGTGCTGCGCGGCCCGCAGCCGCAGAGCTACTTTGCGCCGAACCAGATCCGCAAGCGCAATGCTGACTGGGGGCCGGCAGAGGTAACCCGCCGCTTCAACGAGGCGCAGCTAAGCTTCATCAAGCGCGTCAGCGATGCCCAATCCCCGTGGCTGAAACTGGAAACCCACCAGGGCCTGGAAGCAGCGCAACCACTGGTGGATACCCTGGTGAACGGTCGTATCGCACCGATCGACGGGCACGTGGTCACCCTGGGCTAACCCAGCGGCACCTGTTCACCGAAGATCGACAGCATCTGCATAAAACTCGGCTCCGGCGCGCAACGCAGCATCAGCGGCGCGCCGGTTGCCGGGTGCGCAAAGGTCACTCCCGTGGCCGCCAGCATCAGTCGGCTGTAACCGAAACGCTCAGCGAAATAGTGGTTGTGTCGGGTGCGCCCGTAGTTGGTGTCACCGATGATCGGATGACTGATGTGCTGCATGTGCCGGCGCAGCTGGTGCTTGCGTCCGGTCTGTGGGAAGAGCTGCACTAGGCTATAGCGACTGCTCGGATAGCCTTCGATCTCCACCGCAATCTCGGTCGTGGCCAGCCGCTCATAACGCGTGGTGGCATCGCGCAACGGCAGCGACTCGTCCTTGCTGCGCCGATCCGTCGCGTGCTCACGCAGCGGATGATCAATCACCCCCTGCTCCGGTGCCCAGCCGCGCACCAGCGCAAGATAAGTCTTGCTCACCTCCCCCGCCATCCAGGCCTTGCCCAGCACACTGGCGGTATGGGGATCACGGGCAAACACCAACAGTCCTGACGTTGGTCGATCCAGGCGATGCACCGGATAGACATGCTCCCCGCCGTTGAGACCACGGGCATACTGCAGGGCAAACTCCGTCTCGTGGCGATCGATGGGGCTGCGGTGCACCAGCAAGCCGGCGGGCTTGTGCACCGCCAGCAGCCAGTCATCGCGATGGATTTCAATAAGCGGATTATCGGCAGACTGGGTCACAGGTGAGCGCTCGGCAGTAGTAGATAGCGAGGAGGCTGATGTCAGGCTGTGGCAGCGAGCTTCAGGCCAACAATGCCTGCCCCGATCAGCACCAGGCTGATCAACCGCAGGGGACTCGCCGGTTCATCGAACAACAGGATGCCCAGCAGCACCGTCCCTACCGCGCCGATGCCAACCCAGACCGCATAGGCCGTGCCCATCGGCAAGGTCTTCATTGCTATCCCGAGCAGCCAGACGCTGATCGCCATGGACGCCACCGTACCCAGGGTCGGCCATAGCCGAGTGAAACCCTCGGTGTATTTCAGTCCCACCGCCCAGCCAATTTCGAAAAGACCTGCAACAACCAGGATGGCCCAATTCATCAGATATCTCCTGATCGGGGCCGTCCCCGTTTGCACAGTAGCAGTGAGGTCGTCCCCACTGGGCGCAGCACTGCCGCGCGATCGCGATTATATCGGATTTCGGGCGGCAATTACCCCCATCAGTGCGCAACCGCCTTGGAAAACACATTCAGCACTACGACACCGGCCACGATCAAGCCCATGCCGAGCACCGCCGGCAGGTCCAGTTTCTGCCCGTACAGCAGCCAGGCCACCGCCGTTATCAGCACGATGCCGACCCCGGACCAGATGGCATAGGCGATGCCGACGGGAATGGTGCGCAAGGTCAGCGCCAGCAGATAGAAGGCGATACCGTAACCGACCACCATCAGCAGGGTCGGCAACGGCTTGCTGAAGCCCTCACTGGCTTTCAACGCTGAGGTCGCAATGACTTCAGCAACAATGGCGATGGACAGGAATATCCAGGCGTTCATCTTCGGGCACCTTCTGGTTCGGGCCCAGAATAATAGCAGCCGCGACGCTGCGCGGGTGCGCGTCGAGCATTTCCGGTTACTGGAATAACCGCTTGGCCCGCCAGCGGCCCCAGCGGTAATAGGCGAAGGAAAAGCCCGCGCTGAGCATGAAGCTCAGCCCGATCCCCAGCGCCACACCCGTGTCGCCGTACACCGAGGTGGCCCAATAGGCCAAGGGCACGCGCAGCACCCACAGGGAAATGATATTCAGCGCCAGCACCTGGACCATCGCCCCCGCCCCGCGTACCACACTGTTGAAGACAAAGTTCAAGCCGATGAAGGGGTAGAAGAACGCGATGGTCTTCAGGTAGCTGGTGCCAAAGGCCACGCTGGCTTCATCTTGGATAAACAAGCTGATCAGGGGCTCGGCCCAGATGAACAGGATACTGGCCAGGAGCAGCATGATGCCGGTGTTGTAGGCAATGCCGGCGCGGGTGATTCGCCCCACCCGCAGCCACTGCTGTGCGCCGATATTCTGCCCGGCCATGGCGGTGATCGCCGTGCCCACTGCCACCGCCGGCAGCAGGATGAGGTTATCCAGCCGCTGGGCCGCGCCAAAGCCCGCCACCGCATGGGCGCCCAGGCTGTTGACCAGCGAAAGAATGACAGTGGTACCCGCGTGGATCACCACCATCTGCGCCCCGGACGGGATGCCCAGGCGCAGGATGGTCTGCGCCTCCACCCACTGCGGCCAGCGCAGCCGGAAGCCGTGGCCGGGAAACTTGCGCGCCAGGTGCACCAGACTATAGAGAAAGGCGCCGCCCTGGGCCGCCACCACTGCCAATGCTGCGCCCGCCATGCCCCAACCGAACACGCCGATAAACAGCGGCGACAACAGGGTAATCAGCCCGGTGGCCAACAGCACGAAATACAGCGGCGTACGACTATCGCCAAAGGCCCGCAGCACGGTACTGATAAAGTTGTAGCCCACCAGCAGCAGGGTGCCGGCGAAGGTGATCTGCAGGTAGATCCGCGCCTCGTCGATAATAGCCGCAGGCGTGTTGAGCAGCACCAGCAGCGGCTCGGCAAAAACGTAGCCGGCCACGCTGATCAGCGCCGACAGCAGGCAGAGGATGATGACAAAGGCGCTGAGGTAGGCACCAATCGCACCGCTGTCACCCCGCCCGCGCAACTGGGCAAAGACGGTCAGGGTCGCCTGGTTTACGCCCATGACAAAGGCCAGCACCACCATCATCAGGACGGTGCCCACGGTCACCGCACCGAAGGCTTCGCTGCCCAAAAGGTTACCTACCCACAGGCCGTTGATCAGCTGGATGGACACCTGCAGCAGGCTGGTCACGACAATCGGCAGGGAGAACGCACCCAGCTGCCTGGCGATAGGCCCGTCAGTAAAGCTCTTCAATAGTCTGGTACCGGCAATTGTAACGAGCCCGATTGTAACGTACCGACGCTTCGCCCGCGGTCCTCTCGCCCCCGAGGCGGTCGCCGGAGAATGTTATACTCGGCGGCTTTGTGTGGCGGAGAGCAATAATGATCAATGCGCGTTACGTTCCCTTGGTGAACTCGATACTGATGTCCCTCTACATGGTCTCGATCATGACCTTCGTCATCACCGGAGCGAACACCGGCTTCAGCGGCGACTTCCTCGCACGCTGGTGGCGCGCTGCCTACATCGCCTGGCCGATCGCCTTCACCCTGATCCTGCTCGGCGCGCCACGGATCAGCCGCTTTGCCCTCAGCCTGCAGAAGAAGTAACACGCCAGCAAGGCAGTCGATTCCAGCGCAGCTCAATCCAGCTCCTGGTGCTGCGGCAGGTCATCGGCAATCTCGTACCAGGGCGCCTTGCTGCCAACAAACACATGCCGCTGCGGCTGGACGCCCGGGTCGGAATCCAGCGTCCCCAGCGGAAAGCCATAGACCTCGGGCTGCGCATCGAAGCGGGTGTACAGGCTGGAGCTGCATACCGAGCAGAATGCCTTGTGCTCGCCCGGCGACGACTCGTAGAAGCGGATCAGTTCCTCGCCCTTCAGGGTCTTCCAGTCAGCCGAGCGGATCTTCGCGCTGGTGCGAAACGCCGCCGCATGGAGCTTGCGGCACATCGAGCAGTGGCAGTTGTACACATTTTTCAGCTCGCCCTGGATTTCATACTGCACCCCCTGGCACAGACAACTTCCCGATAAGGCCATGACCCACCTCCGTCGTTGATTATCTTCCCAAGCTTAGTGCAGAAACCGGCAGGCATATTGCCGGGCGGGGCTGCTCACCGGCAGTCGGTTCTGCTACCGTCGAACTCCGTTCCCCATAACAAGAGAAAATGCGATGAGCGCTTTGTACGACATTCCCCTCACCAAGATCGATGGCACCCCCGGCAGCCTGGCCGACTACCGCGGCAAGGTACTGCTGGTGGTCAACGTGGCCTCCAAATGCGGGCTGACGCCGCAGTACGAGGGGCTGGAGAAACTCTATCAGGCCAAGCACGCGCAGGGACTGGAAGTGCTGGGCTTTCCGGCCAACAACTTCAAGGGTCAGGAACCTGGTACCGAGGAGGAGATCCGTGACTTCTGCTCCACCCAGTACGATGTGCACTTTCCGCTGTTCGCCAAGATCTCGGTCATCGGTGAAGACCAGCACCCCCTGTATGCCCAACTGACCGAACAGCAGCCCCAGGCCATTGGCGACGGCCCGTTCCGTGAACGGCTGAAGGGCTTTGGCGTGAATCCGGAGAACCCGGCGGACGTGCTGTGGAATTTCGAAAAATTCCTGATCGGCCGCAACGGTGAGGTGGTGGCGCGCTTCGCACCCGATACGGCAGCGGATGATCCCAAACTGGTTGCCGCGATCGAGGCGGAGCTGGCCAAGACCGCCTGAAGCCTGACACATACTGCGGGCGGTGGACGACCGCCGCCGGTAGTTACCTCACCCTCTGCAATTTCCAGCTAGGGTGCCGCTAGGGCTGCTCGGCCAACCACTTGTACATGACCAGGGCATCGACATAGCCCAGCGTGGGATGGTTGAAGGCGCGCGGCAGCCGGCCCACCGTAGCGAAGCCCAGCTTGTTCCACAGCCGCACCGCACCCTCATTGCTGGACGCGACAAAGTTGAACTGCATGGCCTGGTAACCAAGCTCGACAGCGACCTGCTGAGAATGCTCACACATGGCCGTCGCCAACCCCCGCCCCCGCGCCAGTGACGACACCATATAGCCGCAGTTGCATACATGGTCGCCCGGGCCTGCCTGGTTGGTCTTGATGTAATAGGTCCCCAGTACCTGACCGTCTTCTTCCCAGAGATAGGTCTTGCGCGGGTAATCCATCCATAGCGCCAGTGCCTGCTCCCGGGTGGTATCCCGCGGATAGGCATAGGTATCGCCCGCGGCGGCAACTTCATGGAAAATCGGCCAGATATTGTCGAAGTCTTCCTTGGTGGCTTCTCGGATATTCATAACGCTTGTCTGTTCCAACGGCGAAAGGTGCGGCTTTTTTACTACTTACCGCCGGCCAGGTCCATAAACGACCCGGTGACATAGGACGCCTCATCCGACAACAGCCAGGCGATCGCATTGGCCACCTCCTCCGGCTGACCTCCCCGCTGCAGCGGGATCTGCGCTGCCAGTCGCTCGATGCGATCCGGCTCGCCGCCATCGGCGTGCATCCGGGTGTGGATAAACCCCGGCCGCACCGCATTGACCCGAATGCCGCGCGCAGCCACCTCCAGCGACAGTCCCTTGGTCAGGGTATCGACAGCGCCCTTGGACGCGGCGTAATCCACGTATTCGAACGGGGACCCGCTTCTGGCGGCCACCGAGGATACATTGACGATGGCGCCGCCCTCCCCGGCCCGGCGCAGGAATTCCCGCGAGCAGAGAAAGCAGCTGGTCACGTTGGTGAGCATCACCTTGTTGAAACGCTCGACACTCATGTCGACCAGGGGCGACTGGGTAAACAGCGCACCGGCATTGTTGACCAGATGCGTGACGGGCCCGAGCTGGTCCGCCACGGCATCGAACAGCGCCCGCACGGCATCTTCGTCCGACACATCCGCAGGGACGGCGATGGCCCGGCCACCCTCGGCCACAATCGCTGCCACCACCGCCTCGGCGCTGTCCCGGTCGGCACGGTAATTGACCCCCACCGCGTATCCCCGCGACGCCAGCAGGCGGGACGTGGCCGCGCCAATGCCCCGTCCACCGCCCGTTACGATGACTACCTTGCTCACACTCTCTACCCCTGTTCTGCTGCGTTACGCCAGCCAGTGTAGCCTCGCTGGTGTTGGCCCGGCACCTGAATCAGCTACCATGGGCAGGATCCAGCCGACCAGGAATGTCCCTTCATGTCCTACCCCATTGAGCAGAAACTCGTGATTGCCGTCGCTTCCAGTGCGCTGTTCGATCTGTCCGAGTCCGATCAGGTGTTTCGCGAGCAGGGGGAAAAGGCGTACCGGGCATACCAGCAGGAGCACCTGGACGTGCCCCTGGGCAAGGGTGTTGCTTTCCCCTTCGTGCGGCGCTTCCTCAGCATCAACCAGAAGTTTCCCGCCCAATGTCCGGTCGAGGTGGTGTTGCTATCGCGGAACTCGGCGATCACCGGCAAGCGCGTGTTCAACTCGATTATCCACCACGGGCTTAACATTACCCGCGCTGCGTTCCTGGAAGGCAAATCACCCTACGCCTATATTCCTGCGTTCAACGCGTCCCTGTTTCTCAGCGCCAACGAGGCCGACGTGCTGGAGGCGATCGACTATGACCATCCCGCAGGGACCGTGCTGCCCAGCCATGTGGTCGACGATGTGGATGATGTCGAACTGCGGATCGCCTTCGACTTCGATGGGGTGATTGCTGACGATGCCTCGGAGCGGGTATACAAGGCGGGATCACTGGCCGAATTCCAGGCCCACGAGACCTCGCATTCCCATATTCCCCATACGCCCGGGCCGCTGGCAGACCTGTTTCGCAAGTTGTCCCACCTGCAGCGGCTGGAAGACCAGGCCCTGGAAGCGGATCCCGACTACAGGCGGGTGCTGCGCACCGCCATCGTCACCGCGCGCAATGCGCCCTCGCACCAGCGGGTAATCACTACGTTGGAGCACTGGGGCGTGAATGCGAACGAGGTGTTCTTTTTGGGCGGCATGCGCAAGGATCGGATACTGAGCGTGCTCAAGCCGCACATGTTTTTCGACGACCAACGCTCTCATCTAGAGTCTGAAGCGGGTGACATTCCGATGGTGCACATCCCCTTCGGCGTCGCAAACCGCGTCTGAACAGGCGCCGCGCTGGCGTCAGCTCGCGACTTTCTCGACGATGCTGATCTGCCCGTCCGCTTCCAATATCGCCTGTTTGACCTGGCTGATATCGGTGATGCCATTCATGCGCAGGTGCGCCTTCAGCTCCTGCTCGGTGAGCTTTTCCTTGCGCATATTGGGTGAAAGCAGCACACCGTTGTAGATCAGCAAGGTGGGTGGATGCTGGGCGAACTTGCGGTAAACCGGCAAATGAAACTCCGCCAGGTTGAACAGATAATCCCAGATCACCACGACGCCCACCAACAGCAGGATTTCCAGCAGCGTCTGGGCTTCACCAATGATCGCATCAGCACCCAAAGTACCGATAATGACCAGGGCGATCATGTCGTTGGGAGCCAGGTTACCGGTCTGCCGCTTCGGCACCAGCCGCAGGATCACCGAAATCGCGACATACCCCAGGGAGCCCCGGGCTAGAATTTCCCAGAGCGGCAGATTGAGAACGAAGGCGTCACCCACGGCCGCCCCTCCTTCCACAAGAAGAATTAAAACCACTGTTAACAGGATGGAGCGTTACCGCAGCCGTTGGTTCAACCAAAGTCCGGCGCCGCACCAACGCCTAGCCACCGCCGCTACGGTTACTACCCCATCGCGGCTCGCTTCCCCAATCGTCCTTATCTATCGACCATCTTGAGCTTTTCAATTTAGATCAATCACTTAGCACTCGTACTCTGGCGCGGACGCCCGGTAACGGGCCTTCAAGATCGTAACGAGGAGTGATTATGAAGTTCAATTTCCGAGCGGCACCTGCGCTATGCCTGAGCGCAGCGGCTCTCGCTGGCACCCTGTCGCTATCCACCCAGGCAGCCGAGCTGACCCGGGACAATGGCGCCCTGGTAGGGGACAACCAGAACTCCCAGACCGCCGGCGCCAACGGCCCCGTGCTGCTGCAGGACGTGCAGCTGCTGCAGAAACTGCAGCGCTTCGACCGGGAACGTATTCCCGAGCGCGTGGTTCATGCCCGTGGTACTGGCGCCCATGGTGAGTTCACTGCCACCGCCGACCTGTCTGACCTGACCATGGCCAGCCTGTTCCGCGAAGGCAAGACTACTCCGGTGTTCGTCCGCTTTTCCACAGTGGTGCATGGCAACCACAGCCCGGAAACCCTGCGCGACCCCCGCGGTTTCGCTACCAAGTTCTACACCGAAGATGGCAACTGGGACCTGGTCGGCAATAACTTCCCGACTTTCTTCATCCGCGACGCGATGAAGTTCCCCGATATGGTTCACGCGTTCAAACCCGACCCGGACAAGAACTTCGGCACCGACAAGACGCTGTTCGACTTCTTCAGCCATGTGCCGGAGTCGACCCACACCCTGACCCTGCTGTACTCCAACCAGGGCACCCCCGCCAGCTACCGCCAGATGGACGGCAGCTCGGTGCATGCCTACAAGTTCGTCAACGACGAAGGCGAGTACAACTACGTCAAGTTCAACTGGAAGAGCCAGCAGGGCGTGAAGAACCTCGACCCGCAGCAGGTCGAGCGCATCCAGGGCAAAGACTTCAACCACATGAGCCGCGACCTGATCAGCGCCATCAATGAGGGTGACTATCCGAAGTGGGACCTGTACGTGCAGATCATCAAGCCCGAGGACATGGGCAACTTCGAGTTTGACCCGCTCGACCCTACCAAGACCTGGCCTGACGTACCGGAAACCAAGGTCGGCACCATGGTGCTGAACCGCAACCCGGCCAACGTCTTCCAGGAGACCGAGCAGGCCGCCATGGCCCCGTCCAACACCATCCCGGGCATCGAGCCTTCGGAAGATCGGTTGCTGCAGGGCCGTCTGTTCAGCTATGCCGATACCCAGATGTATCGCCTGGGCGCGAACCACCAGTTCCTGCCGATCAACCAGGCCAAGGCAGCGGTGAATAACAACAACCAGAATGGCGCGGCGAACACCGGTGCCCGTACCGGCGAGGTGAACTATGAGCCCAGCCGCATGGCGCCCAAGCCGCAGGCCGAAGCTGCCCGCTACAGCGAGCTGCCTCTGACTGGCACCACCCAACAGCGCAAGATCTACAAGGAACAGAACTTCAAGCAGGCAGGTGACCTGTATCGGTCCTTCACCCGCAAGGAACAGAAAGACCTGGTCAAGAGCCTCGGCGAGGCCCTCGGTAACGCCGAAGACGAAGCCAAGCACCACATGCTGTCGTTCTTCTACAAGGCCGACGCCGACTACGGCAAAGGCCTGACCAAGGTAGCCGCTGGCGACCTGTCCCGCGTGCAAGCGCTGGCAGCCCAGCTGCAGGACTGACCTGACCGGTGCCGCTGACAGCGGCACCACCCTCCTGCCTGGTCTGCCCCCGGATCAGGCAGGAACCCTCCCCCAAGACATCACGACCCCGCCACGTCCCTTCGCACCACCACCACCACTCATCCACTACTACCAACACCTACCTCAAATGGACGAGGCGGGGCCTGGACCGCCGGCCTACTCTCCAGACCAATGGAGAAATCCGGCATGGCGCCAACAAGACCCAACAACAAGGGGCCAACCATGAAAATAAAGAAATGGCCGTTCTGGCCAGTGTTTGCCATGGGTTCACTGATTGCCGTGGTGGCAGTGGTAGAGATCAACAGCGCGACCGCACATCAGACGCAGCAGTGCACGGGCAGCCCGGTCATGTGCAGCGCACCGACGGTCACCATCAACAGGCTGTTTATTCCCTGACAGGTAGCATCGACCGCGGGGGCCGCTCTGGGCCTTGCCTGGCGATCGACACGCGTAGTCGGCCCCCTGCGCGGTAACTCAGCCACGACGATGCGGGCTGGACAAGCCCGCCGCTCGCTTTACAATGCCCCGCTCTACCGGTCGCAGCCTACCCGGACAAAACAAGGACAGCCGATGAATGCCCTATTGATCTGCTCCGGCGGATTCGACTCCGTCACCCTGGCCTACCGGCTGGCAGCGCAACAATCCCTCGGCGCCTTGCTGACCTTCGACTACGGCCAGCGCCACCGCAAGGAAATCGACGCTGCCCGGCGTTGCGCCGAGCGCCTTGCCGTCCCGCATCTAGTGCTGGATATCGGCCACATCGGCCGCCAGCTCTCCGGCTCGGCGCTGACCGATGATATTGCCGTGCCCCACGGCCATTACACCGAAGAGAACATGAAAGTAACCGTGGTGCCCAACCGCAACGCCATCATGCTCACCATCGCCTTCGGCGTGGCGGCTGCCCGCAGCCTGGATACCGTGGCCCTGGCGGTGCACGGCGGCGATCACTTCATCTATCCCGATTGCCGCCCCGACTTTATCCGCCTGTTCGGTGAGATGCAGGCCAAGGCGCTGGAAGGCGTGGCCGAGGTCGCACTGCTGGCACCCTATGTTGATACCGACAAGACCGAAATCGCCCGGGATGCGGCCCGCTTCGCAGTACCAGTGGCTGACACCTGGTCCTGCTATGAAGGCGGCGAGCTGCATTGCGGGCGCTGCGGCACCTGCGTAGAACGGATCGAAGCCATGGCGCTGGCCGGCGTGACCGACACCACGGCTTATCAGGATGATCAGTATTGGCGTGACGCCGTGGCGCGGGTCAGCAGCAACTGAGCCGCGTTACCGGCTCAGAACCAGGCTGACAGGGTCAGCGAGCCGAACTGGTCATGTTCGTTCTGGCCATGGAACTCACGGGTCCGCCAGACACTGGCGAAGGCCAGCTGCCAACTGTGCCAGGTCAGCGCCACACCCGCCTTGGCATCCCCCACCCATTCCCGGGCATCCACCGAGTGACTGTCGGTAAAGGTGTTGCCCTCCAGCAGCATGTTATGCGCCATGTAGCGCCCCTCCAGATTGCCGAACAGGCTCCAGGCGAAACCACCCTTCTGGTCGTAGTACATGCTGCCGCCCTGGGCTGGGGCCACTGCCGGCAGACTGAAACTGCGCGCCAGCCCCTGGCCGATACGCACGCCCAGGCCCGCCGAGCCGTAGGTATAGAGGTTACCGAGGGACGCCCCCAGGCTCGGGCCGTATTCCAGCTCAAGACCAGCGAAGCGTTGCTGCAGCCACCAGCGCTTCTGATAGCCGAGATTGACGAAGGGTTCGTTACTCAGTTGGTGATCCCAACCATTGGGTTTGTCGCTGCCAGTCGCACTATGCACCGCCCGCTGGATGCGCTTACCGCCTGCGCCCGGCCCCACCAGCCCCACATCCATATGCAGGCCACGAACCTCGCGCCAGCCATCATGGGCAATATCACCGAACATGGACACGCCAACAAACAGCAGGCCGGCATAGGGCCGATCGTCCTCGATCAACTCGTGGGTCTCAATCTCGTTGGGCGTATAGATCTGATGCCCGAAGCGATAGGCGACGCTATCGAGATCCATACTAAACCCGCCCGGCATCGCCCCGGCTACGCGCCGCGACCAATGATCGGCCTCCGGTTGGAAGGAGCGCATCAACTCCACACCGCTGGAATAATGCCCATCACTGCCACTGGCAATGATGTCGTTCTCGATCTTCAGGGAATACAGGTCAGCCTGGCTGACCAGCGGAACCAATCCAACGGTTACTGCAATAGCCAAACGATGCAGGCGCGGTAATCCCATGATGCACTCCTGGTTACATACAGTTGCGAATGTATGACCCGAGTGTAGAACACGCCGCTTCGTTGCGAGAAAAAATTTACCGCGTTGGAAGGCTGCAACGCGCCATTCCAGAGCGGCTAACGGAACTTGCGCTCGTACGCATCCCGCACATGGACCGAAATATAACTACTCAACCCTCGCCCGGCCCGCGCCAGGCGCTGCATATCGGCAATGGCCGCTGCCCCGGCGCTGCCCTCGGTATATTCGTACTTCCAGCCGTTGTTGAACTGCACCACGATAGCGCCCGGTGACACTTCATAGGCAATGACACCGGACTCACCACTCAGATTGCCGTAACGCTGCACTGGTTATTCTCCGTTGCGATGGTTCATACCCAGCATAGTTAAAGCAGCATGGTTCGGAGGAGTAACCATAGGCGATCAACCAGTCCACATATATGTCTCGCTTATCGTGGTCCATGAATAATCATTCGCGGCTAACGTCATTCTGATGTGTCAAAAACATCGTCTTAGGGACTGTCTTGCCTTCTGTCCGTATAAAAATAACATTCAGGAGAAACTCGATGTTTAGTCGCGCTACTGGTAATGCCTGCGTTGCCTCACCACAACGCCACCCTCTGGTTGTCGCCATCTCTCTCGCCGCTGGCTCGTTGTTGTTGGCTGGCTGCCTGGGTGGCGGCGGCGGAGGCTCATCCGACGGGCCAAGCGATCGCGCCAAATTGACCCTCGCCAATGGCGAGATCCTTGGTCGCGCTACTGACGACACCTTGATCTGGCACGGCGTGCCCTACGCCCAACCGCCGGTCGACGAGCTACGCTGGCGCGCCCCGCAGCCGCCGCAGGACTGGACCGGCACCCTGGACGCCCGGGAACGCGGGCCGGAATGCGTGCAGGCAGAAACCACCACCCAGTGGCAGCGCACCTCACGCATGGTCGGTGAGGAGGATTGCCTCACGGTCGATATCTATCGCCCCAACCGTCGCAACTTCCAGGACGAGTCGCTTCCGGTCTACGTGTGGATTCATGGCGGCTCAAACAACTTCGGTACCGCCAAACAATATGACGGCAGCACCCTGGCCAATCATTCCGATGTGGTCGTGGTCGTCGTTCAGTACCGCCTTGGGCCGCTGGGCTGGTTCTTCCATCCCGAAGTGCAAACCGGCGGCGCCGACCCACTTTCCGACTCCGGCAACTTCGGCACCCTGGATACCGTACGCGCGCTGGAGTGGATCCGGGGCAATATCGCTGAATTCGGCGGCGACCCTGACAACGTCACCATCACCGGCGAGTCCGCCGGCGGTCACAACGTGCTCAACCTGATGGTGTCACCGGAGGCATCCGGCCTGTTCCACCGGGCCATGTCCCAGAGCGGGTCGATGAACACCCGCAGCCCCACCGCCGCCCGCAACTCGGCCAACAGCCATGTCGAGTGGCTGATCCGCCTGCTGGAGGACCGTAAAACCCCCGACACGCCTATCACTGCTGACCAGGCCCGGCAGATGCGCGAAGAAATGGAAGCCGCAGGCACCTTGGGCGAATATCTGCGCGCCGCAGAAGGCAGGGATTTATATCAGGCGGTCTTCAACTACAGTTCACTGAGCGCCTATGGCGCCGTCGAAGACGGTGCCGTCATTCCCACCGGCGGCTGGATACCCAGCTTTACCAGCGGCGATTTCAATAACGTACCCCTGATCCTCGGCGCCAACGAATACGAGCAGAAATCCTTCATGCCGCTGTATGGCGCCGCCGTCAAAGGGGCGTTGCCAAGCATACCCTCCCCGCCGGACAAGACTTGGCTGGACCTGCTGGACGTCGCCTTTGAAGGTACCCAAACCCTGGACGAGGTGCTGCCCACGCAGCAGGACAAGGACACCTATGACATCACCGGTTACCACGGCGGCCGCGCCTGGCGGGCCAAGTATGTAGACCAACTGGCACGTCTGATCAGCCAGCATCAACCCGCTACCTACACCTACGATTTCCGCTGGGGCACCCAGTCGGGCCCCGCCCCGTTCAATTTCATCTACGGTGCAGGTCACGCGGCCGATATTTCATTCTTCTTCGGCACCGGTGAAGGCCTGTTCGAGCTGCCCTTTACCGAGCAGAACGAACCAGGCCGGGTCGCCTTGCAGCGCACCATGATGAACTACCTGGCCGACTTTGCACGGGACGGTGATCCCAACGGCAGCCAGAGCGAGGAGCAGCCCACCTGGAACGCCTGGACGCCCGCGGCGGACCAGGACAAGATCATGGTCTTTGATGCAACCAACACCGAGGCCGATGTGGGCATGTCCGCTGAAGAGCTTACTCTGGCCCAGGTCAACACCGCCTGGGTAGACGCACTGACGGCAGCAGGCCTGACCCCGACGGAAGCCGGTACGTTACGGAGCCTGTTCGGCCAGTCCGGGAGTTACTCAACACCTTGATTCAGCAATGAAAAAGCTCCCGACTGTGACAGCAGCCGGGAGCTTTCTACGGTTGTAGCAACGCCACTCAAGTAACTGGCAGCAAGGCCGGCAGGCGCGTACCCGCTCAACCGTAATACATCAATCAGTCGATAAATCCCTTTTTCTTCATCTCCTTTTCGGACAGGTACTCCTTGAACACCAGGGTAATGCCCAGAGCGACAACGAACAGCGCGGTAATGGTTATGATCAGCTTGAAAAACAACGCCGGATCAAGCGGTGCAAACCATAACTGCACGAGAGATAGCGCCACCCCTAATACGAACAGGCCGGTACAAATGATCGACCCGTACTTCATTTGTCCCTACCGAGGATGACCACATAGGCTTCGCGCTTCCAGAACAGCAACATCCGGCGGATGTCCTTCTCCATGGTCTGGACCCGCCAGCCCTCGGAACTGTTCTTGTTCAAGAAGTCAGAAAACTTGAGCGGGTTGACCTTCGACCCACCCAGCAACAGCGACCCAAGCATACCTTCCTGATAAATAACCACTTTGTATTCCATTACCAACTCCCTGTGGACTAAACAATTCACTAACAGCACCCTCCGTGCCGTCGCCATACAATATGACAAAGCCCGCAGCAGGACAATTAGCTGCAGCCAAAGTCATGCCGGGACTCGTGGCCAGGCTGTCAGCTGCCACACTGCGCTTGCAGCAACTTGAGCGTCTGCTCATCCAACTGCCCGCCGAAGAACACCTCAAGCGCACGGCGAAAGAGCGGCTCCGACGGATCAGCGAGCGAAAACAGCGTCAGGCAGGACCGGAACTTCATTGCATCCAGCTCGCCCAACACCGAGCTCGCGCCCTTGGCCTCATGCACCAACACTGCCTCTGTCGCTTCACGAAGCCGCTCGCCCAGCACCGGGTGCGCAAGATAGGCGCGCGCTTCCGCCAGCCCGGTCAGGCCATAACGCTCAGCAGTGGAACTGCGCCCCAGCCCCCGCAGCTGGGGGAACACATACCAGATCCAGTGTGTGCGCTTGTGGCCGGCGCGGAGCTCGGCCAGGGCCGTGGCATAGGTGGATTGCTGGGCGTCGGTGAATCGGCTCAGGTCAAAATCGTTGGGCATGGGGCCTCCGGTGAATGTTGTTCTCAGACTAGGGTTTCCGGACGACAAGGTAGAACCGATGCCGAGTGTGCGGGATAAACCCACCATTACCTCGGACCCTGTCTCGCTGTATGACTAAGTGCGACATACCACATACAGGACGAAAGTCGAGACCGACGGGCCAGGCAGCCGGTTAAGCAATGCCAGCTCGATCTTTCTTTATCCGGTACATCTCTCTATCCGCATGGTTAAGCAGGCTATCGGCATCCTCCCCATCCTCCGGATAACAAGCAACACCAATGCTGCAGGACGGCATACGCATGTCGCCGAACTCCGGTCCTAATGGCTCAGCCATGACCGCCTGGATCTGGTCTATTTTTCCGGCAATAGCCCCTGCGTGGATCTCCGTAAAAAGTACCGTGAACTCATCACCACCCATACGGGCCAATGTGTCGGTATCGCGCATGCAACGCTCCAGCCGTCGCGCGATAACACAAAGTATGCGATCGCCCGCAGAATGGCCGTAAGTGTCATTGATCTGCTTGAAGTCATTGAGATCCAGAAACAGCAAAGCCAGTGTGCTGTGATGGCGGCGCGCCGATCGCAGGGCTGAGTCCAGTCGGTCGTTGAAAAGTGATCGGTTAGTCAACTGTGTCAGCGGATCATGATGAGCAAGGAAACGCAATTTCTCCTCAGCCTGGCGCAGGGCCGTCACATCCCGCGCAACACCAATCCGCGCATTCAGCTCCTCAGACCATCGAGCCGACCACAGGATGTAAGCGATCCCACCATCCTTGCGAATATAGCGGTTGTAGAAATCAACATGAGGCTGATCATTCATCACCCGGACAATGGAGGCCCGAGTGGCTTCCAAGTCTTCCGGGTGCATATAGCTTGTGATCCATGTACCGATCAATTCCTCCGCGGTGTAACCAAGCAACTGCTCGCAAGCGTTACTCACGAAGACAATCCGGTCGTCCCGATCAACCAGAAAAACCGTGTCCAGCATCAGATTGATCAGCTTGGGATAAAGCCTTTCCAGCTCGATAGGCATAGCTCTGCGAATCCGTTCATAGCTTGATAACCAACGATGCCATTTAGCAATCATCCAATCAACATATGGATGATGCCCCATAACCGGATGTCTTCTTCCTTTCGTTGCAGGGCGTTCTTAGGGAAACTGATCGAATAAGTCAGCTACGCTAACCCCATTGGACCTATGATCAGACAGCCCAGCCACGCGGATGACGCAGGCGCCAAGGGTTTGCCCCGCCTCTTGTGCGGTAATAACGGGCAGCGAAGCACCAGACCTCTAACTTTGTCAGGAGAAAAAAGTGTCAGATACCAATATCGAACTGACTTCGACCATTAGCGAAAACAACAAACTGGAACTGGCCCTGCGCGAGATCGAGATCCCGCAACCAGGCGAAAATCAGGTGGTCATCCGCGTCGAAGCCGCGCCTATCAACCCGTCTGACCTGGGAGTGATGTTCAGCGTAGCCGACATGACAACGGCCAAGCAATCCGGTAGCGCCGACCGCCCAGTCATCAGTGCCGAGGTCCCGGCTAAATTCATGGGTGCCGTTAAAAAGCGCATTGGCAAGTCGATACCGGTGGGCAACGAAGGCGCCGGTACCGTCGTCGCGGCAGGCTCGTCAGCCGCTGCGCAAAGCCTGATGGGCAAAACCGTTGCGTTCATTGGCGGTGGCAGCTACCGCAAATACCTGTGTGCCAATGTTCAAAGCTGTCTGGAACTGGAGCCGGGTACCACGGCAGTCGAAGCCGCTTCCAGCTTTGTTAACCCGCTTACTGCATTGGCCATGGTAGAAACCATGCGCGCTGAAGGTCACAAGGCCATCGTTCACGCGGCCGCCGCCTCCAACCTCGGACAAATGCTCAACCGCATCTGCATCGCCGACGGCATCGATCTGGTCAATATCGTCCGCAAGCCGGAACAGGAAGCATTGCTGCGCGACCTAGGTGCCAAATACGTGGTCAACTCCAGCAGCGACAGCTTTATGGCAGACCTGACCCAGGCACTCATCGACACCGGCGCCACCATCGCCTTCGACCCTATCGGTGGCGGACGATTGGCTAGCGACATCCTCACCTGCATGGAAGCCGCCGTCTCGCGCAACATGACTGAATACAGCGTGTACGGATCTGATATCTACAAGCAGGTGTATATCTATGGCGGCCTGGATCGTGGCCCCATCACGCTCAACCGCACCTTTGGTTTTGCCTGGGGCGTAAACGGCTTCCTGTTGTTCAATGCGTTGGGGAAACTGGGTAAGGACACCGCCGCCGCCATGCGCAAGCGCATAGCCGCCGAAATCAAGACCACCTTTGCCAGTCACTACACCCACGAAGTCTCCCTGGCCGGTGCGTTACAGCTGGATGCGCTCTCGGTGTACGGCAAACAGGCTACCGGCGAGAAGTTCCTGATCAAACCTCAGAGCTAAGGTTTAGCGTGTGGCCTTAAGGCCAGCCCAAGGGCGCTGGAGTCAGCTTGACTCCAGCGCCTGCATGAAAGGTGATCCTGCTTTTAATCCTGGAGGCTCCTGATAAAGGCCTCTGATTCAGCAATGGATTTTTCCATTTCCCTGATCAGCTGAGCGACATCTGTTTCTATCGTCCCCAGCTCACCTTGTAACGAGTCAATGGCTCGCGCATTCAGATTATGCTTCAGAAACAGCACCTGATCCTGGAAGGCCCGTAACACGGGCGCCATGCGGGTCTCTGCGCTACGCATCGCCTTGATGAGCCCTTGGTATTGCCGCCGGGTCTGGCTTAGCTTCGCGGCACTTTGGCGTTTGAGGTTGGCATTGCTGTACAGCTCGATTTCATCCTCCCACTCATCGAACAAAGCCTCGGACACGTCTTCGACCGCATCGATGCGCTGGGTCACCGACTTAGCGGCCGCTTTACTGTCTTCATATTCATCGTTCAGCTTGTCGTAGCGTGCTGCCAGGTCCTGATCCTTGATCTGGACAATGGACCGGAACTGCGCCAGGGCGGATTCGAATTGTTCCTTGGCATCCGTCTGCGCCTCCTGGACCGACTCCACGCGATTGACCATGATGTCGCGCTTGTGAACGCCTACTTTCTCCATTGCGCTGTAATACGCCGACTGACAACCCGCCAGACTCACCACCAACAAAGCACCTAAAAACCAACGACTTATCGACATGTATCCTTCCCTTTAGCTGGGCTATCGCGATCTTGAATGGGATAGATGATAGCCTTTCCAGACTGGAAGATGGCCCCTCTGGCGCAAAAGAAGGGGACACAAGTGCTACCGGCAATGCTCAGCGCAGCGCCAGCTCCCAGCCCAGCACACCGAGCATCACTAGCAGGGTCAGATAGCCCACCAGAAACAGACGCAGCCGTGTCGGCACATGGTTGGAGTGCGTATGGACCCAGGCGTGGAGATACCGGCTGAGCACGAACAGGCTCGCCAGAAACAGCACCACGGCGGACACCGCATTGAGCCCCAGAAACGCCAGACACAGGGCATAGAACAGCACCGGCGCCTCGAACTGGTTGGCGATGTTGTTGGATACCTTGACGGTATCCTCCGGCCACAACTTGTTATCCAGCGCCACCTGCTGGCGATCCACTGCCTTGTCCCTCATCGCCCTGGCCTTGCGCGCGGCCAGCACCAGATACATCAGCAACGTCAGCAGGATCTGGGCGAAAACCGGCCAGAGAATCAAATGTGCATCCATGTCCACTCCTTGTTGTCGTCAGTCTTAATGGTCTGATCCACAGCAGATCGGCACTCTCCCACGGCTCGCCAATACGGAGAGTGTTCCTTTGTACCTCAGGCAGGGGCTTTCAGCCACGGTAAAGATCACTACCGGCGTACTCAGAGCTGGATCGTCCCCTCGATGACATCCACCACCTCGCCACCGACCCATATGCCCTCCCCGTCCTGATGCAGATAGATGCGCCCAGCGCGTTGCATGGCTGTCCTCTGGGAGGCGACATAGGACGACTCGACCAGGCCCGCACTTACATCCACTGTGCCAGGCTGGCATTCAGGCTCCCGGTTACCAGCCCGGGCCATTGTCAACCCACTGGTGGTGCGGCACCTCATCCGGCGCTATACCGCCAAGCAGATCAGCGGAAAATACGTTTACCTGGGAGAAAGCATGGCGGGACATGGGGACGCTCCTGCACGGGAGTTGAAAGGTGACGGGAAGTGGTACAGCTGAAGATTATTGACCGCCCGGCGCCCTGTCGCCAGTTACAAAAGCCCGTTGGCAATCAGGCACTGCGGCAGGGGCCCATAGCGGACCGGAAACCACCGCAGGGTTCAAGCCCCGAACAGAAGGATATTCAGAAAACGGCCCGGCGCCACCGCACCCACGCCGGCGGCTACCGTCCCCAGATAGGCCCCCACCATGCAGGCCTTGTGGGCCACGTACTTTCTGTTGCGGATGAATACGATGCCCGCGCAGATGCTGACCAGACTGGCCAGGGCAAGGAGGTGTATCCAGCTGTATCCATCGCGCTGAAGAAAAAATGCCGAGACATTCACCAGCAGCATCAGTGACACCCACAGCCAACCGGTCGCCCTGTGCACAGGCGTGCCCTTTTTCCCGGCCAGCACAAAGGCCCCGACCACCAATGCGGGGAGCACCGCGGTCAGATGGATCACACCGGCGCTGGTAAGGCTAGCAGCCATATCGGGAGAACCTCAGGCGACGCAGCGCGTCGCAGGTCAGGAGCCTTTGTTCGGCTGGCGGCTGAATTCCATGAGCAGTTCAGCATGGCCGGTATGCTCATCGGTCTGCTCGCCGGCAACGGTGAATCCGTGCTTTTCATAGAACTGGATACTCGGCGCGTTTTCCTTGTACACCATCAATTGCAGGCGCGGCCGCTGGGTCTTGGCATCCGCCAGCAGAACCGAACCGATGCCCTGGCCCTGCGAGCCGGGCGCCACGAAGATCGCAGCCAGGGTGTCTTCATACAGGCTGTAGAACCCGAGAACCTTGCCCGCCGCTTCGTATACCCGCGTCTGCGAGGCCGGAAGATAGATTTCGCGCATATCCCCGACCTTCGATATCCAGAAGGACGAGTCGATGAAGTCATGGGCCTGGATGGACGCCGACAGCCATATATCCAGAATGGCATCGATATCGTCTGCTTGGGAATCGCGGATCATCCATGTGGATCTTTCGAGTGGGCTCATGGGTGCAGGCACCCTTGACCCATACCGGCGTCAGTAATGAGCTTCTCAAACGGAGGCGGCTTGCGGTATGGATCTTCCGCTATCAGCGCTAACAGTTCCTGGGCTTTTGGTTTGAGGCCGCTGGAGGCCCACTTCTTTGCATCTTTCTGGGCTTGCTTGGCGTAAACCAACTTCCATGTCACCAGTCCAGCTCCTCATTGCATTCATCCACGGGGGTATCCATCCCCTCTCGAATAGACTCCCGCATACCTGGTACGGAGAGCAGGTAGTGTTTCCTGAATTGCAGACCAGTCTTCTTCGGAAACCAGGACGGAGTTGTTCCGCTTACCCATGATGACGATTGGTTGGTGGGACTCGGCGGTTTCGTCAATCAACCGATAAAGGTTGCCGCGTGCCTCAGTTGCTGTGATTCCCGTCATGATGCACCTATTGCGCGTTCAACTTTTCGAAGTGTACGCCTTTGTGTACGTACGTCAAAACGAACGCGACACGTAACGCCCGGCACACGTGCCGATTTGTAGCCGCGGAGCGGCGGAGAAGCGGTCACCGTGCTGCCACTTGTTAGGCCTTGCTGGCCTGTGGAACATACGCGGCCTCGAACTGAGGAAGATCGTCGTTGATGGCCCACCAATTGGCCTTCGATCCTGTGTAGGAATGAGCCACCGGCTTTGACGACAACGGCTCATTGATCAGCCCCGCGCGAATTCGAAGCACACCGGGCAGAGCATCTTTTTTGCTGTAAATTGGCGATCCGCACTTACTACAAAAAACTCGCTGTTTGCCAGGCGACGCCTCGAACGATTTAAGCAGCTCCGCGCCACTATCCAACTGGAAAGCAGCCTCTTTGACAGGTGTATTTGTTGCGAACGGTGTGCCCTGCGCTTTGCGACATTGGGAGCAATGGCAAACTTGGATGGGTTCTAGCTCGCCCTGAATCTGAAAGCGGACCCCGCCGCATAAGCAACTACCTGTATACATACTGCCTCCTTGTTTTGCCTAACGCCGCGCTCTGCGGCAAATTTGGAGCGCAGCGGAAAATTTGCCCGACAGCAGCGCCTTGTTAGCCGAGCGTAGTTTCTGGTGCGACTGCTTGCCACCCATCCAAAGGGCCAATATGGGCCTTGATACCATACGCATACTGATCTTGATGATAAGGAGCACCAAGATACAGAATATATTGGCATTTCTCGTCTAACTTTTTATACGTCTTGTTTCCTGTGCCGCAGCTATACAGTAGAGCAACAGAAATTTTTTGGTTTTTACACACTCCCTCTACAAGCATATATTCACCATCTTTTTGAGGATCGCTTACGGTCAAATGCCAGCCTTTATCCTTGAGTGGACGAACCAATTCACTCATACATTTTTTTGAAAGAATGCTAGCTCTCAGAAGCCACCCATCATCAGTTGGTAATTCTGGCACTATTCTTCCGTGTTTCTGATACCTCTCTGCCATTATGTTCTGTGAAACAAACTGTATTTCAGTTCTGAATTGTGCCTCCTCAAATAACAGCCTGCTGTCATCATTTCTATCAGGAAAAAATGTAGAATTTTTCGCATCCTCATTTACCCACCCCTCCAGCCAAGCTAGTGCCATCAAGGCCCCTAAGAGGCGATGAAAGTTAGTCGGCTTTTGCCATACAAAGGACAGCCCATGAGCAAACACATGGCGATTTAGACCTGACAAGCCCTTATAGTTTGATGTTTTGCTAAAGAAGCTAAATTTGAGCCATCTTCTTATGGTCTCAAATAGGTAAATACGTTCATCAACAAGTTTCAAATGCTCAATTTTTGTAAATTCTTTTGCTATCCAGCAGTGTTCATAGTGTATTAGAGTAGCTTTTTCGACCGCAGCATCAATTACATAATCAACTTTCTCAAGTAGCTTAAGATTTAATTCGGCTTCTGCGCTTAAAAAATCATTGATAGCGCTTTCCACAATAGGGATTAGTGCGGCAATTGCAGCTGTTTTATACCCGCTGTAGAAAGATAGATACGCTTCCCTTATGGTTTTTGTGTGTTCTTTTAAGACCAAGCTGTTTGGGAAAAGCTGTTCAATGGCTGTTGCGCAATCAACCATCGTATATATTCCGGTAATATGATGATCAAAATCACCTTCTATTCGCTCTCTACCAGCACTTAGTAATTTTGTTAAAGAGTCAATGATTGGGTTCGTAACGCTCATCATTATGTATGGAGGCTCAAACCAGTCTGCTTTTTCCCAAGCTTTTTCTCTGAGGTTTAGATATTTCTTTTTCTTGTCAATCCCTGAGATTTCATCTGGAAGGCACTTGGGGAATAAAGCTGTACCCTCTGAGGAAACTAGCTTTATAGCAGGAATTCTTACGAAAACACCCGCTTCGACACTTTCTACAGAAACATTGGATAAGCCTTTATTTTTAGCCCATTCTTCTATGGCATTAAGATCTGGCTCCGAATAGCTTTTACTATTTAAGAGTCTAAGCCAAATGCCTCTAAATATTTTTTCATAATCCAAATAGATTCACTCCTACGAGCATATATTGAGTGCATGCTAGATGATTCTTTCAGCGGCTAACGCCTGCCAGCACGCGCGGCTTTGTAGTGAAGGCGAAGCCGCAACGGAAAAGCCGTCGCTGTGCCTGGCTTTGTTAGGCAATTAATTGATGTTAATTTTAGCAAGCTCAACTTTAAACCCCATGTTAATCAGTCTTCTTGCGTGATGCCGGAGATTCACTTTTGAGAAAAACGGTAGGTGTAAGTCCCCAGCATTCTTTTGCATAATTGCCAGAACAATTCTGTATTTTCGGGGGCTGTCTTCGCTATTAAAGTTGACGCTTAAGTAAGTTTCTTCCAAATGCTTATTAACTTGCTCTTGCACGCTAGGGTCATTCATAAGAAAATCGGTCGCGACAGACGCCTGTGAAAAGAGATGGCTTAAAACAGATGAGGAACCGTATTTTTTGACGTGAATAAAGGCATCACATTGAGAAAGCAAATCACAAAATTCGAGTCTATTCCCCGTACCCTTTGGATGAATCCACTGTTGATCCAGCAGCGCGAAATTTTCACCATCGGAAATTTTCCGCAAATATTCACCTTCTTTCATGCCGTTATAAGGAGGGAATTCAATTCGACATTTATCTAAAGAATTGAAAAAGTTGTTAACAGCTTCAGAAAACTCGCTATCAATTCTGTACCATTTTCCGTCATTTAGAATATATGTTTCATCATTCAGCGTTAGCTCGCAATTCATACAGTGAAAGACAGGCCAGCCCCCAATGTTTTTTTCCTCCGCATTAAATTTGTATATCTCCCTTCTTTTTAAAGAATCAATTGTTATAGGTTTTCTTGGCTTTGATTCGGCAATATAGGATGACAGGTCTAACTCGCCATGAAGGCATGGAGACTGGCCGTTCTTAATTTTGTAAACGAACCCAGAGAAATCGTTGTAATCAATAACTTCCGGCGGAGAAATCCATACATCATCATATTTTTCTTCATTTAGAAGATTGGCCATTTCTTCGTTTAACTCTTGAAGTAATGATGGATCCGCTACGAACTGTATAAAATCTACCCAAGGGTACTTTTCTTGATATTTATCATCTCTATAAGCTACAAGTAGCCTTTTCGCTAACTCTGGAAATTTATCCAGCTCGATTTCAGTGTTAATTGAGACAGAGTCGCAACCTGATACGACCTCTGAGCTTTCACTGTCATTGTCCTCAACTACAGCGCAGATTGATTTCAATATTTCTTGGTCAAATTCAAAATCAAAGTCATTCACATTTGTGTTTTTTGAGGTTTGTGAGCGTGTATTCAATGAAACCTTTTCCAAGGTTGATTTATCAATAGATTTTATCTGATCGGAATCCCCAAGATTAAGAGTAACCCGCAATCCAAATCCACGTTCAACCATGAATGACTTTAACATTGACCTGCCGTGCCCGAAGGTGAAAGCAAAAATCCTATTTTCGATATTTACAACCAAAAGCCCTCTTACGCTTTCTGACCTAAAAATATTTGGATCAATACCATCCACATCATTAAATAGTTTCGACCATTTTGGTTCGGAACGAGATTTTTTAATGTAAAGACCACAAAGGACTCCATTTATTTCTATTGGAGTCCTCTTGGATATCTTGTCTTTATCTAAGGCATCATCTTCAGTGGTGCCTTCTTTAATCAAGTAACAAACCACATTGAGCTTCATCGGAGGCGGCTCCCTGTCGGCTGCCTAACGGTAAAGGTAACTGGCGCGTAGCCGCGAATGCGGCGAAGCGTCCAGCTCACCTAATTGTTAGGATATTTTTTATAGCTTCGCTTCCACATTGAGTTCGCACTGTTGATCTCGATATCAAAGTTCTTCTAGATCGCGGTGTGGTTGGCATAGCGCATCACTAACGAGGTAAGCAGGGCCAAGAATCCCAACCCAGCCGCAGGACCCTTTTCTGTGCTCAACAAGAATGTTGTTATAGCGCGGAAAATCCCGCCCACACCGAACGGCACCAGCAAGGGCATTAGTATGTTGAAAATGGTAAGTATGCCGCCCGCCGTGAGAAATAGATAAACTAGGCCCGTTATAACGATGACTTCTGGGCGGCCTGACCATGGGCTGGATCCGCCAATTTTGAGAACTAAGAATGCGATTGCAAATGCAAACACCGAGAGAAGGAGTTTGCTTGCACTTGATTTCAGGTATTTCCACGCCTCGGAAATGTCGCCATCTACGCTTCGTTGAACACCGGCGAAGTAGCGGCCGAGCATGGCATCCATGGAAGCACGCCATGATTTTGGCGTGAAATAATCCCACCCCATCAGCAGAGCGGCGGCAATCTGAAAATACAGAATTGTTAATTCACTGAATGGCACTGTGCTCTCCCGATAGCCTAACGCCCGGCTCACGCGCCGGTTTGGAGCTGCGAAGCAGCGGAAAACCGGTCGCTGTGCAGCCGATTGTTAAATCCTGCCCAAGGCATGCTGAACTGCCTGCTCTGCATGTATTTCTGTAGTATCGTACAGTTTGATATCTGTATCCGAGCACTGGATCAAAAGACCTATCTCCGTGCACCCCAAAATTACGCCTTGTGCACCGCGTTCTGCCAATGATGCTACGACACCCAAATACTCAGTTTTTGAATCGGGCTTGATCACTCCTTGGCACAGTTCATTGTAAATCACGGAATGAATACTCTCTCGTTCGGTCTCATTCGGCACAACGACTCGGATACCATGGTCTTGGAGACGACCAAGGTAAAACTCCTGCTCCATAGTAAATCGTGTCCCAAGCAGCCCCACACAGGTTACGCCATCCTTTTTGAGGACGTTAGCCGTAGCATCTGCGATGTGAAGAAGAGGGATACTTACTGCGCGTTCAATTTGGGAAGCGACTTTATGCATCGTGTTGGTACAGAGAACCAGAAATTCTGCACCTGCCGACTCAACTGATTGGCCGACTGCCCCCAATATTTCACCTGTTGCACGCCAATCCCCTTGATGCTGCAACGTCTCAATTTCGGCAAAATCTACACTATACAGAACGAGCTTTGCTGAATGGAGCCCGCCGAGTTCTTCTCTTACTCTCTGGTTGATCAGTCGGTAATAAGTCTGAGTTGATTCCCAGCTCATTCCACCAATGAGACCTATTGTTTTCACAAGGAACCTCCATGTTACTACTTTGATTTAACGCCGCGCTCTGCGGCAAACTTGGAGCGCAGCGGAAAATTTGTCCGACAGCAGCGCTTTGTTATGCCTGAGATCTATCAACATTCTCTTGCAATCTTCTTCTTAACTCGTCAGATAGATCGATCTCATATGGAATACGATCAAACTCTTCAAATGCATCAAGAAGATACTGAGCGTATTCATAAGATGTTTTGCCCATGCTAAACCCACCACACTGAATGGAGTTCATCAATGCATCTGCGTAAGGCTTTGTTGCGGCTACTTTTCGCAACTCGAAGTATCGTCGATATACGATATCTATTATGTATTTTTTGAATCTGTCAGAAAGCGCATCAGTCACCAGTATTTGTTTGGCTATCTGACCAAGTGCCAACATGCTACTTTTAGGTATGTTCCCATTTTCGTGGTGTGCCGATGTCGTTTCTAGTGCAACGTTGTCTTGATCCAATGGCAGATGGTCGACAGCAGAAACCCACTTACAAAGACAAGAGGTTATTTCATACAGTGCATAATGGTATTTAGTAGGCCACTCTGCATGAAAGTCGACAAGTTTTTCGTTGGGGTCTAAATTTCTTACGATACGCTCAACAAAGTGCGTAAAGTAATAGAGCCACATATGCCATTGTATGTTTTGGTACAAAGCGCTTGTGACCATGATATCGAAAAATCTAATTCCCACCATAAGTTTTGAATCCCACTGGCCCTCCTCAAAAAAATCACCCATAGGTTCATTATATGGGTCAGGTAAGGAACTGCTGTATAACTCATCTAGATGGGCAATAACAAATTCCCCAACAGGCTTATATACCCCGTATCTTTCAGCAACCTTGCAATCTTCGAATAAGTAATTGAGGAGCCGGTTTCTTTTAGGGAGGGCATAACGATCTCGGCCCGCCAAGTTCTGATTGTTGCGCACCTCATGATACAAAACACTTTTTGTGTCTTCTGCCAAGTATCTTAGGTACGTATCTACAAATTCATTATTTTCGTAAAATTCATAAGGGAATATTTGCAACGCGAAATACGGCCTTATTTCAGAAATCGCTTTGACGGTGTTTCTGTTTATCAAAACCTCATGCACAATTTCCGTTGCGACTTCCTTTTCTCTTTCATAGGTGGGAAGTACTCGAACCAACAGCCCAGAGCACTTCCTTAGAAGTGTGTGGATTATATCACGCCCCATTGGTTCACGTTCTTTGGGAGAACCCCCTAACTCAGAAATCAACGATCGAATATCTGGATAGTCTCTTGAGTACCTTTGAAGATAGGCTTGGAGTCTTGAGAGTACGAAGAGCCCGTTATATATACGTGCAACATGGTTGATATTTCTCTCAATCAACGAGAATAGCTCTGAGTATTTTTTCTCACGTGAAAGCTCAAAAACATATTCCCTGAATTTAACAATGTTAGATCTAGAGAGTCGTCTAATACGCAGGTAAACGTATAAGGCCAGGGACATTAGCAGGATTATTAAAAATGAAGCATTAGAAGGCGTGATTGACCATCTAGAGAGATTTAAGCTTGGCGTAAGGCCCAAGGACCTAAATGTTTGGTAAAACTGCAAATACAGAATAGACGCCATGGAGATTAATAGTATTGCCCAGCCAACCTTTCCAAATCGAAGAGAGATCTCTAACCGTCTTACCCTAGGAATAATTGCATAAACTGCGACAAACAAACCCGCAACTGTTATCAGGCTATCTAAGTTCACACATTACCTCTCAAGGGTGCATAACGCTCGCCATAAACGGCGCGAGGAACGAGCGTCCGGCGACCGTAGGGAGCGAATTTAATGGCTTGGTTAGGCAGTTTCACCAGAACCGCCCCTCCATAACTGCAAGATGGCGTTGCAATTCATGCATGAAGCTCGGCCTGTTGTTCATGACCCACTGCTGTCCTTCTTCATTCAAGTACCACTTTCCTTCGTCAGTGTGGAGAACAAACTGGTCTATATCCACGAGCTCTGGAGTCAGATGAGTTTCAGCCTCATCAGACAGCGATACAGAAAAGACAGAGCCAACCGTCGTTCTAGATCCCAATGCTGCACTCTGTTCGAGAACTCCAGCATTCATAAGTGACGATACAGATGGTTGCTCAATAGGCAGCTTAATTGTACGCGCACTAGCGAGAAAGAATTCTCGTAGGACTGCTTTCTCTGATACGTCCAATCCTTGCAGGTAGTCTCGGATATGTTGTTTTAGCGATCGGCCAGCGTAATGCGCTCTAACACTACGATATCCCCAGATTCCCAACTCAATCAGCAGTATCGATGAGCTAATTAAGAGACCTAAGCCAAAATACTGCCCGAAGTCTTCTCTAACCTGTAGTAAAGCCACCTTCTCAAGTGCTGGTTCAGGAAGCAGCAAAACAATGGCGCAAACAACCGTGACCGACCCGATAAATTTGGTCGGAATTTTCGCCAAATCAACGATTCTTGATAGCCACTCCATAATATAAAAACCTGCCTAACGATAAGCTTTGGGGCGGCTGGAGCGAAGCGTAAGCCGTCCCAGCCGCGATAGCGGCGACAACAGCGCCTGGTTATGCATTTTCGACCTCGATGAACCACTTGGGCTGCATGGCGTCGAAATCCTGACGGATATTGGATGGCAGGTAACTAGCCGAATCCAGCACAAATGGTTGACCTCCCACGCGCTTGAATACAACCCAGTGCCAGAAGTCCTTGCCTTCTTCCTGATGGTGCTTGATAGACAACAACGCCAGATTGGGCAATGCCTCCCAAGATTCAAATGGGGTTTCATCAGCGGAAGTTTTGACACCTGCGCTCGACAACATACGCCGGACATACTGTGTATCTGACCACAGCGATTTGTCCGAAGCATGGATGCCCATAGCATTGGCTACGGCCTTCATCTCTGAGTACGTTTTGCCCAGAATGTTGGCAACCGACGCGATTCCGCATCCCGTGGCTTCCTCCTGAACTACTGGTTCGAGCACTGACTCCCCCTTAATGCATAACGCTTGCAGCATGCGCGCCTACGGAATGAAGCCGAAGGCGCAATGTAGTAGGCGTCGCCGTGCCTGCACTTGTTATGCAAGCATGCGTCATGCGGCCAAATTCCATACCGATACAGCCAGCATAGCCAGCAAGACCAAGGCTCCGGTCATGAAGAGTGGCAGCCTCACTGGTATATAGTTTGAAGTCACATGCACGTATGCGTGGGCGTACCTGCTCACGACGAAGAGCCACGCCAGAAATACTGCGACAGATCCGGCAGCGTTGATACTGTATAGAACGAAACAGAGAACGTAGAAAAGAACCGGAATCTCAAACTGGTTGGCAATATTGTTGGAAACTTTGACGACATCCTCGGGCCATACCCGATTATCCAAGGCCGCTTCCTTACGATTAACCCTGCCGGCTTTTACTGCCTTGGCCTTTCTCGCACCGAGAACGATAAACATCACCAGCGTGAGAAGAATCTGTGCCAAAGCAGGCCAAAAAATATGACTAGAACTCATCCGTGACTCCTGATTATTTGTGCATAACAGTGATTAGACCGCATGCGGCACTAATGCATAAGAATGACTTCGGTATAACTCCGGATAGCCGGGATTAAGCGCCATATTAAATTCTTTTAAATTCAGTAGCTTATCCATAATTACCTCTACTCCTTCTGTATTAGCTTGACTTCGTCATTTCGCACATCTATTACTACTGTATAAAAAAACAGTAAAGGATGACATATGGACAGCCCAGCCCATAAGCCTCGCCTGAGGGAGCAGTTTCGCTCGGTGATGCGCTTGAATCACTACAGCATCCGCACGGAGAAAAGCTACTGGTACTGGATCCGCTATTTCATACGCTTCCACGGGATGCGCCACCCTCTTGAGCTGGGAACGTCTGATGTGAATGCGTTTCTCAGCTGGCTGGCCACTGATCGTCAGGTTGCGGCTGCGACTCAGAATCTCGCATTGAATGCCATCGTATTTCTGTATGCCCGCGTCCTTGAACAGCCTCTAGGCGAGATCGGGGACGTGGTCAGGGTGAAGCGACCACCGAGACTGCCGACGGTACTCTCCCACCAGGAGGCCATGTCCATCATTGAGCAGCTAGCCCAACCGTACCGCTTACTGGCTTCTCTTATGTACGGTGCGGGGGCTGCGGGAGCAGATCGAAGCTGCATGGCGGTCACAGGAGGAAATGTACAAGGTGCCTGTGTCTCTCCCTTTCGCGTTGCGACGTAAATATCCACGCGCTTCTGTTTCGCTGGCTTGGCAGTGGCTTTTCCCTTCAAGCGGGATCTGTCTTGACGAAGATGGTCAGAGCGTTCGCCATCATGTGCATGTCAGTACCATTCAGCGTGCTGTTAAACAGGCAGTTCGCGTTACCGGTATCGAAAAGCCTGTTGGTTGTCATACATTCCGACATACCTTCGCTACTGAGTTGTTACGCAGGGGTAGTGATATTCGTACGGTGCAAACGCTGCTGGGGCATGCTGATGTGCGTACTACGCAGATCTATACCCACGTGCTCGGGCAGGGCTTTGCGGGCGTTCAGAGCCCGCTGGGTTAGGGTTTAGCTCGTTGCGGGTACGCTACCGCCCTACCCTGGCCCCCGAGCATAAGCGCTATATCTTGGAGGGAATTGATGGCTGTCCGATGCCTCTGTTGGAGTGTCTGCATTCCCTGCTTGGCTTTAACCATAATGCAGGCATCTGGCCATTTCAATGGCATTAGGGGCAGTTGGTCATTTCGTAGCCTGTGCCCTGCTCTTCGTTGATCAGGTTGTTGGCGTCTTCGTAGCCGAGGTCTTTGGCTTTTTGTATGTCGCTGGCATTGATTTCGTGCAGGTGAAGGCCGAGGGTCGGGGCGCCGCAGACGGTCATTACGGACATGCCGGTTTGGGTGGCGCAGTTTGAGGCGATGACCTCAATGCCGGCGCTGGTGAGTTGGTTGGTGCTGTTGGCTAGGGTGGAGGTGGCGGGTTCGCATTGTTTGTTGCCGTCGGGTTTGTAAATGTGGGTGGTTTGGGTGGTGCAGGCGGTGGTGGTCGCGGTGAGGAGGATGACGGCGGTTAGGGTTGTTGTTTTCATGGCGGTGGTGGTTCCTGGGGTCGGGTGATTGGAGATAGATTAGCGGTTGTTTGGGGGTCTTTCCCCCTCTCCCCAGCCCCGCTCCGCGCCCCGGCCCTTCGCAGAGCTCAGGGCGCTCAAGCGGGCGAAGCAGTGCTTCGCTTATTCCGCTTTCGCCCCGCAAGGGGAGAGGGGGCAGAAATGTGCATGCTGGCAAAGTGTGCATACAAAAATCCCGGCGCGTGGCCGGGATTTTTGTTGGTCGGGTGGGTTGTTAGCCTACCCAGACCCTGGCGTTGCGGAACATGCGCATCCAGGCGCCGTCTTCGCTCCAGTCGTCCGGGTACCAGGAGTTCTGGACGGCGCGGAAGACGCGTTCCGGGTGGGGCATCATGATGGTGACGCGGCCGTCGCGGGTGGTGAGGCCGGTGATGCCGCGGGGGGAGCCGTTGGGGTTGGCGGGGTAGCGGTCGGTCATGCGGCCGTGGTTGTCGACGAAGCGCAGGGCGACGCTGCTGCTGGCTTCGCAGGCGTCGACGGCGGCGCTGTTGGCAAACTCGGCGTAGCCTTCGCCGTGGGCGATGGCGATCGGCATACGTGAGCCGACCATGCCGCTGAGGAAGATTGACGGCGAGGGTTGCACTTCCACCATGGCGACGCGTGCTTCGAACTGTTCCGAGCGGTTGCGTACGAAGCGCGGCCAGTGCTCGCTGCCCGGAATCAGTTCGCGCAGGTTGGACAGCATCTGGCAACCGTTGCACACGCCCAGGGAGAAGGTATCCGGGCGGGCGAAGAAGTCGGTGAAGGCCTGACGCGCCTGTTCGTTGAACAGGATCGATTTGGCCCAGCCTTCGCCGGCGCCCAACACGTCGCCGTAGGAGAAGCCGCCACAGGCGACCAGTCCACGGAACTGTGCGAGGTCAACCCGGCCGCTGAGAATGTCGCTCATATGCACGTCGATGGCGGTGAAGCCAGCGCGGGTGAAGGCGGCAGCCATCTCAACCTGGCCGTTGACGCCCTGCTCGCGCAGGATGGCAACCGCCGGGCGCATGCCGGTGTTGATGTAGGGCGCGGCGACGTCTTCGTTGATGTCGTAGCTGAGCATGGCCTGCAGGCCGGGATTCTTGTCGTCGGCCAGGCGTTCGTGCTCCTGGTCGGCGCATTCGGCGTTGTCACGCAGGCGCTGGATCTGCCAGCTGGTTTCGCTCCAGGCCTGTTGCCAGTCGGCGCGGGTACCGGACAGTACATCCTTACCGGCGTAGTAGAAGTCCAGCTGCTGCTCGGGTTTGGGCTGGCCGATCACGGCGCTGCAATCACCCAGGCCGGCGGCGGCCAGTTGGCTGAGTACCGCTTCGGTATCGTCCTGGCGTACCTGGATGACCGCACCCAGTTCTTCGTTGAACAGGGCGGCGGGCAAATCGGTTGCGCTATCGGCCAGCACGTCCAGGTTGATGTCGATGCCGCAGTGGCCGGCAAAGGCCATCTCCGCGACGGTGGCCAGCAGGCCGCCGTCGGAGCGGTCGTGGTAGGCCAGCAGCAGGTCGTCCTGGTTCAGGCCCTGAATCACGGCGAAGAAGGCCTTGAGGTCTTCGGCGTCGTCCAGATCAGGTGCCTGTTGGCCGATGCGGTTGTATACCTGCGCCAGCGCCGAGCCGCCGAGGCGGTTCTGGCCGCGGCCCAGGTCGATAAGGATCAGATCGGTGTCGCCCTGGTCGATGCGCAGCTGCGGGGTCAGGGTGCGGCGGATGTCCTGCACCGGCGCAAAGCCGGTCACGACCAGGGACATCGGCGAGGTGACGCTCTTGTCCTGGCCTTCATCATTCCAGCGGGTCTGCATGGACATGGAGTCCTTGCCGACCGGGATGGTGATACCCAGCTCCGGGCACAGCTCCATGCCGACAGCCTTGACCGTGTCGTACAGGCGCGCGTCTTCACCGGGGTGGCCGGCGGCGGCCATCCAGTTGGCGGACAGGCGGATGTCGGACAGCTTGTCGATCCGCGCAGCAGCCAGGTTGGTGACGGTTTCGGCAACAGCCATGCGACCGGACGCCGGGGCGTCGAGCAGCGCCAGCGGCGTGCGCTCGCCCATGGCCATGGCTTCACCGGTGTGCACGTCGTAGCTGGTGGCGGTCACGGCGCAGTCGGCGACCGGTACTTGCCAGGGGCCGACCATCTGGTCGCGGGCGACCAGACCGGTAATGCTGCGATCACCAATGGTGATCAGGAAGTTCTTGCTGGCCACGGCCGGCAGGCGCAGCACGCGCAGTGCGGCCTCTTCCAGCTCCACGCTGGTGGCGTCGAAGTCATCGCCCTGCTCTGCTTCCCGGCTGACGCTGCGGTGCATGCGCGGCGGCTTGCCGAGCAGCACAGACAACGGCATGTCGACTGGCTGGTTGTCGAAGTGACTGTCGTTGAGCACCAGCAGCTGTTCTTCGGTGGCTTCACCGACTACGGCGAAGGGGCAGCGCTCGCGCTCGCAAATGGCCTGGAAGCGCTCGAAGTCGGCGTTCGGCACGGCCATGACGTAGCGTTCCTGGGATTCGTTGGACCAGATTTCCAGCGGGCTCATGCCCGGCTCGTCATTGGGGATGTTGCGCAGCTCGAAGCGGCCGCCACGACCGCCGTCGTTGACCAGCTCAGGGAAGGCGTTGGACAGCCCGCCCGCGCCCACGTCGTGGATAAAGGCGATGGGGTTCTTCTCGCCCAACTGCCAGCAGCGGTCGATGACCTCTTGGCAGCGGCGTTCCATTTCCGGGTTCTCGCGCTGCACCGAGGCAAAGTCCAGATCTTCGGCACTGCTGCCGGTGGCCATGGAGGAGGCGGCACCGCCGCCCAGGCCGATGAGCATGGCCGGGCCGCCGAGTACCACCAGCTTTGCACCGACCGGGATCTCGTCCTTTTCGACGTGCTCGGCGCGGATGTTACCCAGGCCACCAGCAATCATGATCGGCTTGTGGTAGCCGCGGATTTCCGGGCCACGGGGCGAAGGTACAGTCTGCTCGAAGGTGCGGAAGTAGCCAGTCAGTGCGGGGCGGCCGAACTCGTTGTTGAACGCGGCGCCGCCGAGCGGGCCGTCGATCATGATCTGCAGCGGGGTCACGATGCGGCCCGGCTTGCCGTTGTCTTCTTCCCAGGGCTGTTCGAAGCCGGGGATGCGCAGGTTGGATACGGTAAAGCCGGTCAGCCCCGCCTTGGGCTTGCCGCCACGGCCGGTGGCGCCTTCATCGCGGATCTCACCACCGGAGCCAGTGGAGGCGCCGGAGAACGGTGAAATGGCGGTCGGGTGGTTGTGCGTCTCGACCTTCATCAGGATATGGATCGGCTCCTGATGGGCGCGGTATTCTTCGGTGCCCGGCTCGGGGAAGAAGCGACCGCCGACAAAACCTTCGATCACCGCAGCGTTGTCCTTATACGCGGACAGTACGCCTTCGCTGCGCATCTGGTAGGTGTTCTTGATCATGCCAAACAGGCTTTTTTCCTGCGCCTGGCCGTCGATGTCCCAGCTGGCGTTGAAGATCTTGTGGCGGCAATGCTCGGAGTTGGCCTGGGCGAACATCATCAGCTCGACGTCGCTGGGGTTACGACCTAGCCCCTGGAAGCTCTCGACCAGGTAATCGATTTCATCATCGGCCAGGGCCAGGCCCAGCTCGGTGTTGGCCTGCTCCAGCGCGGCCTTGCCGCCCTCGAGGATGTCCACCCGATTGAACGGCTTCGGTTCGGTGTGGTGGAACAGTTGGGCGGCCGCGTCCACGTTATCCAGTGCCAGCTCGGTCATCCGGTCGTGCAGCAGCGCCGTCACTTGCTGCAGCTCCGCAGCGCTCAGCTCCCCATCGACATAATAGGCAATGCCCCGCTCAAGGCGGGCAATGGCGCTCAGGCCGCAGTTATGGGCGATGTCCGTAGCCTTGCTCGACCAGGGCGAAATGGTGCCAAAACGGGGGACTACCAGCACCAGCGTGCCCGTCGGCTCTTCGACCGCCACCTTGGGGCCGTATTTGAGCAAACGGTCCAGTACCGCCTGGTCCTGTTCCGCCAATTCACCAATCAGGTCGGCAAAATGCATGAACTCGGCATACACGCCGCTCACGCCGGGAACCTGCTGTTGCAGTCGCGCAAGCAACTTGTTGCGTCGGAAATCGGAAAGGACTGGGGCGCCACGCAGGATATGCATGTTGGTTTCGGCCTCGGAGATTCTGGGAAATGGAAAAGAAGGCGCATAGGATACCCCATGCGGCGCGTTCGGGCTATTGGGCAGCGGCCAGCCGCGACCAGCCGCACCCCCCTCCCCGGCCAGTGACAATCGTGCCCTATTGCCGGGGGGTGGATTTACTTATACTGGGCGCATGTCAAAACGCCGTCTCCATCACGCCGCTGTCCCCGTCCTCGCCTTGCTGTGCTCGGTGCTGCTGGCTGCCTGTGAACAACCCAGCCGGCTGGAGCAGCTGCGCGAGGAAGGCACGCTGCGCGTGGTCACCCGTAACACGCCGACGACCTATTACCAGGGCCGGCACGGCGACACCGGGCTGGAGTATGAGCTGAGCAAGCGCTTTGCCGACCGCCTGGAACTTGATCTGACCATGATCACCAGCCCTACGCTGGAGAATATCTATAACCAATTGGCGCAGGACAAGGGCCCCCACCTGGCCGCAGCCGGGCTGACCGCCAACCCGGCCCGCGCCGGCCAGATCCAGTTTGCCGAGCCCTATCTGCAGGTGACGCCCCAGGTGGTGTACCGCCGGGGCAATCGCCAGCCGCGGGGCATCGAGGATCTGTACGACAGGCGCATCATGGTATTGCGAGGCAGCTCCCTGGCTGACCAGTTGCGTGAGCTGCAAACCGAGCATCCGCAGCTGGCGTTCGAAGAGTCGGACAACCTTGAGGTAGTGGACCTGCTGCGCATGGTCAACGACGGCGAGCTCGACTTTGCGGTGGTCTATTCCAACGAGCTGATCGTCAACCAGGCGTTCTACCCCGCCGTGCACGTGGGCTTCGATCTGGGCCCGACCCAGCCGATGGCCTGGGCGCTGCCCGGTGGCGAGGATGACAGCCTGTTGCTGGAGGTGAACAAGTTCTTCGACAGCATCCGCGCCGACGGCACCCTTGACCAATTGCTTGAGCGTTTCTACGGCCATGCCGACGTGCTGGATTATGTTGGTGCCCGCGCCTTCGCCCGACATATGCAGCAGCGGCTGCCGCGCTTTGAAAAAATGTTCCGCCAGGCGGGTGATCAACAAGGGTTGGACTGGCGCCTGCTGGCGGCCATGGCCTATCAGGAATCGCTGTGGGACGTGGATGCGCGCTCACCCACCGGCGTGCGCGGCCTGATGATGCTAACCCTGCCCACCGCCAAGTTTGTTGGCGTGACCAACCGGGTTGATCCAGCGCAGAGTATTGCCGGCGGCGCGCGCTATCTGATCTGGGTGCGTGATCAGCTGCCAACCGACATTCCCGAGCCCGACCGCACCTGGTTCGCCCTGGCAGCCTACAACGTTGGTATCGGGCACCTGGACGACGCCCGCATCCTGACGCGCAACAATGGCCGCGACCCCAACCGCTGGATTGATGTGAAGGATCACCTGCCGCTGCTGTCGAAGAAGCAGTGGTACAGCCAGACCCGCTACGGCTACGCCCGGGGCGGCGAGCCGGTGCACTATGTGCAAAACATTCGCCGCTACTACGAGATCCTCACCTGGGTAACCCAGCCGCAGTCCGAAACCCCGCAGATGCCAGATGAGCAGTACCATGCGCCGGGGATCCTGGAGCAGTTACCGCAGGGGATTTGATGATGGTGTAGTGTGAGCCTTTTCCCCTCTCCCCTCGCGGGGCGAAAGCGGAATAAGCGAAGCACTGCTTCGCCCGCTTGAGCGCCCTGAGCTCTGCGAAGGGCCGGGGCGCGGAGCGGGGCTGGGGAGAGAGGGGGAATAGATAAAAGCCCTACCGCCGCGCCCGAAAGAACTCCGTCAATATCGCCCCACATTCGTCGGCCAGCACCCCGCCCTCCACCTGCACCCGGTGATTTAACCAAGGCTGGTCCAAAACCTGCGCCCGACTCACCACCGCTCCCGACCGCGGCTCGCTGGCCCCAAACACCAGGCGGCTGATGCGGCTGTGCACCAATAACCCCGAGCACATGGTGCAGGGTTCGAGGGTGACGTAGAGGGTGGTGCCTGGCAGGCGGTAGTTGGCGTCGCTGGCCGCGGCCTGGCGCAGGGCGACCATTTCCGCGTGGGCGCTGGGGTCGTGGCTGCTGATGGGTTGATTGAAGCCGCGGCCGATGATCTTGCCATCACGGACCAGGATCGCGCCCACCGGCACTTCGCCCAGATCGGCACCCTTGCGCGCTTCGGCGATGGCCTCGCGCATGAAATCGATATCAGCTGGTTTCATCTGGAATCTGTTGCCGCCCGACTATCACATTCTATGGACGGCAAAGGATACACAATCAAGCGGGAAAAAGTGGCGGGCATTGCTGCCCGCCGGAGGGATACCGCTCAGATCAGCGAGCGCTCGCGCAGCAGCTCGACAACCTTGTCGACACTCGCCGCCAGATCCAGCTCGGCGGTATTGATCACCAGATCGGCATCTTCAGGCGCTTCGTAGGGATAGGAAACGCCCGGGATGGTGCCCTCTTCCCCTGCGGCGTACAGACCGGAAGGGTCACGCTCCTGGCAGACTTCCAGCGGCGTGTTCAGATACACCATCAGGCAACGATCACCCAGGATGTGTTTCGCGGTTGCGCGGCTTTCCGCCGTCGGCGCCACAAAAGCGCCCAGCGCGATCAGGCCAGCCTGGTTCAGCTGGCGGGCCACACGGGCGCCCCGGTGCAGGTTCTCTGCGCGACCGGCCGCGTCCCGACCAATGCCCTTGCTCAGGTCCTGGCGCATGGCCTTGCCATCCAGCACAAAACAGGCGCGGCCGCGGTCGAACAGGCGGCGCTCAACGGCGTAGGCCAGGGTGCTCTTGCCGGCGCCGGACAGGCCGGTGAACA
Organism: Pseudomonas saudimassiliensis; assembly: GCF_000939975.1. Lineage (GTDB taxonomy): Bacteria > Pseudomonadota > Gammaproteobacteria > Pseudomonadales > Pseudomonadaceae > Halopseudomonas > Halopseudomonas saudimassiliensis. The sequence continues at coordinate 180,780 of NZ_LK391969.1, read as the reverse complement.
ACAGCGTAACCGGCTCCTGGCCGTAGCGGATCGCCCGCTCACTCGGGGTGACGTGGGCAAACTGGCCATGACCGCCAGCGCTGTGCTGGGTTGCCTGCGCCTTGGCCACGATCATGCCGGCGCCGACGGTGCCGTTGGTCATGCGGTCGATGACGATAAAGGCGCCAGTGGTGCGGTTGGCACGGTAATCGTCATAGGCGATAGGGCGTTCCAACGCCAGCTCGACCCGGGCAATTTCGTTCAATGCCAGTTCGCCGGCCTCTTCATGGGCCAGAGTATTAACATCCTGGCGGAAGTGGATACGGGTAAAGGAGCCCGGGCTGTAGCTGGTGGCGCGCTTGATGTCGTATTTGCGCCCCGGCTGCATGGGCTGCTCCGACATCCACACCAGGCTGGCCTCGAACAGATCCCCGATCACCGGCTGGTTGTCCACGTGGGCCAGCATGTCGCCGCGGGAAATGTCGATCTCGTCTTCCAGGGTCAGGGTGACGGCCTGGCCGGGACCGGCGGCATCCAGCTCGCCGTCGAAGGTAACAATGGATTTGACCCGGCTGGTCTTGCCCGAGGGCAGTGCCACCAGCTCGTCGCCCTTGCTGACCACGCCCGAGGCGATGGTGCCGGCAAAGCCGCGGAAGTTCAGGTTGGGCCGGGTAACCAGCTGGACCGGAAAGCGCAGATCGGTCAGATTTCGGTCGGCCGCCACTTCCACGGTTTCGAGGATTTCCATCAGCGAGGGGCCGGTGTACCAGGGGCTGCGCTCGCTGCGGTTGACCACGTTGTCGCCTTTCAGGGCAGACATGGGCACGAAATGAATCGAGCTATTGGCCAGGGTATCCAGGCCCTTGGCAAACTCGCTGTAGTCGGCGCAGATCTGGTTGAACACCGTCTGGTCGAAGTCCAGCAGGTCCATCTTGTTGACCGCAACGACAATGTGCTTGATACCCAGCAGGGAGGCGATAAAGCTGTGCCGGCGGGTCTGGGTCTGCACGCCGTAACGGGCGTCGATCAGGATGATCGCCAGGTCACAGGTGGACGCCCCGGTGGCCATGTTGCGGGTGTACTGCTCGTGGCCGGGGGTATCGGCGATGATGAACTTGCGCTTGGCGGTAGAGAAATAGCGGTAGGCCACGTCAATGGTGATGCCCTGCTCGCGCTCAGCCTGCAGGCCGTCAACCAGCAACGCCAGGTCCACTTCCTCGCCGGTGGTACCGGACTTCTTCGAGTCGCGGGTAATAGCTTCCATGTGATCTTCGTAGATCATCTTGGAGTCATGCAGCAGGCGCCCGATCAGGGTGCTCTTGCCGTCATCCACGTTGCCGCAGGTAAGAAAACGCAGCAGTTCCTTGCGCTCGTGCTGCCCCAGGTAGGCCAGGATATCCTGGCTGATCAAATCAGATTGGTGACTCATTACTCAATTCTCCGGGCGGCGCTTAGAAGTAGCCTTGACGTTTTTTCTCTTCCATAGAACCTGCCTGATCGTGATCGATCACGCGGCCCTGGCGCTCGGAAGTACGGGTCAGCAGCATTTCCTGGATAATTTCCGGCAACGTGGCGGCGGTGGATTCCACGGCGCCGGTCAGCGGGTAGCAGCCCAGGGTACGGAAGCGCACCATTTTCATTTCCGGGGTCTCGCCGGGGTTCAGCGGCATGCGCTCGTCGTCCACCATGATCAGCGAGCCATCGCGGTTAACCACCGGGCGCTCTGCGGCAAAGTACAGCGGCACGATCGGGATGCTTTCCAGGTAGATGTATTGCCAGATGTCGAGCTCGGTCCAGTTCGACAGGGGGAACACGCGGATGCTTTCGCCCTTGTGCACCTTGCCGTTATAGATGTTCCAGAGTTCCGGGCGCTGGTTTTTCGGGTCCCAGCGGTGATGCTTGTCGCGGAAGGAGTAAACGCGCTCCTTGGCGCGGGACTTCTCCTCGTCACGGCGGGCACCGCCGAAGGCCGCGTCGAAGCCGTATTTGTCCAGCGCCTGCTTCAGGCCCTGGGTCTTCATCACGTCGGTGTGTACCGCACTACCGTGGGTAAACGGGCCGATGCCCTGCTCGATGCCGTCCGGGTTCATGTGCACCAGCAGGTCCAGGTCCATCTCTTCGACCATACGCTCGCGAAAGCTGTACATCTCGCGGAATTTCCAGCCGGTGTCCACATGCAGCACTGGGAATGGCAGCCGGCCCGGGTAGAAGGCCTTGCGCGCCAGGTGCAGCATGACGGCCGAATCCTTGCCGATGGAATAGAGCATTACCGGGTTCTGGAATTCGGCGGCAACCTCACGAATGATGTGGATGCTTTCCGCTTCCAGCTGTTTGAGATGGGTCAGTTTTTCCAGCATGGGCTACTCACGGTGAAGAGGCTTGATAAAGATTGCGGGCATTGTAACAAAGCCTCTCCCTTCTAATAAGCCGCCCTTCGATACCTTTAAGTTATAAGCATATGCGCGCCGGTTCAGCTCAAACCGGATTGTCGATGTCGATGAACTGGTGCTCGATGCCGAACTGCTCAGCCAGATGATCGCCCAGCGCCTTGACCCCGTAACGCTCGGTGGCATGATGGCCGGCAGCGTAGAAATTGATTCCGCATTCCCGCGCGATATGAATGGTGGGCTCGGATACTTCCCCGGTGATGAAGGCATCGACTCCCAGCGCCACGGCTTTCTCGATGTAGCCTTGCGCCGCGCCGGTGCACCAGGCGATACGCTTGACCGGGCGGCCGTGGCCATTGATGAACAGCGGCTCGCGGCCCAGCGCGACGTTCAATTGCTGGGCCAGTTCGGCGCCGCTGACCGCTTCGCTCAACTCGCCCTGCAGGCCGATGGAACGGGGATTGGTTGGCTCGAGCCCGCCGGTGATATGCCAACCCAGTAACTGGGCCAACTGAACGTTGTTGCCCAACTTCGCATGGGCGTCGAGGGGCAGATGATAGGCCACCAGGTTGATGCCGTGTTCGAGCAGCGCCTTGATTCGCCGCTGCTTCAATCCGGTAACGGGAGCCGCCTCGCCTTTCCAGAAATAACCGTGGTGCACCAGCAGCATATCTGCCCCCTTAGCAGCGGCCGCTTCGATGAGCGCCTGGCTGGCCGTCACCCCGGTAACCACACGTTTTACTTCGCTACGCCCTTCCACTTGCAGACCATTGGGGCAGTAATCGCTGAAAGCTCCGCTTTCCAGCAGGTTATTGCAGTAGGTAACCAGTTCCAGACATTGTGTCATTTTGACTCTCCCTTCAATGGAAAACGGCATCTCTGTATCTGTTGCACATGGATACAAGAGTTCAATACGTATCTGCACATTGGCTTAAATCTCTCTATAATGGCGGCCTGTGATTAATTCAACATGACCGCACTTCAGGTGTCCCGATGAAAGAGTTTCTGCGCAATCTGGGCTGGCCTGCCGTATGCGGCCTGTTAATAGCATTGCTCATCATGCAGCAATTTCCGCACTGGCTTGGCTTCCCGGCGAATTCTGCCGCGATACCCGCCGCGCTTGCCTTGCCCAGCAGCAGCGGCGGGGTGGTGTCTTATAGCGAGGCAGTAGCCAAGGCAGCACCCGCAGTGGCCAATATCTTCACCACCAAGCAGATCCCCAGCCGCGATAATGCGCCCTTCGGCGATTCGACCCTGCGCGACTATGCCGACACCCTGCCTGCGCCAGCGCGGCGGCAATCCAGCCTCGGGTCGGCGGTCATCCTGCGCAGCGACGGTTACCTTTTGACCAATAACCACGTCGTCGCCGATGCCGACGAAATTCTTATCGCCCTGCGCGACGGCCGTGAAGCCATCGCCAAACTGATCGGCACCGACCCGGAGACCGACCTGGCGGTACTCAAGATCGATCTGCCGGACCTGCCCGCCGCGACCATCACTCCGGAAGAGCAGCCCGCGACAGGCGATGTGGTCATGGCCATCGGCAACCCCTTTGGCCTGGGCCAGACGGTGACCATGGGTATTATCAGTGCCACCGGCCGCAACCAGCTGGGCCTCAACACCTACGAGGACTTCATCCAGACTGACGCGGCTATCAACCAGGGCAACTCCGGCGGCGCGCTGATTGACGCCCACGGCCGCCTGATCGGCATCAATACTGCCATTTTTTCCCAGTCCGGCGGCTCCCAGGGCATCGGCTTCGCCATCCCTGCGCATCTGGCCGTTGATGTCATGGAAGAGATCATCGAGCGTGGCCGGGTCATCCGCGGCTGGCTGGGCGTGGAGGTTCAGCCGCTGACCAGCGACCTGGCGGAATCCTTCGGCCTGGTCCAGACCGAAGGCATCGTAGTTTCCGGCCTGTACCGTAACGGTCCGGCCTGGAGCGCCGGTCTGCGGCCGGGGGATGTGATCTTGCGGATTGATGACAAGGCCATTGTCCATGGCCGTCATGCAATGAATCAGGTGGCCCGGGCCAAGCCCGGTTCCACGGTCGAGCTCGAGGTGCTGCGCAATGGCGAACCAATGAGCTTCACGGCCGAGGTGGGCGTGCGGCCCACCTTCGGCTCCTGACGGGGCGCAAGCCCCTCAGTCGATCAGCGTATCGAGCGCCAGCAGCAGCGCCTGATTCTGCTCCGGCGTACCCACGGTAATCCGCAGGAACTGCTCGATACGCGGCTGGCGGAAGTGCCGCACTATCACCCGCTGCGCCCGCAGGCCGGCGGCCAGTTCCGCGGCGTCGTACCCTGGGTGGCGGGCCAGCACGAAGTTGGCCGCCGACGGTAATACCTGGAAGCCCCGCTCCACCAGCCCCTTGGTCAAGGCATCGCGACTGCTTATCACCGCCTGGCGAGTCTGCTCGAAATAGGCCTGGTCGGCGAAAGCAGCGGTCGCCCCGACAATCGCCAGGCGATCCAGCGGATAGGAGTTGAAGCTGTTCTTGATTCGCTCAAGCGCCTCGATCAGATCCGGGTGACCGACTGCCAGGCCTACCCGCAGACCGGCCAGTGAACGTGACTTGGACAGCGTCTGGGTGACCAGCAGGTTCGGGTAGCGATCCACCAGGGCAACGGCCGTCTCGCCGCCGAAATCGATATAGGCCTCATCGACCACCACCACCGAATCCGGGTTGGCCTGGAGAATCTGCTCGATACCGGCCAGCGGCAACAGCATGCCAGTGGGCGCGTTGGGGTTGGGGAAGATGATGCCGCCGTTCTCGCCCTGGTAATCCTCGGGGCGGATACTGAAATCCTCTGCCAGCGGCAGGGCCTTCGCCTCGATCCCGTAGAGCCCGCAGTAGACCGGGTAGAAACTGTAGCTGATATCCGGCATCAGCACCGGCCGGCCGTGCTGGAACAGACCATGGAAGATATGCGCCAGCACTTCGTCAGAACCGTTGCCGACGAACACCTGGGCTGCGGTCACGCCATAGTAACGGGCGATCTGCTCCTTCAACTGGTCCGCATTGGGCGCGGGGTACAGCCGCAGGCTGGCATCCAGCTGGCCGCGAATCGCCTCGACCACCTCAGGCGACGGGCCATAGGGGTTCTCGTTGGTATTGAGCTTGATCAGGTTATCCAGCTTGGGCTGCTCGCCCGGCACGTAGGGCACCAGATCCTTTACAAAGGGGCTCCAGAAACGACTCACGGTAGTACTCCAGAAAACGGGTGGTTCAAGGTTGGGAGCCTTCGACGGCAGGCTATACGCTTTTAGCTGGAGCCGAAGGGCCCGCTGCGCGGGCCAGCGCGCCGAGGCGACGCTCCTACAGCTTATGGCTTGTCGCTTGGGGCCGCTGCTATCCGGTATTCCGCACTGCGTGCATGGGCAGTAAGGCTTTCGCCACGGGCCAGCACCGAGGCCGTCTTCGCCAATTCCGAGGCGCCTTCTGGGGAGCAGAAGATGACCGAGGAACGTTTCTGGAAGTCATAGACTCCCAGCGGAGACGAGAACCGGGCGGTGCCGGAGGTCGGCAGTACGTGGTTCGGGCCGGCGCAGTAGTCGCCCAGCGCCTCAGGGGTGAAGCGGCCCATGAAGATGGCGCCAGCGTGGCGGATCTGCGGCAGCATGGCATCGGGGTCAGCCACCGACAATTCCAGGTGTTCGGGCGCGATGCGGTTGGACACTTCGCAGGCCTGCTCCAGACTGTCAACCTTGATCAGCGCGCCACGGCTTTCCAGGGAGATGCGCACCATATCGCTGCGCTCCAGGGTGCCGAGCAGCTTGTTCAAGCTGGCTTCCACCGCATCGAGGAACTGCCCATCCGGCGACAGCAGGATGGCCTGGGCGTCTTCGTCATGCTCGGCCTGGGAGAACAAGTCCATGGCGATCCAGTCGGGGTCGGTCTGACCGTCGCAGATCACCAGGATTTCCGAGGGCCCGGCGATCATGTCGATGCCGACCTTGCCGAACACCGCACGCTTGGCCGTGGCCACATAGATATTGCCCGGGCCGACAATCTTGTCCACACCTGGGATGCTCTCAGTGCCATAGGCCAGCGCAGCGACGGCCTGGGCACCGCCCACGGTGAACACCCGGTCAACGCCGGCCAGGCAGGCCGCGGCCAGGACCAGCTCGTTGATCTCGCCCCGTGGGGTCGGCACCACCATGACCACTTCCGGTACGCCAGCGACCTTGGCCGGAATGGCATTCATCAGCACCGAGGACGGGTAGGACGCCTTGCCGCCCGGCACATACAGGCCAACCCGGTCCAGCGGGGTAACCTGCTGACCCAGCACGGTGCCATCGGCCTCGGTATAGCGCCAGGACGCCTGGCGCTGATGCTCGTGGTAGACCCGCACCCGCTCGGCTGCCACTTCCAGCGCCTGGCGCTGTTCGGTGGTGATGCGCTCCAGCGCCAGTTCCAGGCGTGCCCGGTCCAGGGTCAGGTCAGCCATGCTGGCGACCTTGAGACCGTCGAACCGGGCAGTGTATTCGACCACCGCCGCGTCACCGCGCTGGCGCACAGCGGCGATGATTTCCTCGACCCGCTCATTGACCGCCTTGTCGGACACCCCTTCCCACGCCAGCAAACCGTCGAGATGATGGTTGAAATCAGCCTGATTGACATCCAGACGGGCGATTTTCAACGGCGTGTTCATGGTGAATTCCTCAAAGTGGTCAGGTAGGTACTTCAGTTGGCGCGACGCTCAACGGCCTCGGCCAGCAGGTCAATCAACGCCTTGATACGGGCGTGCTTCATTTTCATCGAGGCCTTGTTGACGATCAGCCGCGAACTGATGTGAGCAATCAATTCCTGCGGCTCCAGGCCGTTGGCCTTGAGGGTGTTGCCGGTATCGACCACGTCGATGATCTTGTCGGCCAACCCCACCAGCGGCGCAAGCTCCATGGAGCCATACAGCTTGATCAGCTCCACCTGGCGGCCCTGCTCGGCATAGTAACGACGGGCGACATTGACGAACTTGGTCGCCACCCGCAGGCGCCCCTTGGGCTCGGGCGTATCCACCGGGCCGGCGGTCATCAGCCGGCAATTGGCAATCTTCAGGTCCAGCGGCTCGTACAGCCCCTGGCTGCCGTATTCCATGAGGACATCCTTGCCCGCCACGCCCAGATCGGCGGCGCCCTGCTCGACATAGGTCGGCACGTCGGTGGCGCGCACGATCAGCAGACGCACGTCCGGATCGCTGGTACTGAAGATCAGCTTACGGCTCTTGTCCAGGTCTTCCACCGGCTCGATACCCGCCAGCTTGAGCAGCGGCAGGGTGTCGTCCAGGATGCGGCCCTTGGACAGGGCGATAGTCAGGCTATTGCTCATGTAAACCCTCTCAAGCAGAAACGCGGCGGATGGCGGCACCCAGCATCTGCAGCTTTTCTTCAATACATTCGTAACCGCGATCGATGTGGTAGATGCGGTCGACCAGGGTATCGCCGTCGGCCCACAGGGCTGCAATCACCAGGCTGGCGGAGGCTCGCAGGTCGGTGGCCATGACCGGTGCGCCCTTGAGCTTCTCGACCCCGGTGATGATGGCGGTGTTGCCCTCCACCTGGATCTGCGCACCCATGCGACCCATTTCCTGCACGTGCATGAAACGGTTCTCGAACACGGTCTCGATCACGGTGCCGGTCCCTTCGGCCACGGCGTTCATCGCCATGAACTGGGCCTGCATATCGGTCGGGAACGCGGGATACGGCGCGGTACGCAGGTTCACCGCGCGGGCGCGGTTGCCCTTCATGTCCAGACTTACCCAGTTCTTACCGGTATCGATCTGCGCACCGGCTTCTTCCAGCTTCAGCAACACGGCTTCGAGGATCGACGGATCGGTATCCTTGAGCTTGACGCGGCCGCGGGTGGCGGCGCCGGCCACCAGGAAGGTGCCGGTTTCGATGCGATCGGGCATGACCGAGTAGGTAGCACCGTGCAGGCGCTTGACGCCGTCGATGGTGATGGTATCGGTGCCGTGACCCTGGATCTGCGCGCCCATGGCGATCAGGCATTCCGCCAGGTCCACCACTTCAGGCTCGCGCGCGGCGTTCTGGATCACGGTCTGGCCGCGGGCCAGGGTGGCCGCCATGAGGATATTCTCGGTACCGGTCACACTCACGGTATCGAAGAAGTAGTGCGCGCCACGCAGGCCGCCTTCCGGCGCGCGGGCCTTGATATAGCCGCCTTCCACGGTGATCTCGGCGCCCATGGCCTCGAGACCGCGGATGTGCAGATCCACCGGCCGCGAGCCGATGGCGCAGCCGCCGGGCAGGGCCACTTCGGCGTAGCCGAAATGCGCGACCATGGGTCCCAGCACCAGAATGGAGGCGCGCATGGTTTTTACCAGCTCGTAGGGCGCGACCAGGGTGGTGATACTGGTCGGGTTCACTTCGACGTTGAGCTTGTCACCCACCACCGGTTGCACACCCATGCGACCGAACAACTCGATCATGGTGGTAATGTCGTGCAGGTGCGGCAGGTTGCAGATAGTGACGGCTTCGTCGGCCAGCAGGGTCGCCGCCAGGATCGGCAGGGCCGAGTTCTTGGCGCCGGAAATGCGGATCTCGCCATCCAGGCGGTTACCGCCGGTGATCATCAATTTGTCCATACGGGTTCTCTTGTGCTGGGTCCGCTTACCGGTTAGCCCAGGCCTCACGGGTAAAAAATTTCATGGTGACCGCATGGATGCTGCCGTCGGCAATCGGGCCGTTGAGCAGCGCATAGACCTGTTGCTGACGCTTGACCGGCGACAGCGCCGCCAATTCGTCGCTGATCAGCAACAGCTGGAAGTTACAGCCCTCGCCGTCTACTTCCACCTGGGTATTGGGCAACTGCTGCTCCAGCAGATTCTTCACTTCACTGGCCTGCATGGGGTATCTCCGTTGTGCTGCCATTGCTGGCAGAAAGTGTTTCCAGCCAGTCGTCCAGGCCACAGACCGCCGCCATGCTCAACAGGCCGGCTGGCAGTCCGATGGTCTGCAACTGGACCTTGCTCTGTTGCGCCGCGCGGGCGGCAGCCAGCAGCAGTGACAGACCGACGCTGTTGACGCGGGTCACGCCTGACAGGTCGAGGGTGACCTGCTTGCCCGCGGAAGCGGCCAGGTAGGTATCGAGCGCCTCGCGCACCGGGATGGCGCTGACAAAATCCAGCTCGCCCTCCAGCCGCAGCTGCTCGCCCTCCGGTACCCAGCGCGCGGTCACTCGCCGGTCTCTTCTTCGACGATTTCCCGGGACTTGGCAACCACCCCACCCCAGTTGTCGATGACCGCGTCCAGGTCATTGCGATGGGTCTGCATGGCCTGGGCAAACTGGTCACGGAACAGCAGACCGATATTGATGCCCTCGACGATCACGTTGCGCACCTTCCACTGGCCGTCGATATTGGCCATGGTGTAGGTCACCTTGTAGACATTGCCGTCGTTGGCCTGCACTTCCATATCCACGCTGGCGCGCTGGTCGGTCTGCTGGGAGCCCTTGGCCGGCGGCAGGACATTGATCTTGCCGCTGTTGAATTCCAGCAGGGCATTGCCATAGAACTCGACCATGCTGCGCTTGAAGGTGTCGATGAACCGCTCCATCTGTTCGTCCGTGGCGCTGCGGCTGTAACGCACCGTCATCACGCTGCGGGCAATACCGTGGAAGTCGACCACCGGGTCGAGGATCTCGTTGAGCCCTTCAAGAAACGCATTGGAATCCTGCTTGTACAGGTCGCGGTTGGCGTCCAGCACTTCCATGACCCGCACGGAGGTATCTTCCACTACCTGCTGGGGAGTGGCTGCGGCGGCGTGGGCCAGCAGCGGCATGCTCAGTAACAGGGCCAGGCCCCAGGTCATGACATTGCGCATAAATTCTCTCCTGTTAGTCATCTTTGCTGACGGTGTTGAGCAAGAAGCGGCCGATCAGTTCCTCGAGCACCAGCGCCGATTGGGTATCGAGAATCTCGTCACCATCCTCCAGTACCAGCTCATCACCGCCTACAGAGATGCCGATGTATTTTTCACCCAGCAGACCAGCGGTCACGATCGAGGCCGTGCTGTCCGCCGGCAGGGTGTCCACATCGGCATTGATGGCCATCTCGACCAGGCCGGTGTACCGGTTCTTGTCGAAGGTGATGCGTTTGACCTGACCGATGGTCACGCCCGCCATGGTCACCTTGGAGCGGGCAGTCAGGCCGGACACGTTATCGAAGTGGGCATATACGGTATAGCTGTCCCCGCTGGTGCTCAGGGTCAGGCCGCTGACCCGCACGGCCAGTATCACCACGGCCAGCAATCCAGCCAGGATGAACAGGCCGACAGTCAATTCCAGTTTACGGGTGCGCATGGCAGTTTCCTTGGCTGATCAAAACATCAAAGCGGTGAGAATGAAATCCAGGCCCAGTACGGCCAGGGAGGCATAGACAACAGTGCGGGTGGTGGCCCGGCTGATGCCTTCGGACGTCGGCTCGCAGTCATAACCCTGGAAGACCGCGATCCAGGTCACCACAACGGCGAATACCAGGGCCTTGATCAGGCCATTGAGTACGTCCGCACTGAACAGTACCGAGTTCTGCATGTTGGACCAGTAGGAGCCGGAATAGACGCCCAGCCAGTCCACCGCGACCATGGCGCCACCCCAGATACCGACCACGCAGAAGATCAGCGACAGCAGCGGCAGGGAGATGAAGCCCGCCCACAGGCGCGGCGCAACAATGTATTTCAGCGGGTCGACGCCGATCATTTCCAGGCTCGACAACTGCTCGGTGGCCTTCATCAGGCCGATCTCGGCGGTCAACGCCGAACCGGCACGGCCAGCGAACAGCAGCGCGGTGACCACCGGCCCGAGTTCGCGCAGCAGCGACAGCGCGACCATCTGGCCGACCGCCTGCTCGGAGCCGTAGTCCTTGAGAATGTTGTAGCCCTGCAGCGCCAGCACCATGCCGATGAACACCCCGGACACGATAATGATCGCCAGCGACAGCACGCCCACGGCATACAGCTGCTTGAGCAGCAGGCCGAAGGGGTTGCCGAAGTTGGAGCGCCCGGTCAGCGCCTGGTAGAGAAAAATGCCGGAGCGGCCGATGGCAGCAACCAGGTCCAGGCCCGACCGGCCCAGCAGCGCTACCCGATCTGCAATGGTGCTCACGCCTTGCGCTCCTTCTGCAACAGCTCACCCATAAAGTCGGTGGCAGGAAAATGGAATGGCACCGGGCCGTCCGGCTCGCCCTGCATGAACTGGCGGATGCGCGGGTTATCGGAGTTCATCAGCTCATCCGGCGCGCCCTGCCCCAGCACCTGGCCATCGCCCACCACATAGAGGTAGTCGGCGATGCTGGCGGTTTCCGCCAGGTCGTGGGAGACCACGATGCTGGTCAGCCCCAGGGCGTCGTTGAGCAGCCGGATCAGCCGCACCAGCACCCCCATGGAAATCGGGTCCTGGCCGACGAAAGGTTCGTCGTACATCATCAGCTCAGGGTCCAGGGCGATGGCGCGGGCCAGGGCAACCCGGCGCTTCATGCCGCCGGACAGCTCGTCCGGCATCAGCCCGGTCGCACCGCGCAGCCCCACGGCCTGCAGCTTCAGCAGCACGATGTCGCGGATCATGTCCTCCGGCAACTGGGTATGCACCCGCAGCGGGAAGGCGACGTTCTCGAATACGTTCAGATCAGTGAACAGCGCTCCGCTCTGGAACAGCATGCCCATGTGCTCGCGGGCAGCAAACAGCTCTTCGCGCCCGAGCGCGGGAATGTTCTGGCCATTGACCAGGATGGCACCGCTGTCAGGGCGCAGTTGCGCCCCGATCAGGCGCAGCAGCGTCGTCTTGCCACAGCCCGATGGGCCCATGATGCCGGTAATCTTGCCGCGGGGAATCCGGATATCCACATTACGGAAAATAGTCCGCTCACCCCGCGTGAAGGTTACCTGCTGCAGGTCGACGATGAAATCCGATGATTCGGGCATAGTTATGGGCGGCCTTACCAGTTACCGGCGCAATGACGGAAAAAATGAACGGGGTAATATATCAGTTCCACCGAGGCATCCCAAGCTGCATGGTTTTCAATTGTTTCAGCGCTTCGCCTAATCCCGCCGGAACATCACAGATGAGCTGATCACAACAAACCGTTATACTCAGCGCTGACTGAAACCAGATAGCCGAGCCCATGCCCGAATTCGATTACACCGCTTCAGCGCAGCGCACCATCCGTATGGAACGTGATGCCGTCGACAGCCTGCTCACCCGGCTCGAAGGCCACTTCGACACCGCCTGCGCCACCCTCATCCAGTGCCCCGGGCGCATCGTCGTGACCGGCATGGGCAAATCGGGGCATGTCGGCCGCAAGATCGCCGCTACCCTGGCCAGCACCGGCTCGCCGGCGTTTTTCGTCCATCCCGGCGAAGCCAGTCATGGCGATATGGGCATGATCACCGCCCAGGATGTGGTCATCGCCCTGTCCAACTCGGGCAATACCGCCGAAGTGGTCACCCTGCTGCCGCTGATCAAGCGCCTCGGCATCCCGCTGATCAGCATTACCGGCAATCCCGACTCCACCCTGGCCAAGGCCGCCGTCGCCAACCTCAACACCGGCGTCGAGCAGGAAGCCTGCCCCTTGAACCTGGCACCCACTTCCAGCACCACCACGGCCCTGGTCATGGGTGACGCCCTGGCCATCGCGCTGCTCGAAGCCCGCGGCTTCAGCGCCGAGGATTTCGCCTTCTCGCATCCCGGTGGCAGTCTCGGCCGCCGCCTGCTGTTGCTGGTCGACGACATCATGCACAGCGGTCCGCAGATGCCCCTGGTATCGCCCGACACCCCGCTACGCGATGCACTGCTGGAAATGACCCGCAAGGGCCTGGGCCTGACCGGCATCACCGATACCGAAGGGCGGCTCGCCGGCATCTTCACGGACGGCGACTTGCGCCGCACCCTGGATCAGGACATCGACATCCGCAGCGCTCCCATCGAGCAGGTGATGACGCCGCGCTGCAAGACCGCCCGCCAGGGTGTGCTGGCGGCCGAGGCGCTGAAGATCATGGAGGACGGCAAGATCAGTGGGCTGTTCGTGGTGGACGGCGACGGTAAACCGGTCGGTGCGCTCAACATGCACGACCTGCTCAGAGCGGGGGTGGTATGAACACGGATCTGACATTGCTGGAACGGGCACGCAACATTCGTCTGGCGATCTTCGATGTGGACGGCGTGCTTACCGACGGGCGGCTGTACTTCATGCCCGACGGCACCGAGTTCAAGTCCTTCAATACCCTGGACGGCCACGGCATCAAGCTGCTGATCGCCTCCGGTGTGGAAACCGCCATCATCAGTGGCCGCAAGTCCCCACTGGTGGAACGTCGCGCCGCCAACCTCGGCATCCAGCACCTGATCCAGGGCCGCGAAGACAAGCTCACCGCCCTGGCTGAACTGCGCGCCAAGGTGCCGGTGGAGATGGAGCAGATCGCCTTTCTCGGTGATGATCTGCCGGACCTCCCGGTCATGCGCCGCGTGGGGCTGGGGATGGCGGTGGCCACCGCCGATACCTTCGTGCGCCAGCACGCCCATGGGGTGACCACCCATGCCGGGGGCGCCGGCGCGGCGCGGGAATTCTGCGAACTCATCATGCGCGCCCAGGGCACCCTGGACAGCGCCCAGGCTGCCTACCTGTGAAGATCCCCCGCTATCTCGTGACCGGCGGCATCGTTCTGCTCGCCGTGGCACTGGCATTGGCGGTGGGCTACTGGAACATCCGCCCGGCCACTTTCACGCCCCAGGTGATCCCGGACCCGCTGCAGCCTGACTTCTTCATGGAGAATGCGCGGATCCGCCAGCTCAACGAGCAGGGCCAGCCGGTGTACGACCTGACCAGCGTACGCGCAGCCCACCAGGTAGGCGATGACGTGACCGAGCTGGATGATCCCAAACTGCTGTACTACCGCGAAGGCGAGCAGCAGCCCTGGGATGTGCAGGCCCGTTATGGCGAAGTCAGTGCGGGCGGCGATCAGGTGAATCTTCGCCAGAATGTGGTGATCGAACAGCAAGTGGAAGGCCAGCCGGTGCGGCGCCTGTCGACCCCGGCGCTGAGCATCTTCCCCGACCGGCATTTTGCCGAGACCGACCGGAGTGTCAGAATCGAGGCCGCCAATGGCGTGACCACAGCCACCGGTATGGAAGCGAATTTCAACGACGGCCGCATCAAGTTGCTGTCCAACGTAAGAGGCGAACATGACGCGCTTTAGACTCATCTGCCTGGCCCTGCTGACCGGCGCGGCCGCGCCGGCCCTGGCCCTGCCCGACGATGCCAACCAGCCGATCCGCATCCAGGCCAATGCCGCCACCCTGGATGACCGCCGCAGCACCGCCGTCTATACCGGCAACGTCATCATTACCCAGGGCAGCATGCGCCTGACCGGCAACCGCGTGACGCTGACCACCAATGATGCCGGTGACGTCAGCAAGGTCGTCTCCGTGGGCTCGCCGGCCACCTACCGCCAGCAACCCGAGGCCGACGGCAACCCCGTGGACGCCCGCGCCCAGACCATCGAATACCATGCCGCCGACGACCGCGTGGTGCTGATCGACCAGGCCTTCCTCGAACAGGGCGGCAATACCTTCCAGGGTCAGCGCGTCAGCTACGACATCAGCCGCCAGGTCGTGGATGCCGGCCGCGCCGATGCCAGCGAAGGCGATAACGCCGAACGCATTGAAATCATCATCCAGCCACGCAAGCGTACCGAGCCGGCCACCAATGACGAAACTTGAAGCCCGCCACCTGGCCAAGGCCTATAAAACCCGCAAGGTCGTGCAGGATGTCTCCCTGTCGATCAACAGCGGCGAGGTAGTCGGCCTGCTCGGCCCCAACGGCGCCGGCAAGACCACCTGTTTCTACATGATCGTCGGCCTGGTCAAGGCCGACCAGGGCAACATCCTGATCAACGGCCAGGATGTGACCCGCCTGCCGATGCACGGCCGGGCGCGCCAGGGCATCGGTTACCTGCCCCAGGAAGCGTCCATCTTCCGCAAGCTCAGCGTGGCCGACAACATCATGGCGGTGCTGGAAACCCGCAAGGACCTGAACCGCAAGGGGCGCGAAGGCAAGCTTGATTCGCTGCTGCGCGAGTTTCATATCCATCATCTGCGCGACAGTGCCGGCATGAGCCTGTCTGGCGGCGAGCGCCGCCGCGCGGAGATTGCCCGGGCCCTGGCTACCGATCCGCAGTTCATTCTGCTGGACGAGCCCTTCGCCGGCGTCGACCCGATCTCGGTGAACGATATCAAGCAGATCATCCAGCACCTCAAGGACAAGGGCATCGGCGTGCTCATCACCGACCATAACGTGCGTGAGACCCTGGATATCTGTGACAAGGCCTACATCGTCAACGACGGCCATATCATCGCCGAGGGCGGTGCCGAGGAGGTGCTTGCCAACCAGCTGGTGCGGGACGTCTACCTTGGCCATGCCTTCCGTTTGTAAAAGCTCGGTGGAATGAGGCATGCTGATCCTGTTTCTGGTTGTCTCTCAATGGCTTGAACAGCGCACAAGGTAAATCGCAACACTATGAAACCATCGCTCGTCCTCAAGATGGGGCAGCAGCTGACCATGACTCCCCAGCTGCAGCAGGCCATCCGACTGCTCCAGTTGTCGAGCCTGGATCTCCAGCAGGAGGTGCAGGAAGCACTGGAAGCCAACCCCATGCTGGAAATGGCCGACGACGGCGATGACGACTTCGGCCCGGGCGCCGGCGACAGCAGCGGCAACGACGAGGCGCCTGCCACCACCCTGCCCGAGCCCGTCGAGCTGCAGACCATCGATCAGCACAGCCACAGCGAAGAAGACGGCAACTGGAACGAGCAGATCCCCAATGAGCTGCCGGTGGATACCCAGTGGGAGGACATCTACCAGACCTCTGCCAGCTCCCTGCCCAGCTCGGATGATGAGGACTGGGACTTCACCTCACGCACCGGCACCGGCGAGACCCTGCAGAGCCACCTGGAATGGCAGCTCAACCTGTTGCCGTTATCCGATACCGACTTCCAGATCGCCGTCGCCCTGATCGACGGCATCAACGCCGACGGCTACCTGGAAGAATCCCTGGAGGACATCCTCGCCTCCCTCGATCCAGCGCTGGAAGTAGAGCTGGATGAGGTGGAAATGGTGTTGCACCGGATCCAGCAGTTTGAACCGACCGGGGTTGGCGCCCGCAACCTGAGCGAATGCCTGCACCTGCAGTTGCAGCAGCTGCCGCCCTCCACCCCCTTGCTGGCAGAGGCGAAACGGGTGGTCCGTGATCACCTGGAGCTGCTCGGCAGCCGCGATTTTGCCCAGCTGATGCGCCGCTCCCGGCT
Organism: Pseudomonas saudimassiliensis; assembly: GCF_000939975.1. Lineage (GTDB taxonomy): Bacteria > Pseudomonadota > Gammaproteobacteria > Pseudomonadales > Pseudomonadaceae > Halopseudomonas > Halopseudomonas saudimassiliensis. Next base: position 164,103 of record NZ_LK391969.1, on the reverse strand, counting down.
CAAGGAAGACCAATTGCGCGACGTGGTGGCGCTGATCCAGACCCTCAACCCCCGGCCCGGTGGTGAAATCGCCTCTGGCGAAGCGGAATACGTCATTCCGGATGTGATCGTACGCCGCGACCAGAACCGCTGGATTGTCGAGCTGAACCAGGAAGCCGCGCCCAAGGTGCGGGTCAACAGCCAGTACGCCTCCATGGTCAAGCGGGCGGACAGCAGTACCGACAACACCTACCTGCGCAACCATCTGCAGGAGGCGCGCTGGTTCATCAAGAGCCTGCAGAGCCGCAACGAGACACTGATGAAGGTCGCCACGCAGATCGTCGAGCACCAGCGCGGCTTTCTCGAACATGGCGAAGAAGCCATGAAGCCGCTGGTGCTGCATGACATTGCCGAAGCCGTGGGCATGCACGAGTCGACCATTTCCCGGGTGACCACGCAGAAGTTCATGCACACCCCGCGGGGCATCTTCGAGCTCAAGTACTTCTTTTCCAGCCATGTCAGCACCAGCGAGGGCGGCGAATTCTCGTCCACGGCCATTCGCGCGCTGATCAAGAAGCTGGTCGCGGCGGAAAACCCGAAGAAACCATTGAGTGACAGCAAGATCGCTGGTCTACTTGAGGAACAAGGCATCCACGTGGCGCGACGCACCATCGCCAAATACCGCGAGTCGCTCAACATAGCACCATCAAGCGAGAGGAAAAGGCTGGTCTGACACGAGGTGGATCAAGGAAATCGGATACGAGAAGTGGCATCATTGGGGTAGCCGCCTCCGGCACCCCGGTCTATCAAGCCAATCAGGAGAAGTGTTATGCAAATGAACATCACTGGTCTTCAGCTCGATATCACCGACGCACTGCGTGACTATGTCACCGAGAAAATGGCCCGCCTGGAACGCCATTTCGACAAGATCATCAGCGTGCAAATCACCCTTCAAGTAGACAAGCTCCAGCAGAAGGCCGAAGGTACCCTGCATATTGCCGGCAACGACCTGGTTGCCGAAGCGGAACATACCGATATGTATGCCGCCATCGACCTGCTGGCCGACCGTCTGGACCGCCAGTTGATCAAACACAAGGAAAAACACATTGGCCGCCAGCAAGGCGTCAATGACCGGTAAGGCTATATAGCAAGCGAACCCATGCAGATAGATAACGTACTCACCCCCCAGCTCACCTTCACCGGTGTGCAGGGGGGCTCAAAGAAACGTGTGCTGGAGATGATCGGCAAGATGATCGCCCAGCACACCGACCTGGATGCCGATGCGATCTACGAGAGTCTGATCGCCCGGGAAAAGCTCGGCTCGACCGGCTTCGGCAACGGCATCGCCATCCCCCATTGCCGTCTGGAGCAATGCAGCCACGCCATAGGTGCATTGCTGCAGCTCGACGGTCGGATCGACTTCGACTCCCTGGACGGCGAGCCGGTCGATCTCATTTTCGTGCTGCTGGTGCCCCACGAGGCCACCGAGCAGCATTTGCAGATACTCAAGATGCTCGCCGAGAAACTTGACCAGGAAGATTTGCGCGAGGCCCTGCGACAGGCGCCGGATGCAGAGACCCTGTATCGGGTCATGGTCGGCACCAGCGGAGACTGACACTGATGCGTCTGGTTGTAGTCAGCGGACGATCCGGGTCCGGCAAGAGTACCGCCCTGCACCTTCTGGAAGATAACGGCTTCTACTGTATCGACAACCTCCCGGCAGGCCTGTTGCCGGAACTGGCCCGGCAGGCCAACAACACCGATCTGAGCTTGCCGAAGGTCGCCATCAGCATCGATGCGCGCAACCTGCCCAGCGATCTGCAGCGCTTCCCGGACCTGCTGAAGCAGGTGCGTGACGCTGGTATCCATTGTGATGTACTGTTTCTCGCCGCCACCGATGAAGTGCTGATCAAGCGGTTCTCGGAAACCCGCCGCAAGCATCCGCTGACTGACGGCAACCTGTCCCTCGGCGAGGCCATTGCAGCGGAGTTGAAGCTGCTCGAACCCATCATCGATCTGGCCAGCCTCAAGATCGACACCAGCCATTTGACGCTCTATCAGCTGCGCGACCTGCTCAAGCAGCGCCTGCTCAGCAGCCAGAGCAACAGCCCCTCGATCCTTATCCAATCCTTCGGCTTCAAGCGCGGCGTGCCGGTCGATGCCGACCTGGTGTTCGACGTGCGCTGCCTGCCCAACCCCTACTGGAAGCCGGATCTGCGGCCCTTTTCCGGCAAGGACCAGCAGATTCGGGATTACCTGGACGCCGAACCGGACGTCCAGGACATGTACCAGGACATCTTCCATTTCCTGCAGAAGTGGCTGCCGCGCTATGCCGCGGGCGAGCGCAGCTACATGAGCATCGGCATTGGCTGCACCGGCGGCCACCACCGCTCGGTGTATATCGCCGAGCGCCTGGTCAAGGAGCTCAGCGTGCACTCCTCCAACCTGCTCATTCGCCACCGGGACCTGCCATGACGCAGCTGACGCAACGCGTGCAAATCATCAACAAACTGGGTCTTCACGCCCGGGCGGCAGCCAAGTTTGTGGGTGTGGCCAAGCAGCATGACTGCGATGTCCGGGTCGGCGCTAGTGAACAGCAGTTGGTCGACGGCAAGAGCATTATGCAAGTCATGATGCTCGCCGCCAGCAAGGGCAGTGAAATCTGTATCCGCTGTGAGGGCGCGCAGGCCGAACAGGCCATGGAAGATCTCGTCGGCCTGGTCAACGACTACTTCGGCGAAGGAGAATAACCACAGCTGGAAGCTTGAAGTTAGAAGCTCCCGTTGGGGGCGCCTCAGGCGCCCCCAACGGTCATCCCATCAATCAACCAGCTGCCGGTCAGGTAGTTGCCGCGGCGTTCGATATCCGAGCCGACGCAGCGCAGGTTGGCGAACATGTCCTTCAGATTGCCGGCGATGGTGACTTCCCGTACCGGATGGCTGATCACACCGTTTTCGACCCAGAATCCGCCAGCACCGCGGGAGTAGTCCCCGGTCACGCCATTGACACCCTGCCCCATCAGCTCCGTCACCAGCAGGCCGGTGCCCATTTCCTGCAGCAGCGCCGGCAGGTCGCCGGCGTTGGAGTTGATATGCAGGTTGTGCACGCCGCCAGCATTGGCGGTGCTGGCCAACTTCAGCCGGCGCGCCGAATAGGTGCTCAATACCCAGCTCTGCAGTACACCCTGCTCAATGAAGCTCTGCGCGCGGGTGGCTAGGCCATCGCCGTCAAACCCGGCGCTGCCCAGAGCCTGGCGCAAATGGGGGCGCTCATCGATGGTCACCCACTCGGGGAATACCCGGGTGCCCATGGCGTCCAGCAGGAAGGTCGACTGGCGGTAGACCGCGCCCCCGGAAATCGAGCCGATCAACTGACCCAGCAACCCGGCGGCCTGGTCGGCGGCAAACAGCACCGGTACCTTGGCGGTTTTCACCGGTTTGGCGCCCAGCCGTGCCAGCGCCCGCTCGGCGGCTTTTTGCCCCAAGGCTTCGGGGTCCAGCAGACGCTCGGCCTTGCGGTCGACGGTATACCAGTAGTCCCGCTGCATGCCGTCTTCGGTGTTGACGATCAGCACCGCCGAGGCGCTGTGGCGCGTGCCCAGCGAACTGCCGATAAAGCCGTGACTGTTGCCATAGACCCGGCAGCCCTGCTGGCTGCTGATATTGGCGCTGTCGCTGCTTAACCGCGGGTCCATCGCCAGCGCCGCGGCTTCGCAGCGCAGCGCCCGCTCGATCGCCGCGTCGGCATCCAGGGCCCAGGGGTGATACAGATCCAGATCGGGAATATCCCGCGCCATCAGCTCGGCGTCGGCCAGGCCGGAGTACGGATCAGGAGAGGTGTTGCGGGCAATCACCAGCGCCGCCTCGACCGCCGCCCGGATGGCCTCGTCAGAGGTATCCGAGGTGCTGGCCGAGCCCTTGCGCTGGTCCAGATACAGGGTAATACCGAAACCCTGGTCCCGGTTCAGCTCGACTGTCTCGACTTCACCGCAGCGCACCCCCACCGACAGGCCGGTGTTCTGGCTGACGGCTACTTCACAGGCCGAAGCGCCCTGGCGGCGCGCCTCGTCGAGTATGAATGCCACGCGCTGTTCGAGTTGCTGGCACAGGGCACTGGGGTCGTCATCGTGCTGGACAGGAAGCTGTTCGGTCATGTGATCTCCTCGTAGGCGGCCATTGTACCCCGGACAGCCGGCCTGTGAACGGGTATCATGAGGCATTGAACAGAACCGGTGAACGGGCAGCAACCATGACAGATTTTCCTGAAGAACACGACAATGACGAGCTGGAAGACGAGAAGAGCAAAAGTCAGGTCAAACGCGAAATGCACGCCATGCAGGAGCTCGGCCGGCGCCTGACCGAGCTCAAGCCGCACCAGCTGGAAAAGCTGAACCTCACCGATGAGATGCGCAAGGCACTGGATGAAGCCCATCGCCACACCGCCCGGGGCGCCCTGAAGCGGCACTTGAGCTTTGTCGGCAAACTGATGCGCGACCAGGACGTCGAGGCGATCCAGGCCTACATCGACCGCCTCGACAGCAGCAGCCAGGCCCACGCCCAGTTCTTCCACCAGATGGAGCGCTGGCGCGACCGCCTGCTGACCGGCAAACCGGAGCAGCAGCAGGCGTTCATGGAAGCCTATCCCGATGCCGATCGCCAGACCATCCGGCAACTGGTGCGCCAGGCCACCAAGGAAGCAGCGGAAGGCAAACCACCGGCCGCCTCGCGCAAACTGTTCAAGCTGATCCGCGAGGTAGTGGAGAACGCGGAGTAAACCGCTGGCGGTGTAATGGCGATCTGCGGTGGGTGTGCTAGGTTCAAGAGACCGTTATGCGACCCCAACACAGGAACATGCCGTGAACACCGCCACGCCTCTTCCCCGCCTGGAGAATCTACTGCCACCGGATTGTGGCACTGAACACCAACAGCTTCTCGATGGACTGCTGCAACCCCAACCCAGCATCAACCCCAAATATTTCTACGACGATACCGGCTGCGAGCTGTTCACCCGCATCTGCGAGCTGGACGAGTATTACCTGACCCGCACCGAAGCGGCCATCTTCGAGCAGCACGCCGATGACATGAGCTCCGCCCTGGCCAATCACGCCCAGTGGATTGATCTGGGCTGCGGCGACTGCAGCAAGACCCGCCGCTGGTTGCAATACGTGACGCCAGCCCGGCTGATCGGCGTGGATATCGCTGGCGACTTCCTGCAGAGCTGCCTGGCTGACATTGCCAGTGAGCATCCCGATCTGGAGTGCATCGGCGTGGTCAGTGATTTCACCCGGCGCCTCGACCTCGCTGATCTGCTGGCTGAGGACGAAGCTAATCCCCCGGTCTTTTTCTATCCCGGCTCGTCCATCGGCAACTTCGCCGAGGCCGACGCCCTGCGCCTGCTGCAGGGTATCCGCAGTCACTGCGGCGACGAGGGTCAATTGCTGATTGGCGTGGATCTGGTCAAACCCGCGCACATTCTGCGGGCCGCCTATGATGACAGCGAGGGTGTGACCGCCGCCTTCAACCTCAATGTGTTGCAGGTCGCCAACCGCCTGCTGCATGCCGATTTCGATCCCGCCAACTTTGCCCATCAGGCGGTATACGATCCGGTGCATAACCGCATCGAAATGCGCCTGGTAGCGCAACGATCCCACCGCGTGCAATTGGCCGACCGGGAACGACGCTTCGAAGCTGGGGACTATATCCTTACCGAACATTCCCACAAGTACACCACCGATGGCTTCAGCGCACTGCTGGCCCGGGCCGGCTTCAACTGCCAGCATCTGTGGACCGACCCGCAGGAGTGGTTCGGCGTTTTTCTCGCGGAGTCCTGAATGACCTCTAGACCACCCTTTATCGAGGGCGCGGTGCTCAGCGCACGCTTCAGCCAGGTGCGCGAGTACAGCGTAGAATTGATCGAAGGCCTGTCGGCGGAGGACTGCCAGCTGCAGTCCTGCGCTGAAGCCAGCCCGCTGAAATGGCACCTGGCCCATACCAGCTGGTTTTTTGAAACCTTCGTGCTGGCGGCGCTGGCCGCCGCTCCCGAGCCTTTCGATCCCGCCTTCAAGGTGCTGTTCAATTCCTACTACGTTGGCGTGGGCGACCGCCATGCCCGGCCCGAGCGCGGCATGCTGTCCCGGCCGTCGCTCGAACAGGTGCTGGCCTACCGCAGCCACGTGGATCAGCACATGCAAGAGGCAATCGCGGCCGGGGCTTTATCCACTGAGTTGACAGCCCTGGTCGAATTGGGCCTCAACCATGAACAGCAGCACCAGGAACTGATGCTGACCGATCTCAAGCAGCATTTTTCCCGCAACCCGCTGTACCCGGCCTGGCGCCCCTCCGGCAAGGATCAGCATCCCGTGGCGGAGCCGCCGGCGAGCCGACTGGCATTCGACGGCGGCCTGGTCGAGGTGGGGCACGGGGCTGGCGGCTTCTGCTACGACAATGAGTTGCCGCGCCACCGGGTTTGGCTGGAGTCCTTCCAGTTGGCCAGCCGCAATGTAACCAACGGTGATTACCTGGCATTTATCCGCGATGGCGGTTATCAGCGGCCAGAGTTGTGGCTATCCGACGGTTGGGATCAGGTGGTCAGCGGCCAATGGCAAGCCCCGCTGTACTGGCAGCACCAGGAAGACGGCTGGCAGGTGTTCACCCTGCACGGGCTGCAACCCCTGGCCGATGACGCCACCCTGAGCCACATCAGCTTCTATGAAGCCGACGCCTATGCCCGCTGGGCGGGCGCGCGCCTACCCACGGAAGCGGAATGGGAGCATGCCGCCACCCACAGCGATCAGCTGCACGGCCTGTTTGATGAGGTCTGGCAATGGTGCAACAGCGCCTACCTGCCCTACCCCGGCTTCCAGCCCGCGGCCGGTGCGGTTGGGGAGTACAACGGCAAGTTCATGATCAACCAGATGGTGCTCCGCGGCGGCTCGCTGGCTACGCCAACGGGACATAGCCGGACGTCCTACCGCAACTTTTTCCCTGCCGGGGCCCGCTGGCAATTCAGCGGCGTACGCCTGGCCTGGGACGGCTTATAGGCGGATGCTGCGGGCGCTTGGTGAGCCTGGGTGCAAGTTGGTGGCGGTTATACGGACACGCCGTGAATACTTCCCTGTAGGCTCGCCCCTCGCTAACAATCGAAGCGGCAGGTAGCTTTTTTCAGCCAGCACACTTTCGACAAGTGCGTAGCCGGTTGGCCCTGGCCGGACCGTGTGATGGCCAGGGAAGGCCATCACACGAGCGCCCATGGACGGCCCGAGCGGGTCCGGTCAGGGCCAGCCGGCTATGCACAGACCACGCCCCCTCAGCCAACACCACACAACGCCAACAAAAAAGCCGCCCCGTTACCAGGAGCGGCTTTTAAAGATCAACTCAACTCTGGGAGGATCAGTACCCCAGCGAGAAGTTCTCTTCTTCCATGTCCATCAGGTTCGCGGAACCGGACAGCATGGCTTCCACGTGGGCGCGGGTGCGCGGCAGGATGCGCTGATAATAGAAGCGCGCAGTCTGCAGCTTGGCCTTGTAGAAGGCTTCGTCACCACCGCCGGCCGCCAGTTTCTCGGCAGCTACGCGGGCCATGTCGGCCCAGAAGTAGGCCAGGCAGACATAACCGGAATACATCAGGTAGTCCACCGACGCGGCGCCGACCATCTCCCGGTCCTTCATTGCGCTCATGCCGATCTTCATGGTGATATCGGCCCATTCCTTGTTCAGGGTGGCCAGCGGACCGACGAATTCCTGAACGGCCTCGTTGCCTTCCTGACCCTTGCAGAACTTGTGCACTATCTTGGTGAAGTTCTGCAGGGTAGCGCCCTGAGTCATCAGCACCTTGCGGCCGAGCAGGTCCAGCGCCTGGATGCCGGTGGTGCCTTCGTACAGCATGGAGATGCGCGAATCACGCACGTTCTGCTCCATGCCCCACTCGGAGATAAAACCGTGGCCGCCGTAGATCTGTACGCCATGGTTGGCTGCTTCGAAACCCACCTCGGTCATGAACGCCTTGGCGATCGGGGTGAGGAAGGCCAGCAGCGAGTCAGCATGCTTCTTCTGCTCTTCATCGGTGCTGCGCTTGATGATGTCCACCTGCTTGGCAGCGAAGTACACCATGGCGCGGTTGCCTTCGGCGAAGGCCTTCATGGTCAGCAGCATGCGGCGCACATCCGGATGCACGATGATCGGATCGGCGGGCTTCTCGGGGGCTTTCGGGCCGGTCAGGGCGCGCATCTGCAAACGCTCGCGGGCGTATTTGATACCACCCTGGAACGCCACTTCGGCGTGGGCCAGACCCTGCAGGGCGGTACCCAGACGCGCGGTGTTCATGAAGGTGAACATGCAGTTCAGACCCTTGTTCGGCGGGCCGATCAGGAAACCGGTAGCGCCGTCGAAGTTCATCACGCAAGTCGCGTTGCCGTGGATACCCATCTTGTGCTCCAGGGAGCCACAGGTAACCGCGTTACGCTCGCCATTCTCACCTTGGGCATTCGGCAACACCTTGGGCACGATGAACAGGGAGATACCCTTGGTGCCGGCGGGGGCATCGGGCAGGCGGGCCAGTACGATATGGACGATGTTCTCGGCCATATCGTGCTCACCGGAGGAGATGAAAATCTTGGTGCCGGAAATCTTGTAGCTGCCGTCGCCAGCCGGTTCGGCCTTGGTGCGCAGCATGCCCAGGTCGGTACCGCAATGGGGTTCGGTCAGGCACATGGTGCCGGTCCACTGGCCGGAGACCAGCTTGGTCAGGTACACCTGCTTCTGCTCGTCGGTGCCATGGGCTTCGATGGTGTTCATCGCGCCGTGGGACAGGCCCGGGTACATGCCCCAGGACCAGTTGGCCTGGCCAACCATTTCGCTCACTGCCAGACCCAGCGAGTCCGGCAGCCCCTGGCCGCCGTATTCGGGGTCGAGCGACAGGCTCGGCCAGCCGCCTTCAACAAACTGCTCGTAGGCTTCCTTGAAGCCGGTCGGCGTTTTCACGCCTTCAGGCGACCAGGTGCAACCTTCGGTATCGCCAACCCGGTTCAGCGGGGCAATGACCTGCTCACAGAATTTGGCACCTTCCTGGAGGATGGCATCAACCATGTCGGGGGTAGCGTCTTCGCATCCCGGCAGGCTGCTGTAATGTTCTTCATATCCCAGTACTTCGTCGCGCACGAAACGGATGTCGCGCAAGGGAGCCTTGTATTCTGGCATGGTGTACTGACCTCAACGATTATTTCAGGATTCGGAACGGCGACGAGCCGGACGGCCCATTCAAACACGTGTTTGAAACTTACGTTTCAGCCCAGGCAATGTCAAGCCCCGCCGGATGAAAAACCCGACGCAATGCTATCGAGATTAGCAGTAACACAGGGAGGCAGAGAATCAGTGACGGAGATAGGGATAGCGCGCGGCCGGGGCCGGGCGCGGCAAGCTCCCATGCGTTAGCGGAGATCTAGCGGGGGAAGGGTTCAAGCATGAACATCAATCAGCGTACCCAGTACTTCATCTGCGATATCGATGATCGCAGCACCGGCCTGCGCTTCCTGTTGGGCTTGCTGGAGATCGACCAGGCTGTTGACCAGGTTGACGGGGCGGTTGCTCTCCACCCGGGTGGTGGCGGCCGGCTGGCCGGTAGCGGGCTGCAATGGGATTGACCCCGCAGCCGTAGCGCTAACCGGCGCACCCGCGCGGGCAATATCTGCGGCAGTGGTATTGGCGCGGTATTGGCCTTGACGCACAGCGTCAAAGCCGGAGGACAGCAGATCGAGCGAGGCCATGGCGAGCAACTCACGTAGTGGCAATATGCCTATTCAAGCATATAAGACATCAGCTGGACAGGCCGGCGGTCGGACCCAGCAGCGCGTCCAGCTGCAAATGGGCGGCCACTGCCGCCGCACTGCCCCCTTCGACTCGCGGCACCACCCCGAGGCAGGGCGCGCGCAGCATCACGCGCAGCGTTTCCAGGTTGTGCTGCTGGCGCTCCATCTGCGGATCGATCTGATTGGCAACCCACCCCGCCAGCCGCAGGCCGTCGCGGGCAATGGCTTCGGCCGTCAGCAGCGCATGATTGATGCAGCCCAGGCGCAATCCCACCACAAGTATCACCGGCTCACCCAGCTCCTGCGCCAGGTCCGCCAGGGTCTCCCGGTCATTCAGGGGCACCCGCCAGCCCCCCACTCCTTCCACCACCGTCAGATCAGCGCCGCGCTCGAACATCCTGAAACAGGGATCGGCCAGCCGCGCCGCGGTGAGTGCGACTCCGGCTTCGCGGGCGGCGATATGGGGCGCGATGGGCAGGGCCAATGCCACCGGGTTGATCGCCTCGTAGTCGAGTGGGGACGAGCATTGCGCCTGGAGTGCCAGGGCATCCTCGTTGCGCAGCCCGTCGGGCGTGTGCTCGCAGCCGGCGGCAACCGGCTTTACCGCAGCGGTGGATAAGCCCCGTTGGCGGGCGGCATACAAGAGTGCTGCGGCGATGGTGGTTTTACCGATCTCCGTATCAGTGCCGGTGATGAAATAGCGTTTTGGCATGGCGAGGGGTCCGGTTCAGACAGTGTCAGGCTTGACCATCAGGATCTGCGCCACTTGCCAGCTGGCGGGCAGCCCCTGTTGGGTTCGAAATTGTTCATAGGCCTCGGTGAGCTGACGCAGCCGTGCCCGACCGGTCAAGCCCCCCGGGCGGCCCGGGTTGATATTGTGGGCGCCTAGCGCCTTGAGTTCGTGGGTAAGTTCCCCCAGGCGTGGGTAGTGCAGGCAATGCTCTTCCACCTCCCAACGCCAGTCGGCAAAACCCGCCGCGGCGAGGATGCCCTGCAGCTCGTCGGCGGTCATGAAGCGGTTCACGTGCACAAAGTCGTCCACCGCCCGCCAGGCGGTACGCAGCTCATGCAGGCTGCCATCAAGCAGGGTGTTGAACGCCAGGCAGCCGCCCGGACGCAGCACCCGCAGGGCTTCACTCAGGGCCAGCGACAGGTCCGGACACCACTGCAGTGCCAGACTGGAAAAGATCAGATCCTGGGAGCCGTCACGCAGCGGCAGGGCTTCTGCATCGGCGGCGATCCAATGCCCGCCAGGCGGGCTCGCCTGCCGGGCGTGACGCAGCATGCCTTCAGCCAGATCCAGCCCGGTCACCGGCGCATCGAAACGCGCCGCCAGCGCCCGGCTGAAGTAGCCAGTGCCGCAGCCAAGATCAACCAGATCAACCGGGTGGACATCCCGCGGCAGACGCGCCAGCAGATTATTCCCGACGGCGCGCTGGAGCGCGGCCGCCTGGTCATAGGTCGCTGCGGCGCGGCTGAAGGAGTCAGCGATCTGGCGTTTGTCAGGCATTGCCTCAGCCATGCTGGGCCTCCAGCCAGCCGGCAATTTGCTCGGCCAGCCACAGAGGCTGCTCCAGCGGCAGGGCATGGCCTGCCGTGGGATGCACCACCACCCGCGATGATTCGTGCAGCTCGGCAATCGACGGCGCGGCCCCGGTGGGGACCAGCGCATCCCGGGCGCCCAGGCAGTGGAGCATCGGCTGCGTCGGCCGACCGAGCGCGACGCGGTTGTCGAGGATGCCAAGCACCGCCAAGGCATGCAGGCGCTGCGCCGGGTCAAGGTCATCCCAGACCAACTCCCTGGTCAGTTGCCGCGCCTGCTCGCTGCCTTGGGTTACCAACAGACCAAAGCGCTTGAGAGTCTTCTCCGGCGCTTCGCGATAGTCGTTGTAAAACGCCTTGAAGTCATCCGTCGGCATCGCCACCGGCCAGGTTTTACGCTCGACGAAGCAGGCATTGGCCGCCAGGGTGATGACCCGGGGAAAATGCTCGGGAAAGCGCCGGTGCAGTTGCACGGCCAGCATACCGCCCAGCGACCAGCCAACCAGTACCCCCGGCTTGATCTGCTGCGCCAGGGTGCTGAGGTCGGTTTCCAGGCTGGAGAGCTGGATCGCCGGCAGGGGCTGGATGCTCACCGGGGTATCTGGCAGGCGTTCGGTCAGGGCGGCACGCAACGGCTGCATGGTTTGCGGGGCCAGGGCCCAGCCGGGTAATAGGGTGAGGTGATTCATGGGGTGTGCTCCGGCAGATGGCTCAGCGCCTGCTGCAGCGTTTCCAGCAGGCGGTCGATATCCGCCGCACTGTGCGCCGCCGACAGGGTCACGCGCAACCGCGCCGTGCCCTGGGGCACGGTTGGCGGCCGGATGGCCGTGACCAGCACGCCCCGTTCGCGCAAGGCAGCCGACAGTTGCATGGCGCGCGCGCTGTCCCCGATCAGCAGCGGTTGAATGGGCGTGGCGCTGTCCATCAATTGCAGGCCCAGCTCCGCAGCACCGGTGCGAAAGCGCGCGACCAAATCAGCCAGATGCTCCCGGCGCCAGCGCTCGTCGCGCAGCAGCTGCAGACTTTTCAGGGTGGCCCAGGCCACGGCCGGTGGCTGGCTGGTGGTATAGATGTAGGGGCGCGCAAACTGGATCAGGGTTTCAATCAGTTCCTCGCTGCCAGCAATAAAGGCACCGGCAGTACCGAACGCCTTGCCCAGGGTACCCACCAGCACCGGCACATCTGTGGCGCTCAAACCGTAGTGTTCGACTATGCCGGCGCCCGTAGGGCCCAGGCAGCCAAAACCATGGGCGTCGTCAACCATGACCCAGGCCTGGCGCCGGTGCGCGGCGGCGCAGACCGCCGGCAGCTTTGCCAGATCGCCATCCATGCTGAAGACGCCGTCGGTCACCACCAAGGTATTGCCGGTGGCCTTGTCCAGGCGTTTTTCCAGACTGTCCACGTCATTGTGCAGGTAGCGGGAAAAACGGGCGCCGCTCAACAGGCCGGCGTCCAGCAGGGAGGCATGATTCAGTCGATCCTGCAGCACGGTATCGCCCTGCCCTACCAGCGCGGTGATAACACCGAGGTTGGCGGTGTAGCCGCTGGACATCAACAGCACCCGCGGCCGCCCGGTGAACTCGGCCAGGGCCTCTTCCAGCTGGTGATGCGCTTCGCTGTGCCCAATCACCAGATGGGACGCCCCACCCCCCACGCCCCAGCGGCGCACACCCTCGACCATCGCCTCGGCCACTTCAGGATGATTGGCCAGCCCCAGATAATCATTGCTGCAGAAAGCCAGCAGCGGCTGGCCATCGACGCGGATGTGTACATCCTGCGGCGAGGTCAGCAGCGGCCGTTGGCGGTAAAGATGGGCGGCACGGCGCTCGGCCAGGCGCGCAGCAAGATCAAAGGACATAGGAATCTCAGTAGAGAAGCTAGAAGCTAGAAGCTAGAAGCTAGAAGCTAGAAGCAAAGCGTGCCGCACACTCCCGACAACTTCCAGCTTCAAGCTTCCAGCTTGGTTAAACCGCTGCGTTGGTGAACATGGCACTGTCGCGCTGTTCGAGCAGCGCCTGCTCGATGGCTGCCTGGTGGACTTCGTCATCATGTTCCTGGCGCTCTTCCGGTTTGATACCCAAGCGATCGAACAGGCGCATGTCCTTCTCGGCCTGCGGGTTGCTGGTGGTCAGCAGCCGGTCGCCATAGAAGATGGAGTTGGCGCCAGCAAGGAAGGCCAGTGCCTGGGTCTGCTCGTTCATCTGCTCGCGACCGGCGGACAGCCGCACGTGGGACTTGGGCATCATGATCCGGGCCACGGCAAGCATGCGGATAAAATCGAAGGGGTCGATGTCCTCGGCGTCTTCCAGGGGGGTGCCGGCGACCTTGACCAGCATGTTGATCGGCACGCTCTCGGGATGCTCCGGCAGGTTCGCCAGCTGGATCAGCAGGCCGGCGCGATCTTCCAGCGACTCGCCCATGCCGAGGATACCGCCCGAGCAGATTTTCATGCCGGCATCGCGGACGTAGGACAGGGTCTGCAGCCGGTCGCTGTAGGTGCGCGTGGTAATGATGCTGCCGTAGAACTCCGGCGAGGTATCCAGGTTGTGATTGTAGTAATCCAACCCGGCGTCAGCCAGTGCTGCCGTCTGTTCCTTGGTCAGTTTGCCCAGCGTCATGCAGGTTTCGAGACCCAGTTCACGCACGCCGCGCACCATCTGCAGCACGTAGGGCATATCCTTGTCAGACGGATGTTTCCAGGCCGCGCCCATGCAGAACCGGGTGGCGCCGATGGCCTTGGCCGCGGCCGCCTCGTCCAGCACCTTCTGCACCTCGAGAAGCTTCTCCTTGTCCAGGCCAGTGTTGTAGTGGCCGGACTGGGGGCAATACTTGCAGTCCTCGGGGCAGGCGCCGGTCTTGATCGACAGCAGCGTGGATACTTGCACCCGGTTGGCATCGAAATGCTGGCGGTGCACGGTCTGCGCCTGGAACAGCAGATCATTGAAGGGTTGGCGCAACAGGGCCAGCACTTCGGCGGGTTTCCAATCGTGGCGGGTAACAGGCGCAGTCATCGGCTTTCCTTGGTTTTATTCAGGGCGATCAATGCAACGCATGATAATGACGGCAAGGATACTGTCAACCAAATATGAAGAATACGGTTTACAACTGGCTATCTTTTAACCATCTCAATCGATGCCTGCTTTGTCTGGGCAACGCCAGCGGCATTCCCGAATGCCTATGTCATGGTTGCCTCAATGACCTTCCCTGGCTGGGACCGGCGTGCCGCTGCTGCGCGTTGCCCTTGCCCCAGGCCGATCTGCTGTGCGGTAAATGCCTGCAGCAGGCCCCGGCCTTTGCCCAAGTGGTCGTGCCCTTTCGCTACGGTTTTCCGCTGGACAGCCTGATCCCAGCGTTCAAATACCACCAGCAGCTAACCTATGGCCGGCTCCTGGCACGCCTGCTGTTGCAGGCCGTCAAGCATCATTACCACGCACACGAACAAGCCCTGCCGGATCTGGTGATACCGTTGCCGCTGCACCGCGCCCGGCAAGCCCAGCGCGGCTATAACCAGGCCCTGGAACTGGCGCGCCCGATTGCCCGGGCGCTGCGCCTGCCACTGGATCGTACGAGCCTGATACGCCAGCAGCCCACGGCACCCCAGCAAGGGCTGGATGCCCAGGCCCGCCGGCAGAATCTGCGCAATGCTTTCGCCTGCACCCACCCGGATCGGGTCAACGGCAAACACATCGCCCTGCTCGATGACGTGGTAACCACCGGCACCACGGCCAACGAGGCCAGCCGCACCCTGCTGGCCGCAGGAGCCGCCAGCGTCAGTATCTGGTGTGTCGCGCGCACGCCATAAAACCGCTATGCCTGTGACTGGCCACCGCGTAGGTCGGCAATCCTGTAAGCTGCAGGCAACTGTGCTATCACCTTATTGATGCGGACCACTGCAGCTTGCCGCGTCCTGCCTGGAGCTGAATATGAGTCACCCTTTCGCCCTGCTGACCCCCGATACCGTGCTGGATGCGGTGGAGTCGCTCGGCTTTGTCAGCGACGCTCGAACCCTGACGCTGAACAGTTACGAGAACCGCGTGTTCCAGATCGGTATCGAAGGTGCTCAACCACTGATTGCCAAGTTCTACCGCCCCGAGCGCTGGAGCGATGCGGCCATTCTCGAGGAGCACCAGTTCTCCCTGGAGCTGGCCGAACGGGACATCCCGGTGATCCCGCCGATGCAGATCGATGGCCAGACGCTGTTCGAATTTGCGGGCTTCCGCTTCAGCCTGTTCAAGCGCTTTGGCGGGCGCGCACCGGAATTCGACAACCCGGACCATCTCCTCATGCTCGGTCGATTGCTTGGCCGTCTGCACGCCGTGGGTGCCATGCAGCCCTTTGTCGAACGGCCCGAATTGACGCCGCAGAGCTTCGGCCACGAATGCATCGCCTGGCTACGCGAACACGACAGCGTGCCGGAGAACCTGCGCCCGGCCTATTTTTCGGTGGCCGACGACCTCTTGGCGCGGATCGACCAGATCTACCGCGACCACCCTTACCAGAGCATTCGCCTGCACGGTGACCTGCACGTGGGCAACCTGCTATGGCGGGACGACAGTCTCTATATGGTCGACATGGATGACTGCCGCCGCGGTCCGGCGATCCAGGATCTGTGGATGATGCTCTCGGGCGAGCGTGATCAGCGGCAGGCCCAACTGTCCGAACTGGTTGATGGCTACAACGAATTCCATGACTTTGATCCGCGCCAATTGCCCCTGATCGAATCGCTGCGCAGCCTGCGGCTCATGCACTACAGTGCCTGGCTGGCGCGGCGTTGGGATGACCCCGCCTTTCCCATGCACTTCCCCTGGTTTGCCAGCGAGCGCTACTGGGCCGAGCAGATTCTCACCCTGCGCGAGCAGCGCGCCGCACTGGACGAGCCGCCCCTGCGGCTGTTCTGAGATTTTTGATCCCCTTGTATCAATACCATCAATGGCTGTTCCCCCGCTGGTAATGTGCCGCATACACTGCGGCACATTATTATCCAACCTCCGACCCGCGCGCGTAGCCAGCAACCCGGCCGCACGCAGCCTGTCGTGAGACGACCTTGAAGGGCAGCAGCCATGACCGACACCTTGCTCGACTCCCGTAACCTGGCATTCGAACTCTACGAAGTGCTCAATGCCGAAGAACTGACCCAGCGTGAGCGGTTCGCCGACCACAACCGGGAAACCTTCGATGCCGCGCTGGATACGGCCCGGCAGATCGCCGAGAAATACTTCGCCCCGCACAACCGCAAGAGCGACGAGAACGAGCCGGAGTACGTGGATGGCGCCGCCACCCTGATCCCCGAGGTCAAGCCGGCGGTGGACGCCTTTATCGAAGCCGGCTTCCAGAATGCCGGGCGCAGTTTCGAGGAGGGCGGCATGCAGCTGCCGAACCTGCTGTCGCGCGCCTGCTTCGCGCACTTCCAGTCGGCCAACATTGCCACCTCGTCCTACCCGATGCTGACCATGGGCGCCAGCAACCTGATCGGCACCTTCGGCACCGAAGACCAGAAAAAGCGCTTCTTCCAACCAATGATCGAAGGCCGCTTCTTCGGCACCATGGCATTGACCGAGCCCCATGCCGGCTCGTCGCTGTCCGACCTGCGCACCCGCGCCGAGCCGGCTGGCGATGGTACCTACCGCATCAAGGGCAACAAGATCTTCATCTCCGCTGGCGATCATCCGCTGTCGGAAAACATCGTGCACATGGTGCTGGCCAAGCTGCCCGATGCCCCGCCCGGCGTCAAAGGCATCTCCCTGTTCATCGTGCCCAAGTTCCTGGTCAACGATGACGGCAGCCTGGGCGAGCGCAACGACGTGGTGCTGGCCGGCCTGTTCCACAAGATGGGCTGGCGCGGTACCACCTCCACCGCACTGAACTTTGGCGACAACGGTAACTGCGTGGGTTATCTGGTGGGCGAGCCGCACAAGGGCCTGACCTACATGTTCCAGATGATGAACGAGGCCCGTATCGGCGTCGGCATGGGCGCCATCATGCTCGGCTACGCCGGTTACCTGTATTCCCTGAACTACGCCCGGGAGCGGCCGCAGGGTCGTCACCCCGATGGCAAGGATCCAAGCAGCCCGCAGGTGGCGCTGGTGGAGCACGCCGATATCCGTCGCATGCTGCTGACCCAGAAGGCCTATGTGGAAGGTGCCTTCGACCTCGGCCTGTTCTGCGCCCGTCTGGTGGATGACGGCAAGACCGGCACCAGCGACGAGCAGCGCCAGCTGGCCCACGAGCTGCTGGACCTGCTAACGCCCATCGTCAAGTCCTGGCCCTCCGAGTTCTGCCTCAAGGCCAACGAACTGGCGATCCAGATCCTCGGTGGCCACGGCTATACCCGGGAATACCCGGTGGAGCAGTACTACCGCGACAATCGCCTGAACCCGATCCATGAAGGCACCCACGGCATCCAGTCGCTGGACCTGCTGGCACGCAAGCTGACCCAGAACAAGGGCGCGGGCCTGCGCCAGCTGATCGGCCTGATCGAAAGCAGCGTCCAGCGCGCCGGCGAGCATGCATCGCTGCAGGAATTGCGCGCGCCGCTGGAACAACTGCTGCAACGCCTGCAGACCACAACCCAGGGCCTGCTGGGCGATCTGGGCAGCGGCAAGGTCAACGAAACCCTGGCCAACTCGGCGTTGTACATGAAGGTCTTCGGCCACACCGTCATCGGCTGGCGCTGGCTGGAGCAGGCCATTCGTGCCGAGGAAGGCCTGGCCCGCGGCAACAGCGCCGACGAGGCGTTCTACCGCGGCAAACTGCAGGCTGCGCGCTACTTCCTGACCTGGGAAGTGCCGGCCTGCCACCACGAATTGAACCTGCTGGATGCCCGGGATCAGACCTGCATGGAAATGCGGGATGGGTGGTTCTAAACCCTCCCCCTCTCGCCCACCCCTCTTCCGCAAGGGGAGAGGGGCTTGATGGGCCGGCTGTTGTCTTATCCGTCTGACATCCCGCCCCCTTTCCTTCCCTCGCACCGAGGTCTACCCTAGCGATCAGCTCACTGCGGATCGTCCTTCATGCCTCGCTTCAAACTGTTGCCCCTCCTCCTGCTCGCCTGCCTGTCGTGGTTGCCCTTTATGGCCCATGCCCAGGACGAAGACGGCGATACCAGTGCTATCGAGCGATTGCAGGCGGACATTGCCGCGCTGCCCGACAGCGGTCGGTCGGCGGCCGAACAGCAGCAACTGCAGGAAGCCTGGCAGCAGACCCTGGCCGCGCTGCAGCGCATCGAGTCCCTGCAGGAGGAGCAGACCGCCCTGCAGCAAACCCTCGACAATGCGCCGGATGAGCTGCGCCGATTACGCCAGCAGATCGATTCCCTGCAGCCGGTCAATGAGGAACGCCTGCGCCAGCGGTTTTCGCCCAGCAGCATGCAGACCCTGGATGCCACTCTGGGCGACTTGGTGGCACGCATGTATGACTGGCAGAACGAGCTGACCCGGGTCAACAGCGACCTGATCGCCGCAGAAACCCGTCCGGAAAAGACCCAGAGCCGCATTTCCGCCAACCAGTCGCGGGTCACCGAGCTCAACGAGCAACTGCGCCAGCTGCAACGTCAGCCCCAGAGCCAACTGAACCAGGCACGCATCGATGCGGCCGAAGCGGAAGTGCTGAGTCTGGAACATTCCAGCAACCTGCTCCGCCAGCAGTTATCCGGTAACAATATCCTGCTCGACCTGGCCAATGAGAAACGCCGCCTGCTGCTTGCCGAGCTGGACAAGATCGACCGGGAAATCAATGTATTACAGGATGTCATTGACGAAAAACGGCGCAGCCTCTCGGAACAGGTGATCAGCGATACCACCGCCGAGGCCGAGCAGATCAGCAATCACCAACTGCTGCACAAGCAAAGCCTGATCAACCAACGGATCAGCGAAGAGCTGCTGGAATCATCCAACCAGATCAGCGCGCTGTCGCGCCGCAACATCCAGATAACCCAACAGATCGACTTCCTTACCCAACAGGCCAGTGCGCTGGATCAACAGATCAGTGTGCTGGAGGGCAGCCTGCTGCTGTCGCGCATCCTACACCAGGAAAAGCTGACATTGCCGGCGGTGAAGATCGACCGCACCTTGACCGAGTCGGTCGCGGACATGCGCCTGCGCCAGTTCGAAATCAATCAGCTGCGCGAGCAGCTGCGCAATCCCGAAGCCTATCTCCAGCGCCTGCTCAATCAGGTACCGGAGGATCAGCGCGAGACATTGCAGGACGATCTGCAGCAGCTGGTCCGTAGCCGGGCGACCCTGGTTGAACAGCTCAGCACGCACATCAATACCCTGCTGGGCGAAGCCATTGCGCTGCAGATCAGCGAAACCCAACTGCAAGACCTTGGCACCAAGCTGCGCCAGACCATCGATGACCAACTGTTCTGGGTGGCCAGCAACCCACCGATCAGCCGTAGCTGGATACTGGACCTGCCCGAGCAGATGCTGTCCCAGTGGCAGGACCTGCAGCCGGTGGCGCAGACCCAGCGCTTTCTGCTGACCCTCAAGGATCATCCCGGCTGGCTTATCCTGCTGCTGGCACTGGCCGCGCTACCGCTGCTGCTGCGCAAACGTCTGGTCAGCCGCCTGCAGCAACTGCACGCGGAGGTCGGCCATTACCGCTACGACAGCCAGCGCACCACCCCCCTGGCGCTGCTGCTGACTGCGGTGTGGGTGCTGCCCCTCCCGATACTGCTGGGCGGGACCGGCTTCGCCCTGGAATACGGCGAGACGCCAGCGATGCCCACCCTCGGGCGGGCGCTGCGCCACCTGGCCATGAGCTGGTTCGCCTTGCACCTGATGTACCGCCTGTTCGATGCCCAGGGCATCACCATCCGCCACTTCCGCTGGTCGGCGGCCAAGGTCGCGCGGCTGCGCAAGCTGACCAGGCGCCTGGCCTGGGTGCTGCTGCCCATGGTGCTGGTGATCAGCGTGGCCACCACCAACCCCGAGCACCTGGACAAGGATGTGCTGGGCCGCCTGGTGATGATCACCACCCTTGCCTTGTTCAGCCTGTTCATCGGCCGCATGATGCGCCAGAGCGAGCCACTGAATAACTCGCGGGTTTTCCACTTCGCCGCCTCGGTGCTGCTGGTCATGGCGCCGCTGATCCTGGCCGGGATGACCATCTGGGGTTATCACTACACCGCGGTGCGTCTGGCCGACCGCATGATCGATACACTCTATCTGATCACCGCCTGGATACTGCTGCAGGGCATAGTGGTGCGCAACCTGCGGGTAGCCGGCCGGCATCTGGCGTATCAACGGGCAATCAGCAAGCGCCAGGCCGAAGAGGCGGCCGGGGGCACCCCGAATGACACCCCGCTGGAGATCCCCGAGCTCAAACTGGAACAGATCAACCAGCAATCCCTGCGCCTCGGCCGCCTGGGGTTGCTGATCCTGTTCAGCGTGTTGATCTATCTGGTCTGGTCCGATCTGATCAGCGCCGCCTCCTATCTCGAATCCATTACCCTGTGGGAGTACAACAGCGGCACCGCTGATAACCCGCTGATGGCGCCGCTCAGTGCCGGCGACCTGCTCGGCGCGCTCATCATTGCCGGCCTGACCATTACCCTGGCGCGCAATATTCCCGGACTGCTGGAGATACTGGTGTTGTCACGCATGGAGCTGCGCCAGGGCAGCAGCTATGCCATCACCACCCTGCTCAGCTATCTGATCGTCGGCATCGGCATCATCGGCTTCCTGGCCAGTCTGGGAGTCAGCTGGAACAAGCTGCAGTGGCTGGTGGCGGCGCTCGGTGTGGGGCTGGGCTTCGGCCTGCAGGAAATCTTCGCCAACTTCGTCTCCGGACTGATCATCCTGTTCGAGCGGCCGGTACGCATCGGCGATGTGGTAACCATCGGCAACCTGTCGGGCACAGTAAACCGCATCCGCATCCGCGCCACCACCATCACCGACTTCGACCGCAAGGAAATCATCGTCCCCAACAAGACCTTCGTCACCGAGCATCTGATCAACTGGTCGCTGTCCGACACCGTCACCCGGGTCACGGTCAGGGTCGCTGTCGCCAATGGCTCGGATGTGGAGCTGGTTCGCCGGCTGCTGTTACAGATCGCCCAGGGCAACCCGCGGGTGCTGGACGACCCCGAACCGCTGGTATTCTTCCTTGAATTCAACGACCACCGCCTGGAGCACGAGCTGCGCATGCACGTGCGCCAGCTCGACGACCGCAACGCTGCCATTGACGAGACCAACCGCGAGATCGACCGGCTGTTCGCCGAGCACGGCATCGAGATCGCCGCGCGCCAGATGGACATCAATCTGCTCAACAGCGCGGGCCAGCAGCAGTTGATATCCAGCCGTACGGAAGACAACGCGCCGCTTGCGTCGCCAGAGGGTGAAAAAGCACAATAACACCTCTTTATCCTCACCGAGCCAGCGCCATGCCGAAAGCCGCCGAACTGAAAAAAGGCCAGATCATCCAGATCAACAACCAGCCGTATATCGTGTCGCAGATTGACGTGAAGAGTCCCTCTTCACGCAGCGGCACGACGCTGTACAAGGTGCGCTTCAACCATGTGCAAACCAAGCAGAAGCTAGACCAGAGCCTCACCGGCGACGACTTCCTGACCCCCATCGACTTCCAGAAGCGCGCGGTGCAGTACCTGTATCAGGACGCGGACGGCTACACCTTCATGGATAACGAGGACTTCACCCAGTTCACCCTGAACGCCGATGCCCTTGAGGAACAGATCCCGTACCTGCATGATGGCATCCAGGGGCTGTATGGCCTGGTAGTGGAAGGCAACCTGGTGGGCGTGGAGCTGCCGGCGGTGGTGGAGATGGCCATCGAGGAAACGCCGCCTGCCATCAAGGGTTCATCAGCCAGTGCCCGTACCAAGACAGCCCGTTTCGCCAGTGGTCTGGAGATCCAGATTCCGGAATACCTGGAGACCGGCGAAGTCGTCCGCATCAATACCGAGAGCGGCAAGTTCATGTCGCGCGCCTGAGGAGTCATCATGTCGAACCAAGCCCTGATCATCGAATCCCCGCAGCCGGCCGATGCCTGCGTCATCTGGCTGCACGGTCTGGGCGCGGATCGCTATGACTTCGTCCCGGTGGTCAAGGCACTGGAGCTGCCGGCGGACCATCGGGTGCGCTTCATCTTCCCCCAGGCGCCCACCCGCCCGGTAACCATCAACGGCGGCTATCCCATGCCGTGCTGGTTCGACATTCTCAGCATCAGCCCGCAGCGGGTGATGAACATGGCGCAGATGGCGGAGTCCGTGGCCATGGTGCGCGGGCTGATTGATGAGCAGATAACCGCCGGCATCGCCGCCGAACGCATCATCCTCGCCGGCTTCTCCCAGGGCGGTGCGGTCATCCTGCATACCGCCCTGGAGAGCGGCCTGCCCCTGGGCGGCGTCATGGCATTGTCGACCTATGGCCCTACCGTCGAACAAGTGCTGGCCGAGCAGCAGGGGCCGACCCTTGAGGCCTTCTTCGCCCACGGCCTGCATGACGACATCCTGCAGCCGGAGATGGGCCGCAGGGCCCATGACCTGTTGCAGGCCGCTGGCCATGCCACTACCTGGCACGCCTACCCCATGGCCCATGAGGTCTGCCCCGCCGAGATCAATGACATCCGCAACTGGTTGGCGACGCGGCTGGGGCTGTAAGGCGCTGCAAGGCCGCTGCGCATAGTAGTTTTTCAGAGCTTCCTTTACACTGCTCGGTGATCCCATACCACATCGAGAGACGATTGTGCTAAAGGCACTGAAAAAACTGTTCAAGCCGGGCAAGACCCCGGCGCCGCACCACGAAACGCATATCGAGCCGGCGGCCGCGCCGATAGCGCCCGCGGTAGAACGTCCTGCGCCGCCCGCCGCGGCCCAGCCACAACAGCGCGAAGCGCGTCCTAAACGGGCCCGGCAAGCCAAGCCGCGACCGGCACCGGCACCGGCCAAGCCCTGGTCCATCGCTGATTTTGCCGTTGAGCCAGCCGAAGGCAAGACTCGCTTCCATGACTTCCCTCTGCCTGACAGCCTGATGCATGCCATTCAGGATCTGGGCTTTACCTATTGCACCCCGATCCAGGCTGAAGTGCTGGGCAATACCCTGCTCGGCCATGACGCCATCGGCCGCGCCCAGACCGGCACCGGCAAGACCGCCGCGTTCCTGATCTCCACCATCACCCAGCTGCTGGAGACCCCGCCCCCGGACGAACGCTTCATGGGCGAACCCCGGGCGCTGATCATTGCCCCAACCCGGGAACTGGTCATGCAGATCGCCAACGACGCCGAAGGCCTGACCAAGTATTGCGGCCTGAACGTGATGGGCTTTGTCGGCGGCATGGATTACGACAAGCAGCTCAAGCAGCTGGAACGCAAATACTGCGACATCCTGGTCGCCACCCCGGGTCGCCTGCTGGACTTCTGCAATCGTGGCGAGGTGCACCTGGATCTGGTCGAGGTACTGATCCTCGACGAGGCCGACCGCATGCTGGACATGGGCTTCATCCCCCAGGTCCGCCAGATCATCCGCCAGACGCCGCGCAAGGGCGATCGCCAGACCCTGCTGTTCTCCGCCACCTTCAGCGACGACGTGATGAACCTGGCCCAGCAGTGGACCGTGGAGCCGGCCGTGGTGGAAATCGAACCCGAGCGCCCCGCCTCGGAGAACATTACCCAGCAGGTGTATGCCGTCAGCAGCAGCGACAAGTATAAGCTGCTATACAACCTGATCACCCAGTTGGAGCTGGAACGGGTGATGGTCTTTGCCAACCGCAAGGATGAGGTTCGCCGTATCCAGGAGCGCCTGGTACGCGACGGCGTCAATGCCGCCCAGCTGTCCGGCGACGTGCCGCAGAACAAGCGCGTGCGCACGCTGGAGAATTTCCGCGAGGGCAAGCTGCGGGTGCTGGTGGCCACCGATGTGGCAGGCCGCGGCATCCATATCGACGGCATCAGCCACGTGATCAACTACACCCTGCCCGACGATCCGGAAGACTACGTACACCGCATCGGCCGCACGGGCCGGGCCGGTGCCAAGGGGACCTCGATCAGCTTTGCCGGTGAGGATGATGCCTTCCAGCTACCGCCGATCGAGGAGCTGCTGGGCGGCAAGCTCGACTGCATTCCACCGGAAGAGATCTACCTCCAGCCGGTACCCAAGCGCCAGCGCACGGCCGAGGAAAAGGCCGCCAGCGATGCCAACGAAGCGGAACAGGCAGCCGCCGCCGCAGCCAACCGCAAGCGTTCCAGCAACCGCCGTGACGGTCGCCGGGACCGTCGCTGAGCTCCTGCCATAGCCGGGGCGGCACTGCCGCCCCCCGTTCCGATAGTGTCCGGTTACGCATTTCCCTTCCCTGACGCTTGTGGCTGTCACCAAAAGTGGGCTATACCTCAATTAACCGACCGATACCGGGCAGTGATCCATTGATACCGCCGGGTAATGCGAGTCGGCCTGCGGACTGCCAGGTGCGGACCGGCGCTTGATCCAGTCCCGTGATTGCGACCATTGCGAGGTAATAGCCCATGGAAGCGTGCGGAGCGACCCGACACACCTTCTACGTTCTTGATACCAACGTCATCATCCACGACCCCAACGCACTGCTCAATTTCGAAGAACACCACGTCATCATCCCGATGACCGTCCTTGAAGAACTCGACAAGCTCAAATCCGGCAAGACCAGCACCGCAGCCGACTGCCGCCAGGCCATCCGCCTGATCGACCAGACCCTGGCCGACGCACCACCCGACCTGGTGGAGTCCGGCGTCCCCATTCAACGCGGCAAACTGGGGCCCAACGGTACCCTCGCCATCCTGATGGACAAAGCTCCCCTCCCGGCCCACTGCCTGCCCAACGACATCAACGACAACAAGATCATCAACCAGCTGTGCCAGCTGCAGGTGCGTCATCCCGATGACCGTATCGTCCTGGTGTCGAAGGACATCAACATGCGGCTCAAGGCCCGTGCCTGCGGTATCGATGCCGAGGATTACCAGACCGATCAGTTGCTCGACGACATCAATCTGCTGGCTCGCGGTTATCTGCAGATAGAGGGGTCCTTCTGGGACCGCGCCAGCAAGGTCGAAACCCGCCAGCTCACCGGTCAGACGCTGCACGAGGTCCAGCTCATCGATAACCTGCCCGCCCTGCATATCAACGATTTCATCATCGACGAGCAGGGTTTCATCGGGCAGGTCAAAGGGGTCGAGGGTGGTACGCTGCGCTTGCTCGATATGCATCGCGAACCCCTGCTCCACCAGGAGGCCTGGGGGCTGCGGCCGCGGGATGTGTTCCAGGCGCTGGCGCTGCACGCGCTGCTCGATCCCGACATTCACCTGGTCAATCTCACCGGCGCTGCCGGCTCTGGCAAGACCATACTGGCCCTGGCTGCCGCCATCGAGCAGACCATGGTGAGCAAGACCTACCGGCGCATCATTGCCACCCGCAGTACCCAGGGGCTGGATGAGGACATCGGTTTTCTGCCGGGTACCGAGAAGGAGAAAATGGAGCCCTGGCTGGGGGCGATCACCGATAACCTGGAAGCCCTGCATATGGATGACGAGTGCACCCACGGCAGTGTGGAGTACATCCTCGATCGGGTGCCGCTGCAGTTCAAATCCCTGAACTACATCCGCGGCCGCAGCTTCCAGCAGAGCTTCATCCTGATCGACGAGAGCCAGAACCTCACCCCGCACCAGATCAAGACCATCATCACCCGCGCCGGCACCGGCTCGAAGGTGGTTTGCCTGGGCAACCTGGCGCAGATCGACACGCCCTACCTGAACGCCACCAGCTCCGGGCTGACCTACCTTACCGAATGCTTCAAGGACTTCCCCCACGGCGTGCACATCCACCTGCAGGGTGTACCGCGCTCGGTGCTGGCCGAATACGCCGAAACCCACCTCTAGCGAATCAGCTCCGCACGCTCTAGCCCTCTCCCCTCGCGGGAGAGGGCCGGGGAAAGGGGGATAGATGCATCTCCAAACTATCCCCATCAATACCCTCTATCACCCTCATTGCAAGCCATTAAGCGCAGCTTGCGGCATAATACCGAGCAACGAATCGAAGGAGCCCGCATTATGCTGATGGTCATTTCCCCCGCCAAGACCCTGGATTACGAGACAGCCCCGGCCACCGAGCGCCACACCCTGCCACGCTATCTGGATCACAGCCGGGAGCTGATCGACGTGCTCCGGGAACAGTCGCCCCAAGAGATCGCCAAGCTGATGTCCCTGTCGGACAAGCTGGCGGCGCTGAACGTCGCGCGCTACGGCAGCTTCAGCGACACCTTCACCACCGACAACAGCAAACAGGCGCTGCTGGCCTTCAAGGGTGATGTCTACACCGGCATGCAGGCCGAGGATTTCAGCGAGGAGGATTTCGCCTTCGCCCAGCAGCACCTGCGCATGCTGTCGGGCCTGTACGGTATCCTGCGGCCGCTGGACCTGATGCAGCCCTATCGCCTGGAAATGGGCACCAAGCTGGCCAACCCGCGGGGCAAAGACCTTTATGCCTTCTGGGGCAACCACATTACCGAATGGCTGAACCAGGACCTGGCCGAACAGGGCGATGACGTGCTGCTCAACCTCGCCTCGCAGGAATACTTCGGCGCGGTCAAGCCCAAGGCGCTCAAGGGCCGGCTGATCGAAACCGTGTTCAAGGACCAGAAGAACGGCCAGTACAAGATCATCAGCTTCTACGCCAAGAAGGCCCGCGGCCTGATGGCCCGCTATGTGATCAAGGAACGACTGAAGGACCCGGAGGGCCTGAAGGATTTCAATCTCGAGGGCTATTACTTCGACAAGGCCAGCTCCAGCGCGGACAAATTGGTGTTTCTCCGCGAAGAGCAGAAGTAAGACAGCGCCTGACGGGGCAGCCGGGCTGCCTCTTACCCCCGCTGATCGCGAAACGCCAGGTAACCGCTCAGCACCTGCTCCGGGGCCTCCACCTGGGGATAGTGCCCGATGCCCTCCAGCAAGACGGTATCGGGCTCGGCAATCAATTCCCGATACCGGGCCACCATGTGGGCACCGGAAATCGGATCCGCCGCCCCATCGATCACCCGCATCGGCACCGCCGTGCACTGCATGGCCCCGACCCACCGCTCGCGGTGCACCCGCCGCTCGGCCATATAGCGGATCAGCCGGTGCATCACCCCGGGGCCGTCATTGGTTTCGATCATGGTCCAGAAAGCGTCCAGCTCCGCCTCGCTCGGCTGTGTGTGGGCACCGAACACCTTGCCGAAGCTGGCCGCCAACCGCTCGCGGCTGAAACGCCGGCCAATCAGATAGCCGATCGGACTCATCAGGAGCTTCTGCAGCAACACCGGACGGTGGGTTTCCGGAAACAGGCCACCGTTGAGCAAGCACAGGCTGCCGATGCGCCGCTCCCCCTCCATATCCCGCGCCAGCAATTCCTGGGCGACGCTGTCGCCATAGTCATGGGCGAGGATGTGGTAGCGGCCCACACCCAGCTGCGCCAGCAGCGCCTGCTGGATGTCCGCCTGCTCCAGCAGGCTGTAGGCGTGCCCCCGCGGTTTGGCGGAAAAGCCGAAACCCAGCATGTCGCAGGCGATCACCCGGTAGCGCTCGGCGAGCGGCTGCCAGAGGTAATGCCAGTCCCAGGAGCCGGACGGGAAGCCGTGGATCAGCAGCAGGGGTTCGCCCTGCCCCGCCTCCCAATAACGTAGCGTGTGGCCACGAAAGTCGAAGGTCCGCGCCTGGGCGCGCCAATCATCCAGGGGGATGCCCACCAGCCGGTCCATGTCAGACATCGAAACCCGGATTGACCCGCTGCAGCTTGCGCACCAGGGCCGGCCAGGCGATACCGCTGCCCGCCCCCCGGGTTACCTTGCGCATGCTTTCCTTGGCGCCATCGAGGATGGTCTGCGGGATGGTCAGCAACTCGCTACCGCCAGCCTGCGCAGCCACCTGGATCTCGCAGCAGCGCTGCAGGGTATACATGGTGAGGAAGGCATCGGAGACGGTCTTGCCGCAGGTCAGCAGGCCGTGGTTGCGCAGCACCAGATTATTGGCGTAGCCCAGATCGGCCTGCAGCCGCACTTTCTCCTCCTCGTTCAGCGCGACGCCTTCGTAGTCGTGGTAGGCCAGGCTGCACAGCA
The DNA here is from genome assembly GCF_000939975.1 of Pseudomonas saudimassiliensis. Classification (GTDB taxonomy): domain Bacteria; phylum Pseudomonadota; class Gammaproteobacteria; order Pseudomonadales; family Pseudomonadaceae; genus Halopseudomonas; species Halopseudomonas saudimassiliensis. The sequence continues at coordinate 135,710 of NZ_LK391969.1, read as the reverse complement.
CGAACAGCGCCTGCTGGGAAATCGGCAGAATGCCGTCCTTCTGGCAGGAAACACCCACCCCGGCCGGCGTGTGGGTATGCAATACACACCCAGCGTCATGGCGCACCTCATGGATAGCGCTGTGGATGGTGAAGCCGGCGGGATTGATCTCGTAGGGCGAGTCCATGACCTTGTTGCCCTGCAGGTCGATCTTGACCAGATTGGAAGCGGTCATCTCCTCGAACATCAAGCCATAGGGGTTGATCAGGAAATGCTCGGTACCCGGGATCTTCGCTGACACGTGGGTGAACACCACATCATCCCAGCCGTACATGGCAATCAGGCGGTAACAGGCAGCCAGATCAAGCCGGGTCTGCCATTCTTCCGGGCTCACCTGGCCCTGGATATCGATGGCGGGCAGCGACTGTAGTGCATTCATGGGGGTGATCCTCTTGTATGTGGGGACTTGCGGGGGCGCCAAGGGCCGGACAATTGGGCATACTATCCGCAGGCGGCGGCGACCCTGGCCGGCATTCTTCAGGAGAGTCTAGAACGTGGCAGCAGACAGCACTGTCAACCAGGTTACAGTGTCAACGGACGACGGCGACCGGCATGTGGCGCTACTGCAGCGCAATCGCTGGTTCCGCGACCTGCCGGCGGACTGTATCAGCGAGATGGTGGCGCTGGCCCGGCTGCGGCGGCTGGAAGACGGGCAACGCTTGCATGCCCGGGGGGACCTGCCGGATGGGCTTTATGGCATCAGCAAGGGTGCCATGCGCATCAGCAATACCGGTGCCGATGGCCGCGAAGCCCTGCTGACGGTGCTGAGCCCCGGCAACTGGTTTGGCGAGATTTCGCTGTTTGATGGCCTACCGCGCACCCACGACGCCCACGCGATGGGGCCAACCGAGGTGCTGCTGATTCCGCGCAGCGGATTTCAGCAGTTGCTGGAACGCCGCCCGGAACTCTATCCCCATTTCATGCGGCTGTTGTGCCGGCGCCTGCGCCTGTCCTTCGACATGATGGAAGACAGCGCCCTGCTGCCTTTACCAGCGCGATTGGCCAAGCGCCTGCTGATGCACGGCCAATACTACGGCGATGTGGAACAGGGCAACGGCCGGCTGACGATCCAGCTATCCCAGGAAATGCTCGGGCTGATGCTCAACAGCTCGCGCCAGAGCATCAACAAGCTGTTGAAGAAACTCGAGCAGGCGGGTTGGATCAGCATCCACTACAGCCAGATCACCATCCTCGATGATCAGGCCCTGGCCCGCCTGGCGGCCGGGACCGAGAGCCTCTCCTGATCAACCGTTCTGCAGCAGCCCGATAAACTCGTCGAGCCAGGGCTCGGCATCCACCTCTGGGGTGACCGTTTCGCTGGCGTCCAGCCGCAGCATGGGCAGGGCTTCGCGCGCCTGCAGCTCCAGCAGCAGCTCGCGGAGCTGCTCGCCGCCCTGGCAGAAGGTGTCGCCATAGGACGAATCGCCCAGGCCGATGACGCCGAAGGGGATGCCGGTCAGCAGCGGGAAACGCGTCTGCAACTCGCTGTAGAACGGCATAATGGCGTCTGGCAGCTCGCCCATTCCGGTCGTGGAGCAACACACCAGAATGGCCTGCGCATCCGCCGCCAGCAGCGCATCAACCGAGGCTGGCTTGATGCGGCTGACCTGCAGCCCCGCCGCCGCGCAGCGCTCCGCTGCCTCATCCGCGAGAAAATCGGCGGTGCCGAACACCGAACCACTGAGTATTGCCAGACGCATCTCTGCCCCCTTGAAAGATAAACCGGGCGCATAGTATGCCCGAATCGACCTCCCGCTGCCGGACCCAGCCGGGCAGACATGTTAAGATACGGCCTTCGATCGACCACCAGACCCGGCCCCCATGACCAATCAGCAGACCATTCTGATTACCGGAGCAGCCCAGCGTGTGGGGCTGCATTGCGCCCAGCGGCTGGCGGCCGACGGATTCCGGGTGATCATCACCTGCCGCCGGCCACGCCCGCAGTGGCAGGATGCGCCGCCGGACAATATCGAAGTGCTGCTCGCCGACTTCTCCACCGAAGCGGGCATCCAGGCGCTGATCGACACCCTGGTCAGCCGGCGGATCCAGCTGCGCGCGTTGATCCACAACGCCTCGGAGTGGATGGATGATGAGAACCAGGCCGACGCTTTCCAGCGGATGTTCATGGTGCATATGCAGGCGCCCTATCTGTTGAACCTGGCCTGCGCCGAGCTGTTCGATCCCGCGATGACCGGCGACATCATCCATATCAGCGATCACGTCGCCCAGCGCGGCAGCGCCCGGCACATTGCCTACAGCGCCACCAAGGCCGGACTGGAAAGCCTCAGCCGCTCCTTCGCCGCCCGTTTCGCACCGCACATCAAGGTCAATGCCATCGCGCCGGCGCTGATCATGTTCAATGAGGGCGATACCGAAGCGTACCGGGAGAAGGCGCTGGCGAAATCGGCGCTGGGCATCGAACCCGGCCCGGATGTGGTGTACCAGTCCATCCGTTATCTGCTGGACAACCCCTACGTAACCGGTACCTGCCTGGATCTGAACGGCGGCAGGAACCTGAAGTGAATCCACGAGAGAACCCCATGAGCCTTGAAAAACTGACCAGCAACTATCACGACATCCTGAGCAATCTGGGTGAAGATCCCCAACGTGAAGGGCTCAAGGGCACTCCCCTGCGCGCCGCCAAGGCCATGCAGTTTCTCTGCCGTGGATACGATCAGTCGCTGGAAGACATCGTCAACGGCGCCCTGTTCGAGTCGTCCAGCGACGAGATGGTGATCGTCAAGAACATCGAACTCTATTCCCTCTGCGAACACCATATGCTGCCCTTCATCGGCAAGGCCCACGTAGCCTACATGCCCGATGGCAAGGTCATTGGCCTGTCCAAGGTAGCGCGCATCGTCGACATGTTCGCCCGCCGCCTGCAGATCCAGGAAAGCCTGACCCGGCAGATCGCCGAGGCGGTGCAATCGGTGACCGGCGCCAAGGGTGTGGCCGTGGTCATTGAGGCGCGGCACATGTGCATGATGATGCGCGGCGTGGAGAAGCAGAACTCCTCGATGATGACCTCGGTGATGCTGGGCAGCTTCCGCGAGTCGTTCAATACCCGCCAGGAATTCCTGCAACTGATCGGCCGGAGCAACTGACATGGAACGGTTAGAGCCCGGTCTGGCGCGTATCCGGATCAAGGATCTGCGCCTGCGTACCTTTATCGGCATCAAGGAAGAGGAGATCAACAACCGCCAGGACGTGCTGATCAACGTCCGCATCCTCTACCCGGCGGACAGCGCCGTGACCGAGAACGAGATTGACCACGCGTTGAACTACCGCACCATCACCAAGGCGCTGATCAGCCACGTGGAAAACAACCGCTTCGCCCTGCTCGAGCGGCTCACCCAGGAGCTGCTGGATATCGTCATGCAGCATGAGCAGGTGCGCTACGCCGAGATCGAGGTCGACAAGCCCCATGCCCTACGGTATGCCGAGTCGGTGTCCATCACCTTGAGTGCCGAACGCCCATGACCATCGAGCAATTCAAAGCCCGCCTGGGCTCGCCCGACCACCGCTTTGCCGATACCCTGGCGTTTATCGACCGGCACTACCACTACCAGCCCAGCGCCTTCCGCAACGGGCCGGTAAGCAATAGCGCGGAGCAGAACCAGGGCTCCTGCAAGGTGCTGGCCCTGGCGCTGGACCAAGGCCTGACCGACCAGCAGACCCTGCACTGCTTCGCCGAACATTACCAGGCCGTCCTGGCCGACCCTGAAGGCAGCGATCACGCCAACATCCGCGCCCTGCTGCAACAGGGTCTGGCTGGCGTAGTGTTTGAACATTCGCCCCTGACCCGGCGCTGAACGATCTCGGCAACCTGACACAGACGGAGTCCGCATGGCGGTCAAGCAACTGTTACCCACCGGGGATTTCCCCGCTCCCGGCCTGTTCCGCCGCCTGGCCAGCAACTTCTACGACCTGCTGTTGGTGTTGGCACTGTTGATGGTGCTCATCCTGGTGTACCAGCAGGGTATCCTGCGTATGGTCTACGGTAGCGAAGCCTTGCAGGCGATGTCCGACGCCGGCGCGCTGGACCGCGATCCGGTGCTGACCATCCTGATGATCGTCTTCATCTACGGTTTCTTCGGCCTGTTCTGGACCTTGCGTGGCCAGACCCTGGGTGCCCAGGCCTGGCGCGTGCGCGTGCAGCAGCCCGATGGCCGCTCCATCACCTGGCAACAGGCAATCAACCGGGTCACGGTCGGATTGATCTCCTGGCTCTGTGGCGGGCTGGGTATCTGGTGGGCGTTGTGGGACAAGCAATCGCGCACCTGGCCGGATATCGCTTCCGGCACCCGGACGGTGGCGTTGCCCAAGAGGTGATCCAGACCAAGGGATGGGAGCGCGCATCAGGCGCCATGGCTGCGCCGCTCCCATCGACATTACCAGTTCTTGTACTGCGTCTCGTAGCCGCTACCACAGAAATCGCAGCTCGGATCGATGAACATCGTCCGCCGCTCGGTCTCACCTGCCAGCTGCCAACGCAGCCAGCCCACAATCACCGCCAGGCCATCGCGCGCGGTGCTGGTGTGGCTGGCATCATCAATCACCGTGAACCAGACCGGCGTGCGGGCGTTGCGATAGTCCCGCTCACAGTTGGGCGTCGCAGTACGGTCATCCTCACCGCAGATAAACGCCGCCGGGCGCCGCAGATTGTCTGGTCCGCGACCGTCGAAAGAGCCGCCAGCCACATGGATGGTTGTGGTCAGGCGCGCATCGCTGGCATTGGCGAAGGTGGCAACCGAACCGCGGGAATGACCGCCCGCCCCAATCTTGCTGGTATCCAGCTTCTGGTAGTAAGGGCTACGGGAGCTGCTGTTCTGCTCGATCAGCCAGTCGATTGCCTCGCCCATCTCATCGCCCGAGTTCGACGACACCTCGGAATACACCACGAAACCGTGGGAAGCGATGCGCCGCAGATGGTCCTCGTAGTCGCTGGGCCGACTGGCCGCACCCGGCCCCCAGATGAAGATGGGATGCGCAACGCCGTTCGCTCCCAAGGTCGTCGGACGTGCCACCCAGCCGGCACGCGAGGGACCCGTGCGGGTATCGATAATAACGGCATAGGGGCCGTCAGCGTCCACGCGGGACACCGGCGGCAGCGGATTGCCGCCAGGCGGCGGCTCTTCGGGGTCAGTAGGCGGGTTGACGGCCATAGCGGCCTGAAGTGGCAGCAAACCAAGAAAAATCCCGAGCAGCAGGGCTTTTCTTGTCATTTGGATAAAGGACATATCGTCCTCCTTCTTGTTAGGGATAGGGATGACTCGGGCGCCCTACCGCATCACCAGGAGGCAGTGCGGCCAGAGAAATATAGAAGTCCCAAAAAGAAGCACTAATCAGAAATAGTCGATTTGAGATACAAATCACTATTTTGTATCGAAACCACACTTTTGGGTTAGGGGATGAGCACGGGTAGCGAGCTGATTCTGGAGCAACCTTAGGTGGGTCACAAAGCGAGCAGGTTATTTAGGTACGAAACTCTCTGTTCATACCGTCTCGTAGAGCAGGAAAAGAAAGCAGCCCGATAGGCTTGAGTGCCCTTTTCAATCTCGAAGGCCTCGAGATCGCAATCTGCTTTGACAGATTCTGCCCAGTATCGCTGAGCGTGTTCCACGTCTTCCAGCAGCTGCGCCCCCAGGTCTGGATCTGCAGCATATGTTTTATTTATTCTTTCCCGCAATAAATCGAGCGACTCCTCCATTTGCCCTCGCGCAGTCTTCCAGCCCGATTTTGCACAAGCCAGCACCGGTAAACTGTGCGTTATATTTTCACATGGGTCGATTGCCGTTTGGGCAGCTGTCAACTGGCTGACCAAGACGATAACCATGGCGACCAAGAGACGTTGTGGCTTTATATTTCTCATCTCTAATAAACCGTGCGACTTCGCTGGCGTTTTTTACCGGGATCACCAAGAGCGCTGAATCAGCACGGTTTAGAAGCAGCAGCAAACCTGGGAAAAATCCAATTAGCAGGGGCTTTTCCGTCAGTCGGATAACATTTCAGGAGCAGTGCATTGGAGATTGCCGATTCGGTTACCTAGTGGTATGGCGCAATCCTGGATGTACTCGCCCGGGCTGGTTTTGTCAAAAAAAGTAAATTGGAACAGCAACGCCTCGTCGGTAAAACTTAACGCTCCGAATGAAGCATAGGCGTAATCGTGTTCGAGATTCTTCCCATTCATTTCACAGATTTCTTTTTTCTCGACCACCGCCCAGTCTTCCGCCGGAGCTATCAACTCCAGTTTCAGACAGGGATACGGGGACTCGGCGTTGTGTCTTGTAAATCGGAAAAGGTGTTCACTGATTCTTTTCGTCCCGATTTCCATTACGTAGCCGGGGATATCGCCGCCTGCGGCTACGCAAGATACTGAGTAAAGGCAGAAAAATGTAGCGGCTAACCATGATCGTGCTCGCATGATCAATCCTCTAAGAAGGCTGCGTGCTTCGAAAATCGATCCGCAGGAAAGTCTGCGGGCCAGACAGAACGATCAGTGATCACCTGTCTGAACTTGTCGAGGTCATTGTTCGCGACGTGAACCTGAATTTTTTGGCGCATGCGAGGCGTGTAATCACCTCTGAATCTGAGATCCACCAACATCTCCTTGATTTTTGGATTTAGATTTTCCCAATCGGTGCCGCCGTAAGCTTCAACCACGTCTTTTTTGTTGGATATTCACTTAACATCATTTTCCATGCGCTCATACGCCAGCAGGAAAAGCTCTTGCTGCTGCTTCCGCGTTATTTGATGGCGCCGGATCTCTGGACTGGCATTCTGCAAATAATCCCGAGCAGCGTTTCGCGTCAGGCCTTGCGCTCCCTCTAACCATGAAAGCAGGGGCTCTGTGATGCCAACACTTTCCAAATCGCTTTTCACGTTAGATTGATGGCCAATATCATATCCTCTGCCGATAGTTATCCCCGACGCTCCTAACCGGGGCCAATGAGCAACTCGACTGAAATATATCGAACTTTCATCATCATTACCTTCAACGTCGAAGGTGAGCTGCCCCTTCGGCACTTGTAGCCACTTTAAATCGTTCTCAACGTTGGGTTGTGCCTGTTCCAATAAGTTGCCGCGTTGATCGTCATCGCCTGTATCCGATATCTCCGGCAATTTGATTCCGATATTCGAGCCATTTCCCGGACTACCACCCGAATTCAACCGTACCTGCGGACCCAGCAGGGTTACACCGCTGGGGTCGATCTTGATGAAACTGCCGCCGGCTTTGAGGGTGATTTCCATGCCGGCTTCGATGACCATTTTCTGGCCGGCCTTCAGATGGATTTCGCGGCCGGCGGCCAGGAGCTGGGCGGCACCCAGCTTGACGTGCTGGTTGCCCGCGATGGTCAGGTGGTCATCGGCCTTGAGCTCGGTTTTACGGTCGGCATGGGTGGTGTGGTGCTCTTCGGCCAGCAGCTCGGTGTAGCTGTTGGCCTCGACGCGGTCGTGGCGCTCGTGACCGACACGCACATGCTGGTCGTGCTGGATGTTCTGGTCCCAGTCGCGTTGGGCGTGGATGAAGATCTGTTCTTCACCGGCCTTGTCTTCGATGCGCAGTTCGTTGAAGCCCTCGCCGCCGGGGCTGCTGAGGGTCTTGAAGACGCTTCTTGTCTTGTGTTCTGGCAGGGGGTACGGGACTTGATGCGTCTTGTGGTAGAGGCAGCCGGTGACGAGCGGTTGGTCTGGGTCACCTTCGAGGAAGCTGACCAGTACCTCCATGCCGACCCGTGCACGCCCTTGTCGGGCCCGGCATAAGAAAGAAACGCCGGCTGATGCAGCAGCCCTTCGATATCCAGGTCCGGCCGTTCGCTCACCAGGTCCAGTTCGAAGCAGTAGGGCTGGCTGATGGCTTCGGTACCCTGGAAGGCCAGCACCTTGAAGTCGTGGTCCAGGTGGGGCATGGCGAGGGTGAAATGGGCGGTATTGGCCGGGGCGAACATCCTGTGTTCCTTCTTGGAATCTCTGGAAAACCCTTACACAGCCACGCTGGTGACGCGCTACGTTTTCCGGAAGCTCCTTGCATGTCATGGAAAAGCCTGCGACCGGAACACCGGCCGCAGGCATCGATCACTGCGCGGCTCAGGCAGAGATCGGGGTACGCCAGTCATCGGAGCCGGAAGTACCGGATACTTCGTGGGTCCAGACGATCTTGCGGTAGGTGAAGTAGACATCTTCCAGGTGTGTGAAATGCGACAGGTTCGGGTCCTGGCAGTTGGGCATGCGCGACTGGACGTCGACGATGATGGCGTCGTGCAGCTCGATGGTGAAGTAGTGCTCCTGGGTGCCGGTAGCGGAGGTGCGGTACCACTCCAGGCGGCACTTGTTCAGACGCTCGCCGGAAGTCAGCGAATTGAAGATCAGCGGCGACGACTTGTCGAACACCTTGGTGATCATCAGCGGCTTGTGCACGCGCTGACCGGTCGGCTGGCCGGATTGCGGATCGCGGGGAATGATGACCTGATGATCGAAGGCCTGAACCAGGATCTGGTCTTCATGACCTTCCTGGAAGATGTTGCCGACGGAATCTTCGGTAAAGGTGCCGGCGGTGATGAGGCCTTGCTTGGTGCCTTCGATGGTCAGATACGCTGGTGTTGGCATGTTGCTCTCCTTGCCTGGATTGAGTGGATCATGGCGATCCGGGAACCAGTCGTATTACAAGAGCCATGCCAATATAAAAAAGCACATCTGAATCAAACACTTACCCTGCCACGCTATTCGCGACACGCAAGGGCTGTGAACCAACGCACAAGGAAATGCGCAATAAGTTGCGCAGTGCTGTGCAACTTGTTGCCCAGGGGGCTGGAGGCGCAAGCAAACCGCGCCCTCAACACCTTACTCACAAATTTATCCACAAGCCGCTGCGCCATAATTGGCGCAGCCGCCAAGTGGGTTCAACCGGCGCGCCGCATCAGCAAACCGCCCATGACCAGCAGAATCAGGATGGGGAGCAGCACCGCAATCAGGGGCGAGAACCCGAACACCAGACTGGAGGGCCCCAGCAGGTCCTGCAGAATGCGGAAGCTGAACCCGACCAACACGCCAGTGAACACCCGTTGCCCCAGGGTAACCGAGCGCAGCGGACCAAAAATGAAGGAGATGGCAACAAATACCAGCGCAGCGGTGGTCAGCGGTTGCAGCAACTTCTTCCAGAACGCCAACCAATACTGGCTGTTATTCAGCCCCTGCTCGGCGAGGTAATTCTGATAATGCCAGATGCCGGTCAACGGCAGTACGTCTGGATCAAGCAGCACGACCCGCAGCAGCCGTGGCGACAGGCCTACATCCCAGCGCTGCTGCGCGTGCTGTTCGACCCGGCTGGTGCCGTCCGGCTCGAACAGCGTGGTCGCCACATCTTCAAGTAACCAATCCTCGCCCTGCACGCTCGCCCGATGCGCGAAACTGGTCTCGATCAGTTCTCGCTGATCATCGAAACGGTAGCGGGTGATGCCATGCAGCACGCCGTTGGGCTGCACCGCGTTGATATGGATGAAGTCGTCGCCTTCCCGGTGCCAGAGCCCCTTGGACTTGACCGCTTCGCCGCTGCCTATCGCCAGTGCCCGGCGGCTTTCCGCCAGGTTTTCACTATAAGGGGCAGCGTATTCCCCAAGCAGTACCCCGGCGACCATCAGTGCCAGCAGGGGCTTGAGCACGGCGCCCATGATGCGGGCGATGGATACCCCCGAGGCGCGCATCACCGTCAGTTCCGAGTTGCTTGCCAGCGTGCCCAGGCCAATCAGGCAGCCGACCAGTGCGGCCATCGGAAGCAGCTCGTAGAGACGCCGCGGGGTGGTCAGGAGGATATAGGTCAGCGCCTCGACAGCGCCGTAGCCGCCTTCCAGGTCTTCGAGTTCACTGATATAGGCGAACAAGAGGTCGAGACCCACCACGATCACCGCCACTGTCAGCACGCTGAGGAAGACGGTCTTGCCGATATGGCGATCAAGCAGCCGCATGCCGGCCTCCTGCAGGTGCACTGGGCGCAGTCAGCACGCGGAAGTTGAGGAGCACACCGATCGTCAGAAACACCCCATGAACCCACCAGAGCCCCAGCGCTGCCGGCGTCTTGCCCGCCTCCATCCAGCCGCGGGCGCTGACCAGCATGGCCAGATAAGCCATGTACAGAATGATCGCGGGCAGGAGCTTGAGGAAGCGCCCCTGCCGGGGATTGACCCGCGCCAGCGGCACCGCGAAGAACGCCACTATGGGCACCAGTAGCGGGATCGCCAGTCGCCACTGCAACTCGGCCCGGTTGCGCAGATCTGGGCTGCCAAGCAGGTCCGTGGAGGCCATCGCCTCGCGATCAGTCACTTCGGTCACGACTTCGGGCTTGGGCAGGAGCACACCGTAGGTATCGTACTGAATGGTACGGAAATCCGCCGAGCCGGGGCGACCGTCGTAGCGATAGCCGTTTTGCAGAACCAGATAACGACTGCCGTCCGTGTTCATCTGCTGTCGCCCGCTCTCGGCCACCAACACGCCGACACTGGCGTCCTCGCCCGAGCCAGTGCTTTCCGCAATGAAGATGGTTTCCAGCTCGGTACGGTCATCCGACAGTCCGCCGGCATAGGTCACGCGCAGGCCGCTACCCAGCGACTGGAAGCGTCCGGCCGCCAGGGTATCGAACTCGGTCATGGCATCCTGCTCGTTGAACAGCTGCTGGGTCTTGAGCACGCCGGCCGGCGCCACCCATAGGCTGAGCCAGGCGACCAGCAGCGCCACTAACAGGGCCGGCCCCTGGGTGTAGGCGAGGATCTTGCGGTCACTGACCCCGGTGGCCGATAGCACCGCCATTTCGCTGTCCAGGTACATGCGACCGTGGGCCAGCAGGATGCCGAGGAACATGCCCAGCGGCAGGATGAGTACCACGAAGCCTGGCAGGCGATACCCCATGATGGTGAACAGCACGCCGGGGTCCAGCTGCCCCGCCGCCGCCTGGGCCAGGTACTTGATGAAGCGGCCGCTCATGATGATCAGCAGCAGCACGCCGCTGACGGCTGCAAGCGTGGTCAGCACCTCGCGGCTGAGGTATCGGAATACGATCACATTGGTTTCCTTGAATCCGGGGGCTTTAAGGGCTCTCGGGAATAGGCCAGAATGCAGCTACAGCCTGACTGAATGCAGCTGCCTGACCCGAGCCGGCACTATGTCGGCCATAATTGGGCTGCATTATCGGTCAATCCACACGATTTGTCTTGGGGAGCACCATGGAGTTCAACGTCAAGCACGGGGCACCGGAAAGCATCGAAACCGGCTGCCTGGTCGTCAGCATCAACGAATCAAGCACCCTCACCGGCACCGCCGCCCACCTCGACAGCCTCTGCGGCGGGCGGATCAGTGCCGCCGTCAAGCAAGGCGATATCGCTGGCAAGCTGGGGCAGACGCTGATGCTGTTCGACCTGCCCGGCGTGGCCGCACAGCGCCTGTTGCTGATCGGCAGCGGCGACAAGCCGGAACTGGGCGACCGTGACTACCGCAAACTGCTGCAGAAGGCGGTAGCCATTCTCAAGGATGGCGGCGCCACCGATGCGGTGCTGGCACTCAGCGAATTGCCGGTCAAGGGTCGCGACCTGTACTCCCGTGCGCGCCTGGCCGTCGAGACCATCCGCGAAAGCCTGTATCAGTTCGACCAGTACAAGAGCAAGAAGGCCGACAAGCCGCGGTTGCAGACATGCACCCTCTGGTCCGCTGACCAGGCCGATGCCGACGCGCTCAACCAGGCCATCGCCCACGGCCAGGCCATCAGCGATGGCACCGACCTGACCCGCACCCTGGGCAACCTGCCCGGCAACGTCTGCACCCCTACCTACCTGGCCGACCATGCCAAGGCCCTGGCCGAGCAGTTCGAGGGCACCGACGTCGAGGTGCTCGAGGAAAGCGACATGCGCGCCCTGGGCATGGGCTCCCTGCTGTCGGTCAGCGCTGGCAGCGCCGAACCGGCCAAGCTGATCCGCCTGAGCTATCAGGGCGCGGCAGCCGACACCCAGCCCCATGTGCTGGTGGGCAAGGGCATCACCTTCGACACCGGCGGCATCAGCCTCAAGCCCGGTGCCGGCATGGATGAAATGAAATACGACATGTGCGGCGCGGCTACCGTCCTGGGTGTATTCAAGGCCGTCGTCAGCCTGCAGTTGCCGATCAACCTGACCGTGCTGATCGCCTCCGCCGAAAACATGCCCAGCGGCACCGCCACCAAGCCCGGCGACATCGTCACCAGCATGTCCGGCCAGACCATCGAGATCCTCAACACCGACGCCGAAGGCCGTCTGGTGCTGTGCGATGCGCTGACCTATGCCGAGCGCTTCAAGCCGGCCAGCGTAGTCGATATCGCCACCCTTACCGGCGCCTGCATCGTTGCCCTGGGCAGCCAGACCACCGGCGTCATGGGTAATAACGATGAACTGATCGAGCAATTGCTGGATGCCGGCAAGCAGGCCGACGACCGCGGCTGGCAACTGCCGCTGTTCGACGAGTATCAGGAGCAGCTGGACAGCCCCTTCGCCGACATCGCCAACATCGGTGGCCCGAAGGCCGGCACCATCACCGCGGCCTGCTTCCTGTCGCGCTTCACCAAGGCCTACCCTTGGGCGCACCTGGACATTGCCGGCACCGCCTGGACCAGCGGCGGCAAGGACAAGGGCGCCACCGGTCGGCCGGTGCCCTTGTTGACCCAGTATCTGTTGAATCAGGTCCGAGGCTGAGTTACGGAGCATTTCAGCCGGGTCGTGTAGCGCCAATCACCGACCGTCGATAGCCAGAGATGGCTATCGCGAGCTACAGGGATGTACTTGCTGCGTGTCTGTGATCGGCGTTACCGAAATCGGCAATACACGAATGCCAAGCCGTCGATATGTCCTTGCACGAACTCTCAACCGTACACTCCACACCCAACGGCGCCCATGACCCGAATCGACTTCTACATTCTCAACAGCCCCAGCCCCGAGGCGCGGCTGCAGTATGCCTGCCGCCTCGCCCACAAGGCGTGGCAACAGAACCGGCATGTCTATCTGCACTGCGCCGACGAAGCCGAGGCCAGCCAGCTGGATGCGTTGTTGTGGTCGTTCCGGCCGGACAGCTTCCTGCCCCATGCGCTGCATTCCGACCAGCCGAACGAGGCCGTCGTGTGCGGGTGGGGACATGACCCTTCACCCCACCACGATCTGCTGATCAACCTGAGCAACGACACCCCGGATTTCTTCAGCCGCTTCAACCGCCTGGCGGAAATACTGGTGGAACACGACCCGATCCTGGTCCCGGCGCGGGAACGGTTTCGTTTTTACCGCAAACGGGGCTATCCTCTGAACACTCATCAGATACGGATAGCAGGGTGATATTGTGACGCAGCACGAGTCAACAGCCCCGTACCGCTGGCTGCAGAGCGCTCAACATCAAGCAGATGATGCGCCAGACAATCATGCTGAGAGTGAGTCAGGTGCATAAAAAATGGCCGCTATCTGCCCATTGTAATATCAAGACAATATCATTACCCTTCTACCCCTCCTATCAACGTTGCTCCTAGCTAGCTGAAAAATCAACCCGTCACTCAATAGAAGGGATTCTAGAATGAAAAGGCTCCTCACCCCGGCCATTGCAGTGTCTGCATTGGCCGTACTTGCCGGTTGCGCCACCGAGAGCTCGCGCTCCGTAGAAGTGGCGAAGGTTGCCAGCTACGGCAGCCAATATCAGGGACAACGCAGCCCGATAGCTGTCGGCAAGTTTGATAACCGCTCCAGCTTCCAGCGCGGCATCTTTTCCGATGGTGTCGACCGACTGGGCAATCAGGCTAAAACCACTCTGGTCACCCACTTGCAGCAGACCAACCGCTTCAACGTGCTGGATCGGACCAACATGGATGAAATCCGTGCCGAAGCAGGCATCAGCGGTCAGCAACAGCAACTGAAAGGTGCCTCCTTCGTCATCACCGGTGATGTCACCGAGTTCGGGCGCAAGACCGTAGGCGACCAGCAGCTGTTCGGCATTCTCGGTCGCGGCATGACCCAGGTAGCTTACGCCAAGGTAGCGCTGAATGTGGTCGACGTACGCACCTCGGAAGTTGCCTATTCGGTACAGGGCGCTGGCGAGTATGAACTGTCCAACCGCGAAGTTATCGGCTTTGGCGGAACAGCGGGTTATGACGCGACGCTCAACGGCAAGGTGCTGGATCTGGCCATCCGCGAAGCGGTCAACAATCTGGTCAATGGCGTAGACAACGGGGCATGGCGTCCGGCCCAGTAATACAAGGAAGTAATATGCACACAAGCATCAAGACCAGCGGCCTGCTATTGCTGGCTGCACTCGCTACCGGCTGCGTCCAGGCGCCACCACAGCTGTACCAATGGGATGCTTACCAGCCATCGGTTTATCAGCACTACCAGGCCGACAGCGCCAATCTGGGCGAACAGATTCAGGCCCTGGAACAGGCGGCAGACAAGGCCCAGGCTCGCGGTGTGAGCGTGCCCCCCGGCATGCACGCCCATCTGGGTATGCTCTATTACAACGTCGGCCGGGAGCAGGATGCTCATGCCCAGTTTGCGGCGGAGAAAGCACTCTTCCCGGAATCCGCGCACTTCATGAATTACATTCTCAAAGCACAGAAGGACGTGTCGCAATGATGAGAGCTTCCGCCTTGCTGCTGATAGGTATAGCCGCCCTGTTGACTGGCTGTGCCACCCCAACGCCTTACGACTACTCTGCTTTCCATGAAAGCAATCCACGCTCCATCGTGGTATTACCCCCAGTCAATCGATCGCTTGATGTCAAAGCCAGCTACAGCTTTCTCTCTCAAGTCACCTACCCACTCGCCGAATCCGGCTACTACGTACTTCCAGTCGCCGTAGTGGATGAGACCTTCCGTGAAAACGGCATGGTCAACCCTGAAGACATTCAGGGCCTGCCACTGGACAAGCTGTACGAGGTATTCGGTGCTGACGCCGCCCTGTACATCACCGTCAACCAGTACGGCACCAGCTACCAGCTACTGGCCAGCGATACCCGGGTCACGGCTGAAGCATCCCTGATTGATATGCGTAACGGCAAGTTGCTCTGGAAAGGAGCCGCCACCGCATCCAGCACCGAGCAGAACAACAACTCCACTGGAGGACTGGTTGGCATGCTGGTGCAGGCATTGGTGGACCAGGTCGCCAACTCTCTCAGTGATCGCAGCCACCAGATTGCGGGAATCACCAGCACCCGGCTGCTGTCGGCAGGCATGCCTAACGGGATCCTCCAGGGCCCCCGCTCACCCACGTACGCACGTCAGTAACATCCACCTCCCATCCAGCGCTCGACTCTGGATGGGAGGCGCTCAAGGGCATTGCGGGCTGGCGGACACTTCCTGGCTGGCTTCACGCAGCATACTTGTCACCTGGTCTGCGTCCCGTGCGGTATACACACGCCCGCCCGTGTTGTCCGCGATGCAGTTGGAAAGCTCGCTATCGCTGATGTTGACCACATTGACCCGCAAGCGCGGTTGCTGACGGGCGATACTGCGGGATACGGCGCAGGCATTGCGCCCGCAGCCATCTTCACCGTCAACGAACATCACCACCAGCGCATCGCGCAGACGCCCATCTACCCTGCTGGCGGCCGCTTCCAGACTACTGGCCAGCGGCGTACCGGCAGCGGCTTCGAGCTGATGCACCCTGTGCTGGAGCAGCGCCCGCTTGCTGTCGTCATATAAACCATGATCGATCTGGTTATAGCAGCCGTCAAAGGTGATCAAACGGGTGTCAACATCAGAGTGAAGGTGTTCAAGCATGCCGGAGAAGGCCTGCTTGGCGACGCTCAAACGGGTCGGCTCACTGAGAATACGAACCTGACGAGGATTGGTAACCGGCAGACGATCGCCTATGTTGTTCATCCACAGCTCGTCGTCAGGCGTGGCGTCGATATTGAAGTTCATCGAACCGGAGGTATCCAGCACTACCGCGAAATCCGGTGGGCGCGTGCCTTCTGGGTGACAGGCGTAACTGGTCATGGACGCGGGATGAACCAGATTTAACAGGTAACCCCGCCAGAACCAGGCCAGCCAGAGCAGCAGCAACAACAGCAGGGGCAAGAGTAGCCATGACAACCGCAGGCGCAGCCACCAGGCTCTGGCGGGCACAGGGTCCACCCGCGGCGGCGGTGCAGGCGCGGCGGACGTAACCACAGGCGGCGGTGGCAGCCCCCAACGCACGACCAGCGGCTCATCGTTGAGGCTGTACAGATTGGCCAGATCCGGCGGACCGATCAGGCTGCGTAAACGCTCAGCATCCTGTTCCATGCCGCGTCTCTGCAGCTCGCCTGCCAGGTTGCCGATGGCGTGCTGGCGCTGCTGGTATTTCTCCAGCAAGCGACCTTGCTGGTCATTGCTCAACTCAGCATAGAGGTGCGGCTGGCCGCCCAGGCCGGACCACCACTGCAGGCTGCCGTCCTCACCTGTGCGCGGCACAGCGTAGAGACTGGCAATGCTCGGCGGGAAATGCCGGCGTATCAGTTCGACCTTGGCATCCAGCGCCGAGAGTGCCTGCCGGGGATAGGTTATCGCGTCGCGTGTCACCCGCTGCATCAAGTGAATTCCTGAGAAATGAAGGCCGTCAGTGACGGCCTCGGGAAAGCATGGGCCGGTTACTCGTAACCCAGGCTCAGCTGCAGACGGCTGACCTTCTGCTGAAGCTCCCTGAGCTCCTGCCGGCGCGCTTCAACATCGGCGGGATTGCCAGTACCGGAGGGACTCAGCCTGAGCTCCTGTTCCAGGCTGGTGATCTGCTGCTGAACCTCGCTTTTATGGGCGTGCCTGGTCTTGAGCTGAATCAGCAACGCGTTCAGTGATTGCAGCAGGCTTGCCTGATGTGCTCGCTGGGCTTCGAGGCTCTGGCGAGTAGCCTGCTGCTGCGCCTTGATCTCTTCATAAACCCGGTGAAAGAGTTCATTTTCCGCGCGGGCATCCAGCAGCTCCTGTTCACGCAAACGTACCTGTTCGCTGTAACCGCCGGAATGATCGCAACGAACCTTTGCAATCAGACTTGGATCACGATCAGCAAAGGTGCAATCCGCCGGGGCGGTGGCGCAGCCAGCAAGGGTTAACCCCACAACAGCGGGAAATAACAGTCGTAAGTTCATATGCCTCATCTCAACCCAGAGTAATCGCGGAGCGCTGGCTGTAGAGGCCATCAACTTCCTGTTGCAGCGCAGCGACCTTGCGGTTCATCTGGCCGATTTCCTGTTCGATCCTGACCACCTCGGCGCCCGCACCAGCTTCCCGCTCGAGCTTGGCAGTCTTTTCATACTCGCTGACCTTGGCCCGCATGTTGCCCAGTTCCTTGCGCATCACTACCAGGTTCTTGTCGATGCCGGCCAGCTCCTGCTCGGCTTTAACCGTATCCAACTGGTTGGCCTTGATCGCTTTCTGGATGGCGGCAATGCTCTGTTCGTCATCGCGGATGACACGCTGCATGGTTTCGGTACGAGCGACGACATTCTCGGTATCTTTCTGGATATCAGCGCTCATCACCTGCAGCCGCTCAGCCGTATTGGCATACTGACCGCGGCGCTGGTCGTAGTAATAGTTTGCCCCCATGGCCACGCCACAGGCCGAGATGCCCGCGATGATCGCGCATTTTCCCTTGTCGCTGGCGTTGGAAAGCGCACAGGCCAGTACCCCGACGCCGGCGGCACCGGCACAGGCTGTGAAACCGGATTTGCTGAAGAAGGTCGCATCGTTCCCCTGCGTCAGACGCGGGTCAGCGGATACCGAATTACCGGTCAAGGCGCTACCGGTGCTGGCACACCCGCTCAGCAGAATGGTGCCGGCCATGATGAAGCCGAAAACAGCCTTGGAAAACCCACCCTGGGTCATTTTCATGTTGTTACTCCTTATGCGTTGGCGCAGTAATTTTTGCTTGTTATCGGGATACGTTCTTGCAGTTCTCAAGCCAGGCATTGGTATCGATCCTGTGGCTCTGCAGAAAGGCATTCTGGTTAGCCCAGTGGGTGCGCAAGTAGGGCGTCAGCTCCTGCAGCTGCCGATTGCGACCGATGAGCTCCTCCATCACTGGAAGCTGTTTTGCCAATAGCGGATGACCATAAAGCGTGGCGGACTCCACCAGACTGCTGGCGTAGTAGCGACTGAGCTTGTGCAGACGATCCTGCTGCTCATCCAGCTTGACCTTGCGCATCGGGCAACTGGAATCCTGATCCTCAGCGGCACAATTGAGGTCGTAATTCTTCTGCAGGAAATCCATGTACTGGCCGTCATCGAGCATTTTGGTGCACAGGAAGGCGCCGAGATTGAGGCTGGCGCGAATGGCCTGATCGCGAGCTTCCTCCTGCTGCTGGTTGCTGGCGCGCAGCTGGTTTTCAAGTGTCTTGAGCTGATCCTTCAGAGCCTGATCTTCTATGCCGGAGGCCAGCGCTTCGAGCGTCTGCACCGCGCCCTTATCCGCCGCCGCAGACTCGTCAGAGCCGCTACCGAGTTTCTTCCAGCTGCTTTCGATGCTGGCGACCCGCTCGCGGGAAGTGAGGGTCGGCGAGACCAGCGCCAGGCGCAGGCCGCTGGTACGGTTCTTCACCTGGCCGGTGGCGTTGTAGTAGGGTTCTTCCTTGCGCAGTGCGGTGCGCATTTCACTCTGCGCAGTCAGGTAGTTACCGCCACGCACCACGTAGCCGCCGGCCTGGCCATGCTGACGGTCGAGCTTGTTCAAGCGAAATGGCTCGAAGATCATTTCATCCGCGTTGCCGAGCATATCGTGCAGGCCCAGCGGGTTGGGTTTAAGCAGACCCGACAACTGCAGCTGGCCGTTGGCCGATTGCGAACCGGCAAACCATTCATGGCCGTTCAGCCCTTCGGCCATGGGGTAGCGGCTGTCGCGGAATTCAGCGGTACCCACCTCCAACCCCCCGCGTGCGGCAAACTCCCATTCGATCTCGGTCGGCAGGCGTACAAAACCCAGCGCACCGTCTTCCCTGGGTAATCTGTCCGCTGCGTGTTCACGCAACCACAGGTTATAACGATCAGCCGCCTGTAACGCCTCCAGCCAGCTGACCGATACCACCGGCAGGCGCAGTTTGTTGGAGGGCGTCGGGCAGCTCTCGTCGGTCAGGGCGCGGTACTGCAGCTGACTCATTTCATACTTGGCCAGCAGGTAGTAGCGTGAATTCTGCTTGCCGCCGGCGGTGAAGCTCCCGGCAATATGGGCTGGGCGGGTCTGTTCGACATAGCCCCATTCGGCACTGTCCTGGCCGATATTGATCGGATAGTCGTCCAGTGGACCGACTACCGGGATATGCACCTTGCGAAACACCATGGAACCGTCGCAGGGCATGGGCAGGACGACGTCGTCGGGTGCAGGCATGGGGTTGTAGTGCTTCTCATCCCAGCTGGCAACGGCTTGAGTGCAGGCCAGCCCGAGCGGTAACAACAGTAAACGACCGATCTTTCTAGAGTTCACGCAGACTCTCCGCAGGTTCAATGCTGATGGCGCGCAGGGCGCCGACGAGGGCTACCAGCGCTGCCACCAGCAACGCCAGCAACAGGGCGATCAGCCCGTGCCAGAAAGTGATATCGCAGGCGAAGGTGCCGGTGGCCTGGCTGCTGCCCAACAGCCGATTGAACAACAGGCGGCCGACCCCATAGCAGGCGAGACCACTGAAATACCCGGCGCTGCCCAGAAACAGCGCCTGCAACACCAGATAACCGGCCACCGCTCCGCGCTGAAATCCCAGCAGACGCAGCAGTGCCAGGCTGCGCCGCTTGCGGTCAATATTGGCCAGGAAGGCGCCCACCAGCGAGGCAATGCAGCCAACCAGTGAAGCGCCGGCGATCACCCCGAAGATCACCCCCAGTACATGGTTGATAGCCTTGACCGCCTCAATCTCGGCGAGGCGGCTGGCGGTTTCGATGTGTTGTTCATTCAGCCAGCGCTCAAGGGGCGCGACGCTGTCGATATCCCGCGCATAGAGTCGCGCACGGGCATAGCCGGGCACCAGGTCTTCGGCCGACTTGCCATTGTGGGCACCCAGCGCAGGCGTCCGATAGCCATCGCGAAAGTGTTCCAGCCCCATCAACAGCTCAGGCGCAACGAAGGCGGCCGGACGACCGAAGCGCGCCGCTTCCAGCACCGCCACCACGTCGAGCGACTGCTCGCCACGCTCAGTGACGCCCTCCAGCCTGCGCGTGACGCGCAATCGCAGCGAATCGCCGGGCTGCAACGCCAGACGCTCGGCGGCGCGGGCGCTGAGAATCACCTGGTTGCCGCTCAATGCACTCAACGGCGTATTGAGCAGCGGATCGCCCGCCTGGGTGGGAATGATTTCGGCATTCTCGACAAACCGTCTGTTGTCTGCCAACAGGTCTGCCTGGGTATTCAATGAGCGCGTCTGGCCGATGGCGAAGCCGGTTTCCGGACGCTGCTGCAGCTCGGCAAGCCAGGCACGGTCGTAACTGCCGCTGCTCAACAACCGGATTTCCAGGTTACGCGGATCCGTCACCAACTCGTCCTGCAGCTGGCTGACCACACCGTGCTTGAGTCCGAACAGCAGCAGCAAGGGTGCTATTACCGCCATCAGCGAGGCGGCGACACACAGAGATACCTTGCGGTCGTGCCACAGGTCGCTCAAGGCCAGCTTGCCGAGTAGAAAAAAACGATCAAGACATAGGGACAAAGCGTGTCTCCCCTTCGCTGCTGACCGCACCCAGACGCGCCAGGCCGAACTCATCAATCAGCGTCCAGTCATGGGAGACCACCAATGCACTCAGCCCCAGCTCTCGCACCAGGCCCAGCAGCAGCTCGAACAGTCGGCGCGCGTTGATCGGATCAAGCGCCGCAGTGGGCTCATCAGCCAGCAGCAATAACGGCTCATGTGCTATTGCGCGCACACAGGCCACGCGCTGACGCTCGCCGATGGACAGCGCCTGCGGGTACTTGTCGAGCAAGGGTTGCAAACGCAGCACGTCCACGGCCGTTTCGACATGGGCGCTGCGCGCTGGCAGGCCGAGCAGGCGGCGCGGCAGGCTGATATTGTCGCGCACCTTGAGAAACGGCAGCAGGCCGCCGTTCTGCAACACAAAACCAAGTTGCCGCGCACGCACCTCTGACAACGCTGGCTGGTTATCAGCACTCAGCAGCTGACAGATATCCCGACCTTCCCGGCCCAGTCGGTAATGCGCAAGCTGCTGCGGCTTCAGTAGCAGGCCGATGGCTTCGAGCAGCGTGCTCTTGCCACAGCCGCTCTCACCGGTGATCGCGCGGATCTCGCCACGCCCCAGCTGCAAGGCCGGCAGGCAAACGCGATGCGCCTGCGCGCCGTCGCCCCGGGCGACCCGTAATTCCTGAATATCGAGCATGAATCAAGGCATCATTTCTAGCGGCACGGGATACACGTTATCGCGCGCGTCGCTGTCCCTGGCCAGCGCCACCCAGCGATCAACATCGGCGTTGTAGCGCTGGTAATGGCGCAGCTTGGTGCTCAACGTGCGAATGAACCGTTCCTGCGCCAGCCCGTCCCAGCTCTTCCAGGTGTCCTCGTCGAGGTTGAGTACCTCGCTCTGGTAAGGAAGGTCTTCCAGATACTCGCCGAGCATACCGAGTTCGGCCAGGCGGGTACTGTCACTCTGCTTCAGCTGGTTGGGGTCGGCGCCCATAGTGGCTGCTACCGAACGCAGGCGCTCGAACATCTCGCTGGGCGAGATCAGTCCCTGGTTGGCAGCATCGAGGATCTGCTTGAGTACGTCGCTCAGATCACTCAGCTGGGACTTGGTCAACAGCACGCGCACATCAGTGGTCGGCAGGTTCTGCTTGATCAGGTCACGGTCGCTGATCCAGGCCTGGAATACCGGCGGCGCCTGGGTACCGGTCTTCTGTCCAAGGTAGGCCAGTTGCATGGCGTGACCGATCAGAGCGGCATCGTCGAGCATCTTCTGCTCTTCGCTGCTGGCCGCTGCCGGTTCCGCCCTGGCGTTAAGCGCGCTGCCGATGGCTTCTTCGCCCATGTACGCCGCCTTGACCTGGCTGGTGATAGCGCTGGCCAGCGCATCAACCTTGCGCCCGAACGCATCGACGTCGCCGGCGTTGACCGGGTAGTACAGCGAAGTGTTGGTGCCTGGATAGGTCGACAGAGCCTGATACTGAGCCTCTGCCCTGCCGTGGTTTTTCAGGCCGGCAGCGGTTTTCAGGTGCAGAGTGTAAATCGCCACACCGGGATTGCTGGCTTCGATCCGCACCTGCTCGGCGTTGAGCCCGGTACCCGAGAGCTGGTTATCGCCGTCGATAGCGCCCGCATCACTGATCAGCACTACATAACGGGCGCCGAACTGGCTCCAGTCGACCTGATCGATAGCGTGCATGACGCCGGAATAGGCGTCCTCATCAAAACTGCTGCTCGATACCCTGGCCTGCCGGAGGTCGGCGACCTTGGCCATGAAGTCGGCGCGATCCTGAACGGTGTTCGGGTCAGCGTACATCTTGCTGACGTACTCCAGCCCCGGCACCGCCTGGGTATTGGAACGGAAGGCAACCAGACCGAACTTGACCTGGTTACCGAGCTTCTCCCGCGCTACCTGCTCATACACCTTGTTGATGGCTTCGCGTGTGCGCTCGATATACGGATCCATGGAAATGGTCGAGTCGATGACGAATACAACCGCCGCGCTGAACTCCTTGAGCTGGCTGCTGATATTGGAAGGCGTATTGCCGCCAGGCGCTGCAGAACCGCCCGGGGCGTCCAACCCTTCGGCCTTGCTCACCGAAGCCACGTTAAGCAGGCGCATGCGAAACCCTTCTTCGCTCATCACCTCTTCGCCGCTGAGTACGGGGAGCAGGTAGAACTGTTTCTGTAGATCGACAAAGAACTCCGGCTCCTGGGCCAGCACGCCCGGTGCCGTCTGACCCTGTTTGAGCCTGGCGCGCAACGGCGCGATATGACTGACCGGGTCGGGCGCATCAATGATATCTTCCAGCGCCTTTCGCTCCTTGAAAAACAGCAGTCGATCCCGGTTGGCTGGGTTGGTGAAGGCAAGTGTCAGCTGCATCTTCCAATCCACGGTGCAGGCGGCAGGCAGCCAGCCAATGGTCTTGCCGTAACTGTCCGGGCCAACGCGCAGCCACTCGGCGTTGCCAGCCTGCGCCCGCTCATAAACGTAGAAGCGACTGAATGCCGGCTGAATTTCACCGCTGCCACCAGGATCAGCACCCAGCTGGCAATTGGGGGTCGTCAGCACGCGCTGGAACAGCGTCTTCTTGCCCTGCTGCAACAGGGGCTTGTCCGCCGCCTGCAGACCGGCGCTGACACACAACAACAGGGCTGCACCAGCAATACGCAGGTTCACGGCTGCAACTCCTCAAAACGTTGGGCGGCCTGGACATCGTCCGGATCTGAAACAAGGATGGTTTCGTACCAATAGGCCGCCGTCGCAGCGTCAGGCTCAGCGAAGCAGGTACTGGGCTGATGGAACTGCGGATCGTATTCGCGGGCATAAGCGTGGGCGATCTGTACGTCACCGGCCTGGGCGCGGTTGGCATAAAGACGCTGGGCGATTCCGCAATGGCCGGCTTGCTTGGCGGTGGTGATGATTTCCAGCAACGCGGCGCTGTCCGGTGCCTCGCGGATGCAGTTCTGCACAAAGCTCAGCTCGCTCTGGCTAGCCATGCTTTCCAGCGTACAAGGGCCAGCCGCTCCAGATTCGCTGGTGATGGCGAGTCCTGGTGCTGGTGCTACGTCGAGCGTCGCTTCGGCGACTGGCTTTTTCAGCCAGAACCAGAGGCCCAGGGTAACAGCCAGCAAGATCAGCACACCCAGAAACAGCGGCACCAGATTGCGCTTGCTGGTCACCGGCGCTGGGCTGGCAGCTTGGGCGCCAACAGGTTCGACGCTGACCCGCTCGGGAGCGGGTTCCGGTTCAGGCAATGTCAACTCTGGCAGATCGGGAATTTCCGGCGCGGCCAGCGTCTCCGGTACGACGCTGAGCTCGCCACCGTCATAGATGGAGCGGGTGTCGCCGCCGGCGCTGGACGACAACAGACCTTGCGCCGGGCGCACCACACCCTGATCGCTGAGACCGCCGTCAAGTTCGCGCAACTCCATGCGAAAATTGGAGCTGCCGCTGTTCTCCAGCAAGGGATCAACCAGCTCCGGGCCGACCGGCGCTTCCAGCACCTCCCCGTCGTCACCCTGCTTGAACTGCGATATCTGAAACCAGAACGGATTATTGCTCCACTGCTGGTTGCCCTGCAGATAGAGCTGGTCCTGGTTGCGCTGGATGGAAAACTCCAGCCCCTCGCTGGCGCCCTGCCACTTCTTTACCGCCAGACGGGCCTGACCGGGAATGTTCGGCTCGAAGGCCAGCAGATCAACTCGTATGGGCATGGCTTATCTCGCTTGGAAGGACTGCAGCACGCGGCCCAGCCATTCATTCTGTTCAATGGTAATTTCGCGTCCGGCGCTGTGCCCGGCGTTGTCCTGGGTAATGCTGGCCAGCCCGGAAAGCCAGTCACCGAGGAACAGCTTGGACTGGCTGGCGGGTTGCGCTGGCAGCTCGGGCAACTGGCCCGGTTGCGGATGGCGATAGAAGGCGAACAGATGATCCTTGCTGCCGATCAGGCTCTTGGGTCGCTCTTCCAATGGCTTGTTCAGGTTGCCGAACCAAGACACATAGTCGCGCAACACCAGTTGCACGATCAGCACCTGGCGCTGCACCAGTTGATCGCGCCGCGCGCCGCTCTGCACGCGTTGCTGCAGGGCATTGCTGAGCTGTTCGGGTACCTTGAGGCGGTAGGCGGCGGTGATGAGTTCATCGACCACCGCCTCTACCACCTTGTGATTCAGGCCCAGCAGGGTGAGCAGGCTCTGGCGGTTGCCGAGTTCGCGAAGATGGCTGATCCAGGCCTTGAATACGGCCCTGGCGAAACGGTGTTCGCTGCCCTGCGGCTGCGGAGCCGGTACTTTGCTGGTGGGTACGTCGGTCTTGCTGTCAGCGCCGAACACGTCGCCGAAATCGAAGCCGCCATCGCTGCCGTACAGACTCTGCGGAGCGGTCTGGGCGGCTTCTTCAGACTCTTCGAGCGCTTCCTCTTCTACTTCGTAGGCCCCGCTCAGATAGAGATCACGCACGCTGTCGCTGGGTAGTTGCAGATGATCGATCAGCTCGCCGAGTACCGGCAGTCTGTGACCCAGGTCTTGCAGGATCATCTTTGCCTGAGTCCGCTTGAGCGCAAGGGCACCTGCACCGTCCTTGTGATACCAGCCGTTGAGGCTGTGCAGCAGCTCATTCTGACAACGCTCCAGCTGCTCTTCGATGCGATTGAGTTTGAAATCCAGGTTGGCGACCTGGCCCAGATACTGGCTGATGCGTGCGATGCCGCCGTCGTTCAGCGCCATCATCGCTTGCCAGGCCGCTGCTGGCTGGGCGATGTGATCACACACCGCTGGCGCGTCAACAAAGGTGCGACCGAGCAGCTGCAATTGCTCCTCATAGCGCGCAACCATGCCCAGTTCATCGTAGGTTTCTTCGGCCATTTCAACGAAGGTGGCCATTGGCAGGCGCGGCTTGCGCACCAGATAGGTATTGTTGAACGGCTGGCCCGCCCAGTTCTGGATCCATTCGTACTGGCCGAAGCGCTCCAGCATGGTCTTCTTGAGCAGCCCGTCCCAGCCCTCACGCACCATGCTTTCATCCTGTTCGAGCATGGCGCCGATCTGCATATCAAACATCGTCAGCGCCCAGATCAGGCCCGAGGTCCGTCTGCCCCGTTCCTGAGCGGTGGCCCCCTGAGTCTTCTCGATCCAGCGGGTGAGTACCGGCCCGACATCCTTGACGTCGATCTGTTTGGACGAGCTGGTACAGACCACCAGACTGTTCATTTCCTGGCTGTCGGTGTAGCGCTCGAACAGATAGGCGACCTTACCGCGCAACAGCAGCTGCGATACCGGGTTGCCGCCCTGAGCACTGGCCTGGTTACCCGCCTCGCTGACCGAGCGGATGCCCAGGCGTCCGCGATAACCGGGAAAGTCCAGCAGATCAACCTGTTCTACATGCGGGTCGCGGGTCGGGTTGACCAGCGGAAAGATCATCTCGGCGGTCAGCGCGGCCAGCTGCACCACCGCAATACTGACTGGCGGAAGCAGACTTTCGCCTGGCGCTGGGCAGACGTCGACCGGCAGATCGCGATTGCTACCCAGGCGCTCGAGCATGTCCACGTTCATTATGCTGTCGCGCTGGGAATAGCCTTCGCCGTCACGGCTGACCAGCACGCTCAACGGCGCAAAAACCCGTGCCGTATGGCCCAGACGCTGCAGCGTGGAAGCCAGCTGGACATAAAGATCGGTCAGCTCAGGCTGTTCACCCCAGAGAATCGAGAACAACTCGGCGCGCTGGCTGCAGTTCAGACCAGGCGCAAGCTCTATCGCCCGCGGCCAGTACTGGTGCTCCAGCTTGCGGATCGATTTCTCGAAGTTATCGCGCAGATAGTCCCACAGCGATACCACGTCATCAGCACTGACCCCCGCCTGTGCCACATTCGCTGCGCCGCTTTCAAAGCGTTTGAGAATGCTTGTGATGCGCGGCTCGTCGAGTTCGTAATCGACCAGCTCCTGATTGAAATCGTTAAACCACGCGTTGGCCAGGATCTTGGCTAGCTCAATCTCGCTGAACAGCTTGAGTTCTACTGGATGGCTGCTTGGTCCAGACTGCGCTGTGCGACTGAAGCGGGTGACCAGACCGGTGGCCTCCTTGCCGCCGCCGGGTGGATTCACATGCTTGATGAAGTCCAGCTCGGCGCCGCCGTAATTGGTCACCAGCTTGCCGTTATCACTCGCCGCCAATGCCGAAATCAGGTACGACTTGCCAGCTTGGGAGAGACCGAAGAAACCGATAGTCATGGGTGTACCGGCTACCCGGCCCAGACTCCGTGCAATATTGCGTGCGCGGTGCAGTTTGAGGTTGAAACTGTCGGCCTCGCTGTCCAGACGCGGCGCATTACCACGTACTTCGCGAATCCATTCCAGGGCCTGGCCGGCACCCTCGTGAACTGCCGCCCAAGCGGAGCTCAGTTGCTGCTGTTTGTCAGTCAGTTTGTTCATTTGCGTTTCACACTTCCGCTGTCCAGCCAATACTTGGTATCGCTCAGCCCCGCGTCGAGCATGGTATTGAGCTCCAGCTCCAGATCACTGCGCGGATTGAAAACCACCCTGTTGCTGTTCGATTCGACATTTGCGATGGCCAGCCGGTCGCTGATGAGCCCCTGTTTGCGGACACGCCGGTCACGGGTGTCAATCTGGAAGCGAACCTTCAACAGCGGTGCCTCTCCCTCGGCATCAGCCCGGGAAAATTTCTCGCGGCCGGCCTTGGTGAAGCGCAGCGTATACAACGGCGATGCAGCCCACCGCTCGGCGGTCAGCTGACGGAAACCCAGCCGCAGGTCACCGCGCATTTCCAGCTGCGGGGTGTCGGCATCATCGCCTACGCCGATCAGGGGCAAGCTGATCTTGCCCTCCTCCGAGGCGATATCGCGATAGAGCACATCGGCATTCTTGATGACGTTGTTCAGGTCGATAACACCGATGTGCTTGATGGTCGAATAGGGCTTGAGTGCGGCTGAACGAAAATAGAAATTCGGTACGCTGTGGTTGGCGCACAGCAAGCACAACATGGCGCCGACTGAAGCAGTGCTTTTTGGATCATCGATCAGGCCGCTCTTGTGAAACGGATACCAGCCGCCGGTACGGTAGTTTTGCAGCGGCAGGATGCGCCCGGGCGGCAGCGGCAGCATCTTGCGGATGAATGCCTGTACACCGGGCAGACGCGAAGGGCGGCCGGTCAGCAGCAGCATGTCGCACGGATACTGGAAGATCACTTCACACAAGGCACTGAGCGTTTTGGTCAGGTTGATCCTGTCGTTGAGGAAGGCTCCGTGCAGTTGTTGCAGATCAAAGCTGACCGGCACCTGCAGCAGGTCGAACAACGTCTGTCCGCCCACCGCCCGGCGTACCGCGCTGCAGACATATTCCCACACGCTGTCACTCACCGCCTGCTCGCCGAGGAGTTCGCTGTAGGTATGACTGACGGCCTCCTGCGGATACTCAGGATCGTATTCTTCGTAGGCTTTGAGCAGCGCCAGACCCAGAGGGGTGAACACCTGCAGGTTGAGCTGCTGGCGCAGGATCGCGTCCTGAGCACTGACCGACTCGTCACCGCACAGACGCGACATCAGCGCGCCCGGGCTCGGCACTCCAGCAAGGCGCAACGCCTTCTCAAAGCTCGGCAGGATGAAGTCCTGGATCACGTCCAGCAGAATGTCGTCGCCTGCCACCTTGAAACCGTCGCGAAAGCGCTGTTCCGGCACAATATGTACGTTGCTGCCGCTGCCGCCATTGCCGGCGCGGTCCAACCGGTAATCAGTGATCACCAGGTCAGTGGTGCCGCCGCCAATGTCGATGGTGGCGAGGGTGATGCGTTCGCGGTCAGTCTTGTCAGGACGCGCCAGGGTGGCAAAGAACTCTTCCGGGTGGCCGGCAAAATTCTCATTGATTTCGGTATAGAGATAGACCAACTGGCCACAGGAAGCTTCGTCCCACTCGACACGAATGCTCGGAATCGGCGTGCGGGCGCTGCTGACTTCTTCCTCGTGAGGATCTTCCTCGCCGGCATGCCAGCCAAGGCTTTTCCAGACCAGCCCGATAGCCTGCAACATACGTTCGTTGAGAATGCTGCGTTCAGCCTGGGGCATGCCCGGCGGCACGGTGAGAATAACGCTGTTGAGCTGACGCGGTACGCGTGTGTGACCCTGACGCGCCCGCTGGGCCGGGCTGTTGATCTGCGACAGCGCCTGAGCCAGTACTTCGGCCAACATGAAGGTCATCAGCGAGCTGCGCGAATAACGCGGCATGAAAACCGGCAGACGATCATCTTCTTCAAGGCTGTACAGCGCCTCGCCGGTCTCGTTGATCAGATGTGAGAAGGGTGCGGCGGTAGCATAGGGCTCGCTGTCACCCCTGGTATGGGAACAGTTGAAGCGCCAGCCGTGTCCGTAGGGGTTTTCATCCCACAGGTAACGTTTGGGGCTGGTCAGGCCGGTCGAGCCCTCTGTGCCGCGTCGACGACTGGCCAGCCGCCCGGCTTCACTGCCGATTCGAGCAATGGTTGGCCATTGAAAGGCGTCGTGACGACCGCTCTTGACCGAGAACTGATCCTTGCCGAAGGACGCCTGGGCGAATTCCACACGGCTTTCGAAGGGTTGGTTGTAGACATGTTCGGGCGTGATCAGGTCGCGCAGCTCCAGGACATAGTTCTGCTTGAGCCCGGTGCCCGCCTGGCCGTGATTCTCCACCAGAATACCGCAGGTGCGCGAGTTGCCGACGTCCAGCACCAGATCCACGGGGATCGGTTTGACCTGCCCGTTGACCTCGTTGGCCACCACTCGTACTTCGGGAACTTCCACCTTGGCGCGGGCGTTGGTCTGCTGTGCGGCGACCGGGCGGGCCATCAGACTGATCAGGTTCAGATAGTGTCCCAGGTGGTGATTTTCACGCACCTCGACGTCAACTTCATCGCGCGGGCGATGCTCGTTGCCCTCGCGGAAGACTTCCAATAACCATTCCTTCACCCATCCCTGATCAAGGAACCAGCGGGTGTCACGGATGCTGCAGGCCAGCCGGAAGGCGACGCCGGAGCTGACGTCTTCGTGGTTGGGCGCCAGATACGCGGTGCCGTCCTGGCGAGGCATGACCCGGCTATCAAAGGCCAGTGTCAGCCGATGGCTGTTGCCGTCGATATCCGGCTCGGGCAACCTGACCACCCGCATGCGCGCCCAGTTACTGGGACCCTCGTCAAAGCGGTGAGGTGGCATGAAACGGAAGAAAGGCAGCGGCAGCCAGAGGCCGTCGAGCAGCTCCAGGCTGCTCTTCATGTCGAGACTGAAGGCAGGCCTGGTTTTCTCGATTTTCTCCGGCTCAGGCTCGTAGAAATAGAAATCCTTCTCTTCGTTGTACAACAACCGCGTCAGCAAGCCGCTGGTCAAGGGCGCAAACTCACCCGGCGGCTCCCTGCGAAGATCCAGCGACAACGCAAAATCCATGAATTGGATGCCGGTATCACTGATCAGGGTAACGGTTTCTTCGAATTGGGTGACTTCAGGCAACATTGTGATTCATCCAGTCTTATTCGCCAGCGCGGCGCATGGACATCGGAAAGCTTTCGCTTCCGTAGTTGCCCGTACAATCCGCAATATTCTGTGCGCCCTGGGCGCAGGTGACCTGTGGCATATCGTAATGACTGCCATCGCCACACACTGCCTGGCCCTGGCTGTCGATAGCCAGGCTGCCGTCGTTCATGGCGGCGGTTACCGGACCCGAGCAGCTCACACCATCCGGACGGCGCACCGTGACCTCGCCTTTACCGTCATCGAAACGGTATTGCAATCGCAGCGGCTTGCCTGTCCGGCGATCCTGAATGCCAGCGCCAGCGCGCCAGTCACCGTTGAGGAAATCCGCCGAGCTGTTGCCGTCATGCCCATCCGGGATGGTCAGCGGTTCCTGCGGATCCTCGGGCAGTTGGGGCGGTTCGGGCCGTGCCGGGGGTTCTGTCGCCTCAGCCTCTGGCTCAGTTACAGGTTGTTCCGGCTCCGGTTCAGGCTCGGCTGGCAGTTCTTCGCCAGGATTCTCGCTCGGCTCCGGCTCGTTGCTCTCCGGGGGCTCGGTTGCGGGTGACTCCGCATCGCCTCCAGGCGTGCCCGGGGCGCCGGATGCGTCCGCTCCAGCTCCGCCACCGGAGCCATTCGCCCCCAATCCTCCCGTGGGCAGTGACAGGCTGGGCAGCTCCGGTGCAGAGATTGACGGTAAGGAAACCTGGGGCAGGCCCGGCAGGTTCGCACTGGGCATACAGCCACGCAGCAGACTGAGCAACAGCAGCGCGAGCAGTAGAAGGAGCAACGGCCACAACCACCACCAACGCCGCCACCAGGGGCGAGCGACGGGCGGCACCGGCTCAACAGCAGCCACCGCCGGCGCAGAGGCCACCGCGGGGGCAGGTATCGCGGCGACGCTGGGCGTGGGGGGCTCAACAGGTGGATACAGGCAATGCAGGGGTTCCAGGCTGCGGTCGGCATCGGCATGTTGGAAGCCCCAGAAGGTCAGCACCGGCTTGCCGTTCACCAGGTAGACGAAGCTTTCATCGGGAAAATAGACGACGCGCTTGAGCAGCTTGCCGAACACGGCCTTGTCGCCCTGTTGCTCACCCGGCTCGCTGCCGAGATAGCGGCCGCTGAGATCGTCCAGCGCGGATTTGAGCCGCTCCAGCTGTTGCCGTGCCGGCGCGCGCTCTTCTTCGGTGGCAGACGTCCAGGGAATCACATCACCGGTGATCCCGCTGTACCAGTCGATCCGGTTGCCCAGTTCGTCGCTCTGCGGTATTGCCAGATGTTCGACAAGATCTGGATCCTTGCGACGGATCGCCTCGCGCAGTTGCAGCGCCGCACGATAGACTGGTTGCCCAGTCTCCCCTAAAGCCGTAAAAGTCTCGCTTTTACCGCTACGTAGCAATGCACCGCGCATCCCTGCTCCAGAACCTGATCAATACCGCTGTAAAACGGCGCTTTCAGCGCCGTCACAATTTGAGAAAGACAGTAAGGTAAACTGCCTGCAAGGTCAATTTGATATCACGCGCCAGGCTGCAAGGGGCTCCTGAAGTCCAGGTGTTCCGGCATTGTCTATCGAAAGCGAGGCACGAAACCTGAGCGCAGCGGGTTTCGCGCCTCCACGCTCCATCAGGACTGCGCTGGCGTGGTCTGACCACCGGAAAGAACTTCTTGCCTGCGCTTGGCCTCAGGCAAATCATTTATGCAATAGTTTATGTAATAGATATTAAAAAAGAATGTATAAAAAGCGTTCATCCGCAGGTCAACTCTATGCTCATTAAGAGCATATTCCTGAATTGACGTCCTCGCTTTAAAAGCCCACACAACATACAGAACCAGTCCGGCAAATGACAAAAGTCCAGAGATAATATCCATGACTTCTTCGCCAGTTCCAACTAGTGCCGCACCCAGACCGACGCAAACAGCGAGCCAAATGATAAACACATCATCCGAAACAACCCTTTTGGTAATCGAGGAGATCACTGGTGTGTTTCTGTAAATCCATAATATTGGGTAAATTCCACCAGTTGCGATCGATAAAAGTACTAGATTAATTGTCTTTGTATTTACCGCATCTTTCAGCTCAGTAATCGACGACATGGGACTTCCTTAATGTTTTATTTTTTATCAGGCGAAGGCCAAGCAAACCCCCTCTGCAGGGCCTCTTCACTTCGGCAATATCAGGGAACCATTTCCCTCAAGTCCACTCGGTAATCTTGTTTCCACTCTTGTCGGTAAACGCGCCAACAATGATCATAATGAAATCAATCAGCACCCAGATTCCCAGGCCACCCAGGGTGACTATCTGCAGAATACCCGTACCAATTTTTCCAACATAGAATCGGTGCACCCCAAACATACCCAGGAAGAAACAAAGTAGAAAAGCAGGAAGGATTTTTTTGTCGGTCATTTCCATCAGTCCTTGTTGTGTTTTTATAATCAGACAAGGAACAGCCGTCCCTATCCAGATGGAGCGGTGTGCTGCATTCCCTTGCCTCACTCGAACATAAACGAAACGGCGAAATAGTGCCATACCCTTCGATTATTTATCGGCTATCGCGCGCCCGGCAAACACAGCAGGCACTTCGAAGATGGTAAGCGAGGTGGCATTACTGGCTATCCATCAACGAACAACATGACGCCTGAACAACAACTCTGATCCAACCCAAACCGGAGGGACATAAGGGTATTCTCAATCCTTGCACAGCGCAGCACGGGGCTGCGTGCATCGCTCAGGAGCAGAGTTCATGGGTTCAGCGTTTTCCGGCAAGGTGGTATTGGTTACCGGTGCCGCCAACGGCATCGGCAAGGCAACCGCACTGGCCTTCGCTGCGGAGGGTGCCCGCCTGGTACTGGCGGATATCGACAGCGTCAATGGCGAGGCGGTAGCAGCCAGCATCCGCGAGAATGGCGGTGACGCCCAGTTCAGCCAGTGCAATGTGGTCGATGGCGAACAGGTCAAGGCGCTGATTGGCATGATCGAAACCACCTACGGGCGCCTGGACTGCGCTTTCAACAATGCCGGTGTGGAGTTCGAGCAGAGCAAGCTGGCCGACGCCGAGGAGACCGTCTTTGACCGCATCATGGACGTCAACGTCAAGGGTGTCTGGCAGTGCATGCGTTTCGAGATCCCGCTGATGCTAAAAGGCGGTGGCGGCGCCATCGTCAACACCGGTTCGATTGCCGCACTTGGCGCAGCGCCCAGGATGAGCGCCTATGCCGCCAGCAAGCACGCTGTATTGGGTCTGACCCGCTCGGTTGCGGTGGAGTATGCGCGCCAGGGTATCCGCGTCAACGCGGTCTGTCCCGCTGTTATTGATACCGACATGTATCGCCGCGCAGTGGAGCTTGAACCGCGGCGGGTCGATTCCATCGCCCGGTTGCACCCGGCAGGTCGCGTCGGCAAGGCCGAGGAAATTGCCGCAGCGGTACTCTATCTGTGCTCGGACGGCGCCGCCTTCACCACCGGTATCGCGTTGCCGGTGGATGGGGGCAGCACCTGTATTTGAGGTCGAACACGACCCGATCATCGCCCCGGCGCGGGAACGATTTCGTTTTTACCGCAAACGGGGCTATCCTCTGAAAACTCATCAGATACGGATAGCAGGATGATGTATGACGCAGCACGAACCCACGGAGCCGTCCCGCTTGTTGAAGGATCTGGAGTCCATCCGCACCTTGCTGGATGAACCTGACTCCGCCCTAGACCGGCAGCCCAACCTACCGCTCGAAATTCCGCTATTGCAGGACATCATCAGTTCCGGCAGCGACACGCCTGCGGCCACCCCCCAGGCTAACCCCTTTCTACCCTACGAGTCACTGGCGCGCCTGGCCGGCGAGCGCGTTCACCTCGAGCAACTGCTGCAGCAGAGCATGGGGCGAGTGCCCGAAGGGGGTGTGCACACCGGGGCGCGGGAAGTGCGCATGGAAGCCCGCCTGCAGAACGAGGCGCAGTTGATCATGCAGGATGTCATCGATGAAATCCTGCCGGTGATCGAGGCGGAACTGCGCAAGCGCCTCAGTGGCAGGCTCGAGCAGATAGTGCAGCAACAACTGGCGCAGGGCCCGGTAACCAGCTGAGCCCTGCCCCGTCACTCCGGCTTCTCGTCCAGATCCTGGATATCGTCTGCCGATTTGGGTATCGGCGTTTGGTCCTTGGGTAGCACCGTCGGCGTCAATACCGACGCAGTAGCGGTCTCCGAGGAGTGGGTCAGAAAGGCCAGGTGCGCTTCATAGCGGTCCAGCACATCATCGATGATCTGCTGTTTGGTGAGCCCCATCAGGTCATAGCCGCCGGAGCCGGTCTGGGTAAACACCTCCAGCCGATAATAGACGTCGGTCTCACGGGACATGCGGCCGGTGAACATCGGCACGGGTGCTTCCACCATGGCTACCTGGTAATGAAAGCTGCGAACGTCCTCCATGGTCACCCGCAATACCGGCTCCTCTACCTGGTAGACGTTCAGCATCACGTCCCGCTCGACATTGTAGCCCTGCTTGCGAAATTCGTTGGTTATCTCATCAAGCGCCGGTCGCACCGTGCGGTCAAGGAACTGAGTGACCTGACGCTGGCTGGGGTAGGCACGCAACTGCTCCAGCCGCTGCTTCCAGGAGCGCTCCGGCACATGGCCGCCAATCGGCGCGACGCTGGGCCGGTGCAGTACCAAGCCTTCGCGCTCGGCGCGCTCCATGCGCAGCACCTTGTGGAAGGATGCCATCACCAGATAGGCGATGATGGTCACCGGCAGCGCGAAGATCAGCGTGGCGTATTCCATGGTGGTCACGCCGCCAGCCAGCAGCATGGCAATGGTCAGCACTGCGGTGAGTATCGCCCAAAAAATTCGCAGCCATTTCGGGCCGTCATGGGCTGGGTCGGGTATGGACGCCGAGAAGTTCGACATGACCATGGCACCGGAGTTGGCGCTGGTCAGATAGAACAGCAGTCCCGACAGGGTCGCCAGACCAATCAGGAACATGGCCCCGGGGAACATCCCGAGCAGCACGTACCAACCCTGCTCCGGGCTATCCACTGCCAGCTCGGCAAAGCCCAGGTTGCCCTGCAGCACCTGGAACAACGCCGAGTTGCCAAACAGCGAGACGATAATGAAGTCGCAGAGCACCGGCGCGGTAATGGCGGCAATCACGAACTCGCGCAGCGTACGACCGCGGGAAATACGCGCCAGGAACACCCCGACGAATGGCCCCCAGGCCAGCCAGAATGCCCAGAAGAACAGCGTCCAGCCGCCCATCCATTCCGAACCACCGGGTTCATAAACGAAGGTCTGCAGGGTACGGGCCGGCAGGGTCATGAGGAACCGGCCGATGTTCTCGGTCAGCGCGTTGAGCAGGAAGGCCGTCTCGCCACTGACGAGGATGTACACCATCATCGCCACGGCGCTCCACAGGTTCAGCTCGGAGATCCAGCGGATGCCGCGGTCCACGCCCGAGGTGGTCGCGCCAATGGTCAACACCACCGCCCCGATCACCAGGCCGATCTGCAGTCCCAGCCCATGCTCCAGGCCGAACAGCAGGGAAAAGCCGACGCTCAGCAGCACCACGCCGATACCCATGGAGGTGGCTACACCAAACACGGTGCCCACCAGCGCGATGATACTGATGCCATCGCCCAGCGGGCCGCGCACCCGCTTGCCCAGCAGGGGGTAGAGCGCTGCGCGAATCGACAGCGGCATGCCCCAGCGATAGGCGAAATACCCCATCGCCATGCCCAGCAGCGCATACATCGACCAGCCGGCGATGCCGTAGTGGAACATGGTCCAGACCACGGCGTCCTGCAACGCCGCCTGCGAACCGCCCTCACCCGACGGCGGATACAGGTACTGCACCACCGGGCCGGTGACCGAATAGAACAGCATGTCGATGCCGACCCCGGCGGCGAAGAGCATCGCCACCCAGGTGCCGAGGCCGTACTGCGGGCGCGAATGGTCCGGCCCGAGGCGCACGTTGCCCTCCTTGGACAGGGCGACCCAGAGCACGAAGCCGATCACCAGCGTAACGGTCACCACGTAATACCAGCCGAGGTTCAGCGCAATCCAGTCCACGGTCGACTTCATCGTGGTGCGGGCTTCATCCGGGGCCATGATCGCCCAGATTGAGAAAAGCAGGATCACCACCGAGGAGACAATCAACACGCTCCAGTTGGTACGGGAAGTGCGGTGCTCAAGCAGCTCCTGGGGGCCCTTGCTCAGATCGGCGCGGGAGACTGGCGCGTCGTCATCTTCTGCGCGCCCAGGGCGTTTCTGCGAGCCCCCAAAGCGGGTACGTTCCAACGGCGGAGGCATCGGCCCCATGGCAGAGGGGTGATGACTGGATTGAGCGTCGTCGTTGCGCTCCTCGGCAGGAGGGTCTATGGGCATTTATTCACTCTTTATCCATGCGTCAGGGCGGAAAAAACCGTAACGCGACAATCGGTTTGCCCATCAGCCTAGCAGAAACGCGAAACTCTCGTTTTGGATGGCAGGCTGGGACGGCTCTGCCCGCGCCCCCGCCCCGAGTCTCCCATGCCATCCTCACAACAGAACCCCGAACACGGCAATAATGGCTGCAAACAGGGCGGACAAGCCGATCAATATCTTCCAGGGAAAGGGCGCCGGTGCAGGCTCCACCGCGAGCTGCTGGTTCAGGTAATTTCTCAGCAGACGGGTATTACGGCTGTTGGCTTTGTAGACGGCATCGAAGGCATCCCCAAACACGGGGATCAGCCCACCCACGAAGTCGATGCCGATATTACGCAGCATACGCCGCTTCACCTCCTTGCTCGCCCCCGCCCGCTGCGCCTCCAGCAAGACATAGCCGGACATCGCCAGGCCAATCACGTCGCCCACACCGGGCACCAACCCGATAATCGGCTCGACGCCGATCTTGAAACGGGTGAAAGGCAGGCCAATGCTGCTATCGGTGAAACGGCTGAACTTATCGAGCCGAGCGAGAATGGCGCGCTGTTCGGCTTCCGATGGTTTTCTGGTCATCGCGTCTCCCAAATCCCGAGGAATCAACCCTGATCACGGTTCGCTTGCGTGCTCCTCTCTGGCGCTCGCACATCGGCAAGGCTGGACCGATCTCCTGCGCTCTGCTTAATGACGCTGAATGAGCCGTCTGTTTCCAACACCACAGCTTCCACCTCCGAGAGCGAGGCCACCCCAGCCGCGCGCACAGCGGCTCTGACCTCGGCCTCGGTGATCCGCGTGCGGCGAAGCGCCGGCGACAACAGAACCCCCCGATGCAGCAGCATCGATGGCTCTCCGGTAACCAGTTGCCGTACCCAATGCACCCGTACGCTGGACCAGGTCACCACGTATTGCAGTCCGATCAATAGAGCAAAGGCCACTGCTCCATCAGCAAGCGCCAGGTCTTTGGTCAGCAGCACCGTCGCCAGGGTGGAGCCGAGGGCGACGGTCACGACCAGGTCAAAGGCATTCATCTTCGACAGCGTGCGCTTGCCCGCCAGCCGAAGAAAGACAACCAGGGTGACATATGCCA
Source organism: Pseudomonas saudimassiliensis (assembly GCF_000939975.1). GTDB lineage: Bacteria > Pseudomonadota > Gammaproteobacteria > Pseudomonadales > Pseudomonadaceae > Halopseudomonas > Halopseudomonas saudimassiliensis. Next base: position 98,064 of record NZ_LK391969.1, on the reverse strand, counting down.
ACGCCCCGACAATCAGAATACGGAACAGGCTCTGCGTCCCGCCAAAAAATAAAGACTCCAAGTCACCTCCATCCACGCTGTATTGTCTGCTTCTGAACATAGTTCATCGGGTGGTCCCTAACCATTTGGCGTCTCGATACACCAGGAGTTCGATCCGATGTACCCACCAGCTTCGCTTCCGGCAAAAAAAACGCCCCGGAGTGCTGAGCTTCCGGGGCGTTGACTGCTACCGGTCAATCAATGACCGCTGCTGTGGTCTACCTTCTCGTCGGACTTGAAGATGGTGTCGTCGGCTTTGCCGTTGACATGGAGCAGACCTACCAGTCCTTTCTCGGCGCGGGACAGCGCGTGGTCCACCAGGATGTACTTGCCGGGGTACTCAGTCTTGAACTCGACCATGGTGGCGCCGCCCGGAGGTACCAGAGTGGTTTGCACGTCAGTCAGCGGCGGGCTGGTCAGGGAAGCCTGGTCATATACCCGGTCGAAGATCTCGCCAATCACATGGAAGCTGGATACCAGGTTGGGGCCACCGACACCGAAGAAGATGCGCACGGTTTCGTCAACATTGGATTCCATCTTGTGGGTGGCCGACAGGGCATCCATGGAGCCGTTGAACATCATGTGTTCGGGACGCTCGTCGAGCAGCTTGTCCAGCGAGAACTCCTGCAGGCCAGCCGAGCCGTGACGCTGCGCGGTATAGAGTTCGCCCTGCATCACATAGTACTCGCGGTCTACTTCGCTCAGGCCGCCCTCAGGCTCGACCAGGATCATGCCGTACATGCCGTTGGTGATATGTTGCGCAACCATGGGGGTAGCACAGTGGTAAACATACAGGCCGGGAGCCATGGCTTTGAACGAGAAGCTCTTGGAATGGCCGGGAGCAACCTGAGTTACCGCAGCACCACCACCAGGGCCAGTCACGGCATGGAAGTCGACCGAGTGGATATGGGCGCTGTCCTCGGCGTTTTTCAGGTTGATGTTCACAGTGTCGCCCACACGTACCCGCAGCATCGGGCCCGGTACGGTGTTGTTGAAGGTCCAGAACTTGTAGCTCGCACCATCGCTCAGACGACCTTCCACTTCAGTGGCTTCAAGGTCAATAGTAAGTTCCTTGGGTCCACGCTTGCCGACTGGCTCACCCACTTCACTGGGGTTCTTGGACAGGTCAGGGAACTCACTGCCCGCTTTTTCCTGGGCATCACCCACGATCAGCTTGCCGAACATACCCGCTGCCTTGTGCCCGGGCAGGCTGCACAGGTACTCGTAGATACCACCCTTGTTCGCCCGGAACACGATCGCGGTCGCCGCGCCCTTGCCGCCAATCTGATCGGATTTGACATTGAAATCGGGAACGGCAAAGTCATGAAGAGCGCCATCGCCGTTGACGATATTCACTTGCACCACGGCATCTTCCGCGACCCGCAGATCAGGGTTCACTTGCCCCTTGGTCGGGCCAGCCTCACTGACATAAACCAGCTTGCCGTCGGCAATATCGGTACGCAGCGTGAAGACGACATCCGGCACGGGCTTGACGTTGGCGGTGCCGCTGGGGTGATCGGCCATTGCCGGCGCACCCAGCCCGACAAGTCCGCAGAAGGTGATGAAATAGAGAAGGAAGGCTCTCATGGGTATGATCCTGGATCAGATGGGACCCTGCCAGTGCAGAGTCGAAACATGCCCGGGAGACTGTGAAAGCATCCGACTAACGTCGGTATTGACACTGCCACCGAGCTTCAAGATCAGGCTACGCGTGGCGGAAGGGACGCCCCTTGATGGAAATCAAATAGTTGGAAGGTAGGCGGGCTCGGAGGCGTGGTCGGTTGTCGCAGGGAGTGCGCGACGCAGCCAGACGCCCTGGCTTTTATCCGAAGGTCGCCAGGTACAGCTTCTCCACCTTCTCTCTGGCCCAGGACGTCTTGCGCAGAAACTTGAGGGATGACTTGATCGACTGGTCATTCTTGAAGCAATTGATCGCAATCCGCTCGGCCAGGCCATCCCAGCCGTAGTGGCTTTCCAATCGGGTCACGATGTGCTCGAGCGTTACGCCATGCAAGGGGTCACGCGGATGTTCGTTGGTCATGGTGCTTATGAATGCCTGTGCGGTAACGGGGTAAGTGCGCGGAGGATATCACGCGCCGAGTAGCGTGCCTGCCGCCCATGGCCGCCGCCCACCCTGGCGCAGCGCATCGAGCGATGCCAAACGCAAGATCCCTGATGCAGGCATCCTCGAGACAGTGTCAGACAGCGGGCCGCAGGGTAGTCGACATAATCCTGATTACAGGCTTTCACGCACCACATCCATCACCCGGGCCTCGACAGTGCGTTGTATCCTATCTTCGATCTCGCTGCACAGCGGCTCCACTTCCTGCGCTGATAGCCCCGTCACCACAAAGGTCCATTCGCTGGCATCCACCCGGTCCCGATCGCCGCTCTCGCAAACCGCTACCGCTGGCTGGCGCCCATAGCGCTCGTGCATGCCACCCATGCGCTGGCGCTTCTCCTTGAGAGAGCGGCAGCCTGGCAGTGAAAATCTCATGGTCAGCACAACGATATGCATGGATGGCAGCCCCGGCGATTGCGTCAACTCAGTCGAACACATCCAGCAGGATATCAGCGATGATGCCGGTCGCTACCGACACGAGGATCAGGTCAGTCCCTGCCGACTGCCATTCATAACCCGGGTGGCGCGGCAGCCGCTCGAGCAACGCACCGGATCGAACTTTCTTAGCGATCCCCGGGGGCAGGGGCTTGCCCCGCATGAGGTTCTTGCGGATGCCCGGTGGCAGATCGCGATGACCACTCAGGCCCGCGTGGTGCGCGTACTCCCGGGCCAGCACGGCGGAAATGCCGGCATTGACCAGCGTCTCGAAAGCGACTTGACTGCGGTATCGGTCCTCCCGGTAGTGACGCTCATCGCGCCCTGGCTTGCCCTTGCCGGGATGCCCATGGTCCGCAGACCGGTGATGGGGAGGCCCCTTGCCTTCCGGTGGCCCCGCATAAACGTGAGGTACCCACAAACTGGCGGCCAACAGGCCAACCAGGACAGCGATTCGATATTGCATGATCAAGACTCCAGAGCCGACCGCCAATCCGCAGCAGCCCTCTGCCCGGTGCTTCTATGCGATCTGCCCTATAGACCAGCAAAGGCTCCGTTGGTTGCCGGCAGGACCAGCCACCGCACATGACGCCTGCCCAGGCGCTGGTCAGGCAGGCACGCCCGACCGCGTTTCGCTGCGCAGCTTGAAGACGTTTACACTCGGTAGCGCCAGCACCCAAGGATTACCCGCCCTGGAAACCCGGGCCCCTATGGTAAAGTAGCCGCAAAATTGACCGGACAACTCAAATGCTCATATACATTCTGATCGCCTGCGACCGCCTTGAAGAAAAGCGCGAGAAAAAGCTGAGGCAGAGCCTGCCGGAACTGCAAGCGGCTTTGCAGGCGTATGTTGATGCCAATCCAGCCGTCAACGTAACGCTGATCAATGAATGCGAGAGCGATGACTGCGAAGACTGGCAGTTGGGCATCAGCCAGCAGGTGAAGAAGAAACTCCACCTCAATCCCCCAGTGGATCTGTTCAACGGTCTGGCCGAGCAATACGGCATTGATTGCGAGGTGGGTTATATCGAAGACGAGACCCGCGAGCCGGTCAGTTATTTCGGCAAGTATGAAGGCAAGGGTGAAGCCTTTCTGTTAGCAGAGTATCTGGGGTTGTAGCGGAGTAATCGACCTCCCGCGCCGGGGATATGGCTGACAGCATGGCTTTCATACCTGCCGGAATAGGCTGCCGGGGCAAGGTTCACTCACCGCGAACCGACCTGCCCCCCAGCGCCACCCCATCACCCGCCCTCATATCCCATGAACAAGCTTCCTGATGCAGAGTGCCTTCATCCGTCGGATTGATATTCTGAACCACGGACAGGCTCTGGTATGGGACCGCAGCCTTCGCTCAAGAGAACACACCATGGAATCAGCGTATTCGGGCAGAGTTGTACTGATCACTGGGGCCGCTGCAGGCATCGGCAAAGCCACTGCCCAGGCTTTTGCCGCTCAAGGGGCACGGCTGATACTCGCGGATATCGACACCATCAACGGGGAGGAGACAGTGGCTGGCATCCGCGAGCAAGGCGGTGATGTCATGTTCTGTCAGTGTGACGTGGCCGATGCCGCCCAGGTCCGCTCGATGCTGGAGATGATCGAGCGCGACTATGGCCGGCTGGACTGCGCTTTCAACAACGCCGGGGTTGAATTCGAGCAGGACAAGCTGGCCGACGGGGACGAAACGGTGTTCGACCGGATCATGGACATCAACGTCAAGGGCGTCTGGCAGTGCATGCGCTTCGAAATTCCGCTGATGCTCAAGAGCGGTGGCGGAGCCATCGTCAACACCGCCTCGATCGCCGCCCTGGGCGCAGCGCCGAAGATGAGCATCTATGCCGCCAGCAAGCACGCCGTGCTTGGGCTGACCCGGTCGGCGGCGGTGGAATATGGGCGCAAGGGGGTGCGCATCAACGCAGTGTGCCCGGCGGTGATCGATACGGACATGTTCCGCCGCGCCGTGGAAGCCGAGCCGCGCAAGGCCGACTCCGTCGCGGCACTGCATCCCATCGGCCGTATCGGCCGGGCGGAGGAAGTGGCTGCTGCGGTGCTCTACCTGTGCTCCGATGCTGCCAGCTTCACCACCGGTATTGCCCTGCCCGTAGATGGTGGCAGCACCTGCATCTGAACCAGCGGCGGGAGGGGCCGGACGCGGGCATGCCCCCAGGTGCAGACCAAGGCACCTGGTATCAGCAACCAGCGCCCGAGCCCATCGGATATAGCTCACCCTCAACAACGAGTACGGCCCCCTCCCCGGCCTGCGGCTGAATCTCCCAGCCGCCGGTCAGAGCACCAAAAGACGGCAGCACGGACACGCCGTCGCGCCACCAGAACACCGGTGCCCGCAATCGATCGCCCCCCGCCGACAGGCTGTAAACAGGGTGCAGGTGCCCGGCCAGCACATGCCTGCCGGGGACGCTCTGTGGTTCATGGCATAGCCGGAAGGGTCCGATATCCAGCGTGGCATGCCAGTTGATGCCGATATCGATGCCCTTGGCGTGCCGGTCATGGTTACCTATGACCGCTTCCACCTGCACATGCCCATGGCGCGCCAGCCAGTCCGGGAACTGTGCGAGAAATGGCTCGCTCGGGCTGGGCCGGTGATGGAAGAAGTCGCCCAACACAATCAAACGCTGCGGTTCAAAATGCGCGATCAAGGCGGATAACCGTTGCAGGTCATCCTGGCTCTGCCCGGTCGGCACCGCCAGCCCCTTGCGGCGGAAGAAAGCGCCCTTGCCAAAGTGCGTGTCGGCCACCATGAGCGTGGCCTGGACCGGGTAATACAAGGCCTTGTCACCGTGCAGAATGACCCTCTCACCCGCCAGCTCCCAATCCAGGGTGCGACTCATCGGCGTTTTTTCGCGACGCGGTCGGCGTTGCGCTCCAGGGTGACCAGCATGCGTTGCACGCGCTGGCGCCAGTTCTCGGTGCTCAACCGGCTGCGCAGGCGATCGACCCACAGCGGGAAACCAAGGGGCGAGAAATGCTTCAGACTCTTGATAATCAGCTCCTGCTCGGCTGCGCGCTCCAGCACCGCGCGCAGCCTTCTCATATCCAGCTGGTCTTCCATCACTTCGCGGCGGGCCTGATCGAGCAGTTTGTGGTCGGGGTCATAACGCGTGAGGGTGTCATAGAGCAGGCTGGTCGAGGCCTGCAACTGACGGTCGGTCTTGCCGCGCCCTGGATACCCCTGAAACACCAGCCCGCTGATCCGCGCAATATCGCGGAACTGCCGGCGCGCCAGCTCACTGGCGTTCAATGCCGCAAGCACGTCGTCCAGCAGTTGGTCCGGGTTGAGCAGCGACCGCCAAATGGCGTCGGTGAGCTCGGGCGGTTCCGTTGCAGTGAGCAATTCCAGCCCGTAGTCGTTGACCGACAGGGAGAAGGTCGCCGGCTGTAGCTGACCGAGTCGCCACGCCAGCAGCGCGGCTAGCCCCTCATGGGCCAACCGGCCGGCGAAGGGATAGATGAACAGGTGATGGCCTTCCCGTGAACGGCAGCGCTCGATCAGCAGATGCTGCCGGCCCGGCAAGGCCGACTGCTCGCGCTGTACTTCCAGCACCGGACGCACGGCTTCCACTTCGGGGTCTCGATAGATCCCCTGATCCACTTCCTCAAGGATCTCCAACACCGTATCGGCCAGCTCCGAAGACAGCGGCAAGCGCCCGCCGTACCAGCGGGGCACGCTGTGCCGGCGGGTAGAGGCGGGTTTTACGTAGGCCACCAGATCGCGCACCTTGATCAATTCCAGTGCGCGCCCCGAGAACAGAAACACATCGCCGGGATTAAGCCGGGCGATAAAGGACTCCTCCACCGTGCCCAAGTAGCCGCCGCTCAAGAATTTCACCCGCATCTGCGCATCACTGGTGATGGTACCGATGGCCATCCGGTGACGGCGGGCAATGCCCGTATCCTCCACGCGGTACAGCCCATCCTGCTCAACCACCCGATGAAACTGCGGGTAATGCTCCAACACCGGCCCGCCTTGGGTGATGAACACCAGACACCAATCGAACATCTCCCGCGTCAGGCCGGCAAAGGCGTGGGTAGCCTGCGCTTCGGCCAGTGCCTGCTCCGCTGCAAACCCCGGCCCGGCAGCCAGCGTCACCAGATGCTGAACCAGCACATCCAGACACAGGCGCAACGGCCGCCGGGCTTCGACCCGCCCGGCCTCCCAGGCGCGGCGTGCAGCGGCAATTTCCACCAGTTCAAAGGCGTGGCTGGGTACACAGAGAATTTCGCTGGGCGCGCCGGGCTGGTGGCCGGAGCGGCCAGCACGTTGCATCAGGCGGGCAACGCCCTTGGGACTGCCGACCTGCACCACCCGATCGACCGGCGAGAAATCCACGCCCAGATCCAGACTGGAGGTGCAGATAACACAGCGGAAGTCCCCGGCGCGCAGCCCGTCCTCGATGCGTTTGCGCAGCTTGCGGTCGATCGAGCCGTGGTGCAGCCCGATCTGCGTCAGCCAATCCATGCGCGCCTTGAGCACCGACTCGAACCACAGCTCGGCCTGGGAGCGGGTATTGGTGAACAACAGTGCGGTATCACCCTGCTCCAGATACTCAAGCACGCCCTCCAGCTGCGCCAACCCCAGATGCCCACCCCAAGGGAAGCGCTCAAGTGTTGCCGGAATCAGCCCGCGCACGGCCAGCGTCTTGTGGGTATCGCCGGCGATGCTGACGCCCGGCGCGGCGCCCTCACCGAGCAGCACCTGCATGGCCTCATCCAGATTGCCCAGGGTGGCCGACAGCCCCCACACCGGCAGACCCGGACGGCGCGCGCGCAGCCACGCCAGACACAGCTGCAGCTGCACACCGCGCTTGCTGCTCAGCAACTCGTGCCACTCATCGACGATGACCGCATCCAGCTGGCGGAAACTCTCCTCCACGTTGCGGTAAGACAGCAGTACGGACAGACTTTCCGGGGTGGTGACCAGCGCCTGGGGCAGCTTGCGCCGCTGCCGTGCCCGTACGCTGGCGCTGATGTCGCCGGTGCGGGTTTCGACCTGCCAGTCCAGCCCCAGCCCGTCCACCGCCTGCTGCAGATTGCCCGCGGTGTCCGTGGCCAGCGCACGCAGCGGGGTAATCCATAACACCCGCAAGCCGGCAGGCGCCCTGCCCTGCTCCAGCGCCACGGAAACCGGGCCGAGCCAGGCAGCCAGGGTCTTGCCGGAGCCGGTCGAGGCATGAATCAGACCGGACTGCCCGGCGCGGAAGGCCGCCCAGCTGCGCCGCTGAAAAAGCGCAGGCTGCCAGCCCTGGCGGGCGAACCAGTCTTCAATTGCCTGGAGGCCATCCACCGAGGTATCAGCTGCCATAGATGCGCAACAGCTCTCTGACCTGGTCGAGGGTATCGGCCTCCTCGACCGGCTTGTCCTGCCGCCAGCGGGCAATGCGCGGAAAACGCAGCGCGATGCCGGACTTGTGCCGCGGGGACGGTTGAATGCCTTCGAAGGCGATTTCCAGCACCTGCTGGGGCTTGAGCGAACGCACCGGGCCAAATTTTTCCACGGTATTGCGCCGGATCCAGTGATCCAGCTGCTGGATTTCCTTGTCGGTCAGCCCCGAGTAGGCCTTGGCGATGGGCACCAGACTCTCCCCGTCCCGTACGGCCAGGGTGTAGTCGGTATACAGGTTGGCGCGCCGGCCATGCCCCGGCTGGGCGTAGAGCAGCACGGCATCGATAGTCAGCGGATCGATCTTCCACTTCCACCAGTCGCCCCGCACCCGCCCGCTGCGATAGGGGCTGGCGCGACGTTTGAGCATCAGACCCTCGACGCCGCGCTCGCGGCTGCCTTCGCGAATAGCCGCCAGCGCCGGCCAATCGCGGGCGTCGGTTATCGGACTCAGGCGCAGCGCCGGTTGAGCGGCTTGCTCCAGCACGGCTTGCAGCGCAATGCGGCGCTCCTCAAGGGGCCGTTGCCGCCAGTCTTCACTCTGATATTCCAGCAGGTCATAGGCCAGAAACACCACCGGCACTTCCTTCAGCAGCTTCGGCCCTACGGTCTTGCGTTGAATGCGCCGCTGCATCTGCGAGAAGGGCAATACCTGCTCATCCCATGCCAGCAGCTCACCATCAAGCACCACCTCCGGCAAGGCCAGCGCTGCCTCTTCCACCTCGGGGAAGCGCCCACCCATGGGCTCTTCCCCACGGGACCAGAGCCAGATACCGCCGGGGCGGGCAATCAACTGGGCGCGGATGCCGTCCCACTTCCATTCCGCCAGCCAGTGGCTCAAATCGCCCAGATCAGAGGGATCACCCTCCAATGGCGACGCGAGAAAGAAGGGATAGGGCTGGCCCTGGCGCTCCTCCCGGTGCTCCTCATCAAACAGCCGCTGATAGAACTCGGCGCTGGGCTCAAACTCACCCATCAGGCGGCGCGCTATCAAGGCCCGGGGTTTGCCACTGAGCGCCGCCAGGGCGCGCTCCACCAGACCCCGGGAGACACCGACGCGCAGGCTGCCAGTCAGCAATTTGTTGTACAGAAAGCAGGCGTGGCGCGGCAGCGTGCGCCACAGTGCGATGACATGCTCCTTGCGCTGCTCTTCCTCCAGATCGCGCAGGCTGAGAATGCTCTGCTCGACCCATTCGGCAAAACTGCCCTGCACCGCCGGCCGTTCGGTATCGTCTTCCATCAGCAGGCTGATGGTTTCGGCCAGATCACCCACGTGCTGGTAGGTTTCCTCCACCAGCCAGTCCGGCAACCCACTGGCCTCAGCCAGCCATTCGCGCAGCCGCCGCGGGCCGACCAAGCGCTTCATGCGGCGGCCGGTCAGTATGTACACCGCCCAGGCGCCGTCATGGGGATCGACGCCGTCAAAGTAGGCCGTCAGTTCATCCAGCTTGGCCTGGGTCCGGGTGGTCGAGTCCAGCGCGGTATAGAGGTCGGCGAAGGCCTGCATCAGTCGTCCTCGCCCCCGTAGAGGGTTTCCAGCTCATGGGCTTCAATCCCCTCGTGCTCGCGCAGATAGCGCACCAGATCATCGCTGCGACCGTGGGTGGTCAGCACGGTGCTGGCACCGCACTCGCGGATGGTGCGCAGCAAGGCCGGCCAGTCGGCGTGATCGCTCAGCTCGAAACCATGGTCATAGCCACGGCGACGACGGTTGCCGCGGATACGCATCCAGCCGGAGGCAAAGCCGGTGCTGGCATTGCGGAAGCGACGCATCCAGGGCGAACCGGCGGCCGAGGGCGGCGCGAGGATAAGCTCACCGGCAAAATCATGATCAGCGGGCAGCTCGGTAATGGGCGTGGTCGGTAGCATCTGCACACCCGCCTGCCGATAGATCTCCGTCATCGCCACCATGGCACCGTGAACAAGAACCGGGCGGTCGGTATGCGCAGTCAGCGCCGCCAATACCCGCTGCGCCTTGCCCAGCGCGTAGGTGAAGAGAATACAGGGCCGATCCGGATGCGCCGCCCACCACTGCCAGATCTGCTCCCCCACTCGCTCAACCGGTGGCCAGCGGTAACAGGGCAAGGCAAAGGTCGCCTCGGTGATCAGCGTATCGCAGGGGATGACTTCAAAGGGCGCACAGGTCGGATCCGGGTCGCGTTTGTAATCACCGGTCACCACCCAGACGCGACCATCATCATGCTCCACCCGCACCTGGGCGCTGCCCAGCACATGCCCCGCCGGGTGCAGGCTCAGGGTAATAGCGCCAAAGCGCCGCTGCTCACCATAGTCCAACCCGGTAAAACGGTGCTCCCCCAACCGATGCCGCATGATCGGCAGGCTGAGGTGGTGAGCCAGATAATGCTCGCTGCCAGCGCGAGCGTGATCCGCGTGGGCATGAGTAATCACAGCCGTAGGCACCGGACGCCACGGATCGATATGAAAATTGCCCGCCGGACAGAACAAGCCTTCATCGGTGGGGATGATGATCGGGTCATGCATGCGGTACGGCGCCCCTGCGACTCGTCGAATATCGACACCTGTAGGTGTGACAATCGAAGCGCGGGGATGTTACAGAGGATGCGGTCGGTAGCCCCCGCCTTTGGGCACCTGGAAGGAGACGCCCTGCTGACGCGGCAGCAGGACGTATTCATATCACTGGCGTGTCAGTCGAGATTCCTGGCGATCTCACGGAACAGTTCGATGGTCTCGTATTCCCGCCACGAAGTCTCATCGCCAGCCGAAGCGTAGTTACGCGAGGCCGATAGCTTCACGATCACAGTGTCGTGCTTGGGGCTGATACACATAAACTGATTGAGGATACCGATCGCACAGTAGTCCTGCTCATCACCTTCCGGAATCCACCACTGGTAGCCGTAGCCCATGCTGGCATCGCTATTGTCACGCGTACCGGGCATCAGGTGCGGCGCGTCTGGGGTGATCGAGGCTTGTACCCAGTCAGCGGGGATGACCTGCTTGCCGTTGAACTTGCCGTTCAGGCGGAACGCCTCACCGATACGCGCATAATCACGGGCGGTAGCATTGAAACCGGCGAAAGCCATCGCATTGCCGTCGTTGTCGGTGTTCCAGTAGGCGTCATGGTTCGCGCCCAGGGGCTCCCAGAGTTTTGCCTGTGTATAGTCAGCCATCGACTGCCCGGTGGCCGCTTCCAGTATCAGGCCCAGCACCTGAGTGTCTGCAGAGCTGTAACGGTTGAAGGTGCCCGGCTCCAGTTCGTTCTGGATCTTTGCAACGAATTCCACCAGCGACGAGCCAGTTGCCATGGCGCGTCCCAGACGAGCGATCTCGCTGTCGGGATTGCCATATTCCTCAAGCCAGCGGGCGCCGGATGACATCTGCAGAATATTCTTGATGCTGACATTTTCGTAGCCCGAGCCCTTGAGCGCCGGTACGTAGGTGACAGCGGTATCCTCGATGCTCTTGATCTTGCCCTCCGCCACCGCAATGCCTATCAGCGCCGAGACCACGCTCTTGGCAACCGACATCGACATCCAGTGACGATCAGGCGCACCGGTCAGTCGATAGTTCTCGTAACGGATCTCTCCGCCCTTGATGACCAACAGCGCCGCGGTATCCGTTTCTTCCAGCAGCGCCTGTGTCGACAGTTGCTTGCCTTGGTAGGTGTAATGCTGGGGCAGCTCGATAGTCTCGCCTTGTGGCCAAGCGATCGGCTGGCTGGATCTGGCAACCTTCTGGCTGGGCAGCAGTTCTTCGGTGCGATAGAAATTGGAGTATTGTTCCTCACCGCTGAACAGCGTGCCAAGGAACTCCTGGGCATTGGTGGCTTTGTTCAACGTCTCGGCGTGTACCGCGGTAGTAACGCTGAGCAGCAGCGCCAGGGGAAGCAGCTTTGTTCTTAATTTCATAGTTGTTCTCGCTTTCTCAGGGAAACCAGGGATCAGAAGCTCTTGCTGACACCGACGACGGCAGTGGCGCTGCAGACGTCATCGAAGCCGTTGAGGTTCATGCACTCACGTCGGGAAATATCGGTATCGGCATAAGCCAGCGACCACGCCAGGCGGAGCATTTCCTTGGAAACCTTCGCCTCCCACTCGCGGTAGGCCTCGCGGCTCTTGCCGCTGCTACCGACCAGCCACGGGTCTTTGTAGTCAACCTGGCCGTAGCGCGTGCTGAGCAGCACGTCATACGGTAATTGGGTCTTGTATCCGAGCCAGCTGTAGAGGTAGCTGTGTTTGCTGCCCAGTGCAGGAACATCGTCCGAATACTGGCCTGCGAGGGTGAAGCCGTAGGCCGACAGCATGGCATAGACCTCAGACGAATTGTCGCCGCTGCCGCGCGGATAGGTGTACTTAACGTAGCCCAGATCCATCGCCAGTTTCTCGCCCAGCGGCACATACCAGCCAGCGTAGTAGTCGATCTCGTTACGCACCTTCGAGCCGTAGCCGTAATCAACTGTTGACGTCCATACGCCTAGATACAGACCGGTGCTTTTGCTGGAAAGCATGGCATCGAACTGCAGGGCTGGGTCGTTCTGAGTGTAGGAAATGCCGCGGGGGCGGTAGTCGCTGAGCGCAGTGACAGTCATGTCCAATGACAGATCCTGGTTCAGTTCCAGAGCATGCGCAGCAGGGACGCACAGCGCCGTGAGACTTAAAGCTAGAGTCAGCTTCTTCACGTTTTGCAACCTTCTTTTTTTTGTGAGTGATGTCCTATCGCGACCTCATGAGTGGGTCACGGCTGAAATTTATTGAAGTTAAATATTTTAGTCAAATAAAACTTTTATTCGACTAAAACCAACCGCGTTTATCGCGTGCAGATACTCAGGAGGGGGAATTGAGTGATGCGCGGGGCTCAGAACCGCCGCAAGGCTACGGATGCAGGCCGTTGAAGATCAGTTCAAAGGCTTGACGGACGCGCAGGTCATGCGCGGCGCGGTCGGGCGAATCCTCGTGTACCAGCTTGGCAAACATCAACGTGCAATAGTCGTTGAGAAACTCGGCGATAAAGAGAGGATCGTATTGGCTGCTGATCCGCCCACGCTGCTGGGCTTGGCGCAGTTGCTGCGCGGTCCCCTGCATCAAACGTTGATTCACCGCTTGATAACCTTCGGAAACGTTGCCATAAGGGCTGCAGATCTCACGCCAGACCGTGACGGGCAGGGCTTCAAGCTCGCGCTTGACGATCATGGAGTTGAGATGGCACATCGCATCAACCATGCTGTCCATTGCGGGCAATTCTTCGAGGGCTTCGTTGAGCGCCAGAGTATCGGCCCGAACTGCCAGGGCATAGAGGATGTCCTGCTTGCTGCCAAAATAATTGAACACAGTAGGGGCTGACACGCCAGCGCGAGCGGCAATCTGTTCGACCGTAGTGGCGCTATAGCCTAATTGGTCAAACAACGTCACGGCAGCATCCAGGATCGCTTCCCGGCGCTCCTCTTTCTGTCGCTCACGCAAACTGCTCATCGCTGTTCCTTGTCTTCCGTAAGATAGGTGAGGATGAACGTTAACATTAATCCGCCAAGCTGTGGCCCTTCTGCTTTCTGCGCCTCACTGATGAATGTAAGTGGAGATGTCATTTCCCAGACTCAGTGTCTGCACCGCAAATGCGCGCCAGGGGACCGAAGCGCACCGCAGCGCAGCATTCGCCCCGTTGATAACGCCCCCACAGGAGACACACCCTGCCGCAACCTCCAGCCATAGCCTGATCGAAAGCATGCGCGAATGGCTCATGGACGAAATGGTGACAATCCCCAGAAAAGAGGAGCCGATGCTCAGATACCGTGGTCAGATTGTGCAGAGGAGTTAGCCGATCAAGGATGCCGCCATGCGCAACCACTGATTGTGTTTTCCATGAATATAAAAATTGACATGGCTGAAAAATGCTGTAGGGTAGATCTCGTTAGGAAGTTCTGATCTATATTGTAAAAGCCTGTTCGATCCCTGCCAGTAGCTAGCAACTCTTCAGCATGTAATCGTCCCGTATTTTTTAGTAATAGACTCTTTCCGGCAACACCGGTCCGATTGGGCCATCCATATCTTATTTGTAGGAACGATTATGTCAGCAGTTACTGGTACGGTTAAGTGGTTCAACGAAGCTAAAGGTTTTGGTTTTATTGAGCAAGCATCGGGTGCAGATGTGTTTGCTCACTTCAGCGCCATCACCGGCTCAGGCTTCAAAACCCTGACCGAAGGCCAAAGCGTCAGCTTCAACGTGACTCAAGGCCCGAAAGGCCTTCAGGCAGAGAACATTCAAGCTATCTAAGATAGTTTGATTCGGCGCTTCGGCGCTGATGTTCTAAAAAGGCGACTACCTCAGGGGAGTCGCCTTTTTTCATATGTAAAGGAACAAAAAGCAATTCCTTGCTGATTGATGGCGCGCGACAGACCGGCAAGGCCGACGCCACTCTAATTGAAGCGGTGTTTAACCAGCCCTGTAACTGGACATGCCCATGGGGCACTATAAGGGTCTGGCGTCGGGGCAGTTAAAGGCAGATGGCAAGCAATGAATGGATTGAACTACGGTACGGAATTGCTGGGCTTGCTGATTGCCCTGGCGGTCGGACTGATCATCGGATTCGAGCGGGGTTGGCAGTCGCAGAACCTGGATGCCGAGCGGCACCAGGAGATCGACGATCAGACAGTAACCGGCATCCGCACATTTGGCCTGCTGGGTCTGGGCGGCGGGGTGGTCGCGCAGCTGGGCATGCTGTCGTCGGATTGGATATTAGCGGCGGGGCTGCTGGGCGTCACCGCCCTGCTTATCGTCGGTTATATCCACAGCAGCAAAGTCACCGGTGATCTTGGGGCCACCACCGAAGTCGCCGCGCTGCTCGCTTTCCTGCTTGGCGCGCTCGCCGTGCACGGTCTGTATCTGGAAGCGGCAACGGCGGCAGTGATAACTGCAGTACTGCTAGGCGCCAAGGAACGGCTGCATGCACTGCTGCGCAGCCTGTCCCGCCTGGAGCTGAATGCATCGTTGCAATTGCTGGTGATCGTGCTGGTGATACTGCCGCTACTACCGAACGAGGCCATGGGCCCGTGGGGCAGCATCAACCCGCAGGTGATCGGCTGGCTGGTGATCCTGATTGCCGGCATCAGTTTCGCTGGTTATTTCGCCGTCAGACTGTTGGGAGATCGTGTTGGGCTGGTGCTGACCGCCCTGCTCGGCGGACTCGCGTCCAGTACCGCGCTGACCCTCGCTTTCTCGCGCATGGCACGCTCGGATGGCAGCCGCAACGCCCTGCTTGGAGCGGGCATTGCCCTGGCCTGCGGCACCATGGCGTTACGTTTGATACTGGAAGTGGCTGTGGTCAATCGCACATTGCTGCCGCCCCTGCTGCCAGGCTTGCTCGGGCTGGCACTGGTACCCCTGATGGCATTGTTGTGGATCCTGTTACGCCGCCGGGATGAACAGCCCGTAGGTCATACACCACCAATGCATAACCCGCTGGATCTTCAACAGGCATTGATCATGGCCGGGTTCCTGGCGCTGATATTCATATTGTCCAAGGGTGCAGAGCATTGGTTTGGCAGTGAAGGCGTCTATATCCTCGCAGTCATTGCCGGGATTGCCGACGTAGATGCTGTAACCATCGCCCTGGCCCAACAAGCCAAGGGCGAGCTGGCCAACGACGTGGCCGTGCGCGGCATTCTCCTTGCAGCGCTGACCAATACCGCCGTCAAGGCCGGGATAGTATTGGTAATCGGAGGCCTGCCGCTGGCACGCTGGGCCAGCTCAATCCTGCTGGCGGCATTGGGGGTAGGCGTTCTCGGTTTGCTTTTTGTCTGATCATACCCCGTCATATTCCCGAAATATTTCCGCAATATAATCCAGCCCGCCTACCCTTCTACATTTATCAGGGCAACGGAAATGCCACAACGCTCGTCGCTGTTATTCCCTCGTATTCGTACATTCTTGTTTGCCGGCCTGGTCGGTTTCGGTATTCCGGCTCAAGCGGCATCGCTGCAGCTACAGATCAACGGCTCCAATACCATAGGTGCCAAACTGGCACCGCAACTGGTCGAAGGCATGCTCCGTGAGGCGGGAGCCAGCGATATTCAGGCGCATCTCAATCCTGACACCCGCGAACACCTGATCACTGCCATCAGCAGTGAGGGCGATAGCATTGAAGTATCCCTGCATGCCCATGGCTCTGGTACAGCATTCAAAGGACTGGTAGCGGGTACGGCCCAGATCGGCGCAGCCTCCCGCCCCATTCATGACGACGAGGCCCTGGCCCTGGCCACGGCCGGCGACATGCTCAGCGCAGAAGCCGAGCAGGTGATCGGCCTGGATGGTCTCGCAGTCATCGCCCATCCTGACAACCCGCTGACCGCGCTGGATTTCGAACAGCTGGCCGAGGTATTTGCCGGCAGGATAACCGACTGGCGCGAGCTGGGCGGCCAGCCCGGCCCCATCAACCTGTATGCCCGGGATGGCAACTCCGGTACCTGGGAAACCTTCCGCGATCTGGTGCTGACCCCACGCCAGCTTGAGCTGGCCGCTGATGCCAAACGCTTCGCTTCGACCAGTGCCCTGTCCCGCTCGGTTGCCGGTGACATCCACGGCATCGGCTTTGTCGGCCTGTCGGGTATTGCCCCTTCCAAAGCCATTGCCCTGTCCTCGGGCAACTCCCGCCCCATGCTGCCTACCGCGGAACTGGTGGCCACCGAAGACTATCCCCTGTCTCGCCGGCTGTTTATGTACATCCGCCCGGATGAGACCAATCCACTGGCCAGAGCACTGATCGAGTTTGCCCGGAGCCACGCGGGCCAAGAGATTGTCGACCAGGTGGGTTTTGTCGGGCAGAACATCCGCACCATCAAACTGGAACCACTCGCCGACATGCCCCGAACCTACCAGCAACTGGCTGCGGAAGCCCTGCGCCTGTCAGTCAACTTTCGCACCAAGGAGCACACAGCTCAGCTGGATAACAAGGCCTGGCAGGACATTGACCGCCTGGTGGAATATCTGAATGCGCACGACAAGATGGATAACCATGTAGTGCTCGTGGGCCTTGGCGACACGCGTCATGGAGGCGCAGAGGAACTGCTGGCCAGACTGCGCAGCGCCACCGTCAAGCGCGCCCTGAACGAAAGGGGCGTCACCGTCAGGGAGATTCTTGCCATTGGTAACGAACTGCCGGTGGCCACCAACAGCAACGGCAGTGGCCGCGTGAGAAACCGGCGGGTGGAGATCTGGGTTTATTGACGCTCGGGAGAATCGGCGGTAAATCCGAGAGAGCCAACACCACACGCCAGGGCATCCCCGTATATCTCTACCCGCAATTGTATTTCACGGGAGCTGGCATAGGTACAAACATCCATCATCAGTTGAAACCAGTCCGCCAGGTCAGCCTCATCCACCTCGGATGCATCCTCAATCGAGAAGCGCCAGAGAGCAGGTTCTGACAGCTGATCCACATGGTCGAGCAACAGGTCATAGGCTGCATCCCAGTTGTCACCGAAGTAATCCGGAAAGTTGAAAGCGCCACAAAGCGCCTGCAACAGGATCGACTTGTTCAACAGACCATTTGCATCCAGAGCAACGGCAGGTTGATCCAGCTGGTGCCTCGGTTGCCAGGTGATTGGCGCGGACTGTTCAGGTGTTGTCGTCATGTCAGTGCCCCCTGATTCGGCTAAAGGAACGGTAGTGATCCTCGGTGTAATAGAACTCCACTGGCGGGTTACCACCGGTCACCACCCGGCGCGGCCCTCTGTGCGACAAACCGGGCGTGTCCACTGTGTATTCCCGGTAATATCCCCGCGGCTTGCTTGGCAACAATCGCTCCCGATTTTCGAAGGTGATGCCATCGCGTTGGTAAGGGAATGGACCGTTTCGGCTAATCCGCCCCAGCGTCTTCTGCAGCTCCTGTTCCTGCGCGGACAGGTTCGAGTAACCGGCAGAGTCGGACTGAGTAGAGCCGCCGCTATTAAGCAGAGCATCAAGATGCCCACCCTGCTGAAGTTGGAACAGGCCAAAGGCGAAGACCAGAACAAGTAAGATTTTCTTCACAGAAAGTACTCAAGAGTCGCAAGAATAATCGGTGTCAGTTCAGCTCGGTGCCGTTGTTGCTGGCATACCCACGCTTTAACGAAGTAGCAGCGAGTTGTCGCTGTTCTGGGGTCGTGGATGACGGCTCGCTCTCAGTAGTGTGGGTAACCTTCTCGGTTCTGTTCTTGCTGCTCGCCTGCCGAAATTCCTGAAATTCTTCGAACCGCTCCAGATACTTGATGTCAATTTTTTCAGGTGCTTCAGCGAGAATCTTTCGGTCTCGCTCAGAAATATGAAAGCGCCCCCGCTTTGGTGATTCCAGGACCCCTGCCTGTGTGAGATAGACCTTTGCCCATGCCACGCGATTTGCAAATGTCGTTTGCCGACCACTTGGCAGCCTTTCCCGTAGATCCTCTTCGGAAAGTCCCATTAACTTGGCGAGCCCGTCACGAGCTTCTTGCATCGTATGTTCTTCGCCATCAGCGGAAAACTTGAGCAATGGAAACATCAATGATTGAAAGTCAGGTACAGCCAAGGGGTACTCCCATTTTTTACCTATAACGTTTGGTTATGGGGCCGGCTTTAGCCGGTCCCAGTGAGCGAAGCGAACGGTTTGAACCAGTTGTTATGTTTCTTTTTCAGCGCCACCAGCTAAACCTTTAAGTAAAGCTTCCATAGCATGGGCACCATCAGTTAATGCCCAGCGTTGCTGTAAACGCTTTACACCGTCTTCTTGCTCGTTGATAAGCACGCCGCTAGCGATGGCAAATTCTTTGGCCATTGAATATGTGTCAGGCTGCTCCCCCTTGAATTTCTCTAACATAGCTAAGCTGGCTAGCATGAAGCCTCTTCTCTCGCCATCGTTTCCTCTGGAAGAGTTTTTGAGAATTTTGGCAGCTTGATATTCAATGCTTTTCAGCTCTGCTACTTGAGATTCCAATAATTTATTTTTCGCCTCCACAGAGGCTGAGTCATAGATAAAGAAAGCTGTAATAGAAACAAGGATAAGCGCATAGGATACGTGTATGAGCTTTGATTTAACGCCGGCTAGTTGCATGAGATAGCTTATTATTGATGCTAGTCCGCCAATGATTCCTATGGTAATTGTCAGATTATCCAAAGGTACTGCTCCTTGAAACGTAACGCCCGCAGCACGCGCGGCTTTGTAGTGAAGGCGAAGCCGCAACGGAAAAGCTGTCGCTGTGGCTGGCCTTGTTATACGCGGGCATCGCTCCTGTACCCATCCATGTAATAGATGGAGTTGTGGCTCCACTTGTCGACGCCGTAGACTTTAGCGCCTTGCGCAACAATGACTGATATTGAAGAAGCTCCATGAAGGGGAGGGATTATCACGTCGCGATCAACAAAGTAGACGTGATGATCTCTGATCTTGACCTCTTTAAGATAGCTCTCTTTAGCCCCGTCTTCCCAGGCTTTGATCTCGGCGGGAGTCGCTGGCTTTGCGATGGAAAAGAAATGGTGCTTTATAGACTCGTGGAGCTGTTGTGCTTGCTCCTGCGCCCTCTGAACGTCGTGCCCGAGGCTCCATAGTTGCGACTGGGTATGGTTGAGCTGGCTTTTGAGAATCTCAACTTCGCTCGTGGATTCCGTTTTGTTTTTCTGCGATTCGATTTTTTTAATCGCCTGCTTTATCTTCGCGCAGCAGCCGGTTACGGCATCGGACAGATTTTCTTCTTGGTCGTCGTAAAAAGATGCCGTAACGCCAGCCAAATCGGTGGGAAGTCGAAAGGCCGTCTCCGCCGATTTGGGAACCAAGATAAAGCACCTTTCGAGCCCCAGTGCGCCGATAAACATACCGAGCTCGAGGATTACGTTGTCTCTTACCGCGCTATATTCCTTATCTCTGATAATGCTTTTGTCGTCTGGATGGAACACGAAAACGCTGTAGTCAGCTTCCTTGGTTTTGTCGATGAGCGTCGTGATGGTAATGGAGGACAGGTCGAAAGCGTTTTCCCACAGCCTGACTCTAAGCTCTTGTTCGAGTTTTATATGAACCGCCTCTGCCACAGGTATCGCCTCGGAAGAGGAGGCTATAAACACGGTTGGTTTGTTGTTCATATTTGGTTACTCATGTTCGATTCCTTGCAGTGCTTCTGAGTGCATAACGTTTGGTTAAGGGGCGGGCTTTAGCCCGTCCCAGTGAGCGAAGCGAACGGTTTGAACCACTTGTTAGGGCTTACATAGCTTCATTTAAGTCGACTTTTAAGCCAGCAACCTTTAGCTCTTTAGCCAAAGTTAGCCGCCATGCGCCTGCTGCATCGATATCTATGTATAGAACGCCAAGAAAATCAGAAGGTATTTCTACGTTTCCTTTTCTTAGAACGCATACACGATTCCTTCCTATCTTGGCAGCCATATAACCAAGCTCAACCAAAACGTTCTGTCTGGCACGAGGCTGGAGGTTTCCTGGTGATGCCGAACTTGCGCCCACGTCGTCAGGGGTAAATAGAACGACGGCATATGCAGCGTCAGTATGTTTTTCTAGTTTCTCAATAATGGTTTGTCCTTCATTTGCTTGCTCATGAAGGATTACTGCGTTCAAGCCTAATTTCTCAATGAATCTTGCCGATGACTCTTTAGCTTGTTCATCGTGGCCGTGGACAATAAACACATTATTGCTATTTCCAGAGATCACGCTTCCTTTGGTATTTTTTATTTCTTGCTCTTTAAATAACAGATCATGTGTGTAGTCTTTTCCAGATGACAGGGGTAGCAATCGACGATCTGTTGCCAAATCAGCTATGCCAGAACCCCTCATTCTATAGTTATGCTGTTCGGCATAGTGAGATTTTGGCTGTGGAGTATTTGTAATTTTAATTTTTTGGATGTCATCAATATTTTTGATTACCATTCCGTCAACAGTAAACGCTCTTCCAGAATGCCAAGGCGTTATGATTTGTTGGCTAAGCTCATCAAACGTTAGATCGTTGAATACAGCAGATCTATCTTTTTTCTTGCTATCTCCGGCTAGCTCTACATGGCAGTGCCAGTACTTGTCAGGGAAAATGTCTATTTCTTCCATATGCTGAATTCACCTACTCTTCTCAGTGCCCTAACGTTTAGCTTAAGCTGCGTCCACGTCAGAGCGAAGCGGAGGCGCGGGCGTCGGCTTGAAGCTCTGGTTATGAGATTGCCGCAGCGAGCGCATGAAGTGCTGGGATTGCAGCAGGCGCCAAAGCGCCGAAAAGCTCAATGTGCGATGAAGCCAACCCAACGAAATCTCGGTAGTGCTTTAAGAACGACGGCTTATCTTTAGCATCAAAGGCCTCCTTAAGTTCGTCAATCTTACCTACGAGTTCGCTCTGATAGGGTGGTCCAACGTCATGTTTTTTGACGATGCTTTCAAGACTTTGAAAAAGGCTAGATACACTTTGCTCGGTTGTGATTTTTACCGTTGACCGGCCTGTGGCGGTAACGTTATTGATGACCCCAGAGTTGTTGCCATGGACCACGGTGCTGTTAGTAACGGGCCTCATGATTTCGTTGTGAGGAATGTCATTTTCAATCATTTTCATACCTCTTGGGGCGATCTCTAAGAAACCGTCCCATGAGTCATCAATCATTTCCCATGTTTGACCCTCGGCCAAATTTTCCGAAATGAGATACTTGGCGATACGCGCCGATTGAATCTTGGAAAGACCAAGCACCTTTGCTGGCTGCTCAACTCTATGCTGTCCCGGATTTTGGTAGAGCCACAACAGGTATTTCTGTCTTGTCTCAGGCGTCATTGCGCCCCTCCCGAATCTCATAACGCCAGCGCACAACGGCGCTCTTGAAATGGAGGCGCAGCCGCAATGTAAAGAGCGTCCGGCGGCCGCAGGCCGCGAATTGATGCGCCTTGTTAAACGTTTTTAGCCCGCCGCCTGGTACCTCTCATACTCAGAAACCAGAAAAGGTGGGCCGACCAATAATAGAAAACACAGCAGGTAACTGCCGATGCTGCCGCCACCTGACGTGGCAATGCGATATATCAAAAATGGCAGAACCAACGCGCAATATCCAACCATCCACAGCTTCAGCAGGCCATGCCGACCGATGAAATCCCCAAGCGACTGTTGCTCAGCTCCGTAGCCTCTCCAATTCCTGATCTCAGGGTTTAACAACGGCCACAAAGAAAACAAAACTCCGAGTATCAAACCAGTCTTCAGGCGATACTCGTGCGGTAGCTGAAATACCACCGCGAAAGCCACCAGCCATACGCAGCCGATGACCCAGTTTTTAACCATAACTTTCTGGGCTGAGGTCATAGACGTTTAACGCTTGGCTTTGCGGCGTGCCGGAGCGCAGCGTAGGCGCGTCCGACAACAGCCATTTGTTAAAATGTCAGTCCGCGTCAGGGTCAAAGGTATGCTCCGGGTAGTAGCGGAGGACCTTATACATTTTGGGCGTTCCCCTCACAGTCTCAACCTCTACATCAACCACATAAGCGAGTTCATGCCAAGGCTTCCCAAATTTTGGTTCCGCATGCAGCATCTCATCCTTTACCGCATTATTCTCGAAAATTACCTTTAAGGCTGATTTCGAGAGGTCATCGATGATTGCTCGATTACCTGTGTCTGAATTCGGATCAAATTTTGTCTGGTACCAATACATCACCTTTCGGGTATGTATATTGCCTTCGGGGGTATCCATGTCGGATATCAGGTTTCCGATTCGGTTCTGCATGGCATTTGCTTCGGTGGAATTGATGATGAATTGCTGGATTACCTTGCCATTGTCGGAAACATTTATGTTCATTTGAGAGCCATTATCCTTCGCCACAGGCTCAACAAATTTGTTCCACTCTTGAAGATCCTGCTTTGTTAGCTCTTTTGGAGGTTTCTCTGCTCTACCCAATAACCAGCCACAAATCCCCTCTGCGACTTTGGACCATTGAGCCAACGAACCACCTTCCCACAGCAGAGGTACTATTGGTGCAGCATGGGAAATTAACTCAACAATGATTGACCCGCTACGAACCTCTTTAATCAGTAACTCGGAGCCTATATCCGTTTCCCGATTGGTCTCAGACTCGACAAACTTTTGAAACTGATGATTGAAAGCCAGTAAAGAGAGCGATAGATCTTCCAGACCGACAGGATTTTTGTTATTGATTTTTATCTCAAGCCGCTTGCTGAGATCAATCTCCATTATATTGTTCATATATTTTCCTGACATTTCATCAGTATAGCGAAGCCACTCACTGATGCCATTAGCTTTATCATTGCCTTAAAAATTAGCACCAAATCAGCACTGATACCGATCCTTAATGTATTGGTGGTAATAGCGTCCGACAGAGCCAGAACTTATAAAATCATGGAACACTGATTCTGGAACGCCACAGAACGTGTAAATCGGATGGCTATCTTCGAAATCGATAAACATTCTGGAACTGGTAGCATCATATCCGATTTTTCTTATGGCTTTTGAGCTTACAGAAACCCACTCAATCATGATGCTCTCCCGAGATTTTAACAGTGATTAGACCGCATGCGGCACTAACACATAACAGTGACTGCGACCTAACTCCGCTTCATCGAAATTACGCCGCCTGAAATACGCTTAAAAAACAATGCTTTATAGATCTCGCCACAGCCACCCCGTATTCGCTTGACTGCGTCTTTTCATGAACCCATTACTACTGGATAAAAACCCAGCTCATCAGCCACGCTACCGCCCCACCCTCAACAGGCAGGCAAGCCGGTACGCTCTCAATTCGGGTATGGAAGGTAAGGCTGTCCTTGCCCCTTGGGCGGGAACGGCTGCGATCCATGCTTTGAGGTCAACATAGCCCAGAGAATGGCGCTTGGCCATAGTCGGAAAGTCATAGAGGGTGAATAGATGTCGGCGCGGCGTTCGACCGGCGCTCAATGCACCCTGCACGCCACGCAAACAAGGATGCGACCACCCTCCCTCCTCGCTATAATGGCCGTTTTTGCGACTCTGTCTCACGGCGCGCGGAGTTCCTGCATCTATAGCCCTACCGATCGGCGGGCCGGGCGGGACTCCTGTAAACTGCCGTAGCATCCTATTTCGTCGCCAGCCATATACCGGACAGCCAAAAACACCCATGGATAAAACCTACCAGCCCCACGCTATTGAATCTTCCTGGTACCAGACCTGGGAGCAGAACAATTATTTTGCTCCGCAGGGTTCTGGTGAGTCGTACACCATTGCCCTGCCGCCGCCGAACGTGACCGGTAGCCTGCACATGGGCCATGGCTTCAATAACTCGATCATGGATGCGCTTATCCGTTTCCGCCGCATGCAGGGTCGCAATACCCTCTGGCAGCCGGGTACTGACCATGCGGGTATTGCCACGCAGATGGTGGTGGAGCGGCAGCTGGGGGCTCAGGGTGTGAGCCGGCATGATCTGGGCCGGGAGAAGTTTCTGGAGAAGGTCTGGGAATGGAAGGAAAAGTCCGGTGGTACCATTACCGGGCAGATTCGCCGGCTGGGCAGTTCGGTGGACTGGAGCCGTGAGCGCTTCACCATGGATGAGGGTATGTCTGCCGCCGTGCAGGAGGCCTTTGTACGCCTGCACGAGGACGGGCTTATCTACCGTGGCAAGCGGCTGGTCAACTGGGACCCGGCGTTCCACACCGCCATTTCCGATCTGGAGGTGGAGAACCACGACGAGACCGGCTCGCTGTGGCATTTGCGTTATCCGCTGGCCGATGGCGCGACCACGGCTGATGGCAAGAATTACCTGATCGTTGCCACTACCCGCCCTGAGACCATGCTGGGTGATACCGCTGTGGCGGTGAACCCGGAGGATGAGCGTTACCAGGCGCTGATCGGCAAGTTTGTCGAACTGCCTTTGGTGGGCCGGCGCATTCCGATTGTTGGCGACGACTATTGCGACCCGGAGTTCGGTACCGGCTGCGTGAAGATCACCCCGGCGCATGACTTCAATGACTATGAAGTCGGCAAGCGCCATAACCTGCCGCTGATCAACGTGCTGGACAAGGACGCAGCGATACTGGCTACCGCGCAGGTGTTCAATGTCGACGGCAGTGTGAATACCGAGGTGGACGCTACCCTGCCCGCTGCCTATGCCGGGCTGGACCGCTTCGAGGCGCGCAAGCGCATCGTCGCTGATTTCGACGCTGCTGGCCTGCTGGAGAAGATCGAGCCGCACAGCCTGAAGACGCCCAAGGGCGACCGCTCCGGTGCGGTGATCGAGCCCTGGTTGACGGATCAATGGTACGTGTCCACCAAGCCGCTGGCCGAGCAGGCGATTGCGGCGGTGGAAGATGGCCGCATCCAATTTGTGCCCAAGCAGTACGAGAACATGTATTTCTCCTGGATGCGCGACATCCAGGACTGGTGTATTTCCCGCCAGCTGTGGTGGGGCCACCGCATTCCAGCGTGGTATGACGAGGCGGGTAACGTTTATGTCGGCCGCGATGAGGCAGAAGTGCGCGCCAAGCACAACCTGGGCGATGCCGTTCTGCGTCAGGACGAGGACGTGCTGGACACCTGGTTCAGCTCGGGCCTGTGGACCTTCTCCACCCTGGGCTGGCCGGAGCAGACCGAGGCGCTGAAGACCTTCCACCCCACCGATGTGCTGGTAACCGGTTTCGACATCATCTTCTTCTGGGTGGCGCGCATGATCATGATGACCATGCACCTGATGAAGCATGAGGACGGCAGCGCGCAGATTCCGTTCAAGACCGTTTATGTGCACGGCCTGGTGCGTGATGGCCAAGGCCAGAAGATGTCCAAGTCCAAGGGCAACGTGCTCGACCCGCTGGATATCGTCGACGGTATCGACCTGGAATCCCTGGTGGCCAAGCGCACCAGCGGCAT
Organism: Pseudomonas saudimassiliensis; assembly: GCF_000939975.1. Taxonomy (GTDB): domain Bacteria; phylum Pseudomonadota; class Gammaproteobacteria; order Pseudomonadales; family Pseudomonadaceae; genus Halopseudomonas; species Halopseudomonas saudimassiliensis. The sequence goes on along the minus strand of NZ_LK391969.1, from coordinate 72,280 downwards.
GATGCAGCCGCAACTGGCGGCGAAGATCGAGAAGCAGACCCGCGCCGAGTTCCCCGAGGGCATCGCCGCCTACGGTACCGACGCGCTGCGCTTCACCAACCTGTCGCTGGCCTCCACCGGCCGGGATATCAAGTTCGATATGGGCCGGGTCGAGGGTTACCGCAACTTCTGCAACAAGATCTGGAACGCTGCGCGCTACGTGATGATGCAGTGTGAGGACAAGGATGTTGGCGTGAATGGCGAGCCCGTTGAACTGACCCTGGCCGACCGCTGGATCATCTCCCAGCTGCAGCGCACCGAGGCGGAAGTAACCCGCCATCTGGATCAGTTCCGTTTCGATATGGCCGCCACTGCCCTGTACGAGTTCATCTGGAACCAGTATTGCGACTGGTATCTGGAGCTGTCCAAGCCGGTCCTATGGGACGAGAACGCGCCGGCCGAGCGCCAGCGTGGTACCCGCCGTACCCTGGTGCGCGTGCTGGAAACCGCCCTGCGCCTGGCCCACCCGTTCATGCCCTTTATTACTGAAGAGATCTGGCAGCGCATCGCACCGATGGCCGGCGTCAGCGGCGACACCATCATGCTGCAGCCCTGGCCGCAAGCGGCAGATGACCGCATTGATGCCGCCGCCGAAGGGGATATTGAATGGCTCAAGGGCTTGATCCTGGGCGTGCGTAATATCCGTGGCGAGATGAACATTGCCCCCGGCAAGGCACTGGAGGTATTGCTGCGCAAGGTCGGCTCCGAGGATCAGCGCCGCCTGAGCGAGAACGAGGCGTTTCTCAAGAAGCTAGCCAAATTGGAGTCGATCACAGTATTGTCCGACTCGGACGAGGCGCCGCTGGCCGCCACCGCACTGGTGGGTGAGCTGGAAGTGCTGGTACCCATGGCTGGATTGATTGACAAGGACGCGGAACTGGCGCGTCTGGACAAGGAAATTGGTCGTCTGCAGGGTGAAGTCAAACGCATCGGCGGTAAACTCGGCAACGAAGGTTTTGTCGCCAAGGCGCCGCCGGCGGTGATCGAGAAGGAACGCGCGAAACTGGACGAGGCGGAAAAGGCCCTGACCCAGTTGAGCGAACAACGGGCGCATATCGCCAATCTGTAAAATCGGGTTCACGGAATGGGAAAAACGCGGCAAGAAGCCGCGTTTTTCTGAACCTGGAAACAACAACAATCAGACTGGGCCGCTGCCGGCCCGATAGGATAGGTAATGAAGTCACCCATCGGTAAGTGGTTGTCCCTTGGCGCCTTGGCTATGGCCCTGGCGACCCCGTTCTCCAACGTTGTTGCCGAGACCAAGTCGGTAGCCGCTACGGCCATCGTCGAGCACCCGGCGCTGGACTCGGTACGTGACGGTGTTCGCGCCGCACTGGAAGCAGCCGGTTACAGCGGCGACAACCTCAAGTGGCAATATCAGACCGCCCAGGGCAATACCGCGACCGCCGGGCAGATCGCCCGCAAGTTCGTCGGCGATAAGCCCGACGTGATCGTCGCCATCGCCACCCCGTCCGCCCAGGCAGTGGTCGCCAGCACCAAGTCGGTGCCGGTGGTCTTTGCTGCGGTAACCGATCCGATAGCCGCCCAGCTGGTCCGTAATTGGGAACCCTCTGGCTCCAACGTGACTGGCGTATCCGACGAGCTGGAGCTGGATCGGCAGATGGAGCTGGTCAAACGCGTCCTGCCCGAAGCCAAGCGTGTAGGTATGGTCTACAACCCCGGCGAAGCCAACTCGGTGGTCGTGGTCGAGCGTCTGCGCGAGCTGCTGCCGACCATGGGCATGACCCTGGTTGAAGCTGCCGCGCCGCGTACCGTCGATGTGAGCTCCGCTGCTCGCAGCCTGGTCGGCAAGGTGGATGTGATCTACACCAACACCGATAACAACGTGGTGTCTGCGTACGAGTCGCTGGTCAAGGTCGGTACCGATACCAAGACCCCGTTGATCGCCTCCGACACCGACAGCGTCAAGCGTGGCGCCATTGCTGCACTGGGTATCGACTACTACCAGCACGGCGTGCAGGCCGGTGAAGTAGCGGTGCGCGTGCTCAAGGGTGAAGCCCCTGGCAGCATCGCACCACAGAAAAGTGGCGAGCTGAGCCTGTACATCAACCGCTCCGCCGCTGCGGCTCAGGGTGTCACCCTGTCCCAGGAGCTGATCGACTCGGCCGCCGAGATCATCGACTGATCTGCCCTGCGCCGGCGTCCCCGCCGGCGCAGCCGTTCACCAAAGGCTTAACATCCCATGTCATTGTTTTCCCTGTTTGGCGCCCTCGAAGTCGGCCTGATTTTCAGTCTGGTGGCGCTCGGTGTATTCATTTCCTTCCGTCTGCTGCGCTTTCCCGATCTTACGGTAGACGGCAGTTTCCCGCTGGGCGGCGCCGTTTGCGCCGTGCTGATCGCCAATGGCATGGACCCGTTCCTCGCCACGCTGATCGCCACCCTGGCCGGCGCGCTGGCGGGCATGGTCACGGCAGTGCTCAATGTGCATCTGAAAATTATGGATCTGCTGGCCAGCATCCTGATGATGATCGCGCTGTACTCGATCAACCTGCGCATCATGGGACGCCCGAATATTCCGCTGATCATGGAGCCCACCATGTTCAGCATCCTGCAGCCCGAATGGCTGGCCGACTATATCGCCCGCCCGCTAATCCTGCTGCTGGTGGTACTGGTTGCCAAGTTCATGCTGGATGCCTACTTCTCCACCCGCCAGGGCCTGGCCATCCGCGCCACTGGCTCCAACCCGCGGATGAGCCGCGCCCAGGGTGTGAACACTGGCGCCATGGTCATTCTCGGTATGGCGATTTCTAACGCGCTGGTCGGCCTGGCCGGGGCCATGTTCGTGCAGACCCAAGGCGGTGCGGATATCTCCATGGGCATAGGTACCATCGTCATTGGTCTGGCGGCGGTGATTATTGGCGAGAGCATCCTGCCGGCGCGGCGCATTATCTTCCTGACCCTGGCCGTGGTGATCGGTGCGGTGATCTACCGCTTCTTCATCGCGCTGGCGCTCAACAGCGACTTTATCGGTCTGCAGGCCCAGGACCTGAACCTGATCACTGCCGTGCTGGTGGTGATTGCACTGGTCATCCCGCTGATCAAGCAACGTCTGACCCGCAGGAGGCACGTCTGATGCTCAGCGCCCAGAACCTGAAAATCACCTTCAACCCCGGCACGCCGATCGAGACCAAGGCGCTGCAGGGGCTGTCGCTGGAAATACCCACCGGCCAGTTCGTCACCGTGATCGGCACCAACGGCGCCGGTAAATCGACCTTCCTCAATGCGGTTTCCGGTGACCTGTCAGTGGACAGCGGCAAGATCCTCATCGATGGCGACGACGTGACCCGCCTGCCGGTATGGAGCCGCGCTGACCGCGTGGCCCGGGTATTCCAGGACCCGATGGCCGGCACCTGTGAGGACCTGACCATCGAGGAAAACCTCGCCCTGGCCCAACAGCGCGGCGGCAAGCGCGGCCTGCGCAAGGCGGTGCAACGGGAGATGCGCGACGGCTTCCGCGAGCGCCTGTCCACCCTCGGCCTGGGTCTGGAAAACCGCCTGACCGACCGCATCGGCCTGCTCTCCGGCGGCCAACGGCAGGCCGTGAGCCTGTTGATGGCCGCCATGCAGCCGTCCCGCATCCTGCTGCTGGACGAACACACCGCCGCCCTCGACCCACGCACCGCTGACTTCGTACTGCAACTGACCGCGCGTATCGTCGAGGAAAAAAAGCTCACCACCATGATGGTCACCCACAGCATGCGCCAGGCGCTGGATGTGGGCGACCGCACGGTGATGCTGCACCAGGGGCAGGTAGTACTGGATGTGGCCGGTGACGAGCGCAAGGGGCTGGATGTACCCGACCTGCTGCGCATGTTCGAAACCGTGCGCGGGGAGAAGCTGTCCGATGATGCCTTGCTGTTGAGCTGAGGACTTCCAGGGTGTAGCGCGCCTGCGCTACGCCCTTGCCAGGGCCGTGGCTACCATCCCCACCAGCGGTTCACCCGGAACATCCCGTGCCAGATCTTGCCCAGCAGCGTTGGAAACAACCGGGGCGCGGCGAAGGCAATGAGCGCAAACAACACAACTGACACCAGCAAATACCGGCTGCCGACGAACCCGCCCCAGAACGCCAGCTCCCTGTTGACCCATAACCAGATGAGCGCGGCGGTGGGTATCGAGACGAAAAGCGAGAACAGTGCTGCCATCAGGCGTGAGCCGACTGTTTCGTGTTGCGTACGTGGTCCTGACATTGAGCATCCTTGCGTCACTAGCTAGCGGCCGGGTCCAAAGCGAACCTGGGTGAAGTGGTTATTCTCGACCAGCGCCGTCATCGCTTCAACATCCGTTAACACCACCCACTCCTGATCCCCGCCAATGTCCATCAGCAGGCATTCCTCACGCTGCTCGTTATAGCCGGTATCCAGCGGCGTGCCTTCGACCTGGCGGCCGTCGGTCCAGCGCAGGGCGATGGGGATGCGGTACAGGCAGGCGATCTCGAGGTAGTCGGATTGGTCGCAGGTGATCATGGCGGCTCCGGCGTCAGTGGTCATGACAATGAACGAACGGGTTCGATCAGAGTGTAGCTCCCTCCGACCGGACTGAAGGTCCCATTCCGGACCCAATCGCACCATCGCTACCCCTGCCCCGCCGCTTGAGGTAAAGTCCGGCACCTGTAACAGGATGTGTCGTGTCCGATGGACACGGAATTGACCCGTGACAAGTCCATGGCGCCGTCCAAGGCGGACAATAGCTCACCGGACCCGGACCGCTGCCGCAAACCGCGAACGGTCTGCAGGGCGGGTCTGGTTTCGCGCATGTGATCTCATATAGGAAGGAGTCGGATTGATGTATGTGTTGATGGCGGTCATCTTTGTAGTTGGCTATCTCTGTATAGCGCTGGAGCATCCGCTCAAGCTCGACAAGGCGGCTTCGGCCATTCTCACGGCCGCGCTGACCTGGGCGGTACTGGTACTGGGGGCCAACGAGATATTGCCGACCCTGGCGCTGGGCACCAATGATCCGGCGGACTCCTCTGGCATCGTCGTCAGTGCGCTGCGCCATCACCTGGGCGAGATCGCTGAAATCCTGTTCTTCCTGCTCGGCGCCATGACCATCGTCGAGCTGATCGACGCCCATGGCGGTTTCAAGGTCATCACCGATCGCATCACCACCCGCAAGCGGGTGTCGCTGCTGTGGATCATCGGCCTGCTGACCTTCTTCCTCTCCGCCGTGCTGGATAACCTGACCACCACCATCGTCATGGTGTCGCTGCTGCGCAAACTGGTGCGTGGGCGGCCGGAGCGCTGGCTGTATGTGGGTGTGGTGGTCATTGCCGCCAACGCCGGCGGCGCCTGGTCGCCCATTGGTGATGTGACCACGACCATGCTCTGGATCGGCGGTCAGATCACTGCACAGCAGGTGGTGGTGGAGCTGTTTCTGCCCAGCCTGGTCTGCCTACTGGTACCGCTGGCGATCCTGAGTGTGCGCTTGAAGGGCGATGCGCCCCGGCCCCGGGTTCGTGCCCACGTGGCCGAAGGCGGCCACGCGACCACTGACCGTGAGCGCAACATCGTTCTGGCGATGGGTATTGGCGCCCTGCTGTTCGTGCCGGTATTCAAGACGGTGACCGGGCTGCCGCCGTACATGGGAATCCTGTTCGGGCTGGGTGTGCTCTGGGTCGCCACCGAAATCATGCACCGGAACAAGAAGCCTGAGCTCAAGCATCCGCTGTCGGTGATCGGGGTACTGCACCGGGTCGATACACCGAGCATTCTGTTCTTCCTCGGCATTCTGCTGGCGGTATCCAGTCTGGCCACAGCTGGTCATCTGGGTCAGATCGCCGTGGCGCTGCGGGATGGTCTGGGCAATATCTTTGCTATCAACTATGCCATCGGCCTACTGTCGGCGGTGGTCGATAACGTGCCGCTGGTGGCCGGTGCCATGAAGATGTATCCGCTGGTCAGCGACGGCATGCTCGCCTCGACCGCCGCCTCCGAAACCGATTGGGTCGGCCAGTTCGTTACCGATGGACGCTTCTGGCAGCTGTTGGCGTTCTGCGCGGGCACCGGTGGCAGCAGCCTGATCATAGGTTCGGCGGCTGGCGTGGCGGCCATGGGTATGGAGAAGATCGGCTTCTTCTGGTACATCAAGCGCGTCAGTCTTCTGGCCTTCCTCGGCTACACGGCCGGGGCGCTGGTCTACTTCCTGATGTATATGTGAGCGATGCTGCCGAGGCGTTCTACCGCCTCGGCCGGCTTCTCAGATACCGCGTGGCGCGAACATGATAATCGCCATACCGCTCAGCGCCACCGCCGTCCCCACCAGGTCCCACATCGTGGGTCTGACCCCATCGACGGTCCATAGCCACAGGATCGCCATGAAGATATACACACCCCCATATGCCGCGTATACCCGGCCCGCCGCGGTCGGGTGCAGCGACAATAGCCAGGCGAACGCCGCTAGACTCAAGGCACCGGGTACCAGCAGCCAGATGGTCTTGCCCTCGCGCAGCCAGAGGTACGGCAGGTAACAGCCCAGGATTTCCGCCAGCGCGGTAAGCAGAAACAGGCCGAGGGTTTTCAGTTCGGACACGGGAATACCTCGGGTGGAGTGTAAGGCAGCAGGGGATGCTACGATCCCGCGCAACCATGTTCAAGCGCGTTCAAGCCCGGGTAACATGTCGCCCAGTTGGGCTCACCCCCATGGATCGCGCTGCCCATGACCGCACGCACTACCATACCCGCGAGCCTCTCGTCAGTCTGCCGGAAAGGAATGCATGAATACCGACCTCGCCATCGTGCTCGCCCTGCTGCTTACCAGCATGGTGCTCTTCATCCGTAACAAGCCCCGCATGGACGTGGTCGCCCTGCTGGTTATCGTAGCCTTACCGTTGAGTGGGGTGCTCAGCATCCAGGAAGCGGTGGCCGGCTTCAGTGATCCCAGCGTGTTGCTGATCGCGGCATTGTTTGTCATTGGCGACGGTCTGGTGCGCACCGGGATTGCCTACCAGCTCGGCGACTGGATGGTGCAGCAGGCCGGCAGCAGCGAAACCCGCCTGATCCTGCTGTTGATGCTGACGGTCGCTACCCTGGGGTCGGTGATGAGCTCCACGGGCGTGGTGGCGATCTTCATTCCGGTGGTCATGAGCGTCACGGTGCGCATGGGTATACCCGCGTCACGGCTGATGATGCCGTTGAGCTTTGCCGGACTGATCAGCGGCATGCTCACCCTGGTCGCCACGCCGCCCAACATGGTGGTCAACAGCGAGCTGGTACGCAACGGGCTGGAAGGGTTCTCCTTTTTCAGTTTCACCCCCATCGGGCTGGCCATCCTGGTCTGCGGTATCGCTTACATGCTGTTCGTGCGCCGCTGGCTGGGGGGTACCGGTGCGGGCAAGCATGAGCCGGAGCGCCAGACCATGCACGACCTGGCCGCGTTGTATCGGCTGCCGGAACGGGAGCGGCGACTGCGCCTGAATGCCGACTCGCCGCTGATCGGCCGTCCGCTGAATGAGCTGGAGCTGCGCAGCGAGTACGGCATCAACGTGATCGCCATCGAGCGCCAGCGCCGCTTCCGTAACCTGCTGCAGGTGGCCACCGGTAATACCGTGCCCCAGCCCGGTGACATCCTGCTGGTGGACCTGGCCAGCCCGGCCATCGCGCTGCTCGGGGCTTACCAGGAGATTGGCGTCACCCCACTGGAGTTGGAGACCTCCTACTACAGCACCCACTCGCACCAGCTGGGCCTGGCCGAGGTCGCGCTGCCGCCGGAGTCGCGCCTGCCCGGCAAGACGATCCAGGAACTGGCATTTCGCAGTCGCCACCGCCTGAACGTGGTGGGCCTGCGGCGCGCCGGCGAGGCGCTGCCGGGGCTGCTGGTGGACGAGAAGCTCAAGGCCGGCGACACCTTGCTGGTTGCGGGCAACTGGAAGGACATCAACCGCTTGCATATGCTGACCCGGGACTTCGTTTTGCTCAGCCTGCCGAGCGAGATCGACGAAGTGGTGCCCGCGGCCCGCAAGGCGCCCTATGCGCTGTTCAGCCTGGGTGTGATGGTTGCATTAATGGTATCGGGGGTCGTATCGAATCTGATGGCCGCGCTGATCGGCTGCCTGCTGATGGGCGCCTTCAAGTGCATCACCATGGACTCGGCCTACAAGGCGATCCATTGGCCGAGCCTGATCCTGATTGTCGGCATGTTGCCCTTTGCCCTGGCGTTGCAGAAAACCGGGGGGATCGACCTGGCAGTGGGCGGGCTGCTGACACTTTTTGGTGATGCCGGGCCGCGGGCGCTGCTGGCCACCCTGTTCATCGCCACGGCGGTCACCGGGCTGTTCATTTCCAATACCGCCACCGCGGTCCTGATGGCGCCGGTGGCGGTGGCGACGGCCCAGGCCATGGGCGCATCACCCTACCCCTTCGTGATGACGGTGGCGCTAGCTGCCTCGGCCGCCTTCATGACCCCGGTGTCCTCCCCGGTGAATACCCTGGTGCTGGACCCCGGCGGCTATCGCTTCAGTGACTTCCTGAAGATAGGTACGCCCTTTACCCTGGTGGTGCTGTTGATCAGCGTGGTGCTGGTGCCGGTCATCTTCCCGCTGTAGGCATCATTGCCATTGCGCGCAGTAATCCTGGCGGGGCGCCGCCGGGGTCAGCCAGACATAGTCCGCCTGCTCCGCACCGGGCAAAGGCTCGTCAGCTTCATGCAACATGACCACCAGCGGCGCGGCTTCCTCCAGATGCAGGGCGATGCCCAGATCCTTGCGGGCATGGAAGTTGCCCACCAGCAGCAACGTCGGCGTGGGCGCGGCGGCCAGGGCGTCGCCCATGCGCCGGTCACGCTGCTGCTGAATGCTCAGCATGCCGGCCAGTTGCGTCTCCGGCAGCTTGCCACAGTGGGACGCTTCGATGACCTCGCGCAGTTCGGTCAGCGCCGCTTCGCCATAGCGGGGCGATAACGGCGCCGGATCACGATATAGCCGGGTAATGTCCTCGGCATCCAGGTTGGCGGCGCGCAGCGGCACCGCATTCTTCAGCGCCCACTCCACCAGTGGCCCGTATAACGCCCAATCCCAACCGGGGTTCCATTGCAATTGCTGTTCAGGATCGGTCACGTCTCCCTGGAATGGTTGCTGCTGCAAGGCATCCACCGCTGGCTGCTGGGACGGCGTGAGTATTTCCAGCAGCAGGCTGGCCTGGGGCCGCTGGTGCTGAAGCTGTTGCAGCAACCAGAGCTGCAGCCGGTGATGGTCCAGGTTGTCATGCTGCTCGCCTACCAGCACCTGCTCGGCATGGGCCAGGCGCTCGACCAACTCACCTGCAGTCAGCCAGCGCCCGGCGGCGGTGTCCAGCACCTGCCCTACCCGCTCCGCCTGCGCTGCCTGCTCCGGCAACGGGTGGTGCCAGGCCGGCAGCGGCTCGGCTGTGGCCAGGGTTACCCAGGCGCCCAGCAAGGCGGCGATCAGCATGCGCTTCATATCTGCTCCCGGTAATTCGACCTACCCCAGCGGCCTGCCCATGACGATTTGCGGCAGATCGACAACTGGAGTACCTTGCTGCAGCTGACCCCATTGGTCAGCCACGTTCTTCTGTTCTACCGCTCCGGATACCAGTATGCCCATCGACAACAGTATTGTTCACCAGATTCACAAGAAGCCTGACGGCCAGCCCGCCAGCCTCACCCTGCGCGATGCCGAACTGGGTAATTCCGAGGCGCTGGAACAGCTGCTGGCCGGGCTGATCGAGGCGTACAACAGCAAGCCCAACAAGGCCTGGGGTTACTTCCACGAAGAGAGCGGTGCTTACCCCTTCAGCGGCTGGCTGCAGCAACTGCTGGATGAGGAGCAGGACTTTGTCGGCTTCTCCAAGCAGTCGGCCGAACACCTGAAGACGCTGATGGAAGGTTCCAACCTGGCGCTGGGCGGCCACGTACTGTTCATCCGCTATCGCCAAGGCATGACCGCCTTCCTGATCATCGCCCTGCTGCACCATACCGAGGGCGTGACCGTCACCGACGATCTCGAAGTGGCAGCGGCCCGGCACCTGGATCTGTCCGCCCTGAACATGGCGGCACGCATCAATCTGACCGAGTGGAAACAGAACGCCGCGTCCAAGCAGTACATTTCCTTCATCCGCGGGCGCAGCGGCAAGCGCGTGTCGGATTACTTCCGGGACTTTATCGGCTGCATGGAAGGCGCCAACCCCGAGCAGGAAACCAATACGCTGCTGCAGGCATTCCAGGACTACGTCGGCGAAGCGGACATGCCGATCGAGGAACTCAAGGGCAAGACCAAGGCCATGAGCGGTTATGTCAGCAGCCAGGCCCGCCAGGGTGAGCAGGTGGCGCTGGAAGAGCTGTCCGGGCTGATCGACGAGGAGCAGCCACGGGCGTTCTACGACTACATCCGCAACAAGGACTACGGCCTGAATCCGGAAATCCCGCCGGACAAGAAGGCGTTGAACAACTTCCTGAAGTTCTATGGCAAGGCCGACGGTCTGTCGATCAGTTTCGAGGCGCACCTGCTGGGTGACCGGGTGGAATATGACGAGGGGGCCGACTCCCTGGTAATCAAGCATCCGCCCAAGGGCTTGATCCAGCAGCTGCGCAACAAGCGCAAGTAACCTCAGCACAGCGGGGGAGCAACTACTCCTCCGCTCGCCTCACCTCCCGCGTTCCATCCCCGCAGTACGCTCAGACACACTTTGAATGACTCTGTGCAGTCGTTTTTTCTGAACAAGCGATACATCTCCAAGGTCATCCATTACACAGACGAAGCAATGGGGGCCGTTGATGACGTACTCGAATAAAATTGTCGTGGTCTGCGGAGCCTCGGCAGGTATTGGCCGGGCTACCGCTGTCGAATTCGCCCGCAGCGGCGCTACCGTCGCCCTGTTGGCCCGGGGGGCCAAGGGCCTGGCCGGCGCCAAGGCGGAAGTGGAAGCGGTGGGCGGCACTGCCTGGGTCAAGACGCTGGATGTTGCCGACGCCCAGCAGGTGGACGAGGCGGCGGCGCAGATCGAAGCCGAGCTGGGTCCGATCGATGTGTGGGTCAACAACGCGATGGTCACGGTCCTGTCGCCGGTGAGCCAGACCACCGCCGAGGAGTACCGCCGGGTGACCGAGGTAACTTACCTCGGGACTGTACACGGCACCTGCGCCGCCCTGCGCTACATGCGCCAGCGCAACCGCGGCGTCATCATCCAGGTCGGCTCCGCCCTGGCCTACCGCGCCATTCCCCTGCAATCGGCCTACTGCGCCGCCAAGTTCGCCTGCCGCGGCTTCACCGACTCCCTGCGGGTCGAGCTGGAGCATGAGGGCAGCGCCATCCACGTCACCTCGGTGCACCTGGCCGCCTTCAATACTCCCCAATTCGACTGGGCCCGCACCCGCCTGGACAGGAAACCCCAACCCATGCCGCCGATCTTCCAGCCGGAAGTCGCGGCGCGGGCCATTGTCTGGGCCGCCGGTAAACGCCGGCGCGAGGTGTGTGTCGGTTTTCCTGCGGTCAAGGCGATCTGGGGCAACAAGTTCTTTCCCTCGGTGGCCGACAAGGTACTGGAAAAGGACGGTTACGAAGGGCAGAAGGACGACGTACCGCTGCCAGGAGACCGCCCTGACAACCTGTTCGAGCCGGTCGATGCGGATTTGGGCAGCCACGGGCGCTTTGACAGCGAGGCCCGCAACCATAGTCGGCAATTGTGGCTCACCATGCACCGGGGCGCAGTTGCCGTGGGCATGCTGTTGCCGCTGGCGCTGATGTTGCTGCGCAAGAAACGTTAAACCGAAAGACAGGGATATTCATGACCCAGCCTATCGAGGACTATGCGCTGCTCGGTAACCTGCGCTGCGCAGCGCTGGTCGGGCGCAACGGCAGTATCGACTGGTTCTGCCCACCGCGGTTTGATTCGCCCGCCTGTTTCAGCAAGCTGCTCGGCACCGAGGAACACGGTTTCTGGCAGCTGGCACCGGACCGGCCGGTCCGCGAGGTGCAGCGCCAATACCAATCCGAGACGCTGGTGCTCTGTACCGAATTCGACTGCGGCGATGCCGGTCGGGTGCGCATCACCGATTTCATGCCGCTGGACAGCGAGGCGCTGATCGTCCGCAGGGCCGAAGGCCTGGCCGGGAGCGTATCAATGCACATGCAGCTGGCGCCCCGTTTCGGCTACGGCAAACGGACGCCCCGCTGCACCGAGGACGTGGACGGGATCAGCCTGTGGGATAACGACGGCCAGCGGCTGCTGCTCAAGAGCGACCTGCCGGTCAAGGTTACCGAGGCCGAGGGCGCCAGCGTCCAGTTCACCCTGCGGACCGGGGAGGTGCAGGATTTCATCCTCTACCATCTGCCGGAGGGTCAGCCGCCCAGGACCGCAGCCGACGCGGCGCACCTGCTCGACGCCTGCGAGCGCTGGTGGCATGAATGGGTCAGCCAGTGCTCCTACAGGGGCCGCTGGCGCGAGGCGGTGATCCGCTCCCTGATCACCCTCAAGGCGCTGACCCACGAGCCCAGCGGCAGCATGGTGGCGGCGCCGACAACATCACTGCCGGAGGCGCCCGGCTACGGCGCCAACTGGGATTACCGATTCTGCTGGATTCGCGATGCGGTCTGGGCTCTGGATATCCTGATCGACTCCAACTACCTGGAGGAGGTGCGCGCCTGGGTCAACTGGCTGCAGCGGGTCATCGAGCGCAATGACGGCACCATGCGCGTGCTGTTCAGCGTGGATGGCCAATCGGCCGAGGACGAACGGGAGCTGGACTGGCTGCCGGGCTACCTGGACTCGCGCCCGGTACGCGTCGGCAACGAGGCCCGTGACCAGCATCAGCTGGATGTGTACGGCCAACTGGTGGACCTCCTGCACATCGCCCGCCGCAGTGGCGCGCAACTGACCCAGCAAGACTGGCACGATCAGCGCCGGTTGCTGGACAAGGTGGTAGCCTGCTGGCATCAACCGGACGAAGGTATCTGGGAGCTGCGCGACGCCCGCCGCCATTATGTGCATTCCAAGGTCTACGCCTGGGTGGCGTTGGATCGCAGCATCCGCGATGCCGAGGATTACGGCCTGGAGGCCCCGCTGGAACAGTGGCATGCGGTGCGCGATGAGATCCATGCGGATGTCTGCCGCCGGGGTATCGATCCCGAGCGCGGGGCCTTCAAGCAGAGCTATGAGCAGGCCAAGCCGGACGCCAGCCTGCTGATGATTCCCATGCTGGGTTTTCTGCCCATCGATGACCCACGAGTGCAGGCGACCATCGCCTGGGTCGAGCGCGACCTGCTCCGGGACGGTGTGGTCCACCGCTTCCAGCGCCAGGACAGCTTCAGCGGCACGGAGGGCGCCTTTATCGCCTGCTCGTACTGGCTGGCGGACAACTGGGTGCTGAGCGGACGGGACGAAGACGCCGAGAACCTGTTTGCCCGGCTGCTGGCGCTGCGCAACGACGTGGGACTACTGGCCGAGCAATACGATCCGCGCCACGGGCAGATCGGTAACTTCCCGCAGGCGCTGTCGCATCTGGCGCTGGTCAAGACTGCCTATCTGCTGCAAGCCTGCGAACGGGTCCACCAGGGCGGCAGCCCCGAGCGCCACTCCTACAAGCCGGTGACCTGACCGCCGCCCAGCTCCACCTCCCAGCGGCCTCACAGGCCGCTGGGGAAGGTCTCCGGCACGTCAACCCCGTGCACGGGCTGGAGCGGCAGTGCTTGCAGCGCCTCGGTGCGGTCGAAATGCAGCATGAAATCGAACTGCTCGGCCAGACGGCTGTAATAGTAGTGGCTGTGACGTTCGGTCTGGGGCCGATAGATGACCCCGATGGCCCGCTGCAGGCGCGTTTCGGCCAACTGGGTGGCGACCGGCCCGGGCCCGCGCAGGTCCAGCAGGAAGCGCTCGTGCGCCACCGCCTGGAAAATGGCCTCCTGACTACCGGCCAGCGGCTCACGGATGCCCATGCACTCGGCGGGGCAGTCCCAGTCCGCCGCGGCAGTGACTTCCCCGGTGGCGGTCGAGAACCCGACCAGTAGGGCCTGGTCACCGTATTTGTCCCGGGCCAGTTGTCCGATATTGACCTCGCCGCGGGCACCCATCTCGGTGGCGGCGCCGTTACCCACATGGGAGTTGTGGGCCCAAACCACCACGCCCGCAGGCTCGCCCAATTGGTGACTGAGATGATCGCCCAGCGCCTCCAGGGTCTCGAACATGTGATGGTCGCGCACGTTCCAGGAATTGGGCCGCCCGCGGAACATGGCGCGGTAATACTCCTCGGCATTTCGCACCAGCCGGGCATTCTGCTCGGCGCAGAAACGCTGCTCGTCCGCCACCAGGCCCAAGCCCACCAGGCGCCGGTACGCGCGGTTCTGCATGTCGTGCAGCTGCTCGGTGATGGCTTTCTCGCAGGAGGCGCTCAGCCCGAACTCCACCGACTGCCCGTACAGGTGCGGCTCGTCGAGGAACTGGTCAAGGCAGGCGTAGCGCTCCCGCGCCCGCGCTGCTGCGGGCGGGTCGTGCTTGTCCAGGTAGGCGATCACCTCGTGTGCCGAGCTGTTCATGCTGTACAGGTCGAGACCATAGAACCCCACCGGTCGCAGGCCGGCCTCGGCCCGGGTGGGCGTGGCATTGTAGCTGGCCAGCCAGCGGACAAAGGCCAGCACCTCGGTGTTGGCCCACATCCAGGTGGGGAAGCGCTTGAAGGTCTCGAACACGTCCTCGGCAGGCTGGCCCGGCTCCAGATTCCATACATGCCGATTGATGGCGTAGGCATCTGGCCAGTCGGCTTCCACCGCTACCGCGGAAAAACCCAGCTCCGTGATCAGGCGGCGGGTGATGTGCGCCCGCGCCTCGTAGAATTCCCGCGTACCATGGGTCGCTTCGCCTATCATCACCAGCCGCTTGCCCCGCGCCGCCTCGATAATTGCATCGAAATCCCCTGGCGCACCGGTCAGCGGCGTTGCGGCTTTGTCCAAGGTGCGAATCAGAACGGCATCAGCTTCGGTCATCGTACATTCCCCGTATAACTGGGCATTGGCCCCTTTCTAAAGGGACCGACCGAGCCGGAGACTGTTCAACCCATTTGCCCGAGCTCAGGGCTTGAGCTTGTACCCGGTACGGAAAATCCACCACACCAGCGCCAGGCAGATGCTCAGGAAGCCGAAGGTCATCCCCAGGCTGGTGGCGATATGCACGTCGGCCTGGCCGTAGAAGCTCCAGCGAAAGCCGCTGATCAGGTAGACCACCGGGTTGAACAGGGTGATGGTCTGCCATACCGGCGGCAGCATGCTGATCGAATAGAAGCTGCCACCCAGAAAGGCCAACGGGGTGACAATCATCAAGGGAATGATCTGCAGCTTCTCGAAGCCATCGGCCCAGACCCCGATGATGAAGCCGAACAGGCTGAAGGTCACCGCCGTGAGGATCAGGAAGGACATCATCCACACCGGATGGGCGATCTCGTAGTCCACAAACAGCCGGGCGGTAATCAGGATCAACAGTCCCAGCAGCACCGACTTGGTCGCCGCCGCGCCCACATAGCCGATAACAATTTCCAGCGGCGATATCGGCGCCGACAGCACCTCGTACAGGGTGCCGGTGAACTTGGGCATGTAGATGCCGAAGGAGGCGTTGGAGATGCTCTCGTTGAGCAACATCAGCATGATCAGGCCCGGAATGATGAAGGCGCCATAGCTGACCCCATCGACCTCTTCCATCCGCGACCCGATCGCTGCGCCGAACACGATGAAATACAGGGAGGTGGAGATCACCGGCGAGGCGATGCTCTGGAACAGGGTGCGCCACATGCGCGACAACTCGGAGTAGTACAGCGCCCACATACCGTACAGATTCATGCCCCACCCCGCTCGCGATTACTGTCGCGCACCAGCCCGACAAAGATGTCTTCCAGCGAACTCTGGCTGGAGTTCACGTCCTTGAATTCGATGCCCTCCCGCGCCAGCGCCCGCAGCACATCACCCACGCCGGTCTGCTCGCCCTGGGCATCGAAGGTGTAGACCAGCGTGCCGCCATTATCGGTCAGCTCAACCGCACGCCCCTGCACCGCCGGCGGCAGGGCTGCCAGGGGTTGCTGTAGCTGGACGATCAGCTGACGCTTGCCCAATTGCCGCATCAGCACCGCCTTGTCTTCCACCAGCATCAGCTCGCCCCGGTTGATGATGCCGATCCGGTCGGCCATTTCCTCGGCCTCTTCAATGTAGTGCGTGGTCAGGATGATGGTGACGCCGCGCTCGCGCAGCTGGCGCACCATGGCCCACATATCCCGCCGCAGCTCCACATCGACGCCGGCGGTGGGCTCATCGAGGAACAGGATCTGCGGTTCATGGGCCAGGGCCTTGGCGATGAGCACCCGGCGCTTCATGCCGCCGGACAGGCCCATCATCTTCTCGTTGCGCTTGTCCCATAGCGACAGGTCACGCAGCAGCCCCTCCAGGTAGGTACGATTCGGCGGCTTGCCGAACAATCCGCGGCTGAGGCTGACGGTCGCCCAGACGGTATCGAACAGGTTGTTGGTCAGCTCCTGGGGCACCAGCCCGATCAGGCCGCGGGCTCGGCGGTAATCGCGGACGATGTCGTGGCCGTCCACAGTGACCTTGCCCATCGATGGATTGACGATGCCGCAGATGATGCTGATCAGCGTGGTCTTGCCCGCCCCGTTGGGACCGAGCAGGGCGAGAATCTCACCCCGCCGGATCTGCAGATCGACTGCTTTCAGCGCCTGGAAGCCACTGGCGTAGGTCTTTCCCAGCCCGTTGACGGCAATGACGGTATCGGTTGCCGCCATCAAGCCACATCAACCCGGTAGCCGACACGGGGGAAGTGCACATGCACCAGGCCGGCGCGCTCGTCTTCCCGGGCAATCACAATTTCATCCATCTCCTCGTGGACCAGCTTGCCCGCCACCGGATCACAGCCGTAATCCGTCGCCTGGACGGTCACCGACTGCCCCAGCGTCAACCCGCGGGTACTGACGAAACCATGCTCGGGCAAGTCTTCCGGCGTCGCCTCCTGGGCGATACGGATCGCCTCAGCGGCGTCCATCTTCTGGGAGGCGCCGTGCCCCATATCGGCAATACGGGCCATCCACGCCCGGATCATCGGGTAATCCTCCAGCAGCACCGCCACCGCCGCATTGGCGGCCATGAACCACAGCGGGTGATACCAGGCCAGGTCGACAATGCTCGGCTCCTCGCCAAGCAGAAACTCACCATCGCGCTCCAGCTGGGTTTCCAGGCGGCTCATGAGCACCGGCCACTGGGCCAGCGCCTCGTCTACCGGCGGGCGCCTGGCGCTGCCGTTTTCGAACAACGCCTGACGGTCCCGCACAAAACCCTTCATGACCTCTTCCGGCAGCTCGGCAAAGCGCGCCGCTACCGCGTCAGGCTGGAAGTTGATCGAAATGGAATTATGGAACAGCACCTGGTCGCCAAACTGCGCCAGCGCCGCAGCAATCGCCTCGCGGCCATCCGGAAACAGCGCCGGCATCGCCTTCTCCCGCTCCAGCCGGTGGGCGATCAATGCCGTGTCGCAATAGATATCCGCACCGATCTGCAGCACCGGCGTGCGCCGGTAGCCCCCGGTCAGGGCAGTCAGGTCGGGCTTGGGCATCACCGGCGGAATCAATACCGAACGCCAGGACAGCCCCTTGAGGCCGAACATCAACCGGGCCTTTTCGGCAAAGGGTGATTGTGGATAGTGATGAAGAATCAGCTCGCTCATGACAATCTCCGCTTAACGATTGAAGGTCAGCTTAGCTTCTGCCAGCCGGCCCTGCATCGTCAATCGAACCCCCGCCGTGGATCACTCGGCGGGCGACGGTGTCAGTTGCAATAGAATCAGCCGCTCCTTGGCGCTCTTGCGCAGGGCCTTGATCGCCAACTCGCGGCGCAGGGCAGCGGACTTGTCTGCGCAACGTTCGCGCCATACCAGCGCGCTGGCCGGGCTACGATTGAAGAAACGCGCGCCACGCTTGCCGCCGACATGCTCCCGAAACCGCCGCTCGGGGTCGGTGCTGACGCCGGTGTACAGGTGGCCGTTCTCGGCGCGCACCATGTACACCCACCAGCTACGCTGGGGTGCGGCGGTGGTGGGGCTGTGTTCAGCGATTTCAGACGGCATACTGGCGGCAATTATCCTGGGAGAAAGTCATGTTCGTACAAATCTTCAGCACCGGCGGCACCCTCGACAAGCTGTATTTCGACGCGCTCAGCGAGTTCCAGATCGGCGAGCCGATGGCCGCTGAGTTGTTGCAACAGGCGCGGGTCGGGTTTGATTATGCCATCGAGCCGCTGGTTCGGAAGGATAGTCTCGAACTGGATGACGCCGACCGCGAGCTGATTCACGCCAGTGTTGCCGCCTGCCCCCACGATCACATCCTCATCACCCATGGCACCGACACCATGACCGTCACCGCCGCGGCGCTGGCCGACATCGAGGACAAGGTCATCGTCCTCACCGGCGCCATGCAACCGGCGCGCTTTCGCGACTCGGACGCGCTGTTCAATCTGGGCCTGGCGGTCGGCGCGCTTAACGTATGCCAACCAGGGGTGTATATCGCCATGAGCGGCAGGGTATTTCCGGCAGATGGTGTGCGCAAGAATCGGCTGGCGGGACGGTTTGAAGGGGTCTAAAACTCAACCAGAAACACAGATCTCTCCGGCGGCGCAGCCCGACAGGGTTGCGCCGACCGTCGGTCGCCAGGGATGGCGACCGCGAGCCTACATGGGTGAGGCAAATGTTTGCGAAGCATTGCTTCGCGTGCAGCCGAACGCACGGCAATCTACGATTGACGGGCCGGGCCGCTTGCGGGATTTACGGCGTGTCGGCGCGGCCCTGTCGGGCTGTGCGGCCTTGCACAAAATCGCTGCGGCATGTTCTGCGCAGATAGTGCAAGCCAGCCGGCCCAGCCCGACACGCCGTAAATACATCCCTGTAGGCTCGTTGATGACATCCCTGTCATCAAACGGTCGGGCTGGGCCGGCTGGCTTACACCATCGTTGTATCTTGTATATGGCTGAAAGAACCCCTTAAGCCCCGGTGCCACCTACCGTAATCTGATCAATCTTCAAGGTCGGCTGACCTACACCCACCGGCACTGACTGACCATCCTTACCGCAGGTACCTACACCGCTGTCCAACTCCAGGTCGTGGCCGACCATGGACACACGGTTCATTACCTCCGGACCGTTGCCGATCAGCGTGGCGCCTTTAACCGGCGCGGTGATCTTGCCGTCCTCGATGAGATAGGCCTCACTGGTGGAAAACACGAACTTGCCGCTGGTGATATCCACCTGACCGCCGCCCAGATTGGCGCAGTAGATCCCCTTCTTCACCGACCGGATGATCTCCTCCGGATCGCTCTCCCCGGCCAGCATGTAGGTATTGGTCATGCGCGGCATGGGCAGATGGGCGTAGGACTCGCGGCGACCGTTGCCGGTCGGCGCCACGCCCATCAGGCGCGCGTTCAGCTTGTCCTGGATGTAGCCCTTGAGAATACCGTTCTCGATCAGCGTGGTGCAGTTGGTCTGGTTACCCTCGTCATCGACGGTCAGCGAACCGCGGCGGCCCGGCAAGGTACCGTCATCGACGATAGTGCACAGGCTGGACGCTACTTTCTCGCCCACCCGGCCGCTATAGGCCGAGCTGCCCTTGCGGTTGAAGTCGCCTTCCAGGCCATGGCCCACCGCCTCATGCAACAGCACACCGGACCAGCCCGGGCCCATCACCACCGGCATGCTGCCGGCCGGCGCCGCGATGGCGTCGAGGTTTACCGTGGCCTGGCGCACCGCCTCGCGGGCGTAGGCCATGGCCCGTTCCTCGGCCTCGAAGAAGCGGTAATCGGTGCGCCCGCCGCCGCCGAAGCTGCCCCGTTCCCGGCGACCGTTGTGCTCGATGATGACGCTGATATTGAGCCGCACCAGGGGCCGGATATCACCGGCCCAGGTACCGTCGCTGGCGGCCACCAGCACGGTATCGTGCACTCCGCCCAGGCTGACCGACACCTGGGTGATGCGCGGGTCAAGACTGCGGGTGTAGGCGTCCAGGCGCTGCAGCAGGGCGACCTTGTCGGCCTGGGGCATCACATCCAGCGGGTTTTTTGCCGCATAAAGCGCGGTGTTATCGCTGCGCTGCCACGCCTGTACCGCGCCGCTCTGACCGCTGCGGGCAATGGAACGTGCGGCGCCCGCAGCCTGGGCCAGGGCGGCCAGGCGCAGGTCGTTACTGTAGGCAAAGCCGGTCTTCTCGCCGGACTGGGCGCGCACGCCCACGCCCTGATCGACGTTGAAGCTACCGTCCTTGACGATACCGTCTTCCAGCACCCAGGATTCGCTGACCTGGTGCTGGAAATACAGATCCGCCGCGTCTACACCCGGCGCCGAGACCAGTTGGCCGAGCACACTGGCCAAGCTGTCGGGGCTGAGCTCAGCGGGCAGCAGCAGGCGGCTTTCAACCTGGGTCAGCAGATTACTCATAGTTCAGGACTCCCTTGAGGCCGGGACAATAGTGTCGACCGGCTCGAAGCGGCGATGCCCGGCTACCGGCATGCGACCGCGGATGGTGTTCAGGTGCTGCAGATCGATGGTGCCGGACACCACGCCCTCGCCCTGGGGCAGACAGGCGGTGACGGCGCCCCATGGATCAATCAGACAGCTGTGGCCGAAGGTCTCGCGACCGTTGGCATGGGTGCCGCCCTGGTTGGCGGCGAGCACGTAACACTGGGTCTCGATGGCCCGGGCGCGCAGCAGGACTTCCCAATGGGCAGCACCGGTTACCGCGGTAAAGGCCGAAGGGACCACGATCAGTTCGGCCCCGGCACGGCGCAGCGCCCCATAGAGTTCGGCAAAGCGCACATCGTAACAGATGCTCAGGCCCAGCCGCCCGACCGGCGTATCGATACAGACGAAGCGATCGCCGTAGGCGTAGTCCTTCGATTCCCGGTAACTGCGCTGGTTGTCCGCCACCTCCACGTCGAACAGGTGCAGCTTGTCGTACCGCGCCACCTCGTTGCCCGCGGCATCCAGTACCAGGCAGCAGGCCAGCGCCTTGCCGCCCGGCTCGGCAGGTAGCGGGATGCTACCGGCCACCAGCCAGACGCCGTGCTGGCGGGCCTGATCGGCAAGAAAGCGACGGATCGGCCCGCTGCGGTCATATTCGGCGGCGGCGATCGCGGCCAGGGTGCGGTTGCCGAAGGCGGCGAAGCATTCCGGCAGCAACACCAGTTGCGCGCCCTGCTCCGCGGCCTCGGCAATCAGGCGGGCGGCGGCGTCCAGGTTGGCCTGCACATCTGCCCCGCTGATCATCTGTATGGCGGCTACCTGCGGCATTTCAATCCTCCAGTGCGGCCTTGTCGTCGAAGGCCCGGTCGAAATCGACGGATGGGTGGCTCCAGTCGCCGCTGATGCGGTATTTCACCGAGGCGAAGCGGGCAACGCGATCGCCGAGAATCCGGTCGGCCAGAAACAGTGCACCACCAATGTAGGGCGCCCCAGCAATAAGGGCCGCCAGCGGCAGGTTGTTGGTGACCGGCAGGGTCACCAGCATGCCCATGTCGATGCGGTCCGCCGGCAGGTCCACGGTGCCGTCCAGCTGCAGCTTGGCGCTGGGGCCATCCATCACCAGCGGCGACATGGTCTGCATCAGCCCGTTGGTCAGGGCGACCTCACCGGTGAAGGTATCATAGGCGGTGCCCTTGCCGAACAGGTCGGAAAAGTCCAGCCGCAGCCGCCTGGCCAGGGCGTTGAAGTTGAGCAGGCCGAACACCCGCAGCGCATCAGCGGAGCTTTCGCCGCTCTGCAGCATGCCATCCTCGGCCTGCACCCTCAGGGAGCCGGTACTGCGTTTCAGCGCGAACCAGGCAGGGGAGCCGGGCCACTCCAGGGCCGTGTCGGCCTTGAAGCGCTTGCTGGTGACGGTCGGTGCATAGCGCCAGGCGGTCAGCACCTTGCCGATATCGCTGGCCACCAGGCTACCGTCGAAGCGGGTGCGCTCGGCGCCCCAGTGCATATTGCCATTGAGCTGCAGGCCGCCACGCAGGCTCAGATCAATATCCCGGATGTCCAATCCGGCCGCCACCGGGCGCAGCCCAAACCGGGTGGCGCCGACCAGATCCACGCCCCAATACAGCTGATCAATGGCCACATCCATCGCCGGCAATCCCGCCGGGTCGATGTCGCGCAGCGGATCGTCGCTGGCCAGGGGCTCGATGATACCGTCCGCATCCGGCGGCAGGTCGGGGGCCTTGGGAAAGCGCAGCCGCTGCAGATCCAGGTTGATGACGCCGCCCGCTGCCTGGGGCAGGTCGATGCGGCCCTGCAGGTCAGGGTGCCGCACGTCCACCTGCCAGCCGGCCGCCACCGGGCGCGCCGTGGCCGTCAACTGCTGCAGGTCGAGCCCGAAGCCGGTGAAATGGCCGGTCTCGACCTCGACTGAGCGCAGCCAGGGCAAGGGGGCGGAGGCGGCTGCCGACGAGTTGGTCGCCGCTCCGCTAGCGGCCTTGCCCAGGCCGGCATCGGCAAACCATTGCTGCCATTGGGACCAGTCGAATGCATCCAGGCGGGCGCTGATGGTCACACCGGGCGCCGTGGATGGCTGCGGCGTACCGCGCCGATAGCGGATATCCCCGCTGAGTGCGCCATCACGCTGCACCAGATGACCGCGCATGGCCTCGCCGAGGCGCCACTGCCAGCGCGAGACTGGCCCCATATCGAGCTGCAGCTCGCTCGGCAGGCTGGTGCCCGCCGCCTTGGCCAGCGGGCCGGGAAGGTCAAGGCGCACCGCTTTCAGATCGGTCCGCAGCAGCAGGCGGCGCAGGTCCTTGCCCAGCAGCAACTCGGCATACCAGTCAAAGCTGCCGGCACCCAGCCCGGGCGGCACCGCCTCCAGCAATGCCCAGTCCTGCAGGTCGCGCAGATCATGCCGGCCTTCCAGGCGCAGCCGCTGGTCGCGACCGCGCAGGTCGATGCGGCCGGTGACCGGCTGCCCCAGGAAACGCAGGTTGACCGTATCGCTGAGCAGCCCCTTGCCATGCTCGTAACTGAAATCACCGCTCAGCTCTTCCAGCGACGCCTGCACCTGCGGGATATCCAATTGCTGGGCCCGGGCCTGCATCTGCAGGCGCACCTCGGGCTCCCGGCCCGTTCCCAGAGGGATGCCCAGTTGCAGGTTGCCGTTGAGCTCACCGCTGCCACGCCAACCATCCAGCGGATCGCCGGTCAACCGGGCCAGCGGCGTTTCCTGCATCAATTGCAAGCCATCCTGCAGAGGGCCGGCGAAGGCACCGGCGATCTGCAGGCTCAGCCGCTCGCCAACGTCCCTTTCGAGGCTCACGTTAATGTCATCCAGCTGGGTCTGCAGCAGGCGGCCACGGGCCTGGTCGATGGTCAGATCGGTATTGCGCAGGTGCAGGGAAGCATCGACCTGCTCAAGCTTTGGCCAGCCCGGCTGGAATTGCAGACTGCCCTGCTCCAACTGGCCGAACAGGCTGATCTGGCGCTGCTCAGGGGTAGCACCTTTTATCAGGGCACCTTCGTAGGCAAAGATAGCCAGGGGTATGGCACCGGCGAGCTGCGTCTCGGCGAGCCAGGTCGCCAGGGCCGGACTCATCGCCGAAGACAGGGTGGGCAGGTAGCGGCTGTGGAATTCGGCGCGGCTGTCGCGCAGCGCGACCCGCAGATCCATCGTAGGTGTGCCGCCCGGGCGCGGCAGATGCAGGTCCAGCTTGGCCGCGCCAGCGCCTTCTTCCCCGTCTACCGCCGCCCCCGGCACCGCCAGGCGCAGGCCATCGTCCTGGGACCAGGTCCAGTTCATGGCGCCCAGCAGCCGGTCGTAGGACCAGCGCTCAGGAAACAACCGTGGCAGGTGCATGCTCCAGTCGTGGCTGTCGACCCGCAACTCCCCCGCGCCCGGGGTGCCGGTGACCACCCCACTGATTCCGGCGAAGGCCGGCACCCCTTCCCAGGCCTGTACCGCGACATCGTCGAGCCGGGCCTGCAGGCTCCAGTCCAGGATGTCCTTGATCTTGCCGCCCGCCAGGGCAACGTCGCGCAGGTGACCTTCCGGCGCCAGGGTTTGCAGGATCTGCGCGGCCTGATCCTGCGGCAGTACACCGGGCAGCCACTGGCCCAGCAGATCCAGCGGCAACTGGTCGGCATGGGCCTGCCACTGCCCACTCGCGGGCTCGCGCAGCAGCTGCAGGCGGGTAGCGGGCCAGGGCTGGTCATTCAGGCGCAGGCGGAAGTCTTCGACATTCAGCCATTGGCGGTCGTCCTCGAGCTGCAGCTCGAAGCGCATGGCCAGGTCCTGCAGCGGCGGTGCCGGGCGCGGCAGGTCCAGTTCGATGGTGGGTATCTGCACGTTGCCCCGCAACTGTTGCATGCGGTTGTCCTGCCATTGCCCCCAGAGCTGGCCACCGGCGACCAGGCGCTGGACGCGGGCGGCATCCAGGACATCGGCCGGCAGCCAGCCACTCCAGTCGCTGGCTGGCAACTCGGCGAAGAATTCGAGGCGAGCCCGGCGCCAATCCCGGCCGGGCAGCCGGCCCTCCAGCCGCAGCTGGACGAGCTGCTCATCCGGCAGCCGGACCCGGGCATCCAGCCGGTGGCGGTTACCGCGGTTGAGCAGGGTCAGGTCCCCATCGACGAATACCCAATCGGACTGCTGCCAGGGACTCAGGCGGATGCGGGTATCCAGCAGGGTGATCCGCCGCTGCCCGAACAGCTGCTCCAGGGCCCGGTCGAGGCCGTCACCGGGGGTGCTCTTGGCGCCGAGCCCCTCCAGCCGCCATTGGCCCTGCTCGTTCTCGATCACCTCCAGCGACAGGCCCTCAAGCTGCAGGGCGTCCATCACCGGTTGCCGGCGCCACAGACTGGCGAAGACATCGACCCGCGCCGTGACATGCTGCAGGTCGAGCAATACCGGGCTCTCCGGGTCCGCGGTCTCGTGCACCCGCAGGCCGCGCAGGGTGAACACCGGCTGGGCGCCCTGCATCTCCCCTTCCAGATCCTGCAACGCGATGCTGCGCCCGGTCTGGCCCTCGACCCAAGCAACGAGCTCGGCCTGGTAGTCCGCCACAGCAGGCACGAATTGCCGGCCGAGACTGACATAGGCAGCAGCCAGCAGCAGCCAGCCCACCAACAGCAGGATCAGCCCATCGAGAAAACGCCGCAACCAGCGCTGCCAGCTCAAAGGTTCATCACTCCAGTCGGTCGGGTCAGGTCAGCACCACGTCATACTGCTCCTGGGTGTACATGGTTTCGACCTGGAACTTGATGGGTCGTTGGATGAAGGTTTCCAGGTCGGCCACATTGCCCGATTCCTCGTCAAGCAGCCGGTCGATCACCGCCTGGGAAGCCAGCACCATATAGCCACCGGCCTGGTAGGCCCGGGCTTCGCGCATGATCTCGCGGAAGATTTCATAGCAGATGCTTTCAGGAGTCTTCTGGATGCCCCGTCCGGAGCAGCATGGGCAAGGTTCGCAGAGGATCTGCTCGAGGCTTTCACGGGTGCGCTTGCGCGTCATCTGCACCAGCCCGAGCTCGGTAATACCGATGATGTTGGTCTTGGCGTGGTCGCGCTCAAGCTGGCGCTCCAGCGTGCGCAGCACCTGGCGGCGATGCTCTTCGTCTTCCATGTCGATGAAGTCGATGATGATGATGCCACCGAGGTTGCGCAGCCGCAGTTGCCGGGCGATCGAGGTGGCTGCCTCCAGGTTGGTCTTGAAGATGGTCTCTTCCAGGTTGCGATGGCCGACGAAGGCGCCGGTATTGACGTCGATGGTGGTCATCGCCTCGGTCTGGTCGATCACCAGGTAGCCACCGGACTTGAGCATCACCTTGCGCTCCATGGCCTTCTGGATCTCGTCCTCGACGCCGTACAGATCGAATACCGGACGCTCGCCGGGGTAATGCTCCAGCAGGTCCTCCACCCCCGGCATCAGCTCGCGG
The DNA here is from genome assembly GCF_000939975.1 of Pseudomonas saudimassiliensis. Taxonomy (GTDB): domain Bacteria; phylum Pseudomonadota; class Gammaproteobacteria; order Pseudomonadales; family Pseudomonadaceae; genus Halopseudomonas; species Halopseudomonas saudimassiliensis. The sequence continues at coordinate 46,338 of NZ_LK391969.1, read as the reverse complement.
ACAAACTGCTCGACCCGCTGGAAGGTCTCCCGTGAATCGATACGGATCTTTTCCAGCCGGGGGTTGGCCAGGTCGCGCAGGGTGCGCAGCGCCAGCGGCAGGTCTTCATAGAGCACCGAGGGGGCCGGGGCACTGTTCATCTGCTGCTGGATCTGTTTCCACAGCAGGCGCACATAGCGGATATCCATCAGGATATCCTCTTCGCGGGCGGCCTCGGCGGCGGTGCGCAGGATGAAACCGCCGCGCTCCTCGATGCCCTCCTGCTCGACACAGTGGGCGACGATGTCCTTGAGCCGCTCGCGCTCGGCTTCCTCATCGATCTTCAGGGAAATGCCCACATGGGGCGTGCGCGGCATGTAGACCAGGTAGCGCGAGGGGACCGACAGATGGGTGGTGAGGCGGGCACCCTTGGTGCCGATCGGGTCTTTGGTAACCTGTACCACCAGCGCCTTGCCCTCATGCACCAGGGCACTGATGGGCTCGACCGCGGCACCCTCGCGCTGGGAAATCTCGGAGGCGTGGATGAAGGCTGCCCGCTCCAGGCCGATATCGACGAAGGCCGCCTGCATACCCGGCAGCACCCGTACCACCTTACCCTTGTAGATATTGCCGACGATGCCGCGACGCTGGGTGCGCTCGATGTGGACTTCCTGGAGCACACCGTTTTCCACCAGCGCAACGCGGGTCTCCATAGGCGTGATGTTGATCAGGATTTCTTCGCTCATGGAGCCCCCTTCCTCGGTATCGGACAGTCAGGATACCGGCACGCTCGCACTCTGTCAGCGCAACTGCCAACAGGGGACGGAAAAATCTGCCAGCAGCTGCGCAGTTTCCGCCAGGGGCAGGCCGACGACGGCGCTGTAACTGCCAGCCAGATGCTCGACAAAGACCGCGCCCAGCCCCTGGATACCGTAACCGCCAGCCTTGTCCGCCGGCTCGCCGGTGGCCCAGTAGGCGGCGATCTGCGCCTCGCTCAAGGCTCCGAAACGGACTCTGGAGGTTACCAATTGCAGACGAACCTCGGAGCCACGCGCCACGGCGACCGCTGTCATGACCTGGTGCTCGCGGCCGGACAGTGCCCGCAGCATGGCCAGACCCTGCGCCCGATCGGCGGGCTTGCCGAGAATCCGACCGTCGAGCACCACCGCGGTATCCGCCGCCAGCACTACCGCGCCGGCCGGGGCGGCGGCCACGCCCGCCTGGACCTTGTCGCGGGTCACCCGCTGCACATAGTCCGCAGCGGCTTCACCGGGGTGCACCTGCTCGTCTACCGCACAGACCACCCGCTGCACCGGTACGCCGATCTGCTCCAGTAGCTCGCGGCGGCGCGGCGAGGCGGACGCCAGGTGGACGCAGCGAGCCTGGTCAGCGCACATGGAAACGCCGCCGCAGACCGCGCAGAACAGAAAACACCCAGGGCCAGAGTATCGCGCTGATCACCGCCGGCAGCAGGTACAGCAGTGTCGGCGGACGATTGCCGGCCAGGCTGTTGAGCCACAGCGCCACCATCTGGGCGATTCCCAGAACCGGCAGCATGACCAGGCTTTGTTGCCACAGTGGAAAGCGGCGGATGCGCTGGTACAGCAGCAACATCAGCCAGGCGACCAGCACCAGTACCAGGGCATTCTGGCCGAACAGCTCGCCGGCCAGCACGTCGGTCGCCAGGCCCGCCACCCAGGCGGTAAGCAGCCCCACGCGGTGGGGCAGTGCCATAACCCAGTAGGCAACCACCATGGCCAGCCACATGGGCCGTGCGGCGTCGAAGGGTGCCGGCATGGGCACCACGCTGAGAATCAGTGCGACCAGGAAGGTCAGGCCCACAATCAGCCTACTGCGCATCGCTTGGCTCCCCTTGGGTCGGCTCGCTCGTTGCGGGCTCGGCTGCGGTGGCAGTGGTCGCCGGCTCGTCGGCCGCGGCCGGTGGTGGTTCGACGGCTTCGGCCTCGGGATTGAGGCTCAGTGCCGGCAGCACATCGCCGTAGCCGCTTTCCGGACTGAATACCAGGAGCAGGTAGCGACTGCGGTTGAGCTGGGCGGTGGGCTCGACCCGCACCTCGGCAAAGGGTTGGGAGGAATCGCGGTTGACTGACACTACCCGACCTACCGGGTAGCCCGCAGGAAACCGTTGCCCCAGCCCGGAGCTGACCACGATGTCGTCCACCCGAATATCGGCGGTATCGCCCACATGCCGCAGCTCCAGCCAATCGCTGTTGCCGGTGCCACTGGCGATGGCGCGCAGGCCGTTGCGGTTGATCTGCACCGGCAGGCTATGGGATGAATCGGTGATCAGCAGCACCCGGGCGCTGAAGGGCAGCACCTCGACCACCTGGCCCATCAGGCCGGTAGCGTCCAGCACCGGCTGGCCGAGGAAGACGCCATCCTTCTCGCCCTTGTTGATCAGAATACGCTGAGTAAAGGCATTGGGATCAACGCCGATCAGCTCGGCGACGAGCACGCGCTCATCCAGCAGCTCGGAGGAGTTGAGCAGCTCGCGCAGGCGCACGTTCTGCTCGGTCAGGGCGGCCAGCTTCTGCAGCTTGCGCTTGGTCAGCAGCGCCTCGGCCCGCAGGCTCTGGTTTTCCGCTATCAGGTCGGCGCGACTGGTTAATTGCAGATAGAGGGTATCCCAGGCGCGTACCGGCAGCTCGGCGACGTAATACAGGGGTGTGAGCACCAGGCCCAGTTGCGAACGCAGGGGCTTGAGCGCAGCAAAACGGGCGTCGACCACCATCAGGGCGATCGACAGCACCGTCAGCGCCAGAAAGCGGACCCCCAGTGACGGGCCCTTGATGAAAAGCGGTTTGATGATGGGCTCCTTGCTGCGGAAGGACAGGCTGTTGCGGCAAGCCGAGGCCTGCCGCCATGGCACCGATTACTCGGTGGACAGCAGATCCATCGCGTGCTGGTCCATCATCTCCAGCGCCCGGCCACCGCCGCGGGCCACGCAGGTCAGGGGCTCTTCGGCGACGATCACCGGCAGGCCGGTTTCCTGGCTCAACAGTTTGTCCAGGTCACGCAGCAGCGCGCCGCCGCCAGTGAGAATAAGACCGCGCTCGGCGATATCCGAGGCCAGCTCCGGCGGCGACTGTTCCAGCGCACTCTTGACCGCCTGGACGATGGTCTGCAGGGATTCCTGCAGGGCTTCCAGCACCTCGTTGGAGTTCAGCGTAAATGCCCGCGGCACCCCCTCGGCCAGGTTGCGGCCGCGCACATCCACTTCCAGCATTTCGCCACCGGGGAAGGCCACACCAATTTCCTGCTTGATGCGCTCGGCGGTGGATTCACCGATCAGGCTGCCGTAGTTGCGTCGCACATAGGTGATGATGGCTTCGTCAAAACGGTCGCCGCCGACCCGTACCGATTCCGCATAGACCACGCCGTTGAGCGAGATCAGGGCGATCTCGGTGGTACCGCCGCCGATATCGACGACCATGGAACCATGGGCTTCCTCGACCGGCAGGCCGGCACCGATGGCCGCAGCCATCGGCTCTTCGATCAGGTAGACTTCTCGCGCGCCGGCGCCCAGCGCCGACTCGCGGATGGCCCGGCGCTCGACCTGGGTCGACTTGCAGGGTACGCAGATCAGCACGCGCGGGCTGGGCTGGATGAAGCTGTTCTCGTGCACCTTGTTGATGAAGTACTGCAGCATCTTCTCGCACACGCTGAAGTCGGCAATGACACCGTCCTTCATCGGGCGGATCGCCTGGATGTTGCCGGGCGTGCGGCCGAGCATGCGCTTGGCTTCGGTACCGACGGCCACCACGCTTTTCTGGTTGCCGTGGGTACGGATGGCTACGACGGACGGTTCATCCAGTACAATGCCCCGGTCACGGACGTAGATCAGAGTATTGGCGGTTCCCAGGTCGATGGACAAATCACTGGAAAACATGCCGCGAATTTTTTTGAACATGCTTTGAATAGACCCCGAGGGCACGTGGGTTGAATGAAAGGAACACTGATACGCGGCATGCCTGGCAAATAGCCACTGACCCACATTAATGAAGAGCGGCGGAACGACTCAAACACAGGCAACCGATCGGTACTTCCCGAAGTGTCGCAACTCTAACAATGGCGGGGTTTTTGGGCAAGGCGCGGATGTGGTAAATTCGTCCCTTTGCCCGACAACATCGGCATACAACACCGGATCGTCCGGCTTCATGGAGAAACCACATGGCCCTAGACCGCTCTGACGTGGAACAGATTGCCCATCTTGCGCGCATTGCCCTCCACGGCGACGACATTACCGCCACTACCGACAAGCTGGCCGGCATCATGGGCTTGATCGACCAACTGCAGGCCGTCGACACCAGCGGCATCGAGCCGCTCGCCCATCCGCTGGAAACCACCCAGCGCCTGCGCGCCGATGCCGTGACCGAGACCAATCAGCGCGACGCGCTGCAAGCCATAGCGCCAGCCACCGAACAGGGCCTGTATCTGGTTCCCCGGGTCATCGAGTGATCATCGATGTTTGTTGCCGCGCTTTGAAACGAGACAAATTACATGCATGAGAAAACCCTCGCCGGCTTGTCCCAAGCCCTGCACAGCAAGGCTATTTCCAGTGTCGAGCTGACCGAACTCTACCTCAAGCGCATCGAGCAGTTCGATGGCGCGCTCAACAGCTACATCACCGTCACCCCGGAGCTGGCGCTGGAGCAGGCGCGCGCGGCTGACGCCCGGCTGGCCGCCGGTGATGCCGGCCCGCTGACCGGCATCCCGCTGGCGCACAAGGATCTGTTCTGCACCCAGGGCGTGCGTACCAGCTGCGGCTCGAAGATGCTCGACAACTTCATCGCGCCCTACGAGTCCAGCGTCACCGCCCGGCTGCTGGCCGCCGGCACCGTGACCCTGGGCAAGACCAACATGGACGAGTTCGCCATGGGCTCGTCCAACGAGTCCAGCTACTACGGCGCCGTGCGCAACCCCTGGAATACCGAGCATGTGCCCGGCGGCTCGTCGGGCGCGCCTGTGCGCGGCGGCCACCGGCACCGATACCGGCGGCTCGATTCGCCAGCCGGCGGGCTACACCGCGTTGACCGGCCTCAAGCCGACCTATGGCCGGGTCTCGCGCTGGGGCATGATTGCCTACGCCTCCAGCCTTGACCAAGCCGGCCCCATGGCCCGTACTGCCGAAGACTGCGCCATGCTGATCCAGGCCATGGCCGGCTTTGATGAGCGCGACTCCACCAGTGTCGACGAGCCGGTGCCCGATTACTGCGCCGACCTGAACCAGCCGCTGACCGGCCTGCGCATCGGCCTGCCGAAGGAATACTTTGCCAGCGGCCTGGATACCGCCACTGCCGATGCCATTGCCGCTGCGGTCAAGCAGTTCCAGGCGCTGGGCGCCGAGATCAAGGACATCAGCCTGCCCAACACCGAGCTGGCGATCCCGGCCTACTACGTCATCGCGCCGGCGGAAGCCTCCTCCAACCTGTCCCGGTTCGACGGCGTGCGTTTCGGCTACCGCTGCGAGAACCCGGCGGACCTGACCGACCTGTACAAGCGCACCCGTGCCGAGGGCTTCGGTGACGAGGTCAAGCGGCGCATCATGGTCGGCGCCTATGCCCTGTCGGCCGGCTATTACGACGCCTACTACCTGCAGGCACAGAAGGTTCGCCGGCTGATCAAGAACGACTTCATGGCCGCCTACGAGCAGGTCGATGTCATCCTCTGCCCGACCTCGCCGAGCCCGGCCTTCCGCCTCGGGGAGAAAATCGACGATCCGGTGAGTCTGTACCTGACCGACATCTATACCATCACTGCCAACCTCGCCGGCGTCCCGGGCATCGCCCTGCCGGCCGGTTTCGCCGGTGATCTGCCGATCGGCATGCAGTTGCTGGGCCCCTATTTCAGCGAGGCCCGGCTACTGAATGTCGCGCACCAGTACCAGCAGCATACCGACTGGCACACCCGCGCCCCCGGCGGATTTTGAGGAATACTGACCATGCAATGGGAAATCGTTATCGGGCTGGAGATTCATGCCCAGCTCACCACCGCCTCGAAGATCTTTTCGGGCAGCGCGACCAGCTTCGGCGCCGAGCCCAATACCCAGGCCAGCCTGATCGACCTGGGCATGCCGGGTACCCTGCCGGTGCTCAACGCCCAGGCCGTGCGCAACGCGGTCAAGTTCGGCCTGGCCATCAATGCCGAGATCGGCCAGACCAACGTGTTCGCCCGCAAGAACTACTTCTACCCAGACCTGCCCAAGGGCTACCAGATCAGCCAGATGGACCTGCCGATCGTCGGCAAGGGCTTCCTGGACATCACCCTGGATGATGGCACCGTCAAGCGCGTCGGCGTTACCCGGGCGCACCTGGAAGAGGACGCCGGCAAGAGCCTGCATGAAGACTTCCAGGGCATGAGCGGCATCGACCTGAACCGCGCCGGCACCCCGCTGCTGGAAATCGTCTCCGAGCCGGATATGCGCAGCGCCAAGGAAGCGGTGGCCTACGCCAAGACCATCCATTCCCTGGTGCGCTACCTGGGCATCTGCGACGGCAACATGGCCGAAGGCTCGCTGCGCTGCGACTGTAACGTCTCGGTTCGGCCCAAGGGCCAGGCCGAATTCGGTACCCGCTGCGAGATCAAGAACGTGAACTCCTTCCGCTTCATCGAGAAGGCGATCAACACCGAGGTGCAGCGCCAAATCGAGCTGATCGAGGACGGCGGCACGGTGATTCAGGAAACCCGCCTGTACGATCCCAACAAGGACGAGACGCGCTCCATGCGCAGCAAGGAAGAAGCCAACGATTACCGCTACTTCCCCGACCCGGACCTGCTGCCGGTAATCATCGAGCCAGCCTTCATCGAGGAAGTGCGCGGCGAGCTCCCCGAACTGCCGCAACAGAAGCGCGAACGCTTCCAGAGCGAGTTCGGCCTGTCGGCCTACGACGCCAGCGTGCTGGCTGCCAGCCGCGAGATGGCGGACTATTTCGAGGAAGTACAGCGCGTCTGCGGCGACGCCAAGCTGGCCGCCAACTGGGTCATGGGTGAGCTGTCCAGCCTGCTCAACAAGTCCGATATCGAGATCGACCAGTCACCGGTCAGCGCCGAGCAGCTCGGTGGCATGATCCTGCGGATCAAGGACAACACCATCTCCGGCAAGATCGCCAAGATGGTCTTCGAGGCCATGGCCGCCGGCGAGGGCGATGCCGACCAGATCATCGAGGCCAAGGGCCTGAAGCAGGTGACCGACAGCGGCGCCATCGACGCCATGCTGGATGAAGTGCTGGCCGCCAATGCCGAGCAGGTCGAGCAATACCGCGCCAGCGATGAAGCCAAGCGCGGCAAGATGTTCGGCTTCTTCGTCGGCCAGGCCATGAAGGCCTCGAAGGGCAAGGCCAACCCGCAGCAGGTCAACCAGTTGTTGAAACAGAAGCTCGATGGATAAGCGCATGGCGGGGCTGCATTCAGGTGCGCGTGCTCTGGCTGGCCGCCTCCGGGGCAAACCGGCGTGGTTCGGCCGAGTGGCGCTGGCTGCCCTGCTCACCCTATCGGGCACCTTCGCCACCGGTGATAGCCGTATCGACGAGGAAGGCGGGCTGAGTTATACGGCCGAGGGGCGGGCTTCCTACTACTCCTCTCGCCTGCATGGCCGCCGCACTGCCAGCGGCGAGCCCTACGACGAGACTGAAATGACTGCCGCGCACCCCAGCCTGCCCTTCGACTCGCTGCTCTGTGTCACCAACCTGTTCAACGGTCGCAGCGCCGAGGTCAGGGTCAACGACCGCGGCCCCTTCAGCGGCAACCGCATCATCGATTTATCAATGGCCGCTGCCAGGGAGCTGGGCATGCTGCGCGCCGGCACGGCCCGGGTCCGGGTGGAAAACTGCAGCGAGATGGACAACTGACCCCGCCCCGGAGGCTCTAGAACCGGCTGCTATACTCTTGGCTGAGCGCGGCTGACCCCGCGCGCAAAGCCTCTGACCAAGGAGTATGTCCCGCATGCCGGAATCCACCAGGCGCCGTCTCTGGAATACCACCATCCTGCTGCCGGTCTTCATACCGGCATTCTTTTTCATCCTGCTGCTGGTCATCGGTACCGCCAGTCAACCCGAGTTGGCCGGCGAGTTGTTCTCGTCGGTACTGGGCTACATCACCGAGACCTTCGGCTGGTTCTACATGTTGTCGGTGGCCATCTTCCTGGTGTTCATCGTCATCGTCGCCATGAGCAAATGGGGCCAGATCAAGCTGGGCCCGGACCATGCCGAGCCGCAATACAGCTTCCCCGCCTGGTTTGCCATGCTGTTCTCCGCCGGCTACGGTATCGCCCTGCTATTCTTCGGCGTGGCGGAGCCGGTATTGCATTATGCCGACCCACCCGAGGGCGCCGCAGGGCTGACCCTGGATGCGGCCAAGCAGGCCATGCAGATCGCGTTCTTCCACTGGGGCTTTCACATCTGGGCCATCTACGGCCTGACCGGGCTGGTGCTGGCGTACTTCTCCTTCCGCCATGGCCTGCCGCTGTCGATCCGTTCGGCGCTGTATCCCCTGATCGGTGATCGCATCTACGGACCGATCGGCCACGCCGTGGATACCTTCGCCATCCTCGGCACCATGTTCGGTATCGCCACGACCCTCGGTCTGTCGGTGGCGCAGATCAATGCCGGGCTGAATTATCTGTGGCCCAGCGTCCCGGTGGGCGTCGGCATACAGGTCGCCTGCATTGCGGCGATTACCCTGTTGACCATGGGCTCGGTGGTAGCCGGAATGGACAAGGGCATCAAGAACCTGGCCATGCTCAACATGGTGGTCGCCACGGCGCTGATGCTGTTCGTGTTCCTCGCGGGACCGACCGTCTTCATTCTGGAAACCTTCCTGCAGAACACCGGCAGCTACCTGAACAATATTGTCGAGCGCACCTTCAATCTGCAGGCCTATTCGCGCTCCGACTGGATCGGCAACTGGACCCTGTTCATCTTCGGCTGGACCATCGCCTGGGCACCCTTCGTCGGGCTGTTCATTGCCAAGATCAGCCGCGGCCGGACCATTCGCCAGTTCGTCTTCGGCGTGATGCTGGTACCGACCATCTTCACTTTCTTCTGGTTCTCGGTATTCGGCGACACCGCGCTGCACCTGATCATCAACCAGGGTTATTCCGAGCTGATCGATCAGGTGAAGGCCGACAACGCCATCGCCCTGTTCAAGCTGTTCGAGCAGTTGCCGCTGACGGCGATCATTTCCACCATTACCGTGATCCTGATCACCCTGTTCTTCGTCACCTCAGCGGACTCCGGCGCGCTGGTTGTCGATTCGCTGGCCTCCGGTGGCGCCCTGGCTACCCCCGCCTGGCAGCGCGGCTTCTGGGCCATCCTCAGCGGGGTACTGGCCTCGGTGCTGCTGGTCGCCGGCGGGCTCAAGGCGCTGCAGAGCATGGCGGTGGCCAGCGCCCTGCCCTTCGCCATTATCATGCTGATTTCAGCGGTGGGCATGTGGCGGGCGCTGGTCATCGAGAGCCATCACCAGAAGGTGAGCCAGGGTTACGGCATGCAGTCCGGCCGCAGCGGTTCCGGCGCCAGCTCCTCGTTGTGGAAGAAGCGCCTGGCCGGCATCGTCAACTATCCCAGGAAGGACGAGGTGGAGCTCTTCATCAAGGAGACTGCCCTGACCGCCATGATCCGCGTCGCCAAGGGCCTGCAGGCCCAGTCGTGGCCGGCGGAAGTGCATTACGACGAGGAGCATCGGCGCGCCTACCTGGAGGTCATCGTGCCGGATCAGTTGGACTTCCTCTATGAAATCCGCCTGCGCGATTACCTGCGTCCCGCCTTTGCCCATCCGGAGGCGGAGGAAACCGCCGACGAGGATAGCTACTACTACCGCGCCGAGGTCTTCCTGCGCCGCGGCGGCCAGGCCTATGACATCTATGGCTATGACCAGCAGGAATTGATTGGCGACATTCTCGACCACTTCGAGAAATACCTGCACTTCCTGCATCTGAGCCCGGGTGTGCTGCCCTGGAACATGGCCGAGCACGACGAGATGCTGCAGACCCCACCGCGTGACCCGAAGGAAGAATGAGGAAATGACCAGGAGCCGTCGAGACGGCCCCTTGTGCGGGGAGCTTACTGCTGGAGAATGCGGATGATTTCCGGATCCTTGAAGATGCGCGACAGGGCATCGCTCATCACTTCGCTAACCAGGCGGGTATTGGTGGCCTGGTTGGGCGCATAGCCGAAACGGTGCTGCGCCGAGGCGCTGTAGCGCCCGTTGTAGCGCTGATTCATCGAGCGCACCTCAGCAGCGAACACCGCGCCGATATCGGCCTGGGTGACGTAGACGCCCTCTTTCGGCGAGACGTAGGACAGGTCCGCCAGGCTGACGACCAGACTGTTGGCGTTGGGCGTACCCGCCGGCACGACCTGGAAGCCCAACTTGCCGAGCGCCTGCTCCACCTGCTGGCGCACGTGGGGTACGGTCTGCGGGCTGATGGTCAGATTGCTCGAGTCCGGATAGAGGCCGCCACGGGTACCCAGAACCGGCGAAGGGCGACTGTCCTGCACCGTGACCACCACCGGTTGCTGCCGGGCCACCTGACTCAGGGGCACCGTCACATTCGGCGTGACATTGAGCTGCTGCGGGCTGTGGGCGCAGCCGACCAGGGCGATTGCCAGCCCCGCTACAGCGAGGAAACCCAGACGTTTCAACATGCTTGCACTCCTTCGGCAATGGTTGGATGAACCTGCTACGCACTGCTCCGCACGCGCATGCGGGCGGGCATCACTCAATCGAGCGCGCTCCGGCGGCGACCAGCGCCTCGACATATTCCTCAGCCTGGGCATGCTCGCGCAGGATCTGCAGCATGGTGCGGCCGTCGGCATCGATAGCATTGATGTCGTGCCCGGCGGCCAGGAACATCTCGAGGAAACGGGCAAAGTCATGGGCCCGCAAACCCCGGTAGGCGCGGGTCAGCATATACAGATCAACGGACTCGCCCGGGTCACGGGGGCGAAAATTCAGAAAGACGGCGACTTGCTCATCGCTCATGGGCTCGCCCACTACCTTTTGCTTGTCTTTGCGCACGAACAACTCCTCAATCTGAAGCGGAAAGCACGAATTGTAACCATCCGACCGCGCCGCCACCAGCACCGCAGCGCGTGGCGTCTTTTCAGCGAACGCTGATCGGCCCGGCATGGACATCTGCCCACACGGTGCCATTACCATGGAAGCGCGCCTGGACGTAATGCGGCCCGGGGCCGGCGAGCAGACCCCGCACCGTCTCCAGATAGCCCAGGGGGAAATACAGGGTCAGGGTACCAGCCTCGTGCCGGGCCGGCGGCAGGGACCCCGGCCCATCGACAAAGCCTATCCGCACATGGGCGAGCTGAGCGCCCGGCAACAGTGAGCGGCCATCGATGAACAGCCAGAGGCTGCTTTCCTGGGTCCGGCTAGTGCCCGTCTGGCGGGATTCGCTAGCGACGGTCAGCCGATAGCGCTCGACCTCAAGCAGTAATTGCTCGGGCCGATCCTGCCGCGCTGCGTAGCGGTCCGGTGGCATAAATTCATCATGGGGCAGCTGCGGCGCAGCGGCTGCCACTACACTTGCCAGCATGCCGAGGAGTATGCTGGTCAGTACCTTGACGCCAACCTTCATGGGGAAGCTTCCCGAGCAGACAGAAAGATCTGTTGTGGCAGCCAGCCCCGGCTTTGTCAACACGGGAGAATCATGCCCAACCACTCCTTCAAGCTGCCGTTGTTCGTCGCGCTGCGCGAGAGCTTCCGGCAGGGATATTCGTTCGCCCGGCTGCGCGGTGATGTGCTGGCCGGCATCACCGTCGGCATCATCGCTATCCCCCTGGCTATGGCGTTGGCCATCGCCGTGGGGGTAGCGCCGCAACATGGCCTGTATACCGGCATCGTCGGCGGGCTGCTGATCGCGCTTTGCGGTGGTTCGCGTTTCAACATCTCCGGCCCCACCGCGGCCTTCGTCGTGATCCTGCTGCCCATCACCCAGCAACACGGCCTCGGCGGCCTGCTCCTGGTGACGCTGATGGCCGGGATGATCCTGTTGATGCTGGGGTTGGCGCGCCTGGGCAACCTGATCCAGTTCGTGCCCTACCCCGTGGTCATGGGGTTTACCGCAGGCATTGGCATTGTCATCGCCACCTTGCAGATCAAGGATTTCTTCGGCCTGCAGCTGGCGGCCCAGCCCAGCCATTATCTGGAGCAGTGGCAACTGCTGATTTCCGCCCTGCCGTCGATCCAGATGGGCGATACGCTGGTCGGCGTGGCGACCTTGTCGGTGCTGTTGCTGTGGCCGAAGTTGACCCGGCGCATTCCCGGCCATCTGATCGCCCTGCTCGCCGGCAGCCTGCTGGGCGCCTTGCTGCTGGCCATGGACATTCCCGTGGCGACACTCGGGGCCCGGTTCAGTTATGAACTGGATGGCGTTACCCACGCCGGCATCCCACCTTTCGCGCCCCAGTGGGTATTGCCCTGGCAACTGCCCGGGGCCGATGGCGAGCCGCTGACGGTGAACTTCGCCCTGCTGCAACAGCTGCTGCCGTCGGCCCTGGCGGTGGCAATGCTGGGCGCCATCGAGTCCCTGCTATGCGCGCTGGTGGCCGACGGCATGGCCAATACCCGTCATGATCCCAATGCGGAATTGCTGGGCCAGGGGCTGGGCAACCTCATCGTGCCCTTTTTCGGCGGCATCACCGCGACCGCGGCTATCGCCCGCACCGCCACCAGCGTACGCAGCGGGGCCTTCTCGCCCATTGCCGCCGTGGTGCATGCCCTGGTCATCCTGCTGGCGGTGGTGTTGCTGGCCAGGTTGTTCGCCTGGCTGCCGATGGCTTCGCTGGCGGCCATGCTGCTGATTGTCGCCTGGAACATGAGCGAGGCGCCCCAGGTGCTGCACCTGCTGCGCGTCGGTCCGCGCCAGGATGTGCTGGTGCTGCTCATCTGCCTGCTGCTGACGGTGCTGTTTGACATGGTGCTGGCGGTGGGGGTGGGGCTGCTGCTCGCCGCTGCCCTGTTCATCAAGCGCATGGCAGACCTGAGCGAAGGCGGCGCGCAGCCCCGCGCCCAGGATCAGGCATTGGCCGACCTGCCGGACTGCGTGGCGCTTTACCGTATCCATGGCCCGCTGTTCTTCGCCGCCGCCGACAAGGCGCTCGATGCCATCAACCGCTTCGACGGTCAGACGCGCTATGTGGTGCTCGACATGCGCAGCGTGCCGAGCATGGACATGAGTGCCCTGGTGCTGTTCGAGAAGGCGTTACGGGGGCTGGCCGAACGGGGCATGCAGGTGTATCTGGTGGGGGTGCGGGCGCCGATCCGGCTCAAGCTCAAGCGCGCCGGGATCAGCGCCAGCCGGGACCGGCGCACCTTCGCCGGCACACCGCAGCGGGCGGCGCAGATGATCCGGGCGAAGCTGGCAGCGACCGCTGACTGATCAGTGATCCTTCAGCGCGTAGATGCCCGCCGCGTTGCGCCAGTAACCCTTGTAGTCCAGACCGAAGCCGAACAGGTAGCGGTCTTCCACTTCCAGGCCGGTGAAGTCGGCGCGCATGCCTTCGTAGGCCTTGCGGTCGTGACGCTTGTCCAGCAGCACACAGGTGAGCACCTGCTCGGCGCCGGCGTCGCGGCAATATTCAACGATCGCCGCCAGGGTATGACCTTCGTCGAGGATGTCGTCGATGATCAATACCGTACGACCAACCAGTGAATGCTCGGCCCGCGCCTTCCAGAACAGCTCGCCACCAGACATCTTGTTGCGGTAGCGGGTGGCGTGCAGGTAGCCGACTTCCATCGGGAAGTCGAGGCGGGTCAACAGTTGGCCGGCGATGATCAGGCCACCGTTCATCACGCTGTAGACGATTGGATTACTATTCTGCAGGGTCTGGGTAATCTCGGCGGCCATCGCGTCCATGGCGGCTTCGATCTGCTGCTGGTTGTACAGGCAATCGGCTTCCTTCATTACCTGTTTGACGTGGTCCAGATCGATGGACATGCAAATAACCTCCGGTGCGGCGTGAAAAAGGGAGCGAAAATACTGTACCGCTGGCACCAACGCAAGCAATCTGCCCAACAACTGCAGAGAATCGGATGACCAGCCTAAAACATTCGTTTACCCTAACCCAATTCTGAAAATGGCGGCAGCTGAGCCATTTTTTCAGACGTTTCCGAATGCATTTTAGCCGCCCCTGGAACCCGTCGATGAAGATTCAAGAAATCCGCCACCCCCTGATCCGCCATAAGCTCGGCCTGATGCGCCGCGCCGACATCAGTACCAAGAACTTTCGAGAGCTGGCCCAGGAAGTTGCTGCGCTGCTGACCTATGAAGCAACCAAGGACATGCCGGTCGAGCCGCACACCATCAATGGCTGGTGTGGCGAGGTCAGCGTCGAGAAGCTGGCCGGCAAGAAAATTACCGTCGTGCCGATCCTGCGTGCCGGCCTCGGCATGCTGGATGGCGTACTCAGCCTGATCCCCAGCGCCAAGGTCAGCGTGATCGGCATGGTACGCAACGAGCAGACACTCGAGGCCGACACCTACCTGGAAAAACTGGTCAGCGAACTGAACCAGCGCCGGACCCTGATCATCGACCCGATGCTCGCCACCGGCAGCTCCATGATTGCCACCATCGATCTGCTCAAGCGGGCCGGCGCCCAGGAAATCCGGGCGTTGGTGCTGGTAGCTGCGCCGGAAGGCATCCGCCGCGTCAATGCCGCGCACCCGGATGTGGAGATCTTCACCGCCTCGGTGGATGAGCGCCTGAACGAACACGGTTACATCATCCCGGGCCTCGGCGACGCCGGTGACAAGATCTTCGGCACACGGCAAAAGGACGTGCATTGATGCAGAACATGGACACGACCGGCTGGCGTACGGTGCTAGCCGGCTCGCAAATGTTGTTCGTGGCCTTCGGCGCCCTGGTGCTGATGCCACTGATTACCGGCATGAGTCCGAGCGTAGCGTTATTTACCGCCGGGCTCGGCACCCTGATCTTCCAGTTCGTGACCCAACGCCAGGTGCCCGTGTTCCTGGCTTCCAGCTTCGCCTTCATCGCGCCCATCCTCTATAGCAACCAGACCTGGGGGATACCCGCCACCCTGGGCGGGCTGGTCGTCGCGGGGCTGACCTACATCCTCTTGAGCCTGCTGGTACGTCTGCGTGGCCCGGGCTTTATCCATCGTTTGCTGCCGCCGGTGGTCGTTGGCCCGGTAATCATGGTCATCGGTCTGGGCCTGGCGGCCACCGCAGTGAACATGGCCACCGGCAAGACCGGTGACGGCAGCGCCCAGTTGATCGATTACCACACCGCGCTGATCATCTCGATGGCATCGCTGGCGACCACCCTCGCCGTGGCGGTATATGCCAAGGGGGTGTTCCGCCTGGTGCCGATCATGGCCGGCGTGGCGGTGGGCTACAGCCTGTCCTGGCTGTTGGGCGTGGTGGATTTTACCGTGGTCAGCGAGGCCAATTGGCTGGCGACGCCGGGCTTCGTGTTCCCCGAGTTCTATCTGCCCGCCATCCTGTTCATGCTGCCGGTGGCCATTGCGCCGGCGATCGAACATATCGGTGATGTGCTGGCAATCGGCTCGGTTACCGGCAAGGACTATGTACGCAAGCCTGGTCTGCAACGCACCCTGCTGGGCGATGGCCTGGCCACCTCCACCGCCGCCTTTCTCGGCGGGCCGCCGAATACCACCTATTCCGAGGTGACCGGCGCGGTCATGCTGACCCGCAACTTCAACCCGGTGGTCATGACCTGGGCGGCGGTATTTGCCATCGCCCTGGCGTTCATCGAGAAAGTCGGTGCTGTGCTGCTGAGCATGCCGGTGCCGGTGATGGGCGGCATTCTCTGCCTGCTGTTCGGCTCCATCGCCGTGGTCGGCATGAATACCCTGATCCGCAACCAGGTGGACCTGACCCAGTCCCGCAACCTGTGCATTGTCTCGGTTACCCTGATCTTCGGCATTGGCGGCATGGCCATCGGTTACCAGGACTTCACCCTGCAGGGCATCAGCCTCTGCGGCGTGGTGGCGATCGCCCTGAACCTGTTGCTGCCGGCAGAAAAACCAGCGTCGGCCCGCCCCGCAGCGGAATGATCGGCACTCAGCGCCGCCAGCAGCGACTGTCCGCTGGCGTGCGCTGGCCCACCTGGTTCAGCGTATAGGTGGCGCACACATCCCCGGCCATGATGCTGCCGGACGCCGCCGTAGCGGTGAGCACGAAGCTCTCGGCATCCAGCGTCGGCACAATGGTGAATACCGCCGCGCCGCTGGCCGGACTCTGGCTGATCAGCCCGGTGGGCGTACCGCTGTCATAGCTGCCATGGCGGGTGTAATGCCGCTCCAGCAACTGGGCGTTTTCCAGTAGCAGCGCCGCGACTTCGGCGCGCCGGGTCTGGCGCACATGCTCCTGGTAGGACGGCAAGGCGATGGCCGCCAGAATGCCGATGATCACCATCACTACCATTACTTCGATCAACGTGAAGCCGCGCGGCATTGCCCTGTGCATGGTCCTGCTCCTCATTGCAGTTGCCGCCACATGATGCGATTGAACTGGCAGTGTGGCCGGCCGGCCACCACCGCCACGTCACTGGAGCCCTGCACTACGTAGACCTCGCCACTGCAGCCGGTCTGCATGCCTGCTTCGTCCCGATCCAGCACGTTGAGATCGCCCGGCAAACCAATACCCAGCTCCAGGCCCGCTGCCGGCAGGTCACTGTCATCGATGCGCCCATCGTCATCGGTATCCAGTACCTGGCGCGCGGGCAGGCTGCCATTGACCAGGTCCAGTGCCATCAGCCAGCCCCCGGCCTGGGTCAGGCAGGGATCCTGGGTGCCGCTCTTGATGAAGCCGGTGGTGAACAGCACCCGCGCATTCTTGATGACAAACTCCCGCGCCACCCGCTCGCCCTGCCGCTGACCGTTATGGGTCAGCGGCAGGTACCAGCCGTACCGCGAATTCCAGTCCACCGTCCGGTCGGTCACGGTGCGCACCGCCTGGCCACTGACAGGATCGGTGGTCAACGAATCTATCTGCTGCTCCTGCAGCTGCGCCGGGGCCAGGCCGCCGACCGGCAGCGCGGGCACATCCAGCACGGCGTAGAAGGCCTGGATGCTGGTATCGGTCAGGTCGGCGGCCTCCATGAACTTGCCGGTGCCAAACAGGACCAGGTCGCGGCCATCACGCATGCCGGGGTGCAATTGCGGCGGCACCGTAATCGGCTGATCAGCCGCGGCGCTGAACAGCGGCGCGCCGGCATGGGCAACGCCCCAGCGGGCGGGATCCGGATCGCTCAGGTCGAATTTCCACAATTGCCCTTGCAGGTCGCCGGCAAAGGCGGCCCGGGCAGTGCCGGCGGCGTCGTACTGCAATACCGGCGCGGACAAGCCGTTGTCCGACGACGCTCCGGCGCGGCTGGTAACGTCCAGCTGCCGCAGCAACGCTCCAGTCTCAAGGTCGAAAATCAACAGCGCCCCCGTTCCCGCCGAACTGCCGTAGCCGTTGCCGGTCACCAGCACGCTGCGGCCATGCAACTGCGCCACGATCGGCCGACCGTAGATATGGCCGATGGCAGCGTGGTCAGTGGCATTGATCTCCCAGAGCGCACCGCGGGCACCATTGCCCCGGGCCGCATCAAACAGCCGGATGACCGCCAGCCCCTTGCCGCCGGCACCGAAGCCGGTGGCGGCCAGGGTGCTCCAATGGCTGCCGAGCTTGATATCGGCCACCCCCAGCCGGCCGTCTACGCCGGAGCGGTGATGGTCGCCCCCGCCGTAGTCGCTGCGTGCACGGCTGCCCAGGGTGCCGTGCAGGGCGGCCGGCAGGTAGGAATACAGATGGGCACCCTGGGTATCGAACAGCCGCAGGAAGCCATCGTTGGCGCCCACCAGCAGGCCTTCGGTCATGCGCCCCCGGCGATCCTGGAGATAGGCGACATAATCGGCGCTGCGTCCACGGGCCGGATGATAACCGGCGCCGACCAGCACCGGCGCGGAGTTGATGATGTCACCCAGCAGCGCGCTGCGCCGGCGCAGGTCGGCATCGTGACTGCCGCGAACCCAGTTCAGCAGCCGCTGCGCCGCATTGTTACCGGACAGCCCCGCCAGCGCCGCTTCGGCATCCAGCACCGCTTGCTGGGCCGTCGGTAGCGCTGCCCAGGTGCTGCTGTTCAAGGGCACCGCGCCAGCCGCAGCGCTCCCCTGGGCGTTACGCCAGGTCTCGAATGTCCCCGCCTGGGTGCCGGGCACGAAGGTCTGGTCGGTGCTCCACAGCAACGTATCTGGCTCACCGGCGGCGTTCATGCTGTAGGCCTGCAGGCTGCCGCTCCAATCCGCTGGGTCGAAGCGAGTCTGGTAATAGCGGCTGACGCCCGCGCTGAGCTGCTGGCTATCGGTGACGGCGCCGCCACCCGAGCCGGCTGCGGCGCTGATATCCTGCAGGGCGCTGCTGAGAGCATCCTTGAGTTGTTGACGATTGGTCGCAGTGAAATAGCGGCCGTTGCCGGCGGCCGCGGCCTGCCGGAGCCGCGGGTCGTCCAGGGCGAAGCCGACGGTGTAGGTCTGCAGACTCTGGCGAGGGAACTGGCTGTCATTCCAGCTCTGCCCGGCCTGGTCCGTCCCGGTGGTGCGCAGGTCGATCTCATAGGCAAAGCGCGCGATATCGTCCAGGTAGAAGGTGCCGCCCTCGGTGCTTTCCATACCGCTGACATCGGCCCCATCACCGTCCCAGTCGGGCAGGTTGAAGGCACCGCTTACCTGCGGATTGTTACCGTCGGGCTCCTGCGCCAGGGTGGTGGGAAACTGCGCGTCGTAGGTGGGCAGGCCGTCAGTCACCACCAGCCCGAAGTTTTTCTGGCAGCGATACTCGAGTGGGCTGTCGAACTGCTCACGCTGGGCTTCAGGCTGGCTCTGCGGATAGAAGGCACGCAACCCGCGAAGATAGCGTGTCATTTCGTAATAGCTCTCGGCCAGCGGCGTCCAGGTCACACGGCCGCTGCGCTCCGGGTCGAGCGCATCCAGCGTCTGGTTGATGCTGGTGAACCGCGCTTCCCCGGCGGCCGTGCCCGGCGCGATGCTGCCGGCCTCCACCCGCAGCAGGCCACCGGGGCCCGGGTCATTGCCACCTCCCTGGCGAAAGGTGAACAGACCGAACCGCAACCCCCGATTCGCGGCGATGACCTCCTTGGTCACATCCCGGGCGATATCGAGGCGGGTCTCACCATCGATGCGGTTGATGACCATGCTGGACGAGTTGTCGAACAGCACCAGGACGTTGGGCGCGACCGCGGAGGCGGACAACACCGGGCCGCTCAGCGGCGTGAAGGCCTGGGCCGGCAAGGCGCAGGTCAGTCCCAGGACCAGCCCAGCCAGCGCCCCGCGCAGGGGTTGCGCTTCAAATCCGTGTGAAGGCATAGATACTCTCCAGAACCGTCCGTGTGGCGCCCTTGTAGCTGACCACGGAGATGCGATACAGCGTGCTTGGCGCCGCAGCGGCCATATTGGCCGGGATGGCACTGTCACCCAGCCGTACTATCCGGTACCAGGCCGCCATGCCGTTGCCGGTCACCGCAGCGGGAACCGGTAGCCAATCGGGGCCGGGCGCCGACAGGTGATCAGGATCCAGCGCGGCTGCCGGCAGCTCGCAGCCAGCCTGGCTGCAGATGGCCAGGGGCAACAACAGGGCATTGCTGCGCACCTGTTCCTCGACGTGGCGCAATCCGCTCTCCGCCGCCTGGAAGCTGTCATTCTTGAGCTTGACGTTGTGGGCCATGCGCTCCTGGCCGGTGGACATATCGATGCCCGCCAGGGCAGTGAGCGTGGTCATGAGCAGCAATACCAGGCTGATGGCCAGGGCGGCGCCGGTCTGGGCCGAGCGCGAATCGGTAACGGTCATGGTGAGCTCCCTTCAATCCAACCGGTTACGCAGCGCGGTCACCAGCGTGTATTGCTGGACCCGGACCTGCCCGTCCTGGGTATTGGCCGGGTTATCGCTGAGGCTCAGGGCCATCCGTACGCTGCGGATGCGCTCGCTGTCCGCCGGGGCCACGGCGTTCACATAGCTGCCCGTCACCCCGCGGTGTGCCGGGGTGGCGGCGAGGCCGAACTGCAAATCGAAGGCGGCGACGTTATCGATCAGCACCTCGAAATTGCCGGTGCCATTGATCCGTGTCTGGACCCGATGCTGGTCCAGGCGGTACTCGATCTGACGGATGGGAATGAGCAGATCGCCGGGTGTGACCGACAGGCTGTCGCTCCCGGCGGCGACGCGCAGCTCGTCCAGGCAGTTGGTCGCCAGCAACCATTGCGCACCAAAGTCCGTGGCCTGGCGGGTCCCTGCCGCGGTCACCCGATCGTGGACGGGCACCGCACTGACCACCTTGAGGATGTCGTTGGCGTAGCTAATCGGCGTAGCGAATTCCGCCGGTAGCTGGTTGCGGGTAGCCGCCGGCAGGCGGAACAGGTCCAGGCAGCCGAACATGCCGGCCTGACGCAGGTCACGGCTGATGCGGCTGAGGACGAAGCGGGCATTCTCCTGCAGCGCGGCGGTGTGTTGCTGCACCACAAAGCCCTGCTTGCTGGCGATGAAGATCTGCGACACGCCCAGCACCAGGATCAGCCCCAGGGCCATGGCGATCATCAGCTCGACCAGGCCGAACCCGGCTGCCGGTGCAGCGGCGGGGCGCGGGCTCACAGGTCACCCCGGATCATCGAGGAAATCACGAATTCGGTGGTGCCGCCACCGGCCAGGATGCGCTCTTCCGACCAGCCGATGGTAACGGTGGCATTGTTACCCTGGACCGCCACACTGCCGTAACCGCCGGGCAGCAGACAACTGACGGCATGGGCAAAATCCTGCTGATCGGTGGCGAGGATGGAGCCACCCGGATTACCCGCTGCGCAAGGAGTGTTGACGTTGGTGACGTAGCTGGGCAGGTGATCGACATTGGCCCGCATGCGGTCGAGCATGTCGTAGGCCAGGAAACTGGCCTGGGTGGTATAGGCGGCACTGGCGTTGTAGCGCAGCGCGCTGATCTGCATGGCCACGGCGCCCAGCACACCGATCGCCAGCACCAGTACCGCCACCAGGACTTCCAGCAGGCTGACGCCACGCTGCGCGGTGGCATTCGGCAGACGGATCAACGGGCGCTGCGCCGACCGTTCCTTGTCCATGTCAGGTCCCTCATCAGTAGCAGACTATGGCTCAGGGAAAGCCTGCTCCTGATCGAGGCTGGAATTTATCGACGCACGCCGCGCCTTGCACCACCCGAATGGGTGATCCTGATGAATCTGTGATCTTGGTCATGCTGAATCTGTGGACCAGGTCACTCAGACGATACGGCGACGCTCGCGCTGGTTGTCATCTACCAGGCTCTCCACCAACTGGCTGACGATACGCTGACGTGCTTCCCGGCTGCCCCAGGCGCTGTGCGGCGTCACCACCAGGTTGGGCACGCTGTCGTCGAGCAATGGGTTGCCCGCCACCGGCGGCTCGGTGGTCAGCACATCGAAGCCGGCACCGCCCAGATGCCCGCTGCGCAAACTCTCGACCAGTGCCTGCTCGTCCACCAGCCCACCGCGCCCGGCATTGATCAGCAGGCTGTCAGGTTTCATCAGCGCCAGCTCCGCAGCGCCGATCAGGTTGCGGGTCTGCTCGGTCAGCGGGCAATGCAGGCTGAGCACGTCCACCTGGGGGAGCAAGTCATGGAGGCTCGGGCGGTCCGGATGCTCGCGGCCGGGCAGCGACCCCACCAGGATAGTCATGCCGAAGGCGCTGGCCAGCCGACCCACCTCCTGCCCCAGTTCGCCATAGCCGAGGATACCGAGGGTGCGGCCGGACAATTCGCCGATCGGGTAATCGAGCAGGCAGAACTGACTGCTGCGCTGCCAGGCGCCTTCGCGTACAGCCTGGCGATAGGACTCGAAGCGGGTGATCAGCACCAGCATCAGCATCAAGGTGTGCTGGGCTACCGACGGGGTGCCGTAGGCCTGGCAGTTGCAAACGGTGATGCCCTGCTGCCGGGCCGCCTCCAGGTCGATATTGTTGGTGCCGGTGGCAGATACCAGAATCAATTTCAGTTGCGGACAGGCCCGCATGACCTGCGCGTCGATGACCACCTTGTTGGTGATCACCACCTCATGGTCGGCGATGCGTTCCGCCACCTGCTCGGCGGTGGTCGCGGGATACAGGGTGAGGACCGCTGCGGCGTCGTGCAGCGCCTGCATATCCAGATCGCCCTGATCCAGCGACGCCTGATCCAGAAATACCACTGACCGTTTTTTCATCTCGGAACCTGTTTCGATTGTTGCTGGTTTAGAATGGCCGTTTTCCCGGCCGGAGTGGACGCATTGTATCTGAACGAGTTTCTGCTGGTGGCGATGGTCCACCTGCTGGCGGTAATCAGCCCCGGGCCAGACTTTGCCGTGGTAATCCGCAACAGCGTGATGGCTGGCCGGCGCGCCGGGTTGATTACCGCCGCCGGGATCGGGGTGGGGATTTTCCTGCACGTGGCCTATTCGCTGCTGGGCATCGGCATTATAGTGTCGCAGTCGGTGTGGCTATTCAATGCGCTGAAACTGGTGGCGGGAGCCTATCTGCTCTATCTGGGCTTCAAGGCCCTGCGGGCCCGCCCGCAGAAGGCGGACGAGGTGGCACTGGTGCAGCGGGAGATGCCGGCGCGCAAGGCGTTCGTCAACGGCTTCATCACCAATGGCTTGAACCCCAAGGCGACGCTGTTCTTCCTGTCGGTCTTCACCCTGATCATCAACCCGCAGACGCCGCTGCTGGTCCAGGCGGGATATGGCCTCTACCTGGCGGCGGCCACAGGGTTGTGGTTCTGCCTGGTGGCCTTGCTGTTCAGCCAGGCCCGGGTGCGCCAGGGCTTCGCCCGCCTGGGCCACTGGTTCGACCGCCTGATGGGGGCGGTGCTGATTGCGCTGGGGCTGCATCTGGCCCTGTCGGAGTGGCTCAAGCGCGCCTGAGCCACGCCATGGCCTCAGGCGCTGACGGGCTCGGTACGCGCCCAGTGGGCCAGGGTATCCATCCACTGGGGATGGTCGTTCAGGCAGGGCACCAGTACCAGCTCCTCACCGCCGGCATCGATGAACTGCTCGCGGCCGCGGTCGCCGATTTCCTCGAGGGTCTCGATGCAGTCGGCGGTAAAGGCCGGGCACATCACCAACAGCCGCTTGACGCCACGGGCCGCCAGCGCATCCAGAGTCGCCTCGGTATAGGGCTCGATCCACTTGTCCCGGCCCAGGCGGGACTGGAAGGCCATGCTCCACTGGTCAGCCTGCAAGCCCATCCGCTGGGCGAACGCCCGGCTGACGGCACTGCACTGGGAGCGATAGCAGGTCGCGTGGGCCGGCGACGGCCGCTCACAGCAATCCGGGGTCGACAGGCAATGGCCGGTGGGGTCCAGTTTGCGCAGGTGCCGCTCCGGCAAGCCGTGATAGCTGAACAGCAGATGATCAAAGCCCTGCTCCAGATGCGGCTGGGCACTGGCGACCAGGCTGTCCAGGTAATCCGGGCGGTCATAAAAGGCCGGCAGCACGGTCAACCGTACCTTGAGCCCATGCTTGGAGATGACCCGTTGTGATTCGCGGATGGAGGTGGTGATGGTGCTGTCGGCAAACTGCGGGTACTGGTGCATCAACAGGATCTCCTGCACCCCCTGCCCGGCCAGCGCCAGGATGCCCTGCTCCACGGACGGCTCGCCATAACGCATCGCCAGCTCCACCGGCATGTCCAGCCGCGCGCGCAGCTCATCGCGCACCCGGCGGCTGATGACAATCAGCGGCGAGCCGTCATTCCACCAGATCGACTGGTAGGCGGCGGCCGACTCGCGGGGGCGACGCAACAGGATCAGGCTGACCAGCAACCGCCGGGCCGGCCAGGGCAGGTCCACCACGCAGGGGTCCATGAGAAATTGGTTGAGATAGCGACGCACGTCCGCCACCTCGGTGCTGGCGGGCGAACCCAGATTCAGTAGCAGAACCCCTCGATCGGACATCAGGCTTTCCCCTTGTGGCATCATCATCTGCAAGCTGCGGAAAACCCGGATTGTACCTTGCCCGCAGCGGTTTTACCGCTGCCGCCTTGGCTATGGCTGCGATTGGCAATACCGATCAGGACAGGTTTCAAGATAGGCAGCGGACATTACTGCCGTAAGGAAGGCGACGCGGAAAAAGCGGAAGCGCCATGCAGGGCATCCTTGCCCCGGTTGGGTCAGAAGCCCAGACGGTAATACAGCGCAGCCATGTCGATGCCATCGTTCGGCTGTTTGATGCTGGCGTTGGAGTAGTGGTAATAGCGCACCCCCACTTCCGAGCCGCTGGCGAACTTCAACCCGGCGCCCAGTCGATCCTCGAACTGGAATTTGCTCCCCAGATCCTGGTCATCCAGGTCGGTTTCGGTGAAGTAGGACGCGCCTATGCCGCCCTCGAGGAAGGGTGTGACCCCGCCGTCGCTGGCACCGAAGTTCAGTCGAAACATGGGCGTCAGCGTCAGGCTGGTCGCATCCAGGCTGCTCCAACGGGTCACACCGGCATCCCAATAGCCATCCAGCTGCACGCCGCCGGACTGGCTCTGCCACAGGGTGCGACCGAACTCGAACTGCGCTCCGATCCGGTAGGTAGTGGTATTTTCGGATGATTCACCGATCTGCAAAGTGAGTCCGTCCAGGGCATGGGCAACAGGCATGCTACCCAGTGCAATCAGGGCACAGGAGAGTGCCAAGGCAGTTTTCTTCATCTCGTTTTTCCTTGCTAGGGTTGATCTCACCGTAGTCGAAGGCTACCTCTGAGCGCGCAGTGATTTCAGAGACTCTTCACCTTACACCGACAACGACTCTGCCGTTGCGTTCCCTTCCCACAGCAGCGGTAATACCCGCTCCAGAGCGGTCGCGTCGCCACTGCTCCACAGTCGCGTCGGCTGGGCCGGGCCCTGGGCCAGCGCGTCGAGCTCCGCCAATCTGGCGCGCAATTGCCGCGCGACCGCCGCGCCGGTATCCACAAGATGGACATGGCTGGGTAACAGTTGCCGCAACGCCGGACGCAAAAACGGATAATGGGTACAGCCTAGTATCAAGGTGTCGCACCCGGCTTCGAGCAGGGGTTGAGTATAGCGGGCCAGCAGCGCGTTCACCTGCGGCCCGCTCAATTCACCCCGCTCGACACATTCCACCAACCCCGGGCAGGGCTGGGTAACCACCTTCACCGAGCCGGCGAAGCGATCCAGCAACGCGGCGAAACGGGCGCTGCGCAAGGTGCCGGTCGTCGCCAGCACCCCCACTACCCCACTGCGGGTGGCCAGCGTGGCTGGCTTGACCGCCGGCTCCATGCCGATGATCGGCACCGGGAAGTGCGCGCGCAGATCGGCCACGGCCGCCGCCGTCGCGGTATTGCACGCCAGCACCAGCGCCTTGGCGCCCTGAGCCAGCAGAAACTCGGCAATCGCCCGGCTGCGCTGGCAGATGAGTTCAGGCGGCTTTTCACCGTAGGGCACGAAGCCACTGTCGGCCACGTACAGCAGCGACTCGGTGGGCAGCAACTGGCGAATCTCGCGCAGTACCGAGAGCCCTCCCACGCCTGAATCAAATACCCCTACGGGCGCCTCATTCATCGCTGGCCCCACTGCCGCAACAGCCGCAACCCGGGTCGCGGGCGATGCGCAATTCGCGAAAGCCGGTACGCAGGGCATCGATCAGCAGCAGCCGACCGACCAATGGCTCGCCAAAACCGGCCAGCAGCTTGAGCGCTTCCAGCGCCTGCAGACTGCCCACGGTGCCGACCAGCGGGCCGATTACCCCGGCTTCGCTGCAGGTCGGGGCGACGTCATCCCCATCGCCGTACAGGCATTGGTAGCAGGGGCTGTCCCCACGGCGGAAATCGAACACGCTGATCTGCCCCTGCAAGCCAATGGCTGCGCCCGATACCAGCGGGCGGCGCAGGGCGACGCAGGCGCGGTTCAGCGCCTGGCGGGTGGTGAAGTTGTCCGTGCAATCGAGCACCAGGTCCACCTCGCCCACCGCGGCTAGCATCTGCTCGCCTACCAGGCGCTGCTGTAGCTGGCGCAGTTCGACGGTCGGGTTGAGGGCGGCCAGGCGGTCACTGGCGGAGACGGTCTTGGGCCGGTCCAGATCCGCCGTGCCGTGGATGATCTGGCGCTGGAGGTTGGTCAGGTCAACCTGGTCGTCATCGGCCAGCAGCAGCGTACCTACGCCGGCACCGGCCAGGTACAGTGCCGCCGGGCCGCCCAGGCCGCCCATACCGACAATGAGTACCCGACTGTCGAGCAGCCGCTGTTGACCATCGACATCGATCTGCGGCAGCAGGATCTGCCGGCTGTAGCGCAGCAGTTGCTGATCATCCACGCCATTGCCCTCCACTGACCCGTTGATGCCCACCGAGATCCTCCCAGGACTGCACGGCAGCGAAGCCGCGCTGTTCCAGCAAGCCACGCACCACCGCGGCCTGCTGCCAGCCATGCTCCAGCAGCAGCCAGCCGCCGGGCTGCAGATGGCCCGGTGCGGTCTTGACGAGATGGCGAATGTCATCCAGCCCGTCGGCGCCGCTGACCAGCGCACTAGCCGGCTCGAAGCGGACATCACCCTGGGTCAGGTGCGGATCGTCCGCGGCGATATAGGGCGGGTTGGAGACGATCAGGTCGTACCGCGCAGCGCCCAGCGCGGCAAACCAGTCGCTTTGCAGGAAGCGGACGTTAGCCAGCCCCAGGCGGGCACGATTCTGTTCGGCCAGCGCCACCGCACCGGGCATGCGGTCGCTGCCGGTGAGCTGCCAGTCGGGGCGCTCGCTGGCCAGGGCCAGGGCGATGGCACCAGTGCCGGTGCCCAGGTCGAGTACTGCAGCCGACCGGGATGGGCCCAGCTCCAGGGCCAGTTCGACCAGGCGTTCGGTGTCCGGTCGCGGAATCAGGGTGTCGGGGCTGACCTGCAGGTCCAGGGTCCAGAAGCCCTGCTCACCCAGCAAGTAGGCCACCGGCTCGCCACTGCGCCGACGCGCCAGCAGCGCGCTGAAGCGCGCCGCCTCGGCCTCCGCCACCGGCTGGTCCGGCCAGGTGAACAGGTAGCTGCGCGGCTTGCCCAGTACATGGGCCAGCAGCAGCTCGGCATCCAGCCGCGGGGTGTCCGAGCCAGGCAGTTCGGCCTGCGCCAGCAGGGTAGCGATAGGTTGGCTCATGCCTGGTCCAGGGCCGCCAGCTGGTCAGCCTGATACTCGCGGCGCAGGGGCTCGACGATGCCGTCCAGCTCGCCTTCAATCACCTGATCGAGGCTATACAGCGTCAGGTTGATGCGGTGATCGGTGACCCGGCCCTGGGGAAAGTTGTAGGTGCGGATGCGCTCGGAACGATCCCCCGAGCCCACCAGGGAGCGGCGGGTATCGGATATTTCCTTTTCATGGGCTTCCCGTTGCCGGTTGGCCAGCCGGGCCTGCAGCAGCGCCATGGCCCGGGCACGGTTCTTGTGCTGCGAGCGCTCCTCCTGGCATTCGACCACGATGCCGGTCGGCAGGTGGGTCAGGCGGATCGCCGAATCGGTCTTGTTGACGTGCTGACCGCCGGCCCCTGAGGAGCGATAGGTGTCCACCCGCAGATCCGCAGGATTGATCTCCACCGCGGCCTGCTCGTCCGGTTCGGGCATCACGGCCACGGTGCAGGCGGAGGTATGGATACGGCCCTGGGATTCGGTCTCGGGGACCCGCTGCACGCGGTGGGCGCCGGATTCGAACTTGAGCTTGGCATACACGCTCTGCCCTTCCACCCGGGCGATGACTTCGCGATAACCGCCGTGCTCGCCTGCGTTCTCCGACAGAATCTCGATGCGCCAGCCCTGCCGCTCGGCATAGCGCGAATACATGCGAAACAGGTTGCCGGCAAAGATCGCCGCTTCATCACCACCGGTGCCGGCGCGGATTTCCAGAAAGACGTTACGCTCGTCGTTGGGATCCTTGGGCAGCAACAGCAGGTTCAACTGGGCTTCCAGCTGTTCCAGGGTGGCGGTGGACGCCTCGGCGTCATCCTCAGCCATGGCGCGGATATCCGGGTCGGCATCCTTGAGCAGGCTGCGCGCCTCCGCCAGATCGGCATTGGTCTTGAGCCACTGGCCGTAGCACTTCACGGTCGGCTCCAGCTCCGCATACTCCCGGGAATAGGCGCGGAACCTGCTCTGGTCCTGGATGACTTCCGCATCGCTGAGCAGCGCCGACAGTTCCTCGAAGCGCTCGCGCAGCGTGTCCAGGCGGTTCAATAGTGAGGCTTTCATGGTTTGCCCTGTGCAGTATTCGTATCGTCATCGAGCGCGAACAGCTCCATGGCCAGCGACAGGGATTCGCTACGGCCTTCGGCGCTCATGCGCTTGAGCTGCACGCTGGGCTCGTGCAGCAGTTTGTTGGTCAGCGCCCGGGCCATCTCAGCCATGACTGTCGCCGGATCGCCACCGCGCTCCAATCGCGCCAGCGCCTTGCTCAGCTCCTGGTCGCGCTGCTGCTCGGCCCGCTGCCGGTAGCGCTTGAGCACATCCACGGCGGCGCGCGAGCGCAGCCGCTGCATGAACTCGTCGGTCCCCAGGTCAATCAGCCGCTCGGCGGCCGCGGCGGCATCCTGTCGGGACCGCAGGTTCTCCTGGATGACTTCCTGTAGATCGTCGACGCTGTACAGATAGACATCGGCCAGATCCCCGACCTCCGGCTCGATATCCCGGGGTACGGCGATATCGACCATGAACATCGGCTGGTGGCGGCGCTGCTTGAGCGCACGCTCTACTGCACCCTTGCCGAGGATCGGCAGCGGGCTGGCAGTAGAGGCGATGACGATCTCGCACTGCGCCAGCACCTCGGGAATCTGATTGAGCGTGATTGCCCGGCCGCCCAGCGGCGCGCTCACCGCCTCGGCCCGCTCCAGGGTGCGGTTGGCGATGATCAGCTTGCTGACACCCTGCTCGTTGAGGTGCCGGGCGACCAGTTCGATGGTTTCCCCGGCGCCGATCAACAGCGCCGTACTGCGGCTCAGATCGGCGAAGATCTGCCGCGCCAGGCTGACTGCGGCAAAGGCCACCGACACCGGGTTGGCGCCGATCGCGGTGTCGGTACGTACCTGCTTGGCGGTATTGAACGTGCTCTGGAACAAACGATCCAACGCCGGACCCAAGGTGCCGGCGGTACGCGCGTACTGCCAGGCGTCCTTCATCTGACCGAGAATCTGTGGCTCACCCAGCACCATCGAATCCAGCCCGGCCGCGACCCGCATCATGTGCTTTACCGCGCCGGCGTCCTTGTGGACGTAACTGCTCCCCGCGATCGAGCTCGGATCCAGGCCGTGGTAACGCGCTACCCAGTCGGCCAGTACCGCCGGGTTGGGCTGGTCCTGGGTGCAGTAGATTTCCGTGCGATTGCAGGTGGAAAGTATGGCCACTTCCTGGGACAGCGTTTCATCACGTAGCTGCTGCAAGGCGTCGGCCAGCTGATCCGGGGCGAACGCCACCCGCTCACGCACGTCGACCGTCGCCGTCTTGTGATTGATCCCGAATGCGAGAAAGCCCATGACACCTCAGTCTATGCCCGAAAACACGGGGTAAAAGCAGGTAATTGTCCTATTAATAGCGATGCCGATCAATTCCTTCGACAGAATGCCGGACAAAACCCCCTCGCCAGCCACCGCCACCACGCGCACCGAGCCGGTTTGCACTTGCGCGCTGTGGGTTTGCAACTCATCCTGTATCATCAGCCCCAGCCTCGCTGGCGTAGCAAAGAGAGTATCCATGACGGCACGATTCCACCACTCGCTCCTGGCGCTGACCATCAGTCTGCTCATCGCCGGTTGCGCCACCACTGCGCCCGCACCCGAGCAACCGACAGCCGTGCCGCCCCCCGCCACCGCGGCCGCGCCTGAGGAACCCGTGGTCTATGGCCAGTTCCCGGCCGACACCCTGTTCGCCCTGCTGACGGCCGAGATTGCCGGGCAGCGCAACCGTTTCGATGTGGCGCTGGGCAACTACCTGGAGCAGGCGGTGCGTACCCGCGACCCGGGCATCATCCAGCGGGCGATGGAAATTTCCGAATTCCTCGGGGCCCACGAGCAGGCCCGGGACATGGCCCTGCTGTGGACCGAGGTTCAGCCGGAGAATCCCGAAGCCCTGCGCGCCGCTGCGCTGCAACTGGCGCGTGCCGGCGAGCACGATGAAGCCATGCAGATGATGGAGCAGGTGCTGCTGTTGCAGGACGACACCCACTTCGACCTGCTGGCTCTCACCGCGCTGCAAGCTGACAGCGCCACCCGCACCAGCATGCTGGAGAACCTGCAGCGGCTGCTGCAACGGTATCCCGATAATCCCCAACTGAGCTTTGCCGCGGCGCTGCTGCTGCAGGAAGAACAGCGTAGCGAGGAAGCCCTGGCGCTGCTGGATGAACATACCCGGGAAAACCGCACTGCCGCCTCGATCATGCTGCAGAGCCGGCTGCACGCCGGCATGGGTAAAACCGCCGCCGCCATCGACGTACTGCAGCAAGGGGTCATTGAATTTCCGGATGATAGCCGCATGCGCCTGCTACTGGCCCGCCTGCTGGTCAACAACGAGGATCACCAGGCCGCTATCGTCCATTTCCGTGAGCTGGTGCGCCAGAACCCAGATGACGATGAGGTGCGCCTGGCCCTGGCGCTGGTCGAACTGGAAGGCGGGGCAACCGAGGCCGCCATCCAGGACCTGCAAGCCCTGCTCGAGAGCGACCCGGCAAACGAGGCCGTCGCCTACCATCTGGGTAGCGCCCATGAGCAGGCCGAGCAGTGGGACGATGCCGTCCGCGTCTGGCAGAGTATCGGCGCCGGCGAGCACTACCTGCCCTCCCGGCTGCGCATTACCCAGCTGCTGATCCAGCGCCAGCGCACCGATCAGTTGGCCACGCTCATGCAGAACGAACGGGCGCTACAACCGCAACTGGCGGCGGAGCTCTATCTGCTGGAGATAGAAGCCCTCAGCGAGCCCCAGCCGCAGCTCGCCATGCAGCGGGCCAGCCAGGCCATCAAACAGCTACCCGACGACAGCCGCCTGCGCTATACCCGCGCCATCCTCGCCGAGCGTCTCGGCAATCCGGCGGGCCTGGAAACCGACTTACGACACATCATCCAGCGCGAACCGGACAATGCCATGGCGCTCAACGCCCTGGGCTACACGCTGGCCGACCGCAACGAGCGCCTGGATGAAGCCTTGGAGCTGATCCAGCGGGCCCACGAACTGAAACCGGACGATCCGGCCATTCTCGACAGTCTCGGCTGGGTCCACTACCGCCTCGGCAATCTTGATCGTGCCGAGCAGCTGTTGCGCGACGCCTTCGCCAGTTTCCCCGACCAGGAGGTCGGTGCCCACCTGGGCGAAGTGCTCTGGCACCAGGGCAAGCGGCGCGAGGCCCGCGCCGTCTGGGATGAGGCCGCCGAGCTGGCCGAGGACAGCACCCTGATTGATGCCACCCGCAAACGATTGAAGGCTGATTGATGACTGCTTCACTACGACTGCTGTGCCTGCTGGCACTGTCCTTGACGCTGGCCGCCTGTAGCAACCTGCACCAGCGTGAAACGCTCGAATTTGGTGGCGACCCGGCCGCCTGGAAAGCCCACCGCAGCGCTGTCGCCCCGCTCACCCACTGGACCCTGCAGGGCAAGCTCGGGGTGAAGGCGCCCCAGGAGTCGGGCAGCGGCACCCTGTTCTGGCTGCAGCAACACGACCAGTACGATATCCGCCTGTCCGGCCCCCTGGGCCGAGGGGCCACGCGCATCCAGGGCAGCGACCGCGGCGTTACCCTGGAGATCGCTGGCCACCCCCCGGCCAGCGCGGCCTCGGCGGAAAGCCTGCTGGAGCAGCAGATCGGCTGGCGCCTGCCGGTTGAACATCTACTGTGGTGGGTGAAAGGATTGCCCGCGCCGGACAGCCCCAGCCGCCTGCAGCTCAACCCTGACAGCCAACTCGCGCGCCTGGCACAAGCCGGCTGGACGGTCGAATACAGCCGTTATCAGCAGGTCGGCGGCCTGACCCTGCCCCAACGCCTGCAGCTGTCGGGCCACAACGTACTGCTGACTTTGGTCATCACCCGCTGGGAACCGCGACTCGCCGAATGATAACGCCGACCCTGAGCCTGCCCGCCCCGGCCAAGCTGAACCTGTTCCTGCACATCACCGGGCGCCGGGCGGATGGCTACCACCTGCTGCAGACCCTGTTCCAGTTTCTCGACCATGGCGACACCCTGCACTTTTCGCCGCGGGACGATGGCCAGATCCATCTGCTGAGTGACCTGCCCGGTGTGGCACCCGAGGACAATCTGATTGTGCGTGCGGCCCGCAGTCTGCAACAGGCCAGCGGCACCCGCCTGGGCGCGGACATACGCCTGGATAAACGCCTGCCCATGGGCGGCGGCATCGGCGGCGGCAGTTCGGATGCGGCCACCACCCTGGTGGGCCTGAACCATCTCTGGCAGACCGGCCTGAGCCTGGAACAGTTGGCCGAACTGGGAATACGGCTCGGTGCCGATGTGCCGGTATTCGTGCATGGCCGCGCCGCCTGGGCGGAAGGCGTGGGCGAACAACTGACCCCGGTGGAACTGGATGAACCCTGGTATCTGGTGGTAGTTCCGCCTTGCCAGGTGAGCACCGCTGAAATATTTTCCGATGAGAGGTTGACTCGGGACACCCCGCCGATTACATTAGCGGCCTTTCGAGAGCACGGTGGTCGGAACGACTGCTTGCCGGTAGTAATGACGCGTTACACTGAAATTCGTAACACGTTGATCTTGCTAAACAATTTTTGTGAGGCTAAGATGACCGGGACTGGCAGTTGCTTGTTTGGGGCCTTCCCAAACGAACGCGAAGCTGATAAAGTTCGCGCCCGGTTGCCAGCCACTCTGCAAGCCTTTGTTGCGAAGGGGTGTAACGTTTCACCGTTACATGCTTTACTCGACAAAGCGACGTAAGAAGGATGCAACCTAAAGCATCCGGACAGTTACAGGGGCGTAGCCAAGCGGTAAGGCAGCAGGTTTTGATCCTGCCATGCGTTGGTTCGAATCCAGCCGCCCCTGCCATTTTCTCCGGCAGCAATAATTCATGACATCTTGAGTCCGGCTTGACCGGCCAGGCGTGTTTCTGCTCGCCCGGCTCTCTCACTGACTCATCGCACAGACCACTACCCAGAAGGTATTGCAGCGTGTCCAAGATGATGGTTTTTACCGGGAATGCGAACCCCGATCTTGCACGACGCGTCGTGCGTCAATTGCATATCCCCCTTGGTGACGCGTTGGTTAGTCGTTTCAGCGACGGCGAAGTCAGCGTTGAATTGAATGAAAATGTGCGCGGCAAGGACGTCTTCGTCATCCAGCCCACCTGCGCACCCACCAATGACAATCTGATGGAATTGGTTGTCATGACCGATGCCCTGCGCCGCTCCTCGGCCTCCCGCATCACTGCCGTGATCCCCTACTTCGGTTATGCCCGCCAGGATCGCCGTCCCCGTTCAGCCCGTGTGCCGATCAGCGCCAAGGTCGTTGCCGACATGCTGGACGTGGTGGGTGTCGACCGGGTACTGACCGTTGACCTGCACGCCGACCAGATCCAGGGTTTCTTCGATATCCCGGTCGACAACATCTACGGCTCGCCGGTCCTCATCGATGACATCCAGGATCAGCGCCTGGACAACCTGCTGATCGTTTCCCCGGATATCGGTGGTGTGGTGCGCGCGCGCGCCGTTGCCAAATCCCTGGGTGTGGACCTGGCGATCATCGACAAGCGTCGGCCCAAGGCCAACCAGTCGGAAGTGATGCACATCATCGGTGACGTGGAAAACCGCAACTGCATCCTGGTGGATGACATGGTCGACACCGCCGGCACCCTGTGTGCAGCGGCGCGGGCCCTGAAGGAATACGGCGCCACGCGGGTATCGGCCTACTGTACCCACCCGATCCTGTCGGGCAAGGCGATCGAGAACATCAACGGCTCGGTCCTCGACGAACTGGTGGTGACCAACACCATTCCCCTGACCCCCGCCGCCGATCACTGCGAGCGCATCCGTCAGCTGGACATGGCCCCCATCATCGCCGAAGCGATGCGCCGTATCAGCAATGAAGAATCCATCAGCGCGATGTTCCGTTAAGGACGCGCACTGATTCAAACAGCCCGGCAATGATGCCGGGTTTTATCAATCGTCCGACGCGCTGGTCGCAAGTGCCCGGACGCTCAGCAAGGAGACTACACATGGTCGACTTCACTTTGAATGCGAATGCGCGTGATGACCTGGGGAAAGGTGCGAGCCGCCGCCTGCGTCGTAACGCTGATCTGGTCCCGGCTATCGTTTACGGTGGCAACAAGGAGCCGCAGAGCATTTCCATCGCCGCTCGCGAACTGAACAAGGCGCTGGAAAACGAAGCTTTCTACTCCTCCATCATCGGCCTGTCCGTTGATGGCAAGAAGGAAGAAGTGCTGCTCAAGGCACTGCAGCGTCACCCGGCCAAGCCGCGCGTCATGCATGCTGACTTCCAGCGCATCGTTGCCGGTCAGAAGGTTTCCGTCCACGTACCCCTGCACTTCATCAACGAAGAAACTTGCGTTGGCGTGAAGCAGGAAGGCGGCATGGTCTTCCGTAACCTGCCGGAAATCGAAGTAACTTGCCTGCCGAAGGACCTGCCCGACTTCATCGAAGTCGACCTGCAGGAACTGAAAGTTGGCCAGGTTCTGCACCTGGCAGACCTGAAACTGCCGGAAGGCGTGACCATCCCGAGCCTGGCGCTGGGTGATGACCACAACCTGCCGGTCGTCAACATCATGGCCCAGCGTACTGCTGCCGCTGCTGATGACGAAGCTGGTGAAGGTGAGGAATCAGCGGAGTAATCTCCTGCTGAAACCCTAGAGGGCGCCCGTTGTGACGCACGGAATCAAGTTGATCGTCGGTCTCGGCAATCCCGGACCGGAATATGACATGACCCGGCATAACGCGGGCGCCCTTTTTGTTGAGCGCCTCGCAGCCGCACATAACCAGGCATTACGCCCGGAAAAACAGTTTTTCGGCCTTACCGGCCGCCTGACCATCAACGGTCAGGATGTTCGCCTACTCATCCCCACCACCTTCATGAACCGCAGTGGCCAGGCTGTCGCCGCCATCGCCGGGTTCTATCGCATCATCCCCGAGGAAATCCTGGTCGCTCATGATGAGCTGGACCTGCCTCCCGGCGTGGTGAAATGCAAGAAAGGCGGGGGTCATGGCGGACACAACGGACTGCGCGACATCATCGCCAGTCTCGGGAATCAGAATGCTTTCCACCGCCTGCGCCTGGGCATCGGTCATCCCGGCCACAGCTCGCAGGTAACCGGTTTTGTCCTGGGCCGGGCGCCCAAGGCCGAACAGCAGGCACTGGATGCCTGTATCGACGAGGCCTTGACCGAACTGCCTGGCATGGTCGCCGGCGACTGGACCCGCGTCATGCAGCGCCTGCACAGTTTCAAAGCCTGACTTCATTTCGCCGCCACCACGGCAGAGGACACCAGTATGGGATTCAATTGCGGTATCGTCGGACTGCCCAACGTCGGCAAATCCACCCTGTTCAACGCCCTGACCAAGGCCGGCATCGGTGCCGAGAACTTCCCGTTCTGCACCATCGAGCCCAACAGCGGCGTGGTCCCCATGCCTGACCCGCGCCTGGACGCCCTGGCGGCCATCGTCAAACCTGAGCGGGTGCTGCCGACCACCATGGAGTTCGTGGATATTGCCGGCCTGGTCGAGGGTGCGTCCAAGGGTGAAGGCCTGGGCAACAAGTTCCTGGCCAACATCCGCGAGACCGACGCCATCGCCCACGTGGTGCGCTGTTTCGATGACGACAACGTCATCCACGTCTCCAACAGCGTCGACCCCAAGCGCGATATCGAGATCATCGATCTGGAATTGATCTTCGCGGACCTCGACAGCTGTGAGAAGCAGCTGCAGCGCGTCGCCCGCAACGCCAAGGGCGGCGACAAGGAAGCCGTAGCCCAGAAGGCATTGCTGGAGAAGCTCATCCCGCATTTCAGCGAAGGCAAACCGGCCCGCACGTTGATGAAGGACCTGGCCGATGACGAGAAGAAGCTGATCAAGGGCTTCCATCTGCTGACCAGCAAGCCGGTCATGTACATCGCCAACGTCGCCGAGGACGGCTTCGACAACAACCCCTATCTGGATATCGTGCGCGGCATTGCCGACGCCGAAGGCGCGATCGTGGTGCCGGTGTGCAACAAGATCGAAGCGGAAATCGCCGAACTCGACGATGGCGAAGAGAAGGACATGTTCCTCGAAGCCATCGGCATGGACGAGCCAGGCCTGAACCGGGTGATCCGCGCCGGTTACGAGTTGCTCAACCTGCAGACGTACTTTACCGCCGGGGTCAAGGAAGTCCGCGCCTGGACCGTCAAGGTCGGCGCCACCGCGCCCCAGGCCGCCGCCGTCATCCACACCGACTTCGAGAAGGGCTTTATCCGCGCCGAAGTGGTGGCTTACGACGACTTCATCCAGTACAACGGCGAAGCTGGCGCCAAGGAAGCCGGTAAATGGCGTCTGGAAGGCAAGGAATACATCGTCAAGGACGGCGATGTGATGCACTTCAGATTCAACGTCTGACGCGGACTGCTTGACCAGATAACCCCTTGCGATGACCGTCCCAAGGGGTTTCTTTTTTGCGCCGCCGTTTGCCGGATATACTGCCCTGTCCTGCCCCCTCGGTGGCGGCCACGCGAGACGATCACCGCCATGCTGCACTTCGCTTTCTCCCAACCGCACAGATGGTTGCCCGCCCTGCTGCTCAGTATCGGCCTGCTTTCCGGCTGCAGTCTGCCGGCGCAGAACTTGACCGAATCCGTCGCCCTGGATCCCGACAGCGCCCGCACTACACGCCTCGGCCAGGCCCTGGCCGCCGAAGTGGCCGCACATCCCGACCAGAGCGGCATCCACGCCCTCTCCGACCCGCACGGCGCCTTCGCTGCGCGGGTGCTACTGGCCAGGACTGCAGAGCGCACCCTGGACGTGCAGTACTACATCTGGCATGGCGACATGACCGGCACCCTGTTGCTGGAGGAGCTGCACGCCGCTGCGGACCGGGGCGTACGGGTCCGGCTGCTGCTGGATGACAACGGCACCGCGGGCCTGGATACGGAGCTGGCCGCACTGGCCCTGCACCCGCAGATCGAGGTGCGCCTGTTCAACCCGTTCATCGTCCGCAACCCCAAGTGGCTGGGGTATATCACCGACTTCCCCCGGGCCAACCGGCGCATGCACAACAAGTCGTTCACCGCCGATAATCAGGCAACCATCATCGGTGGTCGCAATATCGGCGATGAATACTTCGGTGCTACCGACGGCATCCTGTTCGCCGACCTGGATGTGCTGGCGGTCGGCCCGATCGTCGGGGACGTCTCGATGGATTTCGACCGCTACTGGGCCAGCGGCTCCGTCTATCCGGTGGAACACATCCTGCCCCCGGTGTCGGCCCGGCATCTGGAACAGTTGAGCCAGAAAGCCGCCTTGGTCGAGATGGATAGCCAGGCCGCCGCCTACGTCGCGGCAGTGGCTCGCTCCGACTTCAGCCGCCAACTGCTGGCAGGCGACCTGCCGCTGGAATGGGCCACGACCCGCATGGTCACCGACGATCCGGCCAAGGGGCTGGGTGGGGCGAAGCCAGAGGGCTTGCTGACGCACCAGCTAGGCCAGATCCTGGAGCGGCCGCGCAGCGCCGTAGTACTTGTCTCGCCCTATTTTGTACCGACCGCTGCGGGCGTCGAGGCCTTTACTGCGCTAGTTAACCAAGGCATCGATGTTCGCATTTTGACCAACTCGCTGGACGCCACCGATGTGGCAGCGGTACACGCCGGCTATGCCAAACGACGCCGCGACTTGCTCGCAGGCGGCGTGCAGCTGT
This sequence comes from Pseudomonas saudimassiliensis, assembly GCF_000939975.1. Taxonomy (GTDB): domain Bacteria; phylum Pseudomonadota; class Gammaproteobacteria; order Pseudomonadales; family Pseudomonadaceae; genus Halopseudomonas; species Halopseudomonas saudimassiliensis. The sequence goes on along the minus strand of NZ_LK391969.1, from coordinate 8,461 downwards.
TCGAGATGCGTCGTCTCTCCCCCCATCGGGAACGCAACGAGAGCGCCGGGCCCTTCGGCAGTTCCGGCTCCAGCCTGCACGCCAAGACCTTTGCGGTGGACGGCGAGCGGGTCTTCGTCGGCTCGTTCAACTTCGACCCCCGCTCCATGCACCTGAACACCGAGCTCGGCTTCGTCATTGACAGCCCGGCGCTGGCCCAGGCTGTTCACCAGGCCTTCGATACCAGCATTCCGGCCAACGCCTATGATGTTCAGCTGGACGCCAAGGACCGCCTGGTCTGGATCGAGCGTTTCGACGAAGGCGAAGTACGCCATGACCAGGAGCCCAACACCGGCTTGTTGAAACGCGGCGGGATATGGCTGTTATCGCTGCTGCCGATCGAATGGTTGCTGTAAGATAGCCGACCGCCTGCCGGGCTACGCCGGCTGCGCCCCCCGCTGCCCTTATCGCCACACCCATCAGGCTAAGCGGTTGAAAATTTTACCAATTAGCCACGCCACCCCTTGACAACAATCCCGCTTCTCGGAATAATGCGCGCCTCGGATGGCTACATAGCTCAGTTGGTTAGAGCACAGCATTCATAATGCTGGGGTCCCTGGTTCAAGTCCAGGTGTAGCCACCAACCTTTTTCAAAGGCTTAGCTTCGGCTAGGCCTTTTTTGTTTCTGCTTTTCCAGTTGCTGCACAGATAAATCACTCCCCAGGCGCAGCGGATAGCCGCCTCTCGCGGCGCGCTCCTTCACTTCGGACTCATGACCTAACGCCAGCGGGTAGCCACCAGCAGTCCGAGGAAGGTCAGCGCACCACCAGCCAGGTGGTACCAATAGAGCTGCTCACCCAACAGCGCGACCCCCAGCAAGGCGGTGAAGGCAGGCACCAGGTAGCTGAACAGGGAAGCGGTCGACGGGCCCAATACCTTGACGCCATGGTTCCACGCCACATAGGCCACCAGGGAAGCAAACACGGCGGTGTAACCCACCGCCCCGGCCGCCGGCCAGGTCACCGGCATCGGGCCCAGCTGGGCCAGTTCCCAGAGAAAGAACGGGGCCAGCAGCGGCACACCGCAGAGCAGCATGGCAGCCATCAGCACCAGTCCCGGCGCGGGCATCACCCACCGCTGCAGCAACACGGTATATAACCCCCAGGACAGGACGGCTGCCAGCATGATCAGGTCACCGTCATTGAAGTGCAGGGCTAACAGCCGCGCCGGCTGCCCTCCGGTGAGGATCAGCAGCAGTCCGCAGAGCCCCAGCAGGGTTCCGCCTACCGTCGCTCGGGCGGGCACCTGACGCAGCAACAGCATCGACCAGAAGAACGCTGACACCGGCAACCCGGTGCCTACCAGGGTAAGGTTGATGGCACTGGTGCTTTGCGCAGCCTGGTACAGCAGCGTGTTGTAGGACGAAATACTGAGGGCCGCCAACACCGCAATCCGCAGCCCGTTATCCAGCAATAGCCTGCGGTACTGCCATAGCCCCCGTAGGGTGAACGGTAACAACAGCACCAGAGCCACGCTCCAACGCCAGAACGACAGGCCGATGGGAGGCAGCATGCCGGCGCTGGCACGGGCAATAAGGGCGTTGCCAGCCCAGCTCAGGGCCGTGATCATCAGACCGATAACGGCCCAGTGGCGCGCAGACATAAACAGCTCGGAACGGGACTGAGCACGAGCTCAGTCGATTAGCGAATAGGCCATGACCAACGCATCTTCACGACCGCCAACAGCGGGGTAATAGTCGCGTCGCCGGCCGATTTCATTAAAGCCGAAGTTTTCATAGAGCCGGATAGCCGGATGGTTGGACTCCCGGACTTCAAGAAAGGCGACTTCCGCCTCCCGCGCCTTGGCCCGCTCCATCAGATGGGCCAGGAGTTTGCCGCCCAGTCCGTTGGACTGATTCTCTGGCTTCACGGTCAGGTTCAGCAGATGGGATTCCCCCGCCGCTGCCGACAGTACACCGTGCCCGACTTGCTGATTGCCCAGGTACATCAACCAGCACTCATGGCCCGAGGTGACACAGTCAAGAAAGATCCCCCGCGTCCAGGGATGGCTGAAGGCGGCGAATTCGATGGCAAGTACTGCTTCCACATCCGATTCGGTCATCGGACGAAATACCGGTTCTGTCATTGTTGCACCTGCCAGCGGGACATCACGCGCTTGAGCTGCTGCCATAGCCGAGCCTTGCCGGCGGAATCCTTCATCAAAGCATCCAGATCCGGGGCGAACCAGGCTGGCGGCAACTGCTCCAGAGCCTCTTCACGGTCATAGGGGAGGTTCTCGGCATCCAGCTCCGGCCCTATGAGCAGGCCGGGATGAGTACCAAAGCAGCCGATGGATACCACCGGCTCGTTTTCCAGACGGCCCTGCATGAAGGCCTGCAGCGCCAGGCTCGCTGCCCGGGCACTGCGATCCAGCTGCAGATTCCTACTCAACGGCCAGCGAAAGTCGGCATACAGATGGGGCGCTTGCGGCAGTTGCACGGCACGCAATATATCCTTGAGCAATCGCAACCCGGGCGACGCGCTTTCCAGGCCCGGCTCGGGCACCTCGACCAGCAAGGCACATGGACCGGCCATCCACAGCTGCAGATAGAAAGGATCCAGCGGTACCGGCTTGGCTTCGGGCTCGACCGGTGCCGCGGCAACCGGAGTAGGAGCTACCGGTGCCGGCCGGGTAGGACGCACCACCACCCGCGCCCTGGCGGGCCCCGCTGCGCTCGTGGGTGCGATATCGATCACCGCGGCACTCTTGCCGGCAGTCGCCAGCGGCTCGCCCTCTTCCGGGGGCTCCGGAAGTACCGGAGGAACACGATAAGCGGCATGGGGCAACACCTGGCGCGGCACCCAGCCGACCACGCCCATGGCGGCAAGATAATCGAGGCGTGTTGACTCCAGCATCAGATACCTTCTACCTGCGGGTGCGCCTTGGGGCTGTCCGAGTGCATCAGGTTGAGAGCGTTGATGTAGGCCTTGGCAGACGCGATAACGATGTCGGTGTCGGCACCATTGCCGTTCACAATGCGCCCGCCTTTCTCCAAGCGAACGGTCACTTCGCCCTGGGAGTCCGTCCCTTCGGTAATCGCGTTGACCGAGTACAGTTGCAGGGTGGCACCGGAGTCAGCGATCTGCTCCAGCGCCCGGAAAGCTGCATCCACCGGGCCAGAGCCTGAGGCAGATGCCTGACGCTCTGCGCCATCCAGCTCTACCGTCAATGTCGCGACGGGCGTATCGCCAGTGCGGGAGGTAACTTCCAGGAACACCAACCGCATCCGCTCCGCCACATCGGTGACGGTATCGGATACCAGCGCCTGCAGATCCTCATCAAAGATCTCGTGCTTCTTGTCCGCCAGCTCCTTGAAGCGCGCGAAAGCTGCGTTCAATTCTGCCTGATCAGTCAGCTCGATACCCAACTCCTGCAGGCGAGTCCGGAAGGCGTTGCGGCCAGACAGCTTACCCAGGGACAGCTTGTTGGCATGCCAGCCGACTGACTGGGCACTCATGATTTCATAGGTCTCGCGGTGCTTGAGGACACCGTCCTGGTGTATGCCCGACTCATGGGCAAAGGCGTTGGCGCCGACAATCGCCTTGTTCGGCTGCACGGGAAATCCCGTGACGCTGGAGACCAGCCGGGAGGTGCTGAGAATATGTTCGGTCACGATACCCGTGTGCACCCCCAGCACATCCTGGCGGGTCTTGATCGCCATGACGATTTCTTCCAAGGAGGCATTACCGGCCCGCTCGCCCAGACCGTTGATGGTGCACTCCACCTGCCGGGCGCCGGCCGTCACTGCCGCCAGGGAGTTGGCCACAGCCAGTCCAAGGTCGTTGTGGCAGTGAACGGAGAAGACCGCCTGGTCGGCATTGGGGACGCGTTCGATGATCTGGCGAATGGTCTCGGCAAACTGATGGGGGATTGCATACCCCACCGTATCGGGGATATTGATGGTACGGGCGCCTGCCTTGATCGCCTGCTCGATGATACGACAGAGGAAGTCGATTTCCGAACGGCCGCCGTCTTCACAAGAGAACTCCACATCGGCGCAGAGATTGCGCGCACGCTTGATCGCCCGCACCGCCTGCTCAATCACCTGATCCGGCTGCAGGCGCAGCTTGTGTTCCATGTGGATCGGGCTGGTGGCGATGAAGGTATGAATGCGACCGGAATTGGCGTTCGCCAGCGCCTCGGCAGCGCGATCGATATCGGCATCGACGGCGCGAGCCAAACTGCAGACGGTGCTGTCCTGGATGCTGTTGGCAATACTCTTCACCGCCTCGAAGTCACCGGGACTGGCAATGGCAAAACCGGCTTCGATAACATCCACCCGCAGCTTTTCCAGCGCCTTGGCGATCCGCAGCTTCTCTTCCCGGGTCATTGACGCACCGGGGCTCTGCTCACCATCACGCAAGGTGGTGTCGAAAATGATGACGCGATCCTGACCCATCTGCCTGTCTCCTCGGTGCCCAAGTTGTAAACAGGCAAATTATACCGCATGCGCGGTGGGCAGATAGGTACGAGTGGTCGTTTGTGGGCAGACCGGAGTGCCGGGGACAGGAGCAATCCCGCAGCCCGAGGTTTTCCCGCGCCAAAAGAAACGCCCCGACCTGTTTCCAGATCGGGGCGTTTCGGTATAGCGCTTGACGATGACCTACTCTCACATGGGGAAACCCCACACTACCATCGGCGATGCATCGTTTCACTGCTGAGTTCGGAATGGGATCAGGTGGTTCCAATGCTCTATGGTCGTCAAGCAATTCGTTGCTATGCGGCTGTTAATCCACACGGCGTAAAGGGTGGGAAAAGTGATAGTGTTGGGACAAGGGGTAACGGTAATCTCGTGCAGTTCCAGACTGTCGTTCAATGCGTCAAGCCATAGGCCCAAATTGTTTGGGTGTTATATGGTCAAGCCACACGGGCAATTAGTACTGGTTAGCTCAACGCCTCACAGCGCTTACACACCCAGCCTATCAACGTCGTAGTCTTCGACGGCCCTTCAGGGGGATCAAGTCCCCGGTGAGATCTCATCTTGAGGCAAGTTTCCCGCTTAGATGCTTTCAGCGGTTATCTTTTCCGAACGTAGCTACCCGGCAATGCCACTGGCGTGACAACCGGAACACCAGAGGTTCGTCCACTCCGGTCCTCTCGTACTAGGAGCAGCCCCTCTCAAATCTCAAACGTCCACGGCAGATAGGGACCGAACTGTCTCACGACGTTCTAAACCCAGCTCGCGTACCACTTTAAATGGCGAACAGCCATACCCTTGGGACCGGCTTCAGCCCCAGGATGTGATGAGCCGACATCGAGGTGCCAAACACCGCCGTCGATATGAACTCTTGGGCGGTATCAGCCTGTTATCCCCGGAGTACCTTTTATCCGTTGAGCGATGGCCCTTCCATACAGAACCACCGGATCACTAAGACCTACTTTCGTACCTGCTCGACGTGTTGGTCTCGCAGTCAAGCGCGCTTTTGCCTTTATACTCTACGCACGATTTCCGACCGTGCTGAGCGCACCTTCGTACTCCTCCGTTACTCTTTAGGAGGAGACCGCCCCAGTCAAACTACCCACCATACACTGTCCTCGATCCGGATAACGGACCAGAGTTAGAACCTCAAAGTTGCCAGGGTGGTATTTCAAGGTTGGCTCCACGCGAACTGGCGTCCACGCTTCACAGCCTCCCACCTATCCTACACAAGCAAATTCAAAGTCCAGTGCAAAGCTATAGTAAAGGTTCACGGGGTCTTTCCGTCTAGCCGCGGATACACTGCATCTTCACAGCGATTTCAATTTCACTGAGTCTCGGGTGGAGACAGCGCCGCCATCATTACGCCATTCGTGCAGGTCGGAACTTACCCGACAAGGAATTTCGCTACCTTAGGACCGTTATAGTTACGGCCGCCGTTTACCGGGGCTTCGATCAAGAGCTTCGCCGAAGCTAACCCCATCAATTAACCTTCCGGCACCGGGCAGGCGTCACACCCTATACGTCCACTTTCGTGTTTGCAGAGTGCTATGTTTTTAATAAACAGTTGCAGCGGCCTGGTATCTTCGACCGGCATGAGCTTACGGAGCAAGTCCTTCACCCTCACCGGCGCACCTTCTCCCGAAGTTACGGTGCCATTTTGCCTAGTTCCTTCACCCGAGTTCTCTCAAGCGCCTTGGTATTCTCTACCTGACCACCTGTGTCGGTTTGGGGTACGATTTCTAGTTACCTGAAGCTTAGAGGCTTTTCCTGGAAGCATGGCATCAACCACTTCATGTTCTAAAAGAACACTCGTCATCAGTTCTCGGCCTTGATTTCCCGGATTTACCTAAGAAATCAGCCTACCACCTTAAACACGGACAACCAACGCCGTGCTGGCCTAGCCTTCTCCGTCCCCCCATCGCAGTAACCAGAAGTACGGGAATATTAACCCGTTTCCCATCGACTACACCTTTCGGTCTCGCCTTAGGGGTCGACTCACCCTGCGTCGATTAACGTTGCGCAGGAACCCTTGGTCTTCCGGCGTGGGAGTTTTTCACTCCCATTGTCGTTACTCATGTCAGCATTCGCACTTCTGATACCTCCAGCCAACTTCTCAATTGACCTTCACAGGCTTACAGAACGCTCCTCTACCGCACATCTTACGATGCACCCGTAGCTTCGGTGTATGGTTTGAGCCCCGTTACATCTTCCGCGCAGGCCGACTCGACTAGTGAGCTATTACGCTTTCTTTAAAGGATGGCTGCTTCTAAGCCAACCTCCTAGCTGTCTAAGCCTTCCCACATCGTTTCCCACTTAACCATAACTTTGGGACCTTAGCTGACGGTCTGGGTTGTTTCCCTTTTCACGACGGACGTTAGCACCCGCCGTGTGTCTCCCGTGCTCGCACTCACTGGTATTCGGAGTTTGCATGGGGTTGGTAAGTCGGGATGACCCCCTAGCCCAAACAGTGCTCTACCCCCAGTGGTGATACACGAGGCGCTACCTAAATAGCTTTCGAGGAGAACCAGCTATCTCCGAGCTTGATTAGCCTTTCACTCCTATCCACAAGTCATCCGCTAACTTTTCAACGGTAGTCGGTTCGGTCCTCCAGTGCCTGTTACGGCACCTTCAACCTGCCCATGGATAGATCGCCCGGTTTCGGGTCTATACCCAGCGACTAAACGCCCTATTAAGACTCGGTTTCCCTACGCCTCCCCTAGACGGTTAAGCTCGCCACTGAATATAAGTCGCTGACCCATTATACAAAAGGTACGCAGTCACCGAACAAGTCGGCTCCCACTGCTTGTACGCATACGGTTTCAGGATCTATTTCACTCCCCTCACAGGGGTTCTTTTCGCCTTTCCCTCACGGTACTGGTTCACTATCGGTCAGTCAGGAGTATTTAGCCTTGGAGGATGGTCCCCCCATGTTCAGTCAACGTTTCACGTGCGCCGACCTACTCGATTTCACGGCAAAGAGTCTTTCGTGTACGGGGCTATCACCCACTATGGCCGCCATTTCCACAGCGTTCCACTAAACTCAATGCCGCTTAAGGGCTGCTCCCCGTTCGCTCGCCACTACTTGGGGAATCTCGGTTGATTTCTTTTCCTCCGGGTACTTAGATGTTTCAGTTCCCCGGGTTCGCCTCACACACCTATGTATTCAGTGTGTGATACCCAGCTTATGCTGGGTGGGTTTCCCCATTCAGAGATCTCCGGATCAAAGGTCGTTTGCCACCTCCCCGAAGCTTTTCGCAGGCTACCACGTCTTTCATCGCCTCTGACTGCCAAGGCATCCACCGTATGCGCTTATTCACTTGACCATATAACCCCAAACAATCTGCTTGCGCTGATTGCTGGCAGCCATAGGTCTTGACATGATTTCACGACAATCCGGAACTTGCACTTGAGATTACAAGTTACCTTAGCCATAACGTGTGCAGTGAAACACCCGTTATGTCTTGTCTTACTTCTATCACTTTTCCACATTGTTAAAGAGCGACTGATCAAAGATCAGACATCAATCATCCCGCCTGGCGGAATCATTCATGTATGAACTCTTATCGAGTACTGGCGATGGTGCCCCTGGGCCGTCCTGGTGGAGCCAAGCGGGATCGAACCGCTGACCTCCTGCGTGCAAGGCAGGCGCTCTCCCAGCTGAGCTATGGCCCCGTTCAGACCTGACACCTCGACAATTGGTGGGTCTGGGCAGATTCGAACTGCCGACCTCACCCTTATCAGGGGTGCGCTCTAACCAACTGAGCTACAGACCCAATTATCTCGGCCTGCTACCTGTTGCTTAGTGCTACAGACCTAATCGCCTTTCTTTCGGAATCAAGTAATTCGTGTGAGTGCTTGAAGAATGTCGAGATCTGTCGATTAAGGAGGTGATCCAGCCGCAGGTTCCCCTACGGCTACCTTGTTACGACTTCACCCCAGTCATGAATCACACCGTGGTAACCGTCCTCCCGAAGGTTAGACTAGCTACTTCTGGTGCAACCC